>NZ_CP199309.1:1990000-3209214 GCF_052540725.1 Robiginitalea rubriflava | reverse complement strand
TGTTAAGGTTGTCTTGTTGTCGGTTTGTCGTTAGTTTGTTGGTACAAAAAAGGACAGCTGTTCTGTCCTTCAAGAGTGAGACAAATATGTGAACAAAAAACTTAAAAAAAAAATCAATTGGGGTTGAATATTCGCTTTTTTTTTTGCAAGTTATAAAGCTCTGTGCCCCTCCTTTTAAAGATATCATTTTTCATCCGTTTTTTATGCATTTTCATCAGATTTCTTTCCGGGTTAGATATGGCGAAACCGATCAGATGGGTGTGGTCTACCACGGCAACTACCCGCAATATCTGGAGATGGGAAGGGTGGAGTGGTTAAGGTCGTTGGGAATTTCCTACAAAAGCATGGAGGAAAAGGGATGTTTCCTCCCGGTAGTTTCCCTACAGATCAACTATAAAAAATCGGCCCGATATGATGAGCTGCTGACCGTTACCACACGCCTTAGACAACTCCCCGGGGCCCGAATCACTTTTGATTATGAAATACATTCCGAGGAGGGTAGTATTTTGGCTGTTGCCAGTACCGATTTGGTTTTTATGGATCGGGAGAAAAACAGACCCATCCGTTGTCCGGATTACGTCATGGATAGAATTCAGAATCCATGAAGTTCGCCTTTAGAGCAACCGGATGGATACCCCTTCGATGGCGCTAAACAATTCCTTAATTTCTGAGTAGCGTTCAGATTTGATATTGAGGATCAGACGGCAATCCAGGTGCATGTCCTGTTTTTTTACTCTTAGCTGATGCTGTGAAATCATCCGCATTACGACATCCAGTTGCGGATATTCAAAACGCAACTCAAGCTGCCTTTGCGGTTTTTTCAGGAAGACCCCTGCCTGCCCGATACTCTCCTGGGCTGCTCGTTTATACGCCTGTATAAGGCCGCCCACCCCAAGCTTGACTCCTCCGTAATAGCGAACCACGCATATCAGTACATTAAATAAGTCATTTGATTCTATCTGTCCCAAAATGGGAACTCCTGCCGAATAGGTGGGTTCCCCGTCATCATTTGCCCGTACCTCCGTCGGATCCCATCCGATGCGATACGCATAACTGATATGGGAGGCGTCGCGATATGTCTTTTTAAGATCCTCTAAAATGGATTTGGTTTTTTCAATACTGTCTGCCGGATAAGCCAGGCCTATAAACCTGCTTTTCTGCTCCTTAAACAGGCAAGGGCCTGAAGGCTTTTTTAAGGTTCGGAAGCTTTTTGTCGACTCAGCCATCAGTAAAAACTTATCAGCAATATACTCAAGATGGCCATTCCTATACCCATCCAATTTTTCCAACTGAGTTGTTCCTTAAATAAGATAATCCCTAAAAGGGTGGTTAGCATTACGATGGAAACATTATTAAGTGTAAAAATAGAGGCACTGTTGAGGCCTTCTGTTTGAAGGGCCCTTAGCAGGAAAAAAATGGAAAAATAATTCGGGATCCCCAAAGCAATTCCCCCAAAGATATTAAGAGGTCTGAAGCGTACCAGATTATAAGGTTGCTGAATAAGGACACCCATAATTCCGATAGTCGCGGCGCTTGCAAAAAGCATGGCTGAAAAAACAGGGAAATCTGAGCGGGCTACCAAATGGGTCTCCAGATATTTAAGGGAACTGTCAATTACACCGGAGCCCAGAAAAACCAAAAGCGGGAGGTACAGCGAGCGCATTACAAAAGGGCCGTTTCTTTTTTTGACGGAACTGAAATAGACAGCGACCAAAGCCAACAGAACCCCGATGATTTTAACAGGCCCTAAGACTTCGTCATACCACCAAACCCCCAGTACCACCGGAATGGCGAGGGACATTTTTGTGGCTACCGAAGCAACTGAGACCCCCAGTAATTGTGAGGTGCGGGCCATCAGATTAAAAATTACAATAAACAGGGCCCCAAGCATTAATGCCCCGGGGAACCAGGGGCTGCTTATGATGGCGGATATTCGGAACGGTTGGTCATACAGCACAAACCCGACAGAAAAGGCCGTTAAATAGTTTACGACTATAGCGTAGAAGGTTTGAATTTCGAAACGCTTATAGAGTTTAAAAACCACAAAAATCAGGCTGGAACAACAAATACTCCATATAAGATCCCACATGTCAGATTTTTTTATGCAATTCCAGAATATCTTCGCTACCAGCCTTTAAATGCCAGGTTTTTATCCCCAATTTAGATGCGGCCCGAATATGTTCGAACGTGTCATCGACAAATAAGGTCTCTGAAGCTTTCAGGCCGTGTTGCCCTAATATAAACCTGAAAACTTCCGGATCGGGTTTGCGCATCCCCAATTCGTGTGAGAGGTAAAATCCTTCGAAGCAATCTTGAAAAGCCCCGTAGTTTTCCTCACCCATTACTTCTTTTACCCTTTTAATATGCAGTTCGTTCGTATTGCTAATTAAAAACAAACGATAGGCTGCGGACCTCTTTAATCCTTTCAAAAAATCCAGCCGAGGCTGGGGAAAGCCGCCGATAAGGGCGTTCCAATAACTGATTATTTTTTCTTTATCGGCCTCATTCAGGTAATCGGAAACGGCATTCAGAAAGGATGGGGTGCTGATCGCTCCGGTTTCATACCGCTGGCTGAGTTTGTTGAGTGTGCCATCTGTTGAAGAAAGGCCGTACTGTGTCATTCCTGCCTGAAGCTTGCCTTTGTCCAGGTCCAGCCACACATCCCCGAAATCAAATAACAGGTTTCTAATCATTGCGCCATATTTGCACCCTGTCTTTATCCGATTTGAATTCCCGCTGCAGCCTTCCTTTTATTTCGGGAGCTTTCAGACCCTGTCTGAGCGGGTGTATTCCGGTAATTACCCGGGCTTCGTCCCATAAGCCCTCCTTTATAAACGCCTCAAGGGTTTCCCGTCCTCCCTCGACGATAACACTGAGAAGTTGTTCCTCGAAAAGCGCATCCATCAGATGATGCAGGAAGGCCCCGTCAAAGCCTACGTTTCGGAACCGGACTTTTAGGGGTAGCTGTTCCGGGGCTTTTTTTTCTGTAACTACCAGGGTTTGGGCCGTTCCATCGTATAAGTTGTAATCCATCGGGACTTTCAGGCTGCGATCCAGCAAAATACGCAAAGGGGAAGAACCCTTCCACATTCGGGTGTTTAACTTCGGGTTGTCCTCCAGGGCGGTGCGGGTTCCCACCAAAATAGCCTGTTCCTCGCTACGCCATTTATGGACCAGTTGCCTGGATGCGCTGCCGGAGATCCAAAAGGGTTGTGGGTCACTTGCCCGCATCCCGGGCGGGGGTGCCATAAATCCATCAGGGCTTTTGGCCCATTTGAGAATAATGTAGGGCCGTTTTTTTTCATGAAACATAAGAAAGCGCCTGTGGTGTTCCCTGCACTCGTCCTGCCCGACTCCGGACAAGACCTCGCAACCGTTTTGCTTCAGTTTCGCTATTCCTTTTCCGGCAACCTTTGGATTCGGATCGGACAGCCCCACAACTACTCTGGGGATTTCCTTTTCAAGGATAAGATCCGCGCAGGGAGGGGTTTTTCCGTGATGGCAACAGGGCTCAAGGCTTACATAAAGGGTTGCCTTTTTTAGTAATTCGGGCTCCTTTACCGAAAGAATGGCATTTACCTCTGCATGAGGTCCGCCAAAAGCACTGGTGAATCCTTCCCCTATAATACGCCCTTCACAGGTAATAACCGCCCCAACCATCGGATTTGGAGCTGTGGTCCCAAGGCCCTTTTTGGCGATCTCTATACATCTGGAAATGTATTTTTCGTGTATCTTCACCTGGCAAAAATAACGTATTCAAAGTGAAACCGGACAGCCTGCATATTCGTAAAATCCAGGCGGGGGATAACCCCGGGATGGCACAGATTATCCGTGGAGTGTTTGAGGAGATGAATGTACCCAAAACCGGCACAGCCTATGCAGATGCTTCCCTTGACAATATGTATGATTTTTTTTCCGTAGATAAAAGTGCCTATTGGGTAATAACCGACGGGGAAGAAATTTGGGGTGGAGGAGGAATTGCCCCACTTGAAGGTTCTGATTCTAACATTTGCGAGCTTCAGAAAATGTACTTCCGACCAGAGCTGAGAGGTTCGGGCTGGGGTAGAAAAGTGCTCGAAAAGGCCCTGCATGCTGCGCGAAGTATGGGCTACGAACATTGTTACCTGGAAACGATGCCGTATATGAAATCGGCGCAAAAACTTTACAGCAAATTCGGGTTTCAATACTTGCAAAAACCTATGGGGGCTACCGGACATACAGCCTGTCAGGTTTGGATGCAATTAAAATTGTAGGGCTGCCATGCAACTGAAGCAAATACAAAAATGCTTTCGAGAGCAACTCAGCCCTATCTATCCCAGGGAAGAGATTGATCATATGTTTCACATATTGCTGGATCACTTTTACGGGCTGCCCCGCTTTATTCTGGCTCTGGAACCGGACAAATCGCTTTCAGAGGAACAAACGGGTGTTATGAAGGATGCTCTGGAGCAGCTAAAACAGCACTTACCCCTTCAATACATTACAAATACGGCTTATTTCATGGAAATGGAATTGTATGTGGATTCTTCCGTCCTCATTCCAAGGCCGGAAACCGAAACCCTGGTCCATTGGGTTATAGAAACCGCTGAAAAGGCAAAGAGCGGCCTCAGGATTATCGACCTGGGCAGTGGAAGCGGATGTATCGGGATTGGCCTGGCCAGAAATTTACCCAAAGCGGAGGTGCACCTGTTGGACATATCTGAAAAGGCTTTGCAAACGGCCCTCCGCAATGCGAAAAATCAGGATGTAGTCCTGCAGGGGCATCTGGGTGATATGAGGGAATTATCCGGGGATCTCGGGGTATTCGACATCATGGTATCAAACCCTCCTTACGTCCCGGAATCCCAGAAAAAACTGATGCGTCCGAACGTCCGTGAGCACGAACCCTCCCTGGCCCTTTTTGTCAGCGATGAAAACCCGCTGGAGTTTTACAGGGCTATTGCCGAGGGGCTCCGCAAAAATCTGAAAGCCGGAGGATGGCTTTTTTTTGAAATCCATGAAGATTTCGGGGCATCCCTTACGGAGATGCTGGAAGCTTTGGGATACTCGGAAATTCAGCTTAAAAAGGATATTTTTGGCAAAGATCGATATGTTAAAGCCAGAAAAAAGAAATGACTTATTCAATAAATACCCATGTCACAGGCAGAAGCAAAAATCAATAAACTAAGAGCCGATCTGAGGGAGCACAATTATCGCTACTACGTGGAAGACAATCCCGTAATCAGCGATTATGAGTTTGACATGATGCTTAAAGAACTTCAGGAACTGGAAGCCCGGCATCCCGAGTATTATGACCCGAATTCACCATCACAGCGAGTGGGAGGGGAGGTTACCAAAATTTTTGAAACGGTTACCCATGACCACCCTATGTATTCCCTGGATAATTCCTATTCAACAGAGGAGTTGCAGGATTGGGAAAAGCGCATTCATCGAATACTCGGGCAGGAAAATCTTGATTTTACCTGTGAGTTGAAGTATGACGGGGCGTCCATTAGCCTGACCTATGAGGATGGCAGGCTGCTCCGGGCTGTTACCCGCGGCGATGGAGTTCAGGGAGATGATGTCACTTCAAATATCAGGACGGTGCGTTCGGTTCCCCTGCAATTAAAAACAGCTCATCAGGGGCGTTTTGATGCCAGAGGGGAAATTATTTTGCCTCTGGAAGGATTCGCCAGCATGAACAGGGAGCGGGTTGAAAATGGAGACGACCCTTATATGAATCCAAGAAATACGGCTTCCGGCAGTCTGAAGCTGCAAGACAGCAGTTTGGTTGCTCAAAGGCCTTTGGAATGCCTCATTTACAGTTTGGCCGGAAAAGAGCTGGGGGTATCCAGCCAGTTTGAAATGCTTGAAAAAGCCAGGGAATGGGGTTTTAAAGTCCCGGAAACGGCAAAGGTTTGTAAAAGCATGGAGGAAGTACTGGCTTTTTTGAACTACTGGGATGCAAATCGCCATAGCCTGCCCTACGAGACTGACGGGGTAGTGGTTAAGGTCAATAAGCTGGATTATCAGCAGGAATTGGGATACACGGCAAAATCCCCCAGGTGGGCCATAGCTTATAAATTCAAATCGGAACAGGCGCGTACCCGTTTGCTGCATATTTCATACCAGGTGGGCCGAACCGGGGCCATAACCCCAGTGGCGAACCTGGAGCCTGTATTGCTGGCCGGAACTACTGTAAAGCGGGCATCACTGCATAACGCAGACCAGATTGCCAAACTGGATGTGCGGGAAGGAGATATGGTATTCGTGGAAAAAGGCGGGGAGATAATCCCGAAAATAACCGGAGTTGACTTGAGTGAAAGACCCATGGACAGCGCCCCCACAGAATACGTAAGCATTTGCCCGGAATGCGGAACCGAACTGATAAGAAAGGAAGGGGAGGCCCAGCATTTCTGCCCAAATGACACGGGTTGTCCGCCCCAGATAACCGGAAGAATACAGCATTTTATCTCCAGAAAGGCTATGGATATTGAAGGCCTCGGTGCTGAAACCGTGGAATTGCTATTCCAGCAAGGCCTGATTTCAAATTATGCGGACCTGTATACCCTGAGCCCTGAGCAACTCCTGCCCCTGGAACGCATGGCGGAGAAATCAGCCAATAACCTGGTGGAAGGGGTTAAAAAATCGGTCAGCATCCCTTTTGAAAGGGTACTTTTTGCCTTGGGAATCAGATATGTTGGCGAAACAGTGGCCAAGAAGCTGGCCCGGGCCTTTAAAGATATTGATGCCCTGATGCATGCCAGTACCGAAAGCCTTTTGGCCGTAGATGAGATTGGGGAGCGTATAGCGGAGAGTGTCCGGCAATTTTTCAGCGAACCGGTCAACCGGGAGTTAGTAGCTCGCCTCAGAACCTATGGGCTTCAGTTTTCATTGAGTGAAGAGCAAATGCAGGGGCAGACAGATCTGCTCAAAGGGCAGACCTTTGTCGTTTCCGGTGTATTTGAGCAGCTGGACCGCAATGAACTGAAAAAGACTATTGAAGACAACGGGGGGAAAGTAGCTTCTTCCATCTCATCCAAAACCTCCTTTTTAGTTGCCGGAGCCAATATGGGCCCCAGTAAGAAAGCCAAGGCGGAAAAGTTAGGGGTGCCCATAATTTCCGAGGAAACTTTTCTCAGCATGCTGCAATAGGGAAATTCAGTATTTCAACTATTGTTTCAATGGGGATCATCAGGAGCTGCTCCAATTCCCGATCCAAAGTTGATTTTTAAATGCAGGCTGGGGCAGTATATTTGGAGTGGGAAGGGGGTAGGGGGAACCCCTGAGAAGTCAGTTAAAAATAATCTGCAGATCATTGTATTATATTTGAGGCCCAGTTTGTAAGAACCATGGCAAATTACCCCTCACCCAGACCTGAAACACCGGAGGCTTTCCGGAAGACTTTAGAGGAAGACAGCCCTTCAGGTGCCTGGCCTCTGGCCTTACAGTGCCTCTGGTTTGATGCCAAAAAAAACTGGACTGCGGCACATGATATTGCACAGGAGATGAAAGGGCCTGTGGGTAGTTTGCTCCACGCCTATCTGCATCGCAAAGAAGGGGACCGCTGGAATGCCGAATACTGTTACCGCCAGGCCGGTGAAGTATACCCTCAGGTGTCCCTGCAGGCTGAATTTGAACAATTATTACAGAGGATTTTAAATTCCACCCAGCCTTGAATGGTTTTCTTTTAAAGTAGAACCCTGTTGGGTGCTGAAATAAATGGACCTAATTTTTTGAACCGGCACCTCAGGTTTTGTTATACCACTATGGAATGGCCATTGGCAGAGCGGGTGCCGTCGGGAAGGAATTCAAAATCAATGCGTCCCAGCCGTATCCCATAACATCCTACCTGGCTGATCAGGACTTGTTCGCCTTTCCGGTTGGTCTGAACTTCGGCCTGCTCCATAAAAGTATGGGTATGCCCTCCGATGATGACATCTATGTTTTCGGTGCGCTGTGCAAGCAGAATATCACTTGGGCGGTCTGCCTCCCTATAGCGGTAGCCCAGATGTGAGAGGCAAATTACCAGCTCACATCCGTCTTCCTCACGAAGCTTACGGGCATGGTCCAGCGCCATTTCAAATGGATCCAGGTATACGGTTTCACCGTAGAGGTCCGGAGTAACCAGTCCTTCAAAGGCAATCCCCAGACCAAATACTCCAATTTTGATATCTGCAACACTAAAAGTAGTTGCCGGCTTAATGTACCCGTCAAGAATGGTATTTTTAAAATCGTAGTTGGCCGATAAGAAGGCAAATTTTGCCTTGGGTATCTGTGCAAGCAGGCCCTGCAATCCGGCATCAAAGTCGTGATTGCCAAGAGTGGCAGCATGGTAGCCCATTCGGTTCATTAGCCTGAACTCCAATTCTCCACCGTAAAAATTAAAATAGGGTGTGCCCTGAAAAATATCCCCTGCATCCAGCAAGAGCGTATTGGGGTTTTCCGTGCGGACCTGCTCGATCAGGGATGCACGGCGAGCCACACCTCCCAAATTCGGAAACCGCCCGTGATCTGCCGGAAAAGGATCTATATGACTGTGTACATCGTTTGTATGCAGCAGGGTAATTTTCCTGGAAGCCTTCAGGTTGCAGGAATGCAGGGCAAGCGATGGAATTCCCAGGGCTAAGGTACCTGTGGCAGCGTCAGCTAAAAATTTCCTTCTTCTCATTCAGCTAATTTTATAAATCGATCATCCGGGGTGGCTATCAGCGTATCGTGCTCCCGGAAGTAGTCCACCATGGCATTTCGCACTTTGTACTGGGTCCGAAATGGGTTCAGGCCATCCTTAAAAAATACCATCCCGTCTCCCCCGGCAATCAGGTAATTATGGCTGGCCACGTAGTAAAGGCGGTCTTCGTCAAAGGGGACTCCCCTTATTTTCAGCGAATGCAGCCCGTTGGAGGCATCCAGAACAATCTGCATCCCTGCGATGGGGTGTGGACGATTCTCACGTATCAGGAAGTTGACCATTTCCCGGATACTACCCCCCTTCATGCCTACGATTTCAATGGTATTTTCAAAAGGCATGACTTCATAGGCGATTCGTTCAGTTACCGGTCCCTCCGATATAATGTTGCGGATCCCGCCATAATTTAAAACTGCTATGTCCACCCCTTTACCCTCCCGTCGCCTGAACAGGGCATCGGCTTTTTCAAGGACGATGTCTGCCATCAAATTCCCAAGAGAACTATTGTATTGCCCGTCTGTTCTATCCAGGATTTTTGGGGCATAGCTCAACGGTTCATCAAGGACCTCATTTAATCGTTTTCGGAAAGGATTGATAAGGATGTTAACGGAATCGTCTTCCGTTAAGGTGCTATCTATGATGTATTGACTGGCTTTGGTTTCAGTCAGTTGTAAAGGCTGTTCGCGGCAGGCATGTAAACCTAAGAATGTTATAAATGAAACAAAAAGTTTAATATATAAACGATTCATGGATTGTATCTTTACGCTGAGATTGCCGTTGTAATAGTTACCTTTGTTTGAAAGGTAAAGGTACATGATTTTAAAGGGCCTTAAAGACAAATTTAAATACAGGTCAGGACAAAAATACCTGCAACAGGAATTGGCTCAAGAGCGTGAGACACCTTCGAGAAAAGAGGGAGTAAGTGCTATTGGGGTAATTGTGGACTTGGAAAATTTTGCAGAACCGGAAAAGTTTTACGAACTGATCGATGCCTATGGTCTGCGTCCGAATGCAGTAAAGATTATTGGATACCGCAAATTCTACGACAAAAATTCTCCTTATGCCACTCCTGTTTTTTCGGATAAAGACCTGGGCTGGAATGGTGCTGTGGAAAACAGTTACGCCCTGGAATTTTTAAGTCGAGATTACGATTTACTGATCAATTACTACAGGGAATCTAATCTGCTGCTGCAGCTGATGAGCGTTAAAACCAATGCGAGGATCCGGGTTGGGTTTTCTGAGCAGGACCCCGCCTTTAATGATTTGATTTTCGGAAGTGGTGTTTCGGACTTCGAATCGTTTAAAAAGGAGTTGAAAAAGTATCTTAAAGTATTGAACCAAATAGCATGACCACATCTTTTTCAGGTACCGGAGTGGCACTAGTCACCCCTTTCCGACCAGATTTAAGTTTGGATTTAGAAGGGCTCGGCCGGCTTGTTGACCATGTTGTTGACGGAGGAGTAGATTACCTGGTAGTTCTTGGTACCACGGGAGAATCAGTAACCCTGAGCCCTTCCGAGAAAGAACAGGTAAAACAAACGGTTATTGCCAGTAATAAAGGCCGCCTGCCCCTGGTTCTGGGATTGGGTGGCAACAACACCCAGGTGGTGGTATCCGAACTCAGGCAGACCAATTTTCAGGGTTTTGACGGGATCCTTTCGGTATCCCCTTACTACAACAAACCTACTCAGGAGGGTATTTACCGGCATTTCAGGGAGATTTCACAAGCCTCACCTCTCCCGGTAATCCTTTATAATGTCCCCTCCCGCACAGGAAGCAATATGCTGCCGGATACTGTGATACGCTTGGCAACAGAATGTAAGAACCTGGTAGGAATAAAGGAAGCCAGTGGCGACATGGAGCAAATTAAACAGCTGCTGCAAAGGGCTCCTTCTGGTTTTCAGATCATATCGGGAGATGACTTCACGGCGGTTCCTACAGCCATTGCAGGGGGAAGCGGGGTTATTTCAGTACTGGGCCAGGCAGTAGTTCAGGAATTCTGCGAAATGATGCAGATGGGCCTCAAAGGAATGGAATCGGGGGCCTTTAATTTGCATGACCAGCTCGAACCCCTTATGAGTCTGATTTTCAGGGAAGGTAACCCTGCAGGCATTAAAGCGCTGCTGAGTCAATTAGGTGTTTGTGAACCACACGTCAGATTGCCCTTGGTACCAGCTACTCCCGGGCTGCAGAAGGCTTTGTCAGACTTTATGCATTCGCACCTGAATCCGCATTAGGCGTTAAATTTTAATTAAAATAGAGGCTTCCTGCACCTAAGGCAGTACTTTCACCCGTAAATAAGCGTTTTATAATCCGCGAATTATACCTAATTTTGCCAAATGTTTGCACGATACCAGAAGTTACTGTTTTGCTTTCTTATCATAGTAGGCACTACCTCCTGTAGTGAGTATCAGAAGATATTGAAAGAAACTGATTCGGCCGCCAAGTATGAGTATGCAGAGAAACTATACAACGAAGGCGATTTTAAAAGGGCCAACAGGCTCTTTGAGCAAATTTCGCCAAAATTTGCAGGGAAGCCCCAAGGGGAAAGGGTAATGTTTTTCCTGGCTGATACCTATTACAAAATAGAGAATTACAATTTTGCCGGATATCAGTTTGAACGATTCCTGAAGTCTTATCCCAAAAGTGACAAGGCAGAGGAAGCCGCCTTCAGGGGTGCCAAGAGTTATTATATGCTCTCCCCCAGATATTCACTGGATCAGACCGATACCGACAAAGCCCTGGCCAAACTGCAGGTGTTTATCAACAGCTATCCGGAATCTGCTTTAATGGCTGAGGCCAATACAATGGCCCGGGAACTCACTACCAAAAAGGAGAAGAAAGAGTTTGAAATTGCCAAGCAATTTGTAAAACTCGGAAAATATTATATTTTGGATTACAACATTTCGGCCCGCGCCGCCCTGGATAATTTTATTTCAGACCATCCGGGTTCAATTTTCAGGGAGGAAGCGTATTTCCTCAGAGTTAGCGCTGCAACTACCCTGGCCCTGAATTCTACCGTGACCAAGAAAAAGGATCGCCTGGAAAACGCTGTAGCCGCTTATAAAACCTTTAAACGCTATTACCCGGAAAGTGAATTTTCAGAAGAGGCTGAAGACCTGATGGGAAAATTAGAAGACGCACAACAAGAATTTGAAGCTTTACAAAACCCTATAAAATGAATATGAACGATCTAAAAAATTCAGAAGCTCCCGTTTCTACAATCACCATCAATCGCGATGAGTTTGATGAGAGTACTGATAATATTTACGAGGCAATTTCCATCGCGGCCAAAAGAGCCATTCAGATTAATTCTGAAATAAAGAAGGAATTGCTGGAGAAGCTTGAGGAATTTGCAACCTATAGCGACAGTCTGGAAGAAGTTTTTGAGAACAAAGAGCAGATCGAGGTTTCCAAATTCTACGAAAAACTTCCCAAGCCCCATGCCCTGGCCATTCAGGAATGGTTAGAGGACAAAATTTACTACAGGAATACCGAGAAAGATTCGGAATAGGATGTTGTCGGGCAAGCGTATCCTTTTGGGCATCACAGGGGGAATTGCTGCCTACAAAACTACTTTCCTGACCCGCCTGCTGATAAAAGCGGGGGCCGAGGTGCGCATCGTTATGACCGAGAGCGCAGCGGATTTTGTTTCCCCCCTGACCCTTGCCACTCTTTCCAGGAATCCGGTAATCCACAATTTTAAAAAGCAGGAAGAACATAGCACGGATTGGAACAATCATGTGGAACTGGGCCTTTGGGCCGATCTGATGCTGATTGCCCCGGCAACGGCAAATACCCTTGCAAAGATTGCCTCAGGGCAATGTGACAACTTATTGCTGGCCTGTTATCGTTCGGCGAAATGCCCTGTTTTTTTTGCACCTGCAATGGATCTGGACATGTACAGGCACCCCTCTTCTGAGAAGACTTTTAAAACCCTGGAAAGTTATGGGAACCTGCATATTCCTGTGGGCGTGGGCGAACTGGCCAGCGGTCTGGATGGGGAAGGGAGGATGGCAGAACCTGAAGACATCGTTTCTTTCCTGGAAAGTCACCTCCGCAAAGGCCTGCCTTTTACAGGTAAAACGGTATTGATAACTGCAGGCCCCACTTATGAATCCATAGACCCCGTTCGTTTTATCGGGAACCACTCTTCCGGAAAAATGGGGTTTGCCCTGGCCGAAAAGGCGGCCGAAATGGGGGCTGAGGTTATTTTGATTACAGGACCAACCCATTTACAGGCCCAAAACGCTTCCATCAGCTGTTACAGGGTTCAAACAGCGCTTGAAATGCATGCAAAAACGCAGGAGCACTTTAAAGCTGCGGATGTCATTATCGGAGCCGCGGCTGTTTCAGATTATAGGCCCGTCTCTGTGTATGATGAAAAAATAAAGAAAAAAGGAGCGTCAATGGAGTTGCAACTTACAGAGAACCCGGATATCATCGCCAGTCTTGCCCAACAGAAAACCAAACAATACATTGTCGGGTTTGCGCTGGAGACTGAGAATGAAATGGAACATGCCCTGGATAAATTAAAAAAGAAGCGCCTGGACGCTATTGTGCTGAACTCCCTGAAAGACCCGGAAGCCGGATTTGGGGGAGAGCGCAATAAAGTTACCTTTATAGACAAGAATTCTGACATAATTCCGTTTGACTTAAAACAAAAGTCGGCAGTTGCCAGTGATATCCTCAATGAAATTCATAAGCGGATCAACCCTTAAAATAAGTTTCCTAGCAGTTTTGCTGTTGCTTTTCCAGGGCCTTATCGCCCAGGAACTCAATTGTACGGTAACCGTAAATGCAGACCAGGTCTCTCAGACCAATCAGCAGGTTTTTACCACCTTGGAACGGTCGCTTTCCGATTTTGTCAATAAAACCCGATGGACGCGAAGGCAGGTTAAGGAAAACGAGCGTCTGAATTGCCGTATTTTTATCACGGTTACCGCTTTCGAATCCAGCCGCTTTGAGGCTAATATTCAATTGCAATCTTCCCGGCCGGTTTTCAACACCTCTTACGAAACGCCGGTATTTAATTACAAAGACGACCAGTTCAATTTTCAATACATCGAATTTCAGCCGCTGGTTTTTAATGAGAATGTCTTCAATTCCAACCTGGTGGGAGTGATTTCCTATTATGTATATATCATGCTGGGTCTGGATGCCGACACCTTCCAGTTAGAAGGGGGTACAGACCATTTTAAAAAGGCCCAGGCCATAGTCACTCAGGCGCAGGGCAGCAGCTTTGCCGGCTGGGGACAGACGGCTTCCGATAACCGTACGCGTTTTCAGCTGGTAGACAACCTTTTGTCCAATACCTTCAGGGAATACCGGATTGCCATGTACAATTACCACCGAAAGGGGCTGGACGTGCTGGCAGATAACAACAGTACGGGAAAACAAATTATAGCCGGATCCTTACGCCTCTTTGAGACGCTCATCCAACGCAGGCCAAACGCCTTTTTGATTCAGACTTTTTTCGATGCCAAGGCCGAAGAAATACAGAATATCTTCTCGGATGGCCCCAAGGTGGATATCGTTCAGCTAAAAGAGACCCTGAACAAGGTGGCCCCATTCTACGCCAGTACCTGGAATCAAATTAAATACTGAGCCGCAATTTTTCACAGCAGATTCTTTTATCTTTACGGGATAAATTTGCAATTGCCGTGCTCGTACGATTGTCCATAAAAAATTACGCCCTCATTGAAGATCTTCAGGTCAGCTTTTCCAAAGGTTTTATTACGATAACCGGGGAAACCGGGGCTGGAAAATCCATTTTGCTGGACAGCCTGGCTTTGGTCCTCGGAAAACGGGCAGACCGCACAGCCTTAAGGGATTCGGATAAAAAATGTATCGTTGAGGCAGAATTTGCCGTATCGGCCTATCCCAACGTCAGGCAGTATTGCCAGGATAATGAACTGGATTATGAGGCCAACACCATCCTCAGACGTGAAATACTTCCCAGCGGAAAATCCCGGGCCTTTGTTAATGACAGCCCCGTAACCCTTGATATTCTAAGCGGCCTTGGCAGCCGGCTTATCGATATACATTCACAGCACCAGACTCTGGAACTGACCGAACAGGATTTTCAAATGCGCGTGCTGGACGCTCTGGCTGGAAATAAAATACTATTAAGCAACTATACCCAAAAGCGGGACGCATATCAAAAGGCGGTCAGGGAGCTCAAAAAGCTGGAAGAGGCCAGAGATAATGCTTTCCGGGAACAGGATTACAATGAATTTCTCCTGGGCGAATTGAATGCCGCCAATTTAAAACCGGGAATGCAGGAGGAACTGGAAACAACTTATTCGGAACTTTCCAATGTTGAACAAATTACCGAACTGCTGAGCGCTGCCCATCAGCTCTGTGCCGAGGAGGAATACGGGCTCTTGGCCTTGCAGTTAAAACTAAGGCAACTCACCGCC
Organism: Robiginitalea rubriflava; assembly: GCF_052540725.1. Lineage (NCBI taxonomy): Bacteria > Pseudomonadati > Bacteroidota > Flavobacteriia > Flavobacteriales > Flavobacteriaceae > Robiginitalea > Robiginitalea rubriflava. The sequence continues at coordinate 3,194,124 of NZ_CP199309.1, read as the reverse complement.
AAACTGGCTGGTTTCGGTTCCCGCTATTCCGATATCCATGAGCGGGTTCAGGCACTCTTTATTGAAGCCGATGATATTGCCCAGGAAATAGAGCAACTGGAAGAATCCCAGTTTGCTGACCCTCAGGAACTTGAAAGGGTCAATTCCCGCCTTCAAATACTCTATGACCTGCAGAAAAAACACGGGGTCCAAAGTGCTGAGGAGCTACTCGAAATACGAGACCAGCTCCAAAAGAAAGTGAATGACACTGCAGATATGGACACCCAGATAGAAGACTTGCAGACCAGGGTTGAGCAGGAGCGGGAAACGCTTATCAAAATTGCCGGTGAACTGAACGCAAAGCGAAAAGGGGTCTTGCCTGAATTCGTTTTGAAATTACAGGAACAATTGGCACAGCTGGGGATGCCCAATGCCTCCTTTCAATGGCATTTAAAACCCCTGCAGGACTTTGGACCCTTAGGAAGGGATCATCTGGAATTGCTTTTTACAGCAAACAAAGGGGGGCAGTATGGAAGTCTTAAGAAAACAGCATCCGGTGGGGAATTATCCAGAATTATGCTGGTGATCAAAGCCGTCCTGGCGGCCTATGAGGCGCTGCCAACCATGATGTTTGACGAGATAGATACGGGAGTTTCCGGAGACATCTCCAACAGAATGGGAGATATTATGAAACAAATGAGTGAGCATATGCAGATATTTGCCATAACGCATTTGCCACAGGTAGCCTCAAAGGGGAACCATCAATACAAAGTATTTAAGGAAGATAGTGCCTCTCATACACATACCCGGATGAAAGAGCTGAATCGTGAAGAACGGGTAGTGGAGCTCGCTCAGATGCTGGGGGGTAAGGATTCTTCGGAAACCGCCCTGACCCATGCCCGGGAATTGCTTAACTAAAGGCTTGTAAAACCCGGACAATCCTTCTGAAGTAGCCCGAAAAACGGGATGAATCTCGGCAAATTTAAATATCTTTGAATATTGTAACTAAAGTAAATTTAAATGGCACATCAATTGTTGAAAGGAAAGAAAGGAATCATTTTTGGGGCTTTGGACGAAAATTCCATAGCCTGGAAAACTGCTGAAAGGGTTCATGCCGAAGGCGGCACCTTTGTTTTGACCAATGCCCCTATCGCCATGAGGATGGGACAGATCAATAAGCTGGCAGAGCAAACCGGTTCAGAAATCATTCCTGCCGATGCCACAAGTGAATCAGACCTGGAACAATTGGTTGCCAAATCCATGGAAATTCTCGGAGGAAAACTGGATTTTGTACTACACTCCATCGGGATGTCTGTCAACGTTCGCAAGGGAAGGGCCTACACGGATGAGAACTACGACTTCACGGCCAAAGGATGGGATGTGTCCGCTCTGAGCTTCCATAAAGTAATGCAAACCCTTTACAAAGCAGATGCTATGAATGAATGGGGAAGTATCGTTGCCCTGACCTATATGGCGGCCCAACGAACTTTCCCTGATTATAACGATATGGCGGATAACAAAGCCTATCTTGAATCGGTGGCCAGGAGTTTTGGATATTTTTTCGGAAAAGAAAAAAAGGTTCGGGTAAATACCATTTCACAGTCGCCCACCCCTACTACTGCCGGACAGGGAGTAAAAGGATTTGACGGATTTATTTCCTATGCCGAGAAAATGTCTCCCCTTGGAAATGCTACAGCCCAGGATTGTGCAGACTACACGGTCAGCCTTTTTTCGGACCTCACCCGTAAAGTGACTATGCAAAACCTGTTTCACGATGGCGGTTTCTCCAATACGGGGGTCAGTCAGGAAATTATTGACACCTTTTCCAAGTAAATCACATCGCTTAAAAGTAACAGCCATCCTGTTGCGGATGGCTTTTTTGTAAAATAAAGGCATGCTTGAATTTTCATTTGTAGTCCCGGTATACAACAGGCCAGATGAAGTAGCAGAACTTCTGGCAAGCCTCTCCCGGCAAGATTATCCTGAACCCTTTGAAGTGGTTATTGTGGAGGATGGGTCCAGCCAGCCCTCTGAATCGGTTGTTCGTTCCTTTAAAGATCGGCTGAACATAAAATACTGGTTTAAACCCAATACCGGTCCGGGAGATTCCCGGAATTACGGGATGCAAAAGGCCAGCGGTAATTACTTCATTCTGGTCGATTCAGACTGTATCCTGCCGCCGGAATATCTGAGCGCAGTGGCCAGGGGGCTCACTGCGGACTATGTGGATTGTTTCGGAGGACCGGATGCGGCTCATCCCTCTTTTAACCCGCTTCAAAAGGCAATCAGTTTTTGCATGACCTCCGTACTGACTACCGGAGGGATCAGGGGTTCTGAAAAAGCTGCTGAGCATTTCCAGCCACGCAGCTTTAACATGGGCCTCTCAAAAAAGGCCTTTCAGGGAAGCGGTGGATTTGGTAGCATTCACCCTGGAGAAGACCCCGACCTCAGCCTCCGGTTGTTAAAGCTGGGCTTTCGCCTGAAATACCTGCCCGGGGCTGTCGTTTTTCATAAAAGGCGTATTAATTTCAGGTCATTCTACAAACAGGTGCACAAATTCGGGCTTACCAGGCCCATACTAAACCAATGGCATCCGGGTTCCGCCAGAATAACCTACTGGTTTCCCACGATTTTTTACCTGGGCTTAACCGTTTCGCTGCTGCTGCCTTTGATTTTAAGTACCCCCTGGGCGTGGCTCCCGCTGGGGGCCTATATTTTGTATCTGCTTGCAGTGGTCATAGCAGCAGCCGGTTCAACGGCCAGTCTGTATATTGGTTTACTGGCGGGTATTGCTGTGCTCGTTCAATTTGCAGGCTATGGCCTGGGCTTTTTAAAATCCTCACTCTTGCTTACCTTTAGTAAAAAGAAGCCGGCAGAGTTGTTTCCAAACTTATTTTTTAACAGTTAGAGTCTTGATCAAGAACCTAAAATCACGAATAAAACAACCCAGGGCACGGATGTTTCTGGTGTTTTTACTCTGTGCTTTTTTGGCCTGGTTGCTCAACAGACTTTCGGAAACCTACACGCATCAGGTTGTATTCAATCTGGAGTTCCAAAATCCTCCGGATAGTTTAATTTTCCTGAATCCGCCACAAAATACTATTCCCGTTAGTGTCAGGGCTAACGGATTCCAGTTGTTGCGCTATCAGCTGAACCCCAAACACCTTACAATTGACCTGGGGAGCCTGGAAAAAAGGAATAGCAGTTATTTTATTTCCCCAAGGGTATACAATGCACAGATAGAGCCACAAATGGTCGGCAACATCAATATTTTTGAGTTTCCCAATGACACCTTATATATGGATTTACACCCTGTGGTTACCCGCCAAATACCGGTACAACCAGAAACTGAAATTGAGTTGGCTCAGGGATATATGATGGACGGGCCCCTCCTGGTGGAACCGGCGCTTGTAGAAGTGCGGGGCCCTGCAGAAGAGATCGATACGCTATTGGCTATTCCAACAGTACCTCTGAAGCTCAAAGAAGTAACCGAGAATTTTGAGCGCACCCTGTTGCTTCAAAAGGCTGAATCCCTGACGCATACGAATTTTTCGACCGAGCAGGTAAGTGTAACGGGAAGCGTTTTTCGCTTTTCTGAATCGGTAATTGACCTGCCTGTAACGGTTTTAAACTTGCCGGAATCTTTTGAAATCAGGACTTTTCCCGCAACCGTAGGGGTATTATGCAAGGGTAGGATAGGAGACCTTAAAGAATTGAATCCTTCTGATTTTCAGCTGGCTGCAGATTTTACGAATCCTGACCCTGAGACAGGCCGCCTCAGCCTGGTTTTGACCGAACAACCGGAAAGCGTTTACAGTGCTACACTTTTGGAGTCTTCCGTGGAATTTATTGTGAAGCGGAAATGATGCGGGTAGGACTTACAGGGGGAATCGGCAGTGGAAAGAGCAGTATTGCCAGCGAATTTGCAAGGCTGGGTGTTCCGGTGTACAATTCGGACCTGCGGGCAAAAGAACTGATGCAATCGGATGAGGGCCTTCGCGCCAAAATTAAATCGTTGCTGGGCAGCCAAGCTTATACTGAGGATAAATTGGACCGTAGTTATGTTGCCTCCAGAGTATTCAGTAATTCCAGCCTGCTGCGGCGATTGAACTCCCTGGTACATCCCAGGGTCCGGGAAGACTTTGAGCAGTGGGCCACCCGGCAGCAATACCCATACGTGATTCAGGAGGCCGCAGTGCTTTTTGAAAACGGGGGGCACCAGAACTGCGATAAGATGATTTTGGTTGTGGCCCCGGAACAGGCACGCATAGAAAGGGTCATCCAAAGGGATAAAAGTTCCAGAAATGCTGTGGTCGAGCGAATGAAAAACCAGTGGCCGGATGATAAGAAAATACCACTGGCAGACTTTGTGATTGAAAATTCAGACTGGGACCTTACCCTGGAAAACATCGCTCAGATACATGCCGAACTCCTTGAAATAGCTGAAAATAATAGTGCTGGCTAGTGTTAAGGTTTGGTTAAACACCCCCATGGCTAAATGTTAAATTTTTATTTTTACCTGAACGATGAATAAGAGGTTATTTGTACTGCTGGTCATTCTTATGAGTCTTTCGCTGATAGGAATCATTGCAGTACAGTTATTTTGGATTAAAAGTTCGGTTGAGGACAAAGAGGAACAATTCTCCAATGTAGTAACGGAAATCCTCGCAAGGGTTGCCGATAAAATTGAAGAGCGGGAAATAAAAGATTATTCCGAAAAATTCCTCAGTCTCAAGGACAGTGTGGGAAACCTCAAAGAACCGCAGCTTATCAGCGATATCTTTTTCATCGACCGCGATATCAATTCCAATGAAATTCTGGTGTATTCCCATGGGATTTTAGAGGAAGATTACGATATCGCATCCACGTTCTTTGACAATGGCAACAATACGGACACTGCTACCATAAAAAATTACACCAGCCGCAGAACTAAAACTATTTTCCAGGAAGAATACGGGCTGGACGGGAAGGCTTATAAACTCAACCCCATTGAGAAGTGGGAAAAGCTTGGAGGTATCCCTGCTATGGAAAGGGCCATGTTCGATGATGTCTACAGGGTTTATGCAGACAAGGTGCCCATACATGAAAGGCTAAGCCGGGAAGAAATCGAATTACTGCTCGATCGGGAACTGGAAAACCGCAATTACGATATAGATTACGAATATGGCGTTTACAGCAGGGGACTTCCAACAAAAGTAAAATCCCGGAAATTTAAATTCGATAAGGAAAACCATTATAAGGCTCCTTTATTCCAGGACAGCGAAGGCAATACCAACTTTGCATTACTGCTTACCTTTCCCAAGAAGAAACGTTTTTTACTGGGATCCATCCTGAGTATGGCAGTGCTGTCGCTTTTGTTCACCTTTATCATTATGGTGGCCTATGCCAGCGCTATTTATCAGTTAATTCGCCAGAAGCAGATTTCCGAGATAAAATCGGATTTCATCAACAATATGACGCATGAGTTTAAAACTCCCATAGCCACTATAAATCTGGCTGTAGAGGCGATCAAAAACCCAAAAATCATGCAGGATCAGGAAAAAGTTAACCGCTACCTGCAGATGATTCGGGATGAAAATAAAAGAATGCATGCCCAGGTTGAAAATGTATTGCGTATCTCAAAGCTGGAGAAAAACCAGCTGGATATTCATAAGGAACGCACTGAACTCCATACCCTTATAGATTCAGCTATTTCGCATGTGGAGTTAATCGTGCAGGACCGGGGCGGATATATCAAGACCCACCTGCAGGCGGAAAGGGATGAAGTGCTGGCCAATGAAATGCATTTGGGAAATGTGTTGGTCAACATCCTGGACAATGCTGTAAAGTATTCTCCGGAGGCCCCTAAAATAGATGTGTTTACAGAGGTTGCCAAGAATTTTATTATTATAAAAATACAAGACCAGGGTGCCGGAATGTCAAAGGTAGTCCTGAAAAGAATATTTGAAAAATTTTACCGGGAACATACCGGCGATATACATAACGTAAAAGGGCACGGCCTAGGCCTGGCTTATGTTAAAAAAATAGTGGAAGATCATCAGGGAGAAGTTTATGCGGAGAGTGAGAAAGGAAAAGGAAGCACTTTTTATATAAAACTCCCCTTAATTTAATCATCATGGAAACAGCGAACAAGAAAATATTACTGGTTGAAGACGATCCCAATTTTGGAATTGTTTTAAAGGATTACCTCTCAATGAACGATTTTGATGTCACTTTGGCGAAAAATGGGATGGAGGGGTTTGAAAAATTTAAGAAGGATAATTTTGACGTTTGCATCCTGGACGTGATGATGCCTTACAAAGACGGGTTTACCCTGGCAAAGGAAATTCGCGAAAAGAATGAGAACGTCCCTATCGTTTTCCTCACGGCTAAAACCATGAAGGAAGACGTGCTTAAGGGTTACAAAGCCGGAGCCGATGACTACCTGAACAAGCCCTTTGATTCTGAAGTACTGCTGATGAAGCTTAAGGCAATTCTGCAACGCAAGGCTTCGAACAGTCTCGCAGACAGTAATCAGTTTGAATTTTCAATCGGCAACTTCCATTTGAATTCTAAACTTCGTTTCTTGAAATACAAAGACGAGGAACCCAATAAATTATCCCCCAAAGAGAATGAGCTGCTCAGATTGCTGGCCTTGCACGAAAACGACCTGATGCCCAGGGAGCTGGCTCTTACCAAAATATGGAGGGATGACAATTACTTCACTTCCAGAAGTATGGATGTTTATATTGCCAAACTGCGAAAGTATCTCAAGCGGGATGACAGTGTGGAAATCCTGAACATTCATGGTGAAGGTTTCCGCCTCGTGGTTAAAACGGATTCAGAGAATTCCATGTAAATTTCAAAATCAGACCTTGTCAGGGGCATTCATTACAAATCCGGCTGACTATTTCTGAAGGACTTAGCGTAACAGGAAGTTTTAAACCATAATTGGGAACCTCCAGTGTGTCCAGCTGTGATTGCAGCAGGGAGTCCGGCATAAAGTGGTCTTTCCGAGCCCTAAGCCTATCTCTCAGCAGCGCTTCACTGCCCTGAAGCAACACCCAGCAAACCGTACAGGAAATATCCTTAGAAAGCCACTGGCGGTACTTTTCTTTGAGTGCTGAACACGCGATAACCACCCCCTTCTCGGTATAAGACTGTGCCAGTTCATTTAAGCGCAGCAGCCAACCGTACCGGTCCTGATCATTCAGAGGGCTGCCACCGGCCATTTTTGCGATATTGGCTTCCGGGTGGAAATCGTCCCCATCCCTGAAATCCAGATGGAGCTGTTCGGCCAGCACCCGCCCAACGGTACTCTTTCCGCTTCCCGACACCCCTGTGATAAAATAAATCTTCGGTTTTCCCTGCATCTTCTAATGTTCAATTTGTGCATCGATATATGAAATGACTTCCTCTGTTGCTGCCTGGAAATCAAACCACTTAATATCGGCATTCTTCCTGAACCAGGTTCCCTGGCGTTTGGCGAATCTGCGACTATTTTTTTTAATCTCCTTTACAGCTTCCTCCAGGGAAATCTCACCATCAAAAAACCGAAATAATTCCTGATAGCCCACAGTTTGCAGAGCATTCAGATCTTTTAAGGGATAGAGTTCCCGGGCCTCTTCAAGCAATCCCTGCTCCATCATCCGGTCTACCCTCTCTTCTATCCGCTTATAAATAATTTCCCTGCTACCGGTTATTCCCAGTGGGATATTTTTAAAAAAATCAGAGGCTTTCCGTTTGCCGAGAAAGGAGCTATAGGGTTGACCACTCTGCAGGCAGACCTCCAGCGCCCTTAGCACGCGTTGCGGGTTGTTAAGGTCTGCCCTGCCGGCGTAAACAGGATCTTTTTCAACCAGCAATTGCTGCAGCGGGTTGAGCCCTTCGGTTTGCAGGCGTTCGCGCAATGAATCTCTGAGGGCCGGGTCTACTTCCGGGAATTCGTCCAGGCCTTTTGTCACGGCGTCCAGGTAAAGGCCGCTGCCCCCGGCCATAATGACAATGGAATGCTCACTAAAAAGTTCTTCGAGTTTTGAGAGGGCTTCCTTTTGATAATCACCCACAGTATAGGCTTCTTTTACGGTGCGGTGCTGAATAAAATAATGAGGTGCCGCCCGGAGTTCCTCTTTTGCAGGCACTGCAGTCCCTATTGTCATTTCCTTGTAGAACTGTCTGCTGTCTGCCGAAAGGATTACTGTGTTGTAATGCCTGGCCAGGAGTATGGCCCAGGACGTTTTGCCAATGCCCGTGGGGCCGCAAATAGTAATCAGCAAAGGTTTCATCTGAGCTTCTCTCCACAGTTAAAACAGTGGCGTGCGCCGTCTCTGTGTCCTTCTGCTGAACAGGTAGGACAGGACTGGGTATTGAGGTGTACCGCTACTTTTGGGTCCTCGCCCGGCTTCTTTTTGCTATACCTTGAGAATTCTACAGTAACAATCCCTGTTGGTACAGCTATAATCCCGTATCCCAAAATCATGATCACGGTAGCGATAAACTGGCCGATATTGGTCTGTGGGGCGATATCCCCATATCCAACAGTTGTAAGGGTCACAATGGTCCAGTAAATACTCCTTGGGATACTCGTAAAGCCTGCCTCGTCGCTTTCAATAAGGTACATGATGGTACCCATTATCACGGAGAGGATAAGCACTACGTAAATAAATACGGCAATTTTAGCCCTGCTCGCTTTCAGGGCCTGTTTTAGCTGAGAAGCCTCACCGATAAACTGCACCAGCTTAAGGATACGGAAAATCCGTATTAACCGGAACGCCCGCACCGCCAGGAACACCTGAGAACCTGCAATTATATAGGAGAGGTACAATGGGATGGTTGAAAGGAAATCAATAATCCCATAAAAACTCAGGATATATTTCCAGGGCTTACGGATACAGATAATACGCGCGATATATTCAATGCTAAAAAAGATGGTGATCACCCATTCCAGCGTAAGCAGGGTTTGATGGTATTTGGCATCAAACTCCTTAACGCTTTCCAGCATAACCAGGATAACGCTAACAATGATTACGGCAAAAAGGATAAGGTCAAACCACTTACCAGCCGGAGTATCCGCTTCATAAATGACCTCGTGAATCTTATCCTTCCAGTAAGGCATCTTTGTTTTTTCCTTCATGCTAGCGAATCAGAGTTCCAGCACCTTAAGCACCGATTTGTTCCTGAGGTATTCGTGTACGATCCCTGTACAGCCCGGAGTGGATTCTACAGGAGTTAACAGGGATTCTAAGATATGAATATTATTGATTTGATGGTTTAGCCCGAAAAAGCCCATGCCCTTCACCTGTGACTTCTGCAACCAGATAGCCGCCTTTTCCCCGGTATCACGCCCTTTATCAATGAGAAGCAAATCTGCATTTTTAAGTGGGTAAGGCCTCCCGTTGACGATGATTTCCTTAGCCGGAACTTCTATTGATACGGGTTTAGGGCCAAAAACCGGTTTGTTCTGAAGCAATTCTATATGGGCCTGCAAACGGGCATACAGTTCACTGCCCGTTTTTTCATAGCTTACCTGTCGGGTCTCCTTCCGAAGTTGCAGGGAATCCTTTCCGCTTCCAGTGAAATGGCTGTTGATCTGCTGTTTCATATTCGTGCTGCTGCTCAGGTAGATAATTTCACCCCTTTTGTTGAAGAGGTAATATACCCCGGTATCCGTAGGAACGGATTCGACCAGTTCCAGCTGCCGGTTGGAAAGTTCTCCTGCGGATGCTGACCGCATAACCTCGGCAACAATACTTTTACTGGTATCTTTTTGCAGTAAGACCTGAAATAGTTTAAGGGTAGCAAGGGCATCTCCGTTAGCCCGGTGACGGTTGTTTACGGCAATCCCCAGGGAACGGACCAATTTCCCTAAACTATGCGATTCGGCATCCGGGATCAGCCGCTTGGCCAGGTCTACCGTGCACAGGGATTTTCGCTGGAAATCATATCCGAGGCGCCGGAACTCCGTCCGCAGTATCCTGTAATCGAATTGGGCGTTATGCGCTACCAGCGTACTACCTTCTGTAATTTCCACAATTCTTTTGGCCACTTCGTGGAACTTGGGCGCTGTGCGCAGCATTTTTTCATTAATACCGGTCAGCTTTTGCACATACGGCTGTATACTCCGCTCCGGATTGATCAGGCTGATAAAGGTATCGGTAACCTCATGGCCATCAAAACGGTGAATGGCGATCTCGGTAATCCCTTCTTCATTAAACTTACCTCCTGTTGTTTCTATATCTAAAACGGCGTACATGCCCGGAAATTGATTTTAGTTTTAATGCGATTCTCTGGGGCCAAAGATACTACTTCCGATTCGTACCATGTTACTGCCTTCTTCTATGGCCAGCAGGTAGTCCCCGCTCATACCCATCGATAGTATATCGGCCTTTTCCAAAAATGCCGGTAATTGATCAAAGAGGCTTTTGAGGTATCTGAATTCTTTGCGAACCTGGTCTTCGTCCTCCGTAAATGTTGCCATTCCCATAAGGCCGCGGACACGGATGTTGGGCAGTCCAGCCAGGAATTCCTGATTCAGGACCTCCTGTAACTCCTGCTCGTCCAAACCAAATTTACTCGACTCTTCAGCGATGTGGACCTGTAACAGGCAATCGATTACCCGTCCGCTGGCAGCAGCCCGTTTATTTATTTCACGCAGCAGGCGGACACTATCAACCCCGTGAATCAGGCTTACAAATTCAGCTAGGTATTTAACCTTGTTTCGCTGCAGATGTCCGATCATATGCCACTGAATATCTTTGGGCAAAGCCTCCCATTTACGGCATAATTCCTGAACCTTATTCTCCCCGAAAATACGTTGCCCGGCATCATAAGCCTCCATGATTTCCACATTTTCCTTGGTTTTGGAAACCGCAACCAATACGACATTTTCCGGCAGGCTTTCTCTTATGTTTGAAAGGTTCTCTGAGATCTTTTTCATTTTGTTATGGATATTTAAAAAGCGTATATGGCCAGGCCACTTGGGAGTTTGGGCTGGATAAAAGTACTCTTGGGCGGCATGGTCTGTCCTGCATCGGCTATGGCCCGTATCTCCTCTATGGTAACCGGAACCATTCCAAAGCCCACTTTGTACTTCCCCTGGTCAATAAGCATTTTCATTTCTATTTCATTTTGCGGCCCACACCGGTAGTGAATCCGATCGTCATGCCTCAGGTCTTCAATACCGAATATAGGCTTCAGGATGGTTTCGTATAAAATCTGGCTGTCCAGGCAGGCTTTTGCATCGCTGAGTTCATAGGGTTTTTTTCGAAGGCTCAGCGCATAGAATACCCCCTCCAGATACATGGAAAAGGTGTGTTTTTCCTCGGGCCGGAAAGGCAAACTGCCCTTTTCGTGAATGCGATAAAAAGTATCCAGGCGAATCAGCAGCTCTTTGGTACTCAGGCCGTTCATTTCCGTAAGCAGGCGATTAAACCCCCTTATCTGAACCTGCGATTCGGGGATCAGGTAGCTCATAAAGTAATGGTAGGTTGCGTTCTGCTGTTTCCCGTTCGATTTTCTTTTCGCCAATAAATCTGAAGATGCAGAGCGGTGATGACCGTCGGCGATATAAAGAGCATCGATATCTCCAAATACACGGGTAAGCCTGGTAATGTGATCCGGCGAATTGATCACCCAGAGCTCGTGGGTTACCATGTCCGGACTGGTAAAATGGTATTCAGCCAACCCCTGCATCACCTCATTTAGCACCGTATCAATTTCCGGCTGGTCCGGGTAGGTCATCAAAACCGGTTCGGCATTAAAGCCTACCTGCTCCAGATAATCTGCAAAAAGCTCTTCCCTGCGTCTTAGGGTGTCTTCGTGTTTTTTGATCAGCCCCGAGCGGTAGTCATGGGTGCTGGTTGCACAAAAGATTCCGCAGTATTGCCTGTTTTCGAAACTGCGGCGATACAGGTACAGGGATGGGATCTCATCCTGGATAAGGATTTTTTCTTCCAGGAACTCCTCGTATCGGTTCCGGACCAGGGAATAACGCTTAGAACCTTTGTATTGCGTGTCAAACTTGAAACCTGGGTTCAGGATATGCAGGAAAGAGAAGGGGTTGTGCTGCATTACCAGCCTTCTTTCTTCAGAGCTGTAATCCTCATAGGACTTGGAAATCACAAAGGTGGCCTTGTCCCTGGCGGGACGTATAGCTTTAAATGGAAGGATTTCAGCCATTAGCACTGCCTGAATTGGGCCGAAACCACTTCAGCCTTTTTAGAACTGCTGTAGTCATAGAAACCCTCTCCCGATTTAACCCCGAATTTCCCGGCCGTAACCATTTGAACCAGCAGGGGACAGGGGGCGTATTTTGGTTGTCTGAATCCTTCGTAGAGGACTTCCAGAATCGAAAGGCAAACATCCAGGCCGATAAAGTCCGCAAGCTGCAAAGGCCCCATGGGGTGCCCCATACCCAGTTTCATCACTGTGTCTATTTCATGTACCCCGGCTACCCCGTGAAAAAGGCTTTCTACAGCTTCATTGATCATCGGCATCAGGATGCGGTTTGCTATAAAACCCGGATAGTCATTTACTTCGGTTGGTGTTTTACCCAGTTCTCTGGACAAGTCGAGGATGCGTTTGGTAACCGAATCACTGGTGCTATAGCCCCGGATCACCTCCACCAGTTTCATTATGGGGACCGGGTTCATAAAATGCATCCCGATCACCTTTTCGGGCCTTTTCGTAACCGCGGCGATTTCCGTGATGGAAATGGAGGAAGTATTCGTTGCCAGGATGGTATCCGGGCCACAATACCCATCCAGTTGTTTAAAGATTCCTTTTTTAAGCTCGCGATTCTCCGTGGCGGCTTCAACAACCAGATCGGCCTGCCCGGCTGCTTTTTTCAGATCGGTACTGCTTTGGATATTACTGATAGCTGTTCTGGCCGTTTGGGCGTCAATGGCACCCTTTTCCACCATGCGGTTCAAATTGCGCTCAATGGTTGCCAGCCCTTTGGCCAGACTCTCTTCCGAGATATCAACCAGGCTGACCTCAAAACCGTTTTGGGCAAAAACATGCGCTATACCATTTCCCATGGTTCCGGCTCCGATTACCGTTATCTTCTTCATATCTGCTACTTATGTTGGAGTTAATTTATTTATATGCTGGCCGGGGTTCCGAAGGCCTTTATCACTCTTAGCGCAATGTCCAGAGCCTGTGCACCCTGTCTTAAACTTACCACTGGTTCTGAGTCCTTTTCGATAGCCTGGGCGAAAGTCTCCAGCTCATCCAGAATGGCGTTATTCTGACCTATTTCAGGGTTTTCAAAATATATCTGTTTGCGATCGCCTTCTGCATTCTGTAAAACCATATCAAAGGCTCCTGGCTCTTCAGGGGCATCTTTCATCCTAACAACTTCTACCTTGCGCTCCAGAAAATCGACTGATATATAGGCATCCCTTTGAAAAAACCGGGACTTCCGCATGTTTTTAAGGGAAATCCGACTGGCGGTTAAATTCGCTACGCAGCCATTGCGAAAGGCTATCCGGGCATTGGCAATATCCGGAGAGGCGCTGATCACCGAAACCCCGCTTGCCTGTATGTCTGTTACTTCAGACTGCACCACACTCAGGATTATATCTATATCGTGTATCATCAGGTCCAGGACCACCGGGACGTCCGTTCCTCTGGGGTTAAATTCAGCCAGGCGGTGTGTTTCAATAAACATGGGCTGTTCTATCTGGTCTTTTACCGCACTAAAGGCGGGGTTAAAGCGCTCCACATGGCCAACCTGTCCTTTTACACCCTGTTTTTCGGCGAGCCGTATCAGCTCCTGAGCCTCTTCATAAGTGTGGGTAATGGGCTTTTCTATAAAGACGTGTTTGCCCTTCTCGATAGCCTTTTTAGCACAATCGAAATGGGAAAGGGTAGGGGTTACCACATCTACCATATCCACCGCATCCATCAGGGCGTTCATATTGTCGAAATACGCAACGCCTAATTCGTCTGAAACTCTTTTTCCCTGAATGGCGTCCGGATCGTAAAAACCTACCAGTTCATAACGGGCCGACTCCCGGAGCAAGCGCAGGTGAATTTTACCCAAATGCCCCGCTCCCAGTACTCCTGCTTTTAGCATGAAAATTGAATTTTGTCAAAAATAATCATAGTTTATGAGTTAAGGAGGGTGTGAACCGATTTGTTGGGAACATCAGCCTAAGCATATCCAAAAAAACCCTCCTATTTCACCTTTTGCAGCAGCCGCATTTGACGGAGTTTTTCTAACTTCGCCAAAAAGGGAATAATTGAGGGACACATTAAAACACCGGGGCAAACGCAATCAACTGGCCGATCTGGTCGCCTCAAAGGGGATAAAAGACACAGCCGTGCTGGAGGCCATCCGCAATGTTCCCAGGCACCTTTTTATGGACTCCGGTTTTGAAGATCACGCCTACCAGGACAAGGCTTTTCCAATAGCGGCAGATCAGACCATTTCCCAGCCCTATACAGTAGCTTACCAGACCGAGTTGCTCGGAGTTTCCCCCGGCGATAAAGTCCTCGAGATAGGCACCGGTAGCGGTTACCAGACAGCTATCTTGTTACAACTCAAGGCCAGGGTCTACACCATTGAAAGACAGCTCGAATTGTTTAAAAAGACAAATCTCTTTTTTAAAAAGATGGGCTATCGCCCTAAAAAGTTTGTTTTTGGGGATGGCTACAAGGGCCTGCCGGAAGAAGCCCCTTTTGACGGTATTATTGTAACTGCCGGGGCTCCCCAAATTCCGAGGGAGTTAATGGGACAATTGAAGATTGGGGGAAAAATGGTAATACCGGTGGGAGACAAGGAGCAGACCATGATGCTGATTACCCGGACCGGTGAAAAGGAATTTGAGCGAAGGGCTTATGGTTCTTTTCGCTTTGTACCCCTGCTGGAAGACAAAAATTAAATCCCTTCTGCCAAAGGTCAGGTATTGAACTCTTTTTTGATGCGGTCCAGCCTTCTTTTGGATTCGCGGTCCCGTATCGTTTCCCGCTTATCGTATTGTTTCTTACCCCTCGCCAGGGAGATTTTGAGTTTGGCCAGCCCCCTGTCATTTATAAAAAGGTTCAGTGGGATTATGGTGTTCCCCGAGGTTTTTACTTCCTTGTATAGCTTTCGCAATTCCTGGCGTTTGAGAAGGAGCTTTCGCTCAGCCTTGGGCATGTGGTTAAAATGCGAGCCATGGCTGTATTCATCTACCTGCATATTGATGACGAACAATTCCCCGTCCTCATTGAATTCACAGAAACTCTCCGCAATAGAGGCCTTGCCTTCCCGTATCGATTTTATTTCGGTTCCGGAAAGCACAATCCCTGCTACGTAGGTATCCAGAAGCTCGTAATCAAAACGCGCCCGTTTATTCTTTATGTTTATATTTTTCTGCACCGGGCAAAAATACTATAATTTCCCGGCCTTCCCAGCAAATGAACCCTTCCGTGTAAGGTTTCTAAAGAATTCCCCACCTTTGTAAGATAAAATGGAACCCAGATGCAAAGATTATTTTTGTTCTCCCTGATCGGATTGGTCATCGGCTGCAGGCAGTCCCCTAAACAGGAGGAGGCTCCTATAACCGCGCAACAGGTGGTAGACAGTGCCATAGCCTTCGCCGGGGGAGAATTGTACAGCCGTGCGAAAATAGAATTTGATTTCCGCGACTTCCATTACAGCAGTTACAGGGAAGATGGCAAACGGGTACTGACCCGTACGATCCCATCGGATTCTGGGCTTATTAGGGATGTGCGGAAGGGTCAATCCTTCACGCGTTATTTAAAGGAGCAGAAACTGCCGCTCCCGGATTCGACAGCTCAGCGGTATTCCAATTCGGTGAATTCAGTTCACTATTTTGCTTATCTGCCATATGGGCTGAATGACCGGGCCGTAAACAAGCGCATGCTCGATACGGTTACCCTGGGAGATCACCGCTATTATAAAATCCAGGTCACCTTTGATCAGCAAGGAGGGGGCGAGGACTTTGAAGACGTCTTTATATACTGGTTCAATACAAAATCGTTTCGCCCGGATTTTCTGGCATATGAATTTCAGGTTAACGGCGGGGGCATGCGCTTCCGGGAAGCCCAGAACCAAAGGGTTGTAGGCGGTATTGCCTTCTCAGACTACATCAACTATAAACCGTTAGCAGAGGTGCCACTAGCCGCGCTTGACAGCCTGTATGCCATACCCGGTGGCATGGAGAAACTTTCTGAAATCAAACTCAGGAATATCCGGGTTAGTCAGGACAATTACAATTAAATTGCAGACGTGTTACTGTACTGCGGCTTCCAACCTGCTGTACAATGAATAAACTGCCGTTATCCCGGTCATCCATAGACGGGTAGCGATCTTCCCCAATCATTTTATTCACCAGGGCCGGGGTACTGTTACTATGGCCAACCACTAATACATTTTTGCCGGTATTATCGCGTTTAAACTGTTCCACATCCAGGTTGTTCGGATCGTAAAATTGAATGGTTATATCCTGCTTTACGGCTGATGGGGCGGCTGTCATGGAGGTTCTTTCGTAATCGGTGGAATAAATAGCATCCAGAGATACATCCGACAGGATTTCGGCCCAGTGCATGGCCCTGCCCAGGCCTTTCTGGTTCAGTTCCGGGTCTACATTTTCCGGGTCGCTCCGGTCTTTCTCGGCATGACGGATCAGGTAGAAGGTCGATACTTCCGCAGCGATCTCATTTTCAGGCAACTGTGAATCTTCCTTGCACGAAAGCGACACCAGCAGCAGCAGGGTCGGAAACAGTATTTTATTAATTTTCATAATTAATTAGATTGTGTACATTTGAGATGGGTCCCTCGGCAGAAACCTTTGTCAATTAACAAATATAGTGTTTAGGAGGAATTCATTAGATCCAGTGGGATGAGAAATCAACTATTTATTTTTGCCTTTTTTGGAATTTTCGGGTGGGTCCGGGCGCAGAATCCTGAATTACCTCAGGATTTTCGTCAGCACAATCTCACTTATTTCAATGCAAGCCTGTTCAACCCGGTTTTTTCCATGGATCAGCGGGCAGGCCAGAGTCTGGCACTTTGGTCCCGATGGCAATGGCAGGACATTGATGCAGACCCGAGTACGCTGCTGGTCAACTTTAACCGCAGGTTGCCGAACGCGGCCATAGGCGCTGGTTTTATCCAGCATAATACCGGTTTGTTCACCCAAACAGGCGGCATCCTGAACGCGGCTTATCAGTTGAATTTTTCTAAAAATGTTGCTCTGAAAGTAGGGGTAAACCTGCTGGGGTATCAGCAGAAATTATCAGATGCAGTCCAGAGTCAAAATAACCCGCTTCTTTTTCCCGATCCAGACTTTAGTGAGTTTATCATCCAAATGGCCCCCGGGGCACAATTGCAATTGGGGAGCCTGGCCATAAGCGTTGCTTCGGATAATTTTTTTGACTACAATTTCACCAATAGCAGTACTGTTAGCGAGGGTACTGAGAAAATATTCACAGGCTCCGTGCATTATACCTTTCCGGTGGTGGCAGATTCGGGAACCGGAGCCACCACCCTGCGACCGCTGGTATACCTCAAAAGCGTCCCTGGTTTTGAAAATCAGGTGGGGGGAAATATTCTGGGTGCCGGACCCTGGTACTGGGTACAGGGGGGGTATGACACTTTTTACGGCGTTTCAGCCGGGTTGGGGGTAACAATCCTCAAGAAGTTCTCCATTGGGGGGCTGGTGGAATTCGGCTCCGGCAATGAGCCCGAAAGGCAGGACCCAACTTTTGAAATCCTCGCGGCCTGGTCCATGGGTGGTATGCTGGCCGAAAAGGAGCCCGAAATGGAAGAGGCATCCGAAGACGGGGCAGAACAACTGGAAGCGGCAGCCGCAAGAGAGGCAGAAATCCGTGAGGTGGAAGATGCCGCCCGCAGGCAAAGGGACTCCATCAATGCCGCTGTAAAGAGGCAGGAACTGGCCATGAAAAGGCGTGACTCTGTTGAAGCCCAAAGAGAGGCGGAACTATTAACGCAAAGACGTATCCAGGATTCCATCCAGAAAGCGAGGGACCAGCTGGCACTTAAAGAGGAAGTCAAACCAGAGGAAGGGGAAAAATACCAGGAGGTTTCCAGGGATGAAGGTCTTACCCCCGGGTTCTACCTTATTGCCAATGTCTTTGGAACCCAAAGGTACTTTGAAGCCTTTATGAAAAACCTGAAGGAAAAAGGACTGGAACCGCGTAGTTTCTACCGAAGCACTAACAGCTATAACTACGTCTACTTGCAGCGCTATAACAGTATCTCGGAAGCCAGGGAAGCCCGGGATAGTAAATTCTCCGGTCGCTATAGCGGCGATCTCTGGATTTTCCGCGTTAAGTAAGTGCTTATTTTTTGATTTCCTTACCTACCAGCAAGTCCAGATAGGTGAGGGTGTTAATCAGGTATTTGCGGTCTTGCATTAGGGTCGCCATGGCAATTGCGCCTTGTATCATGGTATAGAATTGTTTGGCAAATTGCAGTGGGCTGACGGGCAGTCTGATTTCCCCGGAGTTTATCCCTTCTTCCAGTACCAGCGCAATTTTTCCTTCGATTATACGAGCCGTTTCACGAACGGCAGCCGAAAGGATCCGATGGTTATAATTGGCATCGATCCCTATATTCAGAACAGGACACCCACCCATTTCCCGGGTGAAAATGTCGTAATCCCTGTAAAAAGAAGTAAGATTGTGCAATTTGTCCAGGGCATTGCCCGGTACGGAAAGCACTTCATCCAGAGCATTCAGCAGCTTACTGCTATTAAAATTGAAAGCAGCCAGGGCCAGGGCATCCTTGTTTTCGAAATTCCCGTATAAAGCCCCTTTGGTAAGACCAGTAGCCTCCGTGAGGTCACTCATGCTGGTGCCGATATATCCCTGCCTGTTAAAAATGGGCGCAACCGTCTCAATTATATAGGCAGTGGTTCGCTCGGCTTTAGTACTCATGTTAGATCGATTTTTTAACGAATATAAAAATAAGATACGGGATGGTATAAATGTAAATAAAAAAAAACCCGGACTTCAGTCCGGGTAGATCTTTTCGGGATCAAAGTAATTATTCCACCAGTTCAGACTGGTTTCTGAATACCAGTTCATCATCAAAGGCATCAATCAGGACGATGCTGTCTGTGTGGATGCTTCCCTTGAGGATTTCCTTTGACAGCTTATTGAGCACTTCCTTCTGTATGGTCCGTTTGATGGGTCTGGCCCCGTATTGGGGATCGTACCCGCGTTCGGCCAAAAAGGAAATAGCTTCCTCTGTAGCGTCTATCGTAATATGTTGTTTGTCCAGCATTTTTCGGAGTTGTTCCAGTTGAAGTTTCACAACTTCCCGAATGTCTTCCTTATTGAGCGGGGTAAACATAATTATATCGTCAATGCGGTTCAGGAACTCCGGCCGGATACTCTTGCGCAGCAGCCCAAGCACTTCAACCCGTGCTGCTTCCATTGCACTGTAAAGGTCTTTGACCGCCTCAAATTTCTCCTGAATGATATGGCTTCCCATATTGCTGGTCATGATGATGATGGCATTTTTAAAATCTGCCACCCGCCCTTTGTTATCTGTAAGCCGGCCTTCATCCAGTACCTGTAACAATAAATTAAAGGTGTCCGGATGGGCTTTTTCAATTTCATCCAGCAAGATTACAGAATACGGACGGCGCCTTACAGCTTCAGTAAGCTGTCCGCCCTCTTCATAACCAACATACCCGGGTGGTGCCCCTACCAGGCGGCTAACCGCATGGCGTTCCTGGTATTCACTCATATCGATCCGGGTAATGGCGTTCTCATCGTCGAATAGGAAGGCAGCAAGGGTCTTGGCCAATTCTGTTTTTCCCACTCCGGTTGTTCCCAGAAACAGGAAGGACCCAATTGGCTTCTTGGCATCCTGCAGGCCTGCGCGGCTCCGGCGAATGGCATCCGAAACAGCTTGTATAGCCTCATCCTGTCCGATAACCCGTTTGTGGAGTACCTCTTCAAGTTGCAAGAGTTTCTCGCGTTCGCTCTGCAGCATTTTGGATACCGGAATCCCGGTCCATTTGGCAACTACCTCGGCTATGTCTTCGTTGGTCACCTCTTCTTTGATCAGGGTGCCGGACTGTTGCTGCGTAGCCAGTTCCTGCTGTAATTCCTCGAGCCGCTGTTGTGCATCTTTAATTTTGCCATATCGGAGTTCAGCTACTTTTCCATAATCCCCATTACGTTCTGCTCGCTCGGCCTCCTGCTTAAATTCTTCAATATCCTGTTTGGTTTTCTGGATATTGTCTACCACTGTTTTTTCGCTCTCCCACTGGGCGAAAACTTCGTTGCGTTCTTCCTTCAGGTTGGCGAGGTCTATGTTCAGGGCTTTGAGTTTTGCGGCATCACTTTCCCTTTTGATGGCTTCTATCTCGATTTCCAATTGCATTATTTTCCGGTCGAGTACATCCAGTTCTTCCGGTTTGGAATTTATTTCCATTCTCAGCTTAGCCGCGGCCTCGTCCATCAGGTCAATGGCCTTATCGGGTAAAAAGCGGTTTGTAATATATCGCTGTGAAAGCTCCACGGCGGCAATAACGGCTTCATCCTTGATCCGTACTTTGTGGTGTGCCTCGTATTTTTCCTTAATCCCCCTGAGGATGGAAATGGCGCTTTCGGTATCGGGTTCATTTACGGTAACCTTCTGGAATCGCCTTTCCAGGGCCTTGTCTTTCTCGAAATACTTCTGGTATTCATCCAGGGTGGTGGCACCAATAGCCCGTAATTCCCCTCTTGCCAGTGCGGGTTTGAGGATGTTGGCTGCGTCCATGGCGCCCTGTCCGCCGCCGGCTCCCACCAGGGTATGGATTTCATCAATAAAGAGTACAATATTGCCATCTGCAGAGGTAACCTCCTTGATCACGGACTTCAGGCGCTCTTCAAATTCCCCTTTGTATTTCGCGCCTGCGATAAGAGCACCCATATCCAGGGAGTAGATAACCTTATCCTTGAGGTTTTCAGGTACATCTCCCTGTATGATCCTGTGGGCCAGGCCCTCTGCTATGGCTGTTTTCCCGGTTCCGGGTTCGCCTACCAGCATGGGGTTGTTCTTCGTCCTTCGCGAGAGGATCTGCAAAATTCGCCTGATCTCCTCGTCCCGCCCGATTACCGGATCCAGCTTGCCGCTATCGGCCAGTTCATTCAGGTTGCGGGCGTATTTGGAAAGGGCATTATAAGTGTCTTCTGCACTCTGGGAAGTCACTTTGCCGCCTTTTCGCAAAGCTTCTATAGCCGCTTCCATATCTTTCTGGGTAACCCCCTGATCTTTGAGGATTTGGGAGATTTTGCTTTTGGATTTCAAAAGGGCTAATACGAGATGCTCAATGGAGACAAATTCGTCTTCCATTTTTTTGGCTATGATACTGGCCTCATTCAGCATTTTCCCGGCCTCACCGGAGAAGATAAGTTGCCCTCCGCTGACTTTAGGGAATCGCTGTAGCTCCTTTTCCAGGATTTGGTTTACCAGGGCGGTATTGACCTGTAATTTTTTGAGCAGGAAGGGAAGTACGTGCTCATCGGCCTGTTGAATAGCCTTAAAGAGGTGTTCATTTTCAACCTGCTGGTGGCCTAACTCCTGGGCAAGCTGCTGAGCTCCCTGAATAGCCTCCTGTGATTTGATTGTGAAATTATTTATGTTCATTTTTGTGCTTTCATTACTTTATACCTAATCTATTCTGCTAGTGGCAAGAACCCTACCAAAGGATTTTACAGACAAAAAGGCAGTTAAATCCCTGTTTTGCAAGACATTTAGGCAGTAATTATTATAAAAAGCAATACTAAATATGAGTTTATTCAACCGCATTTTCAGCTCATCGGAAAAGGAAACAACTGCATTTCCATGGATCCCCTTACAGGACGCAGGGCAGCTCGAGGATTTGAAAATGGCGAGCAGGAGTCAACCCCAGATTGTATTCAAGCATTCTACTTCCTGTGGCCTGAGTTCGATGATTCTGAGGCGCTTTGAGCAATCACAATTGCAGGCGGGGGTTGCGGCAGACTATTATTATCTGGATCTTATTCGTTTTCGGGAGCTTTCCAATACGATTGCGGAAATGTTTGAAGTACGTCACCAATCCCCACAATTGTTAATTATTCGAGACGGCAAACTACGGGCCCACGCCTCCCACAGTGCCGTATTGGATCTGAGCACGGAGCAGGAATAAAAAAACCCGGCGGGAACCGGGTTTTGAAAAGTTTAGTTGAATTTGTGCCTGACGATAATATTTTTTAATCGGGCCTTGAGATCCTCTCCGGCATCATATACCATTTGTTCATCGGAAGGGAAGGGCACGGCGGCCAGGTTGAGCATTGCCACCAGGTCGTTGTCCAGGGCGCGCTTGTCCCCGTCGTAATTGGCATACACGTGCTCAAAGATAAACTGGCTCGAAAGCGGGTACGAATTCAGGGATTGTTTGGTCCTTAAATCGATGAAGTTTACATTTCCGTTTACCTGGGCAGTCTTTTGCTGGGTAAACTGGTAAAAATTACATCGAACGGTTCGCAATCGGTCTACTTCAATTTTATTCCCAAGGCTGTCCTTTACAACATTCCCTTCTTCATCCAGCAGGAATTGTTTGCCATCCTTTACCTGACGTTCCTTGATAATTTGCCTTTCGCTAACCTGTTCAGGAGAGATAAGTATATCCCTGAAGGCAACTTGCATCTCATAATCGTATTCGACTTCATTAAGTGGGTTAGCGTGGTACGCTGTCCACAAATCATCCAGACCATAGGTATTAAAATTCAGCAATTCGGATTCCAGCCGTTCCGGCACAATTTGCTGGGTATCGTTGATTACGGTCACTTTTACATAATCAAGGCCATTGCGATAAGCCTGTTCCATCATCTCTTTGGTATCTCCGTATCCTGGGTTGATCTCATCCAGGTAACGGAAATCTTCATATGCCTTGCGATAATCAAACTTGTTTGAGGCATTGCTGAGCAGTTCCGTGGCATTCTGATATAAGAACTCCGACAAATCTTCCTTTACAGCCAGGATATCCTGGTCGTAATTGCGAAAATCAAAGCGGGCATCCCGGTTTTCTTCATAAACAGGAAGGGGCAGTAGCGGACGGATCCGATTTTGTATGCTCTTCAGATTCTGATATTTTTTGAAGATAACCTCCAGGTTGGCCGGATTGCCATCTTGTTGTAAAAAGGAGATTTCTCTCATTTCCTGGTCCGAATACTTGCGGAACCCTTCTTCGAGCAACAGCACATAGGCCTGGTTGCCCTTCCGGGTTTTGTTATCTGCCAGATTTTTAATGGATTTATTTATGGCCTGAGCATAATTTCCGCTGTTCAGGGCTTCTTGCGTTCTTTTGACGCCCCCGCAGGCCATTAATACAATTGCTAAACCAAGAAGTACTACTTTTTTCATGACGGTTAATTTTGGGGTTTATAGGCTCCAATTCAAGCTTTGTGCCAAAACCAATCATGAGTAGAACGAAAATCGTTCAATTATCGTATAAAAGAGATAAAAGTAGTTGTGAAAGCCTAAATATTCTTCAGATCCAGCGCGGGCAACAATTTAGAAGAAACCTCTCCAAAGCCGATCCGCCGGCCATCTTTCTTACAATAACCCCGCATGATAACGGTATCCATGTCTTCTACAAAAGTACGGCTCTGCCCACCAGAAAGTTGAAGCGGTTTGCTTCCTCCCCAGGAGAGCTCCAGCAGGGACCCGAAGGAATCCGGACTGGGTCCGGAAATGGTACCACTTCCCATCATGTCCCCGCTGATAACATTACACCCGTTAATGGTATGGTGTGTGAGTTGCTGGGCCATGGACCAGTACATATATTTAAAGTTAGAACGACAGATCGTGTTAGCCGCTCCCTCCTCCGGGATCAGGTCTACTTCCAGCTGAATGTCAAAGCTCCCGGGGCCTTTCTGCCGGAGGTAGGGCAGGGGAAGGGGCTTTTGCTCAGGCCCTTTTACCCGGAAGGGTTCGAGGGCGTCAAGGGTTACAATCCAGGGAGAAATGGAAGAGGCAAAACTCTTTCCTAAAAAGGGCCCCAGGGGGACGTATTCCCATTTTTGTATATCACGGGCGCTCCAGTCATTAAACAGGACCAGCCCGAAAATATATTCTTCAGCTTCATCAATAGGGATGGGTTCTCCCAGTTTATTGGCATCTGTGGTGATAAAGGCCATCTCCAGTTCAAAGTCAACCCTTTTGGAAGGCCCGAAGACCGGTGTTTTGGAATCTTTTGGAAGCGTTTGTCCGTTTGGCCGGCGCACCGGGGTTCCGGACGGAATGATACTGGAACTCCTGCCATGGTAACCAACGGGAATATGCAACCAGTTAGGTAACAGGGCATTTTCTGGGTCCCGAAACATTTTACCCACATTTGTGGCGTGTTCCTTACTGGAATAAAAGTCTGTATAATCGCCTATTTGAACCGGGAGCTGCATTTCGATTTCATCCAGGGTAAAAAGGATGATCTTTTTATGCGCCTCGTTCTGCTGCAGTTCTTTGTTGTTCTTATCAAAAATTTCACTGATGCGGTTACGGACCAGCCTCCAGGTTTTCTTGCCGTCCGAAATAAAATCATTCAGGGTGTCCTGCAGGAAAATATCATCCGTAAGTGGGATATCGTTAAAATAGCCCAGTTGGTGCAAAGCCCCCAGGTCAATAGCCGTATCCCCGATTCGCGTTCCTATGGTGATAACATCATCCCGTGTCAAAAAAACGCCGAATGGGATGTTCTGAATGGGAAAATCCGAATTTGGGTGTACTGGTAGCCATGAAGTTCTGCTGGGGTCGTTCGCTTTAAGGGACATATTGTTAATTTGTGTTTGATAAATTCATAATCAAATATATCATTTTATCTGGTTTAACCCCCTCCAATTTGTACTTTTACCGCTCATTTAACAGCCCATAAAATATGCAGCGCGACAAGCAGATTTTTGATTTGATACAGGCGGAAAAAGACCGTCAGACTAACGGAATTGAGCTGATAGCTTCTGAAAACTTCACCAGCCCACAGGTGATGGAGGCGGCAGGATCCGTTTTGACCAATAAATACGCCGAAGGATATCCTGGGAAACGGTATTACGGAGGATGTGAAATAGTTGACCAGGTTGAAAATATTGCCATTGATCGCGCTAAAGAATTATTCGGAGCGGTTTACGCCAATGTACAACCACACTCCGGTTCCCAGGCTAATGCCGCAGTTTTTCAGGCCTGCCTGAGGCCAGGAGATACCATCCTCGGTTTTGATCTTTCACACGGGGGCCACCTTACACACGGATCACCGGTCAATTTTTCCGGAAAATTCTATCGCCCTGTCTTCTACGGGGTGGAAAAAGAAAGCGGCAGGCTTAATTACGACACAATTGCGGAAATAGCCAGTCGTGAAAAACCAAAGCTGATTATCGCGGGGGCTTCTGCCTATTCCAGGGATATGGATTTTGCCCGTTTCAGGGAAATCGCAGATAGTGTGGGAGCTCTCCTTCTCGCCGATATTGCCCATCCGGCAGGCCTGATCGCCAAGGGAATCCTGAATGACCCGGTACCGCACTGCCATTTCGTGACCACAACCACTCATAAAACACTCAGAGGCCCCAGGGGGGGGCTGATCCTGATGGGTGAAGACTTCGAAAATCCCTTTGGCCTGACCCTTAAAAGCGGCGCCTTGCGAAGCATGTCTTCCCTTATAGACCTGGCGGTATTCCCAGGAAACCAGGGAGGGCCCTTGGAGCATATTATTGCGGCCAAGGCTGTGGCGTTTGGGCAGGCGCTCACAGACGATTTTTTACATTATATGCTGCAGGTACAAAAAAATGCAAAGGCAATGGCCAAAGCATTTGTATCCCGTGATTACCATATCATCTCAGGCGGCACTGATAACCACATGATGCTCATCGATCTCAGAAATAAAGGAATTAGCGGAAAGGACGCTGAAAAAGTACTGGTAGAAGCCGATATCACCGCAAACAAAAACATGGTTCCCTTTGATGATAAATCCCCCTTTGTTACCTCCGGGATCCGGTTTGGGACAGCGGCCATCACAACCCGCGGGCTTAAAGAATCCGAAATGGAAACCATTGTGAGCCTTATAGACAGGGTGCTTTCCGATCCACAATCAGAAGATGTAATTGGCAAGGTCCGGCAGGAGGTAAATGCAATGATGGCAGACAGACCCCTTTTTGCCGGATAGGGACTCTTTTATTTTAGGTTTGGGGGAACCTAATTGATTATTGTATTCAATACAGATGTAAGGCCTGCCTCAGGGGTTTTCGATCTGAAGCGGATCAGACAGCAGTTTGCGTCCCTGCACATCATAGATCTTGGCATCCAGCTGGGATTCGTAATACAGACCCCAGAATTTATAATAGTCCTGAGCGGGATCCATAAATTGCCGGGATCCTAACTCCGCCTCTTCCATTACCGGGATATGAAATTCATAAGGGGTTTCTTCCAGGCCTTTTGAGGTATGTACGTAATGGGCGGCTAATTTGTGCAGCACCTGCTCCAGTTCCATAGCGATGCTTTTGGGCCCGATGCGCTTGATGATAATGGCGGTATCTTCCAATTGAAGGATAAACTCTTCAATATCGACCCGTTTACTGTTTTTAAATTCCAGATTTTCAAGATGTTCTATCATGGACCACTCCCTGCTCTGGTTTCCGGCAGCTTGTTCAAAACCTCCCCAGGTCCCTTCCTGCAGATGGTGCATCATTTCGAGAAGGGTCATATTGCATTTCAGGGAAACTACCAGGCTTTCCTCTATAAATTCGGAAGAGCATACCTTTATGGAAACTTCTGCAAAAAATACACGTTCCATATAATTCTTAAAATCCTCTCCACAACAGATACAGGGATTATTGTCAATCTTTAGTGAAAGACTGTGCTGAATTTTAGCCTGTTCGATTCGCTTCATAATAAGAATATACACCTCATACTCAAATGTAGTTCTAAATACGCGCACCGGATTATGCGAAAACCATAATATTTCTATGGGTTTTCTTTGTAAATAACAGGGTTTTAAAGCGGTATTTCAGATAAAGCCTCGTTTTCTGGATTCGGAAATAAGGGCCTGGTCGTTTTGCTTTTCCACTCCAAAAAGGGCCTTAATCTGACGTTTGCGGTTTTCTATAGAAGGCAGGGAAAGTGAAATATGGTTAACCATATCCTTGGTTTTGGTCCCTATGGATAAATGATACAGGATTTTCTTGTCGTTTTCATCCAGGTTAATATCATTGGCCATTTTCTTCCGTATGGCAACAAGTGCCTTCTGGGTATAGTAAGGAGGGGTATTCAGAACGGTTTCTACCATGGTTTGCAGGGACTTCTGATCAATTTCAGATTTAACCATATAGCCCTCTGGATCAACAGATTGCATCACGCTGTTAATTCGGTAGTTGTCACTAAAGGAAGACATAAAGACAATTTTGGCCTCCGGACAAACTTTCCGGGCATAAATCCCGATGTCTTCTCCGCTTTCCGCCGGACCTTCAGAACCCTGGGACAGCTGAATGTCCAGCAGCAAGATCTGGTAGGGGAGGCCTTTTACGGACTGATCCAGTTTTTGTATTGCTTCCCTGTAGGTTTTGGCTGTATCCATGCGTACCTCATACCCATCGAACTTAGTGTCTTCCAGGATAAATTTATATCCCAAAGTGGTCATTTCGTGGTCGTCTACTGCTAAAATCCGTACTACTTCCATGTTTGCTGCTTATTCTTCTATCACCATTTCTTCCCTTACTTCTATCTCCTTCTCAGGGCCGTAAGGAATTTCAATTTGGATTTCGGTCCCGTTCCCGGGGCTGCTTATCAGTTTCCATTTTCCTTTCAGGCTTTCAACCCTTGAGCTGATGTTTTTCTGCCCGATACCTTTTTTCTTTATTTCTTTGCGGAATCCGACCCCGTCGTCTTTTACACAGATGCAAAGATAGTCCTGCCGTTGCTCCATGGTAATCGTAACCAGGGAGGCTTTGGCATGTTTGATTACATTCTGAAGGCATTCCTGCAGGATACGGTACAGATTGATCTTTACTTCCCCACCAAGGCCGTCCCAGTCCGTGTCGTTGTCGTATTCAAAATGGTACTTCAGTCCTGCCGGATCGCAGACCTCCCTCACCATTTCCTCTATGGAAATTACAAAATTATGAAATTGCTGGTATGCGGCATCGCTCAGTTGATGGCTGATAGTCCGGATTTCCTCCTGTACGTTTTTCAGTTTTTCCAGGGCTTCAGCCCTCATTTTGATGGATGCTTCGTCTTCGCGTCCATTGAGCCCCAGTAAAACCATTCGGATTCCGTTCATGGCCCCCAGCACCCCGTCGTGCAATTCTTCTGATATTTGTTTTTGTACGGCACTTTTCCCTTCCTCGATTTTTTCATTCTGGGATAAAAGCAGTGTAAAGATTTCCTGGTTGGTGGCCTGTTGCTGCTGTTCAAAGCGGAGTTTCTGGTTGCGGATGCGCTGGTAAATGATCACAATTAAGGAGATACCCAGCAGCATAACGCCCAGTGCGACCCCGGCATACAATTGTTGCCGTTCCGTTAACAGTTGGGCCTGGTCTTTATACTCCTGTGTCTGGAAACGGATCCGTCCGAATTTATTGCGCTGTTGTCGTTCATCCTTCATAATTTTTTCAGACAGCTCTGCATAGGCCTGCATGTATTCTGTGGCCTGATCAGGGTGGATGCGGGCGGCAAGGGTATAAAGTTCCAGTAAGCGGTCATTGTCTCCTCCTTGCTGCGCATAGCTAAGGCCATCATCCAGATAGGCTGCTGCCCTGGCGGTATCCTTTTGGGCCAACCAGTATTCGGCCAGGTAATAGCTAACGGATGCCAGGGAGACTACTTTCCCTTGTTGCTTTCGAAGTTCAAGAGCTTCCGTATACCTGGTGAGGGCATCTTCCATATCCCCCTGTTCAAATAATACCTTACCTAAATTGGTAAGCGTACGGGCATAAGAATCCGGGTTGTTTTCTTTTAATACCCCATCAGAAAGGGAGCTTTCAAAATACTTTTGGGCACTGCGATAATCGCCAATTTCCCGATATACGTTCCCGCGATTATTAGCCAATATGTTTCTTTTTGTTCCCGGATCTACAAGCTTATCTAGATAATTCTCTGCCCTGTCGTAATAATCTAAAGCCTGTTCGTAATCCCCCATATCCTTGGCGATGATTCCAAGTTGGTTAAAGCCATGGAACAGATTTATTGTATCCTGGATTTTTTCAAAATCCCGGACCCCTCCCAGGGCACTGGTTTCGGCTCCAATATGATCTTTCGCCCAGTTTTGTTGCTTGGCCATAGCCTGGTGCATACGGCCGGATCCATACCAGTCTCCGAGGGCCTGGAAATAATCCCGGGATTCGGCAAAATAATAGAAGGCGCTATCCCTTAGGTTCCGATCCTCCATAAAAATCCCTAAGTCCCAGGCGGTATTGGCCAGGAGTAGGGTGTCTTTTTCTGCAAATCCACGGGCGCGAACCCCGTTATTAATCCTTCTGAAAATGGCAGAATCCAGTTGTTTCATTGATATATAGGACAATTCCGTTAGGAATTCAGAACGCACGGAAGGGTTGCTGATAGTGTCCGAATACTGCAGGGTTCGAAGCGCAAGCCTGGCTTTGGTCTCCTTAGACACTTCTTCATTTTTTAGGCTGTCCAGCTGTGCCTGCAGCCCCGGATAATCCTGTACCGAGGGTACTACCTCTTTCAGGTTGTTGGCAAGAAGGATAAAAAGAAGAAGGGCCAGGTATTTCATTATGGATACAATGCGATTCTAGAATCAAAATAACAAAAAAGCCCTGAATACATTATCCAGGGCTGCTTTATTTTTAATAAAGTCTGTTCTGTTTAATTCCCTCCTTTATCTGTACTAGCACTTTCATCATCATCATTGGCCTGCAGTTCTATATCATAAAGGGCTTCTGTCTCATCCAGAGAAGTTTCTGCCTCACAGGAAGCCATTCCAAGTACCATCAAACAAATTGCTGCAAAACTTACTACTTTTTTCATAGTTGTATTATTTAGGAGTTAGATTATATTTTCTGTCACCAAAATACTACAGCCCTGAGCTTGGTCGTATAGAAAACAGGCTCCTTTTAGCAGATGGCTGCTTTCTGAGAGTAAATGGCCGGGTTTTGAGAGAATTCGGTTATTTGCCCGAATGCAGGGAATTTTGGCTGAGCTTTTGCTTTAGGGTATCCACCACAGGTTTGTAGGAACGGGAGAAGGGGATTTCGGTTTTTACAATCCGCAGGCTCAGTCGATTTTTGCCATAATTGATGCGGGAGATATAATCCTGGTTCAGGATATAGCTCTGGTGGATGCGGACGAAATTTTCGGGTAGTTTTTCCTCGAAACATTTCAGGGTTTTGTAGGCGCTGATGCGGCTGCCGTCTTTCATAATGAAGTCGGTAGTATTATTATCTGCCTTGAGATAGAGAATATCGTTGGTATTCAGGTACTGGTAATCTTTGTAAGACTGCAGGCAGAGGGTAGGGGTAGCAGTAGTTTTTGGAAAGCGTTTCTTGAGCTTTAGGAGGGTTTTACGGATGTCGAATTCATTAAAAGGCATCAGCCAGTAATCAAAGAACTGATTTTTCAGGGCCTCGTAGGCATAATCCGTGCAGGCGGCAATCCCGATCACCAGGGGTTGTTCTTCCAGGTACTGGTACAAATCCCGCACCATTTCAAAACAGTGCCGTGCCTGTTGTTCCAGGTTGAGGATTACCAGGTCTGGCTTGAATTTTAGGATGCTGTTGAGGCCGTCATCAACAGATGCATCCTGGGACACACACATAAAATCCCCATACTCCTCAAGAAAGTGCTGCAATTGCAAATTTGAGGTAGCGCTGGAATCGATTATGCTATAGGTATATTCCACCCAATATGATTTCTACAGCAAATTAGTCATAGTTAGATAGTTAGCATTATGTAAAAACCATAGTTCTTCTATGGTTTGACATAAAATACAAGGATTTTTTACAATCTAATAGGAAAAATAAACAGAAAGTGTAAGAAAAATAATATAATAATTAAAAACCCGCATAATAGTCTGTTTTTCAGACATAAAAAAGCTGTTCCATTTTATCCGGCATCCTTGCGGGTTTCAGGCTGTTGCTATTTAGCAGGCACCATACCGTTTCACAACTGGCAACAGGCTTGTTGTTTTCAGACAGGGCAAATTCCACGATACGTTTAGATAGGGCTCCCCTGGCCTCTGTTACATAGGTGGTGATTTGCAGTTTCTCTCCCTTCAGGGCGGGCCTGAAATATTCGATGTGGTGGCTTCGGACTACCCAGAAAAAAGTGTCTTTCCAGGCACCTGCGGAAAGCAACTCCCAATGCGTTTCAGAAATTTCCTGTACCCATTTGAGGTAGCGGATATTGTTGACGTGTTCCAGCGCGTCCAAATCTTCTGCCTGTACCTCCACAGTTTTTTGAAAGCGCTTCATCAGTTTTTCTTTTCAATTCGGACTTCGAATAGCTTATCCCATCGCTTGCCCGTTACAAAGAAGGTTTTACGTTCAGGGTGGTAGGCCACCCCATTTAGGACATCCAGCTCCGGATGCTGGGTAACCTTGTTTTTAAGGCCTGCAAAATTAACAACACCTTCAATGGCACCACTGGCAGCATCTATGATCATCATACTTTCCCGCTGCCAGACATTGGCATAAATTTTTCCATCCACGTATTCCAGTTCGTTTGCCTTGTTGAAAACAGAGCTGTTTGTAACCGTTTCGATATGCCCGGTTTCACTATAGGTCTGCGGGTCCAGTATCCAGATCTTCTGGCTGCCATCGCTTTTGTAAATCCGTGTCCCATCATGACATAACCCCCATCCCTCTTTGCTTTCCCCATAGGCAAAACTACCCAGTCTTTCGAGGGTTTTGCGGTTGTAGATAAACCCCGTTTTACTTTTCCAGGTGAGCATCAGGATCCGGTCATCCAAAATAGTTATCCCTTCCCCGAAATACTGTTTTTCCAGATCTGCCTGTTGCAGAATTTTCCCTGTTCTGAAATCTACTTTGCGCAGGCTGGAAGCGCCGTTTTGGCCAGTGCTTTCGTACAGGGTGTCCTGGTAGAATTCGAGGCCCTGTGTAAAGGCCTTGCGGTCATGCGGGAAGGTATTTATAATTTTAAAGGTATATAGCTCCGGGGCCTTGCTTGCAAGCAGGATAATTTCCCTTGAAATTTCAATGGTTTCCCCCTCGCAGAAAATTTTGGCGCTCAGGGTTTTTTCTCCTAGGGTTTGGGCAGTCAGGGAGAGGCGTCCCTGATCTTCCTTCAGTGGAATTTGATCCAGAAAATAAGCCACCGAGTCAATTTCCTTTTCAGAGCTGTTGCGTATGCTAACCCCCGTGCTTTCCCCGTTCTGGAAAGATTTTCCGGAGGTGTCGAATTTGATGGCAAATTGCCGGGAGGGATCCTCATCTCCGCATGCCAGAAAAAGCAGTATAAACAGCAGGGAGGAACCGATCTTCCAAAAACTCATGTTTCCCGTTCTTTTAGATATTAAAACAAACCCAGATTGCAGCTATAATTTTAGCGGGCAGCGCTAAATTAAGCATGTAAATCCATTGGCCCAAAATTAAAAAGAATGTATATTTGCATTCGGCAAGTCCTACACGACCAGCTCCTGCAGAATCCCCCAGGGCGGGAACGCAGCAAGGGTATGCGGTCGTAGCGGTGCGATGTAGGTAGCTTGCCGTTTTTTTATGCCCAATAATGAGCCTTTATCATTGAATTCGGGCAGGTAAATCCGACTAAGAAAGCCGTGTTTTTTGTTTCTTTGCAGCTATGGAATCTCAAAAGGTAGTTTTGATAACCGGAGGGTCTTCCGGTTTGGGTAAGACAACGGGTATTTATCTGGCAAACAAAGGTTTTAGGGTGTACGGTACCAGCAGGAAGCCCTCCAGCTATCCTGATTTTAATCACTTCCCCTTACTGGAAATGGATGTTCGCAAATCCGATTCCATTGCGAGTGCTTTGAATTCCCTGATTGCGGCTGAAGGACGGATTGATGTTCTGATCAACAACGCAGGGGTAGGGATTACAGGGCCTCTGGAAGAAACCCCGGAAGAAGCCATTGCGGACAATTTTGAAGTCAATTTCTACGGTCCGTTACGCGTAATCCGGGAAACCCTGCCAAAGATGCGGGCAATGAATTCTGGCTTTATCATCAACATCACTTCTATAGCCGCCTATATGGGATTGCCCTACAGGGGTATTTATTCAGCAAGTAAAAGCGCTCTGGAGATCAGTACAGAGGCTTATCGAATGGAACTGAAAGGGAGCGGCATTCATATGTGTACCCTGGCCCCTGGCGATTATGCCACCAATATTGCTTCAGGACGCTACCACACCCCGGTTAAGGTGGGTTCTCCTTATGCAGAATCTTACGGAAAAACACTGGATTTGATAAATGCCCATGTAGACTCTGGCAAAAACCCGGAAGAGGTGGCAGAAAAGATATACAGCATCCTTATGAAAAGCAATCCATCTGTGCACTACACGGTAGGAAGCCCCATGCAGCGTTTCTCCCTGATCCTCAAGCGGATTATGCCGGATAAACTCTATGAACGTCTCTTGTTAAACCATTATAAATTGTAGTTTTGTAGCAGGGCAGTAGTTGCCCCCTAAAAACTCAAATTCAAATAGCATTTATGAAATTTTTTATCGATACGGCCAATCTGGATCAAATTCGCGAGGCACAGGAACTCGGCGTCTTAGACGGGGTTACCACCAACCCTTCCCTGATGGCCAAAGAAGGAATCACAGGAAGGAACAATATCCTGAAACACTACGTAGATATTTGTGAAATTGTAAGCGGAGATGTTTCTGCGGAAGTCATAGCAACTACGTTTAAGGAAATGGTCAAGGAAGGTGAGGAACTTGCCGAATTACATGAACAGATTGTTGTAAAGGTGCCCATGATACGGGATGGGGTAAAGGCCCTGAAGTACTTTTCCGACCACGGCATACGCACGAACTGTACCCTGGTATTCTCACCCGGGCAGGCATTATTGGCCGCAAAAGCCGGAGCCACCTATGTGTCTCCTTTTCTCGGAAGGCTTGATGATATCTCAACAGACGGGCTTAATCTGATTGCAGAAATCAGGCACATCTATGATAATTACGACTTTGAAACGCAAATCCTTGCCGCTTCTATAAGACATACCATGCACGTAATTGATTGTGCTAAACTGGGCGCAGATGTCATGACTGGTCCGCTCTCATCGATCGAAGGGCTATTGAATCACCCGCTTACCGATATCGGACTCGAAAAATTCCTTGCAGACTACCGCAAAGGCAATAATTGAGATTCGGAAGTATTTGATGAAGCCCGGTTTCCTGTCAGGGGGATCGGGTTTTTTTATGGGCTGTAGTTCTTAAAAGGAAGTATTCAGGTTTGCGAAACCATCAACTATACGCCCGTTCCGGACAATGATCACCTTATAGGGGTTGTTAACCACCAGGCGGTGGGTGAGCGTATTGTAGTCTTTTGCCCAGAACTGGTTTTCAGGATTCAGGCCATAGGATTTTAATTGGGTTTCCCACTGTTCCTTTCCTGTGCGAATACAAATTCCGACAAAGCGGTGGTCTTTGTGAATTTTTTCCAGGTCCCGAACCCGTTTTGTAATATTTTTCAGGTGTCTGGGTTGGGGCCCTGTCCAGAAGTAGAAAACCACCTCTTCGTTCTTACTAATATCCTTTAAAGAAATTTCCTCTCCAAGTGAATTGTAAAGATTCAGATCGGGCAACTCGTTATCAGGTCGTAAGCTGCGTATTCCTTCGCTAAGATCATTGATTTCCTGCAAGTGCCGGTTGTTGCCGGATAGGCTGTGAAAATCCTCCATAAAAAGGGCGTAATTCTCATCCGAGTCGTTTTTCAGCAGGTAGTCAAAAGCGACAGTGCGAAAAAGGTTATCCCTCAGGGTTTCCTGTTTTACAAGGCTGTCAATAAGTTTTAATTGGTGCCTGTTAAAATGCAACTGGTTTGAAATAGTCCCCTGCATATCGGAACAGCTTTTCCGGCATCCCATATATGCCAGGTTTCCGATATGATACTTCATAAACTCGTAATACGGACGTAAATAGGTAAGCTGCGGATTGTTGTAAGAAATGCTATTGCGATAGTCATAAAAATCTTCGGGCAGGCTGTGAAGCGTTTTATCGGCCGACTCCTTCTTATGCCAGAACGGATAGCTTTCACGGTAAAAATAAGATCGGTAAAGAATACTGGCCTTTACCATTTCATAGGCCGGTTCAGAAACAGCGTTTTCATCCTGAAGCTGGTTCAGCTCATTTAATTGTTTGTCAACCAGCGAATCCATCTTATTAGCGAACAACTCTGGTTCCAATTGGATAAATGAACTTTTGATGACATCATCCTCCCTTTCGCGCTCCAGGTAGAGGTTAATCATAAAGTTGTTTACAACCTCGCCGGTGCCCGAATAGGTAAGGGATTCGTCAAAGGCCATTGTATTCAATCGTAGTTGGATACTATCCCCCTTTTCTAGATATACGTATTGGTATTCAGGATCGTGGGAAAAATTGTAGAGTCCGTCTTCAAGGGAATCCAATCGGAATTCAAAACGGTTTTGTGCATTCAGGGGAACGGAATCTATAACTTCCTCGCCTTTGAACAGTTTTACGTGCCGGGCCGTAGGATTAACGATTTCCCCTGCCAGGTAAGTGGCCGACCTTGGCTCTTCCCTGTTTTCACAGGCGCAAAACGTAATAATGAGGATAGCGAGTAAAAGTCTATACATATATTCTTAACTGCATGAACGCTGAACAAAGCTAAATAAAGGTGGGAATGCACCCTGTTAACGCCTAGTTAAAAAACCCTTAAAGCCTCCCGAAAACCCCTGTATTTAACGTCTTCTTTTGATAGTGACAACGTTTTATTTTGTTTACTTTTGCAAAAATTTAAAAATCAGTACATGTTATCTGTTTCCAATTTATCTGTCCAATTCGGTAAAAGAGTCCTTTTTGATGAAGTACAGGTTACCTTTACCTCAGGAAATTGCTATGGCGTAATAGGGGCTAACGGTGCCGGAAAATCAACTTTCTTAAAAATCCTATCCGGTGAAATGGATCCAACCTCCGGGCAGGTGCACCTGGAGCCGGGGAAACGGATGTCTGTTCTGCAGCAGGATCACAACGCCCACGATTCCCATACCGTGCTGGAGACAGTGCTCAGGGGAAATAAACCGCTGTTTGATATCAAAACAGAGATGGATGCCCTCTATGCAGATTACGATGACGCCAATGCTGATCGTATTGGAGAACTGCAGGTTGCTTTTGAAGAAATGGATGGCTGGAATGCTGACAGCGACGCGGCAGCGCTGCTCTCAAACCTCGGGATTTCAGAAGATCTGCACTATACCCTCATGTCTGAAATGGAGGCCAAATTAAAGGTCCGCGTTTTGCTTGCCCAGGCCCTGTTTGGAAATCCGGATGTACTGGTAATGGACGAGCCTACCAACGATTTGGATTATGATACCATACAATGGCTTGAAAATTTCCTCGCAGACTACGAGAATCTTGTAATTGTGGTTTCGCACGACCGTCATTTCCTCGATGCGGTATGTACCCATATTGCCGATATCGATTTTGGCAAACTCAACCTCTACAGTGGAAACTATTCTTTTTGGTATGAAAGCAGTCAGCTTGCTGCACGGCAGCGGGCCCAACAGAACCGAAAGGCAGAGGAAAAGGCCAAAGAACTTCAGGAGTTTATACAGCGTTTTAGCGCCAACGTAGCCAAGAGCAAGCAGGCCACCTCACGTAAAAAAATGCTTGAAAAATTAAAGGTGGAGGATATCAAACCCTCAAGCAGGAGGTACCCTGCCATAATTTTTGAAAGGGAGCGGGAGGCCGGCGATCAGATCCTGAATCTGGAAAGCCTGGGTGCGCGCAGCGAAGACGGAGACTGGTTGTTTCGCAAGGGCAACCTGAATCTGGCAAAAGGGGATAAGGTAGCGCTGATTTCCAGGGATTCCCGTGCCACTACTGCTTTTTACGAAATAATCAGTGGCAACCGAAAGCCCGATGAAGGCTCCTTCCAATGGGGGGTAACAACCTCAACTTCTTATCTGCCATCAGATAACAGTTCGTTTTTTGAAGAGGATATAAATCTGGTAGACTGGTTGCGGCAATGGGCCAAAACACAGGAAGAAAAGGAAGAAGTAAACCTGAGAGGGTTTTTGGGAAAAATGTTATTTAGCGGCGAAGAGGCCCTCAAAAAATGTACAGTACTTTCCGGAGGTGAAAAAGTCCGTTGCATGCTCAGTCGTATGATGCTGCTGCGGGCCAATGTTTTGTTGCTCGATGAACCCACGAACCACCTGGACCTGGAGAGTATTACGGCTTTCAACAATTCCTTAAAGCAATTCAAGGGGACAGTTATTTTCACAACCCATGACCATCAGTTTGCTCAAACTGTCGCCAACAGAATAGTGGAACTAACCCCCAGCTATACCATTGACCGCTATCTGAGCTTTGACGATTATATGTCTGATTCCGCCATACGCGAACAACGGGATAAGTGTTATAGCGTAACAGTCTGAGGGTATTGTTTTAAAACATTCGTGCAGGGTGCTTCCACTGCAGGGATCCCAGAAGCAGCCTCATTTTTGCAATGAGAGGCTCTTTAGAGATTCAGGCATTAAAATATTTGCTGTTCCATATGGCCGGATTAAAATTCTTGCCCATGGCAAATCCATAATAAATCACAACGGCTGCAATGGATTTGAACATAAAGAAGAAAATAATCCAGAATTCCGTACCGCTGTTGTTCTTTGAGAACAGGCCGGAGGGAACCAGAAAGGTGGCCAGCAGGCTTACAAAAAGCACCAGTAAACTTAGATTGATGATGTTTTTGAACGGCCAGACCAGCAATTTTCTAAGTGGATGCAGGTCATTTCCCCATTTGTGTACCAGGTAGAAATAGTCATTTCCCATGGGCACGAATAATAAGGGATCATCTTTATCTGCCAATTTAAAGAGCTTCGAAGGGGCGATGATTTTAAAATTTTCCAGCTGGGTTTCATGCACTGCTTCTATTTCAGCAATGGCCTGATGCGCTTCCTCTGGTAGCTCCGGCTTAAAATATTTCAGGTCAAGGAAACGCAGTCTGTAGTCAATACATATCTGTCGGATATGCCTCATATGATAAATACGGGAAGTATCCAGCTGGTCGAAGTCAAAACTGTTTACAGGGACTGATTTCTCGGCTGCCTGCACAGCGCCGGCTTCCGTTTCTGTAAGCGAGGCCTCCTTAATGGCATGGGCTTGCAGCAATTCCTGAAGGGCTACTTCCTGGAATTTAGTCTCTTGCAAAGCAGACAGTCTTTGCTCAATATCGGTTCTTTTCAACATTAATTTCTTTTTTAGCAATGTTCAAAAATAAAGAATGAGTGCCCTCAAGTCAACTCTCTGGCGGAACTTATGAATGTTAAATAAAAGTTAATATTCATTTCATGGTTTATCTAAAGATCTGATAATAGTCCAAATTGCGTATATTGTCGATGAAAGTTTGCCGTTTATCGATAGTTGCTTTCAACCCCAAAGTGAATTTACCTATGAAATTATCAGGCTTATTATGCTTGGTGACGTCCATTTTTGTCGTCTCATTCAGCAGCGCACAGGCTTCCAGCCAGCCGGCCTTGGATTTAGTTCAAACCGCTTCCTTCCAGAACACAAAACAGTCTGCAACCTACAGGAACTTATTTAATATTGCAGCAGCAACAGACATAATGGAAATGCTCAAAGACAAAGGGAGCTTTACTGTATTTGCGCCTTCAGACGAGGCTTTTGGACGACTTAATCCCTCACAGATCCGGGAGCTATTAAAGCCAGAGAATAAGAAAACCCTGAAATCACTGTTATCCTATCATATAGTAGCGGGGGAGCTCACTGCCTCAAGAATTCTGAAAGCCATGTGCCGGGGCGGGGGAGTGGCCAGGCTAACTACCATACAGGGAGAAGAATTGCTGGCCAGCATGCAGGGAACGGATATAGTGCTTTGGGACTGCTCTGGAAATACCGCAAGGATTATAAATGCCGATTCCAACAGGGACAACCTGATCTTCCATCAGATAGATAGCCTTGTTATGCCACAGGCGGTGAGTTTACCTTAATTCTGCACCCAATTCTTTTTCAAATTGCTTTTGCAGCCTGTTCATGACGGCATCGATCTGCTTGTCGGTAAGCGTCTTTTTACGGTCCAGTAAACTAAAGCTCACCGCATAGGATTTCTTCCCATCCGGCAGGGAACTTCCGGTATAAACATCAAATAACTGTACGTCTTGCAGGAATTTACGTTCCGCTTTCAGAGCCAGTTTGTGTATGGCTTCAAAGGAAATATGATCGTCCAGCAACAGGGCGAAATCCCTTTTTACTTCAGGATATTTTGGGATTTCGGTAAAGGTAAATTCAGCGCTACCTGCCAGGGTTATCAATTCATCCCAGTTGAGCGAGGCAAATAAAACAGCTTGTTTAATATCGAAGGCTTTGCATATGCCCGTTTTCACCAAACCGAATTCTGCCACATTTTTTCCACCATAGACCAGGCTAAGGGCTTCAGAAAAGCGATCATCTGTTAGCGGGATTTCATTGCATTCGGTCAGCCCAAGCCGATGCAGGATGGAAATCACCACAGATTTCAGGTAAAAGAAGCCCATGGGAAGGCCTTTGGCAGTCCAGTGGTCCCTGTGTGTATTACCACTGATGAGCAGGGAAAGCCTGTTTTCTTCAATACGATTATTTTCCCGGTAATGGTATACTTTGCCGAATTCGAAAAAACGTAAATCCTGCTGCTTTCGGTTCAGGTTATGGGCAACGGCCTCCAGGCCGTTGCTCAGCATATCCATCCGCATAGCCGATAATTCCTGACTGAGCGGGTTCAGCAACCGGATCTCTTCACTCCCTTCTTTCGACAGCAATTGATGATAAGCCGGGTTTGTAAGACTATTGCCCAAAATTTCATAAAAACCCTGTGCCGCCAGTTGGTCTCCTATTTTATCCTGTATCCTGTGGTTTTCAGGTTTCAGGGGAGGGGCAATAGAAGCAGTAAACTTATCATTATTGGGGATGTTGTTGTAGCCATAAACCCTTAAAATCTCTTCGATTACATCAACTTCCCGCTGAACGTCTACACGGTAAAATGGAATTTCCAGACCCAGGCCGGATTCCGTGACGCTTTTCACACGGATATCCAGGGAAGCGAGTATGGATTTAATAGTATCCCTGGGGATTTCCTGACCAATAAGGCCATTTATTTTATCAAATGTCAGGAACACATTATGGTCCTGCATCTTGTTGGGGTATAAATCCACGATGTCCGAACAGATATCCCCGCCGGCAATATCCCGGATAAGCAGGGCTGCCCTAACCAGCGCGTATTCAACATTATTTATATCGATTCCCCTTTCAAAGCGAAAGGAAGCATCTGTATTGAGCCCGTGCCTTTTTGCTGTTTTCCGAATGCTTACAGGGTCGAAATAGGCGCTTTCAAGAAAGATGGAACGCGTATTTTCGGTAACC
Organism: Robiginitalea rubriflava; assembly: GCF_052540725.1. NCBI lineage: Bacteria > Pseudomonadati > Bacteroidota > Flavobacteriia > Flavobacteriales > Flavobacteriaceae > Robiginitalea > Robiginitalea rubriflava. Next base: position 3,153,662 of record NZ_CP199309.1, on the reverse strand, counting down.
CCCGTATTAATACCACCGAAAACCCCGGCTATACACATCGGCTTTTCACCGTCGCAAATCATGAGGTCTTCTTCGTGAAGGCTGCGTTCTTCCCCGTCAAGGGTCATGAACTTAGTACCCGCTGCAACGGTTTTGACAATGATCTTTTTTCCGAAGATCCTGTCTGCATCAAAAGCATGTAAGGGCTGCCCCAACTCGTGTAATACATAGTTGGTGGCATCCACTATGTTATTGATGGGTTTTAAGCCAATGGCCCGGAGCCGGTTTTTAAGCCAGTCAGGAGAGGGTTGTACAATTAAATTACCAATGGTTATCCCGCAGTAGCGTGGAGCCAGGTCTGTACGTTCCACATCAACATCAATACGCAGAGAACGGTTGTCTACATTAAAACTGCTAATGGATGGAGTGATGAGTTCTTTGGAAATTTCTCGTTGTTTCAGGCCTGCTCTTAAATCTCTTGCCACCCCAAAATGACTCATTGCGTCGGCCCGGTTAGGGGTAAGCCCAATTTCAAATACTTCGTCCGCTTCTACTTCAAATATTTCACTGCAGGGAGTCCCTGCCGGGATATTGTTATCCAGGACCATTATTCCGTCGTGACTTTCGCCCAGGCCTAATTCATCTTCTGCACAAATCATGCCCTGGCTGAGCTCTCCCCGGATTTTACCTTTTTTAATCTTCCATGGATTTCCCTCGGCATCGTAAAGGGTGGTGCCAATGGTTGCTACAGGCACCTTCTGGCCTTTTGCCACATTGGGGGCACCACAGACAATCTGGACGGTTTCAGAATCGGACAGGGCTACCTCACAAAGCTTGAGCTTATCTGCATTCGGATGCTTAATGCATTTGGTTACCTCGCCAACTACAACTCCCTGCAAACCTCCTTTAACTGATTCAAAGTGGCTGATCCCTTCTACCTCCAATCCCAGATCGGTAAGCAGTTCAGCGGTTTGCTTTGCATCCCAGTCTATTTCTAAAAATTGCCGAAGCCAGTTATAGGAGATTTTCATTCCTCTGATTTAAGCCACCAAAGATAAGCGTTTGTATTAAGATTTCCATAAGGCGCCATACTTGCATGGAAGTATAAAAAACCCCCGAAATGCTTCCGGGGGTTCTCCAGGGTAATTCAAAAGCGGGAATTAAATGATCGTTGATTTTCCCAGCCCGATATTTTCTTTATTCAGGCCCCTGTAATCGTCCTCATCGGAAATATGACTGGCGATAAAATGCCCTACATCGTCAGTTCCATATTTGCTTTTTGGATTCAAATCTGGCGTGACCAACCCCTTCTTAAGCGCCTTGTTTACGGCATTAACCACTGCAATGGCTTCTTCCTTCAGGTTAAAGTGATCCAGCAACATGGCGGCCGATAATATGGATGCGATCGGATTGGCGATATTTTTACCGGTTGCCTGCGGATAGGAGCCGTGGATGGGCTCAAACATGGCATTTTCCGTTCCTACTGAGGCCGAGGGCAAAAGACCTATTGATCCGCCAATAACACTGCCTTCATCCGAAAGAATGTCCCCAAACATGTTTTCGGTAAGAATCACGTCGAACTGGCTGGGGTTCAAAATAAGCTGCATGGCCGCATTGTCCACAAATAGATAATTGAGGGTTACCTCCGGATAGCTTTCCGATATTTTAGTGACTACTTTCCTCCACAACCTGGAAGATTCCAATACATTGGCCTTGTCTACAAGGGTTAGCTTTTGCCTGCGGCTTTTAGCTGCTTTAAAGGCCAGGTGAGCAATCCGGCTAATTTCGGACTCATGGTATTCACAGAGATCCGAAGCGGTAGTTCCGTCTTCACTCCATTTCTTTTCGCCGAAATAAATACCTCCAGTCAATTCGCGATAAATAACAAAATCGGTACCACTGACAATTTCTTTTCGAAGGGGTGATTTATCGAGAAGGGTAGGGAATACTTTTACGGGACGTATGTTGCTGAACAGCCCCAGTTCTTTTCGAAGCCTCAACAGTCCCTGCTCCGGACGGACCTTAGCTCCAGGATCATTATCGTATTTGGGATCCCCTATGGCGCCGAATAAAACGGCATCAGCACGCTTACAAAGGTTCAGGGTTGTTTCGGGTAAAGGATCTCCGGTTTTTTCAATGGCAATAGCTCCGACCAATGCCTCACTAAAGGTAAAGGTATGGCCGAAGTGTTCTTCTACGGCCTGAAGGCAGGCAACTGCCTGTGCTGCAACTTCCGGCCCGATTCCATCGCCGGGCAATAAGGCTATTTTTAATTTCATTAAGCGAGACTTTCTATGTTTATATCTGCGGCAACCACGATGGCGTGAATATCCTCGTCCACAATTTCCTTTTTGCGATCTGCAAACTTGAGGAATTCATCATATACCGTATCCAACTGGAGTTTGGTAAGTTCGTATCCTACTTTTTTTGCACGGTAAGCAAGCGCTGCTCTCCCGCTACGGGCCGTAAGGACAATGGAGGATTCAGTAACCCCTACGTCTTCCGGATTGATTATTTCATAAGTCTCACGCTTTTTGATAACCCCGTCCTGGTGTATTCCGGAACTGTGGGCAAAAGCATTGGAGCCAACAATGGCTTTATTGGGCTGCACAGGCATTCCCATCTTGCTGGAGACCATTTGGCTGGTGTCATAAAGCAGTTTACTATTGATATCTGTATCCAGGTTCAGATAAGGATGCTGCCTCAGGATCATGACCACTTCTTCCAGGGAGGTATTTCCGGCTCTTTCGCCTATCCCGTTAATGGTACATTCTATCTGCCGGGCGCCGTTTATAACCCCGGCTATGGAATTTGCAGTAGCGAGGCCCAGGTCATTATGGCAATGACAGGAGAGAATGGCCTTATCAATTCCGGTAACGTTTTCACGCAGGTATTTCATTTTTGCGCCGTATTCCTCGGGCAGGCAATACCCCGTAGTGTCGGGTATATTCAGAACCGTGGCTCCGGCCTTTATAACCGCTTCACAAACCCTGGCCAAAAACTCATTATCGGTCCTTCCCGCATCCTCTGCGTAGAATTCCACATCTTCAACAAATGATTTGGCGTATTTAACGGCTTCTACGGCCCTTTCCAGGACTTGCTCCTGCGTGGCTTTGAACTTGTATTTTATATGAGACTCAGAAGTACCGATCCCTGTATGGATCCTGGGGCGTTTGGCATGCTTGATCGCTTCCGCAGCTACTTCAATATCCTTGCGAACGGCCCGGGTCAAACCACAGACTGTTGCGTTTTTGACAATTTCGGCAATTTCAGAAACAGATTTAAAATCACCAGGGCTTGAAATCGGGAACCCAGCCTCAATCACATCCACTCCCAGCTGGTCCAGGCGTTCAGCAATAACCAGCTTCTGCTCAGTGTCCAGTTTACAGCCCGGAACCTGTTCTCCATCCCTCAGGGTAGTGTCAAATATATATACCTTGTCTTTACTCATTATAATTACTTACTTTTATTCACCCGTACGAATATAAAGGGAGCCGCACAAAAGCCTGCGGCCTAAAAGGAGCATTTACAACGTTTACGAGGTTTTCGACATCTTTAAGTGATTGATTGCCAGGTTTATAATACTATTTTTTTACGATGACTAGCACCCATAAAGATGCGTTGTTTGTATTGGTCAAATCACTCTCCAAATCCGAGAAAAGACAATTTAAGCTTTACGTAGGCCGGTTGGGGGTTAATGTGGATGCCAAATTTCTGGCACTTTTCAACCTGATGGATAAGCTTAAGGGCTATGACGAAGAGGCCATTCTGCAGAGCGGGATTGTAAAAAAATCACAGCTTTCAAATCTGAAAGCCCATTTATACAAGCAAATCCTTATTAGCCTGAGGCTTAACCCCGTTAACCAAAACATAAGGGTTCAGATTCGGGAACAACTCGATTTTGCAACTATTTTATATCAAAAGGGACTGTACAAACAAAGCCTGAAGATCCTGGATAAGGTGAAATACCTTGCCATTGAGAATGAAGAAAAAAATATTGCCTATGAGATTGTGGAGCTCGAGAAAATTATTGAAACCCAGTACATAACCAGGAGCATCCCGGACCGCGCCAGTGAACTTACCTCCCAATCCGAAAGGCTGTCGGAGCAAAATGCCATCACCAGTAAACTCTCAAACCTTTCCCTGCAGCTTTACAGCATGATGCTAAAAATGGGCTATGTCCGCAACGATGAGGATTTCCGAAAGGTCACGGATTATTTTGACAGTCATTTGCCGGAGATCCCGATGAAATTAATGGGTTTCAGGGAAAAACTGTGGCTGTACAAAGCACATTTATGGTATAGTTTTCTGACGCAGGATTTTCTCTCCTCCTATAAATATTCCAGCAAATGGGTAGATCTGTTCAACGAGCAGCCCGACATGATTCTGCTCAACCCTGTCTTTTACCTTAAAGGGAACAACTACTTGCTGGAATCCTTGTTTTATGTAAAGTACGCCAGTCAGTTTCGCGCTACCCTGGACCGGCTGGAAGCCGTGGTTTCCGGAAAAGACTTTCCGCGCAATGACAATCTTGCCTCTCTTGCATTCCTGTATGTCAATACCAATAAACTCAACCTTCATTTTCTGGAGGGGACTTTTGAGAAAGGCCTCTATCTCGTAAAGATTGTAGAGTTCGGGATTAACAAACACAGGTCCAGGCTAGACGAGCATCACATAATGATCTTTTATTACAAAATCGCCTGTTTGTATTTCGGGGTTGGCGACCACAAAATGTGTATACAGTATCTGAAAAAAATCATTCAGAACAGAAACCTGAAAATGCGCGAAGACCTGATGTGTTTTGCACGGGTGCTGAGTCTGGTAGCCCATTTTGAGGCGGGAATGGACTACCATCTGGAAGTACAGCTAAAAAGCACTTATAAATTCCTGCTCAAGATGAATGAACTGCACGGTGTACAGCGAGAAATGATCACCTTCCTGCGCAAAATTGGTTCCATCTACCCCAATGAGCTTAAGGCAGCTTTTCAGGAACTCTATGAACGCCTGAAGGCCTTTGAGGACCACCCATACGAAAAAAGGGCTTTTCTTTACCTGGATATTCTCTCCTGGCTGGAGAGCCATCTGCAATCCAGGCCCGTAGCCGAGATCATTCGGGAAAAGGCACAGGCCATCAGGCGCTGAAGAAAATTGATTAATCTGTGGAACAGGCATTCCAGAGTGCCTCCTCGGGTAAAGGGGCGATCACTTCCACCGGGCTTTTACTGACCGGATGTATAAAGGAAAGCTTTCGCGAGTGCAGGTGAATCCCTCCATCTGCATTGGAGCGTGAAAAACCGTATTTAAGGTCTCCTTTTATGGGAAGGCCAATGGCGGCCAGCTGCGAGCGGATCTGATGATGCCTCCCAGTTTCCAATTGTATTTCCAGCAAATAGTAATTATCCAGTTGCTGTATCAAACGATAGTTAAGGATGGCTTTTTTTCGCGATTTGCCTTCTGTATCAAAGGCATAGGACTTATTTTGCTTCGGGTTGCGCTCCATGTAATGTACCAGGCGGTCTGCCTCCATGGGCGGTTTTTCCGAGACCAGCGCCCAGTAGGTTTTCTCTACCTCTTTGGTCGCAAACAAGCGGTTCATACGGCTTAGGGCTTTGGAAGTTTTTGCAAAAAGGACTGCCCCGCTGGTAGGCCGGTCAAGACGGTGTATCACCCCCAGATAGGCATCTCCCGGCTTATTGTATTTCTCTTTGAGGAATTCCTTGACCACTTCGGATAAGGGCAGGTCTCCGGTTTTGTCTCCCTGCACGATATCCCCAACCCTTTTGTTGACCGCGATCAGGTGGTTGTCTTCGTAAAGGACCTGCAGGTTATCTGGCCGGCTGTGCTCAATTCTCGTTTTCAAACGCTGGGATTAATACTGCTCAGAGGTGCTTGGAAAATCCCTGGATTTGACATCCGCAACATACTGCCCTATGGCATTTCCCATATCTTCATAGAGGTTCATATACCGCCTGAGGAAGCGGGGGTTAAACTCATGTGTCATTCCCAGCAGGTCATGGATAACGAGCACCTGCCCGTCTGCATCCACTCCGGCGCCAATCCCGATAGTAGGGATGGTAAGCTCTTCAGAAACATTGCGCGTGAGCGCAGCAGGTATTTTCTCCAGGACCAGTGCAAAACACCCCAGCCTTTCAAGCAAAAGGGCATCTTCCAGGAGTTTTTCGGCTTCCTCCTCCTCCCGGGCACGGACTGTGTAGGTTCCGAATTTATAGATGCTTTGCGGGGTTAGTCCGAGGTGGCCCATTACGGGAATCCCCGCATTCAGTATCCGTTTGACAGATTCTTTTATTTCCACTCCTCCTTCCATCTTCACGGCATGTGCCCCGCTTTCTTTCATAATGCGGATAGCGGAACGCAATGCTTCCTTTGGGTCGCTCTGATAACTGCCGAAGGGGAGGTCTACTACAACCAGGGCCCGGCTTACCGCACGAATTACAGAGGAAGCATGGTAAATCATCTGATCCAGAGTGATTGGCAGGGTGGTTTCGTGCCCGGCCATGGTATTGCTGGCAGAATCCCCAACGAGGATAACGTCTATCATGGCGGCATCCACAATTTTGGCCATGGAATAATCGTAGGCAGTGAGCATGGATATTTTCTCACCCTGTTGCTTCATTTCGATCAGGGATTTAACCGTGACGCGTTTGTATTGTTTCTTTGCGGTAGACATTTAGCCGAAATTTTATACCTCCAAATGTAAGCATTTTTCACAGCCTTTTTTTGTGGGAAATGCCATATGCCTCAGCATGAGCAGCCGCTGTTTTTTCAATTGGGTAAAATTGAATTACATTTAGTAAGACCAAAAAAGGCATTATGAAAAAATACTTTGCAGCCTGTAGCCTTGTTGTATTCTGCCTGTTCCCCGGGAAAACCCTCGCCCAGTCCGGAGCGGATTACGAAGCAGTGAAGGCAGTTATAGACCAGTTTTTTGAAGGTTTTCACAAAAGGGATACCGCTATGATGCGATCCGTACTTGCTGAAAAAGTTCTTTTGCAGACTATCGGGAAATCCCCGGATGGAGCCACACAGCTCAGGACTGAAAATATGAATGCATTTGTTCAGTCCATAGGTTCAATCCCGGATTCCGTGCAGATCGAGGAAAAATTACTCGATTATTCAATTCATTCTGATGGTCTGATGGCCAATGCCTGGACTCCCTACGAATTCTATCTGAGGGGTACCTTCAGCCATTGCGGGGTTAATTCATTTCAATTGTATCACGACGGGAATGCCTGGAAAATTATCTACCTGGTAGATACGCGCAAACGAAAAGGATGTGATTTAAACTAAATAGCAGGCAGTCTTAACAATCGCTGAGGTTTACCCCAACTGCCAGGCCTCCTTCTGAGGTTTCCTTATACTTGGAGTTCATGTCTTTGGCCGTTTCCCACATGGTTTGTACTACCTTGTCAAAAGGCACTTTGGCACTGCCCGCATCCGAATCCATTGCGAGCTCGGCAGCATTGATGGCCTTTATAGCACCCATGGAGTTCCTTTCAATACAGGGTACCTGCACCAGGCCACCAATAGGATCACAGGTAAGCCCCAAATGATGCTCCATTGCTATTTCGGCAGCCATGAGCACCTGTTCCGGACTTCCCCCCATCAATTCCGTGAGGGCACCGGCAGCCATAGCAGAAGATACGCCTATTTCTGCCTGGCACCCTCCCATGGCGGCAGATATAGTAGCCCCTTTCTTAAACAGGCTTCCGATCTCAGAAGCCACCAACAAAAACCTGCGGATTTCATCGAAACGAGCCTCGTGGTTCTCAATGACCAGGTAATACATAAGCACTGCCGGGATAACTCCTGCGCTGCCATTGGTGGGAGCCGTAACGATACGGCCCAGGGAAGCGTTAACCTCGTTTACACTCAGGGCAAAACAACTCACCCATTTCAGGATTTGCCGGAACTTCACCTCTGTCTGACGAATGGATTTCAGCCAGTCTTCCTGTCCGTTGTAAGGCAGTTCCCCTTTGAGGTTTTCGTACATGTCGGGCGCCCTCCTTTTCACCTGCAAGCCTCCGGGCAGGGTTCCGCGCGTATGACACCCTATATAGATGCTTTCCAGCATGGTATCCCAAATACGTTGTATCCCCGCATCGATCTCTTCAGAACTCCTGAGTGACAACTCGTTATCCAGAACGATACTGGAGATGGGTTTGCCTTCCTGCTGGCAGTAGTGCAGCAATTCTTTCCCGCTATGGGCCGGGTATGGAAAAGCGTTAAAGGCCCTGGTTTTCTTTTTGGAATTGACCCTTTCTTTCTGTACCACAAAACCTCCCCCAATGGAATAAAAGGTTTCACTGAGGTCTTTATCATCTGTAAATTGCGCTTCAAAAGTAAGCCCGTTGGCATGGAAGGAAAGGAACTTCCTTCTGAAAAGTAAATCTTCCGCCGGGTCAAAGGGGATGCTTATACGGCCTCCTAAGAGTAATTTTTTCTGTTCCTGAATCTTACGGATGGTCTGCGGAACGTTTTCTACAGGGATGGTTTCGGGGTCTGCCCCGCTCAGCCCCATCAATATGGCCAGATCGGTGGCGTGCCCTTTTCCTGTCAGGGAGAGTGATCCGTAGACCTTCACTTTTAGTTGTTTTACGGATTCCAGTCTCCCGCTGCGCTCCAGGAGTGCTACAAACTTTTCGGCGGCCCGCCAGGGACCCAGGGTGTGGGAACTGGAGGGACCCACTCCAATTTTAAGCATGTCGAAAACACTGATACATTCCATAGTTCGCAAACGGAAATTTAATTAGGGCTAAGGTACAATTCCAGCCAGGGATTCCCACTATCAAATTTAAAATATACAGGTATAAATCCATTCCTTTTCCCTTACCGCCAAACACTTTTAATGAAAAATTAATGACACTATGTCAGGTTTCAGGCAATGGCATATTGTTTGACATTAGGTAACCGATTGAAATCGAACACTAACAATAATTCAAACATAATGAGTAAAATAATTGGAATAGACTTAGGAACCACGAACTCCTGCGTTTCCGTTATGGAAGGAAACGAGCCAGTGGTTATTCCTAATGCCGAAGGGAAACGAACTACTCCTTCTGTTATCGCCTTTGTTGAAGGGGGTGAGATTAAGGTAGGAGACCCTGCCAAACGACAGGCGGTTACCAACCCGAATAAGACCATTTACTCCATTAAGCGATTTATGGGGAATAAATATTCTGAATCCAAAACTGAGGCAGAACGTGTTCCTTATAAGGTTGTAAAGGGAGATAACGATACCCCGAGGGTAGATATTGACGGGCGTTTGTATACTCCACAGGAATTATCGGCCATGATCCTTCAGAAAATGAAGAAAACAGCTGAGGATTACCTGGGACAAACCGTTAGCAGTGCTGTAATTACGGTTCCTGCTTACTTTAACGACTCCCAGCGTCAGGCTACCAAGGAAGCAGGTGAAATTGCCGGCCTCAAGGTAGAGCGTATCATCAACGAACCAACTGCTGCCTCTCTGGCATACGGTTTGGACAAGAAAAGCACAGATCAGAAGATTGTGGTTTTTGACTTTGGTGGTGGTACTCATGACGTCTCTATTCTTGAATTGGGTGACGGGGTCTTTGAAGTACTTTCAACCGATGGAGATACACACCTTGGAGGAGATGATGTAGACCAGAAAATCATTGACTGGCTTGCAGCAGAATTCAATAAGGATGAGGGGATAGACCTCAGGAAAGATGCCATGGCGCTGCAACGCCTGCGGGAAGCTGCTGAAAAAGCCAAAATTGAGCTTTCTTCATCTTCCACCACGGAGATCAACCTCCCCTATGTTACGGCAACAGCTTCAGGACCCAAGCACCTGGTGCGCAGCCTGTCGCGATCCAAATTCGAACAACTGATTGAGGATCTGGTTAAGCGTACCATTGAACCTTGTTCTGCAGCGCTAAAGGCGGCCGGGCTTTCAAAAAGCGATATAGACGAAATCATACTGGTAGGTGGTTCTACCCGGATTCCTGCTGTACAGGAGGCTGTGGAGAAATTCTTTGGTAAAAAACCCTCAAAAGGAGTGAACCCGGATGAAGTGGTAGCTATTGGTGCAGCCATTCAGGGAGGGGTACTAACCGGAGATGTAAAAGATGTTCTCTTGCTGGATGTAACTCCCCTGTCCCTCGGTATAGAAACCATGGGAGGAGTGATGACCAAGTTGATAGATTCCAACACTACTATCCCTACCAAGAAATCACAGATATTTTCAACGGCTGCGGACAACCAGCCATCCGTTGAAATCCATGTGCTTCAGGGAGAAAGGCCGATGGCGGCAGATAACAAGACCATTGGAAGGTTCCACCTGGATGGAATCCCACCTGCCCCAAGAGGAACGCCTCAGATTGAGGTAACCTTTGATATAGATGCAAACGGTATCATTAAAGTTTCTGCAACGGACAAAGCCACTGGAAAATCACAGGATATCCGTATAGAAGCTTCTTCAGGGCTTACTGAAGAAGAAATCAAGCGGATGAAAGCAGAGGCCGAAGCAAATGCAGAGGCAGACAAACAGGCCAAAGAACAGGCAGACAAGCTCAATGAGGCAGACAGCATGATCTTTCAGACTGAGAAACAACTCAGTGAATTCGGAGATAAATTGTCCGAAGACAAAAAGAAGCCTATTGAGGATGCCCTTGAAGAACTTAAAAAGGCCTATGAAGGAAAAGACCTTGCTGTTATACAGCCGGCCCTTGATAAGATCAATGAAGCCTGGAAAGTGGCTTCAGAAGAGATGTACAAGGCACAGGCAGAAGCCCAGCAGGGCGGTCCGCAGAATGGCCAGGATACTGCCTCTTCAGGAGAGCCCAAAGAAGGCGACAATGTTGAAGATGTAGATTTCGAGGAAGTTAAATAAGTAAACCGTTACGTTTCGGTTAAGCAAAAAGGGGTGGAATAATTCCACCCCTTTTTATTTTGGTACACCTTTTGTTTCCGACCTAAGGGCAGATCGTTTAATTTTACAATATGAAACATAAGTACGTGTTCCTTTTATTGGTTTGCTTGCTTCCCTATAGCCCTTTAAAGGCACAATTACCGGAATCATTCACACTTTCGGATTTTGAACTCAGGGGGCCTGTAAAAAAATGTGTTGTGCAAACCGCCTATGGGGAGGAGACTTTTGAATTCGACAAGAAAGGTCGTCTGCAAAAATCGCTGACCCGTTACAATGAGGGGGATTACGATATAACCTATTATCGCTTTCAGGACGGATTTTTAAAGGAGCGCCGCGATGAGGTATATCGCAATGGCGAATTTGAAGACCAGACATCCATAGCCCATATTTACGAGCGGGATACTTCTGAAAATAAAAGGCTGACAGAAAAAATCATTTCGTATGACAAGGCCTTTCAGGAACGTATCGATTATTTTTTTGGTGCAGCCGGCAAACTACAGCGGATTGTTCGCAGTCGGGAGGAAGGCACTGATGAGACCACGCTTACCTATGAAATATATAAAGACGAGGAGACCACCAGTTATTTTCAAAACGGGCAGCTGCAAAAATCAATAAGGGTATCGGTCAAACCCAAAAACGGCAAAAGCGAGAAAATAGAATTACAAAAGGAATACGATGCCGGACAACCCGTAAAGGCCCAGGAAAGCCGTCTGGATTCAGGGGGACGTCTGCTCAGTCGGGTATATTTTGAATTCGATTCCCTTAAAAATGCCTTCAAACCCCTTAAAACCCTATCCATTAGTTACAATACGGAAGGTCTTACTGAAACGGAAACAACTACCTTCGCTTCAGAGGAAGGTTCCAAACCAGAGAAGCGGGAAGCAGAAGTTCGGAAATTTATTTACCAGATGGATGGGCAGGAAACTCCGAACTGGATCCGAAAGATTATCCAGCCTGAAAATAGCGTGGAAAGGCGTAAAATAGAATATTTCCAAAAAGAGGAACCTGAACCTGAACCGCCAAAGAATTAAGAAAAGGCAGCCCTGAGGCATTATCAGGAGATCAGTTCGGCCAACATTTCCCTGCTTATTTCATGGCCCCCGCTAAAGTTTTTAATTTGCAGGCGCTCTCCGAATAAAAGGTGCAGATGCTTTTTTAGTTTTTCTGTGTCGAGGCCAGCTATATACGGATCATTTTCACCATAAACATACTGTACTTTTACCCCTTCAGGAAGGTAACTAAATGCATCCGGGTTTAATTCTTCCGGAACCCTGCCGGCCCATAATATCAACTGGCTGCAGCGAATTTTACGGGAAACCATCCATCGGCTTAAAATTGAGACCCCTTGTGAATACCCCATTAAAATGAGTTCAGGGGTTTGCGCAAGCCCTTCCTGCTCCCAGAGCTGGTCCAGGTAATGGAGCAGGTTTTGCATTTGCAATTGCGTCTGTTCCCGCGTAAGCCAGCAAGCCCCAACGTGTTTATAGGAATCATTCAGGTAATACAGGGAAGGGGCCTGGGGAGCCAGAATGAAGTTTTCGGCCGGGGGGAGGTCCCTGAAATATTTTAAAAAATATCGCGAGAGATATCCGATTCCATGGAAAACCACCCAGGTGCGCAGCGTTTGGTCTGTACGCTCGTTGAGGACTGAATAGCTATTTGTTGTTTTATAAGTCAGTTGCTTTTCCATAGGACAGGGCGCTTAGGTCTCCGCAGCAGAAACGCTATTGTTTGATTACCTTTGCAAAAATCTTAAATGCATGGAGCAATACAAAGAAAAAATACTGGAGGTTTGCAACAAGGCCTGCGAAAATACCCTGATGCAAACCCTGGACATAGAGTTCACGGATGTTGGTGAAAATTTCCTTACTGCGCGTATGCCGGTCACTCCTAAAGTACACCAGCCCGATGGCGTGCTCCATGGCGGGGCTACAGTAGCCCTGGCAGAAAGCGTGGCCAGCGCAGCCTCTTATATTTTTCTCGATGGCCAGAAATTCTTTGTACGCGGAATTGAAATAGCTGCTAACCACGTAAAAAGCATTAGTGAAGGATATGTGTTTGCAAAGGCCCTAATCATTCATAAAGGCCGTACTACACAACTCTGGGAAATTCGCGTGACCAATGCAGAGGATCAACTCATTTCACTATGTAAATTAACTACCATTGCCCTTCCCAAAACCTAAAGAATACACCGAGCTGCGAAAATTGGTTGCCGCTCAGTTAAGTGCGGAATTGCCTTTAGTTCTCTATCGGAAACCCGGGGAAAATACAGTCCATGCGCTGATGCAGACCAGCCCGGAATTATTGGGTTTTCCGGAGAACCGCTCGGGAGGATTTGTCTTTGTACCCTTCCCTGTTTCTGACAGCCCGGCCGTGTTTATCCGTGCAGACCGTTATTACGTATCGGATTCCCCTGACAATACCACCTACGATTACTTACCGGATGCAGAACCGCAGAACGGCGGACGGCAAAGGCATGTGGAGATGCTGCAAACAGCTCTGGCCAGCCTTCGCGCCGGGAACCTGGAGAAAGTAGTGCTGGGCAGGATGCTTACGGTTCCCATGGAGGCAGACCTGACAGACAGCTATGAAATGCTGCTGTCAAAATATTCACAGGCTTTTTGTTACCTCTGGTATCACCCCCTGTCAGGCACCTGGATGGGGGCAAGCCCGGAGTTGCTGCTCGGGTATGCAAATGGAGAGATCAAAACCTCTGCTCTTGCAGGCACATACGCTGCTAAAGGTGGTGCTGAGCCGGTTTGGACTGCCAAAGAGAAGCGGGAACAGCAAATTGTGACAGATTACATCGCAAACCGTGTCCGGCAAAGTGGAGGAACCCCCGTTATAGGGAAAACCACTGATTTCCGGGCCGGAAACTTATGGCACCTATATACACCCATTAAGGCAGAATTATCTGAGGCATATGCTTTTGAATTGTTATCTGTCCTTCACCCGACCCCTGCCGTCTGCGGAATCCCAAAAGAGGAGGCCCTTAGATTTATTGAGAAACACGAGGGGTTTGACAGGCAATATTACACCGGGTATTTAGGCGAAATGGGCCTGGAAAAAAGTGAGGCTTTTCAATGTTATGTGAACCTGAGGTGTATGCAGATCCGCGATGGGAAGGCACATATTTATGTGGGGGGCGGAATAACGGAAGAATCCCGTCCTGAAGACGAGTATGAGGAGACCCGGGCAAAGAGCCGGACCATGCTCGCAATACTAAAGAATTCAGGATGAAAATTGGGGTAAGCCACAGCTGCTTTGTACCTTTGCAGCGCTTATGAAATACTCCAGTATACCGCTAGCCCAGACAGTGGTTTTGATGTGCAAATCCGCCGGGATAAACAAAATTATAATCTCGCCCGGTTCACGCAATGCCCCGCTTATAAAGGGTTTTACTGCTGATCCGTTTTTTGAATGCCTGAGCATTGTAGACGAACGAAGTGCGGCTTTCTTCGCGCTGGGAATGAGCCAGCAGTCTGGCGTTCCGGCTGCGCTGGTTTGTACCTCAGGCAGTGCACTGCTCAATTATTACCCCGCCATTGCCGAGGCGTATTACAGCAGGATTCCATTGGTGGTCCTATCCGCAGACCGGCCTCTCTATAAAATTGACATAGGTGACGGGCAAACCATTCGGCAGGCCGGCGTTTTTGCGAACCATATAGGCTTTCAGGAAAGTTTGCTTCAGGACCTCACTCATGCCACAGCCAAAATACAATGGGAAAACAGCAGCCCTCCTTCAAACCCGGCCGAGCTGGAAAAACAACAGCAACAGCTACAAAGGAACAATGAAAAAAGCATTCAAAAGGCATTGCATACCGCATTTGCAGAACGCCTGCCGGTACATTTAAATCTGCCCTTTGAAGAACCGCTGTACGATAGTACCGCTAAACCATCAGTAAGCCCGGAATATCAGCCCGTTCGAAAAGAAGCTTCTCAAATTCAGCAGCTGGAGGAGCTGGCCCGGGCCTGGAATAAGGCATCCAGGAAAATGATTCTGATAGGGGAGAGCAGGCCGGGCTTGCTTTCGGGATCGCAATTGCAGGCTCTTGCAGCAGACCCCTCTGTCCTGGTTTTTACCGAAACCACCTCCAATCTGCAACATCCGGATTTCTTTCCAAGTATCGACAGTATTATGGGCCCTTTGGAACTTCGCCACGATAAGGAGGAGCAATTCAAAAAACTGCAACCTGAGCTATTGCTGACCATGGGGGGGATGATCGTCTCAAAGAAAATCAAGCAGTTCCTGCGCCAGTACGCCCCCTCTGAGCACTGGCATTTGAGCCCGCTTGGTGCCCCGGATACTTTTTACTGCCTCAAAAAGAAACTGGCATACAGCCCAACCCGTTTTATGGAGGCTTTCCTGCCCGAAACAAAAGCGGTGGCCAGCGATTACCAATCTTATTGGGAAGGGTTTCGTTCCGATTACAGGGAAAAACGCAAGCAGTACCTCGGCAAAATCCCATTTACGGATATGAAAGCCTTTGAACTCATCAGCCGGGGGATACCTGCAAACTGGCAGATACAGCTGGCGAATAGTTCTACCGTACGCTATGCCCAGCTGTTTGACTCCGACCCCTCAAATCCGGTATATTGTAATCGCGGTACCAGTGGGATTGAGGGCAGCACTTCCACAGCGGTGGGTGCAGCCCTGAAGAACGAATTCCCCACCGTATTGATCAGTGGCGATCTCAGTTTCCGGTATGACGTCAATGGATTATGGAACCAGTATCTCAGGGATGACTTCAGAATCCTGGTTTTGAACAATGAAGGGGGCGGGATCTTTCGGATCCTGCCTGGGAAAGAAGATTCTGAGGAATTTGAAACTTTTTTTGAAACGGTACAGCACAGCCCGCTGCAACCCCTTTGCGAAATGTATGGTTTGCACTATGAAATGGCAGATTCTACCGAGAGCCTCGAAAAAGCCCTGAAATCATTCTTTAAACCGAAAGGCAGGCCTGCCTTACTCGAAATCAGGACCCCCCGCAAGCTCAATGATAAAGTATTGCTCGGCTACTTTGATTACTTGTCTTAACTTTGGGGAGCTATCTACAAAAAGCCGAAATGAACAAGCGAGAACTACTGATTGAACAATACGCCGAGCATATTCGCTCCAAATTCGGACAGGAGCCGGACCTGGCGTTTCTGAAAAAAGTCACCATTGGTCTGGGACCATCAATATACAAGAATGACGCATCCAAAGTTTCTGGTTCTGATCAAACGGAGCTGGAACGGGTTAAGCACAATTTTCTGATTGCAAAACTCGGTTTGGAAGACAGCCCGGAATTGATGCAGGCCATAAATGAAGTAATGGAGCAGTACGGGGCATCGGTACGGAATAAGCACAGGGCAGTGATTTATTACATGCTGGCCCGCAGATTTAATAAAGAAGCAGTATATCAATAAAAACCGGGAATTATCCCGGTAGCCTGAAGCTAGATACTTTCTGAGATATGATTGAACTTGGGAACTACAATACCCTGACCATTTTAAGAAGCACCCGTGTGGGCTTATTCCTGGGGGATGAAGAGGTAGATGACCTTTTGCTGCCAAACAAGTACATTCCCGAAACTTTCAATATAGGCGACAGCATAGAGGTATTTTGCTACCTGGACCACGAGGAGCGACCTGTGGCCACAACCCTGAAGCCCTATATTACCCGGAATACTGCTGCTTTCCTGGAAGTAGTGGATTTAAACGAATTCGGGGCCTTTCTGGACTGGGGCCTGGAAAAGCACCTTTTTGTTCCCTTTCGCGAACAGCTGGAACCCATGGTGAAGGGAAAACGCTATGTGGTGTATTGTTACCTGGACCCTAAATCTTTTCGGCTAACCGCCTCTTCCCGCCTGGATCGCTTTCTCAAGGCTTCGGGGGAAGGATTGGAAATGGGGGAGGAAGTCGCCTTGCTGGTATATCGGGAAACGGAACTGGGTTTTGAGGTAGTCATCAATAACACACAATTGGGGCTGGTATTCAAGAACCAGGTTTTCCAAGCCCTGAAGGTGGGGGACAGCCTTCCAGGGTATATAAAACATATCCGTGCGGATGGAAAAATTGATGTGGTATTGCGGCCGCAGGGATACAGAAGCCTGGAACCGGCAGCCAATACGATTTACGAAGCCCTGCAGGCGGCAGGAGGGACACTCCCTCTGCATGACAAGGCCAGCCCTGAGGCAATAAAGTCACAACTGGGCATGAGTAAGAAGATGTTTAAAAAAGGGGTGGGAGCACTGTACAGGGAGCGCAAGATTGAATTGGGAGACAATTTTATAAAACTGCTCTAATTACTTAAGGAGGGCTTTTTAGACTTCGCCTGTGATCCTTTAAATAGGTGCTGTATACTGACAGAATTAGTTTGTTGGATATGAGCAATTTAATTACATTTACTCCATCTGGAACTAAAATAAGCTGCACATGCCTTTTATAGAAGAAAGCGATTTACTGGAACTGCATAAGGATATCGACAAGGCTCAGATCATTAATGAGCGCTTGTTGGATCAGATCAAATTCAAGAACAAGGAACTGCGCAGATCCAAGATCCAGCGGAATATTTTTGCAGGAGTAACCGTATTGTTTCTGATTGGCACCCTGGCAATTACCTCATTCTCAGCAGGCCTTGCCTCCAGTAAACAGAAAAATGAGGATATGGCACTGGTTTCCATTGACAGCCTGGATGCCTTCAGGGATCGCCTGCGCAATCTGCAGCAGCAAAACCAGGAACTCAGCCTGGTAAAGGAATTCTACCTGGCTAAAAGCTTTCTTGAAAAAGAAAAAATTTACTCGGTTCAGATCAAGGCATTTGTTGAAAACAATATCAATCTGGCACCGGAAACACTTACCAATACCATGTTTGTAAAGACAAATCCCTTTTACGCCTATTCGCTGGGGAATTTTGAAACTTTGGAAGCGGCCCAGAATTTTCGGAAAGAATTGGTTTCCATGGGCTTTAAAGATGCCTTTGTTGCTTCTTATCAGGATGGTAAAAGAATTCAAATCGAACAACCGCAGTAAGCTTGCAATCACTTAGGACGTGGCTCAGGGCAGCCCGATTAAGGACCTTACCTCTTTCAGTGGCCGGCGTGCTGGCAGGTACCGGAATTGCCAATGGTTATGGGTATGCAGACACCCTATTATTTGTATTAACCCTGCTTACCACTCTTGCCTACCAGATTATTTCAAATTTTGCCAATGACTACGGGGACGGAGTAAAAGGCACCGATAACGATCTTCGGATCGGACCCAAACGCGTTTTGCAAAGCGGCGCACTGAGTCGTTCAAAACTCAAAAGAGGCATTGTGATCATGGCGGGCATAGGCGGCTTGCTAACCCTGCTTACGCTGCTAAGGGCCTTTGAGGGAGAGCTGTTTTCGTATTTCTTGCTTTTTGCCGGCCTGGGCGCTATGGCCATATGGGCTGCCGTAAACTATACTGTTGGTGATAATGCTTATGGATACCGGGGGTTTGGAGATCTTTTTGTTTTCCTCTTTTTTGGATTACTCAGTGTTCTGGGAACCCTTTTTCTATATACAAAAACCATTAACTGGGAAGCTGTTTTACCGGCAATTGCCGTGGGAGCCCTGAGTGTTGCCGTACTCAACCTGAATAATCTGAGGGATATCGAAAATGACCGGAATTCCGGGAAGCGGACACTGGTTGTGCAGTGGGGATTCCAAAAAGGCCTGATTTACCATTTTGCCCTTTGCCTGCTGGCATTCAGTGCAATGCTGATATTTGTTTTCCTGCAGGATCGGCCGCTCACCTATAGTGGATGCCTGCTCCCATTTCTGATCATAGGGAGGCACCTGATAAAGATATACAGCGTACAAAATCCGAATAAACTTGACCCGGAATTAAAAAAAGTTGCGCTGAGCACCTTTGTGATGGCCTTAATCATATATCTTGTGAATAATTATTTTTTGTAAATTTGATCAGGAATAACCTTAACTAAACCCTATTTACTTTGGAACGACCGATAAAGATTCTCATTGTTGAAGACAATGTGATTATTGCTGATGACATGCAATCCATGCTGGAGGAGATAGGCTATGAGATTGTAGATAATGTAATCGTCTACGAACAGGCCGAAGAAGTCCTGAAAACCAAAGAGGTGGACCTTGTGCTGATAGATATCATCCTTGCCTCTGATAAAACCGGAATAGACCTTGGGAAACATATCCGCGAAAACTACGATATCCCTTTTATTTTTGTCACCTCCAACTCAGACCGGGCTACCGTTGAAAACGCCAAAACCGTTAAACCTAATGGCTATCTGGTAAAGCCATTTGAACAACAGGACTTATACACCTCCATAGAGATTGCCTTGTCCAATTTTATTTATGGAACAAAAAACCAAAGCAGTTCTGCGGATAATGCGGAAGTAGCAGACGGAATGAGTTCCAACTCTGTTCTTAAGGATTCCATCTTTGTTAAAAAGCAACACCTTTATTACCGGATACAATTTGAAGATATTCAATTCATCAAGGCAGACAACGTGTACCTGGAAGTGAACACGGCAGACAAGAAATTTCTGGTCCGCTCTCCTCTGAAGGACTACCTGGAGAAACTCCCGAGAAACAAATTCTACAGGGCCCATAAATCCTATATCGTAAACGTAGACCATATTGAGGCAATTAATTCTAAAGATATCCTCATTAACAAAAACCTCATCCCGATTTCGAAGGACTTTAAGGAATTCATCATTTCCGCAATGAATTCATAGGGGTTTAATTCCCCCGATTTAGAGGAAAATTTTCCAATCCTTGCATTTCACAACACTATTGGCTGGGTTCACAACAATTAGTTGGTTCCCTGGCTATGGCTGCCATATATTTGAAGTGTTCTTAAAAAATTAATTTTTTCATTTTCATATAGTGTTCTCGTAAAAGAGTCTTATCCTTCAGGGTAGGGCTCTTTTTAATTTTGGGAAATTCAACTGCCCTTTCCAGTCCTTCATTCCGGGTAAGATAACAGAATCAGGGGTGTTCACAACAAGTTAGCCACTCTACACAACAATTTGCATTGCACCTTGAGGTTTAAGGTTATTTTTGGCTCTACTAGAAGTCAGATCCCAAATCTTACTTTTTTGATAGAAAGGCTATGTGGTTTCACATGGCCTTTTTTATTGCTGCCGGTCTTCCAAAAACACCTGCCAAAACGCCACTTGCATGCCTTACAACACTATGGCCCGGATTTACAACAAATAATAGTGAAACGCGTTAGAAATAGGTAAGTTTGAAAATTGAAATAATCGGGCATCAACTACCCGGGAGATTGAAAACAGGGCTACAATCGATGAAAATCAGGATCTTATACTTCTTACTGGCTTTGCTTTGCTGTGGCACCACTATGACCTGGGCACAGGATGACACCTTCCAGGTGGAAGATCCGCTTCGGGCTTTCGAGGAACAACCCTCGGCTTTAGAGAAGTTCAAATTCTTTTTTGAAACCTCAAATCGCTATGAGGAAAATTCGGCTTACGACTGGATGGACCGCGTAAATGCCGATCTGAGTGAGGCTACCCGCAATAAAGACACCGCAGCTGTTAAGGCTTATGAACTGATGCGGGCACAGCTTTACTACGATTTGGGAAGTTTTCAGCAAAGTGTATCCATTGCAAACAAGCTATACACCAAAACAACAGATAACGAACCTGATATGTTGTTGATGCTTCTGGACCTTATGGATCAGAATTACGGACAGCTGCAACTCTACGATAAACAGGTCGAGGTTCGAAAGAAAAAGAAAGAACTCGGGTTAACCGAGCAGGTCTTCTTTTACGATATATATGCCAACCTGGGGCTGTATCGCAAGGCGATGGAAGACTATATCTATGACAAGAAAAAGACCATAGACAACACCAACCTTTACGAGCAGGCTGCCTACCATAATGAAGTCGGAAAATTCCTTCTGATGGATAAATCTGCGGCTTCTGCACTCTCTTATTTTAAGCAGGCACAAGGCTATGTTGTGGTGTACAACAACGATATGACCACGGTTAAGACCGAATCTGAAATCAGCCAGGCCAAACTGTTGAACGGCTTTATAGAAGGGAATATCGGAAAGGCCCATGTATTGCTTACTCAATACGAAGAGGCATTACCCTTCCTGGAAAACGGAATTGGAATATTAAACGAACAGCATAAGGTGATTTATCGGGCCGAGATCTTTGAAAACACCCTTTATCTGGCCCTCGCACATATGGAATTGGGGAATCTCAGAAAAGCCAAGGAATACCTGGACGGTCCCTGGGACATTTCCAAACCCAAGCTGGTTTTGGAGCGCAATGGTTTGCTGGCCGCGTATTACGATGCTATGGGGGATTATCGCAACCAGGCCCTTTACCTGAAACGGAATGTCCGCCTGCAGGATTCAATCAATGACAAGGAGTCTGCAATCCGCAGGCAGCAGATGCTCGCCATCGTAGCCAACGAAGAGCTCGATAATTCCAGGCAGATGATTGATGACCAGCGTAAACAACTGGAGGAACGCAAGGCAGAATTAAAGGCAAAGGACATGCGGACCAACCTGGTTTTCATCTCCCTGGTATTTACGCTGCTCGGATTTGCCGGTCTGGTATACGCCTACCTGAAGAGTATCAAAAACCAGCGCCTGATTGCGGAACAAAAGCATATTATTGAAAATTCCCTTACGGAGAAAGATTCGCTGCTGAAAGAGATCCACCACCGGGTGAAAAACAACCTGCAGATGGTATCCAGCCTTCTCAGTCTTCAAACCAAGAATACCCGAAGCAAAGCGGCCATTGAGGCCCTGGAGGAAGGGAAGACCCGGGTTAAGGCGATGGCACTTATACACCAGAAACTCTATCAAAACGATGACCTTTCAGTGATTGAAATGCAGGGGTACATCGAAAGCCTGATCAACAGTGTGCAATCCGTATTTAAAAAAGGCGGGCATAACATCAACATTACTATAGATGCTGAAGGGGTGGAACTGGATATTGACCGGGCCATTCCTTTTGGACTGATCCTCAATGAACTGGTTTCCAACTCCTTTAAATACGCTTTTCCGGAAGACGATGCCGATGGAAAAATCTATATCCATATTCGCAAAAATGGCGATGGTGGGTTCTTTGAATACACTGACAATGGCATTGGGATGCCCGATGACGTCTCCGATCGGGAAAACGAATCTATGGGAATCCGGCTGATGAGGCGCCTTGTAAACCAACTGCAGTCTACCCTGAATATAGACCGGAATGCAGAAGGAGTTCGTTTTTGGTTTAATTTTAAATAACTTTGGGAAAAACACTTCCCATGAAAATCACTTTTCTCGGCCACGCAGCCTTATTAATTGAAACCGGAGAGCACCGTTTGGTGGTAGATCCCTTTATTACGGGTAACGAACTGGCCAAAGGTAAAGTAGACCTGAAATCCTTAAAGCCCGATTTTATTTTAGTCACCCATGCCCATCAGGACCATGTCCTGGACGTACCGGCCCTTGCAGAGGCAAGCGGGGCCACAATTATAAGCAATTACGAAATAGTCAGCTATTACCAGCAAAAAGGCTTTGAAGGCCACCCTATGAACCATGGGGGGAATTGGGATTTTCCTTTTGGCAAGGTTAAATATGTAAATGCGGTTCACACCTCTTCATTTGCAGACGGGACCTATGGGGGGCAACCCGGGGGCTTTTTACTGAGTATTGACGACAAACAGATTTATATTGCCGGAGATACGGCCCTGCATATGGATATGAAGCTCATTCCGGAGTATGGAGATCTAAATCTGGCAATCCTGCCCATTGGTGATAACTTTACCATGGGGGTTTCAGATGCGCTTAGGGCCTCGGAATTTGTGGAGTGCGATACCATACTTGGAGTACATTACGATACCTTCGGCTACATTAAGATAGATAAGGAAAAGTCAAAAGCCACCTTTGAAGCGGCCGGGAAAAAGCTTCACCTGCCTGAGATTGGGGAAAGTATGGAAGTGTAGGGTAAATAAAATTGTTTTGAAATAAAAAAGCTGCAGGTTTCCCTGCAGCTTTTATCATTAAAAGGTATCGCGCTTAATTTCCTTCGCTCATGGAGAAACTACCATCACCTTTAAAATTGGTGACACGGATGGTTACTGTCCAGATTCCTGGGGAGCCGGCAGCCGTAACCCCACTAAAGGAGTCGGGTTCTACGCTTCCGTCCAGTACGCTATCCAGTACAACTACACCTTGTGAATCTTCCACGATCATCTGGAAAGTTCCTTCCGTTGTGGCCGTTATATCTGCATTGTAATCGGCTGTGCTGAGATTGTTGTTCCAGCTGAACATTCTTACGGCAGTTCCGCCATTCCCGGTAAAACTGGCGTCTATATCCCCGTTGAAATCGGAACGGTCACCCACTACAAAATCGGATGGGCTGGTCGTTAACTGTGTCCCGTTTACGGTAACACGTGCAAATGCGTCATCGTCATTGCTACAGGCAATAAACAGTGTTAAGACAGGTAACAATAATAATAGTTTAAAGTTTCGCATGGTTTTAAATTTAGAATTCATAGTAATACTTTTTTTGCGATTCGGTTCTATACAAAACTTTTAACGGCTAATACCCTACCGTATTGCCTTTTTTTTTTTTTGGTAAGATGCCCTTAAATTAAGTACCAGCCATCCCGGTTTGAACAGTGTATTTAAACCACCTGGCTTTTCAGCACCAACTTATGTAGTAATCGCGGAAAAAACCGCTTAAGATATACCCCTGCGGTTTCTTTTCCGCCAATGTATTTTTCCCAGGTCTTTTTTTCAATGGCATCTGCCATTTTCCGGGCAAAGCGTTCCGGGCTCAGGCCGTTGGAAGTGGCTGTATCCTGCTTATTCTGTGGGCTGCCATCAGCTGTAAGGGCATTTTTCGCAATATCAGTCTGTACGAAGCCCGGGCAGATCAAACTCACCGCAATACCGTCTTTTTCGTGTTCCATCCGCAGCACGTCAAAAAAGCCGTGCAGGGCGTGCTTGGCACCGCAGTACCCGGAGCGGAGCGGGGAACCAAACTTACCCATCAGGCTGGTGACCGTTACAAAGTGCCCGCTTTGCTGGTTTATAAAATGGGGCAGCAGTGCCTTGGTGAGGGCAACAGTACCCAGGTAATTGACCCGAATCAATTTTTGATATACCTCCATTTCGGTATCCGCTATTAAAGAACGCTGGCTGATCCCGGCATTATTGACCAGGATATCAATACGATCAAAAAGGTTACAGGCCTGCTGCACTTTTGCGGATAAGGAATCCATATCCGAGAGGTCCAGGGGTAGGATGCGCACCCGATCCGGGAAGGCACAGGAGGCTTTAACCTGTTTCAATTTGTCTGCCGAACGGGCTGAAAGGATTAAGGAACAGCCCTTTGAACTCAGTTCATAGCTCAGCGCTTCCCCAATCCCTGAAGAAGCCCCGGTTATCCAAAATACCTTATCTGAAAATGCCATAGTACGTACTTTTAAAGACCAAAAATATACGTAAATTTGGCCTGCTTCTATGAGGGCTACTTTCACAAAATATATTCTGGAATTCAAGCGACCTGGTGGGACCTCCCGCGGGGTGCTTCGCAGCAAGGAAACCTTTTTTATCTATCTGCAGGAGGGCACCAACTGGGGAGTAGGGGAATGCGGCCTATTCAGGGGGCTGAGTGCAGACGATCTCCCGGATTACGAACAGAAACTGCAATGGGCCTGCGACCAAATAGAACAGGGAGAAAGTGCGCTACGGCAGGCCTTGCAAAAATACCCCAGTATCGTTTTTGGCCTGGAGCAGGCCTTTCGCTCCCTGCAATCCGATAAGCCAATGGAATTGTTTCCTTCGCCTTTTTTAACAGGGCAGCCCATCCCGATCAATGGCCTGATCTGGATGGGGGATATCTCCTTTATGCAGGAGCAGGTAGCGACCAAACTGGCTGATGGATTTCGCTGTCTCAAGTTAAAAATAGGTGCCCTGGATTTCAGTGAAGAGTTCAAACTGCTACAAAGCCTCAGGGAACGCTTTAGCGCAGAGCAGCTTGAAATTCGCGTGGATGCTAACGGCGCCTTCCATCCGGCAAACGCCCTTCACAGACTTACGGAACTGGCCAGCCTGCAGCTGCATTCCATAGAGCAGCCCATCAGGGCAGGACAAATTCCCGAAATGGCAGCTTTGTGCCGGAAAAGCCCGCTGCCGGTGGCCCTGGATGAAGAATTGATCGGGGTATTCGAAAGAAAAGAAAAAAAGGCCTTATTGGAACAGATCCAACCAGCTTATATTATACTAAAACCCAGTCTTACAGGAGGCTTCGAAGCTTCCGGGGAGTGGATCAGTCTGGCCGAAGAACTCCGAATCGGCTGGTGGGTAACCTCTGCCCTTGAAAGCAATATTGGACTCAATGCCATTGCACAGTGGACGGCCACCCTGAACACAAAGTTACCCCAGGGCCTGGGAACCGGAGGCCTCTTCACAAATAATATAGCTGCGCCATTGGAGGTAAAAAATGCTAACTTGTGGTACCGGCCGGAAAAGGGCTGGGATTATTCCCAAATAAATCGAATATGTACATAGAACAAGGTTACCGGGGCGATATTGGCCTCTGGAAATATTTATTTATACCCGGCGGGTTTATAGCCCTGATGGTTTTTAATTACATAGTTACTATCAATTCTGATGTGAGTGTGGATGAATTGATGGCCAATATGATAGCCGAATTGGGATCCAATACGGTTTTGATCCTCTTACTGGCACCCCTTGCTTTCGGATTGGTGGTGGTTTTAGGCTGGACCAAGCTGGTACATCCGCAGTCTATTCGTTCCCTGACTACCTCGCGAACGAAGATTGACTGGAAGCGTGTTCTTTTTGCTTTTGGGGTGTGGACACTTATAACGGTGGGTCTTACCTTGCTTGATGTCTATCTGAGCCCGGATGACTACGTCTTAAATTTCCGCTGGGAAGCCTTCTGGAAACTGGCAGTGATTGCCGTATTACTGATACCGCTGCAGACCAGCTTTGAGGAATATTTGTTCAGGGGGTACATGATGCAGGGCCTGGGAATCCTGGCCAGGAACCGCTGGGTCCCCCTGGTGGTTACCTCGGTTTTGTTCGGCCTGATGCACCTGGGGAACCCGGAAGTTACCAAATTGGGATACGGGGTAATGGTCTATTATATCGGGACGGGGTTTTTCCTGGGAATCATCACCCTTATGGACGAAGGTCTGGAACTGGCCCTGGGCTTTCACGCCGCCAACAACCTGATTACAGCGCTTTTGGTAACTGCAGACTGGACGGCCTTTCAAACGGATTCTCTTTACAAGGACATTTCGGAACCCGGCCTGGGCTGGGATGCTTATATCCCTATTTTTGTGGTGTTTCCTTTGCTTTTATGGTTTTTTGCCCGTAGATACGGATGGACAGACTGGAAGCACAGGCTGAGTGGAAGGGTTTTAGCTAAGGAAGCTGCCCGAGAACGATTTAAAGAAATAAACTGATGAAAGAACATTTTCACCACGAATTTTACCTCAATGGCCGGAACTATGCCTATGAGGACCTTAGTGAAGTGGCCTACAGCCTGGTCAAGGAGGGCGAACCCTATGAAAAGCTTATCGGAGACTTTTTGCTGGACTGGTTATCAGACAGCTCTTTTATAGATCAGAAAACATCCGGTTCCACCGGGGAACCCAAATGGATCCAAATCCCTAAAATAAGCATGGTCAACAGTTCTAAGGCCACCTCCAAGAGGTTTCACCTGGAACCTGGGTCCAGGGTTTTGAACTGTCTGGGGATGGAGACTATTGCGGGTAAAATGATGCTGGTTCGCGCTATGGTTTCTGGCTGGAAAATTGATTGTGTCCAGCCAACTGCAAACCCACTTGAAAATTTCAAGCAACCGCTGGACCTGACGGCCATGGTCCCGCTGCAGCTGCAAAATTCCCTCAAAAAACTCCGGAAAGTATCCAAAATTATTGTCGGGGGCGCGCCCATGCCTTCTGAGCTATTAGCAGCCCTGCCAAAATCAGGCACTGAGATCTACGAATCATACGGGATGACGGAAACCGCCAGCCATGTTGCCCTCAGGAAGTTAAAGTCTGTGCCCGAGGACCAGGATAGAGAAGAGGTACTCGAACCTTTTGAAGCTATTGAAGGGGTACATTTTGAGACGGACGAAAGATCCTGTCTGATTATTCACGCCAGTCATCTCTCGGATAAACCTTTTGTAACCAACGACCTGGTAAAACTGGAAGGGGAAACCCGCTTCCGCTGGCTGGGTCGGTTAGACCATGTGATCAATTCCGGGGGTGTGAAGCTGGTACCCGAAAAGTTGGAAGACCGGATGTCCGGAATGATCAAGGACCGTTTCTTTCTCAGTTCCCTTCCCGACCAGGAGTTGGGGGAAAAAATGGTTCTGATAGTGGAGACGGATAAAGACCCAAACGGGTATCTGCAGGCTTTACGGGATTCCAAACAGTTCAGTAAATACGAAATCCCAAGGGAGGCCTATCAGATTCCCCATTTTGAAGAGACTTCCTTTGGTAAAATTAACCGCAGGGATATTGTAAAAGAAATAATGAAAAACCGCTAGGATGAATCGGATTATACTACTGCTATTGTTTTTTGGCCTTGGTTCACTTTCTGCCCAGAAAATCCTGCCCGAGGTGGAACGGGCGAAGCTTGTGGATGATATTTTGCAGCAGCGAATGGATTCTCTCCTGCCGGGCCTAATGGATCGCGAAGGAATCGATATGTGGATACTGATTTCCAGGGAGTATAACGAGGACCCGGTGCTGAAGACCTTCCTGCCGGCAACCTGGCTGAATGCCAGGAGAAGGACCATTCTGCTCTTCTATCGCGATAAGGCTGCCGACCGCCTCGATAAATTAGCCGTAGCGCGCTATAATATCGGGAAGGATATCATTTCGGCCTGGGATAAGGAAAAGCAACCCGATCAATGGGAGCGGCTTATGGAGCTAATTACCGAACGAAATCCTCAGAGAATTGGACTGAATTTTTCCACGGACCACAACATTGCAGACGGTTTGGACAAAACGGATTACGATTTATTTATGTCCAGATTGCCACAGGAGTATAAAAGCAAGGTAGTCTCGGCTGAAAACCTGGCCCTGGGCTGGATTGAGACCCGAACCGAAAGGGAGATGATCCTGTATTCCCATCTGGTGCGAATCACCCATGAAATTATTGCGGAAGCTTTTTCCGATGCAGTCATCATGCCCGGGTTAACCACAACCACAGAGGTGGAATGGTGGATGCGACAAAAAGTAACAGATATGGGCCTGAACACCTGGTTTCACCCAACCGTAGACATACAGCGCAGCTCCAAACAACTCCAGGGGCATCTGTACGCTTTTTCAGATCGGCCCGAAAACCAGACAATTCTGCCCGGAGACTTGCTGCACTGCGATTTCGGGATCACCTATCTGAGATTAAACACAGATTGCCAGCAGCTGGCCTATGTACTGAAACCCGGGGAAACGGATGCCCCGGATTTTTTAAAACGAGCCCTGAAAGATGGCAACAGGGTACAGGATTATCTTACAGAGAATATGCAGCAGGGCCTGAGCGGGAACGAAATTCTGAAGCGCTCCCTTACTGAGGCCAGGGCGGCAGGCCTGAAACCGGCCATCTACACCCATCCTTTAGGAAGCTATGGCCATTCTGCCGGTACCACTATCGGGATGTGGGATGCCCAGGGGGGTGTAAACACTGCAGACGGGACTGAATACGGCTTGCACAGGCGTACTGTCTATGCCATTGAATTGAATACCACTGTGAATATCCCAGAATGGGGCAGGGATATCCGGGTGATGCTGGAAGAGGCCGGATACTTCGGTCCAGAAGGCTTTCGCTACGTTAACGGGCGCCAAACCAAACTCCGTTTGCTCTCAGGGCAATAACCGATGTGCAAATCGTTAAAATTTCTTAAGAGGGCTTGAATTCCGGGCCTGATATTTTTTTATTCCGTATCTTTAAGTAGCTAAAAATGCAGTTGTTATGAAAAAGATATTGATATTATTATTGTTTGCCGGGCCCCTGCTATGGTCCCAGCAAAACCAGAAAACAATACGCGGGATGGTAACAGACGGCCGGGCCCCCCTGCCCAATGTTTCCATTGAAGTGGAACAGTCTGCTACCCAGACCTATTCTGATGAGGACGGGCGTTATGAAATAAATGCCAATGTCGGGGATATCCTGGTGTACTCTTACCAGGGTATGAAAACCCTGAAAATCCGGGTAGAAGATGTTACCCGCATCCTAAACCCTGAAATGGTCATGGATGTGGCCCAGCTGGATGAGGTAGTTGTGATTGGAAGCAACCGCAAGACCCAGAAAGAGCTGGCGATGGAATATTCCCAAAACGAGCGACTGATCCGGACGGCTTTTGGTATCCTGAATGCAGATACGGCACCTGGGAACATCCGGTTTATGAATGAACGACAGATCAACCCGGTATACCTGTGTATCCTGGATTTATTGCGGAATCAGTTCGCCGGGGTGGAAGTAAGGGGTAGCTGTACAGGCGCAACCGGCCCGGGAGCGATAAACAACCAACTCACCAATATTGCGGGAGTAGCACAACCCGATGCTGATTCCTTCCGTGAATTTGACAATACCACCAGCGGGAAAGTCTTTATTAGAGGCGCCAGCTCGGTTTTTAACCCCCGGTCTGCCATTTTTGATGTGGACGGGCAGTTATTTAACGATCCGCCGCTATGGCTGGATGTCAAGCAGATCAAGAGACTGGCGATTTTGAATAATTTTGCCACTACCACCATCTATGGGAATATAGGAGCCGGTGGCGTCATCGTTATCAATACGCTTACAGGCAGCCCTCGTAATAACGAAATAGTGGATATGGCCCGCCTCCGCAACAACTATGTGAGCGGACCGGTTTTACAGCCAAATGAAGTGGCTGCGAATGAGCCATCATATATGAAAGCCTTAAGGGATAGCAATGCCGGTTCCGTGCAAGCGACTTATGAGGATTACGCAGCTCGCTACGGAGGTTCTCCTTATTTCTTCATGGATGCTTACAGACACTTTTACGAAGAAAGAAAGCAGCCTGAAGCGGCAGATGCCCTCTTGCAGGAGCACTCCTACCTCTTCGATAAAAACCCGGTCTTGCTAAAGGCCTTAGCATACATCTACCAGGCACAGAACCGCCAGGCAAAGGCAAATGAAATATACAAGGAAGTACTGCGGCTACGACCCAATTACGCCCAATCGTATATGGACCTGGCCAACAGTTATCGTGAACTTGGGGATTACGAAAAGGCAGCCGCTATTTATAAGCGCTATGACTATATGGTCGGGGAGGGTATCATGCCCAGGGACAGTGTATCTCTGTTCCCAATCATAAACCGCGACTTTAATAATTTGCTCTCCCTGCATCAGGCAGCACTGGTCAGCAGTGAAAAAAGATCTGACCTCTTCGTAGATGAAGAAGATTTTGAGGGTACCCGGCTGGTCTTTGAATGGAATGACGGGGAGGCTGAGTTTGACCTGCAGTTTGTGAACCCCGGAGGACAATACTTCAAGTGGAGCCACTCATTGGCAAGTGACGCCGAAGGCATCATGCTGGAGAAGGAATTAGGCTTCAGTACAAAGGAATATTTGATTGACGATTCCCTTCCCGGTACCTGGAAAGTAAACATTCATTATTCAGGCAACAAAAGCCTGACGCCCACTTACTTAAAGGTTACCGTTTATAACAATTACGGAAGTCCCGGTCAGACCAAGCAAACCAAGGTCTATAAACTATTCCTTAAAGATGTGAATCAGGAATTGTTCAGACTCACCAAAGGCTCTACGCTGGCATTCAATTAATTGCCGGTTACAATCACGCCCGTCTGAAGTGCCGGGCGCGATTTTTATACAGGGATATTCAGCTTATTATCAATATGGCTTGGTTTTTGTGCTGTAATAGACAATTACCAGGCCATATTCACATACATTTATTTTCTATAATCAAGTTCAAATGAAAACATTCAGAATATTCTTTCTCAGCTTTCTTTTAGCCCTTCCATTAGGCGCACAGACACGGCAAACGCATACCATTCAGGGTACCATCACTGACGGGAAAAACCCAATAGAGAATGTGGCCATTAGTGTGGAAGGCACCGAAAACAGAGTGTTTTCAGATGCAGACGGGAAATATTCGATTCAGGCCAATACGGGAGACCTTCTTATGTATACCCTTATGGGAATGAAAGATTACATCATCCGCGTGGAAGAGAAAACCCGTTTCCTAAACGTAATCATGATCCCCGATGTAACCGAGCTGGATGAGGTAACAGTAACCAATAGCAACCGTAAGTCACAGGCAGAGCTGATGAAGGAATACCCCATCAATAAGCGACTGATTCGCACCGCCTTCGGGATACTCGATGCCGATGCCCTGGCAACAAACGTCCGGTTTTTGGATGAGGATCAAATAAAGCCCATAGGCCTCTGTATCATCGATCTGCTAAGAGCACGGTTCGCCGGGGTACGTGTAACTGGTAACTGTCAGGAAGGTGGCCGGGTTTTCCTGAGAGGTGGAGTGGGCAGCCTCACCCAAAGTACCGGTGTAGTTTATGATGTGGATGGGATGATCCTTTCCCAGGCACCTATCTGGATAGATGTAAATAACATCAAACGTATTGCCATAATTGCCGGCCTGGCCGTTACAATGAAATACGGCACTTTCGGAAGCCAGGGTGTAATTGTAATCAATACCAAAGGCTTTAGCCCGCAGTGGGATCAGAAATACGATTTGGCGAGGTTGAGAAACAATTTTGAAACAGGGCCGGTACTCACCGCTGAGGCCATCAAGGAAAACCAACCGCAATACCTTAGTTTACTGCAGGAGAGTGTTTCTTTTGAAGAGGCTCGGGAAAAATACAATTCCCTGAAAGCCATGTACAGCAGTTCAGGTCATTTCTTTCTGGATGCCTATAAACACTTTAGTGAAGACAGAAGACAGCAGGCCTTCGCAGATGAGATAATAGAGGAGAACCTGGCGGTATTCCGGGAAGATCCTAATTTGATGAAAGCCCTGGCTTTTGTGTATCAGTCTGAACAGCGCTTCGAAAAGGCTCTTGAATTATATAAGGAATTGTTCATCCTTAGGCCGCATTACAGTCAGTCCTATATGGATTTGGCAGCTGCCTACCGGGACGCCGGCGCATTCGATCGGGCAGCGGCCATGTACGCCCGTTACAAATATCTGGTAGATGAGGATTTCCTGCAGGCCTCAGAAGATTTTTCAAAAATCATGCAGCATGACAGTGATAACCTGCTATTTCTCCATGGCGATAATATAGGGGTGGACCTACGGAAAATCCAAAGGGATGCCTATGTTGAGAACACTACCCGGCTTGTCTTTAACTGGACCGA
Source organism: Robiginitalea rubriflava (assembly GCF_052540725.1). Taxonomy (NCBI): domain Bacteria; kingdom Pseudomonadati; phylum Bacteroidota; class Flavobacteriia; order Flavobacteriales; family Flavobacteriaceae; genus Robiginitalea; species Robiginitalea rubriflava. Next base: position 3,121,417 of record NZ_CP199309.1, on the reverse strand, counting down.
TATGGAAGCCGAATTCGAGCTGCAATTTGTAAATCCTGAAGGGCAATACCATACCTGGAAGCATACCTATATCGATAATGAGGATCGCCTTGTAGATGAGAAACGGAAAGGTTATATGGTGGAAGAACAGATTATTGATAGTTCCCTGCCGGGCCTCTGGAAGGTAAATGTTAACTATCAGGGAAACAAAAGCCTGACCCCAACCTATTTAAAAGTAACTGTTTACCAGAACTTTGGAAGCCGGGCCCAGTCCAGGCAAATAAAAGTTTATAAGCTTTTCCTCAAAGATGTAAACCAGGAGCTTTTTAAAATTGCTACCGGAAATAGTATGGTTCTGAACAAATAGTAATGCCTGGTCAAAAAAAATTAAGGATCTGAATTTCCTGAATCAAGTTCACCAGTGATTTAAACCTGCAATATTCCCATATTAAAATCGCGGCTAATTGGCGCGTGATCGGCGGCAGCTATGCCTGTAGAAATCCAGTTCCGGGTTTCCAGCGGGTCGATTACCGCATCTGTCCAGAGGTGTGCCGCTGCGTAATAGGGTGATATCTGACGGTCATACCGGGCTTTTATTTGTTCAAACAGGGCTGCTTCTTTGTCCTTGTCTATGGTTTCTCCTTTTTTCTTAAGACTGGCTTTTTCGATCTGAAGAAGCACCTTGGCCGCAGAATTTCCACTCATTACAGCCAGTTCTGCACTGGGCCAGGCCACAATGAGCCTTGGGTCGTAGGCTTTTCCGCACATGGCGTAATTACCAGCCCCGTAACTGTTTCCGATTACTACTGTAAACTTGGGTACTACCGAATTACTTACGGCATTCACCATTTTAGCCCCATCCTTGATTATGCCCCCGTGTTCGCTTTTGCTGCCCACCATAAACCCTGTAACATCCTGAAGGAATACCAGCGGTATTTTTTTCTGGTTGCAGTTGGCGATGAACCGGGTGGCCTTATCGGCTGAATCCGAATAAATCACACCCCCGAACTGCATTTCGCCCTTCTTGGTTTTAACAACTTTCCGCTGGTTGGCAACAATCCCAACCGCCCAGCCGTCTATACGGGCATAACCGGTAAGCAGGGTTTTTCCGTATCCTTCTTTGTATTGTTCAAAAGAAGATTCATCCACCAGCCTGCTGATGATCTCCAGCATATCGTATTGCTCTGTACGCGAGGCGGGTAATAAACCATAGATATCTTCCGGATTGGCAGCAGGCTTGGCTGCTTTTTTACGATTGAAGCCTGCAGATTCCGGGGCTCCCATTTTATCCAGGAGGCTTTTGATACGATCCAGGGCATCTTTATCATCTTTTGCCTTGTAGTCGGTAACCCCGCTTATTTCACAATGGGTGGTAGCTCCGCCCAGTGTTTCATTGTCAATACTTTCACCAATAGCCGCTTTAACCAGGTAGCTTCCGGCCAGAAAAATACTTCCGGTTTTGTCTACTATCAGGGCTTCATCACTCATAATCGGCAGATAGGCCCCACCGGCTACACAGCTTCCCATTACGGCCGCTATCTGCGGAATGCCCCTGCTGCTCATTACAGCGTTATTCCTGAAGATACGTCCGAAGTGCTCTTTGTCTGGGAAAATTTCGTCCTGCATGGGAAGGAAAACCCCGGCACTATCTACCAGGTAGATAATCGGAAGGTGGTTTTCCATGGCTATCTCCTGCGCTCTTAAGTTCTTTTTGCCGGTTATCGGAAACCAGGCTCCGGCTTTTACCGTTGCATCATTGGCGACAACCACACAGAGGCGGCCCTGCACCCGCCCGATTTTAACAACTACTCCGCCACTGGGACAACCCCCGTATTCTTCATACATTCCATCTCCGGCGAAGGCTCCTATTTCAAGGGCTTCTTCGGGAGCATCCAATAGGTAATCGATACGCTCCCGGGCCGTCATTTTTCCTTCTTCCCGTTGTTTTTTCAGGCGCTGTTCGCCACCCCCCTTTTTTATTTTGGCATATTTCCGACGTAAATCGGATAATCTTAATTTATTATGGTCTTCGTTCTTGTTAAAAGTAACATCCATGGTTCGATTCAATTTCAGCTGGAACAGCCCTAAAGATACGGAGGATTTATGATTAACTTTGGATTTCACACAAAAGCATAATGGCAGATAAAATCAACTGGGGAATTATAGGCCTGGGGAGAATAGCGCGGAAATTTGCAGAAAACCTGCAGTTGCTACCCTCCGCCCGGCTCGCTGCTGTCGCTTCCCGGGATATAGACAAGGCCATAGGCTTTGCCAGCGAATATGGAGCTGCCAAAGCGTATGGGTCCTACAAGGAGCTACTGGAGGATAAGGCTATAGAAGTAGTCTATATTGCCACCCCGCACACCTTTCACCTGGAACACAGCCTGATGGCGCTGCACAGCGGAAAGCACGTGCTTTGCGAGAAGCCTTTGGGCATCAATGCCCGGCAGGTAGCCGAATTGCAAAAAGCTGCTTCCCAAACGCGATTATTTATGATGGAAGCGCTGTGGAGTAGGTTTAACCCCTCTATTCGGGAAATCTTACAGAGAGTAAAATCGGGGCAATTGGGAAAACCGGCCTATCTCAGGGCCGATTTTGCTTTTCCCGCCCTGGACCGGGATCCCTCGGGTCGCCTCCTCAACCCGGAACTGGGAGGGGGGTCCCTTCTGGATATTGGAATTTACCCGGTTTTCCTGGCCTATCTGTTTCTGGGGGTTCCGGATGAAATTAAAACCGTCACCCATTTCGGCCCTACCGGAATTGAACAGCAGATAGGGATGGTATTCAAGTATCCGCAGGCAGTGGCCCTGTTGTACAGCGGGCTAAGTTCCCGCTCCGGCCTGAGTGCGGAAATATCTGGTACCCTTGGCAGCATTTACCTGCATCCACCCTGGTATAAAACGGATGGATATGAACTGCAGATAGGAGAGGAGCGCAGCCAGGTTTCACTCCCGGCACAGGATAATGGTTTTCTTTACGAGATTGAGGAGGTCCACCACTGTCTGCAGAACCGGCAACGGGAAAGTAATCTGTGGTCCCTGGAAGACAGCCACAACCTGCTTGGCATTCTGGACCGGGTAAGGGAAGCATCAGGAATCGCTTTTCCCGGAGAATCCGCCGGCTAAGGGCTGTGCATTTGGCCAAAAATTTACGATATTTGAACTCTACCAAACTAACGAAACATGGGAATGAATAAGAATACGGTTCTGGCCTATGCCACTATTATTATGATTATTGTGGGAATAGGATTGATCGCTTTAGGTGCCTTCAGGTATAATGAGGTGGCCGGATGGGGATTCGCGGCCGTCGGAGTTGGATTTTTTGCTATTGCCTGGGTGTTCAATGCCCTTAAAGGAAGGGTTTAAAACAACCTTCCATTTTTCATCTTAAATAATAAAATGTATGTCAGACGATAAGAAGGTAATCTTCTCAATGTCCGGGGTTACCAAAACTTACAAAAATGCCAATACCCCGGTACTTAAGAATATTTATTTGAGCTTTTTTTACGGGGCCAAAATAGGCATATTGGGGCTGAATGGCAGTGGGAAATCAACACTTCTCCGGATTATTGCCGGCAAGGACAGCAATTATCAGGGAGATGTGGTCTTTTCACCGGGCTACAAGGTGGGATACCTGGAACAGGAGCCCGAGCTGGATGATAATAAAACAGTTCTTGAAGTCGTAAAGGAAGGCGTAGCCGAGACAGTTGCCGTACTGGACGAGTACAACAAGATAAACGACATGTTCGGATTGCCGGAGGTATATGAGAATGCTGACAAAATGCAGCAGCTTATGGATAAGCAGGCCGCGCTGCAGGACCAGATTGACGCCAGCAATGCCTGGGAGCTTGATTCGAAACTGGAAATTGCCATGGATGCGTTGAGGACGCCTGAACCGGATAAAAAAATACAGCTGCTCTCCGGAGGGGAACGCCGCAGGGTGGCCTTGTGCCGTTTACTTCTGCAGGAGCCGGATATTCTATTGCTGGATGAACCGACCAACCATCTCGATGCCGAATCGGTTCACTGGCTGGAGCACCACCTGGCGCAATACAAAGGAACGGTAATCGCGGTGACGCACGACCGGTATTTTCTTGACAATGTCGCGGGATGGATCCTGGAACTGGACCGTGGGGAAGGGATACCCTGGAAGGGGAATTACTCCAGCTGGCTGGAACAAAAATCCAAGAGGCTGGCCCAGGAGCAAAAACAGGCCAGTAAACGGCAAAAGACCCTGGAGCGCGAGTTGGAATGGGTGCGTCAGAGCCCTAAAGGCAGGCAGGCCAAACAAAAGGCCCGATTAAACAATTACGATAAGCTATTGAGCCAGGACCAGAAACAACTGGATGAGAAACTCGAGATTTATATCCCTAACGGGCCCCGCCTGGGAACCAATGTGATTGAAGCCAGTGGGGTCAGCAAAGCTTACGGGGATAAACTCCTTTACGAAGACCTGAATTTCAAGCTGCCCCAGGCAGGAATTGTGGGCATTATTGGCCCTAACGGAGCCGGTAAAACCACCATTTTCCGAATGATCATGGGAGAAGAAACCCCGGATAGAGGAAATTTTTCTGTTGGTGATACCGTAAAACTGGCTTATGTGGATCAGAGCCATTCCAATATAGATCCTGAAAAAACAATTTGGGAGAATTTCAGCGGCGGACAGGAACTGGTAATGATGGGGGGGAGGCAGGTTAATTCCCGCGCCTACCTGAGCCGCTTTAATTTTTCGGGTAGTGAGCAGAATAAAAAAGTCAGCATGCTTTCAGGAGGCGAGCGGAACAGGCTGCACCTGGCCATAACTCTGAAAGAGGAGGGCAATGTGCTCTTATTGGATGAGCCCACCAATGACCTGGACGTAAATACACTCAGGGCTCTGGAAGAAGGACTGGATAACTTTGCCGGGTGCGCGGTTATCATTTCGCATGACCGCTGGTTCCTGGACCGGGTCTGCACCCACATCCTGGCCTTTGAAGGGGATTCACAAGTGTATTATTTCGAAGGGTCTTTTTCCGATTATGAGGAAAATAAAAAGAAACGCCTCGGGGCGGATATCATGCCCAAAAGGATCAAGTATAAAAAGCTTATTCGCGATTGACAAAAAAACCCGGATTCGTCCGGGTTTTTTGATTCTATTACGGATAAAGACTTAATAGTCTTCGGACGGATACCAATCTAACTGCACCACTTCAATATCCGGGTCTGCCTGAGTAACCAGTTCCCTGAATTTTGAAACATCACTAACCTCCGGCCTTCCCCTGTAGTGGTAGGGATAAACCTGGGCGGGTTTAAATTCCAGTACGGCGTTTGCCGCACTATCCACCGTCATGGTATACGGCAGGTTCATACAGACAAAGGCCTTGTCGATATTTTCAAGAGCCCGCATTTCCGGTATATCCTCTGTATCTCCCGAGAAGTATATACGCTCACCATTTTTCTCCAGCACATAGCCATTCCCCCGGCCCTTTACATGAAAATCTTTGGCTTCCTCCCGAAGGTTGTACATAGGGACTGCTGTAACGGATATCCCGTAGCGCTCCTTCTGCTCCCCATTGCTGAGGATGTCAATCTGGGTAGTAAAAGAATCCGGCATCTGATCTGCCACCGCCTGTGGCATTACAATCTTTGCTTGTTGTGTCTGCAGCCCCATCAGTGTTTCCAGATCGAAATGGTCTCCGTGAATATCTGTTATCAGGATCAGGTCGGGTTCGGGATACTCACTAAAGGCTTCGGCTCCGCCCACCGGGTCTACATAAATGGTAGTATTATCCCAATTCAACACGGCTGTGGCATGAGATATGGGAAAAATCTGCAGCTTGGCAACTGCTTCTTTCTCCGTTTTGTTTGTCGTGGTTTCGACCTCCGCGGCCTGCAGCTCATCTTTTTTGGAAGAATCCTTACAGTTGACCATTAACAGCGCATTCAGGATCAACAAATAGCAAAGGCTCCTTGTAGGTTTAAATAAATCTTTTAACATCATTCTTTTTTGAGTTTTGAAACCCTTAAAGATAAGACTATTACAGCTCTGGGTGAAGCATGATAAAAAAATTTACAGCTTCCGAAATCCAGATGAGCTATTAAAGCGTATATAGACTGAAACAAAAAATACTTTTAACTTTTAAAAAGTAATCAATTCAAAAATTATGGCAGAACAAAAAAACAATAATGGATTAAAGGTAATAGCAGGATTATTAGGAGTGATCCTTCTAGGTACCATCATTTACACTGTAAGCCTGTATCAGGATAAGAAAAAGACTGAAACAGCCCTTACCGAAGAAAAAGAATTGGTAGTTGAAGACCTGAACAGCCTGAAGTCCGAATACGACAAAGCAATTCTGGAAAGCAATGCCACCAACGAGGAATTGGTAGCAGCTCGCGACAATATTGCAAAGTATATCGATTCAGTAAAATCAATGAAGGCAGATATTGCTACGCTTTCAAGGTATCGTCGTCAGGTTTCCATCCTTAAAAAGGAAAGGGAAGCTTTATTGAAGCAAGTAGACTCCCTTAAAGAGTCCAACTCCCTGATTGCCATGCAACGCGACAGTACCTTTGCTGAACTGGAAAAGCAAACCGTATTTAACGATTCCCTGGTTGTACAGAATACGCAACTGGCTGATGCCGTAGAGCGCGGATCTGCCCTTAACCTGACTAAATTCACTGTGGATGCAGTACGGGAAAGAAGCAGCGGGAAACTGGTATCTACATCAAGAGCCGGACGTACTGACAAGCTGAAAGTTTGTTTTACCGTTGCCGACAACGTAATCGCAGAAGCCGGAGATCGTGAATTCTATATCGAAGTGCTCGATCCTCAGGGGAACGTGATGGGCGGAGGAGCTACTAAATCTATGGAAGAAGGGGCTACTGTAAGCTATACCAAAGGGACTAATTTCTACTATGAAAATGCAACTCTGGACGTATGTGACTACATCAGCAACTACTCCGGAGAGTTCCAGAAAGGAAACTATATGGTCAATGTATATGATGATGGCCTTAAACTGTTAGGTACTTCTAAATTCGAATTGAAGTAAGTAAACACAATCCATTAACAAAAAGGGATCCGAATCGGATCCCTTTTTTCATTTACAGACCTTTGGTATTATTTCATAATTCGCCAACCATATCTTCCGGCTTAACCCAGGCATCGTACTCTTCTTCGGTCACATATCCCAGCCGAACCGCTTCTTCCTTCAGAGTAGTACCATTCTCGTGGGCTGTATTGGCTATTTCTGCAGCCTTGTAATACCCGATTTTTGTATTGAGGGCAGTTACCAGCATCAGAGAATTGTTCAATAATTTCTCGATCGTTTTATGGTTGGGTTCAATTCCGGAGGCACAGTTCAAATCAAAGCTTATGCAGGCATCTCCCAACAGACGTGCAGATTGCAGGACGTTGGCAGCCATTACAGGCTTGAATACATTTAACTCATAATGACCCTGGGTTCCTCCCACTGAAATAGCTACGTCATTACCAATTACCTGAGCGCAAACCATTGTAAGCGCCTCACATTGGGTTGGGTTAACTTTCCCCGGCATGATGGAACTTCCCGGTTCATTAGCCGGAATAATGATTTCGCCTATCCCAGACCTGGGGCCGGATGCCAGCATTCTGATGTCATTGGCAATTTTATTCAGCGAAACGGCGAGTTGTTTTAAAGCTCCGTGCGTTTCAACCAGGGCATCATGCGCAGCCAGCGCTTCAAACTTATTTGCTGCTGAAACAAAGGGGAGTCCTGTAAATTCTGCTATAAATCCGGCGACCATTTTGGCGTATCCCTTTGGGGTGTTCAGACCCGTACCCACGGCAGTCCCCCCAAGTGCAAGCTCGCTGAGGTGCGGCAGTGTATTTTCCAGGGCTTTTAAGCCATGGTCCAATTGGGAAACATAGCCCGAAAACTCCTGGCCCAGGGTCAGGGGAGTGGCATCCATCAAATGCGTCCTTCCTATTTTGACCACCTTCATATAGGTTTTGGACTTCTGCTCCAGGGTATTGCGCAATTGGCGGATACCCGGGATGGTTTCCTCCACTATTTTTTTGTAGATCGCAATGTGCATCCCGGTTGGGAAGGTGTCGTTTGAAGACTGCGATTTATTTACATCATCGTTCGGTTGCAGGGTTTTTTCACCTTCCCCAATTTTTTTCCCGGCTATTTCATGGGCGCGGTTGGCAATCACCTCATTGACATTCATGTTGCTTTGAGTACCCGACCCGGTTTGCCAGATAACCAGGGGAAACTGATCATCGTGTTTGCCTTCCAGAATTTCATCGCAGACCGCCGCAATGAGATCCCTTTTGGCCTCGGAAAGGACCCCTAATTTGCAGTTGGTATAAGCGGCTGCTTTTTTCAGATACGCAAATCCGTAAATGATTTCAAGGGGCATAGAGGCAGGCGCGCCTATTTTAAAATTATTGCGGGAACGCTCCGTTTGGGCTCCCCAGTATTTGTCTGCAGGGACTTTTACTGCCCCCATGGTGTCTTTTTCAACTCGAAATTGCATGATTGGAAGTTTTTACAAAGGTACGGAATCAACCAAAAATTCAGACCGGGCAAAAGGCAGGATATTTTCAAAATTGATTTGCAGTTTTAAACCAATTCCTGCTATCTTTGTAGCTCAAAGCGCAAAAAGATGTTTGAGTTCGATCAATACCTGGGCTTTCTGGCCTTTCTTACCATCCTGACCATCGGTTTCTGGCTGATGATGTTCCTTTTGTTATTTGTTGTTCCCTACTGGCTGGGAGGTAACCTGATGGAGCTCTGGAAAGAGCGCAGGGAGGCTAAACGTGCCCGGCGCGAATCATAAGACCAATAAAAAAGGCGGGATTTTGTCCCGCCTTTTTTATTGTCATATAAATAAAGCTTCTGTTACGTACCACTCCCGAAGCCTTCTTCATCGTAGTCGTCATCCCGGCCATTACGACCATTTCTTTTTTTTGACTCGTTAAACCGGTAGACAAAGGAAAGCCTAATAGAGCGAACCCTCCACTGGAACTCACTGTCTGAGGTAAAAAAGTCAGTTTGTGTAAAGGAGCGGCGAACCCGCGAATTAAAAAGGTCCTGAACGTTGAGTAAAATGGTGCCATTATCGTTCATGATATCCTTACTGAAGGCCAGGTTCAGCGAAAAAATACCTTCTGATTTGGTCTGTGCGTTCTGGGTAGGGCCCCTGTAGAACATATTGGTTTGCCAGTCAATTTTGGCAGGCAGCGTAACTTTGGAACTGAAGCGGGCGAACCAGCTGTTGTTTTCTGCCCCGTAATCTACGTTGTTAAAAGTTCCTTCCGTCACAAAGCGGAAAAAGTTAAAACTACTATTGATCCGCAGCCAGCGGGTGGGATTAAAAAGGACCCCTGCTTCCGCTCCAACCCTTTGGTTGGTGGAAAGGTTTATAGGGATGGATCGCACAATTTCGATACCATCTGTGGTTGTTTGCCCGGTCTGTTCCTGAACCCTTTCAAAGGAACCGGTCTCCCGCTGATAATATACTGAGGAAGTAAGGGTCAGTTTTTTCCAGCGCTTCAGATAGCCCAGGTCAAAGGCATTTGCAAAGGCCGGGTCCAGATCCGGGTTTCCCTGAAAAATATTCGTCCGGCTGCTGCGCGATGGAAAAGGATTGATAAACCAGCCCCTGGGCCTGTTAATCCTCCGGTTATACCCCAGGGAAATATTTTCTGAATCCGAAAGTTCATAAATCAGGTTGACAGTTGGAAAGAGCCCCAGATAGCGCTTGTCGAAATTAAGGTCTACATCCTGCCCCAGGGTTTCCTCCAGGTCCGCCAGGTCAAATTCAGACTCAACTTCACCTTTGAGCTGGGTGTATTCCAGTCGCAATCCCGTAAGGAAGGAAAATTTCCCCAGTTTACTTCCGTATTGGGTGTAGGCTGCATGAACGTTCTCGTTATAGGTAAACAGGTTGGTGAGCGTTTCATTGATAACCAGGTTCCCGGAAGCCTGATCCAGAGAATCCAGGCGGTAGTCCGTTATTTCCTCTTCCAGATTGGAACGAAAACCAGCCTCAAACTGGGAGTCTTCCATGGGTAAAACATAATCTGCCTGTATCAGCCATTCGTTCCGGTCTTCAGCCTCCAGGACATTCTCCAGTGCCAGAAGTTGCTCATTCGGGAAGGTATTCCGCTCTTCAATTACAGCTTCAACATCTTCCCGGTCAATAGAATATTGGGCATCTACGGTTAATATATGGCCTTCATCGTTAAACTTATTGCGGTAATTCAGGGAAACCTGATAGCTGTTGTCGTCTTCGGTTTCATCCTCCTGGCGGAAGGTTCGGCTTTGCAGGTTACCATCGTTTGAGCGGATCGTTGCATTTTCAGTAACATCGTTATCTTCTGAAAAACGCCAGAAGAAACTCCCCGTAAGGCTGGAATTTTCACTAAAAAAATACTCCATCCCCAGGTTGGTGTTAAAACTCTGATCTTTTCGGTTGATATCCCGGTCTTCCGTAATCCGGTCAAAGGATCCGGAAGTATAGGTATTGTCAAAAAAACCGTTTCCCGGGGAGTTGCGGTAGCGAACCCCGGTAGTATTGAAGATATTTACCCTGTTGGTTCGCATATTGACGTTTGTGGTAATCCCGCTGGTTGCCGGATACCCCAGAAAGGAATTGACCGATCCGTTAAAGCCCAGGGTCTTTTCCCGTTTTAAAATGATATTCAGGATTCCTGCCGTTCCTTCGGCGTCATACCGGGCAGAAGGGCTTGTAATTACTTCAACCTTTTCAATGGCATCAGCCGGCAACTGCTGCAGGGCGTCTGTAGACCCGAAACCTGCCAGGGCGGATGGTCTTCCATTGATCAGAATACGAACATTCCCATTCCCTCTGAGACTTATATTGCCTTCTACATCCACATCTACTGAAGGAACGTTATTTAAAGCATCTGAAACGGTTCCTCCACTGGTGGTGATGTCCTTGCCCAGATTATAGATTTTCTTGTCCAGGCGTACCTCAACGGTGGTACGCTCTCCAACGACTTCAACGGCCTCCAGTTCCGCAACATTCACTGCCATACGGAAGGTGCCCAGATCTTTGGATTGGTTTAATTGTTGATTGTCTAGACTGTAAGATTTATAGGAGATATACTCTACCCGGATATTGTAGTTTCCGGCAGGAGCTTTAACAGAGAATTTTCCATCGAGATCTGTAATGCCTCCGGTTACCCTTGTTGGGTCTTCTGAAGACTGCAGTACCAGAGTGGCATATTCAAGTGGCCTTCCCGAGTCCTGATCCAAAACCGTTCCGGTTAAGGTTATTTTATCATTCTGCCGACGTTGCGATCGTTGCGCCTGAAGGTTCAGACAAAATACTGCCAGGAGCAGCACCAGGGAGTTTCTCATAAAGGGGGTTTAGGTTTTCTTTTTCTTTTTCTTCTTTTTCTTGTTCTTTTTGCTATTGTAACCGTTTTCCTGAAGATCTACGAAAGCCTCGTATTTCTCCACAGGTAATCCCTCTTCCAGTTCTTTGCTCTGGTTAATACTGATCTTTTCAAGGGATTCCCGCATTTTATCTGCGGGCAGTTCTAAAATTTGAAGTTCGATGCGTTGTTTTAGATACTTGGTCAGGATAGATGAAACCACTGCCTGCTCGAAGTCGTTCAATTCAAGGGCTTCTGTGAGTTTTGGCATTTCCTCTTCTACCATTTCTTCCGCTGTCTTCGGTTCAGGTTTCTTCGGTTCCGGTTCCGGACCCCTTGGAATGGCTGTACGTTGTCTTCCCAAATATCCGTTTCGTCCAAATTGGCTGTGGGCTAACTGGCTGGAGAGCAGCAGAAGCATTAAAATGAAAATTATTTTTTTCATGGTTTCGGTTTTTAGATTCCTTAGGTCGCTTTAGGTTTAAGCCCTAATGGTTAAATGTTTGTTAAACAATCAAAAAATATATTAAACAATAAATCAGGAGAATAAATCCCTGATGGTATCGGCAGGCCTGGCCACTACCGCCCGCTGGTCTTTTACAACAATTGGGCGTTCGATCAGTTTCGGATTTTCAGTCATGATACCGATCAATTCATCCGCGCTTATTTCTTTTCCCTTGTATTTCTCTTTCCAGATGGCCTCGTTTTTTCGCAGGAGTTCCCATGGAGACATGTGTAGTTTTTTTAAGAGGGACCTGAGTTGCTCCGGGCTAAGCGGGTTTTTCAGATATTCGATTATTTCTATATCCGCACTAATTCCCTTTAGGTATTCCAGGCCTTCCCTGGACTTGCGGCATCTGGGGTTGTGATAGATCTGTACCATATTTAAGGATTGTATAATTAACTTTCATGCTGCCCCATCATCATCAGATAGGCTTTCAGGAAACGGTCAATATCCCCGTCCATAACGGCGTCTACGTTCCCCGTTTCCTCTGCGCTGCGCACATCTTTTACCAGCTTGTATGGATGCATTACGTAATTGCGTATCTGTGAGCCCCATTCAATTTTCATCTTGGAAGATTCTATAGCATCCCTTGCTTCCTGCTTTTTGCGCAATTCGATTTCATACAATTGGGATTTCAGCATTTTAAGAGCTGTTGCACGGTTGTCGTGCTGCGATCTGGAATCTGAGCATGAAATCTGTATCCCGCTGGGTTTGTGATACAATTGTACCTTGGTTTCAACTTTATTGACATTTTGCCCTCCCGCCCCGCTGGATCGGGCAGTAGTTATTTCAATGTCTGAGGGATTGATATCGATTTCTATGGACTCGTCTACCAGAGGGTAGACATAGACAGAGGCAAAGGAGGTGTGTCTTTTGGCGTTGCTGTCGAAAGGAGAAATTCTGACCAGGCGGTGCACTCCATTTTCCCCTTTTAACCAGCCAAAGGCATAGTCTCCTTCAATTTCAAGGGTTACTGTTTTGATCCCGGCCACATCCCCTTCCTGGTAATTGAGCTCCTTGACCTTGTATCCATTTTTCTCAGCCCACATCATATACATACGCATGAGCATGGAAGCCCAGTCACAACTTTCCGTACCCCCTGCACCGGCGGTTATCTGTAAAACGGCGGTCAGATCATCTCCCTCTTCGGAGAGCATATTGCGGAACTCCAGCTGTTCAATGGCCTGTTCGGCTTTTTCCAGCTGTTCTGCCAGTTCTTCGTCGCCAAGCTCCCCCTGTTCGTGAAATTCGGTAAGTACTTCCAGGTCTCCGACTAAGCGTTTGGCCTGTTCAAAATCCCTTACCCAGTTCTTTTTCCCTTTAAGGGTTTTCATCACCTTCTGGGCTTCCATTGGATCATCCCAAAAGCCGGGCGCCAGGGTTTTTTCCTCCTCGTTCTGGATTTCGATGCGTTTGGCATCTATGTCAAAGATACCTCCTTAACGCGCCAAGGCGTTCCAAAAGCGTTTTCAGCTTGTCGTTCATATCAGATTTTTAATGGGGCAAAAATAAGATGTTTTTATGAAAGCAAATGCTATTATTGCTGGGATTCCACAATTACCTTATGCCGGCTTTCATTCCCTCCGGGACCAATAACAACTCCTTTGATAGCTGCGCAGTCTGCGTAATCTTTCCCATGGGCCACTTTGATATGGTCTGTGCTTGCCAGTAAGTTGTTAGTGGGGTCAAACCCCAGCCATCCGATGGACGGAATAAACGCCTCTGTCCAGGCATGCATCTGGGAATCTCCAAAATATCCCAGCCCCTGATGCAGGTATCCTGAAACATACCGGGCCGGTATCCCGTGTTTGCGGGCAACTGCTATGAATAAATGTGCAAAATCCTGGCAAACCCCCTTGTTAATGTTAAGTACTTCATCCAGGCCGCTCTCCACATGGGTAACCCCGCCTTTATATTCCAGGAGCTTGTTTACCCATTCGTTGAGCGCCTTTAAATTCTCAAAAGCGGTTGCATGCTCCTCAAAACGGAAAATCTCCTTGGTTTCAGGCAATGTGGTTAGCCGGGTATGTCGTAAATAACGCTGATGCGCAACCTTAAAATCCAACTTGCCGAATTGATCTTCAAAAAAAGGAACCAATGCTCCTGAATCGAAATCAAAGGGGTTTGTGTGTGCTTTTTCAAGGGTAAAAACACCCTTAAAACTTATTTGTTGAAAGGACTGTCTGGCACGCAGGCGAATGGCCTGGAATCCCAGCGGATTTACTGAATATTCCCAGGGTAAACCGAGGCTGTTGGTGAATTCTGCACTGAGCAGCTGCTGCCCTTCCGAAACTTCAGGGATGATCAGGAATTGCCAGTACGCCTCAATGAGCGGATGCTCATATTCATTCTCGGACTCATACTGAACCTTGTAAAGCTGTGTCATAGGCGGGTAAAGAAAAGACTATTTGTCTGGTACTTAATAATTGAAAAATTCTTTTTCCATATAATTCCCAATATTGGCCAGTTCAGATAAAATATGATCGATAAAGGCCTGTATATCTTTTTCAATATCCTCTACAATTTTATATTGGTATTCCGCCCGTACCTTACCCACCAGGAAAGCTGTGGAATCCTTCGGATGCCTGTGAGTTGTATCCAGGACACAAATATGCTTGTATACCTGATTAAGGCTATTCATTACGGATCTGGGACAATCCGGATTCAATATCAGAAATTCCAGGGTGCTTATGCTGGTTGGGGCTTTTTTGTAAAGCCTTCGGAACATATCGTAAGATTCCGCACATTTTAAAAGCGTAGTCCATTCGTAACTGTTGCTGAAGCGATCGCCGTAGCTGCCTTGTGATTTTTTAGCGTCGTTGTACTTCGCGTTGATGATGCGGGTAATCTGAAAGGCCCTTTCAATATTAACCCCCATCATGATAATGGCATAAATGGAATCGTGTAAAAGGGTGGCCCTGATCTTACCCCTTAGGATTGCAGTCATTTCGGTAACCTGCATCGTAAAATCAAAAAGCCCGGTTTTGACGAATTTATTTTCTGGATAATCTGAAACAAAGTGGTAGAATTTATTGATTGACTCGTATAATTCTGTGGAAATCAAGTCCCTGGCACTATTGGCATTTTCCCGGGCATAGGTTATTGTATTGTAAATGGAGATCGGGTTTTCTTTACTAAAGCCTATTTTGTGCAAGACCTTGTTTTCCTGCAGGTTGGTTTTCCCCGCATCAGGGTCTCCCATCATTTGCAGCATGGAACTCAAAACGAACTGCCGGGACTGGGAAAGTTCATTAGGCGCATCCAGGGATGAAAAATAGTTGACATTAATAAAGCGGGCCATATGCTCTGCACGCTCCAGGTAACGCCCCATCCAGAAAAGATTATCCGCAACTCTTGCTAACATGAATTGATTATTTTTTAAGCACCCAGGTATCTTTCGATCCGCCTCCCTGAGAAGAATTAACAATTAAATTACCGCGACGCAGGGCAACCCTGGTAAGGCCTCCCTTTAAAACAAAATCCTTTTCCTGCCCCAGCACCGTAAAAGTACGCAGGTCTATATGCCGTTGTTCGAAGGATTTTGTGTCTTCTATATAGGTAGGGTGCACCGAAAGGGACATAATGGGCTGTGCTACGTATTTTCTCGGGCTTGCCTTAATTTCGGCCCGTACTTTCTCCACCTCCTCATCACTCAGTCGATTGCCGATTGAAATGCCATAACCCCCGGCTTCATCAACGGGTTTGATCACCAGTTCCCGGATGTTATCCAGAACGAATTCCAGGTCTTCAGGCCGGTTACAATGGTAGGTGTGTACATTTTTCAGGATGGGCTCCTCCCCGAGATAATACCGGATAATGTCCGGGACATAGGTATAAACAGCCTTATCGTCGGCCACTCCGGTACCTGGTGCATTGGCCAGGGTAACATTTCCCTTCTGATAGGCTGCAAATAACCCAGGCACGCCCAGGGTGGAATCCTTCAAAAATTCCAGGGGGTCGATGAATTTATCGTCTATACGCCTGTATATAATATCTACCTTTTCGGGCCCCCGTATGGTTTTCATATAGACAAAGTCATTCTCCACGAACAAATCCCTGCCCTCCACCAATTCCACTCCCATGGTTTTGGCAAGATAGGAATGTTCATAAAAGGCAGAATTGTACATGCCGGGGGTTAATACAACTGTGTTAGGGCTATCCACCCCCTGCGGTTTTACAGATTCCAGAAGGTCCAGAAGATTTTCAGCATAATTGGTTACCGTGTGAGCCTGGTAATGGTTAAAAACCCCGAACAGCGCCCTTTTCAGGGCTGTACGATTGCTCAATACGTAGCTCACCCCGGAAGGGCAGCGGATATTGTCCTCCAGCACATAGAATTCCCCATCGCTGTGCCGGATCAGGTCAGTGCCGGAAATATGGTTGTAAATGCCCCCCGGAGGATCTATTCCCTGCATCTGATCCAGATAATTTTCGGAGGAGTTTATCAGTTCGAGAGGAATAACCCCGTCTTTCAGGATTTTTTTATCGTGGTACAGGTCCCAAAGAAAGGCATTTAAAGCTCTGCAACGCTGCTTTGCACCGCTTTCTATATGTGCCCATTCGGCTGCTCCTATGATCCTTGGGAACAGGTCAAAGGGAAAGATTTTCTCGTTGGCTTTCTGGTCTCCGTATACCCTGAAGGTTATACCCTGGTTAAAAAAAGCAGACTTTGCCTTGCTGTTTAACTGATTATATTCTTCAAGAGACTGTTTTCCGTAGAGATTAAAAAGCTTTTTGTAGACTTTGGTCACTTCTCCCTCACGATCGAAAATCTCATCAAATAAGACCGGGTTTCTCTCGTAAGAATCGAAAATAGTGTTTTTCGCTTTGCTCATATTCAATCTTTCAAATAAGATACTGTTTTTTAAGAATTATAAAAGTAATTACCACTTTAATAATCTGGAAATCCGAATCTGGAGGCTTTTAATGATTTTAGTGTGGCCAATATATAGATACCAGCTTTTATAAAAGGGCATTTTCTTATACATTTAAGCCAAAATCATTTCCATGAAGAACATATACCTGCTTGCCGCCTGTTTTTTTATTTTTTCGGCGACCTCGGCCCAGTTTTCTGAGCAACGCAAATCTTTCCAGAAATATGAAGGTTATTTTGATTTCTATTACGATGACACTAAAGACAAAATTTATCTGGTGGTAGATAAGCTGGATACAGACTTTCTGTATGTTTACGGCCTGAGCAGTGGTATTGGCAGCAACGATATTGGCCTGGACCGGGGTCAGTTAGGCAGTGAGCAATTAGTTCGATTCAAAAAGGCAGGGAATAAAATTTTACTGATGCAGCCCAATATGAAGTTCCGCGCCCTTACAGAAAATTCCCTGGAACGAAAATCCGTGGAGCAGGCATTTGCCAGTTCAGTACTATTTGGCTTTCCTATCGTTGAAACCATAGGAGCCAATTATATTATTGATTTTACGGATTTTTTGATGCAGGACGCTCACGGGGTTTCAGACCGGCTCAAGCGCAGCAAACAGGGATCGTATTCTCTGGACGGCTCCAAAAGCGCCATGAACCTGGAACGAACCAGAGCTTTTCCAAAAAATTGTGAGTTTGATGTAATGCTCACCTTTAAAGGAAGTCCCGCAGGCGGCTATATTCGTTCGGTTAGCCCAAACCCGAAATTGGTAACTGTTGCCCAGCACCATTCCCTGATCGAGCTACCAGATGATGGTTTTGAAAAAAGGGTTTATGACCCCAGGAGCGGGGCGAATATGTTTTCCTACTATGACTACGCTACCCCCGTGGAAGATCCCATCGTTAAAAGATTTGTAACCCGGCACCGGCTCGAGAAAAAGGATCCTTCTGCAACTGTAAGTGAAGCCGTGGAGCCCATAATCTATTATCTGGACAATGGTACTCCGGAACCAGTTCGTTCCGCACTGTTGCAGGGAGGACAATGGTGGAACCAAGCCTTTGAAGCAATCGGATTCAAAGACGCCTTTCAGGTTAAAATACTGCCCGATGATGCGGACCCAATGGACGTACGTTACAATGTTATTCAGTGGGTTCACCGTTCTACCCGTGGCTGGAGTTACGGGAACAGTGTACAGGACCCGCGTACGGGTGAAATTATTAAGGGGCATGTGAGCCTTGGAAGTCTCAGGATCCGTCAGGACTTTATGATTGCACAGGCCCTGGCCAACAAACCTTTTGAGACTTCGGATGAGAATACGGCACAAATGCTGGAGCTTGCCCTTGCCCGCATACGGCAACTCTCTGCCCATGAAATTGGCCATACGCTTGGCTTTGCACATAATTTTGCGGCCAGCACCAACAACCGGGCTTCGGTTATGGATTATCCGCATCCCTATTTCAGGCTGCAAAATGGAAATATTGATTTTTCCCAGGCATACGATACCGGTATCGGAGAGTGGGATAAGGTAAGTGTGGCTTATGCCTATTCTGATTTTCCCGAAGGGACAAATGAGGGAGAGGCCTTGGATGATATCCTCAAAGATGCTGCGGAGCAGGGGCTTCGCTATATTTCCGACCAGGATGCACGGCCCAGCGGTGGTGCACATGCCTTTGGACACCTGTGGGACAACGGTCCCGACGCAGCAGAAGAGCTGGAGCGTGTTTTAGGAATCAGAAATGCGGCCATAGAAAATTTCTCAATAGCCAATATCCGCACAGGCGAGCCCTATTCTGTGCTTGAAGACGTTTTCGTACCCCTGTATTTCTTCCACCGTTACCAGACGGAGGCCGCTACCAAGCTAATAGGAGGGATAGACTATTCTTATGCTGTTCGGGGCGATGGCAGCATTCCCTGGAAGACCCTGCCCCGCGGGGAGCAGGAGAAAGCACTTGACGCAATATTAAAGACGCTTCAGGCCGCCAATCTGGCCATTCCTCAGCGAATTCTGGGGCTTTTCCCTCCCCGGGCCAAAGGCTATCCCGCAGGCAGGGAATCTTTTAAGGGCCGGGCCGGATTGAGTTTTGATGCACTCGCAAGTGCTGAAACGGCAGCAGATATGACCCTTGGCCTTTTGTTGCACCCTGAAAGGGCAAGTCGATTAATCCAGCAACAAGGCCTTAATCCCGGGCAGTTATCGCTTAAGGAGGTTTTGGGAAGACTGCGGGAGCAAACGGTGGATTCAAGTCCAAAATCTGACTTTTTGAGACAGGTGCAGGAGGTTGTCAATTTCAGGGTTTTATACCATATAATGGTGCTGGCACATTCGGATGCGGTGCATCCCCAGGTCAACGCGGTTGCCGCAGCTGCCTTAAGATCGCTTAGAGCAGACCTGCTTAAATCAGGGGGCAGTGCAACGGCCAGGGAGATGGTACGGCGCATTGACCGTTTTTTTGAGCACCCTGAGCTGTTCAAAGTCCCGCAAGTTCCTGTAATACCGGACGGTTCTCCGATTGGGATGGCCTGTTTTCAATAAATAGAGGCATGGAAGTTAATCTGATCAGCGATACAGTGACCCGCCCCGGTGCCGGCATGTTGGAGGCAATGATGAATGCCAGGGTAGGGGATGATGTCTTTAAGGAAGACCCAACTGTAAATGAACTGGAAAACAAGGTTGCTGATTTCTTCGGAATGCAAGCTGCCCTTTTTTTTCCAAGCGGCACAATGACCAACCAAACGGGAATTAAACTGCATACACAACCCGGGGAACAACTGATATGCGATAAATTTGCCCATGTTTACAATTATGAAGGAGGCGGGGTAAGCTTTAACAGCGGGGTTTCCTGTAAGTTGGTGGATGGGGACAGGGGAATGATGACCGCTGAACAGGTAAAGGCTGCCATCAATCCACCGGACTTTTACCACAGCCCCCTTACCTCCCTTGTCTGTGTGGAGAATACTACCAATAAAGGGGGAGGTGCCTGCTGGGACTTCGAAGAACTGAAGCGTATCCGAACGGTTTGTGACACCCATGGACTTGCCTTCCACCTGGATGGGGCGCGTTTGTGGAATGCCCTGGTTGCCAAAGCCGAAACCCCAGAACAGTACGGAGAACTATTTGATACTATAAGTGTATGCCTTAGCAAAGGGCTGGGATGTCCGGTTGGTTCGCTGCTGGTGGGCACAAGGAAACATATGGAAAAAGCCCTGAGGATTCGAAAGGTTTTGGGGGGTGGGATGCGGCAGGCAGGTTATCTGGCTGCTGCAGGCCTGTACGCCCTGGAACATAATATCAACCGTCTGAAGGAAGATCATAGGAAGGCCAGGGAACTGGGTGAAATCTGGGCCTCTAAAGACTTCGTGAGCTACGTGGCGCCGGTGGAGACCAATATTGTGATATTCGAATTGGAATCAAAAGTGATTGATGACACCCAAATGACCGAAAGGCTGGAGAAAAAGGGGATTCGCCTGATTGGCATGGGGCAAGGGAAACTCCGCATGGTTACCCATCTGGATTATACGGACCAGATGCATGACTATACCTGTTCCGTTATCCAGAAACTTTCAGTTTAGCAGCTCATGAAGAAATGATGCAGTTTCGGGTGTTTTTGATCCCGTTTTCCATTCCAGCTTCAGATCGATAAAGTTGGCTATTGCCAATAATTATACCCTGTTCATCCTTGAGTGAAAACTGAAATTTGCCCGTATGATCCGTTTTTCGCTCGAAACAGACGGAACTTTTAACAAGGGGTTTAAGGGCCTGCATCTTTTGAAGGGCATCCTTTTCGGAATTAAAGGGTACGCTTTCCAAGAGGGTATGCCCCCGGCTGCTCTTAACCAGAAACTTATAACCTTGGTCGGTATCTTTAACTACTTCCAACAATTGAATGCGGGTTTAATTGAGGGTTAATAAAAGTTTTTATTTCAGAAAATTATCCAGGCCGGGAATATTGGGCATTCCTTCTTTGGCAACCGCAGCCAGTTCTTTTTCGTGAATTTCACCGGCTTTTCGAATAGCCTTGTTGAGGGTAATTACCAAATAATCCGATAACTGTTCCGGGTCTTGCAGCAGTGACTGGTCTATCTGCACCTCTTTTATTTCCCTGTTGGCTGTTATAACGACCTCGATAAGACCCTCAGCCCCCGTTTCTTTCAGGCTTACTCCATTGAGGCGCTCTTTGGTTTGCTGTACTTTCTGTTGGGTCTCTTTTAATTTTCCCATCATTCCCATCAAATCTCCAAACATGTTATTTCTCTTTTTGGTCTTCCAAAATTACTAAATTGAATCATACCGCTTTCATAAAAAAACATTTCAGTGATGGGGCATCATTCTTTCCCTAAGTATTATTTTTGCATCTTCCTTTACTAATCTGCATCCAGTTATGTCTCAACCCAATCCTCCTGTTGCTGCAATAAGGCCAAAAAAGCTGGAAAAACACGGCCATATTCGCATTGACAATTACTACTGGCTAAGAGAAAGGGAAAGCGAGGAGGTGCTTGATTATCTGAAGGCAGAGAATGCTTATTATCAGGCAATGACTGCCCAAACAAAGGAGATGCAGGAAACCTTGTTTCAGGAAATGAAAGGACGGATCAGGGAAGATGATACCTCCGTTCCGTACCGATATAACGGTTACTGGTACGTCACTCGCTATGAAACCGGAAAGGAATATCCTTTTTATACCCGTAAAAAAGGGAATCTCAGAGCGGAGGAGGAAATGCTTTTTGACTGTAACCAGCTGTCAGCCGGGCACGACTATTTCAACCTGAAGGGGATCTCCATTAGCCCGGATAACCAATATGCAGCCTTCGGGGTAGATACGGTTTCCAGACGGCAGTATTCGATTCGTATAAAAAATCTGAATACCGGGGAGCTTTTAGCAGATTTGTTAGAAAACACTACGGGCAGTGCCGTTTGGGCATCGGATAACAAGAGTCTCTTTTATACCCGCAAAGATCCGCAAACCCTCAGATCTGATAAAGTCTACAAGCATGTTTTGGGAACCGACCCTGAAGAAGACCTTCTGATATACGAAGAGAAAGATACCACCTTTAGCACCTATGTATACAAAACCAAATCCAGGGAATATATTGTAATTGGTTCTTTCAGTACCCTTACTTCAGAATACAGGATTATAAGGGCGGATCAGCCAGAGGCCGATTTCAGGATCTTTGCTGAAAGGCAAAGGGGAGTGGAGTATTCTATTTACCACTTTAAGGATTACTTCTATATCCTTACCAATAAAGACGGGGCCTTTAATTTTAAGCTCATGCGGACCTCTGCCCGGCAGACGGCTTCCGAATATTGGTCAGAATTCATTCCGCACCGGGAAGATGTACTGCTGGAAGATGTAGAGATATTTAAGGATTACTATGTTGTTTCGCAGCGGGATAATGGCCTGAGCCGGATACAGATCAATCGATGGGATGGTCAGGAATCCTATTTTCTTCCTTTCCAGAGCGAGACCTACGTGGCATACCCATACGTAAACCTGGATTTCGATACTGAAACAATGCGCTATGTTTACAATGCCATGACCACCCCTTACAGCATTGTCGATTTTAATATGCGTACCAGGGAAAAGACCATTCTAAAACAGCAGGAAGTGCTGGGGGGGACTTTTAAGGAGGAAAATTACCGTTCCATGCGCCTTTGGGCCCCAGCCCGCGACGGGGAGCGGGTGCCCATTTCTGTAGTGTACCATAAGGACACCCCCCTGGATGGGAGCAGCCCCTTGCTACAGTACGCTTACGGTTCCTATGGAAGCACCACCGATCCTTATTTTTCAACTACACGGCTAAGCCTTTTGGACCGCGGCTTTATATATGCCATTGCCCACGTCAGGGGAGGGGAATACCTGGGGAGGCCCTGGTATGAGGCGGGCAAATTGCTTCATAAAAAAAACACCTTTACTGATTTTATCGATTGTTCCAGATATCTGGTGGAGGCCGGATATGTGCAAACTGAACATCTTTATGCATACGGGGGCTCGGCCGGAGGGCTGCTGATGGGAGCGGTTATTAATATGGCTCCCGGCCTCTATAATGGGGTGGTGGCTGCGGTCCCCTTTGTAGATGTGGTAACGACCATGCTGGATGAAAGCATCCCACTCACCACCGGGGAATACGACGAGTGGGGGAACCCGAATGATCCGGAATACTATCATTATATGCTGTCTTATTCGCCTTACGATAATGTCCGGCCTCAGGATTATCCGAATATGTTGGTTATAACCGGGCTACATGACTCTCAGGTGCAGTATTGGGAACCCGCCAAATGGGTAGCGCGGCTCAGGGCGCTCAAAACCGATACAAACCGGCTCTTGCTTTATACCAATATGGATACCGGCCACGGGGGCGCATCCGGAAGGTTTGAAGCCCTTCGGGAGACCGCCAGGGAATACGCCTTTCTGATTGATCGGGAACAGAAAAACAGCTAATAAAAAAAAATATAGTAATTTTGTCCCCGTAAAGTAATTCCTACTGCAGGAATGCTTTCACCTAACCTTACTTTATGGAACAAAAGATTAAGGCCTACAACAACATCCTTGAACTTATCGGCAACACTCCTTTGGTAAGCCTGAACAAGCTTACTGCAAGCTTTCCGGGGGAATACTACGCCAAACTGGAAGCCTTTAACCCTGGCCATTCCGCCAAAGATCGCATTGCGCATTATATCATTGAAGAGGCAGAAAAAAGCGGCTTGCTAAAGCCCGGAAGCACTATTATAGAAACTACATCCGGGAATACCGGGTTTAGTCTTGCAATGGTGAGTATTATCAAAGGGTATGAGTGTATTCTGGCGGTTAGTTCAAAATCTTCCAAAGATAAAATAGATATGCTTCGCTCCATGGGAGCCAAGGTATACGTATGCCCGGCCCACGTGAGTGCAGACGACCCCAGATCCTACTATCAGGTAGCCAAGCGCCTGCATGAGGAAACCAAGGGTTCTGTTTATATCAATCAATATTTTAATGCCTTTAATATACAGGCGCATTACAGGAGCACCGGCCCTGAGATCTGGGAACAGACTGCCGGGCAAATTACGCATCTTGTGGCCTGTAGCGGGACCGGGGGGACTATTTCCGGAACGGCTCGTTTTTTAAAAGAGCAAAACCCTGATATTAAAGTAATTGGTGTAGATGCCTACGGGTCAGTACTTAAGAAATATCACGAGACCGGAGAACTGGATACCGCTGAAATCTATCCCTACCGCATTGAAGGGCTAGGGAAGAACCTGATCCCAGAGGCTACGGACTTCGAAATCATTGATGAATTCATCAAGGTTACTGATGAGGAAAGCGCGCACACCGCAAGGGAGCTTTGTCGCACAGAAGGAATTTTTGCGGGTTATACCAGCGGGGCGGTAATGCAGGCGATCAAACAATTGCAGGCCTCGGGCACCTTCGACGAAAAGAGCAGGGTAGTGGTAATATTTCCGGATCATGGATCGCGCTACATGAGTAAGGTCTACAGCGATCAGTGGATGGACGCCCAGGGCTTTTTTGACAGCAAGCATGTTGAAGAACCCAAGCAAATCGAATTTATCAAATAATACAAGACTTCTCTTTTCAAATTAGTCCCAGGCCCCGGATAGCAAGTGCATCCGGTCGCATGTGAAATTTTTATGATTCCTCTGCAAAATTCTGTACTTTTGCCCTTTAATTAGCGCTGAAAGCCATCCGTCCGGGATTTGGCTTTTTTTGCGAATATTTAAACCAAGCTAAGCTACATGAGAGATATATTCGATCGGATAATTGAAAATAAAGGCCCATTGGGTAAATGGGCATCACAGGCTGAGGGTTATTTTGTTTTCCCCAAACTGGAAGGCCCAATATCAAACCGGATGAAATTCCAGGGAAAAGAGGTAATCACCTGGAGTATAAATGATTATCTCGGACTGGCAAACCTGCCGGAAATTAAAAAAGTTGACGGGGATGCCGCCCTTGAACACGGGGCGGCCTATCCAATGGGAGCCCGGATGATGAGTGGTCATACCGATTACCACGAGCAACTGGAACAGGAACTGGCGGCTTTTGTCAGTAAGGAGTCTGCTTATTTGCTGAACTTCGGATATCAGGGCATTATGTCGGCTATAGACGCCCTGGTCTCAAAGGATGATATTATCGTGTACGATGTGGATTCCCATGCCTGTATCATCGACGGGGTTCGACTGCACGTTGGAAAACGCTTTACATTCAAACATAATGACATTGAATCCCTCGAAAAAAACCTGGAACGGGCTACCAAAATGGCCGAACAGACTGGTGGCGGAATTCTGGTTATTTCTGAAGGCGTATTCGGAATGCGCGGGGAACAGGGAAAACTAAAGGAAATAGTTGCCCTGAAAAAGAAATATACCTTTCGCCTGCTGGTAGATGATGCACATGGGTTTGGAACCCTGGGGGAGACCGGAGCTGGTGCCGGAGAGGAGCAGGGAGTTCAGGACGATATCGATGTTTACTTTGCCACTTTTGCAAAATCCATGGCAGGAATCGGGGCTTTTCTGGCTGCTGATAAGGAAATTATTGATTATCTAAAATACAACCTGCGTTCGCAGATGTTTGCCAAGTCGCTTCCTATGGTCTATGTTAAAGGCGCTCTAAAGCGGCTGGACATGTTGCGAACCATGCCGGAGCTGAAAGATAAACTCTGGGAGAATGTAAACGCATTACAGAACGGTCTGAAAGAAAGAGGTTTTGATATAGGAACAACCAGTAGTTGCGTTACCCCGGTTTACCTGAACGGCAGTATCCCGGAAGCCATGGCGCTGGTAAAGGACCTGAGAGAGAATTATGGAATATTCTGCTCAATTGTGGTTTATCCGGTTATTCCCAAGGGCTTGATCCTGCTGCGAATGATCCCAACGGCCACCCATACTGCTGAAGATATTACCGAAACCCTTGAGGCATTTTCCGCTATTCGCGACCGCCTCGAGAATGGCACCTACAAACGCCTCTCGGCGGCTGTAGCTGCTGCCATGGGAGAATAAATAAAGCCGGAGTTAAGCTCCGGCTTTTTTTTACAGGCTTTTTCTGAAGGTACACCTGCGTTTGTATACCTTGGGGTCGAAATTCTTCCAAAGCGCCTGAATAGCTTTATTATCGGCAAGCTCAGGAGTTCGATAGCACATCTGAACCCTTTTTTTTCGAAAGATCTCGTAATATTCATTAAAAATAATGGCTGTAACGCCTTTATTCTGGTATTCGGGGTGTATTCCTATCAGGTAAAAAATAGCATCCTTATTATATCTTTTGGCGCGGAGCAGGTGAATGAATCCCAGTGGGAAAAGTTTTCCTTTGGCCTTCTGCAGTGCTTTGGAAAAGGAGGGCATTACAATAGCGAAGGCAATCAGGCGTTCTTCGCTGTCCAAAATAAACTTGATGTATTCCGGGTTGATAAAGGAAATGTACTTCTTTTTAAAATAAGCTTTCTGTGCATCTGAAATCCGTACAAATGAAGACAAACGGGAATAGGTCTCATTAAAAAGATCGAACATCTGGTCCACATAAGGCATCAGTTCAGAAGTTTTACTGAAATTCATTGCCTTCAGGCCATATCGCTGTTTAATCAGGCCCTGTATTTTTTTGAAATACTTAGGGTCTGCATTGACAACAGGGAATTTGCTTTCCAGGTATTCTTTCTCAACTTCAAAACCCATGGCACGGAAATGTTCCTTGTAATATTCGTAATTGTACCAGGTAACCATGGAACCCAGTTGGTCAAAACCCTCAGTGAGCACCCCTACCTTGTCCATATTGGAAAAACCCATAGGGCCTTCCATGTACTCAAGCGTATGCTCCCTGCCAACAGACGCTACCTTTTCCAACAGGGCTTCTGAGACCTCAGGGTCATCTACAAAGTCGAACCACCCAAAACGCATTTTTTTAAGCCCCTGCTCCTTTACTTCCTGCCAGTTGATAATGGCGGCTACCCTTCCCTGAATTTTTCCATTTTTATAAGCCAGAAAAAATCGGGCTTCCGCATGCTGGAATACCGGATTGGTCTGCGGATCAAAGCTCTCCATCTCGTCCTTGATAATCGGGGGAACCCAGTAGAGTGAATCCTTGTATAAACCGAAAGGGAAACAAATGAAACTTTTCAGTTCGCTTTTGGACCGGACTTCTTTGATTTCAACCATTACAGCATTTTGAACGACCCAATATTAGGAATAAATCCGAACAGAATAAAACAGAAGCGGTTAATAAAATACGATGAGGGCTCAGGACCCTATATCCCAGTCATTTTTCTTTTTTTTACGGGCCTTTCGTTCCTTTTTGCGGAGTTTTTTCAGTTCCTTTTTGGACATTCCGGCGGGTTTGCCCTGATTCTTCATGCTATTTCTGCCGATGCGGTCCTGGTCTTCAATAGGGATGGGGTCATCATTATGGAAATCGAGTCGGTAGGATACCCCACTGGAAATAAACAGGCGGCTGGGGGTATTTTTAAAACTTCCCCCCAGGAGCAGGTCTGCCTGGAAATTTTCACTGAACAGATGCGCAACCCCACCCCTGAGGAGAATATCCGAATAACGGTCGCTACTGATCCCCTGGTTTTCTATAAAAACGCTCCATTTGGGGTTGCGAAGGGCCCTGGACAGGGAAACCAGGTAACTCCATTCCGGAAAGTCGGTACCAATACGGTCATAGGCGATATTGGAAATAAGCACCATACGGGGCGTGAGTTTGCTTTGGGTGGCAATCATGGCCCGGGGTGACACTATCGGATCGTCGGGGTAAAAGGGATTATCACCCAGATTAAAATTGGCTCCGGCATAAACAGATATGGCCGGAATCAGGTTTTTAAACTGAAATACATTATTGGCCCTCCAGCTGTATAAGTTGGGTTTGTTTCGCTCCGGGTTTTTGTAAGGGTCAAAAAGCAGGAATTTAAGCCCCAGTCGATTCCGGTAAAAATTTGTATACGTTTCCTGCAGGTCAATGTTGAGGAAATCGATTTGCTGTTGCTGGAAAATACCCTCCCAGTGAATTTCAAGTTTTTCAAAGAAAAGGCCGTATCGTAGTGCGATATCACTACCGAAAATGTCGGATTCAGTATTGATCAGATTATGATCCTGCATTTCATAAAAAAGCCCGGCTTCCGCCTGAATCACGTTCTTGCCAACGGCATAAGCGCTTACGGCCTTTCCGGGCCGGTTGGAATTGATTACATCTGTATACTGTGCACGGGTGCTGAGGCCAGCAAAAAAAACGATTAATAATAGATATACAGATATACTGTGAAGGTACATTCTATAAGGTGCTACAGCCATTTTAGATTTATTTTAGGACTTTTGTACTGTTTATAAAACGACAGAATTGTACTTTTGATATACAGAGACTCCATAATATGGGCATTTTACGAACAATTTTATTTATAATCCTCGGTTACTACCTGCTAAAAATACTGGGCAGGATATTTCAGCCTTGGATTCATGCATATGCCGTCCGAAAAACAGAATCTTATTTCAATACTACTTTTCAGTCCCGGGATAAGGGACCGCTTAAGGATGAGAAAGTGGGAGAGGTCAGTATTGACAAACCCCCCGTGAAAACCAGAAAAACCAATTCGGACGTAGGGGAGTATATCGATTTCGAAGAAATAGAGTAAAATTCCTTTCAACCGACCAATGAAATTTAACTTTAACGCATTCCTCAGACATTTCTTCGTAATAACTTTTCTGGGACTGGCGGCTCTTGCCTATTTCTATCCCGTTTTGCAGGGGAAGGTGATCTATCAGTCTGATATTGTGCAGTATAAAGGGATGGCCGAGGAACAGGAGCAATTCCGGGATCAATACGGGGAAGAACCATATTGGACCAATAGTGCTTTTGGCGGGATGCCCACCTACCAGCTCGGGGCCCGCTATCCGCATGATTATATCAAAAAGCTGGACCGGGTAATACGATTCCTTCCAAGACCGGCCGATTATTTGTTCCTATATTTTCTGGGCTTCTACATCCTGATGTGCTGCCTGAAGGTGGAGTACCGCCTGGCTATTCTGGGAGCCCTGGCCTTTGGTTTTTCAACCTATTTAATCATAATTTTAAATGTAGGTCATAATGCCAAGGCCCATGCCATAGGCTACTTGCCAATGGTTCTGGGGGGCATAATCCTTACTTTTCGCAAAAAATACTTCTGGGGTTTTATCCTCACATCCCTGGCAATGGCTCTTGAGATTCAGGCCAACCATTTTCAGATGACCTACTACTTCTTTTTACTGGTCATGGTGCTGGGGGCGGTTTACATGATTTATGCGATTCGGGAAAAGCAGCTAAAACACTATTTCATAAGCCTTGGGATACTGATTCCGGCTGTAGCCCTGGCTTTACTGACCAACGCCACTTCACTGCTCGCCACCAAAGAGTACGCAGACTGGAGTACCCGCGGGACCTCGGCCCTCACTATTAATCCGGATGGCAGTCCAAAAACACGTCGGGATGGGCTGGACAGGGATTACATCACTCAATACAGCTATGGGATAACAGAGTCCCTTAATTTACTGGTTCCCCGCTTATTTGGGGGAGGTTCGGTAGAAAAGCTGGGAGAGGGCTCACGCACCTACGATTTTTTAACAGATCAGGGGGTTCCCAGAACTCAGGCCCTGGAATTTACCAATGAAATGCGGCTGTACTGGGGAGATCAGCCAATTGTTGCGGCTCCGGCTTATATCGGGGCGGTTATCCTGTTTTTGTTTTTGCTGGGAATCCTGTTGGTTCGGGGCAGGGCCAAATGGTGGTTACTATTCGGAAGCCTGTTGGCCCTTTTGCTTTCCTGGGGAAAGAACTTTGGCGTGCTCACAGACTTTATGATTGATTATTTTCCATTCTACAATAAATTCAGGGCGGTTTCTTCCATACAGGTCATCCTGGAATTATGCGCCCCTGTTTTGGCTGTTTTGGCTTTAAAAGCTTTTTTAAATTCCAAGGTAGACCTGCGCTCAAAAAAAGTGGCGTTATCCATCAGTTTTCTGAGCATGATGGGAATTGGGCTGGGGCTGTTGCTTTTAAAGTCCGCCTTTGATTTTACCGGAGGGAGTGACGAGATCATGACCCGCTATTACGGGGAAGAGCTCGTATCGCTGATCCGGAGAGACCGGGAAGCGGTGTACGTCAATGATACCTTGCGTTCCATGACCCTTATTGCCCTAACAGCTGGAATTCTATGGGTCTCGCTCCGAAAGAACTTAAAACGGGAATGGGTTATTACGGCAGCAGCCGTTCTGGTAGTAGTGGACCTTGTTGGCGTTAATTTACGGTACTGGGATAAGGACAATTTTGTATCCTCACGAAGGATGGAGAGGCCCATAGCCAGAACGAAAGTAAATCAGCTAATCCTGCAGGACACGGCTTATTACAGAGTATTAAATTTGAATGAAGGGCTCAACGGGGCAACCACTTCTTTTTTTCACAAATCCCTGGGGGGCTATCATGCGGCAAAACCGGCCCGCTTGCAGGACCTTTTTGAATTTCATGTGTACAAGAACAACCGTCGGGTGCTCAATATGCTGAATGCCAAATATATTATCCAGCCCGATGAAGAAGGGGCCGCTTCTGTTTCCCTCAATCCGGAAGCCCTTGGAAGCTCCTGGTTTATCAGAACCCTTGTTCCCGTATCTTCTGCAGATCAGGCTATCATAGCCCTGGATACACTGCAGGTTTCCGAAACAGCCCTGATTAACACCTCCGATTTCCCTGAGGCGAGTCGGAAAACCTTTGCCAGGGATTCTACTGCCCAGATCCGCTTGGCCTCTTATCAGCCCAATGCTCTCAGGTATCATTCAAAAAATGGATCTGATGGCTTCGCTGTTTTCTCTGAAATGTATTATCCCGAAGGATGGAATGCCTATATTGATGGAAAAAGGACTGCCCATTTGAGGGTGAATTATACCCTTAGGGGTCTGGAGATCCCGGCTGGAGAACACGAAATCCTGTTTAAATTTGAACCGGAAGTAGTCCGTTTCGGGAGTAAAATCAGCCTGGCCGGTAATGTTGCCCTGCTACTGATAATTCTGGGGGGCATTCTGTATAGTACCATTAGAAGGCGCAAACCAGAGGCCTGATGCAAAAAGTCCTGATCCTTACCTATTACTGGCCTCCGGCCGGTGGCCCCGGAGTACAGCGCTGGCTTTATTTTGTAAAGTATTTACGGGAATTCGGCATTGAACCCGTTGTCTTTATCCCTGAAAATCCACAATACCCCATAATTGACGAAGATCTCCAACAGGCTGTACCAGAAGGCCTCCGTGTTTACCGTCATAAAATCTGGGAACCTTTCAAGCTGGCCGGTATTCTGGGGAAGTCCAAAACCCGTAAAATGCGCTCCGGAATCCTGAACCGGGACAACCCGTCTTTGGCCGATAAGGTTTTGTTATGGATCAGGGGTAATCTTTTTATCCCGGATGCCAGGAAGTTCTGGGTGGGTTCGGCTTTGAAGGTTTTACCTGAGATTATTCACAAAGAGGGAATAGAAACCCTGATTACAACCGGCCCTCCCCACAGCGTGCATCTGATAGGATTAAAGCTCCGGGAGCAGAAAAATTTACGTTGGGTGGCCGATTTTCGCGACCCCTGGACCACTATTGGATATCACAAGGCCCTCCGCCTGACAAAATGGGCCAGGCGCAAACATCTGCAACTCGAGAAAGAAGTACTCAACAAGGCCGATCGTATTATCACCACCAGCGAGACCACCAAATTAGAATTTGAAGGGCTCACTACAAAGCCGATCAGTGTAGTCACAAACGGTTATGATTCAAAGCCCGCAGGGGCGGAACAACCAAAGGGTCCCTTCACAGTAGCACATATCGGCTCCCTTTTAAGCGGACGCAATCCGCTGGCGCTGTGGGAAGGCCTTGGCGAGCTGCTCGGGGAAGATGAGGGCTTCATAAAGGATTTTCAATTGGAACTTATTGGTTTGGTAAGTGAACAGACCCTTAGGGACATTGAAAGCTGTGGCCTGAAACCCTTTGTGAAACTACGCGAATACATTCCTCATAAACAGGCAAAAGAGGCCCAGCGAAGCGCACAGGTCTTGTTGCTTATTGAGATCGATGCCCCGGAAACCTGTGGAATTATCCCTGCCAAACTCTTCGAATATATGGCCGCTTCGCGACCCATTCTGGCAATAGGTCCGACCGGGTGGGAGGCAGGCAAACTGGTAGAGCGCAGTAAATGCGGAGCTTTTTTCCGATATTCGGAGAAAGAAAAAATAAAGAATCAGCTTCTGAAATGGTATTCGGCTTATCGTAAAGGGGGTCTTGAGATCCCGGCCAAGGGGGTAGAAAAGTACCATCGTCGGGCGCTCACTGAAGAATTGGCCAAAATCCTCTTATGGGAATAATAATCAGGCAATCCATTAAGAATACAATGCTTACCTACGCTGGTTTTGGCCTGGGGGCACTTAATACGCTTGTACTCTATACCCGATTCATGTCAGAAGAATACTTTGGCCTGGTGGGTGTTTTACTCTCTACTGCCACCCTGTTGATGCCGTTAATGGCATTTGGAATCCCCAATACGCTTGTTAAATATTACGAAGGGTATAAGACATCAGACCGCTCCGATCGCTTCCTGAGTCTGATGTTACTTTTGCCTGTTGTTATAATTGTTCCTCTGGGTCTGTTCAGTTACTTCGCAAATGACGCCATAGGGGCCTTTCTGGCACATAAGAATCCGATTGTAAAAGGATATGTATGGCATATTTTTATTATTGGGATGTCCATGGCCTATTTTGAAGTATTCTTTGCATGGAGCAGGGTACAGCTCAAGACTACCTTCGGAACCTTTTTAAAAGAGGTATTTATACGTCTGGCAGTCATGATTTTACTGATTCTGCTGGCGTATCAACGGATTGACGTAAAAACTTTTTTAAATGGACTGGTGCTTTTGTACCTGCTTCGTTGCCTGATTATGGGGGTATATGCACTGCGTACCACTCCCTTTAAATTATCGTTGGGAAAAATCAGTGGCGGGCGCTCCGTAATTTGGTATAGCACGCTTATAATCCTCGGGGGCTCTGTTGCCGTTCTGCTGCTGGAGGTGGATCGTTTTATGATCAACCAATACATACAAATTGAAAATGTCGCCTATTACACGGTTGCCATTTTTATGGCTACCGTGATTATTGTACCCTCCCGGGCCATGCACCAGATTACCTATCCGCTTACGGCATCCCTTTTACACAAGAAGGACACGGAGGGACTCAGCCAGCTCTATAAAAAAAGTTCACAAAGCCTGCTCACAGTGGCGGGACTGATTTACTTATTGATTTTGCTGAATCTGGAAGATCTGTACCAGTTGTTGCCTGAGAACTACAGTGATGGGTTTGTAGTGGTATTGCTCATTGGCGGGGTAAAACTGTTCGATTCTTTTCTCGGGATCAACAATGCCATCCTTTATAATTCCAGATATTATCGCAGCCTGCTGCTGATGGGTGTGCTTCTGGCGGCCCTCACCGTCCTCCTGAACATGTGGCTGATCCCGGTATTTGGTATTGAAGGGGCCGCCTATGCAACTTTCACTGCCGTTTTCCTGTACAACCTTGCAAAACTGTTTTTTGTGCGCTGGAAATTTTCCCTGGTGCCCTGGTCTGCCAGCACCTTCCGCCTTTTGATTTTAATGGGGGGTTGCGTCCTTGTTTTTTACTGGATGCAATTACCTTTTCACCCAATGCTGAACATCGGTATTAAAAGTCTGCTGCTTTGTCTGGTATTTGCAGGCTCGGTGATCTACTTTAATTTATCTGAGGAAATAACAGGCTTCTTCACGAAATTCCTTAAAAAATAAGCCCCGGAAAGAGATTCTTTCTCGGGGCTTAAACAACTAACCAACCTAAAAACGATTTTTACTGTACCCGTTTCCTGTTGCTCCGGGTGGAAACGCTACTCCTCCTGCTATTGGTAGAGTTGCTTTTCCGAACTGCTGAAGACCTGTCGGACTTCCTTGCAGGGCTGGCTTTGGCAGTAGAACGGCTGCTTCGCTGAACACTGCTTCTGGCCTTATCATTGCGCTGCGGACTCCTGTTGGCAACCGGCTTGCGACTGCTTACCGATCGGCTCGTCTTAACCGTGCGACCTCTGGGCGTATTGCGCACTTCGCGGGTACTCCGGCTTACCACACCTTTTTTGCTAACTGTACGGGTACTTCTATTAATGTTAGCTTTTCGGCCATTGTCGCCATTTCTTACCGCGGTACGGCTGCTTCGGCTAATGTTAGCTTTTCGGCCATTATCGCCATTTCTTACAGCGGTACGGCTGCTTCTGCTGAAATCACCTCCACGGCTAGCCGCTTTGTTGCTGCGGTAATTACCCTGGCTTCGGCTCATTCTGTCCGCTCCCCGGTTGGTGGCAACCCTGCTGGACCTTCTGTCTGCATTAAAGCTGCGACGTGCAACCCTGCTGTCATTGCGGTATATCCGGTTTCTGTCCTGTCTTGCCTGGTAACGGTAGGTATTCCCAACCCTGGCATAAGCACGTCTTACGTTGTGTCTGTAGGGACGATAATAGGTATACCTGACCGGGTTATAAAACCTTCTGTAAGGCCTGTTATACACCAGGCAGAACCCTACTGCCGGACGAACAAAGAATCGGTGGAATGGACGGTATATATAATTTCTGTTATAGATGTTTATGAATCCTACGTGGTAGTCAAAAAACCCTCTGTTATTGTAAAATACCCGCATTCCTCCAATACGGTACAGGCGGCCATTATTATACCAGATGTTAACCCCGCCAATACGGTTTACCCTTCCGTAGTAGTCGTAAAAAACGGGTACGTTTTCTACCTGGATTACAGCTCCGTAGTCATCGTATTGTACAAAGGGGTTGTAATCGAACCCTGAATTAAAGGTTATTTGTGCACCTCCCAGGCGAACATTGGCCCCCACATTAACGCGGTTGTCAATAAAAAAGTCGAATTCACCATCCGGATACACTGAAAAGGTAATTCCATTCTCAACAAAGATGAATGAATTGTTGTACCTGAAAGCATTGCTCAGTGCAACCTTATTTTCTGTCGACGTGGCCGAGGAACTTCCGGTTCCCACGAAAAGAGCCACTAAAAGGAATACTAAATTTTTCATACTATAAGGTTTAAAGTTCCGGATGTAATTATTTGCATCCATCCTATAGTAAACAAACAGCGTGCCAAAAAAATACGTAATAGTATATATACCTGTATATCAACGTATTATACGTATAAAATAGAAGGTATTTCCTTTCAGAGACCAGAAAGGGGTGCTCAGGATATGCTATCGCCTAATTTTGCCCTGAGGAATTTTCCAGTTATGGAATCGGGATTGCCGGCAACCTTTTCAGGCCTTCCAAAAGCCAGCAATAGCCCGCCCTTGTCACCACCATCTGGCCCCAGATCGATAATAAAATCAGCACATTTGATCAGGTCGATATTATGCTCTATAACGATTACGGAATGCCCTTTGGCGATCAGGGCGTCAAATGAAGCGAGTAATTTTTTGATATCGTGAAAATGCAGTCCTGTTGTGGGTTCGTCAAAGATAAACAGACCTTTTTCCCGGCTTTGTCCCTTGGTTAGAAAGGAAGCCAGTTTAATTCGCTGTGCTTCGCCCCCGGATAGGGTAGAAGAGGGTTGCCCCAGGGTAACATAACCCAGACCTACATCCTGTAAGGCCTGTAATTTGGAGGCTATTTTATCCTGCTTGTGCTGGTTAAAGAAGTCTATTGCATCATGTACAGTCATATTTAGCACCTGATCGATTGAGGCGCCTTCGAATGTTACCTCAAGTACATCCTTTTTGAATCGCTTGCCTTTACACTGATCGCATTCCAGGTGGACATCGGCCATAAACTGCATTTCCACAGTAATTTCTCCTTCTCCTTTACATTTTTCGCATCTGCCACCGTCCACATTGAATGAAAAATGCTTGGGCTTGTAGCCGCGTATTTTACTCAGTTTCTGGCTGGCAAAAAGGCTTCGTATATCATCATAGGCCTTCAGGTAGGTTACCGGATTGGAGCGGGAAGACCGGCCAATGGGGTTCTGGTCTACGAATTCTACGTAGGAAACAAAGCTGAATTCCCCATTTACACTGGTATGCTGCCCGGCTTTATCACCGTACCCCCCCAGTTTTTTTTGTAAGACCGGGTAGAGGATGCGGTTGACCAGCGTACTTTTCCCGCTTCCTGAAACCCCTGTTACCACCGTTAAAACCTGAAGTGGGAAATCCACATCAATATTCTGCAGGTTGTTTTCACGCGCGCCCTCAACCCTGATAAAACCTTTTTGTTCCCTTCTTTTCCTGGGCAGTGGTATTTCCAATGAGCCGTTAAGGTACTTAGCCGTAAAAGAGTCCCCTCTCAGGATGGCCTGAAGGGATCCTTCCCCTACAACTTCTCCTCCCAGCGTTCCGGCCTCGGGGCCAATGTCTATGATATGGTCTGCAGCCCGCATCATTTCCTCGTCGTGTTCCACAACAATCACGGTGTTGCCAAGATCTCTCAGGGATTTTAAAACTTCAATCAGGTTCTCCGTATCTCTGGGGTGCAACCCAATGCTGGGTTCATCCAGGATATACATAGAACCTACAAGGCTGCTGCCCAGAGAAGTCGCCAGATTGATTCGCTGGCTTTCACCTCCTGAAAGACTGTTCGATTTGCGGTTGAGCGTGAGATAGCCCAGACCTACTCTTAGCAAATATGAAAGGCGGTTAGTGATTTCCACCAATAACCTCTGGGCAATCTTTTTATCCTGCTCGCTGAGTTGC
Organism: Robiginitalea rubriflava; assembly: GCF_052540725.1. Classification (NCBI taxonomy): domain Bacteria; kingdom Pseudomonadati; phylum Bacteroidota; class Flavobacteriia; order Flavobacteriales; family Flavobacteriaceae; genus Robiginitalea; species Robiginitalea rubriflava. The sequence continues at coordinate 3,084,955 of NZ_CP199309.1, read as the reverse complement.
ATTCCCTCAAAAAATTCAGCAAGGCGGTAAACCGGAAGGTTAACCAGCTCTGTAATGGATTTTCCGTATACCCTTACGTATTCCGCCTCTTTTCGAAGCCTTTTGCCTTTACACTGGGAACAGCGGGTTTTCCCCCGGTAACGGGACAGCATTACACGGTTCTGGATTTTATAGCTTTTGTCCTCCAGCTTTTTAAAAAAATCATTCAGACCGGTAAAGTACTGATTCCCTTCCCAAACCAGGGTTTTTTGCTCTTCAGTCAGTTCAAACCAGGGCTTGTGAATCGGAAAATCGAACTTGTAGGCATTGTCTACCAGTTCGTCCCTGTACCATCCCATACTTTCACCCCTCCAGGGGAAAATAGCGTTATCGTAAACGGAAAGGGCCGTATTGGGGATAACCAGGTCTTCATCAATTCCGATCACATCGCCATAGCCTTCACACCTGGGGCAGGCTCCGTAGGGGTTGTTAAAGCTGAATAAATGTACATTGGGTTCCGGGAAACTAATGCCGTCCAGTTCAAATTTGTTACTGAAGGTAGTCTGCTTTCCGGTTTCGAGATCTTCTATGCTGCAAATCCCTTTCCCTTCAAAAAATGCCGTATCTACGGCTCCCGCCAGCCTGTTCAGGAAATCTTCGTCTTCCCGCACAATCACCCGGTCTACGACCAGCTCGAAATTTCTCCCGATCCCGGGCATCTCCTCCTGAATGCGTAATACTTTCCCATTGGCTTTTATCCGGGCATAGCCCTGCTTTGAAAGTAATTTCAGGCTTTTTTGGACGTCCCTGTCTTCGGGGATGTTAACAGGGGCCAGAAGCAGCAGCTTACTCCCCTCTTTGAACGTTTTTACAAAATCCACCACATCGTGAACCCGGTGTTTTTTTACTTCGCCTCCGGATACAGGTGAAAAGGTTTTGCCAATACGGGCATACAGTAATTTCAGGTAGTCGTAAATTTCCGTTGAAGTACCCACAGTAGATCGTGGATTGGTGGAATTTACCTTTTGCTCTATGGCTATTGCCGGGGCAATACCGCGAATGTACTCCACTTTGGGCTTATCCAGTTTTCCCAGGAACTGCCTTGCATATGAGGAAAGGCTTTCCACATACCGTCTTTGACCTTCTGCATAAAGCGTATCAAAAGCCAGGCTGGACTTACCGGAACCGGACATTCCGGTGATAACCACCAATTTATTTCTGGGAATGGCCACATCCACATTCTTAAGATTGTGCAGATTGGCACCTTTGATCAGGATCTGGTTTTTGATATCAGTAGTGGAAGATTCAGGCATGCTGCTCAAATAAGGTGCAAAGATACAACTTGTCACCCTCAATAACCAGCCACCTTTTTGTCCTCATTCTGAAAGAAACAAATCTTTACATTTTTTTATGAAAATAAAATTTACCTATATTTGAGAAGTAATTCATAAAATCGATCACGCCTATACAGCACAATTACTTTTTTGAAATGTAGCGAATGATTCCCACGGTATACCTGCCTGTGGGATTCCGAACCAAAAAAAGTAAGTTGTATGGAATTACAGATCGATGACTCCACCCTGGTCCGAAATTATTTAGCCGGCGACGAAAACGCACTGGCAACCCTGATTAACCGACACAACCAGCGTCTCACAAGTTTTATTTACTCCAAGGTTTTTGATAAGGAAATCACAGAGGATATTTTCCAGGACACCTTTATCAAGGTGATCCGAACCCTGAAGCTTGGGAAATACAATGAGGAGGGGAAGTTTTTGCCCTGGGTGATGCGCATTGCACATAACCTGGTAATGGACCACTTCAGAAAGAACAATAAAATGCCCCGTTTTGAGGGAAGTCCGGAGTACAATATTTTTTCTGCCCTGAAAGATGACCAGCTGAATGCTGAAAAGCAATTGATCAAAGAACAGATTGAAACGGATGTATCCGCCCTGATAGCGGAACTCCCTCCGGAACAACAGGAAGTTATAAGTCTGAGAATGTATCAGGACATGAGTTTTAAGGAAATTTCCGAGAATACAGGGGTAAGTATCAATACCGCCCTGGGACGCATGCGCTATGCCCTGATCAACCTCAGGAAACTGATTGAGCAACATCAGATTGTTTTAACGAATTAATGTACCGTAGGTCGAGTTAAGGTACAGGCATTGGTCCTGCTTGCGTTATCTTCAATATAATAATGCAACGTATGGAACATATCTACCCCCATCCTACAGATCATTGTAAACTGGTTTCAACCTCTGAGGAAACCATTCGCTTCCTCACAGATTATTCAAAATCCCTCTCTGTAATCAAAGCAGACGGGAAAACCTTTGAGAGCAATCTGAACTGATTCCGAAGCCTGCCAACACATTTTCACCCAGATTATTGTACACAATTGTGTCCCTTTTTTGTTCCACTAAGGCCTTTTATCTATAAAGGCTCATTTTTAGTGGGTATTTCACCGAGTGTATTTTCTTCATTTTTATTCAAAAAAACTAAAATCATGTTTTGACATCAGGTTTTGAGCGTTTGACAACATAGTTTTTCTGCGGGGAGGCTCTTTGGCTACTTTTAGAATGTGTTTGAAAGCAAGTTGCTGATTACACCCCTTAAAAGTAAATAACCGAAAAGCCTGCACACGGCCCTAAACTGAACTAAAAATACGCTCTATGGAACTACAGATCGACGACTCAGCCCTGGTACAAGATTACATTAGCGGAAATGAGCGCGCCCTTGAAATTTTAATCAACCGGCACAACCAGCGCATCTCAAGCTTTATTTATTCAAAAGTCCTTGACAGGGATATCACGGAGGATATCTTTCAGGACACCTTTATTAAGGTTATCAAAACCCTGAAGAAAGGAAACTACAGCGAAGAAGGGAAATTTTTGCCCTGGGTAATGCGCATAGCACACAACCTGATCATCGATTTTTTCAGGAAAAACAAGCGCATGCCTAAATTTGAAGGAAGTGATGATTTCAATATTTTCACGGTTATTGGAGACGATCGCCTGAATGCAGAGAAACAACTCATCAAAGACCAGATAGACAGCGATCTTGGCCAGCTCATTGACGAATTGCCTGATGATCAGCGGGAAGTTTTAATCATGCGCATATACAAAGACATGAGCTTTAAGGAAATTTCCGAATGTACTGGAGTGAGCATAAATACTGCCCTGGGGCGGATGCGATACGCTTTGATCAACCTCAGGAAGATTATCCAGAAAAACAAGATCGTTCTAACCAACTACTAATCAGAAAGGCGTAAACAATATTTCCATTTGCCCCGCGTTATCTATGTGTAACGAACTCTAAGCATATGGAAAAAATTTACTCAGAAAAGGCCGATGCCTGTAAAATAGTTCGGGTCTCTCAGGATACCATAAACATGCTGTTACAGTATTCCCGTTCTTTACATGTATTAGGTTACAAGGGCTTCAAATTTGAAACAAATTTGAATTAAAACATCCGACCCGCTTTTAGCGGGTCTTTTTTTTGGCCCAATATTCCTGCAGCACCTTCTTTCTTCCAATGGTCCGGGTTATAATATCCTTATCCAGGTCCCACCCCCTTGCCGGGGAATATTCCCTGCCATACCAGATAATCTGCAGGTGAAGTTTGTTCCACAGCTCTTTTGGGAATAGTCTTTTGGCATCTTTTTCGGTTTTTACAACATTTTTGCCTGTAGAGAAACCCCAGCGGTACATCAGCCGGTGAATATGGGTGTCTACCGGGAAGGCCGGAATGCCAAAGGCCTGTGATACCACCACGCTGGCGGTTTTATGACCAACTCCCGGCAATTCTTCGAGTGCTTCCAGGGTTTCTGGAACAGCCCCCTTATATTTCTCGAGTAAAATTTCAGATAACCGGTGTATTGCACGGGCCTTGGTAGGGGAGAGGCCTACCGGTTTTATGATTTCCCGGATCTCTTCTACGCTCAGGCGGACCATGGCTGCCGGGTTGTCGGCCCGGTCAAAGAGGATTGGGGTTGTTTTGTTAACGCGTACGTCGGTGCTTTGAGCCGACAATAATACGGCGATCAGCAGGGTATAGGGGTCGGTATGATCAAGGGGGACGGGAATTTCAGGGTATAGTTCATCGAGTGTTTTAAGAACGAAAGCGACCTTTTCTTTTTTAGTCATATATTGTTTAATTTTGCGTAAAAATAAGTAAACAAAAAAAATCAAACATATGCAAACACTGAAAGCAGGAGACAAAGTTCCTCAGTTTACCGCCCGGGACCAGGATGGAAATACCATTTCGAGTGCCGACTATAAAGGTAAAAAATGGATCGTTTTTTTCTATCCAAAGGCCAATACCCCTGGTTGCACGGCCGAAGCCTGTGACCTCAGGGACCACTATAAGGAACTTCAGGAAGCTGGTTACTCCCTCTTGGGGGTGAGCGCAGATTCTGAAAAAAAGCAACAGAATTTCCGCAATAAATACGATTTCCCGTTTCCCTTGTTAGCAGACGAGGATAAAACGGTTATTGAGGGTTTCGGTGTTTGGGGACCAAAGAAATTTATGGGCCGTGAATTCGACGGTATTCATCGCAAGACTTTTATCATTGATGAACAGGGAGTGATAAGCCGGGTGATTGATAAAGTAAAAACCAAAGAACACGCCTCCCAAATTCTGGAGGACTAATTATAAAAGCCGGCTAGCAGCCGGCTTTTTTTATTTTACGGTCTCTGTAGATTCTTCCTTTTTGGGGAGGAATAAACGCTTTTCTTTAATTATTTCCGCGATTCCTTCAGGAAGCATGTCTTCCCAGCCTTCTTCCCCGTTAGTAAGCTTTTTCAGTACATCCCGTGAGAAAATATGAAGGATATCGGGATCGTAATCGATAATATCCATCACCTTTCCATTGTATTTAAAGAACTTGTATAGTTCTTTCATACGCGGGTGTACTTTGATATTGTTGCTGGTCATGATCTGCCCGGTTTCCGGGTTTTTCATCGGATAGAGATAGACTTTAAGATCCTTGAAGAATAATTTTCCGAAGGCTTCCAGGATGCCCCCGCTCAGATGGCGGTAATATTTCTCGTCAAAAACCTCAATGAGGTTGTTAACCCCCATAGTCATACCTATTCGGGACTTGGTGTAGTTATTAAAATATTCCACAACCTTGTAATACTCCTGGAATTTTGAGATCATTACCATATGGCCCATGGAACAAAGCAGTTCCGCCCGGTCCATAAAATCCTGTTCGTCTATCTCTCCTGAGGCCTTCAGATTGGCAAGGGTAATCTCGAAAATCACGATTGTGTTCTCTTCATCCACCGTTTGCTCCCGTATAAAGATATCATAGGACTTCTGGAACATGTCCATATTCACTTTGGTAACCGGCCGGAAACTTCCGCGCAGGGCAAGGATATTCTTTTTATACAGCACGGCAGCCGGCAGGAGGTTATTCCCGTCTGCCCCGAACATCACAGCATCTGTCATATCGTTTCGGATCAGCTGCAGGCTCATCAGTCGGTTATCCACATGGGCGAAATTCGGTCCGGCAAAGTTTACCATATCGATCTCAAGGGTGTCCTTATCGATATGGTCATACAGGTATTTAAGGAGTTTACGCGGTTTATGGTATTTGTAGAAGGCTCCGTAAATCAGGTTTACCCCAACAATTCCGAGGGTTTCCTGTTGCAGGCGCGCCTCGTTCTGCTTAAAGCGTATATGCAGGATAATTTCATCGAATTCCTTTTGATTCGGGTCCAACTGAAAGCGGATCCCAACCCAGCCATGGCCTTTGTAGCGCTTGGAAAAATCAATAGTGGCCACGGTATTGGCGTATGAAAAGAAAAGGCGGTCCGGATAGGTTTTCCGGTCTATACGCTCTTCCATCAGTTGCATTTCGTAAGCCAGCATTTTTTTTAAGCGGCTCTGGGTAACGTAGCGCCCGTCTTCTTCCAATCCGTAAATAGCGTCACTGAAGGCTTTGTCATAGGCACTCATCGCTTTGGCAATGGTTCCGGAAGCACCTCCGGCCCTGAAAAAATGCCGTGCCGTTTCCTGACCGGCCCCAATCTCTGCAAAGGTTCCGTAAATTTCAGGGTTCAGATTGATGCGCAGGGTTTTGGCTTTGATGGAAGGAATATTCTCAAATGCAAATTCTTTCTTCTGAACCGTAGCCATATTAGGGAAGTTTCTGTAAGCAAAGTTAAAAAGATTGCGCATTTGGAGTAATAAATAAGTTATAAATTTGAATAAAATAGACCAGGCGTTGAAGATTACATTTTTAGGCACAGGTACTTCTCAGGGTATTCCCGTAATTGGCAGTGATGATCCGGTTTGCCTGAGTGAGGATCCCAGAGACAAACGCCTGCGGGTATCGGTAATGATTAGTTTTCCCGGCCAGAATTATGTTATTGACTGCGGACCGGACTTCAGGCAGCAAATGCTGCGTCATAATGTACAGCGTTTAGACGGTATCCTCTTCACCCATGAACATGCAGACCACACGGCGGGAATCGATGATATCCGTCCTTTTTTCTTCCGTCAGGGGGATATTCCCGTGTATGCGCATGAACGGGTTATAAAATCCCTTAAAAGGCGCTTTGATTATATTTTTGCAGGGGAAAACCGCTATCCGGGGGCCCCTGCCGTGCAGGTTCACCCCGTTTCAGGCGAAGCCCCATTCTTACTGGGCAAGCATTGGGTAACCCCCATCGAGGCCTGGCATAACCGCCTGCAGGTTTTTGGATACCGCATCGGGGATTTCGCCTACCTCACCGATGTCAAGACCATGGAGGAGACTGAAATCAAAAAGCTGGAAGGGGTACGAGTTTTAGTCATCAATGCTTTGCGGATAGAGCCGCATCACTCTCATTTCAATTTAAAAGAGGCGCTGGAATTCATAGAAATGGTGGGGCCTGAACGGGCCTATCTTACACATATCAGCCACCGGATGGGCTTTCATGCAGAGGTGGAAAAGACCTTGCCGGATCACGTCAGGCTGGCCTATGATAATTTAATACTTAATATTTGAACTTATGAGTCGGAGAATTTTTATGTATTTGTTCTTTTTTGCTGCCCTGATCATCCTGTATTTGGCTGTTGGCGGGAATAGACAATCCAAAAGCTGGCAAAAGGAAAAGTCGCGGATGCAGGGAAAGATCGGACAATTAGAAGATTCTATCCAGGGATTACACCTTGACCTTCTCGATATGCAGTATTTCAGCCTGGCAAATAATGATGACGCCCTTGCCTACTATGACCACCTCGGGATGGATGACCCGTCCGGATATATATCCGATAAACTCCTGGAGTCAAATGAAAGGGCGGGAGACAACCCGCTGGTCCCCTACGAGGGCATGCAGGGTGACTTTAAAATCAATAAGATTAAAATATTGAATCACAAGTGGATTGTAGCTGATTTTTCAGACGGGAAATTCTGGGGAGAATTGTTTTTACAATATGAACTCAAAGATAATGGCGATGTGGATTTTACGCTACTAGACCATCTTTTGTATACCCGTTCGCAATAATCAGTACACCCGGGAGAGCCAGCTTTGAAAATCCCTGAAATTTTCGGCTGACACCCCGTGGCCAACGGGAAACTCCCTGAATTGAAAACTCTTTAAGTCTACCCTGGCCAGAAAATCAGCAGATTGCTGGGCCCATGAAATCGGAATTACCGGGTCTAGTTGCCCGTGCGAAGCATAAATTTCCAGTGTACTGTGATCTTTCTTTTGCCAATCTGCCAGCAGCATTTCCCGGTCAATATACCCACTGAGGGCTACTATACTTCTGAATTGTTCAGGGTAGGAGAGGGCCAGGGCATAACTGAGGATGCTTCCCTGGCTAAAACCCAGCAGATTGATATGATTTTCATCGAGATTATAGGCTTCAACCGCTTCCCCTATAAAGGTTCGCAATCGTTCCCGGGTTTCACCTGCCTGTTGCACATCATTCCATTTTCCCTGTGGGGCATCGAAATGAATGCTGTACCAGGCATATCCGAAGGGTTGCAGGGCAAAAGGAGCCCGAATGGAAATAATACATAATTCCTCCGGCAGCTCAGGGGCAAAAGAAAAAAGGTCCTCTTCATTACTCCCGTACCCGTGCAGCAAAAATAGTACCGGGGCCTTGGCGTCCGTATCAATAGCGGGTCGGATAAGATGGGAAAGGGATAAATCTTTGGGATTCATAGGAGGGAATCTAGGAAATAAAGGTGAACCATTTCTGGAAATATTCTCCCAGGAAAGGAACCGGATTCATTTTATTGTTGATAGCCGAGAGAAATCCGTAAAGCCACAGGGCGAAGTAACCAACATACAGTCCGTACCAGGCGTATTGATTAAACCATACACTTAAAAATAATGCGAAACCCAGAAATCCAAGGTGTAGCCCGAATGCCTGGCGGCAGTGAAACCGGGCAAATGTGTATTTGGGTTCCGAATTCATGGTGATGGCAATTAGGGCTCCCACTATTGTCAGATAGGCTATAATAGCTGTTATTCTGGCTTCCTTCTGAGGATTTTTCATTTAGAGGTTTGTGCGGTTTCCAACAATGATGCCATATACCCTTCCCTGAAGTTCGGTCCCCACATACATGGAATTTTTGGAGGTAGAAGCCAGCTTGTCAACCTCTTGCGTATATCTGTAATCCGGGTCAAAAAGGGTAAGGTTGGCTTTTTCCCCAACGGCTATGCGGGGCTCCGGCAGCTTAAAGCGGTCCCTGCCCCGGGTAAGTAATTCAATACAGGTGTTCAGGTCAAAGAGCTGGTTAAGGATGCCAAAACTGCTTTCCAGGCCCAGACTACCAAACTCTGAACGGTCAAATTCCTGCTTTTTTCCTTCTATGTCTATCGGACAGTGATCGGAGCAAACAAAATCTATAACACCAGATTTTACGGCCTTAAGCAACGCTTTTTGATCAGAATTCCCCCTTAGCGGCGGCAGGATCTTATAAACGGAATCAAAATCTTCAAGGGCTTTATCTGTTTTGGCCAGATTGTGAATTGAAACACTGCAGCTAACATTAAGCCCTTTTTTCTTGGCGCCGGCAATCAATTTAACAGCCGCCTCCGTAGATATGGTTGGGATATGCAGCTTACCACCGGTATACTCCAGGATGGCAAGATCCCTTTCCACCCTCAGTTGTTCAGCCAGGGCGGGCATGCCTTTCAGCCCCAGCCTGACCGAAACCTCGCCTTCGTGCATCTGACCCTGTCCGGCCAGTTGTCCGTCCAAGGGAAAGGAAAAGACCAGGCCGTCAAAACTCTGGGAATAGAGCAGGGCCATCTTTAGCAGGTTGGGATTTTCAGTCGGATTTTTATAATCGCTGAACCCTACGGATCCCGAGAGATGCATATCGTAATGCTCAGCCAGGTCCCTGCCTTCAGACATCCGGCTTAGGGCCCCCAGAGGAAATAATTCGGTCAGGCTGCCCCTGGCCGTTTCCCTTAAATAACTGATGTCCCCGCTGGAGTCCGGTACCGGATGCGTATTGGTATTGAGGACAATCCCGGTAAATCCGCTCTTTCCGGCTACTCTAAGCCCGTTTTTAATGGTCTCCCGTTCCTCAAATCCGGGTTCCCCATAGCTAACACTACTGTCAAACCAACCCGGGGATACGTGCAATTTGTCTAAACGGATGGTTTTGACCGATTCGTCTTCCGAAACGCGGTTGGCTATCTTGGTAATTTGACCATTTTCAATTAGGATATCCTTTTTTTTCAGGTGTAGATCCGGCTGCTTCGGGTTTACTATGGTAGCGGATTTTAAAAGAATGGTCATTGAAGCGTTTTTTGGAGGATCATTTCAGCCAACACAAACAGCAGTGCTAAAATAACAAACCATTTCCAAAGCGACCTAATATTTGTTTCATTTTGATATTGTTCCAGTAATGCCTCTATACTTGGGGAGGTATAAACGTTTTCCGGAAAATTTAACTCCGGGTAAACCGATACGCTTTCTGTTCTGGGGAAATTAAAGCTGAGGTCCCTTAAAGGGTTATCGCCGTATCGGATGGTGAATATTCCGGCTATTTCGGGTTCTTCTGAAAAAAACAATCTGGTCTTCCTGGCAAATTGTTGTTGCCTTGGGATAAAGGCATAAGACTCAGACTGTAGTTCCATAACCCCGTCTTGCCGGGCTTTTGCTTCGAGGTCGAGGGAGTTCTGCCGGCCAATTTCAAAATATAAGGGGGCTGGGGAGAGGCTCTCTTTCGCAATCCTGTAAAAAGTAGGGACTATCAGGGGCGAGGCCGAAAAATTACTTTCATCCGGATTGATGGGAGCTGTAAACAAATAAGTTCCAGCCCTTCCACTGAGGAACGCCTCCCCGTTTTGTAATTCCAGAATCTTTGATGGGCCATTGATCAGTGGAAAATAAGCTTGAAGTACCGGAAAATCAAAATTGGCAACCTGTTTTTCAAAAACCTCACGGAATAAGGGATGTGCCGTATTGACCTTTGTAATGCGTATTTCCGTATCGAGCCGCTCCCCATAGCGAATACTCCCAAGCCCGGATAGCAGCTGGTTAATGCTGCTCACATTCATTTCCCTGTCAGGAATGATCAACAAACTCCCTCCCGTATCCCTGTAATCGCGGATAAGTTTTCCAAGCGACGGGCTGATATCCTTCAATTCGTTGAGGATGATCAGCTGCTGCTGTTCCATAAGTTTATAATCCAGCTGGCGTTCCGACATGCTGAGAAATTCAAATTCGTCAGGTGTGTAGATACGTTTCAAATAGTCGACAGGCCCTGGACCCAAAGACAATACCCTGATCAGGGGGTCCTGAAAAAGGTTGAAATAGAGCATATTGTCGTATTTCAGCCCATCGTCCATGACACTCAAAGTCCCATTTATGTTTTTGTCAGCGGGGAGGCTGAAAATAACAGCTGCACTACCATCGGATCTCATTTCCGGTGATGCCTTGGCTATAAGCGTATCGCCATTGAAAAGAGAAACCGGCTTTTTTTGCAGGCTGTCATCCAACCGGATCCCTACCTCTAATTCCAGGCCCTCGGCATTGTGGTTCAGTATAAAGGCGGTATCCAGAGAAATATTAAAACGCTTTTCGGGACGGGCCACCACAGTCCGAATTAAAAGGGAATCCGGACCTGAAGCTTCAGTGAGCCGCAAATTCTGGAAATCACTGATAAGCCAGAGTTCTTTGCGTGTCCTGTTATTTTTTGAAAAAAGTGCCCGGGCTTTCAATTGTAACTCTTCAAAATCCGGGGAATCGGCTGTGTATTTTAGGCCCAGCAGACTTTGTTGTATCTCTTTGGGACGTACACCAGGAAAACTACCGTTATTGGTTAAAATATGGAATTGTCGATTTTCAGGACTGTTTTGCAGCAGCGACTGCACTGTATTCTCCAAAAGCGTTGCATCTTCCTGTGGGGCCTGCATGCTAAACGAATTGTCCAGATAGAGTACAATTTCCCGTTCCACTTTGGCGGTGTCTGAGACTTCAAAAGGATTTGCAAAGGCAAAAACCAGCGCCGCGACCAGCCCAAGCCTGCTCAATAGTAATAACCATTTTTTGAGTTCACTGCTCTTTCGGGATTCTGCGAGGAGCTTTTGTAAAACCCTGACATTTGTAAAGGGGGTCTTCTGAAATCTCCGAAGTCGAAAAAGGTGAATTATTACAGGGATGACCAGCGCAAGCAGTCCCCAAAGAAGATCAGGTTTCTCAAACTGCATAAATCGATAGAGCTTGCTCCAAATATACGGAAATCCGAACGCCATGCATTCCGTTGTTTCCCAATTTATCCCTAAAACGAATAAGCCGGCCTAATCCTCCAAAATCCAAAGAAAAAGAATCCAAAGAAAAAGAATGAAGTAAGACCCAAAGGCCGGAGACCCCCTAACTTGGATTTGCAAATAGATGGGTTTGATTAGTTGAAAAGCAGTCAGAAATGGACCTGGAATGCAGGAGGAACTTCTAAGTTGTTTTCTGGGATTATTTCTGTGCTTTTTTAAGTGCCTTTTGAATGGCTGCTTCCGCCAATGGGCCCATGATGCGATAACCTGCAGTTGTGGGATGTACACCGTCTTCGGCCAGTTCAGGATCAAGGCCATTGGCCTCATTTACCATGGCAGAATAGTAATCCAGGTATACAATTCCCTTATTATTTGCATGTTGCCTTATCAGGGTATTGAGGGCCGGAATCTTTTCGGAGGGCTCTATTCCCGGTTTCCAGGGATACTCTGTCGCAGGCAGTACGGAACATAAAACAGGTATAATATCATTGGCCAGGGCGAGTTCCGTCATGGATTTCAGATTATCGAGAATTTGCTCCAGGCTCATTGGCCCGGTATTGCCTGCTATATCATTGGTGCCCGCCAGAATCAAAACGACCCGTGGTTGCAGGTCAATCACATCCTGCCGGAAACGCAGTAGCATTTGCGGGGTGGTTTGCCCGCCTATCCCTCTGTTTATATAGGGTTTTCCTTTAAAAAACTCCGGGCAGGCAGCCAGCCAGCCAATGGTAATTGAATTCCCCATAAAAACCACGCGCCCGGTCTCCCCTGATGGTTTTCCAAGCTCTTTATTCTCTTGCTGGTAGGCCGATAGGTTGGCCCAGTCTTGTGCGCTGCTATTGGTACTGCTCAACAGGAAAATATATAGGATTACGGCCGGCATTCGGCATTTTAAATTCATCTGATGCATATTCAAAAGGGGCTGTACGGGATTGTCCCATTCTATCTAAGGCCTTAGGTTTAATTGGATTTGGGGGGAGAAATCATAATATGTGCACGGTGGGTGCCCGGGTCCATCAGCCAGGCATGTCCGGGAGGGGTGGGAGTGGTGGGCAGACCTGTAGATTCCCCTGTTGCAAAAGGAATATACACCACATACCGGAGGTACGGGTCTTTGATTTCACCAGTTTCCTTTTCAACAGTCCCGGTAAATACACAAAGCGTAGCCCTTTCCGGCATAGGTAATTTCCCGTCCCTGACCTCGGCCTCGCGAATATCGAATACCTGCTTAAAATCTTTTCCCTCTGCCCGCAATTCCCTGCCCCTTGCCATAAATGGTTCGAGACTTTTATGATAGGCGGCTGTAGAAAAGTTCTCATTTGAAGGGTTGTCAGCCAGGGCTATATAGGCATTGTTTCCTTCCCTGAGGGTCGTAAAATTGCCCATGGCATCATATCCGTATACTTTGGCGGCATCCCGGTATTCCTCTGGTACGGCCATCAGAGCTGTTTTGATCTGCCACTCTTTAGGTGGAATGTACTGGCAATAAGCATAACCTGCCAGCAGCAGCATGCCCAGGAAGCCGGTAATAGTTTTCATCGGTTCAGCGGTTTTTAATGTATGTACGTTTTTAGTTTCCATTAAGATAGCCAATTTTATCACTAAATAATGGGAAGCCGAACCTTACCTCAATATTTGGCACTTTTCCCCTTTGCCTGGGTGCGGAGGATAAAGGCGCGCAGATCATCGTTGGCTTGTTTTAAATCTTCCCTTCGCAGATACATCATATGCCCGCTTCGGTACCCTTTGAATTCAAACCGGTCTTTCATGCGCCCGCTTGGGTCTACCTGCCACATGGTGTATTTCGCATTGAAATAAGTAGTGGCACCATCGTAATAGCCAGATTGAATGAGCACATTGAGATAGGGATTCTGAGCCATGGCCTGCCTGAGGTTGTCCCGGGTATTGTCGTTTTCGTTATTCCAGGGGCGTACGGGCCCAAACATATTGTATTTAATGTCTGTTTTAAACTTGAGCTCTTCCTGCAGGTAATAATTGATGGCAGGTGTAAAACTGTGAAGCCAGGAGGTAATTTCGGAATTATAATCGGGCCTTGTCCCGGCCAGCATTTTATCTATCCCCAGGTAACGGCTATCCAGCCTGCCTACAGTATAGCCACCGCGATCCCTGAGCAGTGCCTTCCAGAAATATGAAGTAGGGACATCCAGGTTGTGGTCCAGGATTTCCTTTTCGCTCAGGCCCGAGTAGTAGGACATTTTTGAAGCAATTGCCTGCCTTTCCTGCTCAGGGATAAAGCCTCCCTTGGCTATGGCCGGTATCAATTCATTAATGGTAAAGGTTTCGGATTCCGGTAAAATTTCCAGCAAGTCCTTTTGTTGCAGTGACGGAGGCAGGGCTTTCTGATGCCAGGCAGCTGCTGTATAATAAGGCAGGTTCAGGGCACTGCTAACCGGATTGTCTTGCCTGAGGACCTTGTAATCAGCCGGGGAGACCATAATAACGCCATTTAAATACATCCATTGCTGATTTTGCATGGCCAGGGAAAGCCCCATGACGCGTGTTCCCCCGTAGGATTCGCCAATGATATATTTGGGGGAACTCCAGCGATTATGGCGGGTAACAAAGGTGTTGAGCCATTCCGCCAGGTAAGCGACATCTGCGTTGATCCCGAAAAATTTATCCCGGTCCACATCTTTGCCCGTCTCCGGAATCGTTCTGGAATATCCGGTATTTGCAGGGTTCACGTAAACGATGTCTGTTACATCCAGCACCGAGTAGGGGTTGGAATCCACGCCATAGGGCTGTACCGGGTAACCTTCGTCATCAATCCGCAGTACCCGAGGGCCTGTATAGGCCAGGTGCATCCAGACGGAGCCGGAACCAGGGCCTCCGTTAAATGAGATCAATAAAGGCCTGGAAGCCCTGTCTTTTATGTTGTTACGGGTGTAATAGGTATAATGCAAGGTAGCAATGGGTTCGCCCATTTCATCCCAGACCGGTTGGGTTCCGGTCTCGGCCGTGTAGCTAAAGCTCTGGCCGTTGGCCGTAACCGAATGCTGCGTGACAACTGTGGTATCTACAGGGATTTTCCTGTTTTGACTGCTGAGTAGCAGAGTGGACAAAAAAAGCAGAGAGGTGCAGAAGTATTTAGTAGTCTTCATGTAATTGTTGGTTTAAAGCTCCTAAAAATAACATTTTTAAAGCAGTTGGGAGAGTGCACTGATACTGAATTTCATTTTTTCAAGCTCCTGATTCTTTAGTATCTTTTCAAAAACCGAAGTTATGGCCCCAGTAAACAGAAGACAGTTTAACCAACGGATGGGAAAGGGCCTGTTGGGAACCCTTGCCCTGGGAAGTTTGCCGCTGAACAGACTGATGGCCTCGTGCAGCTATCCCCAAAAGAAACTGGGTATTGCGCTGGTAGGCCTGGGCAGTTACAGCACTTACCAGCTGGCACCTGCTCTGCAGCAAACACAGTATTGCCGATTGACGGGAATTGTAACGGGTACCCCTGAAAAAGCCGAAGTTTGGAAAAAGAAATACAAACTGTCGGCTGAGCATGTCTATAATTATGAAAATTTTGACCATATCGCAGCCAACCCGGCCATAGATATTGTGTACATCGTTTTGCCCAACAGTATGCATGCCGAATATTCGATTCGGGCAGCCCGTGCCGGGAAGCACGTAATTTGTGAAAAACCCATGGGCCTGAATGTGGCGGAATGCGATGCCATAA
The DNA here is from genome assembly GCF_052540725.1 of Robiginitalea rubriflava. Lineage (NCBI taxonomy): Bacteria > Pseudomonadati > Bacteroidota > Flavobacteriia > Flavobacteriales > Flavobacteriaceae > Robiginitalea > Robiginitalea rubriflava. The sequence continues at coordinate 3,069,559 of NZ_CP199309.1, read as the reverse complement.
TCGCAGCTTGCAGGGAAGCAGGCGTAGCGCTGGGGATGGGATATCGCTTACATTCCGAACCCTATACGCAGCAAATCAAACGCTTTGTAAGGGACAAGACTTTTGGGGAGGTTCGTTTTATTTCGGCGGATGCTGCCTATATTTCCAGGGGGAACCCCAATCAATGGCGCCTGAACAAGGCCTTGTCAGGCGGTGGTGCACTGATGAACATGGGGGTCTATTCCATTCAGAGTTGTATTTATGGAAGCGGAAAAAACCCGGCAGCCGTTACAGCTCAGGAATTCAGTACCCGACCTGACTATTTTGGGGAAACCGATGAAACCATAACTGCCCAGTTTGAATTTCCCGGCGGAACCGTTGGGCAGATGATGACCTCGCATAATGCAAGGGCAAACCGCCTTTACGGTTCCTGCGATTCTGGCTGGTTTGAGCTGCAACCGGCTAACAATTACGGCCCGTTAAGCGGAAGGACCTCCCAGGGCCCTATTTCCTTTCCCCATGAAAGTCAGCAAAAATTGCAAATGGATGATTTTGCCAGGCACATATTGGAGGGTACTCCCAATTCAGCACCCGGGGAGATGGGTCGAAGGGACATGGTAATAGTTGAAGCGATATATCAGTCCATCCGGGAGGGCGGAAAACGGATCGCTATAGACCTGCCCGAAAACTATGGGATGGGCGGGTGATTTCAGAATTTTAAATTTTTACCCAAACTTTTCAAAGACACCCAGGCCGAATAGAGCAAAATCATATTTTACCGGATCATCAGGGTCTAACTTTCGCAAGGAGGCATCCAGTTCAGCCACAGCCCTGGCGTCATTTTGTTTGCGCTTAAGGAGTCCCAGGGCCCTTGCCACCTTTCCGGAATGCACATCCAGGGGGCAGGAAAGCTGGGACGGGCTCAATTTTTTCCAAAGGCCGAAATCCACCCCGGAATCTGCGGGGCGGACCATCCACCTCAGAAACATATTGATGCGCTTTGCTGCAGAACCTCTTTCAGGATCAGAAAAATGTTTCCGGCTTCGCTGCGGGTGCGGGATTTCAAAGAAATGCTGTTTTACAGCTGAAATAGCCGGTTGCAGGTTTTGGGCTTTGGCATAGCGCGCAAAAAGATGCTCCAGCCCTCCGTGATTCCTATAAATATTCCGCAAAGAGCGGATAAAGTGTTCGAGATCTGTTTCATTAAAAGTACGGTGCACAAAGGGTCCTAGTGCCTGAATTTCCTTTTCGGAAGCATTCATGACAAAATCAAACGGGCGGTTTTCGAAAAGCGAAATCAGCCTTCGGCCGCTTGTAAGAATGCTTTTGCGGTTACCCCATGCTATGGTGGCAGTAATAAAGCCTGCTATTTCAATATCCCCCTGATCTTCAAACAAATGAGGGATTTGTATCGGATCCGTTTCGAGAAAGGATGGGTGCTGGTAGGTCGCAACTTTTTCATCCAGAAATTCCCTGATTTCCGCTTTTTTCAATGGTTAACTGCTATTATCTGTTATGCCCTCAGCTTTGGCGGCAGGACATCTAATCTAGGATGAGGCCGTCCACCATGGTGAGTTTGCGATCCGCCATATCCGCAAGCTCTTCATTATGGGTCACTATAACAAAGGTCTGCCCAAAAGTGTCCCGGAGTTTGAAAAAAAGTTGGTGTAACCGATCGGCACTGGCCGAATCCAGGTTCCCGCTGGGTTCATCTGCAAGGACCACGGCCGGCTTGTTGATCAGTGCCCTTGCAACAGCTACACGTTGCTGTTCCCCCCCGGAAAGTTGTCGTGGCTTGTGTTCTGTACGGCCAGAGAGCCCCAGAAACTCCATGAGCTCCCTGGCGTGCTCACGGGCCTCTTCTGAGGGTACGCCCTGAATAAAGGCCGGAATACAAATATTTTCTATAGCTGTGAATTCCGGCAAGAGCTGGTGGAACTGGAATATAAATCCTATATGCCGGTTCCTGAACCGGGCTAATTTCTTTTCCCCCAGCCGGGTTACATCTACCTGGTCGATTTCTATCAGGCTCTCTTTGCCAGGGTCCGGACTATCCAGGGTCCCCAATATTTGAAGCAGGGTGGTTTTTCCAGCTCCTGAGGCACCTACAACCGATACGATTTCTCCAGCCTTTATCTCCAGATTTACCCCTTTGAGCACTTCTAGGTCCCCGTAGGTTTTATGTATATTCCGAGCCCTTATCATCCCCTGAAATTTGTTGGCCTGAAAGTAAACATTCGCTTACACTTGGCAAAATAGCATTCTATAAAAAACTCTTGGGAATACCCGGTGTTTTCTGTGGTAATTTTCAATAGCATTTAATCAGAATCCTATTGATCTCAACTTTTTTTAAGATATTTAGGCAAAAACCAAGCTATGGCTCCTTACAGGCACTTAGAGGAATACAATATTGAAATCACCAACGAGGTGCGCACCCGTTATGAGCGCATTCTGGATGAAATTGGAGAGGATGTAAAAAGGGAGGGCCTGGTTAAGACCCCGGAGCGGGCCGCCAAGGCAATGCTTTTTTTGACCCAGGGATATAAACAGGATGCGGTGGAAATCCTTAAAAGCGCCATGTTTAAGGAATCTTACAGCGAAATGGTGATTATCAAAGACATTGAGGTGTATTCCCTCTGTGAGCACCATATGCTACCCTTTTTCGGGAAAGCCCATATCGCATATATCCCGGACGGCCACATTGTGGGGCTGAGTAAAATCCCACGGGTGGTAGACGTCTTCGCAAGACGCCTGCAGGTACAGGAACGACTTACCGATGACATCCTGGAATGTATCAACAAAACCCTCAAACCCAAGGGGGTTGCCGTTGTGATTGAAGCTGCGCATATGTGCATGATGATGCGCGGGGTTCAGAAGCAAAACTCGGTTACCACTACCTCAGGCTTCAGGGGGCAGTTCGAGAAAATTGAAACCCGGAATGAATTTTTAAAGTTGATCAGTTCTCACTTGTCCTGAAACTTGCTTTACTAATTATCCTATGGGGAACTTTCCAGATAAATACAAGAAATTACTTGCCGGGCTGTTTTTCGATGGCCTTGGGATGCTTTCATTTGCCATCCCTGGCATAGGCGAATTTTCAGATATGATCTGGGCGCCCCTGGCCGGGTGGCTGATGACACGGATGTACAAGGGACGAGCCGGAAAAGCTGCAGGTTTTATTGCTTTTGTTGAAGAATTGATCCCCGGGACGGATTGGTTCCCTTCCTTTACACTGATGTGGATTTATACGTATCTCATCAACCCCGCAAAAAAAACGCCTGTCCGAAAACAGGCGTAAATCAGCATATTGCTTGGAGTTTTATTCGATAACAAGGCTAAAGCTTTGTGCAATGTCGGTCTCACCCCCTGCATCAAACAGACTTCCGTCATTGGGTTTTTTAGGCTCATGCCTCAGGGTAATGCTCAGGGTCCCGTTCCCCGCAGCAGCTGTTACCAGCTGGAAACTTAAGCCAAGGGGGTTGCCATTGGCATCCTGATCTGTTGCCGCAGCAGTATCTAAACTACCATCAATGTCAAAAAAGAATTGATGTTCTTCTGCCTCTTCCGCCACTTCTTCGGTAATATCTTCGGCAGGATTTACAGTTTCGTTGAGTAGTTCAATAGAACCCTGGTACGTGGTATTGGCACTGAGTGCTCCAGATATAGTTATCACAGGCGGATTCGGCCCGTCCCCGTCAAGGTCTCTTGCCTGAAGGGTTACAGTCGGATTTCCGCTGCTAAGCAGGCTAACATTCATGGTAGTAATGGTTTCCTCCTCGTCTATAGGTTCGGGGTTGTCGTTGTCATTGCTGCAGCTCAATAGCAAAAAAGAGCTTAAAGCAGCCATTAAGAAAATAGAGGTATGTTTCTGAAATTTAGTGTATTGTAACATGGTTTTATATTTATTAATAAGTGAATTTTATGTTTAAAATCATATTGATGCCCTGGTTGTCTGCAAAATAGCGCAGGCGATCCAGGTAGTCTCTGAAACGGGTGTTGAATAGGTTTCTTGCAGTAAGGGAAACTGCCAGTGCCTGGCTCTCGCCGAGGTCAAAATCAACACTGCTGTTCAGATTAAATAAATGATAGGCTTCCGGAGGGGTATTGATTTGTAACAATACCTCCTCGCCTTGTTCGGGTGAAAACACCTGAATATCTTCAGGGAACTCATTCTGCCGGAAAACATAATCGCTTTCCAGTTCCAGCTGGAAATTATTCCATCGGGACTTACTAAAAAGGACAGAATTGGTAAAACGAGCCGGAGGCATGTTAATAAGTGGTTCTTCCAGATTAACGTCCCTTCCCTTGACCAGCGAAAATTGATGGCGGGTAGTCAGTTGTGGCATCCAGTTAAGGTAGCCGGAAAAATCAACTCCTGCCAACACCGCATCGGTTTGCCTGTAACTCCATACCGGGAATGCACCACGGATGGTGAACTCCACTTCTGTAGGTTCCAGCAGGATAAAATTATTGATGCTGTTCAGGTAAGGATTTACACTTAGCCCCCAGAAGGTACTTTTATATTCAGCGGTTGCCGTAATCCTGTTTGCGATCTCGCTACTGATCCTGAGGTCTCCCAGCTCTATGCGCGCTGCAGAATGGTGTAAGCCATCGCTGAACAATTCTGAAGGGTTAGGAGCCCTTTGGGAACGCGCAAGATTCAGGGTAAGGTCCCAGTCGTTACTGGGAGCCCACCGAATACCGGCCGCTGCGGAAAAGTTATTGTAATCAAAAACCGGATTGGTCAGCAACTGGGTTCCCAGGTCTTCCACCACCAATTCCGGGAAGCTCTGATCATACCCGCGTTCCTCCCAGCGGCTGGTCCTGTAAAATTTCAGGGCATCTATCCGGCTGAAATCATAGCGCAGGCCTGCATCTGCTGTTAGTTTGTCCGAAAGCATCCACTCCGCAGAACCATAAGCCCCCAGTTCCAGCCGCGTGTAATCAGGAATGAGCCTGCGAACCCCGGTTTGGGGATCTGCAAAATTATCCTGATAGCGACCCAACAGGCCGAAATCGAGGGATACCTTCTCAGACCGGTCCAGGCTCAGGTCCGTTTGTAAACTATGCGTTGTGAGCGTGAGGTCTATTGAAGGAATATCCGACTGGGCCTGAGTGCGGTTAACATCAAATTCAAACCTTCGGTTACGCTGTACATCATACTGAATCTCCCAGGTCCCTACACCTGAGATCCGCCGGTAATATTTGGCTTTTCCCAGGTGGTGGCTAACTTCCTGCCGGGGTTCATTAATGCTGTAGGTAAAGGGCTCGATCACTTCCGGGCTGCGGTTGTTGATGCTCCGGATCAGGTCATCGACATTTCCAATATGCGAAGCCCTGAGGACGCCAATGGTCGCATCAAAATAAGAGTAGTTTACACTCCATCCCTGTTCAAAGGAGCGATTCCCGGTTTCAAAACTAAAGCCAAGCTGCCGGTTTCCGGTATTTGAAAGGATATAATCAGGTGCCCGGAGGTCCCCTATCAGGCGATAACTGGCCTGTCCCTTCAGGTAGAAGCCGCCGGACCAGGATCTGTTTAGCTCAGTAGTAAGGGAGCCGCCTTTTCCATTGGAAACGGCAGAGAGGCTGGTGCTTCCCCAAATGCTGTCCATACTCGGAACCCAGTCGCTTTCCAGCACTATAACCCCGCCAATGGCATCACCGCCATACTTAAGAGCTGCAGAGCCTTTGATAAGCCGGACCTGGTCAAGGCTGTTCAGATCAACATTGGGAGCGTGATCCTCACCCCACTCCATGTCCTGCATCCTCACATTATTGTTCATTACCAGTACACGACTCCCATAAAGTCCCTGAATAACCGGTTTCACTATCGCAGCACCGGTGTTGATGCTGGATACACCGCTAATCTCCTTCAGGGCATCACCCAGGCTTCCACTGGCGTAGCGCTCTAAAACCTTCTTTTCCAGTACAACCTCCGCACCGGAATTGGTTTCATTCGGGTTGGCTGCACCAACCACCTGCACCTCCTCCAGCTTCTCTAAATGGTGCTCCAGCAAAATAGTGGTGCTGAGGTTTTCCGATATGCGAAATACCTTAAAGGTGGTACGACATTCCGGATGCGAAACCTCCAATTCATAGACGCCCGGACACAAGCCGCTTATCTGGAAATTCCCGTTGAGGTCTGTCTGTGCATACTGCTCTTGTTTGTTTACCTGAATAAGGGCACCCACCAGGGGGGACCGGTCGTGATAATCCAGAATTTTCCCTTCGATTGTTAGCTGGCACTGTTGCCCGTTCACAACAAGGGTTAGAAACACGGTGCATGCAAAAAGACAGTGTCTTAAAAATGGCATTTAGTGAAATTTGATGCGTTTGATAATAACTTCTCCTGAGTATTACATCAAATATGAGGGTGGAGCCCGGCTTTTTTTATGATTGCTATGGTCCTGAAGATAAAAAAGACTTTTGGAAAAAGGGGCGTCCAGCAGGAGTCCTTCGGTAAACCAATCTGGTTCTGCAAAGGTTTGCTGATAAAGCAAATCCCTGTGATACTGGTCAAAATCGCAGCTGCTTTCACTACTGTGGAAATGATTGGGAATATCGTCCTGGCAGTGTCGCTCAATATGATCGGTCAGGGCATGCCTTACTGATGCGATGGTCGGATATACCATGCAGAAAAGCAAACAGATCGAAAAAAGCCTCTTGATCATCAAAAAAGCATTTTTTACAAATTAACCGTATAATAGCTGCTTTGCCTGTTAAAGAAAGCTTAATTTACCGGAACAGGAATCCCAACCCCAGGCGGACCAGCATTTGTTTTTCGAAATTCCAGAAGAACCGAAATTGCCCGAATAACCATCCGAACAGCACCAGTAAAACCTGATAAAAAGGAAAAATCAATAAAATGCGAAGGCTCCAGTAGATCCAGGGTCCCCACCAGTTATCATCAAAAGCCCCTGATGTAAGCCCAATCCATTGCAAAAAAGGTTTGGCCACATATACAGAAGAAGAGCCTGTAATGGCAAAGACAAAAAGGATTACTATTAATTGCCAGTTAGAGGTGATGCCCCAGCGTTCCTTAAGTCGGTTCATGGATTTTTAATTCTGGCCGCGAAGATAATAAATTATATTCTGGGCAGGTAAGGCCCGAGGCGCTGGTTGTACTTGCGCTGGAAATAGATAAAATAATTGTACAATTTGTAATTCACCTCATAGCCGTAATCGATATCGGGGTCATAATCGATTTGTAACTCATACAGGTTTGAGTTGTATTGCATGGGCAGAAGCACGCGCTGGTTCCAGTTCATGACATAGATGGCATTGCGGTTTTCCAGGAACGTCTGAGAATAATAACCCTCCGGTTGCGCAAAACTTTTCAGCCAGCTATAGAACCCCGGGTCAATAATGACTATCTCGTATTTGGATTCGGCATCTGCTATTTTAACGGGGTCACCCTTTTGCTGTTCAAATACTGCTTTTTCCTCTTGGCTTACACTCACTGCCCCGCTTTGGGTACCACAGGAAGCCAGCAGTATCATACTGAGGACCGTTGCGTATAATTGAAACACTCCTTTTACTCTCATTGCTATCTTTTTCTTTAAAATAAAAAAAACTGCCTGTGTCAGCAAGCAGTTTAACGTATTATAAAGGTATTTTACTATTTTCCGAATATTCCGCCCAAAAGACCACCAAGTCCTCCTTTTTTGGATTTGGAATTTCCAAGCACCATCCCTGCAACGTCATCCAGCACACTTCCATCCCCGTCCGAGTCGATCAGGCTGGTGATCAGGCTCTGGTTCTGCCTGGGCTGCCCTCCCAGCATACTTCCCAGGAGACTTGTAAGCCCGCTGGAGTCTGATACATTCCCTTGTGAGGCCTGCCTTCCCAGATATCCCATAATAATAGGTGCTGCAATCTTAAGGATTTCAGAGATTGCGCTACTGTCTACCCCGGTTTGTTTGCTGAGTGCGTTTTCCACTACGGGTTGTTTACTTCCCAGCACGTGGCCCAGAATACCTGCCCCGTCTTGTTTTAAGCCTGAATCTACGCCACCTCCAAACAACCCCCCCAGGTCATCTAAAATGCTGCCGTTGTGCTTGGAATTCAATGCCCCTATAAGCCCGGCTGCGCCCTGCGGGTCCGAGGCATTTTTCTTCATGGCTCCAACCAGTAAAGGCATGGCCATACTCAGGATATCAGCTGTTTTGTTCTCCGGTTGCCCCGTTTCCTTCGCAACTCCGCTAATGAGTTGTTTACCCATCGGGCTATTGATAAGATCTAATAATCCAGACATATGTTATTTTTTTATAGTTTGCTGGAGAAGATACGAAAAGCGCAAATTTTGTAAGCTTGGAACAGCCCTATTTTAACAAATTAATGATCTGCTCAGCCAATTCCAGGCCAATCCGGTCCTGAGCTTCTCGGGTTGCGGCCCCAATATGAGGGCTAAGGGATAGTTTAGGGTGCATTAACAACTGAACTTCTGGGCGGGGTTCGGATTCGAAGACATCCAGGCCCGCAAAACTGATCTTTTCCGATTCCAGGGCATCCAACAGGGCAACTTCGTCTACCACTCCGCCGCGGGCTGCATTAATCAGTGCGGCGCCCTCTTTCATAAGGCCCAGTTCTCTTTTCCCAATGATAGGGGAATCCTGAGCCGGTACGTGAAGACTTACGAAGTCAGATTTCTGAAGAAGCGAATCCAGGGAATAACCTTTCAGATTAAAATCCAGCTGTTGTCCGTCATGGAATTCGAGGGTAATGGTACATTGCTCCTGATGGGCATCACTGAAAATGACCTGCATCCCCATTCCGATTCCTATTTTGGCCACTGCTTTTCCAATTCTGCCAAAGCCTATAATTCCCAGCGTTTTTCCCTTTAACTCACTACCCTTGGAATAGGTCTTTTTCAGGCTTTTAAAATGCTGGTCTCCTTCCAGGGGCATATTTCGGTTCGAATCGTGAAGGAAGCGCACGCCTCCAAGCAAATGGGCAAAGACCAGTTCAGCCACAGAGCCTGCTGAAGCCTCGGGTGTATTGATTACATGGATACCCTTAGATTTTGCAAAATCCACATCAATATTGTCCATTCCTACGCCTGCTCTTCCTATAAGCTTTAAAGCCGGGCAGGCTGTGATTATTTCCCGGGTCACGCTGGTTGCGGAACGCACCAGCAGTGCGTTAACCCGGTGTTGTTGTAAATAGGGGATGAGTTGCTCGCTGGCCACCCGGGTGGTCAGGACGGTAAAACCTTCTTTTTCAAGGACACTTTTCCCCGTTTCGGATAATCCGTCATTTGCATGTATAACCATTGATAAGTAATTAAGGCAGGTATTAATTAGGGGTCAGGCTTTTCGCTCCAGATCACTCATCACATCTACCAGTACCCCAACGCTTTCCAGGGAAAGGGCATTGTACATGGAGGCACGGTATCCCCCCACAGAACGGTGTCCTGCAAGGCCATTAATTCCCGCTTCCTGCCACATTTTGTCAAAGGTTTCCTTGAGCTTTGGCTCTTTCAGGTTAAAGGTTGCATTCATAAGGGAGCGATCGGCTTTGGCTGCATATCCTTCGAACAAAGGATTCAGGTCAATCTCCGAGTAGAGCAGTTTGGCTTTTTTCTCATTGATTTCTTCAATGGCCGAAACCCCTCCCAGTTCTTTTAACCATTGCAGGGTAAGCATGGAGACATACACTGCGAAAACAGATGGCGTATTGAACATACTGTCTTTGCTCAGATGAACCAGATAATCCATCATGGAAGGTATTTTTCGGCTTACATTTCCAAGGATTTCCTTTTTGACCACAACCAGGGTAGTACCGGCAGGGCCCATATTTTTCTGAGCTCCGGCGTAAATGAGGTCAAATTGCGAATAATCGATAGCCCGTGAGAAAATATCCGAACTCATATCAGCCACCACAGGCAACTTGGTTTCTGGAAAGGACTTGAACTGCGTGCCAAATATGGTGTTGTTGGATGTAAGGTGGAGGTAATCCAAATCATTGGGTACACTGAAACCCTTGGGGATATAGTTGTAATTCTTATCCTTGGAAGAAGCAATTTCAACTACGGTTCCAAATAACTTGGCCTCTTTTATGGCCTTGTCGCTCCAGGTACCAGTATTGATATATCCAGCCTTGTTTTCGAGCAGATTGTAAGGGACCATAAGAAATTCCAAACTCGCTCCACCCTGCAAAAAGAGGGCTTCGTAGCCTTTATCCTGCAATCCGAGCAATTCCAGGGCCAGCTCACGTGCCTGTTCCATAATCCCGACAAAAGCCTTGCTGCGATGGGATATTTCAATGAGGGACAGCCCCATTCCATCGAGTTCTGCAACCGCCTCGGATGCTTTTTTCATTACTTCCTGCGGCAGGATACAAGGCCCGGCACTGAAATTATGCTTTTTCATTTGTAGGTTTTTAGAATTGCAAAGGTCTGAAAATAGACCTTAAATACCAGTACACTGCTGGCTTATTTTATGGAGTTTTTTAACAGAAATTCAACAGTGTCCACTCCGTCTGCGTAATCGGAAAGGTCTGGTTTCTGGGCCTTTCCGAACGGGATTGCCCCAGGAATGACCATATCTCCCACCAGGCACTGAATAGACTCATTGTTTTGTTCAAGAAGGTGCTTTAATGCTTCTTCCGACTCGTAATGCTCATAGAAGAGGGTCCCGATAGGCGAACCGAAACCGGTATCCTCCTTTAATAAGAGGAAGTCATTATCCAGCATCTGGCTACCGCTCATCAGGTATACCGCCTTATTGTAATCGTAATTATTGGCATACTTATGATGGTTTATGACATCCCGGAACTCATAAAAAGCTTTAAATAAGTCAGAGAAGTCATAGTTGCCGGGAACGTACAATTTCGAAACGCTGCGGCATCCCATCCCAAAATAACGAAAGACATCTGACGCCAGCCCGCTGAGGTCTGCCTGCGTTTCTTTGCCGTTAAGCACGGCAACGCTATTTCTGTTTTTACGTATAATGTGCGGTTTATCTGCAAAATAGTATTCGAAATATCTGCTGGTATTGTTGCTGCCTGTGGCGATAACAGCATCGAAATTATCCAGTTGGCCCGTCGTAAATTCCATGCAACCTTCTAAATCCGGATCGTATTCCATTAGTTTTTGGGCCAGAAAAGGCAATAATCGCTGGTCTTTTGCAGAGCATTTAACCAGGGCCTTGTGCCGGCATACCAATACAGACAAAAAATCGTGGAAGCCTACAAGCGGGATGTTCCCCGCCATAATCAGGGCAACTGTTAAGGGATTTTGGGCTGGCAGTGTATACCTGCCAAGCCAGTCGCTTAGGGTTTCTTCTCTCAGATTTCCGGCCCATGAGTGCAAGGCAAACAGTATTTCTGCCTCTGTAAACCAGGCATTTTCGGCTGTTGCCCTCAGCAGCACCTCATCAAAAGCACTGAATGGAGCAGGCACTGATTTAAAAGCATTGTCTCCGGCAGTCTTGTATGCGACATATTCCCTGAGAAAGGAACCTAATTTCACCAATGCGGGTAGAGAAGAATAGTGTTGGCTCATAATATTTGTTGGAAAATGGTTTAGCCATTACCTTTGTGCAAAAATAAAGATACACTGCGCCTGAGACAAACCCTCGGCCGGGTATTTACCTGAAAAAGAAAACTATGGCAATTATCATCACAGACGAATGTATTAACTGCGGGGCCTGCGAACCGGAATGTCCGAATACGGCAATCTATGAGGGTGCCGATGAATGGCGCTACAGTGATGGTACTTCCCTCAGCGGCAAGGTAATGCTGCCCGATGGTAAGGAGGTGGATGCAGATGCGGTTCAGGAACCCATCAGCGATGAGGTTTATTACATAGCGCCCGATAAATGTACCGAATGCATGGGCTTTCATGAGGAACCCCAATGTGCGGCAGTCTGCCCGGTAGATTGTTGTGTTCCGGATGAAGATCATGTTGAAACCGAAGAGCAACTCCTGGGCAAGCAACGCTTTATGCACCCAGAGGATTAAACTATTCGGACACCCTGAAATTTTTCATTTCCTGTAAGGGAGCAATAATTTCGGAATCCTGCCAAATGGTGGGTTCGTATTGTGTCAATTTTATAACCGGTACTTTTTTTGGTTCCTTATAGGCTAGCAGTTCTGCACTTTGATCAGTACTTGCAGGCCGAATCAGCAGGAGTTCATTTTCCCGGGTGCCACCTTCTAGAAGAAAGTCAAAGCGCACTTTTTTACGACTGGCACTGTTTTCAATGAATTTAAGGCTCCGGTGCAGGTAAATGTAGTTACCCATCTGTCTTTGAATGAAATAGGGCTTGTAAAGGCCTTCAATATCTTTTTGAAATATAACTGTGCCCCTATGGAGGTTTTCAATAAACTTAATCCCCAGAAGCAATTTTAAATTTACTTTCTGACCCTCCTTTCCCTTAGCGTACTCGTAATCTGCTTTCAGGACGGCAAAATTAATTGCGTCTACATAGAGCGTTCCAGTGAATTTAGCCTTTGAGCGCCTGGGTATAAAACCGAGGGCATACACGTAGTTTCCATTAAAATAGGTGGCCTTTTTAAAGGAATAACTGTACAAATCCCCATCCAGGAAATTCAGCAAGCGGCTTTCCGGTTTCCAACTCGCAATTTTAAGCAAGGACATAGATTTTTTTTTCAGGTACTTCAGCTCCATACTGTCTGATGGTTTACTTTCTTCGAAGGCCTCCTTCAGGGAAATACTGTCCTCTATTTTAAATATCCCTGTTTTAACTTTGTAGGTCTGGGTGCTATCCAAATGTGACAGGATTATCTGCTGGGCCCTTTCCTGGATTTTATCCGTAGAATAATTCTTTTTGGAATCGGTAAGCTGTGTGGCTCGTTGCATGCGGAAGGTGCTGGCCGTATCGGAATCGATTCTGAGCAGGCCCTTAAAATCGAGGAAATCCTTCGCTTCGCTGGCTATAATTGCATCCCCCAACCCCTGTAATTCCTTGTCCGCTGCCTCTATTTCCCTGCGATTCAGGTCTGAGGCTTTTTCCAGTTCTAAATCCAGATCGTCAAATTGCATGTATTCCGATTTCCGGTAAAAAAGCTCATAGGCAGGTTGCACAAGCCCGTAGTTTACCTTAAGGCGATCCCGCACATTTGCGATGATTTCATCCGCATCCGGAATCCGATTGGACAATTGTACCTCGTTGAGGTTGATAGCCGCTGGTTCAAGCGAAATCTCGGTAAGGGAGGCCGAAAGTTTCCCTGTTTGGACAGCGGTGGTCCTGTACCCCATACAGGAAATCTCAATTCCGCTTGCTTCCAGGGTTCCGATGTCTATAGTGAAATAACCTTCTTCGTTGCTTATTGTTCCCCTGTCGGTGCCGGTTTTGATAGTGGCGAAAGGGACGGGTTCGCCGTTGGAGGCGTCCAGCAACCTGGCGGTGTAGTTCTGCCCGAAGCCGGGGATTACCAATAAAAATGCTATACTAAACAGTATTTTTTTCATTATTCTGAAGTCTTCCATGGCTTAGACGATGCGGTTGGCGTATTGTTACGCATTGTTTGGAATTAATTTGCAAACACTAACCATTAGCACCAGGCTTTAGAAAGGTAAAATAGAACTATATTTGCAGCCATAAAAATCAGGGCTGTTTCTTATGGCCTTTCCTAAGTGAGCGAGAATTATGAAAGCTGGAATAGTTGGCCTCCCAAATGTGGGCAAATCCACCTTATTTAACTGCCTTTCCAATGCAAAGGCCCAAAGTGCGAATTTCCCCTTCTGCACCATAGAACCGAACATAGGGGTGGTTAATGTGCCAGACCCCCGTCTGCAGGAGCTTGAAAGCCTCGTAAAACCCCAGCGTGTCATTCCGGCCACTGTTGAAATTGTAGATATTGCGGGCCTGGTCAAAGGGGCCAGCAAAGGTGAGGGGCTGGGAAACCAGTTTCTTGGCAACATTCGCGAGACAGATGCCATTCTGCACGTACTTCGCTGCTTCGACAATGATAATGTAGTACACGTAGATGGCTCTGTTGACCCGATTAGGGACAAGGAGACCATAGACATGGAACTGCAGCTCAAGGATCTTGAAACCGTGGAAAAACGCCTGGAGCGGGTGGGGCGCACCGCCAAAACCGGCAATAAAGAAGCACAACAGGAAGCCGAAATATTGCAGCTGTTGAAAAAGAATCTGGAAAGCGGGACTTCGGTAAGGGCCATATCCCTGCCGGAGGAGGGGTATCAGGCCTATGTAAAACCGCTTCAGCTTATTACAGACAAGCCGGTCTTATACGTCTGCAATGTGGATGAGAGTGCAGCAACCTCCGGGAACGCCTACGTGGAACAAGTCCGCGAGGCAGTAAAAGATGAACAGGCTGAAGTGCTCGTACTGGCGGTAGCCACCGAAGCAGATATCAACGAACTGGACACTTACGAAGAACGCCAGCTCTTTCTCGAAGACCTGGGGCTTGAGGAGCCGGGCTCTTCCAAACTGATCCGGGCTGCCTACAGGCTCCTGAATTTACAGACCTATTTTACGGCCGGGGAAAAAGAAGTAAGGGCATGGACTATTCCGGTTGGGTCAACAGCCCCTCAGGCAGCCGGGGTAATTCACACGGATTTCGAAAAGGGTTTTATAAGGGCTGAGGTTATTTCTTTTGATGATTACCAGAAGTACGGAAGCGAAGCCAAAGTCAGGGAAGCCGGTAAAATGCGGGTTGAAGGCAAGGAGTATGTGGTTGCGGACGGGGATGTGATGCACTTCCGTTTTAACGTTTAGTGGCTTAAAAGCTGCTGAATTCAAAGGAAAAGGCCATAAATAGGGTATATCAACAAACATTGGGCGTATTGTTAATTACTTTAGCATGCCCTGATTTTGATTTGTTAGCCTAAATTTTATATTAGCAGGGATAATCTCCGAATTTATGTCTCAAACACAATATACCGAAGATAATATCCGCTCTTTGGACTGGAAGGAGCATATCCGTATGCGCCCCGGGATGTATATCGGAAAACTGGGAGACGGCTCCTCCCAGGATGATGGAATATATATCCTGCTCAAAGAAGTCATCGACAACTGTATCGATGAATTTGTTATGGGAGCCGGAAAGACCATTGAAATCAGCATCAAAGAGGATAAGGTAAACGTCCGGGACTACGGGCGTGGTATTCCGCTGGGGAAGGTTGTGGACGTTGTCTCCAAAATGAATACCGGAGGAAAATACGATACCCGTGCCTTTAAAAAATCCGTGGGGCTCAATGGGGTGGGGACAAAGGCTGTTAATGCACTTTCCACTTTTTTCAGGGTAGAGTCTAACCGGGACGGCAAATCCAAGGCGGCTGAGTTTCAAACCGGGGAATTGGTAAATGAGGAGTTGCTTGAAGAAAGCTCGAGAAGGAGGGGCACCAAGATAACTTTTACTCCGGATGAGAGCATTTTCAAAAAGTACAAATACCGCAATGAGTATGTGGAACGCATGCTCCGCAATTACGTGTACCTGAATCCCGGCCTGACCATTGTTTTTAACGGGGAAAAATTCTATTCCGAGAACGGCCTGAAAGACCTTCTGGAAGACTACAACAGTCCGGACGACCTGCTGTACCCTATCATTCACTTAAAGGGAGAGGATATTGAAGTGGCCCTGACTCACAGCAAGACCCAGTATAGCGAAGAATACCACTCTTTTGTCAACGGACAAAATACGACACAGGGCGGGACGCACCAGGCTGCTTTCCGCGAGGCTTTGGTAAAGACCATCCGGGATTTTTACGGAAAGAATTACGATTCCTCGGATGTCCGGAAATCGGTAATTGCAGCGATATCCATAAAGGTAATGGAGCCGGTTTTCGAAAGCCAGACCAAAACCAAGCTGGGCTCTACCGACATGGGGGGAGACCTGCCTACCGTTCGGACCTACATAAATGATTTTGTGGGCCGCCAGCTGGATAATTACCTACATAAAAACCCGGAAACCGCTGAAAAAATACAGCGGAAAATAATGCAGGCCGAAAAGGAGCGAAAAGAGCTGTCCGGAATTCGGAAACTTGCCAGGGAGCGGGCCAAAAAGGCAAGCCTGCACAATAAAAAACTCCGGGATTGCCGCATCCACCTGGGTGATATGAAAAACGAGCGAAGGCTTGAAAGCACACTGTTTATCACTGAGGGAGACTCAGCTTCGGGCTCTATAACCAAATCGAGGGATGTAAACACACAGGCCGTTTTTAGTTTGAGGGGAAAACCGCTGAACTCATACGGCATGTCTAAGAAGATTGTGTACGAAAATGAGGAATTCAACCTCCTGCAGGCTGCTTTAAACATTGAAGAATCTATAGAAGACCTGCGATATAATAATATCGTGATCGCAACGGATGCCGATGTTGACGGGATGCATATCCGTTTGTTGCTAATTACCTTTTTCCTGCAGTTTTTTCCGGAACTGATCAAGGAGAACCATCTGTACATACTGCAGACACCCCTGTTCCGGGTACGAAACAAGAAGGAAACGATTTATTGCTACAGCGAGGAAGAAAAAAAGGCAGCATTGGTAAAATTAAGCGGGAAACCGGAGATTACCCGTTTTAAGGGTCTGGGGGAAATTTCACCCGATGAGTTCAAGCATTTTATTGGGGATGATATCCGCCTGGAACCCGTAATGCTTGATAAGGCTATGTCAATTGAGGAGTTACTGAAGTTTTATATGGGGAAAAATACCCCGGACCGGCAGGAATTCATCATAGAAAACCTCAAGGTCGAAGTGGATCTGGTACAGGAAAATCAAATTTAAACAGGATTAGGATTCTTTCCATATGGAGGAAAATGAGAAGGTGACGGACCCGGAGGGTAGCCATGAAGAGAATCAGCAGGATGCCCTGACCCGGGTAACCGGTATGTATAAGGATTGGTTTCTGGACTACGCCTCGTATGTTATCCTTGAACGGGCGGTCCCGGCCATTGAAGACGGCTTTAAACCCGTGCAAAGGCGAATAATGCATGCGCTCAAGGAAATGGACGACGGGCGCTATAACAAAGTAGCCAATGTAGTAGGGCATACCATGCAATACCACCCGCATGGAGATGCCAGCATTGCGGATGCCATGGTGCAAATAGGGCAGAAGGACCTGCTTATTGACACACAGGGGAACTGGGGTAATATCCTTACCGGAGACGGGGCTGCGGCCTCGCGTTACATTGAGGCCCGACTTTCAAAATTTGCCCTGGAGGTTGTCTTCAGCCCGAAAATAACCGAATGGCAGCTGTCTTATGACGGGCGTAAAAAAGAACCCGTAAACCTCCCTGTAAAATTTCCACTCTTGCTGGCTCAGGGAGCTGAAGGAATTGCAGTGGGTCTTTCTACGAAAATACTTCCGCACAATTTCAATGAACTGATAGATGCCTCTGTCAAACATTTGAAAGGACAGCGATTCAAGCTTTTCCCGGACTTCCCAACGGGGGGCATCATCGATGTCACCAATTACAATGACGGGCTCAGAGGAGGTAAGATAAGGGTGCGTGCAAAAATAGCACAATACGATAAGAACACCCTGGTAATTAATGAAATACCCTATGGCACCAACACCTCTTCTTTAATAGACTCCATCCTTAAAGCCAATGATAAGGGGAAGATTAAAATCAAAAAAATTGAGGATAATACGGCTGCCGAGGTTGAAATCCTGATCCACCTGCCTTCCGGTATTTCTCCGGACAAAACTATTGACGCCCTGTATGCCTTTACGGCCTGTGAATCATCCATTTCGCCCCTGGCCTGTATCATTGAAGATAACAAGCCCATCTTTATAGGAGTGAGCGAAATGCTGCAGCGCTCTACAGACAATACGGTGGAAATGCTTAAGGAAGAATTGCAGATTCAATTGGGGGAGTTGGAAGAGCAATGGCATTTTGCCTCCCTGGAGCGTATTTTTATTGAGCATCGTATCTACCGCGACATTGAGGAAGAAAAGACATGGGAGGGCGTTATAAAGGCCATAGCAGCCGGATTAAAGCCCCACACAAAGGAACTGAAAAGAGAAGTTACTGAAGAGGATATTATCAGGCTCACAGAGATACGCATCAAGAAAATTTCGCGCTTTGATCTGAACAAGGCCCAGCAACAGCTGGATGAATTACAAGCCAAAATTGCTGAAACCAAACACCACCTGGCACACCTGGTCGATTTCGCAATCGCTTATTTTGATTCTTTAAAAAAGAAATACGGAGCAGGTAGGGAACGCAAATCCGAGATCCGCATTTTTGATGAAATTGAGGCCACCAAGGTGGTTATCCGGAACACCAAGTTGTACGTTAACCGTGAAGAAGGTTTTGTGGGGACCTCGCTGAAACGGGACGAATACGTCACAGACTGCAGTGACATCGATGATATAATTGTATTCACCAAAGAAGGCAAGATGATGGTGACCAAGGTAGACTCCAAAACCTTTGTCGGCAAGAATATAATCCATGTGGCGGTTTTTAAGAAGAAAGACAAGCGCACTACCTACAATATGATTTACAAAGATGGCAGGGGCGGGGCAGCCTATGTGAAACGGTTTAATGTTACCTCCATCACCCGCGATAAGATGTACGACCTGACCGCCGGTAAAGCGCAGTCTGATGTCTTGTATTTCAGCGCCAACCCCAATGGCGAGGCTGAGATAGTGACAATCAACCTCCGGCAGGCGGGCAGCATTAAAAAACTAAAATGGGATCTCGATTTTGCCGATGTCCTGATCAAGGGAAGGGGTGCCAAAGGGAATATTGTTACCAAATACTCCGTAAAACGCATCGAACTGAAGGAGAAAGGCCTTTCCACCCTGAAACCGAGGAAGATTTGGTTTGACGACACTGTCCAACGCCTCAATGTGGACGGCAGGGGGGAATTGCTGGGCGAATTTACTTCTGATGACCGCCTGCTTATTGTCAATCAGAAGGGATGGGTTAAAACGGTCATACCTGAAATTACGATGCGCTTTGACGATGACATGATTGTCCTTGAAAAATGGCGTCCGGAAAAGCCGCTCTCGGCTATTTACTGGGAAGGGGAGAAGGAGCTGTTTTATGTTAAGCGCTTTCTTATTGAAAATCCGGACCGGGAAGAAAATATCCTGACGGACCACTCCAAATCTTACCTTGAAAAGATTTTTACCGACTTCAGGCCTGTTGCAGAAGTGGTCTTTGCAAAGAAAAGGGGGCAGGAGCGTAAACCCAACTGGGAGGTAGACCTTGAAGGTTTTATATCGGTCAAGGGGATTACTGCCATGGGCAACCAGCTAACCAGGGAGAAGGTCCTGGAGATAAATGCCAAAGATCCGCTGCCGTATTCAGAACCAGAGAAAGTAGATGCCAAAGATATGGAGGTGGTTGACGAGGAAAATATCACGGAATCACCAGAGGATACAGAAAAAGGAGACGCTTCTCCAAAAAAAGGGCGCTCCTCAAAGGATGATAAAGAACCCGGAGAATCAGACGGGCAGCCAACTCTCTTTTAAATCTGCACATTATGAAATCTTTTTTCAATGAATTCAAGCAGTTTGCCATCAAAGGCAACATGATTGATATGGCCATTGGAATCGTTATCGGGACGGCCTTTAACAACGTGGTAAACACCATTGTAAAAGAAATAATAACGCCGCCCCTGGCCTATTTTACAAGTACGGTGCAATTTGCAGACATGCGTTTTGTGATTCGGGAGGCCAGTGAAACAGCAGAAGAAATAGCCCTGGGGTACGGAGCGCTTCTGGAAGCGCTAATAGATTTTACGATTATTGCCCTTACGATTTTCCTTTTGATAAAAGGGATGAACCGTATCCGGTCCAGGGCGGAAGATCCGGAAAACAGCAAGGAAGTAACCCCAAAAAATATTGAGTTGCTTTCCAGGATTGAAAAACTGATGGAAGAGCAGAATGAATTGCTTAAAAAACGAAGTGTTTAAAACTATTGTAGATTGGGGCTCAATATACTTTCGCCTACCGATTTTTATTAGTATCATTGGAGCCACACTACCTAACCCAAATTTTGGTTTTAATTAAGAATGGATTTTACCAACCCCCTGGTATACGGAGTACCCTGTTTTATTGCTTTTATTATTCTCGAACTTGCTTACAGTAAAACCCATGGGGATGATCATCTCTACCATTGGAAAGACCTGTTTGCAAGCGGATTTATGGGAGTGGGTTCTGCATTTTTAGGAGCACTATTCAAAGTAGTGCTTGCAATTGCCCTTTTTGAAGGAACGTATGAGGTTTTCAACCCTGTAAATGCTGAAGGTGTTCGGACCAACATTATGGGTTATGAATCTTTTGGTTATGCCTGGTATGTCTGGTTGCTCTGCATGCTGGCTGACGACTTTACGTATTACTGGTTCCACAGGGCCAATCATGAAGTGCGCATCCTCTGGGCAGCCCATATTGTGCATCACTCTTCAGAAAACTTTAATCTGGGTACGGCAATTCGAAACGGATGGTTTACCATCGTTTACAAGCCCTTTTTCTATGCCTGGCTGCCAGCTATTGGCTTTCCGCCCGAAATGGTGCTGGTTTGCCTCGGAATAGAAGCCCTCTGGCAATTTCAATTGCATACGGTATATGTCCCAAAACTGGGTTTCCTGGAAAGGTTTATCAATACACACACCATGCACCAGGTTCATCACGCACAAAACGTGGAGTACCTGGATAAGAATCACGGGGGCATCCTCAATATCTTTGACCGGATGTTCGGCACCTGGAAACCCCTGGATGATGCAGTGGATATAGAATACGGCGTTATACATGCTCCGGAATCCTACAATCCCCTGGTGATACTCACGCACGAATTCAAGGATATCTGGCGGGATGTCCGGAAATCCAAAAACGTCAGGCATGCATTTATGTATGTTTTCGGGCCTCCGGGATGGAGTCCTGACGGAAGCACCCTTACGGTTAAGCAACAGCAAAAGCTTTACAGGGAGTACAAGAAAAAGGATCTTAAAACGGCCTTTTTGCGGCCCAATTAAACAAAATATACACTCCTGAAACTTCTAATGTCAGGGGTTTTCTTCTACTTCTTCTTCTTTGGAGTTTCGGTTTTTAAGTCTTCTTAAATCCAGGAATTCCACCATTAACGAAAAGGCAATCGCAAAATACAGGTAACCCTTTGGAATGCTGCCTACCTCGTTGTCAAAGACTACCAGGTGGGAAAGGTGAGCCGCTTCTGCAATCAGCATAAAGCCGATAAGTATCAGGAATGAAAGCCCCAGGATCTGAATAGAAGGGTGGCGGCTGACAAAGTTGCCTACCGGGTTGGCAAACAGCATCATAATAATTACGGAGATCACTACAGCTACAATCATAAGGATAAGCGCATCGTTGGGATTTGGAGAGATCCCGTTGGTCATCCCTATAGCCGTTAGTATAGAGTCAAAGGAGAAAACGATGTTGATTACGGTGATTTGCACAATAGCATTCATAAGGGATTTGGACTGTGCTTTCTTGACTTCCCGTTCATCATGACCCCGGTCTTCAACTTTTTCGTGTATTTCCTTGGTGCTTTTGTATAACAGGAATAATCCCCCAGCGAATAGTATAAGGGCCTGCCAGCTAATACCTCCATGGATCCAGGATTCTTTAAGGATGAGAAAGGGCTTTTTGAGGGAAGTTAGCCAAGTGATTCCAAAGAGGAGGAGGATACGCATTGCCATGGCCAGAACCAGACCAACATTGGTGGCTTTATTGCGTTGTTTGCGCTGGAGCTTTCCGGCAGCAATGGAGATGAAAATGATGTTGTCTATCCCCAGGATGATTTCCAAAAATGTGAGGGTGAGAAGGGCAATCCAGGCATCCGGGCTGCTGAAAATATCGAACATTCTCAATTGGTTTTTATGGCCGTACCCCTCGAAGTTTTGGTGCTTCCGACCAGTTTGTACTCAAAAGTATAGGAATTATCCGTGGTAGACAATATTTTCATATGGATGGGCTTCTCCTCATTGCGGTTTTTGGGGTTCAGGTTGGTCAGGATATATTCACAATCATTGATCCAGCGAACGGAAGCAGAATCTACCACCCCTTTAAACTCCGAGATTTCAAGATCCCCGGTTCGCCTGAATCGGGTGGTTATTTCAGCCCCTTCCAGTTCTGTGGTAAAAGTAAAGGTCCCGGTTTTAAAGGAGGTACAATCCCGCTTGGGCTGATAACAATTGATAAGGAGCAATAAGATGGGTAGCAGGCACACTTTTTTCATGGGAGCAAAGATAGGAAACCTGCAAGCCTTTTGCCAGCCTCAGTTAAGGGAATCAAAAGCTTCGAAACTTCCATCCGAATAGAGAACCAGCACTTTTGATATCTCCTTTGATGTATTGACGAGCTCCTTTTCCGGCAGGGAGGAAACTTTGGCTGCGGTTTGTTTTTCCGATAGGGCAGGAAAGCTTCCTTTGCCATTGAGTAACCAATACAGATTTACCTCAGGATATTGCTGAATTACCTTCATCACAAAATCGAGACTGGGCTTGTTCCTCCCGCTGAGCAAGTGTGAAATGCTGGATCGCTGTACCCCGATGGTATCTGCAAAAGCAGTAGCGCTAAGGTCGTAATACGACATTATTTTTTCTAAACGGGATTTAAAGGCTTCGTTGTTTACCATGATAAACAGTATTTAATAAGGTTATCTCAAAAACGAGCTACTACATTCTATTATATTTATAAATAGGCTTTAAATGAAATGTTATAATGCATTGGAAAACAATAGTATAGGATTAATTTTGTATTTGACGTTTACAATTGTATAAAATCAAAGAGTATTCCTAATATATAATATACAAATGTAACTTTTAATTATACAATTGTAACCTAAATAGCGACTAAATTTGTAAGGTTAAATCAATAGAGTATTGGACAAGGAGTACGAGAAAATTAAATTCACTCAGATAAGCGGTCGGTATTTGCCTTCGGATAAGATAGCTGCATTGGCATCAAAAAACTATCCTTCTGACAAGTGGCGTACAGCTGGTTTTTCGGTACTGGGAAAAGCAGTTTACAACATCAGATTAGGCCAGGGGGCAAAACGAATTCTAATGTGGTCCCAAATGCATGGGAATGAATCTACCACTACCAAAGGCCTTTTGGATTTTATGGCATGGCTGCATTCGGGCACTGAAACCAGTAAGAAGTTTATGGATCATTTTAGTTTTTCACTGCTCCCCATTCTTAATCCGGACGGGGCGGATCGCTATACCCGTTTTAATGCAAATGAAACAGACCTTAACCGGGATGCCGTAAATCAATCTCAGCCGGAGAGCACGGTACTCCACAGGGAGTATGAGGATTTTCAGCCGGACTTTTGCTTTAATTTGCACGACCAGCGTACCATGTATAATGTAGGTAGCAGCAGGGTTCCTGCTACCCTGTCATTTCTTGCGCCGGCCATGGACACCGGGCGTTCGGTTTCCACCAACCGTCTTACAGCTATGCAACTGATAGCATGTATGAATAAAAGGCTTCAGACGATCCTGCCCGGAGGGGTGGGGCGTTATGATGACACCTTCAACCCCAATTGCGTAGGTGACCATTTTCAGTCCCTGGGTACGCCAACACTTTTATTTGAGGCCGGTCACTACCCCGGGGATTATGGGCGGGAAAGCAGTCGTTATTATTTTTTTAAGTCATTGGTATTTGCGCTTGAAGGTATCATGACAGGAGATTATGCCTCCTTTGCTCAGGACGATTATTTAGGTATCCCTGAAAATGGAAAACAGTTTGAGGATATCCTGATCCGAAGGCCGGACCTAATCAGTGATAAACACCAGCGCGACACCATCATAGGTATATGTTTTAAGGAGGTTCTCTTAAACGGAGAAATACAATTTGTGCCCGAACTCAGTGAGAAGGAGGGTAAAGAAGAGCTGTTCGGACATCAGGAATGGGATTTAAGCCAGCCCGAACAGATGGCGTTGTTGCAAAAACAACCCGGTATAATCAAATTAATTTCCTGAATAAAAGCGGTAAAAATTACACATATTGCAAAAAAAGAATTCGTTTGTTAAATAATATTTTATAATTACGTATTTTTGGCAAAAATATCGTTAATAATGGGCAAGATTAAATTAGACGAAATAGACCACCAGATCCTGGACATGTTAATAGACAACACCAGGACACCTTTTACCGATATAGCCAAGAAACTCCTTATTTCTGCGGGTACGGTTCACGTGCGTGTTAAGAAAATGGAAGAAGCCGGAATTATAAAGGGTAGTTCTCTAACCCTGGATTACGTTAAACTCGGTTATGCATTTATCGCTTATATCGGGATTTTCCTGGAGAAAACCCATCAAACCAAATTTGTGATGGAACGCCTGGCGCAGATCCCGAATGTGACTGTGGCCCATATCACCACCGGCAAGTTCAATATCTTCTGCAAAATCCGCGCGAAGGATACCAATCATGCAAAAAATATCATCTTTAAGATAGACGATATAGAGGGGATAAGCCGCACGGAGACGATGATTTCGCTGGAAGAGAGTATCAACGATAAAAAACGTTTGATGCACACCATATTTAACGAACTGTAAGCCTCTGCTTCGCAAACAAATTTAAATGCTGCTCTCTGCACTACCCGCTGCTGCCTGTCCGGAATATTATAAACCCTACCTGCAGGTATTAGGCGAGGTAGAACTCCTGGACCAGCTTAAAAATCAAAGCAAAAACTTTCCAAATTTTATAAAAAGTATCCCTGAGGCGGCATGGACATCCTCCTATGCAGCGGGAAAATGGACAATAGTCGAAGTACTGCTACATATTCTGGATACCGAGCGCGTCTTCCAGTACAGGGCTTTGCGATTTGGCAGAAATGACAAAACTTCCCTTCCGGGCTTTGACCAGGACCTCTATGTTCCACAGAGCCAGGCCAATCAAAGAAGTAAGCAAAGCGTATTGGCTGAATACGGTTCCATCCGGGCTGCAACTATCAGCCTATTTGAAACTTTTTCAAAAGAGGAGCTGGTCAGACAGGGAACCGCCAGCGGCGTCCCTATTAGCGTTGCAGCTCTGGGGTTCATCATCTGCGGGCATCAGAAACATCACCGCAACATTATACGGCAACGATACCTCAACACGGATCAGTCTTCGGGCAGCACGTAATTCTCTGTAGCTCCGTCGTATTCTGTTTCCAGACCGAAGGATTCGGAAAAGGTATCGGAAGATGCCAAATCATCAAAGTATGCCAATAAATCGGTCATCCCCTGATTGATCTTTACCAGATAGAGTGTGTCGCTGGTGGGCAGCTCCACTGCTTCAATCCAGTCGCCGCTTGGTTTTTTAAAAGCCAGGATGTCGTCATCGCCATAACCCCCCGGGTAACGCTGTAAAAATAAGGCTGCCAGTTCCGGGCTAAGTTTTTTGAAATCTGTAATAACTCGTTTCATCACTGATTGGTATTGCGAAACACATACATGTTTCAGTTGTTATATCCAATCTAACCAAATTATAAATGGATGGGAACCAAAGAGTTGTGAAACAGATATTTTAGTAAGTCAAATCAGCTTTCGGCGTAGTCATCAAAAGCCTGCAGCAGTAATTTTTCGGGAACTTCCACATCAATGCAAGCAGAACCTATGGTATCCAGGAGGCTAAACAATACCTTGCCGTGGGTGTTTTTCTTGTCGTGCCGCAACAGGGAAATAATAGCACTGCGTTCTGACTGATCAATGGCCTTGTGGGGAAAATGCCCTGCAAACACCTTTTTGATTTCAGTATGGGCCTGTTCAGACATCCCCCTCAATTTTACTGACAAGAAGGATTCCATGATCATGCCGATAGCAATAGCTTCTCCGTGCAACAGCTGCTTTGAAGACGATTTATCGAGAAAGTAGGATTCAATTGCATGACCGAGGGTATGTCCGAAATTTAGCATTTTTCGGATATTGCGCTCAAAGGGGTCTTTTAACACTACTTCGTTCTTGAGAACAACAGAGCGGTATATATATTCCCTGAGATCGGAATAATCTGTAATTTCAGATAATTCCTGCCAATAGTCGCGATCCTGTATCAGCCCGTGCTTCAACATTTCCGCAAAACCGCTTTTAATTTGCCTAAGCTCCAGGGTCTTAAGGTAATCGGGTTGAATGATAACCATTTCCGGTTGCCTTATCAGGCCAATCTGGTTCTTTAACCTGCCCAGGTCAATCCCTGTTTTGCCACCAACAGATGCATCCACCATAGAAAGCAGGGTAGTGGGGATGTTTATAAAGGCTATCCCTCGCTGATAGGTAGAGGCTACAAAACCACCCAGATCTGTAAGAACACCACCTCCCAGGTTGATGAGCAGGCTGTTCCTATCTGCACCTTGCTCCGAAAGCCATTCCCAGACCCTAATGCAGCTTTGGATGTTTTTATGCTGTTCCCCTGCCGGGATGGAAAAAACATCCCTGTCTTTAAGCATAGGACATTGCGCCATCAGAACAGGAAGGCATAATTCACGGGTATTAGTATCTGTAAGGATAAATACCTTTGAATAATTTTTCTCCTGCATATGCCACGCCAGCTGTTTTTCCCCGGCTCCGGAGAAATGTATGGCATATGACTCTGTTAAAATGGACTCCATAAAGGGGATGCTTAATACAGGCAAAATAACCGAAAATTTTATAGATTTCTTTACAATTACTGTCAGTATATTTGGGGTATTGAGAATTCCTTAAAAATGACCCGAATTTTTGAAGATACCGCAACCGCATTCGCCCTAAAAAGTGACGCGGAACTGGAAAGGGCTTATTTCCTTTTCAAATTAATTTCCAATGAGCCGCTGGTTAAAATTGGCACAGGCCTCACCAACTTTGCTATTAAAGCGCGATTGCCTGTAGAAGGTCTAATACGGACAACCGTGTTTGATCACTTTTGTGGGGGAGTAAGCGAACAGGACTGTATGCCGGTGGTAGAAAAAATGTGGGCCAAAAGGGTTAGCACCGTCCTTGATTATTCTGTAGAAGGAAAGGAAACAGAAGATCCTCTTGATGATGCCCTGGATAAGACACTCGAGATGCTTGACTTTGTGAAGCGGAAAGATGCTATTCCCTTCGCGGTCTTTAAGCCTACCGGATACGGGAGGTTCGCACTTTTCCAAAAGGTAAGTGAAGGGAAAACACTGACGGGTTCGGAAAAAAGCGAGTGGGAAAGGGTAGTGAACCGATTTGACCGAACCTGTAAAAAGGCCCATGATTTGGGAGTATCCCTGTTGATAGACGCAGAAGAAAGCTGGATGCAGGATGCAGCAGACCAGCTGGTTGAGCAAATGATGCGCAAATACAACCGGGAGCACGCAATTGTTTTCAATACGCTTCAGATGTACCGATGGGACCGTATGGAATATCTGGAGAAATTGCATGAAACTGCCCAGAAAGAAGGATTTAAAATCGGGATTAAGGTTGTACGCGGAGCGTATCTGGAAAAGGAAAACGAACGTGCCGCAGATAAAGGATATAAATCCCCCATTTGCAGTTCCAAGCAGGAAACGGATGAGAATTTTGACAGGGCTGTTGTTTTTTGCCTGGATCATCTGGACATCATATCAGTATTCGCGGGTACCCATAACGAATTGAGTTCCCATAAACTTATGGAGCAAATGCAGCAAAGGGGAATCCCCGCCAGTGATCCCCGGATTTGGTTTGGGCAATTGTATGGGATGAGCGACCACATTAGTTTTAACATGGCAAAAGAGGGCTACAACGTAGCCAAGTACCTGCCTTTTGGCCCGGTAAGGGATGTGATGCCCTACCTGATCCGGCGTGCCGAGGAAAACACCTCTGTAGCCGGACAGACCAACCGGGAACTGGAGCTGCTCAAAAAAGAGCGCAAACGAAGAAAATTATAAAAGTTTCAGGCTGTAAGCGGGATCGGCTATAACTTTATATAGTTCTTTAGACGCGTTTCGCTTTCGCAATTCAGGAAGGTGAGCTCTAATTCCTGTTTATCGGATTGCCCGCGCACCACATATATTTTGCAGGGCTTAGCTTCTGTATCGCTTTTTCTGAAAAGCACATCACCCTCCTCCAGTACTGCCCTGGTTGCAAGGGAGTCCGAAAAGGGCTGTAGGGAATCATCAATTACCAGAGGTTTGGATCGCAATTCTTTTAAGACCCTGCAATTGGGCAGGTAGCAGAATTCAACCCCGGTTTCATCTGATTTCTTTTTAAGGAAAAAAGTAAGGAAAATCAGGCCTATAGACAGCCCTATTAAAAAATAGCCCAAGCGTTTTAAAAACGGCATGCTTAAAATATAAGGAAATTGATATCACTAAACTTCATTGAAAACCATTCTCCCACGGTGCGGTTGGTCAGAATTCCATGATACATATACAGGCCGTTTCTGAGTCCCTTGTCGAATCGCAAGGAATTTTCCAGACCCCCGTCTTCTCCAATTTTCATCAGATAGGGCGTAAAGATGTTGCTGATGGAGATGGAAGAGGTCTTGGGGTAGCGTGCGGGAATATTGGGTACTGCATAATGTATAACCCCATATTTTTTGTGGGTTGGCTTGTTGTGGGTGGTTAGTTCGCTGGTTTCAAAACAGCCGCCCATATCTATGCTCACGTCAATAATCACGGCCCCTTTTTTCATGTTTTCCACCATAGATTTGGATACCAGTATGGGGGAGCGGTCTTTTCCCCTGACAGCCCCAATGGCCACATCGCAGCGTTTCAGGGCCTTCAGCAGGTTCTTGGGTTGCAGGGTAGAGGTGTATAGGGTTCTGTTTAGATTGGTCTGTATACTCCGCAGCTTGGTTATGGAGTTGTCAAATATCTTGACATTGGCTCCCAGGCCAAGGGCAGAGCGCGCAGCAAACTCGCCAACCGTACCTGCCCCCAGAATTACTACTTCAACCGGGGGAACCCCGCTTATATTGCCAAACATCAGGCCGTTGCCCTCGTCGGCCGCCATAATTTCTGCTGCAATCAGCACGGATGAAATACCGGCTATTTCACTAAGCGACCGAACGGCCGGATATTTTCCTTCATCATCCCGGATATACTCAAAGGCGATGGCGGTAATCCGCTTTTTGGCCAGGGTTTCGAAATAGGATTTGGTTTGTGTCTTTATCTGTAGGGCTGAAATGACCGTACTCTGCGGGTTGATCAGTTCAATTTCGGAAAGGGTAGGGGGCTCCACCTTCAGGATAAGCGGGCAGCCGAAGACTTTTTTGGTATCGCGTGTAATGGTTCCTCCGGCATTGGTATAGTCCAGGTCACTGAAACTGGCTCCTTCCCCGGCTCCGGATTCCAATAAAACCCTATGCCCATTGGCGGTAAGCGCATTAACAGCGTCGGGGGTCAGGCAGATACGCTTTTCCTGGTACTGGCTTTCTTTAGGAATGCCAATAAATAATTCGCCTTTCTGCTGTAATATCTCTAGCTTTTCCTCCTGAGGGAGCAATTGTTGTTTGCTGAATGGGGAAGAGGGTTGGTTCATACCATTATATTGGAAGGGCCGTCAAAAACGGCCTATCTCCCAAAAATACAATAAATTCCAAAATTTAAAGCTGCCGGACACGTGAAGCTAAGGAGTTGTTGCCATTAGAGGCTCAACAGGCTCTTCATGGCAGTCTGCAATTGTTTCATAAGCTGGTTGAGGGTGCGCTTGGGGGTTCTATTGCTTAAATCTTCTTCAGCATCAGTAACAAGATGATTATCGATTTGAATCCCTGCCTTTTGCATTTGTTCCCTTTCCTTGTTCTTATAATACTGCAGTTCTGCGTCCATGGCCTCCAGGTCTATGCCGTGTACATACTTATCGAATAGTTTTAATCGGATAAAGTAAACAAAGGGAATGACCACCATACATACAGGAAGTAGCCAAAGGACATTTTCAGTGTCTACATACAGATCTTCCGAATAGATTACTTCAAAGATCTGGAAGGCATACATACAGATAGGGATCAATAGGATATGGTACCACCAGTGTTTACAGGTAAAGAACCAAATAGTCAATAGGTAGAGTGGAATTAATTTTCCGAGAAGAAACCAAATATAAACGTCAACAGATTGAAATCCATTCTTTGTAATTTCAATTCCGATGAAATTTAAAGTATCGTTCGGTCCTGAGGGTACATACTCGTGTAACTTAAAGATAAATGGGCAACCGATTATTAATAGTAACCAAAAAGATTCAATTAAAAATCTTTTCTTCGCTTTTCCCCTTTCTTGGCTTTCTACCTTCATTTTAGAAGATTTAATTTGACTATTGTTTAAGAAGAAAACGAAAAAAAAACCGACTTATTGGCCGGTTTTTAACTTATCGATAAATGGTCTGATAAATCGGATAAAATATATAATAGTCTTTGGTTCTGACTTATGACCTAATTTTGATTGTTGCTTTTGGTGATTTTGCTTTTGTCGATTGCATCTGTCCCTTTAGTAATCTTGCTTTTATCAATTGAATCGGGACCTTTTGTAATCTTACTTTTATCTATACCTACTTCATATAATTCAGCATCTGCAGTGTCATTTGTACATGATGCGAATATCAAGACTGAAAAAGTCATTATCCCAAATAAAATTTTTCTAGTGTTCATCGTCTCGGAGGCTTTAAGGTATTCTTAATCTCAAATGTAGGAAAAATTCCCTATGAACTTTTCATACTACAATCAAAAATAGTGCATTTCATCGATCAAAGCAAGCATTTAAGCGAAAATTATGCATTTCATCGAATTAACTGCAATAAAAATGCGGTCCGGACGATACGTCTTTTGCACTTAAACGGCCTGCAGCCTCAGTATGCGGTCCCCTTCAGGAAGCATTTCAAGCTGTATGGAGGTATAATGCAGCGGGAGCAGGTTTTGTATCCGTTCAGGCCATTCGATAAAGTGCCAGCAATCGGCTTCCAATAATTCCTCCATTCCCATATCCAGGGCTTCTTCTTCGTCTTTTAAACGGTAGCAATCATAATGCAGTGCAAGCAGCCCTCCTTCCCGGTTGTGGTATTCATTGATAATTCCAAAAGACGGACTATTTCCCGCATCAAGGGTGCCCAGGTTGGTTATCAAAGCCTTGATCAGGGTTGTTTTTCCGGAACCCATAGGGCCATACAGGCAAACAGTTTTGTGCCTGGTTTTGGAGAGTAGATTTTCGGCTACTTTATAAATATTTTCTATATTATAGATTATTTTCTCCATTAAATTTATATATTAGTAACGTTCTTCTGATTTTTAAATTTTTTTACTCAAAATTGTTGTTGCTTTTAAGTAGAATCCGTTGTCTAATACTTCAAAAAATAAAGTTCAATTTTATCCATCCAATTGGATTAGTAAATTTAAAAAGGAGGTCATTATTATCTTGATAGTAATACTTTTGCCCTTTAGTTCATTTTTACATTTGTTCTTCAATACTGAAATTAACTCCTTATCCGTCTTAGGGATTGTAATCAATCATGGCTTTAAGAATAATCAATTATTCGTTTGGTCCCTTTTTTTAAATTTAATTCCCCTAATTCTATCTTCTATTTATTTCATTACCTCGTTAAGTAAACTTAAGTATTTTGTCTACCCATTTATCTATTATCATGTAAGTTATTTGGTCTTTTTATATTTAAGTAACAGTCCTATTTATCACTATTTTGTGTTTTCGGAAGGAGGTATGCTATTATTTTTAATGATTCTTTTCACCTTACTACTTTTGGATCGATTATCAAATAAAATTGGTCTAAGTAGGGTTGTTAGCATTTCAATTCCTGAAGTTGCAAAGGAATGGATTTTTAAAAAAACACTTAGACTTAATTCTCAGATAATAGCAACATTGAAAAATAAAAAGTTGACTATAAAAGGCTACTTAGTTAGGCTTCAATATCTACAAATAATCATTAATCAAATAGTACACAGCAAGGAACAGAACTCCTTGTACTTTTCCGATAGATATAAAAATAAAATTAACATATTATCTGCATTGGGTTTGATTATGTCGGGTGCTTTGGTCTATTTAAATAACTTTATACCAGAAAATTTTACAACTTTAAGACTTGGCATCTTAAAGATTGGAAGTTTTGGTTTTGCAGACGTCAATACGTTCATCTGGTACATCACTCAAAAACTTTCCATGATCATCGTCCTGGCAGTGTGGTTTGTCAGTAATCCGCATTGGTGGCGATATGCCCTGCTGTCTCCCCTGGTGCTTTACGTATATCAATTCTGGGAGACTTTTCAGGGGCTGGAAACAGTAGAAGACTATGAAAACGTCAGGGTCTTTCCCCTGGTGTTCCTGACCATTAGTTTTATTATGCTGCTTTCGAAGGTGATCAGAAGGCGTAGCCGCACCCTGGACTATCAGATCCATTTACAGGCAGAACTGGACAAGGGAATAGAGGTGCTTAGTCGACGCGGGATGGAGTATTAAGTTATTTCTTCCGTATCTCGTCGGTGATTTCCTTTAGCATATTCCGCATTTCCTCCCTTTGCCTTTCCTTGATCTTTTTTTCAATAATCTGTTCGATCTCCTGTTGGCGGGCGGGCGGGAGCTTATCAAAATCCAAAGGTTCTTCCTCCATTTCTGATTTTAGCATACTGCCTTCCCCTGTGAGCAGCCAGGCAACATTCAGATCCGGATAGGTCCGAATAATATTTTCGATAACATCACTACCCACTGAAGCTTTGTTTTTACTCATCCTTAAGGTATAGCCGTTGCTGGCTCCTATGGATAAGTCAAATTGGCGAGCACTTAAACCCGCATGTTCAATAAACTGCATGAGTCGATCGATGGTCTTTATCATGATTGCTGCTATACTTTTGCACAAAGATAAGGTATCTTGAGGTATTAAGAAAATATACTCTAAAAACATTTTTATCACTCTAAAATATAGATTATAATTTGTATATATAGAA
The DNA here is from genome assembly GCF_052540725.1 of Robiginitalea rubriflava. Classification (NCBI taxonomy): domain Bacteria; kingdom Pseudomonadati; phylum Bacteroidota; class Flavobacteriia; order Flavobacteriales; family Flavobacteriaceae; genus Robiginitalea; species Robiginitalea rubriflava. Next base: position 3,036,834 of record NZ_CP199309.1, on the reverse strand, counting down.
AATATACTATATTTTTAATATACTTTGGTCGCCCATAGCTGTATTATTAACCCTACAAAATTCCATCCTATGAAAACCATTAAGCACATTGAGCGTCTGCAGCGGCTGCATTACCTCATTCAACAAGAATGTACAGGCTCCCCTTCTGAAATAGCCGACCGCCTTGAAATCAGTGAGCGCACCGTTTATTATTTAATTGAACAATTAAAGGATTACGATGCGATCATTGCTTACGATCGAAGCAGAAGGACCTACTATTACAAGGATGACTTTGTGCTGGAGGTTAATTTTTCAATATGCATTGGCAACCACGATCAGGTTACCGAAATACTCGAAGGCAGCTACTTCAACAACAATACCAGCGGATATGCACGTTAATTTCCTGAAATTAATCAGGTTTTTTACTTACCGCGGTTTCAAGCTGATAAAGGGTACAATCATTTCCTCAAGGGAAACCCCGCCATGCTGATAGGTGTTACGGTAATAACTGACGTAGTGGTTATAATTATTGGGGTAGGCAAAAAACAAATCGTTTTTGGCAAAGATATAGGAGCTGCTGACATTTATTGTGGGCAGGTACAGTTCTGCGGGCCGGGTTGCGGCCATTACATCCCGGTCTTCATAAGTGAGGCTCCGGCCGGTTTTATATCTGAGGTTCAGGCTGGTTTCTTTGTCTCCAATTACTTTGGAAGCCTGTTTGACGTTTATGGTTCCGTGATCTGTGGTTATTATCAATTGCAGCCCCATGGTCTGGGCCTGCTGAATGATTTCCAGCAAGGGGGAATTGCGGAACCAGCTTTGGGTAAGGGAGCGGTAGGCCTTGTCATTAGAGGCCAGCTCCTTGATTACCTCCATTTCTGTTTTCGCATGCGAGAGCATATCCACGAAATTATAAACCACAACAGTCAGGTCATTCTTTTTCAGTGATTTGCTCTGTTGTACCAGCTGTTTGCCCTGCCTGAGGTTGCTAATTTTATGGTACTCCCATTGCAGATCCAGCCCCAGCCTTTTGAGCTGGGCTCCTAAAAATTCGGCTTCGTGCAAATTTTTGCCTCCCTCATCCGTATCGTTTTTCCACCACTTTGGAAATTGTTTTTCCATATCCAGCGGCATCAATCCGGAAAAAATAGCGTTCCGGGCGTACTGGGTAGCTGTCGGTAAAATGCTGTAATAGGGGGTTTCCTGAGACTTTTTGTAAAAAGGGGACAGGCATTCCTCGAAAGCAAACCACTGGTCATACCGCAAATTGTCGATTACCACCATAAGGGTGGGGCCCTGTTCGATGATGGGGACAACTTTTTCCCGGAAAAGCGTATGGGACATGATGGGCCCGCCACCGTTTTGAAACCATCCGGGGTAATTTTTTTCAATAAACTTCCCGAATTGCATGTTGGCTTCCGATTTCTGGGACTCCAGAATTTCGAACATACCGCTGTCTTCAATGGATTCCAGTTGCAGTTCCCAATAAATTAGTTTTTTATACAAATCTGCCCAAGCCTCATAGGTATTTACCATAGAGAGGTCCATGGCAATCCTCCCAAATTCCTGTTGGTAGCTGGCCGTTGTCTTTTCCGACACCAGCCGGGAGTGATCCAGGTTTTTTTTAAGGGAGAGCAGTATCTGGTTGGGGTTAACAGGCTTGATCAGGTAATCTGCAATCTTGGAGCCGATGGCTTCTTCCATAATGGCTTCTTCCTCGTTTTTGGTGATCATTACCACGGGAAGGGCGGGTTGCTTCTGTTTTAATTCACTGAGGGTTTCCAGTCCGGATAGCCCGGGCATGTTCTCGTCAAGAAATACAATGTCGAATGGCTGCTTTTCAATCGCCTCGAGGGCATCCTGCCCGCTTCTGCAGGTAACCACCTCGTAATTGCGCTCCTTGAGGAATAACAGGTGGGATTTCAGTAAATCTATCTCATCATCAACCCACAATACGGTTATTTTCTTCATCTTTAATAAAATTTGGGACATTCTGATTGTATCGTTCACCTAAAATAGTGATGACACTCTCTGGTCAATTTTCTACCTTTGGAAAGACAACACAAAATGAAAGATTTGAAGCAATCTTCAAAGCTCAAAATATTTAATGATCCAATTTACGGATTTATAAGTATTCCCAGCCCACTGGTTTTCAATTTAATTGCCCATCCCTACTTTCAGCGCCTCAGGCGGATCTCACAAATGGGGCTTAGCTACCTGGTCTATCCGGGGGCCCATCACACCCGGTTCCATCACGCTTTAGGTGCCATGCACCTGATGCAGCAGGCTATATCCCTGCTAAGGCGAAAGGGCTTTGAGATTAACCAAGATGAGGAAGAGGGCCTGCTTTGCGCAATCCTGTTGCACGATATAGGACACGGTCCTTTTTCCCACGCCCTGGAAAACGAATGGGTGAGTGGCATCTCCCATGAGGCAATTTCCCTGCGGTTTATGGAAGAGCTCAACAAGGAGTTCTCCGGCAGACTTGATCTGGCCATTGCCATTTTTACCGGGTCTTATAACAAAAAATATCTGAACGAGCTGGTATCCAGCCAATTGGATATGGATCGTCTGGACTACCTCAAACGGGACAGCTTTTATTCTGGCGTCGCAGAGGGCAATATCAACGCAGAACGGCTCATAACGATGCTGTCGGTTCATGAAGGAAGGCTGGTTGTGGAAGAAAAGGGAATCTATTCGGTTGAAAAGTATTTACTGGCCCGCCGCTTTATGTATTGGCAGGTCTATTTGCATAAAACAGGCGTGGTTGCAGAACAGTTACTGATACGTGTTATTCAGCGGGCCCGGGAATTAGGGCAGAGCGCCAGCCTGCAATCGGTTTCGCCGGCTCTCGATTTTTTCCTGAAACAAAACCCTGGAAAATTGGAGTTTACAGAGGAGGCCCTGAAGCAGTATGCAGAACTGGACGATATCGATATTCTGGCCAGCCTTAAAAAGTGGCAAAAGGCTGATGACAGGGTGCTGGCCGCTTTATGCAAGATGCTGCTGCAGCGCAGACTTTTATCCATTAAAATCAAAAAGGCCCCGATTTCTGCCCGCAGCCTGCAAACCAAACTGGAAAAATGCCGGGCCAAAACAGGTATGACAGAGTCGGAAGCCGCCTATTTTGTTTTTGAGGGGGTTTTACATAACCGCGCCTACAACCAGGACAACCAGAATATCAATATAATTAAGCCAAACGGGAAGGTGATAGATGTAGCCAGCGCTTCGGATCATCTCAACTTAGAGGTCCTCTCCCAACCGGTCACCAAATATTATATATGTTATCCCAAAAAAGGCATATAACAATTTTTCTTACTTTTGTCAGCATCTTAATCAAACAGCAATTTACCTTTGGAATTTACGGCTAGTCAGATCGCAGGAATCTTGGAAGGAGAGGTTGAAGGCAACCCGGAAATTGCGGTTCATAAACTTGCTAAAATTGAAGAAGGTACTGAGGGCTCCCTTACCTTTCTGGCAAACCCAAAATACACGCCCTATATATACAGCACGGAGGCATCCATCATTATCGTCAATAAGGGCTTTGTGCCCGAGCAAGACCTGAAATCTACGCTTATTAAAGTGGAGGACGCATACAAGTCCTTTTCCAAACTCCTGGCTTATTACAACCAGGTAAAAAATAACAAAACGGGAATAGAGAGCCCGGTATTTGTTTCAGATTCAGCTAATTACGGATCTGACCTCTATCTTGGGGCTTTCTCTTATTTGGGGAATAATGTAGAAATAGGGAACAACGTAAAAATCTACCCCAATGTCTATATAGGGGATAATGTAAAAATAGGAGATAACAGCACGGTTTTTGCCGGTGCGAAAATCTATTCCGAAACCATCATTGGCAAGGATTGTGTGATCCATAGTGGTGTTATTTTAGGCGCAGACGGATTTGGTTTTACTCCGGACGAGGAAGGGGCTTTTTCCAAGGTCCCCCAGACAGGAAATGTGATTCTGGAAGACCATGTGGATGTAGGTGCCGGCACAACCATTGACCGCGCCACCCTGGGTTCAACAATCCTGAGGAGGGGTGTGAAACTCGATAACCAGATCCAGATAGCTCACAATGTTGAAATAGGCGAACACACTGTAATTGCTGCGCAGACGGGAATAGCAGGTTCTACCAAAATCGGGAAGCATTGTATGATCGGGGGGCAGGTTGGAATTGTAGGGCATATTGTGATAGGAGACCGGGTAAAGATTCAGGCCCAGTCCGGGATTTCACGGAATATAAAGAGTGATGAAGTGCTACAGGGCTCTCCAGCTTTAAACTATGGGGACTACAACAAATCCTACGTTCATTTTAAAAATTTACCCAGAATTGTTAATCGCATAGAAGATCTCGAAAAAAACAAGGGGAAAAGCAATGGTTAAGCAAAGAACAATTTCCAAGGAGGTTACCCTCAAAGGGGTGGGGCTTCACACAGGAGCACAGGTCACTATGAAGTTTGTTCCCGCACCGGAAAACCATGGGTATGCCTTTAAAAGAGTAGACCTGGAAGGGGAACCGATTATTGAGGCGGATGCCAATTATGTAATTAATACACAGCGCGGGACCAACCTTGAAAAGCGGGGCGTAAAAATCCAGACCTCAGAACACGTATTGGCAGCTCTGGTAGGCCTTGAGATAGATAATGTGATGATTGAACTGGATGCGCCGGAACCGCCAATTATGGATGGTTCGTCCAAGTATTTTGTGGAATCCCTGGAAAAGGCCGGTATAGTGGAACAGGATGCCGAAAGGGAAGTCTATGAGGTAAAAGAAGTCATTACCTACAGGGATGAGGCCACCGGCAGTGAAATTACGGTTATCCCGGCTGAAGAATACCAGATTACCACCATGGTGGATTTTGGGACCAAGGTCCTTGGAACCCAGAATGCCTCCATTGAACACCTTTCACAATTTAAAGAAGCTATTGCGGATTCCCGGACCTTTAGCTTTTTGCACGAGCTGGAAATGCTTTTGGAACACGGCCTGATAAAAGGGGGAGACCTTAACAACGCCATTGTTTATGTGGATAAGGAAATTTCCCCGGAGACCATGAAAAAGCTTGAAAAAGCCTTTAAAAAGAAAAAGTTATCCGTAAAACCCAATGGCATACTCGACAACCTGACCCTGCATTATCCCAATGAGGCGGCCCGACATAAATTGCTGGACGTTATTGGGGATCTGGCCCTGATAGGGACCCGGATCAAGGGAAAGGTTATCGCCAATAAACCCGGGCACTATGTGAACACACAGTTTGCAAAAAAGCTTTCTAAAATAATCAAGCTGGAAAAAAGGAATAATGTTCCCAAATACGACCTGAACCAGGAACCATTGATGGATGTGGTTCAGATCATGAAAATGCTACCCCATCGACCGCCTTTTTTATTGGTGGATAAGATCCTGGAACTGTCCGATACGCACGTTGTGGGCATAAAGAACGTAACGATGAATGAGCCCTTTTTTGTGGGGCATTTTCCAGGAGCCCCCGTTATGCCAGGGGTACTGCAGGTGGAAGCCATGGCGCAAACCGGAGGCATTCTGGTTCTCAGCACGGTGCCGGACCCGGAAAATTACCTGACGTATTTTATGAAGATTGACAACGTGAAGTTTAAACAGCAGGTTTTACCCGGAGACACCCTTATTTTTAAATGCGATCTTATTTCGCCAATCAGACGCGGGATATGCCATATGCAGGCTTATGCCTACGCCAATGGCAAACTGGTTTCGGAAGCCGAGCTAATGGCGCAGATCGTTAAAACCAAAAAAGACTAGTATGAATCAGCCTTTGGCTTATGTACACCCCGGCGCTAAAATTGCCAAAAATGTGGTAATTGAACCCTTCGCTACCATCCATAATAACGTGACTATAGGAGAGGGAACCTGGATCGGTTCCAACGTAACCATCATGGAAGGCGCCCGGATTGGTAAAAATTGCAATATATTCCCCGGAGCCATTATATCGGCCCCTCCCCAGGACCTGAAATACGAGGGAGAAGACACCACCGTGGAAATTGGGGATAACACCACTATACGCGAATGTGCAACTATCAATAAAGGTACGGCAGACCGGATGAAAACCGTTATTGGCAAGAACTGCCTGATCATGGCCTATTGCCATGTGGCTCACGATTGTGTAGTGGGCAATAATTGCATATTCTCCAATAATTCAACCCTTGCAGGCCACGTGACCATTGGTGACCATGTGGTGCTGGCCGGTCTGGTGGCCGTTCATCAGTTTGTTTCAATTGGCACCCACGCTTTTGTAACCGGAGGTTCTTTGGTGAGAAAGGATGTTCCTCCCTTTGTGAAGGGGGCCAGGGAGCCCATGTCTTATGTGGGGATCAATTCTGTAGGGCTCCGGAGAAGGGGGTTTACAGCCGAAAAAATCAGAGAAATACAAAATATTTACCGCATCCTGTATCAGCAGAATTACAATAATTCCCAGGCGGTACAAATCATCGAGGCTGAAATGGAGGCAACTCCTGAGCGGGATGAAATTCTACAGTTTATACGGGACTCTCAGCGTGGAATAATGAAAGGATATTTTAGCAGCAATTAAATTATGGCATCAACATCAGATATCAGGAAGGGACTTTGTATTCGCTACAACAACGACATCTATAAGATTACGGAATTCCTGCATGTAAAACCGGGAAAAGGCCCGGCTTTTGTCCGGACCAAGCTCAAAAGCGTAACGACCGGTAAAGTGCTGGACAATACCTTTTCAGCCGGGCACAAAATAGAAGATGTCCGGGTCGAAACGCGTTCATATCAGTTCCTGTATAAGGAAGGGGAGACCTACCACTTTATGAATACGGAAGATTACAATCAGATAGCCTTGCAGGAGAGCGCCCTGGACGCTCCCGAATTACTCAAGGAAGGGGAAGTGGTGACCATTATGTTCAACACGGAAGATGCCATGCCCCTGTCTGTGGAGATGCCGGCCAGTGTGATCCTGGAGGTTACCCATACGGAACCCGGAGTAAAAGGGAATACGGCCACCAATGCAACCAAGCCGGCAACCTTAGAGACCGGGGCCCGAATCAACGTTCCGCTATTCATCAATGAGGGGGATAAAATAAAAGTGGATACCGAGAAAAGCAACTATATGGAACGCGCCAAAGAATAGTTGTAGATATGAAATTCCCAAGGACCCATACTTTATCGGAAATCGCTGGAATTATCGGCAAGGAATATGTCGGGGACCCGGATTTTCCGGTTCAGGGGATCAATGAAATTCACGTGGTGGAACCCGGAGATATTGTTTTTGTGGACCACCCAAAATACTATGACAAGGCGCTTAATTCCAGGGCAACGGTTATCCTGATCAACAAGCATGTGGACTGCCCGGAGAACAAGGCATTGCTTATCTCGGACGATCCCTTTCGGGACTTTAACCACATTACAAAACATTTCAGGCCCTTTCAAAATTCCAATACTGCAATAGCTGAAACTGCAAGCATTGGGGAAGGCACCATTATCCAGCCAAATGTCTTTATAGGAAACCACGTAACCATCGGCAGAAACTGTTTTATCCATTCCAATGTCAGCATCAATGACCATTGCGTTATCGGAGACGGGGTAATAATCCATTCCGGGAGCGTTCTGGGTTCAGATGCTTTTTACTACAAAAAGCGGCCTGAAGGATTCGACCGGCTGCTATCCGGTGGCCGGGTAGTTCTTGAGGACGGGGTGGAGCTTGGATCGCTTTGCACAATAGACAGGGGTGTAAGTGGCGATACCATAATTGGACAGGGCAGTAAGCTCGATAATCAGGTTCATGTGGGGCATGATACCCAAATCGGGAAAAAGTGTCTGATAGCCTCACAAACGGGAATTGCAGGCTGCGTTATCATTGAAGACGAAGTAACTTTGTGGGGACAGGTAGGCGTTACCAGCGCCATTACCATTGGAAAAGGAGCCGTGGTCCTGGCTCAAACCGGGGTTTCAAAATCCCTGGCTGGTGGGAAGTCCTACTTTGGCAGTCCGGCGGAAGAAGCCCGGGAACGACTCAAACAACTGGCAAACGTCCGGCAGATCCCGTCCATGATGGAACAACTAAAAAAACTATAGGATTTTTTAGCCTTTCTGCTGTAAAGGCTATTTTTGTTAAAAATTAAATACAACTAAATGAGTGTTCTAGTAAACAAAAACTCCAAAATAATAGTACAGGGCTTTACGGGAAGTGAAGGGACCTTCCATGCCGAGCAAATGATTGAATACGGGACCAACGTGGTTGGAGGAGTTACCCCCGGTAAAGGAGGGCAGGAACATTTGGGCAAGCCAGTTTTTAACACGGTTTCCGACGCTGTTGAAAAAACGGGAGCCGATACTACCATTATTTTTGTGCCACCTGCTTTTGCTGCAGACGCCATCATGGAGGCTGCCAATGCAGGCATATCGGTGATTATCACTATAACAGAAGGAATACCGGTGGCAGATATGATCAAGGCCAATACCTATGTAAAGGAAAGGGGAGCACGCCTGGTAGGCCCTAATTGTCCTGGTGTGATCACCCCGGGAGAAGCCAAAGTGGGAATTATGCCCGGTTTCGTGTTTAAAAAAGGAGGCGTGGGGATTGTTTCAAAATCCGGTACGCTCACTTACGAGGCTGCCGATCAGGTAGTGCGTCAGGGACTTGGTATAACTACGGCCATAGGAATCGGGGGTGACCCTATCATCGGCACCACAACCAAGGAGGCCCTTGAGATGCTGGTAGAAGACCCTGAGACCGAATGCGTGGTAATGATAGGTGAGATTGGCGGGCAGCTGGAAGCAGAAGCGGCCAGGTGGTATAAAGCAAATGGCAGTAAAAAACCAGTAATCGGATTTATTGCAGGGGAAACAGCACCGGCTGGAAGAACCATGGGTCACGCGGGAGCGATCGTTGGCGGTAGCGACGATACCGCCCAGGCTAAAAAGCGCATTATGCGCGAATGCGGTATTCATGTTGTGGATTCCCCAGCCCAGATTGGCATGAAGGTCAAGGAAGTAATGGCTTGAAACAGTTAACAGTATAATAAAATCCCGCAATCGCGGGATTTTTTGTTGGTCACTTCTCCGAAAGGGAAGTATATTTGATAGTCGTCCAACCGATAAATACTAATTATATGAAAATCCTGGAAGGAAAGAAAGCGATAATAACCGGTGCCAGCCGTGGCATTGGAAAAGGAATTGCAGAAGTATTTGCAGCGCACGGGGCAGATGTTGCCTTTACCTACAGCAGTAGTGAAGGGCCCGCCCTGGAGCTGGAAAAAGAACTCAAAGCAAAAGGAGTTAATGCCAAAGCTTATAAGAGTAATGCTGCCAGCTTTGAGGAAGCTGAGAAACTGGTAAACGCCGTATTGGAAGATTTTGGGTCTGTGGATATCCTCATTAACAACGCGGGGATTACCAAAGATAATTTGCTGATGCGGATGAGCGAAGAAGATTTTGACCAGGTAATAGATATTAATCTGAAGTCGGTTTTTAATATGACCAAGGCCATCCAGAGAACTTTTCTTAAACAGCGCAGTGGATCCATAATCAATATGAGTAGTGTAGTGGGGGTAAAGGGTAATGCCGGCCAGGCCAACTATGCGGCTTCCAAGGCAGGGATGATTGGCTTTACCAAAAGTATTGCCCTTGAACTGGGTTCCCGAAATATTCGTTGTAATGCCATTGCTCCGGGCTTTATCGAAACCGAAATGACCGGAAAGCTGGATGAAAAAACAGTGCAGGGCTGGAGGGATGCTATCCCGCTTAAACGCGGAGGAAGTCCTGAGGACATTGCCAATGCCTGCCTTTTTCTGTCCTCAGACCTTTCTGCCTATATCACCGGGCAGGTCCTCAATGTTGACGGTGGCATGCTCACCTAAAACAGATGCGGGTAGTTTAAATAAAAGCAGGTCCTGCCAGCTACAATGGCTTTCAGGGCCATCGCTTACTTCTCGCCAAGTTGTAAAATAACTGTCTGCTAAAACACGAATCAATGCCCAGGTCTGCCTTTTTATGGATTCTTGCTGCTCTTGTAGTATCCGGCTTGCTGGTCTGGTTTCAATATTATTACAAAACAAAGCCCAGGCCCTGGAGAAATACCCTTGCATTGCTCAGGTTTCTGGCTGTTTTTGGCATTTTGCTCCTATTGGTTAATCCGGAGGTTGAAAAACTTCAGACCTATCTTACCAAAACAAAGCTCCTTTTGCTTGCCGATAACAGCGCATCCATCGATTTGCCGGAGGAGCGTCAGGCCCTTCTCAGGACACGTTCATTCCTGGAAAATAATCCAGAGCTGCAGGATCGGTTTGAAATTCAAAAGTATCGATTTGGAAAAAACCTTGAGGCGGGAGACAGCCTGGACTTTGCTGAAGGCCAGACAGATATCAGTGCAGCCATGGAATCCCTTTCCCGGGTGCATAACAATGAAAAAGCCGTGGTTGTTGTGTTTACAGATGGCAATCTGAATAGGGGCAGCAGCCAATGGTATTCAGCCAATTCGGAGCTGGATATCTACCCTGTGGTAATCGGGGATACAACAACCTTCAGTGATCTCAGGATAGACCGCATCATTGCGAATAAATATGCATTCGAAGGAAATAAGTATCCTGTAGAAATTCTTTTTTCCTATTCCGGAGAGGCCTCCGCAGAGGTTAGCTTACAAATTACGGATAATGGGCAGCCCGTCTATCGCAACAGGATTTCCTTCCCGGCCGGGGGTGGGTCCGGACAAAGGGAATTGCTGTTAGACGCCGGCCAGCCCGGACTGCATATCCTTCGGGCTTCTATTACATCCCTGGAAGGGGAACGCAACCTTCAGAATAATTCTGCAACTGCCGGGATAGAGGTACTTGATGAACAATTGCAGATCGGTTTGGTGAGTACACAAACCCATCCTGATATTGGAAGTCTACTGCGCAGCCTGACGCAGAATCAGCAAAGACAGCTGGAGATAATGAGCCCGGTTGACGCTTCAGGCATGCTTGAGGAAACCGACCTTTGGATACTTTATCAGCCGGATGCGTCCTTTGCCCCCCTGTATGCACTGCTGAAAAACAAGAATACCCCCATTTTCTGGCTGTGCGGACCGGAGGCAGACTGGAACTTTGTGAATGCTGTTCAGCAGGGGTTTCAGCTGGAAGAGCGGGGACCTTCCGAGGAAATATTTGCAGAACTGAATGCCGGGTTCGGCTATTTTGATGTCAGCTCTTGGAAAACGGAGGATTTCCCTCCGGTAGAGGGCCTTTTAGGCTCTTATGATTTTACGGTTCCAAACGAATGGATACTGGGCCAGCGGGTAAAAGGAATTTCCCTGGAAGAACCTTTGCTGGCTTTATTAAAAGGCAGCGATCGGAGGCAAGCCGTTTTTTTTGGAAGCGGGTTATGGAAATGGCGAATGGCTACCTTTAAATCGGAGCGCAGTTTTGAATCGTTTGACCGCCTGATTTCCAAGGTCGTTCAGTTTCTAACCGCAGATGCGGTAAACCAAAGACTGGCCGTGGAATACGAGCCCATATACAGAGGGGCCGAGGAAAGCTATATCCGTGCAAGGTATTTTGATGAAGCTTATTCCTTTGATCCGGCTGCGAGCCTCGTTTTAAAAATCAGGGACAGCAGCGGTACCGCAGAGCGGGAATTCCCTATGTCACTGGGAAAAGATGTCTATCAGACAGACATCAGTTTTCTGGATCCCGGAAGTTATTCTTTTGCGGTGGAGTTACAGGATGGCAGTCTGAGACAAACGGGCAGCTTTAGTTTGCAGCGGGCATCTGTTGAACAGCAACCGCTTCCCTCCGATGTGGACTGGCTATCTAAACTGGCCCTGGAGAATAATGGGAGTGTGATTTTCCCGGATCGCCCCGAAGTGCTTACCGATAGTCTGCTCAATGCGGAACGCTATCGTCCCGTACAGAAAAGCCGCAGGAATATCGTATCTTTGCTGGAATATTATTGGCTGATGGCTCTTATTCTCGCAGCCTTTGCTGCCGAATGGTTTATCAGGAAATACAACGGATTACTATAATTAAAATATACTATGGATAAGTTACCTAAAATTGCCTTGCCGGCAATCGTTATCATTATTGTACTGACAATCTTAATTTCAAAATCTGCCATAACCATTGGCTCCGGAGAGGCCGGTGTACTATACCGTACTTTCGGGGATGGGGTGGTTATTGACGAACCTCCGCTGGGCGAAGGTTTCCACCTGGTAGCGCCCTGGAACAAGGTTTTTGTCTATGAGGTAAGGCAGCAGGAAGTTTTTGAAAAAATGAAAGTGCTTTCCAGCAATGGACTGGATATTCAATTAGATGCGTCTGCATGGTTCCAGCCGAACTACGGAGACCTTGGAAAGCTGCACCAGGAAAAAGGGGAAATGTATAAGGAACGCATCCTTTTGCCCGCCATCCGCTCTGCCGCACGCTCGGTAGTAGGTAGATATACCCCGGAGCAACTCTATTCCAGCAAAAGGGATGCCATACAGAACGAGATTTATCTGGAAACCAAAAAAATAGTGGAAGACCAGTATATCCAGCTTAATGAAATACTGGTAAGGGACGTTACCCTGCCGGAAACCATTAAGAACGCCATTGAGAGAAAACTCAAGCAGGAGCAGGAATCCCTGGAATATGAATTCCGACTGATAACTGCAGACAAAGAAGCACAAAGACAGCGTATTGAGGCACAGGGGAAGGCAGATGCCAACCGAATCCTGAGCGCATCCCTAACAGATAAAATCCTTCAGGACAAGGGAATAGAAGCAACTCTGAAGCTCTCGGAATCTCCCAATGCAAAAGTTGTGGTTGTAGGTTCAGGAGAATCAGGGCTGCCTATTATCTTGGGGAATAATTAAGTTTTAGGATTTTTATCTTTAAGATTTAAGTTATATTTTTGGCCTCATTATGAAACAAACTTTTTTACATCATCACTTCAATACTTGCACTCAGGCGAGGTAGGAAGGTATGATGTAAAATCAAGATGTTTCCAAACCCGTTTGAGTATTCAAGCGGGTTTTTTTGTTTTTAAAGCGTTATCGGGTAGTACTATGAGTAAAATTAAAATTGCAATTCAAAAAAGTGGCCGTCTCAATGAAGATTCCCTGGCGATATTAAAGGACTGCGGGATCTCCATAGATAACGGTCGGGATCAGCTAAAGGCTGCCGCCCGAAACTTCCCTATGGATGTGCTCTACCTGCGCAACGGGGATATTCCTCAATATTTACGTGACGGGGTAGTAGATATTGCCATCATAGGCGAAAATGTACTCTTTGAAAAGGGAGAAGATATTGGAGTAGCCGAAAAACTTGGTTTTTCAAAATGCCGGGTTTCCCTGGCCGTACCAAAATCAGATTCCTATGAAGGGATAGAGGATTTGGCTGGAAAGCGCATTGCTACATCTTATCCGAATACTGTGCAAAAATTTATGGATAAGGCCGGCATAAAAGCAGAACTGCATATCATTAATGGGTCGGTTGAAATCGCTCCTAACATCGGCCTGGCGGATGCCATCTGCGATATTGTATCCAGCGGCAGCACCCTGTTTAAAAACAACCTGAAGGAAGTGGAAGTACTGTACCGCAGTGAAGCGGTGCTGGCTGTTTCCCCCGGGATTGGAGCCGAACAAAAAGCAATTTTAAGCCAATTGCAGTTCCGTATCCAATCCGTCCTGGAGGCACGCAAAAACAAATATGTACTGATGAATGCACCCAATGATAAACTGGATACGGTCATTAAACTCCTGCCAGGGATGCGGAGCCCCACCGTTCTGCCCCTTGCGGAAGAAGGCTGGAGCTCAGTACATACCGTGATCAATAAAGACACTTTCTGGGAGGTTCTGGACCAGCTTAAAAAGGCAGGGGCTGAAGGTATTCTGGTCTGCCCTATTGAAAAGATGATTTTATAGCATGGCAACTATGCAATACATAAAAAACCCTGAAAAGGCGGATTGGGAACAATTGCTGCAAAGGCCGGCAGTAGATTCCTTTCAGTTGGAAGACCAGGTCCGGGAAATATTCAATGCTGTTAATGATGAAGATGATGCAGCTATAAACCGGTATACCCGGAAATTTGATGGCCTGGTCCCGCAGGAAATCGCCATGAGTCAATCCGATATTACAACCAGGGCTGCTTTAACGGAAGGGTCGCTCAAAAAGGCCATAGACCTTGCGTACCGGAACATTACGGCTTTTCACCGTGCGCAACAAACCAAAAAAGTAAGGGTGGAGACCAGCAGGGGGGTGGAATGCTGGATTGAGAAAAAGGCTATTCAGAAAGTGGGTTTATATATCCCGGGGGGTACTGCTCCCTTATTTTCTACAGTACTCATGCTGGGTGTTCCGGCTCAGATAGCAGGGTGCCAGGAAATAGTGCTTTGTTCCCCGCCCGGGGCCGAAGGAAGGTTGCACCCGGCTATTCTTTATGCGGCTCAGCTCTGCGGCGTTACTACTGTTTGCAGCGTTGGGGGGATACAGGCTATTGCAGCAATGACTTACGGGACGGTTAGTGTTCCGGCGGTTTATAAAATATTCGGACCGGGGAATCAATATGTCACCGCTGCCAAGCAGTGGGCCAGCCGCCTTGGGGTGGCTATTGACATGCCTGCAGGTCCCAGCGAACTTATGGTGGTTGCAGACGATACTGCAAACCCGGACTACGTAGCCGCAGATTTGCTGAGTCAGGCAGAGCACGGCAAAGACAGCCAGGTAGTCCTCTTAAGTGATTCTGCAAAACTGCTGGAGGCAGTACATCAGGCCCTGCCCGCACAATTACAGGCTTTGCCAAGAATAGAAATAGCGACCGCGGCAATTGCCAACAGCCGTTCCATCTTACTGCCATCTAAAAATGAAATTGCAGAAATGGTTAATGAATATGGCCCGGAGCACCTGATTATTTGCCATAAAGATGAAGGGTTTCTGCTGGAGGCTATCGTAAACGCCGGCTCCGTCTTTCTGGGAAATAACACCCCTGAAAGTGCAGGCGATTACGCCTCCGGCACTAATCATACCTTGCCAACCAATGGTTATGCCAAGCAATACAGCGGGGTAAACCTGGATAGCTTTATGAAAAGCATCACCTATCAGCGCCTGAGTCCTGAGGGGATTCAGCAGATTGGTCCCTCAATTGAAATAATGGCAGCCGCCGAAGGGCTGCAAGCCCATAAAAATGCCGTAACCCTGCGCCTTGAAAATGCAGGTAACACAAAATGAAGTAGCCGGAAATCCTATGGAATCGATAGACAAATTGGTGCGCCCTACCATTAAAAGCTTAAGGCCGTATTCATCCGCCCGGGACGAATTCAGTTCTGCAGGCGGGTCCATGACTTTTCTGGATGCCAATGAGAACCCATTCGAGAATGGGGTAAACCGATATCCGGACCCGCATCAGCGGAAATTAAAGAAGGTGATAGCCAGCCTGTGGAAGGTCTCTCAAGAGCAGTTGTTGCTTGGAAATGGAAGCGATGAAGTACTGGACTTGTTGTTCCGGGTATTTTGCGAACCTTATAAGGACGCTATCGTAAGCTTACCGCCTACATATGGTATGTATAAGGTCCTGGCTGGAATAAATGCCGTTAAAAATATTGAAATACCACTGGATAAGCATTTTCAACCGGATGTTTCTGCCATATTGAAGCAGGCAGGCCCTGAAACTAAAATGCTGTTCCTGTGTTCACCAAACAACCCCACTGGAAACACGCTCTCCCGGGACCTGGTAAGGGAATTGATACAGGGTTTCCCGGGCCTGGTGGTGATAGATGAGGCCTATGTCGATTTTTCCGAAGAAGGCAGTTATACTGAATTATTGGAGGCACACCAAAATCTGGTGGTAACCCGTACCCTTTCCAAAGCTTATGGGATGGCAGGGATACGGCTGGGTATCTGTATGGCATCCCCGGCGATCATTTCATACCTCAAATTAATAAAGCCTCCGTATAATGTTAATGAATTGACCCAGCAGTTTGCCATTAACCGCCTGGCTGACACAGCAGCAATTGAGAAAGAAATTGGAATACTTAAAGCAGAGCGTGAGCGACTGAGGTCCTTACTGGAAGCCGTACCATTTGTCCGGTATATTTTTGCAAGTCAGTCCAATTTTTTATTGCTTCGGGTAGATGATGCCGGCCTGCGATATAAGCAGCTGATCGATGCTGGAATTGTGGTTCGCAACCGCTCTACGCAGCACGGCTGCGAGCAGACGCTGCGCATTACCATCGGGACCCGTGCAGAAAACGACCGCATCCTAGAAACCCTGAATAAACTGTCTCAAACCCCTTCCCAATGAAAGCAAAGAAAGTATTATTTATCGACAGGGATGGAACCCTTATTCGGGAACCGGAAGACCAACAAATCGATTCCTTTGAAAAATTGGAATTCTACCCTGAGGTTTTCAGATTTCTGGGCAGGATTGCCCGGGAAATGGAATACGAACTGGTTATGGTAACCAATCAGGACGGCCTGGGAACCGATTCGTTTCCGGAAGAACAGTTTTGGCCGGTACAGCAGTTTATAATCGACAGTTTTCACAACGAAGGAGTAAACTTTAAAGACGTTTTTATCGACAAAACCTTTCCGCACCAGGGGGCAGATACCCGTAAACCGGGAACGGGGATGCTTCAGGAATACCTCACAGATGCGTACGACATGGCCGGGAGCTATGTGATAGGGGATCGCCTGACCGATATGGAGCTGGCTAAAAACCTTGGGGCCCGGGGGCTTTTTATCAACAACAATGAGGGGTTGGGCTTGGATGAGCTGGCCCACAGCCCGGATGCCCTCTCGGATGTAATTGACTGGGAAGGCTCCAGCTGGGAAGGCTTATATACTTTTCTTAAACTCGGAAGCCGTACGGCCCTTGTAAACAGGAAAACGGCAGAAACTGATATTCACATAGAATTAAACCTGGACGGCAAGGGGCAAAGTCATATCCAAACCGGCCTGGCATTTTTTGACCATATGCTGGACCAACTGGCCAGGCATGGCCAGATGGATCTCATTATACAGGTTAAGGGGGATCTCGAGGTTGACGAACACCATACTATTGAAGATACCGCAATCGCACTGGGAGAGGCTGTATACCAGGCCCTCGGCTCTAAATTGGGGATTGAACGATACGGCTTCTGCCTGCCCATGGATGATTGTCTGGCGCAGGTTGCTCTGGATTTTGGTGGCCGGAACTGGTTGGTATGGGAGGCCGAATTTAACAGGGAGATGATCGGGGATATGCCAACGGAAATGTTCCTGCATTTTTTCAAATCGTTTACCGACGCGGCACGCGCCAACCTAAATATTCAGGCGGAGGGCACCAATGAACACCATAAGATTGAAGCTATCTTTAAAGCTTTTGCAAAGGCCATAAAAATGGCAGTAAGGCGCGACCCGGATAAGATGGTTTTGCCTACAACAAAGGGAATGTTATAGCTAAATAGCCGCGGGTTCTGTTTATGAAAGTCATAATAATTAATTACGGGGCGGGAAATATTCAAAGCATTCAGTTTGCTTTTGAACGCCTTGGGGTACATGCCGGGTTGTCATCAGACCCTGAAGAGATCAGAAAGGCAGATCGCGTTATCTTTCCCGGAGTGGGGGAGGCCTCCAGTGCGATGCATAAATTGAAACAAAGTGGGCTGGAAACACTCATTCCGGAGCTCAAGCAACCCGTTCTGGGGATATGTCTGGGGATGCAGTTAATGTGCCATCACTCCGAGGAAGGAAACACCACTGGGCTTTCCATTTTCGATGAGGAGGTCATTCGTTTCGGTTCCGGATTAAAGGTGCCGCAAATAGGGTGGAATAAGATTGAAAAGCTGAAATCCCCATTATTTAAAGGGGTTCAGGAAGGTGCTTTTGTCTATATGGTACACAGTTATTATGCAGCTGCAGGAACAGATACCATTGCCAGCAGTACCTATGGGTTAGAATACAGTGCGGCCCTGGCCAGGGATAATTTTTACGGAGTTCAGTTTCACCCCGAAAAAAGCAGTAAGGCCGGAGCCCGAATCCTGCGTAATTTTTTAGAATTAACAGTATGAGGTTATGCGATTGATCCCTGCCATAGATATTATAGGAGGCAAATGTGTCCGGCTCACCCGTGGCGATTACGCAACGGAAAAAGTTTATAATGAAGACCCCCTTGAAGTTGCCCGCCATTTTGAAGGAAGTGGAATTGAGTACCTTCACCTGGTTGATCTGGACGGTGCACGCTCCAGTCATATTGTAAATTACAAGGTGCTGGAGGCTATATGTTCCGGCACTTCTTTAAAAGTTGATTTTGGCGGAGGCCTTAAGTCTGATGAAGACCTGCGCATTGCATTTGAGTGTGGGGCAAGGCAGGTTACAGGAGGTAGTATAGCGGTTAAAGAACCCGAGACTTTCCTGTCCTGGCTACAGAGCTATGGGGCGGCTAAAATCATTTTGGGGGCGGACGTCAAAAACGGCAACATTGCCGTTTCGGGATGGCAGGAAGGATCTTCCAGCAGCCTGATCCCTTTTGTGCAAAAATTCCAGAAAGAAGGCATACAGTATGTCATTTGCACAGATGTGAGTAAGGATGGTATGCTACAGGGACCGGCAACCGAATTGTACAGGGAATTATTGGAGGCGACCCATGAAAGCAATGGCACTGAGGCATCCGGCAAAGCAATTAAACTAATTGCCAGTGGGGGGGTTAGCTCTGTTGAGGACCTCAGGGCACTAAAGGAAACCGGATGCGAGGGAGCCATTATCGGGAAAGCGTTATACGAAGGGAAGATTTCATTAAAACAACTACAGCGCTTTATTTCAGAAAACTGAAGCAATGGAAACGGATTGGGCAGAAGAATTCAAAAAACAGGCAGATTACCGGATTTCAGAATCGGTACGGATGCTGGAGATATGCCTTAAGGGGATTGATAATGATTTTTTCTGGCACCAGGATAATGAAAATACAAATTCCATAGGTACTCTGCTCCTCCATTTAGAGGGGAATATCAGGCAGTACATACTCAGTGGGCTGGCAGCTAAGAAAGATACCAGAAACAGGGATTTGGAATTTAGCAATAGCAGTAAAGAAGAGGTTTCACAGGTCTGGGATAAATTAGCTGAAACCATAAATGAAGCGAGGGAAATTATCAGTTCCTCTTCCGCAGAAAGGCTTTTGTCCTACAGTTTGGTTCAGGGTTTCTCACTGAGCGGACTGGGAATGGCAATGCACGTAGTGGAACACCTGAGCTATCATACCGGACAGATTGCCCATATGGTAAAGGTTCGAAATGGGAAAGCCCTTGGGTTTTATAAGGGAATTGACTTAAACACCCGTAATTCAAAATAGGGAATGCTTACAAAGAGAATCATACCCTGTCTGGACATAAAGAATGGCAGGACGGTAAAAGGGGTAAATTTTGTGAATCTAAGAGATGCCGGAGACCCGGTTGAACTGGCCGCTGCCTATGCAGAGGCCGGGGCTGATGAGCTGGTGTTCCTGGATATTTCCGCAACTGAAGAAAGGCGCAGGACTCTGGCTCAGCTGGTTCGGCATGTGGCCGAAAGAATTGATATTCCGTTTACGGTTGGAGGTGGTATTTCCTCTTTGGAAGACGTGGAAGTACTACTACATAACGGGGCAGATAAGGTTTCGGTAAACTCTGCCGCCGTGCGTAATCCGGATTTGATCGACACCCTGGCTTCGCGTTACGGGTCTCAGTGCATAGTTGTAGCCCTGGACGCAAGGGAAGTAGAGGGAAAGTGGAAAATACACCTGGTAGGAGGCAAGGTGCCAACGGAGCTCGATCTTTTCGAGTGGGCCCGGGAAGTAACCGACAGGGGAGCCGGGGAATTGCTTTTTACAAGTATGGACCACGATGGTACCAAGGCCGGCTTTGCAAATGATGCCCTCAGAAAGCTGTCTGAGCTGGTCAACATCCCCGTTATTGCCTCTGGCGGGGCCGGGAACATGGAACACTTTGCAGATGCATTCCTGCAAGGAAGAGCAGATGCAGCATTGGCTGCAAGTGTTTTTCACTTTAAGGAAATACCCATAATCGATTTGAAAGAATACCTGGATAAAAGAGACATCCCGGTACGGATTTAAACTATTTTATGAATATGGAAGCGATTGATTTTAATAAAGGAAAGGGGCTGGTTCCGGCTATTATTCAGGACTCGCAAACCGGCAGGGTACTGATGATGGGTTATATGGATGAAGCGGCCTTTGCACATACCCAAAAGACCGGTCGCGTTACTTTTTTCAGCCGTAGTCGCAAGCGCTTATGGACCAAAGGCGAGGAGAGCGGAAATTTCCTGAATGTAAAGGAAATAAAGCTGGATTGCGACCGGGATACCCTGCTGATTAAGGCCATACCCGAAGGCCCGGTATGCCACACCGGGCAGGATACCTGCTGGGGAGAAACCAATAAGGCCGATGGAGTATTTGTAAAGACCCTGGAGGATCTGATCGCCTCCAGACAGGAGGTGGCCCGTTCGGAAACAGCCTCTGACAGCTATGTTGTTTCTCTATTTCGCAAAGGGATCAACAAGATTGCCCAAAAAGTAGGGGAGGAAGCCGTGGAAACGGTTATAGAGGCTAAAGATGATGATGATTCCCTTTTTTTAAATGAAGCATCAGACCTCTTTTTCCACCTGCTTATATTGCTGCAGGCCAAAGGTTTTCGCATGCAGGATATTATAGGAATATTGGAAGAGCGCCACCAGGAGAGACGTTAAGATTTCTTAATTTCTTGATCCCCATGGCGTAAATAGTTTATTTTTAGGACAGCTATGGAAAAAAGAAGTGGATTTCGTTTTACAGCTTATCAAAAACCGGAACTTTCCCCTTTTGAAAAGCTCTTCGATATATTTCAGGAACTCATCACCCATACTTCCGGGGACGTGGATGAGGCCCTGGACTGGCTTCGGGAGCTGGACAAGGAATACGAGCTAACCGATGAGGACTACACAATTGATGACTTTATAGAAGACCTCAAGGCTAAGGGTTTCTTACGTGAGGAACCAAAATTCGGGCCTGAGGGTGAAGGGGAAGGAGAAGAGGGAGGCCCCTCGCTTTCGATCACCTCTAAATTAGAACGCATGCTGCGGCAGCGGGCACTGGATCAGATTTTTGGTAAACTCAGGCGGAGAGGCTCGGGAAACCACCGAACCGGAAAGGCCGGCAGGGGAGATGAACATACCGGAGACTTCCGGGCTTACCGCTTCGGAGATGGGCTGGAGCATATATCCATGACCGAAAGCCTGAAAAATGCCCAGGTCAACCACGGAATGGACCAATTCCGGCTTGATGAAGGCGATTTGGTAGTGGAAGATACCCACTTCAAAGCCCAGATGAGTACCGTGCTTATGATTGACATCAGTCACAGCATGATCCTCTACGGGGAAGACCGGATCACACCGGCCAAAAAGGTTGCCATGGCCCTGGCAGAACTGATTACAACCCGCTACCCCAAAGACACCCTGGATATACTGGTTTTTGGCAATGATGCCTGGCCCATTACCGTAAAAGAACTTCCGTATTTGAAAGTAGGTCCCTATCACACTAATACCGTTGCAGGATTGCAGCTCGCTTTGGACCTGCTAAGACGCAAACGCAATACCAATAAGCAAATCTTTATGATAACAGACGGCAAACCTTCCTGTTTGAGGATGCCCGATGGAACCTATTATAAAAATAGTGTGGGGCTGGATGATTTTATTGTGGAACAATGCTATAATATGGCCAGCCAGGCCCGCAAACTACATATTCCGATAACCACCTTTATGATTGCCAGGGATCCCTATCTCATGCAATTTGTCCGCCATTTTACGGAGGCCAATAAAGGAAAAGCCTTATTTACAGGTATAAAAGGTTTAGGGGAAATGATTTTTGAAGATTATGAACAAAACCGCAAAAGGCGACTTCGCGGATAAACATAAAACATTTGATAATTACATGAAGGAAAAGAAACTTACCCCTCCCGCCATAAAGACCCTGGCTGAACTCAGAAAGTCAGGTTACCAGTCCCGCTCCATCAAGGATGAGCTCAGAGCCAATTTGATTGATCGGATCAAAAGTGGGCAGGAAAGCTTTCAGGGGGTATGGGGTTACGAAAACTCGGTTATTCCGGAACTTGAACAGGCCTTGCTTTCCAGGCACCATATTAATTTACTGGGCCTCAGGGGGCAGGCCAAAACAAGGCTGGCCAGGCTGATGGTAAACCTGCTGGATGAATGGATACCAGAAATTGCCGGGTCTGAAATACACGACGACCCATTAAACCCTATCTCGCGATATGCCAGGGAACAACTGGCAGAGCATGGAGAACAGACCCCTGTTAGCTGGTTACACCGCAGCGAGCGATTTTATGAAAAACTGGCAACCCCGGATGTCACGGTAGCCGATCTGATCGGGGACGTGGACCCAATCAAGGCAGCGAATTTAAAACTATCCTATGCAGATGACCGGGTGGTGCATTTCGGGATGATCCCCAGGGCCAACCGTTGTATTTTTGTAATCAACGAACTGCCAGATTTGCAGTCGCGTATTCAGGTGGCCCTCTTTAATATACTGGAAGAGGGTGATGTCCAGATACGCGGATTTAAAGTCAGGCTCCCGCTGGATTTACAATTTGTTTTCACAGCAAACCCCGAGGATTATACCAACCGGGGAAGTATAGTCACCCCTCTTAAAGACCGAATTGGCTCCCAGATCCTGACGCACTATCCTGAAGATATCGCCACAGCCCGAAAGATTACGGCTCAGGAGGCTGCCCTGGACGGACCGCAGCTGGAACGGATACACCTCCCTGAGATTTCACGCGACCTCTTGGAGCAAATCAGCTTTGAGGCCCGTAATAGCAGCTATGTTGATGCCAAAAGCGGGGTTAGTGCAAGAACGAGTATAACCGCCCTGGAAAACCTGATAAGTACGGCCGAACGACGAATGCTCAGGGCCGGGCTGGAGCGAACCACTGTCCGCCTGTCGGATTTCCTGGGAGTGATCCCATCGCTCACGGGTAAAATAGAGTTGGTGTACGAGGGGGAACAGGAAGGCGTGGATGCCGTTGCGCTCAATATTATTGAAGAGGCTATAAAGACTATTTTTTCGAACATATTTCCCGAGATCAGAAAGCTCGAACGAAAAGACCAGGATTCCCCATATGATGATCTGGTTTTGTGGTTCTTTGAAGGGGCTGGGGTAGAAATTGCGGATGCAGCTTCAGAGGATCAGTATACCAAAGCCCTGGACCGCGTAGAACCCCTGGATAAGCTGGTAAGGGAGTATCAACCAGACCTGAAGCAAGCAGACAGCTACTTCGTTAAGGAGTTAGTCCTATGGGGCTTAGTGGGCTATGAGAAGCTCAGTAAGAATCGTTTTGATGAAGGTTACCAGTTTAAAGACCTTTACGGGAGCTATATAAGCGGCTTATAATTCATTATAGACTACCAAACATTCTTTGTACTAAAAAACCCCGGGATATTCCCGGGGTTTTTTCTCTGCCACAACACAAGGGTTTCCCGGCTAGGATGGCCAGGAATCAATATTTTCATTTATCTGATCAAAATTAAATGCCCCCACTTCCTTTTTACGGTACCAGAAGGCAATCAGTGTTGCCATCATCAGAATACCCTGAAGTAAAAGCGTAAGTAAACCAACCGGTAGAAAGGTATCCGGAAGGAGGGTTACATCATAATCATTAAAACTCAACAGGATGTAAAGGGTTTCCAGGCCCTTGAACAAATGGATGAGCAGCAGGGCGTATACCCCGTATTCGAGATTTCTAAGGGAAGTATCTGCGTATTGGGAGTGCTTTATTTTCTCGTTCAGAGCATTAAGGTATGTTACCTGCAGAATACTGACCAGCGGAAATATGTAATTGTCTATTTTCTGGAAGTAAAACTGATTGCTGTACAGACCATAAAAATTAAGGATAGTCAGAACCAGCAGGAGGATGTAATTTAAATACAAACAGGTCTTCCAGGAAATCAACTGTTTTAAGGTATTGTTCGAATTATGGGGATTCACAGATTTGGGAACTTTTATTTCTCTTTAAGAACGGGAGTGCATTCCGGATATTACAAGCTTTTCGATGAACCGCCAGCGATGTTGCGAACAGGCAAAAAGCTGTTGTGAAAACGAGGTGTAGGTTAAAAGAATCCCAAAATTATTTGCGTTTCATCGGATATGCACGGAAAAAAGTCAGGCTCCTCCAGACCCATTCCAGTGGGCCATAGTAAAATCGTTTCAACCAAACTTTACTGAAGCCCATTTGCAGGCCAATAATCAGCAGGGCCATCAGAAATACATACGAATTGCGGATAGAGGTAAGATACCCCAAGCCCCAACCGTAGAAAATAAAAGTACCTAAAAGGCTTTGGGCTACATAATTGGTAAGGGCCATCCGGCCATAGGCAGCAAATGCATTCAGGAATTTGGATAGCCTTGAATGTGTAAAAAGCAATACAAAACTGCATACAATAAGGGCTGTCATGCCCAGGTTGCTCAGGTCCATGGCTGTAAGGGCAAACATGGCTTTCCAGCTATCGAAGGCTACAGCAGGGCCCATTTGTGAGAAAAGAACGCCCATCAGTACAGTACCGACCAGAAAAACACCCAGTGAAATCCAGAAAACGAGCCAGATTTTCTCCCGATAATCTTTAAAGTTTCTAAAAAATTTAATGCGCCCTACCCATAATCCTATCAGAAAAAACGCAAAGGTGAGATAACCGCGACCGAATATGCCCACCTGGAAATCCAGTTTCATCAGGTGCCCGGATGTAGCATTGCTCTGGAAAACTTCCCATAAGCTTCCATTTTGAAGCAATTCATAATAGGACAGGATCAAAGGATTGTTCGGGTTGATCAAACCTTCCATGAGTAAATCAGGTCCCTCATTAATCCAAAAGACAAGGTATCTGCCGATACCTAAAAATAAGAAACTGGCCAGTGCCAGTATCCAGTCCGATTTTATCCGGTAAAATGGAATCAGTAAAAGTCCCAGTATGGCGTAGATGGTAAGGATGTCACCCCTGTAAAATAAATGGTGCAGATATCCGATTGCAAGCAACAGGC
Organism: Robiginitalea rubriflava; assembly: GCF_052540725.1. Lineage (NCBI taxonomy): Bacteria > Pseudomonadati > Bacteroidota > Flavobacteriia > Flavobacteriales > Flavobacteriaceae > Robiginitalea > Robiginitalea rubriflava. The sequence goes on along the minus strand of NZ_CP199309.1, from coordinate 3,011,849 downwards.
AAAGTCTCCATGCAAATCGAGAGGCAAAATTTTCCCCTCGGGCGTTTGCACTATCCATCTGAATAAAAAAACTCAAACCGAAAAGAAAAGAGAATAAGGCGAAAAATTTACCCCTGAGAAAAAGAAAGACAAACACATTTACCAACTGATCGGCTATCCCTGTTGCAGTTGCCGCGAAAGCATCTTCAGGGGCTGGCCCCCCGATATAATTTTCCACCATATGCACAATTACGATCCCTGCCAGTGAGAAGCCCCGAAGCGCATCAACTATGGCTAATCGTTGTTTGGTTGACCCTGAGATTTGTCCAGTCATTTTTTAGGTGTTTATTATTAGAGGCAGGCAGCGGGTTATTGTTACATGATTCTCTTAAATTTATAAAAATACAAAGAGGAAACCTCGCTTATGGATACCATCGAAAAACATCACTACCTGCTTCGCCTGGAATTTCTGGGTTTCCGCTACAGTGGGTGGCAGCAGCAGCCCGGAGTAAAAACGATAGAAGGCATGTTGCATAAAACCATTCGCTTTGTACTCCCGAAAAGATCGGTAAAATTGCTGGGGGCCGGGCGGACAGATGCCCTGGTATCTGCGGAAGATTTTGCGGTGCAAATGATAGTAAAGGGAAAAGCGCTGCCAGATTTACCACTGCTGGCTCAAACCCTGAATGAGAATTTACCCCCGGATATCCGCCTGCAATCCCTTGAAGCGGTTTCACGCGAATTCAACGCTATCCGCGATGCAGGAGAAAAAACGTATCGTTATTATTTTTGCTTTGGCGAAAAGCCGCACCCCTATGCAGCTCCCTTTTTTGGATATTTCCGCGGGCCATTGAATCTTGAGGATATGCGCAAAACTGCCACCCTTTTCAATGGCAGGCACAATCTTAGGTCATTTATCGCAGGGGCGGGTGAAACAGGAACATATGTGCGGACCATTGAAAAATGCCAGGTAAGGGAGAACCTGGATTTTACAGCGGTTTTCTTTCCGGCTGTATCCTATTTTCTGGAAGTGACAGGAAAAGGCTTCGGCCGCTATCAAATCCGTATGATGATGGGAGCCCTGGCGGCAGTTGGCAGGGGGGAGCTGGGCCCCGCGGACGTAAAGAACGCCCTGTCAGATCCTGATAGCCTCCAATTGAAAAATCTTGCCCCGGCCTCCGGATTGCAGCTTAGGTGTGTCAAATTCAGCAAAAGCTCCGTATAGATTCTTATCTTTAAAAAAAGCAGAAATATGTCTAAAAAAAAGGCAAGCCGCATTCGCATTCGGGCCCCAAAAATTTCCAAGAGAGGTCGCAAACTTGGCAAAGCGCCGGGAACAGTTACCTATATGGGAAACAGGGAAGGGGGCACTTCCAGCATTCAACAAATTGTTTATAACGATGAATTCCTCGAGAAAAAAAACATAACTGCTGATGATGTACATAAGGGGCCGGCTGAAGGGCTGACCGAGTGGATTAATATTACAGGACTCAGTGAGGAAGCAATTATGAGCAGGTTGGGAGATCAAATAGGCTTGAATGCCCTGGTAGTTGAGGATATTGTGAATACTGAACAACGCCCCAAAGTGGATGAATACGAAGACCACATTTTCGCAGTTTTTAAAATGCTGTACCTCAATGGGGATCGCAAAATCGTAAAGGAACACGTTGCCCTGGTTCTGAAGAAAGGACAGGTTTTTCTCTATCAGGAAATAGAGGCTGATGTCTTTGGAGGGGTGCGCGAACGGATAGAGGGAAAATCAGGAAGAATCCGCAGCCGTGGGGCAGACTACTTGTTTTTTGCACTTATTGATGCACTAATAGACAATTATTTCCTGGTCCTGGACGCAATGGAGGAACAAATAGACGAGCTGGAAAATGAGGTATATACTACTCCTACCGCCCAAACAGCAGCAAAAATTCAGACGATCAGGAAAGAAGTAATTACATTAAGGGGATGGATGGCACCTGTTAAGGAGCTCGTAAACCGCCTGATTGAAAGTGACTCTGAATTGATAGGCAAAGATACCCGGGTCTTTCTAAGGGATGCCCTGGACCACTCCATAGAAATCAACGAAAACCTCCAAATACATCGGGAAATGGCTTTTAGCCTAATGGATATGTATATGAGTAATGTCAGTAATCGTATGAATGAGGTGATGAAGGTACTCACCATAATGGCATCTATCTTTATACCCCTCACCTTTGTAGCGGGGATCTATGGTATGAATTTTAAGAATATGCCTGAACTGGAAACAGAAAATGGTTATTTCGTAGTGCTTGGGGTTATGCTGGCACTCTTTATAGGCATGATTATCTACTTCAAAAACAAGCGCTGGCTCTAAGGTTTTCTTAGGATATTGTTAAGAAGGGTTAAAAATGTTAAAATGCTTGTTTTCAAGTAGATATCTATTATATTTATAAGTGATAGTTGAATACAAACATTGCAGAATGCAATGGCTAACTTACAAATCTAAAACCTTTAATTTAATATGAATTATTTAAACATTGACGAGAATAAAATTCAACCAGTAGTAAAAGAACTGAATTTCCTTCTCGCCGATTATCACTTATATTACCAAAAACTCAGAAATTTTCATTGGAACGTACAGGGAAAAAACTTTTTTGACTTACACGAAAAGTTTGAGGAAATGTACGTGGATGCCCGTTCCAAAATTGATGAAATAGCGGAACGTATCCTGACCCTGAGATCGCGTCCCATGAGCAACCTGAGCACATACCTGAATGTTTCCTCCATCGAAGAGAGTGAGTCTGCTCTGACAGATACTGAAATGGTGCGGGAATTGTTGAAAGCACACGGTTTGTTGCTCAAAAGAATGAGTGCAGTGGTAGAGGAAGCCACAGAAATCGGAGACGAGGGAACTATAGACCTCATTGGCGCCTATATCAGAGAGCTGGAGAAAACCAGCTGGATGCTGGACGCCTGGAATACAGACAAAGTAGATAAACTGCTTGAAAGCATAGCCTAATCTGAGGTAGACAACTTGAAAAACGCTCCAAATGGAGCGTTTTTTTTGTGATCAATCAAATAAATCCGATGAGAGATACCTGTCACCCCGGTCGCAGACGATTGAAACAATAACCCCCTGTTCGAGACTTGCTGCCAGACGGAGAGCTGCAGTGGCGGCACCTCCGCTGCTCATACCTGAAAAGATCCCCTCCTCAGAAGCCAGCCTGCGCGCCATGTTTCGAGCCTCGGCTTCGGAAACTTCCAGTATGGAATCCACAACTGAAGGATCGTAAATTTTTGGGAGATAAGCTTGTGGCCATTTTCGGATACCCGGAATACTTGCCTCATCGTCCGGTTGTACTCCAATGATTTGGAGGTTCGGATTGCGCGATTTCAGGTATCTGCCCGTTCCCATGATCGTTCCGGTAGTGCCCATAGAGGAAACAAAATGGGTTACTTTCCCCTTGGTATCATCCCAGATTTCCGGTCCGGTAGTTTTAAAATGTGCTTTCCAGTTATCCGGGTTTGCAAATTGATTCAGCATAAAGTATCCGGAATTTTCAACCTTTTTCTCTGCGTAATCCCGGGACCCTTCTATTCCCTCTGAAGCCGGGGTAAGGGTAACCAGAGCACCGTATGCCCTCATGGTTTGCACCCTTTCCCTGGTTGCATTTTCAGGCATCACCAGTTCAATATTCAAATTCACCATTTTGGCAATCATTGCCAGGGCAATACCGGTGTTTCCACTGGTAGCCTCGATCAGTTTAGTATTCGGGTTAATCTCTCCCCGTTCCAGGGCCGAACGGATCATATTGAGGGCTGGACGATCTTTTACGCTTCCTCCGGGGTTTTGTCCCTCCAGCTTAAAATACAATTGCACCCCTGGTTTATTCAGTAGTCTTTTTGATTTTACCAGGGGCGTATTACCAATAAGTTCCAGTACGCTTGAGGGCATTGTTCTACTTGGTTTTGATGCTGATTTCCGGATTGTGGAATACTTTTGAATTGGCCGGTACAGACGCTGTTAACCATGCATTTCCCCCAATCACTGAATTGGCGCCAATTACGGTTTCTCCACCCAGAATAGTTGCATTGGCATAAATGGTAACGTTATCTTCAATAGTGGGATGCCTTTTGGTTTGTTTCAGGTTTTTAGCTACATAAAGGGCGCCCAGAGTAACGCCCTGATAGATCTTTACATTGTTTTTTATCACCGCTGTTTCTCCAATTACAACGCCGGTGGCGTGATCTATAAAGAAGGATTCCCCGATCTGTGCCCCGGGATTGATATCTACCCCTGTTTTCTGGTGGGCATATTCCGTCATAAGGCGCGGCATCATCGGGAAGCCACTTTTATAAAATTCATGCGCCAGCCGGTAAATAGCGATTGCGTAAAAGCCCGGGTAAGCCATGTAAACCTCTTCCAGGGAGAGGGAAGCTGGGTCACAATCAGAAATAGCCTGGGCATCCAGATTCAGTTTCTCGAGAATCCGAGGCAATTCCTGCACATATCCCTGCCAAATATCCCGGCAGGGCTGGTTTACCTCCCAACAGGCTAAATCTACCAGCTCGTCAAAACGGTTTTCGAGGACATCAAGATTTCCGCTAACGGAAGTTTCGCTGTCAAAGAGGGTCAGGAATAACAAATCTGTAAATTGTTCAGTGCGCTGCTTAAGCCTGAAGCGCAATCTGGAGTGTGCCTTATGGCTTTCAATTTGCCTGATAACTTCCTTTTTCCACATAATAATTGATAAGGTCTTTCAAATGTAGCCATTATTGAAAAAGAGAATGGATCAAAAAGGTTAACTTTAATTAAAAATTTTGCCGCTCCCGGCGGCTGGTATTTCTATATAAAAGCGATCCATGAATAGTCCGGTAATATCTGAAGAAGCTCTTGAGTTCTTAAAGAAACTGAAAGAAAATAATAACCGCCAGTGGTTCGAAGCGCGGAAAAAGGAATTTAAAAAACATCAAAATGCTGTAAAAGAATTCTATACAGCCCTCTCTGACCGGCTAAGGGAGCACGATGAGATAGACAAGGTCAAGCTTTTCCGCATTTACAGGGATGTCCGCTTTTCTGCCGATAAAACTCCCTACAAACCGCATTTTGCAGGTTCCTTTTCACGAATGGGGGAAGCGCTCAGGGGAGGCTATTATTTGCGGATTCGCCCCGGGGAATCTTTTATAGCCGGTGGCTTCTGGCAGCCTAATAAAGAAGATTTGCTGCGCATTCGCAAAGAACTGGAGATGGATGCCGCATCCTTCCGTCATTGCATCGGGCAAAAAGGATTCAGGGAAATCTGGGGGCAACTTCAGGGAGAGGAAGTCAAAACTGCTCCCAAGGGTTTTGACAGGAATCACCCGGATATTGACCTGATAAGAAAAAAAGCCTTCATATTTACAAGGGAATTCAGTGATAAGGAAGTACTGGCTCCTGATTTCATGGTCCAGGTCAATGAGAGTTTCAAAGCTATCCGGCCGTATTTTGACCTGATGAGTGAAATCCTCACCACAGATCTTAATGGGGAATCCTTATTGAGCTAAAACAGGGGGGTGTAAGCCTTGCAGCTGGTCTTTGAGCCGTTCAATGACCATATTCATCATCCTTTTGTTCAGGGCCGAGGAATTTTGAATATAAGTTTCGTATTCAGCCACTGTAAACTGCCCAATAATCATACCCTTGAGGGAGTTTCGGAATTTTATATCTTTCTGAATCGCATTTTCAATGTACCCCATTTTCTTTTCAGGACTCATCTCAAAAAAATGCCCTTTGTGTTTTGTTGCATAATTGCGGAACGCCGCCAGCAACAATTCGTTTTGCAATTTAAGAACGGGTCTTAGCGTATTGTTCTGAAAATACTCATCTGCAGACATTTCAGGACTGATCTTGACATTCTTTAAAACCGGGCGAATACGCAGCAGATCGGATGACCTAGTACTCATGAGAAGTAGTTTTTTTAAAATTACATATTTCCGGGAGTGGCGAAGAGCTTGTAAATTATAGTTGTCAACGGGGTTATGAACACAAGACATACCGGCAATACAGGAAGTTGGTCCTGATTAGTGCCGAATTGGAGTTAGGATCGCCTCCATGGCGCAAAACCCCCTTAACTTTAAAACCAGTGCTCCAGAAACACGAGGGTAAGTGCAATTATCAGTTTTACGATGGCTTGCATTGTTTGTTCTTGTTTAGGTTATTCCAATTTATGATATTAATTATCAGCTCATTATCATTTTATGAAAAGTTTATTTTGAACTTAACAAACTTTAAGATTTCGCAAAAATCCTCGATAATCGAAGTTTCATTTCGGCTTGTGGAAAAGTGAAAATATCTTTGAAAGAAAAAAATGAGATTTCACACCCGGAAATGGGTCAAGCCAGAAGACCTGAACCCAAATGGCACTTTGTTCGGTGGGCGCCTCCTCTCCTGGATTGACGAGGAAGCAGCCCTTTACAGCATTATACAGCTGGAGAATAAGCGAGTGGTCACTAAATATATGTCAGAAATCAATTTTATGAGTTCTGCCGCCAAAGGAGATATCGTGGAGATTGGGATTGAGGTAGTTTCCTTCGGGCAGTCTTCCCTGACCCTGAAATGTGAAGCCCGCAATAAGATGACCAGGGAAACCATCGTTACCGTAGATCAGTTGATAATGGTAAACCTGGACAAAGACGGCGCTCCCAAGCCACACGGGAAAACAGAGATAGAATACGTAAAGGATCGACTAGAGAAGGAAGATTAGTCCTGCCCCCAGCTAGCAGCAATGGCCTGTACCTCGTCCAGGACCCTGAGCAGGTTTCCTCCCCATAGTTTGGCTATTTCCTCTTCGCTATAGCCCCTTTTGACCAATTCCAGGGTTACATTGAAGGTCTGGGAAGCATCCGACCAGCCTTCTATTCCGCCGCCCCCGTCAAAATCGGAGCTGATACCCACATGGTCAATCCCGATAAGATTTACCATATAATCTATATGGTCTGCAAAATCACTTACATTCACCGCAGCTGGCACACCGGTTCGCTGGCTGGCCAGGGAATCTGCCAGTTCCCGCACGCGGGGATAGTTCTCCATATACGCCTCCTGCTGATCGTCTGTTAACTGATTAAATTCTGACCTGCTATACCATTCCAGGCCCAGGGAATCTGCAACCTGGGCTCTCAATTGCTTCATATATTCCGAGCGAAGGGCACTTTTTTCTTCATTCAGGTAGGAGGAAAAGGCAACCGTCTGTACAACACCCCCATTTTCCTTAAGTTTCAATAATTGTTCATCATCCAGATTCCTGCTGTGATTGCAAAGGGCACGGGCCGAAGAGTGGGAGGCAATTAGAGGGGCTTTGGAAAGCTCCAGCATTTGCATGATTGCTTGTTTTGAAGGATGTGAGATGTCAATCATAATACCCAGTCTATTCATCTCAATAACAGCCTTTTTACCCAGCTCACTTAAACCATTGTGTAACCATACGCTGTCTGCTTCCCCCGTATTGGAATCCGAGAACTGGCTGTGCCCGTTGTGGGCCAGGGAAATATAGCGGGCACCCATGTTATGGTAGGCCTCAAACAGACTCAAATCCTCCCCAATGGGATATGCGTTTTCAACCCCTATCATCGCAACTTTCTTTCCGGACTGATGTATCTTACGAACCTGTTCCGAATTAAGCGCAAGCCCGATCTGCTCTGGGGCTATTTCCTCACAGAGGCTGTGAATGGCTTCGAACTTGGACATAGCGTTAGCTGCTGCCCGCTCATACCCGGCTGCATTGAGCGAATCCTGTCCGGTATAAACAATGAACCAGGCCACGTCCAGGCCACCCTCTTCCATTTTAGGCAAATTAACCTGGGTGCCCAGGCGCTGGGTGTAGTTTACGCTATCTGTGAAATTTTTGACATTGATGTCTGCATGGGTATCTATGCTGATGACTTTCTCGTGTATGGACCGGGCTTTTTCCATTACATTTTCGGTATTCTCGTTCTTTTCCTGTCCGCATGCTGCAAGCAGTATTACAAGGGGGAGGAGCAAAGACTTTCTCATTTATAAAAATTTAACCAACAAGTATTAACGGTTTTACAACAGAATTGGAAAGATAGGGAACAAATAATTGTGGGCGGCCAACCAATTACGGATTTTTAGGGGAATAATGTATTTAATCGATAAAAGCCAACCTTTAATCCCCCAAAATGCCGCTTAAATCCAAAGATTTACTTGACCAGATTGAAGACCTGCAACTGGCACTGGAGCACTTTTCCTTTGCGAATATGAAATCCGAAGAGGCTATGCAATTAAAAAGTACTTTTCAGGACTTTCGAAAGCGTCTGGAGGATCAGATCTGGAAACCGGAGGGCAGACTGCCCAGCCCGGCCACGGAAAGTGATTCCCCCAATTCAGAATCCAAAAATGAATCGGCTCTTTTGATTGCCACTGTAAGCCATGAAATGCGGACCCCCCTCAATGGAATTATCGGATTTACAGAATTGCTGGAGGAGGCCAATTTGGGGAAAGGACAACAAGAATATGTAAATGCTATACGTTCGGCTTCCCAGTCTTTATTGGAAATCGTGAACGACCTGCTGGAATATTCAAAATTGTCAGCAGGCCTGGATAAAATTAACAGCATAGCCTTTGAACCGCTACGCCTGATAAATGAAGTCGGGTATTTGTGCCGTACGCTTATTGTTGAATCGGACGTTCATCTGGAAATACAACTGGAATCGGATTTCCCCAGGGTTCTGAAAGGTGATCCTTCCAAACTCTCACAAATCCTGATAAATCTGCTGGGCAATGCCATAAAATACGTTAAGAAGGGCAGGATTACCCTCAGGGTTTCTCATAAAATCAGGGGGCAGCAATGTGAAATGCATTTTTGCATTGAGGACACCGGTGTTGGCATTGCATCCGAGGAGCTCCCTTATATTTTTAATATTTATCACCAGGGAAAGCAACCCATATCTTCAAACAGAAAAGGCCTGGGCCTGGGGCTTTCTATTGTAAAAAAACTAATTGAACAACAAGACGGGAAGGTGTCCGTCAAAAGCCGGCCCGGAATCGGAACTACTTTCAAGCTCGCCATTCCTTACAGCATTGTCCATACAGAGGTTAAAGCAACCCCTGAGGAGAAGACGCTGCCAAAAAAGGAACTGGAAGGGCTTCGGGTATTTGTTTTTGAAGACAACCCGCTTAATCAGAAGCTAATAGAGACCCGCCTTAAATCCTGGGGGTGCCAGGTTACCAGTACCGACCGGGTGGAATACGGGTTAGGCCTATTGAAAAAACTGGAGACAGATATTATTCTGATGGACCTGAGAATGCCCGGAATGGATGGATACCAGGCCAGTGCGCAAATACGAACCCATCAAAACCGAAACATCCGCAAAATTCCAATTATAGCGGTCACGGCAGATTTCACTGCCGAAGATAACCGCCAGTTTACGGAGTCCGGGATCGATGATGTGATCTTAAAACCGTATAGTCCGGATGAATTGTTTTCTAAGCTAAAATTCTATTCCACAAAATCGAACAGTGAAGCCACGGCAACTGAACCAACCCGCCCGGACAGAAGCACAGAGATTACTGGGCATAGCAGGGATATTGACCTGAGTAACCTGCTGGACGAATGTTCCGGGGACCTCGATATGCTGGAAGAGCTTCTGGGACTGTTTGACAATAATATCCTTGAATTTCTGGGAAAGGTGAAATTATTTCTGGAGACCTCAGATTACAAAGGTATTGCCGGTGCTGCCCATAAAGTAAAAGCAGGATTAAAACTAGTGGAAGCAGAGAAACTCGTAGAACTAACTGAAACGATGCATCAACTAGCCAAAACCGGTACAGGCCTGCATGAAATTCGCAGGGCATTCGAGATGTTTATCAATGAATACCCCCTGTTTCATGAAGAAATAAAGACCGCTTTCCAACACTTAAAAGATTCTGAATGAACCCAGGCAAACTACTTCTATTGGCCGACGATGATGAAATGTTATCCACGCTCCTTAAATACCGTCTTGAAAAAGGAGGGTTCCAGGTGGTTCTGGCCAAGGATGGACGGGAGGTGAAAGAATTCCTGAGCCGGCAGTTACCTGATATTATCGTTAGCGATATTATGATGCCTTACTTCTCGGGGATAGAATTACTGGAGTTCCTTCGAAATGAAATGGGCTCCAACATTCCTGTGATTATTGTTTCAACAGCAGGCAATGAATCCAACATTCTGAACGCCTTTGAACTGGGTGCAGATGATTTTATAACCAAACCCGTTAGCCCTTCTGAACTCCTGGTTCGGGTAGGGAAACTCCTGAGAAGCTAATCGTATTTGAAATATACAGTGCTTACATACCAGTTTTTACCCCTTTTGGAACTACCTGTTCTTGAAACGGGCCTCTTATGGAAGCTGTGTATCCTCTTTTCCGGAATAGCGGGACTGTATTTCCTGCTTATTTTCAGGTTGCGTAACCGTATTTCGGCCCGAAAGGAGGCTATTATCCAACAAAAAAGGATGCTGGCACCCATGATCAGTAATTTCCTTTTTTACGAGCAGCAGGCTGATCGGGAGGAGCAGGAAGAGTACATCCGAATGAAAATAGAGATTCGGGAATTACTTAAGAACCCACTGAACCGGGAAGTCATCACAGAAGTTTTGATGGACCTTAAAATGGATGTGTCCGGGGATGCCCGTACAAAGTTGCTTGAACTATATGTGAATCTGGGATTGCAGCAGGACGCCTTTGAGATGCTCAAAAGCAGGCGCTGGGAACGGATATCAAAAGGGATTAATCAACTTGCTGAAATGCAGGTGGTTGAATCCTATATATTCATACGAAAGTTTATCAACCATCGCCGGGGAACTATCAGAAAACAGGCACAACTTGCCACGGTAAGCCTTAATGAGGAGGGGATTAAATATTTCCTGGATAAGGCCCGCTACCAAATCTCCGAATGGCACCAACTGAAGCTCCTGGAAATTCTCAGGCAAAAGCAGGATTATATCCCCCCCAAATTCCATAACTGGCTCACCTCTGAGAATAAAGACGTGGTCCTTTTCAGCCTGAGGCTGATCAGGCATTTCCGCCAAAGCGAGGCAGAAGAATTAATCATCACCCTGCTCAGACATCGTTCGCCCATCATTAAGTACGCAGCCCTGGAATGTATCCGGGATTTTGGTTTTATAAAGGCACGTCCTCATTTAAAAGTATTGTTCAAAAGGTCCGGAGAGGAATTAAAATTGCTGATTCTGGATGTACTGGCACATTTCGGGAATTCAGAAGATGTGGTTTTTCTGAAAGAGAAGGCGGCTAAAGACTGGAATTTTGTGGTTCGAAGCAAGGCCCTCTCTGCCATTAATGCCATAATACCCGGCGCAATTCTCCCTCAAAATGACCTTGAGAAGGGATTTCCCCAAATGGATACCGAGGCAACTGAGCAGGAGGATTTAGAGCCTGATTTGTTAACCGATGCACAACAAACTGCTGTAACAGCCTTCGATGAAGAAGAATTACAAGAACAAAAGCCCGAAAAAATGCATGAGGATCCCCAGGCAGCTACAGAGGCTGATGCTACTAAAGAAGTCAGTGAGGCAGAACAGCCCTGTGAAGATGAAGAACAACCAAATCAGACTGATCCCGTTGCAGCACAGGAAGATGCGCAGAACCCGCAGCCCTGGGATATTGAAGATGAAACCATATTTGATCAGTGCTTTCTGGAAGAATTGAATGAAATCCTATCCCATACTGAAGACGATCCGAACCAGCGGGAACTCCCGCTGGAGTTTTTACCCCTGGTTACCCATAACATCAACCCAACTCCCATGAAACCATCAAACAATCCTGCTGACCACAACCACCTTATGCAAATAGAGGTCATGGACCCGCTCGTGGTGGAACCCGATAATTACAATGAGCAGCTCAGGGAAACACTATCCGGGGATTATCCAGAGCTAGCTGAGATATTTGACCTCAGCTTTATCCCCTGGATAACCAATAAAGCGGAAGCGCTATCTGCAGATGAGGAAACGCAGACTGAAGCAGTAGTGGAGCAGCAAGTGTCGGAAGAGGCGTCTATAGAAGCGGAAACAGCAGTGAACATGCCCCTAAAAGAGATTTCTGAGGCTCAGCCCGTACAATCCATAAGGGAAGAACAGAAGGAAAAAGAGCCATCAGATTCCGGAATAACAGCAGATTCAGCATATGGTGATTCTTCGGTGGTTCCCTCTGAGGAAATCGCAGGGAATACCGACGGGCCTGAACCCGCAGATGAAGCATTTGAAAAGGTTACGGAGCACTCTGAAGAATCCATGGATCCGATTGATTTTATGGATGAAACTTCTCAGGCAGAAGAAGTGGGAAATGAAATGGAGCCAGCAGAACAGCAGATGCCCCATTTTTCAATTTTCCAGGAATATTTCCGGAAATACGATACCGAATCAAAATTGATCATGCTTGATGAAATAGCAGCTATTGGGGAAAGAAAGGAGTTGCTTTTCCTCCAAACCCTGTTTAAGGATCCGAATCGAAAAATAGCGCGCAAAGCCCAAATGGTTAGCCAGCAACTACAAAAGAATCTGAAGGGGCAACTGCAGGCACAGACAAGTTCCGAAACGGCTCAGGTTCCTGAAGAGTCAGTAACGAGCGGAAAGGTGAAAGATAATTCTAATGAAAAAAGGAGGATGCCTAAGCCCGGGAAGGCCGCATCAAGACCATTTGTAAGCGGAGGCCATTTGGATTTCACACCCCATTTTGACCAAACCGTCGCAATTTCAGATTCCCGTGAAGGGCATTCGGTCAAAAGAAACAAAAAAAACAAAAAGAGGAAGCAGAAAAATATTGACTGGCCTCTGATCTGAACCACTGAATGGATACAAATATTTATCAAATATTACTGGAGTATATAAACATCGTTTTCCTGGTGTTTACAGGATTTTTGTTTGTATTCTTTACCCTAATGGGCTATTTATCTGCCCGGAATTCCATCCATTACCGGCACAAGAACAGTTTTGGTGATATCTCCAGAATAATGGGTTCGCCTCTGGCTCCAAGCATTACTATTATCGCCCCTGCATACAATGAAGGCCTAACTATTGTTGAGAACATCCGTTCTCTGCTTTCCCTGCAATACGTCAACTATGAGGTAATGGTCATAAACGACGGGAGTAAAGACGATACCCTCCAGAAAATGATAGAAGCCTATGATCTGGTACGGGCAGACCGCAAAACAGATCCTGACTTAAAATGCAAACCCATCCGGGGGGTCTATAAGTCAAAACATTCCTCCTTCTCCAAGTTAACGGTTATCGATAAGGAAAACGGTGGGAAATCGGATGCGCTCAACGCGGGCATCTTCCTGTCAGAGAGTAAGTACGTAGGCTGTATAGATGTGGATTGCCTGCTGATGCCGGAAGCCTTGTTGCACGTGGTTAAGTCCTTTTCACAAAGATCCAAAAAAAGGGTAATTGCAGTAGGAGGCGTTATCCGGATTGCCAATTCCTGTAAAATCACCGGGGGAACCCTGGAAGCCATCAGACTGCCAAAAAATTGGCTGGCGCGTTTCCAGTTACTGGAGTATACCCGTTCCTTCCTGTTGGGAAGGATGGCATGGGGGCGAATAGACAGCTTGCTGATCATTTCCGGGGCTTTCGGGTTTTTTGATAGGGAGATAGCCCTTTCTGTTGGCGGTTACGATACCGAAACGGTTGGGGAAGACATGGAAATTGTTTTCAGGATGCGCCGGTATATGCATGAGCGCAAACTTCCCTATACCATAGAATACATGCCCGATCCACTCTGCTGGACAGAGGTGCCGGAAGACCTGGGGATTTTCATCAACCAGCGCGACCGTTGGGCAAGGGGCAACCTGGAGACCCTGTACCGACATAAGGATATGTTTTTTAACCCGAAATTCGGCCGCCTTGGGATGCTGAGCTATCCCTATTGGTTCTTTTATGAATGGCTGGCTCCGCTCCTGGAATTCCTTGGTTTTTTCTGTGTATTGCTTTTTATATATCTGGGGATTCTGAATACTGAATTCTTTATAGCCATCACCGCCATGGTTTACGGCTTCGCCATCATGTTCTCATTCTATGCGGTCCTCTGGGAAGTATGGTCCTACAATCAATACACCCGTACCAGGGACATCTTGTTGTTGTTGCTCTGCGCAATAATAGAGCCCATAAGTTTTCATCCTCTTGTGGTCTGGTCTGCAGTAAGGGGGAACTATAAAAAGTTATTTAATATTAAATCTGGCTGGGGATCGCAGGTCCGCAAAGGATTTGCCAAAGCATAATAATGAAGGTAATCAAACTACATACCACCCGCGAATCCAAATATACCCTTCGGGACTACACCCGTCTGGTCTTTGCGTTCTTTGGCTCGCTGGTCCTGATTGCTTTCTACCAGCAATTCAGGCTATATGCCGATGGGGTGCTGGATACGCTATTGAATAAGAACCTCTTGCTTTTATGGTTGCATCACTGCGGTTTTACGGCTATTCTGTCTTTGTTTCTTGTTTTTATTTTCAAGGGACTGGAATCAAAAAAAGCCGGCTGGGGCTTTAAATTTTCCGTTTTGGTTTTTATGGGTGTTCTGCTTCTGGAAGTGTTGCTTACGGAATACTATACGGAACACTACGAAATCCTCGGGAAAGGATTTTTGGAGCGCTACTTGTACTTCGAAAACACGGGCTCCTTTTTGATCCAGGCCTGTATTGGGTTACTGATCCTTGGAACAGCTTTCAGGACATTGTATAAGGTCACGGATAAATTGTATACGGTTATCGGAAAAATGTATCCCTTTACAATCATTCTTTTTACGCTATTCCTCGCCACCCTCTTTTCTGATAAGAAGGAAGTAAACCTGAACAAAACCCAATACCTCTTTACCGATTATTTCAACGAGCTCACCGGTTCAAGGGTCTACAGGGGAGAAGACCCCTATCCGCTCTGGAAGCCCTGGAAGCCATCGTCCAGCCTTCTGAGCAGGCTTGACTGGCCCGAAACGCCTCCTAATATTGTTTTGCTGTCTATTGAAGGCCTCAGCAATGACTTTGTAGGGGAAAAGGCCGCTTTAAGGATTTTCACGCCTTTCCTGGATTCCCTTAGCAGGCAGTCCCTTTATTTGGAAAACCACCTCAGCAATATAAAGGAATCTGCCAATTCACTTCCGGTAATCAGTGCTTCTTTGCCCATGGGGGAGGCAAATTTTACAAAGCTCCGAAACAGTCCGAACCGCCTCAGTCTGTTCGCTATACTAAAAAAGAACGGATATCGCACTGCTTTTCAGTTCGGTGGGAATTTATCATTAAAAGGCTGGGGAAAGTTTTTATTTGAGGAACGGGTAGATGAAATTATCGACCGCAAGTCTTTCGGGAATGACTTTGACGTGCTGCCCGAAGATGCAGCAGTAAGCTCCCTCGGCTATCCGGATACGGAGCTCTACAATCGCTACTTGGATAATCGCATAACCACAGGGGAGCCCCGTTTTGATTATTTCCACAACCTGAGTTCTTCTTTTCCGTACCACTTCCCCAATAAGGAGACGATACTGAAGGAAGTACGGCAAATGCTGGAAAAAAACGATTTTGATTCCAAAAAGAGGCGTTTTATCAGAAGGAATCAGGAACTTATTGCATCCATGCGGTATGCAGACAGAAGCCTGAAGGATTTTATTTCGGCTTTTTCAAAGCGGCCGGAGTACCAGAACACTTTATTGATCATAACCGGATCTCATCATTCCAATGAATTCCCTGCATCAAATACCCTGGAGGAATACAGGGTGCCATTCTTCTTTTTTGGTCCGCTGCTTAAAAAACCAGAAATCATTGAAAATATCAGTTCACATATGGATATTGCACCCGGGCTTTTAGGTAATCTCGGAGAACAATATGGCTTGGAATTACCCGAAAAAGCCTCCTGGCTGGGGCAAGGTTTTGAATTGGACACCCCGGAACGCCCTAAAATGATTCCGCTTTACCGATTTGACGGGAGCTTGCGGGATATGGTCAATGATGGAATTTTCCTGAACGGGAACAGAATCTATAAAGTGGAGGAGGGACTAAAGCTCACGCGTCAGGCTTCAGGGAGCTTAAAAGATTCCATAAAGGACATAGTGAAAGACTTCAGGGCTATCGGCAGCTATGTTACAGCTTCCGATAAGATTATCCCTGCCTCAGCCGTACCCTTTGAGAAAATCTTCATAAAACCGGATAAAAAACAAATGGTATGGATTCAGAGTGTTTTTAACAGCCGGGATTTTGACGATGCCTATACCATTGCCCGTGAATTAGCCCTGGACGGGGACCGGGAAAAAGCTTTGCTTATGTGTAATTACATCCTGACTGAAGTTCCCGGGCATGTAGATACGGAAATTCTGATGGGTCGGATCAATGCCTGGAACGGACAGTACGATGAGGCTATTGCCATCCTGGAACAGGTTGTTCAGAAATATCCGGTCTACGATGATTGTTACTCGGCACTGCTGGATGTTTATTTCTGGTCTGACCAAAACGGCAGGGTCCTTTACCTGAAGCCCTTAATAGACAAGCACATGCCCGGGAATTCAAGACTGAAAGCAAAGATGAAGTTGGCCATGGAGCATTTGGCGAAGCAGCAGGCCAGCGAGGCCTCTGCCGGATCTAAAAAGGAGAGCCAGGAGCTCATTGCCAAAACCACAGAACGATGAAAGGAATAAAAACAATACTTATCGCATTGGCGTTACTGCTAAACCTTCAGGCAAATGCACAGCAGGGGGCTTACGATCCTGACCGTGCCCTGAAGTATGCTCAGGGGCTTGCCTTTGAGGGGCATTATTCAAAAGCCAGGGATACCTTAACCCGCATCCTTTCGGATTATCCGGACTATGCAGACATTGAAAACCTGCTGGCCAAGACCTATAGTTGGGACGGGCAGTATGACCTTGCCCGCAGGCACTTTAACCGGCTCACATCCCGGGAACGCCAGCAGGAAGACATATGGGTAGCAGCTGTTAAAAATGAGTTATTTGCGGGAAATACTTCCATTGCCCTGGGACTCGCCAATAAGGCCCTGATATATCTGGGATCCAGTCCGGAGGTGGAAAATATACGGGAGGACCTATTGTCCCGCTCGTCTGAGAATGCAGAATCCACTGCAGTTCAGGATAGCATTCAAACTGGAAATAGAGGGTATCAAAACTGGATAACCCTAATGAGTGCAGCAGAGGTATTTGATGAATTTTACGATCCCATGCTATACGCTGGGGTTGAATACCAGGGTATTACGGCATATGGAAAGATTATACCGCGGATCAATTACAGCAATCGTTTCGGGGAAAATGGCCTGCAGTATGAAGTCGATTTGTATCCAAAATTCTCAAAAACATTTTATGCTTATTTGAACTATGGGTTTTCAGAGGCCGGAATTTACCCGAATCACCGGGCAGGAATGGAATTGTATGCAAATCTGCCCAATGCACTGGAAGCCTCTGCGGGGGTTCGTTACCTGGACTTCCGTGAAACCCAGGCCATGCTGATTACCGGTTCGTTCGGACTTTATAGGGGAAATTACTACCTGAGCCTGAGGCCTTTTGTAACCCTTATTGATACCAGAGACCCGGGGTTTAGCGGGAGTTTTCTCGCTCGAAAGTACCTGAAGGATCCGCTGCACTTCCTCAGTATTCGCGGCAGTTATGGTTTTAGCCCGGAATTGCGTCAATTGCGATCCGGGGGGACATTGTTAGCCGAAACCGCTTTATTTGTGGAGTCTCAGCAGCTTTTATTGGAATATCAGTTCCATGGGAATTCTTCAAAACAAGCCTACAGGGCAGAACTGGGCCTGAGCAGGCAGGAATATATTTTTGATCCCGGATCTTTTTTCTGGGTTTTCCGTGCGGGATTCAACTTTTTGCTTGGTTTTTAAGCCTGCAATACCACCGTCAGAGGCGAATTGTCAACAAAAAAAAAGGGCTACACCACAAAATATTGGGGAAAAAATATAATAGTACTAGGTTTAGTAGCGTTAAAGATTCATCCACAATCTTAAGCCATTTAACCGATAAACCGATCTTAACATGTTATACGACACCTACGGCGAGGAATATCTGACATTTCTTCGGGAATTGAATGAAATCCTAAGTATAAATGAACTCGCAGAATTGGACTATCTATAGTCTGAGGAAGCGGATAACCCAAATCTCAACAATATGGCAAATCAAAATCAGGACAATGCAGCCTATCTGGATTTTATCCAGAACTTAAATGAAATATTGATGGATTATAATATCAGTCGCTTAAATTGCTCTTAAACTGATATTAATATACTGATAACAGAAGCGGCCCCTGATGAGGCCGCTTTTTTATTTATCCTAAATACGCTTTGAGAAGCTTCGAACGGGAGTGGTGCCGTAATTTGCGTATGGCTTTTTCCCGAATCTGCCGTACCCTTTCCCGGGTCAGATCAAAGGTTTGTCCAATTTCGGCCAGGGTCATCGATTGCTGATCCCCGATTCCGTAGTACAGTTTAACAACATCAGCCTCTCTGGGAGAAAGAGTTTCCAGGGCTCTGTTGATTTCTGTGTTCAGGGACTGCCGCATAAGGGACTTGTCCGGTTTTGGAGATTCCCCGGACCTGAGTACATCATAAAGATTGGAATCTTCGCCCTCTTTCAGAGGCGCATCCATAGATACATGACGTCCTGAATTTTTAATGGATTGTTTTACCTCGCTAACGGTCATATCCAATTCCTTGGCAATTTCTTCAGCAGAGGGTGGTCTTTCATGTGCCTGTTCCAGATAGGAAAAGGTCTTTTTGATTTTATTGATGGACCCAATTTTGTTCAGTGGTAGCCTTACAACCCTTGATTGTTCCGCCAGGGCCTGCAGGATGGACTGCCTGATCCACCATACGGCATAGGAAATGAACTTAAAACCCCTTGTCTCATCAAAACGCTTTGCAGCCTTTACCAAGCCGACGTTTCCTTCATTTATGAGGTCGGGTAGTTTTAATCCCTGGTTTTGATATTGTTTTGCAACAGAAACCACAAAACGCAGGTTCGCTTTCGTTAATTTTTCGAGAGCGGCCTGGTCTCCGGCTTTGATTCTCTGTGCAAGTTCTACTTCTTCATTGGCTGTTATCAGATCTATTTTACTTATATCCTGCAGGTATTTATCGAGGGATTTGGACTCCCGGTTGGTCACCTGCTTGACAATTTTAAGTTGCCTCATGTACGTATTTTGGATTATAGGTTAACATCCTCTCAGTATACACTTTTATTATCATTTTTCCAAAAACAATCAGGAAATCTTATACATTAATTATGAGTAATTTTGAAAACTTTAAGAATTAAATGGTATAATCGACGGATATAATAGGGTATCAATTCCCTATTTATAATAAATATGAGTAAAAGAGCTCTTAAAAAATACCTGGCCGAGCTTGGCCCAGCCGAACTTTCTGAACAAATCCTGGACTTATATGAACGTTTTCCGGTAGTAAAGACCTATTACGATTTTGCATTCAACCCCAAAGAGGATAAATTGATTCAGGAAGCCAAGAGCCGCATAGGGGAGGAGTATTTTCCAAAGAGGAGAAAGAAGGCCAAAGCCCGGCGATCTGTTGCCCAAAAACTGATAAAGCACTACACCACCCTGGGTATGGAGCCTTTCTTACTGGCAGACCTTATGGGGTATAACCTGGAAACGGCCCTCAAATACGAAAAAACCAGGAACTGCCCGGCAGCTTTTTACACAAGTATGTACAAATCATGCCGGGAATGGGTGACTTTTATGGTTCAGGAAGGGGTCTACCCTGAATTTCAAGAGCGCTTTATCAGCTATATGCGGGCCGTTCAAGCCGGTAACTGGCCCAACTCCTATGACTTTGCTGCATTGGAAGAACAACTTTAATACAGGCATCAAATGGCTATTCTCATCCTGCGAAACGATACCAAATCCCAGCAATGGAAAAATGCGCTGTCAGCAGTTGCTTCGGACATCCGGATCTATACCCTCGCTGATGCCTACCCTCCCGAGGAAATAAAAATGGTAGCCGTATGGAAGCATCCCAAAGGATCTCTGAATGCATTCCCAGAACTTCAGGCCATCCACAGCCTCGGTGCCGGGGTGGATTTTATCTTTGAAGATACAGGCATTCCGGCCGACATCCCTATTATTCGGGTGGTAGATCCTTTCCTGGCTGCAGATATGGCAGAATTCGTACTCGCACAGGTAATGGCCAGCCTGAAGAGGTTGCTTGCCTATAAAACCGATCAGCTTCACAAACACTGGAAACCGCAGCCCTATAAGAGAATTAGAGAGGTAAGGGTAGGCATTATGGGGCTGGGGACGTTGGGGAAAGAAACAGCCAGCCTATTGAAAAAATCTGGTTTTGCGGTTAGTGGCTGGACCCGCAGTTCCCATCCTGAGGAGGAAATTCCTTTATTTGCGGGGGAAGCTAAACTGCAACCTTTCCTGAATCAGACCGATATCCTGGTTTGCCTGTTGCCTTTGACCGAGCAAACCCGGGGCATTTTGGGCAAAGATTGCTTTGACCAGCTTCCTAGTGGAGCCTACCTGATCAACGTTGCCCGAGGCCCTCTGGTCAGAGATGAGGAACTGATAGCCGCCCTGGATAAGGGGCATTTGTCGGGGGCCAGCCTTGATGTTTTCCATCAGGAACCCTTACCGGAATCGCATCCCTTTTGGCATCATTCAGGTATTCATATTACCCCTCATATTGCCAGTGTATCCGATCCGGCCTCGGTTGCTCCGCAGATCATCGAAAATTACAGAACAATTTTAAAGGGGGAAGTTCCTGTAAATCAGGTGTCGAGGAAGCTGGGCTATTAATCCTTTCTGAATTCCGGGGTCCGAAATTTCTTCAAAGCACAAAAAACGGCTAGTTTTGCAAAATTAGGCCGGTTATAACGGAATGGCCTGCCGCGAACACCTTAAATACCAATTTTTTGCGTACCAATACCACATACAGCGAAAAAACACTGTACGATTACCAGCTGGAAGACCTCAACAAGATCTTTGCCTGTCTCGAGGAATCCCCGGATAACATAAACCTGCTCTATCAGCTCCCTACCGGAGGAGGGAAAACAGTGGTTTTTTCGGAAATAACCAGCAGATACATTGCCAAACAACAAAAAAAGGTGGTGGTACTGACGCATCGGATCGAGCTGAGTAGTCAAACCTCCAGGATGTTAAGTGGTTTCGGGGTCCGGAACAAGATCATCAACAGCGAAGTAAAGCATTTGGACGAAGAAGAAGATGACCACCAGTGTTTTGTGGCCATGGTGGAAACCCTGAACAACCGATTGCAGGAAAAAGCAATAGAGTTGAAAGGGGTGGGCCTGGTAATTATAGATGAGGCCCATTATAATTCCTTTAGGAAACTCTTCAAATATTTTGAGGATTCCGTGATCCTGGGCGTAACAGCCACCCCCTTAAGTTCGAATATCAAACTTCCGATGAAGGATCATTATAAAAAACTGATCATCGGAGAGTCCATAGAATCACTTATTAAGAAAAAATTCCTGGCCCGGGCAAATATGTACAATTACGATGTAAGCCTGAAATCGCTGAAGTTGGGGATAAGCGGGGACTACACCGTAAAATCTTCCGATAGCCTGTATAGCAACCAGAACATGCTGGGCAAACTGATCGGGGCCTACGAGGAACTCGCCAAAGGCACCAAAACCCTTATTTTCAATAACGGGATCAGTACATCCAAATATGTTTATGAGACCTTTAAGCGGGCCGGCTATCCCATCAGGCACCTGGATAATAAAAATACCGCTTCAGAGCGGAGAGAGATACTGGAATGGTTTTCCAATACCCCTGATGCCATCCTGACTTCCGTAAGCATCCTTACTACTGGTTTTGACGAGCCTTCGGTGGAAACCATTATCCTGAACCGTGCTACCCGTTCCCTTACCCTCTATTTTCAGATGATTGGAAGGGGGTCCCGGATTACGGAAAACAAGGAGGAGTTTAACGTGATTGACCTGGGGAACAATATCGCCCGCTTCGGACCCTGGGATGCCCCGGTAGACTGGCAGGAAATTTTCCACTTTCCGGATTTCTTCCTCGAAAACATCCGAAATGATGAGGAAATTGAAAGGGAGTTTGTTTACGAAATGCCCGATTCGCTCAGGGAAGAATTTAAGAATTCAGAGCAGATAGACTTTGATGTTAAAGCCGAATATAAAAAAGTGTTTGCAGAGGGGAAGAAATCCAAGCTGGTCCTCGAGCGAAGTATAGAGCAACATGCCCGCATTTGCATGGAAAACAGCGAGGATGTTTTTGAGGCGCGTATTCTGGCGAAAAAACTCAAGGAAGAGATCGAGTATCGTATCAAACAGTATTCCTACTGTATCATGAATAACACCAAAAATTACAAGGAATGGTTGCAGGAGGACTATGAGCGTAGATTACGCCTGCGCATTTCACAATTGTTCGCAGCCCGAATGTAACTTTTTTCCCGGCCCGAATGCTTAAAAGATCCAAATTACTGCTGATTGGAAAAACCTGGCCGGAGCCTAGTGCCACTGCTGCTGGTGTGCGCATGATGCAGCTGCTGGGATGGTTTAAAGCCAGGGGATACCGTATAACTTTTTGCTCAGCTGCCACCCGGGGCCCGTATAGCTGTGATCTGGAGGCAATGGGAGTCAGAACCCGGGAGATTGCGCTAAATGATCCTTCCTTGGATCAATTCTTAAAAGAAGAGGGCTTCGATATTGTGGTTTTTGATCGGTTTATGACCGAAGAACAATTCGGATGGCGGGTAATGACGATACTTCCGCAATGCATTCGTATCCTGGATACAGAAGACTTGCATTCCCTCCGCAATAGCCGGGAACAGGCCTTTTTGAATAAACAACAGTGGAACCAAACTCTCTGGACGGCTGACCCTGTTTTTTACCGGGAAATGGCCAGTATCTTCAGGTGTGATTACAGCCTGATCATCTCGAGCTATGAATTACAGGAGTTACAACAAACCTTTCCGGTACTTGCGGAGCGACTGCAATATCTGCCTTTTCAATTTAGTAAACCCAAGGAGTCACAGCCGGGCTTTGAAGCCCGTAAAGACTTTATTTTTGTGGGAAACGGAAAGCACCTCCCGAACCTGGATGCAATAGAGTTGCTGTTGGAAAAAATCTGGCCGGAACTACGCAGTAAAGTACCGCATGCGGAATTGTTTATTTACGGAGCATACCTCCCCGACAGGCTAAAGCGAGCTGCCGTTAAAAAGAATAATCTGCACGTGATGGGCTGGGTGGAAAACCTGGCACCTGTAATGCAGGGGGCAAGGTTGCAACTGGCACCCCTGCGCTTTGGGGCAGGCGTAAAGGGAAAAATACTGCAGGGCCTAAGATTGGGGCTCCCTACCCTGACTACTGCGATTGGGGGTGAGGGAATATACAACGCGGCAACTTCTCGCTTATTGAGTGCGGATACGCCAGAAACCTTTATAGTAGCAGCTGAAAAGCTCTATCGGGATCAGCAGCTATGGGGGCAGGCACTTCATTTGGCCGGCAAGGCTGCAGAAGACCATTTTCAGGCTCCGCAAGTCTTTGGCTCCCAATTCATTGAAAAACTTCAGCAACCCCGGCCCGAATACCCCGGTACGGAAAGCGGCCTGCTGGCCAGCCTGCTAGGTAAAAAAGCTTTTGACAGCAGCCGGTACCTTTCTAAATGGATCAGTGAGAAAAAACAAAAAGGGCCGGTTGAAAGGGAGAATCCGCTATAGCCCTTATATTTATAGTCAATTAGATAACAGGAAGATGAAACGAGAAACACCAGAATGGAAAACCGTTGGCAATTTTGAGGATATTACCTATAAGAAATCCAATGGAGTAGCCCGGATAGCCTTTAACCGACCGGAAGTTCGCAATGCGTTCAGGCCCAAAACCACCAGAGAATTATATGAGGCCTTTTACGATGCCCAGGAAGACACCTCCATAGGGGTGGTTCTCTTATCCGGAGAAGGGCCTTCGCCCAAAGATGGGGGTTACGCCTTTTGTAGCGGGGGGGATCAGAAAGCAAGGGGGCATAAAGGCTATGTGGGGGAAGACGGGTATCATCGCCTCAATATCCTGGAGGTGCAGCGCCTGATACGGTTTATGCCCAAAGTAGTAATTGCCGTGGTCCCTGGTTGGGCAGTAGGCGGGGGGCACAGCCTGCATGTGGTCTGTGATTTGACCCTGGCTTCCAAAGAACACGCCATCTTCAAACAAACCGATGCCGATGTTACCAGTTTTGACGGGGGCTATGGATCTGCCTACCTTGCGAAAATGATAGGTCAGAAAAAGGCACGTGAAATATTCTTCCTGGGGAGAAACTACAATGCAGAGGAGGCCTTTCAGATGGGGATGGTCAATGCGGTTATCCCACATGATCAACTGGAGGCAACGGCCTATGAATGGGCACAGGAAATCCTTGCCAAATCGCCTACATCTATTAAGATGCTGAAATTTGCAATGAATCTGACCGATGACGGGATGGTGGGGCAGCAGGTATTCGCCGGGGAGGCCACACGACTGGCTTATATGACAGATGAAGCCAAAGAAGGACGCAATGCATTCCTTGAAAAGCGCAAACCAAATTTTGGCAAAAATAACTGGATTCCTTAATCGGCTGCCTTGGCAACGGAGGATCATAAACTAAAAAGAGCCCTGATTTGGAACCAGGACTCTTTTACGAGAACACTATATGAAAATGAAAAAAATTAACTCCGTTTGTTTTGTTTTACATGGTAAACCTAGCTCCATTTTTTAAACTGCACTACTTTTTGTTGTGAAACGGCGCTGAGATGTGGTAAGCGGAACAAACCGGGTTATTTTTTCAAATTCTGACCCTTTATTTCTATTGAAAAGCCTGCATCAGTGCAGCGAAGAAGGCGTCTGCTTCAAAATCCGGTTCTTCGGCCAGCCCGGTGCGAACCACCACCAGCTCTTTTGAAGGAATTATAAATACATGTTGCCCCTGATAACCATTGGCAGAATACAGGTCAGCCGGGGCACTGGGGTATGCCCCGTTGCGGTTTAGCCAGAAATGGGCCCCGTATATCCCGTTGGAACCCTGGGTTGGCCGGCTTACATAGTCTGTCCAGGCAGGGTCAAAAAGCCGGTCACCAAACCAATCCCCTTTTCTTAAGTATAATAAGCCAAACTTTCCCCAGTCGCGGGTTGAGGCCCATCCATAGGATGATCCCACAAAGGTTCCTGAAAGATCTGTTTCGAGTAGCATGCTATACATCCCGATGCGGTCGATAAGGGACGCATACGGAAAGTTCAGATACTCCTGATGCGAATCAAACTGCTTTTTCAGGAGACCAGACAAGAGGTTGGTGGTTCCAGAGGAATAGTTCCAGATATTTCCGGGAGTGCCCGCCAGTTTTTTTTCAGCCTGTACCGCGGCCATGTCATCACTTAAAAAAAGCATACGCGTTACATCGGATATCTCAGAATAGTCTTCATCCCAGGCCAGGGAACTTTGCATCCGCAGCAACATGTTATAAGTGATCGTATTGCGATCATCCTGCTGCCAGGATTCAAGATCTGCAGTAGCCGAAAGATTGAGCTCGTTTTCATATTGCAGAATGCCATAAAGGGTAGCCAGGACACTTTTGGTCATAGACCACCCCAGGACCGGGGTAGTTGCATCGATGTCTCCTTTATATCGTTCAGCCAGTAAGTATCCTTTATACAACAGGAGCAGGCTTCGGGTCCGCTGCTTTTCCGGATTGCTGAAGGCCTGGTTTATGGCCATCGTAAGTTTTTGGTAATTAACCTCCGGGAATACAGTGTCCAGAGCATCGCCATTTCCTTCCGGGTAGGGGAGTGGCCTGGCCTGCTGTTTGCGATCCGGCTTCAGGTAATTTCGGGAAGTGGTTTGTCCTTCACTTAAAAGGGCAGCCCCCAGGCCCTCCCGGTAGATAGCCTTCTTTGTCTGTAAACCAAAGACACTGGCGGTTGCCGCTGAATCGTTCTCTATAGCTACTGAGGCCAGGGAAATCAGGGGAACCTGCAAATCGTTTATGCGAATACTATCCGGGTTTCTCCCGGCCAAAAACGCATTTGAGGCCATATTTTTAGCTGCATAGCCACTGATTATGGCGAGTTTCGGGTATTGCAGATAGCCAATGGTCCCGATGGACACTAACAGCACCAGGCTGATTCCTGCCATTATTCTTTTTTTTGGTTGCATGTAGATACTTATCTTTAGTCAAACGAATATAAGCAATTGAGATATGTCCAACAGTGGGCTGGTTATTCCCGAACGGAGCCGGGATATCGGAGATTTTTTAGTAGGCCGGTTACTACCCTTCCGTCGCAAGAGGATGATTGGGCCTTTTATTTTTGTGGACCACATGGGCCCTGCCCAATTGGGACCTGAAAAATACCTGGATGTGGGCCAGCATCCGCACATTGGTTTGTCTACCCTTACCTACCTGCTGGAAGGGGAAATTATCCATAAAGACAGTTTGGGTACCGAACAAAGTATAAAGCCAGGGGCGGTGAACTGGATGACCGCTGGTAAAGGGGTTACCCATACCGAACGCAGCCCGGATGACCTGCGAAACGGTAAAACCCATACCCTTCACGGCTATCAGATTTGGGTTGCCTTGCCCCGCGAACTGGAGAATATACCTCCCGAATTTCATCACTTTTCAGCAGAAGAATTGCCCATGTGGGAGGAGGGGAAGGCCCAATTCAAGCTGATCGCCGGAAAGGGTTTCGGACGGCAATCTCCGCTTCCTGTGCATTCCGAGCTCTTTATGTTGGAAATTAAAACAGAAGGGGCAGAAAAGCTGGCATTACACCAGCATTTATTCGGTGAGATCGGGATAATAGTAGTAGACGGAAAACTGCATGCCTGTGATCAGGAGATTGAAAAAGGGAACATCCTCTATGCCAAGGCTGCCGATAATTGTAACATCAGCCTGGAGAAAGGAAGCCATGTGCTGGTATTTGGAGGGGAACCCTTTCCCGAACCCCGTAATATTTACTGGAATTTTGTGCATTCAGAGCAGGAGCAGATACAGGTGGCTAAAAAAAGCTGGAAAGATAAAACCTTTCCAATGATGGAAGGCGAGATGAGTTATGTTCCGCTTCCCAAATAACAAGCCCTCTTGAAAAGTCATGCGGAAAAACTTACTTTAGACCTGTGCGGGCATTTTATTTCAATATCGTTTTAAGCTTAACAGCTGGTTTGTTGCTGGTTTCCTGTGGTAAGAAAGGGGAAGCCCTGGTCTGGCACGAAATGGAAGTGACGGCAACGGCCTATAATTCAGTACGCTGGCAAACCTCCGATGATCCCTCCATTGCTGCCTGGGGCGACACCTTGATTCCAGGTATGAAGTGCATTGCTGTTTCCAGGGACCTCTTAAAACTGGGGCTAGCAAGGGACACTCCGGTAAAAATAAGCGGTATGGATGGCACCTACCTTGTAAAAGATAAAATGAACGCCCGATTTAAGAAGCATATTGATATTTATATGGGCATGGATATCCAGAAAGCAAGGGAATGGGGTCGAAAAAAAGTAACCATTAGCTACGGGCTGAAACCGCAAATAAGCGAAACAGAATGAACGCGCAAATTTTTACCGCCAGACGAGACATGTTAATAGGGCGAATACTTCTTTTCCTTTTGCTGTTGGCGGGATATTCCTGTAAATCCTATGCCCCGCTGATGGTTGAGCGTCCAATTGAGTTCAATGAAGAGAGGCTGGAACTTACCCGGGCTTATTTAAGCGACCGCTACGGGATCGTTCAGCAAGACGCGAAAATTACGCCCAGGATGATAGTGGTACACTGGACCGCCATACCGACCCTGCAGGCATCCTTTGATGCCTTTAAGGCCCCGAGGCTTCCCGGTAGTCGTGGCGATATTACGGCTGCCGGGGCCCTGAATGTCTCCGCGCACTACCTGATTGACAGGAACGGTACCATATACGACCTGATGCCGGATACCCTTATGGCCCGGCATGTGATTGGCTTAAACCACTGTGCCATCGGGATCGAAAACGTGGGAGGTACCCCTGGTACCCCGCTAACAAAAGAACAATTAAAGGCAAATGAATGGCTGATCCGGGAATTAAGCGGAAAATATCCCATACGCTTTCTTATCGGACATTATGAATATACCCGCTTTGAAGGCCACCCCCTGTGGAAGGAACGGGACAGTGCTTACAGAACCGAAAAAACGGATCCGGGAACGGACTTCATGCAAAAACTCCGGAGCGCTTTGCGCGACTTAAATTTGGAAGCTGCACCGGCAAAAACCACTGATTTATGAAATTACTTATTAGCATTTCCATCTGTTTATTGTTTCTGACCGGGGCTTATGGGCAGGAAGAAGATTTTAGTGCAAGATTTTACGAGAGTTATGAAAACTACAGGGAAGCTGCCCTGGGAAAAAGGCGGATCAAGCATGCTCAGTTACAGCCGCTTATTGACCGTTTTGCTTCGCTTGAGGGATTTGAGGTGCGCAAGGTTGGCAGTTCCATCGAGGGCCGTGACCTCAGGTTGATAAGCCTGGGCAGGGGTGAAACAGATGTTTTTCTCTGGTCTCAGATGCATGGGGATGAGCCAACGGCCACCCAGGCCATTTTCGACATCCTCAATTTCTTTGCATCAGGCACCTTCCAGGACGAAAAGCAGGCTATCCTGGATTCGGTTCGGTTGCATTTCCTGCCAATGCTCAACCCGGACGGGGCGGAGTTGTTCCGCAGAAGAAATACACTCGGGATAGACATCAACAGGGATGCATTGCGCCTGCAATCTCCCGAAGGGCAAACCCTCAAAAGGGTTCGTGACAGCCTGCAGGCAGAGTTCGGGTTCAACCTGCACGACCAAAGCACCTATTACAACGCAGAACGAACCGACAAACCTGCTACCATTTCCTATCTGGCGCCGGCTTACAATTACGAAAAGGATATTAACGAGGTAAGGGCCAACGCCATGCGCGTAATTGCCTATATGAATGATATTATCCAAAAATACGCTCCCGGGCAGGTTGGGAAATACAACGATGATTTTGAGCCGCGTGCCTTCGGGGACAACATTCAGAAATGGGGGACCTCAGCCATTTTGATCGAATCCGGAGGGTATCCGGATGATGTGGAAAAACAGGAAATCCGCAAATTGAATTACACCTCCATCCTTTCTGCCATCTACACCATAGCGCGTGGCAATTACAGGAAGATCAGCCTGCAGGCCTATGAGGCTATTCCCGAAAACGACCGGAAACTATTTGACCTGAAGATCGAGAAGGTCAATTATCCCCTGTTGGGCCAGGAATACGTAATCGATATTGGCATTCAACGACCGGAGGTGGACCTGGAAGGCCACAACAGCTACTGGAACAGCAGCCGTATCATCGATATGGGGGATTTATCTACCTATTATGGATATGAGACCCTTGAGGCAGGGGAATACCGTCTGCAGCCCGGAAGAGTATACCCGGAGGTGATGGCGAATACGGAAGCAGTAAAAAAACTGGATTTCTGGGAGCTGCTGGGACAGGGATACACCTATATCCGATTGGAGAAAATCCCAAAAGACCTCATTTATTCCCCCTTTCCCATGAATTTGGTCTCTAAATCCTATCAGACGCCCATGGAGCAATTTCATGTGGGGGATAATCCAACCTTTGTACTGTGGAAGGATTCAGAGCCGGTTTACGCGGTTATCAACGGTTTTCTCTATCATATCCCAACAAAGCAGGGAGAAGGAAAAAACAGTATGATCTTCAGATAAGGAGGCTAGCCCCATTATTTAGTAACCAAAACTGATATGGATTTGCTGTCCGTTCAGGAGCAGGGCGGTAAGCATGCTCAACAGGGTTAGAACAATAGCTAAAAAAACGGTCAGAACTATTTTTCGTACCGCGTTTGAGAAGGCCCCTATGGCACTTTGCTGAATAATTTGATTGATTACATCCATGATGTTGCGTATTTAATGATTCTTAGTTTTCGTTTTCAGGATGTAAAGGCGGGTTGTATACTCTTAAAACAAGGTACTGCGGAAAAACCCTACTTCGGGAAGGCTTTTCGGGATGTGCTACGGGTATTATCCGACCAATGGCCGGTAAACGAGAATTTGGTATAAAAAAAGCCGGTATGAATACCGGCTTAATGTAAAATATGTTCTAGAGCTTTACTGACAGCCGCCTGTAAATCCGGTAGCATTGAATTTAGTCTGAACGGCACCCTGGCGATTTCCGGACTGTACCTGAATGGCCAGGTTATTTTCCCCGCTACCATCTCTTTTAGGGCTGCAGTATTCAAAGAGGTAATAGCTGTTGGCCCTTTCGGATACTTTTTGCGAAAGCTGGTTAAAGGTAGTTTCCAGCTCTTCCTTATTTCCAGCAAAAACACTGAATGTCTTTCCGATTTCCTCCAGGATCTGGCTGTCGATCTCCGCGCCCAGGCCAATGGTGAAAAAGGAAATATTGCTGTCTGCATCTTCCACCTTATCAAGGGCAGTCTGTTCGGGATAGCGCGAGGCCTGGTCTGTTCCATCTGTAAAGATCACTACAGATGCTGCCCCAATGGTTTCGTTCTGAAGGCTTTCATCCACCAAATCTTCTGCTATATTGGATGCCTTTATGACTGCCCCGTACAGGTCAGTTGAGGGATCGTTGCTGATATCGGGCTGTATCCCATCAATGGCCGCCAATAACTCCGCCTTAGAAGTGGTCAGGGGGTTCAGTACATGCAGCACGTCTTCCCCGTCAAACCAATAGATGGCCATTTTAAAGGATTCTGTCTCGTTGGCAGGCATTACGTTGTTGACAAAACTACTGGAAGCAGATTTCAATTCATTCAGGCTACTGCTCAGCACACTATTACTAAGGTCCAAAACCAGTAATGTATGATTTTGAAATATCTGGGAATTCGGGGAGATACGAGCCTGAGATTCCGAAGCAGAGATGGTGTTGAAGCAGTCGTCATTGCGTCCCTGTTCGTAAATCGTAAACTGGTCTGCTGTCAGGCCCGCAACCGGATTTCCCAGGTCATCAGATACACGGAAAAAAATGGATACTTTCCCTGGAAGCGTTGTAAACTGGTCCTGAATGGCGAGGAGTAATTCATTTGTTCCCAGGTCCAGACAGTCATCCACAGGGGTACCTAAACCAAGGTCTCCCTGGCCATTGATATCAAAACGAACGTCATCGTCTGAATTTCCACAGGAAATAATTAGGATAAATAATAAAAATTGAAGTGAAATACGGGTAAGCCTTTGCATTTTCATATAGTGATAATTTCTCTGAGAACGGATAATTGACCATCCTAGTATTTGAGGGTGCAAAATTCTTTTGGGCACTATTTTTTAAGCTGCAAAACTAGATGATCAATACTATTTCCAACAGAATGTTAAAGGGAAGGACCTGAATATTTTTTTTGATACCTTTAATGTTCAAAGCGAATTTGCTCAATTTTAATCATTAAAGCCCATAACTGAAGTTATGGAAGTATGGGAAGACCCTTACAGCCACAACATCATAGTTCAAAAAAAATGAAAATATTGCTATTTGGAATCACCAGAGACATTATTGGCGACGGCAGCCTGATGCTGGCCGAAGAGGATTCCAAAGGTCTGAGCACGGTTGGTGAGCTTAAGGCTCAACTGAAAAAGGAATATCCGGAGCTGGATGATTTAAGCTCCCTTGCCGTAGCCGTAAACCAACAATACGCCACAGATGAAGAGTCGATCAATGGATCGGATGAAATAGCCCTGATTCCTCCGGTAAGCGGAGGCTAAGAAGAAATACAGAAATTACAGTATGCTGATAGATAATCACGACAGAGTCATCAATTACGTGCGCCTTGCGGTAACGGACCGCTGTAATCTGAGGTGTAATTATTGTATGCCTGAGGAGGGAATTGCCTTTTCTAAAAGGAATGAGCTGTTGAGCATATCGGAAATGAAGCGGCTTTGTGATATCCTGATAGGGCAGGGGGTAGATAAGATCAGGCTTACGGGCGGAGAACCATTTGTTCGCAAGAACCTGATGCAATTGCTCGAACATTTGGCAAAGCAAGAAGGGCTGAGAGAGTTATCCATAACCACCAATGCTACACTGATAGGCCCCTATATACAACAGCTTGAGGATTATGGTGTTAACAGCATAAATGTGAGCATGGACGCCATACAGCCCGAGACTTTTGCCCGCATCACCCGTCGGGATTACTTTGAAAATGTTCGCGAAAACCTGATGCGCCTGATTGATTCCAAGATGGATGTACGCGTCAATTTTATAGTGCTGGAAGGACAAAATGAAGAAGATATCTATCCAATGATGGAGTTTCAGAAAGCATATCCGGTCAGGGTTCGCTTTCTGGAAGAAATGCCCTTTAATGGAGGCAGCAGGAACTTCAGAAAGCTCAAATGGAACCATAAAAGGATTTTGGACCATATCCGTGAGGAATATCCGGATTTTGAAAAACTCCCTGCTCCCCTTACTTCTACCTCTGTAAATTACCAGGTAAAAGGCCATGAAGGGTCTTTCGGGATCATTCCCTCATTTAGCCGCACCTTCTGTGGGAGCTGCAATCGCCTGAGGATCACAGCAACCGGAGATGTCATCACCTGTTTGTATGGAAAACCCGTAACGAACCTGCGCAGACTCTTGCGCTCCGGACTGGACGAAGCCTTTGTACAGGACGAATTGATCAGCGCTGTTCGTTCCCGGGCCAGGGATGGCTTTGAAGCCCAGGAGCGCTTCGGCTCCATATTTGGCAGCTCCATGACCTCTATTGGTGGTTAACAATAATAAAATTAAATAACGCAGTATGAATCAGAATACCAAAATCTACGGATTGGTACTGGCAGGAGGGCACAGCAGGCGTATGGGCACCGATAAGGGCCTTTTACACTATCACAATAAGCCCCAGAGAGAATTTTTATACGAGCAGTTGCAAAATATTTGTGATGCCGTTTTTATGAGTATCCGTCCGGAGCAGCAAGCAGAGCTCCCCAGGGGATTCAGGCATATTGTGGATGAGAATATGTATAGAGGGCCTTTAAACGGATTGTTATCCGCCCACCACAGCTTTCCTGAAGCGGCCTGGCTGGTGGTTGCCTGCGACCTGCCCCTGGTAAATGAAAAAATCCTGAAGTACCTCTTGGAAAGGCGTAACAAAAAAGCAATGGCAACTGCTTTCGCCACGCGTAAAACAGGACTGCCCGAACCCCTTGCTGCTATATGGGAACCACAGGGCCTGAGGCAGGCTGAAATTTATATGAAAACTGCGGCAAGCAGTTGCCCCAGAAAATTTTTGCTTAATGTGGAAACCACCTTGGTTCACCCGGAAGATGATTTGTGGGTGGCCAATGCCAATGAACCTGAAGAGCAGCAGAGACTACTTGCCAAATTGAATATTATATGAACCGCTATGATCGGCAGATACGGTTAAAAGGATTCGGTGAAGATGGCCAGCAACGACTGCGGAAAGCCCGGGTATTGGTAGTAGGGGCCGGTGGGCTTGGTGTTCCCGTTTGTCAGTACCTCAATGCAATGGGGATTGGGGCCATAGGAATTATGGACGGCGATTTTATCGAAACTTCCAATCTGCACCGGCAACCCCTATACACCCCATCGGATGTCGGCAAACAGAAGGTTACTGTGCTTTCGGCTTTTTTGAGCAAACAAAATCCTGAGACCGAAATAATCATTTACGACACCTTTCTGCATTCAGGGAATGCAACGAGCATTTTCTCGGAATATGACCTTGTTATCGATGCCACAGATAACCTGTCTACAAGATACCTGATTGACGATGCCTGTGTTATCTGCAATATTCCCTGGGTATACGGGGCCCTGCATGCCTATGAAGGGCAAATAAGCGTCTTTAATTACTGCGGGGGCCCAACATACAGATGCTTGTATCCGGAGATGCCTGCTGAAGATGAAATCCCTGATTGTAATACCCTGGGGACCCTGGGCATCCTTCCGGGTATCATTGGCAATTTACAGGTACTGGAAGCAATAAAGGTTTTGTGTGATATGCAGGAGGTCCTCAGTGGCAAACTAATGATTTACAATGGGTTGAATCAAAATATATATCAGCTTTCCTTTACTAAAAATAAAAAATTGATCCGACCGGATTTGAAATCCGGTAACTACGGAAGGGAGTCTGGGTGTGAACTTCCCGGGGCTATTGAAGTCAATAGTTTTGTAGCGCAAACGAGAGCTGCGAATCACATCCTGCTCATAGACGTGCGTGAACCGCGGGAATACGAGGTAGGCCATCACCCAGGTGCTATAAACATACCCCTGGGGAAATTAGAGGAATCCCTTCCGGATTTGGAGAAGACGGAACAGGTATACCTGATATGTCAATCCGGAAAACGCAGTTATCAGGCCTACAGGGAATTAAGCCCATTATACCCGAAAACAGTTTT
The DNA here is from genome assembly GCF_052540725.1 of Robiginitalea rubriflava. Taxonomy (NCBI): domain Bacteria; kingdom Pseudomonadati; phylum Bacteroidota; class Flavobacteriia; order Flavobacteriales; family Flavobacteriaceae; genus Robiginitalea; species Robiginitalea rubriflava. The sequence goes on along the minus strand of NZ_CP199309.1, from coordinate 2,977,530 downwards.
CAGCTGGATTACGGGAGGGATGGAGGAATTAAAAGCCCTTCTCAGATAGAAAGAATGTGCGATAAGGGACAGGATCCCCAAAAAAACAGTATGATTTGACACCCTTTGCTGAGGCTTACAATTTGGTAATAAAGCATAACCGTAGCTTTGGGACCGAACTGCTTCCATTGGAGGAAGCAGTTGGCCTGTATCTGGCTGAGGAAATCTTTGCAGATCGGGACCTTCCCCCCTTCGACAGGGTGACCATGGATGGTATCGCTATTCATTCCGATGCCTTAAAAAAGGGCCTGAAAAGTTTAAAGGTTTCAGGAACCGCCAGGGCAGGGGAGGCGGTTCAGGAATTACCAAAAAAGGATGAGTGTTTCGAGGTGATGACCGGGGCAGTCCTCCCCAAAGGGGCGGATACTGTTATCAGATATGAGGATATCAGTATAAGAGCGGGGTTAGCCACGCTAGACAAACCCGTTCAGGCGGGTAGAAACATTCATCGCAAGGGTACTGATGCTTTGAAAGATAGCGTGTTGATTCCTAAAAATACACAAATCAGCCCGGCAGAAATTTCTATTTTGGCCTCAGTGGGAAAGAGCAGTCTGCTGGTGCACAGACGGCCAAAAGTGATTCTGGTTTCAACGGGGGATGAGTTGATAGACCCCGATCAGGTACCCGAGCCACATCAAATTCGGAAATCGAATATTTATGCCCTGTCTGCCGCCCTTGAAAAAGAGGGAATAGTCGCAGAAAAAATTCATTTACCCGACCATCCCGGAACCATTGAGAAACAACTTAGAAGCGCTCTCGAGCAAGCAGATGTTCTGATGCTCAGTGGGGGGGTATCCATGGGAAAATTTGATTATTTACCAGGGGTTTTATGGGATCTGGGAGTACAAAAGGCCTTCCATAAAGTAGCACAGCGCCCCGGAAAACCCTTTTGGTTCGGGGTCCACCCCAAATTGAAGACTACCGTGTTTTCCTTTCCGGGGAATCCTGTATCCACTTTTCTGAATTATCATTTGTATTTTAGGGATTGGTTACGGGCCGGAATGGGAATACAAACAAACACAAGTATGGTAGAAATGGGGCAGGAATCGGCCAATCTGACAGACCTGACGCATTTTAAACTGCTGCGAATTGAGTTGGAACAGGGATCGTTAAAAGGGGTTCTGGTCCCTATGAATGGATCGGGGGATTTTTTAAGCCTTTCCAGGGCCCATGGCTTTGTAAAACTGGAACCCTCCGATAAGGAATACCCGGCTGGCTGCAAGTTACCCTTCATCCCCTTTAAAACAAACTTCTTGTGACACATGAACTGATACATATAGTTGATGCTTATAAAAAAGCAAAGGCCTCAGGCATCAAAACCGTAATGGCAACTGTGGTGGAACTTGAAGGGTCTTCCTATCGTCGTCCGGGGGTTCGCATGCTCTTGTTGGAAAACGGCGGCACCTATGGGGCGGTTAGTGGCGGATGTGTGGAAAAAGAAGTCTTTCGACAGGCTGCAGATGTTTTTCAAACGGGGACGCCCAAAATGATGACTTATGACGGCCGGTATCGGTTGGGTTGTGAGGGTATTTTGTACATTTTGATTGAACCCTTTAGCCCCGAAGAGAATCTGCTTCGGGATTTTGAAAAGCAAATAAGCGCTCGCAAACCCTTTGAACTTCATACTTATTACAATACTAAAACAGGCAGTAGAGCAGGTATGAAAACCCTATTTCTGCTCAATGGTAAAAAAGAGGATAAAACAGATGCCCTGCATCCGGAGGCAGACCTGAAGGTTTTCAGGCAAACCTATAAGCCCAGAATGCGGATTGTGCTTTTCGGGGGGGAACACGATGCAGTGGTCTTGTCATCCCTGGCCGCCAGCATGGGATGGGAAGTTCTGGTAGTTGTTGCAGCTGATGAAGCCCAGGCTGCCGATAAATTCCCGGCGGCTGACTTCTTTTTACCAGTCATTCCGGAAACTGCGGACGTGAGTATGGTGGATGAACAAACAGCTGTTATGCTGATGACCCATAGCTATGTAAAAGACCTTAAATACTTACTCAGACTGAGCAGTACACGGCCCTCATACCTTGGAATCCTGGGGCCGGCAAACCGAAGGGAGCGTCTTTTGAATGAATTACTGGAAAGGATTCCGGAGGTTTCAGGAGAATTCTTTGATAAAATCTACGGCCCTGCAGGGATCGACCTTGGGGCTGAAGGCCCACAAGAAATAGGAGTTTCCATATTGGCTGAAATACTGGCCGTCTTCAGATCAGTCCAACCGGTTTCCCTGAAAGAGAAATCAACAGCTATCCATTCCCGATGAATACCGCAATCTCCTGTGTCATTCTTGCCGCCGGGGCCTCGAGCAGGATGGGCAGCCCAAAAGCCCTGCTTCCCTGGGGTAAGCAGAGTGTCTTGCGCCACCTGCTGCAGCAGGCAAAAAAAGCGGGCCTCGAACAACTCATAGTGGTAAGTGGGGCCAATCAACAGGGAATTGCGCAAGAATTACCAGCAGGAACCGCAAAACTCTGCCATAATTCCAGTTGGATAAATGGCATGGGCAGCAGTATTCGTCAGGGGGTTATATGCACAAAGCAATATTTTCCGCAAGCAGAAGGCATACTGGTCTTGCTGGCAGACCAGCCCCTGGTGGATGAACAATATGTCAACAGGATGCTGCAGCATTTTCACCAAAACCCCGAATGTATTATTGCCACTGAATATACTGAAGGAGCAGGCGTCCCCGCCCTGTTTCCCCGAAGGCACTTTAACGAATTGGCAAATCTGAAGCCCGGCGGCGGCGCAAAGGCCCTGATACGCAATTGCAGTCCCGGGGAGCTGGTTTTACTGCAGGCAGGAGATGCCGGCAGGGATATGGATACCCCTGAAGCCTATGGCGAGCTCAAACGAATTGCAGGCTTAGAATAATTAGCATTATAATTATGAGAAAATACATTCTGATTACCTTTTTACTTACTGCCTTCCCAACCGGTTTAAGCCTGTACGGACAGGAAATGGGCTTTGAGCAGTACAATCCGAAAAGCACTCTGGTGGTGCCGGAACATCCCGTAAAGCGGGCTAAATTCCCTTTTGTTGATATCCATAGTCATCAATTCAGGATGCCATCAATGGACCTGTCGGTATTGGTACGGGCCATGGATAGCCTGAACCTTGCAGTTATGGTAAACCTCAGTGGGGGTTCCGGGGAAAACCTCAAAGCCGCTGTAGAAAATGTAAAGGCACATTATCCGAATCGTTTTGTGGTGTTTGCCAATGTGGACTTCAGTGGGGTAGGCAACCCGGGATGGGGCCAGAAAGCAGCTGCCCAACTGGAAGAAGATGTGAAAAACGGAGCGTCCGGGCTCAAAATCTATAAAAGCCTTGGGTTGCGCAACAGGGATATCAATGGGAATCGCATAGCAGTAGACGACCCCCGCCTGGATCCCATATGGGCGAAATGTGCAGAATTGGGTATTCCGGTCCTGATCCATTCTGCGGATCCCAAATCTTTCTGGGACCCTATGGATGCCAACAATGAGCGATGGCTTGAGTTAAAAACCCGCCCGCGTCGCAAACGTACTGATACGGATCCGGCGCCCTGGCAGCAGATTATAGACGAACAACACAGGATGTTCAGGAAACATCCCAGAACTAATTTTATAAATGCCCATATGGGCTGGTACGCCAACAACCTGGGCCACCTATCTGAACTAATGGATGAAATGCCCAATATGAATGTGGGAATTGGGGCGATAATAGCAGAATTGGGGCGGCAGCCCAGGATGGCCAGGGAATTTTTTATAAAGTATCAGGATCGTATCCTTTTTGGAAAAGATGCCTGGAACCCATCTGAATTTCCTACCTATTTCAGGGTTTTGGAGACGGCAGATGAATATTTTCCATATTATAAAAAATATCACGCCTTTTGGGCCATGTACGGGCTGGACCTGCCAGATTCTGTACTAAAGAAGGTCTATTACAAAAATGCGATGCGTTTGCTTCCCGGTATAGATGCCTCCCTTTTTCCTGAAGACTAAGAAATTCAGGTGGTTTTCTGATCATCTGCCCTTCAGGAAGTGCTGTTGATCGATTAAATGAGTGCAGCCGTACTAAAGCGCCAAATGTTGCGTTAAAGGGATAAATTTCAATCATTCATTCTATGGAAACAATCAAACGATATTTAATAGCAGGCCTCATGGTCGGCTCACTGCTTACATGCCTGCTTCAAAGCTGTAGTACGGATGCAGATGAACAGGAAATAGCTGTTGAAGACCAGCTTACACAGCAGGAATTACAAACAGTTCTGGAAACAGATCAATGGACAGCGGTTGCCGATACAGCTCTGGCTGAAATTTACCAGAACGGCAACAGCACATCCGGAAAAAGTGCGGCTAATGAATGTTACCAGGTGGTTTATTCTGAAACCGGCTTTACTGCTACTTTCGGAAATTGTATGCTCAATGGAACGGATAACGTCAATGGGACGCTGGTGGTAACCTACAGCACTAACCCCGATATAGCCTCTTATACAGCAACTTTTGATGGATTTTTTGTAGGTGCAATAGAATTGAATGGTACCCGTACCTATACCCTGGTTATGGGTGAAAACCAAAACAGTATTTCCCTTACGGTGAACAGTGAAATGACCGTTACTCTGGAAGACCAGAGTACGATCATAGAAAGCGGGACCAAAACCCTTACTGTTACTTTTGGAGAAACCCTTTCAGATATCAGCTTTAGCATTACCGGTAACTGGATGCTGCAAGTAGGGGAGAATACCTATTCAGTAACGATCCTTGAGCCGTTAAATGGCAATTTTGAATGTGAATACCTGCTTAGCGGGATCATGGACCTGAACAAAAATGGACTTGAGATTGAGGTAGACTTCGGAGATGGAAGCTGTGATGATATGGCTCAGTTGACTTATCCCAATGGAGCAAAAGAGAATATTTCGCTTTAAGGCAACGGCAATAATTTAGCCCACACAATAATTCTTAAGAGGCCCGAAAAAGGGCCTCTTTTTTTATGCCCCGCACTCAGATTGCCAATTCGCCAAAAAGGGCTTATTTTGAATAAAAGAACAGTATGAGCTTAAAAGGACAGTGTATTTTGGTAACCGGAGCCTCCCGCGGGATCGGAGAAGCCATTGCCAGGGAATTGATGAAGCAGGAGGCCAGGGTTGTGGTTCATTATAATTCCGGGGAAGAAGCTGCTTCTGAACTGGCAGCGAGTTTTCCAAAGACCCAATCCATTGCTTTACAGGCGAATCTGGAAGAAACAGAAGACATTAAAAGGCTGTTTAATGAAAGTATTGCCGGGCTGGGTAAGCTGGATAGCATTGTTTTGAATGCCGGCGTCTTTATTCCCCATCCTGTTTCCATGGAATTCGGCCAATGGTGGGAGATATGGAAAAAAACTATAAATATTAACCTGAATGCAGCAGGCTTGCTGACCCGGTTGGGACTTGATCATTTTAAAGAGCAAAAAGGAGGCAGATTCCTGTACATAGGAAGCCGGGCGGCCTTCAGGGGTGAAACGGAGGAATATCTGGCGTATGCCGCTTCAAAGGGTGGGCTTACGTCCCTGGCCCGCAGTGTTGCGAGATCCTACGGCAAGATGGGGGTTACCGCCTTTACTATTGCCCCTGGCTTTACGAAAACAGAAATGGCGGTTTCATTTATGAAAACACATGGAGAGGCCCGGGTACTAAAGGAATTGGCCCTCGGCGAATTAACCTTGCCAGAACACATTGCCCCCCTTGCGGCCTTCATTTGCAGTGGCATGATGGATCACGCCACAGGCACTACCATCGATATTAATGCCGGGAGTTATATGCATTGAGCGGTCTGCGGAACCAAAATGGTTGGCGATGCCTTTTAAACCATTTTAAAATTGCAAGGGGCATCGTAAATTTAGCAAATGAAGAAACAAAAAATAGTTATTGTAGGAGCGGGGATCAGCGGCCTGATTGCAGCTACCGTGGCTGAGCAACACGGTTATGACCCATTAGTCCTGGAGGCATCCGAGCGGGTTGGGGGCCGTGTTAAAACAGACTTTACAGAGGGTTATTTACTGGACCGGGGCTTTCAGGTGCTATTGACCGCCTATCCCATGGCACAAAAATATCTGGATTACGGAGCCCTGAACCTGCAGGCTTTTAAACCCGGAGCACGGATTTTGGGCAGGGGTAGCAGCAGCCGGCTCGGGGATGCTTTAAGAGACCCTGGTTTTTTGCTCCCAACCCTGTTTTCAGGAGCGGGCAGCCTTAAGGATAAATGGAAAGTATTTCGCCTGCAGCGCGCTCTTTCAGGGCTGCAGATCCGGGAATTATTCGAAAGCCCTCCGCAAACCACATTGGCTTATCTGAAAGACCTCGGTTTCAGTGAGAAAATCATAAATCATTTTTTTAAGCCTTTTTTTGGCGGGATATTTCTGGAACCTGAATTACAGACCGATGCACGTATGTTCCGATTCGTATACCATATGTTTGCGGCAGGCTATGCCAGTATACCTGAAGCGGGAATGGAAGCGATTCCCAGGCAACTGGCAGGTGGCCTGCAGCGCTCTGAGATTCGTTTTGGAACAGAGGTCAAAAGAGTGGAGACTGGTCGGGTGATTCTTAATTCTGGGGAAATCATAGAGGCAGAAGGTATTCTGATCGCCACAGATGGTCCCCTGGAGATAAAAGAAGGACCTTCTGTAAAATGGCATTCCTGTCATACCTTATATTTTGAAACAAAAGACAGGTTGTATCCGGAGCCGTGTATCAGTCTGGTACCGGGCGAAGATAGGCTCATCAATACCATACATTACCCTACAGCCCTTAGGCCAGCCCGGAAAGGACCGCACGAATTGCTTTCAGTTACAGTGATCAGGCCTCATCAGTTCAGCACCGACGAACTGGCTGTTGCTGTTCAGAAAGAGTTAGATGGGTTGGGGATTTCCGTTATTCGTTTCTTAAAACACTATCACATTGAGAAAGCCCTGCCGGTAACCGGCCTTCCTGTAATGAACCTGCCAGCCGAACGACTTAAAGTACAGAATGGGGTTTTCCAGGCTGGGGATTATTTGCTCTATCCATCTCTGAACGCCGCAATGCAAAGCGGGGAATTAGCCGCAAAAGCCCTGATTGCTTCTTTAGACTGAATTTGTCTAAACTTTTGTTAATTATAAATAACAGGAAATAGGGAAATAGTAACTTGGGGGCAAAGGAGAAAAAGACTTATTTTTTTAACTTTTTCACAAACTGAAGTTGAATTTAGCTTAATTAAAACGATGGATTTACTGCAGCGAGCTTCTGATTTTGAAAATCGCAAATGGTCGGGAATCACTACAAGTGACCGTGTCCAGGCCAGTCGTGATTTAAAGCAGCTTATATTGGAAATCAATGAGGTCTACAAAAGTAACCGAGATCAGCACCTGATGGAGGTTATGAAACGTTTGACCGAAATTAAACGCAAAGTAGAAAAGCGACTTAAAGGTCGCCTGGAAGTATAATAATTTTAAAATTGCATTGAAAAAGAAAAACCGCCTGTTCAGGCGGTTTTTTTTATAGTGGGTACCGAGATTATTCCGGCATTACAACTGTATCAATAACGTGTATTACCCCGTTTGAGGCCTCTACATCGGTCATTGTTACGGTGGAAGTATTTCCTGCTACATCAGTGAGGATAACGGATCCGTCTTTCAGGCTCAGGGTAATGCTGCCTCCCTGTACGGTTTCAACCGGGAAAGCATTGTTGTTATCCTGAATTGCCTTTACAACGTCTGCGGCCATGTATTTACCGGATACGACATGATAGGTAAGGATTCCTGTGAGGGTTCCTTTGTTTTCAGGCTTCAATAAAGTTTCTACTGTTCCTTCTGGCAATTTACCAAAAGCGTCATTGGTAGGGGCAAACACGGTAAAAGGTCCTTCCCCGTCCAGGGTCGTTACCAGATCTGCAGCTCCGAGGGCAGCAACAAGGGTGGAGAAAGCTTCATTTCCACTGGCTACCCCAGCAATAGTTGGTGGTGCTTCAGTTACGGCTTCTGTTGCCATTTCTGTTTGTTCAGCCATATCTGTGGCCGCATCGTCAGCACTTTTCTTTTTTTCTTGTGCACAGGCCAGGGATAACATTCCTGCCAAAGCCAGGGTCATTGATGTTTTTAAAATTTTCATAGTCCTTTTTTAGGTTTTAGATGTGAATATTTATTTCAGTCTAAAGGTAAGTACCGAAAGCAGGCACTGTTCTTAATATTTGTTTAAATAATGTCATATAAAGTTAAACATTCCATAATTTCAGGTTATCGCAGCGGATCTTTCATATTTAAGTCAATCTTAACCATAGCCCGCTTGATTACTTGAATATCTTTTAGTAGTTTACTGCTTTGGATTTACCCTGTACAGGGCTATTTGAGATATCCTCTCAGTCATTTTTATCAGGCAGATTGCGCAACCGAATCAGTTGGCATCAAAAAGTATTTCGATAATTATTCAAAATATTAAAAAAACAGAAAATGAAATTTACAAGAAAAGCATCCGCACAATGGAAAGGGAGCGGCAAAGAAGGGGGAGGGACCCTCACAACCGCCAGTAAAGTTCTCGAAAACACGCAATATTCGTTTAATACCCGTTTTGCTGACGGTAAGGGTACTAACCCTGAAGAACTCGTTGGGGCTGCCCACTCCGGATGTTTTGCCATGCAGCTTAGTTTTTTGCTGGGGGAAGCCGGATATACACCAGACACCCTGGATGCAGAAGCTACCCTTACCTTTGAAGACGGGGCGATCACCCATATACAATTAGATCTTTCCGGAAAAGTTCCGGGGATCGATTCCGGCGAATTTGAAAAGATTGCCGGAAAAGCCAAGGAAATCTGTCCTATATCAAAACTACTGGATACAGAAATTTCCCTGAGCGTAACTTTAATATAAAACCATAAAAACACTATGAGTCAAACCGTAAAAGCATACGGAACAAAAGGAGCAGACAAACCCTTGCAGGAATTGGATATTAAGCGTCGCGAGCCCAATGATGAAGATGTACATATTGAAATAACTTATTGTGGGGTATGCCACAGCGACATTCATACTGCCCGTAACGAATGGCATAATTCTACCTACCCCGTTGTCCCCGGCCATGAAATTATCGGAAGGGTACGGGAGGTCGGCAGTAAAGTAAGTCGCTTTAAGGTCGGAGATTTGGTGGGAGTAGGGTGTATGGTAGACTCCTGTCAGGAGTGCAACCCCTGCAAACAGGATTTGGAACAATTCTGTGAGAAGGGATGCACCTTTACCTATAACAGTCCGGACCCGCACCTGGGCGGTCAGACCTATGGTGGCTATTCCACTCACGTGGTTGTAAAGGAAGAATTTGTACTTAAAGTGCCTGAAAATATAGATGAAAAAGGCGCGGCGCCCCTTCTTTGCGCTGGTATTACAACCTGGTCGCCCCTGAGCCACTGGAAGGTAGGCAAAGGAGATAAGGTGGGGGTTGTCGGTTTAGGCGGCCTCGGGCACATGGGGATAAAATTTGCCAGCGCCCTGGGCGCACATGTGGTGATGATCACCCGTTCGCCTGACAAGGCTGGGGATGCGCACAGCCTGGGAGCAGACGAAGTATTGCTTTCCACTGACGAAAAAGCCATGCAGGCCCAGGCCAATAGTTTCGATTTTATTCTGAATACCATTCCGGTAGGCCATGAGATGGACCCCTATATTTCCCTGTTGAAAATAGATGCGACCATGGTACTGGTTGGAGCGGTAGAGCCCCTAAAACCTTTTCATGGTGGAAATATCATTATGGGGAGAAAACGAATTGCCGGATCCCTTATAGGTGGGATAGCGGAAACTCAGGAAATGCTGGATTTCTGTGGGGAACACAATATCGTTTCGGATATTGAACTCATTAAGATGCAGGATATCAATGAGGCCTACGAACGAGTGGTGGCCTCAGATGTGAAATACCGCTTCGTAATAGATATGCAGTCCTTAAAAGATTAGATATTAAAAGCAACTGATAACCACGCCCGAGGCGTGGTTTTTTTATTTCTGTTTCCTGTATAAATGGCAATCGGGTTATAAATGCTATCTTTTGACCCGCAAAAAACCTTATGGAATTTACTGAGACCCCGCTCTACATAATTTCTGCCCTGGCCCTGATTCTGCTTATATCCAACTGGATTAGCAACAGGCCCTTTTTTAAAGCCTTTGGCATTGCCCTGATGGTAATTTTAGTGGGAGCCTTATTTTCAAACTTAGGATTGATCCCAAGTGCGGCGAACCCGGTATACAACAGCATTTTTGAAATAGTTGCACCGGCGGCTCTCTTCCTGCTCCTGCTAGATGTAAACCTGTTGCAACTCAAAAAAACCGGTGTTCCCATATTGTTGCTTTTTGTGGTGGGGAGCCTTGGGACAGTTGCAGGGGTTTTCATTGCAAGCCAGCTCATTTCGGATGGTCCTTTATTTCAGGGAATGTACAATGCCCTTGCCGGGATGTTTACCGGCACCTATACAGGGGGAAGTATCAATTTTAATGCAGTGGCCCTGCATTACGAGGTGATGGATAACGGCCTGCTGTATACGGCTGCAGTAGCTGCAGACAATGTACTTACAACCATCTGGTTTTTTGTTACCATAACCCTGCCGGTCCTGCTGCAGCGATTTTTACCTTATAAAAAGTTTGTGGCTCCCGATGGCGCCGCTTCCGAAGTAAAAGTTGCACAGGATGATGAAAGGGCTCAACTCAATATTGGTAGTCTTTCTTTCTGGATCGCTCTTAGTGGTGGAGGACTTTTACTGGCTTCCTGGTTGACAGAACTACTGGAAACAGCCCTCGGATTGAGAATCCCCTTTATGATCACCCTTACGACCCTGGCCATTTTGCTGGCACAGATTCCTGCCCTGCATCGACTGAAAGGTAATATGTTCCTGGGTAGCTGGGCCATCTATCTGTTTTTGGCAGTGGTAGGGGCCTTCTGCGATATAGGTGCCCTGGCATCTGCCGGCCAACTGGCCGTTTTGTTACTCCTCTTTGTTCTGATTACGGTTTTGGTGCACGGCCTTATTGTGTTCGGCTTCAGTTACCTCGCTGGCTATGGGTGGGAATTGGCTGCAATTGCCTCCCAGGCCAATGTTGGGGGAGGGACCACGGCCATGGCCCTGGCAAAAAATTTTAAAAGGGATGAACTCATCCTTCCTGCCATAATAATTGGTTCCTTTGGAAACGCCCTGGGGACCTACCTGGGCTTTATGGTCGCCGCATACTTGTAGCAGCTTCATTTAATACAGTCACTGTATTATAAATCAGGAGGAAAGCGTAATATTGCTTCATAATTGCAACCGAATGGATTCTGAACCCAAACTACCACTGGTAATTGCCGCCTTCTTTGCAATTTATGTAATTTGGGGTTCTACCTACCTGCTCAATAAAATAGCGGTTACAGAATTACCCCCTTTTTTATTGGCCGGAATCCGTTTTACTACAGCCAGCATCCTGATCTTTGGAATTGCCAGGGCAATGGGCAAACCCCTGAAGATAAGCTGGCGGCAACTGCTCAATACCATCATTGCCGGTTTTCTTTTCCTGAGTTTTGGCAATGGGGTGGTTGTATGGGCACTGCGTTATGTAGACAGTAATTTTGCAGCCCTTGTTATTTCAGCCCAACCCCTGATTATCCTCCTGATGATGTGGATGCTGCAGGGCAAAAAAATTCAACCGATGTCTTTGGTCGGGATAGTGCTGGGTATAGTAGGAATCTATTTGCTAATCGCTCAAAAGGAAGTGGTTCGGCTGGAAAACTCCTTTACGGGCATCCTGATGATTTTTTCGGCTATGCTTGCATGGGCCTATGGCAGTCTATTCGTGGGCCGTGCAGACCTCCCCGGAAACTATCTGGTAAATACCGGCTATCAGATGCTTACCGGGGGGATTTTACTGGGCCTGATGAGTGTCCTTTTCGGGGAACCCTGGGTGTCCCCGCTTAACTGGTCGGCAGATACGCACTGGGCCATGTTATTGTTGGTGATTTTTGGCAGTATTGTAGCCTTTACTTCCTTTAATTTCCTTCTCAAAACAGTATCGCCTGAAAAAGTTGCTACAAACACCTATGTGAACCCAATTGTGGCCATGCTGCTGGGATGGTATTTTCTCGATGAGCAAATTACCCTTCAATCCTTGATCGCAGCCGGAATACTGCTCACCGGGGTTTACTTTATCAATACCAGAAAAAAGCTGGTAGGACTCTCCAGATTCCGGGGACGCGGACAATAGGCATCCTTAATTCAGAATATCAAAACGGTGGGTGTATTTCACTGTAAATACCTGATTATCCAGATTGTCGATCAGGTCGTCATCCCTGACAATATTGAGCACCACAAATAAACCGGTGTTGGCATTCTGAAGCCAGCCGAAGCGGGCATTTACTGAGGTAACCTTGGAAACATTGTTTCGCTGGATCAGGCTTTGCAGGAAAATTCGGGGCGTAAAGGAATACGCCAGTCGCAACCCACTTACAAAAGCCGTTACGTTACCCGTATCCAGTTTAATATCGCTGTGGCTGAAGGTAAGGGAGGAAACAAACTTATCTCCAAGCCGATAGTTTGCAGTACCGCTGTTGGTGATCCGGTTTCCGTTGAAATAGCCTCCTATAAAGGTCCTGGAACTAAGGGAAAAGGCGTTGTTGGGGTTGGTAATCAGCACCAGTTGCAATTCTTCGTTTACATAATTCCCTACCGGAACAGTCACCCGGGAGATATTAAATGGGTTCAGCACCCTTTCGGTGGTAAAATTAATCCCGGTATGGATTTCAAAACCGCTGCGCCAGACCCAGTGGTTATCCACATGCAGGAAACTGGTAATAAGTTGATCGTCAAAATTCCAGTAACCCCTGTAGGAGAGGTGAGGGCGTATCTCGAACATTTTTCGGGCATTTTTAAACCTGTGGGCCTTAAAAATCAGGAGTTCCGGTTTTCGGAAAGCGGTTCGCTGTAAAAAACCAACCTCCGGATTAAAACCTTCTCCTACTTCCGTGTACCCCGCATTCAAATTCCATCCATCCCAATTGTAATTACCCAAAATCTTAAAGGCATGATCATTTTCCTCAACCCCGGGAGTAGTGCTTTTGGCTATAAATCCCGTCACTTCTGCTTTATTTCCAATTCCCCATTTCCCGTCAATCGCATACACCCGGTTGTAGTCATCTTCCAGGGCCCCGAGACCTGCCCGGCTGGTAAAAATCCCGCCTAGGGAGGAGCGGCTACCCGGAAAATTGTGGTTTACCCTGGCGACCGTAAAATTATTTTCCTCAATTCCGGCTTCGGCCACGTCTTCTGTAAACATACTGAGAAGCCCTACGTTGGTCTGCCCGACTTTCCCGGAAACCCGGGCTCCCCCAATGATGGGAACAATGCTGCCGTCAGCCCCTAACCCAATCCTTCTGCTGAAAAACAGATCCACTTCCCCCGGGCTGCCCACGCCGAATTGCCCCGCATTTTCAAGGAAGAAGGCCCTTTTTTCAGGGAAAAAGAGATTGAAACGGTCCAGGTTTACCTGCTGGTCGTCTACCTCTACCTGGGCAAAGTCTGTATTATAGGTTAGGTCCAGGGTCAGGCTGGGGGTAATACTGTATTTAATGTCTGCCCCGAATTCAAAATTGGTGTCGGTTTCTGAGGGGGACACCGCCTGGTCATTTACTACCTGCCCCAGAACATAGGGAATGAGTTTTAAATTCCCCGGGTTTTGCAGGTTTAAGCCCGTCAGTTTCCCCGCCAGGGATAACCGCTTCATGTCAAAACCCAGCGGGAGGGAGGTCCAGAAGGCCGTTTCGGTATTTTTGCTGATGTTTCGCCGGAAATTCATCCCCCAGGTACGGTTGGTACCAGCAGCGAAACGAAGTGAGCGCAGGGGAATGGCGAATTCGGCACTCCAGCCGTAGTCTCCTATTTGGGTGCGTACCTTCCAGGTGGCATCCCAGTTGATATTTGTCCCCCCAATGACCCCGCCCTGCTGGCGGTTGGCATTGAAATTTCCCTTTCCTTCATTGTTGATCTGGGCATCGTACTCCATTCCCTGTGCATTGGTACCAAACAAAAAACCATTCTGATTGTCATTGTAGGTGTCGATAATAAAAAGGAAGCTGTCTTCATCATTCAGGTCGGCATCTCTCCTGGAATCTGATACCACAATATTCTCAGGATCCGAATCGTAGCAGACAACCGCCACGTAGAATGTACCCTGGCTTACGGCGACTCGAATACTGGTTTTCTCCGAAACAGGCTCCCCGTAATTGGGACGCAATTGAATGAGGTTTTCTATGGCAGGGATCCCCTTCCAGACAGGGTCATTGAGGATTTCCCCGTCCACAACCGGATCTTCAGAAAGGCTGGCTGCCTGGTAGGTTGGCGTGGTCATCAGCGAGTCTCTTCCCAAACCTGTCTGGCTATAGGATAGGAGACCGCAGCATAACAGTAACAGGAAAATCCCGCTTTGTTTTGTGGCAATCATAAGCGTTAGTCGGTCAGTGATTAAATATAGGATATTTCCATAATGAATTCAGGATTGATCGATAAGGTTTTCCCGCATATTTGCCGAATTTGTACTGCAGGTATCCACCCTTGACCTATTAGACTGATTATCTTATCTTTAAATGAAACATATTCGTTTTTTTAAGCTACTTCATCGTGAAAATGAAACAGGATTGGATAAAGGGAATTATAAAGCACATTTTTTTATTTCTGGGTTTTACCTGTTTAAAAGCCCAGGAGCCTGACTTTACTGCCTTGCGCGCTCAAATGGTGCGAGAGCAGCTCAAAGCCAGGGATATCCGGCAGGAAGCCGTCCTCAATGCCATGGAATCAATACCAAGGCACCTTTTTGTACCGGAAAACAAACAGCCTTTCGCCTATGAAGACGGCCCTTTATCCATAGGGGAGGGGCAAACCATTTCCCAACCCTATATCGTGGCTTTTATGACACAGGCGCTGAAGTTAAAAGGCGATGAAAAAGTCCTGGAAATCGGTACCGGATCCGGATATCAGGCTGCGGTACTTGCTGCCATTGCCCATGATGTTTATACAATCGAAATTGTACCCTCACTGGGGAAAGCCGCCCGGGAACGTCTTGTAAAAATGGGGTATAATAATATTGAGCTGCGAATTGGAGATGGTTATGCAGGATGGCCGGAGCAGGCTCCTTTTGATGCCATAATGGTAACAGCCGGGGCGGAAGAAATTCCTGAGCCTTTACTGCAGCAACTGGCAGAGGGAGGCCGGATGCTGATTCCCTTAGGACCGCACCGTGGGGTGCGCGATCTTGTGCTGATCGAGAAGAAAAAAGGCAAGTTCCGTCAAAAAAACCTCATGAAAGTTCGTTTTGTCCCCTTTACCCGCAAAAAATCTTAAGATTTTGTCAATCCTTCCAGAAAAACCCTGATTTATGCGGCTAAACATAGTAAAGCCCTTACCTTTGCAAGCGATTAAAAATTAGAAATTTAGAAGTATGAGTAAAGTAAAAGCAAATGATATGGTGAAGGTTCACTATACAGGAAAGCTGACCAATGGAGAGGTATTTGACAGTTCCCTGGAGCGCGAGCCGCTTGAAGTACAATTGGGACAGGGACAACTGATCCCCGGTTTTGAAAAGGGATTGGTTGACATGGAAGTCAATGAGAAAAAAACAATCACTATTCCAAAGGAAGAAGCCTACGGGGAAGTTCAAAAAGAGCTTTTCCATAAGATAGAAAAAGAACAATTGCCTGATACCATCAAGCCCGAAGTAGGGATGGGGCTGGTTGCCCGCAATGAAGACGGGACTGAGCGCCAGTTACGCGTGGCCCAGGTAAATGAAGACAGCATTGTTGTTGATGCAAACCACCCGCTGGCCGGGCAGGATTTAATTTTTGAACTGGAACTGTTACAGATCAAATAATCAACCTGAGATAATTAAAAAGCCGCTTCCGAAAGGAGCGGCTTTTTTTATGCTTTACAGAGGAACTTTATGAAATCTTAACACCCTTCGCAGCGGATCCGCCTTCTTTATTTTTTTTCTGGCCCTTTTTTGATCTTCTGCCTCAGCTTCAGGCATATTTGCGGCCTCTGCTGAAGTTTTGCCGAGATATACGGCTGTATAAATCGGGAAGTGATCGGAACCAATATGCGGTAATCGCTTATAATGAATCAACTTAAATTGACCGGATAGAAAAATGTGGTCCAGAGGCCAGCGAAAAAAGGGGTAGCGGGTATGGAAGGTGTTGAAAAACCCTCTGCCCACCCTGGGGTCCCGCAATCCGCTGATTTTTTGAAACAAGCGGGTTGTATTGGACCAGGCCACATCATTGAGGTCTCCGCAGATCAGCACAGGTTCGGAAGAGTTGCTGACCTTTTTCCCAACCATTAACAATTCTGCATCCCTGGGAGTAGAGGTCTCACTTTCAGTGGGGCTGGGTGGTTCCGGATGCAGGCAAAACAGCCTGACATCCTTCCCGCACGGGAGCCGGATCAGGGCTTCTATTGACGGAATGCCCTCCTTAACCAGGTAGTGTACAGAATGTTCTTTAATGGGTAACCTCGAATACAGGTGCATCCCATACAGATTGTCCATTGGCTTTTTGATAGTATGCGGATAAGCTTTTTCGAGTGGCTTTAATTCCTCTTCCCACCAGGTATTTGTTTCCAGGGTTAAAAGCAGGTCTGGCTGCATTTTTTCTGCCAGTGCCAATAATTTACCAGTCTTTTTATTGGTCATCAAAACATTGCTTACCATTATGGACAATACCCTTTCCGGGTCCTGTATATCTGCTGCAGGGACCTGCCTTTTGCTGAAGGGCGTGTAGGGGAAGATTTTGTAAAGCTGATATCCGAGTGCCAGCAACAATACCCCTGCTAAAAGGTAGTCCTGAAGCTGCCAGCTCCCCAGCCCGAATAGCATAAAGCCCAGGGATATCAGCAGCAAGAGTGCAACCTGCACCCTGGGAAAATCAAAGATACGGATCCACCACTCGTCCCGGCGCAGGAGTCCTGCGAACGTGAATACAACGGATAAAATCGAAATAATAAGCACTAAAATCTCCAAAAGCTTTATTAATTAGAATGTCGAAAGTACGCTTTCTCAAATATTAGGGCCAGGATCAGGCCAGAATACTTTCATGCCCGGAATCTTTGACAAACAAACAGGAACTTTGTGTTTTGGAAGACATCTCCTTTACAAATTCAAAAGGAAGGTCTTCATCCATACCAAAGATGTTGAGATCTGCAGGCGGGGCAATATCAACGATGTCCCTGAAAGCCCCGATGTGCACCTCGGTAAGGGTTTGAGGCAGCCGGGCCAGGCTGATCAGCGAATCCAGGAAGTTACGGGCATTATCAGCTTCTTTGGGATCTTCTATAACCGTTATAAGCCGGATTCTGGCTCCCCAGTTTATTTTTAGCTTGTATGCAACCAGAATGGATAGATCCAGGTTCCCGATGTCCCAGCCCAAATTCCAGTTTCCCTTTCGGTCACTGACCCATACATTTATGGTATTGCGTTGTCCCAGCTGGGCAGTAGGATGTGACAGGAACAGCAGGATTCCAATTTCGAGCCGAATGGATTCCTTCATTATCGGTCTGAGTTCCGTCTCGTAATTGTCATGGTCCTGCATGTTTAGAAATACAATATTGGGTTTAAAAAATGCACCCTGCAGGGCCTGACTCCCATAATTGATGCCATTTGCAAACTGGTCCGTACAAATAACTGAACAGGACGAAAACACCCCTTTTTGACGGAAAGCAGCGGCTACACCTTCCAGTTGCCCGGCCAGTTTTTCGGCTTCGGGAAAAGCTTTGATGCCCAGCAGTTTAATGGACCCTTTGGGCCGGGTAATATTCCGTAGGAATTCAAAATTACCTTTCAGGCCGTTCAGATCACGAACCGGAACCATCAGGTTGGCCTTCCAGGCCCGTTGTTGCATCTTTTTCATTCCCCAGGTATGTTTGGCTGCCCATTCTGCAAAGGATACAAATAAGCCGGAGCGTACATCTTCGAAAGGGGTCTCCAGGTTTTGCCTTGACAGGTACCAGTAAACCATCAGTACAATCATTACAGAAAGAAGGCTTATTGTAGGGTTAATGATGAACATGGCAAATACTGCGGAAATCAGCCCAAGCCAGGGGACCCACCTGTGGATTTTGAAAACAGGACGATAACTGATCAGCCCGAGGTTTTGCTCTATGATTACCACAATGTTGATCATTACGTAGGTGATCAGAAAAAAGAGCGTCACCAAAGGAGCTACTGCATTGATATTGCGCAACATAAGGGTTGTTAATATCAGTAAGCCTGTAACCATCATGGCATTGCGGGGTTGCCCGTTTGGGCTCTGTCCTTTCAGGAAATTGGAATAGGGCAGGACCTTGTGCTCCCCCATGGCAAAGAGAATGCGAGAAGAGCCTACAATAGAAGCCAGGGCAGAGGAAAAGGTAGCTCCAAGGATCCCGGCTATTATCAGGGGGCCAAAATAGGCCTTGTCTACCATCACGTAATAATTGTTCAGCAATTCTTCTTCTGTGGCAGAACGCGCAATCCAGAAGGCCAGCAACATATAAATAATAAAACTGACCCCAATGGCCCAAAGGGTTCCCTTGGGAATACTGCTTTTGGGATCCTTGAGTTCCCCGGACATATTGGCGCCGGCCATAATCCCGGTGGCCGCAGGAAAGAAGACCGCAAATACAATCCAGAAATTACTGCCGCTGAAATTATTTTCCACCGAACCCTGGAATGAACCCCATTTAAGAGCTTCTGAACTGGGAATTTCCATTATCCCGTTGTAGGCTGCCACAACTATGGAAATCAGGGACAGAACAATAATCCCCATAATGATGAACTGCGTTTTGATGGCAAGGTTGGCGCTGATGTAGGCAATGGTGAAAAGCAGCCCGAAAACAATTATGTCCACAAGGAAGGCATTGTGGTCGGGAAATATCCCCAGCCATCCTTCCCGGAAACCAAAAATATACATGGTTACCGCCAGGCCCTGGGAGATATAGCGCGGGATACCAAGGCTGCCGCCAACTTCAAGTCCCAGTGCCTGAGAAACAATGGCATAGGCACCTCCAGCGCCAATACGGATATTGGTGGTTATTGCAGACATGGATAAGGCCGTACACAGGGTTATCAGGAAAGACACCACAATAATGAGCCAGGTTCCCAGTAAACCTGCATTACCCACAACCCATCCGAGCCGCAGGTACATTATAACACCGAGGATGGTAAGCAGGGTTGGAGTAAAAACTCCTCCGAAAGTTCCGAATTTCTTTAAGGATGCAGGCTGTTTTTCCATAAAAGAGGCAGTGAGGTTGGTTGCAGTAAATTACTAAATAAATCTGACCGGGCTCATATGCATCTGAATCACTATTTTTGTGAGGCAAAAAAACAAACAGCTATGAAATCCCCTGATATCTTTATTAAGACTTTATTGATCGGTTTCCTGGCCCTGGGCCTGTTTTCCTGTAAAATGGATACCTCCGGAAAAGATGCGGATAGCTCACTTATCCAATACGAGGAAGCCGCCAGCATTCTACCTTTGGAACGGCTAAAACTCCCTCCGGGTTTTACCATCGAAGTATATGCCGATAGT
Organism: Robiginitalea rubriflava; assembly: GCF_052540725.1. Lineage (NCBI taxonomy): Bacteria > Pseudomonadati > Bacteroidota > Flavobacteriia > Flavobacteriales > Flavobacteriaceae > Robiginitalea > Robiginitalea rubriflava. The sequence continues at coordinate 2,957,948 of NZ_CP199309.1, read as the reverse complement.
ATAGACGGGGCCCGCTCAATGGCGATGGGAGATGACGGGACATTGTTTGTGGGAACGCGCAATGATAAAACGGTTTACGCCATCCAGGACCGGGACCGGGATTACCGTGCCGATAATGTGATCATCCTGGATTCGACCCTGGAGGTACCCAACGGCATCGCTTTTCGAAATGGCTCCCTTTATGTTGCAGAAGTAGGGCGTTTGTTGCGATACGACAGTATTGAAAGCCGGCTCAGCAACCCCCCGGCCCCGGTGGTTGTTTATGACGATTACCCTACTGAATTCCACCACGGCTGGAAATACATCGCTTTTGGCCCTGACGACAAACTCTATGTACCGGTTGGAGCGCCCTGTAATATTTGTGATTCCGCACAGGCAGATCCGCGCTATGCCTCCATTACAAGAATGGATCCGGATGGGAGCAATCGTGAAATTGTAGCTCATGGGGTACGTAATACGGTGGGCTTTACCTGGCATCCACAAACCGGGGAGCTTTGGTTTACCGACAATGGGCGCGACATGATGGGGGACGATGTTCCTCCCTGTGAACTCAACCGTGTGAGTAAGGTAGGTCAGCATTTCGGATATCCTTTTTGCCACGGTGGGACTATCCCGGACCCGGAATACGGTCAGCAGCGGCCCTGTACAGATTTCGTGGCGCCGGTACAGAATTTGGGCGCACATGTAGCACCCCTGGGGGTAATATTCCCGAAAGGGGAGATGTTCCCAACAAAATACCGAGATTACGCCCTGATTGCGGAACACGGTTCCTGGAACCGCTCCAGAAAATCTGGATACCGCGTCTCCATGGTACAACTGGAAGGCAATAAGGCCGTGAGCTATCAGCCTTTTATAGATGGTTGGCTGGACGAAGAGAGCCAGGAACAGTTCGGGCGGCCGGTAGACCTGCTGTTCATGGAAGACGGTTCCCTGCTCATTTCAGATGATTTCGGGGATGCTATTTACCGGGTAACCTATAACAGTGGGGATATGGCCTCTTTGAAATAGCCCGGATGTCAAAATTTGTATTCCTGATTGGATTGGTCCTTTCCCTGAGCACGGTTCAGGGGCAGGGCTATACGTATAAGAAAGGCGACCCTAACGGGATTGGTAAATGGTATATGGGGCGCGAAATTGCCTACGTAATGGGCTATCAGGGTATGCGGTGGCTGGAGAGACCCGAACGGGAAGAAGAGGAAAACACCCTTAAACTACTCGAAAATATGCAGATCAGCCCAGCGGATACCATAGCTGATATAGGGGCGGGATCTGGTTATCACGTGCTGAAGATAGCACCTGAGGCTGCCCGGGTATATGCCGTGGATATACAACGGGAGATGCTGAATGCTCTGGATATACGACGCAAGGAAGCCGGTTTATCCAATATTGAACTGGTAAAGGGCTGTGAAAAATCTGTTAACCTGCCGGAAAACGCCATCGACAAGGTATTGATGGTGGATGTCTATCACGAATTCAGTTTCCCCAGGGAAATGATATCCTCAATCAAGCGTGCCATGCGGGCAGACGCCAAACTCTACCTGATTGAGTATCGGGCCGAAGACCCGACTGTCCCCATCAAAAAACTCCATAAAATGAGCGAAGCCCAGGCTGTAAAGGAAATGGAGGCTGCAGGCCTGAAATTGCTGAAAAACATTTCAAATCTTCCCTGGCAGCACTGCATGGTATTTATAAAAGAGTAGGGGAGGGTAGTGGTCATTAAAACCTACATTTAATTCATTTTTTTTACTATCTTATTATTTCCCAAAACATGGGTCAATGTCATGTTTTCTGATGCAGGGGGAGCTTATTTTTATATCCTGAACTGAAACGGACTAGCTAACCTTTATTGCAGCATTATGAAAGTATATGACCATAAGCACATTAAAAATATCGTTTTTGTAGGGGCCCATAACAGCGGAAAAACAACCCTGGCTGAAACCATGCTTTTCGAAGCGGGCCTGATCAATCGCCGCGGAACAGTAGAAAATAAAAATACGGTTTCAGATTACCACGAACTGGAACAGGAACGGGGAGCCTCGGTTTTCGCCACCCCCTTACACACGGAGTGGCGAAACTATAAGATTAATATTATCGACACCCCCGGCCTGGACGACTTTATTGGGGAAATCCTGTCTTCTCTCCGCGTTGCGGACACTATTGTCACCGTAATCAATGCCCGCAGTGGGGTTGAAATAGGGACAGAGATTATCTGGAACTACATCAATTCCTACAACAAACCGACCTTATTTGTAATTAATCAGATAGATCACCCAAAAGCCCAGTACGAAGACAGTTTTCGGCAAATAAAGGGGCTGGTCGGCAATAATGCCGTCAAAATACAATATCCCATAAAGATGGATGGGGCCCAGTGTATCGTGGATGTTTTAAAGATGAAATGTTACAAGTTCCCTGCGGAAGGGGGCAAGCCTGAAAAATTACCCATTCCCGAAAACGAGAAAGCCCTGGCAGACCAGCTCCATAATGAGCTGGTTGAAAAAGCAGCCGAAAATGACGAAGCCCTGATGGAACTTTTTTTTGAAAAAGGTACGCTATCGGAAGACGAAATGCGACAGGGTATTAAAGCCGGGATGCTCAACCATGAACTCTTTCCTGTATTTTGCGTTTCGGCACTTCAGGATATGGGAAGCGGTCGCCTGATGGGTTTTATTGATAATGTAGCCCCGGCAGCTGCCGACCTCAAAGCGGAGCAAAGCCTGGAAGGGGAGACTCTTGCCCCTTTAAATGATAAGCCAACTGCCTTGTTCGTATTTAAAACCATCCATATGCCCAATGTGGGGCAGATTACTTTTTTTAAGGTAAAATCCGGGCAGGTTCGGGCCGGGGACAAACTGGTAAATTCCCGCAACGGGGAAACTGAAACGCTGCACCAGCTATTCATAATGGACGGAAAGAACCGGGAACCGGTTAACCGTCTGGCTGTTGGGGATATAGGGGCTACCCTTAAGCTGAAGACCACAGAAACCAACGATACACTCCATCAGGAGGGGCATCCAATAAGCATACGTCCCATTATTTATCCGGAGGCCAGAACCCGCAAAGCGGTGAGTGCTCTGAAACAACAGGAAGAGGAGAAACTCAGCGAGGCTCTTAAAAAAATTCACAGTCAGGATCCTACCGTTACAATTGCCTATTCCCCCGAACTGCGTCAGCAAATCCTGGGGTGCCAGGGTGAGCTGCATCTGGCGACCATCCAATGGATGCTGGAGCATATATACGGTTTGGAGGCCGAGTTTAAAAAGCCGCGAATTGCCTACAGGGAAACCATTATGAGGACTGCGACTGCTAACTACCGACACAAAAAGCAATCCGGCGGTGCCGGGCAGTTTGCGCAGGTCCATATGAAAATAGAGCCCTGGTATGAAGGCATGCCCGAACCAGAAGGTTTCAATATCCGGGGCAAAGAGGAAATAGAACTGGCCTGGGGAGGGAAACTTGTTTTCTACAATTGCATTGTTGGCGGGGTAATTGACCAGCGCTACCTGCCCTCAATTCGCAAAGGAATCATGGAGGTTATGGAATCCGGTCCGCTTACCGGCTCCTTTATACGGGATGTACGGGTGATGGTATACGACGGTAAAATGCATTCGGTAGACTCCAATGATATCGCCTTTAAGATTGCCGGGGCACATGCTTTTAAGGAAGCATTTTTAAATGCCCGTCCCAGGTTGCTGGAACCCATCCGGGAGCTAACGGTTAAAGTCCCTGAGGAAATGGTAGGCCCCGTCATGACCGACCTGCAGTCTCGCCGTTCCATTATTATGGGGATAGACAGCACCGGAGAATACCAGATTTTAAAATGTGCCACCCCGGAAGCGGAGCTATACGGTTACTCTACCAACCTGCGTTCTTTAACGCAGGGGAAAGCCACTTTTAGTACGGCTTTTAAGGCCTTTGAAACGGTACCGGAGAATGTGCAGAAGAGTTTGGTAAACTAGTTTTTATTATTTCTTTTCTTTGCTTGTCCAAAGAAAAGAAATCAAAAGAAAGGACACTTTTTCAAGGCGTTTTTGCAGTACAACTGCAAAACCATCTGCAACCCCCTAAATCGCCTCCAGGGCTTCGGCGATTCCATACGGGTTTTGCAGATTACGCTGGTGAAAAGGGTTTACTTCGAGTTTACCCAAGTTTAGACTTTCGCCTTATGACTTAGTAATTGGTATCTAAAAGGCACATATTTTAATGGATATATTGCATGTCGATAGATGTAATAGGCTGAATGGAAAATAGGCCGAAGATTGTAAATTTAGTAGGAGTTTAATAAGGTTGCCTTTACTAACTATAGATAGTTGCAGGGAATAAGGTAACCTGGGTTACAATCGGGTAGTGGAGCATTGCCTGCCTCAGGGATATAATTTTATTTGAAATACCTATTCTAAAAATTGACGCCCTGAAAATAAAGTGGTAGTTGGGAGAATTGTGAAATACTTCATTCACAAATTAAAACCTTAGGTTTTCTAGGGTTTTTTTTGGGGCAGTTAATATATAAAACAACTATTTTTAAAGCTTTAATATTTTAATTAACCACTTTTAAATTAATTGAACACCCCATGAGAAAATTAAACAAAATCTGTCGATCCCTTCAACAACCAGTACTTTTAAGCACCGTATTAGGCATGCTGCTTTTTACTTCCTGCTCTGAAGAACTTGCGGAGGATACCACGGTAGTTGCGGCAGAAAATCAGTTAACAACTGTTTCCCTGGCCCATGACGGTACAGATTTGATTGAAATACAGGATTTGACGGATTCAAGCCCGCAAGTAGCTACTTCTAAAGCTACCGACGCGGCCGGACTGGACCGTGGACGATTTAACATAAGCCTGAAATTTATCTTACCCCCAACGGAAAGGCAGAAAGAGGTTTTTGATGCGGCCGCAGCAAGATGGGAACGCATTATTATTGGGGATGTACCCTCATTCACAGGGGTTATCCCTTCAGCCTTTAGAGGGTTTCCACCAGCGGTGGATGGCACCCTGGATGATATTGTAATTGAGGTTGCACTGGCAAACATTGATGGGCCCGGGGGCATTTTGGGCCAGGCAGGACCCCGGTTCATCCGGTTAAATGATTTTTTAACCCTTTCAGGGGTCATGTTCTTTGACATTGCGGACCTGGCTTTCCTGGAACAACTGGGCCTATTTGAAGACGTAATTGTCCATGAAATGGGTCACGTTTTGGGAATTGGTACCTTATGGAACATTAATTTTCCTCCATTGAACTTCCAAAGGAACCTTCTGCAAGGCCCGCCAAGCAGTCCTTATTTTGCCGGACAGCAAGCCAATGTATTCTGGAATGCCGAAGGGGGTACGGGCGAATTGCCAATTGAAAACCTGGGAGGCCCGGGAACGGCATTTGGTCACTGGAAAGAATCCACACTCAATAATGAGTTGATGACCGGTTTCCTGAACTTTGGTGAAAATCCGCTGAGCCGTATCACGGCAGGATCCATGAACGATTTAGGCTATAAATCTGCCAGTGTAGGCGAGCAGTATGATCTTCCAAAAGATACGCCGGGGGTGGACCTGGAAGACCTCGAAGCGGCCAGAGTTGGGGAGGGCCTTAACATTGCCAAAATGGAAACCTTGTTACAGCCAGTTGGTTATGTGACGTCTTCCAAAAAGAAATAGATAATAGGCTAATACCGATTATTTCTAATCGGTTATCTTTTTAAGAAGCCCGGTAGTCATAATAGATTACCGGGTTTTTTTAACCTTTTTAAAAAGGGGTTACCGAAATTGATTTAGCGAAAAGGTATAGTAGATAGGAATGAGGTTTAAGCCTGGTAAACCATTCAATCGCTCAATGCTCTCCGGGATTGTTCTGCCGGATATTTGGTCAACGAAAAGAAATTATTGGACAACTGTGTACGGGTGTAATTTTACTCGGTTTGCCAGTGAGGTTATTTTTTGGCTTTAGCATAATTCTCAACTACCTTACGGGCACATTCCACAGCAATGGTATCCAGCAAACCGGCAATCAATTCCTTGCCGTTTTCTTCCAATTCCGTAATATGGAACTTAAGCTCTTTATCGTTGTAGCCCCCATGGCCCACATTGGTTTTCCAGACACGCGCCAGGTCACTTTTACGGATAATCCGTACTTCCACCCCGAGGTTGAGACTGTAGGTGCTCCATTTGGTTGCTCCGTAGGTTGCACGCCAGCCCATTAAGGGAACTATTACTTCTATTATATAATCTGCATCTGCATCGGCGTATTTGGAAACATCCTTCAGGCCAGAGGGCATAGTAAAATCAAAAGCTTCCGGTTTTAGCGCAATTTGGGTCATAAAACCCTGTTCCTGTAATAATTTATCCAGGTTTTTCTGAACTTTCTCGGAAGGATAGAAGCGGTGCCTTTCTCTGTTATCGGCTATATCCGATTTAGTGAGGTTGGCTACCAGGCCGGCTCCTGCCACATCTTTAGGCGTCATAATATCAAGGGGCGGTGCCTCATAACGCACCAACAAAACCCTGGCTGTTTTCAGGGCGTCCTTTACATCTGGCGTAAGTTTTGCCTTTTTCTGGGCGGCCCCATTGAAGGGTGCAAAAGCAAGTAGTATAACTAAAATCAGGGGGGAAAGTCTGGTGATGTTCATGATTAATGATTGTTAATCCTAAAAACGCGAAGAGTTCAGAAATATTGGATGGATTATGTAAGAGTGGGACGTATAGCCTTAAAAATTTAGGAATGCGGAAGGGGTGGGATTCCCCTGAAAGGGTTGAGGGTTTCCGCTTCTAAATATATTTAAATAAACTTCCGGTCAATTACCCCTTCGTTAAATCCCAAATATTCTTAATATAATACCCTCTTATTTGTTACCTTAAAGAGCTATTAATCGATTGTATGAAAACACTAAATTTCCTGGCGATTCTTTTGATTTCCACAGCAAGCCTGTTGGCGCAAACGAACGATTCCCAAAACGATAAAGCTGCCGTCAGGCTGGCGATAACTGATTATATGGAAGCACTTTACAAAGTTGAACCCTATAAAATTGAACGCAGTGTGCACCCAAGCCTGCGAAAAATCGGGTATTGGTATAATCAGCAGGAAGATGCCTATCGGAACAACCTTGAAATGACGTATCAGCAGCTATACGATCTGGCGGGAAGGTGGAATGCGGATGGCACCAAGGTCAATGCCGATTCCCCAAGAGAAATCAAGATTTACGAGGTACACGATAAAACTGCAACCGCCAAATTAACAGCTGAATGGGGAATCGATATTTTCCATTTGGCTAAGGTTGAGGGTCAGTGGAAAATTTACAATATCATCTGGCAGAGCCCTCCGAAATGATAGTAAAGGTAATTTTCTTAATATAAGCGAGAAATGTGAATTACCCGGTGAGTGATTCACATTTTCGGCGAGGCGGTGCGCTGGCGTTATTTAGAAGAATGTTCCTTACAAATCAGGACTATAAAAACTTACTTCTTAGAAGCTTAGTAGCGTAATTTTATTGTCATAAAATCAATACCGTTATGTCTCTGCGAGTCATAACTGATTTTATGGCAAATACTGCGTATTACGAAAATTACTTCAATTGAATCATAATTTATATTATGTCAAATAGAAAATATGGAATAGCAGGCATTGACAAAATTCCTCTGCCCTAATGGTTTTCTGAGAGGTTTTCGAATTCCCCTTCGTAACGGATGGTATTTCGCTGGTTGCTGTAGACTGTAATAAGGCTTCTGTTTTGCGGGTAAACCTTTATATTGAATTGCAAACGTTCTGTTCTGGGTTGCGTTTCAAAATCCAGGTTGATATAATTTCCTCTGGTAGCTCTGGAGATTTTGAGATTTAAAATGTCGGTTTCCAGATCTATACCCTCAGCCCGATTGTAATTGGTTACAATTTGCCTTTCTCCGTAATACGGGAGTTTTATAAAAACGGAATCCCCTTTAATGACAAAGGAATTTGGGGTATTAATAAGGCTGATCCGGGAAACATTGGATCCTGGCGGCAACAGGCCGGAGTTGGAAACCTGTACCAGACCGCTGCTTTGCAAAGGAAGTGCCCAGAGGGCTTCTATTCTGAAATTTCGGGCGGCAACCTGCTCTTGTAGTGCTTCAAGCGCCGTTGAAGCCACAGCTGTTTTACTGGCGTTACAGCCCCAAAGGACCCAGAAAATGCCTCCTAAGTAAAGACTGTAACATAGCAGATGTATGGCGCGTTTTTTCATCTTCCTGTATCTGATACTCAAGATACCTTATTTCCCTATTCGAAAACTCCCAAGGTTTCCCTAAAAACTCCTAAATTAATCTGAATATTTTGAGTTTACCGCTGCTATTTGCCTTCCTCCAGTCGCTTAAGCATCAGCCTGGCACGTTTGCCTATATTCCCGTCAGGGTCCAGTTCAATAGCCTTCTTATAAAACATTCTGGCTTTTTCTTTGTCTCCTGCCCTCCAGTAGCCTTCTGCAAGGCTGTCCCAGGTATTGGCAGATTCCGGAAACAAATTAGTAAGCATGGTAAACACAAAAATGGCCTCCTGATACTGATCAGCATTTAAGAGGTTGTATCCCGCGGTATTGAATTCTGATTCAAAATCAAAAAAGCTGTACCGAGAATCTGCCATCATTTTCTGGGCTTCCGGCATAATCAGGTCTACCTTGCCTGAAGTGAATAAATTCGTAAAGTAAGTCATAGGATCGGAGATAAACCCCTCCCCTTCGAAATCCAGGGCTGCTTGCAGGGCCGGGTCCTGGTTGGTTCTGTATTGCTCAAAAGTCATTCCCTTGGCAATTTGCGGTGCCAGCCAGTCTGCATTCTCCCATTGCGGCTTATCCTGCCACCAGGCAAAGGACAATAAGGCTTTTATCCCGGTATTGGGAAGGGTTACGGGCCGGTTATCCCCATAAAAATTGATATTTTCCGAGGTCGGTTCTCCTACAAAAATGGCATTGGTGTAATTGTGCAGCTCATTGACCAGGTTCTGACAGGCCGAAAATGTCCTGCGCCCGATTATTACAAAAAACTTCCCGGGCACATTGATTTTTTCCGTTTCGATAATCCCGGTTACAATAGGCTTGTTTTTATAGTTATTCCCTCCCCCATTCAGCCGTACATCCAGGATAAGCTTCTCCACAGGGTTGTTTTCGATAAAGTCGAATAATTCCGCATAGAAAGCCGGAATATCCTGAGACGGGTCGTCCTGGATCTGGGAATGCCTCACGTAAACGGTTTGTTGCTCCGGGAGGTATTCATAAAAGTAAATTTTATCGATCTTATTAAGATATAAGGGGGTCTGGGTTGTATCGCGGGCACTGAGCCAGTCTCCACCTGGTTTTACAAATCCGTAATTGGAAGGAAAACGGGCCATGGGTACGGCAGCAATGGTCTGTTTAACCTCCTGCCCGTCCTTTTCCAGGGTCAGGTCAATATTCATTTTTAGTTTGTCTGTGACCCCCTGGGCATGTAATAGCTCTGGAATCGTCAAATAGTGCAGGCCATAAGCCTTTACGAACTGGTCGTTTTCGGCTGGAACCACCGGTCTCATTTTTTCAAGAACGGTCTCAATTGGCATGCCCTCAATGGCAATTACCCTCCCTCCCAGGCTTTCTTTAAAGTCTGAATGGATTCCTTCTATATATATACCGTCATCGAATTGATAGAGGAATAACGGCAGCTCGTGAAGGGTAACTTTTCCTTCCCAGTACCCGAGAACGGTATGCCCGTATTCAAAAGAAGCTACCAGGCGCATCAGCCCGGCCAGGACTTCATGATCCTGCATTGAGGGGATGGCCTCATTTAATTGTTCCACAGCCCGGTCAAAGGTTTCAGCTGTGGTCTTTTTAAATAGAAATGGGTAATCCTTGTGAACCGTCTTTTGCAGAAAGCGCAGGTCTTCCTGCCATTGAGTAGTGGTGAAGTCTGTCTGGGATTGCAAAGCGGTTATAAAAAAAAACAGGAAAGCTGCTAACAATGGTGCTTTCCAACTAGGGTAGCGATTCGATTTCATTAGGTTCAGTTGATTTTATTAAAAAAGTACAGCTATTAATAGGACTAGCCTTTCACAAAATTGTTACAGTTCGCAAAGAAGTTGTCCGTTTGGGCGTAAAATAATTTGGTATCTTGCTGCAAATTCACCGCATTTGAATTTCCGATCGGCCCTGGCTCTGCTCTTTCTATTTAGCGGCCTGCTTAGTCAGGGGCAGCAATATGTAGACATATTGTCTATCTCCTACGGCATTAGTCCGGAAACAGGTTTTGAAAACCAAGACGGTACTTCCCGTATTAACCATGCGGATATCAATCTTACCCTTCCCATCCCCTTAAACGATCGCACCAACCTGATCATAGGTTTTACAGGAATCCTTAACCGACTGCGCCTGGATCCTGCGGCAGCCGAACATAATACGCTCTACAATATCAATTCCCCTATCGGAATTAACAGAATTTATGCCAATGGCTGGTCGGGGACGCATGTACTTATGCCCCGCCTCTCATCGTCTTTCGAAAACAGCCGCCTGGGGTTTCAATTGGGCACGGCCCATCTTTTACAAAAGAATTACTCCCCTACCCGTAGTATTACCTTCGGACTCTATATGAATACGGAAGAACAGGGCCTGCTGCTGGTTCCCCTTCTCGGATATTATTTCCTGAGCCCGGACGAAAGCTGGGAGTTTAATTTGCTGCTGCCTGCACGAGCCGATATCAATTATGGGATAAGTCCCGGTATGAAAATAGGTCTGACTTACGATGGGCTGGGATCTTCTTATGCCATTGATAGTGAACAATTTGGCAAGGCTTATGTTCAGCGTATATCCAATGAACTGGCAACATACTTTCGCTTCGACCTGAGCAAATCTTTTTTGCTTTCTTTCCGCGCGGGTTATTCTTTTTTCCGCTCCTACAGGGTGTATGACAGTGAAGACCGGGTTAACATTTCTGTAGGCAATATCTTCTTTAAAGACCCCCGCTCAATCCTGAATACATCCATTAAGGATGGATTTTTATTTAAGACCAGGCTGGTATACCGCTTCCACCTCAAAGCCCTTTCAGACCAGGCGCTATTAAAATCTCAAAAATTAAACTGATCCCGCCTTTGGATTAGGATACTGGTCGGTTTGTCCGGAGGGATCCCGATCCAGGCAGACGAAGTCCTTTTCAAGGAGCAATTCCAGTTGATGGCCTTCTACGGCCTGTATACTTCCGCTGAACCCGACATTTGAATCCTGGCTCCATTGTCTTCCCCAGGTATCGGGAAGTAAAAGGCATATTTCGCGCTCGGTAAAGCAAGCGCTCAGCTGATCAATTTTACGGGATAATGTAACCCTGTAGGTAAAAAATCCTTCCGGAAAGGCAGTAGTCTGCACCACTTCCCCTTCATTCCCCAGTGTTTCCACTTCAGAGCGCCGCAGCCGGAAACGAACACTATCCCCTTCTATACGGATTTTCATAATGCGAACTTAAATTATCCTTAAAGATACAACAACAACTACAGGAATTTCAAAATCCAAAAAAGCGTTTACTAAGCTGAATTTCTTTGAAGCGAATTAAATAACTTTATCAAAATAGCAACTCATGAAAAACATCATCAGGGCTGTCCTGGCCGCCTGGGGCGCCAAACGTATAGGAGGCGGGCGTTGTGGATGTATAGGGACCATTTTTGTTTTCATCATACTATATTGGCTATTGGGCTACGTCTTCAAAGTGCTATAGAGGAAAACTTGTAGGGCGGACCTTTTGGGTTCCCTTAGATCCGCGTACCTTTGCACGATGGATCTGGAAAACCAGCGTCAATCCGAATTTATTGTCTTAATGGCTGCCCTGATGTCTATGGTAGCCCTCGCGCTGGATGCGCTGCTGCCGGCCCTGGATATTATCGGCCTGGCAATCGGCAACCGCGATCCTGCCAATAACCAGCTTCTTATTACCCTTTTTTTTCTCGGTTTGGGTACCGGTCCACTTATTTTCGGTCCGCTTTCGGATAGTGCAGGACGCAAACCAATAGTCTATATAGGCATATTCATATTCTTGTTTTCCAGTCTTTTATGTATTTTTTCTGAAAGCCTGGAAGTAATGGTAACCGGGCGAATCCTGCAGGGAATGTCCTTGTCTGCTCCGCGTACCATCAGTATTGCGATGATACGGGACCGCTTCAGCGGAGATTATATGGCCCGCATCATGTCTTTCGTAACAGTTGTGTTTATCCTTATCCCCATAGTGGCCCCAGCTTTCGGGAAACTGGTCCTGGATGCATTCGGGTGGGAAGCCATTTTTGTAGTTCAGGCCGGCATTGGAATACTGATAGGCATCTGGTTCTGGAGGCGGCAACCGGAAACCCTTCAGCAACGAAACCGGACCCCTTTCAGGTCATCCCGGATCTGGAATGGCTTTAAGGAAGTACTAAGCTTTCGCCGAACACTGCTATTTACACTAATCTGGGGTTTTATAACCGGTTCTTTCCTGGTCTACCTCAGCACCTCTCAGCAAATCTTTGAGGTACAATACGGACTTGCTGATTTGTTTCCCTATTTATTCGCCTTACTGGCTATCACCATTGGAGGCGCTACTTTTTTAAATGGTTCCCTGGTTGTACGCTTCGGGATGCGAAAATTGATAGGGGTCTCCCTGGTCTGTTTTACGCTTATTTCGCTGGCATACATCCTTTTATTCAATAATGGAAACAACCCATCAATCGCCGTCCTGATGAGTTTTCTGTGCCTTCAGTTCTTTGCGGTAGGCTTTTTGTTTGGAAATCTGAGGGCTATGGCAATGGAACCACTGGGACACATTGCGGGGATAGGTGCCGCCATAACCGGCTTCCTTGCTACCCTTATGTCTGTTCCGTTGAGCACCTGGATCGGGAGTTACGTAATAGAATCCACCCTGCCCCTGTTCGTCGGTTTTTTTGGCTGTGGCTGTATTTCACTGCTGTTGTTCGGATACAGCAATTACCGTCTGCGAGCGAACCGGACCTAGCCTGCGTTATTTATCCGATAATTTAAGTGTGCGTCCGATTTATATCCCTGCAAAAGCATTCGGATGCTTATATTTGCTCAAAAGGAAGCCCCCGCATGTGGATATGGATCATCTTTATCGCTTGTATTATTGTATTTCTGGCACTGGACCTGGGTATTTTCAACAAGAAGGACCACATTATCCGATCCAAGGAAGCTGCGATATGGACTGCTGTCTGGGTTTCCGTTGCGCTTTCCTTTAGCGGAATTATCTATTGGCTTTTTTCCAGAGGCCTGGTGAGCAACCCTACGGATCTCGACCCGGGCACTGCCGTTCTTAAATACATCACGGGTTACCTTATTGAACTCTCCCTTAGCATAGACAATGTCTTTGTGATTGCCGTTATTTTTAAAGCTTATTCCATACCCCCTATTTATCAGCACCGGGTATTATTCTGGGGTATTTTAGGCGCAATAGTCTTCAGGGCCCTTATGATTTTATTCGGGGTGACCCTGATTAACCAGTTCGAGTGGATTATTTATGTTTTTGGGGCCTTTCTCCTGTATACAGCCTATAAAATGATCAAGGCAGAAGATCATGAGTTTGATCCGAAAAAATCACGCACTTTCGCGATTCTTAAAAAACTCTTTCCCATTACAACCTCCTTTAAGGGAAACCAGTTTTTTGTGAAGCGATTAGGTATTTATGCGGCCACCCCCCTTTTTGTGGCACTCATTGTAATTGAGATAACAGACATCCTTTTTGCCCTGGATAGTATCCCTGCCATTTTAGCGATTACGGCAGACCCTTTTATAGTTTTCAGCTCAAATATCCTGGCCATACTCGGACTGCGTTCTATGTACTTCCTGGTTTCGCGTATGCTTCAGAAATTCCGCTATATCAATTACAGCCTGGTCGTTATTCTCGCTTTTGTGGGCTTAAAAATGCTTTTTTCGGATAAAATCCACCTTGAGGAATGGGTTTCGCTTACCGTGATTATCCTTTCCCTTGCGGGCGGCATTTTCAGCTCGCTCCTGATTCCCGAAAAAACAGCAAAGGATAATACAGATTAAATGATTAATGGCGGGTACGTCTGTTGTACTCCCTGATTTCCTTTTCCAGCATCCGGAAATCTGACGAAAACTGCCGTATCTGTTTGGAAAGTTTCCATTGATCCGTTTGCCCCGCAAGATTGTTTCTGTACAGGTTTTCGCAGTTCAACCGGAAAAGCTTCAGTCGATTTCGAAGTTTTTCCTTACGTTCAAATTGTTCAGAAACCTGAGGCTCACAGGCATAGGATTCCAATATTCTTTTCAGGTTCCTGGATTCGTTCTGGATTCGCTTTAATAATTCTGAACCCTGAAACCGCTCCAGGGGTTGCTGGCCGTGTATAATAGAGGGTCCCATACGTACAAGAATCAGGTTGAATACCGGTTTATGCTTAATAATTTACAAATTTTTCAGGTTCATACGGGTAGCTGCAGCGTTTTATCCGTAGATTAACCTATTGTTTACTTTTCTCTGATCATTTCCCAGAAAAGAGATATATGCAGCGAAATTTGGCCGGAATGGGCAGGTGTATTATATTACCTCAAATTGATAGATTAATGGATATTAACTTCGAATACGATTCGGTAAAAGCCAGTGAAAGACTGGAAATAATGGCTGCCGAAAAATTGACTAAACTCCAGGATAAATACGATTTTATAATTCGGGCAGATGTCTTTTTCAAAAAGGAAAACACCTCCAGTCCGAATAGTGGAATGATTTGCAATATGCGCCTGAGTATTCCAGGGCCCCGTCTTTTTGCGGAAGCCAGTCACGGAAGTTTCGAAGCATCCATTGCAGAATCTATCTCAGACCTGGAAAGGCAGCTTCGCAAACGCAAGGAAAAACTGAAAGGGAAGTTTAGCTAAACCTATTCCTCTACACTGTCCCGGTCTTCAAAACCCATGGAAGCCAGCACCTTATCCCACTCGGAAGAGAAAGGGGTCAGGTAGAGTTCGCGCAATAATTTCCGCTTCTTCTTCAAAGGGATATCCAGGGTATCGAGGATGGCCCTGCGGCTCAAAATATACTGTATTCTTCTTCGCTTGAGATCCATCCGGGCTTCTCTTGGAAGGATAAGGTCAGACTCATAGCTTTCCAAGATAGTTTTATGGGTAATTTCCCGGGCTTCGGCCTTTACAACCTCCTGAGCGGCAACAGAGAGGCATCCCATTATCAGCAGTATGCTGAGGACTGATTTTGCTGTTTTCATAAAAGTGTCTCGAAACGGCAAACTACAAAAAACGAAGAAATCTGACTCAAAATGAGCCATTGTCATTCCCTTTGACGAATGGATTGGATTTTTATCGGTGCTTTCCGCTCACCAACCCCTCAGACCGATATCATTTGGTCTTTTCCTGTATGATCCGAAGTGCATCCGCCACTGTCTGCATCTGCTGCATATCTGACTCCTCCAGGCGGATGTTGTAATGATCCTCAACATCCAGAACAATATCGACCAGATGTGCGGAATTGATATTGAGGTCATTGATCAGGTGGCTCGTTTCCTGCACCTGTTCCGGTTTCACATCTTGGGGCAGATAGGGCTTGATAATTTCGGCAAGTTGATGATAATTTGAAATGTCTTTCATGAATCCGGATTATATCTGCTAAAAATAACACAAGAATTGACATCCCCGAAACCAAAACTGGCTTTAGCCACTATATTTATCTTTGCAGGGATGCTTTGTAAAGGGATACGTTCACGGCCCAGCATTTCTTCTATTTCGGGATGCAAATCCTCTGCATTAATATTCCCGAAAATCCGGTTCTTTCGGATCTGCAACACGGCCGCAACACATTCCATGCTTCCTGAAGCAGCCAGGCCGTGGCCTAATAGTGATTTAAAAGAATTTATTAACGGAAAATCCTTTCCACGGCATCCCAAAGCCTCTGTCCAGTTTCGAATTTCCACAGCATCACCGGTTGTAGCCGTCAGATGGCCATTTATAGTATCGATATCCGAGGGTTTGATGCCCGCATTATTCATGGCTTCGGTGATACAGCGCCTGACCCCCTCATTGTTTGCAGCGGTCATGCTTCCGCCATTACGCTGCCCGCCACTATTGATATTCCCCCCCAGTACTTCAGCATAAATGGTAGCCCCGCGTTTTTGGGCACTCTCCATGGTCTCCAAAAAAAGGGCTCCTGCCCCACTTCCTGGCACGAAACCGCTGGCGGATGCAGAAAATGGCCTGCTGGCCCTTTGAGGATCTTCATTGTAGCGGGTTGGAAGGATCCGCATGGCGTCAAAACCACCCCAGATATAGGGCCCGCTATCCCCACAGCTTCCGGCCAGCATACGTGTGGCCTGCCCGCTGCGAATTCGTTCATAAGCGAGAAGTACGGCCTCTGTACCGGTACTACAGGCCGAGGAATTGGTGCTCACCTGGTTCCCTGCACCCATTTTACCGGCTAGAAACGCACTTATCCCGCTGGCCATGGTTTGAGGCACAGTGGTACTGCCCAGCCTGCGTGTGTTCCCGGCATCGACCAGGTAGATAGACTCCCGGAATTTATCTACGCCCAATATCCCTGTCCCGAAAATGACCCCGGTCTCCCAGTCGGTCTGAGAACTATCAGCCAGGCTAAACCCGGCATCCTCCCATGCTTGCAGCCCGGCTATACCTCCGTACAACAAACCGGTAGACAGGAGTCCGCGCTGCTCTAATGTTGTAAAGTACTGGTCTATATCGGACTGCTTAAGTATCGGTTTTCCAGCAATCTGGCATTTAAAATTTAATCGCTCTAATTCAGGGAAATGCCGAATACCTGAGCTCCCCTTATCCATGGCTTCTCCGAAGGCTTGCAGCCGGTTTGCGTTTGGCGCGCATATTCCCATCCCGGTTATGACAACCCGATTTTTCATCTGCTTTCTTGTATGATCATTCCAGAAAGTGTTCCCCGGCACAGTAGTTCGTCTTCCGAATTCACCATCTTAACAGAAGATTTTAATTTCCCGAACCGGAAATATTGCTTCTCCCCGATTACCCTTACCGTTTCACCCGGAAAGACGGCTTTTAAGAATTGCATCTGTGTCTCTGAAAATGCAATTATGTCTTCGCCTTTATATGGATTTCCACTTTCCTCCAGCAAGTATATTCCATGGCAAACCAGGGCAATCTGGGCACAACACTCTGTAAGGATCACCCCCGGGGTAACCGGCCTGTCTTTAAAATGCCCTCTGTAATACCAACTGTCACTTGGAAAGCGATACTGCCCCACAATGCGTTCAGGGGTCAGTTCCGGGAGCGCATCTACAAAAAGGAAAGACTCCCCATAGGGCAATTTCTCAAGCAATCTGTCTGCATCTGTGTACATGATCTATATCAAATGTTCTCCTCCGTCGGCTATTAAGATATTTCCGGTGATCCAGGATGCTTCTGGCCTGCAGAGTAAATAGGTCGCATTTGCCACATCATCGGGTTGGGTCAGGCGATTGTTCGGGTTTCTCTTAATGCTGTAAGCAGCCAGTTTATCCGATCCCGGGATTTTATGAAAGGAATCTGTAAGGGTCACCCCAGCCTGTATACAATTAACTCTTATGCCAAGTGGGGCAAATTCTACTGCCATTTGCCGGACCAGCGCTTCCAGGGCGGCTTTTGCCACACCTACGGCCCCGTAGGAAGGAAGTACCTTGCTACTGCCTTCACTGGTAAAGGCTATCACACGGGTATCAGGAGCCAGTATGCCCGCCAGATTTAATTCCTGTACCCACTGGTAAAGGCTAAAAGCCATCGCATCTGCAGTAATACGTAAATCCTCAGCAGAGAGGCCTTTTTCGGAGCCTTCCGGGAGCATCCTTTTTAAATTCCCTTTTGCAATACTATGGACTACCACTCCAATTCTGCCCGAGCCTCCCAAAAGGGTCCTTATTTTATCAATCTGCTCCTTGCGGCGCTGGGGGTTCAGGGCATCGGTCTGAAAACTGTAAAATGCCGGCGCAATATCCCGGAATTCTTCAAAGTCTTTTTCCACTTGCTCCAGGTCTTTTGCCAGGTCCCTGTGCAGGATAATCAAAGGATATTTTTCAGCAGCCAGTTTCTTTGCCGTTGCCAGGCCAAGGCCCTTGCTCCCTCCCAGGATAAGGGCAAAAGGTTTTGATTTGTTTTCTGTTGTTCCCATTTTATTGACTTCAAAATCGCAATAGTATGCGCTGGGCCGTAAAACCAGGTCCAAAACTTAGCATCAGCCCCAACTCCCCCGCTTTAATCGATTTTTTCATAAAGCGCTCCAGGACGTATAGGACCGTTACACTGCTCATATTTCCGTATTCGCGCAATACTTCGCGAGTATCATCCAATCCCGCTGGCAAATCTGCAAACACTTCGGAAACGGTCTCTACAATTTTACGACCCCCCGGATGAAAAATAAGATGCCTCAGGTCTGCCAGTCCTATTTTCTGTTCCTGAAAAATAGGCTGTAACATAGGGATAAAATGCGCTGCAATGGTTTCCGGAACCTCCGGATCCAGTAACATCTTTAAGCCGCTATTGGTAAGTTGAAATCCCATCAAATGGGTCGCATCCGGAAAATGATACATGCCTTCTGCCAGGATTTCGGGACCGGAATCTTCCTTTGCCGAACTTAGAAGCACACAGCTAGCCCCGTCTCCAAAAAGGGCAGCCGAAACTATATTTGCCATGGAATGATCATTGTGCTGAAAAGTGGCCGTAGGGCTTTCAAAAGCAACCACCGCCGCCCGCTTCCCGGGATGGGCTTTTAAAAAACGGTTTGCGTAAATCAGACCGGAAATACCGGCTACACACCCCATTTCCGTTACCGGCAGACGAACGATGTCTTCCCGGAGCTCCAGGGCGTTTATCAGATAGGCATCCAGGGAAGGGATCATAATCCCCGTACAACTCACTGTAATAATATAATCCAGCTCACTGCCCTCCCAGCCCGCTCCACTCAGGGCTTTACTCAGCACTTTCTGCCCGAGATCTTTGGATGCCCGAACGTATTGTTCATTTTTATCCTCAAAACTCTCAGGGCTGAAAACCTCTTTTAAATCCATGATCCCATAACGGGTGTCCACACCGGCTCCTTCAAAGATCTTTAGGGCTTTACGCACAAGTCGGTCGGGTTCACCTTCCAGCCACTTGGATACATATGGAAGTATTTCGGGGGTAGACCGGCTATAAGCTGGCAATACCTTTTGTGCGGTAACAATGCGCACTGTATTCATAGCAATTCATTTATTTCTGCCCTCCAGAACCCACAGGTAGCGGAAGGCCCATTTCCACCTGATGCTATATGCATTTACGGAAAGCTGATCTGAAAAATTCTGTAGTTCAGCCCTTAGAAATCCCCTTCGGATTGAAATAGCTCCATCCGAACGGGCCACCTCAGACTTCATAAAAATAACACCAAATAACCGGAATAAATAGTAGGCTAGTTTATTTCGATGCAAATCGTTGACCACTATGGCTTTACATGTATCACTTAGCCAGTTATCCAGAAGATTTTTTATTTCTGTATCACGGAAATGGTGTAAAAACAGGTTGCAAATAACCACGGTGTTATGGCCGGGGAGCCCTGGAAAATCCAGGATGTTTTTTTCTTCTATACTGATTTCCGGGAATTCAGCCGCCAGGGCAGCTGCGGAGGCAACCGAACGGGGGTTGATGTCCCAGCCGATGAGTTTTACCTCAAATCCGCGCTTTCGGCAGTAGCGAGCCAGGTAACGAAGAAACTCTCCGTTCCCACATCCGATATCAAGGATACAAATGGGGTCCTCCTTACTGTGCAAATAAGGTTTTAAAGCTTCAATACTGCTGCGATGCCCGCCAAGGTAACGGTTTACCTTGCTGATATCGGCAAGGGCCTTTTTGAGTTCGGTTTCCGGAAGGCTCAGGTCGTCCATCGCCTCAGTTTCATACGTGCGCTTTTTGAAGTCCATCATAGAAGCTGTTTGGTTCCATGGGTTTTACGGATTGCGGTCTTTAACAGGGAAGGAAAATGAGTTGCCAGATCCAGGCCTAAGCGGCTTCCCACCGGGTGTGTCAGTAAACGCTGTAACTGTCTGCCATACCAAAGGCGCTGCCGGTAGGTCAGCAGCCATTCTTCAGAATAACATGCCTCCATCTGCTGTCGGGTAGTAAGCCTGCCCGACAGGTATTCCCCTGCCCAATGGGCCGCCCTTCTGCCACTACCTATAGCCATTGCCATCCCGTTTCCGGTAAGGGGATGGATAAGCCTGGCTGCGTCTCCGGCCAGCAGAATGTGATCTTCAACCAGTCTTTTGGTTTTAAAGGAAATTTGTGAAATGCTCAGGGCTTGCGGAAATAGTGGTTCTGAATCCGCCAGCACTTCATCCAGGTCCGGATGCTCAGCAATAATGCCTTCCATGCATTTACTGAGATTCGGGGTTTCTTTAAAACGGCTGCTTTGTATTAAAAAGCAAAAATTCACAGACCCCGTTTCAGTAACAGAAAGCCCCCCATAGCCTCCCCTGAAAAAATAGAGTCCTACCTGGTCTCTGGGGTACTTCGCCTTAAAATGCATTTTTATTCCCATCCAGGAGCTGTGGCTTTTGAAAAAGTTGCGATTTAACTCCCGGTCCATTCCGCTGCGCTTGCCCCAACTACCAATAACCAGATCAGCCCCCCAGGAATCCTTTGCCATATCAAGCCTGTGGTAGCTGTCATCGAAATGGATATGGTAAACCGATTCAAAAATAAACTGTACACCGGACTTAAGGGCCCGCCTGTATAGTCTTTCATCAAGCGCATAGCGGCTGATTCCGATACCTCCCAGTGGCAGGTCAATATTGTTCAGCTTTCCTTTTCCTGTTGCCAGCACCATTTTATCAATCTGTGGAGCATCAGACAGCGGGATCTCTATGCTCTCCAGATAGGGAACCACTTCCCGGGATAGGTATTCACCGCAAACCTTGTGCCTGGGAAACGGATGTTTTTCAAAGACTACAACACCATAGCCCGCTTCGGCCAGTTCAATAGCCGCCGTAAGGCCCGCAAGGCCTGCTCCCACAATGGCAACTTCCGTCTTTTTCACCCTTGGAAGGTACACTATTTCACAAAAAAATCCCGGAAGTTCCGGGATTCGTAATGAGATTTAAGGTGTGATCAGCCTTTTGTTTTTTGCCGGGCCTCTTCCTTAAGCGCGTCACTGGCAATGATCCCCAGCTCCACCCTTCTGTTCTGCGCTTTTCCCTCTGCAGTGGCGTTATCTGCTTTGGGCTGGGTTTCCCCATACCATTTTACGGTAAAGCGATCAGCATCCAGGCCCTGTGCGATTAAATAATCGGCTACTGATTGGGCCCTTCGCCGGCTTAGGTCCATATTGTATTCATCCGAACCGGAACTATCCGTATGTCCTTCAACCAGGATAACCGTTTTCGGGTACTCCCTGAAGATATTGGCGAGGCGTCCGAGGGTTTCTGTAGAAGCCCCTTTGATATCCGATTTATTAGTGTCAAAATACACCCCGGCTCCCTGGGTAAAGGTGACATTTATCCCCTCACCTACCCGGGTTACCTCTGCACCAGGTACTTCCTCCTCAATGCGCTCGGCCTGCCGGTCCATTCGATCTCCGATATATCCTCCAGCAACACCGCCAACAACGCCTCCGATAATGGCTCCCAATACGGTATTGCCTTTGCCTACGTTATTTCCAATAACCCCCCCGATCACAGCACCGCTACCGGCACCGATTACGGCACCCTTTTGCTTGTTATTGGCATTTTTTACAGCGTTACACCCCAGGGCCAGACTTAAAATGATGACGTAACTGACTGGTTTTAATAATTTAATTTTCATATACTTAATTTTTTTGGAATTCATAAATAACACTGATAGCCTCTCCATCTACTCTAACGTTAGATTTAAGCTGCATTTCAGTAGACGTGAGCCTCTCAATGTTCAATCGATATCCCAGTCCACCTGAAATATCTTTGCGCTTATCGTCTATAAACTTAAACTGCAACTGACTGCTATAGCTCTCCGGGTTTTTTAAAACAGACCAGCGAATGGAGCGGTCTCCCCCTTCACAGAGGCTGCCCTGCTTAATTGTATAACGGCCGGTACTATTATTGTCTCTGAAAAACCAGTTGCTGTCTTCAAAACAAATAGCATCCGCGTCGTTAAAGAGGATGGCCGAAAAAGAGCCTTCGTTGTTTTCATAAGAGATATCCGTAAGGGTCCAGGTTCCGCTGATCAGGTTACGTTGCTGCCTGACTTCCTTGGAGATTGAGCAGGACTGCAGCGCCAGCAAGGGTAAAAAGACCCATAAAAAATGTTTTTTCATATATAAGGCTTAATTAGTTTACTGCTATATACGTATGCGGACCATTAATGGTTCTCGAAAACCGGAATAATTATCAACAGTCTTTACCAATCGATTACTAATGGGGTTAGTAGGCGAGCAGATCTGCCAGTGCCAACCGGAGCCGTTTCTGGGGGAGATACTCCTTTTCCAGTGCTGCTGCAAAGGGTACCGGGATCTCAAGGGAGGCCACCCGTTTAACCGGGGCGTCCAGATATTCAAAACAATTCTCATTAATCAAGGCCGAAAGGTCGGAGGCTATGCCACCGAAGAGACTATCTTCCTGCAGAAGCAGGACCTTGCCTGTTTTTCGTACTGATTGGTATACGGCCTCCACATCCAGCGGGCACAATGTTCTGAGATCCAACAGGTCTGCATCTGCAATTCCCATCTCGTCCAGGGCTTCCAGTGCCCAATGTACACCGGCTCCATAAGTAATCAGTGAAATCGCATTTCCAGACCTTAAAAGAGCTGCCTTCCCGAAAGGGATGGTGTAGTAAGCCTCTGGTACCTCTCCATAAACGCTTCGGTACAAGCCCTTATGCTCAAAAAACAGCACCGGGTTCGGATCATTAATTGCCGTGGTCAGAAGCCCTTTGGCATCTGCCGGAAAAGCCGGATAGGCTACTTTAAGCCCGGGGACTTTGGTAAACCAGGCTTCGTTGGTCTGGGAATGGAACGGCCCGGCCCCCACCCCGGCCCCGCAAGGCATACGGATAACCACATCTGCCTGTTGACCCCATCGATAATGAACCTTGGCCAGGTAGTTGACAATAGGGTTAAAGCCGGAACTCACGAAATCTGCGAACTGCATTTCCACTACCGCTTTCATTTCATTAACAGAAAGCCCCATGGCAGTGGAAACCACGGCCGATTCACAAATGGGAGTGTTGCGGACCCTGTCCCTGCCAAATTGCTTCAAAAAACCTTCCGTAACCTTAAAAACGCCGCCATATTCAGCGATATCCTGCCCCATCAGGACCAGGTTCGGATGCCGCTCCATAGACTGCCGGAGCCCCTGGGATACTGCATCAACCAAGCGAATTTCATTGGTTTTATCTCCAGGACTAACTTCTTGATAGTTAAATGGTTTAAACAGGTCACCCAATTCTTTTGTTTCATTAAAAGGCACCGGTTCTTCGTCAAAGGCTTCCGACAGCTTATCGTTGATCTCGTGGACGATTTCTTTTTTTAGCCGTACCTCCAGGACCTCAGTAAGTATGCGCTCATCTTTAAGATAGGAAGCGAAGTTTTCCAGCGGATCCCTGGCAGCCCAGAAATCCATTAGCTCCTGCGGGACATATTTCGTTCCGCTTGCCTCTTCATGCCCGCGCATACGAAAAGTTTTGAATTCCAATAAAACCGGTCGGGGATCCCTGCGGATACTTTCACAAATTTCGCTTACGCGTGTATAAACCTCTATTATATTATTTCCGTCCAGAATGTGGGACTCCATGCCATAACCGATCCCTTTATCGGCCAGGTTAGCGCACTTGTACTGTTCTTCCACCGGTGTCGAAAGACCGTATCCGTTATTTTCAATACAAAATAAAACGGGTAGGTTCCAAACAGCTGCAATGTTCAGCGCTTCATGAAAATCGCCCTCGCTGGTTGCCCCTTCCCCTGTAAAAACGGCCGTAACCTGCTTGCGCTTATTGATCAGGTCTGCCAGGGCAATCCCGTTTGCGACCCCCAGCTGGGGCCCCAGATGGGAAATCATCCCCACTATCCTGTGCTGGTTGCTGCCAAAATGGAAGCTTCGGTCCCGTCCGTTTGTAAACCCCCCTGCCTTTCCCTGCCACTGGGAAAAAAGACGATTTAGGGGAACCTGCCTGCTTGTAAAAACCCCCAGGTTGCGATGCATGGGCAGGATGTATTCTGAATCGGAAAGGCTGGAGGCCACTCCTACCGATATGGCTTCCTGCCCGATCCCGCTAAACCATTTTGAAATTTTCCCCTGCCGAAGCAGGATCAGCATTTTTTCTTCTATCAGCCTGGGCTTGAGCATCCTTTGGTAGAGCATCAGCAGCTGGTCTTTTGAAAGGGAATGGTTAGGGTATTCCATAAAAGAAATCTCTAGAAATTTGAAGAATTCAAACACAAATCTAAACAATCAGGCCATAGTTCGCTCAATAATTTTAGTAACTTTGAGATCGTAAAAATTATCCTTTCCATGAATAAAATTCCCAATGTGGACCTCAGTGAATTCGTGTCCGGTGACCCGCATCGCAAATCAGAATTTGTAAAACAGATTGGCCATGCTTTCGAGGAAATTGGATTTGTAGCCCTTAGCGGCCACTTTCTTTCTGATTCACTGGTTGAAGAACTGTACAGTGAAATAAAGAAATTCTTTGATTTGCCCGAAAATGTAAAGGCAAAATATGAAATTCCGGGCATAGGAGGACAGCGCGGATATACCTCTTTTGGAAAAGAGCACGCTAAAGGTCGTAAGGAAGGCGATCTTAAGGAGTTCTGGCACTTTGGGCAGTATGTGGAGGACGATGCCAAACTCGCTCAGGAGTACCCTGAAAACGTTCAGGTTGCAGAATTGCCAAATTTTAATAAGGTTGGGCGGGAGACTTACAAAATGCTTGAGAAGACAGCTATTTATGTACTTAGAGCCCTCGCGATCCACCTGGAATTGGACGAATATTATTTTGACGCCTACGTGCACAACGGAAATTCTATATTAAGGCCCATCCACTACCCCCCTATTACCGAGGAACCGAAGAATGCCGTCCGGGCTGCAGCACATGGAGACATCAACCTTATTACCCTTTTAATGGGGGCTCATGGTAAGGGGTTGCAGGTTCAGAACCACAGGGGCGAATGGATAGATGCCATCGCGGCACCAGACCAACTCATGATCAATGTGGGAGATATGCTCTCCAGGCTTTCCAATAATAAATTAAAATCCACCATTCATCGGGTGGTCAATCCGCCAAAGGAATTATGGGGCAAATCCAGGTATTCCATTCCCTTTTTTATGCACCCCATCAGTTCCATGCCCTTGAACTGCCTGGAGCACTGTATCGATGCAGAACACCCGAAGCTTTACGAAGATATAACCGCAGGGGAATTCCTGCACGAACGCCTTGTGGAATTGGGTTTGGTCAAGAAATAGCCCCTATCCTTTTAAACACACAATAGTAAAACTTATATGGACCTTAAAGACCAGTTAAGGGATCTTTTTCCGGATCACGAGCCTGAACCCTCTCAAGAACAGGAAGCCATGCAGCCTTCCATCTGGATTCAGGACGACCCTATCATTTGTAAATACGAAAAGCGAAATGGCCGGCCGGTAACCCTGCTCGAAGGCTATAACGGGGCCGATAAGGACTTTGAAATCCTCAGCAGGGAAATTAAACAGCTGCTGGGCGTGGGAGGTTCCTTTAAGAAAGGACGTATCCTGATTCAGGGAGACTATCGCGACCGGATAATGGATTATTTGAAGCAACAGGGCTTCAAGGTTAAAAGGGTTGGGGGCTGATCCATTATTATTCCCAATTCTTCTGTTAATATTTTTCTTTTTTATCGATTAAATGTTATTTTTAAGGGTTAAAACCTAAACAATTTCTTGTTCCATGAGCTCCCAATTGCATATTACAAACGGGGACAATTTCACCGAAAGGCTCCGGAAATTAAAATATAAAGGAGAAATCATCACCTGGAGGGAAATGCTTTGCGAGGGCAAGACAGAAACAAATGTGGGTAGCGAAGCCTTCTGGAAAACCCGCTTTGAATTCCTTCATAAGAATTACAACGTAAGTAAATCCTGGTTTGTTGAAAAAACACTCAAGGAGTACCGTTCCCTTTGTAATCACAAGCAGCAGGACGAAATTATTCTCTGGTTTGAGTTCGATCTTTTTTGCCAGATCAATATGCTGGCCGTGCTGAGCTGGCTGAAAACCCATCGCAGACATGCGGAAATCTCACTGGTTTGCAGCGGATATCAGGCAGATGGGGAAACCCTTTTAGGACTCAGCGAACTCAGCGATGCCCAGGTTGATGAATTATACAAAAAGAAAATTGTCCTTACCCAGGATGATATAGAATATGCAGATTACGTATGGCAACTGTATTGCAGCGATAATCCGATCCGCCTGGAAAACCTCACGGATTATGAGAACTACCATTTTGAATATCTGGAAAATGCCATAAAAGCGCATTTGAAGCGTTTTCCTACCATTAAGAACGGGTTAAATGAATTGGAAAATCGGATCCTGCAGATTGCGGAGGAAGAAAAACCCGCTTCAAAAAAAGCCCTGATGGGTGCTATCCTCATAAATCAGGGATGGTATGGCTTTGGGGATACACAGTTCCAGCGAATCCTGCAAAACCTTCGGCCCTTATTCAAGACCGTTAGCCCGGTCCGTCTTAGTAAAAAGGGCAAAGAAATCCTTGAAAACAAAACAAATTACTATTCCGTTATACGGGATAATGAAGCCTATTTGGGTGGTGCCCTTAAATACAACTTTTTATACAATACCGAGGCCCACAGAATACTAAAACTTTAGAATGCCCCTAGCCTCTTCTGAGTTGATTCTCAATGCGGATCAGTCTGTATACCATTTAAATTTACGAAAAGAGGATCTTGCCGATACCGTTATCCTGGTGGGAGATCCGGATCGGGTCTCTAAAATTTCACAACATTTTGATACTATTGAGATAAAAAAATCCAAGAGGGAGTTTATCACCCATACTGGAATTTCATCAGGACGGCGGATAAGTGTGGTTTCGACAGGGATAGGAACAGATAATATCGATATTGTCCTGAATGAACTGGATGCCCTGGTGAACATCGATTTTGAATCAAGGGAGCCAAAGCAAGACTTAAAGCAACTGCAGCTGATTCGCCTGGGAACCTCAGGGGCCATTCAGCCCGATATTCCTGTAGATGCCTTTCTGTTAAGTGATTATGCCATTGGATTTGACGGGTTGCTTCATTATTACCAGAGCGAGAAGGTACAGCTTCCGGACATTCAGTATTCGTTTCTGGAACATAGCGGCTGGCCGGTAATGCGTTCTGTCCCTTATGTGGTAGCTGCAGACCAAAGCCTGAATAATAAACTGTTTTCCGAAAATCTCCTGTGGGGATTCACGGCTACGAATGCAGGTTTTTACGGGCCTCAGGGCAGGGTACTGCGACTACAGGAAGATGATCCTGAAATGCAGGAAAAAATAACGGCCTTCCGCTATAAGGATTTACGAATAACCAATATGGAGATGGAAACAGCTGGTATTTTTGGCCTGGCGGCCCTGATGGGGCATAAAGCTGCCTCCCTGAACTGCATCCTCGCAAACCGCTGTAACGGTACTTTTTCAAAAAACCCCGGCAAAACGGTAGATTCCCTTATACTGTATACTCTTGAAAAACTTGCTAATTTACCCGAATGATAGGTGTAAGAATTGTTGGCGTACCAGAGCATTTTAATTTCCCGTGGATACTGGCTATAGATGAGGGAGCCTTCGAAAAAAGGGGGATTGAACTGCAGTGGACCGATATCCCTGAAGGTACGGGACGGATGCGGCAAATGCTCGCAACCGCGGAAACAGACCTGGCCATCATCCTGACCGAAGGGATCATTCAGGGTATTGCCAAAGGGCTTCCAGCCAGGATCGCCCAGGAATATATTGGCAGTCCGCTGCAATGGGGGGTACATGTAGCCGCCAACAGTAAATACAAAACCCAGGCAGATGTCCTTCCCGGGAAAGCGGCTGTCAGCCGGATGGGTAGTGGCAGCCACCTGATGGCCTTTGTAAATGCCCGAAATCAGCATTTCCCTCAGGATCAGCTTGAGTTTGAAATTGTCAATAACCTGGAAGGTGCCGTTACCGCCCTTCAAAGCGGTGCTGCTGATTATTTTATGTGGGAGCGCTTTACTACCCAGCCACTGGTAGACCAGGGCGTTTTCCGCCGGATAGACATTTGCCCGACCCCCTGGCCCTGTTTTGTGGTTGCCTGTACGACCACCTTTCAGAAAGAACATCCGGGTGTCTTATCCGATATTTTAGAGGTGATCAACTCCTACACTGAGGAGTTCCAATATATTCCAAGTATCGACAAAAGCCTTGCGAATTTTTATGGTCAGCAGGTGGCGGCCATTAAGGATTGGCTGGCAATTACGCGCTGGAGCCAGCAACAGATATCAGGAGAAACCGTTTCCGGGGTTGTACAAACCCTTTACGATCTGCAACTCATTGAAAGCCCTATTAGCCCTGATGAAATTCTGGTGAATTGATCTGCCCTTTACCATTGAATGCCGTCCAGGCCCTGGCGCTGAAGCAGCTCATTGGCCTGGCTAAAATGCTTATTTCCAAACCAATACCCTCTGTTGGCACTTAGCGGGGAGGGATGCCCGGCCCGGAGGATAAAATGCCGCTCCGGGTCTATTAAGGCAGCTTTCTTTTTTGCAAAGCCTCCCCAAAGCATAAAAATCAATCCCTTCTGCTGCGCTGATAATTTTTGGATAACAGCATCCGTAAACAACTCCCATCCTTTATTCTGATGGCTTCCCGGCTGACGGGCGCGTACCGTCAGGACCGCATTAAGCAGTAATACCCCCTGTTCTGCCCAGCGCTGCAGGTCCCCATTCTCAGGATAGGGCTGTCCGATATCCTGTTCGATTTCCTTAAATATATTTACCAGCGATGGCGGATGGGCGGTTCCCTGCTTCACGGAAAAACATAAGCCGTTGGCCTGACCGGGACCGTGATAGGGGTCCTGTCCGATGATTACCACTTTTGCTTTTTGAGGGCTGCAATGCTCAAAGGCAGCAAATATCTCCTTTCCTTTCGGATAGCAGGTATGCTGATTGTATTCAGAACGTACAAACTGGGCGAGTTGGGTGAAATAGGGTTTTTGGAATTCCGAACTGATCAAGGGATTCCACTCTGTAGCTATTTTCACATTCATAAACCGGGTTTTCCTGGAAGACAAAAGCTAATTAAGTAATTTTTCCAATCGGGTGTAAAATTCCTTTTCTGCTGAACTGAAACGCTCCCCTCCTATCCCCAGCAAATCATTTTCCTTTGCAGCCATGGCAACTGTCTCTGCAAGATGAAGCAGCCATACCTTGTAGTCTTCAATTATCGTTTCGGATACATACTGCCTAAGGGATTCGAGAAGGTTGGGCAATACATCAAAAATGCGATCCTGAAGGGCTTTATTAGTGCTAACGCCTTCCAGCGCTAATTCTTCAAGGAACTGGTCATGGTGCCTGATAACGGCCTCCGTCAACTCTGATTTGTTTTGTGTGTCTGGTAAAATGCGATATATCAGCGGGTTTTCCGAGCGTTCCCGGCAGCTTTCAATCATATAGGTGAGCCCTTTCTCACGTTCCTGTATGGAACCGGAAAAACCACTTCTACCGGCTCCCTCAACCGCGATTTGCACCCAAAACGGAATGCGCAAAACCTTGCTCCAAATCTCGCCAGGGATATAATTGTGATCTAAAGATTCCATAGATAATCTGTTGTTTGATAAGATACGAAAAATCGAGTGTCCTGTAAAGTTCTATCTGCTCGAGAAGAGAATATTCTGTTGGCCCGGGACTTGCCTTTTAATACCTCGCAATGCTTACCTTTGCAAAGATTTTATCAGGAATGAAACAACTTCCAAAAAAGACAATTGAAGATTTAGAGTTCCCGACGGTCCTGGCGCAGTTGGCAGAGCTCTGCCATACCCAGCCCGGAAAGGAGCGGGCACTCGAATTATCCCCGTTTAAAGAGCATGGAGAGCTAATGGACTCCCTGGGTCGCACACAGGAATACCGCTCCTCTTATGAGAATGAAAACCGTATCCCCAACCACGGATTTGAGTCGATTCAGGAGGCCCTCAAATTGCTGCCTGTTGAAAATATCCTGCTCCCTGTTGAGGCTTTCAGGAAGGTTGGCAGCCTTTGTCGCCTTTTCCAGACACATCAGAAGTTTTTCAGGAAATTTCATGAATATTACCCCTTGTTACACCAATGGATGGAACAGGAGGTGTTTATTCCCGAGATACCGGAGCAGATAGAAGCCGTCATTGATCGCTTTGGGGAAATTCGAAATGATGCCTCCGCGGAACTTGCACAAATAAGAAGAGGGATCAATCAGTTGCGAGGAAAGATCAACCAGAGTTTCAATGCAGCCCTATCCAGGTACCAGCAAGCCGATTTTTTGGATGACATCCGCGAATCCGTTATCGAAAACAGGAGGGTGCTGGCTGTAAAGGCGATGCATAAGCGAAAAGTGCGAGGCAGCGTACTCGGGCAATCCAAAACCGGGAGTATTGTCTACATAGAGCCTGAAGTATCCCTGGCGCAAAGCAGGGAATTACAAATGCTGGAACTGGAGGAGCAGGAAGAAATACGCCGTATCTTAAAAGGACTGGCAGTTGCTATCCGGCCCTACAAAGAAACCCTTGCCCTTTACGAAAAGCTAATGACCGAAGTTGATCTGACAGCGGCCAAGGCAGGCTATGCGAAATCTATGGATGCCTGTCTGCCTGATATCAATACTGAGAAGAGGATGTACCTTCGGGAGGCCTACCATCCCCTACTTTTACTCAACAATAATGCGCGAGGGGAAAAAACCTGGCCGCAGACCATTGAACTTCACCCGGAAAACCGGATCATCGTTATTTCAGGCCCCAATGCCGGGGGTAAGAGCATCACCCTAAAAACCATTGGTCTTTTACAATTGATGCTGCAAAGCGGGCTGTTGGTTCCTGTGCATGAAAGAAGTAGTTGTTGTTTGTTTGATTTGGTACTGACTGACATCGGAGACAACCAGTCCATTGAAAACCATCTGAGTACCTACAGCTACCGCCTGAAAAACATGAATCGCTTTCTTCGCAAGTGCAACGCAGAGACCCTTTTCCTTATCGACGAATTTGGTACTGGTAGTGATCCGGAATTGGGAGGGGCACTGGCTGAGACCTTCCTCGAAACCTTTTACGAAAGGGAAGCTTTCGGGGTTATCACCACCCACTACGCCAATCTTAAAGTGCTGGCCA
This sequence comes from Robiginitalea rubriflava, assembly GCF_052540725.1. Lineage (NCBI taxonomy): Bacteria > Pseudomonadati > Bacteroidota > Flavobacteriia > Flavobacteriales > Flavobacteriaceae > Robiginitalea > Robiginitalea rubriflava. Next base: position 2,926,694 of record NZ_CP199309.1, on the reverse strand, counting down.
ATGAGCTGCCATATGCCACCAACGCCAACATGCTTTTTAACCGGGAAACCCTTGAGCCAGCCTTTATATTGGAAATGGGGCAGCCGGGAAGCTCTTTCACCTTTGAGGTAGCACATAAAAATGGGATTCCGTACAGCCTGGTTAACAGGGCAAAGAAAAAGGTTGCCCGTGGGAAGGTTCGCTTCGATGCTACCATCGCTAAACTTCAAAAGGAACGATCCAAGATGGCCCAAACGGGCAGCAGGCTGCAGGAAGAGGAAATAAAAGCCAGGGAGGAGGCCCAGCGCCTGGAGGAATTGAATTCAAAAATTAAGGACAAACTCAGTAATTATCAGGAATTATACGACTACAACCAACGGATGATCCACCTGGGTAGCAAGGTAGACAAGGCAGCCGAAAGCTATTTTGTCCATAAAAAGAAAAGACCCCTTATTTCAGAACTGCTGCGAATTGTTGAAACAGAAAACAGCAAACGGATCAAAAAAAGTGCAGCCCAGCGAAAGGAAGAACAGCAGAAGAAAAACGAAGTGGTCAGAGAAGCACAGGAAAAAGTAAAGGATATCCGCCAGCAGAAAAAGAAGCAGGCAGCCAAAAAGGCTAATAAAGAAAAAGAAAAGCCCCGTCCCGTCTTAAAAGTAGGCGACCGGGTGCGACTTTGGGATGGAAAGGCTGTGGGAAGCATTGACAGCATTGAAAAAAACAAGGCAATCGTCAATTATGGCCTCTTTACCACCAATGTAGGGCTAGATCAATTGGAATTGGTAGAAAAGAAAGGGAAATGATGGAGCTGCCAGAGGGAAAAAAGATCATCCTGTTCGATGGGGTATGTAACTTGTGCAACCGGGCTGTTCAATTTATTCTTAAAAGGGACAGAAGGGACGTCTTTCGTTTTGCCTCCCTTCAAGGTGAAACGGGAAAACAACTTTTGGCAGAGCGAGGAATCGATTCCCGGCAAACGGATTCTATTATCCTGATTGATCCGGGCGTTGCCTATTACGTTCGAGCCGGGGCTGCAATGGAAATTTCGAGGAACCTTAAAGGTTTTGGCTTTATAGCACTGGTATTCGGTTGGATTCCCCAACGCTTGCTGGACCCACTCTACAATCTTATTGCCAGAAATCGCTACAGCTGGTTTGGGAAACGGGAGAGCTGTATGCTTCCAGGTCCGGAAACCCGGTCTAAATTCCTGGATTAATTTCCTGGAATCATTTCAGGTTATTCAATATGAATTCAAGGGTTTTGTGCTGATTTTTCTTTTCCTTAAAACTAAGGCAGGTATACGGCCCCATTTTAACAAGGCCCAATTGGGTGAGATAGGCTATTTCCTTTTCGTAATCAAGTGACACTTTCCCGCTTAATAAACGTTCCATGGGCTCCTCTTTCAGGTAGCGCTTGTAAATCTTCCTCAGGCCGCTGAGGTATAAACGGTCTTTTGTAAATCCGCCTCCCCGGTGAGCCCTCAGGGTAATCGTAAAGGCATCATTCCGGTTGAGTTTGTACTGATTGTGTATGAGGTCAAAGGTGTCGGTAAAACTGTATCCTTTACTTAAGCTATGTGATGCTAATACCCTGTAAGAAAGCTCTTTAAGTCTTTTTAAGGTGAGGGCGCCTCCCATGTACTCACTGAAGACAGCAAGGCCTTCCTGGGTTTCTACATTTTTGGGCAATCCATTGGAGAAGATCTTAAGTGGCTGCGCCTGGCCATTGAATGTAGTCACCAAATGCACCCCTATTTCATGGTGCGCCAGGGTAAGGAGTTGGTTTTCGCTGAACTTTGCATTCCTTTTGATCAGCAGGCTTTGGGTGCTGTTACTTACCATGGCCTCTGCTGCGATATGGGTCGAAAAACGAATGTTAAGCGGGAAGTTGTACTGGGCGGCAAATGCTTCAAAATAGGCCTTTGCCTCCTCCGGGCTGTATTTCTTTTCCATGCTGGCCAGCTTTGATTCGTCCTCAAAATGGAGAATGAACTTGGCGTTTTGCACGTCCTTTTCTGTTGGGGTTCCGTACACCCGCAGCGAATTGTAATAAAAACGCCTTTGCTGGCCAATGGTCTCTATACACTGGACCATGTTTGAATAAAAGTAGATGACGTCTGTATACAATTGGCGTAAGACGTCGTCTTCGATGCTGTCCAGTGGATGCGTAAAAAATTGACGGTGGAGTTTGTAACCATCAAATTTAATTTTAGGGTATTTAAACTGGGGCTCCTCGCTGTACTTGGAAGCAAAAAACTTGTGTTTCTCCTTCTCTGTATTGAGGGGGTTCACATAGTTCAGCAATTCAATTTTCTTGACCATCCGATCCAGATGGGCGTCTATTTCAAATACTTTAGCGTATTTGTTGAGGAGTTTTGGGTCTGGGGTTTGCGATATCATAAAGATTCCTGAAATTCAAGGAGCTGCAAAGGTATCAATTCTTTTAATTGCCTTCCGGCCGAAGCCACAACTTCCGGATAGATGATACCACTTTCTTCATCACAATATACTTTTGCAATTTCTGTGGCGAGTACCAGGCTGTTATCAAAAGTTCTGGTAATGTATTTCAGGAAGTAGCCGTTCCCCTGGAAAGTATCATTAATAAGCGAGGTAGCCGGAATACCGTGTGGCAGTTGTATATCCGCCAGGCGTAACCTCCAGGCCTCCGCAAGTCGGCCAAACCTGCCATTGTCGATATTGGAAGTGCCCAGATTCCAGGTTGGGACTTCCCTGTCCCAGCGTTTCCAGTTATAACTGTGCATGTCTATAACCAGAGCCGCTCCGTGGATTTCTTCGATTTTGGAAACCAGTGCGTGTACGACCGAATAAAATCGATAATGTTTATCCAGGCTAGTTCCTTTTTCCTGTTCTGTTAGTGGTTTATGCCACAGGGCTTTGCCCCATGCATCCGAATATATGCAGGTTTCGGGTGGGCGGTTCAGGTCGTATTCAAAACGGGAATCACAACCTGCGATAACAATGGGATGCCGGGCTACCATCTCGAAGGTACAGGGGTCTTCCTCATACCACCTGTCAAATTCGGAATGCGTGCATTTATCCCATAAACCCTTGCGGAATTGGTGTCCGTCATGGACCGCCCCGCAAATAAAGGGGGCGTAATACTCTATCTTCAGCCGGAAGGAGTAATCCTCACAAACTGCCTCAAATGGCTCCTCCTTCCGGATCAGGCCAATCATATCTTCGGCAGACATTCTATGCATCATCCACTTCTTTACGCAAGCGTGACCTGCGGTTAAAGGCCTGAAGTTTGTCTACCACCTGGCTTTCAATAAAATCGATCACCTTGGCCTGGATTTTTGTCTTGTAAACCTTGTTCATATAGGTTATTCCCCCCGGGGACATCACATTGACCTCCACCAGTTTCCCGCCAATCACATCTATCCCCACAAAATACAGCCCGTCATTGACCAGTTTGGGTCCTATTTGCTTACAGAGGGCTTTTTCCTCTTTCGTGAGAACATGTTTGGCAACAGACCCTCCCGCTGAAACATTGGAACGGTGGTCATCACTTCCGGGGATACGACGCATGGCCCCTATCGGTTCCCCGTTTAACAGCAATATACGGATGTCTCCCTGGTCGGCTCCTTCTATATATTCCTGAAGGATAACATAGTTTGAGCTGCCATCGGCATTGGTTACATAAAAATCGAGCAGGGATTTGATATTGGACATGGCCGATTTTTCGATCAGGATTACACCAGAGCCTCCGAAACCATTCAGGGGTTTTAAGATCATTTTGTCTGATTTGGATTCCCTTATTTGGCGCACCAGGTAATTTTTGTTTTTTGAAACATGGGTGGCAGGGATAATATTGCTGTGACTGTCACCAAAGGCTGCCGTGTAAAGCTTATTGTTGGCTTCCCTCAATCCCTGCAGGGAGTTTACAATAAAAACATCATCCTTTACCGAGTCCAGGAAATTAAGCATCAGGGGGTCCAGAGGAGGATTTGCCCGCATAAAGATCACGTCAAAGCCGGCGAGTGGGAGCATCTCTTCCCGGGTTACGGCTTTTCTGTAGAATGCCTTAAGACTTGCAGGAACCTTCTCCATACGATTAATAACCGTGCAAAATGCATTGGTAACACTATTGCGAATAGTCAGATTAGCGGGTGTACAAAGGGCCACGCCATACTTGCGGCGGACGCATTCGTGTATCAGAGCAAGGCTGGTATCATTGTCAGGGTCTATATCCTCCCAGGGATACATCAAAAAACAAATATTCATTGCGTAAGGTTTCTGTTATTTTTTCTTTTTGCCGGAACCCCTCACTTCATCTAAATGATCGTCCCAGTTTTTTGGATTAGGGGCATGTAGCTTCCCTACAGATTTGGCAACCATCATGGATACCGCGGCATCACCGGTCACGTTTACCACGGTCCGGCACATATCCAGAGGGCGGTCTACCGCAAAAATGAGCGCCAGGCCTATCGCCAGTTTATCCGCCGGAAAATTTATGGATTCCAGAACTATTACCAGCATGACCATTCCGGCTCCGGGAACCGCGGCTGACCCAATGGAAGCAAGTAAGGCCGTCAGAATAATAATCAATTGTCCGCTTAAACTCAAATCAAAACCCAGGGCCTGCGAAATAAAGACTGCAGCCACTCCCTGATAGAGACTGGTACCATCCATATTGATGGTGGCTCCCACCGGGAGTACAAAACTGGAGACTTCCTTGTCTACCCCAATATGTTCTTCCACCCTTTCCATGGTTACCGGGAGCGTGGCAGCACTGGAACTGGTCGAAAAAGCGAGTAACTGGGCCGGGCTGATGCGACTCAGAAACGTAAAGGGGTTGTATCGGGTGAAGGTAGAAACCACAACACTGTAAAAAACAATCATCAGAAGTAATCCCAGGACTACCACACCGGAATATTTTAAGAGGGCATACAACAGCTCGGGGTCACCGGAAGAAACCACAACATTGGCCAGCAGTGCAAAAACAGCAACTGGTGCCGTTAGCATAATCAGGTCTACCATTTTGAGGACCACTTCGTTGAGGGAATCAAAGAAATCTTTCAAGGGCCGGGCCGCCTTTTCCCCTATCAGCAACATAGAGATGCCCAGGAAAATGGTAAAAAAGATTACCTGCAACATCAGGCTGTTGTTACTCACAGCCTGAAAGGCATTGTCCGGGACCATATCTACCAGGAACTGCAAAGGGCCTGATTCCTTTTGCCTGGAAGCCTCCTCGATTTTGGAAGTAACCCCAGCATCGGAGGCATAGGTTTCTGTAAGTTGTGCAATGGTTTCCTCGGAAATCCCATTGCCCGGTTTTAACACATTCACCAGGACCAGGCCTATGGTTATGGCGACCACCGTGGTGATAATATAAATGCCTATTGTTCTTAATCCGATGTTGCGGAATTTACTGATATCCTTGAGGTCTGAGATTCCCTTTACCAGTGATGCCAGGATCAGGGGAATAGCGATGAGTTTCAGCAGTTTTACAAAGATGGTACCGAAGGGGTTGATCCAATCCATTACAAAGTCCGCACCCCAGTCCGGGTAGGTCATGATGAATCCAAAAACAATCCCCAGCAGCATCCCGATCAGGATTTGCCAGTGCAATTCTAGTTTCCGCATATCGAGTCTTTTCTATTTCGCGGGAAGATACTATTTTGATCCGAGACGCCCTAAAGGGCGCCTTAGAATTTGGACAGCCTGTTTAAGAGAAAAAAATCAGCAAGCACCAAAGCAGCCATGGCCTCGACTATGGGGACAGCCCTGGGCACCACACAGGGATCGTGCCGGCCCTTGCCCTGCTGTACTACTTTCTGCCCCTGCCTGTCTATGGTTTCGTACTCCTGTATAAGGGTGGCTACAGGTTTGAAGGCTACCCTGAAGTATATATTCATACCATTGCTTATACCTCCCTGTATACCACCACTATAGTTGGTTTTGGTACTGCCATCAGAGTTAAAACTGTCATTGTGTTCGCTGCCTTTCATTTTCACCCCTTCGAAGCCACTCCCGAATTCGAATCCTTTAACGGCATTAATCGAAAGCATTGCGGCTCCAAGACGGGCATGGAGCTTATCGAAAACCGGTTCTCCCAGCCCTACAGGAACGTCTTCTATTAAGCAGCCTACAACCCCACCTATCGTATCTCCTTCTTTCCGGATTTTACGAATCAGGGATTCCATTTTTTCAGCTGTTTCCGGATGCGGACATCGCACCGGGTTTGCCTCTGTATTATTGAAGTCCAAAGACTCGTAGGGTTCGTCAATGGCTATATCCCCTACCTGTGTAACAAAGGCGTTTATTTTGAGCGTTCCCAGTAATTGTTTCGCAAGAGAACCTGCAACAACCCGGCACACTGTCTCACGGGCAGAACTTCTCCCGCCTCCCCGGTAGTCCCGGAAGCCGTATTTCTGGTCATAGACATAATCTGCATGGGAAGGCCTGTAGCTGTCTTTTATATGGGAATAATCTTTAGACTTCTGGTTGGTGTTTTCAATTACAAATCCAATGGGAGTACCTGTGGTTTTGCCTTCGAATATCCCGGAATAAAATACCACCTTATCTGCTTCCTTGCGCTGGGTAACGATTGCTGACTGCCCGGGCCTCCTTCGGTCCAGATCACGCTGAATGGCTTCCATGTCAACCGGGATCCCCGCCGGGCACCCCTCAATAATACCCCCAAGGCCTTTTCCATGTGACTCCCCGAAAGTGGTCAGTTTAAAAACGGATCCAAACGTATTTCCCGCCATATCTGCTGTATAATGAACCTCAAAGGTACCTTTTCGTCCGAAGTCAGACAAGACTCCCTCTATAATATTGGCTTAACATTCTTATGAACTTCTTAAAGCCTGCTTAACACAAACATAGGAAATTGATCATCTTTATGTTTATTACCAAACATACCATTCGTTCTAATTTTGTTTCCGAAAATCTAACAAATTGAAAAAACGAAAAATTGACCTTGCGGTTATCTCCGATGTACACCTGGGCACCTACGGATGCCATGCTCAGGAACTGCTGGCCTATCTGAGCAGCATAGAACCAGGTATCCTGGTATTAAACGGGGATATTATTGACGCAGGGCAATTCGATAAACGCTATTTCCACCCAGCCCATTTGCAGGTGCTCAGGAAAATAACAGGAATGGCAGCCCGCGGGACTCAGGTATATTATATTACGGGCAATCGCGATGAAATGTTGCGGAAATTCTCGGACACAACCATAGGCTCCTTTCGTATTTGCGATAAACTTGTCCTGGAACTTGACGATAAAAAGGCCTGGTTTTTTCACGGAGACGTTTTTGATTTGGCCCTTCCAAATGCCCAATGGCTGGCCAGACTGGGCGGGCATGGGTACAAAGCCCTGATCTTACTGAACCGCGGCGTAAACAACTTACTGACCAAATTGGGCCGTAACAAAATATCCCTTTCGGGGAGGATAAAGAAAAGTGTAAAAGGAGCCGCAGGTCTCATTTCGAACTTTGAGAAAACAGCTGCATCTATGGCAATCTCCAAACGTTATGACTACGTGATTTGCGGACACATCCACCAGCCTAAGAAAGAATGGGTGGAAACATCTGAGGGCCGCTGCCTGTACCTGAACTCAGGGGATTGGGTGGAAAACCTGACCGCCCTGGAATACGCCTTTAAACGGTGGAAGCTTTACTGGTACAATGAGGATAAACTATCCGCCTTTTACGCAGATGAGGAACATAAGGCCACCCAATTTGAAGAAATCATTTACTCAGTTGTGAATCTGGAGCAGGAAAAAAGGAAGGAGAAGCCCCTGGCCTCCTAGTCTGCCAAAGCTTCTCTGAGGATGCTTACCGGGTGTAGCGCCTTTCGCCCCGTACCGTCCGCAATCTGATGCCTGCAACTGGTGCCATTTGCAGCAATCAGCACATTTTCGTCTGCCTTGCGCACCGCCGGAAACAGTTTCAGCCCACCCACCTGCATACTAACCTCATAATGTTCTTTTTCATAACCAAAGGAACCGGCCATCCCACAGCAACCGGAAGCAATGATACTTACCTTGTAATTTTGGGGTAAATTAAGCACGTCAAAGGTCACTTTCTGGTTGGAAAGCGCCTTCTGATAACAATGATTATGTATTTTAACCTCCTTTTCGCGGGTTGTGAATCTGTTGGGTGACAGATTGCCCTTTTCGATTTCCGAAGCGAGGAATTCTTCAATCAGGAAGCAGTTTTTTGCTATGGCATCCGAAATCTCTGATGATAGTCCAAACCTTTTGTATTCATCCCGGAAAGTCAGTACGGCAGAAGGCTCCAGCCCCAATAGCGGAACGCCATCCCCGCTTAACGCATATAATGCCGGGGCGTTCTTATGGGCAAGCTTTCGGGCTTGCTTCAGAAATCCCTTTGAAATAAAGCTCCTGCCACTATCTGCTATAAACAACTGTACATCATATCCCAGTTTTTCCAGCAGGTATATCGCATCCTTCCCCTGCTGAATATCCAGATAACGTGTAAACTCATCAATAAATAAAGCTACCCGTCTTTTTTGACCCGGGGAACCCGATTTTTGCCGCGCGAGGAATTTTCCAAAATCAAAACGCCTGGCAACCGGGATGGATCTGTTTTTAGATACACCCAGAATGCTTTTTATGGGGGAACTGCTCAATTTGCCATTCAAGAGGGGATTCAGCAATGCCGCGAAGTTGCTGTTAAAGGCATTTATTGCCGTATTATGGGCAAAAAGACGATTTCTCAGGGAATATCCGTTTGCCTCCTGATATTGATAGCTGAATTCGGCCTTTAAACCCGCTATATCCACATTGCTGGGGCATTCACTGGCACAGGCTTTGCAACTCAGACAGAGATCAAAAACCTCCTTTAGTTCGGGCCGGTTGAATCCTTTTTGCGGATCCGTCAACATTTCCCTGAGGACATTGGCCCTTGCACGGGTGGTGTCCTTTTCATTTCGGGTGGCCTGGAAAGACGGACACATGGCCCCTCCCATGTGATGGGATTTTCGGCAATCCCCGCTGCCATTGCATTTTTCGGCAGCCCTTAATATGCCCTGGCTGTCTGAAAAATCGAGAAGCGTATTTATTTCGGGTTCCGGGCGGTCCGGAACATATCGCAGGGAAGCATCCATAGGAAAAGCATCCACTATTTTCCCGGGATTGAATATTCCTTTTGGATCAAAATAACTCTTAATACGCCGTAACAACTGGTAATTCTCCTCCCCTATCATTAAAGGAATAAACTCTGCACGTACAATCCCATCGCCGTGTTCCCCGCTAAAGGAACCCTTGTATTTTTTCGTAAGACGCGCTACCCGGGTCGTGATTTCCCTGAAGAGGTGAACATCTGCTTTTTTCTTCAGATTCAGAATGGGTCTGAGATGTAATTCCCCGGCCCCTGCATGGGCGTAATAAACGGCCTCTTGCCCATACTCGGCCATGATTTGCGTGAATTCCCCTATAAAGTCTTTCAGGTCCTTCAGAGCAACGGCAGTGTCTTCAATACAGGCTACTGCTTTGCGGTCTCCAACCATATTGCCCAATAGTCCCAGGCCTGCTTTGCGAAGCTCTATAGCCTGCCCTATTTGCGCCCCGTAAAGCACCGGTGCAGCATATGCCCTGCCTGATTGTTTTATGGTTTTCTGAAGTTTTTGAATAGCTGCGGCCAGCTCTTTTTCCGTTCCGGCGCGCAGTTCGAGCATCAGCAGAGCCGCCGGATCCCCTTCTACAAAGAAACGATTTCTGGCTTGTGCCCTGTTATTTTTAGTACAGTCCAGAATGGTTTTATCCATCATTTCGCACAGGAACAAGCGATGCTCCATGGCAGGCAACACATCAGAGAGACAATCCTCAAGGGTATGGTAATGGGTGATAACCATAGCTGCCACCGGGGGAGGCAGGGAATCCAGCTGCAGGGTCAGTTCCGTGGTAAAGGCGAGCGTCCCTTCACTCCCACACAGTAATTTTGCAAGGTTAAAGGGAGTTTTGTTTTCGCTGAAGACAGTTGTTTCCAAAAGGGCATCCACAGCGTAGCCCGTATTTCTGCGATGGATCTCAGGTAGTGGAAATTCGGTCCTAATTGAATTTTGTATATCCTTGTTTACAAGATCTTTATAAACATTCTTATAAATGGATGATTCAGCATCAGATCCTTGGGTTTTTTGCAGGAATTCATCCCTGCCAAGCGGGCCGGCCTGTATCTGTGAACCATCGGCTAACAAGACCTGCATTTGCAGCACCTTGTCCCGTGTTACCCCATACCGTATAGAAGTTGTTCCACTGGAATTGTTCCCGGCCATCCCGCCGATCATGCAACGATTGGAAGTAGAGGTATTGGGCCCAAAAAAAAGTCCGTGTGGTTTCAGAAAGGCATTCAGCTCGTCCCGAACCACCCCGGGCTCTACCCGTACCTGACGCTTTTCTGTATCCAGCTCCAGGATTTTTGTGAAGTGTTTGGATACATCTACCACCAGTCCCGGACCAACGCACTGCCCTGCCAGGGAAGTGCCAGCCGTTCGGGGTATCAGCCCCACGCCATGCTCGGAGGCAAACGCAATTAAGTGCCGCAAATCTGAGGTATTCCGGGGATAGGCCACACCCAATGGCTGCATCCGGTATACGGATGCATCCGTAGCGTACATGCTCGTATGAAGAGGGTCCCAATGCAGTTCCCCCTCCAGTTTTCCGGAGAGCTCCTCTAGTTTATTTATATCCAAGCTTACACAATTTTTGTTGGCTAAATTAAGTTTTTCTTAACGTAAGGCCATTGAAGATGGCCTATTTTTGATTACTAATTTAAAACAGCTGTTTATGAAAATGCTAAAACTAATCATTGGGATATTTTTCCTTGCCACAGCTTCCATGAGTGCCCAGAATATCTCTGAGCATGCCCTTGGTCTGCGACTTGGAGACAGCGATGGCTTTGGGGCTGAAATCTCCTATCAAAAGTCCGTCGGGCGCTACAACCGGGTTGAAGTGGATTTGGGATGGAGGGATTCCAGGAACTTTGACGCCTTTAAACTTACCGGTATTTATCAGTGGGTACACACCCTGGATGGAAATTTTAACTGGTACTACGGTGTTGGTGGAGGCCTTGGAAGTGTTGATTTCAATACCGGATTTACGGATGACGACGGTGGATTGTTCATCTTTGGGGCCGGGGATATTGGGATAGAGTACAATTTTGATATCCCATTGCTATTATCGCTGGATTTTCGCCCGGAAATAGGCCTGATAGGCTATGACGGGTTTTCCGATAATTTTGATTTTGATATTGCCCTGGGAATCCGTTACCAATTTTAGAGAAGCAGTAAAAGCAAATAAGGCCCTTGGCATAAGCTTATGTTAAGGGCTTTTTATTTGTAAGCGATCTGCATAACTTTGCCAAAAAATTATTTCTATGCGAATTTTGACCTGTTGCCTTTTATCTGTGATGCTCTTTTCCTGTAATCAGGACACCGGAGAAAATTATACTTTGGAGGGAAACCTCAGGGGCGACATCCCTGAAGGCACAACAGCCATCCTCAGGAGGATTACACCTCAAATGCAGTATGAGGCAGTCGATACGGTTCAAATTAATGAGGGTTCTTTTCTTTTTAAAGGCACCCAGGTATCGCCAGAATTACACGTTGTCACGCTTTCCGGGCTTCGGGGAGGCCTGATGCTGGTCCTTGAAGAAGGAGAGATTGAAGTTACTGCCGCCGTTGATAGTTTGAATTATGCCAAAATTGGGGGATCTCCTCAAAACGAGCTGCTCAGTCAGTACCGGGAAGGCCGTAAAAGCATTGACCAGCGAAATGCTTCTCTTTCACGTGAATTTTATACCGCACAAAGCCAGAATGATCTGGTCAACATGAATGCACTACGGGATGAAGCAAACGAATTACAGGAGGATTTGAGGGAATTCAACACCACATTTGTAAAAGAGCATCCTCAGGCTATTATCTCAGTATCGCTTTTAAAAGAAATGCTGCAAAACCCAAGGGCAGACTTAGCCCAAATCCAGGAATTGTACCAGGGACTGGACGCGGCTGTAAAAGCATCAGAAGACGCAGAGGTACTAAAATCGCAAATTGAGAATGGCTTGCGCACAGCTGTGGGGTCAAAAGCTCCTGATTTTAGCGCCCCAACCCCTGATGGCAATGAGCTGGCCTTAAGCGAGGCCCTGGGAAAAATTACCCTGGTTGATTTCTGGGCAGCCTGGTGCCGTCCCTGCCGTGCCGAGAATCCGAACATTGTGGGGGTATATCAAAAATACAAGGACAAAGGCTTGAAAATATTAGGGGTTTCCCTGGACCGGAACGCTGAAGATTGGAAAAAAGCCATTGCCGATGATGGTCTGGAATGGCAGCATGTCTCCAATGTGCGTTACTTTGACGAGATTGCACGTTTATACAATGTAAATGCCATCCCGGCGAGCTTCATTCTGGATGAAAATGGAGTTATTATAGCTAAAAATCTGAGGGGGCCGGAACTGGAAGCTAAAATCGCAGAGTTATTGCCCTGATTAAAATGAACATGCTACAAAAAAGTAACCCGGCCTGCAAGCCGGGTTATTTATTAGGTTGGTTAAAGTCTTAAAATTTATTCCGCACATCGCGGAAAGTACCGTTTACTGTGGCATCGTTATCGATTTTTACTTCACCAAAGACATCGATTACACTATCCGATCCGAAAACTTCCAATACAGATCCGTCCTTGAGTTCCAGATCTCCATAGATGGTTAGAGAGCCCTCAAGACGCAGGGTGCTCCCCTGCTCCACCACTACTTTTTTCGGCTTGCTAAAGCGGCCAACGGACATGGTCCCAAATAATTCAAAGAGTCCGGCCTCCCTGACTTTTAAATTGTTTACAACAGTCCAGGTCCCACATAACAGCAGGCTGGCATCTTTTACCTCCAGGGTATTGAAGCCTTTCGATCCGCTATAGGCTACATTTTCACCATTTTCCACCTTGAATTTGGAATCGCCTTCAAATACGGGAAGATCTATACATTGATTAGCGAGGCTGGGTTCAGGACGATTGAGCTTGATGATCTGCAACCCCTGACTTCCCGAAGCTGCAAAGGCATAGTCACCTTTGGAGGCAACATAATTGATTGAACCGGAAAGCTCCAGAATCCCAACGGCCTCTGTCCCACTCTCATCTGTTTCGGATAGGCTCATCCCCGCCCCGCCATTGGCCATAAATAGGGCTTGCTCATTAGCAACTACTGCATTGGTTACGATGTCACCGGCCTCGGCTCCTTCTGGGCGTACCGGGATATCTATATACTCTATGAGCTGACCATTCCCTGCATTATAAATACCGGCTCCTTTGGCTGCTTCTGCCACTATAATTTTGTCGCCCTGGGTAGCCAGGGTCTTTTTGGAGGCTTCTCCAAGATTAGTTGAAATTGGAATAAGTCCGTTGGATACTAAATTCGCATCCAGCATTTGCACCCCATTTCCTGCATCCAGAACAGCAAACCCTGTTGCGGTGGCACTCATGGCACGGGCATCGGCAACATAGGTTTCCGACAGTATGCTCAGGTCTGTTTTATTGTAGGCGGTAATGCTGCCTTCCTTTCCGCTACTGACCAGAATGCGCGAGCCCTCGACTATAACATCCGTGGCATTATCACCCTGCTGGAATCCATATAGGATATTATCCGTACTAAGGCTACCACCGCTAACCGAAATCTTAGCCACAAATGCATTACTGCTGGCAATTGCTGAATTGGCCGCATCCAGCCCTCCGGCTGCGTAAACAAATCCATTATCATAGGTTATGGAATTCAGGTCTGCATTCATAAAAAACAGCCTGGAAGTGAGTTGCGGATTATGAGGATCAGAGACATCTACTACATCAATGGCTCCGGAATAAACCTCGCCAACCGTATTGTAGGTCACATAGGCATAATCCCCATCTACGCTTACATGGGAGGCCGTAAAATTATCTCCTGCCTGATAGGAAGGAGGAGACACGCTGGCTATAACCGTTAAGGGATAGTCACCTGCAGGCGCTTCTGCTTTGGCAGTAAGGTTGTTTTCATTAAAAATTTCGAGAACCCCGGCTGTATTGTAGCCAATGGCTGCCTGAAGGGCAGCTGTATTTTCAATTACAAGGCTTTCCTCAAGGTCGTTTTGGAAAACGGTTGTTTCATCACTACATCCAATAAATAATAGGGTAAGTCCAAGCGCGAAAAACGCTTTTCCGAATAATTTCATAAGTAGGTTATTTAGATTTCGGGTAAATCTTAAACGCCAAAGAACAGGAAATCTTATAAAATACTGATACAAAACTCGTCAGATAGCTTTATTTTAAGCTGAAATGGTGCTGGGCCTGCTAATTCCTTATATTTTGCCCATCTTTTCAAGGATAAACAGCAATATTATTGGAAGGGCCAATAATAATACCATAATGGGATGACTGCCAATCACTTCGGGGCGGAATAAAAGGGTAACAACGTAGCCTCCCACCGCCCCTCCAAAATGGGCAGTATGGCCAATATTGCCAATTCGGGTTTTCATTCCATAGATGGAGTATAGCAAATAAGCGATCCCAAGGATATATGCCGGAAAAGGGATAGGGATAAACATTAAGGCAAGTCTCATATCCGGTTGCAGTAAAATAGCTGCATAAAGAACCCCTGTAACTGCCCCGCTGGCGCCAACTGCACTGTAATATGGCTCATCCCTGTGAAAGAAAAGCGCCAGGAGGCTGCCAGACAACAAACTGATTCCGTATATCATCAGGAATTTTATGGGTCCCAGCCAGTTGATGACCACATCTGCAAAAAAGTAAAGCGTAAACATGTTTAGGAAAAGGTGGGCGGAATCTACATGTAAAAACCCGGAGGTTACGGTTCGTTCACGCTGCCCGGCCCTGATGGCGCCAATACTGAATTTATAGCGTTCAAAAAAAGATGCGTCATTAAATCCTTTGAGAGACACTAAAATATTGGCAGCAATCAAAGCAATGGTAACAGGATGCAAATTCATTGAGAAGTCCTTATTTTAGGGGTAAATATAGCTATATTTGACTAACATTTAGCGCATGCAAAAACTGATATACCTACTGGCCTTCCCTTTTCTATGGTTGGTTTCCAGACTTCCTTTCCCCTTGCTTTACGCCTTCTCGGATTTTATATTTTTCCTGGTCTACCGGCTTATTGGCTACAGACGAAATGTTGTCTGGAATAATCTCAAACTCGTATTCCCGGATAAGCCTAAGGCCGAATTGAAAATCATCGAAAAGAAGTTTTATGCCCATATGTGCGATATGTTTCTGGAGATGATTAAGACCATGAATATCTCGGAGGCAGAAATTAAGAAGCGGTATAAATTTACGAATCTGGAAGTCATTCTGGAATTTGAGAAAAAAGGCAGATCGGCCATGCTGATGCTCCCGCATTACGCCAGTTGGGAATGGGTTTTCTCATTGAATACGGAGGTATCCGCCAGTGCCTATGGTATTTATCAACCCATAAAAAATAAATATTTTGACCGGCTGGTGCGTTCCATAAGGGCCAAATTTGGCACCACGCTTATCGCCACAAAACAGATCTGGGATATCACTGTACAAAATAAAAAGACCAATACCCTCGCCATATATGGGATTATCAGCGATCAGTCTCCCATGGTCAAAAAAGCGCATTACTGGGCCCCTTTTATGGGCGTGACAGTACCCATTCACACGGGGGCAGAATTTCTCTGTAAAAAATATGACCTGATGGTCTATTATCTTAAAGTTAAAAAAGTTGGAAGGGGGTATTACAGTTGTTCCTTTAAGTTATTGGCTGAAGATCCAGGCAGTTATCCGGATTATGAGATTACCGATATGTTTATGAAAGAAGTGGAAGCCTCCATAAAAGAGGCCCCGGAATATTATTTCTGGACCCATAAGCGTTGGAAACACAAAGACCGAAAACCAAACCCGGACGCCCTGGTCCGAAATCAGGAAGCAGGAGCCTAATTGATTCCGGCTGCTGTCTTTATCTCGTCAATTAGCCGGTTGGCTAGGTCATCGGCGGCTTTTTGGCTTTGGGCTTCGGTGTAAATCCGAATAATAGGCTCAGTATTGGATTTACGCAGATGCACCCAGGAGTCTTCAAAATCAATTTTAACCCCGTCTATGGTCGTAAGGCGTTCCTGCCGGTAGGCTTCCTCAACCTTTTTTAACAGGGCATCCACATCCAGGCCCGGAGTTAATTCAATTTTCTTTTTACTCATAAAATATTGGGGGTATCCATCTTTTAACTCACTAACTGAAATTCCCTTTTCCGAGAGGAGCATCAGGAAAAGTGCCGTCCCCACCAGGGCATCCCTTCCGTAATGGCTGGCAGGATAGATAATTCCGCCATTACCTTCACCTCCTATAACAGCCTTTTCTTTTTTCATGGCAGCGACCACATTGACCTCTCCTACCGCCGCAGCAGTGTAGTTTCCTCCATGTGATTCGGTTACATCCCTGAGGGCACGGGTTGAAGAAAGATTGGAAACAGTATTACCGGGGGTCTTACTCAAGACGTAATCTGCACATGCTACCAGGGTGTATTCTTCCCCGAACATCTCCCCTTTTTCGGTTATAAAGGCCAGGCGATCCACATCGGGATCCACCACAATGCCCAGGTCAGCCTTTTCTGCTTTTACCCGTTCACATATATCCTGCAGGTGTTCCTTAAGCGGTTCGGGATTGTGCGGGAAATGCCCTGTAGGTTCACAGTAAAGTTTAACGACTTCTACTCCCAGGGCTTCAAGAAGTAATGGAATGGCAAGGCCCCCGCTTGAATTTACCCCGTCTACAACTACTTTAAAATTTTTTTCCCGGATCCGCTCAGGGGTTACCAGGTCCAGTTCCAGAACAGCCTTTACATGTTTGTCCAGATAGGAATCATCTGGCAGATGCTTCCCCAGTTCATCAACGGAGGCAAAATCAAAGGCTTCCTTGTCGGCTTTTTCCAGGATCAGCTTTCCCTGGGCAGCATCCAGAAACTCCCCTTTTTCATTGAGCAGCTTCAGGGCATTCCACTGTTTCGGATTGTGGCTGGCCGTAAGGATAATCCCCCCGTCTGCGCCCTCCATGGGCACCGCAATTTCCACTGTAGGGGTGGTGGAAAGGCCCAGGTCTGTAACATCGATCCCCATGCCCTGAAGGGTTGCCATAACCAGCTGTTGGATCATCTCACCGGATAAACGCGCATCCCTCCCAATAACTACCCGCAGCTTATCGGTATTCCTGTATTCCTTTAACCAGCTTCCGTAAGCAGCTGCGAATTTTACAGTATCCAAAGGAGTCAGATTTTCAGAGGGCTTCCCGCCTATGGTTCCTCGAATGCCGGAAATCGATTTTATCAGGGTCATGTTTCTTTATTTTACCCGGCAAATATAATGGGATCTTTAATAAACTGCTGAATTTGTACTTTTATCTGCCAAACACAGCTGCTGAATTGAATTTCCTCGCACATATCTACCTCTCTTTTGACAATGACCGCCTGGCCATTGGCAACTTTATAGCAGATAGTGTCCGGGGTAAAGCTTATAAAACCTATCCTGATGAGATTCGTAAAGGGATACTGCTGCACAGGCAAATAGACACCTTCACGGACAGCCATCCTATTCCCCGGATAAGCAGTAAACGATTGCATTCCAATTACGGGCATTACAGCAGGGTAATCATTGATATTTACTACGATCATTTCCTGGCAAAGAACTGGTCTGACTATTCTGCCGAGCCTTTGGAAGCTTTTACTGAGAAGTTTTACGCCCTTTTGGAAGATCATTTTGAATTACTTCCCAGGAGGGTGCAGGGCATGTTACCCTATATGGTATCGGATAACTGGCTGCTGAATTATTCCCGGATGGAGGGCATTGAAAAAGTCCTTCAGGGCATGAACCGAAGAACCCGGAACAGAAGCCGCATGGATCGGGCCATTAAGGAGCTGGAGCTGCACTACCCCAAATTTGAATCGGAGTTCCGCTTGTTTTTCGAGGAATTAATTATCTTTTCCAGACAAAAAATACATACACTTTGAAAGCAAACTACCTGTTGAGCGTTTACAGCACAATTCGCCTGTCCTTCCTCATTTTTTCCCTTTCAGCTGTTCTTGTCAGTTGCAGGACCAGCCCGCCCGAGCCAACGGGAGTGGTTCATGACAGTGCCATGGTGGTATCCGCGCGGGAGGAAGCCTCGCGCATTGGCCGGGATATACTGCAAAAAGGTGGGAATGCCTTCGATGCTATGATTGCAACCGAAATCGCCCTGGCGGTAGCCTATCCCTTTGCGGGTAATCTGGGCGGCGGTGGCTTTATGGTATATCGCAAGGCGGATGGCAGTATTGGCTCCCTGGATTACAGGGAAAAAGCCCCTCTGGCCGCCCATAAGAATATGTATCTGGATTCACTGGGAAACCCTGTACCGGATCTCAGCAGGAAAGGTGCTACCGCAGTTGGCGTTCCGGGAACCGTTGCTGCTGTTTTTGAAGTACACAAAAAATTCGGCAGCCTGCCGATGCAGCAGCTTTTGCAACCGGCTATCGAACTTGCGGAAAAAGGAGTGGTAGTTACCGAAAAACAAGCAAAGCGACTCGCCAATTATCGGGAGGCGATGATAGAGGTAAACGGGGACAGTATCCTTTTTGCAAATCATTGCAAAGCTGGAGACACCTTGAAATATGCCGCTTTGGGAGCCACCCTGAGAAGGATAGCAACTAAAGGCAGGGAAGAGTTCTACGAAGGTGAAACAGCTCGTACCCTGGTAGCATTCCTGCAGGAAAAAGGCGGGTATATTACAATGGAAGACCTGCAGCGATATGAGGCAAAATGGAGGGAACCGGTTGTTTTCGACTACAAGGAATTGCGGGTTATATCCATGGCACCTCCCAGTAGCGGGGGTGTAACCATGAACCAGATCTTAAAGATGATTGAACCTTATGACATGGCCTCTTTCGGGCACAATTCGGTAAAAAGCGTACAGCTTTTTACCGAAGCAGCCCGCAGGGCCTATGCCGACCGGAATTATTACCTGGGCGATCCCGACTTTACCGATATCCCCATGGATATCCTGCTGGATCAGGAGTATTTACAGGAAAGGATGTCTGATTTTTCATTTGACACAGCCACTCCTTCAGAAAATATTCAGGAGGGGCAGATACAGGTGTATGAAAGCGCAGAAACGACACATTATTCCATTATAGACCAATGGGGAAATGCTATTTCTGCCACCACCACCCTCAATGGTGCCTATGGTTCAAAATTGTATTGCGAAGCCCTTGGATTTTTCCTGAATAATGAAATGGATGACTTCAGTGCAAAACCCGGGACGCCCAATATGTTTGGTTTAATCGGAGCTGAAGCTAATAGTATAGCCCCGGAAAAGCGCATGCTCAGCAGTATGACTCCTACCATAGTGGAAAAAAATGGCGACCTCTGGATGGTTGTGGGTACCCCCGGGGGGTCAACGATTATCACTGCTGTAACTCAAACTATCTTAAATGTATATGAATTTAATCTCAGTATGCAACAGGCTGTAAGTGCCCCCCGCTTCCACCATCAATGGTTACCGGACCAGGTGATATTTGAGCCAGAAGGATTTCCGGAGTCACTAAAAGAAAGTTTGCTCAGTAAAGGATACTTTATTAACGAGGACCGAACCCCTGTGATTGGGAAAGTAGATGCTATTTTGCTGCTTCCCGACGGCAGGTTGGAAGGCGGCGCCGACCCCAGAGGAGATGACACTGCAGTAGGGTTTTAAACGCGTTCAGGCCCTTGCTAATTTCTCTTTCAGCTCGTCCATGGATTGCTGCAATTGCCGCAACAAACCGCTTTCAGTGGTCGCATCTATACTAAAGGTGAGTTTGCTGCTTACCAACCAGAGCTCCTGAAGTTGAGAGGTCTCAATTTCGTATGGCGCATAGGACTCATTGAGGGAAATCAAACGCAAACGGTCAGAGCCCGGGATCTTTTCAATTTTTTTAACCAGGACGGCATCGTGCAATACCACCACATATATTCTGTTCGCACTTATGTCATCCAGGCTTTCAACGGCACGGGCCAGAACCCAGTCTCCGGGTCTCAGATTGGGTAACATACTTTCCCCCTCCACCTGAAAACCCCTGTAACTCGCATTTCTGAATTGCGGAATCGGAAGGTCAAAAGCGGGTAGTTGCCGGTACCAGGAGGTATCGTGAATATTTTGGGGATATCCGGCTGCAGCCTTGGCGTTTACCAACACCATATTTTCATTATCAGCCTGGTCAACGGTTACGACTTTAGGCATTACACTTACAGAAGAGGCTTCCAGATAGCGTTGATTGCTCTCTCCAAAAAGCCATAGCGGATTAATCTTAAATTGCCTGAGTAATTCGGTCACCACTTTCCCGGATAATTTCGTTCTGCCGCGTTCAATATCGGCAGTGGTCTTAGCAATCCCCAGTAAGTCCGCAAATTCGGCCTGTGTGAAGTTTAAATCTCTCCTAACTTCCGTAAACCTTTTGGCGCTAAGCTCATTTTCCATTCACTTTACTTTTATATCTGATTTCCTCAAATATACATAATTTGGATATATTCCAAAATAAAAACAGGATTATTTCCATAATTAGGAATATTTACATATTTTTGGATTATATCCTATTTTTAATCATTAATACACATCACATGAAAAAAGTTCAGGGTCAGAATTATTTGTACGATGGTTCCTTTATAGGATTCCTTTCTGCATTGCACTTTATCTTAACTGAAGATCGCACGCCACTCAGCATCCAATCCGCCAAAGATGCCCGGGAACTTTTATTTACTGGTTCCAGTTTCCTGCCTGCAGATACGGGTAAGGCCAGAACTATATGGAAATCCCTGGAAGAGAAAGGAAAGGAAAAAGCGAGGTTGGTTTATTTTGCCTACTTAAGCGAAAGTACTGATATAGAATTACTTATTTATCGCTATACCTATTTGCTGTTTAAATATTCGGAGACTGACCGAACGGAAAAATTAAACAGGCTCACAAGGCATTTGGAAATTTTGGAACAACGGGTTAGCAGGGAAAAACAACAACTCGAGAAATCCCTCAATTTTGTTCAATTGGAAGATGGGTTATTATCTGTTCAAATATGTCCGCATCACAACGTACTGCCGCTTATCAGTAAATTTTACAGAAATCGCTATGGGCACAGAAACTGGCTTATCAGCGATTCCAAGCGCAATTACAGCCTGCTATCCAGAAACGGGATAATAGAGATGGTTGCCGGGGAAGCATCTATTCTTACAAAAAACAGGAGTGTTAAAAGCCTGAAGGGGCAGAATGCGGAGAGCAATTCCGGCACCCGCGCTTTGGTCGTGCCTGGCAAAGGAGGCGCAGACTACGGATCAGAGAAAGCCCGGGGCAGCTATAATGCAATACGTACGGCCATATAGCACCTTTTAATGCTATTTACTGCGTTCTCCCACAAACTGATCGCTCTGGATTTTAAATAGCACGTTGAAGGTGGTAAGGCTGCCGTAAATACGGGTGATATACTGCTGCAGGTCTACCTTTTCCTGGTCATCCAGGTTTTTGCTCGCATTTATTTTTTGTTCCATGACACGGATACGGTCCCTTACCATTACAATTTTATGAAAAAAGGTGTCAATCGGAACCTCCTTGGCTGACAGGTTCGGGTCTCCCGGTTGCATCAGCAGTTTTCCGCCCCTCCACTTGTCAGCAATAGGTGAACTTGTACTGATGTCGCTCCATTTTCGCAGGATACTGATAAGACTCATTTCCACTTCTGAGAAACTAATACTGTCCACATCCTCCTGCAGGGCTTCAATTACTTCATATTCACTATCCGGCTCAATGGTTTCCAAGCCTTTATCTATAAAAGACACCCAGTAATATTTCGAGCTTACATTAACAACTACTCCTTTTCCATATTCTGCATGATTAATCCGCGAACCAATACCCAGTATTTCCATAAGTTAAATTTGTTTTTACGCCCGGCAGGCATTTTTTCAGGTCCGAATTTAAGAAACTTAAAGATTATTCCGCCTTCTTATTTCCTTGGCAAAATTGTATTTTTGCAACTTTTGGGAATAGCATGAATGAACAGCAGGAAATGATATCGGTAAAAGGGGCCAGGGTACACAATCTAAAGAATATAGATGTTGATATCCCCCGGGAGAAACTGGTGGTAATCACCGGGCTTTCCGGAAGCGGGAAGTCCTCTCTTGCTTTTGATACAATCTATGCCGAAGGACAAAGACGCTATATTGAAACTTTCTCAGCCTATGCCAGGCAGTTTTTGGGCGGTCTGGAACGGCCTGATGTCGATAAAATAGACGGCCTCTCCCCTGTTATTGCCATAGAGCAAAAAACCACCTCCCGGTCGCCCAGGTCTACTGTGGGTACCATTACAGAGGTTTATGATTTCCTCAGGTTACTTTTTGCCAGGGCAGGGGATGCCTACAGTTACCATACCGGGAAAAAAATGGTCAGTTACAGCGATACCCAGATCAGGGACCTTATCCTGGAAGATTACAGGGGAAAGCGCATCAATATCCTGGCCCCGGTAATCCGCTCCCGTAAAGGACATTACAGGGAGTTATTTGAACAGATCGCAAAACAGGGATTCGTAAAAGTCCGGGTTGACGGTGAAATTCGGGATCTTGAAAAAGGGATGAAAGTAGATCGCTACAAAACCCATGATATTGAAATTGTAGTTGACCGACTGGAACTGGGTAATCAGAAGGAGCTGATTAAACGACTGGATGAGAGCATTAAGACAGCCATGTACGCCGGGGAAAATGTGCTGATGGTTATTGAAGCCGGGCAGTCTGAAGCTCGTTATTTCAGTCGTGACCTGATGTGTCCGGAGTCCGGTATTTCGTATCCTGTACCAGAACCGAATACATTTTCGTTCAACTCCCCCAAAGGAATGTGCCCCAATTGTAATGGGCTGGGACACGTGCATCAGGTCAATCCTGATAAGATAATCCCGAATCCAAAACTCTCAATCAAGGCAGGGGGGCTGGCTCCTCTGGGAACATACAAGAAATCATGGGCGTTTAAACAACTGGAAACCATTGCCCTGCGCTTTGATTTTGACCTGTCAGACCCCATAGAACAAATCCCCGAAGAAGCCCTGAATGTTATCCTGGACGGGGGAAATGAAAAATTTGAAGTGGATTCCAAAACCCTGGGGGTGCGTCGGCAATACAAAATAGATTATGAGGGAATTGCCCATTTTCTGAAAACCCAGTACTCGGAAAGCAACTCCAGCAGTATCCGGCGCTGGGCCAAGGAGTATATGGATAAAATTATATGCCCGCAATGTGAAGGTTCCCGACTTAAAAAGGAATCGCGATATTTCCGGATAGCCAATCGGAATATTGCTGAACTGGCAGCCATGGATATTGGAGAGCTGGCGGATTTCTTTAGAGGGCTTACAGCCACCCTGGAAGGGGATCAGCTTCAAATTGCGGAAGAGATCATCAAGGAGATCAATACACGCCTGCAGTTCCTGCTGGACGTTGGCCTGGAATATCTCTCCCTGAACCGGGGATCCAAAACCCTGTCGGGCGGGGAAGCCCAGCGCATCCGCCTGGCAACCCAGATCGGCTCACAGCTGGTTGGAGTGCTTTACATTCTCGATGAACCCAGCATAGGGTTACACCAAAGGGATAATCACCGCCTGATTGAATCCCTGAAATCACTCAGGGATATCGGGAATTCCGTTTTGGTGGTAGAACACGACCGCGATATGATAGAGCATGCAGACCATGTAATAGATATCGGCCCCAGGGCTGGAAAACACGGGGGTGAAATAATCTCAGAAGGACCCCCCGAAGCCGTGCGCCAACACCATACGCTCACTGCGGATTACCTGAGCGGTATAAAAAGCATTCCGGTTCCGCAAAAAAGGCGAAAGGGAAACGGCAAAGAAATAGTTTTAAAAGGATGCAGCGGACATAATCTGAAGAATATTACCGCTGTATTCCCACTGGGGAAAATGATAGGCGTAACCGGGGTGTCCGGAAGCGGAAAATCTACGCTGGTAAACGAAACCCTTTACCCCATCATGAATGCCCATTATTTCAATGGGGTAAAGAAACCAAAGCCCTATCAGGGCATTGAGGGACTCGAGCATATAGATAAGGTGATCGACATCAACCAGGCTCCGATCGGGAGAACCCCCCGTTCCAATCCCGCTACCTATACCGGAGTATTCAGTGAAATACGCAGTCTGTTTGCCAAGACTACTGAAGCCTCCATTCGCGGTTACAAGCCAGGCCGTTTTAGTTTTAATGTAAAAGGTGGCCGGTGTGAAACTTGCCAGGGTGGGGGCCTAAGGGTCATTGAGATGAATTTCCTGCCGGACGTTTATGTAGACTGCGAAACCTGCAATGGCAAAAGATTCAACCGGGAAACCCTTGAAATCCGTTACAAAGGAAAATCTATAGCCGATGTTCTGGAAATGACGGTGGATGAAGCTGTAGAGTTTTTTGAACACATCCCAAAAATTTACAGAAAGGTAAAGACCATACAGGATGTGGGCCTTGGCTATATTTCCCTGGGCCAGCAATCTACCACCCTTTCCGGTGGAGAGGCACAGCGGATCAAACTGGCCACGGAGTTATCCAAAAGGGATACCGGCAATACCTTTTATATCCTGGACGAACCCACTACGGGTCTGCATTTCGAGGATATTCGCGTATTGATGGAGGTCCTTGAAAAATTGGTTGACAAAGGGAATACGGTCCTGGTAATTGAACACAACATGGATGTCATTAAAATGGTTGACCATATTATAGATATCGGTTACGAAGGAGGTCGCTCCGGCGGGGAAATTGTTTCTGTAGGCAGTCCAGAAGAGGTTTGCCGTGACCCGAAAAGTTACACAGCCCGTTATTTAAAACAGGAACTGTTCCCGGAAAAAGCAATGGCCTGAGAAAGAAAAGGCCAAGAAATAACTTTTACAGTATTTATACGTTTAGAAGGATATGAAAGAGGAAAAGCACAAAGGCTGGAACGAGATAAAAACAAATGATTCCTGGGCTATCTTCAAGATCATGGGCGAATTTGTCAATGGTTATGAAAGAATGAGCCTGATCGGGCCCTGTGTCAGTATTTTCGGTTCGGCGCGTATAAAACCTTCGGAGCCCTTTTATGAACTGGCGGTTTCTGTATCCAAAAAACTGGCGGAGGAGGGTTATGGTATTATTACCGGTGGCGGGCCCGGAATTATGGAGGCAGGAAACAAAGGGGCCCACCAGGCAGGTGGAACTTCGGTTGGTCTGAATATAGACCTCCCTTTTGAACAGCACAATAATCCTTATATCGATGAGGATAAAAGTCTGGACTTCCATTATTTTTTCGTCAGAAAAGTAATGTTTGTAAAGTATTCCCAGGGCTTTGTGGTCATGCCGGGGGGCTTTGGAACACTGGATGAGTTGTTTGAGGCCCTGACGCTTATACAAACCCGTAAAATTGCTAAGTTCCCTATCATTCTTGTTGGTACGCAATTCTGGCAGGGAATGCTGGAATGGATTAAGAATACCATGCTGGAGGCGGGCAACATCAGCCCGGAAGATTTGGATCTTATCCACCTGGCAGATTCTGCTGATCAGGTTGTTGATATAATTGATTCCTTCTACAGAGGACATACATTAAGTCCCAATTTTTAAGATGGACATAAAGGAGGGCATCATTTACTATAGAGTGAAACCGTTGTTTGCGTTTCTGGTTCTATTTTGTTGTGGAAACCTCTTGTTTTCTCAGCATCAGAATACGATTAATGCCACCTTAAAGGGAGATACCCATGTCATACAGATTCAACAGGATTTCCTGTATGTCAACGATTCCAATGACCCCCTCCCGTCCTTGTATTTTAATGACTGGACACACGCCTATTCCTCAAAAAAAACGCCTCTGGCCAAACGCCTGGCCGAGGATTTTAAAAAATCGCTGCATCTTGCCAAGCCAAACGAAAGGGGATTTACAGACTTATTAACGGTAGCAGATGGCCAGTACCGCCAGCTAATGTGGGAAAGGGAGCCCGAGAGAGACCTGGTGCGTATTAATTTGAATGAGGCCCTGGCCCCAGGGGATTCCGTCAACTTGCTGATTACCTATACAGTTCAGTTACCCCCTGACAAATATACCCCCTATGGTTACAATTCAAAGGGCGGCTATTACCTCAGGGACTGGTACCTTACCCCGGCCGTTTATGACAATGGCTGGAAGCTGTATTCCAACAAAAACCTGGAAGACCTCTATACAGATATAACCAATACCAATATTAACTTTATTTACCCGGATTCCCTGTTTATGGGAACCAATTATAACGACCAGAGTTTTTCCAGCTTTCCCAATCAGCAGTTTGCGTCGCTGAAAGGAAAGAATAGGAAAAGTTGTGATATTATCCTCAATACAGACCGGCCCTTTCAAAAACACCTGACCTCTCACCTCTTTGTGGTAACGGATATTAAGTCTCCTGGCTATGACCCGGTTTACCAGGGCGTTTCCATGGACAGAATTACACGATTTATACATGAAAACCTGGGGGATTTCCCTTATGAACAGCTTCTGGTTAGTGAGATAGACTTCAACAAGAATCCTCTTTATGGCCTCAATCAGTTGCCCTCTTTTATCCGGCCATATGAAGAACAGTTTCAGTTTGAAATGAAATTCCTGAAAACCGCCCTTAATAGTTTTCTGCGAGAGACCTTGTTTCTGGATCCCAGAAAAGATAAATGGGTCAATGATGCACTGATCAATTTTCTGATGATCCGTTATGTGGAAACCTATTATCCAGATCAGAAGTTGCTGGGGAAACTGTCGAATATCTGGCTGATAAAAGGTTTTAAACTGGCCCAGATGGATTTTAATGAGCAGTATCCGTTCCTATACATGCTTACTGCACGAAAGAACCTGGATCAGGCGCTTTCAACCCCCAATGATTCTCTGATTAAGTTCAATCAGAAAATAGCCAACACCTATAAAGCAGGTCTTGGGCTGGCTTATCTTGAGGAATACCTGGGCGAAGAGCCTGTCAATAAGGCGATAAGGGATTTTTACGCCACCTATGCCTTGAAGTCGGTTAGTGCTGCTGATTTTGAAAAAATACTTAAAAAGCACGCCCCGGTTTCTATCGACTGGTTTTTTGACAGCTACGTAAATAGCGATGAGCGCATTGATTTTAAAATAAAATCTGTAGAGAAAAAAGATGATTCCCTTCAGGTTACCATCAAAAATAAAACCGGCAATATGGTTCCTATTTCCCTTTTTGGGATAAAAAAGGACTCTGTAGTGTCCAAATTCTGGTTTTCTGGTATTAAGGAAAGTCAGACCTTTCAAATTCCCTCCGAGGGGGCCGAACGCCTGGTACTTAATTATGATCAGAAAATCCCGGAATTCAATCAAAGGGATAATTGGAAATCCCTGGGGGGCTTTTTCTCAGGAAATAAAAAGTTGAAATTTCAATTTTTCAGGGATGCCGAAGACCCCTACTACAACCAGGTTTTTTATATGCCCATTGCCAATTTCAATATCTACGATGGGATTACACCCGGGCTGCGGTTTACGAACAAAACCCTGCTGGCCAGGCCCTTTGTATTTGATATTGCCCCACAATATGCCATGAATGAACAGTCTATGGTGGGTTACGGAAGGTTGCAGTATACCCAATTCCATGGAAAAACGGGATTCTACGAAACCAATTACGCGATAAGGGGTTCCTCCTTCCATTTTCAGACCAATTCGCGTTATTCTACCCTGGTACCTTCCGTTAGCTTCGGATGGAGGCCTTCCAATCTTATTTCCAATATCCGGAGCAATTTGTTGTTCCGATATGTAAATGTATTCCGGACAATTGACCCGGCCCTGGGGGAATTGGATACGGAACCCGACTATTCTGTATTCAACACCCGGTTCAGTTTCATCAACAATGGCATCATAAATTATTTGTACTGGTTTGCAGACGCCCAGCATTCCTCAGACTTTACAAAATTATCCCTGAACATGGAATATCGCCGGTTGTTAGACAACAACCGTCAGTTAAACCTGCGTTTCTTCGCAGGTGCTTTTCTGAGAAACAATACCGATTCGGATTACTTTAGTTTTGCACTGGACCGGCCCACCGACTACCTGTTCGATTACAATTACCTGGGAAGGTCTGAGGATTCCGGCTTGTTTAGCCAGCAAATAATAATTGCGGAAGGGGGATTTAAATCCCAACTGGAAAACCCTTTTGCAAATGAATGGATCATTACCACCAATGGCAGTTTCAGCCTCTGGCGCTGGATTGAGTTATACGGGGACCTTGGGTTCTTAAAGAATAACGGGCTATCCCCGCGATTTGTGTACGACTCGGGGATCCGTCTTAACCTGGTTACAGACTACTTTGAGTTGTACTTCCCCTTATATTCTAATAAAGGCTGGGAAATAGGAAATCCCGGCTACGACCAGAGTATTCGATTCGTTGTCACCATAAGTCCCAGAACCCTGATTGGACTTTTTACACGTAAATGGTTTTAATATTGCGATATTCTTAATTTAAGGCGGTATTATTAGTATTATATTTAAAATATATGAGTGATTAGGTCGTTATTTTAAGTATATGTTAATAAAAAATACGACCCTCAATTGCAAAAATGCCGCTTCTTTGGTACCTTTGCAGCAAATACCCTTCTGTTGATATGAAAGTTAAGCTCGATCCTGAAAGTGATATTTCCTTTAATGATTTTAAAGACCAGATCTTACAGGACTACCGGACGGCTGTCACCAGCAGGGAATGCAGCCTTTTAGGGCGCAGGGAAGTCCTCACCGGAAAGGCCAAATTTGGGATCTTCGGGGATGGAAAAGAGCTTCCGCAACTGGCCATGGCGCGTGCTTTTCGCAATGGGGATTTCAGGAGTGGTTACTACAGGGACCAAACCTTTATGATGGCCCTGGGAGTTCTAAAACCCAAAGATTTTTTCCACGGCCTGTACGCTACAACCGATATTGAAAAAGAGCCCATGAGCGCTGGAAGGCAGATGGGCGGGCATTTTGTCACTTATAGTTTAAACGAAGACGGCAGCTGGAAGGATCTGACAGCTCAGAAAAACAGCAGTGCCGACATCTCTCCTACCGCAGGGCAAATGCCGAGGTTACTGGGCCTGGCACAGGCATCCAAGGTCTATCGCAGCCTCCCCGATATTCCCTCAGATAAATTTTCGGATAATGGAAATGAGGTGGCCTGGGGTACCATAGGGAATGCCTCTACCAGTGAAGGTCATTTTTTTGAAACCGTTAATGCCGCAGGGGTTTTACAAGTTCCTATGATTGTGAGTATTTGGGACGATGAATATGGGATTTCTGTACCGGCCAAATACCAGACAACAAAAGAAAATATCTCCGAAATCCTGAAAGGGTTTCAACGCACCGAGGAATCCCCCGGATATGAAATTTTCAGAGTAAACGGATGGGATTACACCGCCCTGATACACACTTATGAAAACGCTGCTGATATTGCCAGGGAATCCCATGTACCCGTTTTGATTCACGTTCAGGAGCTCACCCAACCTCAGGGCCACTCCACTTCGGGCTCTCACGAGCGCTACAAATCTCAGGAGCGTTTGGAATGGGAGCGTTCCCATGACTGCAACCTCAAGTTCCGGGAATGGATTCTGGCTAACAATATTGCTGCTGAAGAAGAATTAAACAAGCTGGAAAAGGAAATAAAAAGGACCGTCCGTACAGCCAAGAAAGATGCCTGGGCTGAATTCCTGGGCCCACAGATTACCCAGCAAAAAGAACTGCTTCAGATTTTGGAAGAACTGGGGAACAACAGCCCCAACAAGTCTTTTATTTCAAGGATCAAAAATGATCTTATAGCCGTTGAAGAACCCCTGAAGAGAGACCTGATATCTAAGGCTCGCAAGGCATTGCGCTATGTACTGGGCGAAAATCAGCCCGCCAGGGAACAATTACAGCAGTGGATAAAAGCATTTATAAAGGACAACGAAGAGGTCTATGGCTCTCATTTATATTCAGAACTGCCCAATAACGCTACTGCCATTAAAGAGGTTCCGGCTGTTTATGGCGCGGAAAGCGAAGAAGTAGATGGCAGGGTAATCCTGCGGGATAATTTTGATCAGCTTTTTTCCCGAATTCCTGAACTCATGATCTTCGGAGAAGACAGCGGAGCAATTGGCGATGTCAACCAGGGTCTTGAAGGCCTGCAGAAAAAATATGGTACAATTCGCATAGCAGATACGGGAATACGGGAAACCACAATTATCGGACAGGGGATTGGCCTGGCCCTGAGAGGGCTCAGACCTATAGCGGAAATTCAGTATCTGGACTATCTGCTGTATTGTTTGCAAACCCTCAGCGATGATCTTGCCACACTCTTGTACCGAACCGTCGGAAAACAAAAAGCACCATTAATAGTAAGGACCCGAGGGCACCGTTTGGAAGGAATTTGGCATTCCGGTTCGCAAATGGGCGGGATAATTCATTTACTGAGGGGGATGTATATTTTAGTACCCCGAAACATGACAAAAGCCGCTGGCTTCTACAATACCCTGATGGAGAGTGACGAACCAGCTCTGGTGGTTGAAAGCCTTAACGGTTATAGACTGAAGGAGCGTATTCCCGAAAACCTTAGGGACATTCGCACCCCTATTGGAAAGGTAGAACTCGTTCGCGAAGGAAAGGATATTACCCTGCTATCATACGGCTCAACGCTGCGGATAGTACAACAAGCGGCTACCGAACTTCTGGAGGTAGGTATTGAAACTGAAGTTATTGATGCTCAATCGCTGCTGCCATTTGATTTGGATCATCAGGTATGTAAAAGCCTTGAAAAAACCAACAGGTTACTGGTTATAGATGAAGATGTCCCGGGAGGATGTGCTGCTTATTTAATACAGGAAATTGTTGAAAAACAAGGAGGGTATCGTTATCTGGATTCACCCCCCCAAACGCTGACGGCTAAGGCGCATCGGCCTGCCTATGCGAGTGACGGCGACTATTTTTCAAAGCCAAATACTGAAGATATCTTCGAAAAGGTTTACAGTATCATGCACGAGGCAAGGCCGGACGAATTCCCGTCCATATACTAATACTCAACAGAGCCAAACTCGTTATTGGGCTGAATTTGAAATGCTTTTTTAGCTATTGTACAATCGTAGCACGAGCTGATCTCCAGTACCAGGTTCCTTCCCTTGATATTACCCCAGATTTATTTTTCTTCATTTTTAGATAGCGGGTCGATTTTCCTTAAGTTTATGAGTCGTAGCGAGGTATATGGAATCCCTAAAAAAATATCTGTCCAGGCACTATGGCCTGTATAACCCTGAATTGCAACTGCTGGAAGGTTATGCAGACAAAACCTATAAAGTTATAACAGGGGAAGGGTGTTGGATCTTAAAGGTCCATCCTGAAAGACCAGGACTTGCCAAACAAATCTCGGCGGAACATAATTATATGGAAGCCCTGGATAAACTAAAGCTATTCAAAGTTCCCGCACACGTAAAGTCAAAAGAAAACAAAGTTTTTATTGCGGCTGAAAATAAAGTGCTGCGGCTGCTCCGTTTCGTTCCCGGTCAGTTCATGTCAGAAATAAACTGGCCTGCCACATTCCTGGATAATTTTGGAAGTTTTCTTGCCGAGGTCAGTAAAGTGGGGCTGGAGCTGGATCCATCGGATATCGCGGCCAAACGATTTCACTGGGACCTGCAGCATTTGCTGATGAACAAGGAATACCTGAAATCCGTATCAGAACCTGGGATTAGAAGCCAGATCGACTATTTCTTCCTGCAATTTGAATTAGAGGTGCTGCCCAGGGCTTATGAATTACGGCGGGCCGTAATTCATAACGACACAAACGAAAATAATATCCTGGTGGCCAACCAAAGCGTTTACGGGATAATCGATTTCGGAGACATGTGTTACAGCTGGCTGATCAATGAATTAGCTGTAGGGCTCACCTATGTGCTGATGCGCTCGGATGATCATCTCAAAGATGCACATACTGTAGTGTCTGCGTATAACCGTATCCTTTCCCTGCAATCCCCCGAACTGGATGTTCTTTACTATTTGGTTGCCGGAAGAATATGTATCAGCCTGTGCAATTCCGCTCAGGCTTCCCTTCACCAGCCCAAGTCGGAATATGTCCGCATAAGCGAAATACCTGCCCGCAAACTGTTGCAGGCCTGGCTTGCTATTAACCCTGCACAGGCCCGTGCTGAATTTCGCAAGGCAGCAGGTATGGAGCCTTCTTCCCCCCTGGCCCTGTCCTCTTATAAAAAGCGAAGGGATAGTATCCTGAGTAAAGCCTATTCCCTCAGTTACCAGCAGCCCATAGTTATGGAAAAAGCGGCTTTTCAATATATGTATGGCCATAAAGGAGAATGTTTTCTGGATGCTTATAACAATATAATGCTGGTTGGGCATTCGCATCCTGGAGTGGTCCGTGCAGTGAGCAGGCAAATTGGAAAATTGAACACCAATACCCGCTACCACTACGAGCAGCTGCTGGAATACGGAGAACTGCTACTTTCCTATTTTCCCGACCCCTTAAGCAAGGTCTTTTTTGTGAACTCCGGAAGTGCTGCCACAGATCTGGCCCTTCGGATTGCCCGGTTTCACACCCAAAAAGAAAAAATCCTATGCATGGATCAGGGATATCACGGCAACACCTTAGCATCCATTGAAGTAAGCCCCTATAAACACAGTAAACAAGGAATATACCCGAATGCAGTTATCGCACCGCTCCCGGATTGGATCAACTCAGATTTTGAGAATGAAGCAGCTGCAGCAAGCCATTTCGCAAAAGCTTCCCGTGCACTTATTGCTGAATATCCCGGTCAAATGGCCGGATGTATAGCAGAGCCCATTATGGGATGCGGAGGGCAATTACCCCTGCCTGCCGGGTACCTTTCAGCCCTTTACGAAGCAATAAGGCAAGAGGGCGGCGTTTGCATCTGCGATGAAGTCCAAATCGGTTTTGGAAGACTGGGTCACCACAGATGGGGCTTCGAAATGATGGGTGTAGTACCGGACATAGTGATACTGGGAAAGCCCATGGGGAACGGACATCCCATTGGAGCGGTAGTGACTACCCGGGAACTGGCAGCTTCTTTTGAACAAGGACCTGAATTTTTCAGTTCCTTTGGGGGCAATCCTGTTTCTTGCGCAGCCGGCCTGGCCGTACTTCGTGTATTAAAAGAAGAAGGCTTGGAGCAGCATGCCGCAGAAACCGGAGATTTTCTTATGGGCCTGCTCAGGGAAATTCAGGCAGTGGATTCCCGTATTTCTGATGTGCGCGGCTCCGGTCTCTTTCTTGGTGTTGAATTTACCTCAAACGATGGAAAAGCGGGGACACGGCTTGCATCGGACCTTAAGAATTTCCTGAGGCAACAGCACATTCTTGTTGGTACAGATGGTCCCTTCAATAGCGTACTGAAAATAAAGCCACCTCTTACGTTTAACCATCAGAATTGTCATACCCTTGCCGCCGAAATTCGAAGATTCTTAAAAAAGACCTAGTTAAATTCAGGATAATTGATAATTTAGTATTAAATAATGATTCATTATCTATGAAAAGTTCCCTAAAATCTGACCTTGGCCTCGCTTTTTTACGCATTGGAGCCTCAGGGATGATGCTTTCCCACGGCATCCCTAAAGTACAGCGTTTATTTGGCGGAGAAGAGATAGCCTTTGCCGATCCCCTAGGGATTGGGGCCGCCCCTACCCTTTTCCTGGCCGTATTTGCCGAGGTTTTATGTTCCCTGCTCGTACTTCTCGGTTACAAAACCCGTTGGGCCAGCCTGCCGATTATTGCAACCATGTCCGTGGCCTTCTTTATACAGCATGCCGCTGACCCATTTGGGAGAAAAGAACTCGCTCTGCTCTACCTGGTCGTTTTTGGGGCCATTTTCCTTCTCGGCCCCGGGCGATATAGTATAGACCGGAAATAATCAGGCTATTCTGAAGAGGAGTTCCTGCAAAAGGTCTTTCTGGTTGGCTCCGGAATAATCAACCCCTTTTCCTTTAAGGTCCATTTCTCGTAAAACGGAAATGATTGCACTTACTTTTTTCATGGGATAGTTACGGGCTGCTGTCTGGTACTCGCTTACGAAATAGGGGTTTATCCTAAGAGCGCTGGCTACATTTTTAGGGCTGTGATCCTGTAAACCATGGTATTGTAAAAGTTGTGAGAAGAAACTGTGTAGCAGGGAAATTGTCAACACAAAAGGGTTGTCTTTGGGGTTTTCGGCAAAATACTTGATAATGCGCGTAGCTTTCTGGATATCTCGACCGGCAATGGCACTTTTAAGTTCAAAATTGTTGTAATCTTTACTAATACCTATATGTTTTTCAATCAAAGCCGGGTTGATCTCTGTTCCTGAGGGGAGCACTATTTTGAGCTTTTCCAGTTCGTTGTAAATCCGGCTTAGATCGGTCCCCAGATATTCCACCAGCAGTGCTGAGGCTTTATGGGATATTTTGTAACCATCTCCCAGTAGTACACGCCTGATCCATTCTGCTACCTGGTTTTCGTACATTTTTTTACTTTCAAAAACTACAGCGCCATTGCTTCTCAGCGTCTTAAAAAGTTTTTTGCGCTTATCCAGGGTTTTGTATTTATAACAGAAGACAAGAATGGTGCTGGACAGGGGGTTTTCCGCATAGGCACTAAGGTTCTCAATGGTCCTGCTCAGGTGCTGGGCCTCCTTTACCAATATTACCTGATGCTCAGCCATCATGGGGTAACGTTTTGCCTGACTAATTACTTCATCAAGATTGGTGTCCCTGCCATACAAGACCATCTGGTTAAACCCTTTTTCCTCTTCAGACAGGATTTCAGAAGCTATAAACTCGGAGATCCGGTCAATATAATAGGGCTCCTCTCCCATCAAAAAATAGATAGGTACATAAAGGCCTTTGCGGATATCTGTGATTATCTGTTTTACTTCATCCATTTAAAAAATAATAGCACTTTTGCAATATGGTTCCACTGAATTTTCCCAGCTATGCCCTGCGTTTCAAAAATAGGGAAAATAAAGCGCTGGTATTTGATATCATTCGCAAAAAATATGTTCAGTTATTGCCCGAAGAATGGGTGCGGCAGCACTGTATTCACTATCTGATTCAGGAAAAGAAGTATCCGGCGGGCAGGATGCTTGTGGAGCGTGAAATACGCGTCAATTCCCTCTCGAGAAGGGTAGATCTCGCAGTTTGCGACACAGAGGGCCGATTCCTATTGCTGGTGGAATGCAAGGCCCCTGATGTTCCTTTGAATCAGGAAGTCTTTGATCAGATTGCCCGTTATAACTTCCCTGTCCGCTCAGCCTGTCTGATGCTTACCAATGGGATCCAACATATTTACTGTCAAATAGACTACAAGGCCGGCAGGTATCTATTCCTCAAAGAATTACCGGACTACTCAGAGCTCCTCCAAATGTTATAATTGTTTTATTATCGAATTCTACACCCCTGCTTTGTAAAATATTTAGTTATTTTGTCGGCTTTCGGAAAGCCTCATATTTACTGTAAAGATGTCAAGCCTGGCTATTGTGATATTGAATTGGAACGGAAGCGCACTTCTGGAGCGATTTCTCCCTTCCGTAATCAAACACAGTGCTGGTGCAAGGATCTACCTGGCCGATAATGCCTCTACTGATGACTCGGTCTCCTTTGTAAAGGAAAACTTTCCGGAAATATCAATCATACAAAATCCCGTAAACGGAGGCTTTGCCAGTGGCTACAATATGGCCCTGCAACATGTGGAAGAAGACATCTATTGCCTGCTCAATTCCGATGTGGAAGTCTGTCCCGGATGGTTGGAACCAGTGTTGCAGCATATGCAATCCCATCCGGACACCGGAATCGTACAGCCAAAAATAAAAGACCTGATCCGCCCGGAATATTTTGAATATGCCGGTGCCGCAGGCGGATTCCTGGATCTTTTTGGCTACCCCTTCTGCCGGGGAAGAATCTTCCAAAGCCTGGAGCAGGACAAAGGACAGTATAACGATACCCGTGAAATATTTTGGGCAACCGGGGCCTGTATGTTTATACGGAAGAAGATTTTCCATGACTTAGGGGGCTTTGATCCGGATTATTTTGCCCATCAGGAAGAGGTAGATCTTTGCTGGAGGGCTCAAAACCACGGCTATAAAGTTATGTATGTGGGAGCTTCTAAAGTCTATCACCTGGGGGGCTCCACCCTGAGCAATATGAATCCAAAAAAAACCTTCCTGAATTTCCGGAATTCTCTTTTCTCCATCACCAAAAATTTACCGAGGATAAAAGCCTTTCCAATTATCCTCAGCAGGCTGTTACTGGATGGGATTGCAGCCCTGCGCTTTATTTTTCAGGCTAAATTCACACATGCGGCTGCAATCCTGAGAGCCCATTTTAGTTTTTACCGCCACTTTCCCAAAATGCTGAAAAAACGGGAGAAAATAAGTTTTACCACAAAATACTACGCCACAACATCCATTGTATGGTCTTATTACGTAAATGGTATAGAGGACTTTAACATTTTAGTAAAAGATTAACGAAACAAGCCGATCTCAGCTTTGGCTTTTACATAATTTTGTTTAAGTTCTAAAGGAAGCGAAAACTAAATAATAACTCATTAATACAAACATTTACTATGAATAAATTAATCGTTGGATGCCTGGGATTAGCCCTGGCCCTTTCATCTTGTGTATCTCAGAAAAAATACGCAGATCTGGAAGCCAAACAAAAAGAAACACAAGACCTTCTCAATTCAGCCACTGTAAAACTCAATAGCTGTCTGGAAGAAAAAACCACTGCTCAGGCCCGCCTTAAAACGCTGGAAGAACAGAATGCGTTTCTGAAAGCCAATAACCAGGAACTCATAAACAATATGGGGAATCTTACTACCCTGACTGCCAAAGGAGCAGACAACCTGGAAAAATCTCTGGAGAGCCTGAAAGAAAAAGATCTGACTATTCGCAGATTACAGGATGCCATCACCAGGAGGGATTCTGTAAACCTTGCCCTGGTTCAGAGCCTGAAAGGCGTTTTGGGGAATTTGGATGATGAAGATATCGAAATCAGCGTTGAGAAAGGCGTGGTTTTCGTTTCCATCTCCGACAAGTTGCTCTTTAGCAGCGGAAGCTATAATGTGACCAATGAAGCAAAAAAGGTTCTTGGTAAAGTTGCACAAGTAGTAAACAACAAGCCTGACTTCGAATTTATGGTAGAAGGACATACAGACAATGTCCCTTACAGAAGCGGCGTTTTACTGGACAACTGGGATCTGAGCGCCAAGCGTGCCACTTCCATTGTACGTATCCTCCAGAACGATTTTGGAGTAGATCCGGCCAGAATGACCGCAGCAGGAAGAAGTTATTATGTGCCTTTGGCGGATAACGATACAGCTGCCAACCGGGCCAGAAACAGAAGGACTCGCATTGTAGTGCTGCCAAAACTGGATCAGTTCTACAGTATGATTGAGGAAGGAATGAAAGATCCCGCTATTAACAAATAAGGATTTCCCCCAAACACAAAAAAGCCCTGTAGTATTTCACTACGGGGCTTTTTTATTACAGTATTTATTACAGTATGTTTAATGGGCCCTTACCTTCCCGTATCAATTCGGGTTCCGGGCCAGAAAGGTCAATCACCGTAGATGGAATGTTGCCCCCGTAGCCACCGTCTACCACCGCATCTACCAGATTATCCCATTTTTCCTTTATCAGTTCCGGGTCTGTGGTGTATTCAATAACATCGTCCTCATCCTTGATGGAAGTGGAAACAATTGGCCTTCCCAAACCGGAAACCAGGGCATGCGCTATGGCATTATCCGGTACCCGTATCCCCACGGTCTGCCTTTTTTTAAAATCTTTGGGAAGGTTGTTATTTCCGGGCAGGATAAATGTATACGGGCCCGGGAGAGCTCTTTTCAGGATTTTGAAGGTGCGGGTGTCAATTTGTTTGACATAATCTGAAAGGTTGCTGAGGTCTGCACAGATAAAAGACCAATTAGCTTTTTGGAGCTTTACCCCTTTGATTCTGGCCAGGCGTTCCAGGGCTTTGGAATTGGTAATATCGCAGCCCAGGCCATAAACCGTATCTGTAGGGTAAATCACAAGGCCGCCACCACGAAGAATATCCACTACCTGCTTTACAGCCTTGGGATTGGGGTTTTCCTCATAAATCTTAATAAATTCAGCCATTTTGAAACGGTGTTGGTGCATAAACTGACTGTATTTCAATCAGCCAGTTTCCTTTATTCTATAAGGCGGAGTTTGGCAAATCGCAACAATAACTTTTTAATATCGCCGCGCTCAAATTGTATTTCGGCTTTCTTATCGTTTCCGGCTCCTTCTATCTTCAGGACCTTTCCCTTTCCAAAACGGGAATGATCTACCAGACTGCCTTCAAAGAGCTGCTGATCTGTGAACTCTGTATCCGTGCTTGCCGGACTGGTCTGGGGTTTAATTTTCCGAAGCCTTCGCAATTGGCTGGCCGTAGGATGGTTAGGCCTGGGAGGTGTTCCCTTTTCAGGTTTTTGCTGCCTGAGCCTGCTTTTATCGACATCCCCGAAAATATCGGCATTCAGAAGCGGCCTGAAACGATAATTGTCCGCCGGGGTCAGGTTATCGATAAATTGTTCATCGATTTCCTCAATAAAGCGGCTGGGTTCGGCATCTATAAGTTTTCCCCATCGGTACCGATTTTGGGTGTAGGTAAGGTAGGCCTGTTTCTCCGCCCTTGTCAGGGCCACATAAAACAAACGCCGCTCTTCTTCCAGTTCGCTTCTGGTATTCATGCTCATGGCAGATGGAAACAGATCTTCTTCCATCCCGACTATAAATACATGCGGAAATTCAAGGCCCTTTGCCAGGTGAATGGTCATTAAAGCAACCCTGTCCTCATCACCGGTATCCTTGTCCATATCTGTTGCCAGGGCTACGTCTTCCAGAAATTCACTCAGGTTGCCAGTAGCATCTGCCAGTTCCTTCTGCCCTTCCACAAAGTCCTTGATCCCGTTGAGCAATTCCTCAATGTTTTCCATCCTGGCAATCCCTTCCGGGGTTCCATCTTTTTTAAATTCAAGCAGAAGGCCTGATTTTTTGGCCACGTGTTCGGCAAGTGAAAAAGCGTCTGCCTGCTCGTTGAAGATCTGGAAACTTTTGATCATGGCTACAAAATCTTCCAACTTCCTGCGGATACCCGAATTCACCGGAACACCGGATTTTTGGACATTTTCCATAACCTCAAAAATGGTCTGACCACTTTGGTTCGCGGCAATGGTGAGCTTATCCACGGTTGTTTGCCCAATGCCGCGGGCCGGAAAATTAATAATGCGTTTCAGGGCTTCTTCATCCCCGGGATTAACGATCAGGCGTAAATAGGCCAGAACATCTTTTATTTCCTTGCGCTGATAAAATGAAAGACCCCCGTAGATGCGATAGGGAATATCCCTTTTGCGGAGCGCATCCTCAATGGCACGAGACTGGGAATTGGTGCGGTATAAAACCGCAAAATCCCCATTGGGTAGCTGCTGCTGCATTCGCATCTCAAAAATAGTAGAAGCCACAAACCTGCCCTCTTCGGCGTCGGTAGGGCTCCGGTGTAGTTTAATCCGGCCACCTTCGTCATTTGCCGTCCAAACCACTTTCTCCAACTGATTTTTATTTTTGGCGATAATGCTATTGGCTGCATTTACGATATTCTTGGTGGAGCGGTAATTCTGTTCCAGCCGATAAACTGCCACATCATCATAGTCCCTTTGAAAGTTGAGGATATTGGTAATATTTGCTCCCCTGAAAGAGTAGATGCTTTGGGCATCGTCCCCAACCACGCAAATATTCTGATAGCGGTCTGCAAGTGCCCGCACTATTAAGTACTGTGAATGGTTGGTGTCCTGATACTCGTCTACAAGAATATAGCGGAATCGCTCCTGGTATTTCATCAGCACCTCTGGGAAACGTGTAAGCAGCTCATTGGTACGCAACAGCAGGTCGTCAAAATCCATAGCTCCTGCTTTAAAGCATCGGTCAACATAATTCTTGTAGATCTCACCAAGTCGCGGCCTTTTAGCCATGGCATCTGCCTCCTGCAGTTCCGGATTCTGATAGTAGGCCTTAACTGTAATCAGACTGTTCTTGTAGGAAGAAATTCGCTGCTGTATTTGTTTGTACTTGTATACGTCCTTATCCAGGCCCATTTCCTTGATGATGGACGCGATCAGACGCTGGGAATCCTGGGTATCGTAAATGGTAAAGTTACTGGGGTATCCCAACTTGTCCCCGTCGTAGCGAAGCAGCCTCGCAAAAATAGAATGGAAAGTGCCCATCCATAAGTTTTTGGCTTCTGAGCCGCCCACAATATCTGCAATCCGCTTCTTCATCTCCCGGGCAGCTTTATTGGTAAAGGTCAGTGCCAGAATATTAAAGGCATCCACTCCCTGGTTCATCAAATGGGCAATCCGATAGGTAAGGACCCTTGTCTTTCCGGACCCTGCCCCGGCAATTACCATCAAAGGACCATCCTTGTGCAGAACAGGGGCCTTCTGGGCTTCATTCAATTCTTCTAGAAACATGCCTACCTCCATCTTTTCAGAGGATGAATTTAGACATTATTCACCGCAACCTCAAACGGAATCAGATTAGAATTATAAACAATATGACTCCCTTTTAATAGCAATTTAAATATCTTTAAGACCTGGATACTTAATCCTATTCAAATGCGCATTTATTCCAGGTTGGTTTCAATACTTATTTGCCTGAGTTTCTTCACCCTCTCATCACAGGAAAAGCAAACCGGACCGGTTATTGAACACTATGGCGCCATTTGGGATATTCAAAATACCAGCTATCTGGTAAACAAAGAGCAGCTTTTTAAGGTTGTATTCGATGTTATGACAAGTCCGGACGCTAAAGAGGCCATCAATCCATCCCTTGAAACAGCCGCCAGATTCCTGAACATGCATGCCCGAAAGGGAGTCCCCGGAGATCGTATGCAGGTTGCAGTGGTGGTTCACAATGCGGCTACCCCGGATGTATTGACCAATGAACACTACCGGGAACGATTTGGTACAGACAACCCCAATACCGGCTTGCTCAACGCCCTTATGGATGCCGGTGTAGAAATTATACTTTGCGGGCAATCGTCGGTAGCACGTAAAGTACCGATAGAACAGGCGCAGGCAGGAGTACTCCTTTCGCTGTCTGCCATGACTGCCCTGATCCAGTTGCAGAGCGATGGCTATCAGTTAATAAAATTTTAAATTAGAGATATGAAGAAAATTACCTTTCTATTGTTCATTTTGATTTGCGGAAGCCTGGCTGCCCAGACGTATTCCCTTCAGGAAGACTACAAAACCATTGAACCCAAGGTGGTCCAGTGGAGGCGCCAAATTCACCAGACTCCAGAGCTCTCGAATCGTGAATTTAAGACGGCGGAGAAGATTGCTGCCCATCTAAAATCGCTTGGATTAGAAGTTCAGACCGGGGTAGCACATACCGGGGTGGTTGGAATTCTCAAAGGGAATTCTCCGGGCAAAGTTGTTGCCCTCCGTGCCGATATTGATGCGCTTCCTGTAACGGAAAGAAATGACCTTCCCTTTCGCTCAGAAGTCAGAGCGGAATTCCTGGGGGAGAAAGTTGGGGTAATGCATGCCTGCGGACACGATACACATACAGCCATCCTGATGGGGGTAGCAGAGGTCCTTAGCCGGAATAAAGACCAGATTAAGGGCACGGTCAAGTTTATATTCCAACCTGCCGAGGAAGGGCCACCCCCGGGGGAAGAAGGTGGTGCCCTGTTGATGGTAAAAGAAGGTGTCCTCAAAAACCCGGATGTAAACGCCATTTTTGGCCTTCACATCAATTCCATGACTCCAACCGGGGTGATCCGCTACAAGTCTGGCGGTACCATGGCTGCTGCACAGAGCTTCACCATCCATGTTAAGGGAAAACAATCGCATGGTTCACAGCCCTGGGCGGGAGTCGATCCCATCCTGATAAGCGCAAAAATCATCGATGGCTTACAAACGATTATCAGCCGCGAAACGAACCTGACTAATGAGGCTGCTGTTATTACCGTGGGCAAGATTAAAAGCGGGGTCCGTTTCAATATTATACCGGAAAGTGCTGAGATGCTTGGAACTATCCGCACCCTGGATTACGATATGAAAGACCATATAAACAAACGAATGATGGAGATGGTTCCCAATATTGCGAAAGCCTACGGGGGTGAAGCGACCATTGAAATAAAAGATGCCACGGATATTACCTATAACGACCCGGATTTGGTGAGCCAGATGCTGCCTACCCTTGAAAGGGTTGCCGGGGGCGCAAATGTGCAAACCCAAAAAGCCATTACAGGGGCTGAAGATTTTTCGTATTTCCAACGAGAAGTACCCGGATTCTTTTTCTTTCTGGGCGGAATGACCCCGGGAAATACGGAACCCTACCCCCATCACACCCCTGATTTTTATATAGATGACAGCGGTTTGATTCTAGGCGTAAAAGCACTTACTGAATTAAGCCTGGACTATCTGAATAATTAGTATTTTTTATTATGCGGGTTTTGGGCATTTGTTCAAATCTCCATCGAATGAAGTCATTTTCGGGAGTATATTTGCCAAATAGAATGTTATATGAAAATTAATTTACTACGCTCCGGCTCACTTTGGGTCTTTATTCTGATACTCAGCGTTTCCGCCGGGCTAAACGCCCAGAAAAAACGGGAGTTGATAGCCAGTATTGATAGCCTGAAACTCGTGATCC
The DNA here is from genome assembly GCF_052540725.1 of Robiginitalea rubriflava. Classification (NCBI taxonomy): domain Bacteria; kingdom Pseudomonadati; phylum Bacteroidota; class Flavobacteriia; order Flavobacteriales; family Flavobacteriaceae; genus Robiginitalea; species Robiginitalea rubriflava. Next base: position 2,884,030 of record NZ_CP199309.1, on the reverse strand, counting down.
GGAATCTGCAAACGGATTTATCCAGAGCAGAACAAAGGGAAAAAGCAAGCCAGGCACAGGCTGAACTATATGAGAATCAGGCTAGCGAATTAAAATCTGCCAACGCCACCCTACTTAAAAACCTCAATAATTTTGCCGAGGTATCCAGCAAGAACACTTCTGCCCTGAGCCAGACCCTTTCCTCTCTTGAGGCAAAAGAAGGGCAGCTGCGGAGCATTGTTGAAACCTTCAGCCGGAATGATTCCGTAATCATTGCCCTGCTCAGTCAGGCCAAACAGAGCCTGGGCGCAACGGCAAAACTGAAGATTTCCTCAGGAGGATTATTGGTTTCAGGAGGGTTAAACGAGGTGTTTACTGAAGAAGGCGGTTTAACAATCAGTGATACCGGGACAAAATGGCTTGAGGGTATCGCCAAGCTTGCAGGAATGTATCCTGAACTGAATCTTACGGTTGAAGGCCTTTCCATGACCGGAGAAATTTCCCTGGCGGCACGGCAGGCATCTGCCGTTATGAATACGCTACGAGACAGCTTGAAGATCGGGGAGAGCCGATTGAGCTCCAGGGGGCGAGACGGGAATTTCAGTGAAGGAATCGATGTTATTCTGCACCCGAACTACCGAAGATTTTATCTGGAGACCAGAAAGGAGATTCAGAATTAAAGATCCGCTCATTTTTCCATAATTTTTCGGAAAGAATTCCGCAGGCTTAATATACTTTTTGTGATTTTCCTGCGTTTTCAAATGCGAAAACCAATCTAAACATATCTTTCATGACGGGCGACGGAATCTTTCAATTATTCGCATATTTATTACCTGCAGTAGTAACCGGTGCAGTTGCTTTTTATTTCTTCCGGATGCATACCCGGAATGAGGAGGGCCGTCGCAGGTTCCTGCTTCATAAAGACAGCCAGAAAAACAGTCTTCCGATCCGGCTGCAGGCTTATGAAAGAATGGCCCTTTTTCTGGAACGGATCTCCATCCCCAGCCTGGTGGTTAGGGTAGCGCCAAAATCTGCGGATAAAGGGGATTATGAAAACCTGCTGATACGCAATATCGAAAATGAATTTGAGCACAACCTGTCACAACAGATCTATATGACTGACGAGTGCTGGAATATTATCAAAGCTGCCAAAAACGCTACTATCCAGGCCATTCGAAAAGCAGGGATGAGTACGGCAGACAGTGCTGAAAAATTACGGGAAGATATTCTCAATGAGACTATGGACAAAGCCTCCCCATCCGCCACCGCCCTTTCTTATGTCAAAAAAGAAATCGGGGAACTCTGGTAAGCCGTCCGGACTCATTCCAGGGCACTGCTTTCCTCACCCTTGGATGCTGCGTATAAATACCCGCTTTTCCACCATTTCGACATTTGTTCCCGGTCAAAAACCAGCGAATTGGTTGTAAGTACTGTAGGGGTAAAATAAAAGTTGATAATCGCATCGTTATGCGTGGCCACGTATTTCCCTATTTTAATATTATGTTGCTCTATGCGATCCAGCATAAAGCTAAACATATTGGTCAGCAGGGAAAAGACATTCTTTGAAGGCATTCTGTTAATATGGGAAACTTCGGTATGAAGGATAATAGCATCCACCTCCCTCGCCCCTCTTTTAATAGCTTCTTCTATGGGAACCATACATCCCAGCCCTCCGTCTGCATACTCACAGCCATCCTTACGAACAAGGCTCATAAAAGGCGTATAATTGCAGGAAATCCAGATCCATTCACAAAATTCTTCGTATTCGAAATCATTGATACTCTTGTATTCCACCTGGTTCAGCGATAAATTGGATACCGTGACCACAATATCTTTGGGACCCTTCTTTAATTTTCGGAATTCCTCAGGGGTGATGGATTTCTTGATCAGATCCAGCAAATGATAGCTCTCCCCAAAGGTTTTACTGCCTTTATAAAAGTTTCTGAGCACATTCCAGTGATTTATTCCGATAGTGGCTATCCCGTACTTTCGCTGTATGGTAAAGGGACAATTGCTAAAAATGCTGTTTTGATTTACCGAGGTATATATTTTCCTGATTTTTCCTATTTTATTCAAGGCCAGATGCGAGATAAGCAAGCTACCGGTTGAGGTTCCCAAAAAAAGGTCATACGCGTTGGGGTGCTTTTCGAGTAAAAATTGCGCCACCCCGCCGGCAAAAGCCCCTTTACTACCCCCTCCGGAAATAACCAGTGCTCTCATAAAGCTTCTATTTTTTCATAAATATACGCATAGGTTTCCCTGCTGAAACCCCTGCTCACCATTTCCCAATATTCCCGGTCTGGCCGTTGTTCCAGTAGTTGCAGAAATAATGCACGTGAAAATTTCTTAAAACTCCATCTGTGATGTTCTGTGGCCTGTATTAAATCTTTGATATTTTTATTGTTAAAAGCATCTACCTGATTTAATAATTCAAATGCCTTTTCCCGGTCTTCTGCAGCGTAAAAAGGGCTTGTGGTCTTCCGTAAGGCAGCCAGGTTTTCTGCCAGCACATCCTGATAAGCCGGAGTGAGGGCCGTAAGCAGCAGCCAGCTCTGCCGCAATGGAAGATGAACAAGACTGCCGTTTTGCTGAAGTCTGTTCAGAACAATTTCCCGCTGCTCCGGATAACTCAACCATAAACGATACAACAGCGTTTCCCGCAATTCATAGCTGGGCGCATCCAGCAAATTGAGCGTTTGCTTTAACAACGAGGGTGGTAAATTTATTCCATCAGCTACAAGCGCCTTTTGTTCCATTAAACTTCCCTCTGCTAAAACCTGCTCAAGTATATTTTCCGGAAGGGAGTCTCCGAAGGCCTTTATGAGTTGTTTCCTGTAAAATGGGGAGCGGGAATCCCCCCAGGCTTCGCTAAGCTCTTTATCTGAAAGCGCAGCAGCAACCAACCGTTTTTCCGATTCCATAAATTTTCGGATGGATGCAGACTTCCCACGTAAATATTCCAGAGCTTCCCTATAAGGGAATTCCGGGGATTCCAGCCAGGCTGCTCTGAAGGTATTTAAAGACTTTCCCCACTCCCCTTCCATAATTGAAAGGAAATCATTTACTGTGGCATTGCGAAAGGCAAATTTTTCCAGATATTTTCGAATTCCTGCACGATAAACATCCTCACCAAGTATTTCACGTAAAAATATAAGGGCCCAGGCACCTTTTTCATAAAAGGTCAGGCTATCAGCCCCCGGGTCCAGAAGAGACCTCCCCCTGCCCTCCTCTTGTGCCTTTTGCAGGGCCTTACAGCTACTGTACAGCTTCCAGTACATCTGGTCGTCACCTTTTATAGCTGCTTCTGCCAGGTAGGCATAAAAGGTGGCAAAACCTTCATGCAACCAGTGGTTTTTACCGTCTGTTTCGGTTACCAGATTGCCAAACCACTGATGCGCCATTTCATGCGCATTGATATTGAGATAGGGCAGGTCATTGACTGCAATACTGTCTGTAAAATAGCGATCAGAAAAAAAGGTCGCAGTGGTATTCTCCATTCCCGCATACATAAAATCGTGCAATGGGACTTGTTTGTAATTTTTCCAGGGATAAGCGTATCCAATCTCCCGTTCCAGAAAATCGAATATAGTGGCCGTATGCAGGTATGTATTCCGGGCAAGTTCCTGATCATCTTTTGGGAAATAATTCAGGATGGGGATACCGCTGGCGGATTGAACCGTGTCTGCCCTGAAATGCCCAATGGCGAAAGCCAGTAAATAACTGCTCATAGGTTTGTCCATTCGATAATGCCAGGTCGCCAGGGAACCTGTAACTTCCTTGCTTTGGAGCTGTCCGTTTGCAATAACCTCATAATCCGGGTCGAAGATAATATCCAGGTCAAAAACCACTTTCTCCTTCATTTCATCAAAACTGGGAACCCAGTGGCTGCTGTATTTTCCCTGGCCCTGTGTCCAGATTTGCTCATTTCCGGGAAGGGAATCGTTCCATCCAAAAAAATAAAGGGTTTGCCTTGGGCGGGCGGTATAGTCTATTTGGAGATTGTATACCCCTGCCGTTTCCGGAGCCAAAACCCCTAAACGTTTACCGTCGTATAAAAAAGGAACTTCCCGGTTCTCCAGGGTTACTTTTTTTATCCGCATTTTTTGCGCATCCAGATGCAAGCTGTCTACATTGCCATTGCCAAAGAAGGTATACCTTACACTTCCTGCTATTGCTGCATTTGCAGTATCCGGGCTAATGCTGATGTGCGCCTTTTGGAAATCAACATCTGCTCCCTGGCTCATGGCCAGGAGCATTGGAAAGAACAAGAAGAAAGTTCGAAAGCTGATACGCATACGGATACCGGGGCAAAAATCAATCCAAATTTAGCGATTTGACAGGTTGCAGTTGAAATTACGAACCCTTAATTTAGTCCAATGCATCCCAAAGCCCTGCAGACTTCCCTGAGTTACCTGAAAGGCATCGGCCCCAACCGGGCGAAATTGCTTCGTTCGGAGCTGGGCCTGGAGACCTACCAGGATTTGCTATACCTCTTTCCAAACCGTTATATAGATAAAACACAATTCCATAAAATAAGCGACTTGCAGCGCAATAGTGCCGAGGTGCAGCTCATAGGCAGGCTTATCCATATTAAAACCGTTGAACAAAAACGCGGAAGCCGGCTGGTGGCCACTTTTAAGGATGATTCGGGCCAGATGGAACTGGTCTGGTTCCGGAGCCAGAAATGGATTCGCGAACGTCTGAAACTGAATGAGGCTTATGTGATTTTTGGCAGGACAAAATGGTATAATGGTATGTTTTCCATGGCCCATCCTGAAATGGAACTGCTAAGCACCTTTAAGGCACAGAAAAGGGTGCGCATGCAACCGGTCTATCCTTCAACCGAAAAATTATCCAAACAGGGTATAACCAACCGGATGATCAGCCGCTGGATGCTGCAATTGCTTACTGAGGAAAAGGTGCCGTTGAAAGAAAACCTGCCGGAGGATATCCGGGGAAGCTTGCAGCTGATGGACAAACAGCTGGCGGTTTCACAACTGCATTTCCCGGATGATCAAAAGCTGCTGGCCCGGGCAGAGTTCCGTTTGAAATTTGAGGAATTCTTTTTTGTGCAACTGGCACTGCTAACCAAAAAACGCCAGCGAAAAATAAAAATAAAAGGGCTTCCTTTCGAAAAGGTCGGAGAGCATTTTACGGACTTTTACGAAAAGCATCTCCCCTTTGAACTGACTCCTGCTCAGAAAAGAGTCATTCGGGAAATCCGTTCCGATCTGGGGAGCCATGCCCAGATGAACCGCTTGCTTCAGGGGGATGTGGGTTCAGGTAAAACCATAGTAGCCGTCATGTGTATGCTGCTGGCCCTGGACAATGGCTTTCAGTCATGTCTGATGGCCCCAACGGAAATCCTCGCCCAGCAACACTATCAGGCAGTCCATGAACTGCTGGAGCCTCTCGGGATAGGCGTGGCACTTCTGACCGGCTCCGTTAAGGCCCGGGACAGAAAACCCATACATGAAGGCCTGGAAACAGGGGAATTACCTATTCTGATAGGGACACACGCCGTCCTGGAAGATGTGGTAAGTTTCCAAAACCTCGGACTGGCCATAATTGACGAGCAGCATCGATTTGGAGTGGCACAGCGAGCCCGCCTCTGGAAAAAGAATGCAACCCCACCGCATATTTTGGTAATGACAGCTACTCCTATCCCCCGTACCCTTGCCATGAGTCTGTACGGGGATCTGGACATCAGTATTATAGACGAATTACCTCCGGGCCGGAAACCGGTCAAAACCGTTCATCGAACCGATGCAGACCGTCTGAAGGTGTTCCGATTTCTGAAAGATGAAATTGCCAAAGGGCGTCAGGTTTATATCGTTTATCCGCTCATTCAGGAGTCTGCGGCCTTTGATTACAAAGACCTGATGGACGGGTATGAAAGTATCAGCCGTGAATTTCCGGGCCCGGATTTCCAGATTTCCATCGTGCACGGACAAATGAAGCCTGAAGCAAAGGAATTTGAAATGCAGCGTTTTGTTAAAAAACAAACCCAATTAATGGTTGCCACCACGGTTATTGAAGTAGGGGTTAATGTTCCCAACGCCTCGGTAATGGTAATAGAGAGTGCCGAGCGGTTTGGCCTCTCCCAGCTCCACCAGCTAAGGGGGCGGGTAGGCCGTGGAGCCGATCAGAGTTATTGTATCCTCATCAGCGGTCCTAAACTTTCTGAAGATGCCAAAACAAGGCTTCAGACAATGGTTCGCACCAATGATGGCTTTGAAATCGCAGAAACCGATCTGAAATTAAGGGGCCCGGGAGACCTGATGGGCACACAGCAAAGCGGGATACTGAACCTGAAAATTGCAGATGTGATCCGCGACCGCGATATCCTGGAAACTGCACAGTACCACGCCGGCATGGTGCTAAAAGAAGATGGCGGACTGGAATTACCCAAACACCGGGTGCTTCGCGACAAACTCAGCAGAATGGAGGCTTTCAGGAATATCTGGGATTACATTAGTTAAGGCACTAGAAGCATTTCATTCAAACTCTCTGAATTTATATTTTACCGGATTATTCCAGACAATTCTCATGTGGTTTATCCTGAAAAAGTCATTTGAAAGAGCCGTATCCGGATTTGAACATCGTAATTTACCCTGGCATTGGTTTTCTTCCCAAAGGCATATTTATACTTTTGTAAGTTCTAATGAATCTCGCCAAAAGCAAGAAGAAAGATGAGCAAAACACTATTTGATAAAGTCTGGGATTCCCATGTGGTTCGCAGCATTGATAATGGGCCTGACGTACTTTTTATCGACAGACATCTGGTTCATGAAGTAACCAGCCCAGTAGCCTTTCTGGGGTTAAAAAACCGGGATATTCCTGTGTTGTATCCCGAAAGAACTTTTGCAACCGCAGACCATAACACCCCAACCCGGAACCAGCACCTGCCGGTAAAAGATCCGCTGTCTGCCAAACAGTTGCAGGCACTTGAGGAAAATGCCCGGAAACATAGCATCCCCTATTGGGGCCTGGGGCATGAAAAAAATGGGATTGTTCACGTAATCGGACCTGAAAACGGCATTACAGTACCCGGAGTGACCATTGTCTGCGGGGATTCCCATACTTCCACTCATGGAGCCTTTGGCGCCATAGCCTTCGGAATTGGAACCTCCGAGGTTGAAATGGTGCTCGCCACTCAGTGCATTATGCAACCCAAACCCAAACGCATGCGCATCAATATCAGCGGAAGTCTGAGCGAAGCGGTAACCCCTAAGGATGTTGCCCTTTATATCATTTCAAAACTTACCACCTCCGGAGCCACCGGATATTTTGTGGAGTATGCCGGAAGTGTATTTGAACAAATGAGCATGGAAGGGCGGATGACGGTGTGCAACCTGAGTATTGAAATGGGTGCCCGCGGGGGTATGATTGCCCCGGATGAAAAAACCTTTGATTATATAAGGGGCAGGGAATTCGCACCTCAGGGTGAGGCCTGGGATGCTGCTATGGAATACTGGAAGACGCTGTATTCAGACCCGAATGCAATTTTTGACAAGGAAATAAACTTCAATGGGGCCGATATAGAACCCATGATCACCTACGGGACCAACCCCGGGATGGGCCTCAGCATTTCCAGGAAGATACCAAAGGCTGAAACTCTCGATGGCGGAGTTGCCACCTATAAAAAATCCCTGGAGTACATGGATTTTCACGAAGGGGAATCCATGCTTGGGAAAAAGATCGATTTTGTTTTCCTCGGAAGCTGTACCAATGGCCGGATAGAGGATTTCAGGGCTTTTGCCCAGATAGTTGAAGGCCGGCAAAAGGCAGCCAACGTTACCGCGTGGCTGGTTCCCGGATCCCATAAGGTAGAGCAGGCCATCCGTGAAGAAGGGATCCTGGATATACTGGAAGCAGCAGGCTTTGAACTCCGCGAACCGGGATGTTCTGCCTGCCTGGCAATGAACGACGATAAAATCCCGCAGGGCAAGTATGCTGTAAGCACCTCAAACCGAAATTTTGAGGGCAGGCAGGGACCCGGTGCCAGAACACTCCTGGCCAGCCCCCTGGTTGCAGCTGCTGCTGCTGTTACAGGCGAGGTTACAGACCCAAGAGAACTGCTTAAAACAGCATTGGTTTAACAAAAAGACGATATATAAACATGGCTTACGATAAATTCACAATCCTTAAAAGTTCTGCTGTCCCGCTTCCCATTGAAAATGTGGATACAGATCAGATCATTCCTGCCAGATTTCTCAAGGCGACCCAGCGTGAGGGCTTTGGGGATAATCTTTTCAGGGACTGGCGATACAATTCGGACAACACCCCCAAGGAACATTTTGTGCTGAACAACCCGCTATACAGTGGAAAGATCCTGGTTGGAGGCAAGAACTTCGGTTCCGGTTCCTCACGGGAGCACGCGGCATGGGCCGTATACGACTACGGGTTTCGCTGTGTTGTCTCCAGCTTTTTTGCAGACATTTTCAGGAATAATTGTTTAAATATTGGCGTGTTGCCGGTACAGGTAAGCGCTGGTTTTTTGCAACAGATATTTGAAGCTATTGAGGCCGATCCGAAAACGGAATTGGAAGTCAACCTGCAGGAACAACGCATTACCATCACTTCCACGGGTGCATATGAGACTTTCGAGATCAATGGGTATAAAAAAGATAATATGCTGAACGGTTTCGACGATATAGACTACCTGCTCAACATGAAGAAGGACATAGAAACCTTCGCAAAACAGACCCCCCTCTAAACATCACCTTATTTTTTAGCCAGGCCCCCTATGCAAAAGCGGCGAATTGAAATTATGGACACCACCCTAAGGGACGGGGAACAAACCTCCGGAGTATCTTTTACTTCCTCGGAGAAATTGACCCTGGCACGCCTGCTTTTACAGGAATTGAAAGTGAACAGGATTGAGGTGGCTTCTGCAAGGGTTTCAGAAGGGGAGTTCGAATCTGTAAGGCAGATTACCGAATGGGCAGCCTCCGAAAAGTTGCTGGACCGGGTAGAAGTCCTGAGTTTTGTAGATGGCGGAGCCTCCCTGAAATGGATGGAACTGGCTGGTGCAAAGGTTCAGAATCTCTTGACTAAAGGATCGCTGAATCATCTGAAGTATCAACTTAAAAAAACACCTGAGGAGCATTTTAAGGATATTGAAAAGGTAATCCAAATGGCCACTGAACAGGGGGTTACCACTAATGTCTATCTGGAAGATTGGAGTAATGGCATGCGCAATTCTCCCGAATACGTTTTTGAATTTCTGGATTTTTTGCAAACCCAGGACGTAAAAAGGATACTGCTGCCGGACACACTGGGAATCCTTACCCCTCGGGAAACCTTTGCGTTTCTTTCTGAAATTGTCAAAAAATATCCCCATCAGCACTTCGATTTTCATGGCCACAATGATTACGACCTGAGCGTGGCAAACGTAATGGAAGCCATAAAGGCAGGAATCCACGGCTTACACCTGACGGTTAATGGAATGGGGGAACGGGCAGGAAATGCACCCCTGGCGAGTGTGGTGGCTGTCATTAATGACTTCCTTCCGGAGGCAGAGATCAGCATCGCGGAAAGTTCTCTTTTTAAAGTGAGTAAACTGGTATCTGCCTTTACCGGGATTGGAATTCCCTCCAACAAGCCTATAGTTGGAGACAATGTATTTACACAAACTGCTGGTATACATGCTGATGGAGACAATAAGAAAAACCTTTACTTTAATGATTTGTTGCCGGAAAGGTTTGGGCGAAAACGGAAATATGCCTTAGGGAAAACCTCGGGCAAGGCCAATATTCAGAAGAATCTGCAGGAACTCGGGCTTTCGCTTAATGAGGAGGAAATACGCAAAGTGACGGCACGGATTATTGAGTTGGGCGATAAGAAAGAAAAGGTTACAAAGGAAGACCTCCCCTACATTATTTCAGATGTATTGGGCAGTGATACGCACAAACAGTCTGTTTTTATCCGATCCTATGTGCTGACTCATGCCAAAGGCCTGCAGCCTTCTACCACGGTCTCCCTCGAAATACAGGGGAAAACCTATGAAGAGAATGCACAGGGAGATGGGCAGTTTGATGCCTTTATGAATGCGCTTCGCAAAGTTTACCGCAGTCTTAAAATACCATTGCCCACCCTTGTTGATTACGCTGTTCGGATCCCTCCCGGGTCCAATTCCGACGCCCTTTGTGAGACCGTCATTACCTGGAAAGAAAAAGAAAGGGAGTTTACCACCAGAGGGCTGGATTCAGACCAGACCGTCTCTGCCATCAAGGCAACTGAAAAGATGCTCAATATTTGCCAGTAAGCCTTTTAAAGTATATACTCCGTACTGATAAAATTGGAGAGCTTGGTATCCAGCAATTGTTCTACTGTTTCGTTATTTAAAGAGTTATCCTTAAAGGCTACGAAGGTCCTGATAGAGAAAGACCGCAGTGCATCGTGAACGCTCAGAGTAGACTGGGCAGAATCTTTACGTCCGGTAAACGGATACACATCCGGGCCGCGCTGGCAAGAGCTATTCAGGTTAACCCGGCAGACCAGGTTGGCCAGCGTATCGATCAAAGGCGCCAGTGCATAGACATCCTTGCCGAAAAGGCTCACCTGCTGCCCGTAGTTGCTCTCTGCCATATCATCCAGCGGCTCATCGATCTCTGTAAAGCTCAGCACCGGGATTACAGGGCCAAATTGCTCTTCCTTATAGACCCGCATATCTTTGGTGACCGGGTAGAGTACGGCCGGCCAGATAAAATTATCAAAGCGCTGCCCTCCTTTTTCATTTATGATCTGGGCTCCTTTTGCAAGGGCATCGTCAATAAGTTCCTGAATGTAATCCGATTTCCCGGGTTCCGGCAATGGTGTAAGCTTCACCCCCTTATCCCAGGGGTTGCCAAAAGTGAGAGCGTCCACCCCGTCCGAAAACTGCCTGAGGAAGGTCTCACAAATGTCTTCATGTACATAAACCACCTTTAAGGCAGTACACCTTTGTCCATTAAAGGAAAGGGTTCCGGTGAGGCATTCCTGTACGCTCAGTTCCAGGTCGGCATCCGGAAGGACAATGGCAGGGTTTTTAGCTTCAAGCCCAAGAACCAGCCGGAGCCGGTTGCTTTTGGGATGCTGGTCCTGCAAGGCATTGGCCGACTTGCTGTTTCCTATTAAAGCTAAAACATCTACTTTCCCGGTCTTCATAATGGGGGCAGCTACTGCCCTGCCCCTTCCGAAAAGGATATTTACCACCCCTTTCGGAAAGCTGTTCTGAAATGCCTCCAGAAGTGGTGTAATTAGCAATACCCCGTGCTTTGCCGGTTTGAAAATAGTAGTATTCCCCATAATGATGGCAGGGATCAAAAGGGCAAAGGTTTCGTTAAGCGGGTAATTATAGGGCCCCAGACAAAGCACCACTCCTAATGGCCCCCTTCGGATATGTGCGTAAACCCCCTGATGCTTATGGAACTTGGCAGAGTTCCGGTCTAACTGCTTATAATCTTCAATGGTATCGTGAATGTATTCAACGGTCCGGTCAAATTCCTTTTCGGAATCCGGCAGGGATTTCCCGATTTCCCACATCAGCAATTTCACAATCACTTCCCTTTTTTGCTCCATCTGCGCCACAAACTTCTCCATACATTCGATCCGTTCCCGGACCCGCATGGTGGGCCATATTCCTTTTCCTTTATCAAAGGCCTTAAGGGCAGCTTCAAGTGCCTCCATAGCCTCTGGCTCCCCCATGTCCGGGATGGTACCCAGCAGGGTAGGTTTATAGGTCTCACTGCTGGAAATAGTGGAATACACTTCTGACACATCCCCTTTCCAGGATTTCAATTCCCCGCCCACCAGGTAGGTTCGCTGATCCAGGGTAGCGTCAATTTGATAAATTTTTGGAATGGCTTGTAAATCACTCATTATTGGATGCTGTTATGGATTTTGTTAAAGATACGCGTAACCAGTCTCAAACAATGGGTTTCATTGCGGTCATGGACTCACGCAGCCGGGCTCCCACCACTTCTACGGGGTGTGTTCGCAATACTTTATTTACGGCTATCAACTTCGCATTATCCACCCCATTGTCGTCTTCAGCCCCATAAGACTTTCCGATAACATCGGTTTGTATCTTTTTCATAAATTCTCCCAATAGCGGCTTACAGGCGTGATCAAATAAATAACAGCCGTATTCTGCGGTATCGGATATAACCCGGTTCATTTCGAATAGCTTTTTACGGGCTATGGTATTGGCAATAAGGGGTGTTTCGTGCAGGGACTCATAATAGGCAGACTCCCCGATAATCCCCGATTCGGTCATGGATTCATAGGCCAGCTCCACTCCGGCTCTTACAAAAGCAACCATTAAAACCCCCTTGTCATAGTATTCCTGTTCTGAAATATCCATTTTTCCGGCCGGCGTCTTTTCAAAAGCTGTTTCTCCGGTGGCTGCACGCCAGCTTAGCAGGTTTTTATCGTCATTGGCCCAATCCTCCATCATCGTTTTTGAGAAATAACCGCTCATGATATCGTCCATATGCTTTCGGAACAGCGGCCTCATTATGTCTTTCAGCTCTTCGGATAATTCAAAGGCCTCAATTTTTGCAGGGTTGGATAATCGGTCCATCATATTGGTGATTCCTCCGTATTTAAGTCCCTCAGTAATGGTTTCCCATCCAAATTGGATCAGTTTGGATGCATATGCGGGTTCTATCCCTTCTGCAACCATCTTGTCAAAACACAGAATGGATCCGGTCTGCAATAGCCCGCATAATATAGTCTGTTCCCCCATAAGGTCTGATTTCACCTCTGCGACAAAGGAAGACTCCAGTACCCCCGCTTTATGCCCTCCGGTAGCTGCTGCATAGGCCTTGGCCTGGGCCAGACCTTTGCCTTCAGGATCATTTTCAGGATGCACGGCTATCAGCGTAGGCACCCCAAACCCCCTTTTATATTCTTCACGCACCTCCGAGCCCGGGCTTTTTGGAGCTACCATAATAACGGTCAGATCCTTGCGCACCTGCATGCCTTCCTCTACAATATTGAACCCATGCGAATAAGACAGGGTTGCCCCTTTTTTCATCAGCGGCATTACAGCACCAACTACTGCTGTATGCTGCTTGTCCGGTGTTAAATTGATTACCAGGTCTGCCGAAGGAATCAGTTCCTCATAGGTGCCAACGGTGAATCCGTTTTCAGTGGCATTTACAAAGGAGGCCCGCTTCTCCTGTATGGCTGCCGCCCTCAGGGCATAGGAAATGTCCAGACCGGAATCTCTCATATTCAGGCCCTGGTTCAGGCCCTGGGCTCCGCAACCCACAATTACAATTTTCTTTCCTTTTAAAGCCTTTACCCCCTCGGAAAACTCGGAAGCTTCCATAAATCTGCATTTTCCCAGTTGTTGTAATTGCTCCCTAAGGGAAAGGGTATTAAAATAATTTGTCATTTTCTTTGTGTTTGTAAGCTTAGTTTTTCAATTATTATGCATGGTGAAATCCTTCCAGGATTTTGGAAATTGGCATTTCTGACTTGGTTACGGCAATTCTTCCGGAGCGTACAAACTGCATAATGCCGAAGGGTTCCAATTCATCGTGCATCTCATCAATTTCATGCCTCCTGCCCGTTTTGGCGAGAATAAAAAAATCACGGCTAACCGTAACAATCTGTGAATTGCTTTCCTTGATGATGTTCTGGATCTGACGTTCATCGAACAAGAGATGGGAGGCAATTTTAAAAAGTGCAGACTCCTGGTAAATAATCTCATCATCGGTGTGATAGAAGGCTTTGATCACTTCTATCTGCTTTTCGATCTGAGAGACGATCCGCTCTGTCCATTCTTTGGTGGTGTGTACAACTATTGTAAATTTCGAAACCTCCTCTATTTCTGATTTAGAGACATTTAAGCTTTCTATATTAATATGTCGCTTTAAAAATATACCCGATATCCTATTCAGTAATCCAACATTGTTTTCTGAATATACCGAGATGGTGTACCATTTTTTTTCCATAGTATAATTGCTCAGTCCTTGTACAGGATTTTGTCGTTTAATGTATTGTTTATTTTAACCTGATATCAGACACCGATGCTCCGGAAGGGATCATTGGAAACACATTGTCCTCCTTCTCCACACGTACTTCAAGGAAATATGGATCCGGGGAGGCGATCATTTCTGCAACGGCAGCCGCAAGCTCGGCCCTCTCTTCTACTCTTCTGGCTTTTATATAATACCCCTCCGCTATTTTAACAAAATCCGGATTGGTCATAACAGTGGAAGCATAGCGCTTGTCAAAAAATAATTCCTGCCATTGGCGCACCATCCCAAGATGGTCATTGTTGAGGACCACTATTTTGACAGCAGTTTTATTCTGAAAGATGGTGGCGAGTTCCTGAATGGTCATCTGATATCCCCCATCTCCGATAATGGCAACTACTTCGCGATGACTGGCCCCCATTTTGGCTCCAATGGCCGCCGGGAGTGCAAAACCCATGGTTCCAAGGCCTCCGGAGGTAATATTACTCTTTGTTTCGCGAAATTTTGCATAGCGGCAGGCAATCATCTGATGTTGCCCCACATCGGAAACAATTACCGCCTGATGATCAGTTGCCGTATTGATCTGTGCAATTACCTCTCCCATGGTGAGCCCGGCTTTTGTTGGGAACAAATCCTTTTCGATTACGGTCTTGTATTCTTCTTTATATAGCTTATGAAATTTTTCCACCCAGGCCTTGTGGCTGTTGGCTTTGACCTTGGGCAGCAGTTGTGAAAGCGTTTCACGTGCATCCCCTAGCACAGCAACGTCCACAGCTACATTCTTGTTGATCTCAGCCGGATCAATTTCAAAATGAATAATCCTGGCCTGTTTGGCATAGGTGTTCAGGTCACCGGTTACCCGATCATCGAACCGCATCCCTATGGCAATTAGCAGATCGCACTCATTGGTTAGCACGTTGGGGCCGTAATTCCCGTGCATGCCAACCATCCCCACATTAAGGGGGTGATCTGAGTCCAGGGCAGACAGCCCTAAAATGGTCCATGCCGCAGGAATACCAGATTTTTCGACCAGGGCCTTAAGTTGTTCCTCGGCCTGCCCCAGGATGACGCCCTGACCAAAAACTATATAGGGTTTTTTTGCCGCATTGATCAGTGCTGCTGCCTCTTCAATAGCTTTGGGATCAGGAGTTGGATAGGGATCATAACTCCGGACCCCTTTGCAGGGACCGTATTCAAAATCCAGCTCATCAAATTGTGCGTTTTTGGTTATGTCTACCAATACCGGCCCCGGGCGCCCTGAGCGGGCAATGTAAAATGCTTTCGCCATGATCTCCGGGATTTCCGAAGCCTTGGTGATCTGATAATTCCATTTGGTAACCGGGGTTGAAATCCCGATAATGTCCGTCTCCTGAAAGGCATCTGATCCCAGCAAATGCCGGGGCACCTGCCCGGTTATACACACCATGGGGGTGGAATCGATCTGGGCATCGGCCAGTCCGGTAACGAGATTAGTAGCCCCGGGGCCAGAGGTAGCCACTGCCACCCCAACTTTCCCACTAACCCTGGCGTAACCCTGAGCAGCGTGAGTAGCTGCCTGCTCATGACGGGTCAGGATATGCGTAAGCCGGTCCTGAAATTTGTATAGCTCATCGTAAACAGGCATAATGGCACCTCCGGGGTATCCGTATATCAAATCCACACCTTCTTCCAACAGGCATTGAATAATTGCCTCTGCTCCGCACATTCTTTTGGGAGGCGCAGTTTTAGGTGCCTGTTTCATGGTTTTTGTTTGTTCCATACTTTTTCTGGATTAAATTTCATCCGTGACGCAGCCTTTGGAGGCCGGTGAAACGGTTTTGGCATATTTATATAAACTACCCTTGCTAACTTTTAATTCGGGTGCTCGCCATTGCTGACGGCGTCTTTGTAATTCTTCTTCACTCAGCCCTACTGTAATACTATTGGTTTCTGCATCTATTGTAATGACATCCCCATCCTGAACCAGGGCAATGTTCCCTCCGGCCTGTGCTTCCGGACAAACATGTCCAACCACAAATCCGTGTGTGCCGCCGGAGAATCTTCCATCGGTAATCAGGGCCACTTCCTTGCCCAGGCCAGCGCCCATTATGGCAGAGGTTGGCTTCAGCATTTCGGGCATTCCAGGACCTCCTTTGGGCCCTTCATAGCGGATTACGACCACATCCCCTTTTTGCACCTTTCCTTCACCAATTCCCTTATTTGCTGCAAATTCATCCTCAAAAACCTTTGCAGGGCCTTCAAAGCGCAGGCCCTCTTTTCCGGTAATTTTGGCAACAGCCCCTTCGGTGGCCAGGTTGCCGTACAATATTCGTAAATGCCCCGTCTGCTTTATAGGGTTGTTAAGGGGTCGGATCACCTCCTGCCCTTCACTTAGGTCTGGTACCTCCTTCAGGTTTTCAGCTAGTGTTTTTCCGGTTACAGTAAGGCAATCTCCATGGAGCATTCCGTTTTGAAGCATAAACTTCAATACAGCCGGTACTCCTCCAACGCGGTGTACATCTTCCATCAGGTATTTCCCGCTGGGTTTCAAATCCGCAAGGAAAGGGGTTTCATCGCTGATTCGCTGGAAATCATCGAGGGTAAAAGATATATTGGCAGCTTTGGCTATAGCCAGGAAATGCAGTACTGCATTGGTGCTTCCCCCCATTACCACAACCAGGCGAATCGCGTTTTCCAGTGATTTTTTGGAGATTATATCCAAAGGCTTGATGTCCTTTTCAAGCAGCTCGCGTAAAGCCTTTCCTGCTTTTAAGCAGTCCTGTTTCTTTTCTGTCCCAACCGCCGGATTGGAAGAACTATATGGGAGTGACATCCCCAGAGCTTCAATGGCGGATGCCATGGTATTGGCTGTATACATCCCGCCACAGGCCCCTGCACCAGGGCAGGCATTCTGAATAACAGCCTTGTAATCTTCTTCGTTGAGGTTTCCAGCTACTTTCTGGCCCCAGGCCTCGAAAGCGGAAACTACATCCAGTTTTTGATCTTTCAGGCAGCCTGAGGCGATCGTTCCCCCATATAGCAATATGGAAGGTCTGTTGAGCCGGATCATCGCCATCAGGGCTCCGGGCATGTTCTTGTCACATCCCACAACCGTAATCAGGCCGTCGTAATTCATGGCCTGCACTACCGTTTCCATGGAGTCCGCAATAATATCCCGGGAAGGCAGGGAATACCGCATACCGTAAGTTCCCATGGAGATGCCGTCACTGACTCCAATAGTATTGAAAATCAACCCTACCAGATCCTTTGAGGCTACCCCTTCTTTTACATGGGTGGCAAGGGTATTGAGATGCATATTGCAGGGGTTGCCTTCATAACCGGTACTGGCGATGCCTATCAGGGGCTTGTTTAAATCTTCCTCGGACAACCCAATGGCATACAACATAGCCTGAGCCGCTGGTTGGGTTGGGTCCTGGGTTACATTTTTACTGTATTTATTCAGTTGCATTTACCGCTTTGATGTTTTTTGTTAAAAAGCTATTGTATCAAAGATATAGGATTGGCAGTCCTTCAGGGAAAATTGAATCGAGTACATACAAATCCATTTTTGTTTAAATACAGTATAACCACTGTATATCAGTAACTTAAGTAAAATATATTACCATATTCAAACCGATTCCGGAGTGGGTAGTTTCAGATCAAAAGGGATTCTTTGCCATCAAAATCGGAAAATAAAGCTTTATCGGCGGGAAATAGTATTTTTAGCATTTGCAAAATATAGCCCATGGAGAAAAGCGTAACCGAGGCCATTCAGTACAGACGTGCCGTTCGTGTATTTAAAAAGAAAGCTGTAGATCCTGAAATCATACGGCTCTGCCTTGAAAATTCCATCCTGGCCCCCTCCAGTTCAAACCTGCAATTATGGGAGTTTGTACATGTTAGTTCCGAAACGGCACGCACCCAATTTGTTGAATATTGCTTCGGTCAGAATGCCGCCAAAACAGCAGACCAGTTAGTGGTTGTGGTTGTACGGAAAGATCTGTGGAAAAAACGCTCCAGGGCCAACCTCAATTTCCTGAAGGAGGTCTACGGAGAAACGAAGCCGGAAAAGATGAGTAAAAGGCAGCGTTTTGCCCTTAATTACTATCGCAAATTAATTCCCTCTATCTATATGGAGTTTTTAGGGGTTTTGGGATGGCTTCGCTATCTGCTATTCAACATTCTCGGACTTTTCAGGCCCGTTTACAGACAGGTTCGCCTGTCAGATATGCGTATAGTTGCCCACAAAAGCGCTGCCCTGGCGGCGCAAAATTTTATGATTTCCATGGCTGCAAGAGGATTGGATACCTGCCCTATGGAGGGAAGCGATACCCTTAGGATTAAACGATTCCTGAAATTACCCCGCACAGCTGAGATAAATATGGTTATAGGATGCGGCTATCGCGAGGAAACCGGGGTTTACGGCCCCAGGTTCAGGGTTCCTTTTGAAGAGGTCTACAGCACGGTCTAGCCCGGCATCCGGTGAAAGTTAATCCGGTCCCCGAATTTTTTCTGAGCCAGAACATTCACAGAGTGATCCTCGAGTTGCAAAATCCTCGGGTAGCCACCGGTGGTCTGCCCATCGCGCATCAAGATGATCAGTTTTCCAGAAGGGGTTAGCTGTACAGTACCCGGAAGGGTTGCAGAGGTTATCATCTGATGGCTTTGGCCTTCAATGAATTCCTGCAATTGACAGGCCATCCGGTCCTGTTCCTTGGCTAAAGTAAACGCGCCTGAGAACAAAGCTTCCAGCTGCCTGTCAGACAGCAACTCGTATTCCGGACCCGGAAGAACTTTGAGGGTGGTTTCCCTGTATAGTTTTGAATGCGAAACCCGAAGAACTTTTGATTCGTAATCGGAATTTGGTGTATAGGCTATCTCCGTAAAGGCCTGTATCGTTTTTTTAGGGGTTACGGGGTAGTAAAATGACCGGCTTCCTAAAATCACAGGGGCCTGAAAACCCCCTTTTATGGCCATATAGGTTCGGATACCGTGAGAGGTATGCCCGCAATTCAGGGTACTGCCGGCACTAACAAAATAGGCCTGATCCAGTTCAATCGCTTCCCCGTTCAACTCCAGCTGCATCTCTGCACCGCTGAAGGCTATATAGGCCGGTTCTGAAAATTCGAGTATCGGACCATTCAGGGTCATTTCCAGTACTGCATCCTTGGGGTCGTTTTCGAGCAGGGAGTTAACCCTGGCCGCTGCGATCAAATCCATAGCCCCGGACACGGGCACCCCCAAATGTCGGTAATGGAAGCGACCCAGATCCTGTATACTGGTATAAAAACCGGCGTCCTTAACTAATAGCATCCCCGAATTTCTTTTTGTAATTATAAATACCTACTTCCCCCTCAATCTTATGCAGATCATATTCCGCCCGGCTTACAGGACGGAAACGGACGGTATCCCCCAGGGAAATAAAACAGGGAGGATCTGATCTGGAGTCAAACATGGGAACAGGACATCTGCCAACAAGGTTCCAGCCACCAGGAGACTGCTGTGGATAAATCCCGGTTTGCCGGTCTGCCAGCCCGACAGTTCCCTTTGGCACGTCTAATCTGGGAGAAGCTTTTCTGGGGATACGCAGGCTCTCAGGTATGCCTCCCAGGTAGAGGAACCCGGGTAAAAAACCGATCCCGTAAACCCGGTACGTAACAGAGCTGTGTCGTTTTATAAAAGTATCGACATCTGTTTCCAAATAAGCAGCCACTTCCTCAAGGTCCGGCCCGAAGTCCTTATCGTAACAGACTGGAAGTTCCCAATGCCGTACATCTACCTGATAATCCTTGGGGTATTGCCGGTACCACGATTTAAGGGTACGGGAAAAACGGGTCAAATCTATTTTATCTTCTTTACTAATAAGCGTAAGGCTTTGATATATAGGTATTAACTCCCATTTATCTGAAGTAAGTCTTTTATTTTTCAGGTAGGTTGTAAAACCCAGGATCTGTTGCAACACTTCCATTGAAATCTCCCTTGGCCATTCCAAAACAACTGCCTGTGCACCAAAAGCTCTTATTCTAAAGGGGGTCTCACTCACGAACGAAGGAATATTGAATTATCTGGTAAATGTTTCGAAAGATACATCAATATTTCCAAAACATTCGGGCCATCACCATGCAGGCAATACGTGTCTGCCTCAACAGAAAAAAATGCCCCGCCGAGACAGCGCACCCGTTTTTCCTTTACCATCTGAACCACCTGATGAAACACGGCTTCGGGATCAGAAAGAACTGCCCCGGGTTTTGTCCTGGAAACCAGGCTTCCGTCTGCTTCGTAAGCGCGATCTGCGAAAGCCTCCCGCCAGATGCGATAGCCCCTCTCAACCGCATATCGTGAAAAAGGGGAGCCACAGGGTACGTATAGTATTGCAAAGTCCTTAAAGGATTCCAGCGCGTTGAGGTAGGTTTCCGCTAAATTCAGGTCGGAAGCCAGATCGTTGTAAAGGGCCCCATGTGCTTTTATGTGGTGCAATGTGCCCTTATTCTGTTCAATTACCTTTAGCAGGGCTTCCAATTGCTGAATAATGCTATCCCGGAGCTCCATGTCCCCCATGCGGATTGATCTGCGGCCAAAATGCGCTTTGTCGGGATAGGAAGGATGGGCTCCAAGATGTAAGCCGGATTCAAGTCCCAGGGAGACCATTTCCCTCATGGACTGAACATCTCCCGCATGGCCTCCACAGGCAATATTACAGGAACTGATCATCGGAAAAAGAGCTGCTTCATTGCCCATTCCCTCCCCAACATCACAATTAAGATCTATCTGATAAACTTCCATGCCTAAAAATTTAAATGGTTCAGGAAACTTTTGCCTGCCAGGCCTATCACAAGGAGGATTACCGTTGCCGCCAGGATATTCTGCCATGCCGAATTGGTAAATTTACCCATAAGGGTACGCGAGTTGAGAATCCACCACAGGAACAGGGCAATTACCGGTAATAGCACCGCATTGGCTATTTGAGCAGTATAAATGATCTCAAGGGGCTTAAAATCCAAACTCAGGGATAGGGCGCCAAATAACAGAATCCCTGCCCAAACGATTCGAAAACGCCAGTTTTTGGTATCGGTATGCCAACCAAAACACTGATTGGCGACATATGCTGCCGCAAGGGGTGCCGTAATGGCTGAGGTTATCCCGGCAGCCAGTAAACCTATTCCCAGGCCATAGCGAGCTGCGCTGCCGTAAATGGGTTCCAGCCCGGCCGCAAGGTCCATAACCCCTTTAACTTCAGTAATTGGGGCGCCGGCAGCAGCTATCAGTATACACATGGAGACAATTCCCCCCAGGATTACCGACCAGCCAATATCACTGCGCATCGTACCCATGTTGGCTTGCGAAGACCATTTTTCAGTAACCAGGGAGGCATAGAGAAACAGATTATACGGCACCACAGTGGTACCTATAAGAGCCATAACCATATAGATGTTATCTCCATTCAGATTCGGGATAAACAGCCCTTTAAATAATTCTTCCGCGGAAGGCAAGGTAAGGACAGCAGTTATCATAAAAGAAACACTCATCAGCAAAACCAGGACTGTAAAGACACGCTCCAGAAATTTATTGTTCCCATTCCAAAGCAATATAAAAGCCAGTATTGCAATGAGCCATGGAAATACATCAATGCCCTCCCTGCCGGCAAGACCTTCAAGGCCCAGGACGGCTCCGGCTATGTTTCCCGCTTCATAGGCGGCATTGCCCAGTACTATCGCGATAAGGATAATGGATACGAAAAGCGTTTTTAACAAGGGTATTCGCAACCGCTGCTTTACGGCTGAAGCCAGTCCCTGCCGGCTAATGAGTCCAAGCCTGCCGGCCATTTCCTGCAATACTACAGTGGCAAAAATGGATAAAAGCAAGGCCCAAAGCAGGCTAAACCCGTCGGTTACCCCTGCGCGTATACAGGTAGTAACGGTTCCCGGGCCAATAAAGGCAGCCGCTATTAGCATTCCGGGGCCAGGGCGTTTTATCATGCTTGAGGGATGGTTAAGGCGCTTTTTGTAAATATATGAGGTTTCTGTGAAAGCAAAACATCCTTCTTTGGATGGTAAAAGTTGCAAAAAAGGTGCATTTCATCTAGAAAATGGTCGTTCGTCTAAAAGTGGGTGGTCATACATCGAATTTTTAAAATAATCCTCAAAACTTCAGGTTATAACTATCCCGAATCCTTTAAATCGAACCTACGACAATGACATGCATCGAATGCAATAAGGAATTGAGTTACCTGGATCACAGGCAAGCTATGGATCTTTTCAAGGTAGAATTGTGCCCCGCTCACAGAAAGCGGATGGAACAGCTGATACGGCGTCAACACAGTTCTGCTGAGGCAATAACCCTTTATTATGGCCTAATACAGGCCGGGGTTAAGCCCATGCTGGCCTGGTGGGACGGAAAGAAAACTGTGGACCTGGCTATTTCAAGGGTGAAATTGAACATAGAAATAGACACTGGTTTCGAAAATATTACCTGTGAGCAGGCTTTGTACGAATTGGAGCAAAAATGCTGTGATCACCAGGATGAATTCACAACAATTCGTATTCCAAGGGTTATTATCCGGAACAACCTGAAGGATACTGTCGAAACGATTTTGGGCATTACAGAAGGATTGAGAAACAATCTCAAAGTAATCTAAATCATCATAAACAAGGAAAGTTATGGAGGCAGAAATCAATTATACAGAGCGATCTTATCGCATGAGCAAATTCATCCTAATTTTACTGACTTTTGCGGCAGTGTCCATAATGATCAATCTGCAATCTACCCTCTCGAAATTGCTTTTTGGCCTACCGATTGTTATTTCAGGAATACTCGGGTTGTTCGGTACCATTTATATCGTAAAAGGCCTGAATGAACCCCTTACAGAAAAAAAGGTCATAGCCATTACGGTAAACCTGGCCATGGTAGTTCTGATCATTGCCATCCTGATAAGCAATACCCTTTACCGCCTGTAGGCCCTCCCCTCTGGTCCACATCTCAATTATTAGCCGAACTAAACGGATAATTTGTATCTTTTGCCTAAAGCAATAAAGGCATGAATACAACTGATCGAAGAAATTGGCTCAAAACCATTGCCCTGGGTGGTGGTTTCACTCTGCTCGGGGGATTACCTTCACTTGCGCAGGAAACGTATCGTCCTGGGAAAAGACCCTTAGCCCCTCTGGCTAAGTTAAATTCAAACGAAAACCCTTATGGCCCTTCTGAAGCAGTCCGTGCAGCAATGCAACAGGATTTCGATCTGGGATGCCGCTATCCTTTCCAGTATATCAAGGAACTGGTTAGAATGATTGCCAAAAAAGAAGAGGTAAGCGAAGATTGTATTGTTATTACCGGTGGCTCCACCGAGGGCCTTAAAGCCTGCGGTTTGGTCTATGGTTTGGGAAGGGGAGAAATTGTGGCAGCCGATCCCACCTTCCAGGCCCTGCTGAGATATGCAGAGCTTTTCGGGGCATATGTGCACCGCGTACCCCTGAATGATAAGCTGGAACATGACCTGCAGGCGATGTCGCGAAGGGTCAACAGCAAAACCCGCCTGATTTTTTTATGTAATCCCAATAACCCATCCGGCACTTTATTGAACCCCGGGGAACTGAAGGATTTTTGCCTTTCCATGGAAAGCAAGGCGGTAGTTTTTAGCGATGAGGCTTATTACGATTATATCAGCGAGCCAGATTATCCTTCAATGGTTAGTCTTGTGAAGGAAGGAAGAAATGTTATTGTTTCCAAGACCTTTTCCAAGGTTTTCGGCCTTGCCGGTTTGCGCATCGGATATCTGGTAGCCCGTCCGGATATAGCCAGAAGATTGCAGGATTCTTTGATGGCAAACACGAATACCCTTGCGATTCAGGCTGCTAAAGCGGCACTGAAAGATGTTGAATTCTACAAATTCAGTATCACCCAAAATGAGAAAGGCAAAGAACTTATTTATAAAACCCTCAATGAACTGGGGCTTCGCTATATCCCTTCGCATACCAATTTCGTTTTCTTTGAAAGCGGCAGGCATATTTCCGAATTAATTCCAAGAATGGCCGAAAAGGGTGTGCAAATAGGCAGGCCTTTCCCTCCCTTATACAATTGGGCGCGAATCAGCACGGGTACCCTGGAGGAAGTGGCTACCTTTACAAAGGGCCTTAAAGAGCTGTATATCTAAAAAAGCTTGGCTGTTGAAAGGGCCTTATTTTAAAATTATCAGTGTTTTCTGATTGTTTTTGTAAGCTATTTATGACATAAAATAAGATAATTTGATCAGCCTCTGATTTATTTCAATCTTCCCAGCCATACGGTTGTAAACTTTACGAATAAATGTTATCTTCAGATGACAACCGAGCCCCCAATTATAGCACAATATGCATTGGGATGTCTCACATAGTGAAGAGTTACAGGTATTGCTTCTCAATTTTACAGGGAAACACTCCGCGGAGTCTATTTTTAAAGCCAGTGAAGCCTTTATAAGAGAGTCACAGCGGCTAAAGCTGTACAAATTGCTGGTTATCACGAAAGATTTCACTACGGATTCCTCTCCTGCCGAAATATTTAAACTACCCTACAAATATTACACCAAATGGGGGCTTCACCCCTCAATCCGGATTGCCGTATTAGAGCCTGCGGATCTTAATGCCAGGCAAATAGCCAATTTTTATGAAATTTCAAGTCGCAATCTGGGTTGGGAGGTAAAAGTATTCGGAAGCCGGAAGCGGGCCCTCAAATGGTTAAACGGATCGCAATAAAAATTATGCCCGATGTAAAAAGCGAGTTCGCAGAACCATCCAGCCCATTACGATTATTCCCCGATACTTCTTCTTTCCCTTCAAGTATTTGCTCATAATTCCGTAAATTAGAGAACCTGATCCGCTGCAATCAGGCACTGTTACATCTCTAAACCAGATTTATGAAATTTGGTAAATTCTTTTCCGAACTGAATAGAAGGAACGTCATCAAGGCTGTGGTGGCCTACCTTGCTGTTGCCTGGGTGATCTTACAACTCGCAGACACTATCCTGCCCCTGTACAATGCCCCTGCATACGTGCAAAAGGGGCTTCTTGTCCTTCTGTTGATTGGCCTGGTTTTCTGGACGGCTTTCTCCTGGATTTACGACCTAACTCCCGGGGGTATTCATAAGACCACGGAAGAGGAAATCAATACAGAAACCCAGCTGCAAAACAGCAGAAGGCTCAACCAGGTGATCGTGGGCTCCATAATTACTGCTGTGCTGCTTCTGTTGATGGCCAGCTTTTGGGCCGGATCGCAATGGTCTGCTCCGAAAGCGGTAGGTGGCGAAATCAGGGTAGCGGTAATCCCGCTGATCTCAGAAGACAGCTCTGAAACGGCGGAATTCTACGAAGAAGGTATGACAGAATCCCTGATCGATGCCCTTTCAGAGCTCGGGCAACTCACTGTTTTAAGCCTTACCTCCTCTAAATATCTTACCGCTGGCTTTTTACCTGAAGATTCCTTTATAAAGGAAGAGGTAGAAAACGTGGATTATTTTATTCACGGAACTCTGGGATACGATGAAAACAGATTGACAGTCCAATTACAGCTTTTAACCCAGCTTGAAAAGGAACCGGTCTGGAATAAAAAGTATACCGAAGACCTGTCACGAGTACGCCAGCTCTGGAAGGATATTGCTGTTGAGCTGTCATCCGTACTGGGAATCGGCTTATCTGAATCCCAGAAATTGCTGAAAGCGGGGATTAAACCAGTAAAACCGGAAACCTACGAGTTATATTTGAAGGGCAAGTATTATCTGAACCAGCCCAGAGAAGAAGATTGGAAACGCGGACTGGTCTACTTGCTGGAAGCAGTAGATCAAAATCCGGCAGACCCCTATGCCTATGCGGGCCTTGCCGAAGGATATATCTCCCTGGGCCATAGTCTAATGCCCCCTCCTGATGTTTTCCCCAAGGCGCTGGCTGCAGCCAAGCGAGCCATACAACTGGACTCAACCAATGCAGAGGGATGGGCAGCCCTCTCCCATTACCACACCTACTTTGGATGGGACTGGGAACTGGCTGAGTACGCTTTTAAACGCGCCAATCAGCTCAACCCCAACATGGCCTATAACCATTACCATCGTGCATGGTACCTCGCCCTTTTCGGACGTATGGAAGAAGCCATTGCCGAACATAAAAGGGCCCAGGAAATAGATCCGTTTTCTTCCATGCACACTTCCTGGCTGGCTGCCCTTTATCGGATGAACGGACAGTACACACAAGCACTTAAAGAACTGGATAAAGCCGAACAAATGATGGATGACAACGCCCTTAGCATGTTCGTGAGGGCTAATACCTATATGGACATGGGGCGGGAGGAGGACGCCCTTCAGGTAATGAGGGAAGCGGTGAGGATCAATTCGGGCTACAAACATTTTGGCCTGGGTAAAATTTTATTTAAAACCGGCCACAGGGAAGAAGGAATGGCCATTATTGAAGAACTGGAAAACCGGGAGCGTACTCCCTTCTTTTCACTATGTCTGGCACAGCTGTATTTTAGCGCCGGAGATATCGACAAGGGTTTCGAACGGCTGCAATCTGCCAAGGGCCATGCTTTTTATCCATGGATACGTGTGCTGCAGCGGGAAGAAGCCGTTCGCAAAGACCCTCGTTTTGCCGAATTGATAAAGGAAATGGGGCTTCCACCTGCTGAACCTATAGGTTAAAGCCCAAGTCAAACAGATTTTAGATCACTTTAGCTGCTTTTCCATTTATATAATTAAATTCATAAATAAATAAAGCCCGGCCAATTGGCCGGGCTTTTACTTTGAAATGCCGGGATATTATGTGCCCTACATCCTTTTGAGGGCTTCCACTATATCGCTAATGGCCTTTTTGGCATCGCCGAAAAGCATGGATGTTTTGGTATTGTAAAACAGCTCATTGTCAATACCTGCATACCCGAAGCTCATGCTCCTTTTATTCACAATTATTTGCCGGGCATTTTCAACCTCCAGTATGGGCATCCCGTAAATAGGGCTATTCGGATTCTTCAGGGCCGCCGGGTTCACCACATCGTTCGCCCCAACCACAAAAACGACATCGGTATGTGCAAATTGCGGATTGATATCTGACATTTCCTTAAGGAGGGCATAATCCACATTGCTCTCGGCAAGCAGAACATTCATATGACCCGGCATACGGCCGGCCACCGGGTGAATTGCATAACTTACTTGCACCCCCCGGCTGGTCAAAACTTCTTCCATTTCATGAATTATATGCTGGGCCTGAGCAACAGCAAGGCCATAGCCGGGAACGATAACCACATTATTGGCATAATTGAGTAAAATGGCACAATCCTCAGCAGTTGTTTTTTTTACGGTTCCCGTATTTGCAGCAGAATCCGTTTCAATATCGTCCCCTCCAAAGGAACCAAAAATTACAGCGCCTAAGGTACGGTTCATCGCCCGGCACATGGCGATTGTAAGGATGATACCCGCAGAACCCACCAGGATACCACCAATCAACATAACTGTATTGTCATATAAGACCCCGGTGATAGCCGCAGCAATACCAGTGAGTGAATTTAGCAGGGAAATGACAACAGGCATGTCTGCGCCTCCAATGGGTAAAACAAATAGTGCCCCATAAAGCAAGCTACCGGCTAACAGGGCGTATACAATCACAGGATTCTGCCATCCGCCTGTAACCATCAAAACAGCCACAATAATCAGAAAAACGAATAAGATGTTGTTGAGCAGTTGCTGTCCGGGAAGTCTGATCAGGCTTCGGATGGTCCCGTCCAGTTTTCCCCAGGCCACAATACTTCCGGAAAAAGTAAGCGAGCCTATTATTATTCCCGACAGTACTGTTGCCTGTTCCACGGGGTCTGCAGTTATATCTTTAAACGCCACCAACCCAATGAGGGCAGCACTGGCTCCTCCAAAACCATTGAAGAGGGAGACCAGCTCTGGCATTTTTGTCATTTTTACTTTTATGGCCATACCTGTTCCCAGCAGGGCACCCAGTAAAATAGCAGCTCCGATAAGCAAGTATATTTTCGGAGCAACCTGATAATCATGAAGGACCAGGGTTCCCAAAATTGCCAGGGCCATCCCAATAGCAGCTATCCTGTTTCCCCTTTTGGCTGTTTTAGGGTGGCCTAATTCTTTAAGCCCGACGATAAATGTAATCGTGGAAATCAGGTATATGATACTTAGTATTCCGTTCATTTGTCCTTCTTTTTAAACATTTCAAGCATCCTGCCGGTAACCGCAAATCCGCCAACTACATTGAGAATCCCCAGGACCACCGCCACAAAACCCAAACCCAGCGAAAGGTAATCTTCCGGGTCAGACTGAAGCATAATCAGCAATGCCCCCACCACCACTACCCCACTAAGGGCGTTTGCCCCGGACATCAAGGGGGTGTGCAGCACGGCCGGGATATGTTTAATAACCTCCACTCCCACAAATATGGCCAGGATTAAGATGTAAATGCTGTCGAGGTTCAGGCTGATAAATTCGTTTAAAACTTCCATACGATCTGCTATTAATCAATAAGTATTTCCCCGTTTCGCAAAATCAGGGTTCCACGGGTAATATCATCTTCCATATCCCATTTGAACTTGTTGTCACTGGTTAAATGAAGGATGAAGTTGAATATATTTTTGGCATAAAGGTCACTGGCATGCGTGGAGACACTCTCTGGTGCAATGGTAGTGCCTACTATGGTAACGCCTTTATACACTTTGGTCTTGTGCATTTTACTCAATTCGCAATTCCCGCCCTGATCGGCAGCCAGGTCTATTAGCACGGCGCCGTTTTTCATTTGTTCAACCTGTTCCCGCGTAATGAGCAAAGGTGCCTTTTTACCAGGCACACTGGCCGTGGTAATCACCAGGTCTGCTAAAAACAAAGAATCATTGACGGCCTTTTTCTGCTTTTCGGCAAATTCTTCCGTTGCCTCACGGGCATAGCCATCCCCGGTGATTTGCCGGCCGTTTTCGACTAATATGAATTGCGCACCCAGGGATTCGGCCTGTTCCTTTGTCTCCGGACGGATATCAGTTGCTGTCACCAAAGCCCCCAATCTTTTGGCAGTTGCAATTGCCTGTAAGCCTGCTACCCCTACCCCATAGATAAATACCCTGGCAGGTTTTATGGTGCCAGCAGCTGTCATCATTAAGGGCATAATGCGTTTCATTAAAAAAGCCCCCAGAATTACCGCCTTATATCCGGCCAGGTTACTCTGAGAGCTTAAAACATCCATTTCCTGAGCCCTCGATATTCTGGGCATGGCATCCATTGAAAATGCCGACACCCCCAGGGAAGCCATTTCCCGGATGAGCTCTTTATGCGTCCTGTGAAAGAGCTGCGCGATCAGGACCTGTCCCTCACGAACTAATTTCAGGTCTTCCCTGTCAAAGGGATTTATCTTCACCAGCACATCTGCTTCTTTAAAGACCACTCCCCTTTTCTCCACCTGGGCCCCGATCTCCCGGTAATAAGAATTTTTAAATGAGGAGTTTTCCCCTGCTCCTTCTTCAACAATTACCTCGAATCCCTTACTGATTAATTGACTTGCAATCCTGGGCGAGATACTCACGCGCTTCTCGCCTTTTTGCGTTTCCTTTAGTATGCCGATTTTCATTTAGTCAGTGATTTAGATTCAGTTACCGGAGCATATCTGTTTTGGATTTCCCCAATTTTTACTTTGATAAACCTAGTCAATCCGCTGCAGAAAGTTTATGAGAAATGTCATACAAATTTGGCCTTAGCACGGGCAGTTTTGTGCTTTAAGAAATCTGAACCAGGATTGCTATGGATTAAATCAGTAACTTGTTTAGAATTTAAACCAGCGGAATTATATTAAAATATCTTATGTGCTGATTTATCAAAGACATGAATAAGGAAACGGTATCGGAATCTAATAGTTCAGGAAATACTCGTTTTGCAAAATAGTTTATTATGGGAATCTTTTGGGACCTGCTGCAGCAGGAAGAATTGGAAAAGCAGGAAAAAAATGCGAAAAATCTTGAAGAAAGGGTGAGCCAATTGGAAGAAGAACTCCTGGCAACCCGGGCTTTACTAAAAAAAACCCTGGTAGCCCTGGAAACGCATTTATCAAAAGATATTGACGGGGATGGAAAAACAGGCTGAAATGTCCAATGGATTTAATTTTTTAGCTGATGGATGCCATCAATATCGTAACCCTTATCGCCATTATCCTCTTTGCCAGACTGGGGGTACGACTCTTAATACAGTATCGAAAATCGAGAAAGAATAAAAAAAATGGCCCGGAATAATAGCAATTTGCGGGAATAGCCTGTAAAACTTCAAAATACTCTTTCCCTTTACAAATACATTAAACCTTTCCTGAATGCCCAACGGTAAAGCACCCTGGTTTTATTTATTGTTATTGATCCTTGCCGGAGAATCTGTATTTATTCTTCCCTTTGTAATCCCGAGGGTTTTTCGGCCCACGGTGTTACAAGCCTTCAATCTCAACAATGTTGAATTGGGGCTGTGTTTTTCGGTTTATGGCGCTGTAGCACTTTTATCTTATCCCTTCGGAGGCCCGCTGGCGGACAAATACCCGCCCAGAAAGCTTATTGCATTTGCTTTATGGACTACCGCCCTTGGAGGGTTATTATTTGCGACATTCCCTGAATTTAAGACCCTTCGGTTGCTTTACGGATACTGGGGGTTTACCACCATCTTTCTGTTCTGGGCTCCCATGATTAAAGCAACACGGGTTTGGGGTGGCACGGCTTCCCAGGGAAAAGCATTTGGCTTTTTGGACGGGGGGCGCGGGCTGGTAGGGGCTTTGTTTGGAGCACTTGGGGTACTGGTATTCTCCTGGTTTTTACCTGTAGACGTTTCCCGGGCAACGCAAGTTCAAAATCAGGAGGCCTTTCGCTATGTTATTCTGGCTTCTTCTGGAATCGTTTTGGTTGTTGGCCTCCTGGTGTGGTTTTGCATGAAACTGGATCAAAAGCTTGAAAGGGTCATTGTCCTGGACCGCATTAGTCTGACTCAGGTACGAGAGGTGTTGCGACAGCCGGCCGTCTGGCTGCTTATGGTTATTATCCTCTGTGCCTATGTAGGCTATAAAATAACGGATGTCTTCTCCTTATACGCCCAGGACGTGATGTTGTACGACCAGATACAGGCAGCACAGCTGGGCACTTTCCTCTTGTTTATTAGACCAGTAGTTGGGGTGTTAATAGGAATCCTGGCAGATCGTGGCCGTATTACGTTCTGGCTCCTCTGCAGTTCCATTATTGCCACTATTGGAGCCCTTCTATTTGCAACGGGCTTAATAAATGCCAATACCACCCTTTTATTTTTTGTATCCATATTAATTGTGGCAACCGGGGTCTATGCTGCCAGGGCTCTTTATTTTGGGGTAATGCAAAGCGGGAAAATCCCATTGGTGCTGACGGGAACGGCTGTCGGAATAATTTCCCTTGTAGGCTTTACCCCGGATATTTTTGCCGGGCCTGCCATGGGATATTTCCTGGATAGATCCCCGGGAGCAGCTGGGCATCAGCAGGTATTCTGGATGCTTGCCGGCTTTTCAATTTGCGGGAGCCTTGCCGCATATAGCTATCACCGACGCTATGGAAAATAAACAACTTCCTCTGCTTCGGGGCATTTATATTTTACCGCCTTCCTTAATTGGAATTTGTAAAACTGTTTATCTTTCCGGCACCAAAACCAACTAATCTTTCATCCTCATGAAAAAAACACTCTATTTGTTGCTCGGCCTCATTGTTGTGCTCGCGGCGGTCCTGATTTTCAATACCCTGTCGTTAAAGTCACGGCAATTAGACCCGGAACCTTTGCCAGAAATAGAAATTCCCGGGCAGGTATACCAAAACCTTTCCGGGGCGGTTCGGTTTCGAACCGTTTCATACAGCGAGGAAAGTGTGCCGGATTCTGCCGCATTTAATGGATTCCACGCGTTTCTGAGCCAAACCTTTCCCTTATTGCATCAAAACCTGCACTTAGAAAAAGTAAATGAATACAGCCTGCTCTATACCTGGGAAGGTACTCAGCCGTATAAAAAGCCAATTATTCTAATGTCGCATCAGGATGTAGTGCCTGTAGACCAGCCCACTATCGACAAATGGGAAGCAGGGCCGTTTGAAGGGGAAATAACTGATTCGCACATTATTGGCAGGGGCACCATGGATGACAAGAGCTCGCTGATGGCCGTGATGGAAAGTGTTGAGATGTTGCTGAAAGAGGGGTTTGCCCCTTCACAAACCATCTACCTGGCATTCGGGCATGATGAGGAGGTTGGTGGTAAAAACGGCGCAGCGCAGATTGCAGCCTATTTGAAAAAAAAGGGTGTAAGGGCTGCCATGACACTTGATGAGGGAGGTTTCCTTGCGGAAAATATGGTGCCCGGTATTGAACCACCTGTAGCCATGGTAAACCTGGCTGAAAAAGGTTTTGCATCTTTCAGGCTCGTAGTTGAGACCAATGGAGGACACAGTTCCAGACCACCGCGCGAAAATACTATAGGTATGCTGGCACAGGCCATTGTAGACCTGGAGAATAACCAGTTACCTTATAAATTAGTAAAACCAGTAGATTACCAATTAGAATATATGGGAGCCGAACTCCCCTTTTTCAAAAGGATGGCCTTTGCCAACCCCTGGTTGTTTAAGTCACCAATCCTCAAAGCGCTGAATTCACATACCACAACAGCTCCAACTATTATTGGAGGAGGTGTAAAGAATAACGTGATCCCCACCATTGCAGAGGCCACCATTAACTTCAGGATACTGCCGGGGGAAAGCATTGAAACAGTAAGGAAGCATATTGAGGCAACCATTAGTGATAAAATAAGGGTGGAAACGGTCGGTTTTCTAACGAACCCCTCCCCTGTTTCCGGTATTGAGTCGGATGCCTACAGCAATCTGGAACAAACCATTCGATCTGTTTTCCCAAATTCAATAGTGGTTCCGGGGCTGGTTGGCGGAGGGACAGACGCTCGTTATTTCTACGATATCTCTGAAGATGTGTATCGTTTTTATCCCATTCGTATAGGTCCTGAAAGTATGAAACGATTTCATGGCATCGATGAAAAGATCAGTAAGGAAAATTACAGGGAAATTATATTGTTCACCTATCATCTAATTCGAAAATTTCAATAAACTGCCGTTGGGGCTATATTCGTGACATAAAAAGAAAACCTGAACGAATTCGGAAAACTCTTGCTGTTTTTAGATTTCTTTAACTTATCTTAGAATTTAATTCCCCCCAAATAAAGCATACGGAACGCGAAAACCGAAATAGCTAAACTGTAGTTAACCGGATGAGTACTGCAAGCGCAGTACCCGGTTATTTACCTAATACAAGTAATGAAACTATTTAATTACCTGTTCTTTACGGCAATCATCACTCTTAGTGGCTCCCTTTTTGCCCAGGAAACCCAAATCCGGGGATTTGTTCATGTAAACTCATTTCTGAGAGATGATAAGGTTAGTTTCGAACTGGGTGAGTACGACCTGTTCATTACCTCTGAAATCAATGACCGGATTTCTTTTCTGGGAGAAACGGTTTTTCGGTATGACCGGGGGAAAAAGGATTTTGAAGTTAGCGTAGAAAGGGTAATTTTTAGATACAATTACTACGGGAACCACAGTTTTTTGATTGGAAAGCACCATACGCCCCTGAATTACTGGAATGATTCCTACCACCATGGAAGGGTTTTCTTCCCGACCATAGACCGGCCCTATCTTTTTCGACGTAATATAATCCCCTTACACACTACAGGGGCTTCCCTGCAGGGGATGAACCTGGGTAAACTTCGCTTTGGGTATGACCTGATGGTAGGTAATGGCATAGGTTCGGGAGATCTGGAAGATAACGATACTTATAAATCGCTGACGGCAGCCATACATATCCGTCCAATGGACCGGATGCGTATTGGTGCTACGTTTTACAACGACCGTATTTCGCCTCTGGCTGAAGAGGACCACCACAGCCCACAGACTGATTTGGAAGAGGAAATCCGACAGCAGCTGTACACAGCCTCCTTTGCTTATTTTGGTAAAAAACTGGAAGTTCTGACGGAGGCCACCTATGCAGTAAATAAAGCAGAAAGTACGGGAAGCCTCAACTCCATGACTTCCTATTTTTATGCGGGATACCGTTTTAAAGATAAAATAGTACCCTATTTTCGGGTAGATTGTCTGGATTTTGAGGATGAGGAATTGTATTATAACAACAGCGATGTAACCTCCTTGGTAACAGGAGTGCGTTATGAAATCAATTACCTGGCCGTCGTCAAATTGGAGTACCAGCATGAAAGTATTAGTTTATCGGACAATATTAACACGGTTAAATTGCAGATTGCGATAGGCTTTTAACGAAAATTTTATGAACAGGATTCTTTTCAAATTACTGCTGATAGCCTTTCTGGGCTTCGTGATGCCCAAAGGGCTGCACGCCCAGGAAATGCCTCTTGTGGTGATAGGGAACGAGCAATCCGTTCCGGATGAGTTGACTTTTAATCAGCTAAAATCCGTTTTACGTGGGGAAAAGCTCAGATGGGATGATGGCAAGAGGGTTGTAATTGCATTGATGAAATCAAATACTCCAACCGGAAAGGAAATCTGCGAGCGGATCTACAATATGAGCCCTAACGAATTGAATAAATATTTCCTGGCACTGGTTTTTCAGGGCAGACTTAAAGCGCCTACCTTTTTTACCTCAGAACGCGAACTGGAGGCATTCGTGGCTGAAACACCTGGTGCAATCGGAGTCATTAATGAGGCTGGAGATTCTACCTCTAAAATAATAAATGTGACCGGCAATGAGCAATTGTAAAGAAAGAAGCTTTAAGCCGGCCCTTTTGGCATAAGAAAAGTTTAAGAAATTCAGATTCCTTTAATGGTCTTATCCGTCCAAACAAAAATTTTGCTGACCGTCTTGTCGGTTGTGCTGATGTTCGCCTTGTTTATACTATTCTATTATCCCGCCCGGCAGGAAAGTATCCTTCTCGAAAATTACAACTCCGAAATTGAACACTACGCCAACTCGGTTGCCCTGGGTATTAAAATTGCCCTGACCGAAGAAAACTTTGAAGGGGTGGAAATGTCCCTGAATTACGTAAGGGATGATGAAAGGCTTCAATTTGTGAGCATCATTCAGAAGGATAGTATCTGGAATGAGGACCATACTGATTACACCATAGAAAAACAGGTCTTTATGACCTTTCCCGATAGTATCCCGGTAGATCCCTACCTTACTTCTACTGAAGATTTTATAATCAAAACAAGTCCCTTTAGCACCCCTATAATGGAAGGGGAAGTAATGCTGAGTTTTACAACCAATGAAATTGCCGTTGGAAGACGCCAAATCCGCATTGCATCTGCACTGGCGAGTTTGACCGTTTTTGTAATTGGCTTGCTTATCGGATACTGGCTGGCCAGACGAATATCTGTACCTGTTCTTGAACTGAGGGATGCGGCCAACCGTGTTGGGGAAGGTGATTTTACCCAGTCCGTGATTAATAAATCAAGAGATGAGATCGGGGAACTGAGTGTAGCATTTAATAAAATGGTAAAAGACCTGCGCGTAGCACAGGAGGAAATTTCCAAAAGAACCGAGGAGCTTACCGAGGAAAAAAAGAAAACCGATGAATTATTGCTGAACATCCTTCCAATTGAAACGGCAAGGGAATTGAAATATACAGGTACTTCAAAAGCCAAATACCACGAATCAGTAACTGTTATGTTTACAGACTTTAAAGATTTTACGGCTATTTCCAAAACCATGAGTGCTACCCAACTGGTTGCCGAACTGCACGATTGCTTTAGCAGGTTTGACCATATTATCCGTAAATACAACATTGAAAAAATTAAAACCATCGGAGATGCCTATATGTGTGTTGCCGGACTGCACTCCTCTAACAAAGACCATCATTTCGATGCGGTGGAGGCTGCCATTGAGATCAATGCAGCCATGAAGGAATACCGGGCCGAAAAAGAAGCGAAAGGCGAAAAGGGGTTCGAAATAAGGATTGGAATACACACCGGGCCTGTGGTGGCAGGTATTGTGGGAGTAGACAAATTTGCCTATGACATCTGGGGCAGCACAGTCAATATGGCTTCTCGGATGGAAAAAAACAGCGAACCGAACAAAATAAATATCTCCAATTGCCTCTATCAGGAAATCAAAACCAAATACAACTGCACCTCTCGAGGAAAAGTAGTGGTAAAAGGTCTGGATAAAATCAAAATGTATTTTGTGGAGGGGCCCGCCTAAGAGTGGCTGGAAACTTGCAATGCTTTTATCATGCTTCAACTTCAGACGCTGTATGCGCTTAAATTTTACCCCTGGCATCAAATATACCAACAGATTGAGTATATTTAAATGCACTGACGGGAACCAACCTCTGAAATTGCATTATCCCTACAAACCAACTAACTCAAATGACCGAAAAAGCACTCATCAACGAGGATGAGATTATCAGGTATTACGAAGATTGCCAGGTAGATTATGAATTAGTCTGGCATTTAAATTCCCATATGTGCATGCACTATGGGTATTGGACCAAAGAAACCAAAAATCTAAGAGAAGCCTTATCCCGGATGAATCAGGAACTGATTGAGCAGGCTGGCATTAAGGCCTCTGATTATGTCCTGGATGCGGGCTGTGGTGTTGGAGGGAGTTCTATCTACCTCGCCAAAAATACAGGTTGCACCGTAAAGGGAATTACGCTTACCCCGAGCCAGGTAACCACCTCTACTGAAAACGCCCGAAAGCATGGGGTATCTGAAAAGGTTAGTTTTGAGAAACAGAACTATTTGTCAACCACATTTGACGACAATTCCTTTGATGTGGTATGGGCCATAGAAAGTGTTTGCTACGCCTGGGATAAACAGGATTTTCTCAATGAGGCATTCAGGGTCCTTAAGCCGGGAGGCAGATTGATAGTGGCTGACTTTTACGCTGAAGCCTGCGAAGAGGGAAGCAAAGACGCCATCCTACTCGAAAAATGGACAGACACCTGGGCTATAAAGGCCTATGCCATTACAGATGAGTTCGAACAACAATGCAGGACTGCCGGTTTTAGAGAGGTTCTGGTTCGAGATGCTACGAAGAATGTGCTCCCCAGTATCCGAAGGTTGTACTATTATTTCTTCCCAGGAATCGTTGTTACCACTTTCTCTGAGTTTTTTGGATTCAGAAACCGTACCCAGACCAAAAATACCTGGTCTACCTATTACCAGTATAAAGCCTATAAAAAGGGGCTGTGGAGGTATAATATCATTTCTTGTTCAAAACCTAACTAACTCAATTATGGCTCAAAAATGGACTAAGGCTTTTCTGGATAAAAAAAGAACACTTGCAGACCCTTATGCTGATGAGGCTGCCGCGGCTCTTTTTGAAATGATAAACGCCCAGCATTCTGAAGAAAAAAAGAAAAAAGTAGCCCGCTTCGTAACTGAATTTGTCAGTCACGATTTCACACATGACTGGGATCAAAGCAAACACGAAATCCAAATACCGGAGAAACTCCTGCATTATTTCAAAGACCTAACCCCATTTAAATTCACTCATGAGGAACGGATAATTTTGGAAAAGGGAGCTGAGTTTTTCAATACTCACGGACCCCGGATTATACTTATTCTTTACTCTCGTTCCCTTCTTAAACAGTACGCGCACACCAAAGCTATTGAGGTATTGCACAAAACAAGACTACTGGAGAGCAAGCCACACAGGAGAATAATTGAAACCATGCAGTTCGTGGTGGACGTGATGCAACCGCATTGGCATATTGAAAAACACGACTCAGATGACCCCCACCTCAATACAAATCACAACGGGGTTCAAAGCATACAGAAGCTGCGCCTGGTACACGCCATGATCCGATATAAGATTAAACATAATATTACCCATACAAAGGATAAAGGTTGGGACCATAAAAAATTTGGGGAACCTATCAACCAGGAAGACATGATATTTGCCACCCATACCTTCAGTACCGAGGTTATCCAGGGATTACTTGAGATGGGAGCAAAATTGAGTCCGGTAGAAATTGAGAACTATTATCAGACCTGGCGGCTGATTGGAAGAGCACTTGGCGTAAATCATGATTTGTTGCCTGAAAATTACGAAGAAGGTTGTAAGCTTCAGGATATTATTTACAAAAGGCATTTCACCCTCCCCAATCCGCATGGGCCAAAACTTGCAGAGGCCCTGGTAGAATGGTTTGCTGAAACCATGCCTTTATTTAATCGCAAAACAGCTCTTACGGTAATAAAAGATGCAAACGATACGGCCAACCAGCTCCTTATTAAAGAAAACCTCGGCATCGACCTGTCCGATGCCCATGATGATTTGGTGACTCACCTTACCGAAGTTGACTTGCCTGGAATTGAGAAGCACAACGGGCAAAACGTGGCCTCAGCCGAAATTGAACATCTTTTTATCTACTTTATAGAGACCCTCTTAAAAGTTGAACGGGGTGGAAAGGCGTCAACCTTCCGGATTGGCGACGGATTTGACGATACCTGGAATATTAACCGGGACCAGGAAAAGCCCGCTGGGAAGATACATTTGATCATTAGTACGATATGGGCGGCCATAAAAGGATTTTTTCTTAAAATAATCGGCTATTTTAAAAACCATGATTGAAAGCAGAGTCCTGTCAGGATCCCTTATATTTGATATGATCAGATTAAAGGCTCATAAACAGGCTGCCAATAGGGTCTAACTATTCGCAGTTTTTGGAAAGTTCCCTAAAACTCTGGGCGCTATATTAGAGTTGACAAATTAAAGCAGTATGCAGCTTCAGGCTTCACAATTGATATTTGAAAGTGGCACCTCCCTGATTTATAAGGCCAATGACAAGGGAGAGGATGTAATTGTCAAGCTCTTAAAAGACTCCAGCCCTTCTTCAGACCTGCTTCTTACTTTTCACAACGAGTTTGAATACACAAAGGATATTTTTCACGATAAAATCCGCAAGGCTAGGCGCAAGGAAAAAATCGATAATAAATATGCCCTTATCCTCGATTATTTTGAAGGAGTCAGCGTGGGCGAGGCCTTCGTCCGCAGTCGGAGGTCACTGTTGGAAATCCTTGAATTTGCTGTGCTCATAGCAGAGGCTATCAGTCATATGCACCAGTTAAAGCTCATTCACAAAGACATTACCAAGGACAATATCCTTGTGAACCTGGAAAAAAAGTCCATCCAATTAATAGATTTCGGGCTCTCCTCCAAGGTAGACATAAAAACCAGTAACCTGAGCAATCCTGATACAATTGAGGGGAATTTGTTCTACATCGCACCGGAGCAAACCGGGCGAATGAACCGCAAGGTAGATTACAGATCAGACCTCTACAGCTTTGGGATTCTCCTTTACGAAATGCTTACTGGAAAATTGCCTTTTTTTGGTGAAGACAGTCTGGAAATAGTGCATAAGCACATGACTGAACTGCCCGCTCCCCCTAGCGAAATCGACCCGGAGATTCCCGGGGTGGTTTCAGAGATTGTAATGACCCTGCTGAACAAAAATGCAGAGGACCGTTACCAGTCGTCTATCGGCCTAAAAAATGATTTGCAGACAGCCTATTCACAACTGGCCGATAAAGGAGGAATTTCCGAGTTCCCATTATCCATTTACGACTATACAGGGCATTTCATAATTCCTGAAAAGCTTTACGGAAGGGAAAAAGAGCTCGAAATACTGATGCAGGCTTTTTCCAAAATAAAAAATCCCACTGTAGAAGCGCTTTTTGTATCCGGATACTCCGGTGTCGGGAAATCTGCCCTTATCAATGAAACACATATCCCCATTACCAGGGAAAAGGGGTACTTCATCAAAGGAAAATTTGATCAGTTTCAAAAGGATGTTCCCTATTTTGCCTTTACAGAAGCCCTTAACGAATTATGCCGGTATCTGCTTTCTGAAGCCGAAACCAAACTGGAGTACTACCGGGATCTGATGCTGGAAGCATTAGGGGATCTGGGCAAAATCATTATAGATATTGCTCCCAGGCTGGAATTGATAATTGGCCCGCAACCAGATGTGCCACATCTGGACGCCAGGGAAAACAGCAACCGTTTTAACCGGGTCTTCCTGAACTTCATTCGTTCCATTAGCCTGGAGGAACACCCACTGGTCCTTTTCCTGGATGATCTGCAATGGGCAGATATGGGAAGTATACAGATAATCCGGCAGATCATCAGCAGTCACGATCATCCGAATTTCCTTTTTATAGGAGCTTTCAGGGATAATGAGGTGGACAAAACCCATCCTCTGGCAATAATGCGAAAGGAGGCCCAGCTGGAGAATTCCAATATTCACGACATTGAACTGAAACACCTGCAGCAGCAGCACGTTCACCAAATGCTCGCAGAAACGCTTCACGAAGAATCGGAGGCCATCTCGGGACTTACGGAGGTCGTCTACAAAAAGACTCAGGGGAATGCTTTTTTTACAATTCAACTGATTACCAGTATCCTCAGTGAAGGTCATATAGAATATGACTTAGAACAAAATAATTGGAAAATCGACCTCGAACAGATCCGAAAGAAAAACTATTCGGAAAACGTAGTCGATTTCATGGCTTCCCGTCTGGCTGAACTACCGGATGAGACTTTGACCATTCTGAAACAGGCCGCCTGTATCGGAAATCAGTTCGAAATTTCCATACTGGCCCATTTATCCGGGACTAGCCGGCGCGAGGTATTCCTGGTACTTAAAATGGCGATAACAGAAGAATTGGTCGTTCCCCTGGATGAAGACTATCAACTCCTGGCCATTGATGAAGAGATTTCGAAGAATCGTAAGTTTCTGTTTAACTTTTCTCATGACCGTATTCAGCAGGCTGCCTATTCCCGTATAAACAAGGAAGACCGCACCAGATTGCATTATAAAATCGCGAAAATCCTGTCCGAAATAGAACGGAATGGCGACTACCTCTTTGAAACGGTTCACCAGTTTAACAATGCACTGGAGCTATTGACAGAAGCCGATATGAGGATTACTGTTGCCCGGTTAAATTTTCGGGCTGCAAATAAAGCCCGCAACGCTACTGCCTACAGTAGTGCTTCCAACTATATCCGCATAGCCGAGGACTTACTCCCAGAGGATAGCTGGAAAAACCATTATGAGTTGAGTTTCGGACTCAAGGCCCTAGGAGCCGAAGTTTCCTATTTGCTGGCGGACCCGCAACGCAGTGACGCCTATATTCAGGAATGTCTGAATAATGCCTCAAACCCAATTGAAAGGGCCGATATCTACTATATTAAAATGCTGCGGCTTACTATTGCAAATTTATATGAAGAAGCCATTAATACCGGGCGCAGCTGTCTGAAAGAACTGGGGTATGATTTTCCGAGTGAAAACCTCGATGTGCTCATAGGGGAAAATATGGAAAGCCTTCTCACTTATTTTAACAAAGAAGGTGTTGCTTCCATTGCTGGGAATCCGGTAATGAAGGATCCGGCCAACCTGGCCATTATTAAAATACTCGATAACTTTTCAATGCCTACCTATGTAGGTGGATACACCCAATTATGGATACTGCAGGCCTGTATGAAGGTTAATTTCAGCCTTGCAAACGGCAATACCCCGGAAACGGCCTACGCTTTCAGCGAGCTGGGGTTGATCCTGAACCTGCAGGGGCAATACCAGTTTGCGCTGCAATGCGGAGAACTATCCCGTACCCTTTCCCTTAATTTTGAAAAGATAAGCCTGCGCCACAAGGCCAGGTCTTTCCACTTGATTGCCAATTATATCTTTATTTGGCACAAACACGTGAACAGTATTGCTGAAATCAATGATGAAGGTTTTCAGGCCAGTATGGATTCCGGCGAATTGATTTTTGCGGGGTATACAAACTTCCATCCCTTCTACAACAAATTCTATAGCGGAGGGGTACAATTAGAGGAAATAAAAGAAGGTTTGCCAGACGCCATCCGTTTCAATGAGAAAATCAAAATGGACCTGGCTATGGATGCCTTGATTTCCCTTGAAATGTGCCTTAATTGCCTGACCGGGGATGGAGTAAAATCAAATGAGTTTCGCACCAAACGATTTTCAGAAAAAGAATTTATTTCCCTTTGTGAACAAAAGAAAGACTTTTACGGCATTGCCACCCTGCATACCTATAAGGCCTGTGCCCTTTATATAAATGGTCATTTTAAAGAAGCCGCAAAAAGTATTGATCAGGCATACGAATATGTTGCACCCCTTATCGGTTCCATAGTGCATTTTACAAGCCTGAAATTCTATGAAGCCCTGATTAACTTTCAGTTATACCCTAAAGCTAAGGATAAGAAATCCATAGATCAGAAAATTGAAGAGATCATCAGCTTATTTGAAAACCTCAATCGGGCAGGTAAAGCCAATATTGAGCACAAGCTGCAACTCCTCAGGGCCGAGAGGTTCCGCCTGAAGGGTAATTTGAGCGAAGCAGAACAGCACTACCTGCATGCTATCGATTCTGCAAAGGAGTACGGTTTCCTTCAGAATGAAGCAATAGCCCATGAATTATTGGGACGCCTCTGGCTGGAACAAAATAAAAAAATATACGCCAATATACATTTCGAAAAAGCCGGCATCTGCTTTTATCAATGGGGGGCCATTCCCAAACAGGAATCACTTAGGCAGGAATTTCCGGAGGTCTTTGCAAGGCCTTCGTTAAGCGGAGGTTACACAGACAGCCAGAACAGTTACGCTGGTTACTATGGCGGTTCCTTTGACACCAAAACACTGCTAAAGGCTTCTCAGGTTCTTGCTGAGGAAATCAGGCTCCCTGATCTGCTTGCCAAAACCCTTGAAATAATCAGTGAGAATGCAGGGGCAGACAGGTGCGCCATTATTTTGAAAAGGGAGAGAAACTGGTATGTGGAGGCGCTGAGCGATAAGGACCGGCCAATGGGCATTCTCAATAGCATTAAATTAAATAAATGCACGGATTTACCCCGGGAAATTCTGTCCTATTGTATTCGCTCAAGGGATGAGTTCATAATGCAGGAAGGGGAACATGACAACCTGATAGATAGAGATGC
Organism: Robiginitalea rubriflava; assembly: GCF_052540725.1. Classification (NCBI taxonomy): domain Bacteria; kingdom Pseudomonadati; phylum Bacteroidota; class Flavobacteriia; order Flavobacteriales; family Flavobacteriaceae; genus Robiginitalea; species Robiginitalea rubriflava. The sequence goes on along the minus strand of NZ_CP199309.1, from coordinate 2,841,118 downwards.
TTACATGCAAAAACACCTCCCGAAATCTGTTGCAGTAATCCCCAGTTTTCTGAAAAAAGAGCTAAGGGTGCTGCTGTACATAGAAAACAGTGTTATGGCAGATGCCTTTTCCAAAGGAAAGCTGCAGATTCTCAATATGCTGTCGGGGCAAATTGCGATTTCCATTGAAAATGCGCGATTGTACGACAATTTAAATAACCTGAATCAGGCCTATCAGAAATTCGTACCCTATAAATTCCTGAATACACTGGAGAAAGAAAGTATCCTCGATGTAAACCTGGGGGACCATATCAAACAGGACATGACGGCAGTGTTTTCCGATATTCGTGATTATACCACTTTTAGCGAAAAATTAAGCCCACAGGAGAATTTTGATTTTATGAATACCTACCTCAATACAGTAGGTCCCATAATAGAGGCAAACGATGGTATCGTAATTCAGTTTATCGGAGATGGTATTCTTGCCTTGTATGCCGATCCGAATAATGCCCTCAAGGCCTCCATACAGAGTCAGGAGGCCGTTCACGAACTCAACAAACAATTAATAGCGTCAGGTAAAACCCCGATCAGACTGGGATTTGGAATCCATACCGGCCCCATGATTCTTGGAATTATCGGAGACGAAAAAAGGAGACAGGCCGGAGTAATTTCCAGTGAAATCAATACCGTGAGCAGGATTGAAGGCCTGAATAAATTATTTGGGACCTCCATTATCCTGAGCGAGGATACCTTTGCACAAATTCAGGATAAGCAAAACTTCAGCCATCGATATCTGGGTAAAGTGCAGGTTAAAGGGCAGGAAGGGGTACTGAGGCTCTATGAATTTTTTGATGGGGAAAGTCCTGAAAACGCAGCCCTTATACAGGAATGCCTGGAGACATTCAATAGCGGCTTGCAGGCCTACTACAACCAAGATTTTATTACTGCTGCTGCACAGCTTAAAAAGGTATTGGAACGGAATCCGAAAGATGTTACCGCAGAAAGATACCTCAAAAACGCGGCTGAGTGCATGGTAAAAGGAGTACCGGATGACTGGACCGGGGTGGAGCGAATTACCAGTAAATAGATTATGATCCGCGTAATTCCGGGCTTACACCAAATCCTGAATGGCCTCTATCCAAAGGGGTATCTCGATCTGTACAGCTTTTAGCAGAACGAAAAAACCTTCAATCGACAGGGTGTAAACCAGGGTCACCATATCAATTTCCATAGTCATAAAGGTACTCAGCAGCAGATCGTAAAAAATAAAGCCCAGGCTGTATACCTTAATAGCTTTAAATAATATGAGACTGAGATTGGCAGACATTGTGTTTGTTTACTTAGAGTTGTTGTTCATTTAAAAGACGACAGAAAACCGTACTTGTAACGGGTATTGGGAACATTTTAACAGGGTTAGGGCCTTCTTTATAAAAACTTTAAAGGTTCCCGGGCTATTCAAGCCTTGCAGACTGAGATTTGAAATGTTACTGAAATTTAAATCCACCTGATTATTGTATTTTTAAGGACCAACCAGACAGGGATGAACCTGAATGATTATTTTAAAGAGTTAAAGCGGCGTAATGTTATTAAATCAGCCCTGGCATATTTAATAGTTGCCTGGCTTATCACCCAAGTACTCGCTACAATCTTACCGGTATTTCAGGCGCCCGAATACCTGCTGAGATGGTCTTTGGTACTCCTGGCCGTCGGTTTTCCCATTTGGTTGATTTTTGCCTGGATTTATGAAATCACACCGGATGGTATTCGGAAGACCATTGATGTTACGCCCGAACAGTCTATACGCACCAAAACAAGTACCCGACTAAATAAATTAATCATAGGGGCCCTAAGCCTGGCTATCATTGTATTATTAGTGGATCGCTTTAGCAGGGATGATGCGAAAATTGTCGATTACGGAGATCACTCGATCGCTGTTATGGCCTTCGCAGATATGAGCCCGAAACAAGACCATGAATATTTCTCCGATGGCATCAGTGAAGAACTTTTAAATCTTCTGGCTAAGATCCCAGATATTAAAGTGATCAGTCGAACCTCCTCCTTTTCATATAAGGGAAAGGCAGCAACTGCAACGGAAATTGGCAAGGAGCTCAATGTTACCCATATCCTGGAGGGAAGTATACGCAAAGCGGGCAATACCATTCGGGTAACGGCCCAATTAATTAAAACCGAGGATGGGTCTCATGAGTGGTCCCGAACCTACGACAGGGAACTCGAAAGTATCTTTAAAATACAAGACGAAATTGCCTCTGAGGTAATTAAAGAGCTGGAACTTTCACTTTTGGGCAACGTTCCCAAATCCGAGCTGGTCAATCCGGAGGGGTACAACCTTTATCTACAGGCCAAACACCTGGTTAACCAGAATACCCGAAGTGCCTATCTGGAGGCAGAATCCAAAATAAGAGCATGCATAGCTTTAGACTCATCCTATGCCCCGGCATGGCGGCTTTTGGCCGGGATATACAATACAGGCACTTACAACTTTAGTATTTGGGAAGCTACTGAGGGTATCCCCCTGGGTATAAAAGCTGCACAAAAGGCGATAAGCCTGGATCCTAATTCCGGACATGCCTATGCAAGCCTGTCCAGTTTACAGGAACTCAACTGGGAGTTTGAAAAATCTGCCAAAAACATGGAGAAGGCGATCAATCTGCTTCCGAAAGATGCGGTTGTACTGGGTACCGCAGCAAACAAAACATTCGGAAATCTCGAAAAATCTGTCGAACTACTTGAACGGGCCATCAAATACGACCCATTGGTTTACACAAACTATTTTAACCTGGGACATGCCCAGTACCGAATGGGCCATTTAGAAAAAGCTGAAGCGGCTTTCAAAACCTTTGAATTGTATTACCCCAACTGGGAAATCTATCATTATATGATTGCCAAAATCAGGATGTCTCAGGGACGGCTCGAAGAAGCCCTGACCGAAATTAAAAAGGAAAAACATGAGTTTTTCCAATTGTACGGTTTGAATTTTATATATCACGCCCTTGGCGATACAGAAAAATCGGACTCCCTGTTTGGCGAATTTTTAGAGAAATACGGGGAGAAGGAACTTGCTAACACGGCAGATCTGCTCGCCTTTAGAGGGCAATTCGACCAATCCTTTGACTATTTGAATAAGGCCTATGAAGTCAAAGATCCTGTATTAATAGAAGCCCTTACCTATCCCTCCTTTAAACCCATGTATGGGGATGTTCGCTGGAAGGAATTTATAGAAAAACTCCGGCTTCCCGAGAATCATGGGTACCCGCTGGAGTAAATCTCCCATTATTACATTTAATAAAACCGCCTAAAGAGAAGGGTCGGTATCCTCAAAACGGTTAGATGCGAATTCGGGGGTGTTTTTTTGGTATACTTGCCTAACGATATTGTATAAATCCGGTATCACTGTACTGGACAAACGGGAATTACTATTCAGCAAAACACAAATCCCTAAATCGTCCTGTGGGTAAAGCGCAATTTCATTGCGGTAATGGTTTACACTCCCCCCGTGATGCCAAACGATTTGTTTTTTCCCGGTATCGTGTTCCTTAAAATAATGAATCCGCCATCCAAAACCGTAGTAAGAAGATTCATGACCCGGCCAGCGCTGGTAGTATTTACTGCGCCCCGGGATTTCTACATTGGGGCGAAAGGCGATTGACAAGGCATTGCTATCCATGATATCCGGCCTGTGGCCCAGTAAAAACCGCATCCATCTGCCCATATCCAGGGCATTGGCACTGATCCCCCCGGCAGCAATGGCGTTGTAATAATGATCATTTAGGTTATTTGTACGCCAGCCCCTCCTCCTCCGGGTATGGGGCAAGGCTATATTCTCAGAGTTCTGCAGGGATTTGTGATCCATAAAAGTGGAACACATCTCCAAAGGTTTAAAGAAACGTTCGAGCAGATACTCGGACATCTGCTTGCCCGAAGCCTTGCTGATCATTAGTTCAGAAAGTGCAAACAGGGCATTCTGATAACTGTAGAGTTCTCCGGGTTTGCTTATAGGTTTAAGCTGTACAAAGCGCGAAGCGATATCCTGCAAGGGTAATCCGGCTTCCACCAGGTTTGTATAACTGTGATACGGTGCTCCGGTAGTATGCGATAAAAGGTTGGTCAGTGTAATTTTATCTGTATTCTTCCTGTCGCCCAGTTGAAATTCCGGGATAAAATCCCTGACTTTCGCCTCCCCGCTCAATTTGCCCTGCTTGATCATATCGGCAGCAAGTACTCCGGCAAACCCTTTCGAAAGGGATCCTAACCTGAAGATAGTATGTCCATCAACACCGTCCCCCCTTCTAATATCCTTGGTTCCATACCCTTCGGCAATTACAATGGAATCCCCTTTAACGATACTAACGCCGGCCCCTACTAACTGACCCGCAGAAACAGCCTTTTTGAAATAATCCTGAAGCGCTAATTGCAATTGCTGTTGCCGGGATCTGTATAATGCTGCTGCTTCCCGGTCAAAAATGTATTTGCCGGCTTTTTCCGTAGTAGCCAGATCTGCCTGCTTACTTGCCGATTCGGGGGCCCTTAAATGACTGCTGAGCCCGAAGATCAATAACAGGAAGAAGGAAGAAATAAAGGTTATTTTAAGCGGTCTTTTTGGAAAACGCATCACTACACAGGGATATCAGCCTTTGAAAATAGCATTATATAGGTAAATAACCATAAAACAGCGGGAATATTATGCAGTTTATCGATAAATAAGACCAAGATACCCCTTAGCACATAACTGGATTTGTCTTTTCCTAATTACCTCAATCTTTCGTGAACGATCTTTCGTTAGTTTTGATAACTCCTGCGAACGTAATTCTTCCAAAAGTATTTTGTTCGTAAGCGAAACCTCTAATCACCTCCGTATTATTCCAGAACTACTTATTATAACAAGCCATAAAAAGTAGGTGAAACCCCTGTGAATTTTGTAAATTTAAAGTATACGGACTTCAATGATTAACCGGGCATAATAAAATAGTTTTCCAGATGAGCGCCAGCACCCCGAAGAAAAGAAACCTCGGAAAGACCCTGGTAGTCTATCTCGGCACCGCAGGTGTCTTTATTGAACTTTTTAACTATATCGTCTCCCGCTATGGCCTGCAGGGGTCTTTTTCTGATGCGGTGGTCATCCTGGCTATTTTCGGATTGCCGGCAGCGCTGATCCACGAATGGCACTACAAAAAATTTACTAGAAAGGCACTTTGGATGTACCTGATTAATGCTGCGCTTGCCCTGATAGTTATTGTTTATAGTCAGGCCAACCCCAATCAGCTTAAACCTACAGAGCTAAGGCTACTACAGTTTCGGAAGAATCAGAAAGAGCTGGCATCCTCAATAAGCTCCATCGCTATCTTACCTTTCATGAATCTCACTGGCGACGAAAAGCAGGAGTATATGGCCCTGGGAATGCACGAGGAACTCATTGGACAGATGGGGGCCGTGAGCGGCCTGAGGATCATTGGACGAACCTCCACGGCCCTCTATGCGAAAACAGAAAAAAGCCTGCATGAAATAGCCGGGGAACTGCATGTGGATGCCATTATTGAAGGCTCCCTCCTGCCAGCTCCCCATGAGACTCTTAAGCTACAGGTCCGCCTTATCGGGGACATGCCCCGGGAGCTGCAGTTGTGGACAAAATCTTATGAACTAAAGCAGGAGCAGGTACTCGAGCTCTACGACGACATCATCAGAACGGTTTCAGAAGAAATAAATATTGCCCTTTCTCCGGAAGAAAAACAACGAATGCATGCAAAAAGGGCTGTCGATCCGAAAGCCTATGAATTTTATCTCAGGGGAAGGACACACTTTTCGTACCTGACTCCTGACATGGTCAATACGGCAGCGCAAAATTTTAAGAAATCCCTGGAAATCGACCCGCAGTTCGCCCCCGCCTATGCAGGCCTGGCCGGGGTCTGGATCGCCAGGAAGCAGTTGAACCACCCGGGCTTCACCCAGGAAGAAACAGAGTACAACTATTCCGAATACATCAAAAATTCCTTTGCCCTGGACAGTACCGATGCCGAGGTGTGGCGGATGTATGCCACTGAACTTGCCTATGAATACGATTGGCAGGGATGTAAGGATGCAATTGAGCGATGCCTGGAGCTCAATCCAAATTTTGCCGAGGCACATGCTTTTTATGCCCATTTCGCAATGATGCAAAGTAACTGGAAGAAGGCCTGGTCGGAAATTGAGATCGCAAGGGAACAGGATCCCCTGAATCCTCTGGTGAACTTCTTTTACACGGTCATGTTGGATCATAGCGGTCAATATGAGAAAGTTGGACAGGCAATAACAGGCGACCTGGGTTTAATGCATTACGGATTTCAGAAAAAGAAAGATAGTGTCATAATTTCCCTCATCAATTCTAACATCCTGAAAACCAGTCCGGAAATCACTATTGAATTTGAAGCAACATATCAAAATGAGGGTTATGAAATAGCACTTAATCAGCTGGCCGATACTCTGGCAACCTATTCAGAACATGAAGATATAGACGCAGCATTTATAACCCTGCTATACCAATTTGCCGAAAATAAGGACAAAACGGCTCAATGGATTGAACGCATGTTTATCCGAAGAGACCCTAACTTGCCTTATTGGGCCATCCGGCATCCCAGTAAACCTCAGTGGCTTTTTGAGGATCCGAGAATTCAGGAGGTTATGAAGCGTATTGACCTTTGGGAGTAGATCATCCCAACCAGCCCTCCCGGTCCAGGCTCCGGTATTGAATGGCTTCCGCCAGGTGCTTTTCGGTAATTGCATCATTCCCTTCCAGATCAGCGATACTCCTGGCTACTTTAATGATTCGGTCATAGGCCCGGGCCGAAAGCTTTAGTTGTTTCATGGCATTGCCCAGCAAGGCTTTCCCGCTTTTATCAAGAGGGCAATGTTTGCGAATTTGACGCACATTCATCTGGGCATTGCAGTGCGTCCCGTTTTCCGCAGCAAATCGCAATTGCTGAAGCTTTCTAGCCTTTATTACCCGTTCTCGGATCTGGTAACTGCTTTCCCCCATTTCTTTTGCACTGAGTTCCTCAAATGGTACGGGGCTTACTTCCATATGTATATCGATGCGGTCCAGCAAGGGTCCTGAAATACGGTTCAGGTAACGCTGCATTTCAGAGGCGGTATGCTGAAGGTTTTGTTTTCCGTCATTGAAATACCCTCCCGGGCTGGGGTTCATGCTGGCCACCAGCATAAAACTACTGGGATAGGTGATGGTAAAGCGGGCACGGGAAATAGTCACTTCCCGGTCTTCCAGCGGCTGCCGCATCACTTCAAGCACATTCCGTTTAAACTCCGGGAGCTCATCCAAAAATAGCACCCCGTTATGGGCCAGTGATATTTCCCCGGGCTGCGGATAACTCCCCCCTCCTACCAGGGCCACATCTGAAATGGTGTGATGCGGACTTCGAAAGGGTCGCTGCAACACCAGCCCACTGTTTTTGTTCCCGCCCACCACCGAATGAATCTTTGTGGTTTCCAGTACTTCTGTTGGGCTCATAGGGGGCAAGATTCCGGGCAGCCTTTTTGCAAGCATTGTTTTTCCAGAACCGGGCGGTCCGATGAGGATAATATTATGTCCTCCGGCTGCTGCAATCTCCATACATCTTTTTATGGTTTGCTGCCCGCGGACCTCACTGAAATCGGGACTATACTGCTCTTCCTTGCTATGGGGTTCCAGGGATACCGGCGGCATCGCTTCCAGGGTTTCTTCGCCTTTAAAAAAGGCTATGAGCTGAGATAGATGCTCGATTCCGTACACCCTGATACCTGAAACCACAGAAGCCTCTATCGCATTCTTACGTGGTAAAATCAGTGCTTTAAAGCCCTGCTCCCTGGCTTTAAGTGCCATGGGCAGAGCCCCGCGTATGGGTTGAAGTGCTCCGTCCAAAGAGAGTTCTCCCATCACCATATACTCGTGAATCCTGGGTACCTCCAATTGACCGGAAGCGATCAGGATACCCATTGTAAGGCATAGATCGTAAGCCGCCCCTTCTTTCCGCAAATCTGCGGGAGCCATATTGATGGTTATCTTCTTTCCGGGGATACGGTATCCATTATTGAGTAAAGCAGCAGCAATACGGAAATTGCTTTCCTTTATGGCATTATCCGGTAAACCTACAAGGTGATATCCGATTCCGGAATCAATGTTTACTTCAACAGTAACAGGGACGGCGTGTATACCAATGATGGCACTGCCGTATACTTTGGCCAGCATCTCTCATTTTTTGTGCAGTATCGTTTTGTGGCCTGCAGAATTCAATCAGGCAACGATATTTTGACCATGGGATGATCTGTATCATTGGCTGCAAGAAATATTTGTGCTAAATAGCTTATCTTTAATAGATTAAGTAATTAACGACCTAAATTATAAACATATGAAAAAAGTACACTACGGGCTTCTGGCCCTCATTCTGGTTGGTTTTTTAAACTGTCGGGAAGCCAATCCCGAAATGACTGCAGAAACCCAAATGACCGAATCTTCAATGACGCCTGATTATGAAACCTTTCAAAAAAAAGTCGAATTGGCAAGGGCTTTCATAAAAGCCCATTGTGATGAAGATCTGGCAGCCATCTCCAATATGCTGGCTGACAGCCTTGTATGGAGCCCGCCATCCTACAATGGAAACAAGTGGCTCGGGAAAGAAGACTTGCTTGCTGTCTTAAAAAATTACCACGATGCATTTGACAATATCCAGTTCGAAGAAGGTATCGTAACGGCAGATACAACCGCGGCCGGGTTCTGGTCGGGTTCTGTTTACCCCAGGGAAAGTGCCAGCAACAGCCCGAATATAATCAGGGTATACGGTACCTGGAAAGCTACCCATACCGAGAGTGGCAAGGACGTAGGCGTTAAATTTTATAACCTTATGTCTTTCAATAAAGATGGTAAGATGGTCAGTGCCTCTGACTATTTCGATGCCAATGGCATAGCTGTGCAGCTAGCTTCTGAAGACTAATTCTGCAAAGCCCTCCGAATAAAGCGGCCCGATCATCTCGGGCCGTGTTTTTTGGTTAACTCTCTATTTCACTACTATCCTGTGCATTAAACTTATTGGCTTTCCGAAAGTAGTAAACCCTTCCAGGCGGATTTCATAGGTGCCGGGCACCCTGGAAGTTTTAAAGGTAAAGGATTGCTCCGGTTGGCTAATTTCCAGTTTGGGAAGCCACAATAGTAAGGTCCTGTAGTCCGGTATATGCCGGGGTAGTTTTGCATAGGCATGCCTGAAATAATTTTTAGAAGGTTTTGGAGGGTGGTAGGCAAATGCCCCGCCAGCTCTTGGGTTGTAATTCGCTGCAAAATCACCGCTGATTGTTTCAAGGGCCACCATACCCTGAAATTTGGATGAGCCCATCACATAAGGGTCGCGGAGCACACGTACATATTTGAGCTGCCGGGCATCAAAGTTAAGCAGTGAAGGGAGGTCCTGAACCATAACCCCGTCCAGGGTAACCAGGGGAGGGTCAGTCGGAACTTGTTGGTTTCCAAATTCCTGCGGGGGTTGGACCCAGAAGCTGGTCTGGCCGGATTCAGTGCGTTTCAGGTCTACATGGGCTATAATTTCTATTAGCGTTTCCCTGAGGCTTGCGAATCGGGTATAGTCGTCCAGATCATAAGTTTCAGGTAGTTCCCCGTCAAAGGGGTCTACCGGAGGTGGCATTAATATGGAATCGGGCTTAAGTTCAAAATAACTGTTTTCAATCTGGTTGTGAACTGAGCGTTTACGGATACTCTCAGCCATCTGAGGTCCAATTTGCAACTGAAAAAAATTGTCTAGGTCCGGTTCCCATTGCGATGGCTTATCCATTTCAATTCGGAAATTTTCAGTTTCCGGGTTCAAAACTTCCACAATAATCCGATCTCCGTTAAAAGGTTTGGTCAGGTAGGTGTAAAATTTCCCTTCCCGGTCCGTTTGTACTGTTTTAATTTGAAAATCCCTGCCAGGCAGCGAAATTGCCAGACCCAGACCCGCTTGAGGCATCCCTGTTTTGTTCAATACCCTCCCGCTTATTAATTCTCCCCGTTGTTCCGGGATGGATACAACACTATTTACACTTTGGGGTATTTGTTTTTGTAAAGAGGGATAGGATTCTGTAAAGCGCGTGGTCCTGATGGAAGCGGGATGTGGCAGTTCATCCTGTTTGCGAATCAGCAAGGAATAGCTTCCGTACCCCAGTTTTCCCTTAAAATTTCGGATGCTTACCACAACTTCTTCATCTATGTTGTATTCAGACTTTTCGAGCAGAATGGCCAGATCAGAACTACCTGAAACGGCTACGGCTGTTTGCCCGCTTTTTACATTGGCAATCGAATCTGCCCGCACCGAATCAGCAGTTGATAAAATACCCCCCTGCTTGGAGGTATACGGATTTATAAAACTGATGTCCTGTTTAAAAAACTGCCGGTGGCCGGCATTCTTCATCCAATGTGTGAATGCCACCAGTTTATAATTCCCAGAAGGCAGGTTGGTGCCCAGAAAAATATCTCCCTGTCCCCTTCCTGACCGGAGCAATACCTTTTGACTGATCAGAATTTCGTTGGCTTCATTTAGTATTTGGACATAAGCTATTTCACTTATATTACTCAATTTATAGGTTTGGGTATTAATGCAGTAGAGACTGTAGTAAAGGTATTCCCCCGGAAATAAGAGGGTAGCAGAGGGGTGGACATAGAGCGTTTCCAGGGCTGTCTCCTTCAATACCTGTAGCTCGTTTATGTTTGATATACGTACCTGAGCACCAAGTGAATGGGCCTGAAGCCATATCCCGATTGCAATAATCAGGATCCATCTAAAAAGGCGCTCTGGTATCATTCTGTCCAAAATTCCGGTATTATGTTACTCCCCAATTCCCGGCAATCTCCACAAGGCCTGGGCACATATGCATAGGTTCCGGGGCAGGTTCCCAAATTCTCTGAATTGGGCCCCACATAAGATATCAACCCCTGGTCCACGCTTTCCACAACCGATCGGGGACAGGGATTGGGTCCTGTAGGTCCGGGAGCACAATAAGAAATATGATCATCAGGCGCTGAAGAAACGATGCAATTTTGTATGTATGGCGGAATTGGTAAATCCGGGAAAATGTCTTCGAAGTTAAAGAACAAGCGCTCTTCACTTACCGTGGCAAGTTCAAAATAACCAATAACCTTTGCATCCGGGTCCCCGGCAACCCGGATATTTCCATTTAAAAAGCCGGGTTGGGTACTGTTGAAAATATTTTCCGAGGAGGAAAAATCGCTTAATGCCTGATAATATGAAAAAGCTTCCGGTTGCTGCACGTACTGCTTTACTAAAATACTGTAGCGGTGTCGGATCATAAAATCCGTGGCTCCGAGGAAACGAACCGCCAAGCCCTCGAAGGCATCCCCGGAAAGGCTGTTGCCATCATTTAGTATGACCGAGTTGGAGGCCACTGTATTATAGCATACCTGTTGTTCTTCTGATCTGGGGACAATCTCGAGGTTATAGGTTATTTCCGGCAATGCACAGGGATCGTAGTTGGTCAGTAAGAATTCCTCCGGGCTCCATTCGGGCGCAATGATCTTATAGGTTTCTTCGTATTCGTATCGGAAGTAATCTGCATTCCCGCTGTTGGCAGAGCCATCCAGGTAGACAAACACCCCTTCAGTCCCGTTTTCGTTACTTTCCCTTACAGCATATAATCTATCGATTGAGGCCGTTCCCGGTAAGCTTTCCGGATCCGACAAATACGTGGTCCCGCTGCGGCTGTTTATTTCCAGGCGGTATTCCGTTTCCGGAAGTATCCCAAAAGCCTGAGAAGAACTGTAGAGTCCTGGTTCTGTTTCCTGAAAAGTAAATTCTTGCCCGCCTGACGCCTGAATACTTACTGTTGCGCCACTTTCCGCAACCGGAGCAAGAGAGTCAAAGGGATACGTTCTGCTGAGGCGGATTTGCTGCACCTTTTGTTCATCGGTCAGGGTAGCTTCTACAACCAGTATATCCTCAAATCCGTTTTGTTCAATTGGAAAAGGATCGATACAGGCCTGGAGCAGAACAACCCAAATTGATATGGCGAGTATAATTTTTTTCATTCCTGACGATCTAAAACTTAAAATTATAGGTTATGGACGGAATGGGAATGGCAAATATTGAGCTTTGCAGGGCTTTTACCTGCCCGTCTTCGGTTACAAAGAAAACCGAATAGGGATTGGTCCTGCCCAAAACATTATAGACTGAAATAGTCCAGAAGCTATGGGCAAGTTTCTCAAGTTTATGGTTCCCCTCTATATTGATCCCCAGATCCAGCCTTATATAATCCGGGATACGAAATTCATTGCGGTTGCTGTAGAAAACGTATTCGGCATTGTTGAAATTGTATTGTCCGATCGGATACGTCACGGGCCGGCCGGTCTGATAGGAAAAATTCAAAGAAGCGCTGTATCTTCTGGTAAATTTATAGTTGGCCACCAAACTCAGGTCATGCGGTTTGTCGTAGTTGGCAGGGAAAAATTCACCATTATTAACCCGTTCCTCCGGGAATGGGCTGTCAAATCGTATCAGGGAGCGCGAATAGGTATAGCCCAGCCAGCCATTCAGCTTTCCGTGATTTTTTCGGATCAGGAATTCCACCCCGTAAGCCTTTCCATCTCCCTGAATAACTTCCTGCTCAATGGCCGGGTTCAGCAGAACCTGGGCTCCTGTTTTAAAGTCAAGCACGTCCTGTGAAAGCTTGTAAAAACCCTCCAGGCTTAATTCAAACATTTGTTCATTCAGGTTTTTAAAGATCCCCAGGCTGATTTGCTGTGAGGTTTGCGGGCGAATATTAGCGTCACTCAGTTTCCAGGTATCTATTGGAGATACGGCAGTGGTATTGGAAAGCGTGTGGATAAACTGGTACATATTATTGAACCCGGCTCTGAGGGAAAGACTGGAGCTCAGCAGGTAGCGAGCCGAAATACGAGCTTCAGGGCCTCCATAGGTTTCAATAAAGGAGCCACTGTCATAAGAAGTACTACCCGTTAGCGTACTTTCATTTCTGGGCTGTCTTTCGGCATATTCTCTTTGTTCAGATGGTCCCAGGGCGGCAAAAAAGGCCCAGCGAAGCCCGGCAATGACACTGAATTTTTCAGATAAAGTAATCTCATCTGCAATATATAGCGCCCCCTCAAGGGCTTGCTCCCTCGGGATTGAAAGGTCTGATATATCCGATCCGGACCCCCTGGGTTCCAGATCCCCAGGGTTTACCCGATAATATTTTGCTGCCAGGCCATAGGTAAGGTTATGGGCAGCGCTGATCCGGTTACGCATCCAGCCCTTAAATTCAGACTCTTGCACCGCGTATCCGAGGTTAAAATCGGTATTCCCGCCAGAGTCGTATTCAATATCAAAGGCATATCTGCTGTTGGTAAGCCGCAGTCCCAGCGTATTATTATTGGAAAGGGCCCTGTCCCAGCCCAGGGATACGGCCCGGTTGGAATATCCAAACAGGGAATCCGAGGTAATACTGAACCGATCCTTACTGTAGTAGGCGGTTGCCTTCAATCGGTTTTTATCGTCTATACGATCGGTATATGTCCCTATGAAGTCGTAAAAAGATGCCTGGCTGTTGTTCAGGTTTTCATCTTCCAGGGCCCGAAGCACCCAGTCAGAATATGCACCCCTACCCCCGATGACCATGGAGGATTTATCTTGTTTTAGCGGGATTTCAAAGGCGAGATTGGCAGTGACCGGACCTATGGAGCCTTCTCCCCGGAATTCTTTGGTATCCCCATCGGTGGTCCGTATGTCGAAGACAGAAGAGAGTCGCCCCCCGAAGGTTACCGGGATGGCCCCTTTGTAGATTTCCACGCTTTCGGTCACAAAGGGGTTCAGTGCCTGGAAGATGCCAAAAAAATGGGTTGGATTGTATACCAGGGCGTCATTTAGCAGGAACATGTTCTGATCCGTTCTTCCGCCTCGCACATTAATGCCTGTGGCACCTTCCCCTGCCCTAGAAATGCCTGGCAGGGCCGTGGCTATTTCCAGAAGGTTACGTTCCCCGAGTACCAAAGGAATGTTCTTGCTTTCTTCGGAATCGATAATATCTGTCCCGGCTGTCACCGCTTCCACATTGCGCTTTCGGTCTGCTTCAACAACAACTTCCTCCAATTGCTGAACGCCTTCTTCTACGGTAAGGTCCAACTTACCGTCATTAAAAACCAAAAGGCGTTTACGGATTGGTTTCATCCCGATAAAGCGGGTTTCCAGTTCATTGATCCCTGGGGGAAGCATCATTTCGAAATACCCATTTTCGTCTGAGACGGTTCCCAGCCCGCGGTTGGTGATCAGAATGGAAACATCGGAAACGGGATCCCCCGAGGTTTGGTCCCTCACATAACCAGAAATACGATAACGGGTGCGCGTATCCCCTGAAACCTGCCTGCCAATACGCAGGGTTTGCACTTCGGCCGTATCGGGCAGCATTTCCTGATTTATAAAAACGGGCATTGGGTTAACCTTCTCACGCCCGTATGCCAAAGAGTCCTCTTCGGATACCGTGGGTTGGTCGCCAAAAAACCCGTCCGGCAGGTCCTGATAAATTCGATTATTTCGCGTCAGGACAATGGTCTTAGCATCGTATTGAAAATAATTAATAGGTAGGTCTTTTAGGAGCTCCTCCAGGATTTCCGCTACAGGACGATCCTGAAAAACCCCGTTAAACCTCCGGTTCTCAAACCAGGCAGTGGCGAAATAGACCTCTGCCCCACTTAACTCCCGTATGCGTTCAACAATTTGGCCAAACTGTTCGTCCTCAATTACAAGTGAAATTTTTAGAGTATCCTGCTGGGAGTGGAGCCTGAATATGCCTAATAATAAAAAGAGAATAATTATGGTACGCTTCATCAGCAGGCTATGATTCAATGTCGCGAAACGGGGGCTCCCGGAAATTGAAAGTAGTTTGTTTAATCAGTTGCTGATTTAAATATAAGTAATGATTTGGAATTGGTCCTTATTTCCTCCCCGTTCATCAACATTTTTCGGAATTCCCCGCGGTTATAGCGTTCAGCCTGATCGCTGTAGTGCGGGCTGAAAGGATTGCCAGACTGCCCTGTTGGGAGGATACTGACGCTTTGTTCAATGTCCGAGAAATCGATGACTCTGCGGGTGGAAGGGCCCGAATTTACTTTATAAAAACCGGTTGAATCGTATGGAAATGCCATATTATTGATTACCTCCCTGGAGCCTTCAACAGGGAAAGGACCCACATTGAAAAAGGAGCGCAATGCGGCTATTTGTCCAATAGGATGCTGGTGTTCGAGTGTATGTACCCTACCCCAGTTCCATTTGGATGTATCCGGCCCAAAATCCCTATCAACCGAATTCCTCGCTTTTTTAAAGGAGCTGATGACCAGTTCGGATTTCGTCTCAATGCGCTCTGGTGTGCGAATATCATCCCACCACAAGGAAGGCCCCATGGCCGCCAGCCGGGCAAGCATCCTTTTAAACAAATGCGTTCCTAAGAATGCCTGAAAAACCTCAGGCCCCATCTCGTCAGAAAGGCTTGCCTCCGCAAAAAAATAGACCCAGCGGTGAAAAACCACTGCTTCCTTGCTGTTCAGGGGATAATCTCCCTTCCAGGAGTTTAAAATATCCAAACATTCAATCTCCGCATCGGATAGCTCCGCCACTTTTATTTCCCTGGCCAGGTCTGCCACAAGCTGCGGATTAACACTGGAGGTATTATCAGTTATCATCTGCTTTACCCCTTCCCGGTCCCAGTCATCTCGCGCTTCCAGGAGCTGAACTATTCTTTTGGCCCGGTTTTCGGGAAGATAGTAGCCCGGCATAAAGCCCGCAGCAGTGCTGTCTGGCTGATTATTGGCAGAATAGACATATCCCCATGGCGGGTTGACAGCCCTGGGGTTTTCTTCAAAAGGCACAGCCCGTTTGGCTGAAGATACATCCGAAGGGATCAGCATTTTTGTGGAAATACTATCCGGAAACCGGTAAAGCCTGGCTGCTGCCCACCAGGCTACATTTCCATTCCTGTCTCCGTACATTACATTTAGGCCAGGAGCATGAATATCCTCTACCGCAGATTCAAAATCTGACATCCCTTTGGAATGGCTGATTCCATACAGCGCATCCATGACCCGGTTCTCCCCTTGCGTATACACCCAGGCCATGCTAACCGGTGGCATATCTTTCATTTGATCGGATATCGAATTCACTACCGGACCCCGACTTGTCCTTTTGTAAGTAAAGGAAACCGTATCGGCATCCTTAACCGCTATTTTTTTATGTACTTCTTCAAAAGGAATCCACTGCTCCCCTGAGCGATAGCGGTTGCTATCCTGCGGGTGGCGTGTTTCCGTAAAGAAATCTAAGTCGTCGTTTTCAAACATGGTAAGACCATAAGCCATATTCCGGTCGTGCCCCAGCATCGGAAAGGGAATACCTGCCAGATGATATCCGTATTTCTCATAACCCGGGGCCACCAGATGGGCTTCATACCAGACAGAGGGTTGGGCAAAGCCAATATGGGGATCATTTGCCAGGATTACAGAATTATTTTTTGTTTTTTGCGGAGCAATCACCCATGAATTACTACCCTCAAAGGCAGGAAGGGGTAGTCCTGATAAAATCCGCTGGGTTTCGGATGACAAAGAAAAGGCCATAGCTGGCTGTCCCCTTTCGTCGAAATTCCGGATAAGAGTGGTTCCTGCAGGCTCGTCGCCCAATAATTCCTGAAGGTATTCCTCTCCCAGAATTCCCTTTAAATGTGTCAGTAACGGATCTGTTTTATGTGCCATAGCAAAACTGAAAGCCATATATCCGACTGAATTGAATACGTCCTCCAGTTCAAAAGGTCTTTTGTCAAGCCCGGTCAGGTAGAATTCTATCGGGGTGGGGCCTTCTTTGATAAAATGGTTAATCCCATCCAGATAGGCCTGTATCAGCTCAAAAGCAGGGGCAGATCTATCTATATTCTCAAGGGTACTATTAGTGGCCTCATCGATTCCCAGATTAAGAAAAAATCGGTCTGCCTCAAGGGTCTGCTGGCCAAAAACTTCGGAGAGACGGCCTTTGGCAACCCTTCTGAGCAACTCCATTTGCCAGAGCCGATCCTGGGCGTGCACGTATCCTAAAGCCCTGAAGGCATCAGTCTCATTCTGACCGTAAATGTGGGGGATTCCGAAAGAATCAAAATAAACGGAAACCTCATTTCCCAGCCCCGGCATACTTACCTCTCCCTCATACTCCGGTTTGAGGTGCTGCATAGCCAGGAAGCCCCCTGCCACCAATAACAACAAGAGGACAAATACTATTCGTAAAATCTTTTTTAAACTTCCCAAAAGCCCATATTTAAAGTATACTAAAGATAAAGGCTTTGTTCAGAATTAAAAACATTCCGCTTTGTTAATCGTTTAAATGTAAAAAGAGGGCTGAGATCCGGCAAAAGTTCCCCGGGCCGTCTCTCAAATTAATAAGAAATCAGGGCTCCAGCTTTATTCCGGGAGAAAAGACCGTATTACTCTTCCCGGCTTCGTAGGTTTGCAGACCTGAGGCGAGCCAATTCCGGTAAGTGGCCACATCCGAGTTCTGTATGGCCGGGCTCAGTACTTCCAGGTCCGGGGATAATTGCACATAGAAGGGCTGGGAAACCGCTTTGAAATTTATATTCTGAAAAGTCGCCCACTTATCCCCTACCGTTTCAATTTGTTTGGTTTGCCCGCTCTCGTACTGAAACTGAAATTGTTCTGCTTCCGGTAGGCTGGTACGATCATCCACATATAGGGAAATCAAAACAAAGTCTTCATTCAGCAGGCTGAAAACATCGGGGTCGCTCCATACCGTTTCCTCCATCCTGCGGCAATTAACACAGGCCCATCCCGTAAAATCAAGGAGGATTGGCTTTTGTACCTGCTGTGCGTGCTGCAGGCCCTTTTCAAAATCCTTAAAGCAGTCCAGCCCGAGCGGGCAATCGGAATTACTTTCAGCAAGGCTGTAGAAGTCTGGTGGTGGAAAACCACTAACCCACTTTAAGGGAGCCTTGTAAAACAACCCATAGGACAAGTAACCGGCAAATATGAGGCTGAGTATAACCCCGCCCAGCCTCCAGAAAGTAAGGCGCGGTTTTATCCCCCCTTTTTTTCCAAAGAAGCCCAGCAGGTAGGCAGCAAGCCCCAGGGCCAGTAAGATCCAGATCCCCAAAAACACTTCCCTTTTCAATATGCCCCAGTTCCCGACCAAATCTGCATTGGATAAGAATTTAAAGGCCAGGCCCAGTTCGAGGAATCCCAGAACCACTTTTACAGTTTCCATCCACTGCCCGGAACTCGGCAGTTTGTTTAACCAGGATGGAAAGAGTGCAAAAAGGGCAAAGGGCAGTGCAAGGGCCAGGCCAAAACCGGTCATCCCCACACTCAGATTGGTTGCTACCTCTCCCTCGGCCAGTGCCGTACTACCCAATAAACCTCCCAGGATAGGCCCGGTACAGGAGAAGGACACAATGGCAAGGGTCAGGGCCATAAAGAATATCCCGATACCCCCGCCAATTTTACCTGAGGCCGCATCCACCTTGTTTGCCCAGGAGGCCGGAAGGGTAATGTCATAATAACCGAAAAAGGAAAAGGCAAAAAATACAAAGACCAGAAAGAAAAAAAGATTCAGCCAGATATTGGTGGCTATGGTATTCAGTATCTGCGAATCCACCGTATCAAACAGATGGAAAGGCAGGCTTAAGAGCACATAGATCAAAACAATACAAAATCCGTAAAAGAGGGCTGCGGCCACCCCTCCTGATTTGTTGTCGCTCCTTTTGGTGAAAAAAGATACCGTTAGAGGGATCATGGGAAAGACACAAGGGGTAAGCAAAGCGATGAACCCGCCTATAAACCCCAGGCCAAAAATCAGCCATAAACTTTGTTTTTCCGGTTCCTCTCCGGCCACTCCGGAATAAAGCCTTTCGGGTTTTGCCAGGGATATGCTTAAAGCTTCCCCTTTTGCTCTGGAAGCAGCGTCGATTTCAACCAGCATTTCCGGGGCCTCAGAACCATCGAGCATAAAAGTAAAGGAACGCTCCGCACTGATGCAAACCTCTTTGCAAACCTGATAGAACACCTCTACACGTACCTGATTTACTGAAGGGTTCAGGAGGCGGATCTCCTGAGAAAAGATTGCTTTTCCCTTAAAAAAAGTTTCATCTACCTCAAAAATGTCGCTGTACTCTGTGTGGGTTTCACTCTCCTTAACCGGTCCGATTCTTTTATAATCCGAACCATCGTTTATAAAGGTAAACTCTGTTGGCAGGGCCCCTCCTTCCGCGGTATACTGCGAATACAAATGCCATTCAAGTTCAATTTCTGCTTGCAGTATCAGGGTATAAGTGCTGTCATTGGATTGCTCAAACTGCTGACTCCAGTTAACCGGATCCACATCAAACTGGGCCGCAAGCCGTATAGGAAGACCCAACAGAATCAAAACGCAGATCAGAAAATTTTTTAGCCTTAGTTCGTCCATTGAATTCTTAGAATTTCCTTCGTTTTTTCGGTCACTTTAAATCGTTCGTCGGCCCTTCGCCCTACGATCCAGACCACTTCTTCTCCATTACATAAGAGCCATTGGTCTTCCTTTTCAAAAAGACTTAAGCCGTTATCCCTGAAATACTTGGAAATGCTCTTTTTACCCTTCATCCCCAGGGGATAAAAATAATCCCCTTTCTGCCATTTTCTCAGGGTCAGTACCTGCTTTAACGTTTCTTTATCAGCATATAGTATTTCCGGAGCCGTTTCCCCCATGCTCAGCTGAGTACTGATTTCTAAACGGAGTGGGCCTTCAAACGACGCCTTCTCTGTATCGAGGGAGTACTCTTTTGCTTTTTTGACTTGGCCCTTTGCCCGGACTATCAGCTCCCCTTTGCCCTTTAGCAGCGTATGTGTGGATGAATGCAGCATTTTTCCACTCTGGGCATTCAGCAACTGAGATATAGCTTTCCAATCCGTAAAATCGAATTCCTTCAGCAGTTCAAAAAGATACGGTTCCAATGGGCGTAGTGCCATTAAGCGCTCTACAGAAAGGCGATAAAGGCCGTTTTCTTCCCGGAGTATTTCTGATCGCAGTGTTTCTATATGCTCTTTTACAAGGGCCTGACTACCCTTAAGATGGTGCAGTGTTTTCTTAAAGCCCAACATAAAATTCCCTTCCAGCTTCAGCAATTCCGGAACGATATGATGCCGTATGCGGTTTCTGAGGTAGCTGTCCTCTGCATTGGACTGATCTTCCCGCCACCGCAGTTTTTTGCTCTTTGCAAAGGCATCAATCTGCTCCTGGTCAAAAATGAGCAATGGCCGGCGCAGGCTTTGGTTTCGGTCGGGAATACCGGTAAGGCCTTCCAGGCCACTGCCCCGGCTCAGATTGATTATAAACGTTTCCAATACATCCAGGGCATGGTGGGCTGTGAGCACATATGAATAGTCTTTTTCACGCTGCAGTTT
Organism: Robiginitalea rubriflava; assembly: GCF_052540725.1. NCBI lineage: Bacteria > Pseudomonadati > Bacteroidota > Flavobacteriia > Flavobacteriales > Flavobacteriaceae > Robiginitalea > Robiginitalea rubriflava. The sequence continues at coordinate 2,820,684 of NZ_CP199309.1, read as the reverse complement.
TTCGAACCAGTTATATCTTAATTCACGTGCTGCAAGTTGAATATTTAGTTTATTTTTATTGATATAACCAACTGTATCAAAGCGTTTTACATATACCTCTTTCTTTAATGACATTCCCAGTTCCTTCACCAGCGCCTCATCGAGGTCACTCTCCTTTCCCCTGAGTTGAAAATTGCAATGCGCCAGGGCAAAGTCAAGCTTGGACCTGTGGCACAGATATGTGAGCGCCACACTGTCCTTCCCGCCACTGCAGGCAATCAGGAATCGCTTTTCAAGAAGTTCCGGGAACTCCGTCCGGATGTGATGGTCAAAGGCTTCCCACATATAGCAAAGGTAGCTACAAATTAGTAACCGAAAGTGTCAGGCAAAAACAGTGATTAGCCCGTTTATTCAATAAAAGATTGCAGCCATTTCCCTATTTCACTGAAAAAAGCTTCCCGCTCGCTTTCGTGGTGCAACTCATGATAGGCTCCCGGGAAAAGCACCAATTGACTATTGGGAGCCTTTTCGGAAAAAGTTACGCTACCCTCAACATCAATTATAGGGTCCGCCTCCCCATGCAGCACCAAAACAGGGATGCTTATTTCCCCGGCTTTTTCAAGTATAGCTTTTCCGGCCTCAATTACCGGAAAGGAATAGGCCGGGCTTACCCGGCCGTGTACCAGCGGGTCTGATTGGTAAAGGCGTACTTCCTCCGCATCCCTCGAAATACCTGCAGGATCCAGGCCCGACGGTATGGTCACGGCAGGGGCTATTTTTTGCAGCATCCTGCCTAAATACATTTTCCAGGCAGGTGGCTCAAAGGCCAGTTTCAGGTAGGGGCTGCTGGCAATAATACCTTTTTGGGGCCCGCCATGACGCAATGTGAAATTTAAAACCAGATTTCCACCCATACTATGCCCATACAAGAATAAGGGCAATGCTGGAAAGCGGTTTTGCGTCTCTGCAAATGCCTCAGACAGCAGGCCCATCAATTGCCCGTACCCCTGGCAATGTCCTCTTTTCCCGGCTGACTTTCCATGACCCACCAGATCAAACGCAAATACTGCCAACCCCTGCTTACACAGGAATGGAACAACCGCTTCCCGGTAACGCCCGCTGTGTTCCCCAAAACCATGAACCAATAGCACGGTGCCCCTGGGCTTCCCCGGAATGGCCCAATAGCCATAAATCTGCGTACCGGCCCAACTAAAAAATTGTTCTTCCATATGAAATTCTTCTGCTCAGGCTTCTTCCAGCACTTCCCGCATCGCTTTTGCCTTTAACAGGCACTCCTGATATTCCTGTATCGGAATGGAACCTGCGGTTATGGCGCTGCCCACTGCAAAACTCAAAACCTGACGCGCCCTGTCGTACAGTATCGTCCGGATAACCACATTAAAGTCAAAATCCCCCTGCGGACTGAAATATCCTATACTTCCACTATAAACGCCCCTTTTAAATGCTTCATTATACTCTGTAAGTTGCATGGCGGATATTTTTGGAGCCCCGGTCATGCTGCCCATAGGAAAACTATTTCGCAGCAATTCTACGGAATCCTGCTGTGCCGTGGTCCTTGCCGTTATTGTAGTGATCATCTGGTGTACCTGGGCATAGGTTTTTACCTCACATAAGCCCTGTACTTTAACGCTTCCCCTGAGCGCATTTTTGGAAAGATCATTGCGAACCAGGTCTGCTATCATGATGTTTTCTGCCCGTTCTTTCGCATCCTCGGCAAGCCGGGCGGCCAGGATGCGGTCCCTTTCAGGATTGGGGTCCCTCGGGGCAGTCCCTTTCATGGGCTGGGAAAAGAGTTCCTCTGCCCGACGGCATAAATAGCGTTCCGGGGAAGCACTTATAACATATTTATCCTCTATGCGAAACATGGCCGAAAACGGAGCACGGCTTTTCTCATTTAGCGAAGAAAACAGCAGATATGGATTTAGCCGGGCGTTGTGGGCGTAAAATTCCTGACAAAAATTTATCTCATAGATATCGCCCCTGTGAATATGACTTAATAAGCGATTAACTTTTTGCAAGTACTCGTCCTTGTAAATCCCCATCTGTATTCGCGGGGGATGCCCGTCAGATTCCGTTGATTCCGAATTATGCTCCAAAATGGCCTTGAAATCAGCCTCTATTTCCCCTGCTACCTCGGGGCAGTAGTGAAAAATGGCCTTGCCATGGTTTAACTCAATCATCTTCAGGGGCTGAAAAAAATATAAGTCCGGAAATTCAAGGCGGTCCGGGCGAGCGGAATACAGGTTTTCCAGATCGTTTTTAAGATCATATCCCAGAAACCCAAAGATCCAGTCCTTACAAGACTGCCTGTAGGTATATAATTTTTCAAAACCCCCTTCAGCCGAAGATTTTATCTCGCTTTTTAGTCCGGCAGCGAGCATGCCTTCAAAGCGACCCAGCGGGTCCGGGTGTTCATTGCTATCCAGCCATAGGGCTACACTGAAGCCAGAAGACCAGAAAAGCAGCTTTTGCTTAAATTCTGAAAGGTCCTCTACCAAATAGGCATGGGTTATGCGATCCATTTATAAGCCGTCTAAAAAGGATTGCAGGTATTCTTTGTGTCTTTGGTTCAAAGTTGCATCAGTTATGCCCTTTTGCGGATCAAAATTCTCATAATAGGAAGGAAGGGAGAAAGGTCCGGTAACAGCAGCCCCAAAGCGCTGCAGCATTTCATCAACCCGTTCACAGGAAGACTGTGCCCCGCGTTTGCCACCGGAAGTGGACATTAAAAAGACTCTTCGGTCTTCCAGAAATTTCCGTTCCGCTCTGGACAGCCAGTCAAGGATATTTTTAAAAAAAGCAGAGGGGTTGCTGTTGTGTTCGTTAACCGAAATTATCAGGCCATCTGCTGCGCGAATCTTATCCCTAAGTTCAAGGAGCTTTTCCGGAAAACCCGCTTGTTTTTCAAGGTCTTCGCTATAAATGGGGATATCAAAATCCTGCATTTCGACCAAGCTTGCCGAATGGCCCGAAATCCCTTCAACAGTTTTCTTAACCAGTTGGAAGTTGATGGAAGTTGATGAATTACTTCCTGCAAAGGCCAGAATCTTTCCCATATTCACCACTTTTTGTCTTACGAAAATACCCTAATTAGGATATAATTGAATGTAAATTATATAATTTTGACCCCTGAAACATCCAAAACCACTCTTTTACAAGTATATAGGAGTGAACCAATGGTATGGAACAAGTAAAAAGACTTTATTTTATCGATGCTATGCGGGCCTGGGCCATCCTGATGATGTTGCAGGGTCATTTTATCGATAGTTTGCTGGACCCTGTTTTTCGCGATCCTGAAAACCCTGTATTTGCCACCTGGAAGTATTTCAGAGGCATCACGGCCCCGGTATTCTTTACCGTTTCGGGTTTTATCTTTACCTACTTGTTGATGCGTGTGCCTCGTCAGGGTGTGGATAACCCGCGTATCCGAAAGGGCCTTAAAAGAGGATTGCAGCTTATTTTTATTGGGTATCTGCTCCGTACTAACCTCTTTGGCCTGCTCAAAGGGGAATTATATCCTTCTTTTTTCATGGTGGATGTATTGCACTGTATCGGGATGGCTTTGCTGGTTATCATTGGCTTGTACCTGATATCCGTTCGGGTGCACCAAAAGCTCCTGCCCCTTTTATTATTAGGTATCAGCATCGGCTTATTCCTGTTTGAACCCATGTATAAAACAGCGGATTACAGCTGGCTGCCAGATGCCTTTGCCAATTACTTTACCAAGGCCAACGGCTCTGTTTTCACTATTATCCCCTGGGTGGGATATACTACTTTCGGAGGATTCCTTTCCCTCTGGTTTCGCAAGTTTGCCTATATGAAAGGCCTGTATCTGTGGAGTATTGCCATCAGTATACTTTCGGGTTGCAGTCTGATCTGGCTCTCCTCCCCTTTCTTTGAATGGATGTATGAAAGCAGCGGTATAGATCTATTCGGTATGATAGTATCCAATAACTACCTCTTTATACGGCTGGGAGACGTAATGCTGGTTTTTGCTGTCTTTATGATCCTGAGATCCCTGGTGAAGCAAAGGCTTTTTTTACAGATTGGGCAGAATACGCTGAGTATTTACGTTATTCACTTCATTATCCTGTATGGGAGTTTGGCGGGTGTTGGGCTCTACCAGTTCTGGCATCACCAATTAAGCCCACAGGTAGTTATAATCGGGGCTCTGGCATTTATGATCAGCTCTTCTTATCTCGCACTGCTTTACGACAGGCACGAAGCGTTTATTCGGGAAAAATTACAACTTGGTATACAGGGCGCACGGACCATCCTGGAAAAGTCGCTTGTATTACTTTACCGTATTGTAAAAGGGGTGTTAATACAGATTAGCCGGCTGTTCAGCAGGGCCTGATACATTACCTTTTTCTTAACTATGCAGAGCGCGGTTTTCCGTTGCCGCCAATGCCGCTTCCTTAACTGCTTCGGCATAGGTGGGGTGAGCATGGCTCATCCGCGCAATATCTTCAGCAGAAGCCCTGTATTCCATTGCGGTAACGGCTTCAGCGATCAGGTCTGCCACACGGGCACCTATCATGTGAACGCCTAATACCTCATCGGTTTGCTTATCTGCCAGGATTTTGACAAAACCATCCGTGTCCATACTGGCCCGGGACCGCCCAAGGGCACGCATTGGGAACTGTCCGCTTTTATATTCAATACCGGCTTCCTTTAGTTCTTCTTCGGTTTTTCCGACGGCAGCCACCTCCGGCCAGGTGTAGACTACCCCGGGAATCAGGTTATAATCGATATGCGGCTTCTGCCCCGCGATGATCTCGGCTACCATAACTCCTTCCTCTTCCGCCTTGTGGGCCAGCATGGCCCCGCGGATCACATCTCCTATGGCATAAATATTAGATGCAGCAGTCCTCAGGTGTTCATCCACTTCCACCTGCCCTTTGTCATTTAATTTAACTCCGGCTGCTTCTGCGTTCAGCCCATCGGTGTAGGGACGTCTGCCAACAGAAACCAGGCAATAGTCTCCTTTCAGGCTAATCTCCTCGCCCTTCTTATCGGTTGCCTTAATAACGACCTCCTTGGATTTACGGCTTACTTCCGTAACCTTATGGGAGAGGTAAAACTTCATTTTTTGCTTTTTAAACACCTTGGTAAGCTCCTTGGAAAGCGAAGCATCCATACCAGGGATGATGCGGTCCATAAATTCAACCACGCTCACTTCTGCTCCAAGCCGGCGGTATACCTGCCCAAGCTCCAGGCCAATGACCCCTCCCCCGATAATGATCAGGTGTTTAGGGATTTCTTTAAGGCTGAGCGCCTCAGTGGAGGTGATAATGCGTTCCTTGTCCAACTCAATAAAGGGAAGGGAGGCGGGTTTTGAACCGGTGGCGATAATGGTGTTTTTGGCTTCGATGGTCGTATCGGAATCCCCTTTTATCTCAATGTGTGTGGCATCCTTAAAACTGCCCATGCCATGGTAAACCTCTATTTTGTTTTTATCCATCAAAAAGTCGATTCCCTTGGTTGTCTGGTCTACCACAGATTGTTTCCTGGCTATCATTTGCTTCAGGTTAACTTTGACATCTCCGGGGATATCGATTCCGTGCTCCTCAAAATGGGTGATGGCGTCATGGTAATGATGGCTGGAATCCAGAAGGGCTTTGGAGGGGATGCAACCAACATTCAGGCAGGTACCCCCCAGGGTATTGTATTTTTCAATTATGGCAGTTTTCATTCCTAATTGTGCACAGCGGATAGCTGCTACATAGCCTCCGGGGCCAGAGCCGATAACGGCCACATCATATGATTTCATCTAATTGGATTTTCCGTTGATTAATATCGTACCAGTTACGGCTAACAAAAATACAAATGTTTTTAGTTCCCCACAGCCGTGCACCGAATTGATTGAGGTTGGTTTATAAAACTACAAGGGAATTTCGGTAGTGTGTTTTACCTCATTGATTACAAAGGAACTCTGAGTACTGCCAATATGGTTGATTGCGGTAAGTTTTGTAACCATAAACTCACGGTATTGCTGCATATTTTCCACGTGTATTTCGAGAATGTAATCATATTCTCCCCCAATGTGATAGCAACTGATCACTTCCTTCAGGTCCAGGATTTCCTTTTCAAATTGCAGCAAGCGGGGTTTGATGTGCTGGTTTAACTTCACATGGCAGAATACCTTAAAATCCCTGGAGACCTTGGCAGGATCTAAAAGTGCCACATATTTCCTGATAAAGCCTTGTTTTTCAAGTCTTCTAATACGCTCGTATACGGCAGTATTGGACAGGTTTAGGTCCAGGGCTAGGGCCTTGGTTGTCTGCTTGCTGTTCTGTTGCAGGCTCCGGAGTAACTTTTGATCTGTGGCATCTAATTTCACAACTGAATTTTTTTTAGCATATCCAAAAGGAAAGGTATCAAAAAAGAATTATTTACTGTAATTAAAGGTTTTAATAGAATATATTCCACAATATAAGGCAATACATTGATATTCATATCATTTTATCCTAATTTAGTAGATAAATTATACAATAATGGACTACAATGCTTCAAATGCCATTCAGGACCTTCATAATTTCGGGGAATTCGGAGGAGTAAACCCTTCTATTTCCGATTCGTCTACCTATACCTTCCTTTCTGCAAAAACCATGTTTGATACTTTCGAGGGAAATACAGAAGGCTGTTATTTGTACAGCAGGCATTCTTCGCCCTCCAATCTGTATCTGGGGGAAGCCCTGGCAGCACTGGAAGGGACTGAAACAGCCAACGTTACGGCCAGTGGGATGGGAGCGATAACCGCTGTCATTCTGCAATTATGCAGCAGCGGGGATCATATTGTGAGCAGCCGGACCATTTACGGGGGCACGTACGCCTTTTTTAAGAATTTCCTGAAGCGCTTTAACATAGCAGTAAGTTTTGTGGATATTACCAATGAGCAGGCAGTAGCAGATGCCATTACCAAAAATACCAGAATGGTGTATTGCGAGGCGGTAAGCAACCCCTTACTGGAAGTTGCGGATATAGCTGCTTTATCGAAAATTTGCAGGGCTGCAGATCTTCCACTGGTGGTAGACAATACTTTTTCGCCCTTGTCAATTGCCCCAGTCAGCTTAGGTGCGGATATTGTGGTGCATAGCCTTACAAAATTTATTAATGGTACCAGTGATGCTGTGGCAGGAGCGGTATGCGGAACCAAGGAGTTTTGTCTCTCTCTGAAAGATGTAAACAATGGAGCGGGCATGCTGCTGGGCAGCACACTAGACAGCCTGAGGGCCGCCTCTATTCTTAAAAATATGCGCACCTTACACCTTCGAATGCAAAAGCACAGTGAAAATGCCCTTTTCCTGGCGCAAAAATTTGAAGCAGACGGTCTGCGGGTAGTGTATCCGGGGCTTCCCTCCCACCCGGGCCATAAATTGATGAAAGATCAGGGAGTACCCGAATTCGGCTTTGGGGGGATCCTTACCCTGGATGTGCAAACCCCCGAAAAAGCGAACGCTCTTATGGAAATGATGCAAGCCCGAGACCTTGGCTACCTTGCCGTGAGCCTTGGTTTTTACAAGACCCTTTTCAGTGCCCCAGGCTCATCAACTTCTTCCGAAATACCGGAAGACGAACAAGAGACCATGGGATTGAGCAGCGGGCTGATCCGTTTTTCCATAGGGCTCGACAGCGACATAGAACGCACTTACCGCGAAATGAAAGTTTGTATGGAAGAGCTCCAATTACTACCTGCGAAAAAGGAACTGGTCCAGGACTGACCCACAGTTGGCCAGTTGCAGAAGAGGGATCAATGTTGTAATATTACCCCCTCACTAAACCAACTAAATGGCCACTTCCAAAAAACCGAATTACCGGCAAGACGAACACATTGAAGTCAATCCGACCTTATCTATTTGGGAAGCCCTGATCCCTGTGGTTGCCCTCATTGGGATGCTCGCTTACAATGTTTACGTTTTCGGAGATGACGCTATAAGCGGTTCTAACCAGTTTATTTTACTCATGGGCGGTGCGGTAGCTGCCGTAGTGGGCTTTTACAAAAAGGTTCCCTTTAAGACTATGCTGGCCGAGGTTGCCGAAAATGTCAAGTCTACCACTGGTGCCTTGCTGATTTTATTGATGGTAGGGGCCCTGGCGGGTACCTGGCTGATTAGCGGCATTATCCCCGCCATGATCTATTACGGCTTACAAATTCTGAACCCAACAATTTTCCTTGCGGCCTGTGTTATCATCAGCGCCATCATCTCCGTGGCTACCGGAAGTAGCTGGACAACCGCGGCTACCGTGGGGATTGCCCTGATCGGAATCGGGGACGCCCTGGATATCTCCCTGGGAATGACCGCTGGCGCAGTCTTATCCGGCGCTTATTTCGGGGATAAGATGTCCCCGCTCAGCGATACCACCAACCTTGCACCTGCCATGGCAGGCGGGGAACTCTTTAGTCATATCCGCTATATGACCTACACCACCATTCCGACTATTTCGATTACACTGCTCGTTTTTATTATCCTGGGCTTTACTATAGACACCACCGGGCAGGCAGACACCCAGGGTATTATGGATTCCATAGAAGCTACTTTTGCCATCAATGGCTGGTTATTTTTGGTGCCCCTGGCCGTAATCCTGATGATTGTTAAAAAAACCCCTCCCCTGGTGGCTTTATTGGTTGGTACACTTTTAGGGGCCGTTTTTGCCCTGATATTCCAGCCAGCCGTGGTGGCAGGAATCACCGGAGCAACCAAACTCGACTTTGAATCGGCTTACAGGGGAATCCTCAACGCCATCACCATAAATACGACTATTGAGACCGACAATGCCGCCCTGAATGAACTCTTTTCTGCAAAAGGGATGAAAGGAATGCTGGGAACAATCTGGCTGATTGTTTGTGCGATGGTCTTTGGAGGTGTTATGGATGGTATTGGAGCCCTATCCCGAATAACCTCAGGCCTGCTTAGCCTGGCTAAATCTACCTTCAGCCTCTTTGCCTCAACGGTGGGAAGCTGCCTGGCGCTGAATATTACCGCTTCAGACCAGTACCTAGCCATTGTGGTGCCCGGAAAAATGTTCGCGAAAGCTTACGAAGACCGGGGGCTGGCTCCGGAAAACCTGAGCCGTACCCTGGAAGATTCGGGGACAGTTACTTCTGTTCTTATTCCCTGGAATACCTGTGGTGCCTACCACAGTGGGGTTTTAGGGGTTCCGGTGGCAGAGTATTTCTTCTTTGCTATTTTTAACTGGCTCAGCCCAATTACAACCCTGGTTTTTGCGGCTTTTGGCATTAAAATACGTCAACTCTCTAAAAAGAAGGCCGTTGCAGAATAAACTGAATACCCAGAGATATCCCTTCACCGGATATTAGGCACTACCTGAAAATTGAATTGCCGAATATTTTTTTAATTTCACCCAAAATTAAGGTTATGGCGAGTATCGCATTTAAAGGACTGCACGCAAATACCCTCGGCTCTTTACCGGAGTTGGGGCAAAAAGCTCCGGATTTTGAACTGACCGGACGCGATCTCAGTACTGTAAGGCTAAGTGATTTCAAAGGGAAAAAAGTGATCCTGAATATATTCCCTTCAGTAGACACCGGCACCTGTGCACAATCTGTAAGGCAATTCAATATTGAAGCAGCAGAACTGAAAGACACGCAGGTATTATGTATTTCAAGGGATCTTCCCTTCGCGCAATCCAGGTTTTGCGGGGCCGAGGGAATTGACAAGGTTCTGATGCTTTCGGACTACAAAACCGGGGCATTCGGAAAAGATTACGAACTGATATTCACGGACGGCCCCTTCGAAGGCCTTCATTCGCGGGCAGTATTAGTCCTGGATAAGGATGGAAAGGTTATACACAACGAACAGGTTGTGAATATTGGGGAAGAACCTAATTATAAAGCAGCCCTTGAGGCCTTGACTAATGGCTAAAGAATCCTTTATCCGTAACAGGATGAAAAGCGTCCTGTACGCCGCTCGGGGAGCCTGGTATCTGATCCGAACCGAGAGCAGTATACAGGTTCAGGTTGGAATCAGTATCCTGGTAACTGCAGCCGGGTTCTATTTCAATATCTCAACTGCGGAATGGATTTTTCAATTTCTGGCCATTGGGGTTGTCATGGGGGTTGAAGGGGTCAATACGGCAGTTGAAAAATTATCGGATTACATTCAACCCGAACAGGATCCATTTATCGGTATGGTAAAGGATATTTCTGCCGGAGCCGTACTGATGACTTCTATAGCGGCCAGTATTGTCGGGTTGATAATCTATTTGCCGAAAATATTTTAGGTGTCCGTCCCTGCAGTCCTTCGCTTCTAAATTTGTAATTTAGCCCCGCATAGTCCAAGCTTATAAATGGCCAGAAAAAAACGAAAAAGCACTTCCGGAAAGAAAAAATTTTCCCTGAAGCCCTCCAAAAAAAACAGCGTCATCCTGGGAAGTTTATTAATCCTCCTGAGCCTGGCCCTGTTTTTCAGCTTTGTCTCTTTTTATTTTAACTGGCAGGATGACCAGAGCCTGCTCAGCGAATTTGCCAACCGCAACAAGGAAGCCAAAAACCTGCTCAACAAATTCGGAGCCAGTGTCAGTCATTTTTTTATGTATAAAGGCTTCGGGCTTTCCTCTTTTATTTTTCCAATACTGCTCTGCCTGTCCGGTTTATATCTCTTTTTAGGGTTAAAGGCCCGTGGCCTGGCGGGCAAATGGGTATGGGGCCTGACCCTTTTGATCTGGATTTCCATAGGATTGGGATTTTTCGGGCAGCAACAACCTTTGCTTGGGGGCCAGGTTGGCTATGAAATGAATGACTTTTTAAGGGATTATATCGGGAATATCGGGATCTTCCTGTTACTTCTTTTCGGACTGATTGTAATAATGGTAAGGCTTTTCAACTTTAATCCTCAGGACTTTGGTCGCAAGCTGTCTTCCGGTATGGAACAGGTTTCCTCCGGATGGAGTAAAACGAAAGCTGCAAAATCAACTACACTCTCAGAAGATTCCCTCAGCGGGGAGGAAGAATCTCCCCAGGACATAGACCTGTATACCCATAAAAAAGACATCCCGGTTCTGGATGAGGAAGATGCGGTTCCCGAAACTGTCGAAAAAAAGGTGGAAAATGAATTAGAGATTGAAGTTGCTGCCGCTGTGGATGATACCGATGAAACCGACCTGAAGGCTCAGAAACTGGTGTCCGATTTTGGAGAGTTTGACCCCACCCTGGAATTGGCCAAATACAAATTCCCGCATCTCGATTTGCTGGATACTCATGGCGGTACGGGTGGAATTACCATCAATCAGGAAGAGCTGGAGGAAAACAAGAACAAGATTGTTGAGACCCTGAAGAACTATAAAATTGGTATAGCCCAGATAAAGGCAACCATAGGGCCTACCGTGACCCTTTATGAAATTGTACCCGAAGCAGGGATCCGGATCTCGAAGATCAAGAACCTTGAGGATGACATTGCTCTCTCTCTTGCTGCCCTGGGTATCAGGATAATCGCACCTATCCCCGGAAAAGGGACTATCGGGATTGAAGTACCCAATAAAAAGCCCACAGTGGTTTCCATGCGCTCGGTAATCGCCTCCAAGAAATTCCAGAATGCAGAAATGCAATTACCCATTGCTTTTGGAAAAACCATCAGCAATGAAACCTTTGTGGTAGACCTCGCCAAAATGCCGCACTTGCTGATGGCCGGAGCTACCGGACAGGGTAAGTCCGTTGGTCTCAACGCCATTCTGACATCTCTCTTATACAAAAAACATCCTGCAGAAGTAAAATTCATCCTGGTCGACCCCAAAAAAGTAGAACTGACCCTTTACAACAAAATTGAGCGGCATTTCCTGGCCAAATTACCGGATACGGAAGAGGCCATTATTACAGATAATACAAAGGTGATCCATACCCTGAACTCCCTTTGCATTGAAATGGACAACCGCTATGAATTGCTCAAAGCAGCACTTGTACGTAATATCAAGGAGTACAATGTTAAATTCAAGGCGCGAAAACTAAACCCCAACGAGGGGCACCGCTTTCTCCCCTATATTGTGCTGGTTATCGATGAGTTTGCAGACCTGATCATGTCTGCCGGGAAAGAAGTGGAAACGCCTATTGCCCGTCTGGCTCAATTGGCCCGGGCCATTGGGATTCACCTGATCATCGCCACGCAAAGGCCCTCCGTAAACGTAATTACCGGGCTTATTAAAGCGAATTTCCCTGCGCGTATTGCCTTTAGGGTTACTTCAAAGATCGATTCCCGGACCATCCTGGATTCGCAGGGTGCAGACCAGCTAATCGGTCGCGGGGATATGCTTTTTACCCAGGGTAATGATGTTACCCGCCTGCAATGCGCTTTTGTGGATACTCCCGAAGTGGCTAAAATAACGGAATACATAGGGTCCCAAAGGGCCTATCCGGATGCGCATTTGCTTCCGGAATACGTTGGAGAAGATTCTGGCACAGCAATTGATTACAGTATTGAAGACAGGGACAGTATGTTCCGGGAAGCCGCAGAGGTTATCGTGATTGCCCAGCAGGGATCTGCTTCGCTGATTCAACGAAAATTGAAACTGGGGTATAACCGGGCGGGAAGGATTATTGACCAGCTGGAGGCCGCAGGAATCGTGGGGCCTTTTGAAGGCAGTAAGGCCCGGCAGGTATTGATACCGGATATGGCTGCCCTGGACGAACTATTACGAAATGAAACCAATTAAATCATGAAGCGATCTATTATATTGATGGGAATTGTATTGCTGGCATCCATGCCCGCAAGCAGTCAGCAGGCGGCCAAAGCCAAGGCCTTGCTGGATGAAGTCTACAACAAGGTAAACGGCTACGACAATATCTTTGTGGACTTTAAGTTTGAACTCAACAACACCGAAGCCAATGTTCGTCAGGAAACACGGGGGGATGTAACCCTGAATGGTGACCGCTACGTATTGAATTACCTGGGGGCCAAACAAATGTTTGACGGGAAGAAGGTCTATACGGTGGTACCGGAAAATGAAGAGGTAACCATTGAGGATAAATCCGAGGATTCGGGAACGGTAAGTCCGTCGCGCATGCTTACCTTTTACAGGGAAGGCCATAATTATGCCTGGGATATCCTGCAGAATGTTCAGGGACGAAAAATACAATACGTAAAACTGACCCCTATAGATTCCAATTCGGAAGTAAAATCGATTTTATTGGGAATTGACGTGGAAACCAAACACATCTATAAGCTTATAGAAACCGGGAAAAACGGAACCAAAACCACCATCACTGTTAATTCTTTTAAAACAAATCAGCCGCTGTCGAAAACCTTATTTACCTTTGATGAGAAGAAGTACCAGGAGGAGGGGTACTACATCATAAGAAATTAGTGGCTTGCGCATACTCGACCAATATATCCTGAAGCGGTTCCTGCTGAATTTTTTCAGTTCGTTCGTCATTCTGATGTTTATCTTCATCTTCCAGACGATCTGGCTGTTTATTGACGACCTAGCTGGAAAAGGTCTGGATTTGGTTATTATCGGTAAATTTTTGTTTTACCTGATGCCAAACCTGACCGAAAAGGTACTGCCCCTGACCGTTTTGCTTTCCTCTATCCTCACCTTCGGGTCTCTGGCGGAAAATTACGAGTTTGCGGCCATGAAGGCCTCCGGCATTTCCCTGCAGCGTTCCATGCTACCCCTTATTGTACTTGTTTGCGGTATGGGGGTACTCACCTTTTATTTCGCCAATACAGTAATCCCCATATCTGAGCAGAAAATCTATAACCTGAGGCGTAATATCGCTTCGGTTAAGCCCGCAGCCGTTATTGAGGAAGGGGTTTTCAGTGATTTTGAAGGCCGGAACATAAAAGTTGACCGTAAATACGGCGAAAATGACCGGTATCTGGAATCTGTTGTGATCCACCAGAAATCGCGGTTGCAGCGAAATACTACGGTTATTAAAGCTGCTGAAGGGGAACTGGTAAGCGGAAAAGGCTCAGACATCATACAACTGATCCTGAAAGACGGCCACTATTACGAAGACATTATCGGGGCCTCGGGAACCCCGACCAAGAATTATCCCTTTGCAAAAGCCGATTTTGACACCTACGTCATGAACATAGCCCTTCCCGATAACCTGGAAGACCTGGAGGCAGACCGCAATGTGGAAACAGATAAAATGAAAAACATTTCGCGTCTGATAACGGATATCGACTCCATAAAAAATCACAATTATAAATTGGTGAGGGCATTTTCAAAAACGATCAGTATGCGTAACGGGGCCTTTACTCAGAAGGTAGCCGACAGCCTTAATTCCAGTATCACCGACTTTCTGCCCAATGCGGATTCCTCAATCCTCAAAAAGACCAGTAGTATTGTCGAAAAGCCAAAGATTATTACCGACTTAAAGCCTTTAACTGCCTTTGAGACATGGGAACAGGGGCAGATCCTGGATGCCTCGAAAAACTCAGTTCGGAATATCATTAACACGGTTAACGGCAAGAAGGAAGAACTGGACCTGAGTTACAAGCGCTATTTTATGCATATCCTGAGCCTCCACAAGAAATTTGCTCTGGGGTTTTCCTGTATTATTTTGTTTTTCGTGGGGGCGCCGCTCGGGGCCATTATCCGAAAAGGTGGCCTGGGCCTTCCCATGGTTATCGCAATAGTCCTCTTTCTGGCGTATTATTTTTTCGGGGTCTTTTCATCCAATTATGCCAAAGAGGGCAATATTCATCCTATTTTAGGGGCCTGGCTCCCGACCATGATCATGCTGCCCCTGGGTATTTGGCTCACCCAAAGGGCCACTGCAGATCGGGGGTTGATGAGTTTTGGTCATTTTATAGATTTTTTAAAAGAGCGGTTTGGCCGGAAGAATAAAGAAACGATCTCAGCCTGATGTTATGAATAAAATACAACTGGACTCCATTGAATCGGCTATAGCGGACATCCGTAAGGGTAAGGTCATTATCGTTGTGGATGATGAAAACCGTGAAAATGAAGGTGATTTTATCGCGGCTGCCGAAAAAGTCAGCCCTGAAATGATAAATTTCATGGCAATGCACGGGCGCGGGCTTATTTGCGCGCCACTTACCGAAGAGCGCTGCTCGGAACTGGACCTGACCATGATGGTTGAGAACAATACCGTTTTGCACCATACCCAATTTACAGTGTCGGTAGACCTGATCGGACATGGATGCACCACGGGTATCTCCGTGCAGGACCGTTCCAAAACCATCGCTGCGCTGGTAAATCCGGAAACCAAACCCCACGAACTGGGGCGCCCCGGACACATCTTTCCGCTTCGCGCGAAAAATGGGGGGGTGCTCAGGAGGACTGGGCATACCGAAGCGGCGGTTGACTTCGCCCGCCTGGCCGGATACGCTCCGGCTGGCATTCTGGTTGAAATATTAAACGAAGACGGGACCATGGCCCGCCTGCCCCAATTGATGAAGGTGGCCAAAAAATTTGATCTGAAACTGGTATCAATTGAAGACCTGGTGGCCTACCGGATGCAGCACGACAGCCTGATTCAGAAAAAAGACTGCTTTGACCTGCAAACCCGTTTCGGGGAATTCCGGCTGCACGCGTACCAACAGACCACCAACGACCAGATACACCTGGCCCTTACCCGTGGAAACTGGAAGATGGGGGATCCGGTGCTGACCCGTATCAATTCCACCCTGGTCAACAACGATATTCTGGGCACCCTTACCAATAACGCAGACAAAAAATTGGATGACATGTTCAGGGTCCTGAATAAAGAATCTTTTGGGGCTATTGTGTTTATCAACCAACAGAGTGAATCATTCAACCTGCTCAAACGCATAAAAGGCCTGAAGGAGAACCAGGAAAAAGGGATCATGAAAGCCCCTGGTATAGAAATGGACAACAAGGATTTTGGGATCGGGGCTCAGATATTGCACGACCTCCGGATTCAAAAAATCCGGCTGATGACCAACAGCACCCAGACCAAACGGGTCGGGATAGTAGGCTACGGCCTGGAAATAGTAGAATACGTTGGATATTGATTTCTATCAGCTAAGCACTTTTTTCAAAGCATAGACCAATTTTAAGGTACGGTCTTCCAGTTCCTGCTCATTCCATCCAAGTTTGATCAGCAGGGAAAGGTTACGTCCCATCCAGTGATCGGATTTCGGGAAATCCCTGTCATTGAGCTCCCGAAGCCGATTTTTGAACTCCGCCGCAAGCGGGGCAGAAGAAATTCCTTTTTTAAGGTGGTCCCAGCGCCGGTGATAGTGCCAGTTGTTGTCATACCAGTAAAATACACCGTCTACCCCGGTTTGTGCGATCGCAATTCTAGCTTCACGGGCCAGGGCTTCAGTGGGCAGAAAAATATTGAGAAAGGAGAAGTTTTCCTCCCCCCCTTCCGGTACTTTGCGAAAGCCAATCCCGGGGATTTCTTTTAAAGCTTCCCTGATCAGAGAGTAGTTTTTCTTTTGAATACTGATAAACCTATCCAGTTTGGCTAATTGGGCCAGCCCTACTGCTGCGTGCAACTCAGAAATTCGGTAATTATAGCCCAGATAGGGATGTTCTTCTGCGCCGCGGTCGTTTCCGAGGTGATCGTGGCCATGGTCGCTGTAGGCATGGGCCTTTTGATATATTTCACGGGAGTGGGTAATCAGGGCGCCTCCTTCACCGCAGGTTATTGTTTTTACAAAATCAAAAGAGAAGCAGCCCACATCCCCGTAACTTCCCAGTGGCTTCCCCTCATAACTCCCGCCAATGGCCTGACAGGCATCCTCCAAGAGGAGCAGGTTATGCTGATCTGCAAGGGCTTTCAGGCTTCGTAAATTGGCCATGGAACCGCACATATGCACCACCATGATAGCCCGGGTTTTTGTATTTATCAGGGATGCCACAGCCTCCGGATCCAGGGTAAGAGTCTCGTCTATATCGCAGAGTACCGGTATGGCACCAAGGGCGATCACCGCCTCAAAACTGGCTACAAAAGTGAAGGTTGGCATAATAACTTCATCTCCTGCCCCTACCCCGGCGCTGGCCAGGGCCACTGTGAGAGCTGCCGTTCCGCTGCTGACCAGATGTACATGGGGAGTTTCCATCCGATGTGACAGGGCAGCTTCCAATTCCCGGCTTTTCCAGACCCCTTGTCGCATGGGATCAAAACCATAGCGCATGAGCACTCCGGTATCCAGCACTTCCTGTACCGATTGCCTTTCCTTATCTCCAAAAAGTTCAAAACCTGGCATCTTGCTAAAATATTAAGGTAACGTATCAGGACCGATTGTGAGCACGGATTTCTCCAGGTCACGTCTTACTTTTTTAAAGCTCGCAAACATATCATCAGCTGCCCGGTATCCAACAGGTAATACCAGCACGGCATGCAATCCCCTTGGCTCCAGATTCAGTACTTTATTATACGAAACCGGATCAAAGCCTTCCATCGGGCAGGAATCAATCTGCTCTACTGCACATACCGTTAAGAGGTTGCCCATGGCCAGATACGCCTGATGCGTGGCCCAAGTTTGTATCTCGCTGTCTGTCTTTGAACTGAAACTATCAATAAGGCTCTTTTTAAAAGGGTCCAAAACCTCTCCGGGAGTTCCCCGGACGGCCTGTACCTTTTTGAAGTAGCTCTCTATATATTGCTGGTCAATGTTTTGTTCAATGCACAATACCAGCAGGTGCGAGGCGTCGGCTACCTGCCGTTGCCCATATGAATGCCTGACCAGCTCCTGCTGCAATTCCCTGTTCTGTAACACAAGCAATTTTATGGGCTGTAAGCCATAGGAAGTGGCCGTAAGGTTGAAAGCCGTTTTAAGTTTTTCTAATTTTTCCTCCTCCAGGGTTTTAGAGCTGTCAAATTTCTTTACAGCATATCTCCAATAGAGGGAATCCAATGTGTTCTGCATCTTTAAATCAATTAAAAAACCAAAGTTTTATCGCCATTACAATCACCATACCGACTAAGAATATTTTAATATAACCATCCCCCTTACTCACTGAGATACGGCTGGAAAACCAAGCCCCCAGTCCGTTGCCTAATGCCAGGACCAGCCCGACCTTCCAGATCACCTTGTCGTTCAGCACAAAAACCGCCAGTGCCGCCAGGGTGTAAATAAAGACGATGGCCACTTTGGTGGCATTGGCCCTGACCAGGCTCAATCGGTTTACGTAATGCAGGAAGAGGATAATAACAAACCCGATCCCGGCATTGATAAACCCGCCGTAAATTCCGATAAAAAAGAAGGCGATAACAGATAACCATAAATACTTCCCGCTCAGGCGTTCCTGCAATTCCTCAATTTTCATTTTGGGCTTAAAAACTATGATCAGCACCACCACTACCATGATGATGGCCAGGATGCGGTTAAAGGTTTCCCCTTTGATGTCAACCGCAATATAGGCCCCCAGTACGGAGCCCAGCAGGGCGGAAATTCCCAGGTATACATTGAACGGGAAAGTACTCACGCCTTTGCTTTTAAAACCGGCTACGGCAATAGCAGTTTGCAGTACAATGGCTACCCGGTTGGTCCCGTTGGCTACGGCTGGAGGCAAGCCTAAAAAAATCAGCACCGGAAGCGAGATTAGGGACGCCCCCCCTGCTACGGTATTTATGAAACCTACCACAAAACCCACTCCTATCAGGAGCGCATAGTGATACCACTCTTCCATGGCTGCAAAAGTAAGCCTTATTTTATATCTTTAGAACTCTTCAAAACCCAAATTATGAAACCAGTCATCCTTTTGCATTACCTATTCTTTATTGCAATGCTGCTACCTTGCAGAAGTAGTTCCCAGACGCAGACCCCCCTGGAACTCAACGACATTTTCAGTATGGAGTACGTCTCCGATCCGCAGATCTCTCCGGACGGCAGTAAAATAGTGTACATCCGGAATTTTAAGGATATTATGACAGACCGGAATTTATCCAATCTCTGGATTGCGAACTTTGACGGCAGTGGTCACCGTCCGCTTACAACAGGAAACCATAACGTCAGCAGCCCCAGATGGTCACACGATGGGTCCCGGATCGCGTTTCGCTCCAATATGGAAGACGAAAAAAACAAACTCTATATGATGTGGGTGGCTACCCGTGAAGTGATGGCGCTGACCAATACAGACCAAAGTCCCGGCAGTCCACAGTGGTCTCCGGATGACAAATACCTTGCCTTCGGGATGTTTGTACCTGAAAAATCGGCTTCCCCGATCAAAATGCCTGAAAAACCGGAAGGTGCCAAATGGAATAAACCCCCGATCTATATAGACGATATGAATTACAGGGGTGACGGCCAGGGGTACTATAAAGCTGGCTACAACCAGTTATTTCTGATTTCAACCGATGGCGGTACACCAAGGCAGCTTACACATACTGATCACGATCATGGAGGAGCGGTCTGGGGACCCGGTAAGCGGAACTTATATTTTTCGGCGAACCTGAGGGACAGTGCTGAATACAATCCCAGAAATTCAGAAGTGTACCGTTTGGATTTAGGTACGCAGGCTATTACACCGCTTACCGATCGGGAAGGACCAGACTTCAGCCCGCAGGTTTCCCCGGATGGGAAACATATTGCCTATCTGGGTTTTGATGACCGATACCAGGGTTACCAGGTAACCCGACTCTACCTGATGAACGCTGATGGCAGCAATGTTCGCGAAATATCAGGAAATTTCGATCGGGATATCAGCGACATTCAATGGGCGGCCGACAGCAAGTCCATCTATTTTTTATACAATGATTTTGGAGACGGTAAAATAGGGCAAATTTCCACCAGTGGGAAGGTAAGCACCCTGGCCGAGGGCCTGGGAGGGCTATCCATGGGAAGGCCCTATAATGCTGCCGCATACTCCGTTTCAGATATTGGCCGCCTGGCCTATACCCTTGGCGGGACCTCCCATCCCGCAGACCTGGCGGTTCAGGATCGAAAGGGATCCAAAAGGATTACCAACCTGAATGAAGACCTCTTTTCATTCCGAAGTCTGGGAGACGTGGAGGAAATGCGATGGAAATCCTCTTTTGACGGCCGCGAAATACAGGGATGGGTGGTTAAGCCACCAAATTTTGACCCTTCAAAAAAATACCCAATGATCCTGGAAATCCATGGAGGGCCGTTTGCCAGTTATGGCTCTGTCTTTTCCGCAGAAATTCAACTCTATGCAGCTGCGGGTTATGTGGTGCTTTACAGCAACCCCAGGGGGTCTACCAGCTACGGGGAGGAGTTTGGGAACCTGATACATCACGATTATCCCAACCACGACTACGAAGACCTGATGTCCGGAGTTGACGCCCTGCTTGCCAAAGGCTATGTAGACAGCGAAAACCTTTTTGTGACCGGTGGCAGTGGCGGAGGGGTCCTTACCGCATGGATAGTTGGAAAAACGGATCGTTTCAGTGCAGCCGTGGTGGCCAAACCGGTCATAAACTGGAGTAGCTTTGTACTCTATGCAGATAATCCGGCCTTTTTCTACAAATACTGGTTCCCGGCCAAACCCTGGGAAGATCCGGATAACTATTTCAAAAGATCTCCCCTGAACTATGTGGGGAATGTGACCACGCCGACTATGCTGCTCACAGGAGAAGAAGATTACCGGACGCCTATTGCAGAATCGGAACAATTCTATGCGGCCCTAAAGCTCGAAAAAGTACCCTCGGCAATGGTTCGTATCCCGGGTGCCTCCCACGGGATTGCAAACCGGCCCAGTAACCTGCTTGCCAAAATCGCCAGTGTGCTGACCTGGTTTGAGAAATACCGTGATAAATAATGTTAGCAGGTGCCGCTGAATTTTTGTAATTTAAGGAGTTATCCATTGTGAAATACATTGTTCCCCCTGATCAATGGGTTTAGTTTTAATGTACAACCTAAACCGCAGAACAATGACAAATACAATTGATTCAGAAGATTTCCAGCCGGGCAGGAACCGGTTTATCACATTGACCGTGGATGCGGTGGCCCAATTTGGTCAGCCCCTCGATCTCAATAACTTCATTATTAGTGATGGTACAAAGGTCGCTTCGGGCAGTGCAATAGAGCACTTCCTAACCCAAGTAACTAAAAGCAAACAAGTAATCTGGAACGGTTTTTTAGATTCAAATTCCCGGAAGGAAGGGTACCAAATTATGATTGAACAGATTCAACGTAAGGATGGGTTTAATATTTTCGATACAGAAATCCTACCTGGGAACAGTGGAATGGTGATTGCCCAGGTAATGAAAGATACTCCTATTGAACAGGATAATTATAAATACACCATCTCGATCGTAATAACAAATAAAGACGGTGATACCTGTTCTTACGATATCGACCCCAGGTTAAAGGGGAACCCTTCTGCCGCATATGAAGAGATTTTGATTGACTTTATCTCAAGCCTCGGGTTAGACAATGTATTGGAGACAAACCTATTGACCGTAATTAAAAAACATTTCAACTAGGATAAGATAAAACCCAAAGCCACTTTTCGATCTGAAGCACATTCCAATTATCACAGTTGTACTGATATGAAACGACTCTTTATCCTATTGGTATTTATTCTTTCTATGACCCTAAGCGGGCAGGAACAGCGTATTGCGGATAGCTTAAGGCCAATATTCGAGGCAGACACCCTCAAAGGTGTGGAAATGCTGAAAGTGCTTAATGACCTTGCATTCAATGAAATTGCCAATCCAGAGCTCGCTTTGTTATATTCCAATGAACTCATCCGCCTGGCTAAGGAGTTAGAAGAAGATCGGTACGTATATGCCGGCTATTTGCAAAAAGGTAATTCACAGCTTAACCAGGGAGACTTGGATCTCGTATTAGAGGCTTACCAGCAGGCTATAGCAGCCGCAGAACGCGAAGGGTTTAAAATTGGAGAGGCTACTGCCTCTTTTTCCCTTGGATTTATTTATGACTCTTCCGGAGAACTGGATAAAGCATCGGAATATTTTGAAAAAAGTATAGCTGCCCTGCGGGATCCCAAGGCCCTGAAGGAAGAGGCAGGAAAAAAATCCTTAGGGCAGGCACTATTCAATACCGGAGATTTTTATTTGCGCAACAATTTTCTGGAAAAAGCTAGACCGCATCTGGATGAGGCAGGAGAAATATTTGATTCCTTAGATTACGAATTGGGATATGCTTACTATCTGGGAGATGTTGGCGTGTTAAACCTCAAACTTGGGGATCCGGAAGGTGCTGAACCTAAGCTGAGGGAGGCTATTGATATGCTTAAAACTTACGAAGACTATGCGGCAATAGCTGAATTTCAGGCCTATCTGGCCGAAATTTATTCCATCAGTGGAGATTATGACACGGCCCATTCATTTGGATCGGAAAGTATGAAGCATGCCAGGCGCTTAAAGTTAAAGGAGCAAATAATACAAACGAGTCAATTATTGGCAATGATAGATTCGCTTAATGGAAATTTTCAGGAGGCCAACAGACATCTGCATACTTTTATTCAGTATAAAGATTCAATGGATCTGGAAACTGTGGTTATGACCCGGTTTGAAAAAGAAAAGGCAGAAAGTGCCCTGGAGTTGCAAAGTTTAAAACAAAAAAGACAGGAACTCATTATATGGATAGTAGGTATTTCCGCATTATTACTTATTGTCATTGCCCTGGGCACATTCCGCCGCTACCATTACATGAAAAAGACCAGTAAAATCATATCCCGTGAGCGCGACCGCGCGGAAAGCCTCCTACTGAATATATTGCCGAAACAAACCGCGTCCGAACTTAAAGAAAATGGAAAGGTTAAGGCCCAGCGCTACAACGCTGCTTCCGTCCTCTTTACAGATTTCAGGAATTTCACCAAACATGCCGAGGAGGTAGATCCGGGCTTACTGGTAAAAAGCCTGGATTACTATTTCTCTTACTTTGATACACTGATGGATAAATACGGGCTTGAAAAGATTAAAACGGTTGGCGACGCCTACATGTGTGCTGCAGGTATCCCCTTTCCAGTAGAAGACCACGCCAGACGTGTGGTAGACGCTGCCCTTGAAATGCTGGATTTTGTGGAAGAGGCCAAACACCAGGAGGATGCAGAGCATATCCGCTTCGATATCCGGATCGGGATTAATTCAGGGCCGGTTGTGGCCGGGATTGTGGGCACCAAGAAATTTGCCTATGACATTTGGGGCGATACCGTAAACATCGCAGCTCGAATGGAATCTGCGTCGGTCCCCGGAAAAGTAAATGTTGCGGAGCATACTTATCAACTCATCAAAGACCGGTACCAGTGCCAGTACAGAGGTGAAATTGAAGCAAAGAACCGGGGCAAGCTCAAAATGTATTTCGTGAGTGGAAAAAAAGAACCCTCTGAAAAGGCGCCCAAACGGAATGAGCCGGTACTGGTAGATTAAAAGTAAAAGCCCGGATTCCCGAGCTTTTATCAGTTTCGATAGATCTTTAATAAAAAATAGAGATGTACCGGCAGACAATGGATGGCACCACCAATCATCGTACCGGCACTCTCTGCTGCTATTCCCACAAAGCAACTATTTTTCAGAGCAGCGGATAACAGTATCCACTGGCTTATGCATATTCCAGTTCCCTGATCTTTTTCAGGGCCTCAGATTTAGAGTTCACATCCAGTTTGAGATAGATATTCTGGATATGAAAATTAATTGTGCTGGTTGTTACGAATAATTTCTCAGCAATGGCCTTATAGGTAGCCCCCTGCCCGAGATATTCAATAATCTGATTCTCCCGTTCCGAAAAACAATCGTAATTCTTTTTGCGGAACATGGATATCACCTTTTTGGCTATATCGTTACTGATGGCTGCTCCTTCATACTTGATGGAATTGAGCGCATGGCGCAGGCGTTTCTTGCTGATTGGTTTGGTCAGATAGCCCACAGCTCCGTATTTAAAGGCCTTTTTGATACCTTCAAACTCATTATTGGAACTAACCATAATTACTTTGGCCTGGGCGTTTTTTTTCCTGATTTCTACCAATCCATCTATGCCGGAGAGGCCTCTGAAATTGACCTCGGATAAGATGATATCCGGTTTGACCAATTCATAATCTTCCAGGGCATCTTCCACAGAGCGGTAAATTCCCGCCAGTCTGTACTCCAGATACGTACTGAAATAGTAGGCATAGGTTTCGTGAAATTTGGGGTCATCGTCAATAACAATTACCTTCAGAGTAGTTGTATTCATAGTAACAAGATTTGGGGTTGTATTACGTTTTAAGGGCTAAAAAGGAATCAAAAACATTTAAGAATGTTGCAAGGAACCCCCAGGGCACCTGCCTGTGGCAGTTACCTCAGATCCGTATTTATCCTGTCAGGCTATCTGTTCAGATTGTGAATATCCTGCCTTTACGGAATAACTCGGATAATGTAGGAAGGGGGTTTAATGCCGGATGGGATTCCTGCAACATCCGCCTGCCGCTTAACGGGCAGGGGAAGGTTTTGGCATTCCATATAGTAAGGATGAACTCCAGTAAGAATGCCGCCATAGCATGTCAATTTTTTTAGCAGGTCTTGCCGACACTTCTTTTGAAGCACCCGGCAAGTTGAAAATTCTTTCGAACTTCTTCGGGGTAAAGAACGTTTCCATAAGAATTAAGATTTGGGTTGTATTATTTTCTTTGAGAAATTACTAATTGCTCCCATTTTGTCCTAGGAAATGCAGATTTTTTCGATTAAGTGTAAGAAAAGGGTGTATTTCGTCGGAATTTTAGTACTAAAACCGACTGAGTGGTTTGTAAAATGCATAGCGCTAAAACAAAAAAAATCACCCGCCGGACCCCTCCGGAAGGTGACTTTTTAACCAGATGAAACACTATTCTTTTAAAGGGCAGGAAGGCGGATCCGAAAGTTCCGGTAGGGCGTCGGAAGTTGTTATAAGGTTTCCGGAAGCCGCCTGTCTTACCCTTTGTTTATTTTGTAAGGCCTTATTCCTTACTGATCTTCGTAACTGACATCGGCTGTGGCTACCGGGTTATAGACCTGCATGATCCATTTTTCTTCCCGATACTGCCCGCCTAGGTCAGTTACCACTGCGCTCTTGGCGTCAGTCTTAGTATTAAAATCGGCCAGATATACATAATACAACCCGTTCTCTGTGTTATAGAATTGCCGAGCATCCAAACCTTTCTCCTTACATTCTTTTAAAAAGGCATTTAAATACTTCTTGTTACTATAAACATTGGCAATCAGATAATAACCAGATGATACCCCAACGATATCCGACCGATTTTTAGCTTTTATTGGTAATTCATTAAAATCTCTTTTGGCTACAGGCACATAAGGTTTTGGCTCAGCCGGCTTATTAGCGGCTACGGCGGTTTGTACCCTTCTGTCCTGAATCCTCGGGGCAGGATCTGTAGCCGGTCCCTGTTTCCTGATTTCGTTCCGCAGGGTACGAACCAGGGTTTCAAACCTTTGTTCGAATTGGGCTGTCCTTGCCTCCTCGATAGAATCCATCCGCAGCATCAGCTCATCCAGGATCAAACGGTTTTCAAAGGCCAGGGTGCCTGGCTGCGCATCCGGGCTGCTGCTTTGCTGCTCTGCCCGGAGTTCGAGGATTTGTTCCTCGTAATTTTTTACAATCTGATCGATTTGTGCATCTTTGCTGCCATCTACATATTGAATATCGATTCCGGAGCGCTCCTGGTCTTCTTTAAAGGTATAGGCCAGGGACAATTCATGATTCCAGCCCAAATTGGCTCCGGCATCCGAAAGGTCCTTCTCCATCAGGTACCCAAGAGATAACTTTTGATTCAGGTTAAACCCGAGGCCCATGGAAAGCCCGTAGGTCTGGTCATAGGCAGTCTGAAACCAGCCATAATCCGGCAAGTCCAGTAAAAGGGACCCTATATATGAAATCTGGTCGTCTTCATTCCGCCCCATTTGCAATAATGGCATCAATCGGGCATTGGCAAACAGCCCGCGGGTTGCTTCAAATAGATGGGTATACTGCAATGATGCTTTCAGATTGTTGGTATTGAATCCCGTAAGCAATTCATTGGTGCTTTGATTATATCGAATCAGATTGGTGGCATAAACTCCAATGTCAAACCTTCCTACCGACAGTGCCATCCCCGGCTGCAATGAAATCTGGCTCTGATTTTCAGATTCCTGCAGGGTTGGGTCGTTTTCCGGGATGATTATCCTGTTTTTGGCCAAACCCTGGCTCACATAGGTGATGTTTGTTCCGAAGCTCAAACGGGTTTTGTCTCCCAGGGGCACGGAAGTAGCGTAATTTGCATTAAAGCCGAACTCCTGTACCACTCCTTCCCATTGGCCATATACTCCAATCCCGAGTGCGGTTCTTTCGTTGACCTTATTACTGAATCCCAGGTAATAATTCTGGATATTATCCTCGTAACTGGCGTACTGGTTCCGGTGCAGGATATTCAAATAGGATTTATTCTCACGCACCAGGGAAAAGGTTGGGTTTATCAGAAATCTGTTGAAAAACAACTGATTGTGAAAAGGGCTGTTGATGGTGTAATCGCTCCGGGTTTCCTGACTGTGTAACCGGGTTCCGGTAAGGGTCAGGCATATGATCAGGGCGGGTATTCCTATCGTTAATATGTGATTACATCGTTTCATCTGGGTATTTTTTTGTTTGGATCGGCTTCGGGGAAGTTCCCTTCCGGGGCGTTCCCCAAGCCTGTCCAAAATATTTCATAGGGGGTTTTTCATACTTATATTAGCTACAATAAGTTATCCTTCGTTCCGTAGTTTCTGGTTATTCCTCGTATACATTATTCGAATAACCGCTTTCGGCATCTATGGGTAATAATTCCAGAAAATTGTGTTTTCTGTTCTGCGCCAGCGAATTTTTCTGCTGATCTGCATAAGAGAAAACCAGCTGCTGTGCTTTGTTGGCCAGGTCTCCACGATTAGACATCACGTAGGCCACGCCTTTCTCCGCTTTCAGGTTAAGAGCAAAATCATCCTGCCGGCTATTGAAGGGAGTTCCTATATTCACAGCCAGACCCACTTTGCGATGGCCCACCTGGGCAGCGTATAGATCCAGACCCCCGTAACCGTCCCTGCCATCAGAGGCAAAAAACAGCAGGTTATCACCTACCAGGTTTGGATACATGTCATTTTTGCGGGTATTGACTTTATTCCCCAGGTTTTTGGCTATACCAACAGAACCGTCTGTGCCTATATCGGCTACGTATATATCGTATTTTCCATAGGAACCTGGCATATCCGAAGCGAAGAACAGTCGTTTCCCATCGGCAGAGATGGCAGGGTGCATGGCGGAGGCATACTTGGGGCATACCCCTACTTCCGCTACATTCATCCAGGACCCGTTCACGTTTTCTGCCCTGTAAATTTTATGTACCAGCTGTTTCTTGGAAAATATGCCATACAAGGGCTTTACAAAGGCGGCCTTGCTGAAATAGGCGGTTTTTCCATCCGCCGATACGGTTACAGGAGGGGTGTAATTCGGACCCGGGTTACCGCGATCCAGTTTCAGCCTTTCTGACTCATCCCCTGAAAGGGCAACCAGCTCTTCCAGTTCAGCCATGGAGCGAGACCAGTTCGATTGGCTGAAATCAGGTTTGCGGTAGTTTTCTGCAAGTCTTCGGGTAAGGTCATGAATACCGGAGCTTCTCTCTATCTGGTAATCTTCCCTGATTCGTGTAAACCAGTCTGCCTGGGCCACGGTTTCGCCGTAATTTGCAATCCCGGCTTTGTGCATAGCCACTTTATAGCGCTCCATATAGCTCTGGGAAACACCCTCAGTACCGCTCAGGTCGATTAACTTCTGATACCAAAAGGCGGCCGTCTTGAAATTTTCAGACAGGAAGTTTACATTTCCGAGGTCTTCAAAAATCTCTTTTTCGGTATAGCCCAGCTTTAATAGCTTCAGGTAATCCTCAATTCGTTTGTCAGCCTCCGTACTCTTAGAATGGCTGATAGTAGTCGTCTTAATTTGCTGTGCTCCCACCCCTAGGCAAAAGAACAGAAAAAGACCTCCGGCTACTGTTTTTAATGCAATTGTATATTTCCTCATAACACAAGATATTGGGGGTTCATGAGGTCAAATTTCGAAAGAGAACCGACAAAACATTTATGAATTATTCATAGGTTTTTGGTATTTTTACTGTGATTTTTGTTAAAAATTGATGATTTCCCTATGAATTATTCATAGTTTCGCAGAAATGACCTATTTCCTCGACCATTCGCATCCGTTCGGACTGAAACCAAAAATCAGCTTTCCAAACCCCTTCTTTAACCCGATTTTTTGAACCGTTCATCGATTGGAATTTGGGGTTTTACACAGATATCGTTCAGGTTGATGCAGATCATTTCAGGTTAAAGGAGGCCTTCTTTCCTTTACTTAAATTTCACGAGGATGGAAACCATTGATTTAAAACGAGCCCTGGGTCTGTTGCTATTGTATGTCTTGATGATCCTTATGGCGAGTTGTGGTACGGTTGTATATACCAGTCGTTCCGGAAATCCGCCTCCTCCCTGGTTTTACCCCAACCGCATAGAGGTAGTGCGCTATGTGTATTTCCCGGAATACAGGATTTATTACGATTTTACCACCCGGACTTACATTTATTACGAAGGGAATGTCTGGGTACGTAACCAGATCCTGCCCAGCCGCTACAGGAACCTGAACCTAAACCGTTCCCGCTACCAAAGGATTAAAGGCTATCGCGACGATAATATTGGTCGCTACCACAATCAGTCCCGAAAAAACAGCGGAAGGAGTAATCGGAACTATCCCAGCAGGGGCTAGTGCAGTCATACCGCATGCATTTTGCTTCCCTCTTCTTTTGTCCTCTTATTATAAATGGATAAAATGTAAACGAAACAGGCATGAGATTAAATGCCTGCAGGTTTGCCCATATCCTTACTTTTTTTCGAGTTGACTATTTGAACGGCAGATTATCAAGGTTCCTCCCGGCACTTCTAAATTTGAATTAATAAAATGTCAGGACTGCATTTAAAGGCATTTTTATCCTAATTAATTATATATTTAATGTAAGGTGCCAAACCTCACATTCATATTTATCTAAGGTGGCTAAGAATCAGAGAGTATTACTCCTTCAACTTCAATCAGAAGTAGTTATTTCAGATGATTTCGCTCAAGCATTTGCGGATGGCCTGCTGGCACTTTCAAATATGATGAGAAAGACCGGGCCCTGCTGTTAGTCTTAAATCCAGATGGAAAATATGTTGCAGTTTTTGGAGAATGAAAAATACCTGAACAATATTTTAAATAATATTGGAGATCCGATTTTTGTAAAGGATGCCCAGAGCAGGTTAATTCTAGTCAATGATGCATTTTGTTCCATTTTCAAATTGTCAAGGGAGGATGTAATCGGCAAAACGCTGGCAGAAGATGTAAGCCCCGAGGAACGAGAGATTTTCCTCGAAATAGACCGGGAGGTGATCGAAACCGGGAAAGAGAGTGTGAATGAAGAAAGCCTGACCGTAAGAGGCGGGGAAACAAGGTTAATCTCCACTAAAAAATCCAGGTTTATAGATGAGCAGGGGAATAAATACCTGATCGGGATTATCCGGGATGTTACCGAGCGCAAAAAAGCTGAACTGGAGCTTAAATCAGCAAAAGAATTTTCGGACAAACTTATTATGTCCATGCAGGAGGGCCTGATTATTACTGACCTTCAGGGAAAGATCATTTTGGTTAATGAATCTGCCTGCAATATTTTAGGCTACACCAAAGAAGAACTTACCGGGATGCCCCTGCCTTATCCATTTGCCAGGAAGGAAGATATTAAGGAAATCATACGGAATAATAAAAAAATTGAGGCCGGTAGAGGGCCGTCATTTCAATTTGAGTATATCAAGAAAAATGGAGAGGCTTTTCTGGCAACAATTGCCACTGGTAATATAACTGACAATAAGGGGGAAGTAATTGCCCTCTTTGCAACAATAAAAGATATTTCTGAAGAATACCGGGCACAGCGCGTTTTGCAAGAAAATGCGCTTAAATCCACCAAAAAAAAGGATGTCATTCTCAAGCTGGCCAGTCTGGTAGGTCAGGATTTAAATGATTCCTTCAATCTTATTACGGAACTCGCATCGGAAACACTGGATGTGGAAAGGGTCAGTATCTGGCGTTTCAATCAAAACAGCAGCGAAATAATCTGTGAAAATTTGTATCTGAACAGCAGTAAAAGCCATTCCAGTGGCATAGTCCTGTCCAGGTTTGAAAATCCCGAATATTTTGAGGTACTTGAAAATCACAGCACCATTCTGATCCGCGACGCCGTCAGGAATCCGGCAACCCGAAAATTCGCTGAGGGATATTTAATCCCCCATTCAATAAGATCCCTGATGGATGTATTTATTAACAGTACTAATGGTCATTACGGCATCATTTGTTTTGAGCATGTAGGCGATTCATTACGAAACTGGACGGCAGACGAACAGGAATTCGCTACCTCCATAGCCAATATTGTGTCCCTGATGGTGGAAAGCAAAGAAAGGAAAATCGCAGAAAACAAGCTGATTATTGCCAATGAAGAACTTTCTAAAGCCAACACTGAACTCAAATCCTTGCGGAACAAACTGGAACAGGAAAATATCTATTTACGAAATGAGCTGGATTTAGTATTCAATTTTGAGGAAATGATCTATGGGAGTGCCGAATTTGGTCACGTTCTTTCTGAAATCGAAAAGGTGGCAGCCACCAACGCCACAGTACTGCTATTAGGGGAATCCGGAACAGGAAAAGAGTTGCTGGCCAGGGCTATCCACAATATTAGTTTAAGAAATGACAAACCTCTTATAAAAGTAAACTGTTCTGCCATTCCCAGGGAATTGATGGAAAGCGAACTATTCGGCCATAAAAAGGGCTCTTTTACTGGTGCTTATGGCGATAAAATCGGAAAATTTGAATTGGCGGAAGGGGGCACCTTGTTCCTGGATGAAATTGGCGAACTCCCTATGGATATGCAACCCAAACTGCTTCGGTTCTTACAGGAAGGAGAAATAGAAGTTGTGGGAGGTACCGGAATAAAAAGGTTAGATGTTAGGGTGATAGCAGCATCCAACAGAAATTTAAAGCAGGCAACTGAAAAAAAACAATTCAGGGAAGATCTCTATTTCAGGTTAAACGTATTCCCGATTGAGGTTCCCCCTTTACGGAAAAGGAAAGCGGATATCCCGCTATTGGTGGAGCACTTTATAGATAAATTCAATAAGGAATACACAAAGGATCTCAAATACGTATCGGATGCAGCTATGGAAAAACTTATAGCCTATGACTGGCCGGGAAATATCAGGGAATTAGAAAACCTGATTGAACGGGCCGCTATTCTATCCAGTGGTGAAACCTTGATCATTCCTGGATTTGAATCGGAAACTCAGAAAAATGTAAAGCCGATCAACACCAACAATTTAACATTGGAGTCGGTTCAAAGAAAACATATCTTACACGTCCTGGACAAATGCGATTGGAAAATCTCCGGAGCCCACAGTGCTTCAGAACTATTAGGGCTTAAACCGAGTACCTTAAGGGACAGAATGGCAAAACTCGGCATAAAAAAATAAGATTAATTCCACGGTATACCGCGAAAGAGTATGCGGGGTTTATTCCCGAAAACGGTATGCCGTTTTTTTACTTTGTGCTGCTCGACTCTGTTTATCTTCTTAAAATACTGATATTCAATATCCTAAATATCTTTCTTATTCTTTTAATACAGTCTGGCACATGTATTGATTCGTGAAAATTAAAAGAAAAGGATGGCTAGCCCAGACCAAAGAAACGGAGCCTGTTTTGGAATAAATCCCGATACTGTAAGCCCATTTTCATATGATCTGTTTGGGCTGAATAAATTTCGTGTCCTGGCTGGGCCTGAAATATCAAAATATAGCAAATCCGTCAGTTTTTCTGATATACATCTATGCAGGATGCGTTACTCGCGAAATAGCCTTTCTATAGCCCACCCTGCCGAATACAAATGTTTCCCCCGAACACTTAAACAGCCTTATCTGCACACGCATTTAAGGCTGTTTTACAATTTAGCCAAATCGATTAAGTCTTCTGGCGATTCTTTTAAAGGGATACCCGGGGGAACTGAATATTCAAATCGGAAGCAGTGGCCTGCTTACATAAAACCAGCAGGAAAATGAGTTTGAATTTTATGTTGATTGACGATAGCAGTATAGAGTTGTTTGCCAGTCAGAAGTGTATCGAAAAGGAAGTTGTTGATTCCGAAACCATCACCTTTATAAGGGCTAAAATGGCCCTTGCCTATTTACAATCGCTAAGCAACCTGGACAGTGAGGACAATGACTTTATTCCGGATATTATTTTGGTAGACCTGCATATGCCTGAAATGGATGGGTTTGAATTTTTGAAAGCTGTTGAAGATCTATACGGTGGTTTTCTGAGTAAAACAAGAATCTATATGTTGTCTTCATCCTTGAATATTAATGAGATTAATGATGCCCGGGCACATCTTGCCTGTGATGGCTATATACATAAACCATTGACTTTGGAGAAGGTACAGCAACTGAGAATGAAACAGTTTCAACCCCTGGAGCAGACCAATTAGGTATGTTAAAATATGTTTTTACGATGTTTAGATTGGCCTGGAAGCATTGGAAATGAATTTTAAAAACACTATTTGTAGGTGTAAACAAAGAGTTTTGTATAGGAGAAAATAACATTAAATACCTGCTAACATGAAATGTGTTGTTTTAAATAGAAAAGGGGATTTTGATCGCTGGGACCAGGATTTGCTGACTGAACTTCGCAATGTTAAGGTAAATGATGCTACTTCAGATGATGGGGTAATTTACCAGGACGATGGATTAAAAGTAAGTGTTATAGGTTTGGAGTCCTATGAACGCCACCCTTTCAGGGTTCTCAGCAATGATTTCAATTTAATTTGCCTTACCGGAGGCGTTGCCCTCTCCAGAAGTTCAAATGGACAGATTTCACTCCTGATTTTTGAAAAGGGGGAAAACACTCCCATTCATCTTAATAATTCCGGAATGATCAATGACCTGCAGAATATTGGGGAGAGTACATTGGTCTTTGGGCTGATTGAGTTTTGTCTCAACAAGGAAACCGATCAATATTTCACGGATATAATACAGCAAATAATGCTGGCCAGCTAAGGGTTTCAATTTTTTACCCTCCTTCTAGCCTTTATGTAGTTTAAAGCCATACTGCAAGTGCTCGGGTATTCTATTCCTCTCCACGCTTAAAAGTGCGCAATATATATTTTACATTCAAAGGCCTACTTCATATGGAACCACAAATTTGGCCCCGATAGCTATCGGGGTAGGGATTCCGCCGCTTGCAGCGGCGTGATCCCTGAAGGGGGGTCCTGCAATTCCAAAACCCTTACAAGCTGTGCTTGTTTGTGTTATTTTATTCCCTTCCGCGTTTACAAACATAATTTAGACGTGCCCGATATACGAGGTTCTTGGAGTTTGGAATTTGGCCCCGATAGCTATCGGGGTAGGGATTACGCCGCTGCCGCGGCGTGATCCCTGAAGGGGGTCTGTAAAAAAACGCCCCAGAGCTGGCGCTCTGTGTCTTTTCTTATTTCCTGCAGCCAATTGAAAGCAAGCTTTCATGGCTTTCGGAAATAAAAAACGCCCCACCTATCGGTGAAGCGTTTTCTTTGCGGAGGAAGAGGGATTCGAACCCCCGGAGGTGTGACCCTCAACAGTTTTCAAGACTGCCGCATTCGACCACTCTGCCATTCCTCCATTGCGGCTGCAAATATAACAAAGCTTTTCATAAAGATAACAGCCTTTTTTAAGTTTTTAAATCCATTCAGGATATTGGCTCGTGATTTCAGGGATATGGAATGGGCTGCTGTAATTTTAATCGAAATTTCATATCTTCAGTCAATATAATGAGGATTGAATGAGTCAGTATAAAGTTGCTGTTCTGGGGCCCATTCCCAGAGACCATATTACGACACACCGGGGAGAAGTAATCGAGAAATACGGTTGTGCCACCCATACAGCCATCGGATTGTCAAAACTGCTGGGGAGCCAGGGAGAGGTCTATCCCGTTTCCCACGTCAGGAGGAGAGATCTGGAGGGTATAAAAGAAGTGCTGGCCCCCTACTCCAATATTCATACAAAATTCATTTCGGATGCAGCCGATCAGGGAGATATCATAAAACTCACCTTTATCGACCAGAACAACCGACTGGAAAAACAAACGGGTTTTATGAATCCTATTGTTCCAGATGACCTCCGGGAATTATTGGATGCTGATGCATTTGTGTGTGTTCCGATAACAGACTATGAAGTACCGCTTCCTACCCTGCAATACCTTAAAGAAAATAGCAAAGGCTTAATTATTTTTGATGCCCATGGTCCAACCAACACTACTACTATACTGGGAGACCGGCTCATCCGTTTCTGGATAGACAGAGACATGTGGTTGCCTTATATAGATGTATTAAAAATGAACCTTGAGGAGTCCAGATGCTGTTGGTTCGAAAAGGAATATTCCCTGGAACAACTTCAACCATTCCACGATATGAGCACGGACCACCTGGATGAAATGGCTGAGCACGTACTCAGCAAAGGGGTGAAATCGCTAATTGTGACCCTGGATTCGGGGGGATGTGCTGTCTATTATAAAAAGGAAGGGGTCATTAAAAAAGAAATTGTCAACTCTGTCCCGGTTAGCGACGTGGTAGATACAACCGGATGCGGAGACTCCTTTGCCGGTGGGCTGGGTTATGGACTGCTGGAAGATCCTTCCAACTTTGTTCGAGCAGCTAAATACGCCAACGCTTTGGGGGCTCAGCGAACCCAGGGACGCACCTTTGAGGTTTTTAAAAATCTGGAAGAGACCAATGCCATGATCATAAAGGCTTACGGGGCCTTATAAGTCATTTTTGGACTGCTGCTGATCGGTCTAAATTCCTGATTGAGAAACTTTAGCGAATTGTTTTGATCTTTTCCGTATTTTTGGCCGACTCAATAAAAAGAAGGCCCATGTACAAATATTTCATATTGCTTACTGCCCTAAGCCTGGGATGTAATTCCACCCAGAGATCCATTAACGAGAATAACGCCTTACCGGCAGGACCTCCCGATGTGATGAGCTTTGCCAGCACCATCACCGAAGAAGAACTGAAGGAACATCTGTTTACTTATGCCTCAGACGATTTTCAAGGCAGGGAAACAGGATCTGAAGGCCAGAAAAAAGCTGTTAACTACCTTAAGGAGGCATATGCATCTATGGATATCCCAGCAGCAAAAGGGGATGCCGGATATTTTCAAAATGTACCCCTGGAGCTACGGAAACTTCCTGTGGGCGAACTTTCCATTGGGGGGCAATCATATTCCAATGGCAACGGGTATATTACGTTCCGGTCGGGCGAAGGCACATATAATGAGATCGTGTACCTGGGATACGGAATCGATACAAAGCAGTATTCAGATTATAAGGATTCTGAGCTTGATGGAAAAATAATTTTGGTTCGATCCGGAGAACCTCAAAATGAAGATGGCACCTACCTGCTTACCGGTACAAATGAGCCCTCCAAATGGAGCAATATGTCGGAAGCCATCGGTAAAAGGCTGGAGGCCGCACAGGCACATGGAGTAAAGGCAGTACTGTATGCAGATTCCGGGAATTATTCCCGTTATATGCGGTATTTCAACTATATGAAAACCAACAATAGCGGGCAAATGAGCCTTAAGACTCAGGAGGATGGCCCGCAATTGATATTGCTGGAAGACAGACTGGCAGATAGCCTGTATCCTGAACTGATGGAGAGTACAGAAAACAAAGTGATCGCTACAGAGATCAAAATGGATATTAGAAGCAAAAATGAAGAGGTCTTGTCTGAAAATGTAGCTGCTATAATACGGGGTAATACCTTCCCGGATGAGTATTTGATTATTTCTTCCCACCTCGATCATATAGGGGTTAATTCCAAAGGAGAAATAAACAACGGAGCCGATGATGACGGCTCGGGAACAGTGGCCATGCTGGAAATCGCCGAGGCCTTTAAACTCGCCGAAAAAGAAGGGGTCGGGCCAAAAAGGTCGGTTGTATTCCTGCATGTTACCGGAGAAGAAAAAGGATTGCTGGGCTCTCAGTATTATACAGACTTTGAACCGATATTTCCGCTGGAAAAAACAGTGGCCAATCTGAACATTGATATGATCGGACGAATTGACCCGAAAAGGGAGGGAGACCGGAATTATATCTACCTCATCGGATCTGATAAATTGAGCACTGAATTGCACGAACTGTCGGAATCGGTCAATAAGCGATATACCAACATCGAGCTGGATTATACCTACAATGATGAGAACGATCCCAACCGGTTTTACTATCGCAGCGATCACTACAATTTTGCCAAGAACAACATTCCTATCATTTTCTATTTTAACGGCACACATGCAGATTATCACCGCCCTGGTGATACTCCTGATAAAATTAATTACGACCTGCTGACCAATCGCAGCCGCCTGATATTCCATACTGCCTGGGAGGTTGCCAATAGAGATAAACCGGTTGTAGTAGACAAGGCATCAAAATAGCCTGAAAAGATACCGGAAATACAAAGCCCCCGCCTGAGAATCGGCCGGGGGCTTTTTCTTTTTAAATTTTTGCATAAAAAAACCTCCGGGGGGGGTACCCGGAGGTTGGTATGGGGTGGAAGACCGGGCTAACTCGGCTGTTGTACAGCCTCGTTGATCCGGAAAAGGGGAAACCTGCTCATACCAACCCCTATACTTGCGTATAGTCCTTTTTCAATCAAAAATTCATGGAATCCCATTCCTGAATTTTTGGATAAAAAAAACCTCCGGGGGGTACCCGGAGGTTGGTATGGGGTGGAAGACCGGGTTCGAACCGGCGACCTCTGGAACCACAATCCAGCGCTCTAACCAGCTGAGCTACAACCACCATTTAAACCTGACCCGAAATTATTACGGTTTTGCATACCGGAATTTTCCTTCTCAGGCGGAGGCAAAGGTACTTTATTTTATTATTTGGATCAAATTAATTCCCAGCATATTTTATCAGGCAACAGAGCTGCCAACACGCCTCTTTAAAGCAGTCTTACTACATCTGCGAATACTAGTTTTTACGGGAATTCATCGGCTAGATGTACAATTTATCAGATAAAACACACAAAAATGGTCGTTTCACAACATATTTTAGTTTGCCTGCCAGCCTGAAAGTATTTTTAGATTTTACTATACCTATGGCTGGTTCTACCAACATATTTACTCGTTATTCCA
The DNA here is from genome assembly GCF_052540725.1 of Robiginitalea rubriflava. Taxonomy (NCBI): domain Bacteria; kingdom Pseudomonadati; phylum Bacteroidota; class Flavobacteriia; order Flavobacteriales; family Flavobacteriaceae; genus Robiginitalea; species Robiginitalea rubriflava. The sequence continues at coordinate 2,783,591 of NZ_CP199309.1, read as the reverse complement.
TGAGAAAGGTAGCCTTCGGGATTCTGGGGTTATCCGTCCTCCTGTCCTTTGGAGTGCACAATAACCTCCTGGCCCAGAGTAACAGCCAGAAAAGAATGCAACAAAAAATAAAGTCCCTTAAAAACCAGGAGGGATTTTCCCCCAGGGATACTGCCTATATCAACCTGCTCAATGACTATGCCCTGGAAATGCGGTTTTTTGATACTGACAGCCTGCTGAAATTGGCAAATGAAGCCATGCGCCTGAGCAAGGAAAGTGGTTATGCCCGGGGCTTAAGTTATTCCCACCTTCGGGTAGGAGATTACTGGTCTGATAAAGGAAATACGGAAAAGGCTATTCACCATTACTCAAAAGGGCTTGAGCTGGCTAAAGTAGCCGAAGACAAAAAACTGGAATTACGGCTGCTAAACAACCTGTCCGGCGAATACGCCTACAAAAGTGATTATGCCCGGGCGCTGGGTGGCTATCTGGAAGCTCTGGAACTGGCAGAAGGCCTGAACGCCCTGTTATTGCAGTCCATTATCAATGAAAATATTGCAAACCTCTATGCCACTCAAAAAGACTACGAAGAGGCCCTGATCTATTTCAAAAAAGTAAAAAGAATCAATACCAGAATTGGAGATGAAGTGATTCAGGCAGAAACGATGAGTAACCTGGCTTCGCTCTATGCAGATATGTCAGAACTGGATTATGCTATTTTCAATGTTAACCAGAGTATTAAGGTTTTTGATAAAAATCAAATCCTGGACTGGCTTGCATACGCTTATGAAATAAAAGGAAAGGTTTACCTTAAAAAATACAACTACAAATGGGCACTTTACTGGTACCAGTTAAGTGAAATCCTGCATAAGCAATTGGAAGACGATCGCTCGCGTATTGATTTGCTCAATGGGATGTCCGAGGCCTACCTGGGTCTGGAGGAAGATAGCCTGGCCAGGAATTATGCCATAAGGGCTTTTAAAATTACCGAAAAAATCAACTTTGTTGAGGGCAAGCAAAAATGTGCCCTGACCCTTTATAAAGTGCACAAAAAAGCTGGAGAATATCCGGAGGCACTGGTCTACCATGAGCTTTATCAGCAATTGAAGGATTCCCTTTCGCGCAGGGAAAACCGTCAAAGCCTTTCGTTGCATAAAACCAAAACAGCTTACGAGCGTCAAAAACTGGAGCTTATTGAGGAAAACGAAAAAGCCCTTGCCCGTCAAAATCGCTATATATTGGCAGGGTGGAGCATGCTTCTTATTTCTTTGATTATCAGTTACCTGATTTACCGAAGTAAAAAGCTACAAAAAAGGCTGAATACGGAACTACAGGAAAAGAAAGATATTTTGGAGGTCCGCAAAACAGAACTTGTTGCAAACAACGAAACCAAAACAAAGCTATTTTCTATCATCGGGCATGATTTGAGAGGTCCTATAGGCGCCTTACAGGGTCTCCTTAAAATGTTTAAGGAGGGAGATGTAAATAAAGAAGAGTTTCTTTCTTTCATCCCAAAACTCAGGGCAGATGTAGACCATATTTACTTTACCCTTAACAACCTGCTCTCCTGGGGGCAATCACAATTAAATGGATCCAAAACCAAACCTGCCGATGTATCCCTTGAAAATATTGTTGAAGAAAACATTAACCTGCTTTCTGAAATTGCTGAAAACAAGTCTATAAAAATCGTCAGCGAGGTAGCACCCAATACGCTGCTCTGGTCCGATCCGAACCATTTGGACATCATAGTCAGGAACCTGATCAGCAATGCCCTGAAATTTACCCCTGAGAACGGAATGGTTACTATCAAAGCCGTTGAAAAGGCGGCTGAATGGGAAATATCCATACGGGATACGGGCGTGGGGATAGACCGGATGACCCTGCAGAAAATCTTTGAAGAGAAAAGCAACCACAGTACTTATGGTACTGCAAACGAAAAAGGTACCGGCCTCGGGTTGTCGCTTTGCAAGGAGATGGTTGAAAACAACAATGGGACTATCTGGGTTGAAAGCATCCTGCGTAAAGGAAGTACCTTTTACTTCACAATGCCAAAGTCCACAAAAAACTACAGTAAAGCCGGTTAAATAAGGTCTTCCAGACTGGATACGGCCACGGGTCTTTCTGCTGTAAAGCCCTCTGCGAACTCCACCCCTATCAGCCGGCCCAGATCCCGGGCCCGATAACTCACACTTTCGGTGAAATTTTTAGAGCTTATGGGCGTTTCCGGTTCATCGCTTTTTGGATCATAAAATTGTGAACTGTACGCCTGAATAGCCTCTAATTTTTTTTCTATGTATCCGCTTATGTCTACTGCGAAGTCTACAGGGAGGTTTTTCCACTGTATGTAATGGTAAACCTGTTTCGGCCTCCAGGGGTCCTGCCATTGTTCTTCCCCTTCCAGACGCGTATCTATTTTAACAAGGCCACTTAAGAAACAGGCATCGCTAACCAGAGAACTTCCACGGGCATGATCTATATGCCTGTCTTCTATGGCATTGCACAAGACGATATCCGGTTGAAACCGGCGGATCTGACGAATGAGAGCCATCTGATGCTCGGTATCATTCCTGAAAAATCCATCCTTAAATTCCATATTGACCCGGATCGTCAACCCGAGGGTTTCAGCTGCTTTTTTAGCTTCCCTGTCACGGATTTCGGCTGTGCCGCGGGTACCCAGCTCACCCCTTGTCAGGTCAATTATTCCAACTTTTTTACCTCGGGCAATCTCTTTGGCTATTGTCCCTCCGGCTCCCAGCTCAGCATCGTCCGGATGCGCCCCAAAAACTAAAATATCTAATTTCATACTATTCTTTCACTGTTTTCAGGAATCCAATACTTCCGATTTTATTCTGGAATGTTCCAATGCCTGTTCTATATCTTCCTTTAAATCCTTTATATCCTCAATGCCGGCTGAAAAACGGATCAGGTTTTCCGATATCCCTGCCTGTTTGCGTTCTTCCACACTCAGCAGTCCGTGTGAGGTCTTAGCGGGAATTACCAGGGTGCTTTCAACCCCTGCCAGGCTCATAGATGCCTTAACCAATTGCAGAGACTTTACAAATTGTTCCAGTGAAATAGCCGGACCCAGTTCAAAGGATAGCATCCCTCCGAAGCCATTCATCTGGCTGCAGGCCAGTTCATGGCCCGGGTGGTCTTTTAGTCCGGGATAGTAAACATTCGCTATCTCAGGCAGTTTTTTCAGAAAGCTTGCCAGGGCCATGGCATTTTCATTCTGGGCGCGTACCCTCAGGCCCATGGTTTTCAAACTGCGTTCCAGTAACCAGACGGTGTAATCACTCAGGCTACCACCCAAATTTTTTGCCAATTGGAAAATCTGGTCTATGTGCTCGGCCGAAGCTGCTACCGCCCCCGCACAGATATCGGAATGTCCCCCCATATATTTGGTGGCAGAATGTATTATTATATCAATACCGAAATCTGCGGGGTTCTGATTGACCGGGCTGGCAAAGGTGTTGTCTATCATTGTCAGAAGCCCTTTGCTTTTGGCCAGATCTGAGACTGCCGCCAGGTCCGTAATGTATAAAAGGGGGTTGGATGGTGTCTCCAGATACAACAAGCGTGTATTCTCCTGTATGGCATTCTCAAAGCTTTCGGCTTTGGTGTCTTCTATAAAACTGTAGCGAATCCCGTATTTATCAAACTCCTCCGTGAGCAGGTTATAGGTACCCCCGTAAATCTGTCTCGGGACAACAACATGGTCCCCGCTTTTTAGGAATGCAAGCATGGAAGTACTTACTGCAGCCATCCCGCTTCCAAAAATAAGGGCCTTTTCAGTATGTTCCAGTGCAGCGATCTTAAGGCACAGGGCCTCCTGGTTAGGGGTGTTAAAATAACGCGGGTATCGCTTGATATCCACATCGTCATAGGCATAGGAAGAGCTCATATACAAAGGGGATACGGCCCCCTTGAATTGTTCATCCTTCAATTCCCCTGTATGGGTACAAACCGTATTTAATCCGTGCTTCCTGTTTTTCATACTTCGTTACTTGGTCCTCAAAGTTACTAATTTACTCACACCTCTACACGCTTCCATTTCCCCTTTTTAAAGGCTAGCAGGGCCAGGACTGTCAGTAAAACCTCAGCCAGGGTAATCGCAAGAAATACCCCCAGTGGGCCCATATCCAGCAGAATAGCCAGGGTATAGGCAAAAGGCAGCTGAAATAACCAAAAGGCTACCAAATTAATCCGGGTTGGGGTAGCTGTATCCCCGGAACCGTTAAAGGCCTGGGTAACCACCATCCCATAGGCGTAGAAAATATATCCGGCAGCTATTACCCTCAGACAGAGAGCTCCGTTGTTTACTACCTCCGTCTGATGGCTGAAAAGAAGCATTAATTCAGGGGCATAAACCAAATATATTACTGAAACTAAAACCATAAATACAGCATTATACTTGCTGGTCTTCCAAACAGATATTTCAGCTCTCTCAGGTTTTTTAGCCCCCAGATTCTGCCCCACCAGCGTGGCTGCAGCATTGCTCATCCCCCAGGATGGCATCAGGGTAAACATCATTACCCGGATAGCAATGGTATAGCCGGCCAATACCTCACTTCCGAACTCACTCATGATCCGCATCAGGAAAACCCAGCTGGAGGTTCCTATAAGGAATTGGGCAATCCCTCCTACGGAAACCCGGATTAAATTGAACATCACTTTTAAATTAATGGACCAGGAGCGCAGCCCGACCTGAATCCGGCTCCAGCCAAAAATGAGAATGCTCAATTGAAAAAGTACAGCTGTGCCCCGGCCAATATTCGTTGCTATGGCAGCCCCCATTACCCCAAATTCGGGAATGGGCCCCCAGCCAAAGATAAAAATGGGGTCCAGGATAATATTAAGGCCATTGGAAAGGACCAGGGTCCACATAGCCATGGATGCATCCCCCGCCCCCCTGAAAATAGCATTGATCAGGAAAAGGAGCATGATGGTAATATTACCCCCTATCAGCCATTGTGTATATCCATATCCTTCCTCAATTAAATCAACTGAGCCACCCATAAGGGAAAGGATTTCTTTTGCATACAGGAGGCCAATTACCCCCACCCCTATAGCAACAAGGCACCCCAGCAGGATGGCCTGTACCGCTGCTTCCCTTGCGCCATCTATATTTTTCTCCCCTACTCTTCGGGCCACCACTGCGGTTGCCGCCATGCTCAGGCCAATGGCAACGGCATATACCAGGGTGATTACAGACTCGGTTAAGCCAATGGTAGCCACAGCATTTACACTAACACGGGAAACATAGGCAATATCGACAACGGCGAATACCGATTCCATCACCATTTCAAGAATCATGGGGATGGAAAGTAAAAAAATGGCTTTGCGGATACTCCCGCTAGTAAAATCAGTCTCTTTCCCGCGAAGGGCCAGCAGGAAATAATGAAAAAATTTATGAAATGGGTTCTTAAATACAGTCATGAGGAAAAATTATGTTTAATACCTATGAGAACACCTCGGTGTTCTGAAGAAGAACAGGAGCCGGCTCATGCCAGCTCTATAGCTATCGGTAACATAATCCTTAAGACTTCATGATGCCTCAAAGATGCAGAAAAATTTGCAGTTTTTCCAAATAAAATTTGACGGAGAGGTATTTTGAAGGCAGATAACCCGGTTACAGTGTTGTACGGTACCCAGATAATGTATCAGTCAATGCGTTTTGGCCCTGCGCTGTCATCGTGGATTATCCAGTGCTCATCCTGCAGGGATTTGTACCCGATCTCGTAACGCACCCCTTCCCTTTCAATCCGGTCAAGGGATTGAAGCAATAATTTATAGTCTTCCGGGGAGTTCGCAACCGACAAAATGGTATAGGAGGTATTGGCAGGTATGGCGATACCTTCTTCAAGGGTAGCAAAATTAAAGGTTTTCAGGCTGTCCAGTGAAGGGTCGAGCTCCCGCAGCAAGCTAAGCAGTTCATAATCATATTCTGCGACATTGTAGTCTGAACCCTTGTATTTTAGCCGGACCGATTCTAAAATAGCCGGTCCTACCCCATGATTTTTCAGGCTCAGGGAAAAACTATGCGCCTCAGGGTTATTGGAGTATGAGAGTTGCAGATACGGAAGGATGGAAAGGTAATTCTGCCGGCTCATCAGGTTGGTCTGGTAGATGAATATCAACAGGGTCAAAAAGCTCATAGCCATAGCACTCAGGCTTAGGATCTTCTCGGAATTCCACTTGATTTTTATTCTTTTAGCCGTCATTCAGACCTGGTTTGACCCAAAAATAAAAAAAGAGAAGGAAATTGGTCTATTTGGAGTAATGAACCTTATACCGCCAATAGCTTAGTAATCCAAGTAAGAGCACTCCGGCCACGGTATACCATACAAAGGTTGGTGTAATAACCTGGGCCCCGCTGGCATAGCTATGCAGACCCACCAGGTAAAAATTAACCCCGAAATAAGTCATCATAATACTGGCAAAAGCCAGGATGCTCAGAAAATTAAAGGTCCATTGCCCTCTCAGGCCAGGTACCAGGCGAGTGTGTATCACAAAAGCGTAGACCAGAATGGAGATCAGCGCCCAGGTCTCCTTGGGATCCCAGCCCCAGTATCTTCCCCAGCTTTCATTGGCCCATTGCCCCCCGAGGAAATTCCCTATAGTAAGCATAATCAGGCCAATGGTCAGGGCCAGTTCGTTAATAATGGTAAGCTCCTTCAGGTTCAGGCGCATCCGCTCTTTGTTTCTACTATTGGTAAGCAGGATAAGGATAAGGGAAACCACGCCAAGGATCATCCCTACGGTAAGCGGGCCATAACTGCCCACAATTACCGCCACATGTATCATCAGCCAGTAACTGTCCAGGACGGGTTGCAGGTTTGCGATGGCCGGGTCTACCCAGCTTTGGTGTGCTATCCAAAGCAACATGGCAGTAACAAAGCCCGAAGCCGCAATGGTCATATCACTTTTGCGCCCCAGCCATAACCCCATTCCCATACAGGCCCAGGATACGTATAAAATACTTTCGTATGCATCACTCCAGGGGGCATGCCCGGAGATATACCAGCGCATAATAAGACCAGCGGTTTGCCAGATAAAAAAGATGAGCAGGGTCCCTTTCAGGAAATAGGTTGCAATTTCCCACAAACGCCGTTCTTTGAAAATCCGGAATATTAAAATAAAAAACAATAACACCCCCGCCAGGGCGTAGTATTTATAGAGGCGGTTAAAAAGGTCCAGCTTGTTGTAAAGCACCTCTGCTTTAACTTTCCCTTCAGCCGGAAGCACTTCACTCCCGTGGTTGGATTGATTTTTTTTGAAAGCCGCCAGCAATTTGTCTGCTTCGGAATAGTCTCCGGTCTGTTGGCCGTTTTGAAGGGACATCAAATAATAGGGAACCGCATTATTGATAAAATTGGCGTAGAGGGAGTCCGGAACTACGTAATTCCCGGTCTGGTAATCCTTACGGGAAATCCATTTGTTATTCTCGTCGTTGATCAATGGGAACACCCTCAAAATTTCACCGCTGAGGGCCCGGTTCAGTAAGCCCAGCCGGAAGTAGGCGTCCTTAAAGTCCTGTTGGAACTTATTGGGGTTATTCGTGGCAAATGCTTCCTCTAAAACAGGATCCAGTTTGTTCAGGCCCTGCTCATCAAAAAAATCGATCAGGCGCACATATCGTTGCTCCGCAGGAATGCCGATCAGTTTTCGGATGCTGTCGTTTTGCCCTTTTTTGTCAAGCGCAATAAACTCGGTTATTGTCCAAAGGTTGGGTCGCATCATCATGGACAAAAGAACCTGGTCTGCTGAAAGGCCTTTGTAATTATCCCTAAAGCTGAGCTTCCGTACCAGCTCTGAAGCAAAGGTATTAATGGGTTTCATCCTTCCGCCCTCATCCTGAATCACCAGATGACCAAATTTTGCTGCCTGCTCTGCCGGGATGGAGGTTGCAAAAATCAGCGAATCTACCATTTGCTGGTCAGGCAAAGCCCTGTGGCTGTGGTCTGTGGTATCTATTACCTGCTGGGCAGACGTCCAAAGGGGTAGCAACAGAAATAATAAAACGCCTAGATGGGCCTTTTTTTGTTTCGTTTTTTCAAGCAGCCGGGCCAGTTCTTTAAAGCGGGTCTTCCCGAAGAACAGTATTCCCAATAGTCCGGCGTATAAAAGGAAATACCCTATATAGGTAATCCAGGTCCCCCAGAAGTCGTGATTTACAGACAGGACGGTCCCTTTTTCATCAGGGTCAAAACTGGCCTGGAAAAAACGGTAGCCCCCATGGTCCAGCACGTGGTTCATATAGATATCGTAATCGAAAGGCCGCTCGTCCACCACAGTAATCTTGCTCATAAAAGATGAATACCCTTTCTCCGTTCCAGGATACTTCTCGGCAATAAAATCATTCAGGCGGATCTCAAAAGGCAGCTCCCTTACTTTGGATCCGTATGCCATACGGAAGGTCAGGTCTCCCACTTCAAAAGGTTCTGAATACCTGGACTGTCCCTTTCCCCCCAGGATTGCCTTTTGAATTTTCTGGTCTCCTGATGCGATTTCAAGCAGCAGGGCATCCTGGTCTGCCTCGGTCTGTTCATCTTCAGGGACAGGAATGATCTCGTAAGATCCGCGCACCGGAGGTTCAGGGATAACAAACTGCATACTTTCAAGGGTATAGAGGGAGCGAAGCTGCAAAGACTGTAAGCTATCTGCCACCAACTGCCCGCTAAACTGATCTGCCATTCTTATAAAACTCCCTGAAAATGGAGACTCAATACTAAGTCCTGATTCTTCCTGTCTGATATTTATTGCACCCTCAACCTGATTGTTAAGCGTAAAAAGTACATTGTGAATGTTCGAAATTTCTCCTTCCTCCAGGTAGTGCTCATGCCGATTCCCATCCCCTGCTTCCACAATCTTCAGGTACATTTTTCCCTGGGGATCCGGTATTAGGCCAAATTTGGCGCTTTCAATGAATTCCACAAAGGAAATTCGGAATGGGGTGCCGTCAAAATCGGCATTCCAGGGTAAACTGGATTGAAGCCCCTGCTCGGTAACCAGGATATCATCTTCAAGAATTTTGCGCTGGGGTTGGCCATTGATGGTACCATCTGCAAATACCGTCAGGTAGGTTTTATCAGAATAGAAAACATTTTCAGTGGCTCCCTCGCGGATAGGCATTACTCCCTCATAGCTGATATAGCGGGTAACAAAGGCGCCGAGAATTATTAGGATCCAGGAGAGGTGCAAAAGCAGTACCGGCCACTTTTCCCAGCGCAGCAAGCGGTAACGGGAAATGTTGCCAATAAAATTTATCACGAAAAATACCATGATGGCCTCAAACCACCAGGCATTATAAATCCAGATGCGGGCTGTTTCTGTACTGTACCAGCTCTCTACAAAAGTTCCAAGAGCCATGGCAGTAGCCATAAGCAGGAATAAAACAGCCATCAGGCGGGTAGAGAAAAGGATTTTTTGAAGGCTTCTGAACATGTCAGCTTTTCAAATGATTTTCGGATGCAAAATTACAGTATTTATGGTCTAAAAAAAGGCTATTGCCAGCGGTATTTGGGTTCCAATGGCATAAAAAAAGTAATCTGCCAGCTTTAAAATGCTAATCATTTGTTTATCTGACCCTTAACTCCTGCATAAGTGCAGTTTAAAAAAAAGTTAAAATCGGGATATAGAATTTTTAAACTATTGGCACTTTAAATTACGCCCTTAGGAACTCATTAATGCGGGTATTGAGCGAAACGTATCCTGTATCCCCGAGATATCTTATTTTTACCCCATGATCCGAATCGGACTTATCGGAAATGGAAATCTGGCCTTTCACCTGCACGAGGCCATTAAACGTTCGGCAGAGCTGGAACTTACCCAACTGATCGGCAGGGATCCCGAGAAGTTTGCCAGCTTTGAATCCAGTACACCCATAGCCGATTTCAATGCTACATTAATTGCCGCCGATGTATACCTGCTCGCGGTTTCGGATTCAGCCATTGGGGAAATTGCAGGGCTATTTCCCGATACCGGAGCATTGTTGCTGCACTGCTCGGGTGCTGTTCCCTTAGATGCCTTAAAGCCGTGGAAAAGGCGCGGGGTGCTTTATCCGCTGCAGACTTTCAGCCGCAACAGAGCGGTAAATTTCACGGAAGTCCCCCTGTGTATTGAAGCCGCTGCGGCTGAAGACTATTCGCTGCTTAAAGACTTAGCGGGCATGCTTAGTTCAAAAGTGGTTAAAGTGGATTCGGACAACAGGCTAAATCTGCATCAGGCAGCCGTTTACATCAATAATTTCACAAACCATTTGGTACATTTGGGTCAGGATTTTTGTCGCAAAAGTGAGCTTCCCACAGAAATACTCCAACCCCTTCTGAGGGAAACATTTGAAAAGTTAAAAGAAATGGACGCCTATTCGGCCCAAACGGGGCCGGCCAGAAGACGGGATACCGCCACGCTCCAAAAGCATTTGAACAACCTCGGCGAGCCGCTTGCAAAACAGCTTTACCAAATTTTAACGCAATCCATACAGAATACATATGAAAAAGAACGCTAAAGAATTATTCAGGGGGGTACATACATTTATTTTTGATGTTGATGGTGTCTTTACGGATAGCACCCTACTGATTACCAGTGAAGGAGAATTGTTGCGAAAAATGAACGTCCGGGACGGCTATGCCGTAAAAATAGCCCTGGGCTGCGGCTATCGAATATGCATAATCAGTGGAGGCTCCAATGAAGGGGTTGCCAAACGATTGGGGGCCCTTGGGGTTACAGATATTTTTCTGGGGACTGACGACAAGCTGAGCGTGCTTAAATCCTACACCAAGAAGCATTCCCTGGATGCTGCAGGTATTTTGTACATGGGCGACGATATCCCGGACATCCCGGCCATGGAGGCAGCAGGAATGGTTTGCTGCCCCCAGGATTCTGTGCCCGAAGTGAAAGCCATTTCGGATTATATTTCCCATATAAACGGGGGCGAAGGCTGTGTACGGGATATTATTGAACAGGTCTTAAAAGTAAATGGCAACTGGCAGCAGCACTTTAACGCGGCACATGACTAATGGAGTTCCAGCTGCCATTTTCGAAGGTAATCCTGGGCTCTGCCTCTCCCAGAAGGAAAGAGCTGCTCCAACAGCTTGGGTTGGATTTTGAAGTGATTGGAGCTAGTGTTGATGAAGTCTATCCTGATTCACTAAAGCATTATCTGATAACTGATTACCTTGCTTCACTTAAAGCTGATTCTCTAATCAATCTTTTAGATGGAGATACCCTTTTGATTACCGCAGATACCATTGTCTGGCATAATGAAAGCGTTTTGGAGAAACCTGCTGATCTAAAAGAGGCGCGGCAGACCCTCGAGCAATTATCAGGCTCCTGGCACGAAGTAATCACTTCCGTATGTTTCAGAAGCCTTAAGGACAACTATTTGGTACATGATGTCACTGAAGTGCACTTTGGGAGGCTGGATACTGAAATGATCTCGGCCTATTTCGAAAAAGGCAACCCGCTGGACAAGGCAGGTGCCTACGGGATACAGGAATGGCTTGGCCTGGTTGGAATAACCGAAATAAAAGGGTCTTATACAAATGTAGTAGGCCTGCCCACCGCATTAGTTTATAATACGTTAAGACGCATGGCCGGGCGCAGCGATTGACGTATTTTTGCATTAAAATTGTGTTATGTACAGAATGAAGACTTCCATAATCCATTGCATATTAGTGAGCATGCTCGCTTTATTTACAGCCTGCGGAGAAAGCCCGCAAAAAGACGCCCCTGCTCCAACACAGCCTGTGACTGAAACTAACCAACTACCTCCGGCAAAACCCCTGAGTGAATCTTTCAAAGATTACTGGTACGCCGGAGTAGCCGAACTGAATTCCTATGAAATAAGCGAAGCGCGGTACGGGGAATTAAGGGAAGGGCATGCAGTCCTTATTTACGTTACCGAGCCTTTTAATACAGGGAAGCAGGTAAAGGCAGACCGTCCGGACGATCAGTCAGTTTCGGTTTTAAAGTTAAACCGCACAAAAAAATACCTGACGGGTATTTACCCTTACTCTATAATGAGCAGTATTTTCTATCCGGTTTCAGACAACCAGCATGCACTGAAGGTCAGTACCTCGGTTCAGGAATGGTGTGGACATGTTTACATGCAGCTCAATAACAGGGAATCCTTCCAGATCCAATCGCATAGTTATTTTGAAAGTGAGGCAGACCAGGACATAACATTGTCCAAAGAAATTACCGAAGACGAGCTATGGACCAAATTGCGGATTGACCCTGAATCACTCCCCACAGGAGAACACCAGCTACTACCCTCCCTGGAATACCTGAGGCTCAAGCATTTGCCCATAAAGGCCTATAAAGCTGTTTTGACGCTGTCAGACCCTGGGCAGCTCAGGACCTATACGATCACCTACCCGGAACTCAACCGAAGTTTGCAGCTGCATTTTGAAGGCAGTTTCCCCTATGTACTTCAGGGCTGGACTGAAACGCAGCCAGCCGGCTTCGGGGATAATTCAGGTGCTATCACCTCTACAGCCCAATTGAAAAAACGGATAAATACGCCTTATTGGAGACAGAACAGCAATAAAGATATCATCCTGAGGGATAGTTTAGGACTGTAAGAACTATGGAAGAATTCTGGCAACTCTACCAAAACGAAATACTAAGTACCCTAATTTGCCTGGCAATCCTGTTTGTCACAAGGCTAGTTTCCATACAAACCATTAAACGGATTGGTCGAATCAGTGATTTAAATAAACTTCGTACTAAGCTGATTGTTAAGTATGTAGTTATTGGCCATTCCCTTATTTTTATTGCAGCCCTCCTGCTTATTTGGGGGGTCAACATCAAAGACCTGGGGCTTATCCTTTCATCCGTCTTTGCAATTATTGGTGTTGCTCTTTTTGCATCCTGGTCCATACTGAGCAACGTCACGGCAGGGGTGATTTTATTTTTCTCCTTTCCATTTAAAATCGGGGATCGTATACGCATAATGGATAAAGACCTGGACAGTTCCGAAGATTATACGATTGAGGATATAAAAGCCTATCACCTGCATCTTCGTAAAAGAAATGGAGAATTAATCACTTACCCCAACAACCTGATGCTGCAAAAAGCCGTAACTGTCCTGAACCCCCTGGAGGAAGACGGTGAAGGAACCGAGGCTCTTTAGGTGTTAAAGAAGTTCTAAATTCCGGACAGAGACTACCTAATCTTTCTATCTTTGAAAGCCGACAAAACCTTCTGAACATGCCGTATTTCGCCCGCTGTATCCTTTTATGGGTATTAGTCTTTACCTCATTTACCAATGCCCAGGCACCCCACCCTCCATCCTCAGTTCAACTTTACAATGACCTGCAGAAACTGAATTTCCTGGGTAATGCCCTTTATGTTGCGGCACATCCGGATGATGAAAACACACGGCTGATCTCCTATCTCTCCAATGCCGTGCATGCCCGGACGGCTTACTTATCTTTAACACGCGGAGACGGGGGTCAAAACCTAATAGGTCCCGAATTAAGGGAGCTGCTCGGGGTACTTCGTACTCAGGAGTTACTGGCTGCAAGGTCTGTTGATGGTGGCGAACAATTTTTTACCCGGGCAAATGATTTTGGGTATTCCAAGCATCCGGATGAAACCCTGAGCATATGGGAAAAGGACAAGGTGCTTTCCGATGTAGTGCGCATTATCCGTCAATTCAGGCCGGATGTAATCATCAACAGGTTTGATCACCGGACGCCGGGCAGCACACACGGTCATCATACTTCCTCAGCCATTCTGAGTACGGAGGCATTTGAGCTGGCCGGGGATTCCAATGCCTATCCTGAACAACTGCAGGAGCTACAGCCCTGGAGCCCCAGCAGACTTTTCTTCAACACTTCATGGTGGTTTTACGGGAGCCAGGAAAATTTCGAAAAGGCCGATAAATCTCGTTTGCTCTCCATGGATGTGGGTGTTTATTACCCTGAACGGGGTCTGTCCAACAACGAAATCGCTTCCATTGCCAGTAGTCAGCACCTCTGCCAGGGCTTCGGCCGCCCTACCGTGAGAGGTTCGCAAAGCGAATACATCGAGTTACTGCGAGGAGAAATGCCCGAAGGCCAGGACCTTTTTGAAGGGGTTGACACCAGCTGGAACCGTATCGAAGGCGGCTCCGCCATAGGGAAACTATTAAGTGAGGTTGAACAAAATTTTAATTTTACCAGGCCTTCAGTTCACCTTCCTGTGCTACTGCAAGCCTATCAAAAACTACAGGAACTGAAGCCTTCTTATTGGAAAACCGTTAAAAGCGAGGAACTATCCGAATTGATAGCCGGGATTATCGGTCTGTACATGGAAGCATCTGCAGACGCCTATTACGGAATACCCGGAAGCGATGCACCAGCTGAACTTGAACTGACCAATCGTTCCGATTGGCCGGTACGTCTTACGGCCGTCACTATTAACGGTGCAGGCATCCTGAAAGAACCGCTCTCTCTTAAAGCCAACGAGGCTAATGAAATTGCCTTTGACTTTAACATACCGAAGAACCATCCCGGGACCAGTCCGTATTGGCTACGGCAAAACGGCAGCCTGGGCATGTATGCCGTGTCGGACCCTGAACTGATCGGAAAACCTGAAACTCCTGCGGCCTTTAGCCTGAAGATTATACTGGAAATCAACGGAATTCCCATAACGTTTGTAAGGCCCGTGATCCACAGATATGCCGAGCCGGACAAAGGGGAACTATTCCGGGCCTTTGAAATCCTGCCTCCTGCAACGGTAAGTTTCCAGGAAAAGGTTAAAATATTTAGCGGCGCCCATCCGCAGCAGGTGCAACTAACCGTAAAGGCCATGGCCCCCAATACCTGCGGCAGCCTTTCCCTTTCCGTCCCCGCAGGTTGGAATACAGAGCCAAAGACCCAGGAATTCATTGCTCAGGAAGCCGGGGAAGAACGGGTATTCCAGTTCACCCTGATCCCGCCCGATAAAAGCAGCGAGGGCTACGTTGAACCCAGACTAACCCTAGACGGAAAGGTCTATACAAAAGAGCTTATAACCATTGCTTATGACCATATCCCAACCCAGTCTGTTTTATTGCCGGCACAACTTAAAGTGGTGCGGCTGAATGTCGAAAAAGCAGGGCAGCATGTTGGTTATGTGATGGGTGCCGGAGATGCCATTCCGGAAAACCTGGAGGCTATCGGGTATACCGTCCACCTGTTGAAGCCTTCCGAGCTCACCAAGGAACAACTGCGGAATATGGATGCCCTGGTTCTTGGAATCCGCGCCTACAATGTTTTGGATGAGCTTCCATTCAAGCAGGATATACTTATGGAATACGTAAAGGAGGGTGGCACCATGATTGTTCAATACAATACCTCCGGCCGCGGTAATGCCGATTTTTCAGCTAATGCCCCCTACCCCTTAAGATTAAGCCGCGACAGGGTTTCGGATGAGACGGCCAGGGTCAGCATCCTGCATCCCGACCACCCGCTTATGAATTTCCCAAACCAGATCAGGGAAGAAGATTTTAACAACTGGGTCCAGGAACGCGGGTTGTATTTCCCGAACCAGTGGGATGCAGCCTATACCCCACTGCTGGCCATGAATGATCCCGGAGAATCCGCCAAAAAAGGTTCCCTTTTAGTAGCTCCTTATGGGGAGGGGTATTATATTTATACGGGCTTGAGTTTTTTCAGGGAACTTCCAGCAGGTGTTCCGGGAGCTTTTAAGCTATTTTCTAATATGCTTTCCATAGGGAAAGCCCAAATAAAATCGGAAGGTGCAGTTAAAGGATGAGATGAGAGAAAAAATGGTCTGGAAACGGGAATACACCGTAGTAATCCTGCTCAATGCCATCTACATCCTAATTTTCTATTTAATTATGACCGCAAACGCATAATATGGCGACCTTAGACTGGATTATTCTTTCTGGAACCCTGTTATTTATTGTGGTCTACGGCGTATGGAAAACCCGCGGCAGCAAAAATGTAGATGATTACGTCCTGGGGGGAAACAAGGCCAAGTGGTGGACCATTGGCCTTTCGGTTATGGCTACCCAGGCAAGCGCCATCACTTTTCTATCCACCCCGGGCCAGGCTTTTCACGATGGAATGGGGTTTGTACAATTTTACTTCGGGCTTCCCCTGGCCATGATCGTTATTTGCCTTGTTTTTGTCCCTATTTATCACCGGCTGAAGGTATACACTGCCTATGAATTCCTGGAAAAACGCTTTGACCTGAAAACCCGTACCCTTGCTGCCATCCTGTTTTTGATACAACGGGGCCTCGCGGCGGGAATTACCATTTTTGCGCCCTCCATAATCCTTTCAGCCGTGCTGGGATGGGACCTGCGCACCCTGAACATCATCATTGGTATCCTGGTTATTATCTATACCGTTTCGGGCGGTACCAAGGCCGTAAGCGTGACCCAGAAGCAGCAGATGTTCGTGATCATGCTCGGAATGTTTATGGCTTTTTTCTTTATCCTGGGATATTTGCCTGCAGATATAAATTTCAGCAAGGCACTCAAAGTGGCTGGTGCCAGCGAGAAACTCAATATCCTCAATTTTGAACTGGATACCACCAGCCGTTATACCTTCTGGAGTGGTATTACCGGGGGGATGTTTCTGATGCTGGCTTATTTTGGGACAGACCAGAGCCAGGTACAGCGCTATTTATCGGGCAAGTCTGTGCGGGAAAGCCAGCTCGGCCTTATTTTTAACGGGATCCTGAAGATCCCAATGCAGTTTTTTATTCTTTTGGTTGGGGTTATGGTATTTGTGTTTTACCAGTACAATGCCTCTCCACTTAATTTCAACCCGGCCGGGACCAAAGCAGTCCTGGAATCTGAATATGCCCAGGACTACCGCCGGCTCCAGGAAGCCCACAGGGAACTGGAAGTGGATAAGAAGATTGCACAAAACAATTTCTCCGAAGCCCTGGAAAGCAAGGTATACACCGAAACTGTTAACGCCAAGGCGCAGATTTTGGCGATCAATAAAAAAGAACGCAATAACCGGGAACTGGCCAGGGAGTTAATCAGTAAGGCCGACCCCATTGTAGAGACCAATGATAAAGATTATGTTTTTATCCATTTTATCCTCAATTTTTTACCCAGGGGGATTATTGGTCTGCTATTGGCGGTTATCCTTTCTGCGGCGATGTCATCCACAGCTTCTGAATTAAATGCGCTGGGGACCATCTCAGCTCTGGATTTATATAAGAGAAACAAGAAAAACCCGGACGAGCCCTTAGAGCAGAAATATTATGTGCGGGTCTCCAGGCTTTTTACGCTTCTTTGGGGGATTATTGCCATTATAATTGCCTGTGTGGCAGACCTCTTCGACAACCTGATCCAACTCGTAAATATTATTGGATCCATTTTCTATGGAAATGTGTTGGGGATTTTTCTGCTGGCCTTCTTCTTTCGGTTTGTTCGCGGGAATGCCGTTTTTGTTGCTGCCCTCATTACCCAGGTAATCGTTATCACAGGATGGTATTATGACTGGATGTCTTACTTATGGCTGAATGCCTTTGGTTGTTGCCTCATAATCCTTTTAGCTGCCATTTTAGAAGGGTTTGACCGCCTGCTGAATCAACCTCCCATCAGGGTATAAAAAAACCCGGCATGGGCCGGGTTAATGCTTTTAAAGGCTACTTATTACATGGCTCCCCACTCCTTTAAGGAATCTTCATTCATTTTTACATAATCGGCGTTTCCAGCTTTCTTTGCGGCTGCCAGGGATTTTTTTGCGGCGGCAATGGCCCCCTTGGAATCGCCCATCTTGGCATAGATAAGAGATTGGCGACGCGACATCCAGAAAGCATCCGGGTTCGTTTCTACTGCCTTATCTATCCACATTTTGGCTTTATCCATATCAAGACCCTCCTCATAATAATAGGAGGCAGCAGAATAATAAGCATTCCCTGAAGGGCCTGCCATTGCGCTTTCTATACTTGCCATCGCTTTCTCGCGAGTGGGGACCGAGAAGGGAACCCCAACATAGGTTTTATCCCAGGCCATCCCCAAAGTTGCGCCGTTATTATGAATCGCATCAATGGAAATTGTAAATGATTCAACGGGCATGTTTAACTCCTGGGTATTTACTGTGGTCTTGGCTGCCACTTTAGATTCGTCCCAGCTGGAGGGTGTTCCCCAGTTGCTGGTGTCTGAATAGAAATACACTTCCCAGTTCTCTTTTCCGGGCTTGGTAAAAATGGCGTAGGTTCCTGCTTTAATTTCCTGACCGTCAATTTTGACGTCATCACTAAAGGAGATGGTGCTATTTGCGTTGGCTCCGGTCCTCCAGACCTTGTCGAAAGGGACCAGACCCCCAAAAATCACCCTGCCTCTCATAGCAGGACGCGAATATTTCAGGTTGACTTCTGTCAGGCCAACAGCCTGTTGGACTTCGGCGGCCGGGCTGGGCTGCGGAGTCTGGATTTGTGCAAATCCTGTCAGGCTACAGCATACTGAAAATAAAAATAACGTTAGGCGTTTCATATTATCTGAATTAAGGGTTCCTGTAAAGCTATTAATAATGGAAAATGCTATTTGTTAACAAAACCATAAAAGAATGAAAGAATGTTGCGAATCAATAACGCAGGAAAGCCCTGGCTCGCGATTCGGAACCCAAAAACAACTTTAGGTAATAAACTGCCGGGCTTAATGCGGATATATCCACTTCCCCTTCCTGTATTTCGGATCCCGTCTGAAGCAGGATCTGCCTTCCGGAACTGTCAAAAACAGCCTGTGCAAAAACAGTAGCTTCTGAAGGGAGGCGGTATTGCAGAATATCAGACCCTGGGCTGCTAACCAGCAACAACCTGTCCGATACCTGCGCTCCATCCCCAGGCTTCGGTTCAGGCGCTCCATCCTCAGGCTTCGGTTCGGGCTCTCCTCCTTCGTCCGGTTGGGCTTCCGAAGGGGTCAGTTTTAATCTAAAAACCGTAGCAGGAAGTGTAACCAGGCCATTGGAAAATTCCTCGGAACTCACATACAGCCATTCACGGTCTCCCAGGGCCACTCCTTCCGCCTGCGCAAAACCTATGGGCAACATATATTTTTCAAAATTTCCAGGAAAATTACTTGAACCAATGCTTGATATAGTAAATATAAAAGGTTGTAATTGTGTGCTATATCCTAATATGACAATTCTATCACCTGTGGAGGTTATATCGGCGCCCGTAATCAAACCGTTCAGTGGAAATTCGGCAATCCGCCTGGCCTGGAAATTCCCGGGGGTTTTTGGGAGGCTGTAAACAACAGTGCCCAGAGATTGCCATTGTTTGGTAAATATATACAGGGAATCCCCTTGGGCAATGAGGGCTTCTGCGTCCCAGTCACTATTACCGTTTCCATCAAAATCTGTTTGGTCTTCGTAGGCATACGATATTACATCCGCATTTACGGTATTGTCACTTTTGAAATCTGTTTTGGAGACCTTTAATATTTTAAGGTCGGTCCTTGTCCCGCTGTTATTTCCAATGTCGGCTATATATAAAAATTCTTCATCCTGTGCCAGGTCTTCCCAGTCTGTATTAAAGGCATTGGCGATCTGGACCTGCCTGACTATCTGCAGGGAAACAGTATCCAATTCATAAAGCAAAGGTTCATTCCCGGAGTCATTATGGGAAATCAGCATGTCTCCAGCCAATAAAAGGCCAGAGCTTTCATTTACTTGTGGCGGCAAATTCCCCAGGATTTCAAAATCCGACTGGGCCCGAATTCCCCAAACGCTCAACAGGATTAGGAAAAGACTCTTTTTCATCTCTCAAAAGGTACAAAATATCCCAATGGCAAACTCCCTTTTCGGACCTCTGGTTCAATCATTCGACAAGATGAACGCCAGGAGGATTTATAAGTTGTTTAACAATAGTTATATTTTGACTAAACAAAATACTACTATCTTTGTCTAAAGCCGGTTTTTATATGCACAGACTTGAAGCACGACAGTTCCTCCCCATCTCAAAAGAGAAGGCCTGGGAATTTATCAGCAATCCTGCAAACCTGCAACTAATCACTCCGCCGGAAATGAAATTTAATATCCTCGCCGGGGCAGATAAGCCCCTTTATGCGGGGCAAATCATCCATTACCGGGTTTCGCCCCTGCCCTTTTACAGGACGAGCTGGACCACTGAAATAACCCAGGTAGAACCCGGGGAGTACTTTATAGACAACCAGCTGCGAGGTCCCTATTCGCTCTGGCATCACAAACATTTTATCTATGAAACCACCGCCGGGGTGCTTATGGAAGATGTAATTGATTACCAGTTGCCTTTGGGGCTGATCGGCCGATTGCTTAACAGAATGTTTGTGAAAAAGCAGCTCAGGGCTATTTTCAATTTCAGGAAAGAATCCCTGCAGCAACGCTATGGTACCCTGGAAGGACAACCGGCATCATTAACCTTTAAAACATTATAATACCATGAAAAAGAATATCTTAATTGTTGGCGGTTCCTCAGGTATCGGGTTGGAACTGGTCAAAATACTAAAGCAAGATCACAACCTTTATACAGCCTCCCGAAATGCCGGCCCGCTGCAGGAAATGGGCGTGCAGCATCTGCCAATGGATATCACCGGCGAAGTCAATTTTGAAAATTTACCTGAAAAGCTTGATGGCCTGGTATACTGCCCGGGAAGCATTAACCTGAAACCTTTTAAGATGCTGAGCCTCGAGACCTTCCAGGAAGATATGGACCTTAATTTTAATGGTCTGCTTCGCGTTTTAAAGGCGACCATCTCTAAATTTTCACCAGGAGCCAGCCTGGTCTTTTTCAGCACGGTTGCCGTGGGCAGCGGAATGCCTTTCCATACGAGCGTGGCGGCTGCCAAGGGGGCCATAGAAGGCTTTGCCAAGGCTCTCGCTGCAGAATACGCCCCCAACCTAAGGGTTAACGTTATTGCACCATCCCTGGTAGACACGCCATTAGCGGATCGCCTGCTCAACAATGAGAAAAAGCAGGAGAAAATGGCTGAAAGGCATCCCTTGAAACGAGTGGGGACCGCCTCAGATATTGCGGAAATGGCAGCCTTTCTGCTTTCCGATAAAAGTAGTTGGATGACCGGTCAGGTACTGGGTGTTGACGGAGGGATTTCTACCCTGAACATTCAGTAAGATGGCAGATTCGCATTGCATATTCTGGTTTAGAAGGGATCTGCGGCTTTCAGACAACACGGGTCTGGAGGCTGCCCTGAAATCCGGAAAACCCGTTCTTCCCATTTTTATTTTTGACAAGGCCATCCTTGAAGAACTTCCTGAAGAAGACGCCAGGGTTAGTTTTATCCACAAACATGTCCGTAAGATTTCCGAGAGCCTGAAGAACAATCATAAGAGTGGCCTGGCGGTTTATTATGGAGAACCTGAAGCCATTTTCAAAGAGCTGATCGGTGAGGGAACGGTTGCTGCGGTTTATACCAACCACGATTATGAGCCCTATGCCCGAAAGCGGGACCAGGCTGTTGAAGCACTTTTAAAGGAAAACGATATCCCATTTCATACCTGCAAGGACCAGGTGGTATTTGAAAAGAGCGAAGTAGTCAAAGATGATGGGGACCCTTACGTGGTCTACACTCCGTATATGAAAAAGTGGAAAGAGCATTTCGATCCTGAAAAACACCTTCAGAAAACCGATTCCGCTTCAGACGCTGGCGATTTTGTAAGCGGCATGGACTTTCCCTGGATAAGCCTGGAGGATATGGGTTTTAAACCTTCGGAAATTGAAGTGCCCGATTACGATCTCAGCAGCTCGCTGATCGATAATTATGAAGACACCCGTAATTTTCCTGCCAAAGACGGGACCTCCCACCTGGGGCCACACCTGCGTTTCGGAACCATCTCAGTCCGGCAGGCCGCACGGAAAGCCCTGGACTCAGAAAATGAAACCTTTCTGAATGAACTGATCTGGCGGGAGTTTTTTATGCAGATCCTCTGGCATTACCCCGAAACGGTCAACAATGCCTTTAAGAAAAAGTACGATCGCATACCATGGCGCAATAAGGAGGAAGAATTTGAAAAATGGAAAAATGGCAACACCGGTTACCAGCTGGTGGATGCCGGGATGCGCCAACTCAATAAAACCGGGTACATGCACAACAGGGTCCGTATGCTGGTAGCGAGTTTCCTTTGCAAACACCTGTTGATCGACTGGCGCTGGGGGGAAGCCTATTTTGCTGAAAAATTACTGGATTACGAACAGGCCAGCAATGTAGGGAACTGGCAGTGGGCGGCAGGCAGTGGGGTTGACGCCGCTCCCTACTTCCGTATTTTTAATCCGATGACGCAGGTAGATAAATTTGACAAAGGCCGCAAATATATCCGGCAATGGGTGGAGGAAGTCGATACGGATTCCTATCCGGATAAAATGGTCGATCACAAAGAGGCCAGGGAACGCTGTCTGGAAACCTACAAGGAAGCTCTTAACTAACTTATCTGGAGAGCTGTGCCTCCAGCCGCTGCTGCTGATTCTGACGATTTTGTAATATCCTCAGATATCTTAAAGCATCCCGATTGCCATAAATGGAATAAGCATCACCTGCCCATTGTATGGCCTCATCCAGATTCCCATTGATCTCATTAATGATTGCCATATTGTAGGCAGCCCGGCCGGCTATTTTCTCTTTGGGGTGATTCAGTTCCTGTTCCCATAAGCGCGCGGCTTCATTCCATGCCCCGGTCTGGGCCAGGCGTTTCCCTCTGACAAAAGGTTCAGAACCCCTTACAAAATATTGCCTCCCAACCCGTACCCGGGAAGGTTCCAGCCTGCCTCCGTTGTAAAATCCGGTTCTGTGAGCCTGATCCATAACTTTTTCCGTGCGGTACGATAAGGTTTGCAGGGCTTCCGCCGGGTTGATACCCTTGGCGCTTAGCAGAAACTGGTCTTCGTAAACCATCTCGTCTTGTAAGGGCAGTCCTGGCTCATACAAACGCCAGCCGCTTCTGATCCGGGTAACCAGATCCAGTTGATGTCCTGGAACCGCTATTTTCACCCCCAGGGCATTAGGAACCAGAACCTGGGCAATACTGAGGTTTACATTGGTGTCTGTGTCAAAAAATGAGAGTGAATAAAGGGCGTCCAGTCCATATAAATCGCAAACCTTAACTATCTGATCCTGGCTAAGGGGTGCCGGCAGTCCTTTTAATCCTTTATCCAGTTCTGGGGTACTATCCAGTACTACAACTACTTCAAACCTGCCGGACTGTCGCAGGCGATCGGCCAGGCCCTGCAGGGCAGCCTCTGCCCCTTTTTCATCCAGCTTCAATCCTTCGGCGGTCAGGATGGCATCTATCTTTGCAAAGCCTTTATTAGCCTCTGACGGGCGGGAACGGTTAATAATCCCTATACGCTGTACCTGAGGGCTTAATTCAACAGGAGCCGGTTGGGAAACTGTCATTCTAAGATTATTGGTTGCGCTGCAACTCAAAAGCAGGGTAATTGCCGAAAAAATCAGGGTAATCTGGTGAAAAGTCTTCATGTGTCTGGTGATTTACAGGCTTTGTTTCTCTTTTTAAACGACTGGTTTTTAAAAAATTGTATTTTTTCGATGTATGACATCCGCCGGCCTCCTTTCAGCAGCGCTGGCATACCAACTATTTTTGATATCTTTAAGTTTCGGAGCTCGGGCCTCCATCCTGCCTGCAATAAGCTTATTTAACCAACTAAAATTATTTTTGAAAATGCGAAAAACCACCCTCATATTTACAATCCTGCTAACGGGCCTCACCTTACAGGCGCAGAAAATGGACAAGAATAAGAAAGCGCTTGTCGCCTCAATTGAAGCCCATAAGGAAAATCTTATTGCCATAAGCGATTCTATCTGGGCCCTGGCGGAAACAGCATTTGAAGAAGGGGTTTCCTCGCGAATCCTGGCTGATTATGCCGAAAAAAATGGATTTGATGTGGAACGGGGGGTTGCCGGGATGCCAACAGCATTTGTTGCCACCTATGGCAGCGGAAAGCCGGTAATTAGTGTACTGGGGGAATATGACGCCCTTCCGGGTATTTCGCAAAAAGCCCAGCCCGAAAAAGAACCGCTGCAAGCGGGTGCTGCAGGACATGGTTGCGGCCATAATATGTTTGGAACCGCCAGCCTGGCTTCAGCTGTTGCCATCAAGGAATTAATAACTTCAGGAGACCTCAAGGGTACTATTAAATTTTTTGGCACGCCGGCAGAGGAGAAATTTTTTGGCAAGATCTGGATGGTCCGTGAGGGCTTATGGGACGATGTGGACGTAAACCTGAGCTGGCACCCCGGTGCCAATACGGAGGCTGATGTTCAGAGCACCCTGGCCCTGGTGGATTTTAAAGTGGAATTCTTCGGGCAGGCAGCCCATGCCTCGGCAGACCCCTGGAATGGCAGAAGCGCCTCTGATGCCCTGGAATTATATACTACCGGGATCAATTATTACCGGGAGCACATCAAGCCAACGGTTCGCATTCATTACCACATTCAGGACGGGGGCCAGGTAGTCAATGTGGTTCCGGATTATTCCAAAATCTGGGTTCGTGTACGGGACACCAAGCGAAGCGGGATGATGCCCGTTTATGAACAAGTGCAGAAAATGGCAGAAGGTGCCGCAATAATGGCTAATGTGGATTATAAGATTTCCCTGATCTCAGGTATCTATGAAGTATTGGTCAACCGGGCCGGGGGGGCCATAATGCAGAAAAACCTGGAGCTGCTCGGGCCCATCACTTATACCGCTGAAGAAGAAGCCTTTGGAAAAAAAATACAGGAAGCAACCGGCAAGCCACAGGTGGGGATGGACAGTGCTATACAGCCCTTGAAGGAAACACAGGAGCATCCGGGAGGAGGTTCTACCGATGTGGGTGATGTAAGCTGGAATGTTGCAAACATCAACCTAAGCGTAACGGTAGCACCCAAAGATACTCCCTGGCACTCCTGGGCCGTTGTAGCCTGCGGGGGTATGAGTATAGGTCACAAAGGAATGCTTTATGCTTCCAAAGCCCTTGGGATGACCATGGTAGACCTCTTTGAAGATCCTAAGAAAGTAGCTGAAGTAAAAGCGGAATACCAAAAAAGAAAGGGAGCGGTGGTGTACGAACCCATCATCCCGGATGGCCCGCCTCCGATCGATGTGAGCCAGAATCAATAATACCCACAAGCCGAATGCATCACAAACTGGTCGATAACAGCGAAGCCAAGCGCTATGAATTTGAGGTTGAGGGCCATTTGGCCCGAATTGAATACATAAAGGCGCAGGACAGGATTTACCTGACCCATACCGAGGTGCCGGAGGCGCTGGCCGGCAAGGGCATAGGCTCTGCGCTGGTAAAGGCAAGCCTGGCTGATATTAAGAAACAGGGGCTTACTTTGGTGCCGCTGTGTCCTTTCGTCGCCCTTTTCCTCAAAAGGAATCCGGAGTGGAAGGAACTCGTTTTAAAAGGAATAAACATAGCTTGACATGACAGAAAGACAAATAGTTAAGAAATACGATAAAGACGGATTTAAGGTAGTTTGGAAGCCCAAAATGTGCATTCATTCCGAGATCTGTGTAAAAACACTCCCTGAGGTCTACAAACCCGACCAAAAACCCTGGATTCAGCCCGAAAATGCATCTTTGGAAGCCCTGAAAAATCAGATAGATCGCTGTCCGTCCGGGGCACTGAGCTACGAAATGCAGGGTGAAGCCACAGGCGGTACTGATTCCGATGCCCTAAAGGCAGATATCATAAAGGGTGGCCCGCTGATTATCAAGGGTGCCCTTGAGGTAACGGACAGCTCCGGAAACACCAAAAAAATGGAGGGGAACACGGCCTTCTGCCGTTGCGGGGCCTCATCCAACAAGCCCCTTTGTGACGGATCACACCGTAAGATCGAATTCGATTAAAGCGGTATCCCCCTTAATCACAACAGATTAATAATAAAACGTATGTCCGAAAACGTCAAACAGATTTTTCCGCTGGGATTTCCATGGGATACCCCAGACCCCTTTTTGTTTTGTGTACACCACCTGGATCTTTACCCGAGGGCCAATGAAGCCATGGGCCCGGATGCCGACCTCAGCGGACGGAATCTCGGGAATGATTTTACAATCAAAGACGGCTGGCGAATGTACCACGGCCATACGATTCCGGGCTTCCCGTCCCATCCGCACCGCGGGTTTGAAACCATTACAATTGTAACCAAAGGCTTCTGCGACCACAGCGATTCCCTGGGGGCAGCTGCCCGGTTCGGACAGGGCGATGTTCAATGGATGACCGCTGGCCGGGGGGTACAGCATTCGGAAATGTTTCCGCTGCTCAATCAGGAAGGCCCTAACACCTTTGAGTTATTTCAGATTTGGCTAAACCTCCCCGCAGAGAAGAAACTGGTGGAGCCGCATTTTAAGATCCTTTGGAATGATATGTTGCCAAAAATTGATGTGGCAGGCGTTTCCATTACTTTAATCGCCGGGCAGCTTGACAATACTACTGCACCGGAACCCCCGCCGGATTCCTGGGCGGCAGACCCCGATAATGATGTGCAAATCGCCCTGATCGATATGGAAGCCGGGGCCGCATATGAGCTGCCGCAGGCCAAAGAAGGCAGTAATCGCAGACTCTATTTGTTTGAGGGCACCAGGGTGCGCCTGGCCGATACCCGCCTGGCCAAGGGTCAGGGAGCTGTCCTGGGGAGCGCTCCTGTGAGCGTGCAAAATACAGGGGAAGCCTGCCGGTTCCTGTTACTTCAGGGAAAACCTATTTCAGAGCCTGTAGCTAAATATGGCCCCTTTGTAATGAATACTCAGGAAGAAATTAACCGGTCTATTCAGGAATACCAGTTGACCCAGTTCGGTGGCTGGCCCTGGCCACATCCCGATCACGCACATCCGAAAGAGAAAGGGCGCTTTGCCCGGTATCCCGACGGTACACTGGTGGAGAAATAAGTTTTGGGGAAGCGGTAATTTAAAAAGAACTACAAACGTGTAATCTTCGCCCCTATCGCTCTCAGACGGGTGTCAATCGCTTCGTAGCCCCTGTCTATTTGTTCGATGTTGTGAATGGTAGAGGTCCCCTTGGCAGACAAGGCAGCGATCAGCAGGGATACCCCTGCCCGGATATCCGGGGAAACCATAGTGGTTGCCTTTAAGGTGGATTTAAAGTCATGCCCGATTACCGTAGCCCGGTGCGGGTCACATAAGATAACCTTTGCCCCCATATCCAGTAGTTTGTCCACAAAAAACAAACGACTCTCGAACATTTTCTGGTGAATGAGTACTTCTCCCCTTGCCTGGGTGGCTATCACCAGGATAATACTTAAAAGGTCCGGGGTCAATCCCGGCCAGGGCGCATCCGCAATAGTCAGGATGGAGCCATCGATATAATTCTGGATTTCGTAGCCTTTCTTGTGGGCCGGAATAAAAATATCGTCGTCCCGTCGCTCCAGGGAAATACCGAGTTTTGAGAAAACGGAAGGGATAAGTCCGAGGTCGTCCCAGCTCACATTTTTAATGGTCAGTTCGCTGCGGGTCATCGCTGCAAGACCAATCCAGCTACCAATTTCAATCATGTCCGGTAACATGCGATGTTCTGTACCCCCAAGGGAATCTACCCCTTCAATGGTGAGCAGGTTGGAACCGATCCCGCTGATCTTTGCCCCCATCCGGTTGAGCATTTTACAAAGCTGTTGCAGGTAGGGTTCACAAGCCGCATTGTAAATGGTGGTGGTGCCTTCTGCCAGAACAGCCGCCATGACAATATTGGCTGTCCCGGTTACCGATGCTTCATCCAGTAGCATGTAAGTGCCTTTCAGCCGCTTGGCCTCCACCCCGTAGAAATGTTCTTCGCGATTGTATCGGAATTTGGCCCCCAGTTTGATAAATCCATCAAAATGCGTGTCCAGACGGCGCCTGCCGATCTTGTCACCTCCGGGTTTGGGGATGTACCCCTGTCCGAAACGAGCGAGTAAAGGTCCTACCAGCATAATAGAGCCCCTCAGACCTCCGCCATCTTTTTTAAACTGGGCCGACTGCAGGTAGTCCAGGTTTATATCATCTGCCTTAAAGGTATAGGAGCCTTTGCCTTTTTTCTGGATTTTAACGCCCAGATCTTCAAGAAGGGCAATCAGTTTATTTACATCCAGGATATCCGGAATATTACGGATAGTAATGGGCTCTGGGGTAAGCAAAACAGCACAAAGAATCTGAAGGGCTTCATTTTTCGCTCCCTGAGGGGTGATTTCGCCATGCAGGCTGTGCCCTCCTTCAATAATAAATGTTCCCATGAAATCTAATAGCGCTTTTTACCCCGATTGGAGCGTTGACTCTTCTTTCCGGAACTACTCCTGTTGGATTTAACGGTTCGCTGCTTGAGAAACTGACCGCTTTCAGTGAGGTTTTCCCCATCCGAAGCTAAATCGATCTCCCCATTGCTCAACTCGTATAAATGGTTGAAAATGGCCTTGTCGTCTACCGTATCCTTATTCCAGTTCAGGTAGCACTTTTTCATATGGTTGGCTATGGCGTATTCCAGACCATCCCGCTTATCCCCTTTTTCCCATTTACGGGCTACATCTATCATTCGTTTGATGTTGTTGCCATAAAAGCGGTACTTCGGGTGGTTTTGTGGGTACTCCAGAGGGTCTGGGCGCTGCGCCAGAAGTTCCTTGCTGGGAATGGGATAAGGTGAATCCACATCCAGCTTAAAATCAGACATGATAAAGAGCTGGTCCCATAATTTATGCTGGAAATCTGGGACATCCCTGAGGTGTGGCTGCATATTTCCCATTACACTGATTATAGCCTGGGCTATGCGGTTGCGTTCTTCACGATCTTCTATGCTCACGGCATAGTCTACCATTTTCTGGAAGTGGCGGCCGTATTCCGGGATATGCAGATGCGGGCGCTCCGTGTTGTATTCGAGGTTTTCTACTAAATTCAAAAGGTGTGGTGTGTATTAAATTAACTTATATACAAGAAGTTCTGCAAAGTACCAAAATTTAGGCATACTACCATAAGAAACCGTTATGTTCCGCTTATTATAGGGATATAACCCCCTTAACTTTTCCAACTTCCCTGTACTTTTCAATTACCTGGTCCGGGTTTTCAAGGTGTACGGTTATGGAAAGACTGGTGTATTTTCCATTCCTGGATTTTTTAGATTCAATAACCGCTCCCGTATTGTTGAAGATGCTGCCGATCTGTTCTATCCGTACTGGGTCTGTGGGAATAATAAATTTATAGAGGTAATTAGATGGCCAGGTAGTCGATTTTTGCAATTCCTCCCTGAGCCTGCCATAAAATTCTTCGGAATTCTCTTTTCCCATGCAAAATATTTTTGCAAATATAGGCTAAAAACAGTCATTTGAGCAGCCCGAAGGGATTGCGTATTTTTGAAGTTGAAAGCCAGGAAAAGTGTCTGTAAAACGTATCGTAATCAGCGGAGGTCCGGGAACCGGGAAGACCGCCCTTATTCAAAACCTCGAACAAAGGGGGTTTCACTGTTTCCATGAAATTATCCGGGAAATGACCCTGGAGGCCCGTAAAAACGAAACAGCGCGGGAGCAGCTTGTCAATCCGCTGGCATTTGTAAAGGACCCGCTCGAATTCAACAAGCGGATTCTGGAGGGTAGAATTGAGCAGTTCCACCATGCAAAAAAACTACAGCACCCATTTGTATTTTACGATCGCGGCATCCCGGATATTATTGCGTATATGGATTACTTCAGCCAGCCCTACGATAGTCTTTTCCTGAAGCCCTGCCAGGAACTGAAATACCACCTCGCCATTTTGCTTCCACCCTGGAAGGAAATTTACAGGCAGGACGACCAGCGCCTGGAAACGTTTGAAGAAGCCTGTGAAATCCACGAGCATCTCAGGGCCAGTTATCACAAATGCGGATACAACACCATAGACCTACCCCCGGGCCCGGTAGAATCCAGGGCAGACCGGCTTCTGAAACTGATTGCAAACACAAATGAATAAAGACCCGCATTATTATCTCCAGCAGTACTGGGGTTTTGAAAGCTTCCAGGGCTCACAGTTGGCCATCATCAGGTCTTTGATGGACCATAGGGATGTGCTGGGACTGCTGCCCACCGGAGGCGGTAAATCCCTGTGTTACCAGTTGCCTGCGCTGGCAATGGAGGGCATTTGCCTGGTTATTTCCCCGCTGGTTGCCCTGATGGAAGACCAGATAGCCAACCTGAAGTCCAGGAACATAAAGGCCATGGGGCTTTTCGGGAAAATAAAGCAGCGGGAATTGACAGAGCGTCTGGACAATGCCCAGTTCGGCAACTACAAGTTCCTCTACCTCTCCCCCGAACGCCTGCGACAGGAGATCGTTCTGGAGCGCCTTAAATATCTCGATATTTGCCTGATAGCTGTAGATGAAGCCCACTGTATTTCACAATGGGGGTTTGATTTCCGACCGGCCTATCTGGAGTGTGCCGTTCTAAAAGAAGTTTTTCCACAAACCCCTTTGATCGCTTTAACGGCAACAGCGACCGAAAATGTCATTACTGACATTCAGCAAAGTCTTCTTATGAAAGACCCCCTGGTATTCAGGGACTCCATTGCAAGGCCGAATATCAGCTACAGGGTACTGAAGACCGCTGATAAGGACCACCGGCTGCTGCAGTTGCTTAAAAACATAGAAGGCAGTGCCATTATATATGTGCAAACCCGACGAAAAACCAGAGGCCTCTCGGATTTTCTAAGAGCGAAAGGGATTTCCAGCGCATCCTATCACGGAGGGCTTTTGCAGGACCAGAAAACCTCAAGGCTGCAAGACTGGCTCCTTGGAAAAAAAAGGGTGATGGTGGCCACCAATGCCTTCGGGATGGGAATAGACAAATCCGATGTACGGCTGGTTGTCCATTACGAGATAACGGAGACTTTGGAACACTATGTGCAGGAAGCCGGAAGGGCCGGAAGAGATGGATTGCCCGCATGGACCGTGCTTTTGGTGGCCCCGGGTGACCTTAAAAGAGCAGCAGAATTTTACCTGGGCAACATCCCGGAGATACAGGAACTGGTGGATATCTACCGGCATCTTTGCAATTATTTCCAGGTGTCCTACGGGGAAATGCCCGAGATCAGTTTTCCGATGGACTTCAGCCACTTTTGCCAGCGCTATGGGCTGCAGCAAATTAAAGCCTATAATGCACTCGAAATTCTGGATCGGCAGGAGGTGATCCGGCTGAGTCAGCAAAGCAAGACCTCGGCATCCCTCAGGTTTATTTGCTCCAAACAACAACTTTGGGATTATATACACAAAAACCCCGGGGCTGAATTGCTGATTAAAAGTCTGCTCCGGACCTATGGAGGGCTTTTTGATTTTACAACCGCCATCAATACCCGATTGTTAGCAGCAAAAATAGGGATTGCGGAATCTGCAGTGATCCATTCCCTGCAGCAATTCGAAAAAGACGCCCTGCTTGAACTGCAGCTTTCACAGGGCGATATGGAACTGAGTTTTACCCGGGTCCGCCAGGATGAAAAGACTATTTATGCCTTTTCCGGCCAGTTAAAGGCTCGGCAAAAAATTAAAAAAGATAAGGCAGCCCAGATGACTTTATTTCTCAAGGCCAGCAGCGGTTGCCGTCAAAACCTGATACGGGAGTATTTCGGTGAAACTCCGGCAAACCGATGCGGTCAATGCGACCTCTGCCTTCAGGACGAAACTGAAATCCATTCCGAACCGGAACTGAGAGACCGTATAATGAATGCTTTAAAAGTAAGAGCGATGACCTCCAGGGAGTTGTCAGCCACATCGGCCTTTCCTGAACCCGAGCTATTGAGCTGCCTGCAACAATTATTGCAGGAGGGTCGCTTGCGGCTTGGCCGGCAAAATGAATATATACTGAATTGATGGAAAAATTGAGAATTGCTTTTTTTGGCACCCCGGATTTCGCAGTTGGATCGCTCAGGGCCCTGCTCCGGGAGGATTTTGAAGTGGTAGTTGTGGTAACAGCGCCCGACAGGCCTGCCGGCAGGGGAAGGAAATTGCAGGCTTCGGCCGTAAAGACCTTTGCACTGCAGCAGCATATCCCGGTTTTGCAACCGGAAAACCTGAAGGACCCCTCATTTCTTGAAACCCTTAAGGGTTACAGGGTCAATTTGCAGGTAATTGTTGCCTTCAGGATGCTTCCAAGAGTGGTATGGGCCTTGCCTGAGTTTGGAACTTTTAATTTGCATGCCTCCCTCCTCCCCGATTACCGGGGGGCTGCACCTATCAATTGGGCCATTATCCGGGGGGAAGCACAAACCGGTGTTACTACCTTTTTTATTGATGAGCAGATTGATACCGGTAATATCATCCTCCAAAAGAAAACGGATATCTTAGCAGACGAGACCGCCGGGCAGCTGCACGACAGGCTTATGGAACTGGGGGCAGAACTGGTGGTGGAAACCGTTCGGCAGATCGAACAGGGAAACGCGACCACACAGGCCCAGGACATGAGCAAAACCTATCAGAAGGCTCCAAAACTGAATCGGGAGAATTGCCAACTGGACTGGACCCAAGCTGCAGTTAAAATCCACAACAAGATCCGGGGGCTCAGTCCCTACCCGGGGGCCTGGTCTTTCTTTCAAAACAATGGGGAGGAAGAAATTGTAAAAATATTTGCTTCCAGACCCACTGAAAAGAATTGTAATATGGATGCCGGCCGCATCCTTGTTGAAGGAAACCAGCTATTTGTACAGTGTGGAAAGGGCATGCTGGAGGTACTTGAAATGCAGCTGCCCGGGAAGCGAAAAATGGCCGTAAAGGATCTCCTGAACGGGTATACGGTGGCTGAAATTGCCAAATTCTGCTAAGCCCCCTGTTTTAAAGGCTTCCCTGAAGGCGCCTAAATTTCCAACTTTATCAACAAACGCCCGAAGTTATCAACAAAAACGGGGATTTCCCCTTATTTTACTTGTGTTAACGCTAAATCCGTATAAATTTGTTTTCGCTTTGCAATATGTATAACCACTATTAATTTATTCAAATTATGAACAAAACAGAATTAATTGATGCAATGGCAGCAGATGCCGGTATCACAAAAGCAGCTGCTAAAAAAGCATTGGAATCTTTTCTTGGAAACGTTGAAGGCGCTCTGAAAAAAGGAAACCGTGTTTCTTTAGTAGGTTTCGGATCCTGGTCAGTATCCAGAAGAAATGCACGTGAGGGAAGAAACCCTTCTACAGGAAAAACCATCCAGATCGCAGCTAAAAACGTTGTGAAGTTCAAAGCAGGTTCTGATTTGAGCGATGCTGTAAACTAATACGGCAGAAATCAAAATATTGACAAGCGCCCCGGTATACCCGGGGCGCTTTATTTTAGCAGGTTTTTGATATTTAAATGATTTGTTCTATTTTAGAAAGGACAAGCGGATCGATATGGTTGGTGTAAAACCAAATAAAGGCAGATTACTAATCGCAGAACCAGCGCTAACCGGGGACGTTTCCTTTAATCGCTCTGTGGTGTTGCTGGCTGAACACAACCAGGAAGGTTCGGTTGGGTTTATACTCAATAAGCCCCTGAACTACAGTATGAATGAGCTGGTTGAGGAAATTGAGGTGCCCTTCCCCGTTTTTAATGGTGGGCCTGTAGAGCAGGATAACCTTTATTTTATACACAAAGTTCCTGAACTCATCTCCGATTCGGTGGAAATTTCAGATGGTATCTACTGGGGGGGAGACTTTGAAATGACCGTTGACCTGATCAATTCCCGGAAAATTACCCAGAATGATATACGCTTTTTCCTGGGGTATTCCGGATGGGGCTCCCTGCAACTGGATCAGGAATTACTTTCCAAGTCCTGGATAGTGGTCAATAACAAATACGAAAGCAACATCATACAGAAATCAACCCAGGCCTTCTGGCGGGAAAAAATGATGGAACTGGGCGGAGACTATCTGCTTTGGTCCAATGCCCCCGAGAATCCCAGCCTGAATTAAGCCATTACCCGTATTCTGTTATTCAGTGTTTCGGTCAACTGCCGGGCGGCGTCTATTTGATAGTGCGCTTTTCGATAATTGGTAACCGGCCTGAGCCCCTGAATGACATTGGTAGTAAATATTTCATCGGCCTGCTGCAGTTCAAAAGGTGAAATAACCGCTTCTTCCCATTGGAATCGCGTATCCCGTTGTCCGATTTTTAGCAATTGTTTTCGCATGATCCCGTCCAGGCATCCGCTCTCCAGGGGCGGAGTTTTAATTGTATCGCCAATACGAAGGAAAATATTCCCTTTTAGGCTTTCTATTACCTCTTTTTTCTGATTGAGCAGAAAGCAGTTGTCATATCCGTTTTCCGAGGCGTAAATGCTCCCGAGGACATGTATCAGTTTATTGGCGTGTTTCAGGCGGGAGAGGCCGTCGGCGGGGATCAGATAATCTTTGTACAGCTCAAAAACACATTGGCTTTCATCAACCTGATATTCAATCCCGGCAAGCCCGGCCACTTCAATAATAAATGAAACCTCCAGCGTTTCCGGCAGATAAAAGCCCCCGCTGTTGCGGAAAACGGTAATCCGAACCCGGGCGGGAGCGGTTTCCATCTGAGAAGTTTTCAGCGTTTTTTTGATTTCTGCCTCCAGGTATTCCATGGTAAAGGAAACCGGGATTTCCATACGCAACTGCCGCATGGAAGCCATTAGCCGGAAATAGTGGTCTTCCCAAAATAAAATGGATTTCCCGTTGTATTTGATCGTTTCAAAAAGGGCATCGCCGTAGCGAAGCCCCCTGTTGGTATGATTGAGGTAATCTGTACTTTCGGCCAGCAGGTCCCCGTTAAAATTGATCATAAAAAAAGCCTTGAATTTTCAAGGCCAAAGATACGATCTTATGAGGGGATTCAGGTAGAACCCAATACTTGTTTCAGATCGGAGACCTGGTTTTCCCAGAGCATTTTTGCCTCCTCAACTTCGTCTTCCTCTGCAAAATCGGTTATAAACAAAGAAACATCTTTGGTGATCTCATCTACGATGATCCGCATTTCAAAATAATCATCGTCTTCATTGTACTCCCAGCTGAACCGTACAAACTCATCTGTCTTCTTTTTCAGCAATTTTGCAACCTCCTCAGAGCCGTCCCAAATAAAAGTGAAGTTTTCACCCCTCGAATTGACGTTGTCTGCAAACCATTCTGATAATCCGGATGGGGTGGCTAAATATTGGAAGAGCAACTGCGGGGATGACTGTATTACAAATTCAAGCTCAAACTTAATTTTATCATCCATTCCATTCATGTTTACCTTCGGGCAATATATAGATTTAAAAATGATAAAAAAATAATTCGGAAAAAACTTTTTGAAGCCCGATTATTGATTTGGGAAAAATTAAAAGTTATATTTGCAGCCGCTTTTAAAGCAGATGGCGAGGTAGCTCAGGTGGTTAGAGCGCAGGATTCATAACCCTGAGGTCGGGAGTTCAAGTCTCCCTCTCGCTACACCCATAAAAAGACCGTCAAACGACGGTCTTTTTTTATGGCATTGCGCCAGCCCTTAGTAAACAGAACAAAAAGCGTCCTGTAACCGGTCAATTCGTTTGCCGGAGGTATGCAGTTACGCCCTTTTCAATCCGGTCCTGGATATCAGATATATCAGCCTTTACAAAAGGTTCTCCCAGTATCTTCTCATAGAGTTCAATGTAACGCTCTGAGACCGATTGGATATAATCGTCCGGCATCTCCGGGAGCACCTGCCCTTCCAGGCCCTGAAACCCGTGTTGGATAAGCCATTGCCTGACGAATTCTTTGGACAGTTGCTTTTGGGCAATGCCCTTTTTTTGCCGCTCGCTATAGCCTTCGGCATAAAAATAACGGGATGAATCCGGAGTGTGGATCTCATCGATCAGCACTATGCTTCCATCCGGCTTTTTGCCAAACTCATATTTGGTATCTACCAGCAGCAGGCCTTTTTCTGCTGCCAGTTCGGAGCCCCTTTGAAAGAGCTTTCGCGTATAATCTTCCAGCACAGTATAATCTTCTTCACTGACCAGCCCCCTTTCGATGATTGCCTCCCTGGAAATATCCTCGTCGTGGTCCCCTTTTTCGGCTTTTGTGGCGGGGGTTATAATAGGTTTTGGAAAAGGATCGTTTTCCTGCATCCCATCCGGCATGGGAACCCCGCACAGCTCCCGTTTGCCTGCCTTATACTCCCTGGCGGCATGTCCGGCCAGATAACCGCGGATGACCATTTCAACTTTAAACGGCTCGCAGCGGACCCCGACGGTTACATTCGGGTCCGGGCTCCCAAGCATCCAGTTTGGGACCAAATCTTCCGTGGCCCGCATCATCCTGAGGGCCAACTGATTCAGGATCTGACCTTTGTAGGGGATGCCCTTGGGCATTACCACATCAAAGGCGGAAAGCCGGTCTGTGGCTACTGCCACCAGGAGGTCATTCTCCAGATAGTACACTTCCCGCACCTTGCCTTTATATACCCCGAGCTGTCCGGGAAACTCAAAATTGGTGCTGGTGATGGTCTGCATTACGGATTAATTCTGATGTTCGATATTCTTGTAGGCGTCAATAACCTTTTTGACAAGCTTGTGCCGGATCACATCCTTATCGTCCAGGTAGATCATCTCAATCCCCTGTACGTTTTTCAGAATCAAAAGGGCCTCTTTCAGGCCGGAAATAACCCTCCTGGGAAGGTCTATCTGCCCGGGGTCTCCGGTAAGCAAAAACTTGGCATTCTTGCCCATACGGGTCAGGAACATTTTCATCTGGGCGTGTGTGGTATTCTGGGCTTCGTCCAGGATTACGAAAGCATGATCCAGGGTACGGCCCCGCATAAAGGCCATAGGGGCAATCTGTATGGTCCCGTTTTCAATAAACAAACTGAGTTTCTCAGCCGGGATCATATCCCTCAAGGCATCGTAAAGGGGTTGCATGTACGGGTCCAGTTTTTCCTTGAGGTCTCCCGGCAAAAAGCCCAGGTTCTCCCCTGCCTCCACTGCAGGCCTGGTTAAAATAATACGCTTTACCTGTTTGTTCTTCAGTGCACGTACAGCAAGGGCTACCCCGGTATAGGTTTTTCCGGTACCCGCCGGCCCTATGGCAAAGACCATGTCATTTTTGGAAACAGCATCCACCAGCTTGCGCTGATTGGCGGTCTGTGCCTTTACCAACCTGCCGTTTACCCCGTGTACCAATACATCCCCGCTTAGGGCAGAAGACTGGTAATCCTCTTTTCCGTTACTGCTCAGGATGCGTTCAATAGCATTTTCATCCAGTTTGTTATACTTGGAATAATGCTCAGTTAGCATATTGAAGCGTCGCTCAAATTCCTCGAGTAGCGGCGGATCTCCGTAAACTTTGATTTTACTTCCCCTTGCCACGATTTTGAGTTTGGGGAAAGATTTTTTGAGCAGGTCGATATTGGAATTTCGGTCCCCGAAAAAGTCCCTGGGGTTGATTTCTGTGAGTTCTAGACTAAGTTCGTTCAAAAAATATCTGGCTTTAAAAATTCAGTGAGGAAACAAGACTTTGCTCCGCCGTTTTTTTGCTTAATTTTGTTCGACAAACTTACGTAAAATTCAGTTTGAGCAGCTAAAAAAATATCAACAACATCGGATGCCTATCATCACCCTGACTACAGATTTCGGCCTCAAAGACCATTTTGTAGGAGCAATTAAAGGAACCATTTACAAGGAACTCGAGGACGCACGCATCGTTGATATTTCCCACCAGGTCAACCCTTTCCATATCCAGGAATGTGCCTATCTGCTCAAAAACGCCTACAAAGCCTTCCCGGATGGCAGCATCCATATTGTTGGGGTGGATTCGGAAAAAACCGTTGAAAACACCCATATAGCCGTTTTGGTTGACAAACATTACTTTATTACGGCAGATAATGGCGTAATAAGCCTGATTACCGAGGAAATAAGCCCTGAAAAAGTAGTGGAAATCAACCTCCCGGACAGCCTGAAAAGTTCTTTTCCGGTTCTGGATGTTTTTGTACAGGTAGCCTGCCACCTGGCCCGCGGCGGCACCCTCGAAGTGGTTGGCAAGCCTTTTAGCAGGCTAAAAAACTTTAAGGAATACGCCCCTCGAATTTCAAATCAGGGAAATAGCATCGTTGGCAGCGTGATCTACATCGACAACTACGGCAACCTGATCACCAATATCCACCGGAACCTCTTTGAAGCGTATCGCAAAGGCCGAAAATACACGGTTGAAGCACGGAATAAAAAATTGTCCGAGATACATGAAAAGTACAGCGATATCGTCAATTTTGAACTGGAGCCGGGGCAGCGCAGGGGCCCTGGAGACCTTATGGCCCTTTTTAATTCCTCGGGCTACGTGGAACTGGCCATTTATAAAAGCAATATGAACACCGTAGGGGGAGCTGCAACGCTGCTCGGGATGGACTATCGGGATACCGTAATTATAAATTTTACTTAAATGCTGACCAGATTTGTCCTAATGACTTTCAAACCCGAAAATATTGCTAGTTTTGAGCAAATTTTTAAGGCCTCTGCCCCAAAAATACGAGCCTTTCCAGGATGCAGGCATGTAGAGTTGCTACAGGATTCCCATGAGCCCGAGGTATTTTTTACCTATTCCCTCTGGGACTCCGAGGAGGACCTGCAGGCCTACCGGGACTCGGATTTTTTTAAGGAGGTCTGGAGCCGTACCCGCCAACTGTTTGCGGCCCGGCCCCAGGCGTGGAGTTTAAACAAGCATGAATTAAACAATTAATCGAATGTGGTCCGTTTTCAGAAAAGAAGTCAGTTCCTTCTTCACTTCCATAGTGGGTTATTTGGTGATGGGACTCTTTCTGGTGCTCACAGGGCTGTTCCTCTGGGTCTTTAAAGGGCCATTTAATATTTTTGATTACGGCTTTGCCGACCTCAGCCTGTTTTTTACCCTGGCCCCATGGATTTTTTTATTGCTGATCCCGGCCATTACCATGAAGTCCTTTTCCGAGGAACGGAAGCTGGGTACCCTGGAGCTGATGTTAAGCCGCCCCATTTCCACTTCCTCCCTGGTGTTTGGAAAATTCCTGGGAGCCATGAGCCTCTCACTGATCGCCCTGGCTCCTACCCTGCTTTATGTCTGGACGCTACACGACCTCGGAACCACTGAAGGCAACCTGGATACTGGCCTGGTAATTGGGTCGTATATAGGATTGTTCTTTTTGATGGCCGCCTATACCGGAGTGGGCTTATTCGCCTCTGCGCTTACTGAAAACCAGATCGCATCCTTTTTAATCGCCATCCTTTGTTGTTTTATACTCTATTTTGGTTTCGAAAGCCTGGCGGGATTGGCGGGAAGCGGTTCGCTGGCATTGCTTATTGAGAATTTTGGTATGAAGGCACATTACGAAAGCATCAACCAGGGGATTCTGGATAGCCGCGACCTGGTCTATTTTATATCCGTGTGCGCCTGCTTCCTCATCTTTGCAGTTCTGCAGTTAAACCGGCTCAAGGCATGAAAAACAGCAAATTACTTTCAAGGCTTATAGGCTTAGTCCTGCTCGTTGGTTTGCTCAACCTGCTCTCGCAGTACATCTACAAGCGCTGGGACCTGACCGAAGATAAGCGCTTCACCCTGGCCCCCCAGAGTATTGCCGCTGCTGAGGCGCTAGAAGGGCCTGTAGTGGTGGATGTATTGCTGGAGGGAGACCTGCCCGCAGAGTTCTTAAAACTCCGCAGAGAAACAGCCCTGCTGCTTGAGCAATTTTCAGAGATCAACTCCAACATTCAGTTTACTTTTGCCGACCCCATGGAGGGGACGGCAGGCAGCGAGGAAACACTGCAGCAATTGCAGGCCTTAGGACTTAAACCCGCGAGTGTAACCACCGAGGAGAATAACCGGGTATCACAGGAACTGGTTTTTCCCTGGGCCATGGTCACCAATGGGGAGCGAACCGAGAAAGTAGCCCTGCTCAGGAACCTGTTGGGGGCTACCATGGAAGAGCGCATCAACAACTCCATTCAGTACCTGGAATACGGCCTGGCAGATGCCTTTACAAAATTGGGGTTCCGGGATAAAAAAAAGGTCGCCATCCTCAAAGGGAACGGGGAGTTGGAAGATCGTTACCTGGCAGATTTTTTGACTACGCTTAAGGGTTATTACAATCTTGCCGCCTTTACCCTGGATTCGGTTGAAACCAATGCTGCCGGAACCCTGCAGAGCCTTACAAGTTTTGATGCGGCCATCATTGCCAAGCCTACGGAAGCTTTTACAGATCTTGAAAAATACCTGCTGGACCAGTATATGGTTGCCGGGGGGAAGACCCTCTGGCTGGTGGATGCTGCAGCTATTGAAATGGACAGCCTTATGAATGAAACGGGCGAGGCAGTGGCCCTGAGGAGGGATCTGGGCCTGGGGGATCTGTTCTTCCGCTATGGGCTGCGGCTCAATGCAGACCTGATCAATGATTTGTATTGCACGCAGATCGTGATGGCAACCGGTTCCGGAAGTGGCTCTCAGTATAACCCGGTTCCCTGGTTTTATTACCCCATGTTGTTCTCTGCAGACAACCACCCTATTAACAGGCAACTGGAAGCACTTCGCATGCAGTTTGCCGGCAGTATTGATACCTTGGAAAATGCGTATAAGAAGACGGTGCTTTACACCTCTTCTCCCCTGTCCAAAAAAGAGGGTGTCCCCCGGATGATCAGCCTTAACCTAATCCGGCAGGAACCCGACCGCAGCACCTACGGTCCGGGTAATTATCCGGTAGCAGTGCTGGTGGAGGGGGCATTTCAGTCTGCCTACAAAAACCGGATACGGCCGTCAGGGGGGCTGACCTACCAGGAAGAAGGACCCGAAAATAAAATGATTGTGATCAGTGACGGGGACCTGATTGCCAATCAGCTCCAAAACGGGCGCCCGCTGGAACTCGGATATGACAAATGGACCAATAATTTTTACGGGAACAAGGAATTTCTTCTGAATGCTGTGAATTACCTGCTGGATGACAGCGGACTTATAAACATTCGCAACAAGGAAGTTCGCATCCCCCTGCTGGATCCTGAAAAAATTGCCACATCCAGAGGGAAGTGGCAACTCCTGAACATCGGGCTTCCCCTGCTGCTGATTGTTTTAATCGGCTGGGGGTTCAACTATATCCGAAGACGCCGATTTCGCTGATTCCTGTTGATAAGTTTGTTTTACATAAAAGGACAATTAGGATATATTTGTCTTGATATCAAACAGCCGCAGTACTGCCGTATTTGCGACTGTTGAAAGCGATTTAAAGCATGAAGTTTATAGTTTCCAGCACTTATTTGTTAAAACAGTTACAGATCCTTGGCGGCGTGATCAGCAATAGCAATACCCTGCCTATACTCGATAATTTCCTCTTTGATCTCAGGGAAAACAGCCTCACGGTTTCAGCCTCCGACCTGGAGACCACCATGAGCGCCGAACTCAAGGTGGAATCTGAGCATTCCGGAACCATTGCCGTGCCTGCCAGATTGTTGCTGGATACGCTGAAAACCTTTCCGGAGCAACCGCTGACTTTTGTGGTTGAGGATAACCATACCGTGGAGATCAGTTCCAGCCACGGAAAGTATGCACTGGCCTATGCAGACGGGGCTGAATTTCCAAAGGCTGTGGAATTACCAGACCCCTCTACCACCAAAATCATGGGGGACATCCTGGCAACGGCCATTAACAAGACCATTTTTGCAGCCGGTAACGATGACCTGCGCCCTGTAATGAGTGGGGTCTTTTTCCAGTTCTCCCCAGAAAACCTGACCTTTGTAGCTACAGACGCCCACAAACTGGTGAAATACCAGCGTACCGACGTTTCGGCCTCAGAGGTAGCTGAGTTTATCATGCCCAAAAAGCCCTTAAACCTGCTCAAAGGAATCCTGGCAGGAAGTGAGGAAGAAGTTACCATCTCCTACAATGACAGCAACGCCAAATTCACTTTTGAAAACACAGAATTGGTTTGCCGGCTGATAGACGGGAAATACCCGAATTACGAGGCGGTAATCCCCAAGGAAAACCCAAATAAACTGGTGATACAACGGTCGCAAATACTTAGCTCTGTCCGCAGGGTTTCCATCTTCTCAAATAAGACCACCCACCAGATCCGGCTG
This sequence comes from Robiginitalea rubriflava, assembly GCF_052540725.1. Classification (NCBI taxonomy): domain Bacteria; kingdom Pseudomonadati; phylum Bacteroidota; class Flavobacteriia; order Flavobacteriales; family Flavobacteriaceae; genus Robiginitalea; species Robiginitalea rubriflava. Next base: position 2,741,674 of record NZ_CP199309.1, on the reverse strand, counting down.
AAGATTGCCGGGGCGGAACTGAATATTTCTGCGGAAGACATAGACTACAGCAACAAGGCCGAAGAGCGCCTAACCTGTTCCTACCAGGGAGACGATATGCAGATTGGCTTTAATTCCCGTTTCCTGATTGAAATGCTCGGAAATCTAAATTCCGACGAAATTTCCCTTGAAATGAGCCTTCCCAACCGCGCAGGCATCCTTACCCCTGCCGACGGCCTGGACCAGGGGGAATCCGTTACCATGCTGGTAATGCCGGTGATGTTGAATAATTAGCCTGGATTCCTGATTTAAATCATTTCCAAACTCTTAAGGTTTAGTAATTTAACTCTGTTTTTAGGAGTATAGTCGACTATTTATGCCTATAGCCGAGAATTCATGCTGTTTTGTAAACTGAGGAGTACTTTTACTCATTATAAATTTAACCGGTCAAATATTTAACTTATGAAAAAATTAATTTATCTACTGGCAATAGGGGTTTTTACTCTTGTTGCCTGTGAAACACAAAAAGAGAATGACGAGAACGTATATGGCATAGAAGGCAAGGGAAATCTGCAAGAAGCACTTATCTTTGAAATGGATGGTTGTTCTGGAAATGTTCGCAACCTGATTGCTGGTCAAAATACAGTAGTTGGTACGGTAACCATTGAAGAGGTTGGTTCCGATTATAAGATTACCTACAGCATTACTGAAGGAGATTTCTGTTTGACGGAAGCGCATGTAGATGTGGCGGACGATCCCAGTAATTTTGCTATTAATCAAACCGGGAATCCCAAAATTGGAAATTTCGACTACGTCAATGACGGGATTGAATGCACCAATAATTTTTCGGTCACAGTAGAGAACCAAGGACCATGGCTGGCCATCCACGGGGTTGTAGAGTGCTCTACTAATTCCCTGGAAACTATCGCAGCTAATCTACCTGAGACGGTTGACTTCTGTGCAATAAACCAGGGGCCCGATGCCTACGTCAATATTTCTCTTGAAGGTGGTATTCTTACCGGTGATTATGGCTCATGGTGTATTGATAATGATTTGGGTATTAGCGCGAATTGTTTTACGGATGTGCCAATATATGAGAGTTCAGACGCCACCACACTTCCAGAAGGATTGCTGGAAAAACCAGAGAACCTGGATTTAGTTAACTGGTTATTGAATCAGAACATTGTAGGGACTGAGAGCCCGAATGCCCTTGGAACCTATACCTTCGGAGATTTGCAGTTTGCTATTTGGTACTTGATCGACATCGTAGAAGATCCTACGGGAGCAGGATACAGCCTGGGAGCCTTCTCACAAGACCGAGTAGACGAATTAGTAGCCTTAGCAACTGCATCAGGTGAGGGATTCAATCCTGAATGTGGAGACTTTATCGGAATTATTTTGGTTCCTGGAAACAACGTTCAGCCTTTGATCTTTCCTTATCCTACTTCATGTAATGATTGTGATGAAACGATCTGGGCCGAAGGATGTGGATTCCCAGGTGGAAGCTGGGCCATGTACTTCGAATATGCCGAATAGAATTTAATTCTAATTTTAAGCAAAAACAAAGGGTGGACTTATATCCACCCTTTTTTATTTTTATATCGGGATTAACCCCATTAAATAATTCAATGAAATTGATTCCTCTTATTAGGCGAAATTTTCACTTAGATTTCTATGAAGAAAATAAGATCTGTTCTGTTTTTAAAAAGATGAGGGGGTTACCCAATGAGTATTTTGGTGATAAGAAAAATAAATTAAGAAATAATAATGCCATAACAATCATCAATTGTATTCCACCCTACCTGGTCTCCGATAAAATAATATTACAATCCGAATATTCCAGTTTTTCAGGAAATATAAGGTTGGGATATGCCATGCTACTAAATGAATTCAAAAACAGCTCAGAATACCTCAGGGAACAATTGGGGAAAAAAGTTTATAAGAATCTCAGGCAAGATAAACAGCGGTTGGAAAGGGAACACGAGCTAAGTATTCAGTTTTATCATGGTAAAATTGATCCGCACACGTTTGAAAAAATATTACATCAGTTAAAAGAGTTTATAGAGGTTCGTTTTGGGGGTAATAAGCATAAACACTATGCCTTAAAAAGGTGGTCGCTTTATGAAAAGGAGTTATATAAGCAGATTCTCGGTAAAAGAGCTTCTTTTATAGTAGCGTATTCCGGTGGTGATATTGCGGGCATATCCGTAAATTACCATTTCACGGATAACATCACTGTAGCCCTTAATTCTTTTAATCGGGACTTTTCAGGCTACAGTATGGGTCGGTTAATGTTTTGGTATATCTTGGATTGGAGTTATAATAATAACATAAAACTTATTGACCTGGAATGGGGGAATTTACCTTATAAGATTAAATTTTCTAATGCCGTTTTTCAGTATCAAACACAAGTAGTCTATCCCCGGAAGAACATTCTCTTAAAAATGTTATCATTTGGTATTATTCAGTTGCTTGTACTAAAAAATTATATACTTCAAAAAAAAGATTTTGGCATGAAAAATCCTGAAGAAATATTCGAGGGCCGTTGGCTGTATACTTGAAGAAACAAGAAATAGTCTTAAATAATTTTTTAGACATCCAAGGCTTAATACATTATCAAATGAAACTATGTAAAGTTTCTATCGAAGCGATAGTATCTCCTCTAAACTATTGTATACGTAAAATAATAACCCAGCCGTCCAAATTTTATTAACTGATAAATGGTATCGTCAAAAAGTAACTGGGCGACTCGTCCTGACCAGCCCGAACGGCATTGACTATGGGCATTACGAAGCCCAGGATCAAAGTTCCCATCAAAGTAAGTATTCCCAGACCCAGGAGCAGAATAGCCGGAATGCTCAGGATGGCGTAGAGTAACAAGCTCAGCTGCAGGTTTACGGCGGCCTTTCCGTGCTCGTCCATCCCGATTACCCGGTTGCGGGTACTGAGCCATAGTACCAGCGGTACTATCAAGCCTCCAAAACCTATAAGGTAAGACAGTAGCTGCGTGAGATGCATCACACTGAGTAAAGGCCTGTCTTCCCTCAGACCGCTTTCGGATACAATTTCCATTTTTCGATTGATTTTTAGGGTTTTAATTATGTGTCGTAAAAACTCTTAAAATGTTACAATCGAGATTACATGAATTGTATCTGGCCGTGAAATAGACTAGGTGCATTCCATTTATCAGACTATTTATTTAGTCGTAATTTTGTAATACTAACGTATTCCGGCATTTCATTTGCATGGAATACACAATCATGCATAAGGGCTATGTATACTGAGGAACCCATCATCGCACTCTCCACCCCTTCCGGTGCCGGCGCCATTGCCGTTATCCGGATTTCTGGAGGTGACGCTGTTGATATTGTGGCGAAACAATTCAAGGCCGCCAGCGGGGCAGATCTGGCTGCTGTAAAAAGCCATACCATCCACCTGGGAGGCATGTATGACGGGGATCGGATGATAGATGAGGTCTTGGTATCGGTCTTTATAGCTCCGCGTTCCTATACAGGCGAAAATGTGGTGGAAATTTCCTGCCATGGGTCGCCATACATCCAGCAGGAAATCCTGCAGTTGTTTTTAAAGAAGGGCTGCCGTATGGCTAAAGCCGGGGAATTTACCCTGCGTGCTTTTGTAAACGGAAAAATGGACCTCAGCCAGGCGGAGGCAGTGGCTGACCTGATTGCCTCTGAAAACGCTGCCAGCCACCAGATAGCCCTGCAACAGATGCGGGGCGGGTACAGCTCAGAGATAAAGGATTTGCGGGAACAGCTCATCCACTTTGCCTCTATGATTACGCTGGAACTTGATTTTTCCGGGGAAGATGTAGAGTTTGCAGACCGCACGGAGTTTTATGCATTGCTGGATACCCTTAGTGAACTGCTAAAAAAACTCCTTGATTCCTTTGCCATGGGGAATGTCCTTAAAAAAGGAATCCCCATCGCCATTGCAGGCAGGCCCAATGTAGGAAAGTCTACCCTTTTGAATGCCCTGCTGAAGGAAGACAAAGCAATTGTCAGCGAAATAGCCGGGACTACCCGTGATGCCATTGAAGATGAAATGGTTATTGAAGGGATTGGCTTCCGCTTTATCGATACGGCGGGCATTCGTGAAACCACTGATGTTGTGGAGCATATCGGGATACAAAAGACGCGGGAAAAAATGGCCAAGGCCCGGATCATCCTCTATATGCTGGATGGTAGTACGCTGACGGATTCCCGACTGGAGGAGGCTGTTGCGGAACTTTCTGAACTTGCAGCTACTTATCCCGAGACCCCAAGGCTGACCCTGGTCAATAAAACGGACCTGATGGATGATCCAATGCAGCAACAGGCCTCCAAAAAACTGGATGAGGTGCTTTTTATTTCTGCAAAAGAAGGGAAAGGGCTCAAAGCTCTCGAAGAACGCTTACTGAGCTTTGTAAACCGTGGCCTGCTTACCAATAACGACCCTATAGTGAGCAATACGCGACATTTTGAAGCCCTGAACAACGCCCTGGAAGCGGTAGGGAAAATAAAAGAAGGAATGGAGGCTGAAGTGCCTTCAGACCTGGTGGCCATAGACATCAACCAGGCCCTGTACCACCTAGGGGAAATTACGGGGGAGATCAGTTCGGACGACCTGCTTGGGAATATCTTCTCGAATTTCTGTATCGGTAAGTAATTTCCGAATCAGAACACATAAAAAAAGACCTGAAGTAGTAAATACTACCCCGGGTCTTTTCTGCAGCCATTCTATAATTATCAGAACTTCAACTGCTCATCTTTATCCCAAAGGCCCCAATAGGCCCCTACGTCTCCTTCGGCGCCAACCTTCCAGGATTCGTCAAAGGAAGAAAAGTAGAAGATTTCGATATCCTCTTCTGCTGCCCATTTCTGGGTGTTGATAAAGTACTTCAGGAAGTTTTCATACCCAGGGTATGCCCCTTCCAGACTGGAACCCTGGCTGGGCCAGCCCGTCTCGGAGATTATCACTTTTTTGCCGTTTCCTGCCCGGATGGCGCGGTTGAACATATCCTTCATATAGAGGATGGAATAATCCAGGTCGCAGCCTTCCCAGAAGGGGTAGCAATTTGCAAGGATTACATCACAGGCCTCGGTTATACGCGGACGTTCTGCAAATTCATAATAGGCATCCACATAAGCCACGGGAACATCCGTTACTGCGTCCTTTACTTCCTGTATAAAGCCCAACAGTTCATCTTCTGTGAGGTCGCCACGCAGCATGACCTCATTACCGACCGCCGCAATATCCACATAACCCTCCTTGGCCAACTGGATGAGGTTGTCCACTTCCTGCCGGTTAATATCCGGGTCGTCGCCCAACCAGGCGCCCACCATGGATTTTATACCATACTCCCTGGCAATCCTGGGGATGGCTTCGTTCCCTTCGGTACAGGAAAAAGATCGGATCCATTGGGTATAGGGCTGTATGATTTTCATACGCCTGTGAATTTGCTCCTCTGAAATCTGGTCTCCGGGCTTCTGTCCTTCCATATAAGGGCTGAAGCATAGCCCATGCATTCCTTCTTCCAAAACCTTTCGGCTGATTTCCTGTAGCTCCTCTTTGGTTTTCCCGGCATAATCGAGGGAAGCCAGAGCTAAAAATTTTTCTTTCCTTCTAGATGATGACATAATATTCTTTCTTGTTTAGCTAGTATGATTTAATTTATAATTCGCCCCTGCGTTTAATAAGTTCCGCTTTAATTTCACGGGCTCTTTCTTCATTCAGGCTATAGGTGTACATCACCCAGATTGCCAGGGCTGCGGTAACCGAGGGGATAACAATGTCCGCAATTCTCAGGTTGTACATGGTTTCTACGGTCTGGGTTTCGGCATCCGAAATAAAGCCTACTAATTTCAGGACCAAACCTCCGAGTACCAGGGCAATGGCCTGCCCCAATTTTACCATCCACCAGTAAATAGCTCCAAATGTACCCTCTTTACGAGGCATCCCGTTTTTCAGCTCATCCAGGTCGCATACATCAGCGGTCATACTCATCATTAGTGTAAATAGTCCTCCCAAACCAAAAGCCATCAGCGGGATAGGGATAAAGATCAACCAGGGAGCCCCCTGGCTGGTGTCAATGCTAAACCAGGACATTCCTACACTTTCCAGGAAGGGATTCAAATAATCAAAAAGAGCTCCTACCCCACTGTTGAGGGATTGCCCGAAGCTGGTTTGGTTGAATTTCTCATTCAGCGACGTCTCAAAGCCCCACCATTTCAGTAGGTAACCAACAATAGAGAGCACGGTAGATATAATGAAAGCCTTTCGTTTGCCCCATTTATCAGACATCTTGGATATGATGGGAATTACCACAAAAGCTGTCAGGACGGCCGTTATGGTTGAAAACCAGGCCGGCCAGGTTCCGGCTGCTCCATAGTCTCCGTTAAACATGTAAAAGACAATGATATAAACACTGAAGGCGGCCACCATTTGAAATCCATTAAACACCAGGAATGTGGCTCCGCAGAGTTTCATAAAGGGTTTGTTCTTGGAAACCTCTTTGATTCCCTTGAACAGGTCTTTAAGGTTGCTCAATAAGGTGTTGAAGGAGATTTTTTTTCGGTTCTCCATATTCTTGGCGTCGATTCCCTTACAAAAGATGGCTGGCAAAACCCCGAGAACAATACAGACCCCGGCCACAATCATGGATAACTGACGTACGCCCACCGCCTGGGTTTCAAATATTTCAGGATCGGCAATAATTACCCAGAACCAGGGTACGACCATCCAGGCTATCTGCCCCATGGTATTGGCAAAGGCCATCAAACGGGTACGCTCGTTGTAATCTGAGGTCATTTCATATCCCAGCCCGACCAGAGGGGTGGCATACATAGTGTTTCCAATCAGGAATACCATTGAAAATATCAGGAAATACCAGAAATTATAGGTTTGGGAGTTGTTTTCGTCCAGCTGCCAGAGTACTGCAAACAAAATCCCACTAAGGATGGCCCCAACAAAGATATAGGGCCTCCGCCTACCCCAGCGGGAATTAGTATTGTCCGAAATAAAACCCATTATGGGATCCGTCAGGGCATCAAAGATTCGGGGGAGTCCTCCCAGCAACCCAGCCAGGAAAGGGTCCATTCCAAAAGCCGTAAGCAGGAAGAACATAAAAAAGCCAAGAGCTCCGGGCAACAGGTTCAGGACCAGGTGTCCTGATCCAAAAGCCATCTTCTGGCCTAATGGCACCTTATCTTTGGCAGCGGTTTTGTAAGTAGACATATCGTTTGGTTTTAGGTTTTTAGTTTAATCCTGGTTGGCCGGTATAACTATTGTCTGGATAGCCTGTGCATCAATTTGGGTCGTCCCGGAGGCTTCTCCCAGTTTAAGGTTAACTGCCTTTTTATTCATGGTTTGATTCAGCATCACCACAACTACAGAACCATCCGGATTCTCAGCAGCCGTAAGCAGTAAATCGGTGTCATTCAGCTCAAACCCGATCCGCCTGGCTCCCGGACGAATAAACCGGCTGAAATGGCTCATGGTGTAATAAAGCGGGGTAAAATAGACCTCATCCTGCTCCGGATCCACAATTACCGGGGCTACACACCAGTTTTCAAACCAATTGGGGCCGCCCTGCCGGTCCAGTACCATATTCCAGTCTATCCAGCCATCCACCCAGTTATTCATGCATCCGATGATATCCCTGGCATAGCGATATACCGGAACGTATTTGGGGTGCAGGGGCTTGTCCTTTTCCGGAGCCCAGTCCCAGCCCCAATCCGTTGCCTTTTTAGACCAGTACCAGGCATCATCCTGCCACTTGGGCACCTCCGCATCCACACAGGCTTCAGACTGTATCAAATACTTCGAAGGGGCTTTCTCGTGAGCGTATTGCAAGGCTTCCGGAAACACTTCAAAAGTACTGGCATACCAGTGAATGGCAGTCCCGTCAAAATATTTCACGGCCTCAGGGTCCCTGTACATCTCATCTACCCATTCTTCAAGGTGTTCCCTGTTTTGGTCATAGCCCAGAATTTTTACATCATGTCCCGCTTCTTCTAATTTTGGCCCGAGGTGATTTAGCACAAAATCAGTCATTTCCTTAGGGCTGAAGTGCATGCTCTCCCAGTTCTGATCGTTTCCAAGCGGTTCGTTTTCAACCGTAAGCCCCCAGATATCAATGCCTTCAGCTTTATAGGCTTCCAGGTATTTTGCAAAAAACAGAGCCCAGGTATCCTGGTATTCCGGTAAGAGTTTCCCTCCCCTCCAATCGTTATTGTCTTTCATCCAGGGCGGAGCCGTCCAGGGGGACGCCACTATTTTAAAGCCATCTTCCGAGGCGGCCATGGCCTCCTTGATCATCGGAAGCAAGTCTTCCCTGTCTTCGTCAATTGAAAAATGCTCCAGATCGGTATCCCCGGCTATTGGGGCATAGGAGTAATTACTCAGTGAAAAATCGCAGGAGTTCATATGGGTACGGGTGAGCGAATAACGCGCGCCATCAGGGCCAAAATAAGCCTGTATAATTGCTTTGCGATTGTCCGGGCCCAGCTGATTGAGCAGATAGGCCGAAGCCTCCGTAAATGATCCTCCAAAACCGGTAATAGTCTGAAATTTTTCAGCAGGCTTCAGGACTATTTCTGCCTGGGCATTCGCGCTGGGTTGCTGTTCTACTGCAGACAACTGATTTCCGGCCGCGGAAGTCTCAAATACACTAAGTTGCAACTCTTTCTCTGTAGCACATCCTAAGGCTATTCCCATAAGCAGAAGTAAAATATATATTTTTAGATGGGTTCTCATTGTGGTATTAGTGAGGTATAGTTTGTTCTCTTCGTGTTGGGGGAACCTGCACCTCCAGCATTAAGGAGTCTTTATTCCCCTTATAGGTTTTGGTTATGGGTTTGTTATTACGTCCAAGCCCTTTAAATATCCCCTGGTCCACCAGGTCCCAAAGCGGATATTTAGCTTTACCATCTACTGTTAACAGGCCAAAATGGTTTTCTGATCCCTTTTTGTTATGCGGATCTTTCCATTTTTCGCTAAAGGCTTCAAAATAAAAACAAGAGATGCCTTCAGCCTCCGTCCATTCGCGCATGAGTTCATGGTAGCGCCCTTGTTTATATTCGTCAGTTGCCCTGGAGCCCTTGGGTCCGTAATGCCCGTCCGAAACACTGGCCCAGCCGGTTTCCCCTATATGGATGGGTTTGTCTACCCCCAGGCTGCTTACATAGTCTGAAACGGCCTGAAACTGCCCCTGAGCGAATGCCAGGGCACGCTCCATAGCGTTATCTATCTTTTCCAGGTCGGAAAGGCCTTCCTCTTCTTCGGGTACTCCCCAGAATTCCGGATTGTAATGGGTATTGTGATAGGGATAGGTATGCATGGAAACATAATCTACAGCCTTTATAAGAGCATTGAGATCTTCGGTGTGGTACTCCGGGTCTCCCCCACCCCAGGAAGCAAAGTCATCGGAACAGGTAATCCAAAGGTCTTCGGGTAGTTCTCCCTTTTTTTTCATTTCCTGCAAATGGTTGACCCATTTGAGGATCACCCAGGGCTGGACATAATAACTGGCTGCCCATTTTACCATCGCCTCGTTTCCTACCGCCAGAATTTTTATGATATCCGGGTATTCCCTGGCCAAATTTGCGGCCCGTTCAATTTCTCCGGCGTTTTGCTCGCTTTCTACCTCATGGTCGGGTTCCTGATCCGTCCAGGCATTTTTACAATCAATCCAGGCTCCCAGCATTACATACATCTCGAAATCCGGGTCGGCCTCCTTTAACTCTTTAATTGCCTTCACCACATTGGAGGCGTGCGGCAGCTGCACGTTATAAGTCCTCAAAATCCGGATGCCCATGGCGTGAAGTATTTTCATATCTTCCTTCAATTCGGCCACAGTGGGCTGTGTCTCACGACTAACCTCCCGGTACCCCCCATAGGAGATGGCGCGATATTCCGGGTTTCCCAATATGTCTTCAGCGGTAATATTCATAGTTCCTTGTTCGGTTGCTTTTGGTTCGTTTTGATTCTTACATCCGGTCAGAAATACAAAAGTCAGACAAAATATTCCAATTTTTGTTAAACCGTTCATTTCTACCTGTGTTAGATAAATTAATTACTCATTTTATTTTGCCGGCCCTGTGCATGATCCGGATATTCCAGCCCGTAACCAAACGGAAATAGTGCTGTTGGTTCCTGATCCCATAGATTGGGACCATACTTACCGTTGTAATTATCTGTTGTGGCCGGCCAACTGTGCGGCAATTTACCGATAAAGTTGTATTTACCAAAGAGCACTTCGGCTACTCCGTCTCCTTCCGAGCCCGGGAGCCAGGCCGCTAAAAAGGCATCTGATTGCTCCAGTTCTTCTGTAACTACCAGGGGCCTGCCAGATATCAATATAACAACTGTTTTTACCCCTTGTTGCTGATAATGGCTGATATAGCGCTGGTGTTCTGCTGACAGGACCAGCTCCAATTCATTTGAATCATGGCCGATGTCCCCAAAAAACTCTGCATAAGGGGGTTCTCCCACACAGATAATTGCAAGGTCTGCATCCGGATGATCTTCTTCGGCATTGGGGTCGTATACCACTATCCCCTTAGCCTGTTGTCTGATCCCATCCAGTATATTCTTAGAACCCTTATATCCTTCCTTAGTTCCCTGCCAGTTAATGGTCCAGCCCCCGGATTGCAGGCCGGCATTATTGGCGTGTTCACCAACCACCACAATTTTTTTGGATTTTGGGTTAACAGGCAGGGTTTGTCCTTCATTTTTCAACAGTACCAGTGATTCCCGGACCGCCTGCCGGGCCAGTTCCCGATGGGAAGTGATACCAATTTTCTGCAGAAGGCCAGGGTCGGGAAAAGGGTTTTCAAAAAGGCCCAGGCGGAATTTCTGACGCAGGATGCGCCGTACGGCATCGTCTATACGGGAAAGGGATACTTTTCCTTCTTCCACGGCTGCCTTCAGGCCATTGTGGAACAGCTCATAATCCCCGTCTGTGGCCATCACCATGTCTATACCTGCATTTATAATCTCGTATTCCCCGAACCGGGAATAGGCCTTCCAGTCAGACACTACAATCCCGTCATATTGCAATTCTCCTTTCAGGATTTCTGTGATCCACCTTTTGCTGGCGTGCATTGGCTGACCTTTACAAGTGTTAAAGGAAGACATTACCGACCCCACTCCACTTCGGACCGCTGCCTCGTAGGGAGGGAGCAAGTGTTTTCGGATTTCTGCTTCTGACAGGGAAGTCTCCCCTCCTTCTACCCCGTAATCAGTAGAGCCGTCACCAATGTAATGTTTGGCGGTGGCCATTAAACTTATTGCATTTGCATCGCTACCCTGATGGCCTGCAACTGATGCCCGGCACAATTTTTCGGTAAGTTCCGTACTTTCGGAAAACGCTTCGTATACCCTGCCCCATTTTTCATTTAAGGGGATAGCAATACAAGGGGAAAAGACCCAGTTAAAACCAGTGGCACGGGTCTCGATAGCCGTTATGGCCGCTGCCTGTTCCACCAGTTTTTCATTCCGGCTGGCGCCCAAACCTATATTATGCGGAAAGATTGTGGCGCCTTCATATGTATTTTGGCCATGTACAGCGTCTACCCCAAATAGTAAAGGGATCCCCAGTGGGGAGTTTAGCGCCCTTTCCTGCAATTTCCCAAAGGTCTCCTGCCACTCGGCAGCGGTTTCTCCCGGCAGGGGGCCCTGCGTATGGATTATAGATCCGATATGGCCCTTGTCCATCTGGGTTTCCACAACAGGATCAAAATGGCATACCTGCGTCATCTGCCCGATCTTGTCTTCGAGGGACATGGCGGATAATAAAGAATCTATCTTCTTATCAATACTTGTGACATTATTTTTATCTCGATCTGACATTAGAACTTAAGCAGATTGTTACCGATGATTGTTCGAACAAACCATGCGTGTTTCGAAATAGGTATGATCAGGACCTTTTAACAGATAGTTGCCTTTTTAATAAAAACCCAAAATACCTAATGTCCGTACACTTGCTTTGTTACAATATTTTGTTTTTCGCCTTTCTCAGGGAAGACTCATGGAAAAAGGTCAGATTAGGATAATTAATACTGACCTTTTTCTTTGAATCAAGAATATTATTTACACCCTTTATTGCTGTGTAATATCATCAAAATAAAAAGTCTCACCTCCGGCTGGGTCTGTACCCCAATCAGCATTCAAAACCATACGGGTATATGAAAAGCTGGACTGCGCAGGTGTAGTTGAAAAATCAAAGGTCAGGGTAACCCATTCATTTGCATTTGTTACCGTCTGGAAAATCTCATAGGCAGGAGGATCAATTACTCCGGGTTCCTGCTCCAGTCGCATACGCACCGAAATGTTGGGTTTGGGTGACCAAACCTTCAAGGTAAAGATCAAGCCGTTTGCTAAATTGATATCCGGGCCATTGATAGTTTGATCTGAATTAATCCCCGCAAAGAAGCGCACTCCTGCAGGCTTGGTTGTTTCCAGAACCTTAGAGGAGGGGTTTCCAGTGGTTTGAGGATTATCAATAACCGCCACAGTGGCACCTTCAAAAGCATTAAAAAACAAAACGCCGTCTTCAAAGTCCAGTGGGAATGTGGCTGCGCTGCCACCTCCTCCGCCTCCACCACCAGAAGCGATTTGCTCGATATCATCCATATAGAAGGTACCCGAGGTGTTTCCGGGACCATCCACAAACAGTACTAGTGTTGTGAATTCAGCTGAAGTAGTGAAGGTAAAAGTCAGCTCTTCCCAGCCACCACCCATGTGATTTGCTGTGGTTTCCACAGGAGCTCCTGCTCCTTCAAATTTCAACAATACCGGGACCGCAACGGTTGAATAAAACTTCATTCGTATTTGCTTGTCCGTTGCAAAACTCACAGGGCTAGCCAAGTTAAAGGCCCCACCTTCAAAAGGTCCACCACTGTTTACAATCTGTCCAACCTTGGATGCCACATTGTTGACCCCGGATAAATCCGGATTGTCCACTACACTGTAGGATGCACCGTTGAAAGTTGAAAAGGTATATGCTACCCCTGGGTCATCAAAGTTTATAGGCAATTCAGGTGCTGCCGGGGCAGGTGGTCCGGATCCTTGTTCTATATCATCTATATAGAAGGTTTCGCCTCCGGCCGGATCTGTATCCCAATCTGCGTTGAGCACAAGGCGGGTGTAAGAGAAACTGGACTGTGCCGGCGTAGTTGAAAAGTCAAAAGTAAGGGTAACCCATTCATTGGCTGCACCGGATGTCTGAAAGATTTCATAGGCAGGTGGATCTATAACTCCAGGTTCCTGCTCCAGTCTCATTCGAACATTGATATTCGGTTTTGGAGACCAGATCTTCATGGTGAATACAAGCCCGTTCGAAAGGTCGATATCTGGCCCGTTAATGGTCTGATCCGAATTAATCCCGGCAAAGAAACGAACACCCGCCGGTTTGGTCATTTCCAGAACCTTAGTTGAAGGGTTTCCGGTTGGTTGCGGGTTATCTATAACCGCAACAGTGGCTCCTTCAAATGCGCTAAAAAACAGAGCTCCGTCCTCAAAATCTAGTGGGAAAGTAGCTGAGGTACCACCACCGCCTCCGGCTGGAACCTGTTCGATGTCATCCATGTAGAACGTACCGGCTGTAGCACCAGGGCCATCTACAAAGAGGACCAGGGTACTGAACTGATCGGATGAGGTAAAGGTCCAGGTTATCTGTTCCCAACCACTACCCGTATGATTCGCTGTAGTCTCGATTGGAGCACCTGCACCTTCGAACTTCAGCAATATCGGTACAGCCGTGGTTGACCAGAACTTCATGGTAATGGCCTTATCTGTCGAAAAATCAACAGGTGTATCCAGTGTAAAGGCTCCTCCTTCAAAGGCAGCACCAATATTGACAATCTCCCCAACTTTGGAAGCTACCGCATTTACACCTGATAAATCCGGGTTGTCCACAACACTATAAGAGGCCCCGTTAAAGGTTACAAAGTTGTAATCCACATTGGTATCATCGAAGCTAATAGGCAGTTCGAGGGAAGCTGTAGTGCCACCGCCAGCTGGAACCTGTTCGATGTCATCCATGTAGAACGTACCGGCTGTAGCACCAGGGCCATCTACAAAGAGGACCAGGGTACTGAACTGATCGGATGAGGTAAAGGTCCAGGTTATCTGTTCCCAACCACTACCCGTATGATTCGCTGTAGTCTCGATTGGAGCACCTGCACCTTCGAACTTCAGCAATATCGGTACAGCCGTGGTTGACCAGAACTTCATGGTAATGGCCTTATCTGTCGAAAAATCAACAGGTGTATCCAGTGTAAAGGCTCCTCCTTCAAAGGCAGCACCAATATTGACAATCTCCCCAACTTTGGAAGCTACCGCATTTACACCTGATAAATCCGGGTTGTCCACAACACTATAAGAGGCCCCGTTAAAGGTTACAAAGTTGTAATCCACATTGGTATCATCGAAGCTAATAGGCAGTTCGAGGGAAGCTGTAGTGCCACCGCCAGCTGGAACCTGTTCGATGTCATCCATGTAGAACGTACCGGCTGTAGCACCAGGGCCATCTACAAAGAGGACCAGGGTACTGAACTGATCGGATGAGGTAAAGGTCCAGGTTATCTGTTCCCAACCACTACCCGTATGATTCGCTGTAGTCTCGATTGGAGCACCTGCACCTTCGAACTTCAGCAATATCGGTACAGCCGTGGTTGACCAGAACTTCATGGTAATGGCCTTATCTGTCGAAAAATCAACAGGTGTATCCAGTGTAAAGGCTCCTCCTTCAAAGGCAGCACCAATATTGACAATCTCCCCAACTTTGGAAGCTACCGCATTTACACCTGATAAATCCGGGTTGTCCACAACACTATAAGAGGCCCCGTTAAAGGTTACAAAGTTGTAATCCACATTAGTATCATCGAAGCTAATAGGCAGTTCGAGGGAAGCTGTAGTGCCACCGCCATCGGAATACAAGGTAAAGTCATCAAAATAGTAGGTCGCCCCGCTATCCGTGTTGATATCGAAGAACAATACAATCTTGTCATAGGTGCCACTGGCAGCCGCCGAGAAGTCAAAAGTAAGTTCCTCCCATGCGTTCGCCGTGGTAGTTACTGCTTCAACCTCTGTATTGACTGCTGAATTGGTTTTATCTTCCAATTTAACCAGCACATTGGTTCCCACTACCGGGGCCCAGACTTTTAATTTAAAGCCATCATTGGCGTCAAAATCGAATTTAGAATCAAACAGGATTTGATTGTTGGCAAAGGGCAAGGAGTTGTCTCTAACCACTTGTGCAACTTTACAGCTAGGATTAACGGCATTGTCCGTATCCGGATTGTCAATATAGCTGTAAGCCGCTCCATCGCTAACGATGGCCGCACCCGGATCTGTTAAGAAAGTAAGGTTGAAGTCTGCAGCATCCAGCGACTGGGCCGTTTCTGCAGTACACTCTCCGCCACCTCCTCCGGCTGTAGCTACCTGCTCAATATTATCTATATAAAAAGTACCTGCTGTTGTTCCCGCACCGTCTGCGAACAGGGTCAGTCGGGAATAGGAAGCAGCAGAAGTGTAATCAAAGGTCAGGGTCTCCCATCCGGAACCGGTATGGCTGGCAGAGGTTTCTACTGCAGCTGCGCTGCCTTCTTCCAGTTTTACCAAAACATCCACCGCAACTTCAGACCAGAAATCCATTTGGATGCTTTTATCATCCGTCAGGTCTATATCAGTTGCCACATCAAAGAAAACCCCTTCAAAAGCCGCGCCACTATTAGTTAGTTTCCCTACTTTGGACACCGAGGCATTGCTGCCGGAGGCATCCGGGTTATCCACTATTTCAAAGGCCGCTCCACTGAAAGCAGTCACATTGTAAATGGTGTTGGGTGCATCAAAAGTAATAGGCAAAGAAGCCGGCACCCTTATAGTAATAGAAAGTTGATCTTCTGCCGAATCGGATGCACCGGAAGAATTGGTTGCTACCAGGGAAACGGTATAGCTTCCGGAAGCAGAATACGTTTTGAACGGGTTTACCTCCGATGAACTGGTTCCGTCCCCAAAATTCCAGGCATAGGTCCTGGCATCCTCAGAGAGGTTGATAAACGATACCGTTCCGGTATCTTCGTTAACCGTATAAGTGAAGGCAGCAGTTACCGTGGGGAACATATTCTCCACATCGGTACATCCCAGCCCGAGGATTGAAATTGCAAAGGCCCATAAGGAGAACCGTTTGGCAAGCTTTAGTACTTGTTTCATAGTCTTCATTTTTTAATTTAGTCCGTTATATTTATAAGCCCTCACATAGTCTACAACCATGGTCTGAGGAAAATTCGTTTCTGCATTTGGTGAGCCAACGAAAGTGCCCCCTACCGCTACGTTTAAGATGAAATAAAAATCATTGTCAAAAACCCATTCGGCTCCATCGGGAAGGTCCTCCGGGGTAATTTGGTTATACAATACATCGTCTATATAGTAATTTACATAGTCCGGACCCCATTCTATTCCATAGATATGAAATCCTGTGTCCATACGATCGTTTGGAAGGGTGTACTCCTTTGAAATAGCCTCCCCGGCCGAGTAGCCCGGGCCGTGTAAGCTTCCGATAAGCAGGTTCGGGTTCTGCCCTCTCATTTCCATGATGTCGATTTCACCAATAAAGGGCCAGATCTCGCTTGGGCTGTCTTCCACCCCAAGCATCCAGAAAGCCGGCCAGATTCCCTGTCCATAGGGAGTACGGATCCGGGCTTCAAAACGGCCATAGGTTTGTTGGAACAGTCCCTTGGTCAACAAGCGGGCAGAGGTATAGCCCGCACCTTGAAAGTTTTCCTGTTGAGCCGTAATAATCAGGAAGCCGTTGTTGACTGTGACGTTTTCGGGCCTGTCCGTATAATATTGTAATTCCTGGTTTCCCCAACCATCTCCGTTTGGTCCATTCCCAATATCGTAATCCCAAATAGAAGGATCTGGGGCCCCATCGGTATCAAATTCATCCTGAAAAGTAAGTTCAGTAAAATTGGTCACCTTCTGTTCATCTTCATAGTCACATCCTATTGCCATTGAAAGTAGGAGCAGCAGAGATAGAACCGTAGCACCATACTGCCATCCGCTCTTTAAATAGCTATTTTGAGCTTTGTCTATTGACGTTTTCATCTTATCTGTCTTAATCATATTAATTTTTTATGCTACTCGTTGTAGAAGTAAATGTTGTCCACCGCAATGCTGGAAATGCCTCCTGAAGCGAATACAAACTGAGCCAGGTTGGCTCTGGCCCCGCTTACAAAGCCGCTTAAACCTCCACCGGTATTATTTGTAAAGTTGGAAATTGGGATATCGAAACTGACCCAGTTACCGCTTGTCAGTTCTCCACTTGAGATGGTATAACCTCCTCCTGTATCATTTCCGCCGCCAAACGTTCCGTCGGGCCCGAAATCTATCAACTCTAAAATAAGAGTGTCACTGGGATCAATGACCTCATCGGTTCGGATATCTACGTGCAGGAAGGTCATCCCGGAAACATCAACCGTTGGATTTGTAAAAGAAGTAGCTACAAAATTCAGGTTTTCGTAAATGAGGATTTGCGCAATTCCTAAATCAACTAGCCCTCCGGTTGTAGTCTGCCCGCCAAAAAAGCCATTGTAATTGTCTACAGCAATATTATCATAAGCTTCACTGAAAATGGAAATCACATCCGCAGGATCTCTTACCGGAGGTTCGGGAGCAAAATCAAAACTACCTTCCACGGTAAGGGTTGCAGACCCTTTAGCCTTTACACCGGCCAGGGTAGCTGTTATTTCTGTAGTACCTAAACCTACAGGGGTAAGCACTCCTAATTCAGAAACCACTACCACCCCTGGGTTGGAAGAGGCAAAATCAAAATATGACGGTGCAGCCAGTACCGTTTGATTGCCTCCTGAAGCAAGGTTAAAGGTCTGGGTAAGCCCATCCCTAGGGATACTTCCCAGAATATCTATAAATGCCAGCGCTTCTAAATCTTCTCCCCCAAAAATAGCCGGGCTGGGCTGTGCTACCGTACCCAGTTTCTCGAATTTCAATTCATCGATCCAGAAACTGTATCCATCCCCGTCTTCAGGCCCTTCCGCATACCAGAACAAGCCTTTTTCCATAGTTAGCTTAAACGGATCCGGTATAGGTATTACGTATTTTGTCCAGGCCGTGCTGATGCGCAGGTTTTGTTTGGTAACCAGATATTTGTTTTCTCCGAAGTCATTCCCAAAACCAATTTCATTGATAGTTGCCGCCTTTGAAGCCTTTGCCCAAAAGGTAAGCGCGTCATAATCCGAAAGGTCGCGTCCGCCCATATCCGGGAAGATCGCCCCGGCAAATGAGCCTGCAGGATCTCCGAAGTTCGGGACATCGAACCGCATAGAGGCCGAACCTTCATAAACTGTTTCCGTATCCACAGAAAAAGCATCCAGTTTAGAGCCCTGAAAAGGTAAATATTCCAGGCCACCGCTAAAGCCATCAATGAAAATTTCGGCATTTTTCGGAAAAGTGGCGAATTCCACCTGGTCGGACACTTCCCTTTCACAAGAAGCCAGCCCAAACAGCGCAAGAGCCAGAATGAGACTATTCTTTAGATAAATAAATTTTCTGTTTTTCATTTTGCTATTTTTTATTTACCAATGTTAATGTGAATGTAGGTGCGGATTTCCCATTCCGTACCGAAATCAAAGCCTACCGGGCTGATGATGGAGTCATCGGCAAACTCTTCTGCTGCATTGGGCGCGTATCGGTTCGAAAACTCATTCAGCGAACGCCAGGTTCCTCGAATCCCTATTTGCGTATTGGGCAATATAAACCAGTCTGGTTTCCCCAGAGTAGTAGACAGATCCAGCATTAACTGAACCGGAAAAGTCAGGTTAAAATCCCTGTGATAGTCAAAGGGACCCCAGTCATTTATCTTGAATGAATGCTGTAATTTCATATTCTTATAAAGCATTCTGATGTCTCCTCCTACCCTCTCGATAACGCGTTCATCGCTACCACGGGCCTGATCATTTCCAAAATAGAGGTTGGCTATCAGGCCAAATTCTGAATTGATTTTAGAAACAATGCGCGCATGGGTTTCCCAAAGATCTTTGGCCGGTACTGCGTTCGGAAAGGCGAACAAGGTACGGTTGCCCAGGAAACCGATTGCGGCGTCCATGGATGTGGGTAAATGTCGGAATACAAAGCCCGCGCTGACAGCCAGCTTGGCGTCTTCTGCCCGGTCATTATCCCATTCATACATCCAGGTTCCCGGGGTTGGATCCCAGGTTAGCAGTAATTCTCCGGCAACCATTTCCCGGTTAGCACGTACCACAAAAGGATCATCAAGGATATTTCTTAGCCTTCCGGGACCCTGCACGTCATTCGGCATCGGTCCTACAATGGGCTTCTGCCATAAGAAGTTGGGCGCAATCTGAACATTTCCAATAGTATATGTAAATCCGGAAAGGAAATTGGTTTGGTTACCGCTTCCACTATCTTTCAGGCGCCAGCCGGTAAAGGTGCGCGTTTGGTCTGCTCCTCCGCCAGCTACCAGGCCCTGTACAGCTCCCTGGGCATACCAATTAAACTTACCACCTGCATACTCGATTTTAGCTTTTGCTCCCCAATTGTCTTCGTCATTAACTTCATCGGTAAATACGATATACTTGGAAGCTGCATCCGGGTTGTCAGGGTCGTAAGAAGGGTTGTCTTCTGCGATCTGAAAGCGCCGCCCGTTTAGTGGCTGACCACCCCAGATACCTCCCAATTCAATATTGAAATCTCCTATTTCGCGTTCTACATGAATGGTAGCCCTCCGGGTACGGGGCATAGGCACCGCCAGGGAGGAAACAATGGTCCCGAAATTATCGATGTCTTCATGGAAAACTCCGGTAACCCCGAATTTCCCAAGCATGGTGTGGTATTTCACCAGCACAGCAGGGTTGGCCCCCCACCACAACTGCGGTCCGAAAGCTGCCTTCAGTCCCTTGAGGGCTCGTTTTCCGTCTACTTCAAAACCAGAAATTTCACCATTATAGATATCCAGGTTTGGGCCGTAATTAGCCTCCGGGTACAAACCGAAGAAATCTCCCTCATACCCCCAGTGGTAGTGTCCGGTACGGTAAAAGCCACGCAGTTCAAAATCCCTGGCATTCCAGTTATAGGAAGCGCTGTAAACCTGAACGCGGTTATTGTCGTTTATAAGCACATCGCCCTGATTGGTCTCAACAGTAATGGGCCTGCCCCTGTTTTCATAAAAGATTTCATCTATGGGATTGGTCGCTACATTCCCAAGAATGTTGAAAGTAGCCTCTGCCCGCATGTTAGCAGAAGGATTTCCCTCAAACCCTATAAAATAAGATTGCATGTGGTCAAAGCCCAATTGATTTGGATAAGTGGTATCATCCGGGTCCGGGTTATCCGGGGTGGTAAGCAGGCTTCCACCTGTATTGTAGGTAGTGAAACGGGCCTCCATCCGGCTTACGCGCAGCTTACTGCTGCTTTCCCCGGCCAGGGCCGCTTTGTCCCCCCTTGCCTGCAATACCGCTTCGGTAAGGTCTATATTGCTGAAGTAGTTTTCAACGAATTCGGCAGTAACTCCTTCTGCATAAGGATCCAGCATATGCGCTTCTTTTAAGGCGTAATAGGCCGCCCTTGGGTAGAGTTCATATAACCCTCTGTTATCCGTCTGTCCTTTTGCACAGATCCCGAACCATTCCTCGTTCATGTTATTGGAGCCGGGAGCCAGGTCAATGGCATACCCCCCATTGGTCCAGGAAGCATTGTTATCATGTACATCGGCATTCTTACGATCGTCAAAACCGTATTTCCACCAGCCATCACTAAATTGAAAGGTAAAGCCACCTATAGAGTTTTGGGCTTTTCCCAAGCCTGCTGCATTGGCATAAATCTCTTTCCAGTTGCCAACCATATAATAGGCCTGAGCTTTCTGGTCTTCCTGATTTTTGATGGCATTATACGCATCGGCGCCGAATTCTGTAAACATCAGGGGCATGTCCAGTTTTTCCTTGACCACATCGAACATATCGGTAAAGGAAACCCCGCGGTAGGTGTTGGTCCCATAGATATCCACATCTTTACATTCCTCAGCCACAATATCTATAAAGAGAACATCCCCGTTACATATGGCTACAGGATGCGCAGTGTCCAGGCTTTTCATGAGCTTGGCAGCCTCGTTCATCAATCGGTACATAGGGCGACCCCGGTTTTCTCCTATAAAGGCCTTTTCCTGTTCGTCATCAGGGAAATCTTCAGTCTCAGCTCCCTGCCAGAACAAGCCGTAGTTATTTTCATTACCAAGCAAATACAATAAAAGGCCGGGCGTATTTTGGTATTCCCGGGCCAGCTGCTCTACCTCAGATAAAAGGAATTGCTGGGTTTTAGGGTCGGAATAATCCGTAATGGGTGTCCAGACACCATCCAGGGTAAGGCCATAGCGGCCGAAGGAATGGTTCAACATGGTGTAGATCCCGTAGTTCTCGTAAATATACCTGATCCAACGGGCCGGAACGCCTGTATACTGGCGTATCACATTTACGTTCATGTTCCTTAGCAGCGACATTTCGTGATCCAGTCCGGCTTTAATAATGTCATCCGGTTTTTTCCAGAATTCTGCATTAACGGTATTGGTGCCAATTGGAATGTAATCCCAGTTCATCCCGTTGATCATAAAGTCTTCCCCATTGACCACCAGTTTCATCCCTTCATCGGACTTGACAACTTCTACCTGGGCCCTCTGGGAAAATACCGTAGAGGTGAAAGCTAGCAGCAATAAGCTGAGAATAGTGTTCTTCATGTTATTCCTTATTTATTTGATTTAAGCCGGAGTATTTCCAACCTGAACGGAATCCGGTTCTGTACGCGAAGCTTGTTTTGTCATTTTCAGTTTCCTAATATACTGTTAAATATTATAGCATTCGTAATTTTTAACTCAACAAAATATATACAACACAATATTTTGGTTTGTTTTTTGCCGATTAAACAAATTTATCGATGAATGACACGGTATAAGGGTTTAACCGCTCGGAAAGCGGGAAACAAAAATAATTTGTATAGGTAATGTTGTGCTTTTGTCTAACCTTTAAGAAGGCCTATAATTTTAAAATGTAATTGACGAGATTCTCATCATGGGAAAGATTCATCTTTTTGCGCAGGCGATAGCGCTTAATCTCCACGCTTCGAACCGAAATATTGAATAAAGGTGCCATCTCCTTGGAGGAGAGGTTTAATCTGAGGTAGGCACATAAGCGAATGTCATTCGGGCTAAGGTTTGGATGTCGTTTCTCGAGTTTTTTTAAAAACTTTCTATCGGTCTGGTTAAAAGCATCCTTAAAAAGTTCCCAGTCATCGTTCTGATTCAGGTTCCGGTCAATCCCCCGAATGATTGACTCAACATTTTTCGAAGATTCTTTAAGGGATCTGAGTTCATTCTTGATTTGCATCAGTAATTCATTCTTCCGTACTACCATAAGGGTAGTGGCTGCTAATTTCTGACTCTTTTTCACTACATCCTTGCGGAGCTTCGCATTACTTGCCTCTAACTTTTCCTTTTCACGCCGGACCATTTGCAGCTCCTGCTCCCTATTGATAATCTCGCTGGTTTTCTTTTGCCCAAATCGGTTAAATGCCCTGTAAGCTAAATAAATAATAAACAGACCCAGTACTAACCCAAACCCATATAAAAGGAATTTTGAGTCAGGAAAAGTGATGGTAATAAAGTGAGGATTATTTAGATGAAATAGAATCATTCGCAAAAACGTATTCTCTTAAAGGTCAGCATTGCGGTTAAAGTTAAAACATTATTCGGTGATCTTTTAAGTATTAGCTTTACAAGTTGGTTTTTAAGTAACGCAGCCCCATCTACTCTTTTAATCCATACTTACTACTAAAATATTCGGATAATTTTATAAAAAAGTAGGGTATTTGGACGTTAAGTTGTTATAGATGCGATTAGTTAAACCCAAAAATTATTACTTATACTATGAAACCTTTTAAAATCAGCACTTTATTACTTGCAGTAGTTGGCCTTTTGGTAAGCTGCTCCAAAGATGACACCGATGGCAATGGCTTATTGCGCGTGAGCGCCAGGGCCAGTGTTAACGAAAATTCCACTAACCTGTCCGCTAAATCCGTAAACACTGATGTTACGGTAACCGATTTTCGTATGAACCTTAAGGAATTTGAATTGGAAATCGAAGAATCCGAGTACGATGAAAATGAAATGATGGACGATTCGGAATCCTGGAATGACGATGGATACTATGACTTTGAAGACGAGATCGAACTGGAGGGTCCTTTTGAGCTGGATTTACTACAGGGGGAGATTTCTTTTATTACAACGGAGGTGCCCAATGGCGCTTTTGAAGAACTGGAGTTTAAATTTGATGAAAGCGACGACCCTACAAGTGATCTGTTCGGGAAATCGGTTTTGATTCAGGGAACTGTTAATGACATCCCTTTTATCTTCTGGCATAATTTTGAGGATGAAGTGGAAGTAGATTTTGAAGATCCGCAATTCGATATCGTTGTCCGCGATAATACAAATGGGATTACAATCGACTTTGACCTTTCTAAAATCTTCGACGTGGTCTCAGGTGTGGATCTTGCACAGGCTGTGGACGGCAATGAGAACGGGACGATCGAAATCAGCCCGGACGATGCCGACGGCAATGGGGATATCGCCCAACTGATCCGGGAACGGATTAAGACAGCAATTGACCTGCTGGATGATTAAGATTTAATCTTAGGTATTTAAAAACAAAGGCTTCCCGCTCAGTGCAGGAAGCCTTTTTACTTTTCAGGATACTTTAGCCTATTGCCCGGTGTTCTGTTTCACGACTGGCTTTGCGCTTGCTGGATTTTAAGTTTTAGTTTGACCGTTAGCTGGTCGTTGACTTTTATAAGCCCCATCACTTTTGAAGGTGGCTCCAAGTTAAAGTCACTGAAACATACATTCAGGTCTCCTTCAATACAGAGGCTACTGCTCTGATCACAGAAAACAAGGGTTTCATAGTTGCGGCGCTGGCCTGCCAGGGTAACCGATATTCCTACCCTGTAGGTATTCAGGTTATCGGTTGGCTTCTCTACATAGAGTAACTCCAGCACCACTTCAGGGTATAGGTCTGCTTTGAGTAACACCTGGAAATCACGGTTTATGGCACTACCTCCACAATCAAAACAATTACTTGACAGTTCAAGGCGGGTATCGCGGAAAGTGTAGCGGTTGGCACCCTCTTCGTAGTAAACGCTCAATGGGCTGTCCAGTTCCGTAACGCTGTAACGACAATGGAACGTATTGACATTTGTGCTGCCCGATATGACCATTTCGCTATCCGATGCGATATAAACGTGTGTTTCTCTCAAAGGAGTATCGAAAGATGTGGCCAGCAGAAGTAAAAAGCTGAGTAAAAAGAAATTGAAACTACGAAATGGTATCCTATTCATGTCTGATAAATCTAATGGTTACGTATCAAACCCGGAAATCCGTTTGAGATTTCCGGGTTTGCTGTCTGCAAAATTCCCCTAGAAACTGATGACAGCTTCAAACAGTACGCCTTTGAATTCACCCTCATTGAAAATACTGGTAGTATCAAATCCGTCGTATTGCTGGTTAACATATTCAAGCTTGGCAAGGATGTTCCTTGTAAGGAAGGCTCCTATACCCAATTGTGTACGATCTATTGTGATATCTGCACCAGAAGCATCGTCTCCGGTTACGGTATTATAGCGGCCTCCGATATAGAAGTTCTCATTATTTCCGAATCGGTAGATAAGCTCCCCGGCAAACTGGTTTACTGTCCTGTCGCTGGTTTCAGCTGTCGCCTTTCCTTTGGCGCTTTCAATGGTTCCGAAGAACTCAAGGCCTTTGTACTTCACAAAAGGGTTGATCATAAAGGAAGTGATCTCGTTGCGCATTCCGGGATCGTAACGCCCGCTGCGGAAATTACTTACCGGAGAAGCCTCGGTATTCTCCATAACCAGATAGTAACGGGAACCGGTACGGTCTGCACTGTAGAGGTATACCCTTCGGGATTCCCCTGTAGTGTATAGCGATCCCGTCAGGCGTACCCTCAGATCCGTATTGAGTTGTTTATCGTATCCGAGTTTGGCCAGGAAGGAAGCCTTGGTGGTTCCGGGGTTACTTACCGCCTGGTTTAATTTCCCGTTGGAAAGTCCGAGCATCCCTATAAACCCGTTGTTGCGGTAATACACTTCCCCTCCTACTTCAGTAGTGAACGCATCCATGATAAGGTTCCCGACAAAAGGGTTATAGATGGTCTGGGAGTTGTCGCTTCGCCTGAAATGAGCATCCCCATAGTTGTTCTCCATATGACCGATTTTAACGGTCAGGTGCTTCATGGCATTTTCCATAAAACCGGGGCTTAACCAGTCCAGTTTGTCTATCTGGATATACCCTCCTTTAACATAGGGTTCTGGGTGGTGCCTGGAAGACAGATACGTTCTGAGGTGCATGCGTACCCCGTCTGCCAGCACTACGTCCAGGTCCAGGTTGGCGGTAGCCAGGTTAAAGTTATCGCCAATCTCAATGAGTTCCAGTTCATCGCCGGAAGCCCCGTGGGAGTTTTCATGGTCTACGGCCTGAAATTGCAGGGTGGATGAACCCCCTACCCGTACTTGCAGTCCATCAAAGGTAGTTACGCTATCTTTTGGTGCTTCAAAAACGTGTATTCCTCTTTTATCTGGCAGTCTGTAGTTGTCAAGGTCACGGCTTTGGGCAAAGACCGTAAAGCCCGATATGAATAAGCTGAGCAATAATGCATTTTTTAAAAGTGTTTTCATGTTTCTATGTATTAAGTATTTATGTATCCCTATTTAGTCCAGACGGTGTTGAAATGCACTTCAACTGCGTCTCCTGTTTTAATGGTACCCAAAAGTGCCTTTGGAGGTTCAATCTTATATGTTGTCATTTTTAATGGTTTTATGCCTTCTATCTTGAGCTCCTCCCCCAGGGAAAGGGTGAAAGAAACATTTGTTTTGCATGTGGTACCGGCTATCGTAAGGTTGGCCATGGCCTTGACTTTATACCGGTCAGATGCCGAAATAATGGGCTGAATGTCTGTCACTTCTAACATCTTAAAAGAAATATTCGGATACTTTTCTGTATTAAGGGCGTTGTAGGTGTTCTTGTCCATTCCCCCCTTGCCACTTTTAAGGCTTTCAGCCAGTACCTGGAACTCCAGTTTGTCTATTACCGGAATTTCTTCTTCGGTATTTACGATCAGGATTCCTGAGGTTTGTTCGGCTATTATTTCCCAATCATGAAGTGTTGATGTTCCGGTAACGGTTACTACTCCTTTTTGAGTAAGCGGTTTGAATTCCTGTGATATAATTGTTATTGGAAGTGCAAAAAGCAGTAATGCTATGAAAAGATTTCGGGCTATTTTATTTTGATAATTTGCTTTTGAAAACATGTCATTTCGTGTTATTGTCAGGACAAAGTTCTCAATGAAACTACTCAAGGAAGATGATAATTATCATTAATTATTTCAATTCTGAATACGGGTTTTACAATTCGCTCATAATAAGCACAATACGTTGATTACTAATATTTTATGATTTTATTTTAATACTACAGGAGTAATACACCCCCAAATATTTCGATAGGAATACTTCCTGAAGGCGTGCCGCTTTTTCACTTGAGAATGGTGTATATATTAAGGTATAGGTTCTTCGTATTAATCCATGATTTATATCATAAAATCCCCCTGGGCAAGCCCGTAATTTTACAACTGATTTGTATCTAACAGCACACAAATAATAAACCCAATGAAAACACTTACAGAAAAACATCTGAGCGTATATACCTTCGGGGATAAAAAGGCCGATGGCAATCGGGAAATGAAGAACCTGCTGGGTGGCAAAGGAGCCAACCTCGCGGAAATGAGTCGTATCGGGATTCCAGTACCCCCTGGTTTTACCATCACTACTGAAGTTTGTACTCAATATAACCAAGAGGGCAAAGACGCGGTAATCAAGCGCATCGAGAACGAAGTGCGCAATGCCATTGAGCAGATAGAGCAAACCATGGGAACAGTATTCGGAGATGATGATAACCCACTGCTGCTTTCAGTGCGTTCCGGTGCCCGGGTATCCATGCCGGGGATGATGGACACGGTCTTAAACCTGGGGCTCAATGACCAATCCATTAAAGGGGTAATAGCCAAAACCAAAAACGAACGCTTTGCCTGGGACTCCTACAGGCGTTTTATACAAATGTACAGCGGGGTGGTCCTGGGACTCAAACCCGAGTCTAAGGAAGATCTGGACCCCTTTGAAGAAATCATTGACCATCTCAAAGAAAAAAGGGGCATAGCCCTGGATACGGAATTTACCGTACAGGACCTGCAGGACCTGGTTTACGACTTTAAGGATATTGTCCTGAAGCGGAGTGGGAAACCATTCCCCTCAGATCCCTGGGAACAGCTATGGGGTTCCATCCTGGCTGTTTTTGACAGCTGGAACGGGGACCGGGCCGTCTATTATCGCAAGATCAACGGCTATCCCGAAGACTGGGGAACTGCCGTAAATGTACAGGCCATGGTTTTTGGTAATATGGGAACCGATTCGGGTACGGGCGTTTGCTTTACCCGGGATGCAGGAACCGGGGAAAACAAATTCAACGGGGAGTACCTGATCAACGCACAGGGGGAAGATGTGGTTGCCGGGGTACGTACCCCTCAGCAAATAACGCTGCTGGGTTCCAAGCGCTGGGCCGAGCTGGCACTGGTTGAGGAAGAAGACCGCAAAGAAAACTATCCCTCCCTTGAGGAGTTGATGCCGAAGATCTACGACGAGTTATTCGAATACCAGCGCAAGCTGGAAATACATTACCTGGATATGCAGGACATGGAATTTACCATCCAGCAGGGGAAACTCTGGATACTGCAGACCCGGAATGGCAAACGAACCGGGGCTGCCATGGTAAAAATCGCCATGGACCTGTTGGAAGAAGGCTTGATTGACGATAAAACAGCCCTCAGGCGTATCGATCCGGTTAAACTGGACGAATTACTGCACCCCATCTTTGACCCCGAGGCTTTGAAAGAAGCAGAGGTCATTGCCCAGGGGCTTCCTGCCTCCCCGGGTGCCGCCACCGGCCAAATCGTATTCTTTGCGGATGAGGCCGGGAAATTCAAGAACAGTATCCTGGTACGGGTCGAGACCTCACCTGAAGACCTGGAAGGGATGAACATCGCCCGGGGAATTGTAACCGCCCGTGGCGGGATGACCTCTCACGCGGCCGTGGTTGCCCGGGGTATGGGGAAGTGCTGTGTTTCCGGGGCCGGGGCCTTGAAAATTGATTATAAGCAACGCGTCCTGCGGGTAGACGGACACGAATACCACGAAGGTGACTGGATTTCCATCAATGGCTCTACCGGAAATATCCTGGAAGGAAAAGTAGCTACCAAAGAACCCGAACTGAGCGGAGAATTCGCAGAATTGATGGAGCTGGCCGACACCTTCTCCCAAATGGAGGTTCGGGCCAATGCAGATACACCCAAAGACGCAGAAATGGCACGGAATTTCGGGGCAACCGGAATTGGCCTTGCCCGGACAGAGCATATGTTCTTTGCCGTGGATCGCATTAAAGTGATGCGGGAAATGATCCTGGCCACTACCGTGAAGGGACGCAAACAGGCTTTAAAGGAACTCCTGCCCATGCAGCGTTCTGATTTTGAAGGGCTGTTCCGCGCCATGAAAGGGCATCCGGTGACCATTCGCCTGCTGGACCCTCCCCTGCATGAATTTGTCCCTCACCAGCTGGCCACCCAGAAAGAGCTGGCCGAAGACCTGCACATTTCCCTGGCTGCCGTTAAAAGCAAGGTGGCCGAGCTGGAGGAATTTAACCCCATGCTGGGTCACAGGGGATGCCGCCTGGGAAATACCTATCCGGAGATCACAGAAATGCAGGCAAGGGCCATCCTTGAGGCTGCCTTAAACCTAAAGCAAAAAGAAGGGATTGAAACCCATCCGGAAATTATGGTGCCGCTGGTCGGAACGGTAGAGGAATTTATCCAGCAAAAGGACATCATTGAAAAAACGGCTGAAGAGGTATTTAAAAGACGTAAGACGAAAATACCTTTCTCCATCGGGACCATGATGGAAACCCCCAGGGGAACCCTGGTAGCCGATGCCATTGCCGAGCAGGCCGATTTCTTTTCCTTCGGAACCAATGACCTTACCCAGATGACTTTCGGGTACTCCCGTGACGATGCCGGTAAGTTCCTTCCAATCTACCTGCAAAAAGGCATACTCAAGGCGGACCCCTTTGAAGTGCTGGACCAGGAAGGCGTAGGCCAATTGGTACAATTAGGAATCAATAAAGGAAGAAAGGCACATCCCGGACTAAAAGTGGGGATTTGCGGGGAACACGGAGGAGAACCCAGCTCCATCGGATTTTTCCATAAAACAGGGATGAATTATATAAGCTGCTCCCCTTTCCGGGTACCCATAGCCCGGGTAGCGGCAGCACAGGCAGCCCTGCAAGACCCAAGGTAAATACCAGCCCGCTTTTCAGAAATCCCCCCAGGCAACTTGTTTGGGGGGATTTTTATTGATTAAAACTTTATCCTGTACTATTTCTAGGGCATTTCACCTACTTTTGCAGGCAGATCGATGACCCTAAATGATTGAATTTTTCCAGAAAAAACGATTCCTTGTAGATTACCTGGGCGGCCTGGTGGACATACATAACCACATCCTGCCGGGGATTGATGACGGGGCCAAGAATATTGAGGAGTCCCTTGGCCTGATCGAGGCTTTCGGGGAAATCGGGATCACCCGCTTTATTGCCACCCCGCATATCATGCACGGGATGTATCCCAACACTCCTGAAACCATTGCCGCAGCCCACGATGAGCTGGTATCAGCCCTAATGGCGCGTGATATGAAGGATATCCGGGTAGAACGGGCAGCTGAACATATGATAGACCAGCGCTTTTCTGAAATCATGGTAGAAGGCGGCTTTGTGCCGCTGCATCAGTCCTATATGCTGGTTGAGACTTCTTACCTGCAAAAACCCTTTAACTTCAAGGAAGCCATCCTGAACATAGCCAGCCGGCGTATGCAGCCCATTCTGGCCCACCCGGAACGCTACCCCTATTTTTCGAGCAAGTCCAAGACCTATGAACGCTACCGGGCCCAGGGGATCCGTTTTCAATGCAACCTCTTGTCTTTTGGAGGTTATTACGGAACGAATATCCAGAAAAAAGCGCTGGAAATGCTGGAGGATGAAACCGTGGATTTTGTGGGTTCAGACGTGCATAACCTCAAGCACCTGCGCGCGCTGAAACAAATCCAGCTACCTGAAAAGATTATTCAGAAACTGATTCCCGTAATCAGCCGTACGGTAGAGACTTTTTACTAATAAAAAGGTAATTTAAGCGGCCCCGAACTTCCACCAGGGCTTTTTAGTACTTCCGTAACCATAGCCATATTTCCCACCGTAACCCAGTTTGGAGGCAGCTACATTGTTTACCACGAAGGAAAGGTTTTTGATCTTGCCATCTTTAAGTAACTTAAGAGGGAAGGACAGCACTTTGTTCTCTGTAGATTCGGCTTTAGTGACATAGAGGATTTGATCCGCGTGGTTGGCAATCAATTGGGTATCGGCCACAACCAGCAAGGGAGCCGAGTCTACAATAATATAATCATAGATTTTTGAGGCCTCTTCGAAAAACTCTCCCAACCGGTCTTTTAAAAGGAGTTCGGCAGGGTTGGGCGGTACTTTTCCGGAATATACAATATCCATCTCAGCCCCGTTTAAGGGCACTGATTCTATAATTTCTTTTAGGGCAACGGTGCTATCGAACAGGTATTCCGTAAGGCCCATCCCTCTTCCACTATTCTCAATTTTTTTATTGTTTGCAGCCGAGTTTTCCCTGCTGATAAAGCGGAATAATTTCGGGTTCCGGATATCTGCACCTACCAACAGGGCCTTTTTTCCAGAATTAAGTAACGTTAAGGCCAAATTTGAAGACAAGAAAGTCTTTCCTTCCCCCCGGTACGCTGGAGGTAACCAAAATGACATTTCCGCTTATCCTTTTTAGACTTGGACCGCAGCATATAATCCAGGTTGGTCTGCAGGATTCTGATAGATTCGGCCAGGACGGAGCGGTCTTCTTTGCGTACCAACAGGCTTTCTTTTGAATTTACCTTTGGTAATTCTGCCAGGACCGGGATGTCCCCGACAATCTTCTCCAAAGCTACCTTATTATGCACTTTGTCATCTAAAAGATCATTCAAATATATCAATCCAAAAGGAATGATAAGACCGAAAAAAATAGCTATTAAATAGCTCTGTGATTTAACGGGATATACAGGTGCGCTAGACCTGCTGTAAGCCCAATCAATTACTTTTGAAGGAGGATCAGATGATGCAAAGGCAATTTGTGCCTCTTCTCGTTTTTCGTATAAATATAAATATAATGCCTCAGTTACGTCTCTTTTTCTATTAATATCACGCAGTGCTCGTTCTTCTTCTGGTGCGGAATAAATCTGATAATTTATTCGGGATTGTTGTTGGCTTAAGTTATTTACTCTTAATTCTAAATTATCAATCAAATTTTTCAGACTTGAAACAAGTCCTTGCTTCAATATATTTAATTCTCTATCTAGATTTGCAACAACAGGATTTTTTTCATTAGAGCTTTCCATAAGCCCATTACGTCTTGCGACTAATTGATTCCAACTAATTGCCGTCGCATTTATTGTTGGGTCTGCTGGAATTAGATTTGATGGTAAAATGTTAAAACCTTCTTGAGCTTCCACCCTATTAAGCATAGATTTTGCACCATTCAGCTGTAAGCTGAGGTTTTGCAATTCTTGTCGATTTGCTACGCCCAAGCTTAGATTCATAGAAGATTGAGACTCTATGTTGGTTATTCCTCGTTCTGTTTTGTATTCTTGTTGAGATTCATCGACTTGGGAAAGGTTTCGATAAATTTCTGTCACTCGCGCATCTATAAAATTGGATGTTTTATCGGCACTTTCCTTATAATCAGCAATTGCATTACTATTATAAACCTGAATTAGTGTATTAATGATCTGCTTTGCTTTCTCCTGAATTCTGTCCTGTAAATAAATTTCCAAGATAGTAGAAGACTGGTTAATAGGTTTTATTAAAATTCGATCTCTATATGAATCAGCCACCGGTATTGGAGAGCTAATATTAACCCTAAATGATTTTCCAATAGCATTACCAATGGTTTTATTATTTGGAGTTAACACAAGTTCTCCTGCGGGTGTAGGTATCCGATTTCCAAAAGTATAAATACTTTTTTCCGAATCTTTAGTTAAACTGTAACTAAAAGAAGCATCCGAATTAATGGTAATCCAAAATCCAAAAGGAGCTTTTTTATTCAATGAATCACTACCAATAAAATTAAAGTCGAAAGGGGGAGAAAAATAAATTTCAGATTCTAAAATATCACCTTGCGCAAAAATTTGTGTGTTCAAATTAAGTGTTCTTACAACCTCTAAAAAATTGGACCGAGATTTTATCACCTCAATTTCATCCTGAACCGGGTTTTCTGAGTTTTGATTTATTCCTAAATCGGAAAGAACTGCTATTCCAGGTGAATTTTCATTTTGTTGAATTTTGATTCGAGCCTGTGCTGCATACTGAGGGATGGTATATCTATTGTTTAGAAAAGCTAAGGAGCAGGTTATGATCAATGCTATTACGAACCAATACCAGCGTTTTGTATAGATTTTAATGTATTCTCCGATATCAATGTTCTTGAAAGAAAAACCATCAATTTTATTATTTTTCATTTTAGAGAATGGTTCCAATAATATTAATTAGTAACTAAAATTACAGTAGTGAGTGTTAATAAAAATGATAAAATTGTAATAGCGCTTGCAACCCTAGAATCCATAGCAAATGCCTGTGATGCCATATTTCGATTAGGTTCGACATAAACCACATCATTCTGTGTCAAATAAAAAACAGGAGAACTAAAAATATCTTTACTAGTGATATCTATTCGATGATAAACTTTTGTGTTCTCGAATTCCCTGATTACCATAATATTATCTCTTTTCCCTGTTATTAACAAATCACCTGCGAGACTGATAGCTTCTAAAATACTTACTTGCTCTCCATTTATCATGTAGGTGCCCGGGTTCGAAACTGCACCAAGAATTGTGATGCCAAAATTTCTCAGTCGGATATTGATTA
Source organism: Robiginitalea rubriflava (assembly GCF_052540725.1). NCBI lineage: Bacteria > Pseudomonadati > Bacteroidota > Flavobacteriia > Flavobacteriales > Flavobacteriaceae > Robiginitalea > Robiginitalea rubriflava. The sequence continues at coordinate 2,708,523 of NZ_CP199309.1, read as the reverse complement.
TGGGGTCTTTCAAAAAATCTGCCAATCGATGACGCAAAAGAATTCTTAATTCTTCAGGAGATAACCCCGCTACCTTTAATTTACCCAGTACCGGAAAGTCAATATTACCGTCCCTATCAACTATGTAATCAACAGTTTGGATTTGTTGTCCTCCCCCTGCAGTTAAATTAAAAGGAGCACTGGCTTCAGAATTTAATGTTGATATATAAATACTAATTACGTCGTCTATTTTAAATTTTGGAGAAAAGGTATTGTCTGTTATAATGGATTCATACTCTCCGGCATCCTGCAAGTAAATTACATCTTTAACTGATCCGCAAGAAATAAATGACATAATAATTATACTACCGATAACATTAACTATGAAGGGTTTTGATTTAAACATTCGAATTTTCATTATTTAATATCGTGTTTTAATTCCGTTCGAAGCTACTCTTTACAGATTGATTCATTATAACCGAATTCGACTTAATTGATTTTTTTCCATCCAAATCACATAAATCTGAATTATTAGAAACATACTCCGGAACAATTTCTTTCATAAGGCCAACAGGATTTCCGGAAAAGAACATATTGTTAATACAGAGTTCATCAATACGGGTACGAATCTCGGTATAATTCAGCTCCCTAACCTTACTGATCATAATTTTTTTATGATAGGTGGGCAGCATATTTTCCCCATTGGCCAGTAATTCTTCATAGAGTTTCTCGCCTGGACGCAACCCTGTTATTTTAATGTCGATATCCTCGGGATACTTAAGACCCGATAATTTGATCATATTTTTAGCCAATTCAAAGATCTTGACGGATTCCCCCATATCAAAAATAAAGATTTCACCGCCTTCGCCCATGGCTCCTGCCTCCAAAACCAACTGGGAAGCTTCCGGGATAGTCATAAAATAACGGGTAATATCTTTATGGGTTACCGTAAGCGGGCCGCCCTTTTCAATTTGCTTTTTAAACAATGGAATAACCGAACCATTAGAACCCAAGACATTTCCGAAGCGAGTGGTGATAAATTTGGTTATTCCTTCCTGCTGCTTACAACTGATATACATTTCTGCAATCCGCTTGGAGGCTCCCATTACATTAGTGGGGTTTACCGCCTTATCCGTAGAAACAAAAATAAATTTCTCCAGTTGATATTGAGTGGCCAGGTCGGCTACCACCTTGGTGCCCGCAATATTGATCTTAATCGCCTCATAAGCATTGTATTCCATCAGCGGAACATGCTTGTAGGCAGCAGCATGAAAAAGGATATCAGGCTTGTATTCCTGAAAAAGCAGATTTAAACGTGTCTTATCCCGTATGTCTGCCACAATAGGTACAAAGTTGTGGAAACCGTTTTGCTTCAATTCCTGTTGCAGGTCATAGAGGGCGGATTCGGCCTGGTCTATGATGATAAGCGCCTTGTAATTGTAATTACATATCTGTCGGACCAGTTCACTTCCAATAGAACCCGCTCCCCCGGTTACAATTACCGTTTTATTGTCCAACTCCCCTGAAATACGCGAATTTCTAATGGTGATGGGGGCCCGGTTGAGAAGGTCTTCAATCTGAACCTGCTTGATCTGTGAGAGCTTTAACTCTCCGTTGATCCAATCCTCAACAGGTGGCACAATTTTGATCTTCACAGGAAATTCTACCAGATCCTCTACCAGGCGGCGCAGTTTTTTCTGGTCGATATTCTGAACTGAAAAAATAATTTCCTCTACATGTTTCTTTTTGATAAAATGCAGGGTCAGGCAGTCTTTCCCGTACACCTCTACCCCATTGATGAACTTCCCTATTTTTTTCTTGTCCTCATCAACATATCCGACCACCCGCACATTGGATCGCGTATGACCTGTAAGGGCATTATGGGTCAGAATACCCGATTCTCCTGCCCCATAAATCAATACGTTTTTCTGTCTCTGATAATCCCCCTGAGTTAAATTGTAGTAAATTGTTTTAAAAACATAGCGCGAAGCAGTCAAACCTAAAAATGCAACTAAACTATTAATAACAATTATAGATAATGGGAAGCTCAAATCTGTTTGAATGATCTGATATTTCAGGCCCATTGATACCACAATGGTAAGGATGCTGGAGAGGCAGATAGCATTAAAAATATTGTAGACGTCTCTAACACCAGTATGCCTCACCACGCCTTTATAAGAGCCTGTGATCAGAAAGGAAATAAGAGAAATTCCTATTAAGATAGGCAACTGAATCAATAACTGCCCTTTATCGAAATCCAGGGTAAAGTTAAAACGGATCAGATAGGAAATCACAAAGGCTAACGCTACGGTAACCAGATCTATTGCCAGTACCAGCCATTTGGAGGCAAAGCGCGCTACGGAATGGGATAAGTAATTTTGTATCATGATAAATTCTCTTTAATGATACGGGTGGTACGCCATAAATCTTCCTCTGATAAATTAGAACCGCTGGGCAGGCAGAGCCCGCACTTAAACAGTTCTTCAGAGGTACCATCGGTGTACTTTAAAGTATTTTCAAAAACGGGCTGCAAATGCAGGGGCTTCCACAAGGGGCGGGATTCGATGTTTTCATCTTCCAGGGCCAACCGTAGTTTCTCCCGTACTTCATAGGAAGGAGTCAATACGGTGCTCAGCCATCGGTTCGAAAAGCAGTGCTGTGGTTCTTCCAAAAATTCCAGCTGAGCATAGCCTGCCAATTCTTTCTTATAAAATTCAAAGTTGCTGCGTCGCTTAGCGACCCGGTCTTCCAACACTTCCATCTGCCCGCGGCCGATCCCTGCCAGAACATTGCTTAACCGGTAATTATAACCTACAACCGAATGCTGGTAATGTGGAGCGGCATCCCGCGCCTGGGTGGCCAAATAAATGGCTCGTTCCTTTAAATCTTTGGATTTGGTGACCAGAGCTCCGCCTCCGGAGGTAGTGATGATTTTGTTCCCGTTAAAGGAAAGGATGCCAATGGTGCCTAAACTACCGCAGGGAATTCCTTTATACATGCTACCCAGGGCCTCGGCACTATCTTCAATTACAGGTATATTATAGGCCTCTGAAATAGCCTTGATCTCGTCTACCTTATAAGGAACCCCGTATAGATGGACAGCCACAATGGCCTTTGGTTTCTTTCCCTTCGCGATACAATCCAAAATGGCCTGTTCCAGTAATTCCGGGGAAATATTCCAGGTATCCCGCTCGCTGTCCACAAAGACAGGAGAGGCACCCCGGTACAAAATAGGATTGGCCGAAGCCGAGAAGGTAAAACTCTGGCAGATGACCAGGTCACCGGGGCCAACATCCAATAAATCCAGTGACAGGTGGATTGCTGCCGTCCCGGAACTAAGTCCGGCAACGTGAACATTCTGTCCAATAAAAGACTCCAGAGAACGTTCAAAGCCAGCTACATTTGGGCCCAAAGGGGCAATCCAATTGGTATCAAAGGCCTCGTGTACGTAGTTGAGCTCGTTTCCGCCCATATGTGGGGAAGAGAGCCATACTTTCTCCTGTAACTTGGTTTTCAAAAGGTTAGGTTATTTTAAGTTCACTTAATATCACTGATTTAAGGAATCTCAAAGCTACATCATAATCAGTGAGATTTCCGTTTCTAAAAGCTTAATTCGCCCATTGTTCAAAAAAATCGATGATTGTACCGTTAATGCGTAATGCAATTATTATACAAGCCATTCGATTAAAACAAAGCAGTAAATTCTTGAATTTTGAAACTTACGGGGAAATAAGATACGAAATGTGAAGGAAATGCAAGACGTAATGCTTACTGTCTTTTAGTTTATAGAACTATTTAGTTCCAAGCTGCAAAACGCATTCATTAATCATTAGGGAATCTAAATTACTATAACAATATGTTTTTGGCTAAATTCCCATCTTTGCATAAATATTATTGTCCTGCTGCTAATCTAATTATTTGAATATCATTTCAGGATCTGAAAAATGAAAGAAATCAAAACAATTTGTTGTATTGGTGCTGGCTATGTTGGAGGCCCTACTATGGCAGTTATCGCACAAAAGTGCCCGCATATTAAAGTTTTAGTGGTCGACATCAATCCGGAACGTATTCAGGCCTGGAATGAGGAGGACCTTGACAAACTTCCGATTTATGAACCCGGCCTGAAAGAGGTAGTTGCAGAAGCCCGTGGCAGGAATCTGTTCTTTTCGACCAATATTGAAGCAGGGATCAAAGCCGCTGAAATGATTTTTATTTCCGTTAATACGCCAACTAAAACCTATGGAAAGGGCAAGGGACAGGCGGCCGATTTGAAATATGTTGAATTATGCGCCCGTACGATAGGCGATGTTGCCACCACCGATAAAATTGTAGTAGAAAAATCCACACTTCCAGTACGCACTGCCCAGGCCATAAAAAATATTCTCGAAAATACAGGCAAAGGAGTTCAGTTTGATATTTTATCGAATCCTGAATTTCTGGCGGAAGGAACCGCTATTTCGGACCTGATGAACCCCGACAGGGTTTTAATCGGAGGGGCAGATACCCCCTATGGAAAAAAAGCAAAGAATGCACTTTCGGCCATCTATGCGAATTGGGTACCTGAAATGCGAATCTTACAAACCAATCTCTGGTCATCTGAACTATCCAAACTGGTTGCCAATGCCTTTTTGGCCCAGCGCATTTCTTCTATAAATTCGATTTCCGCCTTATGTGAAAAAACGGATGCCAATATCGATGAAGTAGCCAATGCGATCGGTTTTGACAGCCGGATTGGCCCCAAATTCCTGCAGGCTTCTGTAGGCTTCGGAGGTTCCTGTTTTCAGAAAGATATTCTGAATCTTGTTTATATTGCCAAGAGTTTTGGATTGCATGAGGTGGCTGATTACTGGGAGCAGGTAATTATCCTGAATGATTATCAGAAAAGACGCTTTGCCGATAAAATCATTTCAACCCTCTATAATACGGTTTCAGGCAAAAAGATTGCCATTTATGGATGGGCTTTTAAAAAAGACACCAATGATACCCGCGAATCGGCGGCTATTTATGTGGCAGATGCCTTACTGGATGAACGGGCCGAACTCACTGTTTATGACCCACAGGTAAACCCAAACAGGATATATGAAGACCTGGATGCGCTGGGAACACGTACTCCTGAAGAAAACAGGCGTTTACTCACTGTTGTAAATTCACCTTTGGATGCAGTTGAGAAAGCACATGCAGTAGCCGTTTTAACCGAGTGGGACGAATTCAAATCACTCAATTGGAACGAAATCTTTAATCGCATGTTAAAACCTTCCTTTGTATTTGACGGGAGGCGCATTCTGGATGCGAAGCAACTTACAGAAATAGGATTCAAGAATTACACAATTGGTCAATAAATGAAGATTTTAGTTACCGGAGCGGCCGGATTTATTGGGTTTCATTTAAGTCAAAAACTTCTGTCTCAAGGCCATGAAGTTATTGGTTTGGACAATATCAATGATTACTATGATCCACAATTAAAATTTGACCGATTAAAAGAGCTTGGTATTAATGAGGAAGAAGTGACTGATTTTAATAAACTGGTCCAAAGTAAAACCTTCCCAAAACAGTTTCAGTTTATACGAATGAACCTGCAAGACCGCACGCAACTTCCCAGGTTGTTTTCCAAACATTCCTTTGAAGTAGTTTGCAACCTGGCTGCACAGGCGGGGGTCCGCTACAGCCTGGAAAACCCGGAATCCTATATTGACAGCAATATTGTTGGTTTTTTAAACCTTTTGGAATGTTGCAGGCATTACAGTTGCAAACATCTGGTATATGCAAGTAGTTCCAGTGTATATGGGATGAATAAAAAAGTACCCTTTGAAACTTCAGACAATGTAGACCACCCGATCAGCCTGTATGCTGCAACCAAAAAAAGTAATGAGCTGATGGCTTATACCTACAGCCATTTGTATGGTTTGCACACCACCGGCCTTCGTTTTTTTACGGTTTATGGCCCCTGGGGACGCCCGGACATGGCCATGTTCCTCTTTACCGATGCCATACTGAAGGGGGAGCACATCAAAGTATTCAACAAAGGGCAAATGGAACGGGACTTTACCTACATTGACGATATCACCGAAGGAGTACTACACATTGTAAATGAGGATGTTGAAAAAAGGAAAAGACCCGGACAGGATTTATACCGGCTGTATAATATCGGCAACAACCGATCCGAAAAACTAACGGATTTCATTTCAACCATAGAAAGGGAATTAGGCATAAAAGCCAAAAAACAGTTGCTCCCCATGCAACCCGGGGATGTGCCCCAAACCTGGGCCAACGTGGATGGCCTTATAAACGACTACGGTTACCATCCTAATACCCCAATTGCTCAAGGGGTAAAAAATTTTATTGATTGGTTTAAGGAGTATTATAAGGTTTGATAAAAGGAATACTTTTCCCTTTTATCGAGGATAGGGGTTCGTTGAAATAAAAAACCTACAAATTCCTTTGTTTTTGACCATCTTTGCCCAAAAGAAATAACCTGCCATGAATATCGGACCTTTGGGTCTTTCCCCAGACCAGACCGTATTAGTTACCGGAGGAGCCGGTTTTATTGGCTCCAACCTTATTGAATACCTTCTCCAAAACGGAAACCGGGTTAAAGCCCTGGATAATTTTGCCACTGGAAAACAAAAAAATATTGAGCCTTTTCTGGACCATAAAAATTTCGAATTCATCAAAGGAGACATTCGGGATTTGCAAAGCTGTATGAAAGCCTGTGAAGGGGCAGACTACGTCCTGCACCAGGCAGCCCTCGGTTCCGTTCCCCGATCCCTGAATGACCCTATCACCTCCAACGAAGTCAATGTAAGTGGGTTCCTGAATATGCTCGTGGCAGCCCGGGATCAGAATGTAAAACGATTTGTCTATGCCGCCAGTTCTTCAACTTACGGGGACTCCAAAGCATTACCCAAAATAGAAGAACAGATAGGGAAGCCCCTTTCCCCTTATGCCATCACCAAATACGTTAACGAATTATATGCCGATATTTTTCACAAAGCCTATGGGTTGGACACTATCGGCCTGCGCTACTTTAATGTTTTTGGGAGGAGGCAGGACCCAAACGGGGCGTATGCGGCGGTGATCCCAAAATTCGTAATGCAATTGATGAAGCATGAATCCCCGACCATCAACGGGGACGGATCCTATTCCAGGGATTTTACCTATATAGATAATGTGGTGCAAATGAATATCCTTGCCCTGGTAGAAGACAATAAAGATGCGGTTAATCAGGTTTATAACGTCGCCTACGGAGAGCGAACGAACCTGTTGGAATTGACGGAATTATTAAAAGAATATTTATCTGAATACGATCCTGAAATTGCCGAAGTAAGTCTTAAACATGGCCCTGAACGCCCAGGGGATGTCCCCCACTCCCTCGCATCCATTGAGAAAGCTGAAAAATTACTGGGTTACCACCCGCAATACGACATCAAAAAAGGCCTGAAAGAGGCTGTTTCCTGGTATTGGAAAAACCTGTAAAAAATATTTCTTTAAACGCACATAATAGTGAAAAGCATTAAAACACTTAATAATTCCCGAATCGCTGTTATTGGCCTCGGTTATGTAGGCCTGCCCCTGGCGCGTCTCTTCGCTACCAAATATCCTGTTGTAGGTTTTGACATCAATGCCAAGCGGATCGCTGAACTACAGCAGGGGCATGACAGCACCCTGGAGGTGGATAATGCAGTCCTGAAAGCCGTTACCCTTAATGAAGTTCCTAAAGGTGTAGGTCTTTATTGTTCAGATAATCTGGAAGACATTTCCGATTCAACCATTTACATAATTACGGTCCCCACCCCGGTTGACAAGAACAACCGTCCGGACCTGACCCCACTTTATCACTCCAGTGAAACGGTAGGAAAGGTCTTGAAGAAGGGAGATATCGTTATTTACGAATCTACGGTTTATCCAGGGGTAACTGAAGAAGAGTGTGTTCCCGTACTGGAAAAAGTGAGCGGATTGAAGTTTAATAAAGATTTTTACGCCGGCTACTCCCCCGAGCGCATCAACCCGGGTGACAAGGAGCACACGGTAGAAAAAATCCTGAAGGTAACTTCCGGCTCCACCCCTGAGATTGGAAAACTGGTAGATGCCCTGTATGCCTCGGTAATCACCGCGGGGACGCACCTGGCCCCGACCATCAAGGTAGCCGAAGCCGCGAAGGTGATTGAAAATTCACAACGTGACATCAACATTGCTTTTGTAAACGAGCTGGCCAAGATTTTTAACCTGATGGGTATTGACACACATTCTGTCTTGGAAGCGGCCGGCACCAAATGGAATTTTCTACCCTTTAAACCAGGCCTGGTTGGCGGTCATTGTATTGGGGTGGATCCTTACTATCTCGCCCAGCGGGCTCAGGAATTCGGCTACCACCCGGAAATAATCCTGGCCGGGAGGCGGCTCAATGACAGTATGGGGCAGTATGTGGCCTCCCAGGTCATCAAGCTGATGGTCCAAAAAGACATCCGTATCAAAGATGCCAAGGTGCTGGTTTTGGGCATCACCTTTAAGGAGAACTGCCCAGATGTAAGAAATACACGCGCTGTGGACGTAATTAGAAGCCTTCAGGAATTCGGAACGGATGTTACGGTTTACGACCCCTGGGCTAATCCGGAGGAAGTATATCATGAATACGGTTTAAATACGGTTAAAAATTGTCCTGAAGGAAGTTTTGATGCCATAGTCTTAACCGTGGCTCATGAGGCATTTGAAAATTTAAGTCTGAGGTCATATCTCATTCCTGAAGGAATAATATATGATGTTAAAGGAAAAATTAAAGAAACAGTAAATGGCCGATTATAAAAAGAAAAATATATTGGTAACCGGAGGGGCTGGTTTTATTGGTTCTCATGTGGTCAGGACCTTTGTGCGACGATATCCGGATTACAATATTTACAACCTCGATGCCCTCACCTATGCCGGCAACCTGGAAAACCTAAAAGATATTGAAGGCCGGGATAATTATTTTTTTCTAAAGGGGGACATAACTGATGCAGCCTTTATAGAAAAGGAATTTGCAGAAAAGCAATTTGACGCCGTCATCCACCTTGCGGCAGAATCACATGTAGACCGCTCCATAACGGACCCTCTGGCTTTTGCCAAAACCAATATTCTCGGTACCATAAACCTGTTAAACGCCTTTAAAGCTATATGGATGGATAACTGGGATGGGAAGTTGTTCTATCATGTAAGTACAGATGAGGTATACGGCAGCCTGGGTGCAACAGGATATTTTACTGAAGAAACCCCATATGACCCTAATTCACCTTATTCAGCTTCAAAAGCCAGTTCGGACCATTTCGTGAGGGCTTATGGTGAAACCTATGGATTGCCCTACACAATCAGTAATTGTTCCAACAATTATGGCCCGAACCAGTTTCCAGAAAAACTGATCCCTTTATTTATAAATAACATCATTAATAAAAATCCCCTGCCTGTATATGGGGATGGAAACTATACCCGGGATTGGTTATATGTTGAAGACCACGCCGAGGCCATTGACTTGATTTTTCACAAAGGCCAAAAGAATGAAACCTACAATATTGGCGGTTTTAACGAATGGAAGAATATTGACCTGGTAGGGCTTTTATGTAGGCAAATGGACATTAAACTGGGGAGACAGGAAGGCGAATCCGAAAAACTTATAACCTTCGTAAGGGACAGGCCCGGCCATGACCTCCGTTATGCCATTGATGCCAGCAAGATACATGATGGCTTGGGATGGAATCCCTCCGTTACTTTTGAAGAAGGACTGGCAAAGACCATTGAGTGGTACTTTGATAACAGTGAATGGTTGCAGCATGTAACTTCCGGAGAATATCAGAAATATTATAAAACACAATACAGTCAAACAAGAATTTAATATGAAAGGAATCATTTTGGCAGGCGGATCGGGGACTAGATTGTTTCCACTTACCATTTCCGTGAGTAAACAATTATTACCAGTTTATGATAAACCCATGATATACTATCCGTTGTCAATTCTAATGTTGGCAGGAATTCGAGATATATTAATCATTACTACTCCCAAAGATCAATTAGCATTCACTGAACTGTTAGGGGATGGATCAAGATTTGGATGCTGCTTTGATTACGCTATACAAGAGAATCCTAACGGATTAGCCGAAGCATTTATCATTGGAGAGAGCTTTATAGGCCAAGACAGTGTTTGCTTAATTTTGGGGGATAACATTTTTTACGGCGGCGGTCTACAAAAAATTTTGATGAATTCTGTTAAAGCTGTAAAAGAGGAAAACAAAGCCGTAGTATTTGGCAGTTATGTACAGGATCCTTTTCGATATGGAGTTGTTGAATTTAATAAGGAACATACGGTTATTAATATAGAAGAAAAGCCGGAAAAACCTAAATCAAATTATGCAGTCGTTGGTTTATATTTCTATCCCAATTCTGTTATAGAAATTGCCAAAAAAGTAAAACCTTCGAAAAGAGGAGAATTAGAAATAACCTCAGTAAATAAAGAATATTTACTAAACCAAGAACTTATGGTAGAAATCCTTAGTCGTGGTTTTGCTTGGTTGGATACTGGCACCCATGAGGCTTTAATGGAAGCCAATGAATTTGTAAAAGCTCTTGAAAGAAGAACAGGATTGAAAATAGGTTGCCTTGAAGAAATAGCGTTTAATTATGGATGGATTAACAAAAAAGAAGTAAGCAGTAATATTCAAGGATATAAAGGAGATTATTATTGTTACATAAGAGATAAAGTATTAATAGATGTCTCTTAGAAAAAAAGCCATTGAAAGCGGAGCTTGGGCATTTACGCAACAAATCAGTGTGCAAGGTATAGGGTTTCTTGTGTCTATATTACTGGCAAGATTGCTTGAGCCAGAGGAATTTGGCTTAATCGCCATGATAGGCATTTTTATGGGAATAGCTTCATCCCTAATGGATTCAGGGTTGGCTTCCTCCCTTATTAGATCACAAAACTTAGTGAGAGATGATTATTCTACAGTATTTATATTTAATCTTGTTGGAAGTCTCATTTTCTATGTAATTATATACTTAACAGCTCCTTTAATAGCTCAGTTTTATGGTCAGGAAATTCTAATTAATATTACGAGATTATATGCCTTGATACTTATAATTAATGCCTTTTCAATCATTCAGAATACTAGGCTAACTCGAGATTTAGATTTTAAAAAGCAACTCAAAATAACATTACCTTCCTTACTTTTATCTGCTATTATAGGAATTCTTCTGGCAACAAATAACTATGGGGTATGGAGTTTGGTTGCGATGGCTATTGCTCAATCATTATTTAGCACCATTTTACTTTGGTTTTGGTCTGATTGGAGGCCTCAATTAAGGTTTAAAAAGAATCTTTTTAAAAAACATTTCAATTTTGGTTATAAATTAACACTTTCAGGGCTCTTAGAGGTTCTATTTTCCAATGCTTTTGTAATTATTCTAGGAAAATTCTTTGCCCCAGCACAAGTCGGATACTATAATCGTGCAGTCTCTGTAACAAACCTCCCATCTGCGAATATTTCTGCTGTATTAAGCAAAATCACCTTTCCAATATTTTCTAAAATCCAGGACGATAGTGAAAGACTTAAAAGGGCTTACAGTAAAATAATGCAAATTGTAATTTTTTTGGTAGCTCCCACATTAATATTCATGGCGGTTTTGGCAGAACCCTTATTTAGGTTTCTTTTCACTGAGAAGTGGTTAACTGCTGTTCCTTATTTTCAAATACTATGTGTAAACGGCATATTATATCCTTTACATTCTTATAATTTGAATATTCTAAGTGTTAAAGGCAGAACAGATCTTTTTCTTAAGCTAGAAATAATTAAGAAATTTTCAGTTGTGGTAGTAATAGGAGTAACAATTCCGTTTGGCATCTACGCCTTACTGTTTGGAAGCGTTTTTCTATCATTATTGGCCTTCATAATTAATACGCATTATTCGGGCAAATTTATTCGATATCCAGCATTAAGTCAAATAAAAGATCTAACCCCAATCTTTGTTCTTGGATTGTTTTCTGGTTTAGTAATTTGGATTGAGGACTATTTTATTATAAGAGAATATGGTACAGGTGACCTTGCTAGATTACTTGTTGGTGGTTTGATTGGATCATCTATTTACCTCCTAATAGCTTTTAAACTTAGAATGCAACCATTAAATGAATTAAAAAGTATAATTAAGAGAACATGATAAATGTTACCAAAACTTTTCTACCCCCGCTTGATGAGTATACTGCTTATCTAAAGAGAGCTTGGGATAATGAATGGTTAACCAATAGAGGTGAACTAGTTCTTGAATTAGAGGATAAACTCAAGAGCTATCTTAAAGTATCGAATATCATTTTAATGAATAATGGCACAATCCCCCTACAAATCGCGCTAAAGTTGTTGGCACATAATGGCGAAGTGATAACCACCCCATTTAGCTATATTGCTACCTCTGCCTCCATTGTATGGGAAAATTGTACACCGGTTTTTGTGGATATCGATCCGGATCATCTTACAATAAATGAAAACAAGATTGAGGAAGCTATCACCAAAAATACGACAGCAATTTTGGCAACTCATGTTTTTGGAAATCCGTGTAATGTTGATAAGATTGAAAAAATTGCAAAAAAACATAATCTAAAAGTGATTTACGATGCGGCTCACACTTTTGGAGTAGAATATAATGGCAGATCTTTATTTAATTTCGGTGATGTAAGCACTTGTAGTTTTCACGCAACAAAATTGTTTCATACTGCGGAAGGCGGTGCATTATTTTGTGCAAATCCTGAATTATATAATCAGTGCTATTATAGTCACAATTTCGGTCATAATGGGCCTACTGATTTTCATGGCTTGGGCATAAATGCTAAAATGTCCGAGCTGCAAGCTGCACTAGGCTTAACAATTTTACCATATTTAGACAGAGTAATCGAAGAGCGCAAAAAGGTCGTCGATTTTTATTTTGAGAATATAGATTTCAATTTAGTTAATGGTATTAAAATTAGAGCTAATACTAAATGGAATTATAGTTATTTCCCTATAATATTTAAAAGCGAAAATATACTTAAAAAGAAAACTTTTAAGTTGGCTAAACATAATATTTTTCCGAGGAGATACTTCTATCCATCTTTAAACATCGTTGACTATCTCAGAGGAAGCAAAATGGAAATTTCCGAGAGTATTGCTCCTAGAATTTTGTGTCTACCCTTATCTCATAATCTTATGAAAACAGACTTAAAAATAATTGTAGATGTCTTGAATGGATAAACCTCAATTAAAAAATGGATAAGAAAATTAATATTCTAGTATTCCCTTGTGGTTCTGAGGTGGCCTTAGAAATTCACCGATCTCTAAAATTTAGCAGACATATTAATCTTATAGGTGCAAGCAGTGTAGATGATCATGGCAAATTCGTATTCGAAAATTACATCGGTGAGATACCCTTTATTTCAGAAGATGGATTTATAGAGGTAATGAAAAGTATAGTTATAAAACATAAGGTTGATGCGATATATCCTGCCATGGATAGTGCCATTACCACTCTTAAACGAGATGAAAAATACCTAGGTTGCCAGATAATATCCTCAGATCTGAAAACTAGCGAAATATGCTTATCTAAAGTCAAAACTTATAAAGAATTATGTTCTATTATAAAAACACCTATCGTTTATTCTAAGATCGATGAAATTAAAGATTATCCGGTATTTGCAAAACCTTCAGTGGGCTACGGGTCCAGAGGAGCTAAGAAGATTGAGAATTATGAAGGATTAAAGGCACATCTTCAGGAATGGAAAGACTGTGTCATAACAGAATTCCTGAATGGTCCTGAATATACTGTAGACTGCTTCACAAACAGGCACAGAGAGTTGTTGTTCGTTGGCCCTAGGTTGAGGAAAAGAGTGAAAAATGGAATCTCTGTAAACACTTCTGAAATTACAAAAGGTAATCGAAATGAATTTATTGACTTTGCATCTAAAATTAACGACACCTTAAACCTAAGAGGAGCATGGTTCTATCAAGTAAAGCGAAATTCCAAAGGTGAATTGGTTTTATTAGAAGTGGCTTCCAGGCTGGGTGGATCTTCAAGCTTATACAGGTTAAAAGGAATAAACTTCGCCCTATTAAGTATATTCGATGCATTTAACATAGAAGTAGAAATACTGGAAAATGATACAACTGTTGTAGTTGATCGAGCATTGGATATTAGATTTAAAATTGAGTGCGATTTCCAGAATGTCTATGTAGACTTTGATGATTGCATAATTATAAACGGAGAAATTAATTATCAATTAGTTGGTCAATTGTACAAATTTCTAAATCAGGGTAAACAGCTAATATTAATTACCAAGCATTCTGGAGATATTAAGCAAGCATTGACCATTATCAGGTTAAATGATCTTTTTGACAAAATTATTCATTTAAAGGCAATTGATCAGAAATATAAATTCATAGAAGAAGAAAATTCAATATTTATTGATGATAGCCATATGGAGAGAAAACAAGTGTTTGAAAATCTGGGAATACCAGTATTCTCACCAGATATGATGGTTGAATAATATAGACTTCAATGAAAATTAAGGCTAATAATAATTGTGAGGCCCCAGATATTGCCATTTCAGTGATTACCTACAATCATGAAAAATATATAGTAGATACTATTGAAGGTATAATAATGCAAGAATCGAAGTATAGCTTCAAAGTATTTATTACAGATGACAATTCAACAGATAATACTGCTAAAATATGTGAAGAATACGTTAAAAAGTATCCTTTATTAATCGATTTTGAAGTTAATCAAACCAATCTAGGGTCTCTTGATAATTGGTTTTACAATTTAACCAAATGTTACAATTCAGGAGCCCCGTTAATTGCTATTTGCGAAGGTGATGATTACTGGATAGATAAATCAAAGCTACACCATCAAATTACACACTTAAATAAAAATCCTAGTACAAGTTTAACATTTCATCGTTCTGAATTAATGTTAGATGGTATCCCCTTGGAAACTAGCGGATTGTTATGTATAAATGCTAATCAGTACTTTTCTGGTAAAGACATAATTGAAAAGTGGACTATACCCACAGCCTCAGTAGTTTTTAGAAGAAAAGTTTTAGAAACCTATCTACCCAGGAAAAATAATAATAAATATATCTACGGAGATATAATATTATTTCTGTCAGCAACTGAACATGGTAAACTTTTTTATATGAACAGGACTATGTCAGTTTACCGTAGGCACGGTACAGGTATTACACAAGTCCAATCATCCCCGGAATTCTATGAACGTGTTTACCAACATAGAGATGCAATTTCCAGAGACTTTGGAGGCAAATTTAGCTTCTTAAGAAAGACAGAATTAGCCGATTGCTATTTTTCGATCTCTTTATTATTTATAAAGCAACTTAAATTTAAAGGAATAAAATACCTATTTAAAGCAATTTTATACAAACCTTCTGTTCTAATAACGTACATAAGCAATAAGATAATGTTATTATGAAAAAATCTATTCTATTCATGATACACAACATGAATATTGGAGGGACAGAAAAGTCTTTGCTTTCTTTAATTTCAAATATGCCCCAAGATGATTATGATATAACCCTACTTTTATTACAATATGAAGGTGGATATCTAAATTCAATTCCAGATTGGGTCAAAGTCGAAACCTTGGAGGGTTTTTCAAGGATGAAGTCTATAATTTACGAGCCCCCTTTAAAAAATATCCTGATGTCAGTTAGGAGATTAAATATTTCACAAGCATTCAGATTAACTTACGTATACTTTCAGTCCAAAATAACTAAAAATTGGGATCATTTTTATAGATATTCCTTAAGGAAAACGGAATTTAAGAACAGTTATGATTTCGCCGTTGCCTATGCCGGGCCATCAGATTTTATTAGTTATTTTATTCTTAAAAAGGTAAACTCAAGAGTTAAATACCAATGGATACATTTTGATGTCAAGAAGCTTGGCTTAAACAAAAACTTTGGCAATAAATATTATAATAAGTTTGACAGAATTTTTTGTGTTTCTGAAGGATCAAAGAAAGAAATTTTAAATCTTTTCCCATTACTGGATTGCAAAATAGAAGTCTTCGAAAATATTATTATTCCTGATGAGTTAAATTCCCTCGCCAATGAAGGGGAAACATTCATAGATGATATAAAGGGTGTTAGGATCGTCACATTAGGAAGATTAACTGAAGAAAAAGGTCAAATTTTAATTCCAAAAGTAGCTCGATTACTAAAAAATAATGGCAAGGATTTTCGATGGTATTGTATTGGAGATGGAATAATGAGATCAAAAATTGAATCAGTAATTCAAACAGAAAATGTAGCGAACGAAGTGATTATGATAGGACAGAAGATTAATCCTTATGCGTATTTAAAAAACGCAGATTTGTACGTACAAACATCTTTTCATGAAGGATATGGACTAACTATCATGGAAGCCAGAACCTTCAACTTACCAATGGTAATAACCAATGTAGCATCCGCCAACGAATTGATTAATAATGGTGTAAACGGTATTATAGTTGAAAGCACTGTCTCTGATCTTTTCAGGGCAATCAATTATTTATTAGAAAATAAAGATATTAGAATAGCATTTTCTGAATCTCTAAAAGCTGATAATGATTATTTGAGAAATAATCATATTAGCAAAATAAATTTGATTTTTAATACGGTTAATTTGAATTGATGCTTTTGAAAAAGAAATTATTAATCGTTATTGACTCACTTAAATGCGGGGGAGCCGAAAAAAGCTTAGTGACGCTACTAAACAATTTAGATTACTCAAAGTATGAAGTGGAAGTCCTTGTTTTTTTTAAGGGAGGTGAATTTGAATCGTTTCTACCATCCAAAATAACATTAACGTATTATGACATTTCTCTTGAAAAAAATCCATTTGTCTTTTTTTTATGTCGTGTCGAATATTGGATTCGTCGCCAACTAGATTATAAACACAAATATCACATTTCACAGCTTTACTGGAAGGCGGTCCGCCGGATTGTCCCTTTAAACCAAAAAAAATATCATTCAGCCATAGCATATGGGCAGGGCTTTTCAACCTATTATGTTTCTGAAAAAGTTGTTAATTATAAAAACAAGTATGCCTGGCTTAACACAAACCACATAAAAGCTGGTTACGATATTAATTTCGACTATTTATTCTATAAAAATTTCAATAAAGTCATCGCCGTTTCTGAGGAGAGTAAAAGTTCACTTGAAAATAACTTAAGTTCTATTGATAAAATATTGGAGATTAATATTATAAGGGATATAGTAGATAAGGAAACCATTAAAAAAATGAGTGAAGAATTTACTCCCATTTTTCCAAATCACAGACTTTCTCGAAAATTTACCATCCTTACTGTTTGTCGATTGGAAAAAGTTAAAGGACTGGACATTGCCATAGAAGCGTCCGAACTGCTAAAAGACAAAGGTTTGGATTTTATCTGGTATGTAGTTGGGGAGGGCTCACAGAGAAATGAACTCGAACTGCAAATTAAGAAAAAGAACTTATCTCAACACTTTATTCTTTTAGGGCATAAAAATAATCCATATCCATTTATGAAAGAATGCGATGTTTACGTTCAGCCTTCTTATTATGAAGGCTTAGGGATAACCGTAATTGAAGCCTCAGTATTGAAAAAACCGATAGTTACCACAGATTTTCCAACAGCGCATACAATCATAAAACATAATGAAACAGGTTTAATTTGCGATATGAATGCTATAAGTTTAAAAGAAGGTATACTTAAATTTTTGAAGGATCAGGAATTTAAAAACAAAATTTGCCATAATTTAAACAAGCTCAATTCCGATTACAAAACGGATTCATTAGATATGATTAATAATTTAATAGGGTAACTCTCCTTTTTATTTTCTCAAGCCTTTTTATGCCTAAGCTTCTGTACATAACGAATTCAATTGACGGTGCCGGAGGCCTGGAACGCGTACTTTCAATAAAAGCGAGTTATCTGGCGGAAAATAATGACTACGAAGTTCATATAGTTTCTCTTTTTGGCAATAACTCAAAAACCTTTTACACATTTAGCCCCAGGATAAAACTACATAAGTTAAATGTGAGCAATTTTAAGTTACTAACTTACATAAGCTATTTCATTCAAATAAGATCATTCGTAAGCAATTTGAGTCCTGACCTAATATCTGTTTGTGACGATGGAATTAAAGGATTTTTTGTTCCTAAACTTTTAAAATCCAAATTTCCAATTATTTATGAGAGACACGCCTCTATAAAACTCCACCAGAATGAAGAAAAGCCTAATTTCTTTAAAAAAGTATGGCTTAATTTCTTCTACAGGTTAATGCGAAGGCTTGGTAAAGATTTTGACTATTTTATTGTCCTGACAAAGGGAAATTTAAGAGAATGGCCAGGTTTGAACAATTTGAGGGTTATACCCAATCCACTCCCTTTTAATTCTGCAATACTGTCTAATCATAACAATAAAACGGTTATTTGCGTTGCTAATCACGGTTATCAGAAGGGTATAGATCGACTTTTAAAAATTTGGAAGATTGTAAGTACACAACATGACGAGTGGAAACTTCATATTTATGGAAAAAAGGATCAGGGTGAGAAGTTTGTAGAAATGGCTAAAGCCCTTAAGATAGCTACTTCGGTTTGTTTTTATGACCCTGTAAGAGATATTGCTGCTAAATATCAGGAGTCCTCAATCTATGCTCTTACTTCCAGATCGGAAGGGTTTGGCATGGTTTTGATTGAAGCTATGAATCACGGTGTCCCCTGCATTGCTTTTGATTGCCCCTCGGGGCCCAGAGATATTATTTTGAGTAATCATGATGGGTACCTAGTCCCGGATGGAGATATAAAATTGTTCGCAGAAAGTTTGCTTTATTTGATGTCCAATAAGGAAATTAGAGAGATTATTGGCGAAAAAGCGCACCAATCCAGTAAAAAGTATCTTCCTGAAAACATTTGCGAAATGTGGGACACGCTATTCAGGAGTTTAGTTTAAAAGAATGTGAACGGGGAGTATAAACCCGGCTTATTTTAACACTTGCTTTGCTTTTGAATTTCAAGAGATCCATTAAAAAATCACATCTAATCAGTCTTGATGAAAATTGTCTATTTGATCGACCAAATATATTTACACGGAGGTATAGAACGTGTATTAAGTCTAAAAGCTAATTATTTTGCAAGCCGCCCGGATTTTGAAGTTGTAATAATTACCACTGAGCAGAAAGGTCATAATCCCTGCTATAATTTTGACTCCCGGATTAGATTCTTCGACTTGGGTATAGATTACAATAGGAAGACTTCATTTTTTCATCCTAAAAATTTGCTGAAAATCCCAAAGCATTTTAATCTCTTAAAAAAGATTATAGCAAATGTAAAACCAGATGTACTGGTGGTATGCAATCACGGTGTAGACACCTTTTTCGTTCCATTGGGTTTTAAAAAAATTGCAACAATCAAAGAATATCACTTTTCCCAACACACTGAGAAAGAAAAACGCCTAACTCAAAGGGGAATAGCAAGGAAATTATTTCACAAGCTTTCGGATTATATAGCTAATTCTTACGATCGTCTTGTGGTTTTAAATGACGATGAGGCTCGTTATTTCCGTTCTCCAAATGTTCAGGTAATTCCAAATCCAACCTCGTTTTATCCAAAATACCACGATGCTCCTAGAAAAGCTGTCGCTATAGCCGCAGGGAGAATTGCTCCTGTAAAGGGGTTTGACGATTTAATTAAGATTTGGTCTATAGTAAAAAAGGAAATTCCTGATTTACATTTACATATATACGGTGAGGGAAGCACAAATGAATTACATAATCTTGAAAGGATAATTGAAGAAAATGATTTAAGTACATCTGTTTTTCTAAAAGGAAAAACAGATAGGATTCAGGAAAAATTTAAAGCAAGTAGTATTTATTGCATGTCATCCCACAACGAATGTTTTCCTTTAGTGCTTTTAGAAGCCCAATCATGTGGACTTCCTGTTATCGCGTTTGATTGTCCTCACGGTCCCAAAAACATATTGAATGAAAATACGGGAATTCTAATTTCCGAAAGGGATAAGAATGCATACGCCAAAGCAGTAATTGAGCTTTACAGAAACAAACAAAAATTGAAGAAAATGCGTTTTGACTCACATCAAAACGTATATAAATACAAAATAGACGAGATAATGCCGATCTGGGCGAATTTGTTCCTAGAATTGCAAAAGAAAGCAGAAAAATAAACTTAAGTAATTCTAACTTTAGATTATCAGGGGGAGTCAATTTTTCTTACTATTCACCTTTAATTCGTGCTATTAATAGAGATATTATAATGATTATAGAACCATACGGTAAAGAGTTACCGGAACCCACCGAAAAGAGGAATTAAAATATGTTTGATCTAGTTGACGCTGAAAATTATTATCCAGTTTATATAAATTTTTGCCTACTCTTAATAGGGCTATCTTATTTACATGCTGTGGCACTTCCAGTGAACAGTACAAAGAACTTGTACTTCGTCAATTTTTCAGGGCTTATCTTATTTCTTTTTATCACTTTGTTTATTGGATTCCGACCAATAAATCCAATTTATTTTGGAGATACTGGGAACTATTATACTGCATATATGGCTTACGCCCAAGGTGCTCCTATACGGGATAACTATGATTTAGTCTGGCATCTATTTATGAAAGTCTGTTCTAAGCTCATTTCGGTACATGTCTTTTTTACACTTTGCAGCTTTCTCTATGTATACCCGCTTTACAAGATTTCCAAGACTTATTTCAGTCAGTATTGGTTCTATGTTTTTGTAATGTTTATTGTTTCTTTTTCTTTTTGGCCCTATGGGGTTAATGGAGTACGGAATGGGGTAGCTTGTTCTATTTTCTTATGGGGATTATGTTACAGAAATAATTTAGTAGTCATGTCCTTACTTTTTATTTTGGCTATTTCATTTCATAAAACCTTAATGTTGCCCGTGTTCGCATTTATCTTAACCTACTTTTACAACAATCCCAGATCTTATTTTTATGGTTGGCTATTGGCGATACCATTATCGTTAGCGCTGGGTTCTGTTTGGATTTCGCTTTTTGCAAGTTTGGGTTTTGGTGATCAAAGAACTGCAGCCTACTTAACGACACAAACCTTAGATGGAACTTCTTCTCAAATAGGTTTTAGGTGGGATTTTCTTTTCCACTCTGCTTTTGCTGTATTCGCCGGCTGGTACTTTGTAATAAAAAGGAAGTTTAATGATAACTTTTACAATCAACTCCTGAATACCTACCTCATATGTAATGCATTCTGGATTTTAGTAATCAGAGCAAACTATTCAAACCGTTTTGCATATTTATCCTGGTTTATGATGGCAATTGTGATCATTTATCCAATATTAAAGGGTAACTTTTTTAAAAGACAGGGACTGGTCTTAAGTAATATCTTGGCGGCTTATTTTGCCTTCACCTATCTGATGTTTTACCTATACTATAATTAATTTCTAAAATGAAGCCCCTTATTACTGTATTTACTCCAACATATAACAGGGCATTTTGTCTAGGTAATCTTTACCAAAGTTTAGTAAGACAATCAAACAAATCATTTATTTGGTTAATAATAGATGATGGATCTACTGACGAAACTGCTGAACTGGTTGAAAGCTGGATATCCACAGGTGAGATTTCAATTCAGTACCATTATCAGAAAAATCAAGGTATGCACGGGGCCCATAATGCGGCATATCAATTAATAAATACAGAATTAAATGTTTGCATAGACTCCGATGACTATATGCCAGATCATGCTATAAATAAAATTTTAAACATATGGGGAAATACGGAAAATAAAACTAAGCTTGCTGGCATTATAGGGTTAGATGCCTTTAAAGATGGGACTCCTACAGGGCACATCCCGGAAAAATTCAAATATGCTACACTATCTGAACTTGAAGTGGTAAACGGAATTAAAGGAGACAAAAAGGTGGTACTTAGAACTGCTGTTGTTAAAGAATATCCCCCATATCCCATCTATAAGGAAGAAAAACTTGTACCTCTTGGCAGTTTATATTTACAAATAGATCAGGATTATAAATATGTCTGTACGAATGAGGTTTTTTGTATTATAGAGTACCTACCAGATGGGTCATCCAAAAACATCCTAAAACAGTATAAGATTAGTCCGCGGGGCTTCCTTTATAGCAGAATATTGGAGTTGAAATACTCCCAAAGTTTCACCTATTCATACACGAGGGCCATGCACCTGGTTTCTTCTTGTTTATTTATAAAAAAATGGTTCCTTTTTAAAGAAAACCCTAATAAGCTAATTACTGTTATGGCAATTCCTGCTGGAATTCTCTTGCATCTTTTTATTCTAATTAAAATCAAAAAATGAGAGTTTTACAGGTTATCAATAGTCTGAACATGGGTGGTGCAGAGAAATTATTGGTTGAGTCCATACCTGTGATGAAAGAAAAAAAGTTAAAGGTTGAAGTTCTTTTGCTAAGAGGGGGTAATCAGCCATTATTACAGGAATTAAAAGAACGTATGGGAGATGGTTTTCATGTATTATCCCAAAAGTCAGTTTATAATCCCTTTAATATTTTTAAAATAATACCGCTAATTAAAAGGTATGATATTGTTCATGTACACCTCTTCCCTGCATTATACTGGGTTGCATTGGCAAATTTCTTAAGTGCTAGCCGTGTTAAACTGGTTTATACCGAACATAGTACTTATAACAAAAGAAGAGGTAATTTAATTTTCAAATTCATTGATCGTATCATTTACAGGCAATATTCCCAAATTATCACAATTGCCCCGGAAGTAGATGCAAATCTTAAAGGACATTTAAAATTCCACGATGATTCGTTTGAGCTAATTGAAAATGGAATAAACACTAGGGCCATAATAAAAGCACCCGTTCCTTCAAGAAAAAGTATCTATCCCAAATTAAACGCTGAAAATTTCATATTAATTCAGGTATCATCTTTCCGATATCCAAAAGATCAAGATACTGTCATAAAATCTTTGAACTTATTGCCTGCGAATGTTGTTCTGATATTAATTGGAGAAGGCCCGAGAATTGAAGAGTGTAAGAAATTGGTAAAAACCCTTAATTTAAATGATCGAGTGTTTTTTTTAGGAATTAAATCTAACGTAATAGAATATTTAAAGGCATCAGATGTTGCAATACTATCGTCCCATTATGAAGGGCTTTCTCTTTCTTGCCTGGAGGGAATGGCCTCAGGAAGGCCTCTGATAGCAACAGATGCGCCCGGATTATCTTCTATAGTAAAAGACGCCGGTGTATTATTTCCCATAAATGAATATCATGAACTTGCAAAACGCATTAATGAGTTGCTTAGAGACAAAAAACACTATGAGAACATTGTAGAATCGTGTTTAAATCGTGCCCGGGCATATGATATTCAAATCACTATAGATAAACAAATTCGACTCTATAAATCTCTATTAAAACCATGAAATATTTAATCAGACTGGATGACGCCTGCGAAACAATGAATTGGGAAAAGTGGTTGAAGATGGAGTCATTATTAGATAAGTATAATATTAAACCGCTCATCTCCGTAATACCAAATAATGAAGATCCATCAATGCAGATTGATAGTTTCAATGCCGGCTTTTGGAATTGGGTTTTGCAATTAAAAGAAAAGGGGTGGGAAATAGGATTACACGGTTATAATCATGTGTATTCCACCAATTGCGGTGGAATAAACCCTTTACATAACAGATCCGAATTCGCTGGACATCCAATTAATATACAAAAAGATAAAATCCGTAAAGGGTTTAGAATATTTATGGAAAATGGGTTGGAACCAAGAATATTTGTAGCTCCCAGCCATACTTTTGATTATAATACATTGAATGCACTAAAGGAAGAAAGTTCAATAAGAATAATATCAGATACTATTGCTTTTAGACCTTACAGAAAAGGAGATTTTTCATTTATCCCAGTCCAATTTGGCCATGTCCGAAATATTAATTTTCCTATAGGAATAATTACTTTTTGTTATCATCCAAATACAATGACTAAAGAACACTTTGAGGAGTTGGACAATTTCATTGAAATAAATCAAAATAAATTCCTGGCTTTTCCGGATACGATTGGAAAATTTGATAAAAAAAAGAGCATCATGGATATTCTGTATTCGAAGACATATTTTCTTTATAGAAAATATTTCAGATAATCAGCATGAAATCTAAATTTAAAGAAAAAAAGAGTTATTAAGGTAGAAGCAAGCCCTTTTAATTTAATTCATTATGTACTCTAAGCAACGTATTTAAAACCAATTTATCCGAGGAAACCCAATTATTGTAATAATAGAAATTATTATTCATAATTTCATCGATTCTTTTTGGATTAACCAGTAATGATTCAATTCTACTTAAACACTCTTCCATTGTGTTGAATTCCAAATAATTCTTTTGGCGAGCAAAATCTCCTGGTAAGTTATAATCAAGGGGTTCACTAATTATTGCCCTGGAAGCCGCCACATATTCAGCAAACTTCCATCCAATGGAATTAAACAGTCCCTTGGTGGAAATACAAATGTTGTGTTCCTTTATAGACTGCATAAACACGTTTTTTTTTGATAATTCCGCCGAGATCATCAATTGTTGTGCAGTTTTTTTGGAATAAGGACATTCCTGAAGTCCCCCTGTAAAGAATTTACCGAACTCTTTTCTGCAAGCTTGAATAAGTTCTATTCGACGATTATTGATCACCTCCCTCTCCATCCGATCTTGATTAGATTCAACTTCATTTGGATTCCATAATCTACACAAAAAAAGTACTCTATCAGAACTGTTCTTAATCGGCAAAAATTCAAAGTCTTCTAGCTTAACAAAATTTTTAAATAAATTCGGAACTAGGTCTCGAGCTAACTCCTTGATGCTTTTTTTAAGGGATGCCAATTGAGGTTGTGGATAGTTTCCATCTGGAATAAAATAATAATTTAAGCCCAAGGGATGCAATTGGCATCCCTTGGGTAGATATTGGTTTAAAAGATTAGAATGGCTTCTCTTAAAATAAAATGTGTCCTCAAAAGAATTCTTGAAATAACTGAGATTTTCATTTAGTGGTCCATCCAACCAGTTTAGCCCATCGAGTGTGTCATAGATAACCAGGTGTTTTTCATCTAAGACTACTTTTAGTATTGGTTTTGTACCCCTACTCTTGTCATAGGATTTTTTTATCTTCAGATCTATTAACCCTGCTTTTTTTAGCTTAAAGAAACCGTCGTATATCTGATTCAGATGAGGAGAATCAAAATAACTTATTTCGCATTTAAAGAGTTTGTCCGAAATAATCATTTATTTTAAAAAATCGAAATAAAACATAATCTCTTTTTTACATGAATTTGTATAGAAACATAAAAATTACGAGATATTAATTTATTGTATTATTATTCCCTTCTACATCGTAACTGCTCTCACCTTCAAATGTCCTGTTTCCTGAAAACAAACTATTATTACCCCGGTAATAGATTAATTCACCAATAACTGTAGAGCCCAGGTTATCCTTAACTTCAATACCATCGAAACCAGCAACATGTACTCCATTGTGATGCGTTAGGGTCATTGTCTCATTCCTAGATATGTCGATATTTTTATTTCCCTGGGCATCATTTGCAGAAATTAATATACCATAACCTTCTTTTGAGGTTACCTCAGATACAATTATATTATCCGTAATTATCAAATTATCTGTTAAACCATTGCCGATTTCTATGCCCGTATATTGAACATCGAAAATATTTTCCTGTAAGTTAAAACTATTAATAGCATCAAGTCTTAACCCAAAATTCTCGAAGGAATTTCCAATTATACTACCCCCAAAACTAAATTGGAATATTCCAAATCCACCAGAACGAATAGTATTATTTCTTACAGTAAAGTTGTAACTTTTTTCGTTTTCACGATCATTGACAGACACAAAATAAAATCCTTTGTCAGCAACATCTATTGTATTGTTTTCGATAACCACATTATTCACAAAATCAATAGCATTAATTCCGTCACCTTCTATATCAATATCAGAAATTACATTATTATAAATATTTGAATCTGACAGACCGTCCAGGATTATTCCTGTTGGGCAATTGATAATTTCATTATCAAACACTTGGATGTCCTGATTGGCCAGAAATAAACCTGCCGACTCCCCGTTTTCTATTCTATTTCTAGCAATGATAATATTACGTATACGATTTTGGGAAGGGATATCCGTTTTGTCTCCAATTGCAATTCCGTTAAGCGATGGGTTGTCAATAATCTGAACATTTGGAGCTGCTCTAACATATATCGGCTTTTCAAATGTGTTGCCTGAAACCATTACATTCTCTCCTCCTGAAACAACCAGAGCTCCCCTCTGACTTCCAATTTCCCTGTTATTTCTGATTGTTACTCCTGAAACGAATTGTAATGGCTCTGGGCCTCCTTGCCCAACCGGTTCAATATCAATAGCAAATGAAGGGGCAATTCCCGCGGAAAACTGAGTAGTAACCCCTGAGTTTATAAAGGTGTTATCCTCCAAAAGAATGTTAGTCCCATCCACTATAGATACTCCTAACCTCCTGTTAGAATCTATAGTACAACCCCGTATCATAACGTTCGTACTCGGATCGTATTCTGGATCATATGCGTGTAAATAACTTTGAATGGCAACTCCGTCTTCCGGAGCGCTTCCAAGATAAACATTACTGATATCAATATTTTTCCCGGTGACTATTCGGATAAGGTAACCCAAGATATTTGGATCATAACCTGGTAGATTTCGCTGTCCATGGATATGCCCTCCACTAACGGTAGAGTTCTCAACATTAATTATTTGAATAAATGCGCCATATCTAGAATTTACCTGTGATCTTAAATGTGTGTTATTAGTCATTATTAATGAGTAGTTCGAAGGCAACTCAAATACATAATCCATGAAACCGCTTCCATAAAAATAGGCATCTAACTCATCAATCCTGAATTTATTGGCTCCCATTCCGGATACCAATTGAAAAATCTCTCGTAGAACCACCCTGTTTCTATCCGCTACATCTTGTTGGACTTCTCCTTCAACTATATCCCATCTTTCTTTAAAAAAGAAGAATTCAGGATCTAGGAGAGTTACATCCCCGGAGACTTCCAGCGTTTTATTAAGTAACTTTCCATCTATCTTTCCTCCTTGAAAACTAATACTTCCATTTACTATTTCTCCACCATCATAAACAAGCTCCACATTCGGGGGTAAGTTTAAGGCCTGGCCGTTGAGATCCAGACTGCAATCGATACTTAGTGTTTGATTAGATTCCAGTGTGCTCAAATCAAAATCACAAGGTGTAGCAGAAACTTGCAGGGATCCAAACTCAAACTCAGATGAATCATAGTTGCTATCGGTATTAGGATCAAAAGGGTCCATTTGATCATCTTCTTCGTCCATTGAAGGACTGTCTTCAACAGAATCAGAACTTTCAAGAATTTCTGGTAGCAGGTCTTCATCAGAACAAGAAGTAATAGCCATAATGACTATTCCTAAAATAAGACTAAGCAGCAATCCTGAGACTAATTTTTTCATAATATTTATTTGTAAGTAGGTAAAATTTAAGGTTCCCGAATGTACTATATAAGGCATTAATCCCGATGTTTAGTACATTAATTTCGATGAAATACACAAAGAGGTACGTTTATTCGACATACTGCAGATGTTTCTTTAATTTTTTTTAACAAAAAAATCGATGAACTGCATTCCTCAAAAAATTTTCTATGCTTTTCAGACTGAAGATAATCTAGCATACATGCGCTAAATACCGCTACTAATCGATAAAATAGGGTGATTATGGAGTAGTTCGGATTACATCGATTATTCGACTTAATTTCCCGATTTTAAAGTATAAAGGTATTTACAATGCATCCACTGCAAAGGAATCTAATTGAATCTCTTAAGATAAACAAAGATAGACCTGCTTTTTTCATTAATGAAACCTATTACTCGTATGGTGATCTATTAAATAAGATAGAAGAGATCCGTTATGCTCTAGAAAGCATTGACGAATTAAAATCTCGTCGAGTAGGTATTCTATATGAAGATAATTTAGAGTCCTATGCAACTATATTCGCCTGTTGGCTGGAAGGAATTGCTTATGTTCCAATATCTCCAGCTTCTCCAGAAAACAGAAATATAAGTGCATTAGAACAGGCAGAAGTAGATCTCTTGTTTACATCTAAAACAATAGAAAAATATAATAGCTTTTTAAAGATAAATACAAATGGAATTTTAAAACCGAAAAATTACAAGAGTGCAATAAAAGCAACTTGTGATTCTGATCTGACTTATATTTTTTTTACCTCTGGGACCACCGGAACACCTAAGGGAGTTCCCATTACATTTGGAAATCTACATAGCTTTTGTAATGCCTTTGACCAACTTGATTGTCCGATTAAAAAGGAAGACAGGTGTCTTCAAATGTTTGAACTGACATTCGACCTTTCAGTAATGTCCTACTTAATACCTATCCTAAAAGGAGCTTGTGTATTTACTATTCCAAAGGACTCTATTAAATTTACCTACATTGTTGAATTAATGGAAGATCATAAAGTTACTTTTGCCTTAATGGTTCCATCGATAATTCTTTACCTTAGACCCTATTTTCAAGAAATAAATTGTCCTCATTTAAAATACAATTTATTTTGTGGTGAGGCCTTACCTAATGATGTTGTGCAGGAATGGTCAAATTGTATCCCTAATGCAAAAATATTAAATGTTTACGGGCCAACAGAAAACACCATTTTCTGTACGTCGTATACATTTGATCCAAGAGGAAATAATGAAGTTTACAATGGAATCTTATCTGCCGGTAAGGATATGTCAAATACCGAGAGCATTATTTTGGATGTTGATGGTAATGTAATTGAGGGCAACCAAAAAGGAGAACTTTGTCTCGCAGGAAATCAGCTAACCCCAGGATATTGGAAAAACGAAGAAAAGAACCATGCGAGTTTTTTCATGCTCAGTATTAATGGAGTTCCCAAAAGATATTATAGGACCGGGGATCTTTGCTTTAAGGATAATAATGGTAATCTAATGTATTCAGGTCGTGTAGATTTTCAAGCCAAGATTGAGGGGTTCAGGGTCGAACTTTCCGAAGTCGAGCTCTATGCCAAACAAGGGTTGGATAAGCAAAACGTTGTCGCTATTGCTTTTAGCAATTCTGTGGGAAATACTGAGTTAGGACTTGTTATCGAAGGTCTTCCTGTGCCTACCAGGTCCATGATTGGTCATATGAAGCGAAATCTACCGAATTACATGATACCGAAATCAATTAAATTTATTGATTCTTTTCCACTGAATACCAATGGTAAAATTGACCGAAATAAATTATCACAATTATTTGAGTCTAAATCTGACAAACCAATAACTCATTAGTTTATGGAAAAGACTACAATTAAATTGAAAATATCAGAAATTCTTTTTGAAGTTTTAGAACATAACAACTTCGAGATTCGAGACGAACTTACTGCACGCGATGTTGATGGATGGGATTCCCTTTCACACATGATTATCATTACTCAAATTGAAGAAAATTTCGGAATTAAATTCAAATTAAGAGACCTTAATAAATTGAAAAATATGGGATCGCTGGTACAAGTTATAGAATCCAAACTTTAAACTTATTTTTCTTGGTTTTTAATTCCGTCTTATTTCTTTTCTTCTTCTTACTAATTTTTACTCTATACTGGATTATTGGAGGAAAGAACAGGGTTTACCAAAATTGGTTGCTTCTGACTTCAAGCCTATTTTTTTATGGCTACGCAGAATTGCAATTTATGTTGCTAATAATAATATCTATACTCATTAATTTTATTTCTGGCTTGAAGATCCGGAACTCATCAAATGAAATAATTTCCAAATATTGGCTTTATTTCGGGCAACTTTTCAATATTGGATTGCTTTTATATTTCAAATATGTAAACTTTTTTATAGAGAATATCAATAATTTATTAGTAGAAATAGGATTTGACCAAAGTTTACAAAGTCTAAGTCTAATAGTTCCGTTAGGAATAAGCTTTTTTACCTTTCAGAATATTGGATACCTAATTGACGTTTATAACGAGGAATGCGAACCTTCAAAGAATTGGTTAGAATTTTCAATATACGTGATATACTTTCCTAAGATCCTTTCAGGACCAATTGAACGTAGCTATCATTTTTTACCCCAACTAAGTCAAAATAGGAATTTTGATCCCATTCTATTTGCTGATGGCCTGCGACAAATTCTATGGGGTCTTTTTGCGAAAGTCGTAATTGCTGAAAATTGTGCTTTCCTTGCTAATCCTATATTTAATAATCCAGCAGGCAGCAATAGTATAGAGCTATTTTCAGGTGCTTTTTTCTATGCCATTCAATTGTATGCAGACTTTGCAGGATACTCAAATATGGCAATTGGAATTTCTAAATTATTAGGCATACAGCTATCCAAGAATTTTTCAACACCCTATTTCAAAACAAATATTGCGGATTTTTGGAGATCATGGCATATGACCCTTACCAATTGGATGATGGATTATATATTCACTCCATTATCATTTACATTGAGAAAAAGAAAGAAATATGGATTAATTATTTCCATCATTACCACCTTCATTTTGGTTGGATTTTGGCATGGCGCGAACTGGACATTTATCGTGTATGGATTTCTACATGGAGTTTATTTTTTACCCTTGGTACTGTCTAAAGACAAGTTATCAAGTGTAAAATCGAAAACTAATACCAAGACAGGAATTCTTTATTACCTCAAGATGTTCGCTCTTTTTATCCTTGTGATGTTAACTGCTGTGATCTTTAATTCACGTAGTCTTGATCATGCTCTTATTTTTTATGGGGAACTATTTAAGTCAGTATCCCTAGATAACTTGATGTATTTATTCCAGCCCAATACGCTGCTTACTATAGGATTAATTGGATTTTTTTTGATGATCGAGTGGGTTAATAAAAAACACCTTCATGATTTTGAGATAAGTCGATGGAGCACACTAATTAGATGGTGCTTTTACATCCTAATATTTTGTACAATCCTTTTATTTGGAAGAAGTTCAAATTCCTTTATATATTTTCAATTTTAAAATGAGGCGGTTTATACAAAAATTATTATTATTCGGATTCCTGGCTTTAACTATAATATCTTGTATATTAATGCTTTGGGGTGGACGTGTTGATTATTTTTACAATAAGTTTACTAGTCAGAAATCTGCCTCATTAATAATAGGAGACTCCAGAAGTTTCCAAGGAATTCAGCCTGCAATTCTTAATGAATTTCTTTCAGATAGTTATTTGGAGTTGCCCATACTTAATTACAGTTTTACAATAGGCCAGGCACCTATGGGCCCTCTTTACAATCAAAGTATTAGTAAAAAGATTCTGACTAATAGAAGAAATGGACTATTTATAATTTCAGTAACGCCCTTAATGTTCACAAAAAATAAGGGTTATGATCACAAGAAGGGTCAATTCCCGGAAGCCAATCAACCTCCGCATAATATGCATTTTGTTGAATTAAATCCAAATTTTGAGTATTTGTTAAAGAATCTCTCATTTTTTCATTTTAAGGCAATTTTTAGAGGTAATGCAATAACTCATAAAGATGGGTGGTTGGAAGAAAAAAACATTTCACGGGACAGTTTGAGTTATAGAAATATGGAAAATCATCAGTTGAAAATATTCTTTCAAGATTCTGAAATACAAGGGTACTCTGATGTCAGGCTGACCGCTTTTAATGATTTATTAAAATTGTTAAGCTCAATTGGAAAGGTGTTTGTAATAAGAACACCTATAAGTAATAACTTCATTACAAAAGAGAATGAATATTTCCCAAATTTCAATCAAAAAGTAGATTCCATGGCTCAAAAATTTGATGTTCCGTTTATTGATTTCAATGAGCACCCTCTAAAACATAAATTTGAGACATATGATGGTCATCATTTAAATAAAAGAGGAGGTAGATACTTCACGGAAGTTTTATCTGACTCAATCTTATCTCGTCTATGAATTCTTAACCGATTACTTCGTGAATTATAAGCTTAGTATTATATAAAATGAAAAAACTGATAAGAATAACTACTGTTCCAATATCACTGGGCGGATTATTAGAAGGACAGAGCAAATTTATGAGTCAGTATTTCGAAGTGATTGGCATTTCATCTGGAGGTCATGGTTTAGAAAGAGTTGGAAAACAAGAAAAAATCAGGGTTATTCCTGTGGAAATGACCCGAAAAATTACACCTTTCAAAGATTTAAAAGCTCTTTGGCAACTGTACAGAATCCTAAAAAAAGAAAAGCCTTTTATAGTGCATTCACACACCCCAAAGGCAGGCACGCTTGGAATGCTGGCCGCCAGATTTGCAGGGGTACCGCACAGGCTTCATACTATAGCCGGTCTCCCTCTGATTGAAGCGACCGGCGCTAAAAGATGGTTACTGAATTGGGTGGAGCGTATCACATACAGTTGCGCAACAAGAATATATCCCAATTCTGCAGGTCTGCGTAATATCGCCATTGAGAACAACTTTGCAAAACCTATCAAACTAAAAGTGCTTGGAAAGGGAAGTTCCAATGGGATCGACACCAATCACTTTAACCCTGATTCTATTTCTGAAGAGCAGAAAAAAAAGCTGCGGGAGGAATTGAACTTAACAGAGGAGGATTTCGTCTTCGTTTACGTCGGTAGGCTTGTAAAGGACAAGGGGGTTAATGAATTAATTGAAGCATTCAATAAATTTAATTTTAATAAAAAACGGGTTAAACTTTTGTTGGTAGGGCCTTTTGAAGACGATCTGGACCCGCTTTTGCCTGGAACGGTTGAGGCAATTAAAACTACCGAGAACATACTTTATCTGGGATGGCAGGATGATGTGCGTCTGCATTTCGCCATAGGTGATTGTTTTGTTTTCCCCAGTTATCGAGAAGGATTCCCAAATGTAGTGATGCAGGCCGGGGCCATGGGACTTTTCAGTATCGTAACCGACATTAACGGATGCAATGAAATTATTGAAGATGGTATCAATGGAAAAATAGTGCCTCCAAAGAATCCGGAAGCCTTAAAATCAGCCATGAGATTATGTCTGGAATCCGGTGATGATTTAAAAAAGCAAAAACGAGTATACAGAAAAATAATCAGGGAGCGCTATGAACGGACTTTTGTTTGGAATGAGATCTTAAAGGAATATAAAAGTTTGGAAAGTTAAGATGTACAGGGCTTTTGGGAAAAGAATTATTGATTTTAGTATGGCGCTGGTCGGGTTTATCCTTCTATTTCCCCTATTCATAATTCTCTCCATAGGATTATGCATAACTCTGAAGGGGAATCCTTTTTTTGTACAGGCGCGGCCTGGAAAAAATGAAGAGACCTTTTTTATTCTAAAATTTAGAACAATGTCCAATGAGCGAGATGATAAGGGAGAATTTTTACCAGACAATCAAAGACTTACCAAAATAGGTTCACTTATTAGAAGGTCCTCCCTGGATGAACTGCCACAACTTCTCAATGTAATTAAAGGTGATATGAGTTTTATCGGCCCCAGACCTTTATTGCATAGATATTTACCCTACTACACTGATAAGGAAAAAAAACGACACTCGATAAGACCAGGTATTACAGGATTGGCCCAGGTTTCAGGCAGAAATAATCTATCTTGGGATTTACGATTGGCAAAAGATGTTGAATATGTCGAAAAGCTCGGTCCTAAAATAGACATGCTAATTATTCTTAAAACTATAAGAAAAATAATCAAGTCAGAAGATATCAATGTTTTACCCACCACACAAATGAAAGATTTGGATGAGGAAAGACGAATATAGTATTTTAAAAGCTCGGGATAATGACATAGAATTTATTCTGGAGACTATAAAACTTTCATTTAGAACTGACCTGCTTATTCCGACCATTTATCGGGCAAGAGGAGCGAATAGATATCTGCAATATCTAATAAAACAACCCCTTGGAAAGCAACGAATTGAAATAATAAACTACAATAGACGTAAAGTAGGATTCTTAATATACACGATGAATTCCAATAGTTTGTTTCTCGATTTGATAGGCATAATGCCAAACGAACAAGGCAAGGGTCATGGAAAATTCATTTTAGATTATCTGCAAGTCAAGTCAAAACCAGGTCCGTTAGGATCAATAAGACTTAATGTCTTTGAAAGTAACCAAGCAGCTGTTAAATGGTATTTCAGTAACGGATTTGAAAAAGAAGCAACAAGATACTTATGCGAAGTTTCATTGAAAGAAAAATTTGAATTGGACAACTTTTATCTATTGGATTATCCTAAATATAAATTACAAGAAGAGGTATTTGGCTTTTCAAAAATTAAAGTAGAGTATCAAGACCTTCTATTTACATTCGGACAAATTGAAGAGTCGCTCTTTTTTAATGATGATTTTTCTATGAAAGCCTTATTATTACAAGAAAAATTAAAAAGGGTATTAAACAAAGAGCGTTGCTTTTTCTATAGTAATGATTTGGATATAAATGAAAACCTCATTTTACTAAAAACGGACCCTTTATATACTTTCAGCCTAACATTTTAGAGACAATATCTAAAATAAAGAGCTGATCATCTAGAAACTATACCCATTAGACTTTATAGATTTAATTTAGTGGTTCGGTTATAATCTATTGATCAATTTTAACCAGCGATATTCTAGCCTTATGTACCAGCACTTAGTTAAAGGAGTATTTGATAAGCTTTTATCCTTTATTTTATTGCTGCTTTTTTCACCTATACTAGTTACCCTAACTTTTATCTTATTAGTTGTGAATTCAGGCAATCCATTTTTCCTTCAAAAGAGGCCTGGAAAGGATGGTAAACCTTTTAAAATTATCAAATTTAAAACGATGAGGGATCTTAAATCAAATAAACAATACGATGTTCACAATCCTGATCGTATTACTAAAGTAGGAGCAATCATACGAAAATTCTCCCTTGACGAGACATTGCAATTGATAAATGTTCTGAAGGGAGACATGAGCATTGTGGGGCCCAGGCCATTATTGATTGAGTATTTACCCTTGTATAACGAAGAACAGAGCAAAAGGCATAAAGTACTCCCAGGGATAACGGGATGGGCCCAGGTAAACGGCAGAAATGCCATTAGCTGGGATGAAAAGTTCCAACTGGATGTGTGGTATGTGGAGCACATTAGTTTTATACTTGACCTTAAAATTATGATTAAGACCATCCTGAAGGTGTTGCGGAAAGCCGATATCAATCAGGGAGAAGAAACCATAATGCCTGTATGGAAGGGGAATGATCGATATTCTGAACCAGCCTGATTTGATTATATTACATTCAAAAATGAAAAAAATAAGAATATACGGTGCTGGCGGACACTCCCAGGTAATTCGAAAAGTGTTGGAACTTTGTGGCCATCAGGTTTCTGATACTTTTGATGACAAACCCGAAGGAGTTCACCATGCCTACTCTAAAACCACTATAGAAGGAGGGGTACGAGGAGCCCTCGCCAGTTTTCCACATACCGGAGATCCGGTAATTATTGCCGTGGGTAATAATCGGGAACGGGCAGAAATTGCGCAGTTCTTAAAAAGCGATTTCGAAAAGGCTATTCACCCTTCAGCAATTATCGCCAAAAGTTCACAAATCGGGAATGGAACAGTAGTTTTCGCAGGAGCTATTATACAACCTAATACAAGTATTGGAAAACATGTAATTATAAATACAGCAGCCAGCATTGATCATGATAATATTATAGGGGATTACGCCCATATATCACCAAAAGCAGCGCTCTGCGGTCATGTCGAAGTTGGAGAAGGCTCCCATATAGGTGTTGGGGCAGTAGTTATCCCTAAAGTCAGGATTGGAAAATGGTGTACCATCGGGGCCGGAGCCGTTATAATAAAGGATGTACCAGACTATTCAACCGTGGTGGGTAACCCTGGGAAGATCATAAAAATTAAAAATCCTAAAACAGAAAAATAATTAGGGTAAAATGGCGCCTAATGAATTCAATTATGGATAAACAACCCATCAGGCTTTATGGCGCGGGAGGGCATTCTCAGGTAATTCTTGATCTGCTGGCAGACCAGCCTTTCCAGGTCACGGCAATATTCGATGATCATCCTGAGGGAAAGCATCCAAAAGCCCCAGAAGTTCATCCTGGTATCTCAGTTGATATAAAAAGTTTCCCTTTTAAAGGAGATCCATGTATTATCGCTATTGGAGACAATGCTGCCAGGGCCCGTTTATCAAAGGAATTGGCTCCGAATTTTATAACCCTCATTCACAAGACGGCTGTTGTAAGCCACTCAGCTCGTCTGGGAACGGGAACTGTGGTGTATGCCGGAGCCATCATTCAACCCAATACCCAAATCGGAGAGCACGTAATTATCAATACGGCAGCAAGCGTTGATCATGACAATGTGATTGGAGACTTTGTCCATATCTCCCCAAAGGCAACCCTTACCGGCCATGTGACTGTAGGGGAAGGCACCCATATTGGAGCTGGGGCAGTGGTGATCCCAAAAATTAAAATTGGGAAATGGTGCATCGTTGGGGCGGGTGCGGTAGTGATAAAAGATGTGCCGGATTATGCCGTGGTGGTCGGTAACCCGGCTAAAATTATTAAATACAACAAATGACACCTAAAACGCAACAAAAAAGCGGGCTTCAGGATTATCTTTTTATTGGGTCCGGGATTTCTTCGGCCTTTACCCTGTGGAATTTTCTCAATAAAATCCAAAAGGTTAAGAATTTTCGTCCCCTACAAATAACGGTACTTGACAAGTACGGGGAGTTTAATAAAGGTATTCCTTACGGAGAACGCTCCGGGAAAGCCGTTTTGTTAATTACCAATCTAAAAAGTTTCCTTCCGGAACCCGAATTAACTCCATTTATGGAGTGGCTATCTGCCAATAAATCCTGGTTATTAGAAGAATTTAAGGCGGATGGGGGCGTACGCTCAGCAGTATGGTTAGAAAAAAACCAGGATGCTATTGCAAACAATCAATGGGCCGGGATGTTTCTTCCGCGTTATTTTTTTGGATGTTACATGGCTGAACAGGTTGGAAAAATAGTAGGTATAATGGAAGCTGCTAATCAAATTCAGATTACATTCAAACAAGCTGAAGTTATAAATATAAGTCGGCTGGATGACCTCTGGATGGCAGATACCGGACATTCCGGCTGCATTACTGCCAAAAAAATAATTATGGGCATCGGATCCCTGCCTACCAATTATTTATGGAAAGAAAAGCATGAAATCAGGGAGAAAAACTTGTTGTTTCTAAATGACCTTTATGCAAATAATTTTGGTCAGGCCGTAGACCAGGTTCATAAACAAATTTCAAAACAGTCCGGGCGCAAGATCAATGTCCTTATGGTAGGGGCTAATGCCTCTGCCCTTGAAGTTTTATACCGTCTGAATGATCGTGAAGATATAGCGGTACACTGTAATAAATTTTATTTCCTCTCTACTTACGGAATTCTTCCAGATTCCGAATTGGATACCGAAAAACTAAAGACCTTTAAACCAGGTAATCTCAAGGCCCTTATGAATAAGGCCAAGATCAGCTCAGCTGAAATTAACGAAGCGGCTACCAGGGACCTGGATAAAGCAGCGAAAATTGAATTAGGCGCCTTTTCGACAGTTGGTGTGATTTCTGAGGCCATTGGAAAACTACTTGGACGTCTCGATCCTCTGGAACTTGAAAATTTTGCCTGTTTCCACGGAAACGAAATTGGCCGTCGTCAGCGATGTGCAGGAGAGCATTACGTGGAAACCGTTCGAATGCTGGAATCGGAGAAGCGGTTTGAGCATATTGCCGGAAGGTTTCACGACCTGCAACTAACAGAAGAGGGAGCCCGGGTATTTTATAGCGAAACGGAAAGTGGTAAAATTAAGTCCTTAAACGATACCGTTTCCGTCGTTATAAATTGTTCAGGAGGGATGTCTCTGGATAATCCTAAAATTCCAAAAGTGCTGCGTAAACTGATTCAGGGTGATCTTCTGGCACCAAATGCCTCCCGAATAGGATTTAAGGTAAACGACTCGCTTGAAGCACAGCCCGATTTTCACATCGTTGGTCCACTGTTGGCGGGTAATGTGATTGAGAACAAGGCTGTGTGGCATGTTGAACACTGCGGCAGGATCATTTGGCTTTCCAAGATTCTGGCAGGAATATTATCGGATCCCATTCTCTATAAAAAGGAACTGGATGAGACTGAATTCCACTTATTGCGCATTGGCCAAAGTGAAGAACATCGAAGTATCTATACCCAGGCATTAAAGGAGCTGGCCGATGGAAATCCGTATGGTTCATTTCCTTATTTTGCCCATCATCAATCAGAAGATCATGACTTGATTGCATTTCTGTTTAGATCAGGTAGCAGGACCATTGGCTTAATGCCCATGGTTTTGCGCCCAATAGCCTCTGAAGAACTCTCCGGGAACTACTATGATGTAATATCCCCTTACGGTTATAGTGGTCCCATTTTTGAAAAGGATTTACACGCCATATTTATCAGAGAATTTTGGCATCAGGCTGATCAGTGGTATAAGGAGAACAAGGTGGTTTCTGAATTCATACGCTTCAGCCTGAATCAAAACCATATAGGCTATTCCGGGGAATTACAACCTACCCTTAAAAATGTTAAGGGTAAAATTTTGCCTGACCAGACCCGGCAATGGGAAAATTTCATTTCAAAAGTTCGGAACAATTACCGAAAAGCTTCGAAATATGGACTTTCTTTTGAGGTTCTGAAAGGCGAAAGAATAGACAAGAACCTGGTTGCGGAATTTCACAAAGTATATATTG
This sequence comes from Robiginitalea rubriflava, assembly GCF_052540725.1. NCBI lineage: Bacteria > Pseudomonadati > Bacteroidota > Flavobacteriia > Flavobacteriales > Flavobacteriaceae > Robiginitalea > Robiginitalea rubriflava. Next base: position 2,669,754 of record NZ_CP199309.1, on the reverse strand, counting down.
AAACCATGGACCGAAATAATGCGTCCAGCAGTTACTTCTTCTCCCTGCAATACTTTTATAATTTAATCTTCCAGAATCCGGAAAAATTCGCCATCGCCATGGTGATGAAAGATGATTCCATTATTTCTGTGGAGCTCATTATCAGGCACCAGGATACTATCTATGCATTTCTGGGAGGAACCAGGCAGGAATTTTTTGAAATGCGACCGAATGATTATCTGCGGGTAGAATTAATCCGCTGGGCTTCTTCTGAGGGTGTTTCATTTTATATTCTCGGAGGAGGCCGGAAGGATGATGATGGCCTTTACCGCCATAAAAAGTCACTGTTTCCCAAAGATCCCGATGTTATTTTTTATACCGGTCGGAAAATTATTCTTGAAGAGGAATATCGAATATTATTGAAAGAGCACATCAGGGAGACTCCCATTCATTTCGAAACAGTACAGTCTACTTTTTTCCCGACCTATCGAATTTAACACAATTCAGTTTATATTATTTCTCCTGAATTATAATTTCATAATAGCCTTACAACCTGCATGATTGAGATTATTCGAAATAAAAAGGAATGGAACGCTGTGCTGAGCAAATGCAAAGTTTTTGACACCTACCATACCTATGAATATCATCAATTATATAAAAGGGATGGGCAACCCGTGCTTCTGACCTATTCATCAAACAGAACGGTTATAGCCTTACCCCTGCTGATTCGCACCATACCCGGAACTGATTTTAAAGATGCCTGCAGTGTGTATGGTTATACAGGGCCCATCTCTAATTTGGATGACATATCCTTTGCGCCTGAAGCATATCAAACGGAATTATTGACTGCCTTAAAAAAGCTGGAAATTGTAACTGTATTTTCCCGTCTACACCCCTTTATAACCGGACAGCGCTTTCTGATAAAATCTTTAGGAAAAATCGAAGACACTGGAAAAGTTGTTTATGTCGATTTGAATCTACCTGAAAAGACTCAATTTTCAGCCTATAATCGCAGGTTGAAGTCCTATATTCGAAAGGGCAGAAGTCAATTTGAGGTCATCCAATCTAATAATGCTGCAAACATAGCTATATTCAAAGCAATCTACGAAGAGAATATGCTCAGGGTGGGTGCCCGGCCTTCTTATTTTTTTTATGAACAATATTTTAAAGAATTGCTTAGAAGCAGTGAGTTTACAGCAAGTCTTTTTCTTTTGAAAGACTTAGAGAGCGGGGAAGTAGCTTCAGGAGGGATACTTATAGAAAAAAATGGATTTGCCCACTATCATTTATCCGGAACAAAGCGTGAATTTTTGAAGGAATCTCCCTCCAAACTCCTCATAGACGAAATGCGCTTAAAAGCTATGGCTAATGGCAATCATATTTATAATCTGGGTGGTGGAAAAGGAGCCGGAAATGATTCATTATTTCATTTCAAATCTCTTTTCTCAAAGGAAACTAAACCATTTTGCACCTGGAAACTTATTGTTGATGAGAAAATATTTAGAGCATTAAATGTAGAGCAACACTCTACGAATTTTTTTCCTCCATACAGAAAGGCTTAAAATTCAATTTCTCTAAGGGAGCATACTGTAGTATTTAAGAAAATCTGCTATTTCCGCTGCTATCAGCCCCCTCCCATAATCATTCCAGTGCTGGTCGTAAATCAGGGTAACCGGTTTGGCAGCCTTATCCAGCGCAGGGCCGTAGTCCAGATACGAAATATCCTGCCCTTCTAAATATTGAATGAATCCCTCCGGAAAGGTCTTTTTATCCAGGAGTAAAACAATCTTCCCGGATTCTGCGACCCATTCTTCCCACAACTTTTTGAAGTTCGACAAATATCTCTTTTCCATTGCAGAAGGCGAGATGTCGGTATTTCCTGGCCTATTATCCGTAGGAATTAAGACCGTCTTTAGCTGTGATATGGAGCGGGTTATAGCACTCAGAAGCCCAATATTCTGGCAATAGACTAATACTTTACTATACTTTAAAAATCGGTAAATACCTTTTTCGAGCCGCATCCGTTCCTGACTTACTGAATAGGTGTCCCTTCTGAGGTCGTCCGGATATTTCAGGTAAATAAATATTTTATCGATTTTTTGGAAGACAGAGTCATAGGCCTTGATCAAGTGGAGCTCGTCGGCAAGGTCATAGCCAGCATAACCGTATTCATATACGTTGAAATCGGGTAGCTGCTCCTCTATTTTCTTCCCGATGGATTGATCATAATCCTGGTGAAACCCCTCAATAAAGGAGTCTCCAATCAAAGCAACTTCATATGCCTCAATTGTTGGGTTAAACTCCCGATAGGAATTGAAGCCGCTGGCGTTGATCCGGTATTCCCCCACATTCTGCCTGCGGTTTCCGGTTACCGAATATCCCTGTTGATTCGGAGCCCACTTCTCTACCCCGTAGGCATCAATTATACGGGAAGGCGTGTCTTTATGTAAATGAAAGACGCGGACTAAAACCTCTAACAGGCACAAAATCAGCACACCATAAATAACTATCCGTAGTATGAATTTCCGAATCTTCATGCCTTAGAATTGAAAATAAATAAAAGAGCGGTCTGTTCCGCTATCGAAAAACAACAAAAGCCCAAGGACTAAAAGTGTATAAACCAAGAGGCGCACTGCCCTTTTTTCAAAGGGAATGGGGCTTCGTTCATCCTTTCGGATACGGTATTCGTAGGTGATAAAAACACCCAGAAGAACAAAATAATCTAACATTCTGTATCCCTGGGGGTGGGAATAGTATTCAATATTGAATTGTGTGAACAACTGCCAGAGATATTCATTGGCAGCGCCCAGGTTTTCTGCCCTGAAATAGGTCCAGGCGAGAGTAACCAGAAGGAAGGTAAGACCTACCTGCAGAATTTCCCGAATATTCGTTTTCCAGCTACCCTGCCCCAGATGCGCCCCAACATAAACCCGGTTTTTCCCCATTAAAAATACAGGGATATACAAAGCTGCGTGTATCCCGCCCCAGATGATAAACGTCCAGTTGGCCCCGTGCCAGAAACCGCTCACCAGGAAAATGATAAAAATGTTCCGCAACGAACTTAGTTGGCCCTGTCGGGATCCCCCCAGGGGGATGTACAAATAATCCCGGAACCAGGTGGAAAGGGAAATATGCCAGCGGTGCCAGAATTCTGAAATATTCCTTGAAAAGTATGGGAACTTAAAATTCGACATCAACTCTATCCCAAAAAGTTTAGCCGTACCTATAGCGATATCTGAATAACCACTGAAATCCCCATAGATTTGAAAGGCGAAAAAGACCAGCCCAAGGGCAAGGGTACTCCCGGAGTAGTCCGTATGGTTCATAAAAATATCATCGACCATCACAGCCAGGGAATCAGCAATAACCACTTTTTTAAAAAGCCCCCATAGGATTAATCTCAGGCCATCCACAGCCTGCGGGTAACTGAATTTCCGCTTAGAAGTAATTTGAGGCAGCAAATTGCTAGCACGTTCAATGGGCCCCGCTACCAGTTGCGGAAAAAAGCTTACAAAGGTGGCGAAGGAAATAAAGTCATCTGTGGGTTTTAATTTCCCCTTATAAATATCCAGGGAATAGGACAAGGTCTGGAAAGTATAAAAGGAAATCCCTACCGGAAGAACGATGTTCAACGTCCAAAGGGAGGCTTCACCGAGGCCATCCGTCAAAAATGCAGCTGCAAAAGATTCTACAAAGAAATTATAATATTTGAAAAAGCCCAGCATCCCGATATTAAACAGGAGGCTCAGCCAGAGGTATTGCTTCTTCCGGGATTTGGTTTCCGAGTGGTAAATGGCCCTGCCCACGAAGAAATCTACCACACTGGAAAGGAAAATGAGGGACAGGAAACGGTAATCCCACCAGCCATAAAATACATAGCTGGCCAGCAATAAAATAATATTCTGGAGTGCAAGCTTTCGCTGGCAAACAAACCAGTAGATGCAAAAAACCGCTGGCAGGAAAATAAAATAAGCCAGGGAATTAAAAAGCATACTTTTTTATTTGGTCAGGTGAAAATTCCCGATGATCAGGTCATCCAGCCCGGTTGAAAAGAAACAACGGATCGCATCCTTGGGAGATTCTACCACCGGTTCCCCCTGAATGTTAAAGCTCGTATTGAGTACCACAGGTACTTTGGTTTTTTTACCTAACTTGTCTATGACTTCGTAATATCGGGGATGTAATTCCTTTCGGACCGTTTGCAAGCGAGCGCTGCCGTCTACATGGGTAACCGCAGGGATTACACTCTGTTTTTCAGGCAGCACGTTGCATACCTTTAACATAAAAGGTGCCTCCACTTCCAGGTCAAAGAAATCATCTTTGGCTTCTACTATGGCGGAAGGTGCAAAAGGCCTGTAGGCCTCCCTGAATTTTACCTCTGCATTGATCTTATCCTTCATATCAGGAAAGGCCGGGTTTGCAAGGATACTCCGGCTGCCCAGGGCCCTGGGGCCAATTTCCATTTTACCCTGAAACCAACCGATAATCCTGCCTTTCTCCAAAAGGCAGGCTGCTTTTTCACAGATATCTTCATGGCGCGTATACTTCAGTTTGGCGCCTTTTAGTATTTTTTCTATTTCGTCATTGGAATATTCAGTTCCCACATAAGGATCCAGATGTACAAAATTGCGTTCCTTATTAAATATTCCATTATAAAGATAAAAGGCGGCTCCTATAGCCGTTCCGTTATCCCCGGCAGCCGGCATTACATAAACGTCCTTAAACTTGCTCTCGCGGACAATACGCCCGTTCATTACACTGTTAAGGGAAACCCCCCCGGATATGACCAAGTAATCTGCCCTGGTTTTCTGGTGCAGGATTTCACAGATTTCCAGTACCCGGTCCTCCAGTACCCGCTGAAAAGCTGCCGCTACATCCATATGATGCTTCTGGAAGTCTTCCCCATGTTTCCTTCCAGGGCCAAACTCCTTATAAAATTTTGGGGACAGGCGCTGCCAGTGCATGTTCTGGAAATTGAAATAGCTCAGGTCAAACTGCAGGCTTCCGTTCTTGTCCACCCAGACCATTTTGCCAACCTTGTCCTTGTAAACCTCGGCATCACCCATGGGAGCCAGGCCCATGGTCTTTCCTTCGTCATAACTGGTGCGGAAGCCGCAATATTGGGTTACCGCTTCATAAAAGGAGCCCAGGGAATTTGGAAAAAAGCTTTCCCCCAGACAGTCAATTTTAGTTCCTTCTCCATACCCTAACCAGGTAGTTGCCCATTCCCCGGAACCATCTATCCCCAAAAGGGCCGCCTTCTGATAAGGAGAGACGTAAAAAGAGCCCGGAGCATGGCTGTAATGGTGAGGTATAAAATGAACCTTAGGTCCGTTCTTTTTGGAGGTATAATGATACTTATACCAGTTCCAGAAGCCCTTTTGCTTGTTGTAAGCATGTACAAACTCATGGTTTACAAACACCTTAAATGTATTCAGGCGACCGGCCAGATATCCCAGCTTTTTCCCCAGGTTATGGGTTGGCTTGATGGAGATGGCAATATGGTCTATATCATTAATTCCCAATCCCGCTATTTTAAGGCAGCGGTCTATCGCCATCTGTGGAAAAACCCTGGTGTGCTTATCGCGGTTCAGGCGCTCTTCTTCTATTGCCGCAACCAATTGACCATTAACCACTAAACAAGCCGTGGAATCATGAAAATAATAATTGAGTCCTAGTATTACCATAAAAGTTTACTCGTTTCAATATTGCTGGTGGGGGAAACCATGAGTTAGATTATTTAAGCTAACAAGTATAGGGCAATCCTTTTGAACTGTAAAAAATTCCTTTCAAAATACTTTTTCTCTCGACAGGAGTATTTCATTCGGTATAAATTCAAGCAAACTGGTTATATATTTAATATATCTTTTATTTTAAGTATTTAAAATTCTGCTTTATGCAGCATTCTGATAGTCGGGATTAATGGGTTTATTTAAAAGTAAAGTTCATTCTGGCTCTGATATTTAGTGGAACTCACATTTTTCTTAATAAAATCAATTAGAAATTTGAATGAATTTACTGTTGACATTGTTAAATCTGGAGTGGATTATTAACTTGGTAGATATTATCCAACATAAAAATTAGAAATCATTCGTTTAAAAATGGGAAATCCCTTTCTGTCGGGGTGTTTTCAAAGGGTATGGCTGAGTCATTTCGGAGAAGGCCGGCAGGTTTTGCGACTGGCTTCAATTCCTGAGGTTCCTTTAATAAAAAATTCCAAACGACCCATTTTTTACAATGTAGGCCAAACCCAAACTAAAGGTTTTTCTTATTCATTAAAATATTCTCATACCGATGAGGAGAAACAGGGATTATGTGTAGTATTGTTCGACATCCCTTCCTACTCCAAAAGCCCTCATAAATCAGAACGTATGCCGTTTGGGCTGCTCCGGGTACCACAATACAAAGGATATCGCTGCAATTTTCAAGAGATTAATACCCTCGAAGGGTATATGGAAAAGGTTATTAGTTCCAGAAGCAGGGGAAAGTTTGGAAGGACTCTTAGGAATTTCAATAGCAAGTTTTCTCTGGCCTGTAAATTCTACGGTCAGGGCACAAACAAAAATAAACTGGAGGAGCTCTTGGATTTGCTCAATCAATGGATGAGCCAGCGATTTTCTGAGCTTAAAAGGTATAATAACAATCTGGACCCTGACGAATGGGCTTTTCACAAGGATGTAACCCTCGCACTTATCTCGGAGGGAAAGGCAGGCTTATTCTGCGTTCTTAATGGGGATAAGCCTGTAGCCCTGACCATTCTATATTTATCGGAAACCACTGCTTTTGACGTTATACGGAGTTTTGATATTGAGTATGCAGCCTATCGCCCCGGAACCATTTGTACCATGAAGCAAATTGAATGGTGTATCGAAAATGGCTTTAAATACCTGGATTTCTCAAAGGGGCATTTCGAATATAAACAACGCTGGTGTAATGAACCTTATGACTTCGAATATCATATCTTATTTGACAGAAAATCGCTTAAGGCGCAATTTTTTGCTTGTTATTTCTTCGGGTACTATCAGTTAAAAACATATTTGAGAAGGTTGGGCCTGGACCTCATCTGGCAACGGCTGAAGTACATACAATCCTCCCATAAATGAGGAATGATATTTCCTGGAAGTCGTTTATAAAAGACTTTCGCTGCTCCTAAAAAAAACTGCGTAGATTTAAAGTATTAATTTCTCAAAAATTCAATGGTAATAAAGGACCTGCTAAGCCCTCCTTCTCAACGCGTTATTTTTGATCTGTTTCTCCCAAACAGGCGTCCTCTTATTTTTAAATCCAGACTTATTAATTCCATATCTGGAAAACCAATTGAAGTTCAAGACACCTATACAGAAGAGTTGGAGGTGCCATTCCAAATAATGGATGTGCCGGACTACCTGAAGTATAGCTTAAATGATAAAGCCGGATCTGTTAGCATAAAATCCCTGAAGCAATATAATGGATATGTGTTGGACCTAACCAATATTCAAAGTACAGAAGATTATACGCTACAGCATCTCAGCAAGGCGAGTCGGAATAAGGTATCCTATAAGCTTAGAAAACTGGAACGGCTACATGATATTACCTATAAATTTTATTGGGGCAAAATGGATCGCGGTGTGTTTGATACCCTTTTTGACAAATTTTACGAACTGTTAGAAAAAAGATTTGAAGAAAAAAAATCAGACAATAGATACTTATCACAATGGAAGGATATTGCCTCCTTAACCTACCCTAAAATATTAAACAAGACTGCTTCCCTGTTTGTTTTATTCGATGGTCAGAAACCCATCAATTTCGGACTGAACTTTCATCTCGGAGATATTTTGTTTGCCTATATTCAAACTTTTGATACCGACTACGGAAAATATAGTATGGGGGATATAAGCATGCTAAAGTACATTGAATGGTGCCTGCAAAATAAGATCTCTACTTTTGACCTTTCAATGGGTGCAACATCCTATAAGTTGAGATGGAGCAATCATCAATATACATTTCACTACTTATTGCTTTATTCAGATCAATATTGGTCTCATTTGCTATGGGTAAAAGTTATGTCGTTCAAGCTGAAAACTAAACAATACCTAAGGGACAGGAACATTATAGGAAAATACTTTTCAATGGACAGGATTAAATACATACTGGGGAAGTTAAATTTTGGTTTGTTCGGGCGTAAAGGGTAAGAAGTACTTATGTATAACAGACCATAAATGAAAATATCAACCTTAACTGCCCTCCAAGCCGCCCTCTCCGCCGGCAAAGCCATCCTTAACTACTATAACGAGGATGATTATGAGCTAGGCTATAAGGAAGACAACACTCCCCTCACCTCCGCAGACCTGGCCGCCAATACCATCATAACCGAGGCCCTTGGCAAAACCGGTATTCCCATCATCAGTGAGGAAAGCCCGAAGGTTCCGTATTTGGAGCGTAAAGACTGGGAGCAGTGCTGGATTGTTGACCCACTGGACGGGACCAAAGAGTTTGTAGGCAGGAATGGGGAGTTTACGGTCAATATCGCCCTTTGCAGACTGGGGAAGCCAGTGCTGGGCGTTATTTACGTACCGCTAAGCCGGGAGCTGTATTTAGGGGATGTGGAGGTTAAGGCTGCTTATAAACACACTCTTGGGGAGGGACACCAGTTACCGAATGAGCCTTTTGCGCCACAGCACCGAATTTATGCTGCTAAAACGGATACATCTGTATTGAGAGTGCTGTGTAGCCGCTCCTTCCGGGATCCGCAGACCGAGGCCTATATCCGGGATTTGCAAAAGAAGCATAAGAGGGTGGAGATCATCCCAAAGGGCAGTTCTATAAAGTTTTGCTGGATGGCGGAAGGGAAGGCAGATTTGTATCCGCGCTTTTCCTCCATTATGGAATGGGATACAGCAGCCGGGCAGGCCATCTGTGAGGCGGCGGGCTTGTCGGTCCGCAATATCGATAACGGCAGCCCTATCCGTTATAACAAAGAGGATCTGAGGACTCCGGGATTCATCGTCAGCAGCAATGACGCATCTAATTCAACGCATCCTTAAAGCGCTCCTTATAGGCCTTTTTATAGACCTCCTCGTACATGGGCAGGATATTGTGGATGTCAAACGTACAGGCCAGGTCAAAGGCCCGCTGTTTGAAGCCCTCCAGCGTTTTATCGTCTTTGAGGATTTTCAGGGCATTGGTGACCATGTCTTCCACATCCCCTACTTCACTCAAATATCCGGACACCCCGTGTTTGTTCACTTCCGGGATACCACCGGCATTACTCGAGATAACAGCTACCTTGTTGATCATCGCTTCCAGTGCCGCCAGCCCAAAGCTCTCGGTCTCGGAAGGCAGCAGGAACAGGTCTGAAAAACACAGGATACGGTCAATCTCGTTGCTGTTCCCCAGGAATATCACTTTATCTGAAATGTCCAGGCGCTCACAAAGCAATTCCGCTTTCTCCTTTTCAGGGCCCTCCCCTACCATGACCAGTTTGGCCGGGATCTGCCGCTGTATTTCGTAAAATATATGGATAACATCCGGTACCCGCTTGACTTTTCGGAAGTTACTGATATGGGTGATGATGCGCTCATCCTCCTCGGCCATCATACTGCGCTGGCAATCCGTAAAGTCCTGGGCGTATTTGCTTTTATCTATAAAGTTGGGGATGACCGTGATCTCCCGGTTGATTTCAAAGAGTTCCAGAGTGTCTTTCTTAAGGCTATCCGAAACCGAGGTAACAATATCCGATTGGTTAATACTGAAATTAACCGCCGGCTTGTAAAAAGGGTGATTTCCCACCAGGGTGATGTCGGTCCCGTGCAGGGTAGTGATCATGGGGATAAAGATCCCTTCCTCCTCCAGCATCTTTTTAGCCATATAGCCCGCATAGGCATGTGGGATGGCATAATGTACATGCAGCACATCAATCCCGAAGATCTTGATGGTATCCACCAGCTTACTGGAAAGGGCCAGTTCGTAAGGCTGATAGTGAAAGAGCGGGTACTCCGGAACGTGTACCTCGTGGAAATGTATGTTTTTACTGAGCAAATCCAGGCGGACAGGTTGTTTATAGGTCACAAAATGAACTTCATGCCCGCGCTGGGCCAGGGCTATCCCCAGTTCTGTGGCGACCACCCCACTTCCGCCAAAGGTCGGATAACAAACAATGGCAATTTTCATATCTGCTAAATTACAGTTTAATTCTGTTCAGAACTGATAAGGGAATCATAAATCGCCTGCTGTATGCGGGTACGGAGCCCGGAGCGGATCAGCAGTGTATTGGTGGAGGAAGGATAGGTGCGGTTGGAGAGGAAAACATAGACAATTTCCGTTTCCGGATCTGCCCAGGTATAGGTGCCGGTAAAACCGCTGTGCCCGAAACTCTTTCGGGAAACACAGCCGCAGGTAGGTCCTGGGTCTTCCAGCTGGGGTTTGTCAAAGCCCACGCCCCGGCGGACGTTCTTGTCACAGAAATAACATTTGTTGAATTTCTCCACGGTACGGGATTCTATCAAACGGGAGCCGCCATAATAGCCTCCCTGCAGGTACATCTGCATGATTTTGGCCACATCATTGGCATTGCTGAATAAGCCTGCATGCCCCCCTACTCCGCCCTGCATTGCTGCACCCATATCGTGCACATAGCCCTGGATTTTCTGGTAGCGGTAATAATTGTCCAGTTCCGTGGGAATAATCTCTTCTTTAGGGATGGTTTTCAAGGGGTTAAAGTGGGTGCGCGATGCCCCCAGCGGTTTGTACAAAGCCTCGTCTGCCAGAAGGTTCAGGGGCTTTTGCAAGGTCTCCTCTATATATTTTTTAAAGACGTAATAGGCCACATCACTGTAGCGGTAGCGGTTGGATTTAAGGCTTTGCCGGGCGATACGGTCGTAAATAGAATCCTTGTAGGCATCGGTAAGGTACAGGCGCTCGGCAACCTTAATGGAATACCCGGTTTCGCTTTTATTCCGGTAGAATTCAGAGGAAGGCTGCCGGTTTTTCCCCAGCGTATCCAGATAAAAGGCGATCCATGAAGGCAGGCGCCCATAATGGCTCAGGGCCTTCAGGACAGTTACATTTTTTAGTTCGGATTCGGCCAGTTCGGGGCTTAAATCCCCAAAAGTGGCATTCAGGCGGATTTGACCCCGCTCCTCCATTTGCATCAGCAAGGGCAGGGTTGCCAGGATTTTGGTGAGGGATGCCAGGTCATAGACATCGGTTAGCTTTACCCCTCCTTCCGCATCATAAGCAGGCTTGCCAAAGGCCTTGTGATACACTACCTGACCCTTTCTGGAAATGAGCACCTGAGCCCCCGGGAACATAAGCGAATCCAAACCATCCCGCACCAGACTGTCTACCCGGGCCAGTTTATACCGGTCAAAACCCACCCGTTCGGGAATGCTGTACCCCAGCCTCCTGAGGCCTGCTGTCTGCAGCCCGCTTCCTTCCGGAAAGGCACTGTGGGCACTCACGGGGAGCTTACCCCGGGCCGCAAAGACCCCAAAAAGCATTTCCGCGGCGGTCTGCTGTGCAATTTTACTATTCTGGTAGGCCATCACCAGGCCATCGATATTGTCGTACGAGAGGATGTCCCTGAGGATATAGGGCCTGGCAAATACGGTAAGGATAACATTAGAGCTGCGCATCCGGCTGATTTCCTCCAGCCAGAAACGCTCCTTTTCGGTAAAGGCATGCTTTTTCCAGGGCGACTCATTGGACTGGTGCATGCCAATGATAACCAGGTTAAATTCCTCCAGCTTTCGGGTAAGGCTGGCAATATCGTTGGCCGAAACTGCGGTAACATCTGCATACTGTTGCAGGCGCTCTAGAAAAGGGAGATGCGGGGCATCCCCGAATTTGACGTAAGCGATTTTTTTGTTCTCCAACCGCTTGATACCCAGAATATCCACCTTGTTCTGTAAAACCGTTATGGCCCCCTCCATAGCCTTTTCATATAAGAGCGAATCTGCCGGCTGGTTCAGGTTTGCGAACAGCCCGGGGATTATAACAGGCTTAAATTGATGCAAACCCGCCTTGTATTTGGCCTTAAGTATTTTTTTAACCGAGCGTTCCAGGCGGGCCTCGCTGATGGTACCGCTTTTATAGGCTTCCAGGAATACCGGGAAATCCCGATCCAGGTCGGGTGGCATCAAAAGCATATCATTGCCGGCGAGAAAGGCGGTCAGCGAAGTATTCTTCTCCCCGGTGTAGCCGGTAACCCCTTTCATATTGAGGGCGTCAGTGAGGATAAGTCCTTTAAAGCCCAGTTGCTCTTTTAAAACCGTCTCGATCAGCCGGGCTGAGAGCGATGTAGGTTCTGTTTCGGAACCTGTCAGGGCAGGAACGTTTAAATGCGCGATCATTACACTGCTCAGACCCTGTTTAGAGAGCCGTTTGAATGGCAGGAGTTCCACGCTGTCCAGGCGCTGCCTTTCAAATAAAATCTGTGGCAGGGCCTTGTGGGAGTCTACAGCTGTATCCCCATGCCCGGGGAAGTGTTTGGCACAACTCAGGACCCCGGCGCGCTGCATGCCTTTCATCATCAGGCGGGCATGCCAACTCACTTTTTCCGGGTCTTCCCCGAAAGATCGGTTTCCGATAATGGGGTTGTCCGGATTGGTATTGATATCCACCACCGGGGCAAAATTGATATGAACGCCCAGTCTTTTTGCCTGTTCCCCAATGCGATACCCGATTTGCTCAAGAAGGGTACTGTCCTGAATAGCCCCGAGCGTGGTGTTCCAGGGGTAGGCAAACGTAGAATCCAGCCGCATGGCCAGCCCCCATTCAGCATCCATTCCTATCAGCAAAGGGGTGGAAGAAAGCTGTTGTAAACGATTGGTCATTCGGGCCTGCCGCACCGGCCCGCCGGTACTGAAGATTAGCCCGCCAATATGGTAATCCCGGATCCAACGGCTGATTTTTTGCATTTCGGCTTCCGGCTTATCTGAAGTCGCCATCACCATAAAAAGCTGCCCGATGCGCTGCTCCGGGCTCATTGCGGCGTAGCGCTGGTTAACCCAGCCCGCCTGTTGCAGGCTATCCGCAGTCTGCAGCGGGTCCGCCTGGGCGTAGCCATAGAAAACACTGCAGGTGGCAAGGAACAGCACTAAGGCTTTCCCAGACCGCTTTAAAATAAAAATGCTCAGCAGTTTTCGTAACATGAATAACCAAATCTTGGTTGCTTTTGGGTGGGTACCCTAAAAAAACCGGCTGTGCCAGCTTTCCGATGCAGGTACCTCCCAGTCCTGTTCGTACTCGTATTTGTTGTTGACCAGGTTGTTGAAGACAATGGTTTTTGGAGAAACCGCTTTGGCTTTGGCCATTTTACGGAATTCGTCAAGCGGCTTATAGGCGATATACTCCCCCTGTTTGTAGGAAACATTCATCCGGTCCAGCAAGGTTACCCCATATTTCTTTTCCAGGGATTGTATAAAATGTACCGACGCATCGATGGAGCAGCCGGAGGCTGCCGCCTGCTGCTGGTCCAGCCCAATGACTATAAAACGATTGTAAGGCGTTGCAAAACCCGCTTTCAGGTCGGCCCCATGGGCGGTCCATTGCTGCAGGAATTGCTGCAATTCATCCTTGAGAGACTTCATCTCCTCCTCCGTAAAGGTCCGGTTTGCCTGGTATATCCAGACCCTTGCAGTTTCCGGTAAACTATCAAATGCTACAAACATAGTGTTTTCAGGGATTTAAAGATCTGCCGCGTCTGCAAGCAGTTCGGCCAGGTCCAGTACCTTTATACTCGCTTCCTTTTCCTTGTTTTTGACCCCGTCGGTCATCATCGTATTGCAAAATGGGCAACCGGCTGCCACAACATCCGGCTTTGTTTCCAGGGCTTCTTCCGTACGCTTGATATTTACATCCTGATCCCCTTTTTCGGGTTCTTTAAACATCTGGGCCCCACCGGCCCCGCAACAGAGTCCCCGTTGTTTGCAGTTTTTCATCTCCACCAGTTCTGCATCCAGTTTGCGGATCAATTCCCTGGGAGCTTCGTAAATCCCATTGGCCCGGCCCAGGTAACAGGGGTCGTGATAGGTTATGCGCTTGCCGCGAAAACTGCCACCTTCAAGGCTTAGCCTCCCGGCCTGTAACAGGTCTTTCAGGAACTGTGTGTGGTGTACAACCTCGTACTCCCCGCCCAGGTCCGGATATTCATTCTTAAGGGTATTAAAACAATGCGGGCAGGTGGTCACTATTTTTTTGATTTCATAACCGTTCAGCACTTGTATATTGGTGGCTGCCTGCATTTGGAAGAGGAATTCATTCCCGGCGCGTTTGGCAGGATCCCCGGTACAACTCTCCTCCGTTCCCAGCACCGCAAAAGAAACAGACGCCTTCTGAAGCAACTTTACGAATGCTTTGGTTATTTTTTTGGCCCGGTCATCAAAACTACCCGCACAGCCCACCCAGAAGAGCACTTCCGGCTGTTTGCCTTCCGCGAATAATTCCGCCATAGTCGGGATTTTAGGTAATTGCTCCATATAGCTGCTTATTTTTCACTGGCCCAATTGAGCCTATCCATTTGATTAAACGGCCAGGGGGCTCCGTTATTCTCAACATTCCCCATCATTACATTGAGTTCTGCCGGTGCTGCAGACTGTTCCATTACCAGGTATTGCCGCATATCCATGATGATGGATAAGGGGTCAATACTTACCGGACAGGCTTCCACACAGGCGTTACAGGAGGTACAGGCCCAAAGTTCTTCCCGGCTGATATAATCGTCCAGCAATTGTTTTCCATCCGGTTCCCACTTGCCCTTGTTCTGGTTGAGTTGTTTGCCCACTTCCTCAAGACGGTCGCGGGTGTCCATCATGATTTTTCGTGGCGATAACTTTTTTCCAGTCTGGTTGGCCGGGCATTCACTGGTACATCGGCCACATTCTGTACAACTGTAGGCATTTAAAAGTTGGATCCGGCTCAAGTCCATTACATCCGAGGCTCCAAATTTTTCAGGGGGCGCAGCATCCTCAGCAGGGGCCGCAAAAGGATCGGCATTGGGATCCATCATCAGCGCAACTTCTTTTTTTACAGACTCCAGATTGCGGAAAGCTCCCTTAGCCCTCAAATTACCCCAATAGGTATTCGGAAATGCCAGCAAAATGTGCAGGTGCTTGGAATAATATAAATAGTTCAGGAAGAAAAGAATACCCAAAATATGCAGCCACCAGGCAGTACGCTCTACCATTATCAGGCTTCCCTGGGAAAGGCCCTGCATCCACTGTGCTATTATGGAACTGATCGGAAAACTGCCGGCCTCGGCATAATGAGCAGCCCCAAGTTGCTGTAACTGGAAATCTGCCGCATTCATGGTGAGAAAAAGGCACATTAAGACCACTTCTATATACAGGATCAGGTCTGCATCCCGTTTGGGCCACCCCTTCATCTCCGGTTTCCAGAACCGCTGCAGGCGCAAGGCATTCCTTCGCATCCAGAAAACCACTACCGCTACAATAACCAGCAATGCCAGGATTTCGAAAGAGGCGATAAGGCCATCATAAACCGGCCCCAGGAAGGCGAAAATCCGGTGGGTGCCAAAGAGGCCATCTATAATAATTTCCAGTACCTCTATGTTGATTATCACAAAACCTAGATAAACAATTATATGCATAATCCCCGCCACGGGGCGGACTACCATCTTGCTCTGGCCCAGGGCAATCCGGGCCATCTGCCCGAAGCGCTCCCCCTTGCTTCCTCCCGGATGCGTCTCTTTGCCCAGCTTTATGTTGCGGATAAGTCTTCGGATGTTTCTACTGAAAAACCCGATGCCGGCTATGAGTGCCAGCAGAAATAAAATGTTGGGTAGGTACTGCATTAATTAGGGTCTTTTTCTACTGCAGGGTCATTTTCCGGCAGGGTATACTCCTTTTGTTTTTTTCCAAAAACAGAAACGTTCACATATCGTTTGGGATTCAGGCGGAAATCTTGCAGCAAGAGATCCAGTTCCCTGGAAGCTTCTGCCAGGTTCTGGTAGAGGGCCTCATCCTTCATTAGTTTTCCCATGGTGCCTTCCCCCTTCTGAATGCGGCCCATTAGCGTGTCCAGGTTTGCAAGGGTTGCTTCCATATTGCGAATGGTCTTTCCAAGCCCTGCCTGGGCCAGGGAGTCCGAAATATCCGAGAAGTTGGCCGTCATGTTTTCGATATTCCCCAGGGTGCTATCCAGCTGCGAGCGGTTTTCGCTGAGCAGCTCATTGAGGACATCCGCACTTTTTTGAAAAGATGCCAGCAACTTGTTGAGCCCGGCAACACTCTCCCTGAGGTTTTGCTTGGTGTCCAGGTCCAGCAGCTCGTTAAAATTGATAAGTAATGAATCTGCGTTGGATACAGCTCCTTCCACCTTTAATTGCAAAGGAGTTAATTTTTGTTGAACCAATTCGGTGAGTCCGGGACGAATATTCCCGGGCAGGGTATCCCCGCTTTTGGCTATGGGAGCATCGTCAAACACGGGTCGTATTTGTATCCCTTTACCGCCAATGATCCCGGTATCGTATAATTCCGCTATGCTATTGGCTGAAAATTCGAAGTCCTTATCCACAGAAAACGTGACCAGCAGTTTCCCAGAACTGTCCTTAAATTGTATGTCGTTTACTTTCCCGACACTATATCCGTTGATACTTACCTGGGTACCTGCCTGCAGGCCGCCTACATGATCGTAAACGACATAAAAGGTTTTGCTGTTATCAAAGATGGGGGAAGATTTCAAATAACTGAATCCCAATATAAACAACAGGATACCGCCAATTACGATAATTCCTGTTTTAATTTCTCTGGATAGTTTCAAATGTCGCGTTTTGGGTTCCTAACAAAATTAGAAATATTTTTCGGAAGGCACCCGATTAATTAGACAGGCTTTGCAGGGCTTCTTGTAAAGGTATACGCTTCCCGTTTTTATAAGCAACTATATAAGAAGTAGTATACCCTTTAAGGTCTGCATTGGCCTTCAGTAATTTAGCTTCTTCGTATGAGGCTGTGTTTCCGTACATTATGCGGAACATCCTGCCTACAGGCTCCTTTGAAAGCTTATTGAGCCCTCTGTAATCTGCGCGGTTCAGGTCCGGATCTTTACTCACGGCCATTAGTTGTACTTTAAATATGAGATCTGAAGCGTTCTCAGCTGTCTTAGCGGCTAATGCCTGTGTTTTTTCCGTATCAGCAGTCTCAGTCTTTGCACCTGCCTGTACGGTTTCTTCTGATGTTCGCTTTGTAACTGTTGGAGTTTGTCCTGTATCCCCAGCATTTTTGGCCACTACCTGTACTACCTCCTTTTTAGGCACGTCTTCCTGTACCGCTGCCGGCTTTTTCTCCGGCACAGCTTTGGGCTCTGCCGGTTTGTTTACAACAACCGTTTCAGGGGTGTTCTCCTTTTCAATCGCTTTCACTTGCCCACCGGCCTGAGGGACATCATTGACCCAAACCGATTTTTTGTATTCCCGGATGGCATCGGCTATGGCCGCCCCCATCTCCTTCTGTCCCTTTTTGGAATTGAGGTAATTCCCCTCTTCTTTGTTGGTCAGAAAACCGGTTTCCACCAGTACGCTGGGCATAAAAGTCTGATGCAGTACAATAAATCCGGCTTGCTTAACCTTACGGTCATTGCGTTTCAGTTTTCCGGTAAAGCGATCCTGCATCAGTTTCCCAAGCAGAATACTCTGGTCTAGGAATTCCTCCTGCATAATGGTTAGTCCGATCACGGATTCAGGGGAGTTGATGTCGTATTCAGAATACCGGCTTTCATAATTATCTTCCAGGTAGATTACCGAGTTTTCCTTTTTGGCAATTTCAAAATTCTGCTTGTTCGCGTGCAGGCCAAGCACGAAAGTACCTGCCCCATGGGCATTGGAGGTGTGCGAATCGCAGTGGACCGATACAAATAGGTCTGCCTTAGCTTTGTTTGCGATCTCCCCTCGTACATAAAGATCCACAAAGGAATCATCGTCCCGTGTATAGATCACTTTCGTGTTCGAATCGTTCGCCAGGGCCTTCCCTACTTCAAGTACAATATTCAGTGCGATGTTCTTTTCCAGGAACCCATTACCCAGGTTTCCGGGGTCATGCCCACCGTGGCCGGCATCCAGTACCACCACAAAAGTATCGTCCAGGAAGGCGGCGCTTGAAGGCCCCTGAGACCAGACATTCCCGCCCAGCAGTAACAGGGCAGCCAGTAACCCCTGCCTGTACATGCTTAATAATTTAGTGCATTTCTTCAATTTTCCCGGGGTTAAATTTGTTTTAATGTAGGCGTTGCGGAGGGAAAAATATGTAAGTTTGAGCCCTGAATCCCACGCATTCGCTTTACAAAAATAGGATTTATAGCCTTGCAAGCAAATAAACATCTGGTACTTTTCACGGGGATCTTTTTCCTGCTTACAGCAAACCTCCTGGCCCAGGAAGACTTGCCTGAACCGCTGCCAATCAAAGCCGTGGGAGATAGCCTGACGGCGCCAAAACTACCGGATTTGCTGGGCTCGGCAAGCTCGGAGCAGGACAGTGTGCTTCAGGATAGTGTTCGCCCGTCACAGGGGACCCTTCTGGACAAGATCCAATACAAGGCGAAAGACTACGTTCGCATTGATCAGAAAAAACAAAAGATTTATCTCTATAACGAAGCGGAAATCTACTACCAGGATACCGAACTCAAAGCCGGTATTATCATCCTGGATTACGTTAAAAATGAAGTATACGCCGGGCGGCTGAAAGATTCGCTGGGCAATTATACCCAACTGCCTTTTTTCAAGCAGGGTACCAATGAGGTGATTCCAGACTCCATCCGCTTTAATTTCGACACGGAAAAGGCCCTGATCTGGAACTCCCGAAGCGAAGAGAAGGCAGCCCTCGGGTCAATGGGAAGTGAATCCATGAAGGTCTATGCGCAAAGAACCAAAAAAGAAAACGACTCCGTATACTTCCTGAGCGAGGGTAAACTGACAACTTCCAAAGACACTATTGATCCCGATTATTATATCCGCATCCGCAAGGCCAAATTTGTCCCCAAGAAAAAAGTAATCGCCGGGTTCAGTAACCTCTATATCGTGGATGTGCCCACCCCCATTGCACTTCCCTTTGCCTATTTTCCGCTTACCACGGGCAGGACGGCCGGGGTGATGATGCCAACTTTCGGGAATGACCCGAACCGGGGCTATTTTCTGCAAAACGGGGGGTATTACCTGCCCATAAGCGATTACCTGGACCTGACCCTTACCGGTGACCTGTATACCAATGGAAGTTATGGCTTCCGGGGGCAGTCCGTTTATGTAAAACGCTATAAGTTTCGGGGTAATATCAATTTTCGATATGAAAACCTGGTTACCAGCCAAAAAGGTTTTGACGATTACAGCCGCTCCACCATCTACAACATTCAGATTTCCCATACCCAGGATCCGAAATCCAACCCGAACTCGCGTTTATCGGCATCCGTGAACCTGGGGAGCAGCCAGTATTTCAGGAATTCCCTGATCCAGCAGAATTTACCCAACACCCAGGTAAACAACCTGTCCTCCTCTATTTCCTATTCCAAAACCTTCCCGGAGTATCCCTCTGTGAACGTTAGCCTTACGGCAACCCATAACCAAAACACCAATACCAACACGGTAGATGTTACCCTGCCTACCCTACAGGCCAGTATGGAGCGAATCTTCCCTTTTGCCAACAGGGACGGGATCAAAAAAGGAGCGCTGCAGAATATCAACTTCCAGTATAACGTCAATGGACGCAATAGCATCCGTACCAATGATGAAGACTTTTTGACCGGTAAAATGTTTGACGATGCCCGTTTGGGGGCCCGCCACCAAATTCCCATAGCTACCAACTTCAAGGTAGCCAAATATTTCAGTGTCAGCCTGGGGGGTACCTATGAGGATGTCTGGACCTGGGATACTTTTGAACAGCGGTTCGATGCAGATACGCAGGCCGTGGTTACAGACACCATCAATGGTTTTGACCGGTTTAACCAATACAACCTGAGCGCCAGTATTGGTACCACGGTCTATGGAACCTTCAACCGTGGCGAAGACAAGAAAATACAAGCGATACGGCACGTGATGCGACCATCGATCAGTTACGGCTATGCCCCCTCCTTTGATCAGTATTACGACGAATTCCTCAATGAGGCCACAGGGGAAAATATTACCTATACGCGTTTTCAGAATACACTTTACGGCACTCCCAGCCGGGTAAAATCCAGTGCCATGAGTTTTTCCCTTGCCAATACCCTTGAGGCCAAGGTACGGGATAAGGATTCCACCGCTACCGAACCCAAGAAAGTGATGTGGCTGAACAGCCTGAATTTTACAACCTCCTACAATTTCGAAGCAGATTCCCTGAAATTGAGCCCGATCAATATGACGGGGGGAACCAACCTTTTTGAAAACAAGATGCAGGTCAACTTCGGGGCCAGCCTTGACCCGTATGCCATCGACAATAACGGGAGGAGGATCAATACCCTGAATATCAGTAATGGAGGGGGCTTATTCCGCGTCACCAGCGCAAGGCTGAACGTCAGTTATGGCTTTAGCAGCAAAGATTTTGACAAGGATGCCGAAGACGAAGAGGATGAGGATACCGACCCCTATGACGGGGACACCTATGTGGCTTCCAGTGGCGGGCGGACAGACGGGCTTTTCGGAAGGGCCAATGACTTTAACCGAAGCCGTTTTGCAGACCGGGACCCCGACGATGTAGATAACCCCGTATATGGCAGCAGTATCCCCTGGGATGTACGGCTCTCTTATGCAGCCACCTACAGCAACCGTAACCGGGACGGGGAGCTTACAAATCACTCCCTTATGTTCCGGGGCAATGTTAGCCTTTCCCCCCGCTGGCAGGTAGGGTTCTCTTCTGGTTATGATTTTAAAAACAAAGGGTTCTCCCTGACCTCCTTTAATTTTGAGCGGGACCTCAAAAGTTTCCGCCTGACTTTTGACTGGACCCCGTTTGGCAACTTTGAACGCTGGTATTTCTTTATCGGGATCAAAGCCAGCGTCCTGAAAGACCTGAAATGGGAAAACCGCAGCCAGCCACCCCCGCGTTAACCATAAAAACCAGTAAGATGAAAAAAATCATTAGAACCGAAAAAGCCCCTGCACCCATTGGCCCGTATAACCAGGCGGTCCTGGCCGGGGATACGCTCTATGTTTCCGGACAGATTGCGCTTGATCCTGAAACAGAAGCCATGGTCCTGGGTACAATTGAAGATGAGACCGAGCAGGTCATGAAAAACCTTTCGGCCGTACTTTCGGCTGCCGGCCTCAATTTCAGCCATGTGGTAAAAAGCAGCATTTTCGTAAAGGACATGCACCAGTTCGCGAGGATAAACGAGGTCTATGCCCGCTACTTTGAGCCTGCCGAAGCCCCGGCACGGGAAACGGTGGAAGTCGCGAACCTCCCCAAGTTTGTGAATGTTGAAATTTCGATGATTGCAAAAAAGCCAGCTTAACACCTGAAGGCGTTAAATTCCAAGTACCACCCCGATAGTTATCGGGGCCAAGCACCAAGCACCAAATTCTAATTGGGATCTGGTCCCGATAGCTATCGGGATGGAATTTCTAAATGGTTTCTTTATGGAATTCCACCAACCCTTCGATGGGCCGTTGGCGGATCACTCCGCAGATAAGGTCATTGCGCTCGATCACGGCTTTTAGCTCTTCCCTCAGGTAGTAGGCAATACTTCCCACAAAATGCACCGGCACCTTGGTGGCCAGCTCAAACTGCATAATGTGGTTATTGACGAATTGCTGGAACCCCTTGTCAATAACTCCTTTACAATAGGGATGTTCCTTATGCTCTACAATAAAGCGGGCAAAGGTTGCCAGATAGGTATTCGGGTTGGGTCTTTTATACAGGTGTTCCTTGATGAAATCCGCATCCAGATTGTACTCCTTGTCAAACATCAGCCCCAGGTCCTGAGGCATTTTATGGTAGAAGTAATCGCGGATCAGTTTCCGCCCGAAAAAGTTTCCGCTCCCATCATCCATCAGGATATAGCCCAGGGAAGTTACTTTTTGGATGAGCTGATGGCCATCGTAATAGCTGCAGTTGGAGCCGGTCCCGAGAATACAGACTATCCCCTGATGCCCGATCTTCGTGGTGGAATAGATGGCAGCATAAGTATCTTCCTTGACCTCAACCTTCGCATTCGGAAAAAAGCTTTTAAAGATATTCCTGAGGAATTTCCTCATGCGCGCAGTCCCACAACCGGCACCGTAAAAATGGAGGCGCTTTACCTTTTTGCTGTTTTTGGCCAGCTCAAAATTGTTGGCCATCCGCTCTTCGATGACCTCCCGGCTGAGCACTTCCGGGCTCAATCCCAGGGTCTGGGTTATAAACAACTGCTCCCCCTTCTCATCAAGGGCTATCCAGTCTGCCTTGGTTGCCCCGCTGTCTACAATTACTACCATAGGTTTATTATAGTGAAAAAGCCCCCGGGAAGGTCATATCAGCTATGACTTCACAGAGGCTTATTAGGTTGTCATCCTCTAAATTATAAACTGTGAACGTACTGGGCCAGGTCTACAAGTTTATTGGAGTAGCCTGCTTCGTTATCATACCAGGAAACCACCTTGAAGAATTTGCTGTTCAGTTCTATCCCGGCATCCGCATCAAAAATACTGGTGCGCTTGTCTCCCACAAAATCCTGGGAAACAACCAATTCCTCTGTATACCCTAAAATTCCCTTTAGCTCTCCTTCAGAAGCTTTTTTAAAGGCTTTTTTGATCTCCTCATAAGATGTTTCCTTCTCCAGGCGCACTGTCAGGTCTACCACGGAGACATCCGCTGTAGGCACCCGAAAAGCCATCCCGGTAAGTTTTCCTTCCAATGCAGGGATTACTTTGGTAACGGCTTTAGCCGCCCCGGTTGCAGCCGGAATGATATTCAGCATGGCACTTCGCCCGCCCCGATAGTCTTTTCTGGAAGGCCCGTCAACAGTAAGCTGGGTGGCCGTAGTGGCATGTACGGTGGTCATCAGGCCTTCTTCAATCCCGAAGTTGTCATCCAGTACCTTGGCCAGAGGGGCCAGGCAGTTGGTGGTACAGCTGGCATTGGATACAATGGTATCCGATGCTTTTACATCCTTGTGGTTTACGCCCATTACAAACATGGGGGCATCCTTGGAGGGCGCTGAAATAACTACTTTTTTGGCTCCCCCGTCAATATGGCTTTGTGCCATATCCAGTGTAGTGAAGATTCCGGTACATTCTGCTACTATCTCCGCCCCTACAGCATCCCACTTCAGGTTTTTGGGGTCACGTTCTGCGGTTACCCGGATGGTCTTGCCATTTACAACCAGGTTTCCGTCCTCAACTGCAACGGTCCCGTTGAAACGCCCGTGAACGGAATCGTACTTCAGCAGGTATGCCAGGTGTTCTACGTCTAGCAGGTCATTGATCGCTACCACCTCTACATTATCCCGCTCCGCGGTAGCCCTGAGAACCAGTCTTCCGATGCGTCCAAATCCGTTTATTCCTATTTTTAATGTTGCCATTTCTAAAAAGTTTTTAGTTTAAATTGTCATTATATCGGAAACCCGTATGAGCTCCCGGTCTATTTTGGTATGTCCTTTAATTGCTTCCTCTATAGGAGTAAGTACTATTTCGTTGTCTATCATCCCTACCATCAGATTGGTCTTGCCATCCATCAGGGATTCAACGGCTTTTACGCCCATACGGCTTGCCAGAACCCTGTCAAAGGCAGTTGGGCTGCCTCCACGCTGCATATGGCCCAATACAGAAACCCGCACATCGTAAATGGGCAGGTATTCTTCGACGTATTCTTTCAGTTCAAAGACGTTCTTTCCTGTTTTGTCGCCTTCTGCCACAACTACAATACTGGAAGATTTTCCGGTTTTTTTGCTGCGCTTGAGTGAATCCAGCAGGCGTTCCAGCCCCAGGTTCTCCTCCGGGATCAGAATCTCCTCTGCCCCCGCGGCTACCCCTGCATTCAGGGCTATATGCCCTACGTCCCGTCCCATAACCTCAACAAAAAATAAGCGGTTATGCGAACTAGCAGTGTCCCGTATCTTATCAATGGCTTCCACTACAGTGTTCAGGGCCGTATCGTAACCCAGGGTATAGCGGGTTCCGAAGATATCGTTATCTATGGTCCCCGGAATGCCAATGACCGGGAAGTTGTACTCCTTATTGAAAATGGTCGCACCCCTGAAGCTGCCGTCCCCGCCGATTACCACAAAACCTTCAATCCCGGCTTTGGTAAGCTGTTCATGTGCCAGTTTGCGACCTTCCGGGGTTTTAAAATCCTCACAACGGGCCGATTTCAGGATGGTACCTCCTTTGTTGATGATATTGTTCACGCTGCGCGCATTCATAGGGACAAAGTCTCCCTCTATCATGCCCTGGTACCCCCTGTAAACCGCCATACACTCAACGTCCAGGTAGGCACAGGTCCGCACAACGGATCGTATAGCCGCGTTCATGCCCGGGGAATCCCCGCCGGAAGTCAGTACGGCTATTTTCTTAAGTGCTCTCTCCATTATTGTTTTAAGAACTGCAAAATTAACAAACTTCTGCCACAATACGAACCAAAAGAGGGCATTTCGGCTGCAATAATCCCGAAATCGTTTTCGTAAATTATTTGCAAAATAGCTGCAGATTAATCAATAAATTCTCCTGATTTCAGAAAGGTTTATTGTTTTTGGAGTAAAAACGTATGATGCTATCCTGCCCCATACCCCCTTCAGGAGCGGGTCTGGCTCCCCTGTTGTTTTGTGGGCTGTCCACTCTTTCCTTTTTGGTAAAAATACGCCTGAGCAGCTCCCTGAAACTATTAAAGTCTACCTCATAGGAAAGACCTACCCCCTGGGTATACCCCTGGTTGTCTGCCAGGAATTGCTGGATTTCATTTTGGCGGTTAAAGATGCGCATACTCAGGGTCCCTTCCTCGTTTAGCAATAATTGCACCTCGGCATCTCCTGCCACGGCAGATTCGCTTACCCCGCCTACCGGCACCCCGAAACGGCCGTTAAACAAAATGCGATCGCTTATTTTTGTTGAGACCGTAACCCCGATCCGATCTTCGGTTGCCACTTCGGCATTCGGATCCTGGTACCCCCCTTCATAGGAGAGTCCCAGATTGAATTTGTCCCCGTTGCTACCGAGTACCTGGTTGACCAGGCTGGAAGCAGTCTGATACAGGTTACCGGCCACTGCCTGCTGGTTAAGCCCGCCGGTCTCGTTTACAAAAGTACCCTGTGCCAGCAAGAAAAGGGCATTCCGCTCTTCAACAGTAGGGTCTTGCAGGCGGTATTCTAGTTCAGACTTTACAATAGAACTGGTCCCCGGAAACTCGATATCGAAATCCACGGTGGGTTGTTCGAGTTCGCCGGTGAGCCTGACGAGTACTTCAGTGGGAATCCTGCGGGTATAGGAAGCATTATCCAGTAGTGGTGCCGGATTGGCATTCAGGGAGTAGATCGCCTCCATGTTCAGGATGGCTTCCAGGGGTTCCCCGTCCCAGTTTATGGTACCTCCGGGCCGAACGGAGAAGGTGCGGTTAATTACTCCGCCCAGCTTGTAATTATACTCCCCGGTGACTACAACGAAGTCACCCCACATATTGAACTTCCCGTTGGTATTGATTTCCATAAATATAATCCCCTCCCCTGTGCCTTTCAGGGAGCTGCCCGTACGCTGGTCGATTACGATGGCCACCTCCGCGTCCGGGGTGACCAGCAAGTCAAACTCCAGTTCAAGACCCTGGTAATTTCTCAGGGTCCGTTGAGCCTCCACCGACTGCCGGGCATCCTTTTCGATAAAGTTGATAAAGGAATAATCCCCCACGGAAGTAACATCACTGATGGGTATTTTTAAGGAAGTCCCCCGGGCAGAGGAGCCGTCAAATTCTATTTTCAGCGCATTCGTTGGCCCGTAAATCCGTCCGTTGCCCGTAACAAAAGCTGTCCCATAATACAGTTCATCTTCACTGAATTCCGTATTGAGGATCAGAAAGCGGTTATTACCGGTGGCCACATTCAGGTCCAGTTCCCAGTTCGAAAAGAACTCGTGGGTTATAGTGCCGTCCAGGGTAGCCTGGGTGGCCTCGCTCACGTCTGTAAGCCGGATGTTCTGGAAATCAAAGGTCTGATTCGATAAGCTTACCACAGATCCCGGGGCAAAGTCGTAATTTACATTCAGATAGGGTATACCGATTCCGGCCTCATCCATTGTGAGGAAGCCGCCGAAATCCGGGTTGCGCAAATCCCCCTGAATGGCAACGGTCCCATTGAGTTTCCCGCGAATATCAGAAATTACCCCTTCCCCCAGGGGGCTGAATGGTTCCATCTGGAAATCCTTAAAACTAGCGGAGAGGTTGGCAGTAGGAACTTCACCGGTGTTCTGCACTGTCCCGATGACACTTAATTTCTCCCGGTCCTCATCGGTAATACGCGTATTTACCGAAAACTCCGTAAGGTTTTTATTTCCAACGATCCCGATATCCAGCTGACCCATGGGAATGCCATTTACTCCAAAATCTGCAATATTCAAATTGCCGATTGGCAGGTAAATATCATCTTCCTGACGCACATTCAGCACCCCGTTGATTTCCCCGCTGAGCTTCAGGCTGTCTATTGCCGGTGTTATCTTGTTCAGGGAAACGATTTTAAACCGGAGCTCCAGGTCTTTATAGGTTGAATCGGCCAGCTGTCCCTTTAAAATGATTTCTTCCCGGTTGTCATTGTTCATGACTATTTCCTCTATCTGAATGCTGTCCAGGGTTCTGTTAACAATCACCTTATTTCGATCGTTCCCGCTGCGGTTCAGCACCCAGGTATTCCCCTTAAAACTAACATCGGATCGTTTCAGGCCAATGACAGACTTGTTTTGCCTGTCAAATGTGTGGTAGAAATTCAGGTTGTAGCTGTCATTGTATTCACTTCCGCCTTTAAATTCCGTACGGAAAAAGAGGGTGTCGTTCAAGGTGGTGTTGATCAGATTGAAATCCTTCAGGTCGTAATAGACCGTAGACACATCTTCCACGGCAACATAAGTGTTGAAAAGCGGGTTTTTATTGTCTATACGGATATCGATATTATCCAGGGTATTTCCAAAAGCTGTAATGCTGGGGGATTTGAAATTAAGCTTGAAATCCCCACGGTCGGCTATGATATTTCCCCTGATAAAAGTATTGGGCCCAAAAGATACCTGAGGAAAAAAGACATCCACAATCTTATTGTAGATCTTAAAATTGAAATTCAAGCGTTGTCCCGGGGAAATCTCGTAGGGCTTGTAGTTGGTGTAAATACTTCCAATGGAATTCTGTAGCAGGCGGCCCAATTCCCGAACCTTAAAATTCCCGCGCATATAGCCCGTAATGATATCGGGGGAGTTGATTTCGATAGTCCTAAGGGTATCTGCATCAAAGCTGGATTCAATTTTAAAATCCTCAAAATAATAGGTGTTGTTTGCGTTTTTAAACTGTGTTTTACTGAAGCGGATATCCCCGCGAATATCATCCAGCGTATTCCCGATCACGTCCATGGCCAGGTCTCCCTGAAAGACGGAGACACTGTCTTTTATAAAATTAAGTTTAAAGAGATCTGCCTGCTGTACGTTGGCAACAAAATTAAAGGTGTGCTGCTCACTCCCGAAATCTGCCAATCCTTCAAAATTAAATATAAAATTGGGGTCTCTACAGATCAGGGAGCCATCAAACAACTGGTCCTTCAGGACTCCGGATACCGATATGTCCTTATAGTCATAACCATTGAAACCGAGGCTGTAAACCTCACCAATGACCTCTGTATTCAGGTTATCCTGGGTAAAACCCTGCCCTTCCACATTTAAATCCATGGAGGTTTTACCGAGGTTGGAATCCCCCGTAAATTTCCCCAGATTAAAATCGATCAGCGAAACGAAACCTTTATAGGTGGCTTTGTCGATATTGTCTACATTGGCCAGCTGCAAATCTACATAGCTGCTTCCTACCGCGCTGTTAATATTGACCTGGGTATCAACCGAAGAGGTAGTTACAACAGACTCCCCCCTGACTGTAAACTGCCCCAGTTTCTGTAGCGCAGAAGGCAGGGAATTCCCCAATAATTCAGGCATCAGCCCGCGCAGCTGATAATAAGAAGTGGTGATGTCCCGGATAGAAGCCTCCATCCGGAAATCGCCGTCTCTTTTAAAGAGGTTATAAAAATTGAAGTTACCACGGATCCCTGTATTATCGGTTACCAGAAAGAGATCTTCAAGAACTAGTGCGTTCAGTGTACCCTTAGCCGAGGTGTTTACTTGTACTTTCTTTCCTGCCCCGAATTTCGGGTACAGTTTATTGATTTCATCCAGGGCTACCTCTGAATCCACGAAACGGGCCGTTACCTGCACCTTATCTGTAAAGGCCCTGAAATCTTCGCGCTCGTAGTCAAACAACAGGCTCCCTTCCAGGCGGGATTCAGGGGTGCGGATGCTCAGGGAATCAAATCGCATTTGCTGTTTGGTGTAGGTAAAAGAGGTGGCCAGGCGGTCTACTTGCAAGTCACGTGGGCTTTTCAGGGATAGTGCCTCTATCTGCGTACGGACTTCAGGTCCCAGAATGGTAAAATCACTCGCAGCGATGTTGAGTTTTGTAAAGTCGAGTATTTGCGGGGAGTCCAGGTTTTCGTCCCTCAGGGAAAAGCGGCTCTGTCCAATGTCTACGCGCGAGGCGAAGAAATAAAAGGGGGGCGTCCCTTCGGCCCTGGGTTTCCCATCATCCAGTTTATCTATAAAAATCCCCAGGTTGGTATCAGGCCCGTCCCTGTAAGTCTTTAAATTCAGGTAGAGGTTCTGGATTTCAATGTCGCCAAATTCAAGTTTCCCCCCGGCCAGGTCCCTCAGGCTCAGGATGGAAGTATTTAACTCATTGATAAATACCAGGGTATCTTGCTGGTAATCTTCTATATAGATTTTCTCCAGGGCCGTATCCCAGCTAATTAGCGAGATACGTAACTTATCGATTTGTATATTGGTGCCAAACTCCTTGTTTATGCGGTCTGTGGCATAGCGCGCCAGGCGTGTTTGCACGGCAGGCAGGGAAAGGATAACCGTTCCCAGTACACAAAACACCAGGACAGCCAACAGGGTACGGACAAGTATTTTACGGAATTTCCTGATAGGGCCTAATGTTTTACCTTTGTATTTCCAATTTTTATTCCAAACGTGCCGAATTCAAAAGAAATTTATATCCTCGCGATAGAATCGTCCTGCGATGACACCTCCGCGGCTGTATTACACAACCGTAAAATGTTGAGCAATGTAGTCGCCACACAGCGGATTCACGAGGAATACGGCGGGGTTGTACCCGAGTTGGCCTCCAGGGCGCATCAGAAAAATATCGTCCCGCTGGTTCACCAGGCACTGGCCAAGGCAAATATCGACAAAAAACTAGTATCGGCCATAGCTTTTACCAGGGGTCCGGGCCTGATGGGATCCCTCTTGGTAGGTACCTCCTTTGCGAAGTCTCTCTCCCTGGGCTTACAGCTGCCACTGATAGAGGTAAATCACATGGAAGCACATATTCTGGCCCATTTTATCGAGGAGCCAGGCAAAACCCCTCCATCCTTCCCTTTTCTGGCCCTTACCATCAGCGGGGGGCACACCCAGATCGTTCTGGTACGGGATTATTTTCAAATGGAGGTGCTTGGGGAAACGCTGGACGACGCCGTAGGTGAGGCATTTGATAAAAGCGCCAAACTTATGGGCTTGCCTTATCCGGGAGGACCCCTCATAGACCAATATGCAAAAGATGGGGACCCTGAAAAATTCCCTTTCCCTATTCCAAAGGTAGATGGCCTTAATTTTAGTTTCAGCGGTTTGAAAACAAGCATTTTATACTTTCTCCAAAGGGAAAGCCAGCGGGATCCGGATTTTGTGACCCGGGAACGCAACCATATTTGTGCTTCAATTCAGCACACCATTGTCCGAATCCTAATGGAAAAGCTGACTCTGGCATCGGCACAAACGGGAATTAAGGAGATAGCCGTCGGAGGCGGAGTTTCTGCGAATTCCGGGATTCGGGAGGCCCTTCGCAATGCAGAAAACGAACTGGGCTGGAAAGTACATATTCCAAAACTTGAATACTGTACGGACAACGCCGGGATGATAGGCATTGTAGGATATTTGAAGTATCTTCAGGGTAGATTTACGGATCTGGGTGTAACGGCCCTTGCCCGCTACAGCATCAATTCCGGAAATTGAACAACTGTTTTTCTCAGCTTTCTGAACCATGGCTTACAATCAACAGATAGAACAAGAACTCAACGAATTGGTTATGGAACTGGGCACTGAGATAACCGATAACATACAGGTCAAAAAAATGTTTGGAGGCCTGGCCTACCTTTTTAATGGTAAAATGACGGTAGGGATCCTAAAAGATTCTCTGATGGCCAGGGTGGTGCCGGAAAAAATGGAGTCTACCCTGCAAGAGGAGTGGGTTTCCCCTATGGACTTTACGGGGAAGGTGATGAAAGAATTTGTACAAGTTTCCCCGGAAGGTCTACAAAGCAGGAAGCAACTGCGGCATTGGTTGCTACTGGGGCTGGAACACGCAAAAAGTAAATTGGAATAGTACTAAACAATATTGATTAAATGAATTACTTCTTTAATCCGGAGCTGGAACAAAACAGTAAAAAATTTTCATTCAGCCCCGAAGAGAGCCGTCATATCGCAAAGGTTTTACGGAAAAAGGAGGGGGATGAGATCCATGTAACCAATGGTAAGGGAATTTTATTTCATTGCCAGTTAATCCAGGCAGACCCAAAAAACTGCATGGCTGAAGTTCAGGAGGTCCGTAAAAATCACCCAAAGATGTATTCGCTGCACCTGGCAGTGGCCCCGCCCAAAAAGCTGGACCGCTTCCAGTGGTTCCTGGAAAAGGCAACCGAAATTGGCGTTAACGAAATAACGCCTATTATCTGTGAACGGTCTGAGCGCAGGACCCTCAGCAGCAGCAGGCTGCAACGGGTCATACAGGAAGCTATGAAACAAAGCCTGCGTACCTTTTTGCCCAAACTCAATGAACCGGTATCCTTTGCAGAATTCCTGGAACAAGAACAACCTGTGCTCCAATTCATTGCCCATTGCGAAAAGGAAGAGAAAATGGAATTGAAGCGAAGGGTAGCGGCTGATAAGGATATTGTAATATTGATCGGGCCGGAAGGGGATTTCAGTCCGGACGAAATCGCCGCCTCCTACGATAAGGGCTTTATTCCCGTATCCCTGGGCGAAAGCCGTTTAAGAACGGAAACAGCAGCCCTGGTGGCCTGTGCCACGGTGAACCTGATCAATAACACCTGATTAAGCCAGGTATAAGCGCCACTTAATAAACCCTTATGTTCTGTTTATGTTTACAGCAGTACAAACAGAATTTATAACTTTAATCTTATGAAGTTCGATCAGAAGCGTTTTTTCTTGTCCCTTAGCTGCCTTGTGCTGTTTGGTGCCAGTGCAGCTGCGCAGAGCCTTGGACTACTGAAGTATAAAGGAGGTGGAGACTGGTATGCAAATCCTACGGCGCTGCCCAACCTGGTAGAATTCTGTAATGCCGCTATAGGGACCCAGCTTGAGGCCACCGCCCAGACGGTGGAATTGGGCAGAGATGAATTGTTTCAATATCCGTTTTTACACATGACCGGGCACGGGAATGTACTTTTCAGCCCGGAAGAAGCCGAGACCCTTCGCCTGTATTTGCTGGCCGGGGGGTTTTTGCATATAGACGACAATTATGGGATGGCTCCGTACCTGCTCAAGGAATTGCCCAAAATATTCCCGGACAAGGAATTGGAAGAGATCGGCTCAGACCACCCTATTTTCAGGGAACCCTACCGATTTGCAGAAGGACTTCCCAAAATACACGAACACGACGGCAAAAGGCCGAGGGCCCTGGGTTATTTTCACGAAGGGCGACTGGTGCTGCTTTTTACCCTGGAGACTGATCTGGGGGACGGATGGGAAGACGCTGAGGTCCATAATGATCCCGAAGCGGTACGAAGGAAAGCCCTTCAAATGGGAGCCAATATCATTCACTACGCCTTTAAAAATTAAGTTTCTATGAATTCAAGAATCATCGCCAGTGGTATCTTAAGGGCGGTAGGGATCCTTACAGGGATCGTGCTCATCCTATATTTTTTATATATGATCCGCTCGGTAATCGCCTATGTCGTGATTGCAGCGGTCATTGCGCTGATCGGCAGGCCTGTAACCCATTTTCTCAGGAAGCGTTTAAAATTCGCGAATACCCTGGCAGTTATCTGTGTAATGCTGCTGATGGTTGGTATACTGGCTGGAATAATTTCGCTATTTGTCCCGCTGATTTCCGAACAGGGGAAAAACCTATCCCTCTTAAATATTGAGGGGCTCCGCGCCAACCTGGTCTCCCTCTACAAGCAAATTACCACCTATTTTGGTGCCTCCCCCGAACAGGTGTCTGATGTTATAGAGCAAACCCAGTTCGATGCCGAAATACTGCAGGGTTTGGATATGGGCTTTATTCCAAACATCCTGAATTCCTTTATGGACATACTGAGCAATGCCAGTATCGGCCTTTTTTCCATCTTGTTTATTTCCTTTTTCTTTTTAAAGGACAGCAACCTGTTAAAGAACAGCCTTCTTACGCTGGTTCCCGATCAGAAAGAACAAAATCTAATCCACTCCTTTGAAAAAATAAATAACCTGCTCTCCCGCTATTTTGTGGGGCTCTTGTTACAGATCAGTGTGCTTTTTGTGATTTACACCATTGTTTTACTGCTGGTGGGTATAGAAGACGCAGTGGTTATTGCCTTCCTTTGCGCCCTCTTTAATGTTATTCCTTATATCGGGCCTATTATCGGAGGCGTGCTTATGATATTGCTGACCATGACCAGTAACCTGGGTGCCGATTTCAGTTCAGTAATCCTGCCGGATGTCGGCTGGGTTTTTCTCGGTATTGTAATCGGCCAACTCGTGGATAATTTCTTTTCCCAGCCCTTTATTTTTTCCAGCAGCGTGCGCTCCCATCCACTTGAAATATTTTTAATAATAATAATCGCAGGTCTCTTGTTCGGGGTAGTCGGAATGATTGTTGCAGTGCCCGGATATACCGCTATAAAGGTTATTTTAAAGGAATTTCTGGCCGAAAATAAAATTGTAAAAAATCTGACCCAGAATTTATAGTTTTACTTTGAATAAAAAAATATTAAATACTGGTGTACAGGATTTTATACGAAAAAAATTAAAGGCTGACATCCTGTCAGTTTCCCTCTCACGGAGCCCTTTTCCGGACATTGATTCCCGGGAACTGGCCCAGCAGCTCTCCGGCTTGCAAAAAGCCGAAAAAAAACTACCGCTCTGGTTTGAAAAAAGGGAGATTTACTATCCTCCCGGCCTGAATCTCGAACAGAGCTCCTCCCAACTTACAGCCGGGTATAAGGCAAGCCTGGTAGGTGGAAAATCACTGCTGGACCTGACCGGCGGCTTCGGGGTAGATAGCTTCTTTTTCAGCCGGCAGGTGGAGTCAGTTTTATATTGCGAACACAACCAAGAACTGGCCGAAGTAGCCCGGCATAATTTTAAAATCCTCGGTGTTGAAAACATCCGGGTATACGATAAAGACGGTCTTTCGGTCCTGGATGAAATGATCCAAAAAAACCAGCTTCTGGATTGGGTTTACGCAGACCCTTCGCGCCGGGATGCAGCCAAACGCAAAGTTTTCCTGCTGGAAGACTGTGAACCCAATATACCTGAAATCCTATCCCGGGTTTTTCAGCTCAGTCCGCGAATGATGATCAAAACCTCTCCGATGCTGGACCTGCAGGCCGCACGTCAAACCCTGAGCGGGGTTCGGGAGGTTCATATAATTGCTGTAAAGAATGAAGTTAAGGAACTGCTCTTTCTCTTGGAAGGCCAGTGGGAAGGACCTGGCAGAGTGGTTACGGTGAACCTGCAAACCCAGGACCAGGCCTTTTCCTTTTATCCGGAAGAGGAAATGGCGGCGGAAAGCAGCTACAGCCTACCATTGCAATATCTCTACGAACCCAATGCAGCCATCCTCAAATCAGGGGCCTTTAAACTGGCAGGTACTCGCTTCGGGCTTCAGAAACTGCATCGCCATACACATCTGTACACATCGGATAGCTTGGTTGAGTATCCGGGCAGACGCTTCGAAGTCAAACAAGTTTTACCCTATAAGCCCGGGAAACTACCTTTTTCAAAGGCAAACATCAGTTGCCGGAATTTTCCGGAATCCGTTGCACGGGTCAGAAAACGAAATAAAATCTCGACCGGAGGGGATCAGTACCTCTTTTTTGTTCGCTGCGCAGATGAAAGCCTTCAGGTTATTGAGACTTCTAAAGTCTGAGGGTACGGTGGTCATTAGGGGCATTCCCATTTAAAATCGGCCACCGCATAGGCAGATGCAGCCTTCAGATTATAATGCCACCACTCCGTCCGTATGGACCAGAAACCGTGGGCTTCCATTACGCTTTTTAAAAGACGTCGGTTTTCCAACACATGGGCCGGTAAGGCTGTGTGATCGTGATGTGCCCGGGGCCCGAAAAAATCAAAATCTGTACCCATGTCCAGCATTTCCCCGTCCGGGCTTTCCAGGGTGATGTCTACCGCTCCCCCCTTGTTATGGATAGATCCTTTTACGGGGTTCGCGACATATTGTGGGTTGGGGAAGATGTCCCACATGGCGTACTGCACACTATTGGGGCGGTAACAGTCAAAAAAACGGATGCGGTAGCCCTGGCTCTGAAAAACGGCATTCGCGGCTATAAGTGCACGCGCTGTGCTGACCCGGGTATAGCATTCCGCACATTCATATACTGCCTCCTTTAAAAAATTATTGGCTGTGGCATAGCGGAGATCATACGAAAAGGCATTACTGTAATCCGCCAGACGGATAAACAGGCTGTCCGGAAGCGTTTCCAGTGGCGGCAAGGTTGGAGCCTTAACCTCAACCTCAGTGGTGTCTGAAGGGATTGTATCGGCTGGCAGGCCCTGAAGGGCAGGCTGTTCCCGGGAAGGTTCGCCTTTGCAACTGAACAACTGTAAACTACCCGACAACAGTAAAACAGTAAGAATGACTATATAAAGGTAACTCCTATGCTTTCTCCGCTGAATCATGGGCTTAAAGATAGGAATTCCTTCCTGAGGAATATCCCGCAGGGCGCATACGTATGAACCAATTGCTTACCTTTAGGTGCAAACCCATATTTCCCTGAAATCTTGAAGAATTATATACGTTTTTTCCTGTTATTTATCCCCTTTGCCCTGAGCTCGCAGCAGCCCTGGCTCACCGGTTTCACCAAACCCGAAATTAACCCGGTATTGCAGGCGGATGCAAGTTTTCGCTTTTACTGCCCTGTGAAAAAAGACAGCGTAAACTGGCAGCAGGCCGATGTTTTCAACCCGGCTGCCATCGTTCGGAACGACACGGTTTTTATGTTCTTTCGCGCGGAGGACAACCCGGACGCCAGGCTTGGGGAACGCACCTCGCGCATTGGCCTTGCCTATAGTACCGACGGGCTTCATTTTGAAAAGTATCCGCAGCCTGTTTTATTTCCGGACAATGATGCCTTTTCCGAGTGGGATTACCCTGGCGGGGTGGAAGACCCCAGGGTGGTAGAGCTTGAAGACGGGAGTTACCTGATGCTGTATACCAGCTGGAACCAGCAGACCGCCAGGCTCTCCAGTGCGACTTCCCGGGATTTATACCACTGGACCAAACAGGGGCCTGTGTTTGAAAATGCTTATGACGGTGCCTTTCTCGATACCTGGAGCAAATCAGGCGCCGTAGTGACCGAACTGAAAAACGGACGACTGATCGCCAAAAAAATAAACGGAGAGTACATCATGTACTGGGGGGAACTTTTTGTAAATGTAGCCCGTTCCGGCGACGGAATGGACTGGATACCAGAGCGGGATTCTGAAGGACAGCTCGCTAAAAGTTTTTTGCCAAGCCCGGGCAAGTTTGACAGCCATCTGGTGGAACCCGGCCCTCCGGCACTCTACACTGAGGAGGGTTTCCTGCTGATCTACAATGGGAAAAACCTGAGCGGTCCCGGGGCCGGAACAGAAACCCCGGAAGGCACCTATTGCGGTGGTCAGGCCCTTTTTGACCGGGATAACCCTTCCAAACTTATCAAACGTCTTGAGAAGCCCTTTATCTGCCCCAGCCTGCCACACGAACTCAGCGGCCAGTACCAGGCCGGTACCACCTTTACAGAGGCCCTTGTGTATTTCAGGGATCAATGGATATTGTATTACGGCACAGCTGATTCTATGGTTGGGGTTGCAATACGGCCCGCAACAAATCACTAGTTTTGGTCTTCAGGGGGTTAATCTTTTACGGAGCTGAGCTGCTTGAGATAAGCCAGGCTCTTCGGGAGCTGCTCCAGTACGGAATCTGATTCATCTTCCAGGAAAATATAGGAAATACCCAACTCCCCTGCCCGTTTGACAATGGCTGCGATGTCTATTTGCCCCTCCCCCAGAATTACATTCGTATTGACGTCTGCCTGCCCGCTGAAATCGCCTTTATATCCCCTTTGCATGTCCTTGAGGTGCAACAGGGGAAACATCTGTGGATAGGTATTGAGAAGTTCCAAAGGATCCTGCCCGGCATGCTGTACCCAGTACACGTCCATCTCGAAACGAAAGTGCTCTGCCCTGGAGAGCAGTTCGTCAAAAAGCGTTCCGCTGCTGTAGGGTTTGAATTCATAACCATGCGGGTGATAGACCAGTTCCAGCCCTGCTTTTTCGAACAGTGCCCCGGCCTTGTTAAAGACCCTGGCCGCTTTTTCAATATCAGCCAGGCCAAATTGATTCTGGCGGTGCGGGATCCAGGCGCACATTATAAATTCAGCTCCGTATTCCCTGGCCAGGGCAAGCACTTTTTCCGGTTCACGGTCCAGATGCTCGAAGGAGGCCCCTACACTTACAGCCTGTAAACCATACCTTTTGAGCAATGCCAGGAATTCCGGGAGGGGCATCCCATAGGTATCCCCACCCTCTATATATTGAATGTTGTTGCTTTTGATAAATTGGAGCGTTTGTTCAACATCGGACTTGAACTGCTTGCGCAGGCTGTAGAGTTGCAACCCGATTTTTTGTGCGTTTGAAACCATTGAGCACATACAGAGGGCTGCAAGGATAACAATAAACCAAAAGTTGGTCTTCCCCATCAGACGAATCAGGTCAGCAAATTTCCCTCCTCGTCCCATTCAGCAATAATCCCCCGTTTGCTCTGGTCTACACAACGGGATTCCCATTCGGGATCATAGGCCATGCCATGGGCATCCAGCACGTCCTGAGGGACCCCATCCCATACGTTGGGCATATTGCCTTTATACCCCAGGTCTTCGATGCCGATCTTGGAGGTATAATACCCGCATACCGTGAGGTTGCGCATCAGATTAAAAAACTGGATCTCCAGCGGGTGGTCTCCCATGGGTAGGTCTGTGTCGTAATAGGCAATGCCGTCCAGCAGGGCTTTCTGCTTTTCGGGTTCCGTAATTTTAAATTCGGTACCAAAGTCCGTGTTACTGCGGTGGTCCAGCCACATCAGGCCGCCCCTGAGGGTGGTTTGCAATTCGGGAATGTCTTTGGCCATAAATTCAATAAATTCCGGCACTCCTGCATCTACAGCCCCTCCGGAAGTTTCATTGGGCGGCAGGATCAGGTTGGAAAGCACTGCTATCGTTTCCATTTCATGCGGATTGAAAAAGGTTTCCGCCTGCAGTTCCGCAATAAGTTCCTTTTCCTCCGGGGTTCGTCCGAAAAAGCGTTCATCCACCAGTGCCTGCAGGTCATCAGCCCCTTCTCCTGAAGGTTTACAACCGTAAAGGGCCAGCCCCCCGGCCACACTTCCCAATAAAATTGATTTTAAACTCGCTCTGCGGTCCATATCAGATATTTTGTTGTTTGAGTTGATCTACAATGTATTCCGATGCCCTCCAGGAAAGGGCAAGGATGGTCCATGTACAGTTCTTGTCTGCCTGTGAGACAAAAGGCCCCGCATCGGTAATAAATACGTTATCCACCTCGTGCAATTGCTGAAAACGGTTGGTTACCGAGGTTTTCGGATCATCCCCCATTCGGGTGGTGCCCACCTCATGTATTATCCTTCCCGGGGTTTCCAGGCCGTAATCCCATTCGGCAGCCGGGGTACTCCCCAGGGGCTCACCGCCCATGTTATAAATAATCTCTTCAAAGGTTTGCTGCATGTGACGGGCCTGCTTTCGCTCGTAATCGGACCATTTGTAGTGAAAACGCAGGACGGGTATCCCGAATTCATCTACAGTGGTCGGATCTATTTCACAATAGTTGTCCTTGCGGGCAATGGATTCTCCACGCCCCCCAAAGCCCACTACCGAACCGTAGTATTTTTTCACATCCCTGCGCAGTTGCTCTCCGTAGCCCCCGGTTTTCAGACCAAAGAATTTATTGAAATCATTGGGGTTAAAACCAAAGCCGTAATTGGGCATCCCCATGCCGCCCCACACTTCTATATGGTAACCCCGGGGGAAATCCAGATTTTTATTGTCCAGCCACCAGGGGGAATAAACGTGCATGCCCCCTACCCCGTCCTCGTTGTATATCTTCCGGTCCATCAGTGCCGGGATAAACCCGGCGCGGCTGGCCCCGGTTGAGTCGTGCAGGTATTTGCCGACTATATCACTGCTATTACCAAGTCCGTTGGGGTGTTGGGTGCTTTTTGAATTCAGGAGGATACGGGCCGAACTGCAGGCGGAGGCTGCCAGGATTACTACCTTCCCCTTTAGGCTGTATTCTTTGCGGTCTTCCTTATTGATGTAGGAAACTCCCGTGGCCTTTCCCTCGGCATTGGTAGTAACCTCCCGTACCATAGAATTTACAAAAAGGTCTACCTGCCCCCTGCTTTTCTGGGCAGGAAAAATAAGGCAGCTGCCGGAAGAGAAATCGGCATATACCTGGCAGGCACGGCTGCACTGCCCGCAATAGAAACAAACGCCCCGCTCCTTGTTAATTTTCTTGGTCAACATAGACATACGGGAGGGGATTACGGGTATTCCTGCTTTGCGCGCACCTTTGATATAATACAGTTCGTGCAGGCGGGGTTTGGGAGGCGGCAGGAAAAAGCCGTCCGGCTCATTGGGCAGGTTTTCCCGGGTTCCGAATACCCCTATCAATTTGTCAACTTTATCGTAATACGGTTTTACATCCTCATAGGATATGGGCCAGTTATCCCCAAGGCCATCCACATCCTTATGCTTAAAATCTCTGGGGCCAAAACGTAGGGAAATGCGGCCCCAGTGATTGGTACGGCCCCCCAGCATCTGTGAGCGGAACCAGTCAAAACGAGTGCCGTCTTTGTGGGTGTAGGGCTGACCCTCTATTTCCCATCCGCCATAGGCGGCATCCCATTCCCCGAATGCCCGGGTGGTCCCGGCACCCCGACGCGGGGATTCATAGGGCCATTTCATTTGAGTCTGCTGTTCGGGGTTTTTCGGATCAAAGAAGGGGCCGGCCTCCACTACCGCAACTTTCAGGCCGGCATCTGCCAGCACCTTGGTAGCCATTCCCCCTCCTGCACCGGAACCGACAATTATGGCGTCGTACACGGTGCCCTGTTCTTTAATTTGCATGTTGGTTTGTTCTTTCCTACTAAAGATACAAGCCTTCTGCTGTTTTGACCAGCATTTATTTTAAAATTTTAATAGGATTCAGAAAGGCTGAGGTAGGGACAAAATAAGGCTGTCCTTCTCGTTCAGCTGGGAAAGCGCCCTTTCAACTGTGGTCACAGGGAGTTTGCAACTGTGGTTCTGGCAGACATAAATATAGGTTTCCCCGGCTACAAAACGCTGGTCGTATAGCGGTAATTCCGAAGGCATCTTACTGGCAACCACCAGGGCATTAGGCAGGAAATTCCGGTTCATTTCCGCTTGGAGATCCCTTGCCTGATCCCCGACAATGGCCACTTCGTAATAATTATTCTGCTGTAACAGCAACAGGCTACCCCAGGCGGCGTAGTTCTGAGGGCTCTGTAAAAATCTACCGCTGAGCAGGCGGAGCATTTCCTGGTGTTGCTGCAGGTAGGCCTTGTCATACTTAAAATGGCCCAGCTTCAGAAATAAATCCGCCATTACGGTGTTGGGCGAGGGCAGTACCCCGTCTGTGGTTTTTACAATGGCTGCGATGAGTTCATCGTCTTTTTTAAACCGGTAGAGCGGAGAATCCGTTTTCCGGAAACGCGCTTCGGCCTCTGCTATCAGTTCTTCTGCGGTATTCAGGTACGCCTCATCGGCCGTTGCCTGATAGAGCCTGAAAGCCGCCTGGGCCATATAGGTGTAATCTTCAAGGAAGCCGGGCTGGGTTGCAGCTCCTTTTTTAAAGCTGTGCTGCAGGTCTCCGGAATCATAGGTCTGTTCCATCACTCTGGCAAAGAGACCTGCTGCTTCTTTCAGGTAGTCAGCATTGTCAAAGGCCTCGTAGGCTGTTACCAGGGAAGTGACCAACAATGCATTCCAGGAGGTAATGATCTTATCATCCATCCCGGGGCGTGTCCGCTGGCTTCGCTCTTGCATAAGCACTTTATGCCAGTTGCTTTTCAATGCACTTAATTCAGGAAGGGTTATGCCCCGCTTTTGGGCGTACGCCTCGTCTGACTGGCTGCGATACAGTACCCAATCCGCTTTGTTCTGGCCGGCTGTCCCTTCAATTCCGTAATAGTCCGCAAAGGTGTCAAACTCCCCACCCAGGAGTGACTTCAGGTCCGCTCCAGACCAGGTATAGTATTTTCCTTCAACCCCCTCACTATCCGCATCCAGGGCTGCATAATAGCCTCCCTCAGGGTTTTTCATTTCCTGCCTGAGGAATCCAAATATGCGTTCTGCTGTTTCCCGGAATTCGGGATCCTGATAAAATTTAAAAGCCCTTGCATACACCCCAATAAGCTGGGCATTATCGTAAAGCATTTTTTCAAAATGGGGAATTCTCCATTCAGAGTCGGTACTGTAGCGGTAAAAGCCCCCGCCCAGTTGATCAAAAACACCCCCTCTGCTCATCAGCCGCAGCGTTTTCCTGAGATGTTCCCCTGCCTGCTGATCTTTTGTAAGGTATGCGTAATCCAAGAGGAAATCCAGGTTTGAGGGCAACATAAACTTCTGCTCTCCCCTGAACCCACCCCATTGCAGGTCCCAGTCGTTTTTCCAGAGCTCCACAGCTCCTGAGATCGTCTCCATCCCCGGGATTCCTTCGGCAGCCGGTGCTTCGATCAGGTTTACTTCTGCGATCCCTTTGGCCACACGGTCTGCATATTCATTTGCCTTTTGGGGATCTTCCCGGTAGAGGCGGTTGATTTCTGTCAGGACCTGCATCCACCTTTCGGTTGGATGATACGTACCTCCGTAAAGGGGTTTTCCGTTGGGTAAAACCAAAACGTTCAAAGGCCATCCGCCCGAGCCGGTCATCAGTTGTACGGCTGTCATATACACGTGGTCCACATCAGGCCGCTCTTCCCGGTCTACTTTTACGTTTATAAAGTTTTCATTCATAAAGCGTGCGACCGAATCATTTTCAAAGGTTTCCTCTTCCATCACATGGCACCAATGGCAGGAAGAATAACCGATGCTGATTAAAACAAGCTTATCCTCGGCTTTGGCCATCTCCCAAATATTATCGCTCCAGGCTTGCCAGTGCACAGGGTTTTCGGCATGTTGTAACAAATAGGGGCTGGTTTCCCCGGCAAGCATATTGCGCCGGGAATCAGCTTCAGGTCCTTTGCATGCCCAATTTAAACAGCAAAGAAACAGCAAGAGGCAAAGAGGTTTCAGGTATACAGGGAAATGTGTTGATAGGGCCTTTTTCATAGCAGGCTAAAATACAAACTAATTCGGTATCGGGGCAGCGCTACGGGATGCTTTGGTCTGCTGCCCCATCCAATCATAAAGTAAATCCATTAGGTAGGCCTGTTCCCAGACACTATGACCTTCCCCCTGGTAAACTGTAAATTTTACCGGGTAACCCATCTCCTTTAGTTTGGCTACCATCTGCTGCGATTCGGAAAAAGGAATCACGGCATCCTCCGTACCGTGAAAGACCCAGATAGGCATGTCTTTGTCGATCCAGGACGCATAGGGAAGCGGCGTCATCCCGCAGACCACGGCCATGGCTGCAAAGGTATCCGGAAACTGCACAGCAATGTCCCAGCAGGCACTTCCACCCCGGCTGAGGCCGGTCAGATACAGACGGTCCCGGTCTACGTGGTTTACCGACACCACGGTTTCCAGCAGCTGCATGACGGCCCGGATATTCCACCATTGTTTTTCGTGGGGGTTTTGGGGCGCCAGCACAATAAAAGGGAAATCCCTGCCTTCAGCCATCATACGCGGGGGGCCGTTTTTTTTTATGGCCGCCAGGTCTGCCCCCGACTCGCCCCCTCCGTGAAGGAACAACATAAGGGGGTATTTTGAGTCTGCGTTTGCATCATAACCGGGAGGGTAATACAAATAATACCTCAATGTTTCGTCAACAGTGGTCTGCTGCTCCCCGAATACCAGCCGGGATTGGGCTTCGCAGCCTGAAGAAATCATTACAGAAAGCAGCAGGAAGCAGCTATTTTTGATCATTTTATCCATGCCCGGTGAAGATATCAAAACTATCCCGAAAAGAAGCCTCTGCACAAATCAATAGTAATTGCGAGTTATTTCTAAAAAGGCAAAAAAATAGGTGCCGGACTGATGCTTATCATAGTTCAGAAAAGACTACAATCTTAAATTTATTAATGATCCGGGCTCAAATGTCCGGCCGGAAATCAAATCGAAAAATTTAAAAATAGTAGTATGGAGCAAGCACTTCTTTATAACACAGACCTGCATTTTGAGCACAAGCTTTGGAATTCCACCCTTAATTTTTACCTGGATGAACTTAAAATTTTCAACCACCGCCTGGAGGAGTTGGTGGTACGCTACAACGATCCCGACATTTTAAGGTCCCTGGAGCATTTTCAAAATGAATTTATCCTGCACCAGGCACGGATTGAAGACCTGAAGGAAACGATTGAAGAGCATGAAATCCGAATTACCGGGCAATCTTATGACAAAAAGGAAAGTATGGACAGAATCCTGGTAAGGACACATTTGGAAACACGAAAAAGGATGGAGCAGGAAATGGCTATTTATGCCGATCTGAAGAAAGCATTTTTTGCCTTTTTGACGGAACATTATTAAACGGTTTACCTACTTGCAAAAGACCATTAAAAAAAAGGCTTACGTTCCGCTGGGTTACGTAAGCCTTTAACTTTTTAAAGCCTCTATTATCCTATCCTACCAGTGGTGGCCGGTTATTGATAAAAGGCTGGTGGTAATACCGCCTTCCGGTTGCCTTGTACATGGCATTGGCAAGAGCTCCCTGTATAGGCGGAAGGGAAGGTTCTCCCAGTCCGGTAGGGTCAATTCCGTTATCCACAAAAAAGGTTTCTATTTCTTTGGGCGCCTCCACGTTCCGGATCAGGCGATAGGTATCGAAATTATCTTGCTGGGGTTTCCCGTTTTCAAAGGTTAGGGCACTATAGGTAGCATGGCCAATTCCATCTACTATACCTCCCTCGATCTGGTTTTTGGCACTCAGCGGGTTAATAACGATCCCGCAGTCTACCGCACACCAGACTTTGTCTATTTTAGGCGTATTCCCCTGCATAGTCAGGTCCATAACCTGAGCCACATAGGAATTGTGGCAATAATAGGCAGCCACTCCCCTGGCCTTTCCACCACCATCGCTGCCCTTCCAGTTGGCCTTTTCCCTGACCAGTTTCAGAACACCGGCATAGCGCTCAGGGTCGTAATCATTCTTTTCGGGATCCCCCACCGGGTTGTTGATGGCCCGGTCAAAAAGCTCCAGACGGAACTCAATGGGGTCTTTACCGGCAGCCTCGGCCACCTCATCCATAAAGGCCTGCTCAGCCCCGGCAATAAAGTTGGATCTGGGTGCCCGCCAGGCCCCTGTGGTTACATTGGAAGACAGGCCGGTTTTTTCAGCCAGATAGTTTTCCACTGCTCCTGCAGGAAAGCGGTTTTCAAAAACCAGGTCGTCATTGGTTCCTGCTCCTCTTACGTGCCAGGCGATTAAATTGTCATTTTCATCCAGTGCGGCCCGGTACTTTACCATATAGGAAGGACGATAAGTACCCTGTGTCATGTCGTC
This sequence comes from Robiginitalea rubriflava, assembly GCF_052540725.1. Classification (NCBI taxonomy): domain Bacteria; kingdom Pseudomonadati; phylum Bacteroidota; class Flavobacteriia; order Flavobacteriales; family Flavobacteriaceae; genus Robiginitalea; species Robiginitalea rubriflava. The sequence goes on along the minus strand of NZ_CP199309.1, from coordinate 2,625,653 downwards.
TTCCCGGGTATAAACCAATTTGATGGGTGCCTGCATTTTCTGGGATATTACGGCAGCCTCTACGGCAAAGGTCCCATAAAGACGACGGCCAAAGCCACCCCCCATCCGGGTCATCATAATATCGATTTTTTCCTTGGGCATTCCCAGGACAGATTCCAGAGTCATTTCCAGAAATTCCGGGGTTTGGATCGGGCCCAGCAATTCCGCTTTATCCGGAGTTACATGGGCAAAAAAGTTCATGGGTTCCATGGTATTGTGTGCCAGGAAGGGCGCACTGTAGACACTTTCCACGACCTTGGCTGCCCTGCTGAAGGCTTTCTCCACGTCCCCGTCTTTACGGGCCGGTTTCTCCGGTGCCTTGCTAAGAAGGTTGGCAAGGCCTTCGCGATGGTAAGCACTGCTTTCCGGTTCGGAGGCCTGCTCCCAGGCTACCTGCAGGGCCTTTTTGGCCTGCATACATTCCCAGGTACTGTTCCCGACAACTACGGCCAGTTCCGGGATGGCTCCCCCGTCTGACCACTGTTTTTGAGCATCTTCAGGATAAACCACAATTGGGAAAACATCTTTAATTCCGGGCATGGACTTGATCCCTTCGGTCTGTACCTCTTTTAATTTCATCCCAAAGGCCGGCGGATGCACGATCATAGCAATTAACATGCCTTCCCTTTGAATATCCAGTCCAAAAAGTGGCTGCCCGGTTACAATTTTAGGGCCGTCCACATTTTTACGGTCTGTTCCAATTATTTTATAATCTTTTGATTCCTTCAATTGAACCTCTTCGGGAATTTCCAGTGCTGCAGCAGCGGATGCCATTTCCCCATAACCAGCAGATTTCCCACTAGCCTTGTGGTGTAACATCCCTTCGGTGGTGGTAATCTCATCTACCGGAACTTGCCATTGGGCAGCGGCAGCCTCTTTGAGCATTTGACGACCGGCAGCTCCTGCCATCCGGAGTCCATCCCAGCCCTGCCGGATACTCTGGCTTCCACCGGCCAGCTGACGGGTAAAAATATCTGTATTTAACGGAGCCTGCTCCACTATTACATCTTTCCAGGCAACATCCAGTTCTTCAGCCACAATCATGGGCATGGCCGTTTTCACATTTTGTCCGATTTCAGGGTTAGGAGACATGATGGTCACCATGCCGTTATCACCAACCTTTAGAAAGCCGTTAAGATCATACCATTCTTCGGGCAAGGTGGCTAACTCCTCCGGAGTCATTTTACAGGATGCCAGCCAGTTGAAACCTAAAACGAGTCCGCCTCCGGCCAGGCCGGTATTCCGGATAAATGCCCGTCTTCCTATTTTTGTTTTTACAAGTGCCATGGTATACTATTTTATGAGTTCGCTGCAGTCTTCACCGCTTTTCTTATTCGTACGTAGGTTCCGCAGCGACAAATATTGCCGTTCATTGCCATTTCTATTTCCTCATCCGTTGGATTCGGGTTTTTTTCAAGGAATGCAGCTGCAGTCATAATCTGCCCTGCCTGGCAGTAACCGCATTGCGGAACATCCACTTCCAGCCAGGCCTTTTGTACCGGGTGTTCCCCGTTTTCAGACAGGCCTTCGATAGTTGTGATTTCCTGGTTCCCAACTGCCGATACCGTAAGCATACAGGCCCTCACGGCCGTACCATCCAGGTGAACGGTACAGGTCCCGCACTGGGCAATACCGCAGCCGTATTTTGTTCCAACCAGGTTTAACTGGTCTCTCAATACCCAAAGGATTGGGGTGTTTGGATCCACGTCTACCTCCCGACGTTCTCCATTGATGTTAAGTGTAAATGTTGCCATGATTTCAAAATTCCTATTAATTTATGAGTTTTTTGACATATATAAGCGGAGTGCACCTTATTTTTTTTGAAAATTAACATTGATTCACAGCTATGGCAATATGTGATTTCAAATGAGCTGCTTAGCACCAAATGTGTCTGTCACAGCAGTAACCCAAGAAAGGCATCTATTAATTCAATCAGAATACCATAAATTGAATTAAGTTTTCTTAGTTTTGCCGAAAATTTGGCAATTTTAATTATTCTAAATTGTCAATGATTTTAATTACGGTCGCGTAGCTCAGCTGGATAGAGCATCTGCCTTCTAAGCAGACGGTCCCAGGTTCGAATCCTGGCGCGATCACTTAAAGCGCCAACCCCGCAATTTTGTTGCGGGGTTTTGTTTTTCTGAAATACGTCAAATGCTTGCATTTGTAAGTATGGAGGGAAAACAAAACCGCACTGCCTTTGGCAGTGCAGGGTTGGTATTTTCAGGCGGGAACGCAAAGGATCACCGTCAGGTAATCCTGGAAAAATTACATCCCGATAGTTATCGGGACCAAATTCCAAGTACCAAATTGTCCCTGCGAGGGAAAACAAAAAGCCGCACTGCCTTTGGCAGTGCAGGGTTGGTATTTTCAGGCGGGAACGCAAAGGATCACCGCCAGGTAATCCTGGAAAAATTACATCCCGATAGTTATCGGGACCAAATTCCAAGTACCAAATTGTCCCTGCGAGGGAAAACAAAAAGCCGCACTGCCTTTGGCAGTGCAGGGTTGGTATTTTCAGGCGGGAACGTAAAGGATCACCGTCAGGTAATCCTGGAGAAATCCCAAATTCCATCCCGATAGGTATCGGGACCAAATCCCAAAATCCAAGTTTTCCCGGGTGATATGAATTCTTTTTCATGTTACAGCACCCAGGGATCACCGCCATTAGCGAAAATATCAGAAAGGCTACAAAACTTCTTTCTTTATCTCCTCCACTACTTCCGGATTCAGCAGTGTGCTGATATCGCCCAGGTCTTTCGCATCCCCGGAGGCAATTTTCCGAAGGATGCGGCGCATGATTTTACCCGATCGGGTTTTGGGCAGGCCAGGAACAAACTGTATTTTATCGAGTTTGGCAATGGGCCCTATCTGTTCGGTGATCTGCTGGTTGATTTCCTTGCGCAGGTTATTCCTATCCCGGCCCTCTCCGGTTTCTTTCAGGATTACGAAGCCATAAAGGGCATTACCCTTGATCTCGTGAGGGAAACCAACTATAGCAGATTCGGCCACCGCCGGGTGCTCATTGATGGAGTCTTCAATGGGAGCAGTACCCAGGTTGTGTCCGGAAACAATGATCACATCGTCTACCCTGCCCGTGATCCGATAATAGCCAACGGCATCCCGCAAAGCCCCATCTCCTGTAAAGTATTTATTTGCAAAGGCAGAAAAGTAGGTGTCCTTGTAGCGCTGGTGGTTTCCCCAAATGGTCCGGGCCATGGATGGCCAGGGAAATTTAATGCAAAGCCGTCCGGAAACCTGATTTCCTGCAATTTCCTGACCCTCTTCATCCATCAGGGCCGGTTGTATCCCGATAAAAGGAAGTGTGGCGTAAGTGGGGGTGGTCGGGGTCACGAAGGGGATAGGGCTGATCATGATCCCGCCTGTTTCCGTTTGCCACCAGGTATCCACAATCGGGCTTTTCTTTTTCCCGATATTATTGTTATACCAGTGCCAGGCCTCTTCATTTATGGGTTCCCCAACGGTACCCAGCACTTTTAAGGAAGAGAGATCGAACTTTTCCACATAATCCAGGCTCTCTTTGGCCAGGGCCCGGATGGCAGTGGGAGCCGTATAAAATTGATTGACCTTATGCTTTTGTACCACCTCCCAGAAGCGGCCGAAATCCGGATAGGATGGCACCCCTTCAAACATCAGGGTGGTCGCCCCGTTGGCAAGGGGCCCATAAACAATGTAGGAGTGGCCGGTAATCCAGCCAATGTCTGCGGTACACCAGTAAATGTCGTTTTCCCGGTACTGAAAGATGTTCTTAAACGTATAGGCCGTATACACCATATACCCTCCGGAGCTGTGCACCATCCCCTTGGGTTTCCCGGTAGACCCTGACGTATAGAGGATAAACAACGGGTCCTCTGCATCCATTATTTCAGCATCACAACTGGTGGCTGCCTTATCCACCAGGGGCTGCAGCCATAAGTCCCGCTTGGGTTGCATCTCTATATCAGCCCCGGTTCGTTTGACCACCAGGACCCTTTCTACACAGGGTGAATCTTCCAGGGCCGCATCTACAATGCTCTTTAAGTCCAGGACTTTATTTCCCCTGAAGGAACCGTCTGAGGTAATGACCATTTTACATTCGGCATCATTGATCCTTGTTGACAGCGCTGCAGCGGAGAACCCTGCAAAAACCACTGAATGAATGGCCCCGATACGGGCACAGGCAAGTACGGAGATAGCGAGTTCCGGGATCATGGGAAGATAAATACAAACCCGGTCTCCCTTCCCAACCCCCTGATCCTTAAGGACATTGGCCATGCGACAAACCTGCTCGTGTAATTCGAGGTAAGAAATATGCCGGGATTTTTCAGCGGGGTCGTTTGGCTCAAAAAGGATAGCGGTTTTATCGCCCCGGGTGGTTAGGTGGCGGTCCAGGCAGTTTTCCGTGATATTCAGCCGGGCGCCTTCAAACCAGGCCACTTCCGGTTTGCTGAAATCCCAGCGCAGCACCCTGTCCCACTTTTTACGCCAGATAAAATGCTCTTCGGCAATTTCCTCCCAGAAGCTTTCGGGATCCCGTACCGATTTGCGATACACCTGGAAATATTCCTCCAGATGTTTGATATGGTAATTACTCATTTCAGTAGTTTAAATATTCTTGTCAGGGCTGACTGCCCCGAATGCAGGCTATTAAAGGTAACAAAAGATTGCTAAAATTGTCATTCCGCCAGTGGCGGAGATGGATTGTCAAAGTCGTGATCCGGGATACGGATTTCCTCCACCATCTGCTGTATCTCCTCCGGTGGTGGGCTGCTAAAGGCATTTACAATCAATGCAACGGCAAAATTAAATAGCATGGCTACCGAACCAAAACCTTCCGGCGAAATACCAAACCACCATTGGCTCTCCAAAGCCCCTGCAAACTCCTGTCCGCCGTCAAAAACCCCGAATTTAAATTTCAGGATATAGTAGCTCATCAGGCTCACCCCCGAAACCATCCCGGCAATGGCCCCTTTACTGCTCATTTTTTTATAGAAAATCCCCAGCAATATGGCCGGAAAGAAAGAGGCAGCGGCCAACCCGAAGGCCAGGGCCACCACCGCGGCTACAAAGCCCGGCGGATTGATCCCAAAATAACCTGCAACCACTACGGCAAAAGTAGCCGCCAGGCGGGCAACCCATAATTCCTGTTTTTCTGTGATATCCGGTCGGAAAACGCTTTTAATCAGGTCGTGCGAGATGGATGAGGAAATCACCAGCAACAGCCCAGCTGCCGTTGAAAGTGCCGCCGCCAGGCCCCCGGCCGCGACCAGGGCAACTACCCAGGCGGGCAGGCGCGCGATCTCGGGGTTGGCCAGCACCATTATATCCCGGTCAACATATAATTCATTGCGGTTGCGGTCTGCCAGGTACTGTATTTTCCCATCCCCATTCTTATCCTCATACTGGAGGAGGCCTGTATTTTCCCAATTCTTAAACCACTCTGGCATCTGGTCGTAGGGCTGTTCGCTGACGGTGCGGATCAGGTTTGTTTTTGCAAAAACTGCCACAGCCGGGGCGGTAGTATAGAGTATTGCGATAAAGAGCAGGGCCAGGCCGGCAGATTTGCGGGCATCCCGGACGCGTTTGACCGTGAAAAAACGGATAATTACATGCGGGAGGCCTGCGGTCCCGGCCATCAGGGCCAGGGTAATGGCAAAAACATCCGTCATAGCTTTGCTTCCATCGGTATAGGCAGAAAAGCCCAGTTCTTCTGAAAGCCCGTCCAGTTTCTCCAATAAAAAAGTTCCGGACCCGTCATTGAGGGTCCCCCCCATCCCGAGTTGCGGGATAAAGTGTCCGGTCATCTGTATGGAAATAAAAATGGCAGGCACCATAAAGGCAAATATCAGGACACAGTATTGGGCTACCTGTGTATAGGTGATGCCCTTCATCCCGCCCAGGACCGCGTAAAAAAGTACGATTACCATCCCGATGATCACACCCAGAGTAATATCTACCTCCAGGAAGCGGGAGAAAACCACGCCTACGCCACGCATCTGCCCGGCTACATAGGTAAACGATACCATTAGTGCGCAGATCACTGCCACAATCCGAGCCGTTTTGGAGTAGTATCGCCCTCCGATAAAATCGGGAACTGTAAATTTTCCAAATTTGCGCAGGTAGGGTGCTAAAAGCAAGGCCAGCAGTACATAGCCCCCCGTCCAGCCCATCAGGTAAACCGAGCCGTCATAGCCCGCAAAAGCAATGATCCCGGCCATTGAAATAAATGAAGCTGCAGACATCCAGTCGGCCGCGGTGGCCATCCCGTTAGCAAAAGGCGAAACACCGCCTCCAGCAACATAAAAATCTTTTGTGGAAGCTGCCCTGGACCAAATGGCGATCCCAATGTAGAGCAGGAAGGTTATCCCAACCAAAATATAGGTCCAGGTTTGTACGCTCACGAGCCGGGGGTATGTGATTCAGATTCCGGGGGATTAAACCCATAGCGGGTATCCAAACGGTTCATCAAAAGGATGTAAACAAAAATGAGGAGCACAAAAATGTAAATAGCACCTTGCTGGGCAAACCAGAACCCCAGCTTAAAGCCGCCCAGGGTAAATTGATTGAGCCAATCCTTAAAAAGAATCCCGGCGCCATAGGAGCACAGAAACCATATCGCCAGAAGGATTCCGACAATCTTCAGGTTTGCCTTCCAGTAAGCCCTGGCTTTTTTATGTCCTACTTCCATGGGAGCGATCTGCTGGTAGATAAAAATAGGGAATTCAACGGTTCATACAAGAAGGAAACCTTATTTGCCTCTAATGATCCAAATCAGTTCGGGGGATTTAAAAAATAAAGAACTTCGTCTTTAGGTTGAGAATTCAATCATATCAGAATAAAACAATGAACATGCCCGTTATTTTTAAACATGGTTCCAAATTAAATCGCTGGGTACAGGCTTACAGCCTGGAAGAGTTGTTTTCAAAGGCGCTGAACAGCATGAACGGGATTTTACACCCTGACTTATGCGAGCAAAAAAGGCATTCGGATTGCTGCCTGAGGGTTCAATTGAGGGCTGAAAACAGCCAGGGACTGATGGAGGATTTTCTCTCTGAGGTACTTGCACAAACCTATATCCAAAGGGCCGTTTTCTGTTATATTATTTTTGATGAACTGGAGGCCGAAACGCTTATTGCCCATATTTACGGAAGGTGGTACCAAAACCTGGAAACAGAGGTGTATTCCGTTAAATGTAAATCCACAACAAGAGCCACGGGAACGGAACAATACCAGGCAGGACTGGTTTTTGAAGTATAAGATAAGCTGGATTGCTGTATCTTTCTGTTACAGAAAAAGCGTTATCAATGGCAGAATCCCGCAAGAAAAAACCTGTAAGATATGCCCTTGCAGAAGATCAACCCTTCCTTGAGGGCCCCCGAAACCGCTTGCATGAACTTTGGTTCACCTTTAAGGTGCAGTACCATTTTATCAGGGCTTTTCGAAAATTGCACTTTATCGGACCCTGTGTAACGGTGTTCGGCTCTGCCCGTTTTAAAGAGGATAACCCCTATTACCAACAGGCGGTGGAAGTGGGCAAGGCCCTTACAGAAATTGGTTTTACGGTAATGACCGGGGGCGGTCCCGGAATTATGGAGGCTGCCAACAGGGGAGCCTTTGAAAATAATGGCCTCTCTGTCGGATGCAACATCATCCTGCCAAAAGAGCAAAACCCCAATCCGTATTTACATAAATGGATCAACATCCCCTATTTCTTTATCCGTAAATTCATCTTGCTGAAGTATTCCTATGCCTTTGTTGTCATGCCCGGAGGAATGGGCACCCTGGATGAACTCTTTGAGTCCCTGACGCTTATCCAGACTCAAATGATTCAGAATTTCCCAGTGATCCTTTTTGGGAAGGAATACCACCGGGAATTATATGAGCATTTGCATTTGATGGCGGCCAGTGGAACCATTTCCAAATCCGATCTGGACCTGTTATTCCTTACGGACTCCGTATCTGAGATGCAACAACATCTCGAAAAATGCGCTGTGGAAAAATTCGGACTGGTTCGTAAACCGCGTAAGTCTTACTGGTTTCTGGGAGAGCCAAAAACTAACAGACCCTAGAACCCTTTTAAAGCCTGTCAGCCATTTTGTTCCAGATGATCCCAGGCCAGGGCAGCAGGCCCCAGGACCGCTTCTGCGCTGCTGTAGGAAGATAATAATACCTTTATTTTACCCCGGTATACGGGAAAGAGGGAGGCTTCCAGGCTTTTTCTCACCGGGTCCAGCAAAAGATTCCCTGCCTTGCTCAGCCCCCCGGAAATAATAAAAGCTTCCGGATCCAGATGTGCGGCTGTATCTGCCATTTTCAATCCCAAAACCGTGCCGGTATAAGTGAAGGCCTCCTGGGCAATGGCATCGCCATTCAAGGCTGCTTCTGAAATGATTTTTCCGTCTAATTCCTCAAAGGCGTATGATCTAAGGACAGAATCCGCATTATCCCGGGCGAGTAACTCAAAAACGGTTCGCCTTATCCCGGTCACGGAAGCATAGGTTTCCAGGCAACCTTTAAGGCCGCAATTACATTGCCTTCCTTTAGGATATACATTAATGTGGCCGATTTCGCCCGCCATTTCATTGTGGCCAGTGAGCAGCTGCCCATGGCTGATTATACCACTTCCCAGCCCGGTACCCAGGGTCAACATTACAAAATTGCGCATCCCCCTGGCAGCCCCGAACCTCCTTTCGCCCAGCGCTGCGGCGTTGGCATCATTGGTTAAAAAAACGGGCAAATCCCAAAGCGACCTGATAGTGGCAAGCAGCGGCACCCTGGAGCCCCACTTAAAATTAGGGGGGTTGATCATGCTACCTTCACGACTGCTGGCATTAGGGGCCCCTACCCCAATCGCAAGGGGCGGATTTTTGTCTGTTATTTCCCTGTATAGCTGCAGATGATTAGACAAGCGTTTTTTAAATATTGAATACGGATCATTTGCTTGCGATTTAAGCACCTTCACTTCCCGGATATCCCCCTTTGAACTTACCAGTCCAATTTTAACGAAAGTACCCCCGATATCGATAGCCAATACCTCAGAATTGGGTATTGTGTCTGCTTCTTTTGGCATGATTTATATATTATAAATTAGAAAATCTGCTGCATCTAAAGCTTGCGCTGGAAGTAAAAGTTGAAATTAGGAAAAAAAAACGCGAAGCCCTGCAAATTAGGGATACCATTGGATATGTCAGTACAAGCCAAACTCATTCATTCCTTCTGCATTTTCCGGACCATTCACTAATTTTGATACGGTATACCACGGGCAGTCCTTCGCTGTTGGCACGGCTGGAAAAATCCTTTATAAACCTGGGTTCGGAGGCATCGGCGTCTTTTAGAATATTCCGGACCCCCTCAGCAAACCTGTGCAGATACTGTTTTGCATCTATCTGATGTAACTCTTCATAAGTGCCGTGTACCAGTACAGAGCGCCATTCATTTACCGAATCCAGTTCATAAACCCCGAGGGCGACCTGAGGATTTTCCCTCAGCGCAGCGATTTTATGGCCTTCCATTGAGTAACTTACGATGCAGTTCTCCTCCCGGCAATAGAAGTAGGTAACCGGGAGCACGTAGGGCATACTGTGGGCTATAAATGCCAGGGATCCGATGCAATTATTTTCCAGCACATCAATTAGCTGATCTTCAGTTAACTCCAGGATCAAATCATCCGATAATTCTGCCTTGCCTTTCATAAGTACTCGTATTAGTTCCGCTCTAAGGTAGTTTGAAGCAGGGGAAATTTATATGACATTGATCAGGAAGAAAGGATCCTCCCAAACTGACGCAGGTCATTTTAGGAGGGCAAACAGTATAGTATTTTTGAAACGCTGTAATCAGGTACTGTCCTGTTACGGCATCAGAAAGCAATGTTTCGCAGGGGATATTGTTTTCAGGACGGTTTGAGATTGGGGAATTTCTGTTTATAAAGCCTTGGTTTACTACTAAAGGCTGTTACAAATCGAAATTTAACAAGTTCAGACCCTTCAGGAAGAGACCGGGTCGCCTCACTGATCCGGTCTCTTTATTTATATATCCCTTTGACGGTCAAGTCTGCAAACCAAAGGGTGATCTGTCGGAATTCAGGCTTAGCGGGAATTCCACCCTCGTACATTCCCCATTTCAATCTCCACGAACCAGACCTTGTGGCTCCTGGGTAAAAGCGTGCCCGATTCTGTGGTCAGCCAATCATCCCAGCTCGCTTCAATTCCTCCGATCGGAAGGATACCCACCCACATTTTAAAGGCCCGGGGAAGGCCATTTTCATCCAGCAGCCATAGGTAGGAGTCCCCGGGAGTGCTGCCGCCTGAGGTGTAGGTAACCATCAAGCCCTCCTCTCCGTTTTCCAACCGGACCAGCCGCCTTTCAGTGCCCGGGTCAAATACCTTGTGGGGGGCTACCAGCCAGAAGGAATCATTGTTGAAATAATCTGTTGCCTTCTCTACCAATTCAGTCCGTTCTGACCCTTCCTTTAGTTCTCCTGCAATATAAACTTCACTTGCGCCGGGTTGGTTTAAATGCAGCAACACTTTGTTTTCTCCCCATTCTACGGCAACCGTTCCCTTTGTCTTATCCCAGCGGTAGTGGTGTACACCAGAAAAAGTCCATTCCAAAAAGCGGGTATTCCTGTAAGCTTCATGGTTCACGGCTTTAAGCATTCGCCTGGCTAGGGTATCTGCTTTTTGGGATGGTTCGCCTTCGGGAAGCTGTTCATTAAAAATAAGATAGGTAGCCAGCGAAAGCAAGAGGATTGTAAGTGCGGTCCATCCAAATATTTTAAATAGTTTATTAAACATGTGCGGTATAATTCGTTTTCATATGGTATAATGATCACCCGGAAAGTTCAGCTTTGTAAATTACGTACTGCGAAGGATGCGGGATGTTAAAGTTAAGACAAGTTCGCCTAGGCTTAATTCTTTTGATAGTATCTTTAATAAAATTGAAAGTATTACTATTATATACTTATGGATTTACTATGAAAATAAACATACTGGTAGTTATTATAGTCTTTCTCGGTTTCTCCATAAGTATTTCCGGACTTATGGCCCAACAGGCCGAGCCCAAAACTTCGGGTTGGAAACAGCTGTTTGAAAATAATTTGGAGGATTCGGAGCAACAAACCGACCGCGATTCGCTGATTACCTGGCAGGAACAAATATTGCTCCACCTGGACAAATCCGTCTGTAACCCGGGAGACCCGTTATTCTTTAAGGCATATACCCTTACCGGCCCAAACCGTGTACGGGCTACTTTAAGCAAGGTGCTTAAGATGGAGTTGCTGGATTCAGATAATCAAATAGTGTCTACCCAGTACCACAAAATAGAGGACGGCATGACTTCCGGGACCTTTGAGGTTTCCAAAAAATTGAAGGAAGGCACCTACACCCTTCAGGCCTATACCCGCTGGATGCAGAATTACGGGCCGGAATCCTACTTTTCCACCGATCTCACGGTAGGTGAAATAGAAGATAATACAGGCGCAGAACCGGAAATTGCATACAGGCAGGTGAACTTCTTCCCCGAAAGCGGGTATCTTGTAAACGGCTTGCAGAACCGGCTTTACCTGAAAAGCCTTAACAGGGAAGGGAAACCGCTGGAATTAGAAGGGACGATCGTATCCACAAACGGAGAAGCGTATCCGATTACCAGCTTTGGAAATGGGGTTGCATCTGTGCTGTTTACACCTTCTTCAGGCAGGCAATATCAACTCAAAACCCGTGATGGTGCTACATACGAGTTGCCTGTAATACAACCGAATGGTTATTTGGTGCAGGCCAATAACCTGGATGCAGAGTGGTTACGAATTCGGATCCAGGCAAACCAGACCCGGTCTGGCAGCCCCCTGTGGGTTACCGGCTACCTGAATGGAATCGCCTATTTTAGACAGGAAGTACTGCTGGAAGATAATTCCTGTCAATTCGAAATCGCCAAGGAAGCCTTCCCGAGTGGCACCATGAAAATTGCCCTTGAGGATGCCTTGGGAAATATTATGGCCAGCCGGCCCGTGCTTATTGAAAGGAAAGAACAGCTTAACATCCGCATCCAACCCCTGGAATTTGCCGGAGGGGAGGACAGCAGGCGTTTTAAAGTGATGGTAAGCGATGCGCAGGGGAAGCCCATGCAGACCAGCTTTTCCCTGAGTGCAGTTAGTTTAACGGGTATATTAACAATTTCGGGCTGGGATAATGATTTCCTGCAACAGGCCGGGTGGTCCCCGGAGCGAAAGAAACGCTTTGAAAGGGATATACAAGTTTTGATTTCGGGCGGCACAGATGTGCAGAATATTGTCCCGAAGCAACAAATCAAATATCCTTTTCAAAAAGGCCTGGACCTTTTTGGATATGCCTATGACCTGAACAACAATCTCCTGAAAAATACCAAAATACAAGTGCTAAGTACACAGAGCGAGGAGCTAACCCTCAAAGAAGTACAAACAGATGCAACAGGTCTTTTACGCCTCGAAGGGCTGGACATAGTAGGCGATACAGAACTCGTTTTCCGGACAGAGGGAGAATCTACAGAGTCAAGATTGGTAAAATTGAAGCCTATTCAGCAAAAATCTGCTACGGAAAAGACTTCTGGAGGTACTCAAAAAGAATCCGCTGCAATAGTTGATACCAATCCCAGACCTGGAATAGCAACAAGGCCCTCTCCCTGGGAGCCTTTTAAAGCAGATAATCTTATAGAACTGGAGCCTGTGGAGGTCAGCGATAAAAAAACAGAGAGAAAGCGCCCGATAGAACCCACCTACGGATTGGAAGCAACCGGGAAACGCTATGCCATACAAGATAACGAAAAACCTAAATTTGTCTGGCAGCTATTCAATCAAATTCCCGGGGTGAGCATGTCCGAAAATAGTCTTGCCTTTACGGGCTCCCTGGCCAGTGCTACCAATAGCCCGGGTGGAAGGGGGGACACTCCATTTCTGTCCAGCGCACTGGATGCTCCCGGCCCGCTATGGGTTATAGATGGATTCATTGTTGGGAACTCCCCCGGCCTGGACCCCACCTGGGGGATCACTATGTTGAATATTGACCGCATTGAAGTGTTACGACCTGCGGAAGGAGCCATTTACGGCAGCCGGGCCGGAGAGGGTGTGATTTTACTCTATACCCGCAACGGGTCCGAATTTGACTATACGAACCGAAAAGAGGGAGGACTGTTATTTCAAGGCTACCATCAATCTGAAGGTTTTGAATCCTATGCGGAACAGTTATCGAAAAAACCCCGAAGATACGAGGGGCGACCGGCCACCCTTTTCTGGAATCCGGATCTGCAAACGGACGCCAACGGAGAGGCCATCGTAGAAATCGATTCTCCCGTAGCCCTGGAACAGTTGGAGATAAAGGTCAGCACGGTCACTGAAACCGGGGCCATAGGCAGCACCCGGCTGGTGTTCAAGCCGTAATCAGGTAATTTAGGATTTACAGGGAGGCCTGTTGATTCCCTTGCTGCTGACCGGCCTGTTGTTTTTTTAAGGCCTGTAAAATTTTTGGATCAAAGCGTACACCGTCTGCGTGCATGTCGGCCAGTGGTAACTGGCTGCGAAAGTCTTTTCTCTTTTTCATCTTATATGATTTTCCATTAAAGTTACACTTTTTGTTTAATTTTTATCCTAGAACGTTAAACATTTTATAAATGCCTTCAAATCTTTCGTGCCCTGCCTGCTTTTTAGTATCCTAAATAGAGAAAGAAAATAACACGGATCGAACTATCTATCATCGATCCCCTCATAATTGAAAAAAGAAATAATTATATGAAATCAGAACACCGTATCACGATCAGGAAGATCGTTTCCATAACACATGATGTGCTTCAATTCACCACTGATAAACCTAAGGCATATTCCTTTACACCCGGACAGGCCACTATGATGGCCATAGACAGGGAAGGCCTGAGAGAAGAGAAAAGGCCGTTTACCTTTACCAGCCTGCCGGAAGATGCCGAATTGGAGTTTACTATAAAGATATATCCCACCCATGACGGATTAACAGATGAACTCACCACAGTGAAGGTGGGTGATTCTTTGCTTATTGAAAACGCCTGGGGAGCCATCAATTACAAAGGCCCCGGAACATTTATTGCAGGCGGAGCGGGGATAACGCCTTTTATAGCCATCCTGAAAGACCTGAACCGCAAAGGTGAAATAGACGGGAACCGCCTGTTATTTGCCAACAAGACCTCAGAGGATATTATCCTTCAAGAAAATTTAAAAAGCTGGCTGGGGGATGACTATGTCAACATACTTTCCGAGGAGGATACCGCCTCAGCAGAAAAAGGACACATCAACCGCGAACTTCTCGAAAAATATGAGCTGAATACTTCAGACTTCGTATACCTCTGCGGCCCGCCTGCCATGGCGGAGGCTGTAACTGCGGACTTATTTGCCATGGGGCTAAGCGAGGCACATTTAATAACAGAAGAATAAACCTAAAGAGCCGATTGTATACTCTAAAACTTTCAGAGAGGAAGTTTTGATTAAAAAAATTCAGAAAACGAAATGAAAAAGATACTGTATTGCTTTTTGCTGTTGCCGATTATTATTGGCTGCAAAGACCGGAAAACCCCAACCGGAGAAATCCCGGCCAACCAGTCTTATTTCACCGATGTGGATTTTGACCGGACGGTAATGGAAATCCTGGACCAAAGCCCTGAATACAACAGTTTCCTAAAGCTGGTAAACGCTGCCTCCTATTTTGACGAGATAAGGGAAATGAATAATGTTATGGTCTTTGTCCCGACAGATGAAGCCTTTGGACCCGGTCTTGAAATGATCAATGAGCTCAGCAGGCCCGAAAACCTGCCCAGGCTGACTGAAATCCTCAAATATCACTTTGTCCAGTCTGAACTGGATGCCGATAACCTCTATAGCTTTCTGAGTATAGAAGGAGATCCCCTTCAGCTGCAAACTCTGAATGGTGGTTTCCTGGCTATCAGCCTGGAAAACGGAAAACTGAAGATTTTAGATGAAAAAACCGGTATTTCCTATATTGGCGAAAGCAGCATCAGAGGCTCCAATGGAATTGTTTTTACGATTGACCGTGTGATGCGTCCCAACCTCAAGATTTCGTCTGAAACAACCGTAGTAGCATCTAAATATTAAAAGGTCAATTGAGACCCGCAGCAATGGAAGCTGAATAAATTGATCCTAATTAAAAAAATTTAAATCATGAACGGAATATCGAGTGACAAAAGGCTATTGAAGGTTTATATGAATTCCAAGGATCCGAATGACCGGGAGGCCAAAACCTACCTATCTTCCATACAAAAACGCGTTTTGTTTGTGGACCTTACAAAAGATTCTCTTACGCAACGGCAGTGGGCAGAAATTTTGGATGACCTGGATCTACACCCCAGTAAGATTGTAGACCACAATCATGAACTCCTTCAAGACAAGAACGGAAAAAAGGTAGACCTATCCCTGCAAGACTGGCTGGATGTACTGGCTAAGTCGCCACAGATCATTATGGGTACCATTATAATTGAAGGAGACAAAAGCATGTATTTTAAATCCCCTAAAGACCTTATAGAATTTGTCGCTGCAAGGCCGGAGAGTCAAAACGATTCCCGTGAGTAACGGCAAAGGAAACAATCTGCACTACTGATCGAAATAATCATTTAGTTCAATATTTTAAATTATACAGGGTGCACCTTTTCAGGTGCATTTTTTATTAGGGATAGAACTGAACAGAATTGATTTACTGTTTAGTCCGGATAACTATCGGGATCAGGATTACGCCTGCGGCATGATCCGGACCGAACGGCCAAAAGGGCTCCGGCGGAGCGCTTTTAGTGAGGGGCCAGCCGGTGCGCTGGCCAGTATTACACCGCTTCTAAATCGTGACCTTTTTGTTGGTGACTGGAACAAACCCTCCACAGCGCTTATATCTGTTGGTATTGATGTAGCACAGCTACAATAACTTGGAATTTGGTCCCGATAACTATCAGGATGGAACTCACAGGATTACGCCTGCGGCGTGATCCTGAGTGGGGGGGAGACTGAAAAAAACCCTTACTTCTGCCTTTCGGCAAGTTATCCTTTTTCTAAAAGAAATTTGGAATTTGGTATTTGGTCCGGATAACTATCAGGATGGAACTCACAGGATTACGCCTGCGGCGTGATCCTGAGTGGGGGGGAGACTGAAAAAAACCCTTACTTCTGCCTTTCGGCAGAAGTCGGTTTTTCATTCCTTCCGCCATCCTGAAGCCAGCTTCGATGGCTCCAGGAATGAAAAAACCCCGACGACTTTGTCGTCAGGGTTTTTTTCGTCGGGGTGGCAGGATTCGAACCTGCGGCCTCCTGCTCCCAAAGCAGGCGCGATAACCGGGCTACGCTACACCCCGGGCCGAGCGATCAAAAGGGCTCCAGTGGAGCGCTTTTAGCGAGGAGCCAGGCGGTGCGCTGGCGTTATTACCTCTAAGCTCAAACCTTTGACTCTGCCAGTAGCAGAGAAGAACTTCCAAATTCCAGATCCCAAATTCCAGATCCCAAATTCCAAGGAGTATGGGATTATTTTATATCTCGGCGGGAATTAATCGCCGAAGCCCTTTATAAGGGTCTATGGCGGAGAGACTGGGACTCGAACCCAGGCGACGGTTACCCGTCGACAGATTAGCAATCTGCTCCGTTACCACTCCGGCACCTCTCCAATTTCTTGCAAAGAACATCCCCATTTTTCCGTGGGGCAATTGCGGATGCAAATGTAGTTTTTCAGAATCAGGGAAGCAACTTTTTATAAGTTTTTTTAATCCTTAAAAAAGAAGCCCCAAACCTTAGGTAGTTTATTCCGGATATTCCACCCTGAGATGGTAAATATTTGTGAGGCGTTGCTTGAGTACTTTCTTCACGGTCTCAATTTCCTTAAAGGTGATATTGGCGTTAAGGAATTGCCCGCCCTGCATCTGCCCGCCAATGATCTTGTCCACAAAATCATTGATGATATTAAAGGTGGGGTTAACCAGGCTTTTGGAAGCCGCCTCCACAGAATCTGCCATCATCAGTATGGCCGTTTCCTTTGAAAATGGGATGGGCCCGGGGTAACGGAAGTGTTTTTCATCCACATTCTCGCCGTCTGCTTCCTTGGCTTTTTTATAGAAATAATACACCCGCGTAGTTCCGTGGTGGGTACGGATAAAATCGATTACCCGATCGGGCAGGTTATTCTTGCGGGCCATTTCAATCCCCTCAATAACGTGCTTTACAATGATTTCGGCGCTGGAATAAGGGTCCAGGTCGTCATGCGGGTTTACATTGGTAGTTTGGTTTTCTGTAAAATAGGTCGGGTTGCTCATCTTCCCGATATCGTGGTAAAGGGCCCCTACCCTCACTAGCATGGCATTCGCCCCAATTTCATTGGCCGCTGCCTCGGCAAGGTTGGCTACCTGCAGGGAATGGTTAAAAGTACCCGGGGCCTTGTTTGACATTTCCTTTAGCAAGCGGGAGTTTGTATCGGAAAGTTCCAGCAGGGAAACATCCGAAACCATCCCGAACATCTTTTCATAAATATAAATAAGGGGTTGGGCGAACAGGGTAATCATACCATTGAGCAGGAAAAAGCCAAAATTGACCCAGATCACATTTTCCAGATTCCCCTCGTGTATGATATGAAAGGCAAAATACCCCACAATATAGATAAGGGTGATCTGCCCCACCGAGATAAAAAGGTTGGCCCTTTTGTACAATTCGGAGACGGTGAGAATGGTCACAATCCCTGCGATGATCTGTAAAAAGATATATTCGAAACTGTTGGGAACCACAAACCCCAGGATCAGCACGGTGAGTACATGTACAAAGAGCCCCAGGCGGGCGTCAAAGAAGGTTTTTAGGATAAGGGGTAAAATACAGAGCGGTACTACAAAAACCAGGGCTTCATTATACTTAACCACCAGGGTGGTAACGAAGACCATCAAGAGTATGTTGAAAAAGATAAAGGTGACCCGCACATTGTTCCGGTAGACCTCCGGCCGGTATCGTTTAAGAAACAAGAGCAACATCATCAGCACCAGTGCCACCAGGATGGTATAGCCGAACAAGATAAAATAATAGTTCCCCGCAGCCCAGAGTTCGGATTCGTATTCGGACTTGAGGGATTCCAGGATCTTCAGATTTTCAGCCTCTACCACCTCGCCTTTGGCGATTATCAGTTTCCCTTCATCCACGCTCCCGCGAGTAAGGGAAATTCCGGCCTGTTCGTTTTCGAGTTCAATGGCAGAAAGACGCTCATCGCGGCTAACATTGGGCATTACAATCTGGAAAAACAATTTCTGAAAGGATTCCGTAAAAGCTTCGGTCCCTGTCTTCCGGGCAAAGTATCTGACTCTTCCATCCAGATCGTTGAGACGGTTGATTTCGGTGAAAAAGATTCGCCGGGCCTCAGTATCTTTTACGAGGAATACTTCTTTGGTATCAGGGACTGTACTTCCCCTCCAGAATCCGGTCTTATATAAACTGTCCAGAATCTGGTTTCCGGCTTCCCGTATCCGATTTAATTGCCTGTTGGAATAGTTCTCCCTGGAGAAATATTCCCCAAAACGATTGTCATAGGCTTCCCTTACCTCAGCAGCAATTTCGGTATCATAACGGTAATAGGGAATCTGATTTTCCTCAATGATCTGCCGTTCTGCCTTTAGTTCCTCGGGTGTTTTTTTAATCGAAAAATCGAATGGAGCATACAGGTTTTCGTATTGCCAGGGTTTCCCTTTCTGAAATTCATATTTGAATTTCCCTCCCCTTGGGAAGAAGAATACAATACAGCCAATGGTGACAAAGTAAAGCACATACTTGTAAATCACCGATTGGTATCTGTAAAGCGTATCCAGTGTCTTTGGCATAAGATATCCGTATGGGGTAAAAATAGAAAAAACCCATGGGTTACAACGGCTTTTGCCTTTTTAAAGTAAAGGGATACAGTATTAATTTAGTAATTTCGCATCAACCAAAACTGATAAAATGAAAGAGGTTGTTATTGTTTCAGCAGTACGTACACCTATTGGTAGTTTTATGGGGGCATTGTCTACCGTTCCCGCCCCGAAACTGGGTGCAGTTGCCCTAAAAGGAGCCCTTGAAAAAATTGGATTGGATCCCTCAAGCGTAGAGGAAGTGCTGATGGGGCACGTGGTACAGGCCGGTGCCGGTCAGGCCCCTGCCAGGCAGGCAGCCATTTATGCCGGAATCCCCGATACAGTTCCCTGTACTACCGTAAATAAAGTATGCGCATCCGGAATGAAAGCAGTCATGCAGGCAGCTCAGGCAATTGCCCTGGGAGACCGCTCCATCGTTGTAGCCGGGGGCATGGAAAACATGAGCCTGATACCTCATTATGTGCACATGCGTAACGGCCAGAAATTTGGTCCGGTAAATATGGAGGACGGAATGCAGAAAGATGGCCTGGTTGATGTTTATGACCAGCAGGCCATGGGCGTGTGCGCAGATGCCTGTGCAGAGAAATACAGTTTTAGCAGGGAAGAACAGGACGCGTATGCCATACAGTCTTACAAGCGTTCCGAAGCTGCCTGGGCAGCCGGGAAGTTTAAACAAGAAGTTGTTCCCGTAGCAGTACCACAACGCCGGGGGGAACCGGTTATGGTCAGTGAAGACGAAGAGTTCCGCAATGTTCGTATGGATAAGATTCCACAGTTACGGCCCGCCTTTACCAAAACAGGAACCGTTACGGCAGCCAATGCCTCAACCATTAATGACGGAGCTGCTGCCATGGTGCTGATGAGTGCTGAAAAAGCAAAGGCACTCGGCCTGGAACCTCTTGCCAGAATCCGCAGTTACGCCGATGCGGCCCAGGAACCCAAATGGTTTACAACCGCTCCGGCCAAGGCTCTTCCCCTTGCACTGGACAAGGCAGGACTGAGCCTGGATCATATTGATTATTATGAATTCAATGAGGCCTTCAGCGTAGTAGGGCTGGCAAACATAAAATTACTCGGGCTTTCCGATGAGAATGTCAATGTAAACGGCGGGGCCGTTTCCCTTGGGCATCCCCTGGGGTGTTCCGGGGCGCGCATCCTGGTGACCCTGATCCATATTTTACACCAGCAAAATGCCAGTCTGGGGGCAGCCGCAATATGCAATGGAGGCGGAGGGGCTTCGGCCATGGTAGTTGAGCGACCTTAAAGGCCCATAACCAGCATGCGCTACGGTATCTGCCCATTGAGTATTGTTCCGGTTTACGAATCTCCGGACGCCAACAGTGCCCTGAAATCACAATTGCTTTATGGGGAATTGTATAAAATCCCTGAATCGCGTAAGGTCTGGAGTCGTATCCGGTGCCAGCTGGACCAGACCGAGGGCTGGGTCCGCAATGATCAGCTTTATTTTATAGAAGAAGACCGGTACAAGGATCTCAGTACAGTTAAGAACGCCGGGGTCGCCTCAGACCTGGTCGCCCACGCCTGTAATGCAGAAGGTTTATTGATCCCGGTACTTATGGGGTCAACCGTATCGCATTGCACAGAATTAAATCATCAATTTGAGGGAGCAGTTTTTTCCGGGGGAAACCCCCGGGAGAACCTGGTAAATACCGCGCTGCTCTACCTGAACAGTCCGGAACTTTCCGGAGGTCGGTCACCTTTTGGGATAGACGCCTCAGGTCTCAGCCAGATGGTCTACAAAAGTATCGCGCAGGAATTAAAACGTTTGCCGGAACAACAGGCCATGCAGGGAACAGCGCTCAGTTTTATTGAAGAAAGCAGTCCGGGGGACCTCGCCTTTTTTGACGGGCCTGATGGCAACATCCACCATGTGGGGATCATTATGAAAGATAATTACATCATACATGTAAACGGGAAAGTGCGGATTGACCGCCTGGACCATACCGGGATTTTTAACAATGATCTCCGCGATTATACCCACCCGCTCAGGGTCATTAAACAAATCCTATAAAAAAAGCCCCGACTAACGGGGCTTTTAGAAATATCATCTAAAGGAATTCGAATTACTCTCCGAGTAATTTTTTGACCCTCATAAAGTTCTCATTGTCCCCTAAGGCTCCGTAGATATTCTTGAGCTGGCTTAGGATTCCCTGGTTATCTGGATTGTTCTTCAGGGCTGCTTCCAGTACAGTCGCTCCTTCCTGAAATAATTCATCCTTTTTCTTTTTCAGCTCATCGTATTTGGCGATGTCTGCGCGGGAAGTTCCCAAAGTATTCATTTCGTCAATCAAACTGTTGCCCTCGTTTACGTAAGTGGTGGATAAGTTCAATTGCGCATTAACATATCCCGGGTTGATTTCGATAGCCTTTTTGTAGGCTTCCCTTGCGGCCTCCAGATTTCCCTGTTCCATATTGATTACACCGATGTTATAGTGCAGATCAGGATTATCAGGAGCCATGGCAGCTGCCTCGTTCATAAGTGTCTTGAAGGTATCCTTATCACCCATCTGGTAATATAGGTTAGCTTCATTCAGTACCAGGTTTACATCATCCGGATTGTCGGCCCGCGCATCTTTGTATGCCGTTAGGGCTTCTTCATTTTTACCGAGTTGTGTATAGATCAAAGCGATATTCCTTACAACCTCAGCTTTTTTGGACTCCGTTTTCTCATCGACCGGATTCGTATAAGCTCCTGATTTTACCATCAGGTCCCGCTGCGTTTTGTTGCCAAGGTTTTCAACCTCTCCGGTTTCAACATTGGTCGCCTTGTATTCGGTTGTACTTCCGTCAAAATTGAGATCTTTCAGCTCGTTGTAATATTTCAGGGCTAACTCATAATCCCTTCCATTAACCGCACTGCTGGCTGCATAGTATAAATACATGGTGTCCTTTGGGCTCAGCTTGAAACTTTTGTACAGTTTTTGAGCTCCCGCAGTGAAGTTTTCATTTTTATTGTCTTCAACGGCTGCGTTTACAAGGTCTGCAGACATGGATGTCAATTGTCCATTGGCTTCATCCGAGTAACGGACTTTCCCGCTGGCTTCTTCAACTTCCACCACTTTTCGGAAAGCTTCTATCGCTTCATCAAAAGCAGCATCGTCTCCCTTTTTGGCAAGGTCGGTGAAGACCTGTCCGCGGACAAAATAATACTGGGCTTGCAGTTTTTCATCTGCTCCGGAAATCATCCCCTTCGCGGCCTCTAGGCTTGCTTTGGCTGACGCCGCATCCCCATCTTTGAGGGCTTTCTCTGCATCCCTTATTTCTGATTTTTGTGAAATTCCGACCGCACTTATCAACAAGGCAGCCAAAAGTAGCATTCTGGTTCTCATGAAATTGTGTTTATTCAAAATTACTATTTTAATATTTATTTTTCTGATTCCGGACTATCCTTATCAATAGCTGTGCCATCTTCGGTGTCTACCTCCATATTTAATATTTCGGCATCGTCCAGGTCATCTTCTTCCTTCATGACCTTGGCTACTGCAGCAATGGAATCATTTTCACGAAGGTTGATTAATTTAACCCCCTGTGTGGCCCTGCCCATGGTGCGCAGATCTTCCACACTCATTCGTATGGCGATTCCGGATTTATTGATAATCATCAGGTCATCCGAATCGGTTACGTTCTTAATTGCCACCAGTCCGCCCGTTTTCTCGGTAATAGAAATGGTTTTGACCCCTTTCCCCCCTCGGTTGGTAATGCGATAGTCTTCAATACTGGAGCGCTTGCCGTAACCATTTTCTGAAACCACCAGGATTTCATCGTCAAAGTTGTGCACGGAAACCATGCCGATCACCTCGTCTGAATCATCCGCAAGGGTTATTCCCCTGACCCCGGAGGCATTACGCCCCATAGGCCGTGTCTTGCCCTCTTCGAAGCGGATTGCCTTCCCGGATTTCAAGCCGAGGAAGATCTGGCTGGAACCGGTCGTCAGTTTGGCTTCCAGCAATTCATCCCCTTCCCGAACGTTAATGGCAATAATTCCATTTTGTCTCGGACGGGAATATTGTTCCAGGGAGGTTTTTTTAACGGTCCCTTTTTTGGTTGCCATGATCACGTAGTGGCTGTTTACGTAATCCTCGTCCTTTAGGTCCTGAGTACATATAAAAGCCTTAACCTTATCATCTGTAGAGATATTGATCAGGTTTTGAATGGCCCGGCCTTTAGAGGTACGGCTGCCTTCCGGGATTTCGTATACCCTTAGCCAGTAACACTGCCCCTGCTGGGTAAAAAACAGCATATACTGGTGGTTGGTACCTACAAATAGGTGCTCCAGGAAATCTTCGTTCCTTGTGGATGAAGCCTTTTGCCCCACTCCTCCCCTGTGCTGTGTTTTGTATTCTGTGAGCGGGGTCCTTTTGATATATCCGGCATGAGAGATAGTGATGACCACCTGCTCGTCCGGAATCATGTCTTCAATACTGAGATCCCCTCCGGCATAATTGATTTCCGAGCGGCGTTCGTCCCCGTACTTTTCTTTGACCTCCAGCAATTCTTCCTTAATGATTTCCATGCGGCGGTCTTCACTGGCCAGGATATCTTTGAGGTCTGCGATGGTTTTAATGATTTCTTCGTATTCAGAGCGCAGTTTGTCCTGTTCTAGGCCGGTGAGCTGGCGCAGGCGCATCTCTACAATGGCCCTGGCCTGAACTTCTGTCAGTTCAAAGCGTTTGATCAGGCCTTCACGCGCCTCGTCGGCATTTGAAGAGGCCCGGATGATCTGTATAACTTCATCGATATTGTCCGATGCGATGATAAGCCCTTCCAGGATATGCGCCCGGTCTTCCGCTTTTTTAAGCTCGTATGTTGTGCGCCTTACCACTACTTCGTGACGGTGGTTTACGAAGTGGGTAATCAGCTCCTTGAGGTTTAACAACTGTGGCCGTCCGCCTACCAGAGCAATGTTGTTTACACTGAAAGAAGATTGCAATGCCGTATATTTATACAGCATGTTCAGGACGATATTCGGAATGGCATCCCGCTTGAGTACATAAACTACCCGCATCCCCTTCCGGTTGGATTCATCCCGTATACTGGCGATCCCTTCGATCTTTTTATCGTTTATCAGGTCCACGGTCTTTTTGATCATGTCCGCCTTGTTGATCTGATAAGGGATTTCCGTAACCACAATACATTCCTTCCCCTGTACTTCTTCAAAATTGGCTTTTGCACGCATCACCACCCTGCCGCGACCGGTGTGGAAGGCTTCCTTTACGCCCTCGTACCCATAAATGATCCCGCCGGTTGGGAAGTCAGGCGCTTTGATGTGCTCAATGAGCTCATCTATTTCAATGTCCCGGTTATTAATAAAGGCTACAGTGCCGTCTACCACTTCGGAGAGGTTGTGGGGAGGCATATTGGTGGCCATCCCAACAGCAATACCTGAGGCTCCGTTTACCAAAAGGTTTGGGATCCGGGTTGGAAGTACGGTAGGTTCCTGCAGGGAGTCGTCAAAATTGAGCTGGTGGTCTACGGTTTCCTTGTCGATATCTGCCAGCATGTCGTCCGCAATCTTGCGCATACGTGCCTCGGTATATCGCATAGCCGCCGGGCTGTCACCATCTACGGAACCGAAGTTCCCCTGCCCGTCTATCAACATGTACCTGAGACTCCAGTCCTGCGCCATCCGCACCATAGTATCGTATACCGAGGTGTCTCCGTGCGGGTGGTATTTACCCAGAACCTCCCCGACAATACGGGCCGATTTTTTATGTGAGCTGCTAGATCGGACTCCCAGTTCATGCATTCCGTAAAGGACCCTGCGGTGAACCGGTTTTAGCCCATCCCTGACATCCGGCAGGGCACGTGACACAATGACCGACATTGAATAATCAATGTAGGCAGATTTCATTTCATCTTCGATATTGATCGGGATCAATTTTTCTCCTTCCGCCATCTTGTATTCTTAAACGCTTTTTGGGGTTAAAAAATCATGCCAATATACGTAAATTCATAGCTTTTGAGTCAAACTCCGCGGCATTTATTAAAGAATTTATCAACACTTTTGACCGGTTATCAAGTTGATAAATTGCCTGTTAAATATTTTGTAAATCAGTGTTTTTTTCGTCATTTAGTTCGGGTTTATCGAATATGGGTACGGTATTTGACGATCTTCCAATTAGATTTACTAATTTTAAAGTTGAATAAGCAGGATTTATGGATGATAATTTTTCACCGAGGGTAAAGGACGTTATTGCATACAGCAAAGAGGAGGCGTTGCGGTTGGGCCATGATTTTATTGGTACCGAACATTTGATGCTTGGATTGCTGCGCGATGGCAACGGGAAGGCGATAAGTATACTGGATGCACTGGAGGTAGATCTGGACCACCTCAGGCGAAAGGTTGAAATCCTGAGTCCCGCAAACCCCAATGCCAATACCCAACCCAAGGATAAGAAAAACCTGCACCTGACCCGTCAGGCAGAACGCGCCCTGAAAACGACCTTCCTGGAGGCTAAATTGTTTCAGAGTTCCTCAATCAACACCGCACATTTATTGCTGTGTATTCTGAGGAATGAAAACGACCCCACTACCAAACTACTTCACAAGATGAAAGTGGATTACGACGGGGTGAAGGAACAATTCAAGAGCATGATCACCAGCGACGACGATTATACAGACAGTCCTACTTCCGAGTCTTTCCCAAGCGACTCCGATGACGCCACTGAAGGCAAGGAAGGCGCCTTTGGAGGAAGCAGCTCCCAAAAAGGGAATAAGAAATCCAAAACACCCGTACTGGACAATTTCGGTCGCGATCTTACCCGCCTGGCCGAAGAGAACAAGCTCGATCCGGTTGTGGGGAGAGAAAAAGAAATTGAAAGGGTATCTCAGATATTGAGCCGGCGCAAGAAAAACAACCCCTTGCTGATAGGGGAACCGGGAGTAGGTAAAAGTGCCATCGCAGAAGGCCTGGCCCTGCGTATTATCAATAAAAAGGTTTCCCGAATCCTCTACAACAAACGGGTAGTTACCCTGGACCTGGCATCCCTGGTGGCAGGCACTAAATACCGCGGGCAGTTCGAGGAACGGATGAAGGCGGTGATGAACGAGCTGGAAAAAAATGACGACGTCATTCTCTTTATTGACGAGATACACACCATTGTGGGC
The DNA here is from genome assembly GCF_052540725.1 of Robiginitalea rubriflava. NCBI lineage: Bacteria > Pseudomonadati > Bacteroidota > Flavobacteriia > Flavobacteriales > Flavobacteriaceae > Robiginitalea > Robiginitalea rubriflava. The sequence goes on along the minus strand of NZ_CP199309.1, from coordinate 2,599,628 downwards.
GCCGGAGGCGCAACGGGAAGCCTGGATGCTTCCAACATGTTCAAACCGGCCCTGGCCCGTGGAGAAATACAATGTATCGGTGCAACCACCCTGGATGAATACAGGCAGTACATCGAGAAAGACGGGGCACTGGAGCGTCGCTTCCAGAAGGTTATGGTAGAGCCTACTACCGTGGAGGAGACCATAGAAATCCTTAAAAACATCAAAGGCAAATACGAAGATCACCACAACGTAAATTATACGGATGAAGCCCTGTTGGCCTGCGTTAAACTGACAAACCGTTACATGACAGACCGCTTCCTGCCGGACAAGGCCATAGATGCCCTGGACGAAGCCGGGTCGCGGGTACACATTGTCAATATGGACGTACCCAAGCAGATCCTCGAACTGGAAAAACAGCTGGAGGAAGTACGCGACCTGAAAAACAACGTGGTCAAAAAACAGCGTTATGAAGAAGCCGCCAAGTTAAGGGACGATGAAAAGCGCCTTGAGAAGGAACTGGCCCTGGCACAGGAAAAATGGGAAGAGGAAAGCAAGCTGAACCGCGAAACGGTATCAGAAGACAACGTGGCGGATGTGGTTTCCATGATGAGCGGAATCCCGGTAAATAAGATAGCGCAAACGGAGAGCAACAAGCTGGCCGAATTGCCCCAATTAATCAAAGGGAACGTAATCGGACAGGACGAAGCGGTTGCCAAAGTGGCCAAGGCCATACAGCGGAACCGTGCAGGGCTGAAAGACCCGAATAAACCCATTGGCAGTTTTATCTTCCTGGGGCAGACCGGAGTGGGTAAAACCCAATTGGCCAAAGTCCTCGCTAAAGAACTCTTTGACTCGGAAGACGCTCTGGTGCGTATTGACATGAGCGAGTATATGGAGAAATTTGCTATCTCAAGGTTGGTAGGAGCCCCTCCCGGATATGTCGGCTATGAAGAAGGTGGCCAGCTCACTGAGAAGATCAGGAGAAAACCGTATTCCGTTATCCTCCTGGACGAGGTGGAAAAAGCACATCCGGATGTTTTCAACATGTTGCTGCAGGTACTGGATGACGGTTTCCTTACAGACAGCCTGGGTCGAAAAATCGATTTCAGGAACACCATCATTATCATGACTTCCAATATCGGGGCGCGGCAGATCAAAGATTTCGGGCAGGGTGTTGGTTTTGGTACGGCAGCTAAGAAATCTCAGGCAGACAGCCATCAGAAAAGTGTTATAGAAAATGCCCTTAAAAAGGCTTTCGCTCCTGAATTCCTGAACAGGATAGACGATGTTATCGTCTTTAACCCACTGGAAAGGGAACATATACACAAGATCATTGATATTGAACTTGAAAAGCTTTACCAGCGAATCAGGGATATCGGATACAACCTCAGCCTTAGCGACAAGGCCAAAGACTATATAGCCGAAAAAGGCTTTGATAAGCAATATGGAGCACGCCCGTTAAAGCGCGCAATCCAGAAGTATATTGAGGATGCCCTGGCGGAAGAAATCGTCAATTCTAAACTGAACGAAGGGGATAGCATCAAAATGGATCTGGATGAGAAAAAAGATGCATTGTCTATCACCATAAAAAAGGGCAGTAAATCTTCCAAGGAAGCCTGATCGGGTAGGAAAACAGTTTCAAAAGGGGTCATCTATCCATGACCCCTTTTTTTATGCGGTTTCAGAGCTTCGTAAGAATCGGGGTACAACTTTATGGTCGGCCCAACCGTATAAACGATAAATAGGCCTTTAATCTAATATTTTTCTTCCCCAATTGCCTTGCTCCTACTTTCGTTACCGGACACTATAATGAACATGGAATGAAAATCGGACCGGTTAAAAAGACCGTCATCGTAAGGGAGTACCTGCTCGATGTTGGCAAAATACAGGTATATGAGAATTACATGGTATCGATCTTCGATGAAGGGGCTACACTAACCCTTGAGCGAGCGTACCAGATTATCGGAATATCTGAAATCCACTTCAGGGACAAAAACTTTGGTTTTATCTCTTTCCGCAAGAATTCTTACGCCATAGATCCGATTGTCTACACCTATTTAAGGGAACTGGACAACCTCAAAGCATTCGCCATTGTATCTTCCAAAGAGGTGGACATGCACAACTTTAACATCGAAAAGATGTTTTATAAAAAACCGATGAAGTTTTTTATAGACTACAATAACGCCCTTAGGTGGGTCCGCAGAAGGATAAGTTAAAACAATTGCTACCCTGTCTGCTGCTTATTTCAAACTCAGGAAGCTTCATTTTCTCCATTATCCGAGGCCGGTTCCGAATGAAATAAGTCCAAAAAGGCGAGCCGGATTCCGCTGATCAGTGTACCGGCAGTAAGCGCTTCATATCCGTATTCAGGAAGCTTTAAATCTCCTGCCTTACTGTGCAGGTAAACACCCAGGCAGGCTGCCTCCATGGGAGGATACCCTTGGGCGAGCAAGGCCGTAATCATCCCGCTAAGGACATCGCCGCTCCCGGCTGTGGCCATACCCGGATTCCCATGAATATTGACAAAACCCTGCCCGTTACCAAATATAAGGGTGTAGGCCCCTTTTAAAACAAGGATACATTTGTACCGGTTTGAAAACTCCCATGCTTTTTCAATTTTATCGAAATCGTCGGACCAGGAACCCATAAGTCGCTGCATTTCGCCGGGATGCGGGCTCAGGATACTATTTTCAGGTAGATGCTCCAGAGCCGAGGGGTATTTACTCAGTGCATTGAGGCCATCCGCATCGATAAGGAGCGGCTTTTTGTGCCCCTCCAGCCATTTTACAAAAGCTTTTTGTACCCCATCGGAGGTACCCATACCCATCCCGACACCATAGGTATGCCGCTCTGAAAGCTTCGGGAAGGTATCAATTTCATGTTCTGCCGAAGCCGTTTCCACCATAATCTCGGGCTGAGCAGACTGCAAAGGCAGCGCTCCGCACTGGGCCGTATATGCCGTAACCAGCCCGGCCCCAGTTCTCAGGCAAGCGCCTGCGGCCAGGGCCAGGGCCCCTATTTTTCCATAACTGCCTCCAACAAGCATGGCATGCCCGTAGTGCCCCTTATGGGTAAACCGCTGCCGGGTTCTGTACAGGGTCCTGGCTTCTGCTTTTCCAAAAAGCTGAAACCGGGTAATTACCTTCTCCAGGAATTTCGCATCCAGGCCTATATCCAGAATCTCCCACTCTTTGGTGAAAACCCCTGTTTGCGGCAGGAAAAATATAAGTTTTGGGGTCCCCAGGCTCAAAACATGGTTCGCTCTGATGGCCGTTTGAAAGGACTTCGGGAATTGGTGCATATACAGGCCGGACGGGATATCCACAGACAAAATAAAGTTACCTGAATCATTTAGCCGTTCCATGATGGAAAGAACCCAGGGGGCTGGTGGCCGGTTAAGTCCAATACCAAAAATGGCATCTACAATAATGTCGGCAGAATCCAGCTGTGGCATTTCACTTCCCTCTTTGAGATAGGTGGGCCATAGCCTTCGCTCTTTTAAACGGGCAAGATTGATCAGGAAATCCTCAGATCGCTTTTCACTGTAGTTCACCACATAAACATCGATATGATAACCGTGTTCCAGCAAATGCCTTGCAAGTGCCAGCCCGTCACCGCCATTGTTCCCGATTCCGCAAAATATATGGATATGGACCGGGGCTCCCTGCAGCTTGTGGTGCATCCAGCCAAATAGCGCCTCAGCAGCGCGCTCCATTAACTGCTCACTGGAGATACCCTGCCTTTCCAGTGTTATGCGGTCTGCTTCGTAGATCTGAGCCTGACTGAGCACTTTCATATATCTATCTCTTGGTAGCCTTAGGGCTTTAATTATTACCCGAAAATTAGACAAATCGGCGAGGATTCGTAAAGAAAATAGTTCAAAATATATCGAGAAGCCAAAAATGAACTGAAAATTTGCGAAGGATTGCAAATATGCTACTTTTGACGGGTATGAGAATCGCTATGCTTTTAAAACAGTCTTTTCTGGGTTCAGGGGTCTTTTCTTTCCGGACCAATCCCGTAGTCCCCGGGACGCGCACCCCTTTGGGGTAGACAAGTCTTTTAATTCCGCAATCTGAACACGATCTTTCGTACCTTTTTAATCCATAGACACTTTTTACATGAAAATCCTGAAATTCGGAGGAACCTCGGTTGCAACCGCCGAAGCCATACGAGCCACTCAAGCCATTGTCAGTTCAACACCAGGCCCGGTTGCCGTGGTGGTCTCCGCCCTGGGCGGGATTACCGATCTGTTACTGGAAATGGCTTCCAAAGCGGCTTCTCAGGACCCCGGCTATGTTCAGGTGCTGCAGGACATCGAAAAAAGACACCTGGATTGCATCCGCCAACTGATTCCGCCTTCAGAACAATCGGCTGTAATCGGGAAGGTCAAAACAGATCTGAATGTTCTTGAAACCCTGGCTGAAGGTGCTTTTCTGATCGGGGAGACTACCCCTAAATTGCTGGATAAGATGGTTAGTTTCGGTGAATTGCTTTCCTCCTTTATCATTGCAGCCTACTACCGGAGTTCCGGTCTGGATAGCCGCTTTAAGGACAGCAGGGAACTCATCACAACTGATGATGCTTTTGGCGGAGCCCGGGTTCAACGCGATAAAACAGCTAAAAGTGTAATAGAGTACTTCAAAGAACCCTCGCTTATAACCGTGCTTCCGGGATTTATTGCTGCTTCAGAAAACGGAGAAACCACCACCCTTGGCAGGGGAGGTTCAGATTACTCTGCAGCCCTTTTTGCAGCTGCCCTGCTTGCTGAAGAATTGGAAATATGGACCGATGTTAGCGGCATGTATACGGCAAATCCAAAAATTGTAAAACAGGCCAGGCCCATTAAGGATATATCCTATGAAGAGGCCATGGAACTGTCTCACTTCGGAGCCAAGGTATTGTATCCGCCCACCATACAACCCGTACTGGAGGTCGGAATTCCTATTGTTATCAGGAATACTTTTGAACCGGAAGCTGCAGGCACCCGCATTCACCAGGAAGGGAACCCAGGAGGCAGGACGGTAAGGGGAATCAGCCATGTGCCTGATATTGCATTGCTGACCCTGGAAGGACCCGGCATGATCGGGGTCCCCGGTATCAGCAAAAGACTTTTTGAAACGCTTTCACAGGTAGGGATCAGCATTGTCTTTATCACTCAGGCATCTTCTGAACACTCCATTTGCCTGGGGATTGCCTCTGCCTATGCCCCTCTGGCTGAAAAGACGGTTAACGAGGCCTTCGATTTTGAAATAAGCAAGGGGAAAATAAAGCCGGTGGCAATGGAATCCGGCCTGGCCATCATAGCCCTAGTTGGAGACCAAATGAAACAGCATCAGGGACTTAGCGGTAAAATGTTCAGTACCCTGGGCAAGAACAATGTGAATATCCGGGCGATCGCCCAGGGAGCGTCTGAACGGAATATTTCAGCAGTAATCCGGAAAGAGGATGTCAAAAAAGCCCTGAACAGCCTTCACGAGGCATTTTTCGAGGCCCGGGTCAAGCAGTTGAATATATTCATAATGGGAGTGGGCAATGTAGGCTCGCGACTGCTGGAACAGATCCGGAAACAGCAAAAAGTTTTGAAATCTACCCTTGGCCTACACCTCCGGATAGTGGGTATCGCCAATTCAAAAAGAATGCATTTCGATGCCCATGGCCTGGATATAGAAAACTGGTCTGATTTACTGCAGCAGGGGGAAACCTCCGATCTGAAATCATTTTTCGAAAAGGTGAAAAAGCTGAATCTGAGAAATTCTATTTTTATTGACAATACTGCAAATGCAGCGGTGGCCTCCAGCTACGGTGCCTACCTGAAGGAAAGCATTGCCGTGATTACCTGCAATAAAATTGCGTGTTCGGACCGCTATAACACCTATGCCAGCCTCAAACAGCTATCGCGAACCTATGCCGCCCCCTTCCTGTTTGAAACCAATGTAGGAGCCGGTCTTCCGATAATTGATACCCTAAAAAACCTGGTCCTCTCAGGGGATCGTATTTTGAAAATCCGGGCAGTGCTTTCGGGTAGCCTGAATTTTATTTTTAATAATTATCGGGCAGAAGCCCCTTTTCATGAAGTAGTTCAGCAGGCGCAGCAGGAGGGATACACCGAACCGGACCCCAGGATAGACCTAAGCGGAGTGGATGTGATGCGCAAAATCCTGATACTGGCCCGGGAAAGCGGACACGCCCTTGAAATGGAAGATATAACCAACAATGCTTTCCTTCCGCCAAGCTGTCAGGAGGCATCCGATGTTGCGAGTTTTTACAAGGAGTTGCAAGCGCATTCCGAGCACTTTGAAAAATTATACAAGGAAGCATCGGAAAAGAGTTGTCGCTTGAAATATGTAGCCAAGTTTGATCAGGGAAAGGCGGCTGTAGGATTGGAGGAAATTCCGGAAGGTCATGATTTTTATCATCTGAGCGGAAGTGATAACATTGTACTTTTCTACACCGAGAGATATCGCGAACAACCCCTGATTGTAAAAGGGGCTGGCGCCGGCGCCGAAGTAACGGCATCCGGTATATTTGCCGATATCATCCGCAGCGGTAATTTTTAAGCTTATGGAAAATCCTGCACAAAAAAGCATTTCAATTTTTTCTCCGGCTACCATAGCCAACCTTTCCTGCGGCTTTGATGTTCTGGGGCTGGCACTGGATGGGGTTGGAGATAAGATGAAGATTGGGCTCTGCGCTGATCCGGGTTTGCGTATTACCCGCATCACCGGCTGCGACCTGCCCATGGATACAGATAAAAATGTTGCCGGAATTGCAGCCTTGGCCCTGCTGGACGAATCTACATACCGGGGAGGCGTGGAAATTGAAATCCATAAGCAGATAAAACCAGGCTCGGGAATTGGCAGCAGTGCAGCCAGCGCAGCCGGAGCGGTTTGGGGACTAAACAAGTTATTGGGAAACCCCTTTGAGGCAACCGAGCTGGTTCGTTTCGCTATGCAGGGAGAAAAGCTGGCAAGCGGAGCGGCACACGCCGATAACGTTGCTCCTGCAATTTTTGGTGGGATAACGCTGGTGCGCTGCTCAGACCCGCTGGACATTGTGAGTATTCCCTGTCCGTCGGAAATGTTTGCCTGTGTATTGCACCCGCAGATTGAGATCAAGACTTCGGATTCCAGGGGCTTATTAAAAACGACTATCCCCCTTAGCAAAGGCATAAGACAATGGGGGAATGTTGGCGGGCTGGTGGCCGGGTTTTTCAAATCAGACTACGGCCTGATAAGCCGCTCCCTGGAAGATTGTATCATAGAACCAACGCGCTCCCTGCTGATACCGGGCTTCGCGGAACTAAAAACCGCTGCCATGCAATCCGGGGCGCTTGGGTTTGGGATTTCCGGTTCTGGGCCTTCCATGTTTGCGCTCTGCAGGGGCAAGCAGCAGGCCCGGAAAACGGCACGGGCCATGGAGGCTTCTTTTACAACCAAAAGTATACCCTTTGAAATGCACATCTCCCGAATTAATAGCGATGGAATTCGCGAAATAGAACATGACGGTAAACAGGAATCCTGAAGCTTTTCATCCTATGCAATACTACAGCCTGAACCAAAACGCACCTAATGTCAGCTTCAAAGAAGCCGTTATCCGGGGGATTGCCCCTGACCGAGGTCTTTACTTTCCTCTGGAAATTCCCAAATTTCCCACACACTTCTGGGAGCAGATTCCTTCACGCCCCTTTAAAGAGGTAGCTTTTGACCTTATGCTTCCCTTTACAGGAGATAGTATTCCGGAAAACGTCCTGAAAGATATCCTTGAACATACCCTCGATTTTGAATTTCCGCTGGTCGGGCTTAACGATCAGATAGCGTCTTTGGAACTATATCATGGCCCCACCATGGCCTTTAAAGATGTGGGATCCCGCTTTATGGCGCGCTGCCTGGGACACTTCTCCGAAAGCGGCAGTGCAGATATTACGGTTTTGGTTGCTACCAGCGGAGATACTGGTGGGGCTGTTGCCAATGGTTTTTTGGGGGTTCCCGGGGTTCGCGTGGTAATTCTCTATCCGGATGGCAAGGTCAGTGACATTCAGGAAAGACAGCTTACTACACTGGGGAAAAATATTTACGCACTTAAAGTGAGTGGAAATTTTGATGATTGCCAGCAAATGGTGAAACGGGCCTTCCTGGAAGATCAAATCTGCAGCAGCATGCAACTTACCTCTGCCAACAGCATTAATGTGGCCCGATGGATTCCCCAGCTATTGTACTATGTATCTGCAATCCGCCAGCAGCCTAACCAGCAACCTCCTGTTTTTTCAGTGCCCAGCGGGAATTTTGGAAATATTTGTGCGGGGATGCTCGCCCATCAGATGGGGATGCCCTGTTCCGGGTTTATTGCGGCAACCAATGTCAATGACACCGTTCCGAGGTACCTGGCAGGTGAAGCATATGAGCCCAGGCCCGCGGTACCGACTATTTCCAATGCAATGGATGTAGCAGATCCCAGTAATTTCATACGCATCCGCCAATTGTTTGAAAACCGGTTCGAGGACTTGAAATCAGTATTATCTGCCTATTCCTATACCGATGAGCAGACGCGGGAAGCCATTCGCGAATTGCAACTCAAATACAATTACACGGCAGACCCCCACGGGGCTATTGGGTATTTGGGACTGTCTGACTACATCCGGGAAAATCCGGGGGCAAAGGGTATTTTTCTGGAGACGGCTCATCCTATTAAATTCAGGAAAGAGGTGGAGGGCTGCATTGGAAAGGAGTTGGAAATCCCGGCCCAAATTCAAAGGGTTCTGAACAAGGAAAAATCGGCTACTGCAATTGCTTCCTTTGGAGAGTTACAGGATTTTCTGCTGTCGATGAAAACGGAATAAGCTTAATGCCAAAGAGCCTGCATCGGCTGCCTTCGGATCGAACATTTTTCAATACATTTGCCCTGAATTTAAAACAGTCCGATGAAAGAGACAGCGCTGGCCCAAACACACGTGGCCCTTGGAGCAAAAATGGTCCCATTTGCGGGGTATAATATGCCGGTTTCCTATGAGGGAGTGAACGCAGAGCATCAAACGGTTCGCGAATCTGTAGGAGTTTTTGACGTCTCCCACATGGGGGAGTTTCTGGTAGAAGGCCCTAATGCTCTTGAACTCATACAGAAAGTTTGTTCCAACGATGCCGCCAAACTGGAGGTTGGCCGGGCACAGTACAGTTGCTTCCCCAATGAAAAAGGGGGTATTGTGGATGACCTGATTGTCTATAGAGTAAAGGAGGAAACCTACCTGCTGGTAGTAAACGCTTCCAATATTGAAAAGGACTGGAAACATCTGTCTAAATACAATACTGAGATTGGAGCGGAAATGCGCAACCTTTCGGACGATTATTCGCTGCTGGCCATACAGGGGCCCAGGGCTGCCGAGGCCATGCAATCCCTGAGTTCGGTCGATTTAAAAGGCATTCCCTTCTATCATTTTGTAATCGGCGATTTCGCCGGAATTCCCCATGTTATCATATCGGCAACCGGCTATACCGGTTCTGGCGGCTTCGAAATTTACTGCAAGAATTCAGAGGTACAACAGATTTGGGACCGGGTAATGCAAGCTGGAAAAGACTATGGAATCAAACCCATCGGCCTGGCTGCGAGAGATACCCTGAGGCTGGAAATGGGCTATTGCCTCTATGGTAACGACATCGATGATACCACCTCCCCCCTGGAAGCGGGATTGGGCTGGGTTACCAAATTTTCCAAGGAATTTGTCAATTCAAAGGCCCTGCAGCAGCAAAAAGAGGCGGGCGTAACGCGGAAACTGGTTGGCTTTGAATTGATGGAAAAGGGGATTCCCAGAAAAGACTATGAAATAACCGATGCTAACGGACAGCTTCTTGGCAGGGTCACCTCTGGTACCATGTCCCCCTCCCTGGGGAAAGGTATTGGCCTGGGTTACGTAAACACAGACCAGGCAGGTATCGGGAATACAGTATATATTCAGATTCGTAAAAACAGCGTCCCGGCCACCATTGTCAAACCTCCATTTTACAAAGGATAGATAAAAATACCTAAAGAGAAAAGCGTGGAGGAAGGCGGAAAGCGGATTTTGATTTTAGGGGGTAGTGGCTTTTTGGGGTATGCAGCCTATAAGGAGCTCTGTAATTATTACGATACCTATGCGACCTATTGCAGTTCGCGCAAGAGATTTGAAGAAAACCAGCAATTCCTCCGCTATGACATGCTGGAAGATGACGTTTATGTGATCCTTGAAAAGTTACGGCCGGATATCATTATTTCGGCCCTTCGGGGGGATTTCGGGGCCCAGATACAGGCACATTCTCATATAGCGGAGTACCTCAGCAGAAACCCCGCTCAATTATTATTTCTCTCCTCTGCAAATGTGTTTGATGCCTATAGCAAGTTCCCTTCCTATGAGTTTGATAAAACCCTGTCCGAAAGCATTTACGGCAGGCTTAAAATCCGGATAGAAAATATGTTGCTGCGGCTGCCCGGCAAGAAAATGGGTATCCTCAGGCTTCCGATGGTCTTCGGAAATACGTCCCCCAGAACACGGGAAATAAAGGAATCACTGCAGTCAGGAGAGGCAATAGAAGTCTTTCCAAACCTGATCATGAATGTTACTACGGATGATAAATTCAAACAGCAGTTGCACTACATCATCAACCGTAAAAAACACGGAATTTTCCATTTGGGGAGCAAAGACTTGGTTCACCACGAAGATTTTATACGCGAGATCACAGCCCACCTTTCTCCCCGCAGGCCCCTATTTAAAAGAGTTTTTACTACCAATGATGAGCGTTATCTGGCCGTGCTCCCAAAACACAACCTGTTACCCAAAAATCTGCAATTGAGTTATCAGGAGGTTATTGACCACCACATCAAACAATAGTGCCCGAAAATCCATATCTTCCAGCTAAATCAAAATATTTAACATGGACAAATTAAGCCCCTCCGAAATTGAAGACCGCCTTAAAGAGTTAAGCGGCTGGGAATTCCATGAAAATGCCCTGGAAACCACCATTGAGTTTGAGAATTTCAAGGAAGCCTTCACCCTTATGTGCCGGATTGCTTTTGAGTGTGAAGCCCAGAATCACCACCCGGATTGGTCCAACGTTTACAATCAGTTGCATATTCGCCTGAATACCCATGATGCGGGTGGCGTAACGGATAAAGACTTCCGTCTCGCCCGTTCTATAGACAGGCTTATCAGTACTTCGGATTAGGCAGTTAATTGCCCTGACAGCCACTTGAATTTGCATTGGGATTTGCTAAATTTGCAGGGACCAAAAATCTAGAACATTCCCATGGGAAGAGCATTTGAATTCCGGAAAGCCAGAAAGTTAAAACGCTGGGCAGCTATGTCCAAGGCTTTCACCCGAATTGGCAAGGACATTGTGATGGCCGTTAAGGAAGGTGGACCCGACCCCGATGCCAATTCACGCCTGAGAGCGGTCATTCAGAATGCCAAGGCTGTTAATATGCCCAAAGACAATATTGAACGCGCCATCAAACGCGCTACAGATAAATCTCAGGGCGATTACAAGGAAGTCCTTTTTGAAGGTTATGGGCCACACGGGATAGCGATCCTGATTGAAACAGCCACAGACAACAATACCCGAACAGTAGCTAACATCCGCTCTTATTTCAATAAATGCAACGGGAGCCTGGGAACCTCCGGCTCTGTGGAATTTATGTTTGACCATACCTGTAATTTCCGTATTCCGGCAGATGGAATAGATCCGGAAGAACTGGAGCTGGACATGATCGACTTCGGGGCTGAGGAAGTATTTGTTGATGAAGACGGAATTCTGATATATGCCCCATTTGAGTCATTCGGGGCCATTCAGAAGGAGCTCGAATCCAGGGGAATTGAGATTCTGTCTTCCGGCTTTGAGCGCATCCCTCAGGTTACCAAGGAGCTTTCCGAGGAAGAGGCTGAAGACATTGAAAAACTACTGGAAAAGATCGAGGAAGACGACGATGTCCAAAATGTGTATCACACCATGAAAGAATAAGGGCCTTCCCCTGATGAGGGAGGAACGCAGGGGTGGTTTATTCAAAACTATACTCGGGTATTTTACCTTTGACCCCCTTGTAAAATACCCGATATTTTTCATAGTCCTTATCATACTCCCCGCTGGGCTGCATAGCCTCAGAAATGCGCACTTCTTTTTTGGAGTAGTCAAAGGCCACCAGTACAATGGGAACTTTTGCTGCCAGCGCCATATAGTAGAACCCTGTCTTCCAGGAGCTCACTTTTTTGCGGGTGCCCTCCGGAGCAAGGGCCAGTCGGAACTCTTCCCGGGAATTAAAGATATCGGCTACCGCCTGTACTGTGTCTGCATTTTTAGAACGATCCACAGGAGCGCCGCCCATTGCTTTAAAAAACCAACCAAAGGGCGGTTTAAAAAGGCTGTGCTTGCCGATATAGTTAATGGGTACCCCGATCAGTTTGCGAACAAACAGCCCGATTATAAAGTCCATCCAGTGGGTGTGGGGTACCACAATTACCACGCATTTACGAACCTGCGGGAAAGCGCCCAGAATTTTCCATCCCATAAGCCCTTTAAATATCCAAGCTGAAAGCCATTTCATTCAGTATTCCGTATTAAATTTTCAGGTAAATCTCCTTCAAATCGGCAGCACTGATGAGCGATTCCCAATTTTCCCCAAGGGCATTTTCCCATAATGGGGTCATCTCCATCGCTACACGCACCATGGTGTCCAGCTCAGATTCAGAAAGCTCCTGGCAAACGCCCTGTGGCAACTGTATCTCATGTCTTTGAAGCATTTTCTTGAAATTTCTTACCCCTTCCGGATAGAAGGCCTCCAGATGTTGAAAAACCAGGCAGTTACCAAGGCCATGAGGAGTTCCCATTACAAAAGAGAGCCCGTAACTCAGGGCGTGGGCCACTCCCACCTGTGAATAGGCAATGCTCATCCCCCCGTGCCAGGAAGCCATCATTAGTTTTTCACGGCTTTCCTCTTCCGGTAAATCCTTTAAAAAAACCTCCTCACAAAGCGCCATGGCCTTTTCTCCGTAGCTCTGGCTGAAGGCATTCAGATAGGTTCCCTGAAGCGATTCCACACAGTGTATAAAACAGTCCATCCCTGTATAAAACCACTGTTCCTTGGGTACACCGGCAGTTAATTCCGGATCCAGAATTACCTGATCAAAGGTGGTGTGGTCCGAATTAATTCCCAATTTGCGTTCAGGCCCCATCAGGACTGTGGTCCGCGATACTTCTGCCCCGGTGCCGCTGAGGGTGGGTATCCCTACATGATAAATGGCTGGTTTGGCGACAAGGTCCCAGCCCTGATATTGCGAAGAAGAACCCGGGTTTGTGATCATTATGGCCACCGCCTTGGCCAGGTCCAGCAGTGTCCCTCCTCCTATTCCGATAATTCCAGAGGGTCGATATTCGTAGGAATTCAGGATTTTATCAACCAGTACATCCACCTGTGCTGTCTTGGGTTCTTCGCTGGCAGAGATCAGAATTATCTGGTCTTCAAAGATCGCGGGGATGCGTTGCAGTAATTCATGATCCTCGAAAACATCGTCTACCAAAAATACCATGGGTGCCTCAGCATGCTGTCGCTTAGGCATGAGTATCTCCCCCAGCTGTGCAAAACTCCCTTTACCGTAAACCACTCTGGGAACCATGGGAAAGTTGCGGAACCCGGTTTTGGCCCCTTTGGAAGGCTGCTTAGAAGGATTGTTTTTCACTTTAATCGGTTCAGTTGACATATTTTAACAGTTCTCTTAAATTACTAATGGTCAAATGTTTATTATCGTGCGCGTCATCCGGTACTTCTTCATGTGCCCAAGTGGTATGAAAGGGTATATGTACCGCCCTGGCCCCGATGTTTAAAATAGGCAGCACATCGGATTTCAGGGAATTCCCAACCATCAGAAATTCTGAAACATCTATCTCCAGGTGCTCCAGTAATCGTTTATAGTTTGTTTCTTTTTTATCGCTGAGGACTTCCACATGGTGGAAATATTCCAGCAGGCCTGAGCGCTCCAGCTTTCGCTCCTGATCCAGCAGGTCACCTTTGGTCAGTACCAGCAAACGATATTTCCCCTGAAGCTGATGCAAAACCTCTTCCACCCCGTCCAGAAGTTCCAGTTTATGCGAAATCATATTCTTGCCGATATTGAGAATCTCAGCAATGCTATTAGCGGGTACCCGGTTATTAGATAACTCAAGGGCCGATTCGATCATGGAAAGAACAAATCCTTTGATTCCATAGCCATACAGGTTCAGGTTGCGCATCTCCATTTTAAAAAGCTCCTGGTCTATGGTATTTTTTGTTTCATAGCCATCCAGCAAAGAGGCAAATTCCTCCTCGGCTTTACGGAAATAGGTTTCATTCACCCACAGGGTATCGTCCGCATCAAAGCCGATTGTAGTTATATGTTTAAAATCTAATTCCATGCAGCCTTGGCTTTTTCCAAATCCTCGGGGGTATCTATCTCGATCCCGCTGATACGGGTTTCTACCATTTTTATTTTCTTGCCATATTCCAGGTAGCGAATGGCCTCAATTTTTTCGACGGCTTCCAGGGGTTGCATAGGAAGCCGCCTGAAATCCATCAGGGCGCTTTTGCGGAAGGCATATATCCCCTTGTGCTTGAAATATCGGGCCTTCTCCGTTTCAGAACGCTGGAAGGGAATAGGTGCCCTGGAAAAATACAGGGCAAAGCCCCGGTGATCGGTAATTACTTTTACCGTATTGGGGTTGCTGATCTCTTCCGGATCTGTGATTTCTGCCATCAAAGAAGCCAGGTCTATCTCGCCTGCCTTATCTTCCCGGAATACCCTGAGGAGTTTCTCCAGGCTCTCCCGTTCGGTAAAAGGCTCGTCTCCCTGCACATTTACGACAATATCTACCGCCAGATCGGAAACAGCTTCAGCGATCCGGTCGCTTCCTGTTTCGTGTGCCTCCCTGCTCATGATTACCTTCCCTCCTGCCGCTTCAATGGTCTGTTGAATTTCCACACTGTCGGATACTACAATTACCTCCTCAAAAAGACCCGTTTTCTGGGCTGCCTCATAGGTCCTCAGAATTACCGGCTTTCCCGCCAGGTCTTTCATTAATTTCCCGGGAAACCGCGAGGCAGCGTAACGGGCCGGTATCATTGCAATTATTTTCACTTTAGCTTAGGATGGTTACGATTTCTATTTACAAATGTACATTAAATTAAATGCCATCAGGAGCGCCTTTTTGGCCTAAGTTTACGGTAAATCCTAAAGATAAGCGCAAGTACCAGGGTTACCAGAAATGCGGCCAGAACCGGGGCCAGAACAGAAACGATGCTCAGGGTGGTGGCCACCGAAGTCTCAACGGCGGCAAGGGCGGGGTTTGCCAACCCTCCTGTAGTGGCAGTAGAGGCCAGCCGACTTCCGGCTGCAGCCCCTTTAATGGCCGTAGCTGTCCCGCCTCCCGCAATGATAGCCAAAGACCAGCTTACAACCGGATCGAGCCCCGCAACCGTGGAAATAACAACGGCTGTGCCGGCAAGTGCGGTAAGTGGAACGGAGATGGTATCCAGTAAATTGTCCAGCCAGGGAATGAAATACGCCAGGAGTTCCACCAGGCTGGCCACCCCAAAGGTTATTAGAGCGGTGAGGCTTCCGATCCATTCCCAGTGCTCATTTAATTCCCACCTACCGGTATAGGCTGCCAGGCTCAGAACCAGCAAAGGGAGAAAGACACGGAAGCCTACAGAAGCAGCCAGCCCGATTCCCAGGAAAATACTCAGAATAGTGTCCCCACTCATCAATAGCGCTTTTCCCCTAAAATACGTTATTCGGCGTTCAGAAAAAAATCGCTGCGGAACCCGATCAGGTACAGTTTGGTTTTAGCCCGTGTCACTGCCGTGTAGAGCCACCTGAGGTACTCCCGGTCTATTTCTCCGGGAAGGTAAGGCTGTTCCACAAAAACAGTTTCCCATTGTCCGCCCTGAGATTTGTGACAGGTTATGGCATAGGAAAATTTGACCTGTAGTGCATTGAAAAAAGGATTGTTCTTCACACCCAGGAATTTCTTATAGCCGGATGTTTCATGCTGGTAGTCTGCCATGACCTCCTGATACAGGCGATTGCCCTCCTCATAGGAAAGTGCAGGGCTTTCAGCTTTTATAGTGTCCAGCAGTAGAACCGTTTCAAAGGGCTTTTGCCTGGGGTAATCCACCATGCGGACCTTGACCTCAGCAAAACGAAAGCCATAGAGCTCCTTTATTGCAAAAAGCTCCAATATTTCAAGGATATCCCCATTGGCAATAAACCCGGCATCCGAAGAGCTTTTCAACCAGAAATAGTTGTTCTTTACTACCATCATATAATCGCCAACGGCAATTTCATTTTCCAAAAACAACAGGCGACTGCGGATATTTTCATTGTATAGGTTAGCACGCTTGTTGGAACGCACTATCACGGCCGTTTCTTCCTTTCCATTTTCATCAAAAGCCCGGTTAATGGCATCCTGTATCTCGTAGCCATCTATCAGGCGGACGATATCCTGAAAACCTGATACCTCAAAGCGAAACCCTGACAGGCTTTCCTGTTCCAGAGACTCCCTCAGGTGGGTGGCATTCATAAGAATTCCGGAATCCTCGGCCTGGCGTACAACCTCATCCAGTTCGATCTCGGTTATATGCTTATTATACTGCAATTCAAGCAATCCGGCGTTCAGTGCAGGACTTAGGGACAGCTTTACAGGAGGCAACTGTGCCGTGTCTCCCACCAGCATTAAACGGCATTTAAACCCTGAATAAACATACGTCATTAAATCATCCAGCAGTGAGTTCCCGGGGTTTTTATCCCCTGGAGCAGGAGAATCGGGTATCATTGAAGCCTCATCTACAATAAAGAGCGTATTGCGGTGCCGGTTCGGCGCCAGGGTAAACCGAACACCCCCGGACCTGTCTTTTTTTGGGAAATAAATTTGCCTGTGGATGGTAAAGGCCTGGGTACCTGTATAAGAAGACATTACCTTGGCAGCCCTGCCCGTGGGGGCCATCAGCACCGCCTTTTTTTTACAATGCCAGAGGTTTGAAATCAGGGTTCCCAAAAGCGTTGTTTTCCCGGTACCTGCAAATCCTTTCAGGAGAAAAATCCGGTCAGGAGAATTGTCCATTGTAAATTCCGCAAGTGATTTGAGGGTTTCGGATTGTTTCAGGGTGGGCTGATGCGGGAATTTGTCGAGCAAAAGCCCGTAAAAAGAAGCGGCTGTAAGGGAATCCATAGGCCTTCAAAGATAAAGAGGTTTTTGAGGCAAAACCTTTTACGATTAAAAAAAAATTGTAGATTTGTGAATAACCACTAAGTCAAAATAACACCGCAAAAATGAAAACCGTATTACAAATTGTTCTTTGGATTGCTTGTATTGTATTGGGGTTCCTGATTTATCGCTCCGTTACCGGCCCTATCGAGTTTGATAAGGTCAAAAAAGAACGTTTTGCCGAAGTAATTGCAAAACTAAAAGATATACGCAAGGCTCAGGAAGCATACAAAACGGTTACGGGAAAATATGCCAATAATTTCCCGTCCCTGATCACTTTTGTGGATACAGCTAAATACACCATTACCCAGCAAAGGGATTCCTCTTATATGGAGTTTGACAAGACCTATCAGATTGACATGCTGAAAGAGGTTAAAATTATAGATACCCTGGGCTTTGTCTCGGTGAAAGATTCCCTCTTTAAAAACAGCGATCGCTATAAGAACCTGGCCTCGGTACCTTACGCTCAGAACAATGAGCAATTTACCATAAAGGCAGATATGGTTGATAAAAGTGGATACAGGGCACCTGTTTTCGAAGTAAAGGTGGATAAAGACATTATTCTTTACGACCAGCCTAAAGATTTGAGAGACCGTGAAAATGCACATGTGAGCGTAGAAGAAGTTAACGGACCAGCCATCAAGGTTGGATCCCTCTCAGAAGTGAGTACCAGTGGTAACTGGCCACCTATTTATGATAAGAAAGGAGATCAATAACAGCCTGGAACACACAGAAGATAGTTTTCAAAAATTGTCCATTCAGGTAAGCCTGAATGGACTTTCTTTTTGTGTACTCGATACCATTGGCAAAAAACTGGAGGTTAGTTTTTCAAGGACTTTCCACAAGGAACTCACACCCTTTGAACTTGAAAAAGAACTCAGGGATGCGCTGGGAGAAAAAGACATTCCCAACTATCGTTTTTCCGAAGTGGTGGTCATCCACAAGAACGCCCTTTATAGCCTGGTACCACAGGCCCTGTTCCAGGAAGAAGAACTTTCGAATTACCTGAAATTCAATGCGAAAATTTTTGCCACAGACCATCTGGATTACGATGTAATGGAGAGTCTGGAGGCCGTTAATGTTTACGTCCCCTTTGCGAATGTGAACAACTACGTTTACGAACTGTTCGGGGAGTTTGAATTCAAACATTCTGCCACAGTCTTACTGGAAACTCTAATCAAATTACCCCTGTCCGGACAGGGCAAAAGTTGTTATGTGCATTTGTCAGAATCCCAGATGGATATGGCCGTTTTTTCAAACAAACAGCTCCTTTTTTTCAATAGCTACTGGTACACAACAGAGGAAGATTTCATGTATTACCTCCTGTTTGCCCTGGAACAGCTGCAACTGGATCCCGGCACCCTTAAGCTGCGTTTAATGGGTGATGTGGAAGAAGGGGATCCACTGGTAAATATTTGCGGGGAATACCTGGAACAAGTCTCATTATTTATCCCCGCAAGCCAGAACTTTGAGGAGCTTGAGAACGGCCCACCATTAGATTTTACCCTTAGCAGCACCCTGTGATACGGATCATTTCAGGCAAACATAAAGGAAGGCGTATCAAAGCTCCGCAAAAACTGCCTGTTCGGCCTACTACCGACAGGGCAAAAGAGGCCCTATTCAATATTCTGCAAAACCAGTACTTCCTCTCAGACCTCAAAGTCCTTGACCTGTTTGCAGGGACCGGAAATATCAGTTTTGAATTTGCTTCCAGGGGCACCACCGAATTGATCGCGGTAGACGCGCACCCGGGTTGTGCAGCTTTTATCAGGACTACAGCTGAAACCCTCGATCTGCCTATCGCAACTGTCAAAAGCGACGTAATCAGCTATCTCAAACGCTCAACAGGGGTATTTGATCTGATTTTTGCAGACCCACCCTATGATTTTAGTGAAGAACAACTATTGGAACTAATCGGCCTCTGCACAGCACCTGATCAATTGAAGCCTGAGGGGAGTTTTATTCTCGAACACACCAAAGAGAAAGATTTTAGCAGCCATCCAAGCCTGAGCGAATCCCGAAAATATGGAGGATCTGTTTTCAGTTTTTTTGAACTGAAAAAATAAAAAGCAGGTCATAAGCCGGATTCTGTCTACCCGGCCGAAACCGGGCTACTTACCATTTATCTGGACCCACGGTTACCCGGGGGTTCTATCCGCCTACCCGTCAACTCAGGCGTGCCGCCCTCAAATGTTGAACTACATGGCGTTTCACCGCATAGAGTTTGCCGATTTCACTACAGCCGAACTGTACTTGCTTTCTGTTGCACTGGTCCTCACCTTTCGATGGACGGGCGTTACCCGCTATGCTGCACTTTGGTGTCCGGACTTTCCTCCCCGCTGCCTTTGCAGTGGAGCGGTAAGCTGACCTGCTGTTCTGCAAAGGTACGACTATTGTTAATAAAATAAGCGGCCTCAAAGCAGCATTACGGCCGTATTAATAGCCGTGATATGTATATTTGTATACAAGAGGTTAGCCCGTAAAAGCAAACCTAAACTGCAGATCATGGAGCCCTTTATCGTTTCGGCCAGAAAATATCGCCCACAGCAATTTGAAGAGGTAGTAGGCCAACAGGCTATTACCCAAACCCTGCTCAATGCGATTGAAAATAACCACCTGGCCCAGGCACTATTATTCTGTGGTCCGAGGGGCGTGGGAAAAACGACCTGTGCCCGTATCCTCGCAAAAAAAATCAATGAGGATGGCAGTGAAAGCAGGGATGAAGATTTTGCTTTTAACATCTTTGAGCTTGATGCCGCCTCCAACAATTCTGTTGATGATATCCGCAGCCTGATCGATCAGGTCAGGATTCCCCCGCAGGTTGGCAAATACAAGGTCTATATCATCGACGAAGTCCATATGCTTTCGCAGGCGGCTTTCAACGCTTTTTTGAAAACCCTGGAAGAACCGCCCGGGCATGCCATTTTCATCCTGGCAACAACAGAAAAGCACAAGATCATCCCAACCATTCTCTCACGCTGTCAGATTTTTGATTTCCGCAGGATAACCGTTATGGACACCGTATCCTATCTCAGTGAGATTGCAGAGAAACAAGGGGTAGAGGCTGAGGAAGAAGCCCTGCAAATCATTGCCCAAAAAGCGGATGGCGCCCTGCGTGACGCACTTTCTATCTTTGACCGGGTTGTGAGTTTTGCCGGGAAAAGGCTCAGTCGAAAGGCAGTGGCGGATAATCTCAATGTCCTGGATGTGGAGGTGTATTTCAAAACCACAGATCTGATACTGAAACAAGACATCCCTTCCCTGCTATTGCACTTTAACAAAATCCTCAGCCAGGGGTTTGAAGGGCATCACTTCATCAGTGGTCTGGCCTCACATTTCAGGGACTTGATGGTCTGCCGGAACCAGGAAACCATAGACCTGCTGGATGTTAGTGAAAACACTAAAAAACAATATCTGCAGCAGGCGGAAAATACCTCAGCTGAGTTCCTTATTCTAGCTCTCGATTTGGCCAACCAATGCGACCTGAATTACAAGGCGAGTAAGAATCACCGCCTTTTGGTGGAATTATGCCTGATGCAGCTGGCTTCCATCGGTACAGAACAAAAAAAAAAATCCAGTAAAGGAAAGGCGCCCGAATTGATTCCGGCCAGCCACTTTCACAACCGGGAGGCTTCGGAGCGAATATTGACAGACCCTGAAGTTACCCCAGCCGCAAACGAGCAGGGAATTGCTGAGCCAGAACCTATGGCTGCTGAAGAAGCTAACACCGCAATACCGGATAAGGCCTCACCGGCCCAGACCGAGGCAGAAGCCCCGGCACAAAAGAAGGTAACCATCAATATTCCCGGAAGGCAGACCGAAAAAGTGTCTGGCTTGTCACTTTCCAGCATCCGGGCGAAAAAGAAACACCTCGCCGAAAAAAAGGCTGCTCTGCCCGAAGAGGAAAACCTTCCGGCCGAACCCTTCAGCGAGGAAGACCTGAAAACATACTGGGAACAGTACATCGCGCAAATAGAGAACGAAGGAAGAAAAATTCTGGCTTCCAGCCTGGCTACGGACCAACCAAAGATCCTGCCGGAGCACACTATCTGGATTGAACTGCCGAACAGTACAATGAAGAAGGAAGTGGAACGGGAACAACTGGGCGTCCTGACTTTTCTAAGGGAACAGCTCAATAACTACCACCTCAAATTGAAAATAACCGTCAATGAAGAAGTGGCCAAGCAATTCGCCTTTACCCCGGAGGAGAAATATCAGAAGCTCCGGGAGAAAAACCCGGCTATTGACCTGTTGCGTAAAACCTTCGACCTGGACCTTTAAAGGGCTCCCGGCCAAAACGGCTTTCCTGCCCGGAAAGTTTCTTTTAACTTTACAAAAATTTATACCATGCTGGGACTGAAACTACCCACAGACCCCCGTTGGGTCAATATTGTAGAGAAAAACATAGATGAAATTCTGACGGATCATGCCTTTTGCGAACAAAAAGCTGCCAGCACTGCCATTTCACTGATCGTAACCTTTCCGGAATACCCGGAACTGGTAAATGAAATGGTCGCTCTGTCCCGGGAGGAAATGGGCCATTTTAAAATGGTTCACGACCGGATTTTGGCCCGGGGTAAGACCCTTGGAAAATATCGCAAAGATGAATACGTAATAGAACTTATGAAATTCTTCCCCAAGGGTGGGGACCGCACAACCCAGCTTGTGCACAGGCTTTTATACGCCGCGCTGATCGAAGCCAGGAGCTGTGAACGTTTCCGGCTCCTATCTGAGGAATTGGAAGATAAGGATCTGGCTGAATTCTACAGGAAACTCATGATTAGTGAGGCCGGGCACTATACGCTTTTCTTAAAGTTTGCGCGAAAATACGGAGACCGCAAAACCGTAGACGCTAAATGGGAAGAATTACTGGCTTATGAAGCTGAAATAATGAAAAAGCTGGGAACCAAAGAAACCGTTCACGGGTAGTCTTTAGTTTAAAGGTTTCCGGATTTCTCAATTCCCGGATTGATCTACCTGTTTTTCGTATAGTTTTCGGATAATTCCATCTGCCAGGCCAATCTGTGGCACATGAATCCGTTTGGCTTTACTCCATTTGGCAGCCAGCACAAAGATTCTGGTGGCAGGTATGATCACATCGGCCCGATCCGGATTCAGGCCCAGGTCCCTTACCCTTTGTTCGTAGCTCATGCTACTGAGAACCTTGTATTGTTCGTTCAACCAAAAATAGGACAGTGACTGGCCCGGTTTACGGCCCGACATTTTATAAAGCTTGTTGATATTTCCCCCGGATCCGATTATGGAGAGGTTGGTTAAATCCCCTGTTTTGTCGCGGATCCAGGCCTCAAGTCCTTTCCAGTCATCCTCACTTACCTGTTCGTTAAGCAGGCGTACCGTACCGATCTTAAAGGATTGCGAATCATTTACAGAGCCCTGCGTAAATAGCGTGAATTCTGTGCTTCCGCCACCCACATCCACATAGAGGTAGGTTTCATCCTGCTGTATGAGGGCTTTTAAATCTGTTGAAGCGATAATCTGAGCCTCCAGGCTCCCGTCGATCAAATCCACTGAAATCCCGCTTTCCCTGTAAATTTGTTCCAGTACCTCTTTGCCATTCGAGGCTTCCCGCAGGGCTGAAGTGGCACATGCCTGGAATTGCTCTACCCCGCTTACCTCCATCAGCAGGGAAAAAGCCTTTATAGTCTTTACGATACGCACTGTATTCTGCGATGAAATTCGCCCCGGGCCAAAACTGTCCGCCCCCAGCCTGACCGGCACGCGAACCAGGGCATTTTTAAAGAAGCGGGCGGGTTCGCCGGGTATCTCGATAACATTCTGCACCAATAACCGGATGGCATTGGAGCCAATATCTATTGCCGCGAACTTTCGAATCCTCACTGATTTAATTCAAGTTTTCTGAGGTAGTAATCGTACATTTCAAACTGAGACCGAAACAAGGGCTCATCGTTTTTCCGGTATTCATTGTTTTGTTCCACATTGAATACGCGTGCCTTTACATTATCCTTCCAGGAAATTTCGAAGGTATCGATCAGCTCCTGCTTTATATCGGGATCGTAGATAGGACAGCCTACTTCAACCCTGTGGTCCAGGTTGCGGGTCATCCAGTCGGCAGAGGAGATGAAAACGTCCGGGTCCCCGTCATTTCCGAAAATAAAGATTCTGGGGTGCTCCAGAAACTTATCCACAACACTGATAGCCTCTATATTCTCACTCATGCCCTTAACGCCGGGGATCAGACAGCAAATGCCCCGTATCACCAATTGTATCTTTACGCCCTCCTGACTGGCCTGATAGAGCAGGTCTACCATATCGTATGAAGTAAAGCTGTTCATCTTGATTTTAATATAGGCCTCCTTCCCTTCACGGGCATTGGAAATTTCCCTGTATATGAGTTTTTTAAAACGGCTGCGGGTGTAGTGGGGCGAAACGATCAGGTGTTTGTACGTCTTGATCTTATAGGTAGTCTCGAAGAAATTGAAAATTTTATTGAGCTCCTTTAAAATGGAATCATTCGCCGTAAACAGGGTATAGTCCGTATAGATACGGGCGGTGGCTTCGTTGAAGTTTCCGGTACTGATAAAGCCGTATCGTTTCAGCCCTTCAGACTCCTCTCTTTCTATAACACAAATTTTGCTGTGCACTTTAAGTCCCGGAACCCCAAAGATCAATTTGACGCCTTCCGCCTGAAGCTGTTCCGCATACTGTATGTTGGCCTGTTCATCAAAACGCGCCTGTAATTCAATTTGTACGGTAACCTTTTTCCCGTTCTTTACAGCATTGATCAGCGACAGGGCTACCTGTGAATTATCAGCCAGGCGGTAGACCGTTATCTTGATACTACGCACTTTAGGGTCCAGAGCAGCTTCCCTCAGGAACTTCAAAACATAATTAAAGGTGTGGTAGGGGGTGTACTGCAGAAAATCCCGTTCAGCAATCCGCTCCAGTAAACTGCCCTCAAAGCTCAGTCCCTTAATTGAAAGCGGCTTGATCCGCTCGTAGAGAAGATCTGTCCGGCCCAGGCTGGGAAAACCCATATAATCCCTTCTGTTGTGGTATCGGCCGCCGGGAATAACACTGTCGGTATCTTCTATTTTCATCTTTTCCTTTAAGAAATGCAGCGTATCGGAAGCGATGTCCCTGTCGTATACAAAACGTACCGGGTCACTGATTTTCCGATGCTCCACACTACTGGATATTTTCTCAATAAAACTTTTACTCAGGTCGTTATCGATATCCAGCTCCGCATCTCGTGTGATCTTGATCATATGGGCCGAAATATTTTCAAAAGAAAACATATTGAAAATACTCCTGAGTGAATAGCGTATCAGGTCGTCCAGGATAATGATGTAATTCTTATCTCCTTCCTTGGGAAGTTCGATAAAGCGGTTAATACCCTTGGGAATTTCAATGAGTGCATAGCGGTTTTCTTCCCGGTCCATCCCGCCATTTTCGGTGTCAATCAACTCCATCTTGACGGCAAGGTAGGCCGCAGTATCTTTCAGCATGGGGAAACCGGTATGTTCATCCAGGATGATGGTCATCAAAACCGGGCTCACATTTTGCATGAAGTAAGATTTAAGGAAATCTTCCTGCTGGGGCTGAATCTGTTGCTCATCGATCAGGATGATATTCTCCTGCTCCAGTTCATCCTCTATCTCCTTGAGAATTTCCAGGCTCTCGTTTTGCTGATTGATTACAATATTGGTGATTTCGTCCAGCAGGTCCTTTGCCTTTTCACCGCCCAGTACACTTTTACCTGATTTGCCGGCCTCAACTATTCTTTTAACGGTGGCATAGCGTACCTTGAAGAATTCATCCAGGTTATTGGAAAAGATTCCCAGGAAACGAAGCCTTTCAATAAGCGGTACCCGTTTATCCGCACTTTCCTGTAACACCCTTTCGTTAAATCGCAACCAGCTGATTTCCCGATTGATATATTGATTTTTTGCCATATGCTATTTTAGTTCCCTGGGGAAAAGGGTTTTTTGTGTTTTACCGTAGGCTACCCCTTCCCATGAGGTTGTTTCGAATGATAAGTGAACAAAGCCGGCCGTTGGAACATTGTCTATATACCTGCTTCCCCAGCTATTGGCCAGGTTCGTAAAGGCATGATTATGCCCAAAGATCATTACCTGATCCAATTGGTCCGGTAAAGAATGAACAAAGGCCTTTACGCTGCTCCCCGAAAAATCATAGAGATCCTTATTTATGTTTAACAAATCTAAAGATAACCCCAGCTCCCTTATCAGGATTACAGCTGTATGAAGGGCACGGCAGGCCGGGCTCGAATATACGGCTTCTATTGGTGGTATCCTGTCGGTTAACGCCTTTGCAATTAAATGAGCATCCTTAATCCCCCGTTCACTAAGCGGGCGATCCGAATCTCCCACATCGTATTCCCACGAGGACTTTCCGTGTCGGATAAGTATCAGGTGTTTCATGTTTGTTCACTAATGCTATTGGTTGTTTTGTTTATGGTTGTCCAAAATGCATTCCATCAGGGTGCCAGGCGTTCCAGAATCCAGTCTAAATCCTGACCCAGGGTATACCGCAGCCTGTCGTGCAGCCGATTGGGCCGCCCCTGCCAGAATTCAACGGAAGACGGGCGAACCAAATAGCCTCCCCAATAAGCCGGCCGTTCTATTTCCTTTCCTTCGTATTGGTCTTCCAGGGCTTTCAGACGTGTTTCCAGGTAATCCCGTGAAGGAATTACTTCACTTTGCGGGGATACGATCGCACCCAGCTTGCTTCCCTCAGGCCGGGATTCAAAATAACCATCTGAAAGGTTTTCCGCAAGTTTTTCTGCTTCACCTTTTACAATTACCTGCCGTTCCAGATAGGGCCAGAAAAAGGAAAGACAAATTTTTGGATCTGCCGCAATTGCACGGCCTTTTTCGCTCTGGTAATTGGTATAAAAGACAAATCCTTCATAGGTAAACCGCTTTAGCAGCACTACCCTGCTTTTTGGGAAACCATCCAGGCCATTTGTAGATACGGTTACGGTATTGGGTTCATCTGTACTTCCACTGCTTTCCAACTCATGGAACCACCTTTTAAACAGTTCCATAGGGGATTCAGGAGCATCCTTTTCAAGGAGTTGCTTTTTAGTATAGGATTTTCTGTAGTTTCCGAGGTCTTTTTGCATGGATTTATCTCTATTTACAAGATAAACAAAGTTGCTAAAAACTCACGGAAGGCTCAAAAAAATAAGCCCTTAAAACAAAAGAAAGCCCAGGTTAACTACCAGGAAAAAATTTTGCCGTCTTCGGCCAGTTCCACACGCGGAAAAAATGCAAGGGCCTCTTCCCTGAACCTCGAAAGGTCTTTATAGCGGGACGAATAGTGCCCCAGAATCAGGGATTCAACCCCGGCAGCAGCCGCAAGGCGAGCAGCCTCCGCAGCAGTGGAATGCCCGGTTTTCATGGCCAGATGTTCTTCGGTTTGCAGGAAGGTGGCTTCGTGGTAGAGCCTGTCTACCCCTTTAATACGTGGTGCCAATTCAGGGTCATAAGCCGTATCGGTACAGTAAGCATAGGTTTTCGGGAGTTTAGGAGGGGTGGTCAATTCCTCATTGGGAATAACTTTACCGGTCTCACTGATCGCATCTGCCCCCTGTTTAATCTTCCTGAAATACGCTTTATCTATCCCGTACTTTTCAGCCTGTTCTGCTTTTAGACCGCGCATTCCGGATTTTTCTGTAATCAGGAAGCCATTTGTATAAATCCTGTGTTTCAGCGGAAGGGTGCTGATGGAAATACCTGAATCCTCATAAATACACTCGGGTTCCTCAGAGGTCAGTTCATGGAAATGCAAGGGATACTGCGTCCAGGAATCGCCCAGTTTTAAAAAGAGTGTGATGGCTTCCTTCAGCCCTTTTGGCCCGTATATATGCAAAGGGGTTTCGCGGCCCATCAACCTGAAAGTAGCAACCAAACCGGGTAATCCAAAAAAATGGTCCCCATGCAGGTGGGAGATAAATATCCGATTTATTCGTGAAAATTTGACTTTATACCGACGCAGCTGCATTTGGGTACCTTCCCCGCAGTCCAGCAACATCAGTTGATTTCCCGCTTCGAGCACCTGTGCGGTGGGGGCAGCCTGAACTTTTGGAGTTGCAGCATGGCATCCGAGAATCTGTAATTTCACCCTTCGTATTTACAAGCCTCATTCATAGATCCAGGTCCCTTTCTATCTCCTCCATCTCAATCATATCGCGTGCTTCCTGAATGGAGGGAACCACACAGATTTCATCGGGCACCTCGTCATATGAGATGGCATCTGTTACCAGTACAAAAGATTTACCCGAAGCCCTGTGGGTATTGGAAAGATCCAGAAATTCCAGGATATCTCCGGTCTTCAGGGAATTAAATGAAAACAGGTTGATTATCAGGTGATCATTCTTCAGTTTGGGATAGGCCGATAAGAGGTTTTCAATAAAAACCTTCAGGGAAACTTTTTCCTGTAGTACAATTGTGGTGTTGCCTTCGTTATTAAAAACCATCTGTTACTGTTTTATCTTGGAAGCGAGTAAATAAATCACGGCCATTCGGATGGCTACACCATTTTCCACCTGGTTCAGGATAATGGATTGATCTGAGTCTGCCACATCGGAAGTAATCTCCACCCCCCTGTTTATAGGCCCGGGATGCATAATTACAATCTCCTTGTCCAGACTGTCGAGAAGTGCTTTATTGACCCCGTACTGCCGAATGTATTCCCGGGTTGTGGGAAAATAACTCATATCCATGCGTTCTTTCTGTATCCGCAGCATATTGGCCACATCGCACCAGTTCAGAGCCTTCTTTAAATCCGGTTCTACCTGTACCCCGAGAGATTCCACATGCTTCGGCATCAGTGTTTTGGGTCCGCAAACCCGTACTTCAGCCCCCTGAAGCTTCAGGGCAAAGATATTGGAAAGGGCGACCCTTGAATGCAGAATATCACCCACTATAACAACTTTTTTGCCAGCTACTCCTCCTAATTTTTCACGAATCGAATACGAATCCAGTAAAGCCTGGGTGGGGTGTTCGTGTGCCCCGTCACCGGCATTGATAATAGAGGCTTTCACATGGCGGGATAAAAAGATTCCTGCGCCCGGATTCGGATGGCGCATCACCACCATATCTACCTTCATCGAAAGGATATTGTTGACCGTATCGATCAGGGTTTCGCCTTTGCGGACAGAAGACTGTGCAGCCGAAAAGTTTACCACATCTGCAGACAGTCGTTTTTCGGCCAGTTCAAATGAGAGTTTGGTCCGGGTGCTGTTTTCAAAAAAAATATTGGCGATGGTAATGTCACGCAGCGAAGGGACTTTCTTAATGGACCGGCTTAAAACTTCCTTGAAATGGTCTGCCGTTTTAAAAATGAGGTCCAGGTCTGACTGCTTCAGGTACTTGATCCCTAATAAATGTCGCACACTTAATTCACTCATTTCTAACTACTTATAAGATATACTGCATCCTCTCCGTCATTTTCCTTCCAACAAACTTTAACCTTTTCCTTATTGATGGCATCCACCTGCCTGCCCCTGTAATTGGGTTGTATCGGCAAATGGCGGCTAAAACGCCTGTCAATCAGGGTCAGCAATTCAATTTCTTTTGGCCTTCCAAACGATTGAATTGCCGTTAGCGCCGCCCGGATGCTGCGCCCCGTATACAATACATCGTCAATAAGGACAACCCGTTTCCCTTCTACCAGAAAATCAATGCGGGTTTTGCTGGCTTCCAAAGTTTTATCCCCTCGCCTGAAGTCATCCCTGTAGAAAGTAATATCCAGTAAACCGTATGGAATACCCTGTACCTTGTAGCTGGTCCTCAATAAATCAGTGAGTCTGTTTGCCAGGTAGGTACCACGGGGTTGTATGCCTATAAGAACGGTATCTTTAAAATCGAGATGATTTTCTAAAAGCTGGCAAGCCAATCTGTGCAGGATTATCTGGATCTCTTTGGAGGAAAGCAGCACTTTTTGACTCATAGATGCTCGGCCATATGACATTCGGTAAGCAAAAATAGGCAATTCTGCCTAATTGAATGTGCTTTTTGATCATGTGGAGGGCTCTAAATAAAAAACCCCGGATGAACCGGGGTTTTATATCGCTATAAGCGGAGAACAAAATTATTTCTTTTTGCTCCCAGCTTCCATCTTATCCTTCAATGCCTGAAGTTGTTCATTGGCATCTCCAAGGGTTGGTTTGGATTCATCAGCCGCAGCAGCCTTTTTCTTGGCAGCGCGAACATTCCTTTGCTCTTCTGCTTTAAAAATGGCTGTATGGCTGGCTACCACACGCTTATATTCCTTGTTGAACTCGATGATTTTGAATTCGGCTTCCTCCCCGCGGGTGAGTTTTTTACCGTCTTCCTTCTCCATATGCCGCTGTGGTACAAAGGCGGTGATGTCATCATTGAATTCAATGATGGCTCCCTTGTCCACTATTTCGGTAATGGCTGCTTTATGGACAGTGTCCAGGCCAAATTCCTTTTCGTATTTATCCCATGGGTTTTCGGTAGTCTGTTTGTGGCCAAGGCTCAGTTTACGGCCATCCACATCCAGTTCCAGTACTTCAACCTCCAGGGTATCCCCTACGTTTACAAACTCAGAAGGATGCTTGATTTTCTTGGTCCAGGAAAGGTCTGATATGTAGATCAGCCCGTCTATTCCTTCTTCCAGTTCTACAAACACTCCAAAATTGGTAAAGTTCCTTACAATTCCCTTGTGACGGGAACCTACCGGGTATTTGGTGGTAATATCAGTCCATGGGTCAGGCGTCAGTTGTTTGATTCCCAATGACATTTTACGGTCTTCGCGATCCAGGGTAAGGACAACGGCTTCCAGTTCATCACCCACTTTTACGAAATCCTGGGCGGATCGCAGGTGGGTAGACCAGGACATTTCCGATACGTGGATCAATCCTTCCACACCTTCAGCAACTTCCAGGAAAGCTCCGTAGTCTGCAATAACAACTACTTTTCCTTTTACCTTGTCTCCAACTTTGATTTCATCACCAAGGGCATCCCATGGATGCTTCTCCAATTGTTTCAGACCCAATTGAATCCTGGATTTGTTATCGTCAAAGTCGAGTATAACCACATTGAGTTTTTGGTCCAGTTCCACCACTTCATTCGGATGGTTGATACGGCTCCAGGAAAGGTCGGTGATATGGATCAGTCCGTCAACGCCACCCAGGTCAATAAATACTCCATAGGAAGTGATGTTTTTCACAACACCTTCGAGTACCTGTCCTTTTTCCAGCTGGCTGATGATTTCTTTCTTCTGCTCCTCTATATCCGCTTCAATAAGCGCTTTGTGGGAAACTACCACGTTCTTGAATTCCTGGTTGATCTTAACCACCTTGAATTCCATGGTTTTCCCAACGTATTGGTCGTAATCCCTGATAGGCTTCACGTCAATCTGAGATCCGGGCAGGAAGGCTTCAATTCCGAAGACATCCACAATCATACCTCCTTTGGTACGGCATTTTACAAAACCGGTAACTACTTCTTCCTTGTCATGGGCCTCGTTAACACGCTCCCATGCCTTTATGGTGCGGGCTTTACGATGCGAAAGGACCAGTTGTCCGCTTTTATCTTCCCGAATATCGATCAGGACTTCAACCTTATCCCCAATCTTCAGGTCAGGGTTGTAGCGGAATTCATTCAGGGAAATTACCCCTTCGGATTTTGCATTGATATCAATAATCGCTTCGCGGTCAGTGAGGTGAGTAACTGTACCCTCCACAACTTCTTCGTCAGCGGTGTCGACAAAGTTCTCCGCTACCAGTTCCTCAAATTCCTTCAGTTTGGAATCGTCTACCTTCTCAATACCTTCTTCGTACTTCTCCCAATCAAAATTTGAGAGGAATTCCTGAGGATCCTGCTTTTGTGCTGGCGCTTCGGCCTGTTTTACGGTTTCTGCAGTTTCTACTGCTTCAGCCACTTTTTTTTCTTCAGCCATGTGCTGATTTTGTTTTGTATTTCAGATTCCCCTAAGATTTAAACGCCTCCTCTGAAAGTTATTTATACATTGTTTTTCTACCCTTTTTTCTCTTAGGTCATCGTAAAAAAGGTTTGCAAAAATACAACTTATCCGCGGTTTTACAAACTATTTGGATTACTGCCTTTGCATATGTGTAATAATTGTATTGAAACCATCAGAAAACCGCACTATTTCGTATCTTTTCTACTGGAATTAAATCAATAAATAAATTAACGAGAATGAGTGCAAAAGACAAATACCAGGCTGTCCTGGAATTGGGCGAAAAACTGGGCATTAAAGAAGGGAAAGTAAGCGAGGAAAATGGAGTCCTGAAAATCAAAGGGACCGCTTCCACCCAATACGAAAAGGACATTCTATGGGATAAGATTAAGGCCATTGGCGGGGAAAAACCGGCAGATATCATGGCTAACATCTCCGTGGAAGATGCATCAGTATACCACAGGCATACTGTAAAATCAGGGGAATCCCTCAGTAAAATAGCCAAACACTATTACGGAGATCCTATGAAATACAAGCAGATTTTTCAGGCCAATACCAATATCCTAAAAAATCCGGATCTGATTCACCCGGACCAGGTCCTGGTTATCCCAAACCTGTAAAAACAAAAAGGCGCTCAGAAGGGCGCCTTTTCTTTTTGGACAATCACGCGAAGTG
Organism: Robiginitalea rubriflava; assembly: GCF_052540725.1. NCBI lineage: Bacteria > Pseudomonadati > Bacteroidota > Flavobacteriia > Flavobacteriales > Flavobacteriaceae > Robiginitalea > Robiginitalea rubriflava. Next base: position 2,567,760 of record NZ_CP199309.1, on the reverse strand, counting down.
CATGGGCGTGTATCCGTTCAAATTGTTCTTTAAGACTCATATCGCTATTGTCCACCTCAATGGCATCATCTGCCTTTTTCAGCGGTGATATCTCGCGGGTAGAATCCAACCTATCCCGGTGTCTTACATTTTGCAGGACGGCTTCATAAGATACCGAATCCCCTCTTTCCAGTAATTCCTTATAGCGTCGGTTGGCCCTGATTTCCGGGCTGGCAGTCATAAATATCTTCAGGTCCGCATCCGGGAATACTACCGTTCCAATATCACGGCCATCCATTACCACCCCCTTTTCCTTTCCCATGCTTCGCTGCAATTCCACCAGCTTATGCCTGACCTCCGCTATTGCCGAAATTTCGCTAACCTTCCGCGACACCTCAAGGCTTCGGATTTGTTTTTCAACATTCTTACCATTCAGGTGGATTTCAGACTTGTTATTTTCTGGATTCAGGTCAAAATGCAACTCAATTGAAGTGAGTTTGCCAAGTAGTTTTTCGGGATCCAAAAGGTCGTGTTCCAGAGCATACAGGGTTATAGCCCGGTACATGGCACCTGAATCGATGTAGACATACCCAAGGGCTGCAGCCAGTTGCCTGGCCAGGGTACTTTTACCTGTAGAGGAAAATCCGTCAATGGCTATGGTAATCTTCTGCATGCTCAAAAATAGACAAAAATCAAGCGGAATCCGTTAATGTGATTTAACAGTGGTCTAATTCCGTGTCTATAACTGTTTGGGGTTTTTAACTTTTTGACTGGTGATCGCCATTTCTATTACTTCCCGCATCTCGCTAACATAATGGAAGGTAAGCCCTTTGAGGTATTCTTCCTTGATCTCCAGAATATCCCTTCGGTTTTCCTCACAAAGGATTATCTCTTTAATCCGGGCGCGTTTGGCAGCGAGGATCTTTTCTTTGATCCCGCCAACCGGCAGGACTTTACCCCTTAGGGTAATCTCCCCTGTCATGGCGATACTCTTTTTCACTTTCCGCTGCGTAAAGAGGCTCACCAGGGAGGTAAGCATCGTTATTCCGGCACTGGGGCCATCTTTAGGGGTAGCTCCTTCCGGCACGTGTATGTGTACATTGTACTTCTCAAAAACCATCGGGTCAATCCCCAGTTCTTCTGCATTTGATTTAATATACTCCAGGGCAATGGTGGCAGACTCTTTCATCACTTTCCCAAGGTTCCCCGTAATATTCATGGTTCCCTTCCCTTTGGAAAGGATGGATTCTATAAAGAGGATATCCCCTCCTACACTGGTCCAGGCCAGGCCGGTAACTACTCCGGCAACCTCGTTGTTTTCATACTTATCACGCTCCAGACGGGCCGGCCCCAGGACTTTTTCAATATCGTCCCGGCTTACTTTAACAGGATATTCCTGTTCCATGGCAATATTCTTTGCCGCATACCGCACCATTTTTGCGATTTGTTTTTCGAGGCCGCGTACCCCGGATTCCCGGGTATAGCCTTCTACTATTTTTTCCAGCTCCCTTTTCCCGATTTTCAGGTCTTTAGGCGTTAGCCCATGCTCCTTCAATTGCTTGGGCAGCAGGTGGCGTTTCGCTATTTCCACCTTCTCCTCAATGGTATAGCCGGTTACGTTGATAATTTCCATCCGGTCGCGCAGGGCAGGCTGGATATTGGACAGATTATTGGCCGTTGCAATAAACATCACTTTGGAAAGGTCATAGCCCATTTCCAGGAAGTTATCGTAAAACTCATTATTCTGTTCCGGATCCAAAACCTCCAGCATGGCTGAAGAGGGATCTCCCTGATAGCTGCTGGAAAGTTTGTCGATTTCGTCCAGGATAAAAACGGGGTTGGACGTGCCGGCCTTTTTAATGCTTTGAATAATTCGCCCGGGCATGGCCCCTATATAAGTCTTCCTGTGCCCCCTGATCTCGGCCTCATCCCTAAGACCTCCCAAAGACATACGGACATATTCCCTTCCGAGTGCCTCCGCCACAGATTTCCCCAGGGAGGTTTTTCCAACTCCGGGCGGGCCATAAAGGCACAAAATGGGGGACTTCATATCGTTTCGCAGCTTTAACACGGCCAGGTATTCAATGATCCTCCGTTTTACGTCCTCCAGCCCGTAATGGTCCCGGTCCAGGATTTTCTCCGCCCTTTTCAGGTCAAATTTATCGGCAGAATACTCATTCCAGGGTAAATCCAGGAACAGATCCAGATAGTTGCGCTGAATGGAATATTCGGCTACCTGCGGGTTCATCCGTTGCAGTTTGGCCAGTTCCTTTTCAAAATGCTCGCCAACCTTCTCGCTCCATTTTTTCTCCCTGGCCCTTTCCTGCATTTCGTCCAATTCCTCGTCATAAGAAATGCCCCCCAGTTCCTCCTGTATGGTTTTCATTTGCTGGTGCAGGAAATATTCGCGTTGTTGCTGGTCCAGGTCAGACCGGACCTTTGAATGCAGTTCGTTCCTCAGTTCCAGCTTTTGCAGTTCTGTATTCAGGTGTTTAAGGGTAGCCAGGGCTCTTTCCTGTAAATTTGGAATTTCCAGCAACTCCTGTTTCTCCTTCACGGTCAGGTTCATGTTGGAGGAGACAAAATTGATCAGGAAAGAATTACTCTGAATATTTTTGATAGCGAAAGCGGCTTCACTGGGGATGTTCGGATTGTCCTTTATTATTTTGAGCGCCAGCTCTTTAATAGAATCGATAATGGTAGTGAACTCTACATCAGTTTCATCGGGCCGTTGCTCGCGCGTTTCCCTCACCGTTGCCGTGAGATAGGGCTTTTCAGTAAGTATTTCAGCTATTTCAAATCGCTTTTTCCCCTGAATAATAACCGTTGTATTACCGTCGGGCATTTGTAAAACCCGCAGGATGCGAGCCACTGTACCCAGGGTATTGATGTCTTTAATCCCCGGATTCTCAACGGATTCGTCTTTCTGAGATACCACTCCAATTACCTTGGACCCGTTGTTTGCGTCTTTGATAAGGTGGATGGAGGCATCCCTGCCCGCTGTAATAGGCACTACCACACCAGGGAATAATACTGTATTCCTGAGGGGAAGTATTGGGAGGGTTTCAGGTAATTCTTCACTATTCATTTCCTCCTCATCTTCCGGAGAAAGCAGTGGAATCAATTCAGAATCCTCATTGAGGGACTGTAGCGACAAATTGTCAAATGAACTAAATTTCGATGTTGCCATATGTATTTTTTCCAGCCATTCTGTCAGAATGACCGTTTATTTATCCTTTTCATTAAAACTCCTTTAAGCTGTACTTTATTGATTAACAAAGAATTAATGTGCCAAAGGGAGCCTATCTTTCCCTATTCAGGGCAATTCCTGTGCCAATAGCGAAACTTTGTGTTCCCGAAACTGTAACAATCCGTAAATTGATTCATCTATAAGACAAACGAACAACTTTTTGAGCCAGCTTACTGAACATACTGATGTGCTGTTACAGGCGTGTTTAAGGGGTGAGTCCCGTGCACAAATGGAAATGTATGATCGCTATTACAAAGCCATGTACAATACGGCCCTGAGGATTGTAAAGGATTCTGCCACGGCGGAAGATATTATGCAGGAATCCTTTCTGAGTGCCTTTACCAAATTAAACACCTTTAAAGGGGAGGTAACTTTCGGAGCCTGGTTGAAGCGAATTGTAGTTAACAACAGTATTTATCAGTACAGAAAGCAACAAAAACAAAATGAAGTACCTCTTGAAGGTGTATTGTACAAGGTCGAAGACAAGGATGAAACTGATGCTGATTCCGGGAGTACAAAACAAATGGCTCAAAAAGTGATGGAAACCATGAAACAGCTAAAAGACAGTTACAGAATTTCTTTGACCTTACACCTAATAGAAGGCTACGACTACGAAGAAATTGGAGAGATAATGGACATGAGTTATGGCAATTGCCGCACCACCATTTCAAGGGCAAAAGAAAGCCTTCGGAAAAAATTAAGCTCACAAAGCGTATGAAAGATTTTGACAATATAACAGACCTCTTTGAAGAATTAAAGGGAAGTTTTGACCTGGAGGAACCACGGGGAGGTCACCGGATGCGTTTTGAAGAAAAACTCAATGAACAGGCCGGATCAGCAAAGGGGCGCTATGCTTCTTCCTGGTGGAAGCCTTTATCCATAGCTGCTTCCATTGCCCTGCTGCTAACAGCATCTGTTTTCTGGCTGGGGCCCGAAAACTCGGAGCAACAGCAACTGGCGGCAATTTCACCAGAGGCCTCACAGACTTCCTATTATTTCAACAACCTGGTCGCACAGCAGGTCAGCGAGTTGGAAAAATTAGGGTCGCCTGAAACCAGGCCCCTTATTGATGATGCCATGAAACAATTAGCTCAGTTGGAAAAGGATTACGCCAGGCTGGAACAGGACTTGCTAAATGGTGGGAACAGTAAGTTTATACTGGGAGCCATGATTACGAATTTTCAAACGCGAATAGACCTCCTGAAGGACGTTATGACCACAATCGAACAAATAAATCAATTTAAAAATGAATCCAATGCGACGAATACAATTTAAAAATCTTTGCCTTGCCCTTTTCTTATCGATGGGGGTCAGTCTGGTCTACGGCCATGATTTCAAGGGAAAGCACACTAGGGAAAAAACCATTAAAAAGGAGTTCAATGTCAATGAAGATGCACTGCTGAAAATTCGCAACAGCTATGGCAACCTGGTATTGAATTCCTGGAATGAAAATCGGGTGGTTATTGAAGTTCACATAACTACCAACGGAAACAACGAGGAAAAGGTGCAGAAAAAACTGGATGAAATTACCGTTGAATTTGAAGCCAGTGCCTCTATGGTCTCTGCACGCACCATTTTTGAGAAAGAGAATGACTGGGGTTGGTGGGGCAAGAAAAACAATGTTAACATGCAAATCAACTACACGGTTAAGATGCCTGTTAAGAACAGCGTACACCTCAGCAATGATTACGGAAATATTACCCTGGACAGGGTAGACGGACACGCCAAGATCAATTGCGATTACGGCAGGCTTGACCTGGGCGAACTGCAGGGACGCAACAATGAATTACGCTTCGATTACACCTCCAAATCCCGGATCGGTTATATGCGAAGTGGGCAGATCATGGCAGATTATTCAGGCTTTACCCTGGAAAAAGCGGGGGATCTGTCCATCAAGGCAGATTACACGAATTCCGTTATAGGGGAAATGGGTAATTTACAATACTCAAGCGATTACGGATCCCTCGAAGTAGGCACGGTGGAAAATGTACAGGGCAAGGGCGATTATATCGGCATAAAACTGGGGACCGTACACGGCAATATAGACCTGATGTCTGACTATGGCTCCATCCTAATCGAAAATATGGCCGCAGATGCCGGAAACCTGAGTATCCGATCCGATTACACAGGTATCAAAATCGGGTACGACCCTGCCTACCATTTTGATTTTGAAATCAGCACCCAGTATGCCGGGCTTAGCGGGAAAGATGATTTTGAAATCAGTATCAGCCGGGAGAAATCTAACGACAGATACTACGAGGGCTATTACGGCAGTAAGGGCAGTGGAAAAAGAGTTTCCATCAACAGTGAATATGGAGGGGTTACCTTTAAAAAGAATTAATCAAACACAAATAAATCTTTAAAATCACCAAAATGAAAAATAGTATTATACTGGTTCTCAGCCTCTGTGCTACCTTTAGCCTGAGCGCCCAATGGGGAAATGGAAAACAAGTAAAGGGCAACGGGAATGTTGTAACGGAGGAGCGTTCCGTAGGGGAATACCAGCAAGTGAGCCTTTCAGGAAGTTTTGATGTGGAGCTGGTAGACGGAAAGGAAGGTAACCTCATCCTTAAGGGAGATGAAAACTTACTGGAATACCTTATTACAGAAGTTAAGGACGGCAGACTGGTTATAAAGGTTAAAAAGGGGTATTATCTGAAATCTTCTTCATGGAAATCCGGTGGTATTCTTATTACCGTTCCGGTTGAAGAGATTAACGCAGTGTCCATGTCCGGTTCCGGAGACATCGTTGGAAAAAAGACCCTCAGGGCAGAAGACTTTGAAGTGAGCATGTCAGGCTCAGGGGATATTCAGCTCGATCTGGATGCCCGAAATGTTGAAGCATCGCTTTCAGGTTCAGGGGATATGCTTCTTAGTGGCGCAAGCAGCAGCTTTTCGGTTCGTATTTCCGGTTCAGGAGATATTGAGGCATATGACCTGGAAGCCGATGATGTGGAGGTTGTGGTTTCCGGTTCTGCAGATGCCCAGGTAACCGCCAGAAAATCACTTCGGGCAAGGGTTTCCGGTTCAGGGGATGTTTATTATAAAGGGAATCCTGAAAAAGTTGACACCAAAACATCCGGTTCCGGTGATGTTAGCAAAGGGTAAATATTAAATCAAAAAACAGAGCAGTCGCCCGGAGGCCCTTCAATCAGGCCTCCGGGTTTTTTATTCAGCAGCATCGGGGGTCTTTTCATTCAGCCGTGGAACTCTGGAAAGCAGGAAAATCCCCAGTAAAAAGAAGATCCCAAGGAAAATGGTAGCATTGCGCATACTTCCGGTATACTGGGCTACAAAGCCGTATAAGAAAGTGCCGATTACTATCCCTATTTTCTCGGCAACATCGTAAAAGCTGAAAAAGGAGGTAGTGTCTTTGGTTTGGGGCAGGAATTTTGAATAGGTAGACCTGGAAAGGGCCTGTATACCCCCCATGACCAGCCCAACAAAGCCGGCAGCTATATAAAAATCCAGGGGGCTTTTAACGAAATACGCATAGATACATATAAAAACCCAGAGAAGATTGATGATCAGAAGGGTTTTGATATTTCCCATTCTACCCGAAACACGGGCTGTAAAGGTTGCCCCGGCTATGGCTACCAGTTGGATAACCAGTATACTGACGATCAAGCCTGTGGTGCGTTCCGAGTCAGTTCCCCAGGCTATTTCCTCTTCACCAAAATAGGCTGCAATCAACATTACGGTTTGCACGGCCATGCTGTAAACAAAAAAGGCCGCCAGATAGCGCTTGAGCCTCAAAATGGATCCGAGTTGCTGCCAGACGCTTCTTAGTTCCCGAAAGCCATTGAGGATGATATGCTCCTTTTTCCCTGCTTTTTTATAGCCCCTGGGCAGGTGGTAAAAGGTATACTGACTAAAGAGGATCCACCAAATCCCCACAGATACAAAGGAGTATTTCATCGCCAGGATTTCGGCTGCTTCCCCACCCCGGCTGCTGATTCCAAAAAGACCGGGCTTCAAGACCATTGCGAGGTTCAATAATAAAAGGAGGACGCTGCCGATATAACCAAGGGAAAAGCCTTTGGCACTGATGCGGTCTTGCTGTTCGGGAAAGGCAATATCGGGCAGGTAGGAATTGTTGATGGCGAAACTAACCCAGAAGCCCACCAGGCCAAAAAAATAGGCTACCAGTCCGAAGTAGATGTTTTCCAGTGAAAACCAGTAAAGCCCGATACAGGAAATACCTCCCAAATAGCAAAAGAACTGCATAAATACCTTTTTGTTACCGAGGTAATCCGCTATTCCGGAGATCAGCGGAGTAAGCAGGGCGATAAAAACAAAGGCAATGGAAGTGACATAACTGATCAGCGGGGCACGCGCAATTTCCCCTCCAAAAACCATTACTTTCTCTATCCCGGCAATCCTGAAAAGGGCCCCGTAGTAGATTGGGAAAATTGCGGAGGCGATTACCAGGCTATATACAGAATTAGCCCAGTCATAAAAGGCCCAGGCATTTAAAAGCTTTTTACTCCCCTTTAGTGCAATAATTTTAGACATAAAAAACCATTCGGCTAAGAATGGTTTCAAGATACAATAATAAAATTGGCGCTGCTGCCTTATTGAAAGGTGGTAACGCCAAACTTGCGGGCTTCCTGTTTGGCCGCCGGCGCCCACTGCGTAAGATTATTGATACGGGTATCATTGGAGGGATGCGTGCTTAAAAATTCCGGAGGCGCCTGATTTCCACTGTTCGCTTTCATACGCTTCCACAACTCTGCGGCCTCGTCCGGATTATACCCGGCAATTGCCATAATCTGCAGGCCAATACGGTCTGCTTCTGTTTCATGGCTGCGACTGAAAGGGAGCATCCCCCCTACCGTAGTCCCTATCCCATAGGCATTGTTGAAAATATTCAGGGTTTGCTCATCCTTGATGGCTACATTCCCGATAACTGCCCCGGCCTGTTGCAGGGTACCGGCACTCATCCGCTGGGCCCCGTGATCTGCCAGGGCATGCGCAACCTCGTGCCCCATAACAACTGCGACCCCAGTTTCTCCCTGACAAATGGGTAAAATCCCGGTATAGAAAACGATTTTGCCCCCGGGCATGCACCAGGCGTTGACCATCTCATCAGATACCAGGTTATATTCCCATTTATAATCCTTCAGGTAGCCGGGGTAGCCGTTAGCTGTTAACCATCTTTCCGCTGCAGTGGAAATGCGCTGGCCTACCTTGGTAATCATCTCAGCTTCTGAGGTCCCCTTTACCACCTTATTTTCTTCAAGGAACTGGTTATACTGCGCAAAGGCAGTTGGGAAAATCTGGTTATTTGGATAAAAATTGAGCGTGCTTTTACCTGTAAATGGATTGGTTTTACAAGCCGATATGACTAATAAAAACAAAATCAGGCCAACTACTTTTTTCATAATAACTTCTTTTTCAGAGAATTAAAAATACAAAAATTTTACTTCCCAATAATTTGAAGCTGGGTGAAATTCTTGCTGATTTCGATGGTGTTATCCCCGTTGAGGCGAACATCTTTGAGGTTTACTTTTTCATTATCCACCAGGACCTTATCAATCCTGAATGGAAGACCAATTAGATTTACCTTGAAGTTCTCGTAAGTGGTGATAAAATCCCCATCCTTAAACTGCTGGATAATGATCTCTTTCTCCTTTCCCTGGAACTTAAAATTCCTGAGGCTAAAGCCCCCTTTTTTATAATCGTAGCCGTCCTGATCATCTTCATAAATGGTAGACTGCTCGGTTCCCATTTTGTAATATACATTCAGGGTAAGCTGCTCAATCTTCAATTCTCCCACATACTGCTGCACGGGATATTTCGGGATGATGGCGCCCTCCTTTATAAAGAGCGGAATCTTGTCAATATCGGCAACCACCCATTTCTCAGAGCCTCCTTCTACGATTTCCCCGGTCCAGTAGTTGTGCCATTTCCCTCTGGGCAGATACATTCTGCGACCTTTGGCGTTTGGTTCCTGAATGGGACAGACCAGGATTTGTTCTCCAAACATAAACTCATCCGTTCTGAAATGGGTCTGTTGGTCTTCCTGATCATAGTATACCAATGATTTGATCATGGGAACCCCCTCTTTGGCGTATTTCCAGAACATGGTGTACAAATACGGCAATAACTGATACCTCAGCTCAATAAATTTACGGACGATACCGGTAACTTCCTCATCAAAGGACCAGGGTTCCTGGTCTCCGTGGTCTCCGCTGGAATGCACCCTGCAAAATGGGTGGAATACGCCCAGCTGTATCCAGCGTGCAAATAACTCCCCATTGGGTTGTTCCGCGAAGCCTCCAATATCGGTACCCACAAAAGAATATCCGCTTAGGCACATTCGCTGTACCTGTACATTGGCAATCCACAAGTGTTCCCAGGTAGCTACATTATCCCCGGTCCAGGTGCAGGAATACCGCTGTGTACCGGAATAGGCCGCACGGGTAATCACAAATGGCCTTTTAGGGAAAACATATTTCTTGACCCCTTCATAGGTGGCACGTACCATCTGCATCCCATAAATATTATGTGCCTTTCGATGGCTGCAGGGGTGCCCGTCATAATCGTGTCTCACATCCAGAGGGGCCGTTTTGGAAGGCACCTCCATTACCGCCGGCTCATTCATATCGTTCCAGACTGCATGCACTCCTGAATCCTTGATCAGGCCCTTATACAGATCTGCCCACCAGGCCCGGACTTCCGGATTGGTGTAATCGGGAAAACTACAGGGGCCCGGCCATACCTTGCCCTGCATGATGGGCCCGTCTGCCCTTTTACAGAAATAATCGTTTTCCAAAGCTTCATTGTAAACCCAGTAATCCCGGTCTACCTTGATCCCAGGGTCAATCATGACCACGGTTTTAAAGCCGTCCTTTTCCAGCTCCCCAATCATTTTCTTTGGGTCTGGAAACCGCTTATTATCCCAGGTAAAGCAGCGAAATCCATCCATGTAATCGATATCCAGATAAATGGCATCACAGGGGATTTTAAGCTTGCGAAATTTGCGGGCCAGTTCCTTTACTCGTTTTTCAGGATAGTAACTCCATTTAGACTGGTGATAGCCCAATGCCCATAGTGGCGGAAGTTCCGGAGTCCCGGTCAGGTCTGTATAGGCCCGCACCACGCGTTCCATTTCCGGACCGTAGAAAAAATAGTAATTCATCTCCCCTCCGTCTGCCCAGAAACTGGTGATATTCCGGCGTTCATGGGAAAAGTCAAAATGCGTACGGAAGGTATTGTCGAAAAAGATCCCATACGAAATATTCTGGTGCAGCCCTATAAAGAAAGGAACCGCCTTGTAGAGGGGCTCCTGGTCTTTGCCATAGGCGTACTGATCAGTTACCCAATTGTTGACACGTTTTCCTTTGAGGTTGGTATGCATGGCCTTGTCCCCCATCCCGTAGAAACTTTCAGAGGCCTGGGTAATCTTGCTCATCTTTACCGTATTCCCACCATAGGTGTAGTTCTCCTCCCAGTGAAAACCGAGTTCGTCCTCATTGATAATATTCCCTTCCAGGTCCGAAATCTGTACCCTGAAATTTTTCTTATCGATCAGCACCTTTAATTTGGAGGTGTAAATCAGGTATTCGGTATCCGTTTCTTCATCTCGTAAATCGCTATACCCACGGCTGTGGTCAGGGTCGATGGCATAAGAAAAGTCCGGCTCGAAAACATGCTCAGTGGCATATCTGAATCTTAAAACACTATTGCGGATGACCGTTACCTCAAGGATAACGCCATTTTCAGAAGTGTAGTAAAATTTATTGGAATCTTTATGGGTTTCTATTATGTGGTTGGGATATAAATTGCCTTTATACTCCAGTTCAGTATTCGTAATCATAGTTGGTTACTTTTTAACCTCGCAAAAGAAAGACATTCGGGGCAGAAATTGAAATCCACCCGCCTCCAAATATAAACTACAACGATTGCGGTTGTGATTTTATCTGAAAACTACTACTCCAAGGGGCGGGAGATTCACTTCGATGGATCTCTCATATCCGTGCCAGGGGGTTTTACTGACCGAAGCAGTAGTATTTTCCATCCCGCTGCCTCCGTATTTTTTAGCATCACTATTAAAGATTTCTTTTAACTGACGGGTTTTAGGCACCCCAATCCTGTAATTTTCACGAGGAACGGGAGTAAAGTTGCAGGCTATGATAAGATCGTCCTTTTTGGCGTTCCCCTTGCGGATATAGGTCAAAACAGAATTTTCGGCATCCCCGTAATCTATCCACTGAAAGCCTTCCGGGCTGAATTGTTTCTCATAAAGGGCCGGATACTCCCTATACAGGCTATTCAGGTCTTTTATAAGCTGCTGCACTCCAATATGGAAATCGTATTGCAGCAAGTGCCAGTCCAGGCTTTGCTGGAAGTTCCATTCGGATGACTGTCCGAATTCGCCCCCCATAAAGATCAGGTTGGCTCCGGGGTGCGTAAACATATAACCAAAAAGCAGCCTGAGGTTGGCAAAACGCTGCCATTCATCTCCGGGCATCCGATACAACAACGATTGCTTTCCGTAAACCACCTCATCATGCGAAAACGGAAGCATAAAGTTTTCCGTAAAGGCGTAGGTCATACTAAAGGTTAGGTCGTTCTGGTGGTGTCTTCGGTAAACGGGTTCTTTTTTAAAGTACTCCAGGGTATCGTGCATCCACCCCATCATCCATTTCATGCCAAACCCGAGTCCGCCTATGCTGACCGGCTTGGAAACCATTGAAAAAGAAGTGGATTCTTCGGCTATGGTCTGTACCCCGGGGTAATTCCCGTAAACTTCGGTATTGAGCTCCCGGATAAAAGAAATGGCCTCCAGGTTTTCATTATTGCCATAAATATTGGGTTCCCACTCGCCTTCTTCTCTTGAATAATCGAGGTAGAGCATGGATGCCACTGCATCCACCCGCAGGCCGTCTATATGGTACTGGTCCAACCAGAATAGCGCGTTGCTGATCAGGAAAGCGCGTACTTCGTTACGCCCGTAATTAAAAATGAGGCTTTTCCAGTCAGGATGGTACCCGCGGCGCCTATCGGGGTGTTCGTACAGGTGAGAGCCATCAAAATTACCCAGGCCATGGGCATCTTCAGGAAAATGCGAAGGAACCCAGTCCAGGATGACTCCTATTCCGTTCTGGTGCAGCGCATCTACCAGGAGCATGAAATCTTCAGGCTTCCCGAAGCGGGAGGTTGGGGCGAAATAACCTGTTAACTGGTACCCCCAGGAAGGATCATAGGGGTACTCCATGATGGGCATAAACTCAACATGGGTAAAATTCATTTCCTTTACATAGGCAACCAGGTCTTCCGCCAGTTCTGCGTAGGAAAGGAACTTATTATCCTTGGTGCGTTTCCAGGAGCCCAGATGTACCTCATAGACAGAATAGGGCCTGTCCAGGGCGTTGTGCTCCGCTCGCGTTTCCATCCAGCTGGAATCTTTCCATTTATGTTTTGGATTCCAGACAACAGAAGCCGTTTTGGGTGGTGATTCACACAATCGGGCAAAGGGATCTGCCTTTTCGGTCTTTACATCGTGATTGTGCGAGTGGATTTTATACTTGTAAAGGGTACCCTGTTCCAGGCCGGGAATGAACCCCTCCCATATCCCACTGGCATCCCAGCGGACATTTAAGGGATGCTCCCCTTCCAGCCAGTAATTGAAGTCTCCCACAACGGAAACAGCCTTGGCCGTAGGTGCCCAAACCGCAAAGTAGACGCCTTTAACTCCATCTACTTCAATTTGGTGGGAACCCAGTTTCTCATAAAGCCTGAAATGTTTTCCGGACTTAAATAATTCAATATCAAAATCTGAAAATAAACTATGCGGGACTACTTTACCCATAATATTTATTTGTTTAGTCGTTTATAATACTTCGGATTCCCTCCAGGGGAATCACCGCCCAGCTTGGACGTGAATTCATTTCGTACCCCAATTCATAAACCGCCTTTTCCAGCATACAGTACTTTAGTAAAAATATACGCTCGGCACTGTAGCCGATGTTTAGGTTGTGTTCTTGAATGAGTTGTACATAGTTTTCCAGGAAGACCCCTATAAAATATCGGTACAGGATCTCACCGGCCTTAAACAAAGATTCCTGGGGAAAAGGGTATTTATCCGGGTTGTTGAATATTGTTGCATAAATGGCATAATGGAAGGAGCGGAACATCCCGGCAATATCTTTTAGCGGGGGCTGCTTTACCTTGCGGTCCCGGATCGTGCTCTCCGGCTCGCCCTCAAAGTCCAGCAGGTAAAAATCGTCTCCCTGAACCAAAACCTGCCCGAGGTGGTAATCCCCATGAACGCGGATACGTTCCCCCTTTAACTTGGTCCAGTCAAAATTAACAAAGCGCTTCCGTATCTCGTTTTTACGTTCCAGAAACTCCTTGGCCAATTCCAAAGATAGCCCTTCCAGCCGACTTAGTTTGTTTTCAACCATATTCAGGCGGTTCTGGAACTGGTACAACAAGCGGTTCTTGAGCCATACCTCATAGTCCCCGTTAAAATGTGTGGGCGTAAAGGCAGTATCTTCAAACTCAGATCCCAGCGCAATGTGCATTTCTGCGGTCCGCTGGGCAAGTTTCTGTAACCTCAGGAAAACCTTAAGGCCTGCCCAGTCTATAATTTCAGGGGGCACGTCCCGGATTTTCAGCCGTTCAAACAGGGGGATATCCGGCAAACGTTCAATTCGGATACCCTTGTATTCGAGGTTGCTGAATACCTTGTGCAATTCCTTGAGCAGGTAGTCCCAGGCATCTCCCTGATTGGGTACCAGCTCCTGCATTAAGGCTATGGTTATATTGGCATTATCCGTATCCATAATACTCAGGCTGCCCTGATAGGCCGGGGTATTCTTAAACCCTTTACGTTCCGAAAGAAAGCGGCTCATCTCATAATCCGGGTTCTTGTCTGCATAAATCCGTCGAAAAAATTTGATGACTGATTTCCCATTGATGATTATGGAAGTATTGCTTTGTTCCAGCCCCATAAACTTGGAACTTTCGTATTCCGTAGCCTTAAATTCAACGCTTTTGTGATAGCGCACCCGGGTAGTGTCATTGGGTTCGGCGCTCAGGATACGTTCGTACACCAATTTCCGGAAAGCTTCCAGGTTTACCGCATCGATAATATAGCCCTCCTGTCCTTTAATGCTCACCGGGAGGATACGGTCTTTTTCTGCAAAATTTTCATCGGAAACAAAGGCGATCGGCAAAAAATAGTGCTGGTAAAAAGCTTCTTCAAAATTGACTTCCAGCAACAAGCCGTAATAGACCTCTTCCCGCTGTTGAATCCGGAAATACTCCTGAAGTTCAATATACTTAAGGGTACTGGACTTTCCGCCGTACCACCGCTGTTTCTGAACATACTGCTCCAGGACCTCAGAGAGGAAAACTTTCATAAAACTGCCATCGTCCAGGAGTTGTTCCCAGGGAACATCAAAACTGTAATGGTTTTTCTTTTTGGTATCTGATTCCGTCTTTGACATAATCTTTTAGCGCCTGATATGAAATATATGAAAGGGTAAATTGGGCTGGAGTTCGATAAAATTCCATTCTAATCCCCATTTGTAAGTGGTTTGTGTCAGTAAATCGTGAAATTCAAGAGGAGTGCCCTCCTTTACCCCCATAACCTCAAGGGGGAGTTGGACATACCCCTGCTGTAGGTGGTGGGCATCCAGACTAACTACAATGAGCAGTTCATCCTTTCGTTCTTCATCCCATTTATAAAAAGCAAGCAACTGCTCGTTTTCGATTCTGCAGAAATGAATATTATTGGTTTGTTGCAAAGCCGGGTGGTCTTTTCGGATTTGGTTGAGTTTGGTGATCAGGTGAATCAACTTATTCTTTACATTCCAATCCCAGTGTTTGATCTCGTATTTTTCCGAATTCAGGTATTCTTCTTTGCCCGGATAGGGCTCGGTAACCATATACTCGAATACAGGACCGTAAATACCCAGATTTCCGCAAAGGGTGGCGGCCAGACCATAACGTATAATATGCATGGATTCGTTAGCTCCCTGCAGGTGGTAGGGATTGATATCGGGGGTGTTTGGCCAGAAATTGGGGCGGTAATACTCCCGCATATCTGTCTGGGTCAGCTCAATCATATAATCGATGAGTTCCTGCTTGTGTACCCGCCAGGTAAAATAGGTATAGGATTGTGAGAAACCCTGCTTGGCCAGTTGTTGCATGATACGCGGGCGGGAAAAGGCCTCCGCGAGGAATAATACATCTGGATGTTTCTTTTTGACCTCGCCGATTAGCCAGTTCCAGAAATAATACGGTTTTGTGTGGGGGTTGTCTACCCTGAATATCCGTACCCCGAATCCTACCCATTTCAGGGTTACTTCAAGCAATTCCTGCCACAGGGCTTCATAAGCCTCGGATTCAAAATAAAAGTTGACGATATCCTGGTATTTTTTGGGTGGATTTTCGGCATACTGCATGGTCCCGTCCGGCCTTTTGCGAAACCACTCCGGATGTTCGCTAATATAAGGGTGGTCCGGGGCTGCCTGGAAAGCCAGGTCCATTGCAATTTCCAAACCTGAATCGTTCGCCTTGCTTATCAAGGTCCTGAAGTCCTCCTCTGTTCCCAGTTCAGGGTGTAATTCCCGGTGTCCTCCAAATCGCGACCCGATTGCCCAGGGAACTCCGGAATCTCCTTCCTTAGCCTCCGTGGTATTATTTTTTCCTTTCCTGTTTTTCTCACCAATCGGATGCACAGGTGGAAAATAAAGGGTATCAAAACCCATCTCTGCGATCCTGGGGAGCAGGCGTTCGCAGTCTTTAAATGTTCCATGTTTTCCGGGTTCTTCCGAGGCCGATCTTGGAAAAAATTCATACCAGGTACTGAAAGCCGCCTGTTTGCGGTCTACATATACCTGCAGTTCTTTTGAAGTATTGGCAAGCCTTCGCTGCGGAAAATCCAGGAAGAGCTGGTGCAATCGATCCGAAACGGCCCCTTCCACGGCCGGAACGTACAAATCCGGTTCCTGAAAATACTGAATCAATTCCTCTACATAGGCCTGGTCTGAAGTGCCAGCCTCCCCCAACAAATATTCCAGGTATTGCACGCCGTCCAGCAATTCTGATTTCACATGCTGCCCATCCTTGATTTTAGCCTCAATACCGTGCTGCCAGTTCAGGGCATAGTCTACCCAGCCACGAATCTTATAAGCGTAAAAACCCTGCTTCTCTACCCGGAAATCGGCCCGGTACCGGTCATTCTCCAGTGGATGCATGCGCTGTGTCCGCCACTGTTTCTGGGCCTCGTGCTTGTACATGACCTCTGCCTGCATCACATCGTGCCCATCGGGTAACACATCTGCTTCCACCACTACTTTCTCACCGATTACCCGTTTAATAAAAAACCTGCCACACTCCAGTTGTGGAGTGATGGCATCAATAACAACCCTTTCTTGTCTTAACATGTCAAATTCTTGCTGTACTTCTTAAATGTAATTATTTATTACTGTTTCCTAAAATAATCAATAGCCGGACACCGCCCGCAACCAATCTTTAAAATACTATACTTTCCTGGTGCCTCAACCCACTTCACTTTCCGAAATGCCGGCCGTATCGTGAACTCTCAGGGTAAGCAGGCCTGCAAGTAGCATGGAGCAACCGCCAACTATCAGGGCATAAATCGGTTCTCCCCCAAACAATGCACTGACCAGAAAACCCAGAATGGTAGCTGCCACCATCTGTGGAATCACGATAAAGAAATTAAAAACGCCCATATAGTATCCCATTTTCTTGGGAGGCAGCGCCCCGGAAAGCATGGCATAGGGCACCGAAAGGATGCTGGCCCATGCTATGCCCACCCCAATCATCGAAACCAACAGCCAGTCCGGGTCGGAAATAAAGTAAATGGATATCAGTCCGGCCCCGCCCAGGCTGAGGGCAATCAGGTGGGTAAGTTTCCGGCTGGTCATTTTAGCCAGCACCGGCAATAAAAAAGCCACCAGGGCCGCAACCCCATTATATAGCCCAAAAAGAACCGTAACCCAGTCTGCACCATCATTGTAAAGTTGGGAGGCTGTGTCATTGGTTCCGTAAATATGACCTGTAACTGCCTGGGTGGTATAAATCCACATTGAAAACAAAGCAAACCATGAAAAAAACTGCACATAGGCCAGTTTTTTCATGGTGCCTGGCATATATAAAAGATCCGTCATGATAATGACGAACCCGGTACGCCCCTTCAATCTGCGGGCAACCGATGCGATCAGGAACAGACAACCCACTACAAATACGCCAATAGTTAGGATGTATAATTCTTTCTGCAGCTTGTAATAATAGGGTAATAGCGTGGTAAGGAAACCCAGTGACATAAAAATCAGTCCGAATCTGCGAAGCTTGTCAATGCGGTGGGCGTTTTCTTCCGGGGTAATTTCCGGTGCCTCATGCGACTTGTTTTCTTCAAAGGCTTCCAATTCTTCCGGGCTGTATTCCTTGGACCGGATCACTGTCCAGAGCACTGCACTGAAAAAAACAATAGCCCCAACATAGAAAGACCATTTCACCGAATCCGGGATAACGCCCTCCGGGGCTGTATTGCTGATCCCCAACCAATTGGTAAAAACATATGGCATTACAGAGCCTACTACAGCTCCCACCCCAATAAAAAAACTCTGCATGGCAAAACCCAGCGTCCGCTGGTCTGATGGAAGGTTATCTCCCACAAAAGCCCTGAAAGGTTCCATGGAAACATTGATGGAGGCATCCATTATCCATAACATCCCGGCTGCGACCCAAAGTGCCGGGGAATTGGGCATGATGCACAGTGCGATAGATGCAAGAACAGCACCGACAAGGAAATACGGACGGCGCCGCCCCAGGCGGGTCCAGGTCCTGTCACTGAAATATCCGATAATGGGCTGGACAATTAGGCCGGTAACCGGAGCAGCAATCCAGAGGATAGGGATGTTGTCCACCTCGGCTCCCAGGGTTTCAAAAATCCGGGATGTGTTGGCATTCTGAAGCGCAAATCCAAATTGAATCCCCAGAAACCCGAAGCTCATGTTCCAGATTTCCCAAAAGCCCAGCTTTCTTTTTTTCATGTTGTCTGGTTTGGTCAGCCGCAGAAAGGCAAAGGTTTTCCAACACCTTGCAGCCCCTAAATATAGCATATTTTTTGAGGATTGAAGGCCATGATGGCCTCCCGGAACCAGGGTTTCGATCACTGTAATAATTTAACGATTAGCGACCGGAGGAAGCCTTACAATTATTTTTTGGAACGCTTTTTGATCCTGTCAATAAAAATAAATAGTCCATTCGTGGTATTCATACCCTTAAAAACCATTCTTATGAAAAAATTCAGTTTATTATCCGCAATGATTATTGCCTTTTTCAGTCTTTCCTGTGAAGGGCCTGTAGGACCTCCCGGCTTTGATGGCCTTGACGGCCTTGACGGCTTGGACGGGGTCAACATCCTCGGTACGGTTTACGACATTACCGGAGACTTTACCCCTGGAAATGAATATTCCCTCTTCTCCGAATTTTCACTGGATGCCCCGGGCCTTGAAGTATTTGAGACCGATGTAGTTCTGGTGTATATATTGTGGGACCAGATCCCGGATGCCCAGGGAGGTGCACCCATTGATATCTGGAGGCTACTGCCGCAGACGCGCCTGCTGGACCAGGGTATTCTGCAGTATAATTACGACCATACCTTCCTGGATGTAAGCATTTTCCTGGAGGCAGATTTTGACCTGGCTACCCTTCCCCCGGGGGATACGGATAACCAGACCTTCCGTATCGCCATCCTGCCTGCCGACGGCATAGGCGCCGCCAAACTGGATGTTTCAAACATGCAGGCGGTTCTGGATTATATGAATGTGCAGGAATCGACCATTCAGAAAGTATATACGGATTAAGCGAATCCGGCATAAAAATCCCCGCCTGCTGGTCGGGGATTTTTTTTTGGCCGTATTTTTGTCAGGAACAAGGGACTATTTCGTCCAAAAGAAAAACTGACAAATTTGAATAATGCTATGAAGAAAATTATGTTAGCCCTGGCGTGCACCTTTATTTTTGGTTGCCAGGGAAATTCCCAGAAGAAAAATGAGGTGGCCAATACGGCGAAAGAGGCCAAAGAGCAGTATGCCGTACAGAAAACGGATGCGGAATGGAAAGCCGAACTTACGGCTATGGAGTATTATATCCTCAGGAAAGCAGGCACCGAAAACCCGGGCAGCAGTGATTTGCTCTACAATAAAGAAGCGGGCACTTATGTTTGTGCAGCCTGCGCTACCCCCCTTTTTAAAAGTGAGCATAAATTTGAATCGGGCACTGGCTGGCCCAGCTTTGACCGTGAAATTGAAGGAAATGTTGCCTACAGTGTGGATACCGCTTATGGTATGACGCGTACTGAAGAACACTGCGCCACCTGTGGCGGGCACCTCGGTCATGTTTTTGATGACGGGCCCGCAGAAACTACCGGAAAAAGGCACTGCATAAACGGTGCGGCCCTGGATTTTATTCCCGAAAAATAATTGGAAAGAATTTGAAAAAGACTGCCCCCGGGCGGTCTTTTTTTTTGAGTGCTATTCTACGGTTTCCAAACTGGGAGCATTCGGAATGGTTTCGTACCTTTGGCACTCAAAATTTGAGAATTAAACCACTATGAGCACCTTTGACGTAATTGTACTGGGAAGCGGCCCGGGAGGCTATGTAACGGCTATCAGGGCATCCCAGCTGGGATTGAAAACAGCTATAATCGAAAAAGAAAGCCTTGGGGGCGTTTGCCTGAACTGGGGGTGTATCCCAACCAAAGCCCTTCTGAAATCAGCCCAGGTATTTGAATACCTTCAGCATGCCGGAGACTATGGACTAAAGGTTGAAGGGGCCGACAAGGATTTCGGAGCAGTTGTTAAACGCAGCCGGTCTGTTGCCGAGGGAATGAGCAAGGGAGTGCAATTCCTGATGAAAAAAAATAAAATTGAGGTTATTGAAGGTTTTGGAACGCTGCAGCCCGGTAAAAAAGTAAGTGTTAAAACTTCAGACGGGAAGGAAACTACCTATAGTGCGTCCCATATAATTATAGCCACAGGGGCCCGTAGCAGGGAACTCCCCAGCCTGCCACAGGACGGAAAGAAAATTATCGGATACCGGGAGGCCATGACTCTTGAGAAGCAACCCGAAAAAATGATTGTGGTGGGTAGCGGTGCCATAGGGATAGAGTTTGCCTATTTCTATAACTCCATGGGGACAGAGGTTACTGTAGTGGAATTCCTCCCCAATGTTGTTCCCGTGGAAGATGAAGAAATATCCAAACAACTCGAGCGCAGTTTCAAGAAGAATGGCGTAAAAATTATGACATCTTCTGAAGTCACAAAAGTGGATACCAGCGGAAAAGGCGTCAAAGCCACTGTAAAGACGTCCAAAGGAGAAGAAGTCCTGGAGGCAGATATCGTGCTTTCAGCAGTGGGCATCAAAACCAATATTGAAAATATAGGCCTGGAAGCGGTTGGGATTGCAACCGACAGGGATAAAATTATTGTGAATGATTATTACCAGACCAATATCCCCGGCTATTATGCAATCGGAGATGTAACACCGGGGCCTGCTCTGGCACACGTGGCTTCCGCAGAAGGGATCCTCTGTGTTGAAAAGATCGCCGGCATGCATGTGGAAGCCCTGGATTACGGGAATATACCCGGATGTACCTACTGTAGCCCGGAGATTGCTTCTGTGGGGCTTACCGAAAAACAAGCACGGGAAAAAGGTTTCGATATCCGGGTGGGAAAATTTCCTTTTTCTGCCAGTGGGAAGGCGAAAGCTTCAGGAAATCCCGATGGGTTTGTAAAAGTGATCTTTGATGCCAAATACGGGGAATGGCTGGGCTGCCATATGATAGGGGCCGGCGTTACCGATATGATAGCCGAGGCTGTGGTGGGTCGCAAGCTGGAAACCACCGGACATGAAATCCTGAAGGCGGTTCACCCGCACCCCACCATGAGTGAGGCGGTTATGGAAGCTGTGGCAGATGCCTATGACGAAGTAATCCACCTGTAAACGGGATATATAAACACCTTATGTTTAAAGTCTTTCGATCGGTAGCCCTGCTGGAAGGGGTATCCTATTTGATGTTATTTGCCCTGAGTATGCCGCTAAAGCACTGGGGCGACATTCCTGAACCCAACCTGTACATCGGCTATGCGCACGGATTTTTATTCCTGGCGTACCTGGCTTTGGCTGTAATGGTCTGGATGGAGCGAAAATGGAAGATAAAGCAGTTGATTATTATGGTCGCCGCAGGCCTCCTGCCTTTCGGGACCTTTTATTTAATCAACCACTATTTCAAATACCGGTTTAAATAAGAAAGCTGCGAATAGCCAGCTCATAGCCCTTCAGGCCGAAACCAAAAATTACCCCAGCTGCTCCCGCAGAAATGTGGGACTGGTGCCGGAAAGCTTCCCGAGCCGCAATGTTGGAGATATGTACTTCCACTACAGGGGTCTCTATGGCCTTTACGGCATCCCCCAGACCCACTGAAGTATGCGTATAGGCTGCTGCGTTCAGGATTATCCCGTCGTAATCAAAACCGACCTCCTGAATTTTCTCAATAAGTTCCCCTTCAATATTGGATTGAAAATATTCCAGCTGTACCTCTTTGAATTTGAACTGCAGCTTACTAAAGAAGTCTTCGAAAGTTTCTGAACCGTAAAGTTCCGGTTCTCGTTTCCCTAAAAGGTTCAGGTTTGGGCCATTTATAATGATCAGTTTCATATACCGGGAGTTCCAAAAAAGGGTCTCAGCCCTTCATTTAAGGGTTAAATGTACAAAGTTCCTGAAAATAAAAGCGGGTCCCTGTGGAACCCGCCTGTAATGTAATGCTGATTTTCTCCTGTAGGATCAGAGGTGTAAAACAAAACCAACCCGGATTTCGAAAATCCCGTCTTCTGAAAAATCATTGTTCAGGCTGAAATTGTAACGTGCCCCCGGTTCTATGCTTACATACTGATTCAGGAAAATAGCATATCCGCCCTGTAAACCGAGCCAGAGTGGGTTTATATCAGAATCCTGAATACTGGCCCCGGTAATGTCTACCTGGAAAGGGATCTGGCTGTTTACGTAATATTTCGCGCCAATCTTATACGAAAATAAGCTGAAACCGTCCAGGTCAGTATACCCCAGGCCAGCCTTTAGCGCAAGGTCATCCTTAATGAAGTACCCCCCCTCAAATCCAAGGGCCCAAATGGTGGTCCCGTCAGAGGTTGATAATCCGAAGCTGGTATTAGCGCCGTTACCTGCAGCGTCTCCAAAACCGGTATTGGCTTCAATGAGCCACTTACCTTCCACAGTTTGCCCCCCGTCTGCATCCTGGGCCAGTACGCTACCCAAAGCACACAATCCGAGAAACACAAAAATTCCAAATTTTTTCATATCTGTTTATTTAAAGGTTTTATTAAAGGTATTACATTGGAAAGAAAAAACGTACAAAAACAATCTGTTTCTGTACCCATAAAAACCCTTTTACACAATCGGCAGGGGATAAAAAAAAGCGAAGGGAAGACCCTTCGCTTTTCTTATGTTCTGTAAGTGTTTGTTACAGGGACAGCATCAGTCCAAGATTCAGGGTATCCCAGCTACCACCATCAAGACTGATTCCGGTATAGGAAAAAGTAAGGCCTAATTTCTCGCTTAAAGAATACCCCACCATTGGGCGGTAGTAAAAACCACCGTCATTTCCGTCACTGATTCCCAAAGCATACCCAAGGTCTGCACCCAGGCTGAAATCTTCACTTACGTGAAAACGTCCTGCAGCCGCTAAAGGCAGGAACTGAACATCTTCGATTTCAATGGATCCGATTTGTGTATCAATGGTTTTCCCAAAGGCATTGGTAAAACCAACAGCTACACCAGCGTCAAGTGACTCAGCGGCAGACCATAAGTAATTGAAGTCTACACCTATACTGAATCCCGAAAAATCCCCGGCATCTCCAATAGGAAGTCCCAGATTAATACCTGCGTTTGCTCCTTCCTGAGCCTGCATGCTAATTCCGGCTACCAGAAAGGCAGCAATAAATAATACTTTTTTCATGTGATTAAATTTTAGTTGAGGCCAAAACTACTCCCAATCCCTATTTCCAGCCATAATAAAGTTGTAAACGGGCCATTCCCTGTGGTAAGAAGGCACAAATCAGTGGTTATAGCCCAGGATCAATGGTTAAAAACTGTACAAAAGACAGCTGTATTGGCCTATATTTATCCTATGAAATGGACCGATGCCCTAAATGACTACCTGCATTACCTCCGGCTGGAACGGGGCTTGTCCGCCAATTCTATAGATAATTACAGAAGGGACCTAAAGAAACTGATGGCCTTTGCCGGGAAGGAAAGCAGCCAAATAGACCCGCTTGGGGTTAGCCGGCAGGATCTCGAAGATTTTGTTCACGAATTGGGAAATCAGTTACACCCCCGTTCCCAGGCCCGTATCCTTTCTGCACTGAGGGGGTTTTTTGGGTATCTGGTGTTTGAAGGGTACAGGGAGGACAACCCCATGGAATTGATTGAATCACCCAAGACCGGGCGAAAGCTTCCCGATACACTCTCCGTGGAGGAAATAGACCTGCTATTGGGTGCTGTTGATCGCTCCAGGGCTGAAGGGGAACGGAACCGGGCCATGCTGGAGACGCTTTATGGCTGTGGCCTTCGGGTTTCCGAACTCCTTAACCTGCGGCTGAGCGACCTTTTTTTTGAGGAGGGCTTTATTAAAGTAACCGGCAAGGGTAATAAACAACGCTTTGTTCCTCTGGGCGATTTGAACGCAAAAATCCTGCAATTGTATTTGAAGGAAATTCGCGTGCAATGGCAGGCCCAGAAAGGGCACGAGGACTTTCTTTTTTTAAACCGGCGCGGTAGAAAACTGAGCAGGGCCATGGTTTTCACAGTAGTAAAGCAATTAGCAGAAACCGCCGGGATCCAAAAAAACATCAGCCCTCACACTTTCAGGCATTCCTTTGCCACCCATCTGCTGCAAAACGGGGCAGACATCCGCGCCATACAGCAAATGCTGGGGCATGAGAGCATTACCACTACAGAGGTCTATATGCATCTGGACCGAAAACACCTGGCAGCTGTGGTCCAGCAATACCACCCCCGGGAAACAAGAAGTTGATGCCTTCATTTTCCTATACTTTAATTTAAGGGGTAGCTGCGGGGATGTCCCCCTAAATCAGGTCTTTTAAGGTGATTGAATTTTAATTAACTTTAGCAGCCAGCCTTAGCCGGAACTGAAAAAATTTTCCTGAGGCCCCTAAATGTTCAAAAAACAAAATTTCCATAAATACTAAATCATGAAATACCGCGTGCTACTTTCTTTCCTCATCCTGGCCATAAGTTTACAGGCTCAGAGCGAACAACTGCAGGAACTGGATCAAAAGACAAAAACCTACGGTGCAATCGCCCAACAGATATGGGAATGGGCCGAAATGGGGTATCAGGAAGAACGCAGTTCTGCTTTATTGCAGCAAACCCTGGAAAAAGAAGGTTTCCGTATACAAAAAGGAGTAGCGGGAATACCCACAGCCTTTGTTGCAGAATACGGTAAAGGAGGCCCAGTAATTGGGATATTGGGTGAATTTGATGCCCTTCCGGGACTATCACAACAGGCAGTGCCTGAAAAAAAATCTGCCGGGGGTGCTGCCGGACACGCCTGCGGGCATCACCTTTTTGGTACAGCATCTGCAGCAGCTGCCATTGCGGCAAAGAACTGGTTGCAAAGCAGCGGAAGCGAAGGAAGAGTGCGCTTTTACGGTTGCCCTGCAGAAGAGGGCGGGTCCGGAAAAGTTTATATGGTTCGCGCCGGGCTTTTTGATGACCTGGACGTAGCCCTGCACTGGCATCCGGGAGACCGCAATGATGCAAGCGCCGGGGCGGCCCTTGCCAACAAGTCTGCCAAATTTCGGTTTTACGGGGTATCTGCCCATGCAGCCGCTGCCCCGGAGAGGGGACGTTCGGCACTGGATGGGGTGGAAGCCATGAATGCCATGGTCAATATGATGCGGGAACACATCCCGGAGCGGGCCCGCATCCATTACGTAATTACAGATGGCGGAAAAGCCCCTAATGTGGTCCCTGATTTTGCAGAGGTTTATTACTATGCCCGCCATGAAAGGCGGGATGTCGTTATCGATATCTTTGACCGTATTATTAAAGCCGCAGAAGGTGCCGCACTGGGTACGGGAACTACCATGGACTATGAAATGATCGGGGGCACCCACGAACTGCTCCCCAACCTGCGCCTGCAGCAATTAATGTATAAAAACCTTCAGGCAACCGGAGGGGTGAGCTACAATGTTGAAGAAAAGGCCTTTGCCAAAAAAATAGCCAGCTCGCTGGGAGAGAAAGAACTGCGAGAGGATATCGCCTCCGGGGTACAGTCCTTTAAGGAAGTTGGTAGAGCCGGAGGCTCAACAGACGTAGGGGACGTTAGTTTTGCGGTTCCCACGGGAGGTTTGCGGATCGCGACCTGGGTACCCGGCACCCCTGCCCACAGCTGGCAGGCTGTCGCAGCCGGCGGGACTTCCATTGGAACCAAAGGAATGATGGTGGCTGCCAAAACCCTGGCTGCCACTGCTATTGATCTTTTTAATAACCCGGATGCCATAAAGGAAGCCCGGGCAGAATTTGAAGAAAGAAGGGGAGCAGATTTTCAATATATCCCGCTGCTGGGAGACCGGGAACCTGCCCTTAATTACAGAAACTAAGCCCTTACAGGAATTATTAAGCAGATTGGCCTTTCCGGGCCGGTCTGTTTCTTTTTTCGTCCAAAGGTTTGTAACAAATGTCTTCAGAAGCCTACTAATAAGCTAGAACCAACCAGGGGAGTGACAAAAGAACTTGAGCACCAATTCGTATCGGAACTTGAGAGCAATCAGAATATTGTTCACAAAGTATGTAGCCTGTATACGGATAACCGTGAAGCTCATAATGACCTTTTTCAGGAAATTACCATTCAGTTGTGGAAAGCGTATCCGAAGTTTCGCGGAGATGCCAAATTCAGTACCTGGATGTATAGGGTTGCACTGAATACAGCTATTACACTGTATCGTAAATCAAAGAAACAACCCAGGACACAAGGGGTAGATTCGGTGATTTACAAAATCCGTTCAGAGCCCTATGACCCTACTGAAGAACGGCAGATCGCACTGATGTACAGTGCCATCAAGGAATTGGGAGATATCGACAAGGCCCTGGTCTTCCTTTACCTGGAAGATAAAAACTATCAGGAAATAGCAGAAACCCTCGGTATTTCAGAGGTGAATGCCCGGGTGAAAATGAACCGGATCAAAACCAAGCTAAGAAAGATACTCAATCCGTAGACGTATGATGGATGAACTGGAATTATTGAAAAAGGACTGGCAGAAACGGGAACAGGACCTGCCCAAGCTCAGCTATGATGAGATTTACCAGATGATCTGGAAAAAATCATCCTCAGTGGTCCGCTGGATATTCTATATAAGTATTATTGAGTTTTTGCTCCCGCACCTGCTCTACCTCCTGCCCTCCTTCCGGGAAGGAATGAACTATGACTTTTCGGAACAACTGGGAATCAGCAATACCCTGCTGGTACTTACCATTTTACAATATTCAGTCGCCATTTATTTCATAGTTCAATTCTACAGGCGGTACCGTGAAATTTCCGTACTGGATAACGCCAGGAACCTGATGATCGGCATTTTAAGGACCCGGCGTACCGTTAAACACTATGTGATTTTTGCCCTCTCTATGGTCCTGATTTTCTTCGGGGTTTTCATTGTTGGGATGTACCTTGATGAAAACCTGACCGAGACCCTGAACCTGAATCCGGAGAATGCCAATACCAGTCCGGAACAACTCAAGTGGATAGTTATGGGCGTTATGGCTATTGCAGGAGTACTTTTTACCGCGCTGATGGCCGGAATTTATTTCCTTTTATACGGCCTGCTTACCCGAAAGTTATTCAGGAATTACAAAGAATTGAAACGGATTGAGAATTAGTCCTTTTTACTTCTGCGCCATTGCCGCTGTTTATGGGCGGCCTCATAGGCTAGTAATTCTTCTTTGGGAATTACTTTCAGGAAAGACGGATGCTGTTCTATTGCGAATTCGAGTTTTTCTAAGATCTCCTCTATTGTTTCATTATCGTAGTCTATCTGTAGTGGCTCCTTGATTACCATAGACTGCAATATTCCTTTTTTCTTGATAAACAATCCCTTCTTGTCAAAAGACCTTCTGAAACCATCTATTACCACAGGAACTACCTGTGGTTTATATTTTTTGATAATGTGTGCGGTCCCTTTTCGCAAAGGTTTCCAGGGGGTAGTAGTACCCTGCGGGAAGGTGATGACCCAGCCGTCATCCAGGGCGATCCCGATATTGGTGATATCACTCATCTTCACCTGACGGTTAACGTCCTGCCCGTCTGCCCTCCAGGTCCGTTGAATACTTATGGAGCCGGCATAGGCCAGGATTTTGGTAAGCAGGCTTTTTTTCATTGTTTCTGCCGCAGCCACGTAATAGATATTCAATTTCGGATTCCACAAATAGCCTACGTTCTTTATGGAATCATCTCGGCCACTTATACTCGCATTAAAAACATGAAACATGGCAACTACATCGGCAAAATACGTTTGGTGGTTGCTTACAAAAAGCACATTGGTTCCGGGGAGGCTCTTAATAATCTCAGAACCTTCTATCTCCAGTTTATTAAACCCTTTGTAACGCTGATGGGTCATCAGGCCCAGGATGCGTATGAGCCACTTCTTGAGGAAAAGAATATGCCCAAAAGGATTTCTCTTAAAAATTGCCATAGACGGTAAAAATAAGAAATTAGGTTTAGAAGATTTCTTTTAAAAGGGTCCGTATTTCATTTAACATCATCGCAGTGGCCCCCCAAACCAAATGCTCGCGAAAAAGAAAGGCCGGTACTTCAATGTTTTTGGCATAGGAGGTGTTAAGGCTCTCAGTGGTGAGGTTACCTGAATCCAGGATGTCTTTCAGCGGTATCTCAATCAGGGCAGCCACTTCTGATTCCTGAGGGACAAAGCTGGGGGTTTCCCTGCTAATCCCCATAAAAGGACTTACTGCAAAATTGCTGGGCGGGATGTAAAGCGGGCTGAGAGACCGGATAGTTTCTACCATTGCAGCAGGCACGCCCACTTCTTCTTCGGTTTCCCTGAGTGCGGTGTGCAGGAGGTCTCTGTCTGATGCCTCCAGCCGCCCTCCCGGAAATCCAATCTGATCGGAATGTACCCCGGGATAGGATTTTCTCAGAATAAATAAAAGATGTGTTAAACGGTCTGCCCCAGGGTAAAAAAGCGCCATTACCCCGGCTTCCCTGGCGTTTTCAGGAATCTTTCGCAGGTGTTCCAGCTCGCGCACGCGCATCTCAGGGGCCATCTGAAAATGCGCTTGCTGCCCTGGTAGGGGAAGATTCTTTATTTTTGGAACCGAATTGGCAAAATCCTTAAAATTCATGAAGTCTTATTTGCAAATTGCGTCTTTACTTTTATGGTTTGGCTGCCTGCTCAGTTGCGGGCAGCAAAATAAAGAAAAACCATCGAATCCATCCGAATCAAAACAGGCTGATACAAAGGCAGACAGTCTCACCCTGCCGGAAGGGGCGGCATCTGAAGCAGCATCAGAAGAAACTGCGGCTGACAGTACTTTTGTACTAACCGAAGATAACGCAATTGATTTTTTCTTTGAATACCAAAAAGACCTGAAAGTCAATAAAGTCAGGTTAACCACAAGCATGGGGAACTTTACCGTTCAGCTTTACGATAATGTTCCTTACCACAAAGCTAATTTTATTTACCTAACCCGAAAAGGCTATTTCAACAATACCATGTTTCACAGGGTAGTAAAAGACTTTATAATACAGGGAGGCAATGCAGATAACGTAGAGACTGCACGGAAAAGGAGTGAAATAGGGCGGTATCTGCTCCCTCCGGATACCCGCAAGGGCTACCGGCATGACAGGGGTACTATTTCCATGCCCTCATCGGAGATCAACAACCCGCATATGCTCGCTTCTCCCTACGAGTTCTTTATTGTGGTGACCCATCCGGGTTCCTACCACCTGGACGGGGATTATACGGCCTTCGGAAAAGTCATTGAAGGAATGGATGTAGTGGATGCCATCAACCAGGTAGAAGTTGATGACGGGGACTGGCCCATGAAAAATATCTACATTAAAAAAGCAGAGGTACTCCGGTAAGCCGGATCAGTTCTCCTGTTTTCGATATATATTCGGGAGGGATATATGGTAGTGCACTGCCAGCAGCCTTATGGCAATAACCAGCAGTATCCCGGAAACGTATGAAAAGCCCTCCGGGATATATAAATTGAGCATCAGAAAATACACTGCTCCCCCCAGTATACAGGCTGTCGCATATATTTCCTTGCGAAAAATAACAGGGATTTCATTACACAGGATGTCCCTCAAAACCCCTCCAAAACTGGCTGTCATCGTTCCAAGGGCTATGCAAATGATCGGGTGTAAACCGGCTCCCATGCCCTTTTCTATCCCCACCAGGGTATATAGCCCAATCCCAAGGGTGTCAAACAGGAAAAGAGAGGTCCTGAGGTACTTCAGGCGGCTCTGAAAAATAACCGCTACCCCTACTGTTCCGAGAATTACATAGATATATAGCAGATCCCGCATCCAGGTAACCGGGGTTGCGCCGATTAGGAGATCACGGAGGGTACCTCCGCCTATCGCCGTAACACTGGCTATAATAAGTACCCCAAAAAGGTCCAGCTTCTTGTCCATGGCAACCAGTACCCCGGAAATCGCAAAGGCGATGGTCCCCAGCAGATCGGCCGCTAAATAAACCTGTTCCAAAATCAATTTTTTGTTGAGCCACCAAAGGTACAATCCCTGCTTACGGAATTAAAACATCTGAATATAATTTACTTAAACAATTTCCGCCTGGCCACCTTAGCCAGTATTAAAAATGAAATCCCCTCAATCTTCGTAACTTTTAAGTCAAATAACCAAGGATATGGAGAAAATCGACATAAAAGAAGGCCCCAAAATTGAAGATTACCGCGCCTACAGCAGCCTGAAAAGCACTGTAGACCATTTTCTGGAGGCTGCCCCCGGGCACATTGCTGCATTAAAAGGGCGAACTGTCTGGATGGTCAATTCTACCGCAATAGGCGGTGGGGTAGCAGAAATGCTGCCAAGCCAGTTACGAATAATGCGGGCCATGGGCCTGAAAATAGAGTGGCTGGTCATAGAAACGGCAGATACTGAATTTTTTAACCATACCAAGCGAATCCACAACGCTATTCACGGTAGTGGTGACGGGAGGTTTTCAGAGGCCGACCGTGAAATTCACGAAAGGGTAAACCGAAAAAACCTGGATCGTGCCCTCGCCTTGATTGCTAACGGTGACATAGTGGTGATCCACGATCCACAGCCGATGCCCCTGGCTCGGATGCTCAAAAAAGAAAGGGATATTTACTGTGTTTGGCGCTGCCATATAGGGCTGGAAGAAAGCAACTCGGTTACCAAAGGCGTTTGGTCTTATTTGCAGGAGTATTTTGAAAGTTACGACCGTTTTGTTTTCAGCCTGGAGGAATATGTATTGCCTGATATAGCTGATCGGACCAGCCTGATCCCACCCTCCATAGACCCGCTCAGCCATAAAAATCGTACCCTGCAGATGCACAAGAGTGTCAGCATCATGGCCCAGGCTGGTATCCTGGAGCCACGCGGGCCGCAGCTATATGAGCCTTACGCCCACCAGGTTCGTCGCGTTATGCCGGATGGGAGTTTTGGGCGGGTTAACCAACAAGATCCTTTTGATCTGATTTACCGGCCCATAATTACCGAAATCTCCAGGTGGGATCGCTTGAAGGGCTTCGAGGAACTGATGCGGGCCTTTGTGCATATGAAAGAAGAAAACCGCAAAAAGAATGATCCGGACTCCATTGCCTATAAAAGATTGGAACTCTGCAGGTTGGTTTTGGGTGGCCCCGATCCTGAGTTTGTAGCCGATGATCCGGAAGGCGAGGAGGTTTTATCGGAACTGATAGCTTTCTATAAAACCCTGCCGGCAAATATTCAGAAAGATATTGGCCTTTTCCTTTTACCGTTGGATAACCCAAAGGAAAATGCCCTTATTGTAAATGCTCTTCAGCGATGCTCCCGGATTGTGGTGCAGAATTCCATACAGGAAGGTTTTGGACTGACCGCCACAGAAGCGATGTGGAAACAAACACCTGTGCTGGTATCCGGGGCCGCCGGCTTAAAATTTCAGGTTGCCGATGAAGAAACTGGAAAAATAAATGAAGACCCCAAGGATATCCAGGGCCTGGCCACTACACTGGAATATATGATTAACCATCCCAAAGAACTGGATAAATGGGCCTTTAGCGCACAAAGTCGTGTTGTGGAGCGCTTTACCCTTTTCAGTCAGATCCAGGCCTGGCTCCAATTATTCAATACAATGGTTACAAAAAACTAAACCTTAACAAATGAAATTGTACCTACTCCTGCCATTGATTTGTTGTTTTTCATTTCAGTTGTATCAGCAAACTCCCATTAAAACAGATAGTGTCCGCCTAGCAGCTACCATGAAGCAACTTTCCACTTTTGGGAAAACGGATTTGGGGCAACCTAATCGGGTAGCCTTCAGTGACGGGGATCTGAAAGCCAGAGAATATGTAATAGAAATAATGCGTTCAGCCGGGCTACAGACCCGGGTGGATGCAGCAGGAAACATAATCGGCAGGCGGAATGGCACAAAGAGTAATCTGAAGCCTATTGCCTTTGGATCACATATAGATATGGTCCCGCTTGGAGGGAATTACGATGGGTGCGTTGGCTCCATGGCAGCCATTGAGGTGATCCGAACTCTGAATGACAGAGATATCAGGACTTCACATCCGCTGGAAGTCATCATTTTTTCCAATGAAGAAGGAGGGGTAATGGGGAGCCGGGCCATGGTAGGGGCTCTTGGTAAAAATGCACTTAGTGTTGTGAACAGTACAGGCTATTCTATGGGAGAAGGAATACAGCGCCTGGGCGGAGACACCACCCAACTGGCGTCGGCCCGGCGCGAAAAGGGTAGTCTGGCCGCCTTTGTGGAACTGCATATTGAACAGGGAGGGATACTGGATACCCGCAAGCTGGACATCGGAATCGTGGAAGGGATCGTAGGCCTGAACTGGTGGGATGTGCATTTTAAGGGAATGGCCAATCACGCCGGAACTACACCCCTGGATCTCAGAAAAGATGCCCTGCTGGCTGCAGCCCGGTTTATTGAAGCTGTAAATGAAGAAGCCAGGGCCCTGAGCGGGCAACAAGTAGCAACCGTGGGCCGCATTAAAGCTTTTCCGGGAGTCCCCAATGTGATTCCCGGTGAGGTGGTTTTAAGCCTGGAAATCCGCGATTTATCTACGGAGGTAATTGAGCAGCTTTTTGGAAAAATCAAAGCAAGGGCAGATGGGATAGCAGAACAATCCGGGGTGGCTATTGAATTCAAGGCACTGGATACCACGGGCAAACCGGCGCTAACCTCGGAGGCCATTCAGAAAGCCATTGAGTCGGTAGCCGATAATCTCGGGCTGAGCCATCTGTATATGCGCAGCGGGGCCGGCCATGATGCGCAGGATATCGCCCTGATCGCTCCTGTAGGTATGATTTTCGTACCCTCGAAAGGCGGGATCAGTCATTCTCCAGATGAATTTACCTCAGTGGAAGACATGGCAAATGGAGCCAATGTATTACTAAATACCATTCTGAAACTTGATAAGCAGCTCAACTAAGCCTGGAGTGTTGAAATTTCCGAAAGGGCCTGTCTGAACTCCTCCATCATCTGCCTTACAATTGTGGCAGCAGGCAGAATGTCGTGAATGATGGCTGAGACCTGCCCGATTTCCAGCTCCCCTTCTTCCAGATCGCCTTCAAACATCCCGCGTTTGGCCCGGGCCCGTCCCAAGAGTTCCTTCAATTCTTCGGGACCGGCACAATTGGAATAGGCTTTTCGGATATCCTCATAAAATTTGTTCTTCAGTAGCCGAACAGGCGCTAACTCCTTTAGCGTCAATTCTGTATCCCCTTCACCTGCCGCAACAACCTTCTCCTTAAAAGCGCGATGTGAGGAGGCTTCTTCACTGGCCACAAAACGACTGCCTACCTGTACCCCATCGGCCCCAAGTATCATAACTGCCAGCATGGCCCTTCCGGTGGCAATTCCCCCGGCCGCAATAAGCGGAATACGCAGTTGCTCTTTCACTGCAGGGATAAGGGTTAAAGTGGTTGTTTCATCCCGGCCATTGTGCCCCCCTGCCTCAAAGCCCTCGGCCACCACGGCATCTACCCCGGCCTGCTGGGCTTTAAGAGCAAATTTTACGCTGCTTACCACATGGACGACCGTTATCCCCTTTTCTTTCAGGAAGGACGTCCAGGTTTTTGGGTTTCCGGCAGAAGTGAAGACAATTTTCACCCCTTCCGCAACCAGAATTTCCATGAGCTTGTCAATGTCCGGGTATAACATGGGAACATTCACACCAAACGGCCTGTCAGTTGCAGCCTGGCATTTTCGGATATGCTCCCGCAGAACTTCCGGGTACATGCTCCCGGCCCCGATCAGGCCGAGCCCACCTGCATTGGATACAGCGGCGGCAAGTCGCCAGCCACTGGCCCAGACCATTCCCGCCTGGATAATCGGATATTGTATATTGAATAGTTTTGTTATGACATTCTCCATATAGTGTTGTTTGGAAAGCCAGAGGTATGGCCCTATCAGGAAATCACCCCGGAACCGATCAGTTCATCTTCCTGATACCAGGCTACAAACTGCCCCTCGGTAATGGCAGCCTGTTTATTTTCAAAATCGACATAAAGCCCCTGAGCTATTTTATATAAGGTAGCTGGTTGCAACTCCTGTCGGTAACGTATACGGGCCATTACTGCCATCTGCTGGTCCGGCTCAAGTGCCAGGTCTGGCCTTACCCAGTGCAATTCATCCTCAGAAACAAAGAGGGCTTTGCGATATAAACCGGGATGACTTTTTCCCTGCCCAGTGTAAATTATATTATTGGCTACATCTGTCTGAATGACAAAGAGGGGCTCAGGAGTACCCCCTACATCAAGTCCCTTGCGCTGCCCAACCGTAAAATAATGTGCGCCCTGGTGGGTGCCAACTACCTTCCCGTCTTCAGGGGAATAGACCAGTTTATCGGAATAATATGAAAGTTCTTCAGCCCTGGATTGGAAGACCGGCAATGGCTGGTGGAAAGCCGGGTATGATTCAGGTACTTCCACTATCTCTCCTTTTTTCGGTTGCAGTTGTTGCTGCAGAAACTCAGGCAAACGCACCTTGCCAATAAAGCAAAGACCCTGGGAGTCTTTCTTCCCGGCTGTTATCAGGTCGTTTGCCGCGGCCACCTCCCGCACCTCCGATTTTAGCATATCCCCTATTGGAAAGAGGGCTTTGGAGAGCTGCTCCTGGTTTAACTGGCACAAAAAATAAGACTGGTCTTTATTGGGGTCCTTCCCGGCCAGTAAGCGGTAATGGGTATTCCCGTCGGAATCGGTACCGGTAGCCTTACGGCAATAATGGCCGGTAGCTACAAAATCTGCGCCCAGGTTCATGGCAATTTTCAGGAAGAGGTCAAATTTGATTTCCCGGTTACAAAGCACATCAGGATTGGGCGTACGGCCCTGTTCGTATTCCCGGAACATATAATCCACAATCCGTTCTTTGTATTCACTACTGAGGTCTACCGTCTGGAAGGGAATGCCCAGTTTTTCCGCTACGATCAAAGCGTCGTTGCTGTCATCCAGCCAGGGGCACTCCTTGGATATGGTAACGGAATCGTCGTGCCAGTTTTTCATAAACAGGCCGATTACCTCATATCCCTGTTGCTTTAGCAAAAGAGCTGCAACACTGCTATCCACACCTCCGGAAAGGCCTACCACTACTTTTTTCATGCTGAAGAATTCCCTGCAAAATTACAAAATATTCACGGCATCGAAGCAGCAGCATCCCCTCCTGCGAAATTCCTGTAATTCGTCTGAAAAATGGTTAGACTCTCTATCAGGTCAAGTGAAGCTTCTAGGATTTTTCGTTTTAACCGCTTGATTTCATGCAACTTAAATAATTTTTCTGTTAAACTTTTATTAAGTCCTCTATTTTTGTTTAACTATATTCCTAATTTCGATAAACAAAATACAAATCTTTAAAAACAATCCTATGAAAAAGAACTTGCTCCTATTGAGATCTGCCTTTTTGGGTCTCTTCCTTTTAACCGCAGTTTCCTGTTCCGATGATGACGGAGATGGCAACAACCAGGCTGGCCCTACAATTGCTGACCTGGCCGCGGCCACAGCAGACCTCAGTAACCTGTATGCCGCCCTAGAACGTGCTGATCTGGTAGCCACACTGGATGGATCTACCGAATACACGGTCTTTGCCCCTACCAACGCTGCATTCGAAACTTTTTTGGCTGACAACAACTTCAGCGGCTTAGAAGATGTACCTGTTGACGTTCTTACTCAGGTATTGCTCAATCACGTTGTGGTTGGAGAAGCCCTGTCAACATCGCTTAGCACTGGATACGTCAGTTCTGCCTCTACGGCAGGCCCTGGTGGTGCTAACCTTAGCTTGTATGTAAATACTGCTTCCGGTGTTTCGGTAAATGGTGTTTCTAATGTAACAGATGCAGACATTGATGCATCAAACGGGGTTGTACATATTGTAGATGCGGTAATCGGCCTGCCAAATATTGTAGACCACGCTGTAGCCAATGATTCCTTTAGCACATTAGTGACTGTCCTTACTGCAGGAGGAAATACCACTTTTATAGACCTGTTATCTGATGATACAGAAACCTACACCGTGTTTGCACCTGTAAATGACGCTTTTGCAAGTTTCAATAACACCAATGGAAACGACATAAACAACATCCTGTCAAACCATGTGATTGCAGGAGCTGCTGCTTTCTCAAGCACGCTTACCAATTCATATGTGAACACTCTGGGAACCAATGCAGACGGAGACTTCCTGAGCGCCTACATCAATACCGATACCGGTGTAAGCATCAATGGAATAGCTGATGTAGCTGTGGCCGATGTAGTGGCTACCAATGGGGTAATCCACGCAGTAGACGCGGTAATCGATATCCCAACCGTTGTGACTTTCGCTGTTGCTGATCCTAACTTTTCCACCCTGGTTCAGGCACTAACCGAGTTGACCCCCGCAACCGATTTTGCCGGAATCCTTTCCAGGACAGAAACCGGAAACGGAGATGGAATCGATCCCGACTTTACCGTTTTTGCCCCGGTCAACAGTGCTTTTGATGCATTGTCTGCCATTCCAGGCGAGAGTGAATTGACGCCCATTCTGCTGCACCATGTGGTAGCAGGTGCCAATATCCGTTCAGGAGACCTCAATAATCCTGGAAACACTCCTGCAACTACCCTTGAAGGAGATGATATCATCATTACGCTTCCTGCTACCGATAACGGTGTAAACATTGCAGACGTGACCGACGGTTCAGGCAATACAGGCATTGGAATCATCGCAGTGGATGTACAGGCCGGAAACGGGGTAATCCACGTACTGGATCAGGTACTGATCCCGGATACCTCAAACTAAAACCGTTTTATTGCAAAGCAAAAACCTCCCATCTTGGGAGGTTTTTTTGTTTTTACAGGGAGGGTACTACTAACAACTTCCGGTTAAAACATGCCGCATTTCCTCAACTGAAATGCCGCTGAGCTGCAACAGGCAAACAAAAAACCCTGAAAAGACTTTCAGGGTTTTATCAGCTTAAGGCTGGGCTATTCTTCTTCTTCAAGCAATTCGGTTATTTCAAAACCGTCATCTACTTCTTTATAAACGGCATTGTTTAATTCGTAGGAAGTAACCCCGTCCAGCACAATTTCTTCAGCATCTTCAGGGAGTTCGGGAACCACAGCACCCACAGGGGTTTCTGTTACTTCGTACTCCTCATTGGTCTTGGTGTAAAAAACACCTTGTGCATACCAGTAGGGTCTTCCGCGAACCACAATCCTTAGTGGGGTAACAGCCAGGGTCCGGACACGGAACCCCCGTGGAGGAAAGGTCCTTACATATACTCCTTTTCTGGCGATAAAGTATTGCCCGCGTACGGGGTAATAGGAAACGGATCTGAAGGCAACAGCCCTGGTTCCGGCAGGAAGGCACCTGAGGGTTCTGCGATGGATACGACGCTTGGTCCTGCGGACTTTACGCTTTGCTGGACGGTTTACTTTTACTACGGTTGTACGGCTTGCACGCCTTACCTGTGCCTCTGCTTCTGCAGGAAGCGCCATCATCAGGCTAAAGAACAGGATACCGATCAGGGATGAAATTTTCATGGCATTATTTTTTTTGGTTATTACAATGCTTTGACCTGTAGAACGAAAGAAGGTTTAAAAGGGTATTGGATTTTCGATGAACGGTACAATTTTTTCCCTTAAACCATAGGATTTTCCAAAAATAAAGCCCCGAAGGCGGGGCTCTATTAATTCCAAAGAACAGGTACTCGCTTATTTTTTGCCTGCCTTTTTCTGCTGTTCTGCCTGTTCCATCATCTCTCGCATCTTGCGCTGGAAGCGATTTTCTTTTTTGGGCTTTTGTTTTTGCTCCTGTATCTGGGCATGAATCTTATCCTGGTCCAGGATAACATTTTTAATGACGAGCATTATACCGATGGTAATCAGGTTGGATACAAAATAATAAAGACTCAGCCCACTTGCGTAATTGTTGAAGAAGAACAACATCAGCAGCGGGGACAAATACATGATAAACTTCATATTGGGCATCCCGGGCTGGGTTTGCATGTTTTGTCCGGTAGTCATCATCATATAGAAAAAGATGGCGACTGATGCCAGGATGGGAAAAAGGCTGATGTGATCCCCATAAAACGGTATACTGAAGGGCAACTGGGCAATGGTATCATAGGAAGAGAGGTCTTCCGCCCAGAGGAAAGACTTCTGCCTTAGTGCAAAACTCGTCGGGAAAAACATAAACAGCGCGTAGAAAATAGGCAACTGCAACACGGCAGGGACACATCCGCTCAGGGGGCTGACCCCGGCCTTGTTGTAAAGTTTCATGGTTTCCTGCTGCCGCTTCATAGCGTTGTCTTTCAGCCGTTCGTTGATTTCTGAAATCTCAGGTTTCAGCACCTTCATCTTGGCCTGAGACAGGTAGGATTTATAAGTAACCGGAGACATGAGGATCCGAACAATAATGGTCATCACCACAATAGCAATCCCAAAGGGCAGAAAGGAGCTCAGGAATCCGTAAAAAGGCGTAAAAATATACCGGTTGATCCAACCAAAAATCCCCCATCCATAAGGAATGGAATCTGCAAGGGCCAGGTCTTCGTACTCTTGCAATACCTCAATGTCTGTAGGTCCGAAATACCAGTGCATTGCCCGGGACAGTTCTCCCGAACCAGCACCCAACTCGGTACTCAATTCAAATTCTTTGGTAAAAACGGTTTCCTTGCTTTCTTCCTCGACAAGATTCTGAGAGCGCAGGCTAACCTGTTCAAAGGGCTCACTGGCCGCCAGGATAGAGCTGAAAAAGTGTTGCCGGAAAGACATCCAGCGAACATCCGCCTCAATTTCCTCATCGTCGCTGGTTTCTGAAAGTTTGCTGATCTTATCCTCTTCGTGCCGGTAGGTCAGACGGGTATAGCGGTTTTCGTACTGTACACTTTTGTTATGTCGGATCCCGCGAAGTTTCCAGTTAAGGGCCACCGGCTGATTGCTGTTCAGTATCCCGTTAAGACCCCGGGTCTGGATGTCAAAATCCAGCAGGTATTCTTTTGGTTTGAGCGTATACCTGTATTCCAGGTACTGCTCCGGGCCTGCCTTGGCCCGCATACTGAGGATGGTATTGTTTCCATCCTGCCTTAAATCCGGCTCAAAAAATAGCTCGGATGTATTCAATACCCGGTTGTCTGTAGTGGTAAATTGAAGGCCAAAAGCAGAATTGCCGTCTTTTACCAGATATACCGGAATAGAATCGTAAGTTACAAAGGACTTCATCCGGGCATGGACTACCTGCCCGCCCTTATTTGCGATCTCCAGGTATAGCACCTCGTTCTCAAGAACAGTAATCCCTTCTTTGGCCGGCGTATATGAAAAGGCGCCCAGTTTCTGGCTATAGGCCAGTTGAGCGAGGGAATCATTCTGGTATACAGGCTGCGATTCGGGAGTTGCCAGGGGTTGGGGCTTTTCATCTTCCGCTACCTGATCGATTTGTTCGCTGGCTTGCTTCTGCGCTTCAAGCTCTTCAGGAGTAGGCTGATTCTGATAGAACCAGAATAATAGAATTCCAAAAATGAGTATGAATCCAATAATGGAATTTATGTCGAGTTTCTTTTCTTCCATGAATGTTTATTTACCCCGGCCGGGTAGTTTTACCTGGCCTGAATGTATAAAGGTTTGCAAATATAGGACCAATTGGACGGTTTATGCCAAATGGGCATTGGTTCTTTGCATTTTATGTTGCAGCACTGCCTGTACAAATCCTACGAACAACGGGTGCGGATTGGCGACGGTACTCTTGTATTCCGGATGGTATTGAACCCCTATAAACCATGGGTGGGAAGGAATTTCTATAATCTCCACAAGTCCGGTTTCCGCGTTAATCCCGGAAGCGATAAGTCCGGCTTTTTCCAGGGCCTGTTTATAGTCATTGTTAAATTCATACCGATGCCGGTGGCGCTCCGAAATGGTCGGGATCTGTTTATAAGTTTTATATACTAGGGTATCCTCGGTGAGTTCGCAGTCCCAGGCACCTAGGCGCATGGTCCCCCCTTTATTGACAATGGTCTTCTGCGCCTCCATCAGGTCAATTACCGGATGGGTGGTATTCTCATTCATCTCGGTAGAATTGGCGTCTTCCATGCCCAGAACGTTCCGGGCGTATTCGATGACCGCCATCTGCATCCCCAGGCAAATCCCCAGAAAGGGAATGCCATTTTCACGGGCATACTTTACAGCCTTAATTTTTCCTTCTATACCCCGCTCCCCGAAGCCCGGAGCTACCAGGACCCCGTCCAGGTCTTTCATTTTCTTTTCCAGGTTGTTCTCACTGATGTGCTCCGAGTGGATGGAAACAACATTTACATGGACCTCATTAGATGCGCCGGCATGAATAATGGACTCCTGAATACTTTTGTAAGAATCCTGCAGTTCCACGTATTTCCCGATAAGGCCGATGGTGACTTCCGTTTTTGGGTTTTTAAGCCTTTGAAGAAATTCCTTCCATTGTTTCAGGTCCGGTTCTGAAGTGCCGGATAGTGCCAGTTTTTCAAGTGTAACTTTATCCAGGCCTTCTTCCTGCATCATTAGTGGAACCTCGTAAATAGTACTGGCATCTATAGACTGAATAACCGCCTCTTTTTTCACATTGCAGAACAGTGCCAGTTTTTGCTTGATTTCCTCCGAGAGTTCATGCTCGGTTCTGCAGACCAGGATATCTGCCTTAATCCCACTCTCCATAAGTGTCTTAACAGAATGCTGTGTGGGTTTGGTCTTGAGCTCCCCCGCCGCGGAAAGGAAGGGCACCAGGGTCAGGTGCACCACTATGGCATTGGAATCTCCCAATTCCCATAATAACTGGCGGACAGCTTCAATATAGGGCAGCGACTCGATGTCACCCACTGTTCCGCCTATCTCGGTAATGACCACGTCGTATTCTCCGCTATTTCCAAGGATTTGAATACGCTCTTTAATTTCGTTGGTAATGTGGGGTACCACCTGTACCGTCTTTCCTAAAAATTCGCCCCGTCGCTCTTTCTCAATAACGCTTTGGTAGATCCTCCCGGTAGTCACATTATTAGCCTGGGAGGTGCGAACGTTCAGAAAGCGTTCGTAATGCCCAAGGTCCAGATCCGTTTCGGCACCATCATCCGTAACATAGCATTCCCCATGTTCATATGGGTTCAGCGTTCCTGGATCAACATTAATATAGGGATCGAGTTTTTGTATCGTGGTCTTCAAACCACGGGCCTGAAGCAGTTTGGCAAGAGAGGCGGCAATGATTCCTTTCCCCAAAGATGAGGTTACTCCCCCCGTAACGAAGATGTATTTGGTAGCTGGCATTTGCGGGATGTTTGTTACGGGATTCAAAGATACGAATTGCCTGAGGAAATCAAGAGGCTTCCTCGGGAAAATCTTTTTGAATACGGTAAATCAGGGCTTCCAGACCATTCTCCCGTATCTCTAGCATACTTTGTAAAAATTGTCCCAACCGCCCCTCGGGAAAACCCTTCTGGCGAAACCAGAGCAGATATGGCAGGGGTAGCTGTACCAGGTAACGTCCTTTGTATTTTCCAAACGGCATGCGGTAATGTGCCATTTTGATAAGTTGTTTCCGGGCCAGGTGATTGGACATAGGTAAATTTAATATCTTATCTTTAATTAAATCTGTTTGCCGCGTGAAAAGAAGACGATTTGTTCAGCGATCCCTCCTGGCTTCCACCGCAGCCCTGAGCCCCGCGCTTAGCCTTGGTAAAGACGGGCATTTACGAGCTGACGGAGCGGGCTTGAAATTAAAAAACAATATCCACCACAGTGTATGTTACTGGTGCTATAACTCCATTGAACTGGATAGTTTCCTTGGGGCCCTGGCAGCAATGGGCGTAAAGGCGATAGACCTGGTTGGGCCGGATGACTGGCCCCTTCTCAAAATACACGGGATACATGCCTCCATGTGCTGGGGAGCAGAGTTAAACCTTACCGATGGCTGGAACGACCCCAATTTCCACGAACAACTTATTGCGAATTATACTGAGATGATTCCCAGGGTTGCAGCTGCGGGTTATACCAACCTGATCTGTTTCAGCGGAAACCGCCGCGGCATGGATGACCTGATCGGCCTACAGCACTGTGTTGAAGGCCTGAGCCGGGTACTACCCCTGGCCGAAGAACACGGGGTGGTGTTGCAAATGGAACTCCTCAATTCCAAAGTAGACCACAAAGACTATATGTGCGACCATACGCTTTGGGGCGTCGAATTGTGCCGGCGGCTGGCTACGCCGAATTTCAAATTGCTATTTGATATCTATCACATGCAGATAATGGAAGGGGACATCATCAGGACCATAGAAGAATACCACAGTTATATTGGGCACTACCATACGGGCGGCAATCCGGGACGGCACGAAATTGACGAAAGCCAGGAACTGAACTACCCGGCTATCATGAAAGCCATTCTGAATACTGGGTTTACCGGCCACGTGGCCCAGGAATTTATTCCTTCCTGGGAAGATAAACTCGCTGCCCTGCAACAAGGGATAT
Source organism: Robiginitalea rubriflava (assembly GCF_052540725.1). Taxonomy (NCBI): domain Bacteria; kingdom Pseudomonadati; phylum Bacteroidota; class Flavobacteriia; order Flavobacteriales; family Flavobacteriaceae; genus Robiginitalea; species Robiginitalea rubriflava. Next base: position 2,525,269 of record NZ_CP199309.1, on the reverse strand, counting down.
CCATTTGTGATGTGTGAGGTCTTTTCAAAGGTCTTTCCCCAGTTCCCTGGAAATCCTGGCATTCCATTCCAACTGGGCCCCGCGGTTCCGGGAAAAATCCGTTTCCAGATCATAGCGGTCCTGAAAAAGGGACAATTCACGATTGATTTCGGTAAATAACTCCCTTACTTCTTCCCTGACGTTTTCAGAAAAAACCCTTTGGGATAAAATCTTCCTGAATTTACGCGCAAAGAGTTCAGAAATATCAAAATGAAGCTGTTCGTGGCTCAGGATTACAGAGTCTACAAGATCCGGATGATACCATGATTTATCGGGATAGAAAAAAGTATCTACCTGGAAATCCAGTTTGTATTTTCCATCCACCCCTTTTGCCGAGTAATTATAACTCAGGCCGCTGGCGGTGGTTGCCGCTACTTTCTTCCCAACGGGAGGAGCTGCCCTGAAATCTCTCCATTGCAGCGCATTTTCAGGCTGCCACAAGATGGCGCCTTCCTGGGCAAACAAAGATCCGGCGGATAAGAAAAAAAGTAATAGTATGTGTTTTATAAATCCCAAAAAAATCGAACTTCTTTCTCAATAGCTTCATGCAGACTATACCAGACCGGACAGGTTCTCCCTGTTTTTTCAAGAATTTTACGGTCTTTTTCCCCGATGGATGAAGGTAAATGCAGATCCAGTTCAATTCTGGAAATCCTTCTTGGGTCGGCAGCCATATGTTTGGTTACCTCCCCGTATGAACCTTCCAGATTGGCGTCCATCTTGTCGGCCTTTATGCCCATAACAGTCAGCATACAGCTTGCCAGGCCAGTAGCTACGGTATCAGTAGGGCTGAACGCCTGGCCCAGGCCGTGATTATCCACAGGGGCATCGGTAATAAAAGTATTACCGGATCTGAGATGTGTACATTCCGTGCGCAGGGCGCCTTTATAAGTTACTTTGGAGGTCATTGTTCGGATATTTCCCTGATTTGCAGGTTTTCGTATTTCAGGATATAGAATGATGTATTGTAGTAGCCGGATTGTGGATCTTTGATATAGTTGAATTTGTTACCGGTATAACGGGTTTCCCCTATCTGGTCTGCCACATCAAAAAGGTTCATTTTATAAGCCAGGCGCAGCAAGAGGTCCATTCCCAGATCAAAACCCCGGACAGCGTAACGGTCCGGGTCGCCGCCAAACCTCCTGCGATACCTGCTGATAAATGCAGAATTCGGGGCCTCCCGATAAACCGAAGGATAGGTAAATTCCAGATTGGATAAATGCGTTGCTGAAATCACGTCGCTATCAAAGGCCCTGTTTTTATTGGTAGTGAACATCCTGATGCGGGTGGTATCGGCATTGGAAGAATTCAGGATGGAGGTTACACTGGAAAGGATTTTAAAATTATCGGTTTCAACAAAAACCCAGTTGTCCTTTTCCTCAACCAGCCGGGACCGGAAATCTTCCATATCCAGTGAAATATTCTTCTCCTCTTCTTTCAGGGGGATCAGGTCCGCATCCGGAAAGGATTCCAGAATACGTCCCTCAGCATCCCTGTTTTTCTGATCGGAGATTATCATGATATGCTGATCCGTAACCGCTTCCTCCATGTACTCCAGCATCCGTTCCCGCAACAGCTTCTCGGTGGTGTAGGTGTAAAAGATATTTTCAAGAGGTAAATCCGAATCCACCGGGACCGGTGCTATTACAGGGACCCCCAGGGAAGCCGTACGGGCAGCTACCTGACTTATGGCTCCTGGTTCCAGTGGCCCGATAATGGCGCTAAGGCTACCCAGATCTTCCCGCATGATCAGGCTGTTAACCTTTTCGGCATTTAATTCGGTATCGTAGGTTTTCACATCTACCGAAACCCCCATATCGGCAATTGAATCCATAGCTACCAGCAATCCGGAATACAGGCCCAGACTGTATTTCAGGGCATTGTTCTGCTCTATACGTTTTTGGGTACCTGCTTCATCCTCCAACCTGAGGCGATCCAACCTGAAAGGAAATAAGATCATGAGTTTAGGGGTATTCATGACATTGATGCTATCTCTCAGGTCAAAGGCATCCAGGACCAGCGCATTCTTTACCTCAAGGCTGGCCGCCTTGTCTCGCGGGATCTTCAGGACCATCCCCGCTTTCAGGCCCATGGCAAGGTCCGGATTCAGGTCCAGTAATTCGCGATATCCCAGGCCCAGCTTGCGGGTAAGGGAATATTCGGTCTGTTTGGGCTTTACCTCGTAGAAAACAAAATTCTCAGTGTTGATTTCAGTAGAGTCTGCCTTCCTTTCCGGCAGGCGCAGTACCATGCCTTGTTGCAGGTTCCCCCTCTCGATAATCTCCGGATTCAACCGTATGATCTCTTCCCTGCTGATTTTAAATTCCTGACTCAGGCTGAAGAGGGTCTTTTTGGGAGGTACGGTATAGGATATATAGAGTTCGGTTTCCTTCTGCTCCACGTCGCTCCCGGCCGGTTTTGGGAGCTTCAGTTCCTGCCCTATTGCCAGATAGCTTGAAGATTCAGATAGCTCCGGGTTCAACTTCAACAGACTGTCAATGGAAATACCGTTGGCATGTGCAATACTCCAGCGGGTTTCCTTGGGTTTAACCGTGTAGGTAATCAACTCTGTTTCTTGGGCTGTCTCAGCATCCCGTCCTTCCGGATATACGGGTATCCTCAGAACCATCCCCTTCTGCAGGGATTCGGAATAGAGTGCAGGGTTATATCGCTTGAGCTCATCTTCCGTAATTTCATATCGCCTTGTGATGCTGAAAAGGGTTTCCCTCCGCCGCACCCGGTGGGACCGGAAAGCCGTGGGTTTATTCAGGTCGGTACTGTCGGTTGGTTTTGATATTGTTGAAGCCGCTTCCTCAACCCGGGTTCCACCGGGGATAACCAGGATGGTATTGGGTCGCAAGGGCGCATCTGCCCGTAATTCTTTATTGTATTCCAGTATTTTAGCCGGGGAAATCTGGTATTTCCGGGCTATGGAACTGATTGTCTCCCCTTTTTTTACAGCGTGCGTCCTGAATTGCTGGCTGCTGGCTTTACAACCAATGAGGAGGACTGTAAAAAGCAGTATCACATACCTGTAAGCGAAATTCATCTTATTCCCATTCTATGGTTGCCGGGGGCTTGGAGCTGATATCGTAAACCACTCTGTTCACACCCGGAACCTTATTGATAATATCATTTGAGGTCTTCTGCAAAAACTCATAGGGCAAATTAACCCAGTCTGCGGTCATCCCATCCGTGCTTTCCACTGCCCGTAAAGCTACACATTTTTCATAAGTCCTTTCGTCTCCCATAACCCCAACACTGTTAACGGGAAGCAGCATGGCCCCGGCCTGCCAGATCTTATCATACAACCCCCACTGACGGAGGCCACTGATAAAAATATGATCCACCTCCTGTAAAATGGCAACCTTCTCCGGAGTAATATCGCCCAGTATACGGATGGCCAGACCCGGGCCGGGAAACGGATGCCTTCCCAGGCGCTCATCTTCTATCCCCATACTGGCCCCCACACGGCGGACCTCATCTTTAAAAAGCATTTTCAGAGGCTCCACGACCTTTAATTTCATAAAATCTGGCAGCCCTCCTACGTTGTGGTGGCTTTTTATGGTTGCCGAGGGTCCTCCGGAAACCGAAACGGACTCAATAACGTCAGGGTAAATGGTCCCCTGCCCCAACCATTTGGCGTCTTCCACCATATGGGCTTCATCGTCAAAAACTTCTATAAAGACCCTCCCGATAATTTTTCGTTTCTTTTCCGGGTCTTCTTCTCCCTTGAGGGCATCCAAAAAACGTGCCGAAGCATCTACCCCCTTGACATTTAAACCCATATGCTTGTACTGCTCCAGCACTTCTGCAAATTCATTTTTTCGCAGGAGCCCGTTATTTACGAAAATACAATGCAGGTGAGGCCCTATAGCCTTGTGCAACAAAACGGCGGCAACCGTTGAGTCTACCCCTCCCGACAGGCCCAGGATAACCTTGTCACTCCCTATTTTTGCCTTCAACTCCTCCACAGTGGTTTCCACGAAGGCATCCGGGGTCCAGGTTTGTTGCAAGCCTGCTATATCTACGAGGAAATTCCGCAGAATGGTTGTCCCCTCCTTGGTATGGTACACTTCCGGGTGAAACTGAATCCCGTAAATCTTTTCTTTTTCAATCTTGAATGCTGCATTTTTCACATCATGCGTGCTCGCCAAAAGCTCCGCACCTGTCGGTAATTCTTTGATGGTATCGCTATGGCTCATCCATACCTGGCTACCGTTGCCAACATCCTTAAAAAAGGGGTCTTTGCTGATTGTGGTTAAATTAGCCCGTCCGTATTCCCGGGTATTTGAAGGTTCTACCTTACCCCCGCTGAAATGAGCAATATACTGGGCACCGTAGCAAACGGCCAGGATAGGCTTTTTACCGCGAATATCTGTAAGGTCAGGATGCGGTGCATCATCTGCACGTACCGAGAAGGGTGATCCTGAAAGGATAACAGCTTTGTACTCACCGAGGTCTTCGGGAAGGTGGTTATACGGTTTTATTTCACAGAAAATATTGAGTTCCCTGACGCGCCTGGCGATCAATTGGGTATATTGGGAACCGAAGTCGAGGATCAGAACGTTATTTTGCATGGGCAAAAATAGTAAAATGCCCAAACTAAGATCAGCGCTTATGTAGAATATTTTTTATAGATGTCAACATTTAAACCTGGGGCCAAAAATTTTCCGGGCCCTCATTTTTCACTAAAAGAAAAAGGACTGTAGTTCAGCCGGGGCTGATATCTCAAAGAACCGCTGGTACAGAAATACAGCTCAGGAAATAGTCTTTCTCCCTGAGAAAAAACCAAAATAAAGCTTATCTTAATTATATAAACTTATTAATTAAATGATAATTCTTATATAACTGGTTATTATAATTTTAAATCAATTCCTACAAATTATTTTTTGCCGTATGCCGGCCAATTTTTTCAACTTTTCAGGGAGTTGTGCCTGTACCAAAAAAAATCCCGGTGAAACCACCGGGATTCTTTCTTCCCCCGGTCTCCCGGGATCAAAACCAACCTAAACACATGAACTAATTATGACACAAAATTGACTAATTCAATATTTTCTGTGTTGCTTTGGAAAGCCTCCCTCAGATTGTTGTGACAGCTGAAGAGAGGCGTATTAATTTCCTTTTTCATAGCAACTTTGATATTATAACAACCCAGCTCTGAAATACCCTACCCCTAAATGGATTTTTTTTTTAACTTTAATAAAAGATTCAAAATTGAACGAACACTATTGGCAGGAATTAAAGGAAGATTTGCAACAGGGTTGCAGTAAGAAAGATCACCCTTTTCGCTACGCTACCTTCGCTACTTTAGGCCTGGACCGGATTCCAAGATTGCGCACCATTGTCTTAAGAGAAATGAACCCGGAAGACATGGAATTGTTGTTTTATACAGATTCCAGGTCCAAAAAAATTCTGCACATAAAGGAAAACAAGCAGGTAAGCTTATTGTTCTACAATCCGGATAAGTTGATGCAATTGCGCATTGAAGGCATTGCGATTCAGGAGAAAGACCCAAAAATCGTTCAGCAGCACCGGGAAGGGGTGGCAGCCAGCTCCCGTAAAGATTACACCACCAAGGCCGCTCCCGGATCCGAAATTGGCAACCCGGACCAGGTTGAATACCTGGATAGGGGCGATTTTTTTACTCTGGTGCGCATTTACCCCTTTAAAATTGAATACCTCAAACTCAAAAGGCCAACACATCTGCGGGTACGCTATTCCAAGGTAAAGGACGGAGATGGCTGGAAAAGTGAGTTCCTAGTCCCTTAAGGTATCCAGGATCATTTCAATATCCTTTTCCTGAGTATCCGGATTGATAAAACAAAATCGCAGTACGGTTTCGGCCTGCTGGCCATGACCCCACTTTGTAGGGGTAACTAAAGCCAAGCCCGCTTCGTGGTTGCGGTAGGTCCATTCCGTATAGTCCGAAGGCCCCCAGGCAGGCTTTCGAAAAAGGACGCAGGACAGGCTTGGTTCCCGTACCAGTTCCAGACCTTGCCGTTCCCTGATCATTTCCCCGGCCCGGTTCGCCAGGTGTATTCCCCTTTCGACTGCCCATTTATATTTATCCGTTCCGTGTGTTGCCAGTGAATACCATAAAGGAAGCCCCCTTAGCCTGCGGGTAAGCTGTATCTGATAGTCTGCAGGGTTAAACCCCCTGGCCCCCTCATCCTTGAAAATATCCAGATAAGAGCCCTCCTGTGAATGAGCTTTTTGCGCCAATTCAGGATTTTTGTAAATGATCGCTCCGCAATCATAAGGAGAGAAAAGCCATTTATGAGGATCAATGGTCACGCTGTCTGCAGCTTCTATCCCGTTGAATAAATGCCTTACGGAATCGGCAGCAAGTGCTCCGCCCCCATAGGCAGCATCAACATGGAACCAAAGTTCTTCTGTTTTACAAATGGCCGCGATACCCTGCAGGTCGTCAATAATTCCTGCATTAGTAGTCCCCCCGGTGGCCACGACCGCGAAAAGGCGGTCCCGTCTGGTTGCGTCAAGAGCTGCGATGCTTTGCTGTAACTGCACCCCTCCCATCCGGTCTTCAGTATCCACAAGGATTACCTCAGCATCAATAACCTGGGCCATGGCCTTGATGGATGAATGTGCCCCAATAGAGGTAATGATAATTCCTTTTTGCTGGGCGTGCCGGCTTTCGGAGCGCCAGTGCTCCCTTGCCGTTACCATTGCAGATAAATTGGCTGCCGTGCCACCGCTGGTAAATACCCCAAAAGCCCCTTCCGGCATTCCGGTCAGGGAGACGAGCCAGTCCATAGCCCTGTTCTCGCAGAATATGCCACCGGCCCCTTCCATCCAGTAAGCCCCGTGTACAGACGAAGCAGATGTAATCAGGTCAAACAGGATTGCAGCGCGGGTAGGGGCTGCCGGCACAAAAGCCAGATGCCTTGGGTGGTCAATGGGGACCGTAGCTTTGATCAGCACGTCCCTGAATAACTCAAATGCCTTCTCCCCTCCTATCCCGGCCCGGGTAATGGTTTCACCAACAACTGCTTTGAGGTCTTCTTCTTTCCGGGGTTTTCCCAGTTCCGGGCTGGTATTGGTGATACGGCTGATGGCATATTTCATCACATCCAGTGTCATTTCTACCGTGTCGATATCTAGCTGATGCATATCTGTGGGTTTAACCACAAAGATACGGCAGGCCGGATGATAATTCCGTAAGTTTCAGGGATAGATCAGAATGGAAAACTCCTGTGAAAGGGGGTTAAAGGCCTCAAGCAATTCATCAATCAGGCCGGGGCCGGATGCTATGTAGAATTCAGCAAAGTTCATGCTGCGTTCCTGCAGGTTTCCATTGGGGAAAAGGGCGTTCTGAAGGATGGTAAGCCGGTTGAGGTGGTCTTTTAATTTGCGTTTCTGCGCTTTTAGCAACCGTTTTTCAAGATGGTCCAGGCCCTTCAGTTGCTTAACTTCCTGGGCTTTTACCGCCCCCAGAAAGGATTTGTCCGTTTGTTCGGCCAGGGCGTATAATTCCCTGAATTGTTTTTGCAGATGCTCGCGCTGCGGGCTGAAATCAATATCGATTTCGGATATCTCACGGACCTTTTTGTCCAAAAGACGCTGCTGGTCCAGGAATAGTTCCTGCAGGCTAATATTCAGTTTATCTGCTTTTCGTGCCTGTTTCTCCGATACCAGTACTGCAGAATTTCTCAGAAGCAAAATGGGAAAGGGAACCTGGCTTTTTTGAAAGTATTTCTGCAATTCCAGCCAGTAAGCCAATTCCCCGCCCCCACCTATATAACAAAGGTTGGGAAGGATGCTTTCCTGATAGAGCGGTCTTGTAATCACGTTGGGTGAGAACCGCTCCGGGTATTGCTTTAGTTCGGCCTTCAGATCAGCGGGACTGAATTTCAAATCCGTGTTCAGGACATGAAAGAAGCCGTTTTCCTCCACCAGCCGCTCCCGTATTCCTTCCTGCAGATAAAAATAATTGATTTCCCTTGGGCTTACCTGAACCGGATAGGCCCGCTCCAAGGCTTGCAGCTGTGCTAGCTGTTCATTTACGGCCGTATGTCCGAGATTGTCAAAAATATCTGCTTCCATATAGGGGGTAAAGGCAGCTTTCAGCTCTTTGTCGTCCCCGTCCAGGATTACCAGACCGGTTTCTCCAAAAAGCCTGTTGACCAAAAATCTGGTGGCATCCGTAAGTTTAGAATGTTCCAGGTATGCCTCACGGAACAATCCTTTCAAGGCTGAAGCTGCGTCCCCCGGACCGAGGTCTGCCGCAAACTGACGGTAAACTTCCTGCAACCCCTCTGTAGACATCCTCCCAACAGCCCCGCCACTTTCCCGGTTCCAGTGAAATGCCTTCCCGCGGAAGTTAAAGTGGTTTATTTCCTCAAAATCGTGGTCTTCGGTTGCCATCCAGTAAACGGGAACAAAGTAATACTCCGGATAGTGCTGCCGTAACAGCCTGGTTAGCTTTATAGTGGAAACGATCTTGTGAAAAAAGTAAAAAGGTCCTGTAAACAGGTTTAGCTGGTGCCCGGTGACTACCGTAAAGCAATTTTCATCAAGAAGAGCCTCCAGGTTCCGTGAAGTTTGGGAACTTGTCCGCATTCCCTTGTATTGCCGTCTCAGCGCCTTTACCAGGGTGTCCCGGTTCGCGTTGGGGTAATGACTCCCTTTTTCCCTTATTTGCTCTTCAAAGGCCTGGATTTCGGGAAATCGGCTATAAAACTGGCTTAGGTCTGGGTCCTGGTCCAGGTAATCTGTGATCAGACTGGAGAAATAACCGGTTTCCTTAAAAGGGATACCCTCTGCTTTCATCTGTTGGTTTGATTGTTCCAAAGATAGTATTCCGAAGGCTAGGATATCCTAAAAATACGTTAAGAAACCTTCCTGAACCCCTTAGGGCTGCCACTTGTCGAATATTATTTTGAGCAGAAAAGATATGCTTTAGATTGTTTAGATTTGGAGACTTAAAAACCCGGGAATACCTTATGAAGTACCTCTATTTGATCCTTAGCCTGTTTCTTGCATTCACAAGTACAGCACAAAAACTCCAATCTCCTGCTGAGTTTTTGGGGTACCAGCTGGGAACACAATTTACCCGGCACCATGAGGTTTTGAAGTATTACAATTATGTTGCCGAAACCCTTCCAAAGCAGGTGCAACTGCAAAGCTATGGCAAGACCTACGAGCGCAGACCGCTTATGCTGGCCACCATATCTTCAGGTGAAAATATGGCCCGGATAAACGAAATCAGGGTGGAGCACATGAAGGGCCTTGAAGGAGCCGGGGCCTCAGAAATTGCAATCGTCTGGCTCAGCTATAACGTACACGGGAATGAAAGTGTCAGTACGGAAGCTTCCATGCAAACCCTCTATGAATTGCTGACTTCCAAAAAAGGGTATCTGGAAAATACTGTGGTTATCATAGACCCCTGTATTAATCCGGATGGAAGGGATCGATACGTAAACTGGTATAACCAATACAAAAACACCCCTTTCCAGGTAGACCCCAACAGTCGGGAACATCACGAAGGCTGGTGGTCCGGGAGAAGTAATCACTATATGTTTGACCTGAACCGGGACTGGGCCTGGCTTACGCAGACTGAAAGCAGGCAGCGCCTGGAAAAGTTCAATCAGTGGTATCCGCACATACATGTAGATTTCCACGAACAGGGCGTGGATGACCCCTACTATTTTGCTCCGGCAGCCGAACCTTACCACGAAGTAATTTCAAACTTTCAACGGGAATTCCAGGAAACTATCGGGAGAAACCACGCACGCTATTTTGATGCAGCGGGATGGTTTTATTTTACAAAAGAAGTGTTTGATTTATTCTATCCGAGTTACGGAGATACCTACCCCACCTACAATGGGGCCATTGGAATGACCTATGAGCAGGGGGGCAGCGGCCGGGCAGGACTGGCCATAACCACCTCAATCGGAGATACCCTTAGTCTGAAAGACCGTTTGGAGCACCACCTGACCACAGGCCTGAGCACCGTAGAGGTAGCTTCCGGACATGCCCAGCGCCTAACGGATGAATTCAGGGCTTTTTACAAAAAACTCCCCGCCTTTAAATACAAGAGTTATGCGCTCAGCGGGAATCCTGGAAAAATTAAAATTCTCACAGACCTGCTGGACCGGCACCAGATTAAATACGGCCGGGGAGTTTCGGGGACCGCCAGGGGTTTTTTATACAGAAGCGGGAAATCAGGATCCATCAAACTGGATTCCAGCAGCCTGATTGTGTCTACAGACCAGAAGAAGGGCCGGCTCGTAAAAGTACTTTTTGAACCCAATGCACGCCTGAGCGATTCCCTGACCTATGATATTACTGCCTGGTCCCTTCCGTATGCCTACGGCCTGGAATCTCTGGCATCAGAAACCCAGCTACCCTCCCGGCCCGGAAGTTGGGTACTCCCGGCTTCAACAGCCCAGCCATCAAAAGGGGAGGCTTATGCCTATCTCGCCCCCTGGGGAAGTATGGAAGACGCCCGTTTTCTGGCATCCCTGCTAAATGAGGGCATCAGGGTCCGGCGGGCTGAAAAAGCCTTTAAACTGGAAGGTCGCAGCTGGGAGCCCGGCACCCTCATCATCAGCAGAGGGGATAACAAGTCAAATGTGGACTTCACGGCCCATCTTAGCGAAAAGGCAGCGAAGCATGGTGTAATACTAATCCCAGCTCCTACAGGTTTTGTTGATAAGGGCAAAGATTTCGGTTCGGATGCGGTAAGAGTTGTTAAAGCGGCAAGGGTTGCTGCCCTCTCGGGAGAACCCGTGTCAACCCTCAGGTTTGGCGAGGTCTGGCACTTTTTTGAACAACAACTGGGATATCCGCTCACCGTTTTGGGCTCCGACTATATCGACAGGATAGATCTTTCGCAGTACGATATCCTGATATTGCCCTCTGGTTATGGCTATGGCGAAATCCTGAATGAAAAGATGCTGGCAGAGCTTAAATCTTGGGTCGCCACTGGCGGTCGGCTCATCGCCATGGGTTCAGCCATAGGGAAGCTCGGAGGAGAAAAAGGATTTAAAATAAAGACCAAAGAGCCGCCGCAGGAGGAAGAAGACCCTGAGTTACTGGCCTATTCGGAAAATCAGCGGGAACGGATAAGGGATGCTATTACAGGCGCTATCTTCAAAACCCGGGTAGACAACACCCATCCGCTTGCTTTCGGTTATCCTGAAACCTACTTTAGCCTGAAGCTCGGAAACGCAGCCTATGAGCCCCTTAAAAGCGGGACGGTGGTACACCTGGAGGACAAAGCAGGTCCAGTGGCGGGCTTTGCCGGGAGCAATGCCCTGGACAAAATCCCCAACAGCCTGATATTCGGCGTTGAAAATTATGGCAGGGGCGAAGTGGTTTATTTGGTAGACAACCCCCTTTTCCGGGGCTTCTGGGAAGGCGGAAAACTCTTCTTCGCCAATGCCCTGTTCATGTTGCCATAAAACCCTTCAGCTACAGAAAACGGATTAGCAGATCCTAAACCGGCTGTCCCTTAAGCTTCTCAGAAACGTCCTCCGGGCTGCCAAGCAACACCTGGTCCAGGTCCAGGCCTTCAATCTCGGCTACCCGTTGTTTCCGGGCATCCCATTCTATCCTTCTCCCGAGCTTCCAGGAAAGGCCTGCCATATGGGCAGAGATGGCTTCCTCGAAACCCTCCTGAATCCCGCAGCTTAACCCATGGTTATTCCTGAAGCTGCTGAGCCATTCGCGAAGGTGCAGGAAAGTGGAATCGACCCGTTTCCCATCTATATAGGTCCACATCAGGCCCTTATCTGCAAAATATTGGGAAGTCGCAGAAGAAACACCGTCCAGGGCACTGCTCGATGGGTCGTAGGAATAGATCGGACTCCTGGGGTTCATCTTACCTTCCTCCAGCAGGTTTGCATAGCGGGTGGAGCTGCCATCCGGCCAGATGGTGAGGCGGTTGCCCAATTCCAGGCTGGCATCATGCCCCATAAGCATGGTAGGCCTGCTCAGACCATTACCAAGCGTAGCGCTATAGGTAAAGGTCATCCCCCGTTCTTTGCCTTTTACCTGGCTGCTGCCGGTGCTGAAATCCGGAAACTCCATATTCACCTGTAATACATCGGGAACATTGCGCCCGTCACGGTGCGTATAAATGCCCCCTGATGCCATAACCGCCTTGGGAATACCCATATTCAGGACGCAGTTCAGGCGATCGTAATCATGGGTAAGAAGGTCTCCGGAAAGTCCCGAGCCGTATGCCCACCATTTGCGCCATCTGAAAAAATGATTTTTATTAAAGGGTATTTGGGGGGCCGACCCCAGGAATTGTTCCCAATCGATAGTCTCAGGGCTCGCCTCCGGATGTAAGTCGTAATTCCAGGCCCCGTTGTCATCATTCCGATTGGTATTGGTGGTAATAAGGGAAACATGCCCCAGCACCCCCTTATCAATAATATCCCGGGCGGTTTTAAAACTGAGGGTCTGACGGTGCTGATGCCCGATCTGTAATTTTGCCTGAGACGCTTCGGCCACTTCTTTTAGCTCGTAGGTTTCGGCCAGGGTATGGGTCATGGGCTTTTCCAAATATACGTGGACATTACTGCGAAGGGCCTCCATCGCCATGGGTGCATGCCAGTGGTCCGGGGTAGCAATAATTACCGCCTCCACTTCCCCGCTGCCAATCATATCTTTATAAGTCCGGAAGCGTTTAACAGGATTTCCTTCCGAACTAAAGGAACGAATCGCTTTTTGTGCGCGGGCATCAAAAATATCACAGACTCCTGCGATAGTTACATTTAATTTTTCCTGGTTCCTGAAATCTTCCAGGGCAGTAAAAGGCCTGCCCTCAGCTTTGGCTACTTTTGCTTCCTCCTCCATCTCCAGTAGCCACTCGTCTGTTGCAAAGCCCAGTGAGCGACAGAGTTGTTCCCCCCTGATCCCGAAACCAATGATTCCCATGCGCACAGGTTCTCCTCCTATTGCAGGAATGGCTTCCGGCAATGAAGGCTGTATATTGAGGGTTTTCAAAAGGTTTTCCCGTTCTTTTTTAAGGCCGGTTGCCGAGGCGGCACCTGCCCACCACACTGCGCCTAAAATGGGTATTCCCCCCAGCCCTAATAATGCTTCTCTTCGCGTCCAGCTCATGATAATTCCGATTTAGATGTTGTTGTTTTTTTTACTAAAATGCGCCCGAGGCCAAAGACAGAACCCGTAGGTTGCAGATATAAGAGGGAACAGGCCACTAATTCTATCAGGTTTTTATTGACAAACCAGTAGCTTCCTTCCACGTTTATCTGATCCAGCCAGGGAAAGGAAGGGTGTGCCAGATAATAAAGTGCAAGCAGCAGCATCCCCACCAGGGCACCTGCGCGTTCGAAAACTCCTAGCAGTAAGGTGAGTCCCGTAAAAACAAGCGCCAGCCAGTTAAGGGTATCTACCCAGGGCAACAAATCCGGGTTGGCCAGATAGGCAAACAATGACTTTAAAGGCCCCTGTGCAGAGGCGAGGTATCCAAAACTGGTCCAGTCCGGATTGTATAGCTTTATCACCCCTTCGTACAGGAAGTGCCACCCTATAAGGATTCTAAGAAGGACCAGGCTTTGCCTGAAACCCCATTTTCCATTTGTAGCTGACATAGTATCGTGTTTAGAAATTTATTGCAGGATTCTTCGGGATTTTAATAAATGCCAAAATGCAACCTTAAAAGTAAGATAGCCCCAAGACTGAGCCTATGACCATTATCATCTTTTTGATAGCCAGGACTCCAATGTTCATCAGGCCCTCCTGGCCAGGGTTTTCATCGCCTCAATAAATGCGTCCAGTTCTTGCATACGGGTATAGACATTGGGGGTGATACGACAGCCTTTTACGGAAGGACTGTTAATGGCTACCGTAAAGATTCCGAATTCATCCAGCAGGGTTTCAGACAAGGCGGCCGGCTCCATCCCCAGTATACCGACATTGGCAATGCCACAGCTGCGCTCTTTGGCCTCAGGGGTGTTCAGTTGTATTTTATCTACACCTCTCAGGGCGTCTGTCCAATAGCGCTGAAGGCTTTGCAGCCGTTCCGCTTTGCGCTCCAGACCCATCAACTCCAGGTAATCCATGGCATTCTCAATGGCCAGATCTGTATGCACCGGATGTGTCCCTGTATGGTTCAGTTTTCGGATATGTCCGGGCTCTGGTTTGTGCTCGGCCAGCAGCGGCCAGATTTTTTCCACCTTATCTTCTTTTACGTATAAGATACCTGCCCCCAGGGGAGTACTCAACCATTTATGTAAACTGGAGCCGTAATAATCGCAGTCCAGCTCGGTGAGGTCTACAGGGATATGCCCTACGCAATGGGCCCCGTCTACCATCACTTCAACCCCATGACGGTGGGCCATATCGCAAATTTTACGCACGGGAAGGATCTGCCCGGTAATATTAATCATATGGCAGATCATCAACAAGCGGGTCTTCGGGCTGATCTGTTGTTCGTACAGGTCTACCAGTTCCTGGTCGGAAGCAGGATGGCTGGGGACCGAAACCACTTTGTTTACTACCCCGTACCGCCTGGAAATCATCCGAAACTGATCTTGCATGGCGCCGTAATCCTGTTCTGCAAAAATGGCCTCATCTCCCGGTTTCCAGGGAAAGCCGGAAATCACAAGGTCAAGCGATTCAGTTGTATTTCGGGTTATGGCCAATTCGGATTCCCGACAATTTAAAAAGCGGGCCAGCCTTCCGGCTATCCTACTTTTATTCTCCCATTGAACCGTGCGCATATAATAAGACCCCTCATAATTAATACGGGATACATGTTCCATAAAGCGGGAAAGGGTTGGCCGCGGAATGATATTGTAATAGCCATTTTCAAGATTGATATAATCGGGCTTGAGGGCATAATCTTCCCGTATTCGTTCCCAGAAATCGGGCTCATCTTTGCCAGGATAAGGCCTGGGATAGGGAGCGGCCATTATTTGGGGTGCGGATAACAGACAGGGAGCAGCCAGGGTGAACTGGCCCATGCGTTTCAGAAAGGTTCTTTTTTCCATCTCAGGTTGTTTGTATACTACAAGATAAATAATGTATGGCGAAGCCGTACAGGGATTATGTATCTTTAATTAAAAAAAGACCTTAAATGAATACGGAAATTATAAATCGTCATACCCTTTTTGTTTTATGCCTGCTTTTAATTTCATCCAGTATGTCCGCACAAACCTCCAAAGATTCAGACCTGCCCTACCAACAGATTCCCGATTATCCCGAAAATTATGGAGCCGAAACCGTTGTAAAGCGGCTTCTGGACGGCCTGGGTTTTCGATTTTACTGGGCAACAGAAGGCCTGAAGGAGGCAGATTTAAGCTATAAACCCTCTCCTGAGGGCCGTTCCCTTCAAGAAACCCTCGACCATATTCTCGGTTTATCGGAGGTAATCCGCCAATCCGCCCGAAAAGAAAAGGTGATCAGGGGAGAAAGGCCTGCTGCCGGGCTCAATTGGCAGGCAAAGAGGGCTTTGGTTCTTCAAAATATACAGGTGGCCTCCCGCTTATTCGAAACAACCGAATCTCTGGACATACATCCCATGATATTCAGCTATCCCAAAGGCGAACGCAGCTATCCCTTCTGGAACATGATAAATGGACCCATATCTGATGCATTATGGCATTGCGGGCAAATAGTTTTACTCAGAAGAGCTGCAGGAAACCCCATGCCAATAGGGGTAAATGTACTGGAAGGAATCCGAAAAGGCTCCTGATATATAGGGTCTTCCCAGCCACTGGCATCATCTGAATATTTACTACCTTTACAGGGGTATTAAAACAGATTTAAATAAAGTAATTACAAGACATTTCAGTACAAAAAGCCGCATGCTAAGAGAGAGAATTTTAATAGGAATTTTACTGTTTTTGGTATTTTTCAAAATGCCGGCCCGGGCACAGGAAACTGCCGAACAGGAACCTTTCCAGTCCTTTCGCGGGGTAGTCCTGGACGCTATAAACAAGGACCCCTTGATTTTTGCCACCCTGAGCGTGGAAAGTCTCAATATTAGTACAATCACCAATTCTGAAGGGGCTTTTCTTCTTAAAATACCAGAGGGAAATACGGAAGCCGAAGTAGTCGTTTCTTTTCTGGGGTATAAAACAAAAAAGATACCATTGCTGCAATTTCTGCAGGAGGGTAATGAAATAATGCTGGAGGTATCGGTTACACCCCTGGCAGAAGTGGATTTGGTGGTTCCCAGGAATGCCGAAGTTCTGGTAAAAGAAACCCTGAGAAAAAAAGGCGACAATTACATTCAGGACCATATCCGGATGACTGCTTTTTACAGGGAAACCATAAAAAAGCGCAGGCGAAACGTATCCCTTTCCGAGGCAGTGGTAACCATATACAAAACACCTTATTCGTCTCCCAGAAGAGACGTGGTGGAATTGTATAAAAGTCGTAAGAGTACTGACTATGATAAACTGGATACCGTAGCCCTGAAATTACAGGGAGGCCCTTTTAATGCCTTATATGTGGATATTATGAAGTATCCGGAGTTCATTTTTTCAGATGAATATATCGATGACTATGAATTCTTTTTTGAGCGGAATACCCGAATAAATGACCGGATGATTTTTGTTATCGGTTTCAGGCAAAAGCCGGAAGTTAACGAACCGCTGTACGCTGGTAAATTATTTATTGACGGGGAGCGAAAATTACTGACCAGCGCCATCTTTTCTCTGAACATTACCAACAGGGAACTGGCCAGCAGGATGTTTGTAAGACGCAAACCATCCAACGCCTCTGTTTACCCCACTGAGGTGGCCTATCGGGTAGATTACCGTGAGAAAGACGGTAAATGGTATTACGGGTACAGCAACGCCATATTGGAATTTAAGATAGACTGGGACCGGAAATTATTCAATTCCGTATACAGCCTAACCTGTGAAATGGCCGTAACGGACTGGGAACCCAATCCTGAAGCAATAGTTCCGAGAAACAGGGACCGCATCCGTTCCAATATTATCCTCAGTGAAGCGGCATCCGGTTTTTCGGATCCTGATTTCTGGGGTGCCTACAATATAATTGAGCCCGATAAGTCCATAGAATCGGCCATCCGGAAAATCCAGCGCCAGTTAAGGAGGGATCAAAGGGATAGTGGAAAGAACTAACAGGTTGCAACAGATTACCTTTTACTTATAAACAATTGTTTATATCTACGGTTAATATTATGTAGATTACTTTTTCGCATAATTATTTGCTAATGAGGAAGATAAAAGCTACTTTAGTTTTGCAATCGAGTAGTTAAACCAGTCCATGGTTCTAAACGAAAGGTCGCTATAAAGTTGACGTTCTTTATACTGTTGATTAGTCTCACAAAATAAATAGCAGCAATGCCCATTTATTTCAAAGACGAGCGAGATTGCGGGGGCTGTAGCTCCGGTAAAATTCGTGGGGACTTTTACGTTACGTTGCAAACCCAGGTTGGTCACGTAAGATGAAAGAACTAAGCAGCAGGACGAAATGCTGTCTGATTGCTCAGTTGAAAAACAGAGCAGCAACGCTTTTCAAACGTTGAAACAGGGATACAGACGCAATCAATGGTTGCAATGCCAAGCCTCGGCGGGTATATATGATCTGAGAACTGTTTCTAGAAAGCCATGTCAATGTACTCGTTACAATGATATGGCTTTTGTTTTTTTGCCTCCCCGAATTTATAAGGTCCACATTCCTTTATTATATCCACTGCCGGCTTATTATGCCTTTCTAAGCTGCATTAAAATTGTATATTTGCTGCGCTTTAAAGAAGACGGAATTTATGGCCACAATACACTATACAAAAACCGATGAAGCGCCTGCCCTTGCAACGGCTTCATTTTTACCCATTGTTAAAGCGTTTACAGGCACTGCCGGGATACAGGTGGAAAGCAGGGATATCTCTCTGGCTGGAAGAATTCTGGCCGTCTTTCCGGAATACCTCACTGAATCCCAGCGCATTCCGAATGATTTGGAATTTTTGGGAGAACTGGCCAAGTTGCCGGAAGCGAATATCATCAAGCTCCCGAATATATCTGCCTCAATACCACAATTAAAAGAGGCCATAGAAGAATTACAATCCAAAGGATACGCACTGCCCGATTATCCGGATGAACCTTCCAACGGGGATGAAAAAGAAATTAAAGCCCGATACGACAGAATAAAGGGAAGTGCCGTCAACCCGGTTTTACGGGAAGGTAATTCGGACAGGCGTGCCCCGAGGCCCGTTAAGAATTTCGCGAGGAAAAACCCTCATAGTATGGGTGCCTGGAGCCGCGATTCCAAAAGCCATGTTGCAAGTATGGCTTATGGTGATTTCAAGGCCAATGAGAAATCAGTTACGCTCGCCAAACCTGCAAACCTCAGCATAGTATGGTCTGACGGAAAGGGAGCCTCAAAAGTACTCAAGGAGGAAATCAAAGTACTGGCCGGGGAGATTGTGGATTCAAGTGTTATGGAGAAAAAGGCCCTTCTTGAATTTTTGCACACCCAATTAAAGGATGCGAAAGAAAAAGGGATTCTTTTTTCAGTACACCTGAAGGCGACAATGATGAAGGTATCGGACCCCATCATTTTCGGGCATGTATTGAAATGTTATTTTGAAACGGTTTTCGACAAACATGCCGATACTTTTGAAAAATTGGGCATTGATCCGAATAACGGACTGGAAAGCCTGCTGGAAAGCCTGGATAAATTATCGGCGGCTGCATCTTCAGAAATCCAAACCGATATTGACAAGACCATTGAAAACGGTCCGGATCTGGCCATGGTTAATTCTGATAAAGGGGTTACCAACCTTCATGTGCCCAGTGACGTGATCATTGATGCCTCCATGCCTGCCATGATCAGAAGCTCAGGTAAAATGTGGAATAAGGAGGGCAAACTACAGGACACCAAAGCTGTTATCCCTGACAGCAGTTATGCAGGCGTTTATCAGGAAACCATTGATTTTTGTAAAGAGCACGGGGCTTTTGACCCGAGAACCATGGGAACGGTTCCCAATGTTGGGCTGATGGCACAGAAAGCCGAAGAATACGGTTCGCATGACAAAACCTTTCAGATAGAAGCCAGTGGTGTTGTACAGGTGGTAAACAAGGAAACCAATGAGGTTCTGATGGAGCACCCCGTTAACCAAGGCGATATCTGGAGGATGTGCCAGGTAAAAGACCTGCCTATACAGGACTGGATCAAACTGGCAATAAGCAGAGCCCGGGATTCTGAAACCCCGGCGGTTTTCTGGCTAGACAGTGAGCGGGCTCACGATCGGGAATTAATCAAAAAAGTTGATCAGTACCTCCCCGAAGCGCTCCGCAAAGAATTGGACATTCGGGTGCTCTCCCCTGTAGAAGCTACCCGGTTTACACTAAGCAGGTTAAAGGCCGGAAAAGATACCATCTCCGTAACCGGAAACGTCCTGAGAGACTACCTGACAGACCTGTTCCCTATCCTGGAGGTAGGAACCAGTGCCAAAATGTTGTCAATTGTCCCCCTTATGAATGGCGGGGGCCTGTTTGAAACCGGTGCGGGAGGCTCTGCGCCCAAGCACGTTGAACAATTCAGGGAAGAAGGCCACCTCAGGTGGGACTCCCTTGGCGAATTTATGGCGCTGGCTGTATCCCTGGATCACTACGGGAAGAAAAATAAAAGCCGGGCAGCAAGTATTCTGGGAAAGGCCCTGGATGATGCCACCGAAAAATTCCTTGAAGAAAATCGCTCTCCTTCCCGCAAAGTAGGAGAACCGGATACACGCAGCAGTCATTTCTTTCTGGCCTTGTACTGGGCAGAAGCCATGGCACAGCAGGATGAAGATTCAGACCTGAAACAACGATTTGCCCTGGTGGCGAAAAGCCTGCAGGAGCATTCTCAGCAGATTCAGCAGGACCTTATTACCGCACAGGGAAAGGCACAGGACATCGGCGGTTATTACCTGCCGGATCCTGAAATGCAGACCCGTGCCATGCGGCCCAGCGAGCGTTTCAACCACCTTCTTGAAAACCTCTGACAAAGGAACCATTTAAGAAGATTTTGACGGTCATTGGTCTTTCCCAAGTCTTTGGTAGATGATTATTATTTTCCCTATTTTTAGGGAAATAACTTGCATGAAAAAGATTTGCTGGGTGCTGCTCACCCTTCTTTGCACGTCAATTTATTCCGAATTGATTGCCCAGACCCGCTACACGCTAAGCGGGACCATTACAGAGGCCAGAAGTAACGAAACACTTATAGGGGTAAGCATAGTGGTTCCCGAATTGCGCACAGGGGTTACCACAAACGAATACGGCTTTTATTCATTGAGCTTGCCTGAAGGATCCTATGAGGTGGTAATCTCCTACCTCGGGTTCCAGGAGATTCGACAGCAGCTGGATTTCAGCTCCAACCAACGCCTCAATTTTCAGCTTGAAGAAAAAGCAGAACAACTGCAGGAGGTAGTGGTTACGGATGATGCTGAGCGCCTGGATATCCGAAAACCACAGATGAGCGTAAATACCCTCAAAGTAGAGACCATCAAAAATATTCCTGTGGTCCTGGGGGAGGCAGATGTCATCAAATCCATCATTCTGCTTCCCGGGGTAACCAATGCAGGAGAAGCCTCTTCCGGCTTCAATGTACGCGGCGGGGCGGTAGATCAGAACCTCATTCTGCTGGATGAAGCCACTATCTTTAATTCTTCCCACCTCTTTGGCTTTTTCTCGGTCTTTAACCCGGATGCCATCAAGGATGTAAAACTTTTTAAAGGAGGGATCCCTGCCCGCTATGGGGGAAGGGTATCATCAGTGCTTGAGATCTTTCAAAAAGAAGGGAACAGCAAAGAGTTTAAAATGAACGGGGGCATCGGAGCCGTTGCCAGCAGGTTGCTGGCAGAGGGTCCTATTGTCAAGGACAAGGCTGCCTTTTTAATCGGCGGCAGGGCATCTTATGCCCATTTATTCCTGCCCCTCTTCGATATTGATAACCGGGCGTACTTCTACGACCTGAATACCAAACTGAACTATAAGATCAATTCCAGGAACAGTTTGTTTTTATCCGGTTATTTCGGTCGCGACTTGTTCAGTATCAATGACCTCTTTGTCAATACCTATGGGAATGCCGTTTTGAATTTCAGGTGGAACCACCTTTTTTCTGATAAGCTCTTCTCCAACCTGTCCCTGATCTATTCCGACTATTATTACGGGCTTGAGCTGGATTTTGTAGGCTTTGAATGGGATTCAGGTATCCAGAATTTCAATATTAAATACGATTTAAAAAACTATATAAACGACAAGTTCCAGATCAATTACGGGATGCATAATATTTACTATGTGTTCAATCCTGGAAAAATTATCCCAAACAGGCCTGATTCGGGAATCCTCCCGGAGCAATTAACCAAAAAGTACGCCAATGAAAATGCCCTCTATGTAGACTTTTCACACGAAGTGAGCCCAAAATTAAGCCTTAGTTACGGACTCAGGGTGAGTCAGTTCAACCGCCTGGGCCAGGACGAATTTTTTGTCTACGAAAATGGAAACCCCGTGGAATTTGATCCCTTCAGCCTGGTATACCGCGAGGGGACGCCTACGGATACCATTAGTGCAGGGCGTGGGGAAACCCTGGAGAAGTTCCTGAACCTGGAACCAAGGGTCTCGCTTTCCTACGCGCTCAATGACAATAATTCCTTTAAGGCCAGTTTTATACGCATGGCTCAGTATCTGCACCTGCTATCCAATACCAGCTCTCCCACTCCCCTGGATGTATGGACTCCCAGCGGTCCATACGTAAAACCTCAGTTGCTCAACCAGTATGCCCTGGGGTATTTCAGAAATATCGCCTCCGGAGATTACAGTTTTGAAACCGAGCTGTTTTTTAAAGAAGTGGACAACCGAATCGATTATATAGACGGAGCCAACCTGATTGCAAATGAGGCTATAGAACAGGTCATCCTCAATGGAGAGGCCCGCGCCTATGGCTGGGAAGTGCTGTTGCGTAAAAACAATGGCCCGCTTACCGGCTGGCTGGCCTATACCCTCTCAAAATCCGAACAGCGTACCCCGGGCAGGCCTCCTTTTGAAGACAATGGCCGTTCCAATCAGGAAACCGGAATCAACTTCGGAGAATGGTATAATACCCCCTTTGATAAAACCCATGATATAGCACTTTATGGAAATTACGAACTGAATAAGCGCTGGAGTTTTAACGCGAATTTTATTTTTCAAACCGGACAGCCGACCAATTATCCCGTGGGTCAGTTCGAGTTTGAAGGCCTGGTGGTGCCCTATTATGGACTGCGAAACCAGGAAAGGCTTCCGGATTACCACCGCCTGGATATTGGGGTGAGTCTGAAACCTACCCCAAAGAAAAATTCAGGTTTCAGAGGGGAATGGGTCTTCAGTATATACAATGTTTACAACCGAATGAATGCCGCCTCCATAAATTTCCGGCAGAACCAGGATACGGGGCGCAATGAGGCTATACGAACTTCTATTTTTGGGATAGTTCCGGCCGTAACTTATAATTTCAGTTTCTGATGCGAAATAGGCATTTTTATATCGCGATACTACTGGCGTTGGGAATGGGATGTGAAGATGTCATTGATGTAGATACCCCATCGGAAGCTCCGCGACTGGTTGTAGAAGGCCTGCTCCGGGTAGACCTGGCAGAACCTTTTATCCCTATCGCTATTCGGATAACGGAAACAACGAATTTTTTTGAGACCTCCAGCCCGGTGAGCAACCTGGAAAGCATTGTTATCATTTCAGAGGTTTTCGAAGATGGTATTTCTCAAAGCACACGGGTTTCGAGCCTTGCTGAATTACAGCCGGGAAGCGGGATTTATGAACCAGACCCCACCTTTGACAGTGACCAGCGTATCCCAACCAGTGTATTGAGCCAGGACGTGGTATTTACCCTGGTCATACGGCATAACGATAAGGGATATGCCGCTCAGACCAGATTCGTGCCTTCTGTGACGATTACATCCCTGGAACAGGGTACAAATACCCTTTTCGGGGAAGATGAAACAGAGGTAAAGGTGGGGTTTCGCGATCAGCCGGATGAGGATAATTTCTATGTTTTTGACTTTGGTTCCGGAAATTACCTCCCTACCGAGGACACCTTTTACCAGGGACAACTTTTTGAATTTTCATATTTTTACGACCAGCAGTTTGAAACGGGCACAAGCCTGGAGATAGGATTATTAGGCGCCGATCTGGATTTTTACAATTATATGAGCCTTCTGGTAGAACAATCCGAAGGACCGGACGATCCTTTTCAAACCCCGGTTGCCACCGTCCGGGGGAATGTTTTTGACATAACCGACCTGGATAACCTGAATAATTTTGATAATACCAACCAGCCGGAGGTCTTTCCTTTAGGATATTTTGCCGTTGTAGAGGAATATACGGCCCAACTAACTATTCAATGATGAATGCTATGCGAAACTTTGGTGTTTACTTCATGTCACTTGCCCTTATACTGCTAAGCACGGGTTGTGAGGAAGTTATTGAGCTGGAATTGGAGGGGGAAGCCCCGCGCCTGGTGGTAAACGGCCTTATACGGGTGAATGAACTGGAGGCCTTCGTGCCGGTCAAAATACGGCTTACGGAAACCAATAATTTTTTTGAAGAAATCCCGGTTACCCAGGCCGAAAATGCAATCATAATTATCGAACGCTTCGACAATGGGGAACCCATTGAGACCTTTACTTCATCACTGGCAGAAGAAAGTCCGGGAAGCGGTGTCTACATCCCAGATCCGAATGCGTCCTTTGACCAGCGAATTCCCGTTGAGCTGCTCAATGACGAGACGCGATTCACCCTGCAAATTACCCATAAAGGCAGGCAATATGTGGCGGAAACGGTTTACCAGCCAGTGGTTCCCATAGATTTTGTCGTTCAGGGCAACCGCACGCTGTTTGAAGG
Source organism: Robiginitalea rubriflava (assembly GCF_052540725.1). NCBI lineage: Bacteria > Pseudomonadati > Bacteroidota > Flavobacteriia > Flavobacteriales > Flavobacteriaceae > Robiginitalea > Robiginitalea rubriflava. Next base: position 2,501,378 of record NZ_CP199309.1, on the reverse strand, counting down.
GGATGAAACGGAGGTCATTGTTGCTTTTACGGACCTTCCGCAAAATGATGATTTCTATGTTTTTGATTTTAGCTTTGGAGAGTTTCTGGTAACCGAAGATACATTTTACCAGGGACAATTGTTTCAGTTTTCCTATTTCTACGAGGATGAAATTGAGGCCGGGACGCAGGTTCCTATCAGTATAATGGGCGCAGATGAGGCCTTCTATAATTACATGGACCTGCTGATTACCCAGAGCGGGGACCTGCAGGGGCCTTTTCAAAGCCCCGTGGCCACGGTTAGAGGTAACATTATTGATGTTACCGGGATCAATAATCAGGATATTTTTGACAATGCTTCCCGCCCGGATGTTTACCCCCTGGGGTATTTTGCGGTTGTTCAGGAAGACATAGAGATCCTTACTATCAATTAACTACTTCATCTTCTCAAACCAGCGGGAAACTGCTTCTGTTGTTAATTTGGCGGCATGCTCCATGTTGTAAGCCAGGTCTTTATCCGGATGGGCTATTTCTATAACATCGGTAAGCCCTGCCCTAGCCAGTATTTCCCTGTCTGCGGTGCAAATTCCACATACGGCCAGAACAGGTATTTCATGTTCCAATCCCAGATTCAGCACCCCTTCAATGACCTTTCCTTTCAGGGTCTGTTCGTCTATTTTCCCCTCGCCGGTAATAATGAAGTCAGGAGTATTTTGTTTCAGATAGTCGGCAACGCCGTTAAGTTTAAAGATGTAATCGGTACCGCTGATGAACGAAGCATTGAGAAAGGCATGCAGACCATAGGCCGTTCCTCCTGCCGCCCCAGCTCCCGGCAACGAACCTGCCTCTTTGCCAAGCTGTTGGATTACGAGCCTGTCCAGGTGCTGCAAACCGGCATCCAGCTGGTCCACCATCGCTGGAGTCGCTCCTTTTTGAGCTGCGTAAACCCTTGCTGCCCCATCCGGGCCCCACAGCGGGTTATTGACGTCATTGACAGCTACTATGCTAACGCCATCCGGTAACACAGGGTCCTTTGGGGGCAGTATGGTTTTAATGGCATTCAGCTTACCCCCTACCGCTTCCAGTTCCCTTCCGTTTTCATCTATAAAAGTAAATTCAAAAGCTGCAGCCAGGCCTATACCCCCGTCATTTGTCGCGCTTCCGCCCAGCCCAACATAAATGGTTTTCGCGGATTGTTCCATAGCGTATTTCAGGAGCTGGCCCGTACCCAGAGTTGATGTCAGCAAGGGGTTCCGCTCAGCCTCATCAAGAAGTACCATGCCGGAGGCTACTGCCATTTCAATAAAAGCCTCAGAGGTATCGTAATCTATAAGAAAAGAAGCTTTTACAGGGCGCCCGAGAGGATCCTGAACGCTAACTTCGCATTCTGAAACCCTGCGCACAGCCTTTACGGCTTCCAGGAACCCATCCCCCCCGTCAGAGACTGCAAAATTCCGGAATCTTGTATCTGGAAACCGTTCCCTGATCCCGGATTCCAAAGCCCTTCGGACCTCTTCTGCCGTAAGGGATCCCTTGAATTTATCCGGCATTAAAACAATATCCATATACAGTATTTAGCTTTAAGAGACACCTTACTTTAAAATTTTACAAACCGCTGCTTAAATTCCCGCCCCAAAATTCTTCTTGTGCGCTCTAATAGAGATTGTGGGGCCCAACCCCAGGGGGGCAATTGTAATATAGTAAATCTTAGTATTTTTGAGGTTTAAATCAATACTAATGGGAACAGATAAAGGTTTACTCGTAAAAGGCCTGCAACGCCTTTTTTTTACGGCGGCATTAATGTTTGCGGGGCCTATAGTTCTCTACCAGGCTTTTAAGAATACAGAGCATCCTATGTTTATTCCGGTGCTGATATTCGGGATTATCCTGGCCCTGGGGGCAGTACTGATGGGTTTTTACAGCATAAAGACCCTGTTGGACGCTTTGTTTAATTCCAAAAACTGATTCCCGCCTGCTTACTGTTACAAATGGTTGCCTGCCAAGGCGGCAGGTATTATCTTTGCTTGCTTTTAGCCAATACAAAATGATTCAGATTACACTTCCGGATGGAAAACAAGTAAAACACCCCAAGGGTACAACCCCCCTGGAGGTGGCCCATTCAATTAGCCCTGGCCTTGCGAGGGCTGTGATCTCTGCCAGATATGACAACCGTAAAGTGGAGGTAAACACCCCGCTTACCGAAGACGGGGAGCTGGTATTGTACACCTGGAACGATGAAGAGGGCAAAAAGGCATTCTGGCACTCCAGCTCACATGTTGTAGCGCAGGCCCTGGAAGAACTCTATCCCGGAATCAAACTGACCATTGGCCCTGCTATTGATGCCGGTTTTTATTACGATGTGGATTTTGGGGATCACAGTATTTCCGAAAAAGATTTCCCCGCTATTGAAAAAAAGGCCATCGAAATTGCCAGGGGAAAGCATGATTTCAAAATGCGTGAGGTCTCCAAAGAGGATGCCCTTGCCTATTATCGCAAGCAGGAGAATCCTTACAAGCTCGAGCTGATAACAAATCTGGAAGATGGTGACATCACTTTCTGCGATCACGATACCTTTACTGACCTCTGCCGCGGAGGGCATATCCCGAATACCGGGCTCATCAAGGCAATCAAAATACTCAATGTAGCCGGGGCGTATTGGCGAGGCGATGAGAACCGTCCGCAGCTCACCCGTGTTTACGGGATTTCTTTTCCAAAACAAAAGGAACTCACAGAATATCTCGAACTGCTGGAAGAGGCCAAAAAAAGGGATCACCGAAAGCTTGGAAAAGAGCTGGAACTGTTCACTTTTTCCCAGAAGGTAGGGCAGGGTCTTCCTTTATGGCTGCCAAAAGGGGCGGCACTTCGGGAGCGACTGGAACAATTTCTTAAAAAGGCACAAAAAAAAGCAGGGTACGAAATGGTGGTCACACCCCATATCGGGCAAAAGGAATTATATGTTACCAGTGGTCATTACGCCAAATACGGGGAAGATAGTTTTCAGCCCATCCATACCCCGAAAGCAGATGAAGAATTCCTGCTAAAACCCATGAATTGCCCGCACCATTGTGAGATTTACAATGCCAAGCCTTTTAGCTATAGGGAGTTACCCAAGCGTTATGCCGAATTTGGCACCGTATATCGTTACGAACAGAGCGGGGAACTGCACGGCCTTACACGGGTAAGGGGTTTTACCCAGGACGATGCGCATATTTTCTGTACGCATGACCAGTTGGATCAGGAATTCAAGAATGTGATAGACCTGTCACTCTATGTGCTGGGCTCCCTTGGTTTTGAAAACTTTACCGCCCAGGTTTCCGTACGGGATCCTGAAAAACCGGAAAAATATATCGGTTCGGTAGATAATTGGGAGAAAGCAGAGGCAGCTATTATCAATGCAGCCCGTGAGAAGAATCTCGATTTTGTAATAGAACCCGGGGAAGCTGCATTCTACGGTCCAAAACTGGATTTTATGGTCAAGGATGCCCTGGGAAGGCAATGGCAACTGGGTACTATACAGGTAGATTACAACCTCCCGGAACGATTTGATCTTACGTATAAGGGCAGTGACAACGAATTACACCGGCCCGTAATGATCCACCGGGCTCCCTTCGGGAGTTTGGAACGCTTTGTGGCACTGTTACTAGAGCATACCGGTGGGAATTTCCCGCTTTGGCTCATTCCGGACCAGGCCATAATCCTGCCCGTTAGCGAGAAGCACGAAAAATATGCCGAAAAAGTTTTAAATTCACTGGAAAATCACGAAATTCGCGCCCTCTTGGACGCTCGCAGCGAGACAGTTGGCCGGAAAATCCGGGAAGCGGAGATGAATAAGCTCCCTTTTATGCTGATTGTGGGAGACCAGGAAATGGCTCAGGGCACTATTGCGGTGCGCAGGCACGGGGGGGAAGACCTTGGTTCAATCTCCGTGGAAGATTTTGCCGCCTTGGTAAGCAGTGAAATTAATAGTACCTTAAAGTCGTTTAAAAATTAGTTTAATTAAAACCATAAAGTCATAGCAATACGAAGAAGATTTAGACCTCAAACCCAGAGGGAAAACAAAAACCCTCATAAAATCAATGAAAAAATCACGGCCCCAAAGGTCCGTTTGGTTGGGGATAATGTGGAAATGGGAGTTTACGGAATCCGGGAAGCCCTGAATAAATCAGAGGAATTAGGCCTGGATCTGGTGGAAATATCCCCCACGGCTGACCCTCCGGTTTGTAAGATTATTGATTACAAGAAATTCCTGTACGAGCAGAAAAAGCGCGAAAAAGCCATGAAGGCCAAAGCGACCAAAGTAATCGTAAAGGAAATCAGGTTTGGTCCGAATACAGATGACCATGACTATGAGTTTAAAAAGAAACACGCAGAGAAATTCCTGAAAGAAGGGGCTAAATTAAAGGCCTATGTATTTTTTAAAGGAAGGTCCATCGTGTATAAAGATAAAGGGGAAATATTGCTTTTACGCCTGGCCCAGGAACTGGAAGATTACGGGAAAGTAGAGCAAATGCCCAAACTGGAAGGGAAGCGCATGACTATGTTCATTGCGCCGAAGACCAAGAAATAAAGAGAGAGCGAGGAATCCATCATAAATCTGTTAACAGACAAGACAATGCCTAAAATGAAGACTAAATCCAGTGCCAAGAAGCGATTCAAGCTTACTGGTACCGGTAAAATCAAGAGAAAGCACGCTTACAAGAGCCATATCTTGACCAAGAAATCCAAAAAGAGAAAATTAAAACTCACACATTCTACTTTGGTCCATGAGGCCGATGAGAATAGCATCAAAGAACAGTTGCGCCTGAAATAGGGAATGCAAGTGATTCGGTACTAGTGTTTAACCATGGAGTCAGGCCTATAAAAGAATCCGCTAATGCGGGACGCCTGCTACAAAAAAACGAAAAGAAATGCCAAGATCAGTAAATTCAGTCGCTTCACGGGCCCGTAGAAAAAAGGTCATGAAGCAAGCCAAGGGGTACTTCGGAAGACGTAAAAACGTCTGGACAGTAGCCAAAAACGCGGTGGAAAAGGCCATGTTATATGCCTACAGAGACCGCAGAAACAAAAAAAGAACCTTCCGCTCCCTCTGGATTGCGCGAATTAATGCAGGAGCCCGTTTGCACGGAATGTCCTACTCGCAGTTTATGGGAAAGGTAAAAGCCAATAACATCGAGCTGAACCGCAAGGTGCTCGCAGATCTGGCCATGAACCACCCGGAAGCATTTAAGGCCATTGTAGACAAGGTCAAATAAAGATTTCAAATCGCTCTTGAAAAACCCCGGTAAACTCCGGGGTTTTTTTATATACCCCAAAGATTCAGGACCAGCCTGCGACCCGATGCCCGGTTGCGATGTTCACAAAGGTAAATCCCCTGCCAGATTCCCAGGTTGAGCTTTCCGGAAGTCACAGGAATCTGAAGGGAACTCCCCAGCAAGGAGGCCTTTATGTGTGCCGGCATATCGTCGGGACCTTCCAGGGTGTGCATATAATAGGCCGCATTTTCGGGGACCATTTGGTTGATATGGCTTTCGAAGTCTTTCCGTACCGTAGGATCCGCATTTTCATTAAGGGTTAGGCTGGCCGAGGTGTGTTTTATAAATACCTGCAAAGTACCCATTTGAAAATCGGCAATTTCCGGTAGTTCTGCCAGTATCCTGGAGGTAATCAGGTGGAAACCCCTTGAAAATCCGGGTAATACAATTTCCTTTTGTATCCAGCTCAAATTGGTTTGCAATTTCATTATTAACGGTTTTGACACCTTCAATTTACACAGAAAAAATACCTTTGCCCTCATACTTGTACTAAATGGACCTGAAAGATATTCGCCTGGTTGTCACTGATATGGATGGAACCCTGCTCAACAGCCGGCACGAGGTAAGTGAGCGCTTTTTTGAACTGCAGGCAGCATTGCAGCAAAAAGGCGTTCGCTTTGTGGCTGCGAGCGGACGCCAGTACCGCAGTATAGCAGATAAACTGGACCGCATACAGGAAGAGCTCATCTTTATTGCTGAAAATGGAGGTCTGGTACGATACCGCGGGGAAGAATGGCTGTCTACCCCCCTGGATAAGTCCTTGAGGCAGGAAGTATTGGAGGTACTTTCAGGCGTTGAAGGGGCTCACAGCGTGCTCTGCGGAAAACAGCAAGCCTATCTGGAAGATCCGGGGCAGGCTTTTTTGAAACACCTGGAGGAATATTATTCTGATTATGAAATAATCGACAATCTCCGGGGATTCCAGGGAGAGATCATGAAGATAGCCGTCTACCATTTTGAAAACTCCGAGGCCTTTATATATCCTGCCGTTCAACCCTTTGAAGACCGATTAAAAGTAAAAGTTTCCGGCAGGCACTGGGTGGATCTTTCCGACCGGAAAGCACACAAAGGGTATGCGCTGCAATTAGTACAGCAAACCCTTGGGATTGGCCCGGAACAGACCCTCGCCTTTGGCGATTACAACAATGACCTGGAAATGTTGGGCCGGGCAGCCTTTAGTGTTGCCATGGGCAATGCCCATCCCAATGTTAAACGGGTGGCGCGCTTTACCACCGCCAGCAATGACCAGCAAGGGGTTGAACAGGTGCTTGAGGAACTGCTCGGGCAGCTTTAGGTTTTCTGCTTCTTTTTACGGGCAGCAGGAAAGAGTACATTGTTGAGGATCAAACGGTACCCGGGGGAGTTTGGATGCAGTTCCAGCTCGGTTTTAGGATCCCCTACCCTGTGTTGATAGTCCTCGGGGTCATGTCCTCCGTAAAAGGTAAAAAACCCTTTTCCCTTTATACCATGTATATACCTGGCCTCTCCATTAAGGCGGTTTTCACCTAATACCAGAACCGTTGGTTTCACCTCTTTTCGGTTAAAAGCCGTGGTTTGCCCCATAAATCCCTTTACCAATGCTGTGTGATTCTGGCAGAGCATGGTGGGGACAGGATCCCATTTAGCAGAAAAATCCATCAGGCTGAAATAATCAGACTCCATGCGGATGCCTTCCCGCTGGTTGGTCATATCGATAGAGGAAAATTCATACCTGAGCGGGTTGCGTTCCAGGGTGAAATTCGCAAATGCAAACGTCTTACTAAAATCAAGGCGTTGCTGGTAGTTGGGATCGGACGGATCTCCGTCAAACATGGGTTCACAAATATCCACGCCCTCGGCCGCCAGGGCAATGTCAAAACTATCGGTGGCAGAGCACATAGCGAACATAAAGCCGCCTCCTATAACGTAATTCCTAATTTTCTGGGCTACAGCACTTTTTTCATCGGAAACTTTTGAGAAACCCAGCCGATTTGCAAGCGCTTCTGCCTGATTTTTTCCTTCTATATACCAAGGGGTAGCCCGGTAGGCCGCATAGAATTTTCCATACTGCCCGGTGAAGTCCTCATGATGCAGGTGCAGCCAGTCGTAAAGCGCGAGCTTATCGCCCAGTACCTCTTCGTCATAAACCGTAACATAGGGGATTTCCGCATAGGTGAGGACCATGGTTACCGCATCGTCCCAGGGTTGATTGTCCTTTGGGGAATAGACCGCAATTTTGGGAGCCTTTTCCAGAATAACCGCCTCCTGGTTCTGAGAAGGGCTGGAGATCCCATCCAGAATGGACTCGGCTTCTGCATCCGAAAGGACTTCAAAGGAAACCCCCCTGATCCTGCACTCGTTGCGGATCGGGTCTCCATCGGGTAAAAGGAAGGAGCCGCCCCGGTAATTCAATAACCATTGCACCTTTTGCTGCTTGGTGAGCACCCAATAGGTTATACCATACGCCTTTAGATGGTTCTCCTGGCTCTCAGCGTCCATGGGAATAAGGATTACAGATGCGGATGCTGCAAAACCATACCCAAGGGCGATTAAAAGAAGGAAGAGAGATTTAAAATTATCGGCTATTCGTGCGTGAATCAGGCTAAAAAGGTACATCATTGTCATCCGGGTCTGCATCGGGAAAATCGTTCAGGGAACTTCCAAAAGCCTGATCTGCATCAGGTAGGTTTTTGGTTATAAACGGATTTTCACCATCGGCATTCATTTTGGATTGAAACTCAAATGGAGAATCAAAGTCATCCAAATTATCAAATTTACCCAGTTGCGCAATGAATTTTAACCTAATATTATCGAGTCCTCCATTCCGGTGTTTGGCAACGATGAATTCTGCCTGACCCTGAGTAGGGGTGCGTTCCTCATCATCCCACTCGTCAATTTTATAGTACTCGGGACGGTAAATAAAGGAAACGATATCGGCATCCTGCTCAATTGCTCCAGACTCCCTAAGGTCGGAAAGTATAGGGCGCTTACTCCCGCCACGGGTCTCTACAGCACGAGATAACTGGGATAATGCGATCACAGGGACATTTAATTCTTTGGCCAGGGCCTTGAGGTTCCGCGAAATGGTGGATATTTCCTGTTCCCTGTTCCCCCCTTTCTGACTCGCTCCCGAGGTCATCAACTGCAGGTAGTCAATTACTATCAACTGTATCTTGTGCTGTGAAGCCAGCCGCCGCGCCTTGGCACGGAGGTCAAAAATTGACAGGGATGGGGTATCATCAATAAAGAGCGGGGCTTTCTCCAGAGCTTTTACCTTTACATTGAGTTGTTCCCATTCGTGCTTCTCCAGTCGTCCGGTTCTAAGCTTTTCTGAAGACAGACCGGTTTCAGATGAGATCAGTCGTGTAATTAACTGTACCGATGACATCTCCAGAGAGAAAAATGCAACAGGGATATTGGAATTAACCGCAATATTCCTGGCCATTGACAGGGTCAGAGCCGTTTTACCCATCCCGGGACGTGCCGCGATAATAACCAGGTCACTGGGTTGCCAGCCGGAGGTTAGTTTATCCAGTTTGTCAAAGCCGGACGGAATGCCGCTTAATCCCTCCTTATTGGATATCTCCTCGATTTTTTTCTTGGCCTGTATAACCAGGTTCTGGGCTGTTTCAGCAGATCGTTTCAGATTTCCCTGTGTAACATCGTATAATTTTGCTTCGGCATTATCCAGCAAATCAAATACATCCGTGGCCTCATCGTAGGCCTCTTCAATAATTTCATTGGAAATCTTGATCAGGCTCCTTTGAATATATTTTTGCAGGATTATTCTGGCGTGGAATTCAATATGTGCGGAAGAAGCTACTTTTTGGGTAAGTTTTATCAGATAAAAATCCCCTCCGACGGCCTCGAGCTTCTCATCCTGCTTCAATTGGGCCGAAACGGTTAATAAATCCACCGGTTCCGAAGTTTCGAAGAGCTTAAAGATGGCCTCGTAAATGAATCGATGCGCATCCTTGTAAAAAACATCAGGGTGCAAAATATCGATAACCTCATCTACCCCTTTCTTGTCAATCATCATGGCCCCGAGAACAACCTCCTCTAAATCAACTGCTTGCGGAGGGAGTTTCCCCCTTTCCAAAGGGATTACCGCAGATTTCCCAATGCGTTGTCCTACAAGTGTCCTCGATTTTTCCATTGGTGTAAAAGTAGGGAATTAACACTAGCTTAACTTGAGCAGACCATTTGCGATATCCACCATTACTTAACAATTGACCTGTTAATAAGTTACGATTTTTGTTTATAACCAAAAAATCCGGAACGCTAAATTCCGGATTTCCCTGACTTATTGAAGTATAGCCCAATTATCCGTGAAATACACCCATGGAACTATATTTTTCCATCCGCGTATTTACCAGATCTTTTGTAGATAACTTTTTAAGGTCCTGATAGTGTTTTGCAATTTTGTTTCTGACAATTTCAAAAGCCTTCTCCCTGTCACTATGAGCACCTCCCGCAGGTTCTCTCACAATCTCGTCAATCAGCTTTAATTTTTTCATGTCTGTGGCTGTCAGCTTTAAAGCTGCCGCAGCCTGTTCTTTATATTCCCAACTCCTCCACAGTATTGACGAACAGGATTCAGGTGATATCACGGAGTACCAGGTGTTTTCAAGCATTAAAACCTTGTCACCCACTCCTATCCCCAGGGCTCCCCCGGAGGCACCTTCGCCGATAATCACTACTATTATTGGAACTTTTAGCCGGGTCATTTCCAGGATATTCCTGGCAATGGCTTCCCCTTGTCCGCGCTCCTCTGCTTCTATCCCCGGATAGGCTCCGGGAGTATCGATAAAGCAAACAACAGGAATGTCAAATTTTTCGGCAGATCTCATCAATCGCAGGGCTTTGCGATATCCTTCGGGATTAGCCATCCCAAAATTCCGGTATTGCCTGGTTTTAGTATTGTATCCTTTCTGTTGCCCGATAAACATATAAGACTGGTCCCCAATTTTCCCAAGACCCCCTATCATGGCCTTATCGTCCTTTACATTTCGGTCTCCATGCAATTCCAGAAAAGATTCCCCACAGATGGCCCGGATATAATCGAGCGTGTAGGGACGGTTGGGATGCCGGGAAAGCTGCACCCGCTGCCAGGCTGTAAGGTTTTTGTAGATTTCCTTTCGGGTTTCAGCCAGTTTTTTTTCGATTTGCTTACAGGTCTCCGTTACGTCGACCTCGCTCTCTTCGCCTATGATCTGGCATTTTTCTAGTTGTTCCTCAAGTTCTTTGATTGGAAGTTCAAAATCCAGGTATTCCATGGAAATTCAGCATTTAAGTAATCAGCGCTCCAAAGATAAACTATATCTTTAAACCTGCCATAAATGATAAAAATTTCCGGTAAAGGCTAGCGCTTGGCCTGTTGCAGCAGGTAATAGCCCAGTATTCCAAATAATATATTCGGGATAATTACAGCCATTAATGGCGGAAAGCCAGATTGTTCGGCTAGGGTGCCGAAAACTTTGTCCATAAAGATATAGATAAAGGCAACCCCGATCCCGAAGGCCAGGTTTACACCCATCCCCCCTCTCCTTTTTATAGAGGAGACCGCTACCCCAATAACAGTCAGAATAAATGCAGCAACCGGCAGAGCCCATCTTTTATATTTGACCATTATATAGGTGTTGATATTAGAAGCCCCTTTCCTTTTCTGGTCCTCAATAAATTGATTCAATTCGAACAGGTTTTTAGTTTCAGCCACGTAGGAAACGGGGGTCAGGTCTTCAATCTGGAAGTTAAATACCGTATCGAGCCGCCTGCCGGTCATCACCATTTCTACCGAGTCCTTTAAAGTGCGCATACTGTAGCTGGTCAGACGGTAAACGCTGTCTTTTGGAATCCACCTGATATTGGCAGCTGCCAGTTTATATTGCAGTTTGCCGTCGGGCCCGAAATGTTCTTTGGTAAAATTATATCCGATTAACCGGGCCGGGTCAAAACTGCTTACATAAATATAATCCTGATCTCCCAGCTGGTTGAAAATGTTTTGTGTGATCCGGTCTTGTTTGCCCTTTTTCAGGTACTTGTATTTGAATTCGTTATATCCTTTGCTGGCAGATGGGACAATAAACATCCCCATAAAGAACATCAACAAGGCAATAATGGTCGCGCCAATCCAGTAAGGCCTCAGAAACCTCCCAAAAGAAACCCCTGAAGAAAGGATGGCGACAATTTCGGTATTGTTTGCCAGCTTGGAAGTAAAGAAAATGATGGAAAGAAAGAGGAAAATGGGAAACAGCAGGCTTCCTATATAGATGGTGAAATTTACGTAGTAGATCACGATCTCGATCAGTGGGGCCTCATTGTCGATCATTTTTCCGATCTGCTCTGCCAGGTTCAGCATAATCCCGATCGGGATGAACAAGAGCAGCATCAGTCCAAAAGTGAACAGGTATTTTTTGAGTATGTAGCGGTCTATAATGGTCATCTCAAAGGCGCTTGTCCATTTGTTTTACCATTTTTGATTTCCAGGGACCAAAGGTACCGTCGAGAATCCTTCTGCGTGCCTCTCGAACCAGCCAAAGGTAAAATCCCAGATTGTGAATGGTGGCAATTTGTTTTCCAAGATACTCATTGGCAGCAAATAAATGGCGCAGGTAGGCCTTGGTATATTCCGTATCCACAAAGGTATGCCCCATGGGGTCGAGGGGGGAAAAATCATCCTCCCATTTCTTGTTTTTAATATTGATAGTGCCCTCCGAGCTAAACAACATGCCATTGCGGGCATTTCGGGTGGGCAATACACAGTCAAACATATCCACGCCCAGGGAAATGTTCTCCAAAAGGTTGACAGGGGTACCCACCCCCATCAGGTAACGCGGTTTGGATGCCGGAAGGATATCGCAAACCACCTCCGCCATAGCATACAATTCTTCTGCAGGCTCTCCCACAGACAACCCCCCTATTGCGTTTCCGAAGGCATCAGCCCCGGCGATATACTCGGCAGACTGCTTCCTCAGTTCTTTGTACACAGAGCCCTGAACTATGGGGAAAAAAGCCTGCTCATAGCCGTATTTGGGCGGTACGCGCTGCAGTTGATCCATACAGCGATCCAGCCAGCGATGGGTCATATGCATAGACTGTTCAGCATAGCGGTATTCGCAGGGATAAGGGGTGCACTCGTCAAAAGCCATAATGATGTCTGCGCCGATGCTGCGCTGCAAATCCATCACATTTTCAGGGGTGAAGACGTGGTAAGACCCGTCAATATGCGATTTGAATTTTACCCCTTCCTCTTTTATTTTACGGTTGGCAGAAAGGGAATAGACCTGGTACCCACCACTGTCAGTAAGAATAGCCCGGTCCCAGCCCATAAAACTATGCAGCCCACCCGCACGCTCAAGAATGTCCATCCCAGGCCTCAGATATAAATGGTAGGTATTCCCCAGAATAATATCCGGATTAATATCATCCCGAAGTTCCCTCTGGTGCACTCCCTTAACAGAAGCAACTGTCCCAACAGGCATAAAAATAGGGGTTTCAATGGGGCCATGGTCTGTTTCCAAAAGCCCGGCACGGGCCTTCGTATCTGGATCGGTATGTTGGAGTGTAAATTTCACTGCATAGACTTCTTCAGCAGCTGCCAAAGATACGCAACTCCCTACCATTTGTCCTTAAGAAAAAAATAAAGTTCCCTTTCTCAATCGTTGATAACTACTTAAAAGAACCTTTGGGAAGCAGCAGGAATGCTATTATTTTTGGTTTTCTATAAAAGCAACCGACATGGCTGACATTAAAAAATTGGAAACGCTTGTACAACAGGTCCGCAGGGATATCGTCCGGATGGTCCATAAGGTGAACTCCGGGCACCCGGGAGGATCTCTGGGATGTACTGAGTTTTTTGTGGCCCTCTTCAATGAGGTAATGGAATTAAAAGAGGGCTTTGATATGGATGGGATAGGCGAAGACCTGTTTTTCCTTTCCAATGGCCATATCTCCCCTGTTTACTACAGCGTTCTCGCACGCAGGGGGTATTTCCCGATAGAAGAGTTAAATACTTTCAGGCTGATCAATTCCCGTTTACAGGGCCATCCCACTACACATGAGGGCCTTCCGGGAGTGCGCATCGCTTCAGGTTCCCTGGGACAGGGCATGTCGGTCGCCATCGGAGCCGCCCAGGCAAAAAAACTAAACGGGGACAAGCACCTGGTCTACAGCCTGCACGGAGACGGGGAATTACAGGAAGGCCAGAACTGGGAAGCCATAATGTATGCAGCAGGTAAAAAGGTAGATAACCTTATAGCAACAATTGACCGCAACGGCCAGCAGATAGACGGCGGAACGGAAGAGGTGATGCCGCTGGGGGATGTAAAGGTCAAGTTTGAAGCCTTTGGGTGGGAGGTACTCTCCCTTGACGAGGGAAATGACCTGCAGGCCATCATTCGCACCCTGCAAACGGCAAAGGAGCGAAGCGGGAAAGGAAAACCGGTTGCCATCATCATGGAAACGGTTATGGGCCATGGGGTGGATTTTATGATGCATACCCATGCCTGGCACGGAAAAGCCCCGAATGACGATCAACTGCAAGACGCCCTTGCCCAAAACCCTGAAACCCAATTAGGGGATTATTAATATCAAAATCCATTTGAACATGAATCAATATAAAGACCAGGGAAAACAGGATACACGAAGCGGTTTTGGCGCCGGGCTCACGGAACTGGGAAGAAAAAACCCCAAAGTAGTTGCCCTGTGCGCAGATCTGGTGGGATCACTTAAAATGGATGATTTCATCGCGGAAAACCCTGAGCGTTTTTTCCAGGTGGGGATTGCCGAAGCCAATATGATGGGAATTGCCGCCGGGATGACAATTGGAGGCTATATCCCGTTTACAGGCACATTTGCCAATTTCTCCACCGGAAGGGTATACGACCAGATTCGTCAATCCATAGCCTACTCGGATAAAAACGTGAAAATATGTGCTTCCCATGCAGGGATAACCCTGGGAGAAGACGGGGCAACCCACCAGATTCTTGAGGACATAGGGCTTATGAAGATGCTCCCGGGCATGACTGTGATCAATCCTTGTGATTTTAATCAGACCAAGGCCGCAACCCTGGCAATTGCCGATTATCACGGCCCGGTTTATCTGAGATTTGGCCGGCCCAAAGTAGCCAATTTCACCCCTGTAGATCAAAAATTCGAGATCGGCAAAGCCATTATGCTGCAGGAAGGCACGGATGTGACTATATTGGCCACAGGCCACCTGGTCTGGGAGAGCCTGCTTGCTGCAGAAACCCTTGAACAAAAGGGAATTTCTGCAGAGGTAATCAACATACATACGATCAAACCCCTGGATGAGGCAGCCATCCTTAAATCTGTAAAAAAGACCGGCTGTGTGGTAACTGCCGAGGAGCATAATTACCTGGGCGGGCTGGGTGAAAGTGTTGCCCGGGTACTTGCGGTTAACCACCCTGCCCCGCAGGGGTTTGTGGCCACCCAGGATACCTTCGGGGAAAGCGGTACACCTGAGGAATTGATGGAGAAATACGGCCTGAACAATAAAGCCGTAACAGCCGCCGTTTTAAAGGTGTTAAAAAAGAAAGCCTGATTCCTGGTATTGTTTTTGATACCACAGGCTCAAAAAGAACACCATTATGAAACGTACCTTAATTAGTTGCCTGCTGATTCTATTCAGCCTGTCTGCCTTTGCGCAAAACAATCCCGGATTTGGAATAAAAGCGGGGTTAAATTTCAATTCCAATGGGGATTACAAATTCGATCAGGCCCCAAACCTGAGTGCCGATTCAAAGATCGGGTACCATCTCGGGGTTTTCGCCACTTTTGGCGACGATATTTACCTGCGCCCCGAACTGATTTTTACCAAAACCAAATCAGACTACAGCGGAGACGACTTTGACATGTCCAAGCTCGACCTTCCTGTCTTACTCGGATTCAAAGTGATTGGTCCGCTGTCTGTTTTTGCCGGACCGGATTTTCAATATATCCTGAATACGGATTTTGATGGGGTTACCCTGGGCGATGTCGAAAATGACTTTACCGTTGGCCTCCACCTGGGTGCCGCTGTAAATCTGGGCAACCTTGGGGTAGACCTGCGTTATGAAAGGGGACTCAGTTCAAATGAAGCAAACTTCGTCGGTTTAAGCGACCGGCGCCTGGATACACGCCCAAGCCAGTTTATCCTTAGCCTTTGGGTGAAATTATAAGGCGAGAATAAAAAATTAAAAAGCCCCTGAATCGGGGCTTTTTTTATTTCATCAACTATTGTCTTTATCCAGATAATCCGGGATGCCATCCCCGTCTGTATCCGGGAAGGTGATACTTCCGTCAGGATTGATTATTATTTCCTCCCGGGTGGGGGTATCGTCGCCGTCATCGTCATTATCCAGGAAATTAGCGGTAAGTAAACCTCCGAAAGCACTGCGCTCCTGGGATTCATTGGTGTTGTCATTGTACAGATAGCCATCGCCATCGAGATCTTCCTGAATAGAGGGAATGCCGTCCCCGTCGTGGTCTGTCTGCTCCACTGCAAATATTTCAACCGTAAAGATCAATGGGCTGTAGGCAGCTATTACACTCCCCTGAGGCGGCCGGTTGTAGAAGCCGAGACCCGAAGGCATTATTATAAGGCCTACACCCTGGTTCTGGGCCGAAAGCGTCCCATCGGGGTTGACTGATATTCCTGTGGCTGCCTTAAAGAAGCGCATGCCTTCCGTAAAACCCCTGGCACCCTGCAAGGGTCCCTGCAAACGGGCAAGGTCAAACCAGACGGGTTGTGAAAAAGAACCGTCAAAGTCCCTTCCATCCAGTAGCGTCCCCCGGTAAGCCACAAAGGCCGAATCCGCAACTGTAGGGGCTTCCCCCCCGCCTTCCAGTGCTTCCAGGTAATACAAATTATGTGTAACATCCGGAGCTTCTTCCAGATTAAACTCTTCAGAGCGCACGGTAATCTGTGTAATCTGTACCTGGTCGATCAGCGGTATTTTGGAAGCGTTATCTCCGGCTATGGTATCAATGACTATACGGAAGTCAAAATCGGCCGGCGGGGTCTCAAATTCTTCATAATTATAAAAGTGGGTGCTCAGAAAATCGCGAATGGCCGCATCGTCCTCCGCGAGCACGTCACTCAAGGGTTCCGGGGGTACAACCTCTATATTTAAGCCATCATCGTTCCCGCAGGCTGCCAATAGTAAAAGCCCCAGTAGCCCAACACAATTTTTCTTCCATCCCATAAAGCCAGTTTCTTAAAGGCGGCAAGATACAATTTTCCCCTATTTTTGTGGAGCGGATTAACAAAGATTTTATTAATGCGAATCGATAAATACCTCTGGTGTACCCGATATTTTAAAACCCGGTCTCAGGCCACAGAGGCGGTCAAAAAGGGACAGGTGCGCATCGGGGGAGCGGTATGCAAGCCCTCCCGGGAAGTATTGCCCATGGATGAAATAAGCCTTCGCAAAAACCAGCTCAACCTACAACTGAAGGTCCTTGATATCCCTCCACAAAGGGTTGGGGCTAAATGGGTGGGTATATATCGGGAAGACATCACGGATCCGGCAGAGCTGAAACACTTCGAATTAATGCAGGCCAGCCGGGAACATTATCGAAAAAAAGGGGAAGGACGGCCCACTAAAAAAGATCGACGCGATCTGGAAGATTACCTGGATGAATCTGAATAAGGAATACTGGGAGGCCCGGTACCGGGAAAACCGTTTGGGCTGGGATATAGGGTATGCAGCACCCCCAATCACCAAATACATAGACCAACTTGAGGACAAAAATATTCGGATTCTTGTTCCCGGAGCCGGAAACGGCTATGAGGTGGAATACCTGTTCCGAAGTGGTTTTAAAAACATACAGGTTCTGGATATTGCAGGCCCGCCGCTAAGGAGCTTGCAGGAAAAACTTCCTGGCCTGCCGCGTACAGCCTTCCTGGAAATGGATTTTTTTGAACTAAAGGAAGAACCGTACGACCTGATCCTGGAGCAAACCTTTTTTTGCGCCCTTCCGCCAGCAAAAAGAGACCGCTATGCAACTAAAATGGTTGAACTACTCAGGGAAGGCGGTGCCCTGGCTGGTCTGTTATTTGACTTTCCCTTATCCTCTAAAGGGCCACCCTTTGGAGGTTCAGCTACAGAATACCGGCGGCTGTTTCAGCCGTACTTTACAATAAAAACCCTGGAGCGGGCCACAAACTCTATTGCGCCAAGGCAGGGAACCGAACTCTTTTTTATCTTTGAGAAGAAATAGCGCTCCTATGGACAACAAAATCCTATCGCATCAGCAGATTAAGTACAAAATCAACAGGATTGCCTATCAGATATATGAATCCAATGTTGAGGCCGAACAAATTGTTATTGCCGGAATAGAGGGAGGTGGGCTGGATTTTGCCAAAAAAGTGAAGGCAGCACTTGAAAAAATTACCCCGGCTGAAATTCTGTTATGCAGGGTGAAGATGGATAAATCCGACCCGCTGAAGAGCGGGATCACTACTTCCCTGAAACCTGAGGAATACCAGGGGAAGTCTGTGGTTTTAATCGATGATGTACTGAATTCGGGAAGTACCCTTATCTATGGGGTACACCATTTCATTAAGACTCCGCTGAAACAGCTCAAAACAGCCGTGCTCGTAAATCGCAATCACAAACGATACCCCGTCAAAGCCGATTTTAAAGGATTGTCCCTCTCAACCTCCCTTAATGAACACGTGCGAGTAGATCTGAGCTCAAGGGAATACGCCGTTTTCCTAGAGTGATTTCCGGTGGATCTCTTCCACCAGCTGCTCAATTCCCTTTTCCTGAACAGCGATGTGATGGGGTGCCATATTGTAGAATTTTACCCGCTCAAACATATGTTTTCCGATAAAATCTGGAAGTTCCTCTGGTTTCAGGTGCGCTATCAGCGGACGTTTCCCAGACTCATGTTGTAGCCGGGCGGCTAATAGGGGAACGCTGAGCATCAGGTAAAATACCCGGGAAGTGTGGGATAAGACCAATTCCATATTCCCGGCATAACAGGGTGCTCCACCCCCCAGGGCCAGTACCAGTTCGTCATTGTTTTCCAAAACTTCTTTCAGTAATTCGTGTTCCTTTTTCCTGAAGTAGATTTGCCCTTTCTCCTCAAATAATTCCGGAATAGTCTTTTCTGATTTCTCTTCTATATAGGTATCCAAATCCAGAAACGGAAATCCCATAGATTCTGCAAGGGCCTTGCCAACGGTAGATTTCCCGCTTCCCATATACCCGATAAGTACGATTATCATCTTCGCCATTTGTTCGCTGATTGAGGTAAATATGCAGCTTTTTCAATAAATCTGAAATTTATAGCCATTGAACTTGAAAAATAAAGAATAGGTAGTATATTTGCAGCCGCAAACCGCGATAAGTTGCGGTTGTTTTTTTTGACTTGGTAGCTCAGTTGGTAGAGCATCTCCCTTTTAAGGAGAGGGTCCTGGGTTCGAGCCCCAGCCAAGTCACAATCAAGCGCAAAACCCCCGCCAAAATGGCGGGGGCTTTTATTTTGAGAGAAATCGTGAGCTTGCTCAAAGATTTCGAACGGAATAAAAACCTTTCGGCCTGCAGAAGCAGGCCGGGGGTTTTGCATTTGGAGCATGGGGCTGCTGGGTCCAACAAGCGCAGCGAAGTTAACCCCAGCCAACACAATTGGAAATTCCAAATCCCAAAATCCAAATACCGATCCTTAAGTCGGCATTTGCAGGCCAGCGCACCTGCTGGCCCCTCTTTACAAAAGGTCCACCGGACCTTTCGCGACCGTTCGGTCCGGGTCCAACAAGCGAAGCGAAGTTAACCCCAGCCAACTTTGTTGGAAATTCCAAATCCCACCCCGATAGTTATCGGGGCCAAATTCCAGTAGAGTTTTCTTTTGCGGCCCAATGTACAAGCTGCCCCATATTACTGACCGTTTATAATTATTTTATGATCAGAAAGATTTACAGCGCATAAACAAGTATTCTGTAATATGCCTAAGCAATGGGTTTAAGGAATTTTATTCTTTCTAAATTCTTTTTTTGCCTTTTCCAGAATAAGTAATGCCCTAGAACTATTGCCAAACCCTTGGGAAGTAATTAAATCAGGGCCTTTGTAGTTCGAAAACCATATTTGTAATATATCACAAACACCATTAAAATACAGTTGTAATTCTTCAATATCGTTTATGTCACCGAATGGTGAATCTACTGAAACTGCTATCAATTTATCGTCATGTTCTCCTCGGTCCTTAAGGAAGAGTACTCCTATTATTTTCGATTTTACTAAATCTCCCCGCTCAATTGGGGGACCAAGAATTATCACATCCAAAGGATCGCCATCTCCCCCAAGCTCTTTTGGCAACAATGTGTTCGGGATAAACCCATAATTGGCGGGATACCCAAGATAATTAATAATGCGTGGCACCCCTTGAACATGCTCTAATTCAATTGCGCCCTTCAATTTGTTGTATTCCCATTTTTCATTCGTCCCTGCTGGAATCTCTACAAGCACATCGACAAAATACTGGTCCTCCCCTTCTTGCAATTTCTTATTCTGCCACCCAACGTTTTTGGAATCTTGTTGAGACACAACTTTATCGACATGCTTTCCCTCTCTTTTGCAAGATAAAACCAGAACAATGATTAAGAATAAAGCATACTTTTTACTGAAGAAAATCATAATAATATTCTATAGATCCAAAGTCCAAAATGGAATTTAATTTCTGTTAGATAAAATGAAGGATTAGAAGGTTCGTATCTTCCTCAATCAAGCGGTAAAATCATAATACAGAAAATTAAGATGCTTTTCGCTCGTGGACTATTCCAGCGAACTATCCATTAATTAAATCTATAGATTTAAAACCTCTCACGTATTTTGAGTTACGCGTAATTACCAGTTTCAAGTCGTCCAGGAATCCAAGATTTACGTCTTCATCCCTATTGAATTTTACCTCCATGACGTTATTTTCCTCCTTCTTGGAGAAGAATGTCTGGGGATTTGTATACTTTATTTCCGTATCCAGGGTTACCCTAATTTTTAATGAATTTTCAAAATATTGCCTTTGATATTGGTTGATAAGGGTAGGCTTCATAATGCAGTGGAGCCTGTCATTTATAGTGCGGGTTAAACTTTCGAGAAGGAAATTGACATCCTTTTGATCACTATATGGCTCCTTTTTAAGCTTGATAACCTTTTTTCTCCCCAAATGAGAGGCTTTTATCTTTTGTTCAAGGAAAAGATCCTCGGTGAAAATATTATGGAAGCCTCCGTACCATCGGATTCTTGTTTTAGATCGATCCCTGTAACCCTCGATATTTTCTACTAGCGCACTAAAATTAAAGTAATCAAAATATATATTATTGATTTGTCGGTCCATATACGACATAAAAAATCCGTTTTCAATCAGTTTCGATTTGATTGTAAAGAGGTCATCACTTTTAAAGCGAAATTTTATTTCATTTCTCATTATCGCTTGGAGGCTTTACCGTAGAGGTTTCCATACATGAGGTCCTCTACTTTTTTGGTTATAGTAATTTTTTCATCGAAGTAAGGTATCACGTATGACTTTTTTTCGATCAGATAATTTTTCTCGTTCAGGACGTCATTATAAATAAGGAGGGGATCATTGTAAAAATCTTTCTTCATAAATACGGCTATGTCAACGGTGTTTCCTGCAAAAGAGTCCTTTTCGGTCTCCAGGACAGAGCCATCTTTAACTACTAACCCTATACTCGAATCTACCATCTTATTGTTGTTGGATTCAACATTGGAATATTCCCCTGCACTAATACATTTATCTCCCACGTTCGTAAAAACATTATTCTCGAGAAGAATATCAGAACCGCTGAAATCAACGCCATCATTACCAATCCTTAGAAAATTGGAATTTGAAATAGTTCCTTCCGAAAAATCAGAATCTATGGCGTCATTTGGGATATCTTTGAACATAGTTGCATCAACGCTAAATTGGGATGCGTAAAAATTCACAAAATCATCTCCGGTAATATTGCTGAAAAACGTACTATTTCGAATAGTAACATTTGATTTTATAAAAGTTAAACCAGAGGGCAGTGTGAAACTATCTGACGTGTAATTGGAAATTCCCGAAATCTCAACAGAATCTATTATAACTTTGGGACAATTGCGCATTATGATTGCATTTTGGCCCATCGCGATTATTTTAAGTTTCCTAAAATCAATTTCACAATTGTCGAAAAATAGATTAGCCTTTCCATTTAATGTGATCGTTACCTGATCAGTATTATTTATTACCATATCCTCAAAGGAACGGTCTTCGATTAATTCAAAGTCCTGCTCAAAAGTTTTCTTTTTCGTACGCTCTTTGGATTCAGATTCTTTAATGTTCCCTGATTTTATCCGTTTAAAGTTTCCCTTAATCAAATCAGGCAAAACAGTATAGCCTTTGGATAGGGGATCTTTCAAGTAAATAAAACGGTCAATCTGATACTTCTTTCCTTTTCTTTCAAAAACAAGATTATTCTTCGTTCTTGAAATTATCAAGCTTGTATCCGGGATTTCATTAGTAAAAAAAGCAAATCGTTCATTGGACAATTCCATGTTTTCCTGGTCGATAAATGGCACCATCAGGTACTCTTTTTCATCGTATGGATTAAATCGGACGGTTATTGGATTGGCTTCGATCTCTGATCTACCATGGAGATTCAATCCACCGTTCTTAAGACCTTCAAGGAGAATAACCTTTCGATAATTCTTCCAGATATTTTCCTTGGAATCCAGAATTAATCCATGATCAATTTTTTTTACGATTACTTCCACGGAGTCATAATTTGTTTTTATGCCTCTTATCTGATACAATGGGTTACCGACGTCTAATGAAATGATTTGCTTGCGCGAAAGATTAATTACATGGTAATCATTAGCAGGCTCCTTATGGAAGAACATAAAGTAAAGGACGACCAATCCCAACATAAAAAGATATGGTAAACTGTCAATAAACTTCATGAATCAGGTTTATATTTGTAGTGTCGTTGACATACTCATTTATTAACTCCAAAGAAAGAATTTTTTCCGCGAATGGAATTAGATTCTCAGTGAACTTAGTCCTGAGTTTCTCATTATCCAAGCCATATTCCACAGGATTGATATTAAATTCATGTTTATTGTTGATTAAGACTTTTAAATCGACATACGTCTCGGAAGTAATTCGTAAAGTGTCATTTTCGTGTATAACGAAACTCAATCCTGTTTTTAAGTACTCCTTAAACTTTTCTATATTAAAATCTAAATTTTTTTTAAATGTTTTTTGCCATAAATCTTGTAAAAAGAACTCATCATTATAAGTCAAATGTTTCTCATAATTAGATAGGAATAATTGATCAAAGTCAGAGATAAGTTCTTCTTTCTCAGAGATCATTTTTTTAAAAATTCTATTTCTTTTAGTTCTTATTGAATCATTGGTCAATAATTGCCTAAATAAGTCATAGGAGGGTGCACCGGGATGATGGCTAAAAATAACTTCGTCAAAGGCTGATTTAAAAACTGTGAGTGCATTCACACCATTTTCATTTCTAAAAAGAGGAACCAAATTGTTGTTTACGTTCAACCATTCTAAGTTGTCACCGGTAATTTGATGACCATTTCCAAATAAATAGATCAAAGCCAGATATCGACCCAAATAATCAATTTCGAATTCGTTAGGAGTGAAATTGAAGTTTTTTAACGTCCTCCATTTATGGAACCCTATATTATCTTTTATTTCAAAGTTCATTCTATCCTCAACGTTATAGTATAGATTGTCGAATGGACTTGTGTGTGTGAGCCAATTTTTATGGTTCTTATAAATAAAATGCAAAGTATCTCCGAATTCCTTAAGGACATATTCAGCATCGAACTCGGGATAAAGAAATCCATCTCTTAAAACACCGTTAAATCTATAAGAAACAATTTCTCCTTGATCCTGAGTGTAAACACCATACTTTCGACCGGTCTTGTTTGCATAAATTGTTTTATAGTCCATTTCAGAACCAGCAATGATGTTAAATGTTTTTAATCCATTAATTTTTTCTTTTGATTTAACTTTAACACTATAATCACCCATAATGTATGGGTATGGATGTGAACCTCTTAGTTTGAATTTAATCTTGAAAAGGGAGTCTTTATATATTAGTTCCGCGTTACGGTATTTCTTAGAATCTTTAGTAAAAATTCCCCGTTTTATACCTAGGAATACTACACTATCAACTATTTTTTTATCATTAGCAGATAATAAAAAATTAAACTCTGGTGATTTCTTCTTAAATAACGACTTTGGATAATATAACTTCCATCTTAATGTTCTTAATTTTAGCATTAGGGACTCGTAATTGCTCAAATACCCCCATCTAGGTTGAAGATACAAACCATCGGTTGCAGTTGACCATTCCCTTCTATTTTTTTGTGTATCTAAATGCTTAATCCCGATGTAAATGGCAATTAAAGTCGATAACAGTATCAAGATTTTATACCTCCAATGTACTCGTTTCAAACGCGTAATCATTATTTAACTCGTTATAATATTTTAAAATAGAATCTAATTGCTCTTTGGACTGTACTCGGTAAACCAAGTTAAGATAGTCATCAAGACTCTTGTTCATGTAAATTAGGTTTTGTTCAAACTCATTGCTAATCACGGAGCCTATCTCACCTTTATCAGGCTTAATTTTAATGTTTATCTTATAGCCATTAGAGCTATCAGATTCTTTTCGGTTAAGGAAATAATAGGAGATAAAGTAAAATGCCAGCAAGATGATAGCCAAGAGTTCTTTTTCTGCTGCGATTGATACCGCACAACCCATCACAAGCAATAAAATAATGATTTCTTCAGGTTCCTTTATGGCTGTCCTGAATCGGATTATGGACAAAGCCCCTATCAAACCAAGCGATAAAGCCAATGAAGACTTGATTACAGAAACGATAATCAAAATTGATATTCCAAATGGAATTAAATTCTTCGAAAATTTCAATTTGTTATTGTAAGATTTGGAAAACTTCACATAAAACTGAGAAATAATCAAAGTTTGGGCTATCAACAAGAACACTCCAAATATTAATCTCAAATAGTCAATTTGTACAAAATCCTCTTTAATAAATTCGTCCATAATAAAAAATTTATTCGCAAAGAATTAATAAATATTTAACTAATCAAAATAAAATCATTCAAAGAACTAAAAGACAGACAAAATGCCACTTCTTATCCTAAAATTTAAAAGTACTGCATTTAACCATTATTAAATTGATAAACAACTTTAACAGAGTTAATCTTGGTTTCCACAGTTGATAATCCCAAATTTCAATATCTGCCCTGCTAGGTTATACTACTT
This sequence comes from Robiginitalea rubriflava, assembly GCF_052540725.1. Taxonomy (NCBI): domain Bacteria; kingdom Pseudomonadati; phylum Bacteroidota; class Flavobacteriia; order Flavobacteriales; family Flavobacteriaceae; genus Robiginitalea; species Robiginitalea rubriflava. The sequence goes on along the minus strand of NZ_CP199309.1, from coordinate 2,476,809 downwards.
CTTTAATCCTCTTCCTCATGCCTTTTAGCCTAAATATGGTTATCTTGTGATAGCGGTATGGGTCTCGTACATCATTTTTAAGGTCCTGTAAATTACGATCCCTACTACTGCTCCAACCCAACCAGATACCACATGAACAAAACCACCCTCTTCCTTTGCTTTATACTGATTTCCCTGACAGCCTGCACTTCTAGAAAGTCGGATGAATCTGCACTGACAGTCTTGCAGGGAGCCACCATCTTCGATGGTAACGGTGGTGTCCTTGAGCAGGGTGTAATCATTGTACGGGATGGCCTGATAGAAGCTGTAGGCGGTTCGGAAGTACCCATTCCAGAAAATGCGGAAATCCTGGATTTGAAAGGGAAATATATCAGCCCGGGGCTGGTAGATTCGCACGTACATTTTGGCCAAACCGGTTTTTTTGATGGCAGGCCCGATGCCCTGGATATCAGGGATACCCTTGGTTATGTTGAACTGCAAAGCTATCTGCAACAACACCCTGAACGCTATTATGAGGCCTATCTACGTTCGGGGGTCACAGCTGTCTACGATGTAGGCGGGTACCTCTGGACCCTCGGCCTGCAGAAAACGGCCGAAGACAACCTGAATGCGCCTCATGTGGCCGCTGCAGGCCCTTTGTTGTCGCCAGTCCCGGATGCCAACCTGGTAGCGGTCAATACCCCTGGTCAAAAACAGCTTTTACACCTCTCCTCGGCCGATTTTGGCCGGCAAACGGTACGCCAGAATACAAGCCTCGGGGCTACCGGGATCAAAATCTGGCAAATAAACCTGGAGGATCCCCAGTTCATGGAAGCCCTTGCGGCAGTGGTTGATGAGGTGGCATTGCAGGGTAATAAGCTCATTGTACATGCCACGGATTTGGACCAGGCAACCGAGGCCCTGCGGATGGGAGCACAAATCCTGGTGCACAGCGTGGACGATCAGGTGGTGGATTCCACATTCCTGGACCTGGCCAAAAAATCGGGAGTTATCTACTGCCCTACCCTTATAGTCGGGAGGGGGTATCTGAATGCTTATAAATCCCTGAAAGAAGGCTTTGGTATTTCGGACCCGAATGGGGTGGTCGATCCCCAAACCAGGAATTTACTTTTATCAGCAACCAAGTTCTTCAAATACTTGCCCAATCCGGATGGCTATGAAACCATGATATCCAACTATAAAAGCTATGTGGCAGCCAGCGAAAAAAATATGTTTGAAAACCTCCGCCGGGTTCACCAGGCGGGCATTCCCATTGCCGTTTCCACAGATGCAGGCAACCCGGGAACCCTGCACGGAATTTCCATTTACGATGAGATGGAGACCATGCAGCAAAATGGGATCCCTGCCCGGGATATATTAATCATGGCTACACGCAACGGAGCACTGGCAATGGACCGCTTGGATGATTTCGGCACCCTGGAAAAAGGCAAGATGGCTGACCTGATTATCCTGGAAAATGATCCGACCGAGGATATAGCTAACATGAGGTCTGTTACCCATGTGATGCGCGCAGGCCTTTTGCGGCCGGTAAATGTTCCTTTTGACAAAACCGGCAAACAAGAATAAAATGCATTGACCGACTCCTTATAATAACACACTTTAATAACATTTTCAATGAGAAAAGCACTCCTACTCTTCGCCCTCACCCTTTCTTTCTCTATGAGTACATTCGCACAGGCCGTTGGTACAGCGGATCTGGAAAAACTCGATGCTTATTTCTCCCAAATGGTAAAAGACTGGGGTATCCCCGGGGTATCCATCGGAATCGTAAAAGACGGGAAATTGGTATTCACCGGCAATTACGGGCTGCTTGAGGTCGGAAAGAATCAAAAACCGGATGAAGACACCCTCTATGCCATTGCCTCTAATTCCAAGGCTTTTACCTCAGCCATCATCGGGATGCTGGTACAGGAAGGAAAACTCAATTGGAATGACAAGGTGAGGAAATACATTCCCTACTTTGAACTATACGACAGCTATGAAAGCGAACATACCACAATCCGGGATATCCTGAGTCACAGGGTGGGCCTGGGCACCTTTAGCGGGGATAATATCTGGTACAAATCGGAGCTGCCTGCATCCGAAATTATTAAGCGAATACAATACGTCCCCAAAGCATATGAATTCCGTGCCGGGTATGGCTACTCGAACCTCATGTTTATAACGGCAGGGGAGATTATCGAAAAAGTTACCGGAAAGAGCTGGGGCGAAAATGTAAGGGAGCGCATTTTAGAACCCCTTGGCATGGAACGCACCCTCTATACAATAAACGATTTGGACAAAATGGGGAATTTTGCCAGCCCTCATGCCATCAAGGAAGGAAAAAACTATCCGATCCCCTGGACCAGCTGGGACAATGTTGCAGCCACAGGCGGTCTGGTTTCCTCGGTTGCTGACCTTTCCAAATGGATGATCTTCAATCTGGATCACGGAATTACAGGGACAGATACCCTGCTGAGCAAACGCACCCGGAACATGGTCTGGACGCCTCACAACAACCATATGGTAGACCACACCAGCGAAAATGACTTTGACAGGCATTTTAATGGCTATGGGCTGGGCTGGGGGCTCAGTGATTACAAAGGACGCCTGAAGGTAGGGCATACCGGGGGTTATGACGGGATGATAACTGCCCTTACGCTGATACCGGATGAAAAACTCGGGGTGGTTGTCCTGACCAACGGGACAAAAAGCCCGATTATGGCTGCTACCTATTACGCACTTGACACCTTCCTGGATGCAGAAAGCGAGAAAGACTGGTCTGCGGATTACCTGGCAGCTGCCAACAGGCGAATCAACGCGGATACCCGCATTGCCGAGCGCATAGCGAAACGGGTGAGCAACACCCAACCCAGCATTTCGCCGGATGCCTTTGCGGGCCGCTATCATTCTGATTTGTACGGGGAACTGAGCATTGTCCAAAAAGATAACAATCTAAAGCTGGAGTTTTCACACTCCCCCCTGCTATCGGCTACTTTAACCCACTGGCACTACAATGTCTGGAAGCTCAACTGGGACCACCCGCAGGCCTGGTTCAGTTTCGGGACCATTCAAATACAGACCAACAATATGATGGAGGTAAGCGGCTTTGCATTTGATGTGCCCAATGACGACTTCTTTTTTGAAGAAATAAAGCCGAAAAAGATCAAAATGTAGGATCCGAATCTGTTATCCCTTTTAAAAAGATAACGGTTTTAATTGACTAAAGACCGGATCACATAGCTGTAATTTCAATTGTTTCAGCTAATAGCTACAGCCTATCCCTGTCCCGGCAGCTTCCGGGTTAACCACCCCCGGCGGTTGGCTGTTACAATGGCATAGGGGGTAATCCAGAAAAGACCAAAAGTATAGAGGATACTATACGAATACGCCCAGAAAGATTCCCTGAGGTTGTACTTCCGCGCATAAAAAATAACCGGGAAAGTAGCAGCCAGTAAAATCCCGAATAAGGTAGAACTTAAAAACAGTAAGGGGTGAGACAGCAGAAAATAAAACATAAGGATCAGGAGGGGGTAACACATAATTATCTTAAGTGCCTGTCCCATAAAGAGGATTCGGGTGCCGGCTTTTGAACCTTCCCTGAAGCCGGAAAATACATACTTTGCCATCTCTATGTTTTCCCTGACGTTGCTCCTGCCCCAGCGAGTAAACATCTTATACAGGCCTCTGTACTTTTCAGGTACATTGGTATAGGCAATCGCATTCTTCTGAAAAAGGACATGATAACCCTGTTTCAGGATCATATTGGTCATGGCGCGGTCTTCCCCTATATCGGAGGGCTGCCCCATAAAGGTCTGATTGATCCACTTATCCAGACAATTGAAAACTGCCTCCCTGCGATAGGCGGCCAGGGCTCCCGGCGTACACAAAACAGAATTTAAGGTGCTTTCAGCGGAACGGATGAATTCAAAGCTCAAAACAAAACTCACATCCAGCATTCTGGGCAATAATGCCTTGCTGGTATTCAATACCCGTATATTACCTGCTACTGCCCCGCATTTCGGATTAACCACAAAGGGACTCACCAGATTTCTGAGAGTGTCGGCATTTACTTCGGAATCGCTGTCTACCGTAATAAAGACCTCTCCTTTGCCAAGTTTGAAACCGCGGTAAAGGGCATGGCGTTTCCCCATGTTCTTTGGTTGCTGGAATATTTCCACTTCCTCTCCCAACTCGCATTTGGCCTGTTGCATCCATTGCCAGGTATCATCGGCACTGCCGTCATCAATACTGATCAGTTGTAGTTTCTCTTTGGGGTAATTGCTGCGCGCCAGACTCCTCAGGGTGGCCCAAACCTGTTTTCCTTCATTATATGCAGGTACGATTACTGTACATAGAGGTAAATCTGAATCGCTGACGGATTTGATTGACTTGTATTTAAAATAGCGGAACAGAACAAATAGAAAATAAAAAATTCTGAAGAAAAACATCCCGGCAGAAACAGCGAGAAATATCAGACCAACAGTCGTGTTGACACGATTCAGCCGGTACTGTTCAAAATCGCTTTGCAAAATATACACCAGGTAAACTGCACCTGTTAACAAAACGAAGGTACTCCCCTGTATAAAAATGCTCCAGGCATCTGCTGTGTCTAAAAAGGTTTTGAGTCTATTAGTTGCTAAAAGTTTTAAATTTTTTGTTTTCTGCCCAAAGCGGTTAAGCGGGTTCATATGGTTCATGAATGTATTTTATTCCTGTTTGGTAATTGAATGCTTCTCAAATACGGTTCAGACTGGCCTTTAGATTCCCGTTTTTAAAGAATTAACACAAATTTTAATCCCCGGCCGCCACACGATCCAACTCCTGAAACTCCGTTTTTGGAGTAGCCCTATTAGTATCAAACACTTACAACAAAAAAGGCATCCCGAAGGATGCCTTTAAAAGATTGGAATAAATAAATTTTAGTTTGCTAAAACGCCAGCCAGTTTACCATTACTGCGGTTCGGTCTTTTAAACCATTTTTTAAAGGGATGAAAAATACTCCCAAGGCTAAAGGGTTTAAAGTCGAATTGCATCAATACCTCTCGGTCTGCATCCGTCTCGATTTTCAGTTCTGAATCCAATTCAAAATCGATGTGCTCAATTCCGGATAAGGTTTCACGGGACCGATCGGAATAAACAAAACTGTTTTCCCCGTCCGCCAGGTAAAACCTGAAACCGGTATAGCTGCCTTTTTCAACTGATAAGGTAGCTTTTTGCCTCACAAAGAATTCTGTATCCATACCTTTTGAATGGAGTTCAACATAAGAAGGAAAATCCTTTATAATATGTTCCACTCTGGCAGTATCGATAGCTGTTACTTTGGAAAGCTGCAGGTGCATTTTTGATACCTCCAGTTCTCTGGCCGTTTTATTACTTAGTTGCAGGGGCTTGGCATTGACGCCCCTCTCCCATTCATCTACCAATGCAAATGCAATAAAGTGTTGTTGATAGGCGAAGGGATTCGTATGAAATGTTGTTGGATAAAATGTTCTTTTACTCATAATGCAGTTTTTTAAAAATTGCAATACAAAATTGCGAAGAACGGTCCGGGCAGAAAAGATGTATATTGGCCAATATATGTGCTATATTAACATCAAAATACGCCAATGCATGCTTATTGTGGTAATATATGTTATATTTATGTTAAAATTAATGAGGAGATATACAACAGATACGTCCTGATTATCCCATTAAAGCTTTTGACAGGGTATTACCCGCATCCTGCTTTATGATTTGATTCGCTTTCCCTTTATCAGCTGCAATTCGGAATTCTTCAGACGGGTATTGAGCTGATCGACCTCCACCTCCATAAAGCTTTTGAATTTCTGGTTTACCGCTTCCAGGCGCTTGTTGAAGATGCTGTAAACCTCGCGTTGCTGGTCCGTAGGCTTAAAATCGGCTCCAAAACCGCTAATATCGCTGGCCAGAGCACTCAGGCGGCCATATAGTTTCATGGGAGATCGGAAGGCATCTTCCCGGGCTCCGGTCAGGTGGATATCGTAAAGGCTTGCTGCAATATTAACTGCCATCTCCCGTAAGCTTTCCGCCTTTTCAAGGTCTTCGGCTTGTTTAAGCCTTGGGATGATTTCGGACAATTCCGCCCGAATGCTTTCAATCTGGTTGATCATGGTAACAGACTGGTTAATGGCGTCCCGCAATTCCAGGGAAAAAGCCACCTGCTGTTTTATTTCCTCCAGGCTTCCCTCAGAAACGGGGTCCTTCTTTACAACCAATTCCCGGGTATATTCTTTGTCACCCACAATTAATTTTACCGTATAGGTGTCCGGCACAACCCTCGGGCCATATTGCCCTCGCATCAGATCCAGATCCCAGGTAACCAGCGGACGCCATCCTTCTCCGTTAAGCTGCACCCAGGGCCTGCCGGGGGGCGTGGTTTGGAGTCTGGGCTTATAGGTGGGTTCATATCTCAGGTCCCAGACCACACGATGAATACCCTCCTTATTACTGGCTTCCAGGGTACGGATGAGTTCCTTATTTGCATTCAGAACCTGGACTTGTACTTGCTGCTCGGTACTGTCCCTGAGAAAGTAATGGATATCTGCCCCGTAGGCGGGGTTTTGACCGGAATTCAGGCTGGGGCCGTCTGTTTTGATGCTTTGGCGGTTTACAAACCGATAAGCAGGTCGCAGGCTGAACAGGTGGGCTTCCTTCCCGGCAGCTTCCAGATCGAATTCACGGATGGGAGCTATATTATCCAGGATGTAGTAACCCCTTCCGTAGGTACCCACAACCAGGTCGTCGAAGCGTTCCTGAATATCCAGCCAGTAAACCGGGGCCGGCGGCAGGTTGTTCCGCAATCTATTCCACTTTCTTCCGTCATCCACGGAAAAATAAAGGCCATTATCGGTGCCTGCCCACAACATCCCTTCCCGTTTGGGATCTTCCCGGACCACATGTACAAAACTGTGCACAGAGCGGGGAATACCCCCGCTTATAAGCCTCCAGTTTTGGCCGTAATCTTCGGTTTTATAGACATAGGGATCAAAATCCGCCATCTGGTGTAAATCCACGCTAATGTAGGCCGTCCCTTTTTTAAAGCGGGAAGGTTCAATATTCGCAATAGTCCCCCAGGACGGCAGGTCCGGGATATTTTTGGTGACATTGAGCCAGTTTGCCCCGCCATCCCGGCTGAGCTGTACCTGTCCGTCATTGCTCCCGGTCCAGATAAGCCCGGGTTCCAGGGGGGATTCTGCAATGCTGAACAGTACCGAGCCGTCAAAGGTCATCAGGTTATCAATGGCTACGCCCCCTGAATTTTGCTGATGTGTTTTGTCGTTCAGGGTAAGGTCCGGGCTGATCTGCTGCCAGCTCTGGCCCCCATCATCACTCTGGTGGACAAACTGACTACCCGCATATACCCGATGAGGCTTATGGGGAGAAAAAGCCAGGGGGAAATTCCAGTGCCAACGGTATTTCAATTTACCGGGTTCCCAGCCATATCCGGCTTCCGGCCAGACCCTGACGTCCCGGGCATGACCTGTTTTTGTATTGTACCGCTGCAATCCCCCGTCATAACACCCCGACCAGACTATATCATTGTCAAAGGGATCCGGTTGGGCAAAACCGCTCTCACAGCCCCCTACCCCTGTCCATAACCCCAGGGGGATATAACCCTGCAGGCTGTTGCTTGGGCCTTTGTAGGAATACCCATCCTGCCGGTTTCCATAGACATTATAGGGTATCTGATCGTCTGTGGTCACATGGTACATTTGGGCTATTGGCAGCACAACCCTCTGGAAACTCTCTCCATGGTTCAGGGTAATACTGGCACAGCCATCGTGGGCCACCATCATCCGGTCCGGATTGGTCGGATCCAGCCAGATATCATGGTTGTCCCCTCCTGCTTTATAACCTCCCTTAATCGTTTTACCCCCGTCTTTGGAAGTGCTGAATTTCACACTGGCAAAATACAGTTCATCGGGGTCTCCGGGAGACACCGCCATTCGGGTATAATAGGGTGCCCGCTCGGCAATATCGTGATTCCTGGTTTGCAGGGTCCAGCTGTTCCCAAAATCGTCCGAACGGTAAAGGGCCGGGCTGTCTATTTCAAAGAGGGCGTAAACTATATCGGGATCTGAAGGTGCAATAGCCACGGCAGTTTTCCCAACCTCCTGCCCCTCACCACCCGGCAATCCATAGGCAGACAGGGCTTCCCAGCTATTTCCGGCATCCGTGCTACGATATATCCCGCTTCCGGGACCACCACTGCGCAGGCCCCAGGTATTGATGTGGACAGACCACATGGCTGCCATAAGCCGGTCCGGGTTTGAGGGGTCCAGGGCCAACTCGGCAGCCCCGGTATTTTCATCTATAAACAGTATGCGTTCCCAGTTCTTACCCCCGTCGATCGTTTTGTATACCCCGCGCTCCTGCTGGGGACCGTAAGTATGCCCAAGTGCCGCGGCATATACGATATCCGGGTTTTTGGGATGCACGATAATCCTCCCGATCCGCCCCGTTTTTTCCAGGCCCATATTTTTCCAGGTCTTGCCGGCGTCCTCTGATTTGTAAATCCCGTCTCCCATTGCATGCGCCGGCCGGATTACGAAAGTCTCTCCTGTACCTACCCAGACCTGTTCCGGCTGGCTTGGAGCTATGGCCAGGGAGGCCACGGAGGAAACATCCTGATCATCAAAGATCGGATCCCAGTTGATGCCGCCATCAGTGGTTTTCCAAAGTCCGCCAGAAGCAGCTCCGATATAATTGATCATTGGGTTTCCTGCTACCCCGGCTATGGCGATGGCCCGGTTGCCCTCAGGCCCTATAAAACGAAATTTTAGTTCTTCAAAAACACTGACGGGGCTTTGTGCAGAGAGCATCAGATTAAACAGGAGCAGTACAGTGACGGCGAATATTCTGGAATTCATAACAAGGGGATAAGGTTGGTTTGTATCAGCTCTAAGATAACCAAGTTTTGCTGAATGGCCTTTTCCTGATTTTAGCTCCCTGTTCTTAAAAGTTACTATTATTTTGCCCCTTTCTTTTTAACTTTATAGATAGTGGGAATAGCAATTGCTGAGCCGGCAATATTTTAGACCATTCCAGCCCTATTAACCGATAAACAACAAACTATGAATCGATTATTTCTTGTTACGATCTTCCTGATCGGAGGGTTTATCTGGGGGTGCAGGACACAACAAACGGAAATAGCCTCTGCTCCTGTACATGAAGACTGGTCAGAACTACCCGAAGGGTTTAAAGCCGGGGCACTATGGGTGCCGGAAAACCACGATGATCCCGAGGGTACCAAAATCAAAATCTCCTATTTTATTTTAAAAGCAAAAGACAGCAGTTCTAATGAGTATCCTGTGGTTTTTTTCTCAGGAGGCCCCGGAGGCAACACCCTTGATCCCGACATGCTCGATTTTGTGAGAGATCTCCCCCAGAGGGAAAAACGGGATGTGATCTTTTTTGACCAAAGAGGTATCGGTTATTCCTCCGCCATGCCGGACATGTCCTTTGCTGCCTTTGAGATTTTGGCAGCAGATGCGGATGAGCAGGAGGAACTGCAGCTCACCCGGGAAATGCTGGCCGATTACAAGAAGCAGTGTAGGGATAAGAATATCCACCCGGAATATTACAACAGCCTGCAAAATGCCCGGGATGTGGGGATGCTTTTCAAAAAACTGGGATATAAAAAATACAACCTGATGGGGGGCTCTTATGGAACCCGCATTGCGAGGGTAGTACAGGATATGTACCCCGAATACATTCATGCTGCTGTCCTGGATTCCCCTTCCCCCCTGAGTGGAGATTTCCTGATGGACCGTCTTTACAGCTACTCCCTGGCTTTATCGCGTATTTTTGAGTATTACGAAAATCAGGAGGAATGTTCAACAACCCATCCCAACCTGAAACAAGATTACTTCCGGGCCATTGAACGGCTTGAAAACAAACCCCTACAGATAAATTTCAATGATTCCATAGAGGTAACCATCAATGCCCAGGATGGCATCTATTTGCTCCGGCGGCTTTTATACATAGGCAATGCCCGCGAAAAAGCCCCGGAACTCATTCAGGCCTTCCTCATCGGGCAGGGGGAAGTACTACAGGAAGTGCTGCAATTTGAATACGCCCTTACCGGAGGGCTCAACCTGACTATGTTGCTTTCGGTAGAACGTTTTGAGCAATTCAATGAGGAAAACAATACCGAAAAGATTGAAGCCGCCTACGCCAATTACCCCTTGATTCCCGTAAAGCTGGGGTTCTTCGATGCCTTTTATCAGGCCGGAATGTCCTGGCACGAGGCGCGCTTACCAATGGAAGATCGCGTTTTCAGGGATTCGGATATCCCCACCCTCATCTTTGTTAACCGTTATGACCCGGTAACCCCACCCAAAAATGGTCACCTCTTTATGGAAAACCTGTCTAAGGGAAAGCTGTTAATACTGGATGAAGGAGGCCATGGCAGCGGAAATCAGCAGTGCAAAGACAGTGTGGTAAGCGCTTTTCTGAGCAACCCGCAGGCAACTCTGGATACCGGCTGCCTGAATCTGTATCAGGAGTGATTCCTGATAAGACATAAGTATAAAGTACTGGCACAGATTCGGACTATATTTTTTGTATCTTAATTATCACTTCTGTCAGCCACAGAAACGACCTGTAGCCATACTTTTAATGAACCCTAAGCTGTAAACCATGAAACCACTACGCAAAGAAGATATCCGACAGGAAGTATTTGACCTCTATGACAAGTATGCCCATAATAAGCTGCAACGCCGTGAATTCATAGAAAAACTATCGCTCTATGCAGTTGGAGGGGTTACGGTTGCCTCCCTGATGAGCTTTTTGATGCCCAATTACAAAGACACCCTGCTGGTACGACCCGATGACCCGGAATTGGATTCGGGATTTATAACCTATAACTCACCAAAAGGCGGGGGTGAAATCAGGGGATTGCTCTCCAGGCCTAAAGCGATTTCTGAAAAACTGGGCGGGATCGTGATAGTACACGAAAACCGCGGCCTTAACCCCTATGTTGAAGATACGGCAAGGCGGGCAGCCCTTGCGGGCTTTATCACCCTTGCTCCTGATGCCCTGAGCCCGCTGGGCGGGTATCCCGGGAATGACGATGAGGGCCGGGCCATGCAAAGACAGCGAGACCGAAATGAAATGCTGGAAGATTTTATAGCAGCCTATGATTACCTGAAAGGCCGGGAGGAGTGCAATGGTAAAATTGGAGTGGTTGGATTTTGTTTCGGGGGCTGGATTTCCAACATGATGGCTGTTAGAATACCCGATCTGGCCGCTTCAGTTCCGTTTTACGGCAGTCAGCCCAAAGAAGACATTGACAAAATAAATGCCCCGCTTCTATTGCAATACGCCGGGCTGGACGAGCGCGTAAATGCCGGATGGCCGGATTATGAAAAGGCTCTGAAGGCGGCCGGGAAAGCATACCAGGCCTACATCTATCCGGATGTAAACCACGGATTCCACAATACTTCAACTCCCCGGTATGATAAGGCAGCTGCAGAGCTGGCCTGGAAGCGCACCATTGAATTCTTTCAAAAGCACCTGAGCTGATCCGGCAGTAGACCCTTTTCAGTAATTCTCAAACCAGGAAAAGCGTTCCTCGATAATCCGGTCTTTATCGGCTTTTATATATTTAAGAAAGGCCTCGGCCGTAGGCGATAATTTTTTGGACTGCAGCCAGATCAGATTCCAATGGGTAATGATGGGAAGCCCCCGGTATGGGATAATCTCCAAATCTTTGTTTTTCAATTCATTTTTCAAGCCGATCAAAGGCATAATGGAATATCCTAATCCGGCCACAATGGCTTGTTTTAACGCTTCATTACTGGTGAGTACCAATTTTTTGGGGTTGGTAAAACCTTTTGAACGCATAAAGGTTTCCATAGCATTACGGGTGGCGGAACCACTCTCCCGATAAATAAGGGGTTGCTCCTGGAAGATCTTCCCTTTCGGATACTGAGACGGCAACTCCCGATTGCTGCCCCCGACCAGAAAAAGTTTGTTTTGCATTAATTCCACCCGGTTTATTTTAAGGTGGTCCGGGAGAACCGATACCATGGCAAAATCCAGCTCATTCTGTTCCAGGCTCTTGATTACCTTGGCCTTGTTGGTTACGTCCACACTGAGATCTACAGCCGGGTTGGTATCCATGAAATCCGTAAGGAAGTAAGGCATTACATATTTGGCAGTTGACACCGTGCTGATCTTCAAACGACCGGCAATTTGCCCCTCATAGGCGTGGGTCTTGTAATTAATGGCTTCTACCTGGTTCAGGATTTCTTCTGCTGCCCTGGCAATTTCCCTTCCAAAATCTGTGATAAAAAGTTTGCGCCCCACCACTTCTGTAAGGGGAATGGAGAACTGATCCTGAAAATTTTTCAATTGAATGGAAACAGCAGGCTGGGTTAAATGCAGCTCTTCCGCAGCTCGCGTTATGCTCTGATTTTGTGCAATGGTGTAAAAGATGTTCAGTTGGTTGAGCGTGTAATTCATAAAATATGATTATGTATTTCACTCTAAATATAAATTAGATTATATGAATAATTACATAAATACAAGCAATAACTTATCTGTTCCGGCTTTGATCCCGTAGGATCACAACTGACTTTTATCATTTTTATCCTCAGGCAATTGGGGTAATTTGAAGCTATTATTAACAGCCAAAATTAATAGCCATGCAAGTAAAGAAGAATCCTAAGGCAGACTTGAACAGAAACAGCGGGCTCTATTTTGTAATGGGCCTCACCCTGGTATTATTCCTGACGTGGAGGGCGTTGGAATACAAGTCTTACGAAGACACCCAGGAAGATATTGTACAATTAGTGGTTGGTGATAACCTCGATGAAGACGTTCCGGTAACCGAAACGATCCGCACTGCACCTCCTCCACCCCCACCTGCTGCTCCGGAAGTAATTGAGGTGATTGAAGATACCGAGGAAATAGAGGAAACGGTAATAGAGAGTACAGAGATCAGCCAGGAAACGGTTATTGAAGATGTAGACCTGAATGCCTCTGATATAGACGTAGACGAGGTAGAAGAGGAAATTACAGTTCCCTTTGCCGTAATCGAAAACGTACCTATTTTTCCGGGTTGTGAATCTGTATCCAAAGCAGAACAAAGGGCTTGTTTCCAGGAAAAGATGCAGGAACATATTATCAAAAATTTTAAATATCCCAAAACAGCCGAAGAATTGGGTATTCAGGGACGTGTTTTTGTACAATTTGTAATTGGTACCGACGGATATGTAACAGAAATCAAAACCCGCGGGCCAGACCTGCTGCTGGAAAAAGAGGCTAAAAGGATTATTGCCTCTTTGCCTAAAATGATACCAGGACAGCAACGAAAAAGACCGGTTCGGGTTCCCTACAGTATCCCTGTTAATTTTAAATTACTGTAACTTATGGGGAAATAGTTCTGTATCGTGCTGATACCAACCTTAATAACCTTATATATCTTAGTGGCAATATCAATTGTCATCAGCCTCCTGCTGAATGGTGTCCGACCCTCGAAGACATTGGCTTGGCTGTTAGCCATCTTCACCATTCCGGTAGGAGGCATTATTTTATACCTGCTCCTCGGGAGAAACCGCAGAAAACAAAAGCTCTATTCCATTGCTCCAAATAAACCTGAAATATCCCCTGGGGATGCAGACCTCAGCGGCCTCAGTAACCGTTCCAGGCAAATTTCAATGCTCATATCCAGGCATACTGGTTTCCCTGTAAGTGCAAAAAACAGTATAAAACTCCTGCGGAACGGAGAGGAAACCTTTTCAAGTATATTCGATGCCCTGCAGAAGAGTGAAGAATACATTCATTTGCAATACTACATTTTTGAAGAAGGAGAGCTGGCCGACCGTTTGCTGGAACTCTTTCGCACCAAAAAGGCGGCAGGAGTAAGCATCAGACTTATATACGACAATATAGGTAGCTACTCTCTGAGCAATAAATACCTCAGGAAATTGAAGGAATTAGGCGTGGAGGTTTACTCCTTTTTTCCGTTTCGCCTGGGAAAATTCATAAGCTCTCTCAATTACAGGAATCATCGCAAGATTATTGTGGTAGACGGGCATACTGCGTTTACCGGGGGGATCAACGTTTCTGATAAATACCTGAAAGGGGATACTGCTCTGGGTACCTGGCATGATATGCATTTAAAAATCCGCGGGGAAGGTGCCCATCATCTGAATTGCGTCTTTGTTCAAGACTGGAACCTGGTTAGCCAACAGAATATTGAAGCTATTGCTCCAAAGCAAATCCCGGAAACGGGCAAGGTAAAACTGCAGTTGCTTGCCACCGGACCCGATGATGATTTTCCGTTTATGGAACAATTGTATTTCTCCCTGATTAACAGTGCCCGAAAACACGTATATATAACCAACCCGTATATCATTCCCAGCCATGCTATACAGATTGCATTGCAGACCGCTGCATTAAGTGGCGTGGATGTAAGGCTGATGGTATCTGCCAAGGCAGATTCAGCCCTGGTTAGCTGGTGCGTGCAGTCGTATTTTCAGCGCTTTTTAAAAGCAGGAGTAAAAATATATTTATACCCTGAGGGCTTTTTGCACAGCAAGATTATTACGGTAGACAACAAATTGGCTACCATTGGCACCGCCAATGTAGATGACCGGAGCTTCCAGCATAATTACGAAGTAAATGCGGTGATCTACAATCGCAATACGGCAGGCCACCTGAGTGAAATTTTCCTGAGGGATTGTGCCATAAGTGAACAGCTGGAATTTGAAGTATTCAGGCAACGCCCCTGGTCTCATAAACTCGCCGAAGGAGCTGCCAGGACTATTAGTCCTTTATTGTGAAGATAATTGTGCAGCACCAATGATCAGTTCCTCCGCCTGCATTTGTTCCAAGACGAGTTTTACATAATCCCTTACCACCCGATCAGAACTACCGGGGTTATTGATTTCGTAATAACTCCTCCAGATCAGGTCAATATCTTTACCGACACAAATACAGTAAAGGGAGGTTTCTGTCAGGTATTTGGTTGTCTTTTCATATGACTCCGGGTCCAGGTAGATACCCTGGTGTGCCAGATAATCTTCACTGAAACTTTTAATAGCAGTCCCCTGCTCATCGGTATTCTGACGAAGCATGGTCTCGGTCTGTGCATCCACAACCTTGGTGAACAGGATGGCATCAAAATCCTTCTCCAACAGCTGTTCTTCCACCCGGGCCAATTCCTCACGGGAACGCCGTGAACTGGTAAAATCCACATCAAAGAGGTCAATGCTCTTCATGGTTTCTATGCCCCTTTTTGAAAATTCCAGTTGCAGGGAAGTTTCAAATGCATCGCGCAAACAAACCTCGGAGGTCATCCCAACTACCAGCAATTTATTGGCGTTAAATAGCACGATATCAGGATTGCGATAGGTTTTGTGTAATCGAACAGAAGAGCATCCCAACAAAATACTGAGTATTGAGATTCCGATAAGCAAATGTTGCTTCATGCAGTTAATTTAGCTTCCTTGTTCCTACAAGGTACCAAAAATTATTCATTCATATTTTGTCAGCCATATATTCCCAGATCTCTGATTTCCAGATCCAGAAATTGCGCTCGAATAATTTTAGGTCATTGCTGCCATCTATCTGCAGTTTTTTGAGTTCCGCCATCAGTTCAACCCCTCGGTTCTTAAAGAGCTCCAGGCGCTCAAAAAGGTTGGGGGCATCCGACGGAAATTTGCAGGAGCAAAGTAATTTGTTTGTGAATTTCAAATCATTTTCCATGGCCGTGAGGCGGAAAACATTCTGCTCGTCCGAAGTAGCAGTTATTCCGGGTATGTGAATAGGATTGTACATGATTGATGATTTTTAATTACATAAAGTAATTGTTTTTGAATTCAGGTGAAATGATAAAAGTCAGTTGCTTGCTAGGGCAGGATAGTGACTGTTTGAAACAAGGCGGGAATAGTACTGTTCCAGTTCCGCTCCATCTTTAGCTTTATGCGCAGCGCCTCGGTAGCCGTGGGCTCTCCATGCACCAGAAATATTTGTTGGGGCGGGCGCTCCAACAGGGCTGTCCACCAAAGCAATTCACCCTGGTCTGCATGGGCCGATAGGGTTTCCAAAAGGTGTATCCTTGCAGCAACCGGAACATATTTGCCGAAGATCTTCAATTCATGTGCTCCTTCCTGCAGGTTACGCCCTCTGGTCCCTTCTGCCTGAAACCCCACAAGGATTAGCCGGGTAGCGGGGCGCTGAAGGTATTTACTAAGATAAGTCAGGACCCTGCCGCCACTGAGCATCCCGCTGCCGGCTACCACTACTTTCGGGCGTGAATCATCAATAGCTTCCCAGGTTTCTCCATAATGGCTGACAATGTTCATTGCTGCTGTCATTGCTTCGAATTCCCCGCTTTGAAACCGGTGCCAGTCCGGATATTTTTCAAAAACTTTCAGAACATTATTACCCATTGGGCTGTCTATGTAAACTTGTAGTGGAGGAATTCGATTCTTACGGATTAGTCTCCATATCAGATACATGAGGGTCTGCAGGCGTTCAACAGCAAAGCTTGGGATTATGCAAGTACCGCTTTCCCTTATGGTTTCCCGGATTATTCGAGCCAGTATTTCCTCTGTATCCTCATCCGGATGCAGCTTATTGCCATAGGTGCTCTCCAGGATCAGTACATCGGCTCTCTCAGGTCTCTCGGGATCCTCAAGGAGAGCGTCTTTTGGACGGCCCACATCTCCGGAAAAAACGAATCGCTTACCCCCTGCATCCATTTCGATAAAGGCAGCCCCCAGTATGTGACCTACCTTACGGAATCGGAACTGAAGGCTGCCAAAAGTCTTCCATGTGTTGGCTTGCAGAGGATGAAACTGCTGAAGGCAGGCCTGAACATCGGAAGTTGTATACAGGGGCAAGGGATTTTTATGTCGGCTGTACCCTTCTTCTGAAGCCCTTTTAGCCTCTTCTTCGTGAATTTTGGCACTGTCCTCCAACACGATCCTGGCAATTTCCAGGGTAGGTGGTGTTCCAAAAACCGGCCCCCTGTAACCATCCCTGACCAGGCAGGGTAACATCCCTACATGATCCAGGTGCCCGTGTGTCAGGAGCAAGGCATCTATTGTTGCAGGAGCCATTGGCCATGCGCTCCAGTTTAATTGTCTGACGGATTTCAGACCCTGAAAGATCCCACAGTCAATAAGCACTTTTTCCAGATCCGTTTCCAGCAGGAATTTTGATCCAGTTACCTGCCCTGCGGCCCCCCAGAAATTGAGTTTCAGCTTGTTCATGGCCTGAAAGGATTACAAAGCTGTTGAAATTCACTCAGAATCCGTCTTTTCCTGGAGTCAGAAACCCCCAGATGGTCAAGGTAATGCGGATGTTTCAGCAATTCCTTTCCGAGTACGACCTCCCTGGCAAGTAAAAAGTCCTTTTCCCTGGAGCTGAGTAACATACTTACGGTAATTGGATAGAGGTAGTAACGATCTATGCGGGCTTTCAGACTGTCTTTTTCAGGATAATTCCAGCTTAAAAGATACAGGCCGGCACACTTGCCGTATTCCATGGCATCTGATGTAAAACGGGTATTGGTAACTACCCAGCCCGGCGTAAACTCCCTCCGGGGGTTATCTGCTGTATTTTTGAGAATATCCCGGTAGCGGGAATCTATATACAGTGGAACTTTAACATTGCACTTACGGCCTTCGTCCGAATGAAACTTACATTCAATAAGGGTAACGGCTGTTCCATTAACGGCTTCAACATCTACCTCGTGGGAAATACAAGAGCCCCCGTAAACCACGTTGGTCCGGGCGCGGTAACCCGATAAATTCAGAAGTGCGCTAATAAATTTCTCAAAAGGAAAACCAGTAGGCCCCAATTCATAAATAGCCTTTTTTAGCTTGTAGCGGGAAGCACAGGATTTCTTGTATTTTTTGAGTAATGCAAAGGCACGGTTGTAAATCTCCCGTGTGGTCATCCCTTCAAAGGACTCTTTTGTAAGCTGGTCTGTAATGGCAGCAACCACCCCCGGCTCAGCCCCGCTGTGCTGTAGCGAATTTTTCAATTTTTCAGCGGAAAAGGGAACCGGTTCCCCTGAAGATTTGACAATTAGCAAGGGTGATTTTTTTTCCGCGTTTTTCATGTTCCTGCTGCAGGAGACTCGGAAAAGTAATCCCGGACTTTGGCTTTAAGCTGATTTAAAGTCATTTTGTCTGCGGGCATCACCAATTTCACTTTTGCAGCCATGGAAGGTTCCGCCTCATCCAGCCACTTTTTAAATTTTCGATTAGTTCCTGCAGGACCGTACAGCACTATTGCTTCAGAACCTTCAAGAGCCTGGTGCAAATTTTCAAAGTATTGTCTGAGCTGGTGTTTTTCCCTTTCCAGATAACGACTATCCTGAACCACTTCCTGTGGACCCCATTTGGTCTTGGATCGGGAACCACCTTTGGGATTAAAAAATTCAACATCTGACTCCAGGCTGAGGGAATTGCTCTTTTCACCATCCCAGTTAACAACCTGTGCTTGTTTTTTATCCATCCAGATACCTGTTACTTTCATGATCTTTGTATTTTAATTAAGCTTCCGTTCCTTTTGTTTGAGTCAGTGCTTTTTGGGCCGGGGGTAACACCATAAAAGGGATCTTTGAATGAAACCCGATCACGTCTATTACCGGGGTAACCAGCAGGTTTTCAAGAAAAGTATGCGTATTGCGAACCATTAGCAGCAGCTGAACAGGGGTCCTGCCTGCAAATTGGTTTATAGCTTCAATAATCGGTTGCTGTCCTTCTTCGGAGATTTGAAAAGACAAGCCTTTCAACAATTTTTGAAGTTGTTTTTTCCCTTCAGTTCGCCTCTTTTCCGAATCAGCCGGATCATAAGTATGCAGTACAAAGAGCTTCCTGCCAGCCCCGGACAGGATGCCAAATAGTACTTTTAGCTCCAGGTTTGCAAAGTCCTGAGAATAGTCGGTAGGAAACAGGATGTTCTGCAGGGCTGCTACTTTTGCCTGTTCCGGGATTAGCAGTACCGGACAACTGGCCTTATGCACAACCTGTACGGAATGGGAGCCGAAAAGGATTTCCCTGGCACCGGTGGCCCCCTGTGTACCCATTACAATTAAATCGAGGGCTTCCTTTTCTGCCATTTCCTCCATTTCATGGGCCAGGGTATTAAAAGCAGCATGGCAGAAATACCGGTGGTCTGCATCCCCGGATATTTCTTGCAACTCTTTTTTAAGGGCTTCCAGACGGTCCAGTTCGCGTTGTTTGTAAACATCCCCCAAACCGAGGTTCCCGGGGCTGGAAAAGAGGTATTCGGCCCGGTATACTGCCGGGGTGTAGGTGTGCACTAAAAAAAAAGTACATTGATCTTCCCGGAACAAATCAATGGCGTACCGCGCTGCTTTGAGTGCATTATCGGAATAATCTGTCGGGATGGCTATTCGCAGGTTCATTGAAATGTCTTAAGGCTTTATCCTTAAAATTAGCCAATTCAACCCGCCCGATTCATGATTTACATCATATACAGTTTTGGTTGGTCCGCCGTACTTTTGTAAGTGTAATATCTGTAATTATGAAAGGTTCATTTAATAAAATTATTCAATCAGAAATTCCTGTATTAATTGACTTTTATGCAGATTGGTGTGCCCCCTGCAAAGTGCTGACTCCTATCCTGAAGGAAGTAAAAGAGGAGCTGGGAGATGCAGTCAAGATCGTCAAAATAGATATAGACAAAAATGGCTCTATTGCAGGTCGTTTTCAGGTCAGAGGAGTTCCTACCATGATCTTATTTAAAGAGGGTACGGCCCTTTGGAGACAAGCCGGGGTACTGCCTAAAGATCAATTACTGACTACCCTGAGGCAATATATATAAGGGTCCGTCATGTTTAGCGGATCCGATCCCAGCGAAGTAGCAGCAACATGATTCCCAGAAAAACGACATTTTTTATGATATACTGACCCACCAGTGTAAGCCCAAAGGGGATTTCTGTAAAGCACCATTGCGGGAAAAAGATCAGAGGGAGGAATGTACAGCAAATATGGACAATGGCTGCCTGCAGGGCAATTCTTTTAAAAAGACCCGTGAGTAATAGCAATCCCACCACGGTTTCCCAAACCGCCAGCAAGAACAAACCCGTTGGCGCATCCAGCAGGCCCAGGGTCAGTTGTGAAATAGTGGCCCCGGCCAATTCTTCTGCCGGGCTAAGACCCGAAAAGAATTTTAAAAATCCAAACCAGAGGTAGACCAGCCCCAAGCCCCTTAAAATGAGCCAGGTTCTATCAATTCGCCTAATAATGACAAGGGGGTTACTCAGCATCTGTATAGTGTTTAGCGGGCAAAGTAAATTTTTATCATACCTGAAAAAATGATAAACGTCATATTTGGGCTAATTCCGATAGCTGGCCTACTCTGGATAGGCTCTCCCGGGCGAGTTCGGCAGCCTTTGATTCGTTATATCTGAAAATATATGTATCCCGGAGCTGCCCACTGCTAAATGAGATTTATCATAAAAGAACGAAGGCAGTTGGTGTAACTTACCAAAATACAAATGAGGTACCCATGGCAATAAATCGGAGGTTAGTAAAGTATTCCGGATTTCTGGCGGTTTTTTGGTTGGTGGCCTGTGGATCGGGTGATCCGGCCGTATATCCTGAAAAAAGAGATATTACGGCTTCCGTATATGCCTCTGCAACCGTTCAGCCCGATAGTATGTACCGCGTACACGCTGCTGTAAGTGGTATTCTCGAAAAAAACCTGGTAAGCGAAGGGGATTTGGTTCTTCCTGGCACCCCCCTTTTGCAGATTGCGGACAAGACCCCCAGAATTCAAACAGAAAATGCCCGGGTCGCCCTGGAACTGGCAGAAGAAAAATACCTTGGGGAGTCCTCCCTGCTGAATAATCTAAGGGCTCAAATCCGAACCGCAGAATTAGGTTTTAAAGACGACTCCCTTAACTACGAACGTCAAAAAAAGCTCTGGTCCCAACAAATAGGCTCCCGCACACAGCTGGAAAATCGCCTGCTGGCCTATGAGCGATCCCGAAACAATTTACTCCAACTAAGAACGGAATTGGAACGAAGCAGCAATGAACTGGAGTCTGCAAGGATACAGGCGCGAAATAATTACGAAGCCTCTCTTGTAAATGAGCAGGAGTTTACCGTTCGAAGCACCATCAATGCCATGGTCTATGCCCTGTATAAAGAACCCGGTGAATTGGTCCTGCCCAATGAGCCCCTGGCCATGCTGGGAAGCCCCGATACTTTTATGATCAGCATGCTGGTTGACGAAGTGGACGTAGTGGAAATCCGCTCCGGACAGAGAGTGGCCCTTGCCCTGGATGCCTACGGGGAAAAGGTATTTGAAGCAGCGGTTTCAAAAATTTATCCGCAAAAAAATGAGCGAAACCAAACCTTTACTGTAGAAGCGAGGTTTCTGTCGGCTCCCACGAGACTGTATCCCGGCCTTTCAGGAGAAGCAAACATTATAATTTCTGAGCGGCGGCAGGCTATGGTAATCCCGAAAAATTATTTGCTGCACGGAAACAGCGTACGCACCCAAGATGGAATCAAAGAGCTGGAGCTGGGAATCGAAACCCTGGAGTGGGTAGAGGTCCTCTCGGGCCTGAATATGGAAACTGCGCTGCTTAAACCGGAAGAATGAAACAGTGGAAACTTATCCTGAGCATTGCCAGAACGCATTTGCTCACCAAACTGAAATCTACCGTTACCGCGGCGCTTGGGGTAACTTTCGGGATAGGGGCCTATATTACCCTGGTCAGTTTTATGACGGGGCTCAATCACATGCTCGATGACCTTATCCTGAATCAAACTCCCCATATCCATTTGTACAATGAGGTACAACCTTCTCAGCGGCAACCCCTTGAAAGAATAGCCGCCTATTCAGACGACCTGCTCGATCTGCGGTCTGTCCGTCCCAAACAGGGACAACAAAAAATACACAATGCGCTCCCCATCCTGGACTTCCTTAAAAAAGACCCAAGGGTTTATGGCGCCAGCCCACAGTTGCGAGCCCAGATATTTTATCTTTCAGGCTCCCTGGACCTGGGCGGAGTACTATTGGGGGTAGATATCCTGGAGGAAGAACGGCTCTCCAATATCGGAGATTACATTTTAGACGGTTCTGCCCAGGCCCTCGAGAATTCGGATAATGGGATTATTCTGGGGATGGGCCTTGCCAAAAAAATGTCGCTGGCCCCAGGAGACCGGATACAGGTTAGCACAACCGAAGGCGCAGTCTTCCCTTTGAAGATAGTAGGCCTGTATCAGAGCGGCATTGCAGAAATCGATAATTCCCAAAGCTATGCCAAGCTGAAAACCGTACAGCAAATCCTGGGAAAACCATCTAACTACCTTACAGACATCAATATTAAGCTGTATACGATTGAAGAGGCCGTGCCCATGGCACGGGAACTGGAAAGGCAGTTCCGGGTCAGGGCAAGGGATATTCAGGACGCTAATGCACAATTCGAAACCGGCACCAGTATCCGGAACCTGATTACCTATGCGGTTTCAATAACCCTGCTGATTGTGGCAGGCTTCGGCATCTACAACATTCTCAATATGCTGATTTATGAAAAGATGAACGACATCGCCATTTTAAAGGCAACAGGCTTTTCGGGAAGGGATGTGCAGAATATCTTTATGAGCCAGGCACTGTTGATAGGTTTGGCGGGTGGCTTGCTGGGTTTGCTAATCGGTTGGTTACTCACCTTGCTAATAGACACCATCCCTTTTGAAACGGAAGCCCTGCCCACCATAACTACCTTTCCGGTAAACAAGAATCCCTGGTATTACCTGATTGGAATCACCTTTGCATTATTATCGACCTTTATAGCCGGATATTTGCCTTCTGCCCGGGCCAGAAGGATCGATCCTGTGCAGATCATAAGGGGTAATTAAATCGTGCTGATGAAAACGGTCCTGAACGCCAGAAATATCGATAAGTACTTCTACAAGCCGGTGAAATTCCACGTGCTCAAGGATATCAATTTTCAATTAAAAACCGGAGAATTTATAAGTATCATGGGGAAATCAGGTTCCGGAAAATCGACCTTGCTGTATATCCTCTCCACCATGGATACAGATTATGAGGGCTCACTTTATTTGCAGGAGGAACTCATCAGCGGAAAACCAAAGGATTACCTGGCCCGCCTGCGCAATACGCATATTGGATTTGTATTCCAGTTCCACTACCTGCTTGGGGAATTCAGTGTGCTGGACAATGTGATGCTCCCGGCCCTTAAACTGGGGTTGAAAAGCCCCGAGGAGATCCGTCAGGATGCCCGGGAAAAATTAAAGATGCTGCATATTGAGAAACTGGCAGAAAAAAGGGCCTCCCGGATTTCCGGGGGCGAAAAACAGCGGGTAGCCATTGCGCGGTCCTTGATCAATAACCCGCTGATCCTCATGGGAGATGAGCCCACCGGGAATCTGGACAGTTACAATTCAGAAAATGTCTTTCAGATATTAAAGCAATTGCAGCAGGAAGCCGGTCTTTCGCTACTTGTCGTTACCCACGATGAAGATTTTGCCAATAGGACAGACCGTATCCTGGAACTGGAAGACGGAAGAATTATCCGTGGAAATGAGTAACCCTGTTTATGTGCCGTAGCGCCCCAAAGCTCTTCTGAGTTGCAGTACTTCTTCTTCCAGCTGCTGTACGCGGTTCAGTAAATGATCTACGGCCTGAAGCCCCTGTGGGTTAATATGCAGGTCCCTGTGCAGGCGCAGCAATCGCTCCAGCCGTCGCAGTTCCCTCCTGTGGAATACCTCTTCCTTTTCCAGCTTCTGAATGGATATCAATTCGAATTCCTGCAACTCGTACAGAAACCGGGTCTCCAGCCCGTGCCCTTCACAAAAATCAATGATTCGGATGTATTTGTCTCTTTCCATATTGCTTATAAATTCGATTTTTTTAGTGCCTCAAACAGGCTTTTCTGTTCTGCATTCAGCTTATCAGGCAATTGAACCTCGTAGGTGATAATCAGGTCGCCAAAGGATCCTTCCTGTTTGTATTTTGGAAATCCTTTGCCTTTTAGTTTTACCCGGGTATTGTTCTGCGTCAGGGGTTTCACATTTAACTTTACTTTCCCATCAAAACTGTCTGCGGTGAGTTCCCCTCCCAGAACAGCTGTAGTAAGGGGTATGCGTATGGTCTTGTACAGGTTGGCTGCATCCCTGCGGAAATTGGTGTTATTTACAATATTAAAGGTGAGGTAAAGGTCCCCTTTGGGCCCGCCGTTTATCCCCGGGCCGCCATATCCCTTAATTTTGATCGTCTGACCATCTTCTATCCCTGCCGGAATGGTTATACGGATATTCTTATCTCCAATAGTTAAGGTTCGTTTATGTGTCCGATAAACATCCTTTAAGCTCAATTGCAAACTGGCGTTAAAATCCTGACCCTTAAAACCCTGCTGTGACCTTCGGCCGCGTCCTGCCCCAAAGCCGCCAAACATGGATTCAAAGAAATCGGAAAATTCGCTTTCTCCTCCCGTAGAATAGGTATAACGCCGCCCAGTCCCCCCGGGTTCTTCACGGGCCTTTCGCGCTTGTTCGAAGGCCTCTGCATGTTCCCAGTCTTTCCCGTACTGGTCGTATTTTTTCCGTTTTTCTGGATCGCTTAACACCTCATTGGCCTCATTGACCTGCTGGAACTTTTGCTTAGCGCCTTCGTCATTCGGATTGAGGTCCGGATGGTACTTTCTGGCGAGCTTGCGGTATGCGCTTTTGATCTGCTTCTCAGTCGCATTTTTATCCAGCCCGAGTATTTTATAATAATCTATAAATTCCATCTCTGCAAAGACTTAAAGATATTATCGGCGTATTATCCCTGCCGGGCTTCTATCCGGTATGCACCGGAAATATCGGTATTCCCAGACCGTGCACCAGGAGGGTTAAAACGCCTATAAAAAGTAACAAAAACAATACAAATTTTCTAAATTGATCCTGGCTGATTTTATTCAGGATCAGCTTCCCAAGATAGGTACCCACAATACTGACCACTATCAGAATGGGAATCAGGTACAAGTCGTGTTTATGGATATAGCCGTTGTAGGCATATACAATTGACCGGCTGAAATCAATGCCCAGGTCTATTGCCGCAGAAGTGGCAATAAATTGTTCCTTGGGCAATTTAAACGCAGCCATGGTGGCACCCCTGATAGCCCCTCCCGTTCCCAGCAGCCCTGCCAGGATACCAGACAGGGCACCGCCGGAAATGGCGTTCGTTCTATTGGGTCTTATCTGAATTCCCTTCTTAATTAAAAAAACCAGACTGAAAAGCGTCAGGAAAATCCCCAATGCAATACTCAGGTAAATGGGATTGGCATAACGGCTCAGAAAAGCACCCAGGGACACAAACAAAACTGCAGGTATTCCCAAATTAAGGATCAGGCTTCGGTTAAAACCTTTCGAAAAGAAGGAGATTTTAGTGATGTTGCTGGATAGGTGAAAAAGGGCTGTAATCCCTAAAACGGATTGAAAATCGAGATAGTAACTCGCCAGGGGAACAAAAAAAACTGAAGAGCCAAAACCTCCTACTGTTCCGAGAACCTCTGCAAGCAAAGCGAGGATTATAAACCAGGGTAAAAGCCGAGTAAGCATGTGGTTTTACTTGTCTGACAAGGTAGTAAACCCGGGTATTTTCGGGGATGATCTTTATCAGGGCCGGCCAATTTTACTGCTGCGGAATTATTTTCTTCCTTAAAGTATTGTCTGAGTTGGAAAAAGCGGGTTATATTTGTGCCGCTTATTTAAGCCCACGTGGCGGAATTGGTAGACGCGCTACCTTGAGGGGGTAGTGTTCTTATGGACGTGCTGGTTCGACTCCAGTCGTGGGCACTTAAAGCGTAAACCTCGCTCGCAAGAGCGGGGTTTTCTTTTTTGGGGATCCGTCAGGGATTTATTCCTGTAAGGAAACCCGGAAAAGAAAAGTACAGGGCGGCAGCCCTGCAGGTTGGCATTTTCAGGCGGGGCCGCAATGGAGCACCGCATAGAAAAATAAGGTACTCCAGTCGTGGGCACTTAAAGCGTAAACCTCGCTCGCAAGAGCGGGGTTTTATTTTTTAGGGGAACCGTCAAAAATTTATTTTTGTAAGGACTTCCTGGGGGAAAAGGCAGGGTGCACTAAATCGCCAGCCGCATCGTCTCGCGCCTCACTGCAAAAGGTCCACCGGACCTTTTTCTGATCGTTCGGCCGAATTTTCAGGTGAGGCCGCAATGGAGCACCGCATAGAAAAATAAGGTACTCCAGTCGTGGGCACTTAAAGCGTAAACCTCGCTCGCAAGAGCGGGGTTTTCTTTTTTGGGGATCCGTCAAAAATTTATTTTTGTAAGGACTTCCTGGGGGAAAAGGCAGGGTGCACTAAATCGCCAGCCGCATCGTCTCGCGCCTCACTGCAAAAGGTCCACCGGACCTTTTTCTGATCGTTCGGCCGAATTTTCAGGTGGGGCGGCAATGGAGCACCGCATTAATAAAATAAGGTAACCCAGTCGTGGGCACTTAAAGCGCAAACCTCGCTCGCAAGAGCGGGGTTTTGTTTTTTTGCGGATGTTCAATTCAGATTTCGGACCAAATGGGTACTTTAGCAAGTGCTTATCCTAGATAATCTATGAGCAAGAAAATTGTTGTGATAGGAGGAGGTATTATGGGCCTTAGCAGCGCCTATTACCTCCATAAAGAAGGGTGTGAAGTTACCGTGTTGGACAAGGGCGAAATTACAGCCGGAGCATCTTTTGTAAATGCCGGCTACCTCACCCCCAGCCATATTATCCCCCTTGCCGCCCCAGGGATGATGGCCAAAGCCATAAAATGGATGTTTGACAGCAGCAGCCCATTTTACATGAAACCCAGGCTGGATACCAATTTTCTGAAATGGGCCTGGAGTTTTAACCGTTCCGCACGTTCTTCCAGGGTACGCCAGGCCATTCCTGTTATTGCCGAAATCAATACATTGAGCAAGTCGCTTTACCAGCAACTTCTTGAGAGTGGTGACTTAGGGGAGTTTCAGCTCGAAAAATCGGGTCTGCTTATGCTTTACAAGTCGGCGGAACTGGGTGAAGCCGAAAAAAAAGTAATGCAAAGAGTACTGGATTTAGGCCTTGAAGCCCGGGCCCTTAGCCGGGAAGAACTCCTGGGCCTGCAGCCAGGCCTGAAAGAGGATGTTCAGGGTGCGGTCCACTATGCCTGCGATGCCCATACAACCCCGGGGCAAATAATGCAGCGAATGCTGGCCTATTTGCGAAAAAAAGGGGTTGCCATCCATACCGGTACAAACGTAGTTGGATTTGAGTCAGAAAATGGCAGGATAGCCCGCATAAAGAGTAACCAGGGTATTTTCGAGGCTGACGAAGTAGTGCTGGCTGCCGGGGCCTGGAGCCCTAAGTTGAGCCAAAAACTGGGGTTAAATCTGCTGCTGGAGGCAGGAAAGGGGTATCGAATTGATATAAGTCGGAATACCCCTGTAAAAATTCCAGCTATCCTGATGGACTCTAAAGTTGCCATAACCCCTATGGAAGGATTTACCCGTCTGGCGGGAACGATGGAATTTTCAGGGATTAACCATAAAATCCGAAAAAACCGGGTAAAGGCAATAGCCTCTGCAGTAGAGAGCTATTATGAAGGTCTTGCAGTACAGGAGAAGGAACTGGATCAGGCTGCCTGTGGATTGAGACCCGTTAGCCCGGATGGACTTCCCTATATTGGAAAAGTTTCTAAATGGAATAACCTGTATCTGGCCACCGGGCACGCCATGATGGGATGGAGTCTGGGTCCTATTACCGGAAAGCTGATATCCGAACTGATAGGCGGAAAACCAACTTCCATGGATATAAAACCTTTTGAACCGGAAAGACGGTTTTGATTGTTTGGTCCTATATCGCTGATTAAATAACAAACCCACTAAAAATAAGGTCCTAAAAATACGTACTGCTTAATTTTGGTCAATTTTAACGATTCATGTAGCCCTAACTGCATTAAATTTAATATTTTTGTTTAAGCTTTAGGTAAAAAAAATGAACAGCGTTAAAAAATCATTTGGGATACGAGATCTTGAAAATCTTTCAGGAATAAAGGCACATACAATTCGGATCTGGGAAAAACGCTACGGACTTTTCGCACCAGAACGGACCTCAACAAATATCAGGACCTACAGTCTTGAAAGCCTGCAGAAACTGCTCAATATTACGCTGCTTTACAACAATGGTTATAAAATATCTAAAATAGCCAGTATCCCTGAGGACGAACTGGCTCAGCAGGTGCGCGAAGTAGTCGCACAAAATTCTGTAAAAAGCCACGCAATTAATGCCTTTAAGCTGGCCATGGTAAATTTTGACCAGTCCCTTTTCCAGAAAACCTATGCGGGTCTCTTGGCAGAAAAATCTTTCAGGGAAATCTTTTGGGAAGTGTTTATGCCCCTGTTGCACGAGCTTGGGCTTCTGTGGCAAACCGACACTATTGGTCCGGCTCATGAGCACTTTATCACGCACCTGATCAAACAAAAAATATCCACCAGCACGGAAAAGCTGCAATCTCTTGAACCAACACGAACCGACAAGGTTTTCATCCTTTTCCTCCCGGAAAATGAAATCCATGAAATTGGCCTGCTCTTCGCGAACTACGAATTGGTGTTAAGGGGTTACAAAACCATATATCTTGGGCAGACCATTCCCCTGGAAAGCCTGGTAGACCTGAAAAAATACTACGACGACCCCCATTTTGTATCTTATTTCACGGTTACCCCTACCAAACCGGATCTGGCCAAGTATTTATCTGACTTTAAAGAAAATCTCCAGCAGGACAGCGAGAGCCACCTCTGGATACTCGGCCGGCAAACCGAACACCTTGCAGAGTTAACACTGCCCAAAAACATCAGTGGCTTTAGTTCTATTGAACACTTGCTGAGCGCACTGTAATGCCGTCTCAATACCAATCTTCAAAGGAATGAAAAAGAAAGCTGCAATCATTGGGTCGGGCTTCTCCTCCCTATCGGCTGCGTGTTATCTGGCCAAGGCCGGATACAGTGTGGATGTATACGAGAAAAACAGCCAGTTGGGCGGCCGGGCCTCACAATTGAAACGAGAGGGGTTTACTTTTGATATGGGCCCAAGCTGGTATTGGATGCCCGATATCTTTGAAAAATTCTTTTCTGATTTTGGAAAAAGCAGCTCCGATTACTACTCCCTGGACCAGCTGGATCCTGCTTACCAGATCTTTTTTGAGGATGAAGTGGTAACTATCGGGAGTTCTATGGATGCCATCTGCAGCGAATTTGAGCGGATTGAACCCGGCAGTGCCGCACCGCTTCGCAAATTTATTTCCAAAGCGGCCGAAAACTATGACATTGCCATAAACAAAATGGTTTACAAACCGGGGAAATCGCCACTGGAGCTGGTTTCTTTAGAAACAATGGCCCGCGTAGGACAATTTTTCAGTACTATCAGCCGGGATGTTCGCAAGCAATTCAAAAACCCTAAACTTATCTCCATTCTGGAATTCCCGGTCCTATTCCTGGGAGCCAAGCCATCCAATACCCCTTCCTTTTACAGTTTTATGAATTATGCAGATTTCGGCCTGGGTACCTGGCATCCAAGAGGAGGAATGTATAAAATAGTAGAAGCTATGGAAGCTTTGGGTAGCTCCCTGGGGGTTACTTTTCATACCAATGCCGAAGTTTCGGAAATCAGGCTGGATAAAAGCAAGGCTTGTGGCTTGCAGATTAACGGCAATTCGGTACATGCCGACCTTATAATCAGTGGGGCAGACTACCATCATACCGAGAGCCTGCTGCCTGATGATTTCCGACAATATTCCGAATCGTATTGGGAAAACAGGACCTTTGCCCCTTCTTCCCTCCTCTTTTACATCGGCTTTGATAAAAAGCTAAAAAATATCCGGCATCACAATTTATTCTTCGATACAGATTTCGAACAACACGCGGTAGCCATATACGACCAGCCGGAATGGCCTAAAGATCCTCTCTTTTATGCCAATTTCCCGTCTGTTACTGACGCAGAAATGGCCCCCGGGGGTAAGGAAACCGGTTTTTTCCTGATGCCACTGGCGCCGGGTTTGGAAGACAGCACCGAGCTCCGGGAAAAGTATTTTGATATTATAATGGATCGATTTGAATTGCGGACCGGCCAGAAAGTGAGAAATAATATTATATTTAAGGAAGCTTTCTGTGTGAAGGATTTTGTTGAACGTTATAACTCCTATAAGGGAAATGCCTATGGAATGGCCAATACCCTCAGGCAAACAGCGTTTTTAAGGCCCGGGCTGGAAAGTAAAAAAGTAAAGGACCTCTATTTTACGGGGCAGTTAACCGTTCCGGGGCCAGGAGTCCCACCTTCCCTGATATCAGGTAAGTTGGTCTCTGAACTAATAATACAACAAAACGATTAGCAAAAGGGCATGAAATCTTTATTCGATACGGTTTCCCACGGATGCAGTAAGCTGGTTACCCGGCGTTACAGCACTTCCTTTTCCCTGGCGACCAAAATGCTGGCCAGGAGCATCCGGCAGGAAATCTACAATATTTACGGGTTTGTGCGCTTTGCTGACGAAATTGTGGATTCCTTCCACGATTACGATAAAAAAGAGCTGTTCGATCGCTTTGAAGAAGACCTGGAACGGGCTCTGGAGCAAGGAATAAGCCTGAATCCTATTTTGAATGCCTTTCAGGAAACCTATCACAAATACAATATCCCACACCACCTGGTAGATGCTTTTATGAAAAGCATGCGCATGGACCTGCACAAAAAAGTCTATCGAACGGAGGAAGAGTACAAGGAATATATCTATGGTTCTGCAGATGTTGTAGGCCTGATGTGCCTTTGCGTATTTGTAAAAGGGGACAAAGCCCGTTATGAGGAACTCCGGGAGGAAGCCATGGCATTGGGATCGGCATTCCAGAAGGTTAATTTCCTCAGAGACCTTAAAGCAGATTACGATGGGCTGGACCGCTCCTATTTTCCGAATACGAACCTGCTGGAACTGGACGAGGTCTCCAAAGCGAGCATAGTGGAGGAGATTGAAGCAGATTTCCGTAAAGGGTATCAGGGAATCCTGAAATTGCCGGGGGAATCCAAGTTCGGGGTCTATATGGCCTATCGTTACTATTCGAAACTACTGCACAAATTGCAAAGACTGCCTTCCGTAGAAATAAAAAATGCCCGGGTGAGAGTACCGAATTATCAAAAAGTTGGGTTACTGGCCCGCTCTTATGTTCGCTATCGACTAAATTTGGTATAAAATGCAAGTGATTTACTGGATTGGAATTTTTTTGTTAGCCTTCTGTGTTATGGAATTTATGGCGTGGTTTACCCATAAATATATCATGCATGGCTTTTTGTGGAGCCTGCACAAAGACCACCACCGCAAAGATCACGATTCATGGTTTGAGCGCAACGATGCCTTTTTTATTTTCTACGCAATCGTGAGTATGTCCTTTATAATGATTGCCTCTGAAACTTCCTTCTGGCAGGGCTACCCCATTGGCCTGGGAATCCTGGCCTACGGAATTGCCTATTTCCTGGTTCATGACATTTTTATACATCAGCGTTTTAAACTGTTCCGAAATGCCAACAACTGGTACGCCAGAGGTGTGCGTAGGGCGCACAAAATCCACCATAAACACCTTGGAAAAGAAGAGGGTGAATGCTTCGGGATGCTCTTTGTTCCCTTCAAATATTTTAAGAAATAATCAGGCATGGCCAAAGCGTGCATTGTAGGTGCCGGTATCGGAGGGCTTGCTACGGCTATCCGTCTCAGGGCCAAGGGATATGAAGTCAGTGTTTTTGAACAGAATTCCTATCCGGGCGGGAAATTACACGCCGAGCGATATAAGGGGTACCGCTTTGATCTGGGACCGTCCCTTTTTACCATGCCGCAATTGGTGGATGAGCTCTTCGAGCTTTTCGGGAAAGATCCAAAAAACTATTTCAGCTATCACCGCAAAAAGGTCCTTTGCCATTATTTCTGGGAAGACGGAACAAGGTTTGAGGCCCCGGCAGAGCCAGAAGCTTTTATTACTGAAGCATCAGACGTTTTTGGTGAGCCAGGGGAAGCATTGAGGGGATATCTGGATCGCAACCGACGAAAGTATGAACTAACAGCCCCTTTATTCCTTGAAAAATCCCTGCATAAAATCCGGACTTACCTGAATACGCAAACCTTTCGGGCTGCCACAGCCATGGCTGGCCTGGGGATATTTAATAGCCTGGACCGGGAAAACAACCAGGCTTTTAAAAATGAGAAGCTGGTGCAATTGTTCAACCGCTATGCAACCTATAATGGATCCAACCCCTACCAGACCCCCGGGATTATGTCTATGATCCCGCATCTTGAGATGCAGCTGGGCACCTATTATCCAAGGGGTGGAATGCATGAAATTACCAGGAGCCTTTTCGAGCTGGCAAAGGCAGAAGGGGTCCGCTTTCATTTTCAGCAAGGGGTTGAACAGATTCTTACCAGCGGCGGTTCTGCCTGTGGAATTCAAACCTCCAAGGGAAATTACCACTTTGACCTGGTTGTTTCCAATATGGATATTTACCCTACCTATAGAAAATTGCTGCCGGGAGAAAAAGCCCCTGAAAAAACCCTGAAACAAGAGCGTTCCAGCTCCGCATTGATCTTCTATTGGGGAATCCGGAAATCCTTTCCGCAGCTCGATCTGCACAACATTCTGTTTAGTTCAGATTATCAGGCCGAATTCAACTGTATCTTTAATGAAAAAAGCCTGTTTGAGGACCCTACGGTTTACCTGAATATTACCAGCAAGGAAAGCCCGGAAGATGCTCCTGAAGGATGTGAAAACTGGTTTGTAATGGTCAATGCACCAGGCGATTACGGCCAGGACTGGGATTCCCTTATCAGCGAATGTCGCAGCAATATCATTGCAAAAATCAACAGAATACTCAACACAGATATCGAA
Source organism: Robiginitalea rubriflava (assembly GCF_052540725.1). Lineage (NCBI taxonomy): Bacteria > Pseudomonadati > Bacteroidota > Flavobacteriia > Flavobacteriales > Flavobacteriaceae > Robiginitalea > Robiginitalea rubriflava. The sequence continues at coordinate 2,443,913 of NZ_CP199309.1, read as the reverse complement.
AAATTGATCGAGGTAGAAGAACTGCTCACCCCCATAGGGATTGCGGAGAAAACGAGTTCTTACAGGGGTGCGCTGTATGGTGCCGCCAGCAACAACCGTTTTGCAGCCTTTCTCAGACATCCCAATTTCAGTTCCAGGCTTGCCAACCTATACTTCACGGGCGGATCTGTGCACCCGGGTGGGGGCATCCCGCTTTGTCTGTATTCGGCTAAGATTGTAAGTGAAACGATTCCAACTGCGAAATGACAGAACTGAGAGCCCTTTTAGCAACCTACAGGACCACAATAGGGGTATTTCTGGTCTGGCTCTTTCACCTAAGCGGGCTAATTGGAATTTATCTGGGATACGAAGACTGGTTTATTTCCAAAACCCCTCTGAACCTCTTTCTAAGCGGTTTGCTCTTTATCTGGATCTATCCGCTTTCAGGAAGGAAAGCCTGGTTGCTATTCCTGCTTTGCGGCTTCCTGGGCATTGCAGCCGAATGGGTTGGTGTACACACCGGATGGCTTTTTGGAGCTTATGCCTATGGGGAAAACCTCGGCCCCAAAATTTTTGAAGTACCTCTGCTGATTGGCCTCAACTGGGCATTGCTGACCTTTATAACGGGAAGCCTCAGCCGTCGCTGGCTTCAGAACAGGAAACTGCAAATGCTGGCGGGAGCCTTGCTGATGCTCCTGCTGGATTTTTTTATGGAGGCGGCAGCGCCACACTTCGACTATTGGGAATTTAAAGGGGGGGTCGCCCCGTTATGGAATTACGCCTGCTGGTTCCTGCTGGCATTTTTGTTACAGGCTATCTTTCAGAAGACTGAACAGCTTGGAAACACGCGTTTTTCGGCACAATTGCTTTTGGCTCAGCTTGTTTTTTTTATCGCTATGTTTTTTCGGTACTGAATTCTTGCCTAAGCAGCTCCATTCCCTTACAATCAGACCAGTTCCCCAACATTTTGAAAGGCTGGAACCTGGCAAAAAGTTCTTCGCTGTACCAGCCCAGTTCACGGGTACGCCTGATAGCCCGCTGATGTCCGTCAGCAGAATACGCGAAATCCATCATGCTCTGCATATCTTTCCAAAGACTGAAAGTGGCCATATGAATAAAGGGGGTTTCTCCAATACCCTTGGTATACAAAAGGCCCTCCCGTTGTTCCAGGGATTCGCGGGAAGCGGGAACCGAATTCCAGAACTTCCATAAATATTGCCGTTTGATAGTGGCACGGGTGATTACCGCCAGCAAAGGAATCGAATTGGCTTCGGAGGTTTTGGCTTCAAAAGGGTTCTGGCCATTCCACAGGCCTTTCGAGCGAAGCGGGCGCATAAAAAGGGTCCAGTTTTCAACAGAGCGGTTCCTGTATTTTTGCAACCACTGGTGCTGCCCAAAGAAGTTTTCGGCATCCCCGAGGCTCTCCCAATGTTGTAATAGGGAAAAAACCTCCCAGTCAGGAGAGGTGCTGAACCCCTGTTTTCCGGTACCCAGCAATTTATAAAACAGCAGGCCGTTCACCTTATTCAGAAAGGGTTTGGCGAACTGCATCTGCCTCAAAGCCCAGAATTTACTTCCTGCCCCCTTAAAACGAAAAAAGCTGATTGTGCTTACTGAACCCATATACAAAAGCTGTTTCTGATCCGAATTACTTCCCCAGTAAGACGTCCAGTAATTCGTGAACCCTTGCAGAATTCCAGTCGGCAATGCCCTGCTGGTTTACCACAACGTAGCCCTCCTGGTCTATCACATACGACCGGGGTGGGTCTGAGGTATCCACGGGACTGCGATTGCCAATAATCAGGTAAGTAACCGGAAAGGTAAACCCGTATTCTTCCATAAAGGTTTCAACCGGTTCCCGTTCTTCATCGGTTATGATATAAAAATCTACCTGGTCTCCGTAGGTATCGTAAAGCTTCTGTATCCCTTTAAGCTCGGGAAGACTGGGAAGTCTCCAGGAAGCCCAGAAGTTGATAAACACCACCTTTCCCTCAGAGCGCTCGAAATTAAAAAAATTCCAGTTGGCGTCCTTCAGTGTCCAGTCGTAGTCAGTAATCTGTTCGCGTTCCGCCTCTTCTGTCACTTCCGGGCTGAATGCGAAAAGCTGCATCAGCCAAATCTTGGAATGGTGCCCCAGTGGTGTCACAAAAAATGACAACACAAACAGGATGATCGCAATGTTGATAACCGTCTTCTTGCGTATTTTCATCTGGTATTTTCCAGGTAGTTGGCCCTCACTTAGGAAGCGTTTTCTTTTTTAATCACATTCAGTGCGGAACCTTCCCGAAACCACCCGATCTGTGTGGCATTATAGGTGTGGTTTGCTTTTATGTAATCTTTACTTCCATCGTCGTGAACTACCTCTATTGTAAGGGGCTTATCGGCTTGGAAATCCGCTATATCCGTAAAATTGAAGGTGTCATCCTCCTGTATCAGGTCGTAATCCGATTCGTTGGCAAAGGTAAGCGCCAGCATCCCCTGCTTTTTGAGGTTGGTTTCATGGATACGGGCAAAAGATTTAACCAGTACCGCTGCAACCCCAAGGTGCCGTGGTTGCATGGCTGCGTGTTCCCTCGAGGAACCCTCACCGTAATTGTGGTCTCCAACTACAATGGTTTTTATACCCCGGGCTTTATAAACACGTTGCGTATCGGGTACGCCACCGTATTCACCGCTTAGCTGGTTCTTTACAAAATTGGTTTTCTTGTTGAATGCGTTTACGGCTCCAATAAGGGTGTTGTTTGCAATATTATCCAGGTGTCCCCTGAAGCGTAACCAGGGCCCTGCCATGGATATATGGTCTGTGGTACATTTCCCGAAGGCTTTGATCAGCAACTTCATACCCTGCAGGCTTTCATTTGAAATGGGCTCGAAGGGATCCAGTAATTGCAGGCGCTCTGAATCCTTGGCGACCTTTACCTCCACGCTGTTGCCATCTTCTTTGGGGGCGACATAGCCTGAATCCTCAACCGCAAAGCCCTCCGGAGGCAATTCATAGCCCCTGGGCTCATCCAATCGGACTTCTTCTCCTTCCTCATTGATCAGGGTATCTGTAATCGGGTTGAAATCCAGCCTTCCGGCTATCGCTATAGCGGTTACCAGTTCAGGAGACCCCACAAAAGCTAGCGTGTTCGGGTTCCCGTCTGCGCGTTTGGCAAAATTGCGGTTAAAGGAATGAACAATCGTATTTCGCGGACCATCTGAAGCTTTATCTCCATAGCGATCCCACATCCCGATACACGGGCCGCATGCATTTGCAAAAACGGTTGCCCCAATATTGTTGAAGGTATCGATAAAGCCATCCCGTTCTATGGTAAAACGCACCTGTTCAGATCCCGGGGTTATGGTAAAGTTCGATTTAGTCTTTAGTTTCTTATCCGAGACCTGCTGAGCCAGAGATGCGGCTCGCGAAATGTCTTCATAGCTGGAATTGGTACAGGATCCGATCAGGCCGTATTCCACTTTTAAAGGCCAGTCATTTTTACGGGCAGCCTCTTTCATTTTGGAAATAGGGGTCGCCAGGTCTGGTGTGAAAGGACCGTTTAAATGGGGTTCCAGCGTTGAAAGATCAATTTCGATTACCTGATCGAAATAGGAATCAGGGTTGTCGTATACTTCCGGATCAGCTGTCAAATACTCCGCTACCTTATTGGCCGCATCTGCAACGTCCGAACGGTCGGTAGCCCGAAGGTAACGATCCATAGAAGCGTCATAACCAAAGGTCGAGGTAGTGGCGCCGACCTCTGCACCCATATTGCAGATAGTGCCCTTCCCGGTACAGGACATGGAGATTGCCCCAGGTCCGAAATACTCTATAATCGCCCCTGTACCCCCTTTTACAGTAAGTATTTCAGCAACCTTCAGGATTACGTCTTTTGGTGCGGTCCAGCCAGACAAACTCCCTTTGAGCTTTACCCCGATAAGCTTTGGAAACTTGAGTTCCCAGGCCATTCCAGCCATTACATCAACGGCATCGGCACCCCCAACACCTATAGCTACCATCCCAAGACCACCGGCATTTACGGTATGCGAATCGGTTCCGATCATCATTCCACCAGGGAAAGCATAGTTCTCCAGTACTACCTGGTGAATAATCCCGGCCCCGGGGCTCCAGAACCCTATTCCGTATTTATTGGAAACAGATTCCAGGAAGTCAAAGACCTCATTGCTGGTTTGATTGGCCCTTTTCAGATCGGCATCTGCGCCAACCTTGGCCTGTATCAGGTGATCACAATGTACCGTAGTTGGAACAGCCACTTTGGGTTTCCCTGCATGCATAAACTGCAACAGAGCCATTTGTGCTGTGGCATCCTGGCAAGCTACCCGGTCAGGTGCGAAATCAACATAATCCTTACCCCTTCGAAAAACCTTATCAGGGTTGCCATCCCAAAGGTGGGAATAGAGAATTTTCTCGGAAAGGGTCAGAGGTCTGCCTACCAGCTCCCGGGCTTTATCTACCCGCTCCGGCATGGAAGCGTAGACCTTTTTGATCATGTCTATATCGAATGCCATTGTTTATAAGGTTTATCTATTAAAATTGTTGCCCAAAAATACTAAAAAGCAGAGGGAATTAAAATAATTACAGCACTCAATATACGCCTTTTGCGAATGTTTGGTGTACTGAAAGATGAATTGTGAAAGATGATCAGGTCTGAACGGGTGCAAGAGCGTTACCCTCCCCTTTTCAAAGTAACTTTGATATAATATCCTCATCAGATATGCCCTCGGCTTCAGCCTTGTAATTTCTGAGGATCCTGTGTCGCAATATTCCCATAGCAACAGCCTGCACATCAGCAATATCCGGAGAAAACCTTCCGTCTACGGCCGCGTGGGCCTTTGCTGCCAGGATCAGGTTTTGTGAGGCTCTTGGACCGGCACCCCAATCCAGGTACTGGTTTACCAAATCTATGGCACCGGCCTCCCCGGGTCGCGTTTTATGTACCAGTTCAACAGCATAGCGTACAACATTATCCGGAACGGGAATACGACGGATAAGGTGTTGTACTTCCAGTATTTCTTCCGCACTGAAAAGGGTTTTGAGCTCCGTTTTCCGATCGTCCGTGGTTTTTTTGACAACATCGATCTCCTCTTCCACACTGGGATATGTAAGTTCAATAGCAAACATAAAACGGTCTAATTGCGCTTCCGGAAGAGGATAAGTACCTTCCTGCTCAATCGGATTCTGAGTAGCCAGCACAAAATAAGGCGCCTTCAGCTTATACTGCTTCCCGGTAATGGTAACCGCCCTTTCCTGCATAGCTTCCAAAAGGGCCGCCTGTGTTTTGGGAGGGGTCCTATTGATTTCATCTGCCAGCACAATATTGGCGAATACAGGACCTTTAATAAATACGAAATTGCGATTCTGGTCGAGTACTTCACTTCCCAGGATATCACTGGGCATCAGGTCCGGAGTAAACTGTATGCGTTTAAAATCCAGGCCCAGGGTTTGCGCAATTGTATTGACCATCAGCGTTTTTGCCAATCCGGGTACCCCGATCAGCAGAGAATGCCCACCGGTGTATATAGACCAGAGTATCTGATCGATTACGGCATCCTGGCCTACAATTACTTTTGCAATCTCTTTTTTTAGGGCCTGGTGCCTGGCAACTAACTTCTCTACAGCCTGAACGTCCGACATCCTATTTTTTTAACCAGTTATTGGCGAAATTACAGTCGCGGAACGCCCCATTAACGCTTATATAGGTTTCTTCGATATGCGTTTTCATCCATTCCCTGATGGCCTTAAACTGTTTATCCCGCAATGCCAGTTCCTGGATTTTCAGGTAATCCCTTGCAAAGTCAGCCTCATGTTCATCATAGCGGTTTGTCACCATCAGGATTTTATAACTGGCCGGGCCACCCCTCGGATCTTCTTCCAGTATGGGGTTGGATATTTCATTATCCTTCAGGTTTCTGACCTGGTTATAAAGGGTGGGATCCATTTTGGTGAGTTCAAAACGGGATCCATAATCACTGGGGTTTCGCAAAACACCGCCGTCGAATTTAGTCTCCTTCTCATCCGAGAAGTTACGGGCTGCTTCTGCGAAAGTGTACTTCCCGTCCATCACCTGCTTGCGGATAGTATCCAGTTCCTTTCGCGCATTGTCCATGGCTTCCTGCGGAACCTCCGGCTGGATAAGGATGTGCCGTAAATCCAGCTCCTGCCCCCTAATTTTTTCAATGTAGATGATATGGTAGCCAAAATCAGTTTCAAAGGGCTCGGAAATCTCCCCCTCCTGCAAACTGAAAGCCACATCCTTAAACTCCTTCACAAAGTTGGTTTTACGGGTCATGCTGTAAAACCCTCCCCGTGATTTTGAGCCCGGATCCTGAGAATACAGTATGGCCTTAACCCTGAAATTGGCATCATTATCCTCTACATCTGCCTTGATTTCATTGAGCTGGTCTATTACCTTTTGTTTCTCCTCTTCAGGGATCACAGGCCTTTTAACTATTTGAGCAATTTCCAGTTCTGCGCCAAAAACGGGCCGCTGATCTTCCGGAATGCTATTAAAAAACTGCCGGACCTCTTCAGGGGTTACCTGAATCTCCCCCACCACTTCCTGCTGCATCCGCTGAGAAAGCATTTGCAGCTTATTGATTTTGTAAAGCTCATCCCTCAGGTCTTCTACCGATTCCTTTTTGTAGAATGCAAGTACTTTTTCCATCGATCCGAGACGTTGCACAAATTCCTGAAGGTACTGATCACTGGAACTGTTCACCTCATCATCCGAAACCAGGATACTGTCCTGAACGGCCTGATGGGCGTAAAGCCGGTCTTCCATAAGCTTCCCCAGTAAACCGCAACGATCAATGTCCTGGGCTGTGGCCCCCTGGTTTCTCAAATCAATGAGGGTTTTTTCCACATCTGATTCAAGAATCACATAATCGCCAACCACTGATGCAATCCCATCCAGTTTAATGCGCTGAGTGGCACTGGCCGGTTTGCTGTCTGCCAGATCATCTGGCGAAACAGGAGTTTCAACAGGGGTTTCTTCTGTCTGAGGAACCGTGTCCTGTACCTGTGCGCTAAGACCTGCTGTCAGGACAAAAAGGCTAATTTGTAATAGTATTTTCTTGTGCATTGTCATAAATTTCAAATTCATTCCTTCGTATCGCTTCATTGATCAGATCTGATTCCAGCTCGCGAAGATACTTCATCTTTCTTCTGTTCAGCAAAACCTGCCGAAGCCTGGGTTCTATATAAGAAAGCGGGGCAATCTCATTGACCCCGAGTACGTCTGTCACCTTAATCAAATATACCCCTGAACCATCCTCCAGCTCTATAAATTGTGATTTTTTTAAGTTATCGCTCTCATTCTCTGCCGTCAGCGGTGGGATTTCATCCAGAATTCTCGAAACAGGGACCCAAAGTGAATCGTTAAAGTGCAGTTTACGGAATTGTACCCCTACCGAGTCCAGAAAGCGCAGATCGTTTTCGTTAAAACGCCGCAACCTTTCAGTAACCTCCTCACGGTTCAAAAATTGCAAGGGCAGCTCTATAAATCGCAACTGCACAATTTTTTCCTGCAGCCGAAAATTAACCCTTTCTTTTTCGTAGAATTCACTGAGTTCACTGTCCAGTATGAGTGTATCTTCTGACTGTGCTACCAGGGCTTCTTTGTAGGCGCGGGTATACAGATCTGCTCGATAATCCGAAATCAGGGATTCAAATTCTGCTATTTTATCCTCGGAAAGGTTGAATTTGGCCCTGGAGAGTAACAGGCGCTGGGTGGCCCATTTGGTAATCAGGTTGGAGGCCAGCGCGATGCTGTCTTCTGCGCTGAGATTATCTGCAAATAAATCAGAAATATCGTCCAAATACAGATATTCTTCACCTACCCTGGCTACAACCTCCCTTTCAGGCTCCTTCTTCCCGAAGGAATCGCATGAAATACAGAGCAGCCCGGCCAGCAAGCAAGTACCCACCAGTAAGAATTTCAGCGTTCCGATTTTTACAAGGCGCATCCGGCAAAAATAATAAATACCCCACGGGGAACAAGTAAAGTTCGGATGGATTAACACATTTTTATCAGGCATCCTATCCCAATTTTTTAGTAACTTGAAGAGTAAACAGACGCCTTATGAAGTACAGCTGCGAAATTACAATCCAGCTCTCCAGGGAACGTATGCTGGAAATTCTGGACAATCCAGAGAATATGAAACACTGGCAAAAAGGGCTTCTGCGCTATGAGCATACATCAGGTCCGCCTGGAGCAGAAGGCTCCCAGATGGAATTGGAATATCAGATGGGAAAGCGAAAAATCACCATGATAGAGACGATCATCAAAAAAGATTTGCCCGAGGAATTCCATGTAACTTATGACGCCAAAGGGGTACATAACCTCCAGAAAAACTACTTTGTTGAGCTCGATAAAAACAGCTGTAAATGGGTGTCTGAAACCGAATTCACCTTTTCAGGATTTGCAATGAAACTCATGGCACTGCTAATGCCTGGGGCATTTAAAAAACAATCTATGGCCTATCTGAAGGATTTTAAAAACTTTGCAGAATCCGGCCAGTCTGTTGCAGGTCTTTAAGCCATTGAATATGCAAAAAAGAATAAAGGTTATTTGGGATTTCAGGGGACCTGCTGCTTCCCAAACGGCCAGGCACTACTGCAATCACTTAAGGGAATATCCGCTGCAACCAGGCCCATTGGAAATTGGATCTAAAGACGTGAGTGCTATTCACAGCATGGCCTATATGGTAATATTGGAAACCGAACTGGCCGAAATACGGGATTCGCTTAAACCACATCGTGGCGAGTATGTGTAAATAAAAAATATGGATGCAACACATTGCCGGATTATGAGCCTTATTAAATCCCTTTTCCTGCTTTTGATAAGCTGCAGCCTCCTTGGTTGCCTCTCTGCGAGCCGCGAAAAGGACCCGCTTAAGGAAATCCTGAATTCAAGGGATCCTGCCATCCGTAAGGTCATGAAAGATCCAGGCCTGTACGAAGTCCAGATTCGCTATACCCGCATACTGAGGGAAGGCGGGGCTGTCCGTTTTAAAGATTACGATTTCAGAGTTGATTCTGAGGTGTATTTTTATCCTGCCTCCACTGTTAAATTTCCTATCGCAGTACTGGCACTAGAAAAACTAGGCACCCTGGATAGCCTGAATCGGGATACCCGCTATTATATCGAGGGCGACAGTGTGGAAAACAGTTTTGCAGAAGATATTGTCAAGGTCTTCGCCGTAAGCGATAATCACGCGAACAACAGACTGCTGGAATTTTTGGGGCAGGATGCCATCAATGAGCGCCTGGGGAGCCTGGGGGTGGAACCTGCCAGGATCTCGCACAGGTTGGGATTCCATAGCGATGATGTGAGTACGCGCCCCCTGATAGTGTATCTGAATGACAGCACCACAGTACAGTCCAAACCAATTGTGAACCATCCGCCTGTTCCCCTGGAAATTTCCGCGGTTTTAAAAGGCCGGGGCTATTACAGGGATGATTTCCTTTATATGGCACCCTTTGATTTCGGGCTGAAAAACTACCTGCCGGTTGCTGCATTATCCGGGCTGATGAAAAGAGTGGTCTTCCCGGAGACCTTTTCAGAAAATGAAAGGTTCCGTCTCAATCCGGATCAACGCGAATTCCTTTTAAACAGTATGAAGATCATCCCTCGAAAGGCGGGTTATGATCCTGTAATGTACCAGGACGGTTACTGTAAATTTTTTATCTATGGAGATACGGAAGATCGTATCCCCGATCATATCTCTATTTACAACAAAGTGGGGTTTGCCTATGGCACATTAACGGATTGCGCCTATATCACTGACAAAGAAAATGGGGTAGAATTTATGCTCACTGCCACCATTTTGGTGAATTCCAACGGCATTTTTAATGATGACCAATACGAGTATGACGAAACTGGGCTGCCTTTTCTGGCGGCATTGGGCAGGGCTGTCTATCAGTTTGAACTGGAACAGCAATGAAACTATTCAGGACTCAGACACCAGAAAAAATACTACTTTGCCACGTTAACCGAACGGGTTTCCCGAATAACGGTAACCTTTACCTGCCCGGGATAAGTCATATCAGTTTGTATTTTCTGAGAAATTTCAAAAGACAACTGGGCAGCCTTTTCATCGCTTACCTTCTCGCTTTCTACTATTACGCGTAGTTCCCTTCCGGCCTGTATGGCATAGGCCTTTTGAACCCCTCCAAAACCAAAAGCGATTTCTTCAAGATCCTTTAATCGCTGTATATAGGAATCCAGTACCTGCCTTCTGGCTCCTGGCCTGGCTCCGCTGATGGCATCACAAACCTGAACTACCGGCGAAATGAGGGTAGTCATTTCAACTTCGTCATGATGGGCCCCGATTGCGTTGCATACTTCCGATTTCTCTCCGTATTTCTCAGCCCATTGCATTCCTAGTATTGCGTGTGGGGTCTCCATTTCGGCCTCCGTATTGGGCACCTTTCCAATATCGTGAAGCAAACCGGCCCGTTTGGCCAATTTCGGGTTCAGCCCCAATTCTGAAGCCATAACCCCACAGAGTTTAGCTACCTCCCTGGAATGTTGCAGGAGGTTTTGCCCGTAGGAAGAGCGGTACTTCATGCGCCCGACCACCCGGATCAGTTCGGGATGCAATCCGTGTATCCCCAGGTCAATAACGGTCCGTTTCCCAACCTCTACGATCTCCTGTTCTATTTGTTTTTCCGTTTTCCGTACTACTTCTTCAATCCTGGCCGGGTGAATTCGCCCATCCGTGACCAATTTGTGAAGGGATAAACGGGCTACTTCCCGGCGTACCGAATCAAAGCAGGAAAGGATGATGGCTTCCGGGGTGTCATCAACAATAATCTCAACTCCGGTTGCTGCTTCCAGCGCCCGGATATTCCGACCTTCCCGTCCGATGATACGGCCCTTAACATCATCTGATTCCAGGTTAAAAACCGAAACGCAGTTTTCAACAGCTTCCTCAGTCCCGATTCGCTGAATGGTATTAACGATTATTTTCTTTGCCTCTTGCTCAGCCGTCATTTTGGCCTCTTCAATAGTTGTCTGCAAAAAGGCCATGGCATCCGTTTTGGCCGTTTCCTTAAGCGATTCTAAAAGCTGAGTCTTGGCATCCTCTGCAGAGAGGCCCGAGATGACTTCCAGTTGTTGCACCTGGCTGTTGTGCAATTTCTCCAGTTCCCCTTGTTTCCGTTCAAAGAATTCCCTTTTCTTGTCCAGTTCCCTGGCCTTAGACTCCAGCTGCTCATTTATTTTTTTGGTCCGTGCCAATTCACTGCTAACCTGCGATTCTTTATCACGGGTGCGTTTTTCCGCTTCGGCAATTTTTTTATCCTTGTTGATAATGACCTTTTCGTGCTCGGCCTTTAGTTCAAGAAACTTTTCCTTTGCCTGAAATATTTTGTCCTTTTTGATATTCTCAGCCTCAGCATTAGCCCCTTTCACAATGGAAGCAGCCTCTTTTTTGGCTGCATCAATGGTTTTGGAGGCTTTCCCTTTTTCCAGGATTTTGGCTATAATAAAACCTATCCCCAGGCCTATGACCAAAGCGATGATTCCCGTTGTAGTGTCCATTTGTAGTTCTTTTTAGTTTGCCTGTTCAGGCAATGAATACGAGTTCATGCATAGCAAGGGTTTTTTGCCCCTATTTCAGGTAGAAAATTCAAAAAAAAACCCACATTGGTGAAGTTTTGTACAAACTCCAAAAAACAGGTTTAGGGCTAACAAATTGCTCAAGGATCCTTTCTGGAAGGCCTGCTTTTACAACTTAAACTCACCCTTTTTAATTAAAATAATGTTGAGTTTGTCAAAAATAAATACCAATGTGGGCAGTATTGTTTTTGCTATGTAAAAGAACTTAGTGCATGCTCATTTTAGAAGCCACCAATGCATCGAGCGATTTTAAACGCTCGGTTACTTCCTGTGTGTCTTCTTTTTGTTCTATACCCCCCTGCTCCAATTTGGATGCAAACTGTAAGGCACACATGGCCAGTACATCCTGTTTATCGCGAACGGCATAGTTCTGTTCAAACTTTTTGGCAAGCTGTTCGATGTTCTTTGCTGCCTTTCTGAGCCCCTCTTCCTGAGCGGGATCAATGGTTAGCGGGTACACCCTGTCAGCTATTGAAAGCTTTATTTTTAGCTTCTCCTGCATATTTGAACGTTTGCATTACTCAGATAATTGTACGATACAATGATCTAGTTCTCTGATTAATGCGTTTATTTTGAGCTTGGCTTCTGTTTTATTCGTTTCACTGCCCAACATTGAATTAGCCATTTTCAGGGAATTGTATTTCTCCTCCCATTCAGCTGCAGTTCTTTGGGCGTCCTCATAGGCTTTATTAAGCTGATCGAGTTCCTTCTTCAGGTCTTCCCTGCTGCGCTGGGTCAATTCCAGTTTATGCAACAGTTTACTGATCTTATTTTCTAATGAGTCTACAATTTCGACCAATTCACTCATTGGCTTCCTTCAATGTATTTACACAAAGTTAAGATTCCCCGGCCGACTTCGCAATAGTTTTTCGTTAATAAAGCAATTATGGTCCCCGGTGGCCCGGTATAACAGGGATGAAGCAGTAATCCCAGCGGAAATTGAAGCTTTTGTGTTTCAGAATTGCATCCTGAATGTTTAATTTCGCATTAACTAGCCGTCTATGAAAAGAATTTTATGCTGTTTGATGATGCTCTCAGCATTGGGTATGAATGCCCAATATGCGGGCCCTGATAGCGATTTTGCCCCTCCCCTGGACATCCCCCTGATTCTCGCAGGAACCTTCGGGGAATTGCGGTCTAACCATTTTCATTCCGGAATAGACATCAAAACCCAGCAGCGTCAGGGACTGCCCGTATACGCCATCGCTGAAGGCACCGTGAGCAGGGTCAAGGTCAGCCATTGGGGGTACGGAAAAGCTTTATATATTTCACATCCAAACGGCTATACCTCCGTATACGCCCATTTGCAGAAATTCAGTCCTGAAATTGATGAATATGTAAAAAAGCTGCAATATTCCAAACAATCGTATGAGGTAGAAGCCTTCCCTGAATACGGCACCTTAAAAGTGGCCAAGGGGAGTGTGATTGCCTATAGCGGTAACACAGGAGGGTCTTCCGGGCCACACCTGCATTTTGAGGTACGCAGCAGCCTGGACGAGAAGCCTACCAACCCATTGCTCTACAACTTTGAGGTAAGGGATGCCACCAATCCCGTATTGGAAAAAGTATACGTATATCCATTATCCGAAAAATCACAGGTGAATCAAAGCGCGGAAAAAATTGAGATCCCGCTTAAACGGCAGGCTGATGGCAGTTACCTGGCAGACACTGTATATGCAGACGGCAACATAGGGTTCGGAATTGTGGCATTTGACCGCCAGGATATGGCTGCCAACAAAAATGGCGTGTTCCGTATTGAGCAAAGGGTAAATGGAAAAACCTATACCCGAATTGATTTCGATAAATTTTCTTTTGGGGAAACACGGCTGATCAATACGCTCATAGATTACCCCCATTACTACAAATACCGGGACCGGATTCAAAAATGCTTCCGGGCAGCCGGTAATAAATTAAGTTTATTCGAAGCTTTTCAAAACAATGGCGAAATAGCCATTCGGCCGGGTTTAAGCTATCAGGTGGAGCTTGAGCTAAGCGATGTTGCCGGGAATCGTACCCTGGTCCGCATTCCGGTTGAAGGCAAAAAACAAGCCGTACTGATCAGTTCGAAAGATTCAATAACGTCCAATTTCATATTGGCTTCCAAGCCCCATAGTTTTAGTGCGGGCAGTGCCCGGGTCTATTTTCCGGCCGATACCTTTTATGAGAATTTCTACCTGCAGCTCTCACATTCGGGCGATACCCTGTACCTTCACAACCCATCAGTTCCGGCACACCGAAATTTTACGATCACTTATGAGGTTTCCAAGTACTCCCCTGAGGAGAGAAGAAGACTTTTTGTTGCCAGGCTGGGCAGAAATAACAGATTGGAATACGAGCGAACCTATAAGCGGGGGAATACGTTTAATATTCGCAGCAGGGAATTGGGCAGTTTTGTGCTGGCCCAGGATACAATCCCACCCAAAATTTCCCCAAAAAACTTCAAGGAAAATCAATGGCTTACCAATTACCGTTACCTCAGCCTGAAGATTTCCGATGACCTCAGCGGTATTGAAAGCTATAGTGCTACCCTCAACGGCAAATGGATCCTGATGGAATACGAGCCAAAGACCAACACAATCACTTATAATTTTGACGACCAAATTCTGAACGAACGCCAGTGCCGACTAAAGGTAGAAGTTACAGACAATGTAGGGAACTCTAGTGAATTCACAGCAAATTTTTACCGGAGATAGCCAGCTAATTACCCCCCTTTAACCTAGCCACTTTTTTGCGTATTTTTGCACTGCCAAATATCTCGAATAAAGAGAAGTACTGGTTTCGAGAATATAATGAGTGAATTGAAACGCATGAATAAGCTTATTTTTCTGTTTGCCCTGTTTACCGTATGCGGGTTAAGCGCCCAGAAAGACATCTTTCAAAGCAACCGCTTTGACCAGCTAAGCAGGAATCATAGAACGCTGGCGATTATTCCATTCTTTGTACATCTGGACCTGGACAACGGGCTTTCAGGAAAGGAATTGAAGGTGCTGGAGGAAAAGGAAGGTTATGCTGTGCAAAACGCCCTGGAGACCTATTTTGGAAGAGGGAAAAAGCGTAAAAAATTTACAGTGGCCTTTCAGAATAGCGAGGACACCAATGCCCTTCTGGCCAAAAAAAATATTTCTTATAACAATATAGACCGGTATACTATCAGGGAACTTGCTTCTGTCCTGGATGTAGACGGAATTATCAGCGGTAATTTAGACATAAACGTATTGCTTTCGGAAGGCCTTCCTGAAGATTTCAGTTTTATGGATTATATCCTGGGTGATGCCGATTACGGCAGAATCGGGATAAAAATAAGCGATGGGGACTCCGGAAAGCTACTCTGGAAATACGAGCAGGAAATCAACAAGAAATCAGGAAAGAATACAGATGACCTGATCGATAAGATGATGAAGAAAGCGGCGAGGAGATTTCCATACGACAAAGAGAACCGCAGGGACAGAAGCTAATTCAGGCAGCAGCAAATTCCTGTAGCACCTCTACCACATAATCCAGTTCCTCCCGGGTGTTGTAGTGTGAAAACGAGAATCGGATGGAGGGTTGTTTCAGCGCCTCTTCGTCCAGAATTTCGTTTAAAACATGAGAGCCCGTATTACTGCCGGACTGGCAGGCACTCCCTTTAGAACAGGCTATTCCTTTAAGATCCAAATGAAAAAGGAGCATTTGCCCCTGTGCTTCGGTAAAGGGCAGGCGAACATTTACCAGGGTGTACGTGCTTTTTTCAGGATCCCCAGACAGGCCATTGAAAGTAACGCCAGGGAGGCTTGAAGTCAATTTCTCTATAAAATATTCCTTTAGCTGTTTCACGTAGTCCCGTTCTTTGGCCATGTCCTGATAGGCTGTCCTGAAGGCCGCTTCCATCCCGATAACATTGTGATAGGACTCTGTGCCCGCACGAAACCCCCTTTCCTGGGAGCCTCCCAATATAAGCGGCTTCAAGCCGGTATTCTTCCGGATAAAGGCAAAACCAATCCCTTTAGGGCCGTGAAATTTATGGGCCGCAGCTGTAAGAAAATCTACCGGTACCTGTTGTACATCCCAGGGGAAATGCCCGATGGACTGCACAGTATCAGAATGAAACAAAGCCCCGGACTGCCGGCACAGATTACCGATTTCTATTAAATCGATCATGTTGCCGATCTCATTGTTGACATGCATCAGGCTAACCAATTTACTTGAACCATCCGCAGTAAGCAGGGTTTGCAGATGCTCCATTTTCGGGTTTCCCGAATCGTCCAAATCAACAAACCGCAATGCAATACCGTATTCCACAACCAGGGCCTCAGCCGTATGCAGGACCGCATGGTGCTCAATTTTTGAGGTGATCAGGGTTTGAACACCCAGGTCTCGCACCGCTGAGCGAAGAATCATATTATCAGCCTCCGTACCTCCGGAGGTAAAGATGATTTCGCTGGGTTGGGCCCCCAGCTCTGCAGCGATGCTTTTACGGGCCTTTTCGATTCCGGTCTTGGCAGTTCTGCCAAAGGCATGGGTAGATGAGGGATTGCCGTAGCATTCGCAAAGCGCCTGATGCATGCTTTCGATCACTTCCTCCCTTAGTGGAGTGGTGGCTGCATTGTCCAAGTATACTTTATGCATGGTCTGCTTTTTTTTGCGTTTTCAAAAATAACCGTTTCAAATGAGATTCAAATAAAATTGCAGCAAAACGTTTGGGATATTAGGTGCCTAATCCAGTATCTTTGAAATTATGAAAAAGGGAATACTGCTTGTTTTTGCCGTTAGCCTGCTAAACTGTTCCAGCGGGGACCTGCAAATTGAAACCCTGGATTTTAACGCTGCTTCCATACAGTTTTGCGGAAGCCTTACTACTGCCACCCAGGTTTTCTTTAAACTTAACGACCGGGAGGCCCTTATTCTGGAATTGCAGAGCGGTCTGCTGCAGAATAGCCCATCCGAAAACAGCATCAGCAGTGCCATTCCATCCCAGTCTCAGCTTCGATACCGTGCATTCTCAGGTACCGTAGACAGTGGTTATTTTTGTGATGATGTCCCCCCTGTCGATCCGGTGGTGATTGAGGAAATTTCTGCGGCCGAGGGAAATGTTCTTATCAGCACCGTACAAAATCCAAGCGATACTACTCAATTTACACATACCATCAGCCTGGAGGGGGTCTCTTTTGTAAATGCTGCCGGAGAAAGACTTACCAACCTGGCCCTGGAAGATTTCGGGGAAATCATTACTTCAGAGAATTAGTGCATTAAGCGCTGTGGAATATAAACTTCAGTTGCGCCACTCCCATAATTCCGATAATCGGCTTCCTTTATTGTGAGGCCTTCATATCGCCTCAGGCGGGTATGTAATTCGGCCTTCAGGACCCCCTCCCCCAATCCGTGAATAAAGACTACCCGCTGAATCCGCTTTCTCATAGCAAAGGCAAGTTGCTGCTCTGCGGTATCGAGTTGAAAATCCAGGGCTTCGTATTCTGAGAGTTGTTTACCACGGGGCAGTAATTTTTCCAGGTGCAGGTCCACCTCCAGTACAGGAATAGATTTTCGGCTGCCCCCGGTATTTCTTTTTTTTCTCTCTGTCCTGTCTTTTGCAGTCTTTTCAAGAAATGCAGCCTGCTCGGTTCCCGTTGGGAGATCTGGCTTCTCCGGGAGTAAAACAACTTCATTTGCAGGCAGTTCCAGCTCAAATCCTTCAGGAGTTTCTATGCGGACTTGCCCGTCTGGGCTAACCTCCAATACCCTTCCCCCCAGATCTTCATCCAGCAGCTGTACCCGGTCTCCTTTTTTAATCGGATTCATTTCCATTTGATTTGTCTGTATCTTCTGCCTTACCGGAATCTTGTGAGCGCGATATCCCGTACAGTCCGAACATAAGCAATACAAAGCCGATGGCCAGGCCGAATTCTTTCCGTATAAGCGAAGGCCCGGCAATAAGGCAAGTAGCACCCAGCAGCATCAACCCCAAATAAATAGGTTGTTTTATTTTCATTGCTCAAAAATAATAGTAATTTTCCGACTGTGAACCAAGTGAAATGTTCGATCTGATCAGCCGGATATATTTAGGGATTGAAGGGTACATGCTCCCCTGTATGAGCAAACAATTATTTGGCCTGGAATGTCCGGGATGCGGGTTTCAGAGAGCAGTCCTATTTTTATTGAAAGGAGACCTGGTCGCATCTTTTAAAATGTACCCGGGGCTGTTTCCGATGATCTTATTATTTTCATTCCTCTTCCTGAACCAGTTCAGAGAAATCCGGAATGCTTCCAAAATCATTATTGGGCTTGCTTCAGTCACCATCATCTTTATACTGACAAATTTTGTTTTAAATTTAATGCACTAAATAATCATCAATGGAACAACAAAAATTACCCAACGTTACCCTTTCGCTGGTTCTGGCTATCTTATCCTTCCTGTGTTGTTGTTTTGCCGGATTACCTGGTACACTGCTTGCAGCCATCGCCTTTTTCCTGCTTAGAAAGGACGAAAAGACCTATATTGAGGATCCCGAAAAATATTCGAATTACAAGCAATTAAAAACCGCCAAGATCATTGCGATTATCGGAATGGTTATAGGTATTCTGTATTTCCTTCTGAGCATCTACAACATCCAGCAAATGGGTGGATGGGATGCCTACATGGAAAAAGTACAGGAAATGAGTGAACAATGGGGCGGTTAAATCCAAAACAAAACTAACAGATGAGTCAACAACCATTACCCGGTGCCAGCACGGCCATGACCATGGGAATTATCTCTATAGTAGGAGCCCTGGTTTGTTGCGGGCCTTTTGCGGCTATTTTCAGCATCATAGGGCTTTCGAGCGCAAAAAAAGCAGAAACTGCCTTTAATGAAAATCCGGAACTGTACGGCGGGATTGAAAATGTAAAAACAGCCAGGGTACTCTCTTACGTAGGCCTTGGATTATCACTGGTAATGCTGGTGTTCGCCATCATCTATTTCGGGGTAATTATTGCTATGGTATCGTCTGAATTTCGGTAAGGTATAAAAAACCCGGCGCTAAGGCCGGGTTTTTTTAATTCGCCACCTCGCTCATAAATTTAAGCCGGTACAGCCGTAGTTCGTCATCCTCGTATTCCCCGTCGAACTCAGTCATTGCTGCTTCAATATTGTCCGTTTCGGCTTCCAGAAAATACTCGTGTATTTCATGTTGCTGGTCTTCATCCAGGATTTCGTCTATCCAGTACCCCAGGTCCAGCTTGGTGCCGCTAAAAACGATTTGTTCCATTTCTTTGACCAACTCGGGAATCTCAAGTCCTTTAGCCGCAGCGATGTCATCCAGGGGTAATTTCCGGTCCACATTCTGGATGATATATAATTTTAGGCCTGAATTTGCGCCGGTACTTTTCACCACCAGGTCATCCGGACGGGTGATGTCATTTTCGGATACATAGGTGGCAATCAGATCGAGAAATGGTTTTCCGTATTTTCTGGCCTTGCCTTCACCCACCCCATGCACATTAATTAATTCTTCCTGGTTTACCGGATATTTTAAAGCCATGTCCTCCAGGGATGGGTCCTGAAAGATAACAAAAGGTGGGACTTCCCGTTTATGCGCCTCTTTTTTCCTGAGGTCTTTTAATAATTTCAGCAGCGTAGTATCGGAAGCTGCCCCGGCAGATCGGTTGCCGCCAACAGGGCTTGCATCAGCGGTAGCCGAATACACGTGGTCCTTGGTCATCATAAAGGACCGCGGATTCTTCAAAAAGGCTTCCCCTTTTTCAGTAAGGTGCAGTATTCCGTATTGTTCAATTTCCTTGTGGAGCAGGCCAGCTACCAGCACCTGACGGATCAATGCCATCCAATAGGCCTTATCCCGGTCCGACCCGGAACCGAAAACTTCCTTTTTCTCTGTTTTGTGTGAAGCAATCAGGGCATTTGTGGATCCTGTAAGAGTTTTAACTATTTCCTTTGCCTTAAATTTTTCCTTGGTCTCTTTTACAGCTTTAATAAGTTTGACGACGTTGTCCCTGGCTTCTTCTTTTTCTTTGGGGTTGCGGACGTTGTCATCCATATTCGCCCCCTCCCCGTTTACCTCGTCAAATTCCTCGCCAAAATAATGGAGTATAAACTTTCGCCTGGAAATGGAGGTTTCGGCATACGCCACTATTTCCTGTAAAAGGGCATTCCCGATCTCTTGTTCGGCCACGGGCTTCCCGGCCATAAATTTTTCGAGCTTTTCTATATCCTTGTAGGAATAAAAGGCAAGGCAGTGGCCTTCTCCCCCATCCCTTCCGGCCCTTCCGGTTTCCTGATAATAACTCTCAATGCTTTTGGGAATATCATGGTGGATCACATAACGCACATCCGGTTTATCTATCCCCATCCCAAAGGCAATAGTGGCTACTACCACGTCTACCTCCTCCATCAGGAACATATCCTGGTATTTGGAACGGGTTTTCGCATCAAAGCCGGCGTGATAGGGAACCGCACTTACACCGTTTACCTGTAATACCTGTGCCAGTTCTTCCACTCGTTTTCGGCTAAGGCAATAGATAATCCCGGACTTACCGGCATTTTTTTTGACAAAACGGATGATATCTGCATCCACCTCCTTGGTTTTGGGCCGGACCTCGTAATACAGGTTTGGCCTGTTAAAGGAGGCTTTAAAGACATGAGCATCGGGCATCCCGAGGTTCTTAAGGATGTCCTCCTGTACTTTGGGCGTTGCGGTGGCTGTAAGGGCAATTAATGGGATGTTGTCTCCCAGACGGTTGATAATACTCCGAAGGTTGCGGTATTCCGGCCTGAAGTCGTGGCCCCATTCGGATATGCAATGCGCCTCGTCAATGGCCACAAAAGACAGTTCCACCCCTTTCAGGAAATCGACATAATCTTCCTTTGTAAGGGACTCGGGAGCTACATAAAGCAATTTGGTCACTCCATCTTTTATATCCTGCATCACCTGCCGGACATCTGCCTTGGAGAGGGATGAGTTCAGCACATGTGCAATGCCGGCCCTGTCCGATACCCCGCGGATGGCATCAACCTGGTTCTTCATCAGCGCAATTAAAGGGGAAACAACAATAGCCGTACCGTCTTTGATAAGCGCTGGTAGTTGATAACACAGCGATTTCCCGCCTCCTGTAGGCATTATTACAAAGGTGTCTTCTCCCTGAATGATTTTTTCAATAACGTCTTCCTGAAGACCCTTAAACTGGGAAAAACCAAAGTACTTTTTTAGTGATGCCTTAAGATCAATTTCATTCAAAGTCATGCCTCAATACTTTATTCATGTGCGACACCCGCTGTTATGGGCGGCTTCACCGATCAAATAAATTGGTAGGTTGTAAAACGAGTAATTTGATTGCGAAATTTGAAATGCAGATAGATTAGATGCTTTCTAATAAGTTTGCGTAATTTTGTTTTCTTAAATATAAAACAAAGTTTTAGAAGTAGGTCCCTTTTTAAGCACATTTTAAGGAAACTGAAACACCTTTGTTAATTCTTGCAAAACCTTGAAGGACAGCAAAGCGATACTTGACATAGCCCGAGAAACGATTACCGCTGAGGGCAATGCCATACACCACCTGGCAAGCCTTATTGACCCCCAATTTTCAGAAGCTGTAAACTGCATTCTGAAAGCGGAAGGCAGGGTCGTGATCAGCGGGATAGGAAAAAGCGCCATAATTGCCTCAAAAATTGTGGCAACTCTAAACTCTACGGGTACCCCGGCCATTTTTATGCATGCGGCTGATGCCATCCACGGAGACCTGGGAACCATACAGCGGAATGACGTGGTAATCTGCATTTCCAAAAGCGGAAATACCCCGGAGATAAAACTGCTGGTACCCTTACTTAAAAAAGGTGCCAATGCTCTTATTGGCATGACCGGAAACGCCGAATCCTATCTGGCTCAGCAATCCGATTTCGTGCTGAATACCTTTGTGGAGAAGGAAGCCTGCCCAAATAACCTTGCCCCTACCACCAGTACTACTGCCCAGTTGGTTATGGGTGATGCGCTGGCCATTTGCCTCTTGAAGCTAAGAGGGTTCAGCAGCAGTGATTTTGCGCGTTTTCACCCGGGAGGCACCCTGGGAAAAAGGCTCTATCTGCGCATCAGCGATATCATTCTCCAGAACCAGGTACCCCAGGTTGGGCTGCATACCCCCGTGAAAGATGCTATAGTTGAAATTTCAGAGAAAATGCTTGGGGTAACAGCGGTGATGGACGATGACAGGCTCGCCGGGATAATTACCGATGGGGATATTCGGAGAATGCTCAATAAGCATGACAATATCAGTGGATTGGTAGCCAAGGATATAATGAGTGCCAACCCCAAAACAATCGGGTTGGATGCCCTTGCTGTAAAAGCCCTGGATATAATGCAACAAAACGATATTTCTCAATTGCTGGCAGTGGAAGGAGACCGGTACAAAGGCGTCGTACATATCCATAATCTCATGAAAGAAGGTATTCTCTGATGGCACAACAAACCAAGGACCCCAATGAAATGTCCTTCCTGGATCACCTGGAGGAGCTTCGCTGGCATTTAATTCGTTCCACCGTGGCCATAGTGCTTATCGGAATTATCGCCTTTCTGATGAAGGATTTCATTTTCGATACGGTGATTTTCGGACCTAAGAAAATGGATTTCCCAACTTACCGTCTCTTCTGCAGGATTGCTACCTGGTTGGGATTCGAATCGGCTTTTTGTGCTGAATCCCTTCCTTTTACCATTCAAAACCGCACCATGGCCGGGCAGTTTTCTGCGCACATATGGACTTCCATCTGGGCCGGTTTTATTGTTGGTTTCCCTTATGTGCTGTATGAATTGTGGAAATTTATCAGCCCCGGCCTCTATGAAAAGGAGCGCAGGAATTCGAGAGGCTTTATCCTGATAGCTTCCCTGCTTTTCTTTATCGGGGTCTTATTCGGCTATTATGTTGTAGCCCCCTTGTCGATTAATTTCCTCGGGACCTATCAGGTTAGTAAAGAGGTTTTAAACGAGATTGATATCAGTTCATTTATCTCTACCGTCAGGGCATCCGTTATTGCCTGTGGGATTATGTTTGAACTTCCTATAATCATTTACTTTTTTACCAAAGTAGGGCTGGTAACACCCGAGATCCTCAAAAAATATCGGAAAATAGCCCTGGTGCTGGTACTGGTCCTCTCGGCTATCATTACGCCACCGGATGTGGCCAGCCAGATTATTGTTGCCGTGCCCGTCCTGATATTGTACCAGGTAAGTATCTATATCTCTTCTGTTGTTTTGAAACGGGAAGCTAAAAAAATGAAAAAGAATGCCCAATCAAGTTGATGAATTCAACGCCTATCGTTCGCGGATGAACGAGAAGCTGCTGGCAGAGAACAACAAACTCGTCAAGCGCATTTTTAATCTGGATACCAACGCCTATGCCCCTGCGGTACTGGACAAGAAAACCAAAGAGTTCTTAGGTCTGGTAGCTTCGGCAGTCCTCCGCTGTGACGACTGCGTGAAGTACCACCTGCAGGCACTATACGAATCAGGAGCCAGCAGGGAGGAAGTAATGGAAACCCTTGGCATCGCAACTCTGGTAGGTGGAACCATCGTAATTCCCCATCTGAGGAGAGCCCATGAATTCTGGGAAGCCCTGGAAGAGAAGGGTTAAATAAATCTCAATTGCTTTCGCCTGCCGGGCAAAATTGCTAGTTTTGACCTTATGTCCATGAAACTTAGAGCGGAAAACATCATGAAATCCTACAGGGGCCGCAAGGTCGTCAAGGGGATTTCCCTGGAGGTCAACCAGGGGGAAATAGTAGGTTTACTGGGGCCAAACGGAGCCGGGAAAACCACATCCTTCTATATGATTGTAGGTCTTATCAAGCCCAACGGGGGCAAAATTTTCCTTGACCAGACCGAAATCACCCGTTTTCCGATGTACAAACGGGCACAATACGGGATTGGCTACCTGGCCCAGGAAGCATCCGTGTTCCGCAAACTGAGTGTAGAGAAAAATATCCTGAGTGTGCTGCAACTCACCTCTCTGAGTAAGAAAGAGCAGCATATGCGTATGGAAAGCCTGCTGGAGGAGTTCGGGATCACCCATATCCGTAAAAACAGGGGCGACCTGCTGTCTGGTGGCGAAAGGAGGCGGACCGAAATCGCCAGGGCCCTGGCCACCGACCCCAAATTCATACTGCTGGACGAACCCTTTGCAGGGGTAGACCCGGTTGCTGTGGAAGATATACAGCGCATCGTCGGGCAATTGCGGAATAAAAACATTGGTATCCTAATAACGGATCACAACGTACAGGAAACCCTTGCCATTACAGAGCGCTCTTACCTGATGTTTGAAGGTGGTATCCTGAAATCTGGCGTGCCCGAAGAACTGGCAGAAGACGAAATGGTCCGCAAGGTATACCTTGGGCAGAACTTCGAATTGCGCAAAAAGAAATTATTGTTTTAATCCAGCATTACCGTCGGGATTCGTACCAGCTGAGATCCTGATATCAGCCCTCCATCCGGGGCCATCCCTTCAATATAAACCCTTATTTCCGGGATAGGGGTCCGGACCATTTTAAACCCTCCTTCTCCCTTTTGATCGAGGGATAGCTCTGCCTCCCAGTGGACTATCCCGAACGCCTGGTAGGAACGATCAGAATAAGTGGGATACTTTGGGGAATAATAGGTTTTAGCGGGCTCGAAACCACCCTCAACCAGGAATTCGAAGGCATTCTTCTTAACCCCCGATCCTGTTGTAAAAGTGAGCTCTTTCCCCCTGCGTGTATACAGGTATAAGACCTCTCTTCCATTGCTGAAAATACCTTCCCTTCGGGAAAGTTTATCGAAATAAAAACTTTCTATCTGGGTCATGGGCAGGTTATAGAGTACGTTCAGGCTGGGCTGGCGTACCCCATCCAGTATCAGTGCAAGACCTCCCCCCCTGTAAGAACGGACATCTAGCAGGTCCCCCCCCCCTACAGAGACTTTGATATCATACCCCCGCATCCGGATCAGGTCGGTAACCAGGGGAAATTTTATTGCGAAATCCTGGTCCACCTCCTCTACCTTGTTCCAGAGGTAGGGGGGTATAAATATGTTCTCCTTCACTTTTTTGCGAAAGCGCTCTGTTCCCACTGTTACTTCGTCCAGAAAAATAGTGTTTTCTGCAAATTCCGGCGGTGTCAGGATGGGGTTTCCAGCTGCTTCCTGGAAGGTCCGATCAATAAACGGTCTGGATTCCGGAGGAGAGAATGAATTGGATTCAGTCTGTTCCAGAATTCTCAGATAGGTCCCGGGTTTTGTCATTTTACCTTTGCGGTCCATCAGGGAGAGGTAGATTTTTTCGCCATTTTGAGGGAAAAACTCAGTGATCATAAAACTTGATTTCTCCTCATCCAGTTCGAGTAGCTGCATCCCGTGATTCTCAGATGCATGGAGTACTATTTTACTTCCTGCTTCAGTATTGACGCCATTGAGCGACCCAAGGAGTTGTAACCCGTTATCAAAAGGAAAACCCAGTTCCGGGGGGCCTTTATAAACATTGTCCCAATTGTACTTGCTCCATCCCTGGGTAAGCAGGAGCAAATCCATTTCATACTGTTTGCGTACAGTTATATTCCTGAAGTAATCCCCGGCGTTTTCCACCATCCCTTTTACATAGGGTTGTAAATAAAACTGGCTGTAAATGGTATTATCGTGTCCGTAGGCCAGTGTTTCCGGGGGTAATACCGAAACACTCAACTTATAGTCCCGGGATATGGAACTCTTGATTTTCAAATCCAAAGAATCAGTGGAAGCACTTCCGGCAAGGATTCTCAATTCCGGAAATTCGAGTCCGTTATAATTAAAGAATAGCCTTTCTGCAACCGGTTTATTGTCCGGGGAAAAGACCGTAAAGATATTCATCCCCGGGTTTAATTTTTCCGTTTGGAACAAAAGGGAAGCTTTGTTGCTATTGTTGTCAAATTCGAGTGGATGCTCGGAATACAGCTTTTTGTTATGAATATATAGGGTGTAGTTCCCTCGGTCTGGATCTGCGGGTAGATCCCCATTGGCAAATAGTTCAAAAGTTAACTGCCCCGTTCTCGGGTTGCTCTTTAGGGAAAGCGCTAGGCCGCGCCTGGAAGCCTGTGGTAGCGGAAAAACAGCCTGGGTCCCGTCGGGAAACCGCAAAAGGGCCTTGTAGGATTTATCCTGATGGGGATATAGCTCAAATTTGCCCAAACCGTTGCTATTGGTAGTGAAATTCGTTATTTGAGACCCTTGTTCGTCTACTATCAGGGCCTCCTTTATTGGGGTGCCATATCCCAGGGAATTAGTCGCCTTTACACCGATGGTATTTCTTACCCCGGTTAAGAGATTACCGCCTTCCGGCAGGAACTGCAGGTCGTATTTAAGGGGATCTGGAGTTTGGGCAACCAGGGTGTCTGACACAATCCGGAGCTGCTGTGTATAGCTCAAGTCTTCCTTAAAATTGCGCATCCAGTTGGTGGATGCCTTTATAAAATAGGCCCCGGATTCGTAAAGGGAATCTATGGGCAGTTGTCCCTTCGTATACCCCCCCTGGCAGTAGAACAATTTTTTAGTCAGCAATTCCCCCTGTTCGTTGTAGAGGGATACATAGAGGTTTGAAGTCTCAAGTAAGGGCCTGCCGGCTTTGCCATTGTAGATATACCCGCTAAACCAGAGCGTTTCGCCCGGGACATACAGGTCTTTGTTCAGGTGCAGGAAAACGGATTCCCGGGCGGGTTCAAAATACTTTTCCAAAGCCGCCTGCACATCCGGTTTTGAAGGGGGTTCCTGTGCGGATACCGTCAGGATTGTAAAGGACAAAATAAAGGTCAGTATCTTACAAGGAGGATAGGGCATTTTTTCTTTTGAAAATAGCCTAAATATTGAGATTAAACAAAAGGCATACCCGGTTGAATCCTGTAATAAGGCCACAATGCAATCTCAATAGATTGATTGTATGAAAGTTAGATTCATAAGAATTGTCGTACAGAAAATCAGGTCTCCTCTTTCCCTGACCGCAGCAGCTGCGAAAAAACAGACATACCTATATAAAGCCCAATAATAAGCGGAACCGCAAGAAACTGCAGGGTCAGCAGTAATACTGCACTGATTATCAGAAATATATATTTATCTCCATTATCCCTGAAGTTGGTGTTTTTAAATTTAAGGGCAAACAATTGTAACCTGGAATTGAGCAGATAGGAACTCAGCAGGGTCAGGATCAATAACACCCATGGATTCAGAATAACGTCATTGGTAAATTCGCTGCCATTGTAATACAAAATAAGTGGCAGGGATAGGATCCAGAGGGCATTGGCCGGGGTAGGTAATCCGGTAAAGGAACTCACCTGGTTTTCATCTATGTTGAATTTGGCCAGCCTGAAGCCCGATGCCAGCGTAATGAGCAGGCCTGAAAATGGAATCCAGTTTTCCAGCCACTGGTCTCCCTCAAACGCATTTATAAAAAAACTTTCAGAGTTCCAGCCTCCGTCCATTGCCATTCCGAGCAACTGGCACATCACCAGGCCCGGCACGAGCCCACTGGTCACCATATCGGCCAATGAATCGAGCTGCACCCCCAGCTCAGACTGAACGTTCAGCTTACGGGCAAGCAATCCATCCAAAAAATCACAGATAAC
Organism: Robiginitalea rubriflava; assembly: GCF_052540725.1. Lineage (NCBI taxonomy): Bacteria > Pseudomonadati > Bacteroidota > Flavobacteriia > Flavobacteriales > Flavobacteriaceae > Robiginitalea > Robiginitalea rubriflava. The sequence continues at coordinate 2,416,735 of NZ_CP199309.1, read as the reverse complement.
ACCTGCCATAAAACAAAGGGCTGCCCATTCCAAATGGTTCAAAACTGCAAAAATGGCTGCCAGGGACCCGAAAAAGAGGTTCAGAAGGGTTATAGCGTTGGGAATGAATCGCATACTTGTATTGGTTTGAGTAAAAATAGGATAATTCCTGTAATCCAATGCCGGATTAATACACTGCTTTGTAACAGCAGGATTGGCTTTTGATAAAATATTTGGATATTTGTCCCGGTTTGATTCCCCCATGACCCATGACTGCTACCTGATGAAACTCAGTTACTTCCTTTTATTCTTTTTATTCCTGGGGATCCACGGTTCCGCTCAGGCACAGGAAATCTCGCTGGGGCCGGAAGCGAAAATCAGCGTTATCAGTTGTGGCCCCGGAGAAGACCTCTATGCCTCTTTTGGCCACAGCGCCTTCCGGGTTCAGGATCCATCCCAGCATATAGACTGGGTATTCAATTACGGCACCTTTGATTTTGATACGCCCAACTTCTACCTGAAGTTTGCCCGTGGCAAACTCCTGTATGCCTTAAGTTTACAGCGGTTTGAAAATTTCCTCTATACCTATCAGCTGGAAAACCGATGGGTACGGGAGCAGATACTCGACCTCAACGCGGACCAACAAAACAGTCTTTTTAAGTTCCTGCAGGAAAACCACCGCCCTGAGAATCGGTATTACAAATACGATTTCCTTTTTGATAACTGTGCAACCAAAATTCCGGAGATTCTCAAAACCGTACTGGGTCCTGAACTGGGATACGAATATACCTTTGCAGCAGCTGATAAAAGTTTCAGGGACCTGATACAAATGAACCTGAAGCGGAACAGCTGGTCGAGCTTCGGTATTGACCTGGCCCTTGGATCTGTAATAGACCGGCAGGCCCGCCCGGAAGAATTTATATTCCTGCCTGAATTTGTTTACAGCCAGATGAAGGAGGCCAGCCTGAACGGCAAACCATTGGTTCAGCGGGAGCGCCTGATTCTGGATTTAAACAACCCAAATGTCGAAACGTATTTTACGGTAACCCCACTCTTCTGGCTACTAATATTGTTACTCTTTACCTTGGCTTTCACGCTGATAGATTACAGGAATGATACAAGGAACCGCTGGTTTGACTTCCTGCTCTTCAGCTTCAGTGGTTTGTGCGGCCTGCTTATTGCGTTTTTGTGGTTTTTTACGGACCACTCCTCCACCCAGTGGAATGCCAATATCCTGTGGGCCTTTCCCGTCAATCTCATACTGGCTTCCTTGCTGATACAGAAGGTGCCATCGTCAAAATACCTTATCCCCTATTTAGTGCTTTTACTGGCCTTTTTAGTAATTGCTGTAATTCTCTGGATTTCTGGCGTCCAGGAGTTTGCCCCGATAATCGGAGTCTTATGGGGCTGCCTTGGCCTGAGGTATGTCTTTTTGATCTGCCATTTTAAACCCCGCCTGTGAACCTGCTAAGTGCTGAAAATCTTTCTAAGAGTTTTGGGGAGCGAAACCTCTTTACCGATTTGTCTTTCGGGATCAATCAGGGTCAGAAGATCGCATTGATCGCCAGGAACGGGACAGGAAAAACCACCCTTCTGAACATACTGGCAGGGAAAGACCAGGCAGATTCGGGCAGGCTCAGCTTCCGTAAAGGGCTCAAGATGGCGTATTTAGAGCAACAGCCAGAACTGGAACCCCATCTGACCGTTGGGGAAACGCTTTTTAGTTCTGAAAATGAGGTAATCGGCATCATTGCCAGATATGAAGAAGCCCTCACAAAACCTGAAGATCAAAAAGGCTACCAGCGTGCTTTTGAGGCAATGGAACGAGCCAATGCCTGGGACCTGGAAACCCGATTCACTCAAATACTGTCCAGGCTGCAATTAAACGACCAAAGCCTTAAAGTTGCCACCTTATCTGGTGGGCAGCGCAGGCGCCTGGCCCTCGCCCATGCACTGATTGACGACCCGGAACTGCTTATTCTGGACGAACCTACAAACCACCTGGACCTGGAGATGATCGAATGGCTGGAATCGTATTTTGCGGCGCATAACGGCAGCCTTTTTATGGTTACACATGACCGGTACTTCCTGGACCGGGTCTGCAATGAAATACTGGAACTGGAAGACGGGCAGCTGTACACCTACAAAGGAAATTACGCCTACTATCTGCGGGAAAAAGAGGCCCGCTCCACCCTGGAAGCAGTTAATGCACAAAAAACAAAGGCTTTGTACAAGAAGGAACTGGAATGGATGCGCCGGCAACCCAAGGCGCGCACCACCAAATCCAAATCCAGGATCAGTGATTTTGATGAGATAAAGGAACGGGCACTAAACCGTCGTAAATCTCACCAAATGGAATTGGAAATCAACATGCAACGCCTGGGTACCAAGGTAGTGGAACTACACAAAATCTCTAAATCCTATGGAGATAAATTACTCTTTGAACCCTTTACCTATACCTTTAAAAGAGGTGAGCGAGTGGGGCTGATCGGGAAAAACGGAACAGGGAAGACCACTTTTCTCAATATCCTGACCGGGGCAATCCCTGCAGACAGCGGAAAGGTCGTACACGGGGAAACCCTTCAGATAGGGTACTATACCCAGGCAGGGCTGGATATTAAAAGCGGGCGTAAAGTCATTGATGTGATCCGGGATTACGGGGACTATATCCCCCTGAAACAGGGTCGGCAGATATCTGCCCAGCAGCTGCTGGAGCGCTTTCTTTTCGATCGGAAAAAGCAATACGATTTTGTGGAGAAACTCAGCGGGGGAGAGCAAAAAAGGCTTTTCCTCTGTACGGTCCTTATCCAGAACCCCAACTTCCTTATATTGGACGAGCCCACAAACGATCTGGATATCCTGAGCCTGAATGTGCTGGAAAACTTCTTGCTGGATTATCCGGGAACGCTTCTGATCGTATCCCACGACCGCTATTTTATGGATAAAATCACGGACCATCTCCTGATTTTTGACGGAAAGGGGAATATAAAGGACTTTCCGGGTAATTATTCGGACTACAGGGAATTTGCAAAGACGGAAGAGGAAAAACAACCCAGGACAACACCACAGACAGACCAGAGCGAAAAAAGGAACGATAAAACTCGGAAACTCAATTACTCCCAGCAACAGGAATTCAAAAAACTCGAAGAAGCCATCGCCGGTTTGGAGGCACGTAAAGCGACCATTACTGAGCTTTTTTCAGATCCCGGGCTGGAAGGGGAAAAACTTAATGAATTGTCCAAAGAGCTTTCTGAAATTGTATCGGAACTGGAATCCAAAACGGAACGCTGGTTCGAACTGGCTGCCATTGCAGAAGGAGAATAAAGCCGACTACCCATGTTAAACCGAATTCTTTTTTGGCTTCAATCCAAAAACCGTCATGGAATCCATTCTCCTTTTGTTTATAATTTTTTGGACAGGGCCCTCTACCAAAAGTCTTTACAAAAATATACGGCCCAAAAAAGACTCCTCCTGGCCATAACGGATTACCTCCCCTTAAAAAAAGTAGGGTACCCGCCTGAGGCAGCCGGATCCTTCCAATGGTTGGTTCAAGAGAGGGCTCTGCTGGAAGAAGGCCCACCACCCTACGATCTGTATATATTCGATCGGCCTTCGCAAAAGGTTTTGCAAACCCTGGGGCAGAAGCATATGTGGCATAACAACAGTGTTGTATTTGTCGGGAAGCTGGATCGAAATAAACCAGATTTCGCCTTTTGGAAGCAGGCCTGCAGGCAGCCTGGGGTCTCTGTGGTTCTTGAAGGGTATAGCGCAGGCCTCATATTTTTCAGGAAGGAACAGGCCCAGGAGCATTTTAAAATCCGGATTTAAAGGAGTAATTTTAAAGCCGTTATGAACAATGTTATATTCTACATTCTGGGAGGGCTGCTGGCCGTGTATTTCCTGATTGCCATGTATAACAAAAGACAGGGGCGCCAAAGAAAATCCAGGTCATTTATGGAAGGAAGGCGTCTGAGGGACCGCAAGGAAGATCGGGAGAATACCCGCTCAGATCAATAGCCGGTCTAAATATTTTTTTGCTATGAAAATTTACACAAAAACAGGGGACCAAGGAACTACTGCTTTGTTTGGGGGAACCCGGGTTCCCAAACACCATATCCGAATACAGAGTTACGGGACCGTAGACGAATTGAATTCCTGGCTGGGGCTTATCCGGGACCAGCCCATTGACGCCCGGCACAAAAAGGTCCTGATGGGGATACAGGACCGCCTCTTTACAGCCGGGGCCATGCTTGCTACTGATCCGGAAAAAGCGACAGACAAGAAAGGGAAAGAACGCCTTAACATTCCTAAAATCCAGACTTCCGATATTGAATTCCTAGAAAAAGAGATGGATACCCTGGATCTGGAATTACCCCCCATGACTCATTTTGTACTTCCCGGTGGAAACACAGTTGTGTCATACTGTCATATTGCCCGTACCGTTTGCAGAAGGGCCGAACGAATGACCACCCTTTTACAGGAACAAAGCCCGGTGGATGCATTGGTGCTGGCGTACCTGAACCGATTGTCTGACTATTTGTTTGTCCTCTCCCGAAAATTGGCAAAGGAGTGCGATGCGGATGAAATAAAATGGATTCCGGACCGCAAACAGGAATAAATTCACAATTTCTTCGTTCTATTTTTGCTTAATCCGGATTTTTTGATTTATTCTGGTAAATAAACGTCCATTTTCTTGGCGGTTTAGGTTTAAAAATTATTTTTGCAAAAATTATAAAACAAGCGAATTACGATGTACTGGACATTAGAATTGGCCTCCTACCTGAGCGATGCTCCCTGGCCCGCAACCAAAGATGAGTTAATTGATTACGCCATTCGCACCGGGGCTCCGCTCGAGGTTGTGGAAAACCTTCAGTCCATGGAAGAAGAAGGAGGTGAAATTTATGAATCCATCGAAGAGATCTGGCCGGATTACCCCACGGAAGAAGATTATCTCTGGAATGAGGATGAATATTAAAAGCCTCTAAATAAGCTAAAAAGTCTCATCAGAGGCTTTTTTTTTATGTAATTTTGACAGCCCTGTCAGGTCAGGCGGGGGGTTTGATGAAATTGGAACGCCTTTTGAGTACCATTGATGATGTTTCGCACAAAAAAACGCCAATATTGCCACGGCGGCTGTTTTCAGAATAACTTCCGGGGAACGGCACCAAAAATATACTAGCAGTTATGAGTTTTATAAATAGCGTCCTTAAAGCTTTCGTTGGAGATAAGGCCAAGAAAGATGTTAAGGAATTACAACCTATAGTAGCCCAAATAAAAACCTTTGAAGCTTCCCTCGAAAAGCTCAGCCATGACGAGCTTCGTCAAAAAACAGCAGCCTTTAAAGAGCAGATACAGGAGGGGATTCAGGAAATTCAGTCGCAGATAAGCGAATTGAAAAAACAGGTACAGGAATCTGACGATATAGACCAGAATGAAGAGTTGTATGCGCAGATCGACCAGCTGGAGGAACAAGCCTACGAAAAAACCGAAAAAATCCTGGAAGAGATTCTTCCTGAGGCATTTGCTGTTGTAAAAGAGACAGCTAAAAGATTTGTGGCCAATGAAACGCTTAAGGTAACTGCCTCAGAATTTGATCGTTCCCTCTCAGGAAACAGGGATTATGTGCAACTGGATGACCAGTATGCCCTCTGGAGCAACTCATGGGATGCTGCCGGAAAAGAAGTGACCTGGGATATGGTTCATTACGATGTTCAGCTTATTGGCGGAATTGCGATGCACCAGGGTAAAATTGCCGAAATGCAGACCGGGGAAGGAAAGACGCTTGTAGCAACGCTGCCTGTGTACCTCAACGCCCTTGCAGGCAAAGGTGTTCATTTGGTAACGGTTAACGATTACCTGGCCAAGAGGGACAGCGCATGGATGGGACCCATTTTTGAATTCCATGGGCTCTCCGTGGATTGTATAGACAAACACCAGCCCAATTCTGAAGGCCGCAGGGCTGCCTACAATGCAGACATTACTTACGGAACCAACAATGAGTTTGGCTTTGACTACCTCAGGGACAATATGGCGCATACCCCCGGAGACCTTGTACAACGGCCCCATAACTACGCAATTGTGGATGAGGTGGATTCCGTACTTATAGACGATGCCCGGACCCCGCTGATTATTTCCGGTCCGGTCCCTGAAGGAGACCGCCACGAATTCAACGAGCTCAAACCCAAGGTTTCAGAACTGGTACAAAAACAGCAGCGCTACCTCACCGGAGTGCTGGCGGAAGCCAAAAAGAAAATAGCAGAGGGGGATACCAAAGAAGGTGGCCTGCTTCTGCTCAGGGTTCACCGCGGGTTACCCAAAAACAAAGCGCTTATCAAATTCCTCAGTGAGGAGGGAATCAAACAACTGCTGCAAAAAACAGAAAACTTCTATATGCAGGACAACAATCGGGAAATGCCGACTGTAGATGCCGAGTTGTTGTTTGTAATCGATGAGAAAAACAACCAGATTGAACTGACAGACAAGGGAATACAGTACATCTCAGACGACCAGCAGAAAGATTTCTTTGTCATGCCCGATATTGGGACCGAAATCGCCAAAATCGAGAACCAGAACCTGGAAATAGAAAAAGAGGCCGAACTCAAGGAAGAGCTCTTCAAGGACTTTGCTGTAAAAAGCGAGCGCATCCATACCATGACACAATTGTTAAAAGCCTTTGCCCTCTTTGAAAAAGATGTGGAGTATGTGGTTATTGACAACAAGGTAATGATAGTGGATGAGCAGACCGGACGGATCATGGAGGGACGTCGCTATTCTGACGGCCTGCACCAGGCTATAGAGGCCAAGGAAAGTGTAAAGATCGAGGCCATGACCCAGACTTTCGCCACGGTTACGCTGCAGAATTATTTCCGGATGTACCGCAAGCTCTCCGGGATGACCGGAACGGCTGTAACGGAGGCCGGGGAATTCTGGGAAATCTACAAACTGGATGTGGTGGAAATCCCTACTAACCGGCCCATCGCCAGGGATGACCGCCATGACCTCATCTATAAGACCAAGCGGGAAAAATACAATGCCATTATTGACGAGGTAACGGAGCTTTCCAATGCAGGCCGGCCTGTTTTGATCGGAACCACTTCGGTTGAGATTTCCGAATTACTGTCACGGATGCTCAATATCCGCAAAATGCCGCATAACGTGCTTAACGCAAAATTGCATAAAAAGGAGGCAGACATTGTTGCAGAAGCTGGAAACCCGGGGGTTATAACCATTGCGACCAATATGGCCGGTAGGGGTACGGATATCAAGCTTACTGAGGAGGTTAAGAAAGCAGGAGGCTTGGCTATTATCGGTACCGAAAGACACGATTCGCGCAGAGTAGACCGACAGCTCAGGGGACGCTCCGGACGACAGGGAGATCCGGGAAGTTCGCAATTTTATGTTTCCCTGGAAGACAACCTGATGCGATTATTTGGTTCGGAGCGCGTGGCTAAGATGATGGACCGCATGGGGTTAAAAGAAGGGGAAGTCATTCAGCACTCCATGATGACCAAATCCATAGAACGGGCCCAGAAAAAGGTTGAGGAAAACAACTTCGGGATACGAAAGCGCCTGCTGGAATACGACGATGTGATGAACGCACAGCGGGAAGTGGTATACAAGCGACGGCGGCATGCATTGCAGGGTGACCGCCTCAAGGTAGATATCGCAAATATGATTTACGATACCTGTGAGGTAATCGCAGAGACCAACAAAATGGCAGGCGATTACAAAAATTTTGAATTCGAGCTCATCAAATTCTTCTCCATAACCTCACCAATTGAAGAAGAGGCCTTTGGGAAAATGAGTTTCCAGGAGATTGCTCAGAAAATTTATGCCGAGATTTATACCCATTATCAGGATAAAATGCAGCGATCTGCTGCAACTGCCTATCCGGTAATCAAAAAGGTATACGAGGATAATGCCAACAATTTCGAACGCATTGTAGTACCCTTTACCGACGGTATTAAAACCCTGAACGTAGTCACCAATCTTAAAGATGCGTATGAAAGCAACGGAAAGCAGCTGGTTACAGATTTTGAGAAAAATATTACCCTGGCCATCATAGACGATGCCTGGAAAACCCACCTGCGCAAAATGGACGAGTTAAAGCAGTCGGTACAACTGGCTGTCCACGAGCAGAAAGACCCGCTTTTGATTTATAAATTTGAAGCCTTTGAGTTGTTTAAGGGCATGATCGAAAAGGTAAATAAAGAAGTGGTTTCCTTCCTGTTCAAGGGAGAACTGCCCAGCGGGAACACTCAGGAGATACAGGAAGCCCGGCAGGTACGCAGGCCTAAGGAGAAGTTACGCACTTCCAAGGAAGAAATCCCGAACAGCGATGAACTGGCCGCCCGGAACCGGGCTGCAGGGCAGCATCAGGGACAGCGTCCTCAGGTTACAGAAACGATCACGCGTGAAAAACCCAAAATTGGACGAAACGAACGGGTCACCATTAAAAATGTGATGTCCGGGGAGAATAAAACCTTGAAGTTCAAGCAGGCCGAACCCCTTATTGCCAAAGGCGAATGGGTGCTAATTGAAGATTAAGGCTTAAAAGCGTTTAAAAAAGATCCCTTAGCGGGATCTTTTTTTTTTGCAGATACTTCCTTCCTAGCCCGATTTTGAAGCATATCTAAAAAATATAAGTAGATTTACGTCAGCTAAGGATACAACCCGCTTAAACAGAGTATTTGCCTATGTCCGAAAAGCCGATTTTCATTAAGATGAAAAAAAAACTGAAGCATCAGGAACGGCTTAGAGATAAATCTGCCCTATTCTTTAAACTCAGTAGCCTGGCATCTCTCGCTGCACTGATCCTGGGGTTATTGTGTTTTTTCCTGCTGAATATACGGGAAATTATTCCATGGGTGCTTTTTGCTTTTGCAATATTAAATGGGCTGAATATCCTGTTGTTTCGCTTCCATCAAAACCTGGATATTGCCTACCACATCAGTTCTGTTATGGCACTGGTAGGGACCCTGACCATAACCCTTTACAGCGGTGGAATAAGCAGCCCTTTCCTCTTTATATTGGCATTATTGGTTTTTACGGGCTATGTAAGTACACGAACCTATGGCAGAATTTACCTCGGGGTAAGCCTTTTGGTGGCCCTGTTGCTATTTATCCTGCAGAAGAGCAGCTACGGCCTGCCGGAATCTGTAATTCCCGGGCCTTCTGAGGAGCCCTTTGCCCTGATGATCCTTTTGGTTGTCATTCTGATGATGGGCGCAGGTTACGGTCGCTACCTGCTCAGTACCCACCATCGGCTTTATCACGTAAAGGGAGAGGTAGAACAGCGCCTTCAGGAAAAAGAAATGCTCTTGAAAGAGGTGCATCACCGGGTAAAAAATAACCTGCAGACCGTTTCCAGCCTTCTGCGGATGCAGGGCCGTGAAATTGAAGATCAAACCACACGGAATCTCATCAAAAGCAGCCAGAACCGGGTAGTTGCTATGGCCATGGTCCATGAAATGCTCTACATGCGGGAAGACCTCTCAAAGATTCAATACAGATCCTATGTGGAAGAATTGGGGGAATACCTGATCAAATCCATTAAAGGGCCTGAAAGCAAAATAAAACTGAATATCGATATTCCACAGATTGAGCTTGGAATCGATACGGCTATCCCGCTCGGGCTGCTAATCAATGAAGCCGTTACCAATGCTTTGAAATACGGATTTAAGGATCAGGATGAAGGGGAAATCAGTATTCTACTGGAAAAGGAAGATGCCAGTGAGTACGTTTTAAGAATCGGTGACAACGGGATAGGGTTCCCAGAGAATATTGACCACAAAACCACAAAATCCCTTGGGTTAAAATTGATTCACAATCTCAGCCGCCAGCTTAAAGGCAGCGTCATCAGGGATTTATCCAAAAAAGGGACCTATTACATCATCAGATTCCAGGAAACCAATCAGAATCCGCTTCATACCCTGAGCTGAACCGGGTTCCATTTCGGGTGCTAAGGGCTTTAAAGTATCTGTCAATTATTCTTATATTTAGAATTCATTCTAAATTGAAATTCCAACCCATGCGCAAGCTGTTTTCTTATCTGCTCCTGCTGAGCATTTCCATTTGTTATTCACAGGATTATTTTCTCAAACAATACGAACCTTTTGACCAGGACATTCCTTCTCCGGAAGATTTTCTGGGGTACGGGATAGGATCATACCACACCCGCCATGACCGTATTGTGCATTACCTGCAAACCCTGGCTGCCGCTTCAGACCGGGCCGAAATTGAAGTATACGGAGAGACCCATGAAAAACGCAAATTGGTTATCCTGCGCATTAGTTCGGCTGCTAACCTTCAGAATCTGGAATCCCTCAAGGAACGTCACCTGAGCTATGTAGACCCTACGGCCAGCCCTGCTGTGGATGAAAGCCTGCCGGCCTTTATCAACCTGGGTTACAACGTACATGGAAATGAGCCTTCCAGCTCAGAGGCGGCCCTGCTTACGGCTTATATCCTCCTGGCCTCTCAAAACCCGCAAATTGTGCGTTACCGAAATGAGGCCGTTATATTCCTGGATCCGACCATCAATCCGGATGGAAGGGACCGGCATACCCAATGGGCCAATTCCTACCGGGCTAACCCACTGGTTTCGGATCCGCAGGATGCAGAACACAATGAATATTTCCCTGGAGGACGTACAAACCATTACTGGTTTGACCTCAACCGCGACTGGCTTCTGGCCATCAACCCCGAGAGCCGCGGCAAATTAAACTGGTACCATACATGGTACCCCAATGTGGTTACTGATTTTCACGAAATGGGCACGCAGAGCACCCACTTTTTTGAACCGATGAAAGCCAATGGCTCCCTGTACCCGATCATGCCCAAAGAAAACTACGAAGACCTGAATGAACTTTTTGGCACCTATTTCGCCAGTGCCCTGGACAGCATTGGCTCCCTATACTTTACAAAAGAAGTATTCGATGGCACCTATCCGGGATACGGTTCCTCCTATCCGGATTTACAGGGAGGGTTGGGCTTGCTTTTTGAACAGGCCAGCTCCCGCGGGCATTCTCAGAAAACCGCCTACGGCACCATTGATTTCCCCTTTACCATCCGGAACCAGCTGGTCTCGGGGATGGCAACGGTAAAGGCAGCCGTGGAGAATAAGGACCTGCTGCGGAAATACCAGCAGGATTTCTTCAAATCTGCCCTTCTCAGGGCAGCGACGTCCAGGGTAGAGGCCTACAAAATTGAGGAAAAGCAGGATAAAAACCGGATGAAGGCCTTTCTGGATAAATTGCTTATCCACCGGATCGAGGTATATAAAGATGGGAAAGACGCCTTTGTGATTCCGACCCGCCAGCCCCAATTCCGTATGGTGCAAACCTTTTTTGAGACCTACAACCGGTACAGGGACAGTGTCTTTTACGATGCCTCCGCCTGGTCCGTCGCCAATTTCTATAATATTGACTACCGCCCATTGCGCAGTTTCAGACGGGGCGAGGCGGTTACCAGTGTCGAAGGACTTTTCCCTGTCTCCCCGGTTCAAAAGACTGACTACGCCTATATTATCGATGGCAATGACTACAATTCCATAGCCCTTGCCTATCAGCTGCAAAAAGAAGGAGTCGTTGTTGCCTCAGCCTTTAAACCCTTTACCACCCGGGTAAATGGGACGGAAAAAAGTTTTGATTATGGCAGCATGGTTGTTGCTGTGAGCCCGCAGGAGAAATCATCTTCAGATATCCACAAAATACTTACGGCAGCCCAGGAACAATTTCAGGTACCTGTTTATGCCGTAAAATCGGGCTATCACCTCAAAGGTGTAGATCTGGGCAGCCGCTATATTCGGCCCATGGAACAGCCCAAAGCGGCCATGCTTATCGGGGAAGGCGTTCGCTCTTACGAGGCCGGGGAGGTCTGGCATTTGCTGGATACCCGGGTACATATGCCCATTACAAAGCTGCCCTTACGGAATTTTGACGGCATCGACCTGAAGCAGTACAATACCCTGGTTATGGTCAGTGGCCGGTATCGCCTATCTGATAGCCAGCAACAGCGCATCAAAGACTGGGTAGCCGCGGGCAATACGCTGGTAACCATAGCCGGGGCGGCTTCCTATGTTATCGACAAGGAATGGGTAAGCGAAAAGCGCCGTAAAGCAGAAAAAGACAGTGCGGCACTAACGGAACGGCTTCCCTATGTGGATGCCCCGGAAAATATTGGCAAAGAAAGTGTTGGTGGCGTTATTCTGGAGGTAGATCTCGATCCTACTCACCCTCTGGCTTTTGGTTACGGCAATGCGAAAATTCCGGTCTACAAGAACAACGAGGTGTGGATGGAACCCAGTAAAAACCCTTATTCTACGGTGGCCCAGTATACTGAAAACCCCCATATAGACGGGTTTTTAACTGAAAAAAATAAGAGGGAGTTCCTCAAAGGAGCTGCCTCCCTCCTGGTCAGCAAACTGGGTAGTGGCAGGGTAATCCTCTTTGCAGATAACCCTAATTTCAGGGGGTCCTGGTATGGCACAAACCGCCTGTTTTTAAACGCACTTTTTCTCGGAAATCACATTCGGATTCCCGAATAAATCTCAGATAATCCTGTAAAAAGATCAACCAAGCATGAAAAAATTCAGCCTATTAATTTTAACTGCCTTATGGGGTGTTACCTTCGCTTTAAATGCCCAAAATTCCTTTTCAGAAGGCCCGTTTGAACAACTGCTTATAAGGGGCGCGATGCTTATAAACGGGAATGGTGCCCCACCCATCGGCCCTGTGGATATTGTAGTTCAAAATAACAGGATTCGTCAGGTAAAGGTTGTCGGATATCCCGGGGTTGCCATAGACCCTGCTAACCGGCCGCAATTACAAGCCGGAGGAAAGGAAATCAATGCCGAAGGCATGTATGTCCTCCCGGGATTTGTGGATATGCACGGGCATATCGGGGGTACCGCCCAGGGGGCTGAACCAGACTACGTTTTTAAACTATGGATGGGACATGGGGTCACAACCGTAAGGGAACCCAGTGGCCGGGGGGTAGATTTCACCCTCGATTTAAAGAGAAAAAGCGCGGCTAACCGGATTATCGCCCCCAGGATTCTGGCTTATACCGGTTTCGGACAGGGAAGTAATGGCCCCATCAGCACTCCCGAACAGGCCCGGGAATGGGTCAGGGCCAATGCCAAAAAAGGTGCGGATGGCGTCAAGTTTTTTGGGGCCGCTCCCGAAATCATGGCTGCAGCCCTGGATGAAAATAAAAAGCTGGGGTTGCGTTCGGCCTGCCACCACGCCCAAATGGATGTAGCCCGCTGGAACGTGCTGCATTCGGCCCGTGCCGGGCTCACCAGTATGGAACACTGGTATGGCCTGCCAGAGGCCCTATTTGAGGATAAAACCGTACAGAATTACCCTTTAGACTATAATTACAACAACGAACAGCATCGTTTTGAAGAAGCCGGGAAATTGTGGGAGCAGGCAGCTGCCCCCTACTCCGCTCACTGGAACGCGGTGATGGATGAATTGCTGGAGCTTGATTTTACCCTGGATCCCACCTTCAATATTTATGAAGCCAGCAGGGATCTACACCGTGCACGCAGGGCAGAATGGCATGAAGAATATACCCTGCCTTCCCTCTGGCGTTTTTACGCCCCCAGCAAAGTCTCACATGGCTCCTACTGGCATTATTGGGGAACGGAACAGGAAGTGGCCTGGAAGCGGAATTATCGCCTCTGGATGACCTTTATAAATGAATATAAAAACCGGGGTGGCCGGGTCACGGTAGGGTCTGATTCAGGGTTTATTTACCAACTATACGGTTTTGCTTATATCAGGGAGATGGAATTACTGCGGGAAGCCGGGTTTCACCCGCTTGAAATAATACGAGCGGCTACCTTAAACGGGGCAGAGGCCCTGGGGATGGATGCCGATATCGGGACAGTGGCCGTTGGGAAACTTGCCGATATGGTAATCGTTTCGGAAAACCCCCTTGAAAACTTTAAGGCCCTATACGGTACAGGTGCCATCAAGCTGACCGAAAACAATGAAGTGGTTCGGGTTGGGGGCGTTACCTATACCATAAAAGACGGTATTGTTTACGATGCCAAGGCATTGCTTGAGGATGTTAAAAAACAAGTTGCTGCAGCCAAAGCAAAGGAAGGTTTTGAGATAAGACAACCCGGGAGGGATTAGGGGTAATTCCGTTCTGAACGCTCATTAAAAAAGGCCCCTCAGAGGAGCCTTTTTTAATTAGTTGAAAGCCTTATTTTATCCTTCTTTTTCCAGAGTGCACGCGAACAGGCTTAAGTTTTCGAACGGACAGATAAAGTAAAACACTTATTCCTGAAAGTGCAATGATTGTCAACATCATAAGATTAGGTTTTAAATGGCACTATTTGGGTCTAATTCAAATAACGCCTAGCTAATATAGGAGACCCCTTACAAAGACTGCAAGATTTGGGTTAAAGGGTGTGTTTTTTAGCTAAAGTGCTCATTTTGAAACAAATCAACCCTTTTAGACTGTCAAGATTTATAGTTTGAACACTGGACGGCTCATTTCCTGCTGATATTACTTGCCAAAAATCCGTATCTTGACAGGGCTATGAAGAAATTACGCTTTCCCATACCGGGACACCGTTTATTCGGCTTGTTTCTCTGCCTTATATCCCTGCCGCTAATTTGCGGGGAGGGCCTGGCACAGCAATCACGGCCTGAAGATAAGCTGTTCGATTGCATCCGGGGTGCTTATCCAAATGCGGGGCTCAGCCTGGACAGCCTGATGCTTACCTTTGAAGGGGAACTTATAGAAGAAGGGCTGCTTGAAACAAATTCAGCGTCAGATTACCGGGGCTTATTGCAACAGATTGCTTCAGGGCAGCGCATAATCCGACCCGTAGAACGCAATTTTGGGCCAAGGTTCCTGCAATTGGAGAAAGATTCACTGGTATATCTGGATTGCCGGGATATGCAAAGCAAACTACTCTCTGTAACTGAGGAAAGTACCTTATATCGTTTTGCGATTACCAAAAATAATTTACTGCAACAACAGGCTAGCGCTTCGGTTGAAGCGGCAAACTTGTTGGAAGTTTTGGCGGACACAGACTTTGAGCTTCCCTACTACAGGCTTTTTACCTACTATATCATCGATATGTCGGCAACGGAGGTTAGCCTCGAGCTCCCAAGCCTGGCCGAGCTACAGGCAACCGGAGGCCTTCAAAGTTCCGGGGCAAATATTTTAAGGATATACCTTAACGAGGAACAACAACTTGTTGTTAATGATAACATATACAGTCTGGAACAACTCAAGGAAACCATCAGTACCCATATACTGCAGTTTCAGAAGGATGCCGTATACATTCTGGAAGTGGAATCGGACGTAAAATACAGCGAGCTGACCCGGTTGAAAGATGAAATTGCACTGTCAATCACTACGGTGCGCAATAATTACGCACGAAGCCGGTTCAATAAAACCTTTCTGGAACTGAATCCTGAGGAAACCGCCCTGGTGACCCGGCAGTTCCCCATCCTGATTGTATCCCCTTAATCCACTTTTTTCTTAGATTTAAGTGATTAATACACTTTGATGGAGAAGCTCATTGTACGGGACTCGAAAAGACAGCAAATCATCTGGGGGGTACAGGCAGTAATTTTTACCATAATTGGAATCCTAAATTTTACCCTTGAGGATAACCCTTTTTGGCTGGATTATGCCTGGCTTTTCTTAGGTCTAGCCTATGCAGGAGGTTTCCTGTGGTACCGATTCCTGCCTTATGCAAGCCTGGAATCCGGTACGCTTACCGAATACAGTTTTCGCAAAAAAGAGGTTGATCTGAAGGAATTAACCACTTTAAAAACCTTTGCGGGAGAACTGATCCTGCAATCCCCGGATCAGAAAATAAAATTGAATTTGGGTATTATAAATCCCGGGGACAAGGAAAAATTAATGAATGCGCTAGAGCCCTTCGCGCCGGAGTACCTGCAGGGGAGGGCTGTTTAAAACCGGCCGGCTGTTGAACAATCCTATTCCCAGCACCAACAGGCTAATGCCCGGAACCACTACCAAAAAGGGTATCCAGGAAGGGATAAAACTCATTTCAAAGACGCCGTAGGCCAGTAACTGAGTGGCTACCAAAGCGAGAAGAGAACCCATAATACTTCCAATTGCCCCCAGGAACAGGTACTCCAAAGCCGTAATTTTAAGGATCTGGCTGGTACGGGCCCCCAGGGTCCGCAACAAGACACTTTCCCTGATCCGTTGTACCTTGCTGGTGCGGACGGCCCCGAGCAGTACAATCAGGCCCGTAAGAATACTGAAGAAGGCCATAAAACGGATAATCCAGCCAATTTTATCAAGGATATCCCCAACAACCTCCAGCAGCTGCCGGATATCCAGAACCGAAATGTTCGGAAAATCCCGTACCAGTTCCTGTTGCAGGGCAGCAGAACGGCCAGCATCTTCGGCATAAGTCGTCAGGACATGGAAACGGGGAGCTGCCTCCAGTACCCCGGTCGGAAACACAATAGAGAAATTCAGTTGCAAACGGCCCCAGTCCACTTCACGGATACTGCCAACCACAGTTTCCATCTGCACACCCTGTACGTTAAACAATAATGTATCCCCAACCACTACTTCGGCATCCTGGGCCACATTGGAAGAAAGGGAAATAGGAACTGGTCCCGTTTGATTTTTAAATTGCGGAACCCATTCGCCAGAGAGCAGTGTTTCAGATCCAATAAGGGAATCCCGATAGGTGGTTCGGAATTCGTGGTTCAAAATCCAGCCATTTACGGTAGCGGTAGTATCCTTACGGAGGTCCTCAACCGTGCGATCTTTAATTTTTTCAAGGCGCATGGTAACAATCGGGATATTTTCAAGCACCGGGAATCCCTTGGGCTCTATTTGGGAAGCCACTTGTTGTTCCTGTCCAGCCTGTACGTCCAACAAAATAAGATTGGCTGCAGGGGTTTCATCTTCCAGTTTTGCCCTCGCCAGCAGCATATCCTGTGTAAAATACAGGGTACTTATCAAAAAACTTCCGATTCCAATGGCCAGAATCAGTACCAGAGTCTGATTATTGGGACGAAAAAGGTTCCGTAGCCCCTGCCTTGCCTCAAAATTCCAGGAATTTGGGAAATACCTTCTGATAAGCCGCATCAGACCCCAGGCGATCAGTGCCAGAATGGCAAAGGTACAGGCAAGCCCGGCAACAAAGCCCAGGGCCCGAAGGGGTCGTCCCAGAATCTGGTTGGCTACCAGCCAGATACCCAAAAGAATTAAAGCAAAAACCAGTGTTTTCAGACGCTTTGAAATCGCAGGGCTTCCTTCCTGAATCCTGAGGACGGCCAGGGGGCTTACGAACCAGCTGCCCAGTAAGGGAAGCAAACCAAAAAGCACAGACATAAATACGCCAAGGCTGAGTCCGAGCAGAACAGGAGTCCAGTGGGTTGCCCATTCCAGGTCAACCGGCAAAAAATCCTGAATAAAAAAGGGGAAAACCTGCTGCAGCAATAAACCGACAGATGTCCCCAAAATACCCCCCAGTAAGCCAATGCCTACAATCTGAATCAGGAAAATTAGGAAACTCTGTTTTCGGGAAGCTCCCAGGCATTTCAAAATGGCCAGGAATTGCCTTTTTTCCTTCATATAAATATGTACCGAACTGGCAATCCCCAGGCAGCCCAGCAAGAGTGCAACAAAGGCAACCAGTTTCAGGAAACGCCCTACATTGTTGAAGCGGCGCCCGAGTCGCTGGCTGGTATCGGTGTGCAGGTCCATATCGGCGCCATTGATATCCAGTTCCGGATCCATCAAATTGTAATGTGCTTCGAGATCAAAACCGCCAGGTGCCTTGTAGTAAAAATTATAGCCCACCCTGCTGCCAGTCTGAATAAGCCCGGTAGCGTCCAGCTGATTATAAGGTATCCATACTGCCGGGGCTACGGAGGTGGTTACAGCCGTATTACCCGGGGCTTCGAGTATACTCCCACCTATATGAAAGATGCGGTTCCCCAATTTAATGGAATCTCCGGGCTGTAGCTTAAATTGGAGCATCAGGGAAGCATCCACCAGGGCTGTTCCATTTTGCTGGTAGCCGGATGCTGCTTCGGAAGGTTTCGTGAGCAGCTCCCCATAAAAGGGGTAATTCCCCTCCATAGCCCGTACCCGCACCAGTTTGGTGCCCGGCTTTTGTTGGAACGATGCCATGGATACAAAGCTGGCTTCCCTGGCCGAGGCAATAGCAACACTGTCACTTTGCCTGAGCAATTCCGTGGTTTCCTCCCCGGGAAGGGCATCCATATCGATTAAAAAATCCGCCCCCATCAATTCCTTGGATTGCCCTGCAATGGTCTCTTCCAGGGTTATCCCGAAATTCTGGATGGCGACCAGTGCCGCAATCCCCAGGACAATAGCACTCATAAAGAGGAAAAGCCTGCGTGTACTGGCTTTTCCATCGCGCCATGCCATTTTTAAAAGCCAGCCCATACCGGCCTTGTTATTTCTTTTGGTAGTATCTATCATCCCGTAACGGCTGAAGATTCCACTACAATCTTCCCGCCCTTAAGCTGCAGGATGCGATCGCATTTACGGGCCAGTTCCAAATCGTGGGATACGATTACAAGAGTGGTCCCGGCCTCCTTATTCAGGTCAAACAATAAGTTTTCTACCTTCTCTCCGGTATGGTCGTCCAAATTTCCGGTGGGTTCATCTGCGAATAAGATTTTTGGGCGATTGGCAAATGCCCTGGCGAGGGCCACCCGTTGCTGTTCTCCCCCGGACAACTGGCTGGGGTAGTGATGTCCGCGATCGGCCAGCCCAACTTTATCAAGGAGCTCCTTTGCCACTGGAAGGGCATTACGGACTCCCTGCAGCTCCAGGGGGACACAGACGTTTTCCAGTGCTGAAAGCGTCTGGAGCAGCTGAAAATTCTGGAAAATAAACCCAACCTGCTGATTTCTGAGTACTGCCCGCTGGTCTTCCGACAACATTTCAATCTTTTCCCCACAGAGTTCAATACTACCGGAATCCGGAGTATCCAAACCCGCACAAAGCCCCAATAAGGTGGTTTTCCCGCTCCCTGAGGGCCCTACAATTGCAAAACTGGTTCCTTCCGGTACCGAAAACGAGATATCCTGAAGGACTTTAAGAGGCCTCCCGCCACTGTTGTAGCTTTTCTCCAGCTGGTAAACGTTTAATATATTTGACATGTCTGTATCTTTCATCTCCCAAAAGCGCTGAAAATACGGAATACTAATCAAATACCCGTTTTGGAACCATGCCGGAAATCTTAAAGTTTCGTTATATTTTTTTATGCCTGATGTGCCTGCTGCTCAGTTGCGGGGATACCGATAAAAAAGCAACTCCTCAGGACGATTCAACACCAGAAGAACAGGTTGCCGAATTGGGAAATGAGCAAACGATCCTTTTTTTCGGGGATTCCCTTACAGCAGGTCTGGGGCTTGATCCGAACCAGGCTTTTCCGGGCGTCATCCAGAAGCGCCTTGATTCATTGGGGTACCCATATACAGTGGTCAATGCCGGGCTTAGCGGAGAAACCACAGCTAGTGGTAAAAATCGACTGGATTGGGTACTTCGGCAGGAGCCGGCCGTATTTGTCCTTGAACTGGGTGCCAATGATGGCCTCAGGGGCATCCCGCTATCGGAAACCCGGGCAAATCTTGCGGAAATTATTAGTAGAGTACGAGAGAAATATCCGGATGCCCGCATTGTTCTGGCAGGCATGCAGCTCCCTCCCAACATGGGCCCGGAATATACAACGGAGTTTCGCCTAATTTTCCCTGAACTGGCAGAGGAACATCAATTGGAGTTGATACCCTTTTTGCTGTTGGGGGTTGGCGGGGACCCCGAATTGAATCAGGCAGATGGTATCCACCCTACCGAGGAAGGTCATAGAATTCTGGCTGACAATGTCTGGGAGGTGCTGGGGCCGCTACTGGAAACCGAACCCGGCAAGACATCTTAAGCGATACCCCTGTCCCTTTTGGTAGAAAAGCTCAACGCCTTTTTTACACGTGCATTAGGACGACGATACAGACGGGCTACTTCAGTGCTGCTTATCTGCTTCTTGTTAACATCGATCTTAGTGATCTCCACCATTTCCATTTGAACAGTTTCAACTTTTAATTCCTGGGCTTTCTGAGCCTGAGCAGCGATTCCGATAAAGAGAACAAATACGATGGTAATTATAGCTTTCATGACTTGGGGTCTTTTACTATAATTAAAACGGGCAGGAGCGTGTTTCAACGGCTTGCATTTCGCCGAAAAACCCTTATTTTTCGGTATCTGGCAAGAATCCGGATAAGCGGTAAAAAAACATCGGTGAACGGATCGGACACCCGAAACCGCTTATCGGTTTAAACTGTTTTTAATCGACAGGAAGATGGATTAAGACGGCTGTATTTTTACATACAGCCGCTTAATCACAGCATTGGGGTTGCATCAATCTGAAAGCTATAATTGATCTTATCCCTTTTACCTTACTGAATATTTCTTTTACACTGGAATATCCGGCCTGTTGGTTTATGCATGGCGAGCCATTCCTTTAATATCTAATTGTATTTTCCCAGTATCCTGAATTTTCATTTACTAGGCTACCCCTCTGTCCCTTTTGGTAGAAAAGCTCAAGGCCTTTTTTACACGTGCATTAGGACGACGATACAGACGGGCTACTTCAGTGCTGCTAATCTGCTTCTTGTTAACATCGATCTTAGTTATCTCCACCATTTCCATTTGAACAGTTTCAACTTTTACTTCCTGGGCTTTCTGAGCCTGAGCAGCGATTCCGATAAAGAGAACAAATACGATGGTAATTATAGCTTTCATGACTTGGGGTCTTTTACTATAATTAAAACGGGCAGGAGCGTGTTTCAACGGCTTGCATTTCGCCGAAAAACCCTTATTTTTCGGTATCTGGCAAGAATCCGGATAAGCGGTAAAAAAACATCGGTAAACGGATCGGATAGCCGAAACCGCTTAGCGATAAAATGGGTAGTTAATCCGTAAACCTTTTACTGATAGTTTAAAAAAATGAGCGGATCGGGGCAATTCTGCCGGTAAAAATCCAGTGAGGATGCGGTACAGACCCCGGGATAGTCCCCGGAATAAGACTCTAATTCCCGAATGAGTTGAAAGTGCAGGTGCGCTGCATAGCCCCCATTAACCTCTACATCCCCAAGATGGGCCAAAACCTGGCCCTGACGAAATACCTGGCCCTGATGCAGCCCCTGCAGGTCTGCAGGGGCTAGATGGCCATATAACGTATGCATCTTCCCGGAGCCAAAATGGTGTTCCAGAATAATAACAGGGCCATAATCTCCGGCATTTTGTCGATTGGCCCAGCTATGGACCTGCCCATCTAGAGGAACCATTACAGGGCTGCCTGCAGCTGCCCAGAAATCAACCCCAAGGTGAATGTTCCGATCTTCTTTAAGGGTATCCTTAAAGTGCGCAAAAGAAGAATACAGTGCGCGTTGCTCGAGGTATCCGCCATAGGCTATCCCGGCACCGTGTTGCCGCAGTTGCTCGTCCAGGTAGGCCTGACAGGCCTCCGGATCCCGTACAGAAGCCCCCAGATCCGGATTGGATACAGATAAATCAACCCGCAGGTATTTCTCCCGCTCAAAAGGGATATGCATTAGTGGTAAAGGCATGCCGGTCTTTTCCATAATTGGTCTCCAAATATCTAAAATACTTTTGGCTGCCGGGAGGCTTCCGGGATAATAAATTCGTGATACCTGAGAATTAACATTTCTTAAAGGCACCCGCAGGGCTGTAGTTCGTATTTTCGAAAAAGAAAAAGAAACCATGAGAAAAGAATTTAAATTATTGATTACCGCCTGTTTATGCCTTTTGATGGTATCCTGCCAGTCCAGGCCCAAAAAAGAAGATCAGGCAGCTAAAATCCCAGAAATAGCAGAAAATAAAGAAGTCGCAAAAGGCTTATCCCAGCAAGACTTATCGCAATACGAAACAGCCTATTTCGCCAGCGGGTGTTTCTGGTGTGTTGAAGCAATCTTTGAAAGTGTAAAGGGTGTAAAGGAAGTGGTTTCCGGCTATGCCGGGGGGACTGAAAAGGATCCTACTTACGAACAGGTCAGTTATGGTCGCACCGGTCATGCAGAGGCAGTTGTGGTATATTATGACCCTGAAGCAATCAGCTTTTTTGAACTGGTACAGGTTTTCTTCGGGTCTCATGACCCAACCACCCTCAACCGGCAGGGCCCGGATCAGGGAGCACAATATCGATCCATCGCCTTTTACGAGAATGAAGAAGAACAAAAAATTATCCTGGCCTATATGCAGGCACTCAGGGAGAATAAGGTTTACGACCGGCCTATCGTTACCGAGGTAAGCCCCCTGACTAAATTTTACCCTGCAGAAGACTACCATCAGGATTATGAAAAAAAACATCCGAACAATCCGTATATCCGAAATGTTTCCATTCCGAGGCTCAACCGGTTCAAGGCAAATTTCCAGGATTACCTGAAGGAAAATGCGCATTAAACCTGTGAAAAAAAGATAGTTTTTAGGAATGCGGCCTATTTACGGGCCGCATTTTTATATCTGTATCCAAGAAGGAAGTATCTTTATTTATAAGAATTCCGGAAGCTTAGGACCTCCATAAGACGCCGAAATTATTATCCGAATCCGCCCAACAATAGAAATATGAAAAGAATACTGTTTGTCGCAATGCTCCTGCCCCTGCTGTTCTCCTGCTCAGGGGAACGTCAAAAAGAAAACCATCAAATAATCCCCGTAAACAAAAGCCGTTCGGAAATTGTGCTGGACGGCAATGCCCAGGAGGCCAGCTGGGATGAACAACAATGGTATACCCTGGATCAGAACTGGCTGGGCGACACCTATGATTTTGAAGATTTTTCTGGCCGCTACAAGCTCTTATGGGATGATAAAGCACTTTATCTCTATGTGGAAATTACGGATGACACGCTTTACGACCAGTATTCGGACCCCCTGAAACTCTGGTGGGACGATGATTGCCTTGAAATTTTTGTCGATGAAGATAATTCTGGGGGCCTGCACCAATACAACCACAATGCCTTTGCATACCACGTAGCTTTGGACGGAAACGTAGTAGACCTGGGTCCTGACCGGGAACCACATCTGTATAATGAACACGTCAGGTCTTCCAGGAAACAAGTGGGGAATATCAGTAGTTGGGAAGTGGCCGTTGCACTATACGGGGATGACTATACAGAAGGCGGGAAGCATAGCCCGGTAGACCTGAAAACGGATAAACAGATAGGCTTTGCACTGGCTTATTGCGACAATGACGGGAGTAAGGAACGGGAAAATTTTATAGGGTCGGTTTTTGTTCCGGGAACAGATAAAAACCAGGGGTGGATTAATGCGGATATATTCGGGACGCTGCTGCTGAAGGACTAATCAGTTGTTAAGGTTTACCTGACTATAAGAGGCGTTAATTACGATGGAACTTCCCGAACCCTTTTTCAGGAAATATCCTTTACTGGCTGATCCTGCAGCCCCTTTTCCGTTTTCCCAGGTAATCCCCTTGGGAAGCAACACTTCAGAGGCTTTGTTGTTCAGGCTAATAGCATAGGCTACAGTCGGCAATTTCCCATAAAACTCCCCATTTTGAACAGATACTTCCAGTTCTCCAAAATTATTTGATAACGAATGAATGGTCAGGGAACCGAGGTTGTTTTGTATGGAGGTTTTTCCCTGTATCCGGTCTATTTCAATATTGGAAGATGTGCTGTTGAGCACCAGGCGGGCCACTGCATCCAGTGTTATATTATCCGAAAAATCGGCACTGAGCTTCCCTCCCTTCCAGGATTTGACCGAAATAGGCGAATATCGGGCCTCTATAAGCGTATTTTCGCCTTCGAGGGCCGAAGCAAGCAAACTTGAATAAGACAAGTTTGCTCGCATGTTTAATGTATTTCCGGCCATTTTCACCTCTCCGTGCCTTACATTCATTTTCAGGCGGGTGTTCTTTGGCATTTTTATTTTAATCGTCTTTTTGATGGTAAAATTTTGCCTGCCCTTAGCTCCGCGCATATAAAAAACGGAGGCTTTATCCCTTGCCTTTTCCCGTACCTCAGCCCTTGCCTTCGCAGCTTCCTCTCGGGCCTTTGCCACCTCTGCACGTATTTTATCGCGTTCGGCTGCCATTTTTGCGCGCTGCTCTGCCCGCATTTCTGCCTGTTCCTCCAGGCGCTCCATCCTTTCGGCCTTGCGCTCTTCCCATCTCGCTGCCCATTCACCGGCACGGGCCTCCATTTCCCTGGACCATTCTTCCATTTCCTTTTGATACTCCTTATCAAAGCTTTTCTCAAACTCCTTTTGCCATTTTTTCATATAGGCCTCACCGTCTTTCTGATACGCCTCGTAATCGAAGTTTTTGAAAGGCATCGGGGGCATGGGGGGCATTGCAGCTATCTCGGGGAGATCAGCCATTATATCACTGATCATGGGGGCTAAATCAGGCATTTCGGGAATCTCGATATTAAAATCACCCATATCGAAATTCGGAGCATCCATCCTCCAGCTCCAGGCTTCATTTCCCCTGGTGCTGATCATCACTGTGGAACTATTCCCCATTATTTCGATTCCGGCACCCTCAAAATAATCCTTTGCTTCTTCTTTAGAAGCCCCTTCCAGAGTGATTACCGCCTCTACTACCACCTCATTTTTATCCCAGGTTTCAAATTCGATATCTGCATAGGAAGTGTTCAGTTCAATAACCGCATCTTTATCTACCCTGAAGGATTCCTTATAGGTCTTTGAATTCTGAGCCAGAGCGGGTTGCATACAAAGCAAACCACATATTATCAGGCCTTTAAACGCTATTGACGTTAACTGTTTCATTTTTTGTTGATTTTAATTCGTTTAACTTCGATTTCAGTTTTAATAATAATTGCAAACGGTATTGAAAATTCCTGATCATAGCCGAAATGGTTTGCTCATTCGGGCCAATTTCATTTAACTCCTGGCTCAATAACTTGTATTCAGAATCCAGTTCCCTGAGCCGGGCTATAAAATCATCCGCAACCATCCTGTTTTCCTCGGAAATATCCAGACTCGCCAGTTCCATGTTTATATTGGTGGTGTAATACTGTTCGAGTTTTTTAAGATCCGGTGACAGGTCTCCCAGCGAGATGGCAGCAGGAGTTTGGGTACTATCCCGGGCTACCACTGTTTGCGAATCTTCAACCGCTAACTTTCCGTCAGGCAGGAAGTACCAGATTCCAAAGCTCAGCAACAAGGCAAGCGAGGCAGCTATTCCCAACCAGGAATAGGAGCTTTTGCGCTTTTGCGGAAAAGATTCCTGAAGTCGTTTTCGGAAACGGCCCTCATGTCCCTCCGGCATTGGGTGCTCCTTCTCCCGATCTGCTTTTAATAAGTTCCTAAGATCTTGCGACATGGCTTTCTTTTTTTAATAGTTCTTTCAGATACCCTTTGCCCCGCATCAGACGGGTACGACAGGTGGTTTCATTAATCTCCAGTATTTGGGAAATTTCTGAATGGTCATATCCTTCAACCAGATACAGCTGCACCACAAAACGATATTTCTCGGGTAACTCATCTATACAGTTTTTGACCTGTTCCACGGATACTGCATCAGAAACAGTCCAGTCATCTTCCTCCGCAATGCTAAGCCGATGTTCTTCCAATTCTACAAAATGCTGGCGCCGGGCTTTCAGAAAATCAATACAACGGTTTACCACTATGCGTTTCAGCCAGGCCCCGAAACTTACCTCTCCCTGGAACTGATCGATCTTCTGGAATGCCCTAATAAAGGCTTCCTGGGTTACGTCTTCCGCATCTGCAGTATTTTTCAAAAACCGCATGGCCACACAAAACATCCCATCGGCATACTTGCGATAAAGCTTTAATTGAGCCTTTTGGTTATGTTTTCTGCACTGTGAGATCAGATCTGACTGTACAAACAAAGTTTCCAGCTTGGTATTTTTTAGTTGCTATCTTAAGGACGACACAAAATATGCAGTGTTTCAAAAAAGAGTATTTTTAATAAAATTTTTGTAATCCTCTTGGAACAAATTACAATAAAAAACAGCCATTTAGAGCTAAAAGCCCTGAATTACGGGGCGGTCATTCAAGCCTTGCAATTTCGTGCCGGGAACGGCAACATTCAGGACCTGGTAGTGGGGCTGGACCAGCCACTGGACTATCTGGAAGACCGGTATTCCCTTGGGGCCTGTATAGGGCGATATGCGGGCAGAATTGGAGGAGAAACCCTTCAATTATCTGAAAATTCCTTCCCTTTGAACCATACGGACGGTATTGTTCTGCACGGGGGTACCAAAGGCCTGGCCAAGAGGTACTGGACAATAGAGTCCGTCAAGCAGGACGGGGAAGAACCCTTCATTCATTTTTCCTATCGCAGTCCGCACCTGGAAGAAGGATTTCCCGGCAACGTGAGTATCCACCTCTGGTATATCCTGCAGAAGAACAGCCTTTTGATCCGGCATAAAGCCACCTCTGACCAACCTACCGTTCTGAACCTTACGAACCATACCTATTTTAAGATTGATGATGAAGCGGGGATCGCACATTATGAAATGTGCTTAAACAGCCGCAGGAGGCTGGAAACGGATGAGGATTTAATCCCTACGGGAGTCATCCTGGAGAATACCGGAATTTATGATTTCAGCAGTCGAAAAACCCTGGGGAACATAAAACTGGACACCCCTTTTGTCCTTGAAGAAGGGGTAAAACAGGCAGCTGAACTTTTTTCAGGGATCTCTGGAATTCGATTACGGGTGTACACCAATCAGCCGGCAGTTATTGTGTTTACCCCGGAGACATTTGCAGGAATCTGTTTTGAAACCCAGAATTACCCGGATGCCCCCAATCATCCAAACTTCCCCTCGGCCATTCTCCTCCCGGGAAATACGTATCTGAATGAATCACTTTTTACTTTTGACCTGCCTTAACATAGATTAAAGGCCACAGATAAGTGAGGTAATCCCTGATCGGGAAAATTAGTCCACGGCAACTGGAATGTTATCCTTAAATTAGGGCTAGCAAATAAAAGTAAGATGAAAACACTAAAATGGGTACTGGGCATAATTCTGGCATTTCTGCTGCTCTTTTACTTTGTGGGGATGCCTTACCTGAGGGAACAAACCAAAAAACACAGTCCTGAAAAAACGGCTACCTATGAATCCGGAGATACGCTGCTCAGCGTAAATTACAACAGTCCTTCAAAGAAAGGCAGGGATATTTTCGGGAAATTGGTTCCCTACGGCAAGGTCTGGAGAACCGGAGCCAATGAACCCACAACCTTTAAAACGAGTACTGCGATCCGGGTTGCCGGAAATACACTTCCCGCAGGGACCTATTCCCTGTGGACTATTCCTGCTCAAAAGCAATGGACCGTAATTTTCAACAAAGAAGTTCCTGACTGGGGGGTTACGCTCTTAAGCGGAGGATCTGAGACCACCCGCAATCCGGAAGCCGACCTCCTTCAGATTGTGGTACCTGTGATGGTAAGCCAGCAGCCTTCCGAAAATTTCCTTATAGATTTTGAGGAAGGGGATCAAAATATTTTTTTAAGTCTGAAATGGGACCAGACGGAAATCCGGGTACCCTTAAAGCTGTAACATTTGGCAAAATCACCATCCGCATCGGAAAGCAAAATAGCACGTATACGCGATTCCCGAAGGGCACAACGGGATATCCCCACCCTGATCAAAGCCATACGCGAGGGAGATACGGTAGCCCTGGCACGGGCCATTACCCTGGTTGAAAGCACCCTGAGCTCAGATTATGAGGCCGCCCAGAAAATCATCGAGGCAACCATCAGCCAGGCAGGACGATCGGTCCGCATTGGGATAACAGGGGTACCCGGGGTAGGAAAAAGTACCTTTATAGAGGCCCTGGGCTTACAATTGCTGCAGCAGGGTAAACGGGTGGCCGTACTGGCAGTAGACCCGAGCAGCAGCCTGACCAAAGGGAGTATACTTGGCGACAAAACAAGGATGCAGGAACTCAGCAGGGCCCCTAAAGCCTTTATTCGTCCTTCCCCTGCGGGAGACTCCCTTGGGGGTGTGGCCCGAAAAACACGCGAGAGCATTATTCTGTGTGAAGCGGCCGGGTTTGATGTGATCCTGGTGGAAACCGTTGGGGTCGGTCAGAGCGAGGTTGCCGTGCACGGCATGGTAGATTTTTTCCTTTTGCTCAAACTTGCCGGTGCAGGAGATGAATTACAGGGGATCAAAAGAGGAATTGTGGAAATGGCCGATGCTATTGTCATTAACAAGGCAGACGGCACCAACCTGCCTCAGGCCAAACTGGCCCGTAAAACCTTCGAAAATGCCCTGCACCTTTACCCCCCTAAACCCGGAGGCTGGGTCCCTAGAGTGCTGCTGTGCTCCTCGGTTGAAGGCAGCGGGATTGCAGAGGTCTGGAAACTGATTACAGACTATGTCAAAAAGGCTAAGGAGGCGGCTCTTTTTGAGGATAAGCGTCGGGAACAAAACCGCAACTGGCTAAAACAGCGTATAGAACAGCAACTCAGTGCTGACTTTTATTCGCATCCCAAAATTGCAGGCATATTGGCGGAAATAGAGGCCCAGGTCCGGGAACAACAGATTACACCCTTCCAGGGAGCCTCAAAATTACTGGAGATTTACAGGTCTGAGGGCGATAACCGCTAAACTTCGAATTGCCCAAAAAAGAATTACCTTTGGCAGCAAATCAATGTACCATTACATGGATGTGATTACCGACGAACTGCTTTCCATTGTTGTGCCCTTGTATAACGAAGAGGAAAATGTTGGGCTGCTAACGGAAAAAATTCACCAAAGCCTTAAAGGGTACCAGTACCAGATCGTTTATGTAGACGATTTCTCAACCGACCGCACCAGGGAAGTGGTCCGCGAATTGAAGGACCCGAAAATCCATATGATCGCCCTGAAAAAGAATTACGGGCAGAGTCTGGCACTGGCAGCCGGTATTGATTATGCCTCGGGTGAATACATCATTACCATGGACGGGGACCTGCAAAACGACCCTTCTGATATCCCCAATATGCTTCCCTACGCCCTGAGCGGAGAATACGACGTAGTTACCGGGATCCGTCAAAAGCGGAGGGATTCACTGGTCAAGAAGATCCCCTCAAAAATTGCCAATTTCCTGGTAAGACGCGTCACCAAATTAGACATAAAGGATAATGGCTGCGCCCTGAAAGTATTTACCAAAACCATTGCCAAAGACCTCAACCTGTATGGAGAAATGCATCGGTTTATTACGCTGCTGGCTCATTTGGAGGGCGCACAGATCAAACAGCTGCCGGTAAAGCACCACGCCCGTCATGCGGGGGTTTCCAAATATGGCCTGGAACGTGTTTTCAAGGTCATAGCAGACATGATGCTACTGCTGTTTATCCGCAAGTATTTCCAGAGGCCCATCCACTTATTTGGGATCTTCGGGGTTTTACTGATTATTCTGGGAGTGCTCATCAATGTGTATCTGCTAATTGTCAAGCTTGGCTTTAACGAGGATATTGGTACCCGCCCGCTGCTGATTTTCGGGATGATGTTCATTCTGGGAGGGATACAGCTCTTTACCATCGGAATAGTGATGGAATTGCTTATCCGCACCTACTACGAATCACAGAGCAAGCGCCCATACCGTATTAAAAATATCCAGATCGGTGGGGAAGTTGCGTAAAAAAGGGACTACCCTCTTAAAATTCATTTTCAGTGCGTTACTCCTTTATCTGGTATTCAGCCAGATCCCGCTGCGTTCCGTTTGGGAGGTTTTAAGCCAATGCAGCCTGCTGCTGCTCCTGCCCGCCCTGCTATTCTTTATGCTTTCCAAATGGGTAGCGGCCCTTCGGCTGAACCGATATTTCCATCAGATAAACACCCCCCTGACTCATAATGCCAATTTGAGATTATACCTTCTGGGGATGTTTTACAACCTTTTTTTGCCCGGGGGAATCGGAGGGGATGCCTATAAAGGGTACCTGCTTAATAAAACGTTTGACAGCCCGACAAAAAAGCTTGTTGCCGTGCTCCTGCTCGACCGCATCAGCGGGATGTATTTACTTTTCCTTTACAGTGGGGCGTTACTGCTTTTCCTAGCTCCCGAATGGTTAGACGGGTATCAGATATGGACTGTGTTACTGCTGGTAAGTAGCCTTGGGATATATTGGGTTGTCCACAACAAATTTTTCAGTTACCTGCAGGTCGTGTTTTGGGGGTCACTTGGGTTTTCGGCAGTGGTACAGTTCTCACAACTGATCTGTGTGTATTTCATTTTTGCGGCACTGGGCCTTGAAGAGGGCCTGCCAATCTATCTGTTTGTCTTCCTGGTCAGTAGTATTGTTGCGGTACTTCCCTTTACCATAGGCGGGGTAGGCAGCCGGGAGCTTGTTTTCTACTACGGAGCCCTATGGCTCGAATTAAGGGAGGATACAGCTATTGCCATCAGTCTTGTTTTCTTCCTGATAACCGCCCTATGCTCGCTGCTGGGGATCTACTATCATTTTAAAAAGCCGGTCTTGAGCCTGACAACTGAAGCTGAAAAGAAGTTTTAGGGTTTGGTCATACGCAGCAGGTGCCGCTTACGAAGCAATTTTTCCCTGGTCCCGGGGTTTAAAAAACGGGCTTGTAGCCTGCTGATCCTGAACTGGTTTACTGTATACTGTTCCTGCCATCCCAATCCCATTTCCCTGAGGTTTTCCAGTTCCTGTTCTGTGGCGTAGACCCAGAGCACTTCCTCTGACGCAATATCCCCGGTTGAAATCGTTTTCAGCGGTTTGCCAAAATAGAAATCCAGGGCCCAGCTATGGTCTTCATTGAGTTTGTAGATGGTATTGATTTGCAGGTTCCTTTTTTCGATCAGTTTTGCCATCTCAGATCCCGCCTGGTACTTAAGCAATTCCGGATAAAAATGCAGATTCAGTACACTGTTTAACACAAGGCTGGCCAACAGGCTGATTCCCAGCAGGCGGGGTAATGGGGCTTTATGGCTTCTGATAAACCATACACAAAATACCGTAACCCCTCCGACCAGGGTTACCGCCAGGAATACACTCAGAGGAAATACCCAGAAAACGATAAGGGACACGGCCAGCAGCACAATCCCAAAAATCCCCAGCTGAAAATACGAGGCTTTTAGCAGCCAACTGCTACGACCGGAGGCAGCCATCGTATCCAGGAACCCGGCGGTAAGTACGGCAAAAAGGGGGATTGTGATATTGAGGTAATGAGGCAATTTAAATTGTGCAAAACTGATGATCAGAAAGATGGTAGTAATCCCCCCAAGGGTGAGCACCTCGGTGGATCCCGTCCTGCTTTGTGCCTTTTTCAGAAAGGTTTTTGCCCGGTCCCAGTAGGCGGCCAGCCCCAGCAGTGTCCAGGGCAGGAATACCCATAAGAATGTGTGGAAAAAGAAGAAGTAATCTGAGCTGTTCTTTCCAACCCCTTCTCCGCTAAGGCGTTCAAAACTCTGTTCCCACAGGATAAAGAGGATCCCGGAACGGTTATCCCTCCCTCTGATCATCTTCTCAGGATGTAAGTCAAATTGCTGATAATAGGCATAGAGCATGGGGGTGATAACGATCCCAAAAACAACCAAAGCCCAGATTATTTTTGGATTGAACAAGCGTTTCCAATTCCGGGTATAGCCCAGCTGACAGATCAGGGGAAGCCCGATTACCACAATTGCAATCTGCCCCTTGGTAGAGAAAGCTATTCCGGTTGCCGCTGCCCCGATAAGCAGTGGCCTGAGCCTGCCGTAGCGCAGGTATTCCATCAGTTTCCAGATAGCCAGGACGGTAAAGCCGGTTAAAACGGCATCGGTCCGGACATCGATCAGGGAAAGTACTATGGTCTGGGAACTGAGAAAAATCAGGGCCGCAATTTTCCCCGCATTCCTGCTATACAACAACCCTCCCAGGCCATAGCAGCTATAGGCCCCCAAAAGAGTTGCCAGAATTGCAGGGATTCGGTAGGCCCAGTCTTCTATCCCAAATAAACTGTAAGAAATGGCAGCAAGCCAATAATGCATATGGGGTTTATCCAGGTATTCCTCCGTGCCTTTCCACAGGCTGAAGAAGTCCTGTTCCTGTACCATGCGCATGGCCATAACGGCGAACTGGGCAGAGTCATTTTCCATCAGGGTTGCAAACATCCCGGCCAGGTATACGCCAATTAACGCAAAGAGAAAGGCCCAAAAAAAACGAGCGGAGATCATGATGCGAATTTTAAGGATGCAAAAGTATAAAGTCTGTGGAATAACCAGCCGAAAAAGCTACCGGCCATGGCACCACTTATAACATCCAGCGGATAATGCACCCCGAGATAAATTCGGCTGAAACCAACCGCCAGGGCCCACATAATCAGAAAAAAGCAGAACCAGCGCCAGGCCTTCCCAAGAAAGAAACAAAAAAAAGTGGCCAGGCCCATGGCATTTGCCGCGTGGGCTGAAAAATACCCATAGCGTCCCCCACAACGGGCCTTTACCAGCCGTACTACAGATTGAAGGTCCGGGTCGTGGCAGGGCCTGAGCCGGCCCACCCCGTATTTAAAAAAATTAGCCAGCTGGTCGCAGACTGTTATCAAAAGGGCGATAAATATTAAAAACAAAAGGGTCTTTTTCCATCCGAGCCTGCGAAAGCTTATAATCAGCAGTAATAAATAGAGGGGAATAGCTGCCCACTTATCGGAAAGAAAAAGCCAGAAACCGTCCCAGGCGGGTGTTCCCAGGCCATTCAGGTACAAGAATAACTCCCGATCTTTTTCGATGATCGCATCCCACATATCAATCCTCGTATCTGGCAATTTCCCGATCGTAGAATTCGGTTGCCTGTCTGATAAGTCCTTCCGTTTCCTCAGCTAATTCCGCTTCATCCTCAGGGCTGAATTCCTCCAGCCACTCCACCTCGTCATTCTCAAGATTGATAATAAAGCGGGGGTACTCGGTATGGATGATAAAGATAGCCGACGGATAATCCGTATTATCCCCCAGCAAAAATTTAGGTAAGTCCATCTTAACTCTGTCTTAAGTACTGCTTAAGCCTGTTTTAACAGCAAGCGGTTGGTCATATAACGAAATCGAAGATACAACATTATTGCCGAGGCCGTAAGCCCGGTTAACAACCCAACCCAGATGCCGATGCTTTTCAGGGCAGTGTGAAGGCCCAGGTAATAACATATCGGGAAAGCGATCAGCCAGTAGGAAATAAAGGTAATCCAGGTAGGGATTTTTACATCCTGCAACCCGCGCAAGGCGCCCAGGACTACCACCTGCAGCCCGTCGGATATCTGGAAGAAAGCTGCGATCAGCAAGAGTTCCGACGCCATCCCCATTACTGCCAGGTTGTCTGTCCGGTTCACCATATCGTTCACATCGAGGTAGAGGGTGGGGAGCCAGTTGCGTCCGAATAAAAAGAGGAGTGCAAACAGCACCTCCAGCAGAGCAGTCATTAAGAAAATAGAGGTAGCTATACGCCTGAGCTCTGAATAATTGCGCAATCCCTTCTGATTCCCTACCCGAATCATAGCAGCCACGCCCAGGCCCATTCCGAACATAAAGGTCATACTACTAAGGTTCAGGGCGATCTGGTTGGCCGCCTGCGGGTTTTTGCCCAGCACCCCGCTGATCCAGACTGCTGCGGTAAATATGCCAACCTCGAAAAACATCTGGAGTGCTGAGGGAAACCCCAGGTCCATAATTTTCCGCATCATTTTCTTGCGGATTTTACCAAACTGCAGCCCTTCCACATATCTCTTAAAAACAGGGCGCCTGCTCAGGATAAACCAGAGGAAAACACACATGCCAATCCGCGCTACCAGGGTACCAATAGCTGCCCCTACAATTCCTAGTTTGGGAAACCCGAGGGATCCGAAAATCAGTAAATAATTGAGGCTGATATTGATGATATTAGCCACTATGGTGGCATACATCGGATGACGGGTTTGAGAGAGTCCTTCCGAGAATTGTTTCAGGGCCTGAAAGATAATCAGCGGAATCAGAGAGAAGGCCACCAAATCAATATACGGTCCGGCAATAGCAACCACTTCCGGTGGCTGGTCCATCAGGTACATCAGGGGTTTGGAGAGCAGTATTAACCCGAACAGGGCTATTCCAAGGAGGGTACACAGCAGCAGGCCGTGCCGGAGTACAGAACGTCCGACCTCCGTGTCCCCTGCCCCGTCTGCCTCAGCCACAAGTGGCGTAATGGCCGTCGAAAACCCAATTCCCAAAGACATGGCAATAAAAACAAAGCTATTGCCCAGGGAAACAGCCGCCAGCTCGGCTGTCCCCAGCTGGCCCACCATGATATTATCCGCAAAGGCAACGAAGGTGTGCCCCAGCATCCCAAGGATTACCGGGGATGCCAGTCGGATGTTGTATCGAAACTCTTTAGTATAGGCCTTAAACAAAAAACTAAGGTTTATGAGGTGCAACTGCCGGGCGAACCTCTTATTCGTTACAGAAGCTTCCTATTCCAGGTTTTTGGCTGCCTCCCAGTGTACATCCATTTCGGCAAGGGTCATTTCCGAAAGGGTTTTCCCTACGGATTTTGCCTGAGCCTCCAGATATTGAAATCTCTGAATAAATTTTTTGTTGGTACGCTCCAGAGCATTCTCCGGATTGATTCCCAGAAAACGCGCATAGTTGACCATGGAAAAAAATACATCTCCCATTTCTGCCTCCAGTGCTTCAGGGTTCCCATTTTGCTGTTCTTGCTCCATCTCTGCCAGCTCCTCACGGACTTTTTCCAGTACCTGCTGTGGGTTCTCCCAATCAAAGCCGACCCCGGCCACCTTTTCCTGTATTCGGTTGGCTTTTACCAGGGCAGGCAGGCTGTCCGGAACGCCCTGCAAAACACTTTTCTTACCCTCTGATAACTTGATCTTTTCCCAGTTCGCCTTAACCTCAGCCTCCCCGTTCACAGATACATCTCCATAAATATGCGGATGACGGCGAATAAGTTTATCACAGATATCGTTGGCTACATCCGCAATATCAAAATCGCGGGTTTCCGAGCCTATTCGGGCGTAAAATACAATGTGTAATAAGAGGTCTCCCAGTTCCTTCTTTACCTCTTCCAGGTCGTTCTCCAGGATGGCATCCCCCAACTCATAGGTCTCTTCAATGGTCAGATGCCGGAGGGATTGCATGGTTTGTTTCCGGTCCCAGGGGCATTGCTCCCTGAGCTCGTCCATGATGGTCAGTAAACGATCAAACGCCTTAAGCTGTACTTCCCGCTTATTCATAGTCCTGAAATTTCGGCAAATGTACGAATACCCCTTTTTGGTTACCAGCCGGATTTACAGTAATTTTAAGAGACAACAACCTATCTGATAAGATGAACAAATACGCTTTGTCCTTTTTACTTGCCGTATTACTGACGGTTAGCTGCAGCACTTCGCCCTCTTATGACCTGATTATCCGTAATGCACGCATCCTGGATGGTACCGGTAACCCGGCTTATGATGCGGACCTGGCCATACAGGCAGACACCATTGCCTTTATAGGTGACCTGAGTAAAGCAGTGGCCGCTGAGGAGCTGGATGCCTCTGGCTTGCACCTGGCACCCGGCTTTATCAACATGCTTAGTTGGGCGAATGTGACCCTGCTGGTGGACGGGCGTTCACAAAGTGATATCCGGCAGGGGGTTACCCTGGAAGTAATGGGGGAAGGCAGATCCATGGGGCCACTCAATGCGGAAATGAAGTCAGAAATGATAGAAGGCCAGCAGGAATTGCAGTACGAAGTTCCCTGGAACACCCTTGGAGAATATCTGGAACATTTGGAATCTAAGGGGGTTTCTACCAATGTCACCTCCTTTATTGGAAACGGGACCCTTCGTAAGTATGTGATGGGATACGAAAAACGCCCGCCCAGTTCAGAAGAAATGGATAAAATGAAATCCCTGGTCCGGCAGGCCATGGAAGAGGGGGCAGTAGGCATGTCTACCTCCCTGATCTATGTCCCCAGTGGACATGCCGGAACAGCGGAAATAACGGAACTGGCCAAAGTGGCGGCTGAATATGACGGCATGTATATCTCCCATATCCGCAATGAGGAAGACAGCCTTCTCTTTGCCGTAAAAGAACTGATTCAAATTGCCCGGGATGCAGACATCCGTTCTGAAGTTTATCACTTCAAGGCTTCCGGAGAAGCCAATTGGCACCTTTTGGACAGCGCCATCAGCCTTATTGATAAGGCAAGGGAAGAGGGGCTGCAGATTACTACTGATATGTATATGTACAATGCGAGTTCTACCGGCCTGAATGTCCTGCTGCCGGCATGGGCTAAAGACGGTGGCCATCTGGCCACTATGGAACTTATGGCAGATCCCGCCCGGCGAAAACAGATGATTGCAGAGGTGTCCTTCCACGTACCCCCGGAAAATATTCTGCTGGTGGGTTTTAAAAATAAAGACCTGCGGGACCTTATAGGGAAAACCCTTGCCGAGGTGGCAGCCGAGCGGAATATCAGCCCGGCAGAAGCGGTTGCAGACCTGATCTACGAAGATGACAGCCGGATTCAGGTGGTTTATTTCTCCATGAAGGAAGAAAATATTGAGAAAAAATTGAAGCTACCCTATATGGCTGTTTGTTCAGATGCCGGGTCTTACACAAACGAAGGGCCCTTCCTGGCACAAAGCACCCATCCCCGGGCATACGGATCTTTCAGCAGGCTGCTGGCACATTACGTCAGGGAAAGAAAGCTAATTTCCCTTGAAGAGGCCGTACGAAGGCTGAGTGGGTTACCGGCTGAAAACCTTAGACTAAAAAAACGAGGCTTGCTCAAAAATGGCTATTTCGCAGACCTGGTACTGTTTGATCCTGAAAAAGTACAGGACCATGCCACCTTTGAGAAGCCTCACCAGTACGCTACTGGGATAACCCATGTTTTTGTAAACGGGCAGGCCGTTATTCGAAACGGGGAACATACTGGGGCTTTTCCAGGCAGGTTTGTAAGGGGACCCGGTTACGGAAAGAAAGTCAATAAATAATCCCTGCAGGGCTAACACTATTTCAAATGGCGCACAAAATGTCACCTTTACTGCTATTTTGCCTCCTTTACCTGGGATGCAACCCTGGTGGTAACAAAGGTAACTTCGGGCAGGGCTGGCAAAAGATACCCATAGAACTGATTGAAGCAGATCCGGATACTATTGAGAATCTGCGTTCATCGCCGGGGAGATTGCGGTTACTGACGGTCTGGGCCAGCTGGTGTGAATCCTGTAACGAAGCATTTCCAGATTATATGAATTTGCAGCGGAAATACGGTTCTGGAAAATTCGAGGTTGTGACCCTTTCTGTTGATCAGCTGGCTCATAAAGAATCGGTACTCGAATTTCTGAAGCAAAAGGGAGCAGCCGTGCCCAACTACATTGCAAGGGTATCAGTGGAAAATCAAATTATAGAGAATCTTGATCCGGATTGGGCAGGCGAGCTCCCCTTAACCCTTCTGCTTTCGCCTGAGGGAGAAGTACTTTACCGGCAACAAGGCCTCGCGGATATTGAGAAAATCCAGTTTTCGATTGAAAATCAACTGTTTAAAGAATATCTTGACCCAGAATCCTTAAAAGAACAAGAAAAAGAGTCTGCCCAGAGCTATTAAAAAAAATAAAAAGTATCCTAAATTCAGTAACTTTCGGAGATAAACAGAAGGCGGTATTTTACTGGAGGATAGTTGCTTCTGCACTATTTTTGACAAAACGTCCTGCCCGAACCCATCAAATTCAATTGCTATGACCTCGAGACTTAAATGTTTTGGATTTTTTCTTTTGATACCGTTGTTTTTATCCGCTCAAACGGAACAAATTCGGGTTGCCCATGAGCCCGTGCCAGGCGTCAATTGGGAAGGGGGAGAAAAAGACTATTTTTCTAACATCTGGCAGAATCAGGTAATAACGAATGTGTCGGAACCCGTGATGGAGGTCTTTTACCCGCCTGCAGAGCAGCATAATGGGGCTGCGGTTATCATTGCCCCCGGAGGAGGGTTGTATGCGCTGAGTATCGAAAGCGAAGGACGGGAAGTGGCAAGATGGCTTAGCGAAAAAGGATTTACGGCTTTTGTCCTGAAATATCGCCTGGTTCCCAGCGGGGAAGACGGGGTGCAGGAAATAACGGTCCTCAGCCAACAAAACCCTGCCAAAATTATGGAAGAGGTTTCAAGGGTAATGCCCTATTCCGTGCAGGATGGGCTCAATGCCATTTCGCACATTCGAACCCATTCAGATAAATATAACATCAACCCTGCCAAAATCGGCTTTATGGGGTTTTCCGCAGGAGGTGCGGTTACTATGGGGGTAACCTATAGAAGCGAGGCAGCTAACCGCCCTGATTTTGTGGTTCCCGTCTATGCCTGGACCACAGCTTATCCAGTGGAAGCGGTCCCACAGAATGCTCCGCCTATGCTGGTTATCTGTGCATCTGATGACCCCCTTGACCTGGCCCCCGGCAGTGTGGAATTATACAATTCCTGGCTGGAAGCAGGCAAGGTAGCCGGCCTGCATATGTACAGTACCGGAGGGCATGGCTTTGGAATGAAAAAACAAAACCTCCCCTCCGACCAATGGATTTCCCGATTTTACGACTGGTCCGGGGTACACGTACTAAACGATTCCAGATGAGCCTTACAGGACTTCCGGGCAAACTCCTTTCCGGATCCCCTTACAGATTTTACCTTTTTTTAGCGTTTGTACCTGCCCTCTGCCTCCAACTAAATGCTCAGGATCCCCGTCGCTTTAAAACGGAGATAGAAGACCTGGCCAATAAATACGACAGTATTTGGAACCCTGAGCAGGCTACAGTTGTCTTTACCGGTAGTTCCAGTATTCGACTATGGAGCGGGCTGGATAGTGTTTTCAGTAAAAAGCAAATCGTAAACACGGGGTTCGGGGGTTCCCAGGCTACAGACCTGCTTTACTACCTGGATGTATTGGTTTTGAAATACAAGCCTGAACAGGTTTTTATTTATGAAGGGGATAATGATCTATTTGAAAAAAAACGACCCGGGCAGGTCCTGAGCACCTTAGCCGAAATTGTGGGGGAAATACACGCCCGATTTCCGGGAATCCCCCTGGTACTTATCTCGGCCAAACCCAGTGTAAGTCGTTGGCGTCTAAGGGGTAAATACCGGCGATTCAACCGCAAGCTGGAACAATTCGCCAGCGAAAATGATCTGTTGTATTTTGCAGATGTATGGAACCCGATGCTGAATGGCAAAACACTGGATCGCTCTCTGTTTATAGAAGACGGCCTGCATATGAACCGGAAAGGCTATATCATATGGACCCGAACCCTCAGTCGCTTTTTTGAATTAAACCCGAAAAATAATACCCGTAAACCATGAGATTATCCCGATTGCTTTTCCAATGCCTATTTTGCTTTGCCCTTTTGGTCATCTTCAGCCAATGTGCAGACAATAGCGTCCCCCAAATCCAATTTCCCAAGACCGACCTGGCCGCCGTTCCCCTTATTCCGAAGCCAGCCAGTGTTATTGCAACTGAAAACGCGTTTGGCCTGGACCAGCATACCGCTATCTATTCCGGTGCCGGCGATGCCGGGCTTGCCGAAGTAGCCGCTATGCTGTCAGATTATATTAAGGAGCAAACGGGCCTGGAAGTCCCGTTGAACGGTGCGAATACCGCTGAAATTCACCGTGCGGTTTATTTAAACCTTTCTGAGGCAATGGCTGAAGAAGCCTATGAACTTTACATCAGCCGGGATACGGTCCTGGTCAATGCCGGAAGTGCAGCAGGTGCATTCCGAGCCGTACAAACCTTTCGCCAGATCATCCCCGAAGCATCCAATGACACCCTTGCACCCTACCCCATCTGGCCCCTGCCCAGCGGAAAAATCACAGATGCCCCACGTTACGCCTACAGGGGCAGCATGCTGGACGTGGCCAGGCACTTTTTTTCTGTAGAGGATGTCAAGAAATACCTGGATGTGATGGCTTATTACAAAATGAATGTCCTCCACCTCGGCCTGACCAATGATCAGGGCTGGCGAATCGAAATCAAGTCCTGGCCAAAGCTTACGGAGGTGGGTGGAAGTACAGAGGTAGGTGGCGGGCCCGGCGGGTTTTATACCCAGGAAGAATACCAGGAGCTCGTAGCTTATGCGGCGGCAAGGCATATAACCATTGTTCCCGAGGTGGATATGCCCGGGCATACCAATGCAGCCTCTGTTTCTTACCCCTTTCTGAACGGTAATGGGAAAACCCCGCAACTATACACAGGGACAGCTGTCGGATTCAGCACTTTCGACACCCGCAAGGATACAGTATACGCCTTTATAGAAGATGTGGTACGAGAAATCTCCGCGATGAGCCCGGGGCCTTATTTCCACATTGGGGGGGATGAAAGCCATTCAACCCGCAAATCAGATTATGTTTATTTTATTGAAAGAGTTGCACCCATTGTCAAAAAATACGGGAAACGTGTAATCGGCTGGGATGAAGTGGCCACAGCAAAACTCGACAGCAGTGCCGTAGCCCAGTTCTGGGCAGATGAAGAGAATGCTACCCTGGCTGTGAATCAGGGGATGCAGGTACTTTTTTCCCCGGCTAAAAAAGCCTATCTGGATATGCAATACGATTCCCTTTCGGTCTTCGGGCTGCACTGGGCGGCTTATATACCAGTAGATACGGCCTATTCATGGGATCCGGAGTCTTACGTACCCGAAATCGGGCAGGAAAATATCCTTGGGATAGA
This sequence comes from Robiginitalea rubriflava, assembly GCF_052540725.1. Lineage (NCBI taxonomy): Bacteria > Pseudomonadati > Bacteroidota > Flavobacteriia > Flavobacteriales > Flavobacteriaceae > Robiginitalea > Robiginitalea rubriflava. The sequence goes on along the minus strand of NZ_CP199309.1, from coordinate 2,376,081 downwards.
AGCACCACTCTGGTCTGAGACCATCAGCAACATTGCCGAATTGGAATATCTGGCCTTTCCCAGGTTGATTGGCTATGCCGAGATTGGCTGGACAAAGCCTGAATTACGGGAGTGGGAAGACTATAAAAACCGATTGGCAGCCCAATTGCCCTATCTCACTCGTAAAAAGATTCAATTCTATCCTTCAGAACGGGTCCCCTGGGGAAAGCCCGACTCCGAGCTCCCCTGGTATACAGAAAAGTAATCGGGACTACTCTTCGGTTCCGGGTAGCCCTTCAGGTACGGGCGTATTCCATGGAAATGGCCCGGCTTTTTTAGGTTCCGGCCATACCTCATCCAGCGTATCGGCCTGGTAAACCCTGCCATTCTTGATCACATAGGATATTTTAGTGGTATTGCTTAAATCATCCAGCGGGTTTTCATCCAACACCACCAGGTCTGCCAGTTTTCCAGGCTCCACCGAACCGAGATCCCCCGACAGGCCAATGGCTTTGGCTCCTTTGATGGTTGCGACCTTCAGGGCGGATAGATTATCCATTCCCCCGCTGGCCACCGCCCAGAGTTCCCAGTGATAGCCCAGGCCCTGCAGCTGCCCGTGGCTGCCAACCCCTGCCAATCCGCCTGCCTCTACCAAACCTTTGATAAAGGCCGCATGTTTTTTAAACACATGTTCTTCCTCCATAAACCATCCCGGCCTCCTTCGCGACTTCTGGGCAAGCTCTTTGTAAGGGGTAAATCGCTGTAATTTTTCATTGCCCCAAACATCCTCCGTGGCATAAAAGTAGTTTTCAGCCCAGGGACCTCCGTAGGCTACCAGCAGGGTTGGCGTTACTGCCATCTGGGAGCTGGCAATCGTATGGGTGACATCTGAATAAATGGGATAGATAGGGAGGGAATGTTCATGACCTGGATACCCATCGAGCAATTGGGTCATATTCAACTTAAAATCCAACCCGCCTTCAGTGGTGGGCATCAGTTCCAGTTCCTTAGCTGCCATAACGATCCACTGGCGGTGCTGCCGGTTACCGGTCAGATACATTTTAATGGTCTTGGTATTGTAATAGTCACTGTACTGACGGAGTATTTTTCGGGTCTGGTTCAGACTGCTCAGCTTATACCTCCAGAAGCCAACTCCAGGGCCGGTACTGTAAATTCTGGGGCCAGGCATACGCCCGGCATTGACCATATCCGCATAGGTAAGCACATCAGTAGTTGCCGTTTGGGGATCACGGGTAGTGGTAACCCCATAAGCGAGATTGGCAGCATAATTCCAGATTGTATTTTTGTGTACTCCCCAATTGGGCCACATATGGGCGTGGGTATCCACAAAACCTGGCACTACTGTTTTCCCGCTTAGGTCCATGCGTTCAACCTTACCTGGAACGTCAAGTGTTCCCGCAGGTCCAATGGCCTGTATCCGGTTATTACGGATAAGGATATCCGCATTCTCCAGAACTTCATCCCCTTTCATGGAAATGACCCGGACACCTTGTAACAATAAATTCCCTTTGGGGATATCCTGTGTATAGTTCAGGGCTATCCTGAATTCGCTGGCCCGAAATATTTTATCTTCTTCTTTGGAGTCATCTTCCTTAACCTGGGTTGAATCCTTTGCAATTGCTTCTTTTTTTGCCTTTTCAGCCGCAGCCAGACTGTCTTTAAATTGCTTTCCTGCAAGCAGGTCATACCTGAAATGGCTGGCCCCAAGGGACCAGTGTACATACTTGCTGTCATAAGACCATGCAGGGAATTCTCCTCCCAGTTCCGTTAATTTCTCGGCAGGAAAACTGGCAGTCTCGGGTTTTGCCACAGAGATAACCGGGGTTTTTCCATACCTGGGAATGACCACTGAATAGACATCATTGTTAATTTGGGCAAGGGCGCGGCTGCCATCTGGAGAAATCCGGATTTCAGTAGGCCGGGAAGCTTTGTCATTGTTTTCCATACCGGCATCGGCTTCCGGCAGTACATGGTGGTCTTCCGGATGATCAAATATATCGCTGGAACCATAGGTTACAATTCCCTTGAGTTTTAAATGCTCCTTTTCGTCCGTCCCATCCCAGCGAACCGATAAGAGGCCTTTAGTGGGATGGCTGAGGTAAATTCGATCGTCTGTTTTTGAAAAATGCGGGCTGTTTCGTCCTTTGGCTTTGTCGATAACCCGAATGTCGCCGCCCTCGGCCGGGACCCACGCCAGATCCTCCTGAGCCCTGGCAGCGGTTGGTCCGAAAGCATTCTGATAGGTTTGTGCGGAGCCTTTTAAAAATACAATGCGGTTGGAATTGAAAGACCAGGATGGCTGGGTGTAAATACCGGCTTCCCTGGTAAGTTGTACCGGATTCCTGTTACCACTTATCTGGACTTTATACAGATGTCCCCCATCCGTTTTCCAAATCGTAAACACAATAGACTTCCCGTCCGGGGACCAGGCCGGATGCGCTTCGGTAAAATCATTGCGCGTAAGCCTTCTGGGGGTCCCGTCAGGCAATTCCATCAGGTACAAACGGTTAAGTGCTGTAAAGGCCAGGTGCTTTCCGTCCGGGGAGGGCACCCCGTCCCTGATTTGGGTAACCGCCTGTTCGGGTGAATCGGAAATGGGATACTCAAATTCCAGTCTGGGGCCCATTTCCAGTTCCACCTGGGCGTTAAATGGGATATCACGCGCAGTCTTATCAGCAATAGAAACCGCTTTAATTTTTCCTCCATAGGATACGATCAGTTCTTTACTATCCGGCGTAAATGCCATTCCCGGTAAGACCCCAAGCGAAGCGATGGATTCCTGTTCATCCCTTTGAACAGGATAGGCAAGCCAGGATTCGGCACCACTTTCAAGGTTACGCAGGACCAGGCCGGTTTTTTCCTCGAATCGCGTCCCGTAAACCATCCATTTTCCATTCGGTGACAGGGTAGGTGTAAAAGCAGAACCGTAACGCGAGGTAATTACTTGTTCATCCCCATCTTCCATATCATAGGTTCCAATCTGGTACTGCGGCAATTGCGCATTGTAATTCCAGGCGCGGTTGCGGCGGGAGTAATAAAGCAATGACCCGTCAGCACTAAAGGCAGGATCTATGGTTTTCAGGTTATCCGGTTTGTCGATAAGTTGTGAACCTACTCCCCCGTCTTTATGAAAGAGGTGCATTTTTATATTTCGCCGCCCTTTGGCCCCGGCGATATAGTCGCCATCAGGAGTCCAGTCGGCAGAAAAAAAGTGCTGATCCTTATCCTTGGTAATCTGTTTCTCTTCTTTAGTCTCCAGATCCATTATCCAGATATTTTCAGAGCCGCTTTTATCAGAAATATACAGTAGGGATTTTCCATCCGGACTAAAACGCGGATGCACCTCATACGCCAATCCCCTGGTTAGGGGCTCAGCTGTACCACCCGAAATCGGAAGGGTGTACAGGTCTCCCATCAGGTCAAAAACCAGTTGTTTTCCATCCGGGCTAACATCCAGGGAAATCCAGGTGCCCTCGCGAGTCTCAAATGAAATGTTTCGCTCCGGTTCCAGCGGTAATTCTTCGGTAGCTTTTTTGGTGGAATCTTTCGGAGAGGTCTCCTTTTGTCCGTACAAGGCGGTGCACCCCAGCAGCATAAATATGCTCAGGCGCGCAAGGAAAGTTGGTCGCATCAGTTGTCTTTAAAAGTTACAAGATGCTAAATATAGAAAATTAAACAGGTCGTATCACCCTGTTTGTGAGCTTATTCCCCTTCTTCTGAAGTTTCGGAATCCTGGGCAGGGGTTTCCGGTTCTGAAAAGTCATCAAGGCCCTTGGAGATAAGCAAATTATACCACTGTATTATCTTTTTAATATCACTGGCATAAACCCGGTCTTCATCGTAATTCGGCAAAATTTCAAAGAAGTACTCTTCTAGTCGAATTTTCTCGGCCTTATGATCGATCTCGGTTTGCTGACCGTTTTCTTTCTGCTTGATTTTTTCAAAAACAGTCCTCAGGGGGAGCTCCTCCTCCAGGGTATAAATTGCGATCTCGGAAAGAACACTTACGTTCCCGCTGAGACCAACTGTCAGTTTCCGGCCATCTACCAGAGATTCGGCTACAAAGCCCGATCGGGTCTGGGTAAGCAAGCGGTATAATCCGGGTTTACCCCCTATTGACAAAATCTTGTCTAAACTCATCTCTTTTTCAATTTTTGCGCAAAGATGCTAATTTCTTTTTCTTCGGTGTAATCTCTGGGAAATTTCATTACTCATTTGCAGGGTGCAGGTATGTCTGTTTAATTACGGCCCTTTTTCATAGCCGGAAAACGCATTTTGTAATCTACTTCAATTTTCCCCTTTGAAATATTGGTGAGTTTCCCTTTTAATAATCGTTTCTTGAGGGAGGAAAGTTTATCTGTAAAGAGTATTCCTTCAATATGGTCGTATTCATGCTGGATTACCCGTGCCAGTAAGCCGTCAAAGGTCTCGGTCCTTTCTTCAAAATTCTCATCCTGGTAGGTGAGGGTAATGGTATCCTTTCGGCTCACATCTTCGCGTATATCCGGAATGCTGAGGCAACCTTCATTAAAGGCCCATTTCTCCCCGGTTTCCGAATCCATGCGGGCATTGATAAATACCCGTTTAAAGCCCTTAAGTGCTGCTCTTTCAGATTCGCTTAGTTCTTCATCTTCTGCAAAGGGTTCCGTATCGACCAGGAATAGACGGATCGGCCTGCCAATTTGAGGGGCAGCCAGCCCCACCCCATTTGCATTGTACATGGTCTCCCACATGTCGGATATCAACTGCTCAAGATCGGGATAATCCGAATCCAGGAAATCTGCCTTTTTGCGGAGCACCGGGTCTCCATAAGCTACAATTGGTAAAATCATATAATTTTCTTACTTAAAAAAGACTGCAGGATCAGGGTGGCGCTAATTTCATCGATTCGCCCCTTTTCCCTTCTTTTTTTCTTTTTCATGCCGCTTGCTATCATACTTTTGACGGCCATTTTGGAGGTAAATCGTTCATCCTGACGTTCAACAGGTATCCCCGGAAAACGCTTTTGCAATTTGCGGATAAACTTCTGTATGGCACCCTCTATTTCCGAAGGGGTATTATCCATCTGCCTGGGTTCTCCAACTACAAATAATTCTACCTCCTCTTCTTTCAGATAGCGCTGCAGAAAATCAAACAGTTCTCCGGTAGGCACCGTACTGAGACCGGAGGCAATAATTTTAAGATGGTCCGTTACCGCAATTCCCGTGCGTTTATATCCGAAATCAAAGGCCAGAATTCTTCCCAAGCGTCATTTTTTGCAAAAATAGGGCAATAATTGTTATAGCTGAAAAAATCCGGGTTCAATTCCCTCATAGCCCTTATCTTTGAACAAAATTTTTAAAATGACAGCCATTCGCCAGCGTATAGAAGCAGCATGGGATAACCGTGACTTGTTAAAGGAGCCTGAAACCCAGGCAGCTATCCGGGAAGTTATCGATCAGATTGATCAGGGTAAACTCCGTTGCGCCAGTCCGGGGCCGGATGGCTGGGAAATCAACAGCTGGGTCAAAAAAGCGGTGGTGCTCTATTTTCCAATACAGAAAATGCAGACTCTGGAAGCGGGTATATTTGAATATCACGATAAGATCCCTTTAAAGAAAGGGTATGAAGCAAAGGGGGTACGGGTAGTACCGCATGCTGTGGCACGGCACGGTGCCTATCTGGCGCCCGGAGTCATTATGATGCCGAGTTATGTAAACATAGGTGCCTATGTGGACGAGGGAACTATGGTGGATACCTGGGCTACCGTAGGGAGCTGTGCCCAAATTGGCAAAAATGTTCACCTTAGCGGTGGAGTGGGTATTGGAGGGGTTCTAGAACCCCTGCAGGCATCCCCAGTCATTATTGAAGATAATGCCTTTATCGGAAGTCGCTGTATAGTGGTGGAAGGGATCAGGGTTGGAAAAGAAGCGGTATTGGGTGCCAATGTTGTTTTAACCGCTTCCACAAAAATCATTGATGTGAGCGGGGAGGAGCCCGTGGAACACAAGGGGTTTGTCCCTCCGCGTTCAGTGGTAATCCCCGGGAGTTATACCAAAAAATTTGCAGCCGGCGATTATCAGGTGCCCTGCGCCCTAATCATCGGACAGCGGAAAGCCAGCACCGATAAGAAAACATCCCTGAACGACGCCCTCAGGCAATACAACGTTTCCGTTTAGAAGCCATTGCGCCTTGGGATATCCACATTAAAACCAGGTATAATTTAAGGGATGAACAGCATGCCATGTGCTTTTTTGAAAGGTTCATAAATTACAGAAACATCCCACAAATTCCTGATTTTAAACAATTTTTTCCTCGTTTCTTTGTTATGGTTTTACGTATTCGTTTAGTAAATCACAATGCAACCAGAAAATCAAGCCCATATCTCCGCCCTTGTCATTACCTATAATGAAATCGGGTATATTGAAAAATGTCTTGAATCCGTCACCTTTGCCGATGAGATCATCGTTGTGGATTCCTACAGTACGGATGGGACATACGAATACCTGAAACAACAGGAAGGCATAAAGGTTATTCAGCATACATTTGAGAATTTTACGGCCCAGAAGAATTTTACACTACAGCAGGCTTCCCACGACTGGGTACTTTTTGTGGATGCCGATGAGGTGGTAACCCCACCCTTAAAAGATGAAATCCTCAAGACACTGGCTGATCCTACTCCGGGAGTAGATGCATACTGGTTTTATCGTAAATTTATGTTCGGAAAGCGGCCCTTGCAGTTCAGCGGATGGCAGACCGACAAAAATATTCGCCTCTTTCGAAAGAGCCGGGCAAAATATTCCAGTAAGAGATTAGTACACGAATATCTGGAACTCCAGGGAAAAACCGCCTGCCTGAAGGCAAAACTGGACCACTACTGCTACAAGAATTTCGAGACCTACAGGCAAAAAATGTTGCTATACGGACAATTAAAGGCCAGGGAAGCGTTTCGTAACAACAAGCGATTCACCTATGCGAAACTACTCTTGAAGCCATTCTGGAAATTTTGCTATAATTTCTTCTTCCGCCTTGGGTTCCTGGATGGGATAAACGGACTGACCATCTGCTACCTAGGAGCACTGGAAGATGTAGAGCGATATCGCGCGCTCCGAACTGCCGAACAACAATACCGCCTGCAACAAGCAGGTTACAAAGGCGTTGCGAAAAAGGTTTATAAGGTTGAACCCTTAGCAAACTAAAAGCATCTGCCTGATTCCTTGTTTTCCGTAAATACATACCTCCCAAAAAAAATTCAGGTGAACCTGAAAGTTCACAGCCCTTCCGTAGCTTTGTGCTTATGGCATACAATCTAAGATTGGAAGGGGAAAACCTGCAGGAAGCAGAATCATTGCTGGAGCAGGTCTGCCAGCTCATGGAATCCGCAGGCATGACCTACTGGCTGGAGGGAGGGACTTTATTGGGTATCCGAAGAGAAAACCGATTACTTCCCTGGGACAACGATATAGACGTTTCCATGATGTCTCCCGAACTCCAACACCTCGATACTTTCCTGCGAAAACTTAAAAAAGCCGGCCTTCGGGTCCGAATACGTAAGTTTGGACCTGGCCAACCTCCATTTGAAGCTGGAAACATCAGGATGATAAAGGTGCGAAAACGGCGTCTCTTTGGCTTACTCAAAGGAAAGGTAACCCTGGATATTTTTATTAAATACAAGCATGGAGATAAGGCCTTCTGGATGATTGATGGAAAGACAAAATCCGTGCCCTTCGCGTATTACAGCAAGATCAGTTCCTTACAATTCTTAAACCATTCCTACAGCGTTCCTGCGGATACAGATGGATATCTGACCTACCGTTACGGGGATTGGCAAACGCCCAAAAAAGACTGGGATACCACTAAAGACGATAAAGCCCTTTCCTAATTTCTGGGGTTTAGGGTAAGTTTCAGCGTATCCTTAAGAATAGTGCTGCTGATACTTTTTGTGTACGGGAAATATTCCATCTGACAGCTAACGGCAGGGTAGCGTCCCTTCCAGTCATCTCCAACTGAAATCGCGTCAATGCGGTAGGTGTCTACAATCTTTTGTTTGTTTTTGTCCACCTGGGGGATCACCTGATCTACATACGATATGGATTCCAGAACCCTGGCCCGTTCTTCGTAAGGAATGACCGGGCGTCTTCCTTTTTCTTTCTCGATTAACTCATCGGTGGAGACTCCTACAATCAGGTACTCACACAGGTCCTTGGAACGCTCCAGGATATTGAGATGTCCAAAATGGAAAATGTCAAAACATCCGGAGGTATACATGCGCTGATATTTTTTGGGAGCGCGGTTTACCACCTTAATAATGGTCTGCGAACCGCCATGAATACAAATTTGCAGATCCCCTTTTACATCTGAAGCCTGAATCGCCTGTACCAGTTCGGAGGTATTGGCAGCCGCCTTCTTTCCGGCGGATGACAGTATCCATCCCTCAGGCCCTGCATCCACAAAATCCCACTCCCTGAACTGCGTCCTTAAGCTGTCTACCTGCGATTCATTCATTGCAATTGAATTTTGTGGCAAAAGTAATAAAATCACATCAATAGCTTTGAGACACTGCCGAACATACCAACATTCCCTGCCAGAGCCACCTATTTCACCAGTTACCCAAGAAAGATTACCTTTGCGGCAATCCGGTTCCAAAGCAGGAAATGGCCTTGCAGGGACCTGAAAATCGACAAGATGAAGATTGTTATTTTAGCTGCAGGCATTGGTTCGCGTTTGGGCAATCCTTTTCCCAAACCTCTTACGCCTCTGGCTAATCAAAAAAGCATTATGAGAATGCAGGTTGAAAACCTGTCGCGCTATTTTAACGTAGACAACATACAGGTAGTGGTAGGGTTTAAAAAAGACCTCATCATGGAGCGTTTTCCCGAACTGACCTATATTTATAACCCTTTCTTTGACCAAACCAACACCTCCAAAAGTTTGCTCAAAGCCCTGAAAAAGAACCAGGGAAATGACATCTTATGGCTAAACGGGGATGTAGTTTTCGATCACCGGCTCCTCGAGTCACTATTACCCTCCCTTGAAAAGGGAAATTCCTTTGTGGCAGTAAACACCAACAAGGTTGGCGAGGAGGAGGTAAAGTATACCCTTAACGGTGAAGGCAGCATAGACCAACTTTCCAAAGAAGTAGAAGGTGGTCTGGGAGAGGCTGTGGGTATTAATTTTATAGCCGCTTCGGACCTGGAGGCCTTTATCCGACGTCTGGAGGAATGCGGCAATAACGACTATTTTGAAAGAGGTCTCGAACTTGCCATCCAAAAAGATGGAATCAGGATAGAGGCCCTGGATATCTCCAGCTATGACTGTATGGAGGTGGACTTCAAGGAGGACCTTGATGATGCCAATTCGATGTTCCGCCAATGAAGGTTATTCTTTTTTGCCAAAATGCTTATGCCTTCGGGATTATGGGCCCGATCCGCGATGCCCTGAAAAAGGAAGGGCATCCCTACATCTGGTTCGTTACCGAAAAACTTCTTGACGGCTTCCCATTCGGGGGAGATGCGTATTCCAGTCGGATATTGGATCTGCAGCATTTCTCGGCAGATGTGATTTTCGTACCCGGCAATGAAGTCCCCCATTATTTAAAGGGTGTAAAAGTGCAAATCTTTCACGGGCTGGCCGGAGAAAAGAAAGGGCATTTCAGGATTCGGCACTACTTCGATTTGTATCTGACCCAGGGACCTTATTTTACGGATCGCTTCAGGCAGCTCATGAACAAACACGGGAATTTCGAGGTTCATGAAACGGGCTGGCCCAAGCTCGACATCTTATGGAAACCAGCGCTGCGCCAGGAATGCGCCGCGGAAAAATCACAACTTTTGGAGGAGCACCGGGCTTCCCGGGTACTTTTGTACGCCCCTACCTTCTCCCCCAGCCTTACTTCGGCTCCATTTTTACTGGATGAAATTCAAGATCTGGCCAATGATCCTGAATACCTCGTTTTGATAAAATTCCACGACCTTATGGAAGCCAGGGTAGTGCAGCAATACCGGGATTTAGCCGCAAACCATCCCCGTATTCGGGTGGTTGATGAGAAAAATATTGTGAAATACCTGATCCTTTCGGATCTACTGATCAGCGACACCTCTTCCGTTATTTACGAGTTCCTGCTATTGGACAAACCGGTAATCTCCTTCCGTAGCATTGCAGAAAACATTCGATGGGAAAATACTATGGAGTATAAAGACCTGCGAAAATTAGTAGCCTCTAACCTGCTCGATGACCCGTATCAAAAAGAACGGACGCAAATCAAGCAGTCTTTTCACCCCTACGAGGACGGGAAATCTGCCGAGCGAATGATTCGGGCAGCACGGGAATACATAGAACTACGGGGCGTACCCGATAGACGCGAATTATCCTGGTTCCGAAGATTGAAGATCAGATATCTTTTTGGACCCCACTTGACCAATCCATACTCAGGTAGCATGGCAACCCCGATCTCTGCCCTGCTGATCACCTATAACGAAATTATCCATATCCGTAAAAAACTGGAAAACCTGAATTTTGCAGATGAGATAATAGTGGTGGATTCCTTTAGTACAGACGGAACGGCAGCTGTTGTTAAAAACCACCCCAAGGCCAGACTCCTGCAAAGGCCTTTTAAAAATTTTACCGATCAAAAGTCCTTTGCTTTGGACCAGGCCAAACATGACTGGGTCACTTTCACCGACGCAGACGAACGGATCCCCGATGCGCTCCTGGACGAAATATACCAAAAAGTAAACGAGCCGGAAAACCCGGTCAGTGCCTATTATTTCCGCAGAAGATTTATGTTTAAGGATAGGGTTTTGCGATTTAGCGGGTGGCAGAGCGATAAAAATTACAGGCTTTTCCGAAAAAGCAAATGCCAGTTTAACGACAGTAAGATCGTGCATGAAACCCTGAAAGTTGACGGGCCTTCCGGTGTCCTCGAACACCAGCTTATACACTACTCTTACAGATCTTATGAGGACTACAGGGGGAAGATGCTCCGATACGGACAAATGAAGGCCCTGGAAGAATTCCGGAAAGGGACCCGTTTTAACTGGCTGGCGATGCTGCTCAGACCGACATACAAGTTCCTGAACCACTTTATACTGCGCCTCGGCATACTGGATGGCCGGAAAGGGCTGATCATCTCATACCTTAATGCCCTGGGGGTATATTCGCGCTACAAAGAACTGAAGCGATTAGGACGCAATCAACAATAGAAATCAATAATTGTATTTCATTTGACAAGCGCGAAGTGGTACCTTTGCACCGTTAATTTAAACCCCTTTGGAACTGGCCTGGGGGTAGCCCTGAATTCTTTAGTATGCCGTCTGAAAAATTCTATACCGAAGCACTTGAAAACCCGGTTTTTAAATTGATTGGGCAGGCCGCCAGTGAAGGAGCTATGGAGGCCTATGTAATTGGGGGATATGTCAGGGATTTCTTTTTGAACAGGGGGCAAAAAAAAGATATTGACATCGTTGTCCTGGGCAGTGGTATAGGGCTGGCCAAGGCTGTGGCGGCAAAACTTCCCGGGAAACCCAAGGTTACCGTCTTCAGGAACTTCGGAACGGCCATGCTCAAACAGGGAGACCTGCAGCTGGAGTTTGTAGGCGCCCGTAAAGAGAGTTATAATCGGGACAGTCGTAAACCAGTGGTGGAGGACGGTAGCCTTGAGGATGATCAGAATCGGCGGGACTTTACTATAAATGCCCTCGCCCTTTCGCTTCAAGAGGATTCCTTCGGGAAATTATCCGACCCTTTCGGGGGGCTCGCAGATTTGGAAAGGAAATGCATCCGAACCCCTCTGGAACCCAGTAAAACCTATTCAGACGATCCTCTGCGCATGATACGGGCTATCCGTTTTGCCGCGCAGTTGCAGTTTGAAATAGAAGAGGCCTCCCTCGAAGCCATTAGCGCGCAGCGCAACCGGTTAAAGATTGTATCCAACGAAAGGATTACGGAGGAGCTGCATAAAATCCTGCTTACAGACCAGCCCTCCGTAGGCCTGGAATTATTGCACCGCACAGGACTTTTAAAGCTGATTATCCCCGAACTGATAGCCCTGCAAGGAATAGAGGAAATTGAAGGACAGCGGCACAAGGATAATTTCTGGCACACCCTGGAAGTGGTAGACAATATCTCCAGAGCTACCGATGACCTGTGGTTGCGCTGGGCGGCCCTCTTGCACGACATCGGCAAAGCTCCAACCAAGCGATTTGACAAAAAGGCCGGATGGACCTTTCACGGACATGAATACGTAGGTTCCAAGATGGTGTATAAGCTCTTTAAACGCCTGAAACTGCCTTTAAATGAAAAGATGAAGTATGTGCAGAAGCTGGTTATGATGAGTTCCCGCCCAATTGTACTTGCCAATGACTATGTTACCGACTCGGCGGTGCGCCGGCTTATTTTTGATGCTGGGGAGGCCATTGAGGACCTGATGACCTTGTGCGAAGCCGATATTACCACCAAAAATCCAAAAAAACAGAAAAAGTACCTTCGGAATTTTAAGCTGGTCCGGGAAAAAATAAAGGAAGTAGAGCAGCGCGACCACATCCGCAATTTTCAACCCCCCGTTAGCGGGGAGGAAATAATGGAGGCTTTTAAACTGAAACCCTCCCGGGAGATTGGAATAATCAAAGACGCCATCAAAGAAGCTATCCTGGATGGAGAGATCCCAAATGAGCGAGAGTCTGCATTAAAATTTATGCTGAAAAAAGGAATGGAAATTGGGCTCACCCCTGCAGCGGAGACTTCAAAAGATAAAAAGTAAAACAATGAGAACCCGAATAAAAATGGCATTCCCGGCACTGGCCCGAACTTCGCTGATACTGGTCTATCTGGTAATCCTCGCCGGGGCTGTTGTACGCATGACCGGAAGCGGGATGGGTTGCCCGGACTGGCCCAAATGTTTTGGATACCTGATTCCGCCTACCGAGAAAGCGGAATTGCTTTGGACACCGGAAAAGGAATATCCCAAAGGCGCCGTCATTATTGTTGATGAAAAACTTTTGCTGTCTAAAGAGGAATTTATCAGTGGTTCACAGTACAATCCAAAGAATTGGGAACCCTACGCCAAACACGATTATGCAGAATTTAATGCAGCCCATACCTGGATTGAATATATCAACCGGCTACTGGGGGCCCTGGCCGGGCTGAGTATACTGTTGATGCTTATCTCCTCCCTTTTCTGGTGGAAAGAAAAGTCGGGCCGCTTTGTCTCTTCCCTTATCGCACTGGTCGCGATTGGTTTTCAGGGCTGGCTGGGGGCAACGGTGGTTTACTCGGTACTGGAGCCTGTGAAAATCACACTGCACATGTTTATGGCCCTTGTAATCGTTGCAATTCTTATCTATATCGTCCACCAGTTAAAGCCCCAGGATCCGTTAAGGCGGAACAATACCCAAACCCTGCGACTTTGGATCCTCACTGGTATTCTGAGTCTTGCCCAGATCCTGATGGGAACCCAGGTCCGGCAATTTGTGGATGAGCAAAGTGAGTTGTTGGGAGCTGAAAACAAGCAGTTATGGCTGCTGGAACCTGAATTGATCTTTTATATTCACCGCTCTTTCTCTATCATTGTCCTGGTATTGCACCTCTGGGTGGCTTACCGGATTTATTCCCGCAACCTGGGTTATCCAAAGATCTACCCGCTGCTGGGGATACTGTTTATGATCATTTTTACCGGGGTAGCAATGAATTACCTGGATTTTCCCTGGGGAAGCCAGCCGATCCACCTGGTCATGGCCGCATTGCTGTTCGGCCTGCAATGGAAGCTGCTGCTGGAAATGATTCAGGCCGCCAGAACGCGCATTTCTTTGTAACTTTGCCGGAATTTAAAAATGAACAGTTGATGATTTATAAAATCAGGGTCATACTGGATGCAGAGGAGGATATTTTTCGGGACCTCGAACTGGAAGCCGGAAGCAATCTGGAGGAATTGCACAATGCAATTACACAGAGCTTTGGATTTTTGGGAGAGGAGATGGCTTCGTTTTATACCTGTGATGAAAATTGGGTTCAGGACGAAGAGATACCGCTGTTCGACCTTTCCGAAGGAGATCAGGACGGACATCTGATGCGGGCGATCACCCTTTCGGATGTGATGGATGAGGATTCCCCCAAATTGCTTTACGTATACGACTTTCTCAATATGTGGACCTTCTTTGTTGAGCTGGCAGATATCACGCCTAAGGAAGACGGCAGAAGCTATCCAAATCTCCTCTTTAGTTTCGGGGAGGTACCTGAATCTCCCCCGGAAAAAAGGTTTGAGGCCGATGAAGGTCCTGAACTCGATGAGCCTTTTGGCAGCTATGACGATCTGGACTTTGACGAAAACTGGAATTAATCCGCAGTAGCTGAAATATCCCAATTTAAACACAATTTTATATGCTTAACCTCTACGCCACACAGTTAGAAGCCGTTTCCCTGCATCGGGTCGGAAACAAACATCGGGCAGAACCCCTCTTTTTATCTGAGAACCCTTATCGCCTCAACGATGAGATCAGCGGGCTGCTTAAGGAATTTTTCTTTAAGCCTTTTAGGGAGAAAGAGGAAAATTATTATCGGTTTCAACACGATGCCGGGCTGGAATTCCATTCCATATTTGAGGCAGCCAGCCGCGTTTTTGAGCAACCGTCCAGCCTGCACCAGGTTTCCAAGGATATCGCCACCCACCTGTTTTCGCAATCCAACCACCCGCATATCAAAAGCGGAGAATGCTATGTAGCTTATTTTACGGACGTTTTGCTGGATAATGAGAAGACGGATGCCCTCGGGATCTTCAAAAGTGAGTTAAAACAGGATTTTTTACAATTTCAGGAAAAAGGGGCTGACCTGGACATGCTCATTCAGCAGGGGGTAAACCTGCATCGCCTGGACAAGGGCTGCCTGATATTCAACCGGGATAAGGAAAATGGGTATAAAGTTCTTTCTTCAGACAGCAATCGCTACGATGCCAAATACTGGCTGCAGGAATTTCTGGGGCTGGCGCCACTTACTGACGAAACCTTTTATACCAAGAATTACCTGAAGTTCTGCCAGAATTTTGCCAAGGACGTTGTTTTCCCGGCTGAAGACAAGCAGCAGGAGGTCCTTTTTATGAACCGGGCGGTAAACCACTTTGCCAAAAATGACACCTTTGAAGAGAGCCAGTTCCTCAATGAAGTGATGGAAAACCCGGAACTGATCCCGGAGTTCAAGCACTACAAGACCGAGCGTGGCCCCAAATACAGTATTGAAGACGTCTCCAATTTTCAAATAGCGAATAAAGCCGTTAGCGATTCCCGAAAGAAAATTAAAAACGTCATACAGCTGGACACCAATATTCAGATCAAAATGGATTTTATCAACCCGGAGTCTGCTGAAAAATTTGTAGAAAAAGGATGGGATGAGGAACGGCAGATGTATTACTACCTGGTATACTTTAACCGGGAGCAGAAAAGTTAAGTATCCTCGTTAGTTATTTGTTTACTCGTGAACCTGAAATTTTACAGGCCCGTTTGCCGGCAGCTGGCTTCCAAAGGCTTCGCCTGAGCGCAAATAAGTATTGAAATACCTTCGGAGGAGCTCCCTTCCCACTTTAATTCCCATATCGGGAGGGATTGTATAATTATAGGCTGAAGGGCTCAAATAGGGGCCATCCGTTAAAGAGTTATGTCCAAACCCTTCTAATTCCAGCATAAAGACCGTACGGCTGCGGTTGTCTATTAGACTGAAATAATTTTCCCTGGCATAGGGCCATGTACCGCTGCTACACAGCATGGCAACAGGAATTTCCAACTTCCCCTCATAGCGAATGTCCCTTGGCGGAATCCCTTCCATAGAAATATAAGCAGCTACCCTGGGTTCTTCAAATGCAAATTGCCCTGCTATCCGGCCCCCTAGCGAATGTCCGAATAGGCCTATCTGGCTCATCCCTATTTTCCCAAAGAACCGCCCGGCAGGATTTTCTGAATTCAGTCTACTGATATTTTCCACTGCCAGGTGCAGGTCCAGGACACCCATCCGGGTAGGAGTTTCAAAAAAAGCATCTACTTTTTCATAAGGCCCGCCCATCATGCCGGGAGGCGTCTGAAATTGCTGCGAGGGTTCAATCCGACTACCGTCTGCGTAATCTACATTTCCGATCTGGGGCATATTCACCACGGCAACAATATAACCATGGCTGGCGAGATCTTCAGCAATTGTTGAATAGAGATATCCAGCTGTACCCCTGCCTGGTGCAATCAGGACCAATGGGTGGGCAGCATCTTCAGAAATGGGTAAAGCCCCTTCGAAACTATTGGTCTCAACCCTGGCATAACGTGAGTCAGCAGGCGCGTAAGTTGTTTTCAGGGAGCTGGTTTCGTGCTTACAGGGATACCATATCCGGACCGAGATAACTCTTGGTCCGCCAGCAATAGAATCCTGCATGAGTTTCCTTACCGGGTCCTCCCACTCAAAATTGGCCGTGCCCACAAGGTTTTCCCCCGTTGCTGGCAATAAGGCGAGATTCTCTTCCTGTGCGTTTACCTGAAGGCAACAGCAGAGACTAACCAGCAGGCTTATGGTAACCAACCCTCTCACAATCCGATTTTATTATTGAATTTTGATCCGCTTTTCAATGATCTGCTTCATGCTTACGTCTTCGTAGTTCCGCTTGACAAAGTCCAGGGCTTCCGCCAGGATCTCCCCCATGGTCTCACATTTTTTAAAATTCACGTCCAGGGTGAGGTCGTGAATTTCCGTCCGCAGCCGGTCTACATTTTCCGGAACGGAGATCTTATCCCCTACTGCAATCTGGATAAGCCTGCGGATGCGATTCCCGGAACTGATGATCCGTTTGGCCACAATAGACCGCTCTTCCACCTTGTATTGCTCCACGGAATCGTTCAGCAGCTTGTTGCCGACCAGATTCACCATCGTATTGTTTTCCTTAAAAAATTGGGGTAGGTACACCTTTAATTTCCCTTCGTAACTCTGCTGGTCAAAATCAATCGCACGGATCCTGTATACCACATGGTCAAAATCGTGGACGGGTACAATCACGTAATTGTAAGAGCGCATATCCCCGAGTAAACGGATCATACAGCGCTCATTGAATTTAACAAACTCCTTGGCCAGCTGCGCTTTTTCAGATTCTGTGCAATCGGGTAGCATATCCTTTATAAAAACATCCCCGGGAATACCCGCAATATGTTCTTCAATCAATGTATCCTGGAATACCAGGAAATTCAGGTTGTACGGGGAAAGCATATGCTCCAGCTCCAGCCCGTAGATTCGGGAAGCATCCGTTTTCTTTACATAGAAATACGTAAAATTGTCATTGAGGATGTTCCGAACCCTGATGCGGAAAGGTTTTGAATTGCCAAAAGTGCAATAATCCACGGCATCCACATTGAGGTACTGAAAGATGCGGTCGCTCCCATCTGAATGCAGGATGGAATAAACCCGTTTCAGGCTAAGGTCAATTTCCAGCCGGTCGGAGTCGGAATAATATACCCGAACCCAGAGGGTGTCTTCCCCCTCATTGTCGTAAACCACCACAGAGCCAGCAAAACGCAAGAGGTCATCATAAAAGATCGGGATCTCGATTTTGCGGTTATACTGATCCAGATAGGCATCCAGGGCCTTACACACGGGGAAAGCGGGTTTTTTTTTGGACATCAGGCGCTCTTGGGCCATATGGGAAGATTTATTATTTGTTTGTAACAAATTACGGATTTCTTCGTCAACTAACTAGAGTCACCACTAAATAGATACTCTTTGAAAACCATTTTAACTGTAACCAACCTCACCAAAAAATTTGGTCATCTGACCGCTGTCAAGGACCTTTCCTTCACAATTGAAAAAGGCAACGTATACGGGATTTTAGGTCCGAACGGCAGTGGGAAATCCACTACGCTGGGGATAGTCCTGAATGTTGTAAACCGGACCTCCGGCAGCTTTAGCTGGTTTGGGGGAAATACCTCAACCCATCAGGCGCTTAAAAAAGTAGGGGCCATCATAGAAAGGCCCAACTTCTACCCCTATATGTCTGCGGTGCAAAACCTCAGGCTGGTCTGTAAGATCAAGGAAGTACCCGAATCCCGCATTCAGGAAAAATTGGAACTGGTGGGCCTCTGGGAGCGCAAAGACAGTAAATTCAAGACCTATTCCCTTGGGATGAAACAGCGGCTGGCCATAGCTTCTGCCCTGCTGAATGATCCGGAGATCCTGATCCTTGACGAACCCACCAACGGGCTGGACCCTCAGGGCATCCATCAAATCCGGGAACTGATCAAACAAATTGCCGCCCAGGGTACTACTATCCTGCTGGCCTCACATTTGCTGGACGAGGTGGAAAAGGTGTGTTCACACGTGGTCATCCTCCGTAAGGGTGTCAATCTTTACTCTGGTTCTGTGGATGGCATGATGGCGAGCCATGGATATTTTGAACTTAAAAGCGAAACCCCGGACAGACTCCTTGAATTCCTTAAAAACAGTGATGATTTTGTCAATATCAAAAATGAAGATGATCTGATTATCGCCTATCTCGCAGAGCCCATGGAAGCCGCTCATCTAAACGATACCTGCTTTAAAAATAAGATAGTGCTCTCCCACCTGGTTAAACGCAAGGAAAGCCTGGAAAAGCAATTCTTAACCATAACCAATAACCACGACGCCCAACAGCGTTAATCCACAACTGCATGAAACGCTTGCTTCAAATAGAATTCATTAAACTCTGGAATAATCGTTCCAGCAAATTCCTGATCCTGTCCTATTTTATTTTGCTGACCTCTATCGCCTTGATAGCGGCAATAAAATTCGACATTGGGCCCATAGAATTCCACCTGGCCGACCAGGGAATTTTCAATTTTCCCTACATCTGGCACTTCAATACGTTTGTGACAGCCATTTTTAAATTATTCCTGGCAATTGTGATTGTCTCCATGATGTCCAATGAGTACAGTAACAAAACCATCAAGCAAAATCTGATAGACGGGCTTTCCAAAAAAGAATTCATCGCCTCAAAATTCCTGACCGTACTCAGTTTTGCAGGCATCTCAACCGTTTTTGTCTTTGTGGTTTCCATGATCCTTGGCCTTATTTACTCGGACTATACAGAGTTATCCATTATTCTTTCCGATTTGGAATTCCTGCTGGCATTCTTCGTTAAACTGGTAGCGTTTTTCAGCTTTTGCCTCTTCCTGGGTATTTTGGTCAAACGATCTGCTTTTGCACTGGGTTTTCTGATTATCTGGGCCATTCTGGAACAAATTATTTTCGGGATCCTGGGGTGGAAATTTACCAGCTGGGACACGGCAAACATCATCAAGGATTTCTTCCCCCTCGAATCCATGGCCAATCTGATAAAAGAACCCGTAACCCGTCTGAATGCCGTTCAATCGGTCGCCAAACAGGTAGGGGAAACCCTGGAGCTGAACTACCAGGTACACTGGTATGAATTCCTGATCACCCTGTTCTGGACTGCCCTTTTTGTATACTGGTCTTATGCCTTGCTGAAAAAAAGGGACCTGTAGGGCTCTCCCTTAAAACCCGCCTTTGCAGAAAGGCTTAACCATTGATCCTGAATGCTATTACTCTTATCGGGTGAAACGCATCAATAGAGCAGAATTTCGTATTTTACAAGGCGCGGGAAATATGAAATGTTAAAAAAATTGCTGCTATTTATGAGCCTCGCATCCGGCCTGTCCGGCTTTGCGCAGGAATGCCCGGAACCCACGTTCCCCTTACCAGGGAGCACTGGAGTACCCGTCGATGTCACCATCAGCTGGGAGGATGTGGTGGGTGTTACCGGTTACCTCATTGGTATCGGCAGCAGTCCCGGGGCGACGGATATTGCCAATACCACATCCGTGGGTAGTGCCACTAGCTTCAATCCGCCCTTTGGATTACCCGGAAACACAGAGGTTTATGTAACCATATCCCTGTTCCTGCTGAACCGGCCCAACATAATCTGTCCGTCTTTCTCCTTTACCACGGCCCCGATAACCTCCGCTCCGCTATGTACCGAACTGGCCAGCCCGGCAGCTGGGGCAACCAATGTGCCAGTTTCTTCTGGTATTCGTTGGGATTACAGTCCCACGGCAGAGGAATATGTCCTAACCATTGGTACCAGCCCAGGAGGATCGGATATTGCCAATAATGTTGTGATCAGTAACGCCCTGGAATACAATCCCCCTGCTGATTTACCTCCGGAGACAGATATCTACGTACGAATTATCCCCAGGAACTCCGTTGGATCTGCAGTTGGCTGTACGGAATCGGTATTCACCACCGGACCACTGGCTACCCTACCGGCTTGCTCCGCCCTGTTAAACCCTGCTGACAACTCCCTCAACAACCCATTGTCAACCGGGCTTCAGTGGGCTAGTGTTGCAGGGGCCGAAGGTTACCGGGTCTTTATAGGAACCTCCCCCTTTGAAAATAATATCCTGGAAGGGGGCGTCTTTACCACTAATTCGACCAACATTTTTCAATTGGAACCCAATACGGTTTATTATATACGTATTGTCCCTTTCAATGTTGCCGGAGAAGCCCAGAATTGCCCGCAACAATCCTTTGCGACTACCCTGGGTTGCGGCCCGTATTTTGATCCGGGAGGCAACCTGGTCGATTTCAGTCCTGAGGTCAGCTTTCCGGATACAATAGGTATCTGTGAAAACGACTCCTTTGTTGTTTCTGCGACCGATGCTGCAGACGGATATCGCTGGTATGCAGTAGATAGCCCTACTCAGGAACGCCTACTGGCTGAAACTCCGGATTTCCTAATTCCAGGTCAGGGGGAATACCGTTATGAAGTATACAATACAGTCAGCGGGGCATCGGGAAGCCTGGAGTGCTCCAATTCACAGGTGTTTTCAGTGGTAACTTCGGAGGCTCCAACAATTGAGGGTACTGACGTCTCCCTGGGAATTGGGGTCATCACCATATCTGTGGATGTAAGCGGCGGCGGGGACTATGAATTCGCGTTAAACGATATAACCGGGCCCTATCAGGACAGCAATCGATTTGGCAATTTACCCGTAGATACATATCGGGTTTATGTACGGGACAAAAATGGCTGCGGTACCGCAGAAACCCTTGTACAACCCGACCTCACCCTCGAGGGCTTTCCAAAATTCTTCACCCCCAATGGGGATGGGGTCAATGATCTCTGGCAGTTTATCCTGCCCGAATCCGGGATTAACCCCATCCGCTCCATTTACATCTTTGACCGCTTTGGAAACCTGCTGGCGCAGCTGGACCCTTCTTCGCCAGGATGGGATGGCACCCTGAACGGGAGGCCCCTGCCCGCCAGCGATTACTGGTTTCGGGCCATAAACAATTCCAATTCAGAAGTACGCGGGCATTTCAGCCTGAAACGCTGAATATTTTACGGGACCAGGGCTACCACCCGGACATACAGTTTTGTATTTTTGAAACATGAAATTTAAGGTAGTATCTGAATTCAAACCTACCGGGGATCAACCCCAGGCCATATCCCAGTTATCCAGCGGGATAGTGGAAGGGGATAAGTATCAGACCCTGTTGGGGGTCACTGGCTCGGGAAAGACCTTCACAGTGGCCAATGTGATTTCCGAAGTACAGCGACCTACCCTGGTGCTGGCACACAACAAAACGCTTGCAGCCCAATTGTATTCGGAATTTAAAATGTTTTTTCCGGAGAACGCCGTGGAGTATTTCGTTTCGTATTACGACTATTATCAACCAGAGGCCTATATCCCTACTTCAGGGCTTTATATTGAAAAAGACCTGTCCATAAACGAAGACATTGAAAAATTAAGGCTGAGTGCTACCTCCTCTCTCCTTTCAGGGAGGCGAGATGTACTGGTGGTGGCCTCCGTATCCTGCCTATACGGGATCGGGAATCCTATAGAATTTCAAAAAAATGTGATCCATTTGCATCAGGATCAGGTCCTGGCGCGAACAAAGCTGATGCATATGCTGGTTCAGAGCCTGTATTCCAGGACCACAGCAGATTTCAGGAATGGGAATTTCAGGGTCAGGGGCGATGTGGTGGATATCTTCCCCAGCTATGCCGACCACGCTTTCAGGATCCATTTCTTCGGCGATGAAATAGAAGAGATAGAAGCCTTCGACCCTTTTAACAACACGGTTCTGGAAACCTATGAAAACCTGAATATCTATCCGGCGAATATGTTTGTGACTTCCCCGGATGTATTGCAGAATGCCATCCATCAGATTCAGGATGACCTGGTGGCGCAAATTGACTATTTCAGGGAAATCGGGAAACCCCTGGAAGCGAAACGACTGGAAGAACGCACCAATTTTGACCTGGAAATGATCCGGGAACTTGGCTATTGTTCGGGCATCGAAAATTATTCGCGGTACCTGGATGGACGGGAACCGGGGACCCGTCCTTTCTGCCTTCTCGATTATTTTCCGGATGACTACCTGATGGTAGTCGATGAAAGCCATGTAACCATCCCGCAGGTCCACGCCATGTATGGGGGAGACCGCTCCCGAAAAGAGAACCTGGTAGATTACGGCTTCCGGCTACCTGCTGCCATGGATAACCGGCCCCTTAAATTTGAAGAGTTCGAGGCCCTGCAAAATCAGGTTATTTATGTTAGTGCCACCCCAGCAGATTACGAGATGCAAAAAAGCCAGGGAATTTATGTGGAACAAGTAATCCGCCCCACTGGTTTACTGGATCCTGTGATTGAAGTAAGGCCCAGCAAGAATCAGATAGATGACCTGGTGGAAGAGATACAAACCCGGGTACAACTGGACGAACGCACCCTGGTGACCACCCTGACCAAGCGCATGGCCGAGGAATTAACGAAGTACCTGACCCGTATTGACATTCGCTGCAGGTATATACATTCGGATGTGGACACCCTGGAGCGGGTTGAAATTATGCAGGATCTCCGCAAGGGAATCTTCGATGTATTGGTTGGGGTCAACCTTCTTCGCGAAGGCCTGGACCTGCCCGAGGTGTCCCTGGTTGCCATAATCGATGCGGACAAGGAAGGCTTTCTGAGAAGTAACCGCTCCCTCACCCAGACGGTAGGCCGGGCAGCGAGGCACCTGAACGGGAAGGCCATTATGTATGCGGATAACATTACGGACAGTATGCAGCGAACCATTGACGAAACCAATTACCGGCGCGAGAAACAACTGGCCTATAACAAAAAAAACAACGTTACCCCAAAGGCCCTCAACAAAAGCCTGGACAATGTTCTGAGTAAAAATTCAGTATCCACGTTTCATTTTGAGAAGAAAGCCCAGGAATCCCGGGAACCTGACCTGAAATACCTGACCGGTGCCCAGAAGGAAGACCTGATAAGACAGAAACGAAAAGCCATGGAAAAGGCGGCCAAGGAATTAGACTTTATGATGGCCGCCAGGCTTAGGGACGAAATAAAGGTGCTGCAGCAGGAGTCCACATAAAAAAAAGCGCCCCCGCAAAGGAGCGCTTTCCCTAACTAACCAACTAAACAAACCAACCATTATGAGGCCCGTTAGGTGGGCCAGCCATAATCTTATTTGCCTGCTATCTCAACCAGCCTTTTCGGCTTTGGCAGGGCTTCTTTCTTCTTGGGAAGACTGAACATAAGGATCCCGTTTTCATATTTGGCCTCAATTTTATCGGCATCTACCGTTTCGGGTAGCGTAAATGCCCTTTTAAAGGCACTGTAATTGAATTCTCTGCGGGTATATCCACTATCCGTTTCTTCCTGTTCTTCCTTATTTTCCATGGAAATAGTGAGCAGGTTGTCATCGATTTCCACGTTAAAATCTTCTTTTTTCTTCCCCGGGATTGCAAATTCCAGGTAAAATTCTTTTTCTGCTTCCCGGATATTAACTGCGGGAAGGTTGTGCGTTTGATTGGTTCCGCCAAACCAGTCTGGGGTTAGCCAATCATTCCACATATCAGAAAGTACTGCAGGTTTTCTTCTTACTATTGTCATTTGTATATGCTTTAAGAGGTTAGACTTCAAATTCACCTCTTATAGAGCAAAGGGTATACCGCAGTGAAAATACTGCCGTTTTGGCGGTTATACGGATAATTTAGGTGTCATTTTGACAGCAATTGAGTGCTGCTATTCCAATTAATTGTAATGTGCTTTAAAAATATTGAAGAGCACCTCGGGGGGTACAATTTTGTCCGGATAGCGGTGCATGAGGACTAACACCTGATCAATTGCAGAAGGCGGCAGGCCCATATTAAGGCCAATATCGTGGATTTTCCGTATCTCGTTCATCTCCTGTTTACGGTCCACATTCATTAAAAGAACCAGGCGGTGAAACTGCAGAATACGCTCGGGCTGAGACTTGGGAATTATCTTTTTTACTTTGGAATTGAAAAGTTTTTCAAAATCCTCCTGATGCACCCCTAATAATTCTGCCACCCCCTGTAAAAAACTGAATTCCGAATCTTTGATTTCTCGCTCTGCGCGCGCAAAGGAAATCATTTCGGATATAATACTCAGTTTTTCTTTATAGCTGCTCATACTGTCCGTTTGTAAGGCGTTAGTATGTTAACTCTGTTTCGCAAACTTTCGTATGTTTTTTCGGGCAACTACCCGTTTAAGCCGCTCTTTTCGACTAACCACCTTCCAGAGCATAAAAAAACCCGGTTTATACCGGGTCTTCATTTGCTCCTGTAGCGTTTTAGCTGGTAAAGCGGATAGCTACCCTGTAGGTCTTCCCTTCTTCCAGGCTGCTATTTCCCAATTTGTGGTAATTCAGGCGGTTTTTGACCAGGCTTTCGATTGCTTCATTCTCCGTATTTACAGATAGCACAACGATTTCATTCTCACTGTTTACCGTAATGCGAACCCAGGCGTACAATTCCTCATTGTCTCCTATTTGAATGTCATTCTTGTGAAGGAGTTCATGGATTTCTTCGGAAATCTTTACTTTGGGGTTAATTGTAGCCGGATTGGTGGCCCAAACGCTTCCGCTGAATAACAGGGCAGCAGCTGCAAATAATACACTTGCTTTTTTCATGATTATGATTGTTTAATGATTGATGAATAATTGTTGTTCTTCTAAATAGACGCGGCGTGGTAGGAGATGTTACGATCTAGTCAGTTTTTAACAATTTTTTAGGCCAAAAACGGTTTTACCCGTAGTTTTTAGCCAAAAATGGCATGTTTTTAAAGGTTTTTGCCTGATTTGTCCTGGGGGTTCAAGAAAAAAAAACCGCACCCCTGGGGGTGCGGCATATGCTTTATAAAATATAAAAAAACTAGGAAAGAACCTCCTTTACCTTGTCTGCAGCTTCCTGGAATTGTACGGCCGAATGCACAGCCAAACCAGAGTTGTCCAGAATTTCTTTGGCGAGTTCTGCGTTGGTACCCTGAAGCCTGACAATGATGGGCACCTTAATGGCATCTCCCATATTCCGGTAGGCATCCACAACGCCCTGGGCTACGCGGTCACATCGCACAATGCCCCCGAAGATATTAATCAGGATGGCCTGTACATTGTCGTCTTTCAGGATGATCCGGAAAGCTTCCTCTACCCTTTTGGCATCGGCAGTTCCGCCAACATCAAGGAAGTTAGCGGGTTCACCCCCGGCCATTTTAATCAGGTCCATGGTTGCCATGGCCAGACCGGCGCCGTTTACCATGCAACCGACATTGCCGTCCAGGTCTACATAATTCAGCCCAACTGCCCGGGCTTCCACTTCAATAGGGTTTTCCTCCCTTAAATCCCGCATTTCGGCATATTGCTTCCTTCGGTATAAAGCATTGTCATCTATGGACACCTTGGCATCCACGGCCATAATTTTATCGTCGGAAGTCTTTAAAACTGGGTTAATCTCAAAGAGGTTGGCATCACTTTGCTCGTAGGCCCGATACAATGCGCTTACAAATTTGGTCATTTCCTTAAATGCGGTTCCTGAAAGCCCCAGGTTAAAGGCTATTTTCCTTGCCTGGAAAGGCAACAGGCCCGTGGCAGGGTCAATTTCCTCCGTAAAGATCAGGTGGGGTGTTTTTTCGGCTACCTCTTCAATATCCATCCCCCCTTCGGTGGAGTACATGATCATGGTACGCCCCTTGGACCGGTTTAGCAGAACTGACATATAGAATTCACTGGTCTCGCTGGGTCCGGGATAATACACATCCTCCGCCACCAAAACCTGATGTACTTTCTTGCCTTTGGCCGAAGTCTGAGGTGTTACCAGGTTCATCCCAATAATGTTGCCTGCAATTTCTTCCACCTCTTTAAGGTTTTTGGCAACCTTTACACCTCCGCCTTTTCCACGCCCTCCGGCATGTACCTGCGCTTTTATCACATGCCAGCTGGTACCCGTTTCCTGGGTAAGCTGTTTGGCTACATCTACGGCTTCTTTGGCATTATGCGCAACGATTCCGCGCTGTATGCGGACGCCAAAACTGGCGAGGATTTCCTTTCCCTGATATTCGTGTAAATTCATCTGTAGTTCATTCAGTAGTTGATTGCAAAAATAGGAAACCGAAAGCATTTCCCCTAATGCTTGCCACGAGCATTTATTCCAGTTTGAAATCTTTAAAATCCAGGGGGTCGAAGTTCCGGAAATGGCCATTCATTTCGATGAGTTCCCGGGTCCGGTTTAATTGTTTTAATACGCTAATGGTCGCCTGAAGATGGTCAATCAGAAAGCGCAAGCGGATTTTTTCACTGGCCAGTTGTAACAACTGGTATTCCTGTTTAAAAGACAGGCCCATCTTATGGGCGAGGGTGTAGCTGTTGAAAACTTCTTCTTTGATGGGCCCGAAAGGAATTTCCATAAGCTCGTATAACTCCCTGCATGATTCCAGCAGCATATGGGTAAGTTCCGGGGCTGCATCTTTAATAGGATCCAGAAATTGTACTTCCCCGCCGGCATAGAGTTTTTCTCCCATTTGGGGCTCAAAGGTGAGAACCTTGAAGACTTGCCGCGCCACGCACAACACGTCCATGGATCCGTCCGCATAGGTTGTAACCACTTCCTTGAGCTGCACTTCCGTCCCGAAAGACAATTGATCGTCAATATAAACCGGAATTCCAAAGGTGGCTGCTTCATTTCGGCAATCCGAAATAAGCTGTTTATAGCGTTCCTCAAAAATATGCAGGGGTACGGTTTCGCCAGGAAAAAATACGGATCTCAATGGAAAAAGGGGGATCTTCATAATCGTTTTCCTTAAAACTACAAAGCCGGAGCGAAACTATCAAATCATATGCCGCGGCAAGTTGTTTTATTTATAACATTTTGTTTTAATTTAAAAAATACTGAACTCTTTTTTTGGGAAGAAACCAAAGTGATTTAGCTTTGTTGCAAACTTGGATTCATGAAAGCCACTGATTTATTGGAAATTGCCGGAGAATACGGCGCTCCTGTATACGTCTATGATGCCGAAAAAATCAAATCGCAATACAAAAGACTGACCGAAGCGTTTAAGGTTGTTCCCAGGCTTCAGTTAAACTACGCCGTTAAAGCCCTATCCAATATCAGCATCCTTAGGTTGATGAACCAGCTGGGAAGCGGTCTGGATACGGTTTCTATTCAGGAAGTGCAGCTGGGCCTTATGGCAGGCTTCCGACCAGAAGACATTATTTATACGCCAAACGGCGTTTCCCTTGAGGAAATAGAGGAAGCGGCAGGCCTGGGGGTCCGCATCAATATCGACAACCTCTCCGTTCTTGAACAATTTGGGAGTAAACACCCGGACATCCCCGTATGTATCCGCATCAATCCGCATGTAATGGCGGGCGGCAACACAAATATTTCGGTTGGCCATATCGATTCCAAATTCGGGATCAGTATTCACCAGATTCCGCATCTGCTGCGCATAGTGGAGCTGACCAAAATGCGGATTAACGGCATTCATATGCATACCGGGAGCGACATCCTGGATATTGACGTATTCCTCTACGCCTCCGAAATCCTTTTTGAAACGGCAAAACACTTCCCAAACCTGGATTTTATAGATTTTGGAAGCGGTTTTAAAGTACCCTATAAAGCTGGTGACATACAGACCAATGTGGAGGAACTCGGCGAAAAACTGGGCTCCCGTTTCAATGAATTTTGCCGGGAATACGGGCGGGACCTCACCCTAGCCTTTGAACCCGGAAAATTCCTGGTAAGCGAGGCAGGCTTTTTCCTGGCGCGTGTTAATGTGGTCAAGCAGACTACCTCAACGGTTTTTGCCGGGGTGGATTCCGGTTTTAACCACCTTATCCGGCCCATGCTCTACGGGTCTTCCCACCAAATCGAAAACCTCTCCAACCCGGAGGGCAAAGAGCGTTATTATTCAGTGGTAGGCTACATATGCGAAACTGACACCTTCGGGAACAACCGACGTATAAACGAAATTACCGAAGGTGACATTCTCTGTTTCCGGAATGCCGGGGCTTATTGTTTTACCATGGCCAGCAATTACAACTCCCGATATCGTCCGGCAGAGGTACTCTGGATGGATGGAAAGGCCCATCTGATCAGGAGCCGCGAAACCTTTGAAGACCTGATTCGGAACCAGACAGACACCCAGGAACTCTTTTCGTCTATCAAAGCCAGGCCAACATTGAAATAAAACGGAGATTTTATCGTTAAATTTGTATTGAAAGAAGACCTGTGTCTCTTTAGCGCAATACTATGAAAGACAGACTGACAACCGCCCTGGTATTTGTAATGATCCTGGCCGCCTCCCTGGGGCAGGCACAGGAAATAGAATGGATGAGCTGGGACGAAGCCGTAAGCCGGGCTGCTTCAGAACAAAATCCCAAAAAGATATTTGTGGACGTGTACACAGACTGGTGTGGCTGGTGCAAACGAATGGACAAGGATACCTTTCAAAATCCAAAGGTTGCCGCCTACATGAGAGACAATTTCTACATGGTTAAGATGGATGGCGAAGGAAAAGAGCCCATTGAGTTCAACGGGAAAACCTATACCTACGTACCTTCTGGCAGAAGGGGGTATCACGAACTGGCAGCGGCCTTGTTACAGGGGCGCCTGAGTTACCCTACCGTAATCTTCCTGGATGAAAATGTCAAGATGCTTTCCCCGGTACCCGGGTACCAGAAACCGGACGCCTTTATAAAAATTGCGCGCTACTTTGGCGAAGACATTTATAAAAATACCGACTGGCAGACCTACGATAGGGATTCCAGATAAGCCCTTCAGGCACCTTTAAAATTACTCGCTTTTATCGACTGTAATTAGGAGATTCCTTCGTAATGGTTACATTATGAGGATGGCTCTCGTGTATCCCGCTTGAGGTGATCTTGACAAATTTCCCTTTTTCCTTCAGGGTTTCAATATCCTTTGCCCCGCAGTAGCCCATCCCGGCACGAAGCCCGCCTACAAACTGGTGTATACTTTCATAGAGATCCCCTTTATAGGGAACCCGACCAACAATCCCTTCCGGGACCAGCTTTTTAATATCATCCTCCACATCCTGGAAATAGCGGTCTTTACTCCCCTGTTTCATGGCTTCCACGGATCCCATCCCACGGTAAGACTTAAATTTCCGACCTTCATAAATAATGGTCTCCCCTGGTGATTCTTTTGTACCTGCAAGCAGGGAGCCCAACATGACACAATCCGCCCCGGCGGCAATGGCTTTTGGTATGTCTCCGGTGTAGCGGATACCCCCGTCGGCAATTACCGGAACTCCGCTGCCTTTAATGGCGGCGGCTACTTCAAGCACGGCTGAAAATTGGGGAAACCCGACACCGGCAACCACCCGGGTAGTACAAATGGAACCCGGACCGATCCCTACTTTCACCGCATCGGCACCGGCATCAACCAGGTAGCGTGCCGCCTCAGCCGTGGCAATATTCCCAACAATGACTTCCAGGTCGGGAAAGGCTTTTTTGATCTCCTTTAAGACCCCTACCACCCCACGGGTATGGCCATGGGCCGTATCTATGACTACGGCGTCCACCCCCGCTTTTACCAGGGCTGCTGCCCGATCTTTGGCATCGGGGGTAACCCCGATGGCAGCTGCCACCCGAAGCCGGCCGTACTGATCCTTATTGGCAATGGGCTTCTGGGTGAGTTTGGTAATATCCCTGAAGGTAATAAGGCCAACCAGTTTATAATTCTTGTCAACAACCGGTAATTTTTCAATTTTGTTTTCCTGCAGTATATCCTCTGCCTCTTCAAGAGAGGTTCCCTCACTAACAGTCACCAGGTTTTCTGAGGTCATTACCTCTGAGATGGGCCGCTCGTTGTTTTTTTCAAAACGCAGGTCCCGGTTGGTGACAATCCCTATGAGGATACCGGCATCATCCACAATGGGGATACCACCTATACTGTGTTCCCTCATATTCTCCTTTGCGTCCCTTACCAGGGCAGTAGAAGGGAGGGTTACCGGATCCAGAATCATCCCGCTTTCCGCCCGCTTTACCTTGCGCACCTTCATGGCCTGTCCTTCAATACTCATGTTCTTATGCAGGACCCCTATTCCCCCTTCCCTAGCAATGGCAATAGCCATACGGGATTCGGTTACCGTATCCATGGCTGCGGATACAATGGGAATGTTAATGCGGATATTACGCGTAAACTGGGTCTGAATGTTCACTTCGCGGGGAAGGACTTCCGAGTAGGCAGGTACGAGCAGTACATCGTCGTAAGTAAGGCCTTCTCCAAGGATTTTTGAAAGGTGGGCTTCCATGGCAATTAAGGATTAATTGCGTGCAAATATACTACTTTTAATCATTGCATCTTTTATTCCGAAAATTTAATCCTCCTAACCTGCTGATTACAAAATCCTAAGCCGTTTTCTATTTATATTTATTCTAAATAAACTTTGAAATTTCCAAAGCTGGAATTACTTTTGCCTCTATAATTTTATTTATAATTAGTCTAAATAAATCAATGAGAAGGTATTTAACTGTATTTTGTTTTAGCATGGCCCTCGGCCTGTATGCTCAGCAAGACACAACCCAGACCGGTAAACTGGTCCGCCTCAATGAGGTGGTATTGCAAGCCAAGGTAATTTTCGGGAGTAAATTTGAAGCCCGGAACCGGACGGGTTCCTCTTATTATATTTCCCCTCAGGAAATCCAGCGATTTAATTATACGGATGTCAACCGTACGCTCAGAGCCGTTCCGGGGGTAAACGTTTACGAAGAAGACGGCTTTGGCCTCCGTCCGAATATCAGCCTCAGGGGTACCTCCCCAGAGAGAAGTTCCAAAATTACGCTGATGGAAGATGGGGTCCTGATCGCCCCGGCCCCATACAGTGCCCCGGCGGCCTATTATTTCCCCACCATAGCGCGTATGCAGGCGGTAGAGGTCCTGAAAGGGAGCAGCCAGGTACAGTTTGGCCCATATACTACAGGAGGGGCCATCAATATGGTGAGCACAGAGGTGCCGGAACGCTTCAGGGCATTCGTCAATACTACTTACGGCAGCTTTCAGTCCGGGAGGATCCATGCCCAACTGGGGGACAGCCAGAAAAACTTTGGATACTCCATCGAATATTTGAACTATAACTCCAATGGTTTCAAAGAACTGGATGGTGGAGGAGACACCGGCTTCGATAAAAATGACCTGGTGGCAAAATTCCGGCTGAATACCAGTCCCGGGGCGGCCATTGCACAGGCTCTTGAATTTAAATTCCAGTATTCTGACGAAACCTCAGACGAAACCTACCTGGGGCTGACACAGGACGATTTTGAGAGCAACCCCTTCAGAAGGTACGCCGGTTCACAGGAAGACCAGATGAACACGGAACACAACCAGTTTATGCTGAGCCATACCCTGGATTTCAGTGATTATTTCCGGGTTACCACAGTTGCCTATCGCAACAATTTTAAAAGGAACTGGTACAAGCTGGATTACCTTACCCTGAATGGGGAAAGGGAGGGAATTGCCGATATCATATCCAATCCTGAAAGCTTCGATGACTACTACCAGGTAGTTAGCGGCAATGCAGACAGTGGGGCTGATGCGCTAACCCTTAAAAACAACAACCGCGAATACTACTCCACCGGGATACAGACTAAATTGGACGTACACTGGACAGGGGAACGCACTTTCCACGATGTGGAAGTTGGCCTGCGTTACCACTATGACGAGGAAGACCGCTTTCAATGGCTCGATGACTACGCCATGCTGAACGGGCAGTTATCCCTTACCACAGCAGGTGTTCCGGGTACAGACGCTAACCGCATCAGTGACGCCCGGGCCTTTGCCGCCTATGGAATGTACAAGTTCAAATACGACAACCTGACCCTAACCCCGGGGATCCGTTACGAGAATATCAGCCTGTCCAGGGAAAACTTCGGAAGCAATGACCCGGCACGAACCGGAACAGACCTGAGTACCCGCGAAAACCAGGTAGATATTTTTATCCCCGGTATCGGTTTTAATTACAACTTTCAGAATGTATCTGTTTTCGGAGGGGTTCACAAGGGCTTCTCTCCCCCGGGTAACCAGGAAGGACAGCTTCCGGAAGAGAGTATCAACTACGAATTGGGAAGTCGCTTCAGCTATGGCGGTTTCAGCGGCGAACTGGTCGGTTTCTTCAATGATTTCAGCAACCTGCTTGGAAGCGATCTGGCTGCTACCGGGGGTACGGGTTCCCTGGAGCAATTTAATGCCGGAGAGGTTAATGTTGCCGGCCTTGAGGTGCTCGTAAATTACAACCTGCTGCCCAACAGCAATCAATTTATTTTGCCAGTTACCTTTGCCTACACCTTTACGGATACCGAATTTCAGAATAGTTTTGGAAGCGATGACGACCTCTGGGGAGAGGTAACGGCAGGAGATGAATTGCCATATTTGTCCAAACACCAGTGGAATGCTACCCTGGGCCTTGAGCACAAAGACTTTGAACTGAATTTCAATGCACGATACAACGGAGCTTTTCGTACACAGGCAGGCTCCGGAAGCATTCCTGCTTCAGAATTGGTGGATAATAATTTTATTCTCGATTTTGCCGGGAAGTACCATTATAACGAGCATATAAGCCTGACAGCCAATGTGATCAACCTCCTGGATGAAACCTATGCTGTCTCCAGGGTGCCGGCTGGTTTGCGCCCCGGACATCCGTTTGGAATATACGCCGGGATCTCCCTGAGGTATTAATTTGGATTGATTCTGTTTAAGTGTTTTTGTTTGC
Source organism: Robiginitalea rubriflava (assembly GCF_052540725.1). Classification (NCBI taxonomy): domain Bacteria; kingdom Pseudomonadati; phylum Bacteroidota; class Flavobacteriia; order Flavobacteriales; family Flavobacteriaceae; genus Robiginitalea; species Robiginitalea rubriflava. The sequence goes on along the minus strand of NZ_CP199309.1, from coordinate 2,343,061 downwards.
ACCCGGACTGGTTCCGGGTGCTGCCTTTTCAGGCATAGGCGGAAAATAATTCGGAAGCCTTGTTAAAAGCTGCCTCAAAAGCCATCCACTTTACCCCGGTATCCACTTTTTTGGCAGTAAAATAAGAGAGCATTTTCTCGGTGGGCATATTTCCGGTAAGCTCGTCCCTGGCCATCGGGCAGCCCCCGAAGCCCTGTACGGCCCCGTCAAACCTGCGGCAACCGGCACTGTAGGCAGCATCTACTTTCTCATGCCAGGTATAAGGGGTAGTATGCAGGTGTGCCCCGAATGTTACCTCAGGGTACCTGGGGATCAGGCCGGAAAATAATTTGGAGATAACCTCTGGGGTTGAACTCCCAATAGTATCGGAAAGGGAGAGGATGTTCACCCCCATCCCTACCAACTTTTCAGTCCAGTCTGCTACAATTTCGACATCCCAGGGATCTCCGTAAGGGTTTCCGAATCCCATGGAAATATAGGTAACTACTTCCTTATCGTGCTTTTTGGCCAGCTCCAGGATCTGCCCTAACACCTCAACGGACTGGGCAATGGTCTTATGGGTATTGCGCATCTGGAAATTCTCGGAAATGGAGAAAGGGTAGCCCAGGTAGTCTATCTGTTCGAAGCCAACCGCAGTTTCAGCCCCCCTCAGATTGGCCACTATAGCCAGCAAGCGGGTGTCGGTCTCGGAAAGGTCGAGCCTGGACAGGACCTCAGCTGTATCCGCCATCTGCGGAATAGCCTTGGGGGAGACAAAACTTCCGAAATCCAGGGTATGAAAGCCGCAATTCAGCAATGCCTGCAGGTAGCGTGCCTTTTCAGGGGTGGGGATAAAATCCCGTATCCCCTGCATTGCATCGCGTGGGCATTCAACAATATTAACAGTGTCTGACATCTGAAGCCTGATTCGATCTCAAAATTACCACTATTTTAAATGAATTTGATAAGATCCCCTTAAGTAGCAGATAAGCCGAAAATAAACAGGTATTAAATACCTGTTAACCAAAACATTCAGGCTTCGGGCGTCTTTAATCGGCTGTGGTCTCGAGAAGGCGCCGGTTGATTCGCTTTACAAGCCCCGGCCCCTCGTAAACAAAGCCCGTCCATAATTGAACCAGGCTGGCTCCAGCCTGTAGTTTTTCAAGGGCATCCTCCGGGCTGTGGATCCCTCCCACCCCAATCACTGGAAAGGCATTATTGCTCTTTTCCACCAGAAACCGAATCACTTCTGTACTACGCTCCCGCAGGGGTTTCCCACTTAGCCCACCATTTTGTTCCACAAGAATATAGTCTGATTTCAGCTTGTCACGGGCAATGGTGGTATTGGTTGCAATAACCCCATCCAGCCGTGTCTTCGCAATGATGTCAATAATATCCAGGAGCTGGGAATCGGTAAGGTCCGGGGCTATTTTGAGCAAGATGGGTTTTTGTGCAACTCCATTTTGTTCAGCAAGCCGTTTATTGTCCTTTTTAAGCATCTGCAAAAGTTGGGTAAGGGGTTCTTTCTCCTGCAACTCCCGAAGCCCGGGTGTATTGGGGGAACTAACGTTTACCACAAAGTAGTCTACGTATGCAAAAAGCACCTCAAAGCAAATCAGATAATCTTTGGCTGCCTCCTTGTTGGGAGTGGTTTTATTTTTCCCAATATTCCCCCCCACCAGGACCTTGTGCCCTGTTTTTAAGTGTTCCACGGCTTCCAGGACCCCTTTGTTGTTGAATCCCATCCTGTTGATAATAGCCTGGTCTGCCTTCAGGCGAAATAAGCGTTTTCGGGGGTTCCCGGCTTGGGGCTTGGGGGTAAGGGTCCCTATTTCGATAAAACCAAACCCAAAGTCTGACAATTCCCTGAAAAGGCGTGCATCCTTGTCAAACCCGGCTGCAAGGCCTACGGGATTCGGGAATTTTAACCCAAAGACTTCGCGCTCCAGGCGGGGGTCCTGCAAGCTGTAAATTTTGCGGATCAGAGGGGAAAGCCCAAGCCTCCTGCTCCAGCTGATGGCCCAAAAGGAAAAATGATGTACGGCTTCGGGGTCAAAAAGGAACAGCAGTGGACGAATGAAAATACGGTACATAGGGGTGCCAGAATTTGGGGCAAAAGTACAAACTTATGTAGTACCTCCCGGGGCGGATACTGACTAATTTTGATCCGGCAGTTCCTCCTCCGGGTCCTTCCAGGGGGCGAGGGGTTCCCTGGATACCGCCTTACAGAGCTCCAGGTAGCGGGCGTATTGCAGCTGGTTTAAAATGCCGAGTAATCTGCGGTCATAGGAAATAGTAATCTCAAGGATTTGTGCCCGGAGTGCTTCGTATTTACTGCCCAATGCGACCAGTTCGGATTCCGTTTCCCTCGGGTGTGTTTCCATCAATGCCGTAAGCTTCTCCATAAGCCGATCCGTTTCCTTGCTGAGTTCCCGTTGCCATTGCCCCATCTTTTGCAGCTGGGACTCGTTTAGTTGAAAAGCACTGGCAATATTGGTAGAATCTGCCCCGCTGATATTCAGGGTGCATTCCTGCCCAAACGCACCACCCAGGCCCAAAAAGAGTAAGGCAAAACTGATTTTCTTGAGTATCTTCATCTTTTTAATTCCGCGTATTACACAGCAAGATAGGCTGTCGCGGTTTAATTGCTAACTCAAAATTCAAATAAAAAGTATATGCAGCCATTGGTTTCCCGTTTCCTGAAATACATCGCCATCGATACGCAAAGCGATCCGGACTCTCCCAGTACTCCGAGCACCGAAAAACAATGGACCCTCGCAAGGCTGTTGGCAAGCGAACTCCGGGAATTGGGTCTGGAGCAGGTAAAACTGGACGAGCGGGCCTATATAACTGCCACCCTGCCCGCCAATATTGAAAAAAAGGTGCCAACAATCGGCTTTATTTCCCATTTCGATACCAGTCCCGACTTTTCTGCTGAAGCAGTCAACCCCCGGCTGGTAAGGGATTACGATGGAAAAGATATTATCCTGGACGAGCAGCAGGGGATAAAACTTTCGCCTGATTATTTCCCGGAATTAAAACAATACACCGGCCAAACGCTCATTGTCACGGATGGAAAAAGCCTGTTGGGGGCAGATGACAAAGCGGGCATCGCAGAAATTATGACTGCTATGGAGTACCTGATTGCTCATCCGGAGATTCCACATGGGGATATCCGTATCGGTTTTACCCCGGACGAGGAAATCGGCAGGGGTGCGCATCATTTTGATGTTAAAGGCTTTGATGCAGACTGGGCCTACACGGTTGACGGCAGCCAGCTGGGGGAACTGGAATACGAGAACTTCAATGCTGCCAAAGCCCGAATTCAGATAAAGGGGAAGAGCGTACACCCGGGCTACGCCAAAGATAAAATGATCAATGCCATCTCAGCCCTTACGGAACTACTGGCTTCACTGCCCCCGGAGGAAGTCCCTGAGAAGACAGAGGCCCGGCAGGGATTTTTTCACGTCCACGAGATCTCGGGCAGTATTGAAAATGCCGTTGCTTCCCTGATTATACGGGACCACGATGCCGAAAAATTTAAGGCCCGTAAGGAACGGTTAGCGGAAATCTGCAGCCGTATCCGAAAAAAATACAATACCGATCTGCAGGTGGAAATCAGCGATCAGTATTACAATATGCGGGAAAAGGTAATGCCTGTATTTCACATAGTTGAAATTGCGAGGGAAGCCATGTTACAGGTGGGCGTAAAACCGATAATCAAACCGATACGCGGTGGGACAGATGGGTCCCAGCTAAGTTATATGGGGCTGCCCTGTCCGAATATTTTTGCGGGCGGACATAATTTCCACGGGAAATACGAATACATCCCGGTAGAAAGTATGGAAAAAGCTGTTGACGTTATCGTTAAAATTTGCGAACTTACTGCTCAGACTTCTGCCAATACTAATGGATAAAGCCGCCAGACTGAACGCCTATTTTGAGAAGGAGCAACCCTTCCGCGACGGGATTGCCCGTTTGCGGGAAATTGCCCTGCAATGTGGGATGGAAGAACGGCTAAAATGGAATGCCCCAGTATATTGCGTGGAAAATAAGAATGTCTTAGGCATCCTTGCCTTTAAAAATCATTTTGGGCTTTGGTTCTTTGACGGGGCTTTTCTATCCGATCCCTTATCCGTTCTGGAAAATGCGCAGCAGGGCAAAACCAAAGGTATGAGGCACTGGAAGTTTTACGAGCCGGGCAATATCCCAATAGAAATGGTACGGCAATACATTGAGGAGGCCATTGCAAATGCGATAAAAGGCATTGGCCTGAAACCGGCCAAACCCAAAAAAACAGAAATACCTGCCGGCTTATATAAGGCGCTTCAGGCCTCCCCTGAATTACAAAAAGCATTTGATGGGCTAACCCTCTACAAACAAAACGAGTATGCCGAATATATAGCATCCGCCAAACAGGAGGCTACCAAACAGAGGCGGCTACAAAAAATACTTCCCATGATAGCGGCAGGAAAAGGGTTAAACGACAAATACCGTTAAAGCCCACAGCACAGTACAAATAAAAAAACACCGGCTGCGGACCGGTGTTTTTACAAGGCAGGTGTTTTACAGCCTTAATCTTTACTCGTATTCAGCTTTTTACTGAGTTCCATGGAAATGGCAGAGCGGTCGAATTTCATTCGTCCCGCCATGGTTTCGATAATGCAGGAAAAATCCTTGTCATTCAAATCGACAACCTTGCCGTAAAGGCCACTCTTGGTAATGATTTTGTCTCCCTTTTTCAGGGCAGCCGCGAACTTTTTCTCGTCTTTTTGTTTCTTGATCTGCGGTCGGATCATAAAGAAATACGCCACTGCAAAAATCAGCAGCATAGGCAAAAATTGACCTATGTTATCCATAAAGGAATATCTTATTTAAATTATTGTTGTCTTACCGGGCCTACAGCAGCGGAAGTATTGGACTTTGGATTGACAAAGGCCTTGATGCGGAGCATCTCCTGCCCTTTTGCCGTATTGGCCATTACTGTTACTGTTTTGGTGACCTGGTTCATCCCGGAGCCGTTAAACTTCACCTTGATCTCTCCTTGTTCACCCGGAGCGATTGGGGTATTCTTGGGATAATCAGGAACGGTACATCCGCAACTGGCGGTAGCATTGGTAATGATCAGCGGGGCATTTCCCGTATTGGTAAACACAAAGGAAGTTTCCTGTGGCGTGTTTTGTTCAATGGTTCCAAAATCGTGTTCAGCCCGGTCAAAAGTCATTACCGGCAGGTTTTTGGCAGCTTCATCGCGTTGTGCAGCTACCTCCACATTGGTGGCTTCGATCTTTTCAGATGCTTTTTCCTTGCAGGATATAAAGGCCGTAAGGGCCAGGGCACCTAAAATGACAGTTGCTTTTCTCATGATGTTATTTTTTTTAATTCCATGCAAAATTAAGGAATAATTACTTACAATAAACCCCGGCCGGTCTTTTTAAGTTTTCCTTCCTTTTTGTAATCTTTCACCAGTTTATCCAATATGCCATTGATAAAGATGCTGCTCTTGGGGGTGGAATACTCTTTGGCAATCTCCAGGTATTCATTAATGGTAACCCGCTCCGGAATAGAAGGAAAATACAAAAGCTCACAGATAGCCATCTTAATTAGGATGCCGTCTATATCGGCTATACGCTCCTTATCCCAATTGGGGGTTTTGCCCTCCATCTCCTTCTCCAGTTCCTCATACCGCAACAGGGTTTTCTTTAAAAGCTCCTGTCCGAATTCCATGTCTTCCTGATTTTTTAACAATCGGGGCATAAAAAATTGTTCGGCACTACCTGGTTTCAATTTTTTGAGCTGTTTGAGGATATAGGTATTGACAAGCGGCAGGTCGTCTACCCAGGTAATACCTTCGTCTTCCAGGAAGTCATAGACTTTTGAATTGGGGGCAATTACCTCCTTAAAAGTCCCGATCAGAAAATCCCGGTCTTGTTCATATGCCCCGGCTACAGGCAGGTATTCCCTGTAGCGCTCGCTTTCCAGTATTTCTCTGAACAGGATTTTGATGTATTCCTCATTGAGATACCACTGCTTAAGTTTGCGTTTCTTGAATGCCTGGTCCAGTAGGGTATTGCCGGCAAGCTGTTTGAGGATGCTGTTTTTTGCGAGGGCGTCAGGCCCTGCTTTGTCCGGGGAATCCAGGTATTTACGGGAAGACTGCTGCAGATGCAATTCAGCCAAATCGTGGAGTTCCCTGAAGATACCGAGGATTAAGAGGTAAAGGGTAAAGGTTTGGGCAATGCTTTGGTTCAAAAATTTTTGCTGTTTCTCCATGGAGTCTTCCCTGGATGAGGAAAGGGCGTAAATGCATTGCATTACTTTAATCCTGATGTGCCTTCTCGTGAGCATGTAAAGAACTTTGCGATTATGGAATCGCGGCAAAAATAGGAATTGATTTTGAATCCTGCTTTCAAAAACATCTTATAATTATTATAACAGTCCCATCCGCAGCAATCGCCTATATTTGCGAAAGCAGCCGTAAGGGCTGCCAGACCAGCTGCAGCTCAGACCTATGAAAGAACTCAAACACCTCAATAAATACTTCCGCAAATACTGGTTTAAATTACTGATGGGGATACTGATTACCATCATTGCCCGGGTATTCCAGTTGGTTATGCCCTCTTATGTAAAGAATATCATAGAGACGGTGGAGCAGTATCTGGAAGGGGGGATTACAGAAAGCCTGGCCCGGGAACAGTTGCTGGAATATATCGGGATTATTATCGGGGCGGCCCTGCTTTCGGGCTTTTTCACCTTCCTGATGCGCCAAACCATCATCAATGTCTCCCGCTATATAGAATACGACCTGAAAAATGAGGTTTTTGACCATTACCAGCGCCTGAGCCTCAATTTTTACAAAAGCAACCGCACCGGCGACCTTATGAACCGGATCAGCGAAGACGTGAGCCAGGTCCGTATGTATGCCGGGCCCGCCATAATGTATGGGATACAAACCCTCACCCTCTTTGTCTGCCTGATTCCGCTGATGTTTATAAAGGCACCCACCATTGCCTTCTATGCCCTGCTACCCCTGCCGGTTCTCTCTGTACTGATCTACTGGATCAGCCGGGTAATCCACCAGCGCAGTACCCGGGTACAGGTATACCTGTCTACCCTCTCAACCTTTGCACAGGAAACCTTTTCGGGAATTTCGGTAATCAAGGCCTATGTGATGGAACCCCGTATCAACAATGAAGCCGGGGAACTCGCCTACGAGGGCAAGGACAAAAGCATGGATTTGGCCAAGGTAAATGCCTGGTTCTTTCCGCTGATGATACTGCTGATTGGGGTCAGCAACATATTCGTGATCTATGTGGGGGGGTTGCAGTACCTGAAGGGGGAAATAGATACCCTGGGAACTATCCTGGAATTCATCATCTATGTGAACATGCTTACCTGGCCAGTAGCCATTGTAGGGTGGTTGACGTCCATTGTACAGCGTGCTGAAGCTTCTCAAAAACGGATTAATGAGTTCCTGAAACAGGAACCGGAAATCCAGAACAAAGAGGAAACCCCCAGCGAGATAGTGGGCAAAATTGAATTTGACCAGGTTAGTTTCACCTACCCGGATACCGGGATACAGGCCCTTTCCGGGGTTTCTTTCAGTCTGAACCCGGGTGAAACCATGACCATACTAGGGAAGACCGGGGCCGGGAAATCTACAGTGCTGGAACTTATTGCCCGACTGTATGATGTACGTTCCGGTACCATCCGCGTGGATGATACTCCCATAGAGGAACTGAATCTGAACTCCCTGCGATCTGCGATCGGGGCGGTACCACAGGATGCCTTTTTATTCTCCGATACCATTGAAAACAATATCCGCTTCGGGAAAGAGGATGCCACCGAATATGAAATAGAGGCTGTGGCCAAAATGGCCGTGGTACACGAAAATATAATAGGCTTTGCGAAAGGCTATCAAACCATACTGGGCGAGAGGGGAATTACACTAAGCGGTGGCCAGAAACAGCGCGTTTCCATCGCAAGGGCCCTGTTAAAAGACCCTGTAATCTATTTGTTTGACGATTGCCTTTCCGCGGTGGATACGGAAACGGAAGAAACCATTCTCTCCAATCTAAAAAAGGCTTCCCAAAACAAAACCACCATCATTGTAAGCCACAGGGTTTCTTCAGCCATCAATGCGGATAAGGTGATGGTGCTCGAAAACGGAAAAATAATCCAGTTTGGCAAACACGAGCAGCTTGTCAGTCAGGAAGGCTATTACAAAGAGCTTTATATCAATCAGCTGTCAGAGAAAGAAAACTAGTTTTTTTTTGTTGATTCAGCATTTTTTTCACATTTTTGATAGCCTTAAACGATCTTCTTTTAACATTACGGACTCATGAGTGATAAAGATTTAATGGATCAGGAAGAGATTTTTTCCAAAGTATTGCGGGCCGGCAGAAGGACGTATTTTTTTGATGTTCGCAGCACTAAAGCAGGTGACTATTACCTTACGGTAACCGAAAGCAAGAAATTCACTCACGACGATGGTTCCTTCCATTACAAAAAACACAAGATTTACCTTTACAAGGAAGACTTTGAATCTTTCCGGGAAATTCTCTCGGAAATGATGGATTATATCATCGATGAGAAGGGGCACGAAGTGATTTCCGAAAGACATCAGAAAGACTTTAAGAAAACCAGCCCTTCAGAAAACGGCACCATAGAATCCACAGGTAGTAATTTTACCGATCTGGACTTCGACGAACTTTAGTAAGATATCCTTAAAAGGCCCTCTATAAGCGGCCTTTTTTTGTTATTGTTTCTTACTGTCGGCTACATTCAAACAACCAAACCACATCAACAACATTCGGGCAGGCCCCTGTGGCCCTGACCCATAAAACATATATTGACTATGCAACTTATGAAGCGATTTACCCTTATTTTGTCATTGATGATGTGCCTCACAGCACTGGCACAGGAAGAATCCGGGCTTTCGTATTTCCTTCCGGACGGAATCAGTTACGATCCGTCTATCCCCACCCCCGAAGAGGTAATCGGCCATGAGGTAGGTGCCTGGCACGTGACCCACGACAAGCTGGTAATGTATATGCAGGCACTGGATAAGGCCAGTGACCGCATTTCACTGACCAGCAGGGGGGAGACTTTTGAAGGCCGGCCCATTTTGTTACTGACCGTTACGGCTCCCGAAAACCATCAGCGGCTGGAAGACATCCGCCAACAACATCTGTCACTGACCGAGTCCGGCAGCGCTTCCGCCGACATAGACCAGATGCCGGTAGTGGTCTACCAGGGTTTTTCCATACACGGCAATGAGCCCAGCGGGGCCAATGCAGGGCTAGCATATGCCTACCATCTGGCTGCAGCCCAGGGAGCTGAAATGGAAGCCATGCTCAAAGATATGGTAATCCTGATGGATCCCTCCTTTAACCCGGATGGCTTGCAGCGCTTTGCCTACTGGGCCAATACCAATAAAAGTATTAACCTGAATCCCGATAATAACGAGCGTGAATACCATGAGGTATGGCCGGGCGGTCGGACCAACCACTATTGGTTTGACCTGAACCGCGACTGGTTGCCCGTGCAATTACCCGAAAGCCGGGCGCGTATTGAAACCTTTCATAACTGGATGCCCAATGTCCTGACAGACCACCATGAAATGGGTACCAATGCCACTTTCTTTTTCCAGCCCGGGGTACCCAGCAGGGTTCACCCGCTCACCCCGAAAATCAACCAGGAACTCACTGCGGAAATCGGGACTTACCACGCCAGGGCACTGGACCAGATCGGTTCGCTCTATTATTCAGAAGAAGGGTACGATGATTACTATTACGGGAAAGGATCCACCTTTCCGGATGTAAACGGAAGTATCGGAATCCTGTTTGAACAGGCCAGCTCCCGGGGGCACATACAGGAAAGCGAAAACGGCATCCTGACTTTCCCCTTTACCATCCGCAACCAGTTCACCACAGCCCTCTCTACGATAGAGGCGGCCTGGAATATGCGGACCAAACTACTGGATTACCAGCGGGATTACTACCAGGACATTCAGTCAGAAGTAAAACGCAACCGTACCAAGGCCATTGTTTTTGGGCACCCTAAAGACGGAGCCAGGGCATGGCACCTGGCGGAGATCCTGAAACGGCACAAAATCCGGGTACACCAATTGACTGCCGACTGGAATCACAATGGCAAAGAGTACAAAAAGGATATGAGTTTTGTGGTCCCCATGGACCAGAAAAACCCCAGGCTGATCCAGGCCATGTTTGAAAGGCGGACCACTTTTACCGACAGTTTGTTTTATGATATTTCTGCCTGGACCTTCCCGCTGGCCTTCAACCTGGAATACGACGAGCTCAGCAGCCTTCCTTCCGTAGGCCCGGCATTGGAAAAGCTACCTGAAATAAAGGGGAAGGTAGATCGGAGCAGCAAATACGCCTATCTTTTTGAATGGCACCAGTACTACACCCCTAAGGCGCTGAACCACATCCTGCAAAAAGGACTTCGGGCCAAGGTAGCCACCAAGCCCTTCCGCCTTCTCGGACGGGATTACGATTACGGAAGCATAATGGTTCCCGTACAGGGACAGAACCTGGCTGCGGACGAATTACACGCATTTCTTAAGGAGGTCGCAGCAGAATCCGGCCTGGAGATAATGGGCGTAGATACCGGCCTGACTGAGGGCATAGACCTGGGAAGTCGTGATTTTGAGGCCCTCAAGCGGCAGAAAGTAGCCATCATTGTGGGAGACGGAATCCGCTCCTACGATGCCGGCGAGATCTGGCACCTCTTCGATACGCGCTACGGGATGCAGCTTACTAAAATCGATACGGAATACCTCAGTAGGGTAAACCTTAATTCCTATACGGATATAATCGTTCCCGGTGGCTGGGGAAGCGGCGGGCTTTCCGATGGGAACATCGCCAAACTGAAAGATTGGGTCAGCGAAGGGGGTACCCTTATCGGGTATCGCAATGCGGCCAACTGGCTGGAGAAGAACGAATTTTTGAAATTAAATTTCAGGAAAGACACCCTCGTTGCGAAAGACATCAGCTTTGTTGAAAAAAGGGATTTTCAGGGGGCCCAGGTTACCGGGGGAGCCATTTTTGAAGCGAAACTGGACCTTTCCCATCCCATCAATTACGGGTACACCCGGGATCGGATTGCACTGTTCCGGAATACCAATATTTACCTGGACCCGGAGGAAAATTCATACGACAATCCAATACTCTACACACAAAATCCATTGCTGAGTGGTTACATTTCCGAGGAAAACGCTGCTCTGATTTCCGGGAGCGCCCCCTTTAAAGTACAGCGCTCCGGTCGCGGGAGGGTAATCCTCTTTACGGACAACACTAATTTCAGGGCTTTTTGGTATGGGACCAATAAACTACTGATGAATGCTATCTTTTTCGGAGAATTTATGTAGCAGCCTGGCCGGTTTTTACATAAAGGAGGTTGAAAAGAAAGAGCAGCAGTACTCCTGCCAGGGCATATCCCGCTCCTGCCAAAAAGAACAGGGTTATTCCCAATAAAGTAAAATACAGGGGATAGATCAGGAAAGCATAGCCAAACCGAAAGGTACTGAGAAACTCGGGTTCCCAGACCTTATTGGCTGCGAACCATTTCCAGCCCAGCAAAACAGGAAGGTTCGATATTGTAAAGAACGGGTGGAGGATTCTGTGCAGGCGCGACCAGGCATTTCGACGACGGGGAGGTTCTGTTTGTTTATCCAGAATAAAATAATTTACCGCTTCCGGCTGCAGAAAATCGGCTTGAAACTCATGCAGGGAGGCTGCAACTTGCTCGTAATCTGCCTCAGGTGGAATATGTGTGGTAAGCCGGGTAAGTGAAGAAAAAACGGCCTCTTTCAACAGGGGTACCCAATGGGAGTCTTCCTGGTTTGCAAAATAATCCGATACAGCAATTTGTTTTCCGAACCGGAAACAAACGCTATCGGGAAAGCCGGCCGCCTGCTGGTAATTGATCCCCACCGGGACAATACGGATATCCAGATCCGGATACTTTTCCAGGGAAGCCTGCAGGATGCGCGTAAACCCCTTGCTAAGAGGGCGCACCTGTCTCCTGAGGTTGTGATTGGCTTCGGGAAACAGGAGCAGCTGGGCATTTTCCCGAAATAGATCCGCACAGCTATCAAAAATCCCCTCATTATATTTCAGGTTCTCCCTGCCATCGCGAAAGCGGTAAATGGGGATCATATGAAGCATTTTAAAAAAACGCTTCAGCCACGGCCGTGTAAAAACATCAGCCCGGGTAAGGAACCATGGGCGAGCGGCAGGTGCATAGGCCGCATACAACAGAGGGTCCAACAATGCATTCTGATGGTTGGGCAAAAGCATTACCGGCTTATCTGCCGGGATATTCTCAAGGCCTTCCCAGCGCACTTCCCGGTAGTAGCAGAAAAATCCAAAACGGACTAATATTTTTAAAAGGGCGTAAATCATCAGTCCTGTATTACAGTTGATTTTTTCAAGGGTTTGCGGGCCCAGTATCCGGCCAGGAGCATCCCGCTCACCAGGTGCCAGATACCCCAAAATGCAGCTATCAGCGCCATTCCCCCCATGCCGTCAAAGAATGAAAAAATAAGCAAAAGGCCCAGGCCTGAATTTTGAATCCCGGTTTCCAGAGTTATTGTTTTAACGGCTGATGCTTCCAGGCGAAAAAGCCTTGCCAGCAGATTCCCGCTTCCAAGGGCTATCGCATTATGTACTAAAACGACTAAAAAAACCAGGCTTACGTAATCCCAGAAAACTGTGCGATTATTATATAAGGCCAAAGCGATAAGGCCAATAAAGAACAGGAGCGATCCGTACTTAAAACGTTTTGCCAGATAAGCGGCCGGCCCCGGATACCAGTATCGGACGGCCATCCCCGCCAGCAGCGGTATCCCCAGAAGCAGCCCCACCAGTTGAACCATCTCCAGGATGTCTACACGTACCTGCTGAAGTAGTGCTGCAGAGGGCTCATACAAGCCTCCCCAAAATTGAAGGTTCAGAGGGGTCAGCAATACGGCAAAAAGCGTGGCAAAGGCAGTAAGACTTATAGACAGGGCCGTATTACCACCCCCCAAGTGGGTCATAAAATTGGAAACATTGCCGCCCGGGCAACAGGCAACCAAAATCATCCCCAGGGCAAAGCTGGGAAGCGGCTCAAAAAAGGTTACCAGGCCAAATGTCAGGGCCGGCAATAAAAGGAACTGGGAACCAATGCCAACCAGCAGTGGTTTGGGTGCCCGTATTAACTGCCTGAAATCGCTCAGGCGGATATCCAGAGCAATCCCGAACATGACTAGCCCCAAAGCCAGGTTCAGCATCCACAGGGCCTCCGTATCAAACTGAATACGGATCTGATCGATGTCTGCAGGTATCTGGCCGGACTTCAACGGTCAATTTTAAGCTTGGCAATAATATCCGCGGGGATACTACCCGAATAGGCACCATAGGCATCAACCAACAGCCCTTTATGCCCGTCCGAGGTTTCTACAGCATACAAAATACTGTTATCTCCCGGATCTGTCTTTCCTTCAAAGCGATAAAACTTCCTCACATGAAGTTCCGCTGCCGGATAAATACAGTTTTTCCGCTTATTTTCCAGCCCGGAATCACAGAAGTTCAGGTTTTCGGTATAGCCCTGCTCCTGCAGATCTTCAATGGCTTTTGAAAGCGAAGAATAGGAGTGCTTTTGGTTCAAAATAATATACTTTTTTAGAATTGGTAATGCTTTCCAGAAGATAAGCATCTGCTCAGGAATACGCAACTAATTTAATACCTTTGCAATACACCCATAACTTCAATCCCATGGCAAGAACACCCAGTAATATGCTGGCATTGGGAACCCGGGCCCCGGGTTTTACCCTCCCCGACACCTCATCCGGCAATACGTATACGCTCGAAGAGCTTCAGGGTAAAAAGGCTACGCTCATCATGTTTATCTGTAACCACTGCCCTTTTGTAAAGCATGTAAACAAAGCTTTGGTTAGCCTGGCAAATACCTACCAGCAAAAGGGAATTTCCTTTATTGCCATCTCCAGCAACGACGTGGAAAATTACCCCCAGGACCATCCGGATAAAATGAAAGAAACGGCCCGGGAAGAAGGATATCCTTTTCCATATTTATACGATGAAAGCCAGGAGGTGGCCAGGGCCTACGACGCCGCCTGTACCCCTGATTTTTTTCTGTTTGACAGCAATCTGGAATTAGTGTACCGTGGCCAGCTGGATGATTCCAGGCCGGGCAACGGCATTCCGGTTAGCGGAAAGGACCTGGAAACCGCCATGAAAAACCTGCTTGACGGGCTGCCGATCCCCGAGCTACAAAAGCCCAGTATTGGCTGCAATATTAAATGGAAGGAAACCGCCTGAACCATTTATGAAATCCGAAACTATCCCAAACCTCCGGGAGCTGGATGCAGCAGGGATTCCGCTGTATATTCAAACGGGAACCCACGCCTACAACGACCATTACCGTCATCTCTGGCCCGAAGGGAATACCACGCCCTATCTCAGCCATAATTTTACCCGCAAAAAGCTATTAAATGAATTGCAGCAGCCCGGGGTCAGGAACTGGATTGTAGAGGCTTCCGCTGAAGCAGTCGGAATCTGTAAACTCGTTTTTAATAAAAATCTGGAGGCTTTCAGTGCAGACAATGGCCTGTTTATTGAAAAAATTTACCTGGTCCGTACAGCTACCGGGATGGGGTACGGCAGCCGTCTTTTTGCCTCATTTGAGTTAATGGCACAGGAGGCGGGCCTGCAGTATATCTGGCTGGAGGCCATGCAGAAAGGTCCGGCCCTGCAATTTTACCTGCAAAATGGATATCGCATCTTCGGGCCTACGCGAATCCCATTTTCGCAGGCCATTGAAGCGGAAAGACCCATGTGGATCATGCTCAAGGAACTTTAAAGCTTAATCCAGCCAGCCGCGTCGTTTCAAAAGGTTTTCTATATGTGCCAGATGGTGGTTGCCATGCCAGGCATAACGCCCGATATTCACTTCCAGCGTAGACTGCTGGTTGCCATCGGGATGAACAAAGGTACGTTGCAATTGCGCCTCCGTTAGCCCGCGTAACAGGTACACCAGTTTAGCGTGGACCACCTCCAGGTGTTTCAGGGAGAAATCAATGGGGGCAGACCTGGAATCAAATAGATCGGCCCAGGCCTTTTCGTCATAGGGTTTGATAGTAGGGTTTTCTTCCGTCAGGGCCCATTTAAACCTGAGGTAACTGTTATGGTGGCTGTCTGAGATATGGTGCACCAGTTGGCGGACGGTCCAGCCCTCGGGTCGGTAAGGGGTTTCCAGCTGTTCTTCCTTCAGAGGAACAACCAGGTCCGATACCCGAGTAGGAAGGGCTTCCAGTTCAGCAATCCAGTCATTGCGCGTGGCCCGGCTGATTGTATCCGGGGCAACAAAGTGCCCGATCGGGTACCTCAGCTCTTCCAGTTTTTGTGTTTTCATCTGTAGTGTGTTTTTACTAATGTTCTATCCGATACTGCACAGCCCGAGTGACTCGGGACATTTCCGATCAGACCCGCTGCATTCCTTTAAATTTAATACAAGTTTAACCAGAAAGCAAAGCGATCTCCATATTAATCTATTATTTTTATAGGCTAAATATACTATTTACTTATGGCGACATTACGATTGGGCGATACCGCCCCTGATTTTACAGCAGACAGCTCTTTGGGACAGCTGAATTTTTACAATTATCTGGGAGACGGATGGGGAATACTCTTCTCTCATCCGGCAGACTTTACCCCGGTCTGCACCACTGAATTAGGCACTGCCGCCAAATTCAAATCGGAATTTGACAAGCGAAACGTCAAAATGCTGGCCCTGAGTGTAGACGGGGCAGCCTCCCATAAGGAATGGATCAGGGATATTGAGGAAACCCAGCACACCCAGGTCAATTTTCCAATTATCGCAGACGAAGACCACAAGGTGTCCGACCTTTACGATATGATACATCCCAATGCCAATGATACCCTTACGGTGCGTTCTGTGTTTATCATCGGGCCAGACCGAAAAATAAAACTGATCCTCACCTACCCTGCCTCTACCGGCCGAAATTTCTTTGAACTACTGCGGGTTATTGATTCCCTGCAACTGACAGCCTACCATAAAGTGGCCACGCCGGCCAACTGGAACGAAGGGGAGGAAGTAGTGGTAAGCCCGGCTATCCCTACAGACGAGGCTCGAAATATCTTTAAAAAGGGCGTGAAAGAAATAAAACCTTACCTGCGTATGACCCCGGACCCACGGGCTTAATTCCTTTATTTTTAGGAATTTATTTTAAATAAATGACCGAAAAGCGAGTATGTTTCAAATTTAACACTACCTTTGCGGCTTATTAATTATTTTATTTTTATTTATTATGAGTTCAGGAACAGTTAAATTCTTCAATGAGTCCAAAGGTTATGGTTTTATCACTGAAGATGGTTCAAACACCGATCATTTTGTACACGTCTCCGGTCTTATTGATGAGATTCGCGAAGGTGATGTTGTAGAATTTGAACTACAACAGGGAAGAAAAGGATTAAACGCCGTAGATGTTAAAGTCGTAGACTAATAAAACATTAGATTTCTTTGTTAAACCCCGGCAGATGCCGGGGTTTTTTTATGTCTTTAATCCGGCTTCAGGAAATCCCTTCCAGGGATACATCAAACAGCAGTGGTGCATTGGGTGGAATCACCCCTCCGGCACCCCTGGCCCCATATGCCAGTTCAGCAGGAATCAACATACGGGCCTTATCTCCTACCCGAAGCAATTGTATTCCTTCGTCCCAGCCCGGGATGACCTGTCCTTCCCCCAGCAGGAATTCTATGGGTTCTTTTCGCTGAAAGGAGCTGTCAAAAACGGTACCGTCCAGCAAAGAGCCTTCATAATGCACAGATACCCGGTCACCTTTGGCCGGTTTTGGGCCTTCTCCCGCTTCCATGATCAAATACTTCAAGCCTGAGGCAGTGGTTTCGAACCCTTCAGAGATTTCAGCCATTTTTTCCTCCATCTCCTTTCTTTCTTCGCGCAGGCGGGCTTCCTTGGATTTTCTGAAGTTTTCAAAGGCCCCTAAAGCATCCCAGGCTTCGGCCTCAGCACCTATTCGTACTATCTCCAGAGACTCTATGGAATCGCCCTGAGCAATGGAGTCTACAACTTCCTGCCCCTGGGCTACGTGTCCAAAAACGGTGTGTTTACGGTCCAGCCAGGGAGTGGGGACATGGGTGATAAAGAACTGGCTCCCATTGGTGCCCGGGCCGGCATTGGCCATGGAAAGCACCCCCGGTTCGTTATGTTTGAGGTCTGGGTGGAATTCATCATCGAATTTGTAGCCCGGGTCTCCGGTTCCTGTCCCGGTAGGACAGCCCCCCTGAATCATAAAATCGGGGATTACCCGGTGAAATTTTAGCCCGTCATAATACGGTTTCCCGGCCTCCCGGACGGCATTGGGTAAACTCCCTTCGGCCAGGCCCACGAAATTCCCCACGGTCCCGGGGGTTTTATCGTGGGTCAGTTTGACAAGGATTTCACCTTTAGTAGTATTGAATTTTGCGTATACTCCTTCCTTCATGTTTTTGCATTTTAGGCGGCAAAGTTAGGCATTTAATTGCTTTTGGCAGGGCCGCAGCCCAGCCCATTTACTCCCCTTTGCCGGTGTCCCCGGCCGGTAAACCATAGCGGTCTACCAGATATATCAAACTGGCCATGGCCGCTGCCCCCAGTTCCAGTTCCCTGCGGTTTACAGCCTCAAAAGTGTCGCTTTCTGCGTGGTGGTAGTCAAAGTAGCGCTGGCTGTCCGGTCGCAGCCCGGCCAGGACCGGACCCTGAGACCTAAGCGGACCGATATCGGCCCCGCTGCCGCCTTGCACAAAATGATAGACCATATAGGGCTCGAAAAGGGGTTTCCATGCCAACAAGCGGGCAAATTGCGTTTCTGAACAGTCAAAAGAAAATCCTTTAGGGCTGAAACCCCCGGAATCGCTCTCCAGGGCAAAGTGGTGGGTTTCCCCTTTGCGCTGGGCTTCCTCTGCGTATTTTCTCCCCCCTCTGAGACCATTTTCCTCATTCATAAAGAGTACCACCCGCAGGGTCCTTTTGGGACGATAACCCGTTTCCTTCAAAATACGCAGGACTTCCATACTCTGAACACATCCTGCACCGTCGTCGTGTGATCCATCGCCCAGGTCCCAGGAGTCCAGGTGACCGCCTACTACTATAATCTCATCTGGAAACTCGCTCCCGCGGATCTCGCCTATCACGTTATAGGACTGTACGTCCTCCAGTTGCCGGCAATTCTGTTTAAAGTAAAATTGTATTTCCGGGTTTAACCGCAGGGTGGTACTGAGCAGCTCGGCGCCGTTGGTACTGATGGCCGCTGCAGGGATACGTGCATTAAGCGGCTGTTCCCCATAGCGCATGGTCCCTGTATGCGGGTAATTGTCCAGGCGGAGGCTCATGGAACGCACAATTACGCCCACCGCCCCGTACTGGGAAGCCTCTACGGCCCCTGAAGATCGCTGGTTTACAGCCCCTGAATACGCTTCAAAAGTATTGATCTTGGCAGGGTCCATCGGCCGGTTAAAAAAGACTATCTTCCCTTCAATGGCTTTCCTGCCCAGGCGTTTTAATTCCTCAAAGTCCTTAACTTCCACCACCCCGGCTTTCAGGCCTCCGGGAGGGGTAGCTACTGACCCCCCAAGAGCACAAATAGGAACATTGTTTGTATTTCCCGGGGTACTTTCTATATAAGCAAATTCCGGGATGCCCCTTACCCACTTGGGAACCATAACCGGCTGCAGCCAGACGCGATCCAGGTCCAGGGTTTCCAGTTCTGCCCTGGTGTAGTCAACGGCCTGCTGGGCCTGGACCGAACCGGACAACCGGCCCCCTATCTGATTGGAAAGGTAATTCAACCAGTCATAGGACTTGCCCTCCTGCAGCGCCTTATCATATAGTTTGCGGATCATTTCGGCGTCCTCGGCCTGGGCATTCAGGGCCAATGTAGCCGCCAGGAACAAAAACACACAAAAGGATCTGAGGAAAAAAGAATGGGGTTTAGAATTCATTGTATAAGATTATTTTCCCGTTTGCTTGGCCTGGGCTTCCAGTTGCCTTCGGTACTCTTTCAGGTTGGACTTGATTTCTTTGGATAATTCGGGTTCGCGAATGTCTTTGTATTGTTGCATAGACTGCAGCAGGATGGAAGCGACAATTACCCTGGCAGCAGGTTTATTATCCGCCGGGATCACATACCAGGGGGCATGCTCCTTACTGGTCTTTCGGATGGCATCCTGGTAGTATTTACGATACTGGTCCCACAATTTGCGTTCTTCCAGGTCGCTGGCCGAGAATTTCCACTGTTTCTCGCGCAGGCGCAGGCGCCTCAAAAGGCGTTGGCGCTGCTCCTCCTCAGAGAGGTGCAGGAAGAATTTAAAGACCAGGGTCCCATTCTGGTGGAGTGTTTTTTCGAAATTGTTAATCTGCTCAAAGCGGCGGGCCCAAAAGGCATCGTCTACATCTTCCACCGATTGAACATCAGGCAGAAATTCCCCCAGGATGTATTGTGGATGCACCCGGGTAACCAGTACGTTCTCATAATGGGTGCGATTAAAAATCCCGAATTTCCCCCTTGCCGGGAGTGCGATATAGTGCCGCCATAAAAAGTCGTGCTTGCGTTCCAGTTCAGTGGGTACCTTAAAACTGTGTACAACCACCCCCTGGGCATTAAAGTCCTTGAATACTTCCCGGATCAGGCTGTCTTTCCCGGCAGTATCTATTCCTTGCAGGCAGACCAGGACGGCATATTTACCATGGGCGTACATCACATCCTGAAACTTTCCGAGTCGTTTGCGCAGGGTTACCAATTCCCGCTTGAGTTTTTTCTTTTCCATCCCAAAATCCTGGTAGGTGGGAATAGCATCCAGGACTATTTCCGAATGGGCCTTGTAGTCTTCTATGGGTACATGTTTCATGGGATCAAGATAAAATAATTTGATCGGTCGCAGGGCATTCAACCCCCAAAAAATGCCGTTTATCCGCACAAAATTGACGGGTATTACCGAAAATCCGCAGAGTTTGGCCCCTGGTCGAAAAAAATGGGGTACAGCAGGGCCCCGGCCTATCTTTAACCTAACCAAATCCCTTTCTGCGCCAGCAGGATACAAACCTACTGTTATGCAACTACTCAGGATTTTTATTTCTGTTACTGGGGCTTTTCTGCTCCTATCGGCAAGTCCGAACCAGGCCTGTATCAATGCGGGATCCCTTATCGGATTTATAAAGAACCACACCCAGAATGCCCTGAAAGCGGATGATCTGGAGATCAGTAAATACCACACATACAAGGCCCTGAATACCCTGGACAAGTCTAAAGACCAATTTGAAGCCTGCGGCTGCGATTATGCCCAAAAAAGCATATCAGAGACGCGTAATGATCTGGTTATGGCTACAAAAATAGGCTCGCTCAATGGAGCTCAGGTTCTGCTCAAGCGGGCCCTGGAAAATGCCACAGACAGTATGGATGCGCTTATGGAGCATGAAGAAACGCATAAAAGCGATTATGACAGTGACGTACTGGCTCTAAATACAAAAGATTATACTAAATCCCGCCTCAAAGAGGAGGAGGTAGAAGCCAAAATAGACAGCTCCCTTCAAAAATACCGCAATTCCCTCGAGAAAGTAGTGAACGAGGTTCCCTGTGTGGAAGCGGTGGTATTTGTACGAAGGATTTACGAACACTGCGAGCGACAGCTGCTGAAGCCCAACCTCAGCCCTGCCAAGCGCTATTACAACCTGCAAACCAAAGAGATTACAGAGCAGGCCCTGCAGCAACTCCAAAGCTGCGATAGCCGTTAACTATTTGGAAGCAAAAAGCTCCACATCCTCCTCGGACACCTCTTTTCCGCCCAGGATAATGAGGCGTTCGACCACATTGCGCAATTCCCTGATATTTCCAGTCCAGTTGTAGTCCTGCAATTTGGCCAGTGCCTTCTTTGAAAATTGCTTGGGCGAGATACCCTGTTCTTCTGCTATCTTGCCTGCGAAATGGCTAACCAGCAAGGGAATATCGTCCCTGCGGTCATTCAGGGAAGGCACCTTGATCAGAATTACCGCAAGGCGATGGTATAAATCTTCCCGGAATTTTCCATCTTCAATCTCCTTTTGCAGGTCTTTGTTGGTAGCCGCCACTACCCGCACATCTACCTTGATATCCTTGTCTGAACCCACCCTTGAGATTTTATTCTCCTGCAGGGCCCGTAATACCTTTGCCTGGGCAGAAAGGGACATGTCTCCAATCTCATCCAGGAACAAGGTGCCGTTATTGGCAGTTTCAAACTTTCCGGCCCGGTCTTTTACAGCCGAGGTAAAGGCCCCTTTAACATGCCCGAATAATTCACTCTCGATGAGTTCGGAAGGAATGGCTGCGCAGTTCACTTCTATAAAGGGTCCTGCAGCGCGGGCACTTTTTTGATGGATCCAGTGGGCAACCAGTTCTTTTCCGGTACCATTTGATCCGGTAATTAGAACCCTGGCATCCGTAGGGGCTACTTTTTCAATCATTTCCTGTATGGATTTGATCTCCGGGCTTTCCCCTACCATTTCAAAGGATTTACTCACCTTTTTCTTCAGGATCTTATTTTCAACCACCAGCTCTTTCCGGTCCAGGGCATTGCGGACAGTGGTCAGCAGGCGGTTCAGGTCCGGGGGTTTGGAAATATAGTCGAAAGCCCCCAGGCGCATAGTCTGTACTGCCGTATCCAGGTCGCCATGGCCGGAAATCATGATAAAGGGGATTTCCGGTTTGATCTTTCGGGCTTCCTGCAGCACTTCCACCCCATCCATCTTGGGCATTTTGATATCGCAGAGTACCAGGTCGTAATCGTTCTTTTTGATATGGTCCAGGCCCGAACTACCGTTTTCAGCCTCTTCCAGCTGGTACTGATCGCTTTCTTCGGAGAGGATTTTTACAAGAACGCGCCGGATGGCCGCCTCATCTTCTATCACCAATATTTTTGACATATATTTTGCTTTGAAAGTCCCAAAGGTACAAGCACCGTGCCAGAAATCCCAGCCTTGTGCGCCCTAAAGGGTTCATTATTACTGCCCGTTAACGATCTCGGTTTGCTGGTCGGTTATGCTCATCATCTGCAGTTCCATGGTAAAGGCCTCCAGCTGCATCTCCATTTCCATCTGCATTTCGGAATGGTAGGCCCGGAAGAACTGCTGTTGAACGTCGTACGTTACTTTTCCGGTGCCCGTCCCGCTGGCATTGATTTCATATCCTTCTACTGCTGTTTTCATCTGTAACTGCTGGTCCACCTTAAAAAAGGCAAGGCCCCCTTCCACCCTTTCAAGCAGGTAATCGGAGATGATGTCCATTTCCAGGACTATTGGCCCCAGGGGGAGCTTTAAGGGAACGGCGTGTTGAAACCCTTCGCCAGGGCTGAGCTGCTGCTCCGGAAACTGCATTTGGTTCATCATGGATTCTACCGCGCCCATAACCAATTGCTGCATCTGCTCGTCCATAGCCGAATTGGCGATGGAATCGATACGGGCCAGGCCCCCTTCTGAGAAACCATAAAACATCGTACCCTTTCCAAGGGCAGCATTGGAGGATTCCAGCATTTCAATTTCAATGGGAAAGTTGTCCGGGGACCCCGGCCCGGTTCGGGTAAGGCTAACCGTTATGGTGGAGTCTGTAACCACGGTTGGGTTGGTAACCCCACCCTGCTCCAGCTGGGCCAGCATTTCCTCGGATGCGATATAATTGATGGTATTGCGCGATATCTGCTGCTGGCTGAGTCGGTATTGGGTATTGGGCTGATACCCCACCCTAAAGGTTATGGTTTGCTGGGCAACTGCCGGCATAACGATCAGGAAAAGGAGGGCCGTAAAGGCGCTCCCAAATAGGTATTTCATATTTTAAAATTAGTCCGGTTCGGAACCATCTTGCTGCCCTGCCTTGCGTTTTCGATCCAGGCCTCCCCCGATGGCGATTCCCAGTACAATGCCCAGGCTGATCCACAGGCCCGGCTTCTGGGTAGCCACCCCGAGGGCCGCCCCTATTCCGGCTCCCAGGGCAATGCCCGTGGCTGTGTAGTTTTTTGGTTTCATGAATTTAAAGGTAGGGGTTTTTCTTTTTCTTTCTTTTCTCTCTTCATTTTCTTTGCTTGTCCAAAGAAAACGAAGCAAAAGAAACGACACTTTCGCAAAGGCGTTTTTGCAGTTTTCACTGCAAAACCGGAAGTAGGAAGCTAAATTCCCTCCAAGGCTTCGCGAATTTTTTACGCTTCCCACTTCCTACGCTGATGCGAAAGCAAATCCAGAAATAATTTTTTGGTATTTATGCCTGAAGCCATTTCAAATGTGAAGCAATTTTATAAACCTCATCTTCATTAAAAAGGGCATCAAAATGTTTTATGTAATCATTTAGCTCGTCCAGTGTTTTGACCTTCACATGCTTAAACTTCTCCTTTGGTTTATGATTTATCATAACTATCAGGCTTTTGATAGGTACTTGTTTTTCGCCCCAATGATGTGAATCGAATGACAGGTTCCCTCCCGATTTATGACTATTGAGCAACACAAAAAGGGCGTAACTTACCCGTTTAATTTGATCAACCGGAGAACGAAGATCCAGGTTTGCAAGGGATTTTTTACTCCAGTTTTTTGTCTCTATGACAAATATTCCGGCATGGGTTACGAGCAGGTGGTCAATTTGTATACTAAAAATTCGATCCCCTGTTTTCTTGTTGTATATCGGTGGGTCAAAATGCAAAGAGAAGTCATTGAAGAGCACACAATCCTCAGGTAACTTGCTTAACTCTTTGGCCACTCGGTTTTCTCCGATAGCCCCAGCAACCAATGGGTTTAATTCGGATACCAAAGCCCGGGTTCGTTCCAATTGCCGAGATTCTTTTCGATAGCGTACTGAAATCAGATTATGTTCATTTGCCTGTAACCAGTATAAATGTTTGCGTGCTTTATCCAGTTCAGCTTCTGTGTGTTTGGTTCTTTGCCTAAGGATTGAATTGTGGCGCCTGGTGAGGATAAATTTTAACCCCAATATTAGTTGTAGATAATACCAATCAGCCAACTCCAACACAGCATTTGAAGCCGTTTTGTTGCGCAAGTGTTCACTCTTAGTATTCAACCTATCTAAGCGTTCTGTAAATTTTGATGCTTTATCGGCCTTTTCATTATCGAGTCGTTTCTCCAGGTCTTCAACTCGTTCTATAGCTTTTTGTAAACTATCAGCATAGTCCTGCTCAATGTTAAAAAGTAATTCTTCCTGGTATCTTTCGTAGCGAAGCGTGAACCGATTCAGGTCTTTAACGGAATTAAACCGGGTAATACCTTCTTGGTTTAATCTTTCTCGGATACGTTTAAGGGATTCTATTTTACCAAAAACTCTGGCCATTGAAGCAAAATATTCGAAAGCTTTATAAGAACGAATGAAAATATGGATAATTGTCTCTAAAAATCAATTCGAATCTATTGCAAACTGCAGAAAAGTCAATAATCATTTATATTACTAGAACTGACGCAGAGATAGTATTTCTTCAATTATTTCAAGTAGTATAATCCCCTTTTCCGGGGATGATGTTCCTCACCCCCCCAACAGGATTATTCACATCTCCTTTTCTTCTGGGGATTAAATGCATGTGGCAATGATTCACCGTTTGCCCGGCATCTTTCCCGATATTGAAGCCAATGTTAAACCCGGAAATTCCCGGGTCCTCTGTTATCAATATTTCCCTGTGTTTATGGGCAAGCCTGTGCATGCTATTTAATTCAGCCTGGGAAATCTCGAAATAGGTCTTACAATGCCTCTTTGGAATCATCAGTAAATGACCCTCAGTAACTGGATATTTGTCCCTGATAACAAAGGCGAGTTCATTGGAATCGATAATACGTCCTTTGTTGATGGTACAAAAAATACAATTCTGCTCCCTATGGGAATACACTGCATTCATTTTTCTGAAATCCGTATCGTCGGTATCCCTTTTATTGGCATTACATGTAAAACATAACGCCTGGTAATTGTCCAGCGAATCTTCTCCCCCATGGTTCTTCGGCACGATGTGGTCAACTTCCAGGGCCTTTTCTTCCATTGAAATACCGCATAGTTCACACCTTCCCTTGGCCCTTTTTAAAACTTGGTAACGGATGGAGCCCGGCACAGCCTTCCTGTTTCGCCTCCTGTGCTCCCAGATTTTATCCCCCCGCTTATCAATGTATTCTGCAATTTTGGATTCGCATAATCCGATTAATGCTTCCACTTCTTCAGCAGACAAATCCTTGAAACTGATCAGGGAATAGTTGTCTTTTTCCTTCTTCGCAATCCCATTTTTCCTCAGTACCCGTCCCACCATATTATTAGTTATCCTTATATAATATTCAACCTGTGATATATCATAAGACAGAATATCCTTCGCAATTGCTTTTTTGTGAGCCACTCCCCCATTTACCAGCAAGGTTTTGATCATTACCGGCTGATAAACATGAGACATGCTCATTTTATTCTCGATATAGTCTTTTAAAGTACCCATGTACAATATTCAATTTTCGAATTGAAGATAAGTATATTGGATTTTATAGAAACCCTTCCAGTTTTATTGGATTAAAAGCCAAGGAAATCAAGAGTTTGTCTGGTATGTAAACAGAAGTGTTTTGTACTAAAGGCGAAATTAGGAAACCAGCCTATTTTCCCGTTCCGTAAGAAATCAAGGAGGCCTTGCCCCTGGCATCAGGAAGCCGTTCCCACAAGGGTGTAACCCTGAGGACTGAACGGCGCGGCAGCAAGGGCTCCGTAGTATTTCAAGAAACGGAAAATAAGACTAGCGTTTTTTGGTTCTTTTTTGGGCAATGCAAAAAAGAACAAATAAAAGAAAAGCCGATTTCGGGTCCTAAAGCCTATTCCTTGGAGGTATTCTGAAGCACAACAGGAGACCTCTGATAAAAATGCACATCCCTCTGAGGAAACGGAATCGTAACCCCATTCTCACGGAACAGCGCATCAATCGAATAGCGCAACGCACTCTTGGTGCGCAGCTCTGAAAAGGCGTCCGTAATAAAGAAATTAAGCGTAAAGATCAGGGCAGAGTCCCCGAAATCGTCAAACAGCACAAAGGGCTTGGGGCTTTTCAGCACCGCCTTCTCCTGTTTGGCCGCTTTGAGCAGTAATTCTGTGACCAGTTGCACGTCACTGCCGTAGGCCACCCCCACGCTCACAGATTCCCGGGTGGTACGGTGGTTTTGTGTGTAATTGAAGATGATATCGGAGATAAACTTGTGGTTGGGGATTACCAGCACTTTGTCATCCCGTGTGAGCGCCCGGGTAGTGCGTAGTTTTATTTCGAAAACCTTCCCGACAATGCCATCAACCTTTACAATATCGCCTACCCTGAGGGACTTGTCTACCACAATCAAAATCCCGGCAATGATGTCCTGGAAGAGTTCCTGCAACGCCAGGCCAACCCCCACAAAAAAGGCGGCAGAAGCCGTGATAAGCAGCGTAATATCAATCCCCGCTGCACTCATTGTGATCAGGATCACTATTACATAGATCAAATAACGAATGTACTTAAAGACCGAAATGAATTTCTGTTTGTCTTCCTGTTCCATCTTGCGGGTAAGCAGCTTGCGCAGGGATTTCATCACAAAACTGGTCGCCACAAAAGCTATAGAGAGCAAGAGCAACAGCCCTATGGTGATGTGGATGGAATTCTCCCCTTCCCCCAGGTGCAAACCCAGGTTAAGGAACTCCTTGATGGCGGTGAGTACATCGGTTTCTATAAAATCTTTGACGGGTGTTTCCTCCTGTATCATATCAGTATTTTAACCATTTGTACAATTCCTTATAGGTAGGCTTTTTACCGTACATCAATATCCCGGTACGGTAGATTTTGGCCGCCACCCAGACAATTCCCAAAAAGGTTACGGCCAGCAGCGCAATGGAGGCCAGCAGTTGCCAAAGGGGTACGCCCCCTTCGCCCACTCCCCCGGGCAGGCGCATCAGCATTACGATGGGCGAGGTAAGCGGGAAGATGGAAAAGCCCACGGCAATGGGCCCATGGGGGTTAGAAAACACCGAAAAGAAGCCTACGTAAATGGCCAGCATTAGCGGCATGATGATGGGGAAAATAAACTGCTGTGTATCAGTCTCGTTGTCTACGGCGGCCCCTATGGCTGCATAGATGGAGCTGTAGATGAGATACCCCAGTAAGAAATAGATGATAAAGCAGCCTATCAGCAGCGCCATGGGGATCTTGATAAATTCTTCCATTAGCAGCAGGGTGGTCTCGTCTGTGGGCAGGTTATCCGCATCAAGGCCAGCCTCCATTCCGGGTGGCAGGTTGGTACTGCCCATTAGCAGGGCCGGATCCAGGTCCAGGAAAAGAAATACCAGTACCATCAGGAACCCGGCGGAAATGATCCAGATGATAAACTGGGTAATGCCCGCCAGGGAGGTCCCCAGGATCTTGCCCAGCATGAGCTGGAATGGCTTTACCGAGGAGATAATTACCTCAATGATGCGGCTGGTTTTCTCCTCAATTACCGAACGCATCACAAAACCGCCATAAATGATGATAAACATCATAATCAGGTATCCGAAGGCCCCGCCCACAATCGCCTTGAATTCGTTTATACCCTTGCCGCTTACCTGCCCGTCAAAAGTAGCCGTCTGTATTTCGTACGTATCGCGAACCTGGGCATATTGCTCAGGGGAAACCCCTAATTGCTGCAAGCGGTATTGCCGAAGCGGTTCTTCCAGGATACCTTCTATCTTCTCCAGCACCATGGTGTTGGGTGCCTCTTTGGTATACAGGAAGGCCCGGCGGGCCACTTCTTCCAGGGGCTCTGCCAGTGGCAGGTGCAACAGTCCGCTAAAGCCCATGGCCTGGGTACTGTCTTTAGCCTCAGCCAGGGAAATATCCTTAAACTGTACAAAGGAAACCCCCACCCGGGGTTCAAATTCCTGCTGGAAATAGCCGCTTTCATTCAGCACGGCCACTACCCGTTTTTCGCTGTCGTTTACCTGGGTGAGGTAAGCAATCAGCACAATCAGGCCTACGATCAGGAAAGGGCTTAAAAAGGTCATGATCACAAAAGACTTGTTGCGGACCTTGGCCAGGTATTCCCGTTGGATGATCAGCCAGAGTTTAGTCATTGCTTTCCTGTTTTTGTACGGTTCGTATAAAAATATCATTGGCCGAGGGAATCACTTCCTGAAAGGACTGTATGCTCCCTTTTTCCGACAACACTTGCAATAAGTTCCCTTTTTCGGTTTCCTGAAGTTGCACGGTAAAATCCCAGCTGGCTGAATCCTCGTCAAAATGGCTGTTTTCAAAAGCGTAGCCGTTCCTGAGGGCCTCCAGATCGCGGAAGGCTGCCCTGGGCGCCCAGCGCAGGCGGAATCGTTGTTGTTTATAGGCATTTTTGATATCGGAGAGCTTCCCTTCCAGGATTACCTGAGATTTATGGATCAGGGCGATATGCTCACAGAGTTCCTCCACCGATTCCATTCGGTGGGTGGAAAAGATGATGGAAGCCCCCTGTTTTTTCAGTTCCAGTATCTGGTCTTTGATAAGGGCTGCGTTGATGGGGTCAAAACCGCTGAAGGGCTCATCGAATATCAGCAACCGGGGTTTATGCAGCACCGTAACGATAAACTGTATTTTTTGGGCCATCCCCTTGGAGAGCTCCTGTACTTTCTTGTTCCACCAGTCCCCGATTTCCAGCCTTTCAAACCAGTATTTGAGTTGGGCACGAGCCTCTGTTTTGGACAGGCCTTTGAGCCGGGCCAGGTACATGGCCTGTTCCCCCACCTTCATGCTTTTGTACAGCCCCCGCTCTTCGGGCAGGTACCCGATTTGGGCCACGTGCTCGGGCCGCAAGGGTTCCCCGTTAAGCAGTACCCGGCCCGAATCCGGATAGGTAATCTGGTTGATGATGCGGATCAGGGTGGTTTTTCCTGCCCCGTTGGGCCCCAGCAGTCCGTATATGGTATGTGCCGGGATCTCCAGGGATACCTTGTCCAGGGCCTTGAAAGGCCCGAAGGATTTGCTTACCTCCTCAATACTGAGAATGCTGCTCATGAATTGCAATTTTTTTGGAATTTAAAGATAGGCATTCGCCCTAAATTTTATGGCCTTGGGGTAATGAAAGGTCCTGAAAAGAAAAACCCATCCTTAATAAAATTAAGGATGGGAAAAAAATTGCTATGAAAAAGAAAATTAATATTGGAGTCCCAATATTAATCCAAATATACGTTTTTTATTTAAAAACCATCAGAATTCTCGTTAAGAGAACATATCCTTTACTTTTTCAAAAAAGGATTTGTCTGATTTCTCGGGTTTTGGGCTGAAATTATCGTCTTCCTGCATGCGTTCGAAAAACTCCCGCTGCTCCTTGTTGAGTTCTTTGGGCGTCCAGACGTTTACATGTACCAGCAGATCCCCGGTTCCGTAGCCGTTTATGCTTTGTATCCCTTTGTTTCGCAATCTCAGGATCTTGCCGGATTGCATCCCCGGTTCCAGTTTAATGCGCACTTTGCCCCCAACGGTATCGATTTCCTTGGAAGTTCCCAGCACGGCATCCGGGATGCTCACGTATAAATCGTAGTGCAGGTTGTCCCCTTCCCGCTTGAGGGTAGGGTGTTCTTTGGTTTCAATAGCTACCAGCAGGTCTCCGGGTACCCCATTCCCGGGGGCCTGGTTTCCTTTTCCGGAAACTTTTAGCTGCATACCCGATTCCACTCCAGGCGGGATCTTGATGGAAACCGTCTCTTCTTCCAGGTGCATCCCCTGGGAATCTGCATCTTTGGGTTTATGGTCAAGCATCTGCCCGGCCCCGCCACAGGTATTACAGGTGGTAGCGGTTTGCATGCGGCCCAGGATGGTATTGGTGATCTTGGTTACCTGCCCGCTTCCACCGCAGTTACTACAGGTTTTATAGGTTACCCCCGGGGCCTGAACCTTCCGTTTTACTTTTACTTTTTTCTCAACACCATGGGCTACTTCTTCCAGGCTCAGGCTTACGCGGATACGCAAATTACTGCCCTTAACGCGTCGCTGCCCGCCGCCAAAGCCACCGAAGCCACCAAAGCCACCGCCAAAAGCGCTGCCGAAAATATCCCCGAACTGGCTGAAAATATCTTCCATGTTCATGCCGCCGCCGCCAAAACCACCGCCTTCAAAGGCTGCATGTCCGTATTGGTCGTAACGGGCCTTTTTATCCGGGTTGCTCAGCACCTCATAAGCCTCTGCCGCCTTCTTGAACATTTCTTCGGCCTTGGCATCCCCTGGGTTTTTGTCCGGGTGATACTCCAGGGCCTTTTTGCGGTAGGCCTTTTTAATTTCAGCTGCGGAAGCCCCTTTGGAAATTCCGAGTACTTCGTAATAGTCCTGCTTCATAATATTAGTTTCCTACAACTACCTTGGGATGGCGGATAATGCGATCCCCCAGTTTGAATCCCTTCTCGATTACGTCTATCACCTTTCCTTTAAGGCTTTTTTTAGGAGCCGGGATCTGAGTTACGGCCTCGTGCAGTTCCGCATCAAAGGTGTCACCCTCCTTTACGGTAATTTCTTCCAGGCCTTTGTTCTTAAGGGTTTCGCGAAACTTGTTGTTGATCAGACCCACCCCTCTGAAAAGTTCTTCATCTTCCGATCGCTTGAGTTCTTTAAGGGCACGGTCAAAATCGTCCATTACAGGCAAAAGCGCTGTAATTACTTCCTGCCCGGCAGTTTTAAAGAGCTCCATACGTTCGCGGGTAGTACGCTTTTTGTAGTTCTCAAATTCAGCAAACAGCCTGAGAAATTTGTCTTTTTCGGTTGCCAGGGCTTGCTCCAGTTGTTCCGTCTCGCTAAGAGATTCAGTCTCGTTTCCCGCTTCAGACGCCTCGGGATTGTCCTGTTCGGATACACCGGATTGCTCAGCCTGCGCCTCAGGGGCCATCTCCTCCGTATTATCTATATCGTTGTTCCTGCTCATGGATTATACTTTTGTAGTCTATGCTTTTCACAGAACGGCAAAAGTACTGCCATTTCTTTAAAAATGTCAAAATGTCACGAAAAATAAGGGGATTATCCGCCAGCTGAGGCAGCCTGTATCACAAAAGGTCCTGCAGGGCCTGATGAATGTTGGGAAATTGGAATGAAAAGCCTTCCATCTGTATCTTTTCACAGCTGACACGCTGGCTGGCCAGCAGGATATAGGCCATTTCCCCCAGCACAAGTCGCAGCAGACCGGCAGGTATACTGGGAAGGAATACGGGTTTGGAAAGCACCTCCCCTATTTCTTTGGTGAGTTTACGGTTGCAAACCGGATTGGGGGAAACCGCGTTGTAGATCCCCTCCAGGCGCTGATCCACCAGAAAAGTAATCATACCGCTAAGGTCTTCCAAATGGATCCAGGATTGCCACTGATCTCCGCTGCCCAAGGGGGCACCGACATAATATTTTACGGGCCTGGCAATCTGTGGAAGGGCTCCTCCATCAGCAGTCATCACCAAACCAATACGCACAATACTGTAGGGGATTCCGAGTTCCTCAAAACCTTTCATATGCTCCTCCCAGAGTTTTACTGTTACCCCCAGAAAGGAATCGTCCACCGCTGTATTTGCCTCAGTGTAGTATTCGGTCTGTGAACTGGGATAAATGCCGATGGCAGAAGCGCCCAGAACATACTCCAGTTCAGAGGTCCCGTAGGATTGCAATCCCTTTATGAGGGTGTCAATGCTTTGGGTCCGGCTCTCGATAATGCGTTTTTTGTTTTTGGCAGTCCAGCGCTGGGAAATAGAGGACCCGGCCAGGTTGATCAGTACACTAACGCCCTCAAAACAGGCCGTATCGATCTCCCCTTCTGCAGGGTTCCAGTAGAAACCGCGGTAATCCGGGTCTGCTTCAACTTTTGATTTTCGGGTAGTGAGATAATGAACGGATACGCCTTCAGAGCGGAAGGCCTTCGTCAGGGCCGTTCCTACCAATCCTGTAGCGCCGGTAATAAGTACTTTCAAAGGAATTTTTTTGCAAAGATACCGGTTCTGACCCCGGCAACCCGGGGCTTTAATTTTGATTTAACAAATGACCCGGAGTCTTTAGGTATCCGGGCGCGTGGCCCGTAACATTTCCCGTTTTCCCGGTGGCCCCGGCAGACGTTCTACGGTAAAGCCAACCGCTTGCATGGCCCGACGGACACTTCCTTTGGCAGCATAGGTGACCAGGCGTCCGCCGGGTACCAATGCTGCGAACATGGCGCCAAAGATCTCCTCCGTCCAGAGATCGGGCTGCACTCGCGCACCAAAAGCGTCAAAATAAACAAGGTCAAAACACGGCTTGGATAAAAAATCTTCAAACCGCTGTTGTTTCTTATGCAACTCAAAAAAAGGCGTAATCTGGCTCACTTCTTCCCAGGGGGCCTTATGCAGGGCCCGGAAATATTCGGGAGCGTCCTTTTTTTGAAGGGCATTTCCGTAATCAAGGGCTATCCATTCGGCCTCAGTAACCGGATAGGCCTCGAGGGCCGTGTAGGAAATCTGAAGGTTTCGGGATGGTGCCTCCAGCAGGCTGATCAGCGCATTGAGCCCGGTCCCGAAGCCCATCTCCAGGATACGGACCGTACTATTTTTATAGCAATCCAGGCCCTTGGAAATAAAGACATGATAGGCTTCCTGCAGGGCTCCGTGCATGGAGTGGTATTGCTCCTGCCACTCCGGCAATTGCAGGGTTGCAGAACCATCTGCCGTCTTAACGATCCTGCGTTTCACTTTCATTGCAGGATTCGGACCCCGATGGCTTCAAAGCCCGGAGCTGCTTCGGCGCCTTCAATCGCGCGTATTTCCTCTTCGCTGGCACCCCCGTCCTGGGCCAGGTGCCGGCGCTCCTCTTCAGAAACTTCTGAAATAAAAGCAAGGCCTTCCACTTCCACAGTTTTCCCGGCGATGTCTTTGGGCACAAAGAAACCGTAATCTTTAAAGCGGACCATTACGGTCTCTTCTTCCGGTAGCTGCAGGCGCATCCAGCAGCCTTTGGCCTGGCACACCTCCAGAACTTCTGCCCTGAAAGCGGTTTTAAGGGTATCGGAAACGACAAGGGTATCAAATACCTGTCCGATTTCCGACTGGTTTTGTATCTCCACACCCGAAAAAGGGGCCCCAACTTCAATATAGGCCATTTCCGTTTCAGTTTCTGCAACTGCTGCCGCCTGAGATTCTTTTTCCTTACAGGCACTGACAAGGCAGAAAACGATAAGGATTATGTTAAAATATTTCATGTTTGACACTGTTCTGATTACATCTGCAAAACTCCGGATTTTCTTGCTTAAAAAGCAAGATTTACTGCCAATATTTATGTAATTTTAGGGGTTTAAATGACGCATGTATGGACCTATCTTTAAAGCAGATCCGTGTCGAGAAGACACCCCACTCCCGGATAAAAAGTGTAAATTTTGACAAGCTCCCCTTTGGAAAGGAAGTTTCGGATCATATGTTTGTTTCCAACTACAAGGATGGTAGCTGGCAAGACCCCAGGGTAGTACCCTATCAACCCCTTTCGCTGGAGCCCTCAGCCAAAGTCTTCCACTACGGACAGAGTATTTTTGAAGGCATGAAAGCCTATAAGGATGCCGAGGGAAAGGTATGGCTGTTCCGTCCTCAGGAGAACCAGCGTCGGTTGAATACATCGGCCAAGAGGCTGGCCATCCCGGAAGTGCCTGCAGAACTGTTTATGGAAGGCCTGAAGGCGCTGCTGGAGGTAGATTCTGACTGGATCCCAACCTCGGAAGGCAGTTCACTTTACATCCGCCCCTTCGTATTTGCATCCGGGACCGGCTTTCACGCCTCCCCGGCAGACGAGTATACTTTTATTATAGCAACCAGTCCCTCCGGGGCATACTTTGGGGGTAAAATTGGGGTCAAAATAGAAGAAAAATATTCCCGTGCCGCCAATGGGGGTGTGGGATACGCGAAAGCCGGGGGAAATTACGCCGGGCAATTCTACCCTACCCAGCTGGCCGTAAAGGAAGGCTACCAACAGGTGATCTGGACCGATGACCACAAGCACGAATTTATTGAAGAAGCCGGGGCCATGAATATCTTTATACGAATCGGGGACACCCTGCTCACCAGCCCTACCAGCGACCGTATTCTTGACGGGGTAACCCGCAAGAGTATCCTGAGCCTGGCAGAGGCCGAGGGCATTCCGTTAGAGGTCCGCAAGGTTCGAGTTTCGGAATTAGTGGCAGCGGCAGAAAATGGCAGCCTGAAAGAATTATTCGGGGCCGGGACGGCCGCAGTGGTCTCCCCTATCCACAGTTTTGGGTATAAAGACAGGCGTTTTGAGCTCCCGGAGCTGCCAGAAAGCTATGCTTCCCATTTCAAAAAACGCATCACGGATATTCAGTATAACCGCGCAAAAGATCCTTTCGGTTGGCGTTATGCCGTTAAATAATGAAAAGCCCCGCCAAGAGCGGGGTTTTTTTTAGCTTTCCAGTATGGCCTGTATATCTGGCTTAAAGTAATTGGGACCTTTCAGGACCTTCCCGTCTTCCCGGTAAATGGGGTTTCCGTCAGCTCCCAGTTTGCTCATATTGGAGCGCTGTATCTCTTCAAAAACCTCTTCAATCTTATATTGCATCCCATGCTCCAGGATAGTCCCGCATAGTATGTAGAGCATATCGCCCAAGGCATCCGCCACTTCCACCAGGTCGTTATTCCCGGCAGCTTCCAGATATTCTTCATTTTCTTCACGCATCAGCTTATAACGCAACAGATTTTTATCCGTTCCCAGGTCGGCTTTGGGCTCGGAAGCAATTCCCAGGCCAAAGGCACGGTGAAAATCAGCAACAGCAGCAATTTTTCGTTTCATTCTCAAAAGAAATTAGGTTAGTTTTGCCCTAAAAGTAACAAGATGTTCTCCACCGGACAAATCGTTTTTGCGCTGCTCTTTTTAGTGGTTTTTATACTGGTCATGATCAGGATGTACCGAAAGGACAGCAGCTGGCACAAAAAGCAATATAAGGGATCTCAATGGGTACTGCTTTTCTTTGTCATTTTCATAGCCTTGTTGCTCTTTCTTAAGTATATACTCAAATAAAAGGCCCTAAAAACGCATAGACCACAAAAATTGCGGTCTTGACAACCATTTCCTACAAATCCTTCGTATACTATACCAAAAGGCGTAATTTTACGTTACCTAATAAACAAACAAGATCGATGCTTGCATTTTTCGCCATATTTTTGGGTCTGATCATTTTAAACATCCTGCTTCTGGTCTTTAGTTCTTCCCTTAAATTAAGGTCAAAGAACAAAACAAGCCTTTCCTTGTCTTCCCCCATCAAAGGAAAGATCTATTCGTTGCACCGTCTAGATCCAAAATACCAGAAGGCAGTATAACCTTAAGATTTTTTACTAAGTTTACATCCGATAAAGCCTGTAAACGGGCTTCCTTGCCTCAGACTGTACTTAAGTGGTTAACGGATGAAACACCTATTACTGGTTATTCTGGGTGGCGGATTGGGCAGCGGCCTCAGATACGCCATCAGCCGATACCTCAACCCGCTCTTTCCGCATTTTTACCTGGGAACTTTTACCGTTAATATAATAGGATGCCTGCTAATTGGTCTGGTGTTCGGCCTCAGCCTGCGAAATGAGTTCATCACTCCTACCCAGACAGCCCTTTTCGCCACTGGTTTTTGCGGCGGGTTTACCACCTTTTCTTCTTTTAGCTTTGAACAATTGATGCTGCTGCGGGAGGGCGCTTATTTCTCTTTTATAGGATACACCCTGGCAAGCCTGGCCTTTGGATTAGTAGCGGTAGGGATCGGATTATGGATTTCCCGAATGCTATAGATCAGCTCGTTTTTGCAATTTCCTTCCATTTTTATAAACAATTTAGGCCTCTTGTTAACAATTACGCAATAATTGTAAGAATTTACACTAAGAATTGCAGTCTTTTCGGGGTCCATATCATAATTTTTCAAGGATATGCCAAAATTATAGTTTTTAAAATGTCCTACCCCTAATTTAATGGGGGTAAGATTATTAGTATCATAAAAATGACCTGTATACCCCCTCAAAATTAGGAGGGGGTTTTTTTATTCCTATATATTTGGCCCGATCAATTAAAACTTATACCAATGAAGAAAGTGGAAGCTATTATTCGGAAATCGAAATTTGATGAGGTAAAAAAGGCCCTGCATCAGATTGAAGTTAACTTTTTCAGCTACTGGGACGTAACCGGGGTTGGCAATGAAAAACAAGGACATGTATACCGAGGTATTGCATACAGTACTTCAGACATTCAGCGAAGGTATTTATCCATCGTTGTTTCAGATGAATTCCTGGAGCGAACGGTCAATACACTCCTGGAGTCGGCCTACACCGGAAATGTCGGGGATGGTAAAATTTTTGTCTCCGACGTTATCAACGCCTACCGGATCAGGACCAAAGAGAACGGGGAAGCCGGAATTAACTAACTAACGCACAAAAAGCTTTATATTATGGATACAGGATTATTTACAGCAAACAATATATGGATGATGGTATGCACCGCTCTGGTGTTCTTCATGCATGCCGGTTTTGCCTTTCTGGAAATCGGACTGACACGACAAAAAAATACCATCAATATCCTTTTTAAGAACATCTTTATTATTACCGTTGGCCTGCTGATGTATTATATAGGCGGGTTTAACCTGATGTACCCCGGGGAGTTCAACGGATACCTCGGCTTCGCAGGCTTTGGCCTGGGAACCGATGCCGCGGGGCTTACTCCTGAATACGCAGACGGGGGTTATACCTACTGGACAGACTTCCTCTTTCAGGGGATGTTTGCGGCAACAGCAGCAACTATTGTTTCAGGAGCAGTGGCCGAACGGATCAAGATTGGCCCGTTTATGGTCTTTACCCTGATTTATGTAGGCCTGGTCTACCCGATTGTCGGTTCCTGGCAGTGGGGTGGTGGCTTCCTCTCTACCCTGGGTGGCGATGAGGCTGGTTTTTACGATTTTGCCGGGTCTACCCTTGTTCACTCTGTTGGAGGTTGGGG
Organism: Robiginitalea rubriflava; assembly: GCF_052540725.1. Taxonomy (NCBI): domain Bacteria; kingdom Pseudomonadati; phylum Bacteroidota; class Flavobacteriia; order Flavobacteriales; family Flavobacteriaceae; genus Robiginitalea; species Robiginitalea rubriflava. The sequence goes on along the minus strand of NZ_CP199309.1, from coordinate 2,306,056 downwards.
AGCCCTGGTGGCCATCTACTTACTGGGTGCCCGTATCGGAAAATTCGGCGAAGACGGAAAACCTAAAGCTATCCCGGGACACAACATCCCGCTGGCAACAGCAGGGGTACTGGTCCTCTGGCTGGGGTGGTTCGGCTTTAACGGGGGCTCTGTCCTCTCCGGCGATCCGGCCCTGACTTCCCTGGTATTGGTGACAACCAGCCTGGCTGCAGCAGCAGGAGGGGTTAGTGCCTTTGTTGTATCGGCGCTGGCTTACAAAAACTATGACCTTACCATGTTCCTGAACGGAATCCTGGGCGGGCTGGTCGGTATAACGGCCGGTGCAGACCTGATGTCTCCTAACGAAGCGGTGATTATAGGTCTGATTGCAGGTGCTGTTATCGTTGGCGGAGTAGCATTTATTGACCGGATCCGTCTGGATGACCCTGTGGGTGCCGTTACGGTTCACCTGATCTGCGGAATCTGGGGAACCCTGGCCGTAGGGATCTTCGGGGACAAGGCAGGTTTGGATCAATTCCTCTACCAGTTGGCAGGGGTTGGAGCTGCAGGGCTCTTTTGTATCCTTAGCGCTTTTATAATCATTTTCAGCCTGAAAAAGACTGTGGGAATACGCGTAGACCGCGAAGAAGAACTGGACGGTCTGGACCTGCACGAGCATGGGATGGATGCCTATGCAGACTTCAGGTTGAACCAGCATTAAATAAAAAAAGCGGAGCGTTTGGCAGAACGCTCCGCAAAAACAAATCAATTCAACAACAATGTAGATCATTAACCAACTCTCATTGAGAGAGTTAAAAACACTGTATTATGAAATCGATTATTTTCTCAAATTACATAAAATATTTGCTTTTCGGAATAGTCCTGAGCCTGGGAATAAACCTGCAGGCACAGGAAGAAGAAAGTCCGAGTCCGTTTACCTTATCCGGAAGTGTTGATGCCTATTTCAGGACCACCTTTAGTGATGCCGGAGCGGCTACAACAGCAACACCAACCTCTTTTGCCAACCAGACTGGTTTTGCATTGGGTATGGCCAACCTGATTGGTACTTATGAAGCGGGTTCGACTGGTGTAGTAGTGGATTTGGTATTTGGCCCCAGGGGTACAGAAGCCACATTCGAAAATGACGTTTTAAACGGAATAATCAATCAGGCTTATGCCTATTGGAATGTCTCTGAAAATACTACGCTCACCATTGGACGTTTTAACACCTGGGTAGGTTATGAGGTAATTTCACCGGCGGCGAACTTCAACTATAGCGTTTCTTACTTATTCTCCAACGGGCCCTTCTCCCATTTAGGGGTGAAAGCAGATTTTACATTATCTGATGACATTAGTCTCATGCTGGCGGTAACCAATCCCTGGGACACAAATGACATTAGCGGTAGCGGGGAGTATGCCCTCGGTGGGCAGTTAGGAGCTTATGGGCAGTACCTGAACCTGTATTATGACAGCGGTTCGAATGGTGGTTTGGGCTTTGAGATTGATTATACCGGAGGATTTGACCTCACCGAAGACTTCTTTATGGGTATCAATGCAGCTTACAACACCAATTCCGAAACAGATCTTGGATTTTATGGCGCAGCGCTGTATCCCCAATTGAAAACTTCAGACGATTTTGCCGTTGGATTACGAGGTGAATACTTTGCCTTTACAGAAGACGGCTTTGATGATGTTCCTGTTTTTGGACTGACATTAACCGGAAGTTTTACCAAGGAGAACTTAATTATCAAGCCAGAAATCCGGTTGGATAGTTTTATGGATGACAATGAACCCTTCCTGGACAGTGATGGGATTGCCACGAACAACCTGTCGTCTTTCTTAATTGCAGCCATCTACTCCTTCTAGCAAAAAGCCTGACCACTTTTAGTTTAGTTTAATTTGAGCGAAGCCCCGGCCAAAAAGGCCGGGGCTTTTCGTTTAGGGTTTAAAGTCTTTAAGGCCTGCACTTACCGGGATCTGCAGATGGTTTACCCGGGGTACCAGCGGGCAGGAATATTTGGGGTTATAAACGCAGTAGGGGTTGTAAGACCGGTTAAAATCAAGCAGGATGGAATCTCCTTCAGGGATTCTGAGGTCCAGGTAGCGTCCGCCGCCATAGGTAGCCTCCCCATTGGTCTGATCGGTAAAGGGCAGAAAAAGGTAATCTTCATAACCTTCTTCTATCATCAGCTCAGGGCTCTGATAAACCTCCAGGCTGAAATCCTGGCCTTTCAGTTTAAAATACAAAGTACCGTATTTACGCTCCACCGCCTTGCGGTCGGTGGTTGTGGGCATGTCAAAAGGCAGGGCCGAAGGGCTTCGCTCCAGCCGGGCCCACACCCTGAAGCTGGTATCCGGGCTAAAAAAGTCCAGGCCCTCAAAATTCTTGCGGTAGCGGTCCGGCAAAGGAGAAGTTTCCGGGTCCCGGAAAAAGGCATTGGTTTCCTCCTGAAAGGCCAGGATTCCGCGAAGCAAACTGTCTTTTTGATCTGTTAGCTGTACAGGGGTCTGGTCGTGATAGCGCTTGGCTTCCCTGCAACCGATTAAAAGGCAGCCCGCCATAAGGCAGAATACCCATAAAACCTTAACCTGCGATTTCATATTTTTATCAATGAATGTATCAAACGGATTGGCAGCCAGGCCTGCCATACAAAAATAACAATTCCAAGCTGGATAAAATCGTAACTTGACCCTATGGGACTTTATAAGCTACATGTTTCGTTCAGGCGTTTACTGTTATGTAGTTGCCTTTTGATAGCAGCTTGTCAGGAACAGCCCAAAAACCGGATTGAAAGCGCATCACCAAACTTCCCTGACAGTCCGCATTACAAAGTTGGATTCCTGATAATGGACGGGGTGTATAATACAGAACTCACCGCCCCTTATGATATTTTCCAGCACACCATCTACCGGGAAGGGATAACACCTATGATCCCCTTTACCCTGGCCAAGGAACCCGGAGCGGTACGCACATTTGAAGGCATCGAAATTTTACCGGACTTTGTTTACGGATCTGGCAACTGGCCGGAGATTGACATCCTGGTCGTCCCCAGTGCCGAGCACCATCTGGACACAGACTTGCAGGACAGCACCATGATCCGCTTTGTTCAGGAGGCTGCCAAAAAGGCCCGCTTTGTAACTTCCCATTGTGACGGGGCCTTTGTTTTGGCACAGGCAGGTTTGCTGGATGAGGTAGTCAGCACCACATTTCCAGCAGATATTGAAACCTACCGGCAGCGGTTCCCGCAGCTGCAAGTGGTCGATTCTGTTTGGTTTGTACACGATGGCAAATTTATTACCTCTGCCGGAGGAGCCCGGAGTTTTGAAGCGGCCCTCTACCTCTGTGAGTTGCTCTATGGGGAGGCTATTGCACAGGACCTGGCCAGAGGCCTGGTGATTGACTGGGACCTCAATACGGTCCCACACCTGCTAGTCCCTTAGTCATAGCGCGCATCTTCCAGATATTTGGAAACCAGTTCGTTGAATTCCGGACTGATCCTGAGCAGGGCTGTATGTTCCAGCCCGTACAGTTTTTGTTTATCCGTAAAGCCTTTTTTGAGGGCCTCTTCCAGATAAAAAAGGGCTGTTCCGTAATCTTCGTATTTTGAGGTAAGGGATACTACTTTTAAGTAAGCTTCAAAATCCGTGGACTCCGTTATCGTTTTTAACATGTAAAGCAGAATCAGTGAATCGTCGTCTATAGTTTCCTGTGCGTTGTGGAAGCGGATATACTCGTTAATAAGTGTGTTCACATAATCCTGGAGCCGTTCCCCCATACGTTTTTCGGCGAGTTTTTCACTATCCTTTAATTTGGTCAAAACCCCCATCTGGTAATTCCACCAGCCCAGGTTATTGAGGTTAAAACGTTCCATGTCTTCTTCCAGGTAATACAGATAGTCCTCGCGCATAAGTTCTTCTTTAAATCGCAAGTTATCCACTACCCTGCTCTCGTATTTATAGGCCGACATTTTACGGACCCGTTTCTTTCGGCTCCACAAGGTTTCCTCAACCTTAAAAGGCCTGAACAGGGATATACCTTCTTCTATCTGATCCATGGCTGTGGTTAAATCCCCGGTTCTGATATACCGGTCAACTAGTCCCAGATAATCATCCAATTGAGAGCGTACATAAGCCGAATCAGCTGGAATCTGGTTTTTGGCCATCCCTGAAAGGGTAAAAAATTGCAGGGCCCTGCCGATATATTCTGTATCCGGCCACTGGTGGCCTCCGTCGAAATACTGTATAAACAAAGGAAATCTCTTATTGACAAGAACCTCCTTATCGTTGATAAGGCTCACGTACCTTGAATCAGTAAGCCCCATTAATAAGGCAATTGGGTAGGAAGTTTTAGGGTTGAGAAAATCCGGGCTGGGCACCATTGATCCAACCGCAAGGCTGCCATTAAAATTTTTAAGCAAACTGGGCACAAGGGTTGCCAGTTGCCCGCCTGCCCCGAAACCCGCGGCAATTATGCGCTGGTTATCCAGGGGAAAGATGCCGTTTAAATAGGAAAAGGTATTGTATATATCCAATATTTTGTCAGTCAGGCTCGCGGAATCCTGCAGGTTTTTGGAAGCGACCAGGATATACCCGTTTTCATTGGCCAGCTCTGCCAGATAGCGCATACTGATAAGCGATTTATCCTGCTCATCACAAATAAAGAGCAATGGCCAGCTTTGCTGCTGGTTAAAAGACTCCGGAAGTAACAGCCGAATTTGAGAGCCAATAGAATCCTGAACCGGCAGGGAATCCATCACCATTCCTTTTTTTAGAGCGAATTCCTGTGTGTGGGCAACAGGAACACACATCAGGGACAGAAAGAAGAGCAGGTAAATTTTTTTCATATGCAATTCCCATCAAAAATCCCGCCAAAAATTAAATTTCAAGGCAGAAGGCATTCGGGGTTCATTTTTGTATTCTAATTTAAACATTATTCGGCTTCCCATGGCAATCCATCCTGAACTTCCCTTTGGCAGGTTTGTTTTCTCATGATTTCCGGATTTGTCTAATGGGGGCATCTGTTATTACCTCAGACAGTATAATATGTGTTCGGGTTTCCCCATACTGGATAAGCTGGTCAATAAACTGCTCCAGATGATGCTGGTCTTTGAGGACTACCTCCATGATAATATTTTCGTTTCCCGTGATCCGGTAACAATTAAGCACCTCATCAAAGCTCTTTACTTTTTCAAGGAAGGGTTTTAGTTTTCCCACGAAGGCCCTTAAGGTAATCATCGCTTTGAGTTGGTACCCCGCCCGGGTATGCGAAACCATTGTACGGTATCCTTCTATATACCCCAGGTCTTCCAACCTTTTTACACGTTCGGCCACGGCAGGAGGCGTAAGGCCGATAGCCCTTCCGATCCCGGCCAGGGAGGCCCGGGCATTGGTCTGTAAGGCCTTTAGGATACTCCAATGCAGTTGATCTAATTTAAATTCCAAAGCAAATAGTTAATAATACTTTATAATATAAGGTAAGATAGTATTTTAAGTTTAATTTTTAAATATAAATTTAGCCAGAATGCGCTAATTTTATATAAAATTGAGAAAAAGAAATGTCCTACAAGCGGATACATAAGCTTCCTGTTTACCGGAAGGCCGTTGCCCTGCGTACCCTCAGCCGGGAAATTGCCTCCTTTGTCAGCTACAATAAAAACCTGCTAACCCTGGCACAATCACATAGCCACAGGGACCATATTGCCGATGCTATCCTGACGGATGCCATCCTGATTCCGCAGCAGATTGCAAAAGCGGAAAGTGCGAATTCCCTGGCCATTCGCCAGCGGAGCATTGATTTCATTAACGTGATGATACGCAATCTCAGCACCTACTGTACCGGCCTGGAGAAAGACGGGGTTCGGGAAAAAGAATACCTGGACTTGCTTCGCAGAGAAGTTAAAAGTTTCCGACAGTCCTTTAAAAAATGGCGCAAGGGGCTTAGTATCTGACATATGTCAGAAATAAAACCGGAATGAGGCTTACATATTACGCCTGTACTGCCCGCCTACCTCAAAAAGGGCCTGGGTAATCTGTCCCAGGGAACAATATTTGCAAACTTCCATCAGCACTTCGAACATATTTTCATTGGCAACGGCAGCCGCCTTGAGCCGGTTAAGGGATTCCGCTGCTCGGCCTCCGTATTGTTTGTGTACCCTTTGCAGGGTAGCTATCTGTGCCTTTTTCTCATCTTCGGTAGCCCTGATGACTTCCGCCGGCAAAATGGTAGGGGAGCCTTTGGAGTTCAGGAAGGTATTGACCCCGATAATCGGGTATTCCCCGGAATGTTTCAGGGTTTCATAGTGCAGGCTTTCATCCTGTATGCGGGCCCGCTGGTACATGGTTTCCATGGCACCCAGCACCCCTCCCCTTTCGGTTATTCGGTCAAACTCGGCAAGCACAGCCTCTTCCACCAGGTCGGTTAGTTCTTCAATTATAAATGAACCCTGTAAGGGATTCTCGTTCTTTGCAAGCCCCAGTTCTTTGTTAATGATCAACTGAATGGCCACTGCCCGCCTTACCGACTCCTCGGTTGGGGTGGTAATCGCCTCATCATAGGCGTTGGTATGCAGGGAATTGCAATTGTCATAAATGGCGTACAAGGCCTGTAGTGTGGTACGGATATCGTTAAAATCGATTTCCTGTGCATGCAGGCTGCGGCCTGAAGTCTGAATATGGTATTTGAGCATCTGCGCCCTGGGGTCTGCTCCGTATTTTTCTTTCATGGCCTTGGCCCATATCCTTCGGGCTACCCTACCGATAACAGCGTATTCCGGGTCTATCCCGTTGCTGAAAAAGAAGGAAAGGTTGGGGCCGAACTTGTTGATGTCCATCCCCCGACTCAGGTAATATTCCACATAGGTAAAGCCATTGGAAAGGGTAAAGGCCAACTGGGTAATCGGGTTCGCTCCGGCCTCAGCTATATGGTAGCCGGAAATGGATACCGAATAGAAGTTGCGCACCTGCTGCTCTATAAAATACTCCTGTACGTCCCCCATCAACCGCAGCGCAAATTCTGTCGAGAAAATGCAGGTATTCTGCGCCTGGTCTTCTTTGAGGATGTCTGCCTGCACCGTTCCCCTAACCTGCCGCAGGGTCTCTGCCTTTATTTTATTGTAAATCGCTTCGGGCAAAACCTGGTCTCCGCTTACGCCCAGCAGCATCAGCCCCAGCCCGTTGTTCCCCTCGGGTATCTCTCCTTTGTAGGTCGGTTTTTCAATTCCCTGTTCCCTGAACAGGCTGTCGATTTTTTCCTGTACCTCTGCCTGCAAGCCTTCTTTGAGAATGTATTTCTCGCAGTTCTGGTCTATGGCCGCGTTCAGGAAAAAACCAAGGAGCATGGGGGCAGGACCATTGATGGTCATACTGACCGAGGTTTTCGGGTCGCTCAGGTCAAAACCGCTGTATAATTTTTTGGCGTCATCCAGACAACAGATAGATACTCCTGCATTCCCTATTTTCCCGTAAATGTCCGGACGGTGGCCCGGATCGTGCCCGTACAGGGTTACCGAATCGAAGGCCGTGGAAAGCCGCTTGGCAGGCATATCCAAGCTGAGGTAGTGGAACCGCCTGTTGGTGCGTTCCGGCCCGCCTTCCCCGGCAAACATGCGGGTTGGGTCTTCCCCGGTCCGCTTAAAGGGGTACAGGCCAGCTGTATAGGGGAACCGCCCAGGTACGTTTTCCTGTAAGCTCCAGCGAAGAATGTCTCCCCAGCTCCGGTATCTCGGCAAAACAACTTTGGGAATCTGCAGGTGGGAAAGGGATTCCGTATGGGTTTCGATCCGCACTTCTTTCCCCCTGACCTGAAAACTGTATACCGCTTCCGAATACTGTTCCTTAAGGGCATCCCATTGCAGTAACAGGTCCCAGTGATGCGGGTTCAGGTTTTTGCGTTCTGCCTCGAATGCCGCCAAAAGGGCTTGCAGCACCTTTTCATCTGAATTCCCGGTATTGCCTGGCAATTGCTCAACATCAAGGCCGGAGCTACTGAGATACTTTTTACCGGCTTCTGCCTCCTGCCCGGAAAGGTTCAGAATAGACAAATAGTAACCATAAAGCTTTTCAGCAATGCGGGCCTGTTGTTCTACCTGTGCATCATAGGCCCGGTTGTTTTCCGAAATTTCAGAGAGGTAACGGGTCCTGGCCGGAGGGATGATAAAAATCTTCTCGGAATCCCCGTCAACTGCTGTGGTGGCCTCCCCGGCCCAATCCAATCCATTCGCTCCCAGGGCCTGCATAATAGCCGCATACAGGCGGTTCATTCCAGGATCATTAAACTGAGATGCAATGGTTCCGTAAACCGGTAGATCTTTCGGGTCTGCCTCCCAAATGCCATGGTTGCGCTGGTATTGTTTCTTAACATCCCTAAGGGCATCAGCAGCCCCTCGTTTATCGAATTTGTTGATGGCCACCAGGTCTGCAAAGTCCAACATATCGATTTTCTCCAGCTGCGTGGCAGCCCCGAACTCCGGGGTCATTACATATAACGACAGGTCTGAATGTTCCAGGATCTCCGTATCGGATTGCCCGATCCCCGAGGTTTCCAGGATAATAAGGTCAAAGCCGGAGGCCTGTAAAACAGTAACCGCTTCTTTTACATGCTTTGAAAGGGCCAGATTGGACTGGCGTGTGGCCAGGGATCGCATGTAGACATTCGGATGGTGGATGGCATTCATCCGGATACGGTCTCCCAGCAGCGCCCCTCCCGTTTTGCGTTTGGACGGATCTACCGAAATAATCCCCAGACGGCGATGCGGAAAATCATTCAGAAACCGTCGTACCAGTTCATCTACCAGGCTGCTTTTCCCGGCCCCGCCAGTACCGGTGATTCCCAAAACCGGTGCGGTTTTTTTAGGTTTAGGGAAGTGAGGCTGTAGCTCGCTGAATGCGTCGGGCCGGTTTTCCGCCAGGCTGATGAGCCGGGCAAGGGTTGGCACGTTTTTATCTGTCATCTTTGCGGCCAGCTTTTCGGGCTCCGCAATAGGGATGTCTGCCACTGCATGATCGGCACTACCCACCAGGTCATTGATCATACCCTGAAGCCCCAATTCCCTGCCATCATCAGGCGAATAAATTCGTGTAATCCCGTAATCCATCAGCTCCTCGATTTCAGAAGGAAGGATCACCCCGCCTCCACCGCCGAAGATCTGTATATGTCCTGCCCCTTTTTCCTGCAGCAGGTCGTGCATGTATTTGAAATATTCGTTGTGCCCGCCCTGGTAAGAAGTCATTGCAATGGCGTTGGCATCTTCCTGTATAGCGCAGTCTACCACCTCAGCTACCGACCGGTCATGCCCCAGGTGTATTACCTCTACCCCCGTAGCCTGTATAATCCGCCTCATGATATTGATCGCAGCATCGTGCCCGTCAAAAAGGGAAGCGGCCGTTACAATTCGTATTTTGTGCTGGGGCTTGTAAGGAGGTTTGGCTTTCATAGAAAGTGGAACAACTAAAAGTCTATATTAAAATAATAAAAGTCTTATTTAGCGAAAATGAAAAAAACAGGTCTTTCCATTTAGAATTCAACAAAAATACAAAGGTATTTCCCATTTCTATTCCTAATCCCGTAATTTTAAACCAAAATAATGACGTGGTTGTTACACTTTTAATGCATTGCCGGGATCAGCCCGGGATCATCAGCGCGGTTACGGGTTTTATACACGGCTGTAAAGGCAATATCATCTATCTGGATCAGCACGTGGAACCAGAGATAGGTATCTTCTTTATGTGGCTGGAGGCACAGCTGAGCTTCGAATCCGGACGGGAGCCCTTTCTATCGGATTTTGAAAGTGAGATCGGAAAAAGGTTTTCCATGTCCTGGGATGCTTTTTTTGAAGACAGCCTGCCCAATATGGCCCTCTTTGTCAGCAAATACAACCACTGCCTCTATGACCTGCTAAGCCGTTATGAAGCCGGAGAATTAAAAGCCCACATCCCCTTTATCCTGAGCAATCACCCGGATTGCGAGCCCATCGCCAGGCAGTTCGATATCCCTTATTACCACGTCCCTTTCTCAAAGGAGCATCGGAAAACGGCAGAGGCAAGGCAACTGGAGATCCTCAGGGATCACAAGGTAGATTGTATCGTGCTGGCGCGTTATATGCAGATAATTGGTCCTGACCTTATCGGGGCCTATCCCAATCGCATTATCAACATACACCATTCTTTCCTGCCTGCATTTGCAGGAGCCAAACCCTATCACGCGGCATTTGAACGCGGCGTAAAGATCATCGGGGCCACTTCGCACTATGTTACTGAAGAGCTGGATGCCGGGCCTATTATCGCACAGGATGTTATCCCGGTATCACACAGCCACCGGGTGGCCGATTTGGTTGAAAGGGGAAAAGACCTGGAAAAAATAGTACTGGCCCGGGCTGTGCAACTGCACCTGAAACGGAAAACCCGGGTTTATGGAAATAAAACCATCATTTTTAACTGATTTGGCATCAGTCGGGAAGTTTCCAACTCATCATTCTAAAAAAGATTAAGAGGCTTCATACTAAAGCCCTGAATAATAACGTTATAAGTAGAACAAGGGCATTTTCATCAAACCGCTCCAAAGAGTGGCTGAAAAAATTATTTGAGTTAGTATTTTTTGAGTTAGTTAGTTTTAAAACCCCTGATCCGGAATGATCAGGGGTTTTTTTGTTTTGTTTGGCAAGCCCCTTATTCTTTTTTGCGGTACAGCCCGTCAAAAACAACCTGTACTGACTTTCTATCCTGCAGCAGCTCCCAAAGTTGCCTGACGCTTCCGTCCTTGTTCAGGGTCCAGGTAATGCGGTTAACAGATGATACCCCCTGGGCATTCAGAAAAGGTTCCGAAGAGAGGATCATCTGATCACCCTGCCTGTTGCCGCTCAATTTTAGTACATTTCCCGAGCTATCCACCCACAATTGCTCCCACTGCCCAACCGCAGCATTGTAGAAATTCAGGCTGGTTCCGGTAAAGCCCTGGGATGCACTGCTCCAGAACTCCTGTAAGACACATCCATTTTGAGACCTTACAATACGATTGGTGCCGGCAGGCTGCCCAGTGGCCAATTCCACCTCCCACTGGCCTATCCAGAAATCAAAAGCCCTGTGGTTTTCTGTACAACAGGGACAGGCAGGAGTTTCCGGTAGTTGCTGGGCGCTTGCGAAGATGCTGCCAATACTGAATAGCAGAGCAGCCGCTCTAATTTTGTTCATAATCGTATTCTTTCCTTAAAGATAGGAAATCCTGCCCGGCCGACTGGCCAAAATACACGCTCCTTTTCAAGGGAGGCCCAAAACCATCCTATTGAAAAAGAAGCTTCATAAGAAGAAGTAATGAAAATGTTAATAAATAGACAAATTACCTGATTATTAGTTAAATAGACGGTATTCTCAACATCCCTGAGCGTTTTTTCAACGTATATTTGTTAAAAGCCTAGTTATGGAAAAGCAACATTGCAAAGTTGGCGCCCAGAACCCCATCCCCGGCGGCAACAAGGCTATCAGAAGCCTGCAGTTACAACAACAATTTTTTATCAGAAAAGCCCAGGAAGCTTCCGGGGCCAACCGGCAACTCATGGATTTTTTCGAAGCAAAAGCGCGAAAGATAGAGCGGATGCTGGCTGAGATTGCCTAAGCTCACCCTTTTTCCAGGATTTTTGCCATTTGGGTTTGCAGAGCCCTGGCTTTTTGTGCCGCTTTTTCAGCGAAGTCTTGTTCTGCAGAGGCGTAAATAATGCCCCGGGAGGAATTGATTAGTAAACCTACGCCCTCATTCAAACCGTACCTGCACACTTCTTCCAGGCTACCACCCTGTGCCCCCACCCCGGGGATCAGTAAAAAAGCTTCAGGGATGATCTTGCGAATGTCCCTGAGATATTCCGCCTTGGTGGCCCCTACCACATACATCAATCGTTCAGAGTGCCGGTAGTTGCTTGCCGTTTTCAACACCTGCTCAAACAGGCGAACACCGGCATCTTCCCGGGTCTGGAAATCAAAGGCTCCAGGATTGGAGGTCAGCCCCAGCAGTATGGTGTATTTCCCTTCGAATTCCAAAAAGGGTTCCACCGAATCCCGCCCCATATAGGGTGCAACGGTTAACGCATCAAAATCCATAGTCTCAAAGAATGCTTTGGCATAGCGGGTGGAAGTATTCCCGATATCCCCCCTTTTAGCATCGGCGATTGTAAAAATTTGAGGGTACTTTTCGTTGAGATAGGCGATGGTTTTTTCAAGGGAGCGCCAACCTTCAGAACCATAGGCCTCGTAAAATGCTGTATTGGGCTTATAGGCCACGCAAAGCTGATGGGTAGCATCAATAATGGCCTTGTTAAAAGCGAAAAGCGGATCGGGTTGTTCCCGCAGAAATGCAGGGATTTTATCCAGGTCCGTATCCAGGCCAATACACAGGAATGACTTTTTGGACCGTATTTGTTGTTCGAGTTCTTGAGGGGTCATGGATGGTTAAAAAATCTCGGAGGCCTCCTTTAGTTTTTCGGTGTTTTCCACCAGCATCAGCTCGTCTATGATTTTCTGAATATCTCCATTGATGATATTCTGAAGATCGTACAGGGTCAGGCCAATGCGGTGGTCGGTTACCCGCCCCTGCGGATAATTATAGGTGCGGATCTTGGCAGAGCGGTCTCCGCTGCTCACCTGAGAATTCCGCTTGGCGGCATCGGCTTCCTGCTTTTTGGCCAGCTCCATATCATAAAGTCGGGAACGGAGTACCTTGAAAGCCTTATCCTTGTTTTTGTGCTGTGATTTCTCATCCTGGCACTGGGCCACAATCCCTGTGGGAACGTGGGTAAGCCGGACAGCTGAATAGGTGGTATTCACAGACTGCCCTCCCGGCCCGGAAGAACAGAAATAGTCGATACGGACATCCTTGGGATCTATCTGTACATCGAAATCTTCCGCTTCAGGCAAAACCATAACGGTAGCTGCACTGGTATGTACGCGTCCCTGTGTTTCGGTCTGCGGCACGCGCTGCACCCGGTGTACCCCGGCTTCGAATTTCAGGGTCCCGTATACATCTTCCCCGCTTACCTCGAAATGTATCTCCTTGAAGCCTCCGCTGGTGCCCTCGCTCAAATCGATCACGTTGGTCTTCCAGCCTCTGGATTCACAATATTTGGTGTACATCCTGAAAAGGTCCCCGGCAAAAATACTGGCCTCATCACCCCCGGTCCCGGCACGGATTTCCATTACCACATCCTTGGCATCTTCCGGGTCCCTGGGGATCAGCATCAATTTGATCTCCTCCTCCAGAGCCGGCAGCGCCTCCCGTGCTTCTTCCAGCTGCATTTTAGCCATTTCGACCATTTCGGCATCACTGCCATCCGAGAGGATTTCCTCAGCTTCGGCAATACGGTTCTGCAGTTGAATATACGTCTCCCGTTTATCCATGAGCTGCCGCAGGTCTTTGTACTCCTTGTTGAGCTGTACATAGCGCTTCTGATCCGATAGGATATCGGGCTGTATGATCAGGTCGGAAACCTCGTCAAAACGTTGTTTTACGATATTTAATTTATCGAGCATATAGGGATGAATTCCCTGCGAAGGTACAATTTTTTTATGCGGAAATCCAGCCCCTGCCAAGCTGAAAAACGCAGGTGCGCGAGGGAGCTACTCCCTGAAACGGAAGGTATATTCAATACCGAAAACAGCTTTGTTCTTATTCGAAGATGCGCAGGAGGTCCCCATTGAGGGAGGTCTGGAAAATCTTCAGCGGGTTCTGGGTGATGGCATTGAGCGGGGTGCCGTTCTGATCGAACTGAGACCCGTGCACAGAACACTGGAAGATACCGCCCTGGCTTTGCACAAACCGGACCTGATCATACCCCTGATGACTACAAATCTGGCTGGCTGCCACAAAGTTTCCTTCCAGGTTTCTGACAACTACAACGTCATTTCGGAGTATAAAATCACCGTTATTTTGCAGTGCCGTCCCATCCGGACCGCTCAGGTCTACAGTAAAATCGATACCTGTGGGGATGGGTTGTCCTCCCCCATCACCATCCTTGGAACAGCCCTGGACACAGGGAAATGTCAGGGCAAAAGCGGCTCCTGCCCCAAGGGTTCTTAAAAAAGCTTTCCTTTCCATATTGAATCTTTTTGGCAGAGCAATGTGCTCTTACCCAAAACGCAGAAGGGGCTTAATTCGTATGCCCTAATAGTTAAAGTCTCCGTAAGGGCCGGAAATAGTGAGTTTTTTGGAAGGGGCGGCTTCCACCCGACCCACAATTTGGGCCTCTATATTAAAGGATGCTGCCAGTTCGATTACGGATTGGGCCAATTCCTGGGGCAGGTAGACCTCCAGGCGGTGGCCACAATTGAAAACCTGGTACATTTCCCTCCAGGAAGTCCCGGACTGCTGTTGTATCAGTTTGAACAAAGGAGGCATAGCGAACAAATTATCTTTGATAACATGCAGGCCTTCAATAAAATGCAGGATTTTGGTCTGGGCCCCGCCACTGCAATGGATCATCCCATGAATTTGTTCGGGGCTGTACATTTCCAGTAGTTTCCGAACCACAGGCGCATAGGTCCGGGTGGGTGAAAGTACCAGTTTCCCGGCATCCAGCGGGGTGTCCGGTACCGAATCCAAAAGGGAAGTACTGCCGGAATACACGAGGTCCGAAGGGATATCCGGATCATAGCTTTCCGGGTATTTTTCAGCCAGGTAGGAGGAGAAAACATCGTGGCGAGCAGAGGTAAGCCCGTTGCTGCCCATTCCCCCGTTGTAGGAGTCTTCATAGGTTGCCTGCCCGAAAGATGCCAACCCGACAATTACATCACCTGCCTGTATGCGGCTGTTGTCTATAACCTTATCGCGACGGATCCGGGCGGTAACCGTAGAGTCCACAATAATGGTCCTGACCAGGTCTCCCACATCGGCTGTTTCCCCACCCGTACTGTGTATATTCACTCCCCATTTCCGCAGATCAGCCAGCAGCTCTTCTGTTCCCTGAATAATGGCGGCGATTACCTCCCCGGGAATCTTGTTTTTGTTCCGCCCAATGGTAGAACTCAACATAATATTGTCAGTGACCCCAACACACAAGAGGTCATCCAGGTTCATTACCAGGGCATCCTGGGCAATTCCCTTCCAGACAGAAAGGTCTCCCGTTTCCTTCCAGTACATATAGGCAAGGGAAGATTTGGTACCCGCACCGTCTGCATGCATAACAATGCAGTAGGCATCGTCTCCACCCAGGTAATCGGGTACGATTTTGCAGAAAGCCTTAGGGAACAGGCCTTTGTCTACATTTGCTATAGCCTTGTGAACATCTTCCTTGGTGGCTGAGACGCCTCGTTGCTGGTATCTTTCGGATGCATTGCTGCCCATGTTTCGCTTTTAGGATCTGTCACAAAAATAGGGGAAAGCCACGGAAATACCCCTGAATTTCCCTTTCAGATCGGGAGATTTTTTACCTACTTTATAAACAGCAGGTCTCTGTATTTCGCCATCGGCCAGCATTCATCGGACAAGAGGCGCTCCAAACGGTCTGCATGGTATCGTATCTCCCCGAAATAAGGAAGTACAGACTCGCAGTAGCGCACGGCCTTTTCCTCCACCTTCTTTGTAGCGTTGGCAACTTTGCGTGCTTCCGTCATGGCATCTGTTTTCTCTTTGAGTTGCTGCAGGTGTTCCGCACAGGCCTCCAGGATGTTGAGCTGGGCGGCTGCCAGCTTTTTATGGGCTGCCCCATATACCTCCTTCAGGCCGTGAATATTCTGCAGGAGGCTGTTCTGGTATGAAATGCTAGCCGGTATTAGCTTGTTATAGACCAATTCACTGAGGACCCTCCCTTCTATCTGGGTCTGCAGGATGTAGGTTTCCAGTTCCACCTCTTTGCGCGCCCTTACTTCTTTCTCTGTGAGCACCCCCATATTTTTGAAGAGTTCAAGGGATGATTCCTGGGTTAATATTTCCAGCGCAGCCGGGGTGTTTTTATTATTGCTCAGTTTTCTCCGGGCCGCTTCGGCTTCCCACTGCCCGCTGTATCCATCCCCGTCAAAACGGATGCGCTTGCTGGCCTTAATATATTCCCGCAGCACATTGAAGATTGCTTCATCTTTTTTTAGTTTCTTTTTGCGGATCAGCGTATCCACCTCAGATTTAAAAGCAATCAACTGGCTGGCCACGATAGTATTGAGGACCGTCATCGGTTTGGCGCAGTTGGTTTTGGAACCCACCCCCCGCATCTCAAATTTATTTCCGGTAAAGGCAAAGGGAGAGGTGCGGTTGCGATCTGTATTGTCGAGCAGGATTTCTGGTATTTTTCCGACAACGTTCAGCTTTAGCTCCGTTTTCTCCTCCGGGGACAATTTTCCCTGGGAGACCCCTTCCAGTTCATCCAATACTGCAGACAGCTGTTTTCCCACGAAAATGGAAATAATGGCCGGGGGAGCTTCATTGGCACCCAGGCGGTGATCATTGCTGGCAGAGGCTATAGAAGAGCGAAGCAGTTCTTCGTATTTATCCACAGCCATGATAGTGTTTACAAAAAAGGTCAGGAACTGCAGGTTTTTCATAGGGGTAGACCCCGGGCTTAGCAGGTTGGAACCCGTATCGGTACTCAGCGACCAGTTATTGTGTTTCCCCGAACCATTAATACCTGCAAAGGGTTTTTCGTGAAAAAGCACCATCAGCCCGTGGCGGTCTGCCACCTTATCCATTACATCCATCAGCAGCAGGTTGTGGTCTACGGCCAGGTTGGCTTCCTCAAAAACAGGGGCCAGCTCAAACTGGTTGGGAGCCACTTCGTTGTGGCGGGTTTTAACCGGGATTCCCAGCAACATGCATTCCCCTTCCAGATCCTTCATAAATCGGAAGGCTCTTGCCGGGATCACACCAAAATAATGATCATCCAGTTGTTGTCCTTTGGCTGCGGCCTGTCCGATCAGCGTCCGGCCGGCCAGCAGGATATCGGGGCGGGTCCGGGCCACTGTCTTGTCAATCAGAAAATACTCCTGTTCCCAGCCCAGGGTGGCAATTACTTTATTTACGTTCTTGTCAAAGTAGCGGGCAACGGCTGTGGCCGCCTCATCTACAGCATGCAATGCGCGCAGCAGCGGCGCCTTATTGTCAAGGGCCTCGCCGGTGTAGGAAACAAAGATGGTTGGGATACAAAGTGTGCTCCCATAAATAAAGGCCGGGGAGGTAGGGTCCCAGGCCGTATAACCTCTGGCTTCAAAGGTATTGCGAATCCCACCACTGGGGAAACTGGAAGCATCCGGCTCTTGTTGCACCAATTGATTGCCTCCGAACTTCTCAATAGCCCGCCCATCGGGGAGAAGGTCAAAAAAGGCGTCGTGCTTTTCTGCAGTTGCCCCAGTAAGGGGCTGGAACCAGTGCGTGTAGTGGGTGGCCCCCATGCTTATGGCCCATGCCTTCATGGCCTCGGCAACCTGATCGGCAATTTTACGGTCGATCTTGGAACCCGAATAAATAGCTCCTTTTACACTCCTGAAAGCATCCTGAGTGAGGTACTGTTGCATCCTGTCTTCATTAAAGACGTGCTTTGCAAAGATCTCTGAGCGCCTTGAGGCAGGTATTTCAGAGGGGTTTTGGTGTTGGGGATTCCCGGATGATAGGGTCATATATATAAGGTTATGATTTGTGTGGATTTTAAACGGGCGATAAAATTAAACAATTCGCATAATTATTTTAAATTATTCGATTAATGACAATATACCCCTTAAAAAAAGGGGGTGTTGATAAATATGCCTTTATTTTTGAAAATTTACCCCCAAAATATTACGGATCGCTTACTAAAAACCATATTTTTGACGCTCGTAAAAATAAACTATTTTAAACTTTGGAATTATGAACAAAGCAAAATTAGAATATATCTGGTTGGATGGCCATAAACCAACGGCCAACCTCCGGAGTAAAACCAAGATCGAGTCAGATTTCAGTGGTAAATTGGAAGATTGCCCAATATGGGCTTTTGATGGAAGTTCAACGGAACAGGCCGAAGGTGGTTCTTCGGACTGCCTCCTGAAACCCGTTGCCATTTTCCCGGATCCGGGTAGAGAAAACGGATACCTGGTAATGACTGAAGTGCTCAATGCTGATGGAACTCCGCACCCATCCAACTCCAGGGCTACTATCTCCTCCGATGTAGACGACGATTTCTGGTTTGGTTTTGAGCAAGAATACTTTATTATGGATACCCAAACGGACTTGCCACTCGGCTTTCCTCCAGGGGGATATCCCGGTCCACAGGGTCTGTATTACTGCTCTGTTGGCGGAAAAAACACCCACGGACGCGACCTGGTAGAACGTCATGCAGACTACTGCCTGGAAGCCGGCCTGAATTTTGAAGGAATTAACCAGGAGGTTGCCTGCGGACAATGGGAATTCCAGATTTTTGCCAAAGGAGCGAAAAATGCGGGAGACCAGATCTGGGTGGCACGTTACCTCCTCGACCGACTTACCGAAGATTACGGTTGGTATATTGAGTACCATCCCAAGCCGGTTAAAGGTGACTGGAACGGGAGCGGAATGCATGCCAACTTCTCTAATACCCTGCTTAGAACCTGTGGTTCGAAAGAGATCTATGAAAAGGTTTGTGAAGCCTTCCGTCCTGTAGCAAAAGAACACATCGCTGTTTATGGTGCTTACAATGACGAGCGACTGACCGGAAAGCATGAAACTGCTTCTATCAACGATTTCAGTTATGGGGTATCGGATCGAGGTGCTTCTATACGTATCCCGATCCTGACGGTTGAAAAAGGCTGGAAAGGCTGGCTGGAAGACCGCCGCCCTGCTTCCAATGGAGACCCATATAAAATCGCTGCAAGGATAATTGCCACGGTTGAAGGCGCCGACGTATAAAAGCAGCTGATCCTTATTATATAAATACAATCCCGGGCTTGCCCGGGATTTTTCTTTAAGTAAAGGTGGTATACAGGAAAATACCGTAAACCAGCAATAAAACAAGGCCATCCCTCCAGTTAAGCCGTAGCCCCTTGGGCAGGAATACCAGGGGAAGGATCAGGAAGGAAATCGCCAGCATCCAAATGACATCGTGGTGCAGCAGGGCCTCATCCTCAATACGAATAGGCTGTACCAGGACGGTAATCCCTAAAACCGCCAGCAGGTTAAAGATGTTTGATCCGATCAGGTTTCCAACAGAAATAGCCCGCTCTTTTTTCAACATAGCGATTACGGATGCCGCCAGTTCCGGAATACTGGTCCCTACCGAGACTATGGTAATCCCTATAATACGGTCGGAAACCCCGAAATCCTGCGCCAGACCAACTGCCCCATTAACCAGGAACTCAGAACCCGCCCAGAGGGATACCCCTCCTATTCCCAGAAAAAAAGCCGTTTTGTAAAGAGGCAGAACGGTAATGAACTCAGGCAATTCCTGTACAAAGGCCGGTTTTTGAAAACGCAGTAAATAAATCAGGAACAAGAACAAAAGTACAATCATGATCAACCCTTCGTGGCGCTGCAGTTCCAAATCGAAAAAAATAAAACCAAAGAATACGAACGAGGCAATCATCAGCACCGGCCAGTCCGTAAAGTAAAAACTTCTGCGAACCTCAACGCTGCCCAAAAGCAGGGTTATTCCCAGGACCAGGCCCAGGTTGGCAATATTGGAACCCACAACGTTCCCCAGGGCCAGATCCGGGAACCCGTCCATGGCTGCCTGAATACTAACGATAAGTTCCGGGGCTGAAGTAGCCAGGGAAACGACTGTCATCCCGATAATAATTTTGGGGATGCTCAGTCTCAGGGAAAGATCCACAGCTGCTTTTAAGAGCCAGTTTCCTCCGGCCACAAGCAGGAACAAACCAATTACAACCAGCAAGCTGTCTATTATCATTAAGGGTCGGTTATTTCTGCAAATGTAGCATTACTGATGAGATATGAAAGACTGCCGCTGAGCTAATCGAATTCACTAATTTTATAGTTTTTTAACTATTTTTTTAGTTAACGAACTATTTTTTTAGTTATGTTTGTTCCAAAGTAAAATCACACATGCAAAAACTCACCAATAAGGAAGAGGAAGTAATGCAACTCCTCTGGAAACTCGAAAAAGCCTTTGTAAAGGAGCTCCTGGATGCTTTCCCGGGAACGCCAAAACCACATTACAATACCCTTTCCACCATGGTACGCAACCTGGAAGAAAAGGGATTTGTGGGGCATGAGGCCTTTGGCAATACCCACCGTTATTTCCCTGTGATTAGCAAAGAGCAGTACCGGCAGAAGTATATTGGGGAGACAGTTGCGGATTATTTTGACCACAATTATAAAAACCTCGTCTCCTTCTTTGCAAAGGAGGAAAAGATCTCAGTACAGGAGTTAAAGGAAATCATCAATCTAATCGAAAAAAAATCGTAGATGGAAGCACTGGGCTGGTATTTATTAAAAGCATCTGTGGTTTTAGGCCTTTTTCTGGGTTTTTACCACCTCTTACTTAAACGGGAAACACTTTTCAGGCTCAACCGCGTATTCCTGCTGAGCGGCCTGGGCACTGCGCTTATCTTGCCGCTGATTACCATAAAAAAAGAAATCATCATCCCGGCCGGGATCAATCAGGCAGGGGCGGCCCCAATTAGTGCCCAAGAGGCCCTTGCAGGAACTGGTTTTGCCTGGGAAGGCTTGCTTACGGCTGCTTACGGCATTGGCCTGTTTTGCTGCGGGATTATGCTGCTTTGGCAATTGCTGAAGATCTTCAAACTCATACGGTCCCAGCAAGGGGTACGCCAACAGGGCTTTGTTTATATAGCTACCCGGAATACTAAAGCCCCTTTTTCCTTTTTCCGCTATATTTTTTACAATCCGGACCAACACGAGGAAAAGGAACTGGAACTGATACTGGAGCACGAACGGGCACATGCGGGGCAATACCATTCCGTGGACATCCTTTTCGGGCGGCTCTTAACCATAGTCCTCTGGCTGAACCCCTTAAGCTGGCTGTATCAGAAAAGCATACAACAAAACCTGGAGTATTTGGCAGATGCGGAGGCTATCCGGAAGGTTTCCTCCGTCAAACAATACCAGTATACCCTATTAAAGGTATCCGGCAATCAGTTAACCCCCAGTCTGGTTAACACCTTTTACAGTTCATTAATCAAAAAACGAATAGTCATGTTACATCAAAATCAAAGCAAAACCATTCACGCATTTAAACACCTGTTGATCATACCGGTACTGGCCCTTTTCCTGATGGCCTTTAATACGGAGAAGGTCTATGTGCTCGAAACCCCATCTGCCCTTTTCGAAGTTTCAGACAGCAAAAAAATAGAAGTCACCATAGACAAGAAAACTACGGAAGAAGAGCTTCAGAAAATGAAAGCGGACCTGGCCAAGGATAAGATTGATTTTTCCTATAACACGGTGCGCAATGACGCCAGGGAGATCATCGATATCTCCATACAAATCAGTGGCGAAGCCGAAAACGGGAGCACCTTTAGCGGATCCTATAATGCCGATTCGGAAGAACCGATTGAGCCCATTCTGATAAGTATCGATACAAACGGCAGCTTGTTTATAGGGAATGCCGCCAATGTTTCGAAGGAGATTCACTTTGGCAAAACCGATCACACTACAGTCTGGGTAGATGAAGACGGAAACAAAACCACTGAAATCATCAAAATAAAATCAGATAAGGGGGAAGATATGATCTGGGTTGACGGAGAAGAAGTTGATGAAGAAAACATTAGCGAAGATGCCGATGGCAATGTATTTGTCATCCAAAAGAAAATCGACAAAGACGGGAAGCACGAAATTCATAAAATAAAAACCCGGAAACTGGATAAGAGTAAAAACGTTATGATTATTTCCGATGAGGATACCGAGATGGATTTCGGGGAAGATGAGGACGCGGACTACAAAAAAATTAAAATTCGGGTTACTAAGGACGATGATGACGAACAGGTCAACACCTTTGTCATTAAAAGCTCGGACGATGCCAGTGAGTTTAAGGGAAAAAGCCAGGTGCGAATGATAAGTGATTCTAAGGCACTGATCTACATTGACGGCAAAAAAGCTTCCCGAAAAGAAATGAACCAACTGGACCCCTCCGAAATTAAAACCATCAACGTGTGGAAAGGGGATAAGGCTACAGAGAAATACGGTAATAAAGCCAAAGAGGGCGTAATCGAAATAACAACCAAAAAAGGAAACTAACCGGCAGCCTTTAAACAAGCTGTTGCAAACCGGGAAACCAGGCCTTATGCGGCCTGGTTTTTTGTTTAAAAAAATGAAAAGGGCCTAAAATGGGTTAAAACAGCCTCTTTTCCCTCTAGGAATTCAAAAACAGACTGAAAAAGCCCCTAGAAATATTACTGTTTTTTAGTTAAAATACAGATATGGCTTAATTAATGTAAGCTTATTGTAGAGTTAAGTATTACATATTTAAATCATATTAATTTTTACACTTACATACCCGCAGGCAGTTTCATTATTTTATCCCATTTTTCTTGGCGGATATATACTACATCAGATATCTTTCGATTTCGATTTTTAAAAAAACACTGATTACAACCATTAAATTACAATTGAAATGATCGCTTTGGCAAAATACATCCTCTACTTTTTACTGACTATCCTGGTGGTATTTCTATAGGGAAGGACTGCGAACATATTGGTTCCATTTTGCTGAACTACTTTTAGTGACTTTTGCCGGAAATGGTATCTTTACACCATGCAAAAAGCACTATTTAAGGCCCTGGCAAAACTCAACAAATGGGTTTTACCTTCCCTGACCAAAAGGAAAAAAGACCTTGCAAAAGCCTCAAAGCTGGAACTTGCACTTATTGGCTGGCGCTACTATGTGACCACCCGCGCCCTTGACTAGTATTCAATCAGGGAGCGATAAGGGGTTCCCGGCAATTTATCTGAACCATTCAGGAAAGTAAGTTCAATCAGGAAGTTACACTGTACCACCTCCCCACCCAGGGAACGTATCAGGTCACATATGGCCCGGGCCGTCCCCCCAGTGGCCAAAACATCGTCGTGCACCAAAACCTTATCTCCGGGGCTGATGCTCTCGGCATGGATTTCCAGGGTATCCGTCCCGTATTCCAGTTCGTATTCCTGTTTGAGGACCTGTCTGGGTAACTTACCAGGCTTGCGGGCCGGGATAAAACCGGCTTCCAAATGGGCCGCCAGCAAGGGTGCAAAAAAGAACCCCCGGCTTTCAATGCCTACCACCTTGTCTATATGCAAACCATCCGTAAAATGAAACAGGGCCTCCCCGGCCTTTCGGAAGGCAACAGGGTCTTCCAGTAATGGAGTTATATCTTTGAAAACGATACCCTTAGAAGGGAAATCAGGCACTTCTCGAATATAGTTTTTAAAATTCATGGATTTAGACAAGGAGTTATTTTGCCCTAAATGTAAAAAGAAATATATTTGCATCCCTTTTTAAGGGATTTACACAACGGCCACGTGGCGCAACTGAATAGCGCATCTGATTACGGCTCAGAAGGTTCCAGGTTTGAATCCTGGCGTGGTCACATCAAGCAGGAAACCCCGCTCTATGGAGCGGGGTTATTTTTTTGGACACGGCGTCAAAAGCAAGCTTTTGTAAGGCGGGGACGAAAAAAGAACCGCAGCCCGGTAGGGCTGCTGGGTTTCCCTATTTGCAGAAGGGTCTTAGGCAAGGATCAGGAACTAATCCTGGCGTGGTCACTATATTACAATTAACCTATTGATTAACAAGGGGTTATTTTTTTTATGTGCCCTAAATTGTGACCAATATTAGTAATTGAGATTCAATTTCTTCAATCATTATACTTGCAAATCCAAACGAGTAAAACGTACCTTACCTTCTTTATCAAATGTGGGCTCTTCATTCTGTTTTACTACAAGAATCTTGTTTTGGTATAGTGATTTTAAGTAATTTCTTTTAGTTTAAAATTTGGAATATTAGGCTTTAAAAGTCCTATATTTGAATAAAATCCAACTTAACTAATGCCTGATCAAAAAGAACTAAAGTGTAAGTACATCTTTTCTGATGATTATAATCCGACGTATGTAAATGGAGCACATGGAGGGATTACTCCCAAAGGTGAAATATCAATAAATTTCTTTTTTGAAAGAAATGCTCTTCCAAATTCACAGACCTACAATGTTAATGAGCAGGGCGGATTAGCAGGTGAAGTGCTCGAAAAAGCAGAACCAGAGGATCTCAATTCTAGTTTTGTCCGATTTATTAAAACTGGAATAATCATGAATTACAATTCAGCAAAGGCTATACATGTTTTCCTTGGAAAACATATTGACACCTTGGAAGCAGTACAAAAAACGATCTCAGAAGAAAAATGAAATTACTAAAGGCTTCAACCACAGTTCCTGTATTGACTCCATTGGCAATAATGACAGTCGCTGACACTGGAGTAGAAAAATTCGTGAGTGATAAAACCGAAACTGATTCAGAAAAAGAATTTCTTTGGTTATTATCAAATTCTACTGAATTGGATAATTCTCTACCCTCCCTTTTCTATGCTATCAAAAGAAACGTTGATACCTTAGATGAATTTTTGGGATTTCCTGAAAATTGGAATGGCCATCATGGTGAAAAGTTCTCTGCGCCATTAATTGGGCGAGTTAAATCACTCGTTCAAGAATTAAAATTTCAGCCAGAAATATTTCCAACTGGCAGAGGCTCAATCCAATTAGAATATGATCACAATGAAAATTACTTAGAAATTGAAATTTTTGAAAATCAAGTTCAAGTTCTCATTGAACGAAATGATGTTGAGATTGAAAAAGAAATTGCTTTCAATCAAATCGATCAAGAGATTGAAAACTTTTTTTCAGAGTGATAACTTACCCACAGAAATCCAAGACCACGAATTTGTTTATCGTGGAATTATCCGAAACAATTGGAATTTTAAACAAAATAGAGTGTCCTCCTCTGCATTCAAAGATTCCAAAGGTTGTTCCGTAGATAGAAGTGCAAATAGATCGGATATCGACTGCATTTCCTTTCTCTGTTCTAATAGCACCAAAGAATTTGTTAAGGTCGCAAAGGTTAATAAAGGCTTTATCGTCAACGAAGTGCAGGTTCAGGTTCGGTATTCCCCGAAACCCGAAAATACTTTTCATTCAGAGATTCATAGAAACAATAATACACCCGAGTTAACCACGGGTCAATCAAGAAATATTTGTAAGAATTCGGAGATATTACAAAGTTTAAATGGTTAGTTTTGTGGTTATTAGATCAAATAATCAACTCATTAGTTATTTATTAAATCGACAAACTAATCGAAATGAATAAATATTTGCAAGTTGCCATCTTTAGGGAAAGTCGGACCTTTATGTATCTTTCATATCCCTTCTTTTCTCCTTCTCCTTAAGTATTTGATCCACATATTTTTCTAGTGCTTTTTCATTTTGCACTTTATTCTTCTTTACGTATCCTATAATATCGTTCAATTGATTAACCGATAATTCGTATCTATCGAGAATAAATTTCAAAATGTTATCTGTTACCATTTTAGGATTAAAAGGTTTCATAGAAACAATATCAAATTCATTTATTGGCTTTAGAGGTTCTTCTCTTATTCTCAGCAAATCAAATCCTGCCGATAAGATTTGCTCACTTTTTATTTGATCAAATTCCCTATTCCCCTTATGCCAATAACTACCATCGAACTCGATTGCTAAATTCAATTGGCTAATAAAAATATCTACCGAATGTAAAGTCCCATTTATCCTCGTCTTGAATCCTTTTGGGTTAATTTGAAAAAATTGTTGTAATTCAAAACTGATCGTTAACTCTTGACGTGATTGCGGTGTAAGTGTACAGTACGGACAATCTGTTCCTTTATAGGTCCTACTATCTATAGAAGTTTTCCATTCGTGAGTTGGATTTCTTTTGCATTGCCACCACACCCTTTTACCAGATTTTAACGGAACGTCTTTAGGTGTAAGTTTCCCATTTTTTGTAGGGTGCCATTCTTGGGCTACTCGTTCATTCAGAGTTGCAAGGCTATTAGAATTAACTACAGTTAATCCCCTGCATACCGAACATCCCTGCCCACGTGTTCTACTTGAAACCTGTGCTTTCCATTCATGGTCATCTCCCTCTGGACATTTCCACCAAACTTTTTTATGACTATTGGCCACTACATCATTTGGAGATAAGTCACCATTTTTAGTTGGGTGCCACTCCTTTGCTATTTCTGGATACAGTGTTGAAAGTGCATTAGAAACTGATGTCTTTCTTCCTGAACAGATTGGACAATTTCTTCCGTTGGTTCTTTTAGCAACTGACGTTCTCCATTCATGGTCATCTCCCTTTGGACATTTCCACCAAACTTTCTTATTTGAAAGGGGGGTTACATCTCTTGGTGTTAATTTTCCATTCTTGTAAGGATGCCAATGAACGGCAATTTCAGGATTTAAGGTTTTCAGACATGTAGAATCAACTACAACCAATCCTCTACACACCCCACAACCCTGTCCTTTGGACCTGTTGCTTATAGATGACAACCAAATATGGTCATCTCCCTTAGGGCATTTCCACCATACTTTTTTACCACTATAAGGAGTGACATCGTATGGAGTTAACTTTCCATTGCGAGAATGACACCATTCTTTAGATAATTCTGGATTAACAGTTGCCAGGCAGTTTGAAAGAACAACTTTTTGTCCAGTACATACTGGGCAACCTTGACCTTTCCCTCTAGTCCTGTTGTTAACTGTTGACTCCCATTCATGGTCTTCTCCTTTTGGACATTTCCACCAAACTTTCTGTGCAGATCCATAGGAAACATCAAAAGGTGATAAATCTCCATTTTTCGTAGGATGCCATTCTTTACTTAAATCAGGATGAAACTCCCCTAAGGTATTTTTCACTAGTTAACTAATTATGATTCTCAAAGCATGTAGTAGTTTAGTCTTATTTAAATTGAAGATCGGTAGGGGATTTTTGATTTTAATATTGCGATGCTTCTCTCTGTACATTTGGAATATAATCTCGATTTAAGAAAATTTATTTTGTCAGTAGGGCTTATACTAGGACCTATTGTTAATTGTGTTATTGGCAGCATAAATCTTTGTTTAATTTCAAGCAAATCTCTTAATTCAACATAGGGTCTTTCTCGTAGATATTGGACTCTTTTGTCAAATTCTTGACTTAAGGAAGGGATATAAACGAGTCTTGCCTCTCTTTCATCAATAAATCCTTCATGTTTAAAGATTGATGGGATAAATAGGCAAACAAGGGCTCCGGCCTCAAAAATTTCGTTTATCGAAATAGTTCCAAATTTTTCCTCTAACTCAAAATTCAGATTGCCTTCCGTTCCTCCACTAAGTTCACCACGAAAGTTTAAAATAAGATCATAGATTACTCTAAAAAACGATTTCAAGAAAAACTCTTTTTGATTTTCCTTATAAATCACATCAACTAAATATAAACCCGGAATACCCTCTATTAAACTACTAAGTCCAGTATATTCAAAACCTATACAAACGCCTTGCCCATCTTTTGCATAGCCTCTCCACATTGATAAATTATCATGAGGCCATAAGGTGTCACCAGGATCAATTATTTCAGGGAATCTGGGTTTACTAAAGGAAGTGATGTATGCAAACCAATTCTTGTTTAAAACCTCATATTCCTTAATCAACTTTGAATAAATGTCATTAAGAACTTCTGTTTCATATTCTGATCTTTCATAATAATCATCCCTAATTTCATTTTTATAAAACTTCGGTGGATTATTAAGAGGATCAAAAAGATAGTATTTGACTTTTTCCAATCCATCTTCATATTCTTGTTCATCATTACAGTAGCGAGAATCAAATAGCCATAAATTATCAGAATTGAGGATCTCACTAAAAGTATTCAAGTTAGTATAGTGGAACAACAGTTCTCCAAATGTTGACAAAGTCACTTCTTTGTTATCTAAAAAATTTTCATTTAGTAATTGATAATTATGTTTTAGAATAGCCTCAGCAATTTGTAAACTTTTACTCTTCATATAATCGTTATCAGCAAAAATTTAAGAATTTTTATCTGGATATCTTATGAACTTAAACCTAAATATTAAGTATTCAATTTGCTATATCCCAGTCTATTGGTTCATTTATTGTATGTAATGCACTGTTAATCCTTGGAAAAACGTATGGCATTAATTTAATGATTACATCGAGCCTATCTTTAGTAGATAAATTATCAAGTTGAGTTCCTATTGTCTGCAACTCCTGATACAATATCTCTTTGAGAATCGTTCTTAACTCTTTTGTTAATCTATTTGGCGTTCCTTTTTTTCTACCTTGAAGACATAGGTGTCCGAAAGCAATTTGAAATAGCGTTCGCTGCGTTCGAAGATTTCCCCGGCCCAGGAACAGGTGCGCCAGGACAGGCCCAAAACCCCGTAATCCTCAATCTTCATTTGCTGCCCGACCCGAATCGAAAAACCGGGACCCAGTTCTTTATCCAATATTTCATGGAGCTCGAAAAAATGGTCGGCCGGGACCGCCTGAATACCATCGAGTGCGTCATGGGGAGTAGGCAAGCGCTTCAATGCCTTGGCACTGATCCCTTCAGCCAGGGCACAGTTTACCATTTTTCGGTAAAGGTTTATCGAAATGTACTTCAAATCAGGGAGGTGCTATGAGAGTTCCTTATTGATTCATTATAATGACCTTCAAGTTACTAAAAAACCTAAAAGCAGATTGCCCCTTCCTTTCCAACTTATCTATTTAACAGGGAACAAATCAGGAAAAGAAATCCCAATGGCTATCTGGGCCTAACTGCTGGTCCGGGGCGGTGCCATTTTTGCATTTTCAGCTTTAAAGCACCTTTTACCCTCTTTTGCTTCTTAAGCGAGACTGAATAAATATGTGAATTATGTAACTATTTGTGCCCTATGTGTAAGCCTATAAGGGTATTTCTGTCAGACCTTTGCCGTATAATTCAAAAATTATAATATGAAAATTAAAATTTTAACCCATACTGCCATATTTATGGTATTCGGCCTGCTCTTTATAGGATGCAAGGAAGAAACAAAGCCTATAGATACCTCTGCAGAGAAGGTACAGGAAGCCGAAAAAGAGGTTGTGGCTGCCAAACAGGACCTTGCGGATGCCATTGCGGTTTTTCAGAAAGAATCTGCAGCAATCATTACAGCAAATGAAAAACGGATCGCCGAAATAAAGCTCGAGATAGCTGAAGAAGCCATGGATAACAGAGATGAATTCCGGCAGGAACTGGCCAAAATAGAAGAAAGGAATGCCCAGTTGAAGAAGAAACTATCAGACTACAGCAGCGATGGAAGTCAAAAATTGGATGCTTTCAAAGAAGAGTTTAACCAGGACATAAAAGAGTTGGGGAAAGCCTTCGGTGATTTAACCGTTATCAATACCAGGTAACAGGCTAATACAATCCCATAGTTCGGAAAACTAATTAACGGGACATTTCTGGAAGTCGGTTCGGATTATTTGGAAATCGCTATAAACCTAAATAATGTACATGTACCAGGCCCGCATGTTTTAAAATGTTTGTTTTTGTTGGGGGGGGCCTACTCCCCCACCCCACATTCAAATTAACCTTCCATCCTGCAAACTACAATCGGCATCCCAAAAAAGACTAAACCTTTACTTACTGAAACCCAATCTCCTCAATGGCCTTACGGCTCACCTTAATGGCTTGCAGGGGCTCCATGGTAAAAGTCCGGTCCTGCTCCACCATATAGTATTCCATCCCGGACTTTTCTTTGGCTTCCAGGATCCTGCCAAAGTCGATGGTCCCCTTCCCTACCGGGGCGAACCGCCCCTCTTTATCCATGTCCTTAACATGCCAGGCTTTAAAGCGGCCCGGGTAGCGCGCAAAATAATCGAGCGGGTCTGCCCCGGCCCTGGTAACCCAGAAGAGGTCCATCTGGAAGTTTACAAATTTCGGATCGCAATTCTGAAGTAAATAATCGATTACGACCACCCCGTTTTCATCTTTTTCAAATTCAAAATCATGATTGTGATAAAGCAATTTCAGGCCAACCGTAGACGCTTTTTTTCCAAGGGTATTCAGGATCCCCGCCAGCTTTTCGGCTCCCCCGGTCATCCCCATCTCATTCGTTTCAGCATCATAGGTAAACATTCCCATGGGCGGGATGGGCACTACAAAGTATTCAAAGCCTGCTGCTTTAACATCAGCCATCATCTGGTCTGCATTCTCCAGGGTAACACTACCCTGATGGGCGCTAAGGGGGTTCAGGTTCAATTCTGCCAACAAGGACTTAAAATCCTCCGGTGACATTCCGTAAAACCTACCATCTTCATACCCTGCGGATTCTATATTCTTGTATCCTACCTCAGCCACAGCCTTTAAAGTTCCCACCGCATCTTTTGCCATTTCATTGCGAACCGTATAGAGTGCCAGCCCGCCCAGGCGCTGCTGTCCTATCGCAAAAACGCAGGTAAAACCGATGAGCAGGGCTGCGAGTGCATACTTTTTACATTTTAATCCTATTTTTAGCATAATAGCCTGATTTTTATTTGATTTATTGCCAGAGAAAGGTACTTATTTGTTGCGATTTATCCGATGTTCATGATTAGAAGTTTATCCCTCAAAGCTAAAAGAAACCTGGCCCCATCGGAAACGTATAAGTATAATTCTGTTGGCAGGGTGCAATTAAAAGGACGGGAAGCACCCATTGAACTCGTTTCGGTAAGCCGCCGGTGAGTGCATACATCTACAGGAAATGAGTATCTTGTAAGGTAGCAGCACTGCTGTCCCAAAGACCGTTTTTATACCGATCAATCAAACTGATAAAATAGGACCAATGAAAGCCGACCTGGATTTTATCCGCTCCCAGTTTCCAGCCTTTTCAGAGCCTTCCCTGGGTGGATGGGCCTTTTTTGAAAATGCCGGGGGTTCCTACCCCTGCAAACAGGTTATCCAAAAACTCACTGATTTTTACACCCTCAACAAGGTGCAGCCCTATTATCCTTATCCTGCCTCCCAGAAGGCCGGGGCTCAGATGGATACCTCCTATCAGCGGATGGCAGAATACCTGAATGCCGATCCTTCTGAAATCCATTTCGGGCCTTCCACAACCCAGAATGTATATGTGCTGGCCAATGCCATGAGACCCATGTGGAAAGACGGGGATGAAATAGTGGTTTCCTGCCAGGACCATGAAGCCAATGCAGGAGCCTGGCGCAGATTGGCCGAAAGGGGTATCAAAGTAGTGGAATGGCATGTAGATTCAGAAACGGGCCTGCTGCATCCCGAACAACTGCAGCAACTGATTACCTCCAGGACGCGACTACTCGCCTTCCCGCATTGTTCTAATATCATCGGGGAAGTGAACCCGGTTAAGGAAATTTGTAAGACCGCCCGTGAAAAGGAAATAGTTACGGTAATAGATGGTGTTGGATACGCTCCCCACGGCTTTCCGGACCTTAAGGAGTTGAAGGCAGATGTTTACCTTTTTTCGCTATACAAAACCTTCGGGCCACACCTGGGGCTGATGTATATCAAAAAATCCCTGATGGGTAAAATGCAGAACCAGTCCCACTTCTTTAAGGAGGGGATTACCCGCAGCATGTTTACCCCGGCCGGGCCGGACCATGCCCAGGTTGCTTCCGTTTCCGGTATTCTGGATTATTTTGATGCGGTTTACACCCACCACTTTAAGAAAGAAGCTACAGGGCCCGCAAAGAACAAGGCGCTAAATGCTTTATTTCAAGAGCACGAGAGCAGTCTGCTTAAACCCGTACTGGAATTCTTTAACGCCCGGGAAGGTGTACGTCTGTTGGGCAGTTACAGGCTTGGGACCCGGGCCCCTATAGTGTCCTTCCTGCCCTTAAAGAAGACTGTCGAGCAGGTTTACAAAGCGCTCATTGACCATAAACTGATGCTGGGGATGGGGGATTTTTATGCAGCACGTCCGCTAATGGATATGGACATCCCCAGAGAACCAGGGGTCATCCGCATCTCCTTTTTGCATTACACCAGCCGCGAGGAGATTGATCAGTTGCTGGAAGGACTTCAAATATCCTTATAGCCCATAAGCACTTTTGATCCTTCCTTTGAACTTTATGATTTCATCTTTTTTACTATTTTCACCTGAATGCTGATATATTTTAAAAAAATCAGGACCCATCTGCTCCGGTCAGCCGCGTTTCGTAAATATGTACTTTACGCCATAGGGGAAATAGTGCTCGTCATGATCGGGATACTGTTGGCCCTGCAGGTAGATACCTGGAATACGCAACGGGAACTTCATAACAAAGAGTTGGTGTACCTTAGGGAAATTAAGGGCAACCTTCAGGCAGACCGGGAAACTTTAAAAAACGTTCTTTCCTTCAATGCCTTAAAGGACTCGGTGCTGGACACCACTCTGAAGATGTTTTTTTCCGATAGCACCGAAGTGGCTTTTGCGCTCACCTTTGAATCCAGTATGCCCTTACTGGCACAATACCAGGTCTTTGAGTCCAACAGGATTGCCTTTGAAAATATGTTAGGTGCCCAAAGTATCGATATTATAAGGGATGACTCACTGCGCATTTTGCTTTCCAGCTATTACAGGGACCGGGGATTTGACGATGGGACCCAGGAGCGGGTAAAGCAACTGACCCGGATATTCGTTGACAATATCACCCCAAAATTGATGAATGCTGAAATCATTCAAAAATATTACGGAAAAGCCTCGGACTTTGAATCTGCTGCGGAAATCAGTATGAAAAAAGATCGCGAGCTGTTCGGGGACCTTTTCGGGATGCAGCAAAACCTTTTTTCGCATAATATCTATCTGGAGGATATTAAATTGGAAGTAAACACCTTGTTTGCCGCAATTGAATCCTATCTGAACAGGATGGAATAACTGGCTCTTGATCCACCGGAGGCCTTAATTTTTTCGTATCCGCAAGGGCCCGTTTTCAGTTGAAAGGAAAAGCAAAGACCCTCCGCCATTGATACTGGTACGGTAGCTTATGGGGTAATTAGCATACTCTGAAATGTTCAGCTCTTTGATATCGGCCGCTCCCTGCAGCTGAAAATCTGAGCGAATAAATCCATTTTTCCGGGAAATAAGGCGTACTTCACGAGATGCATCCTCCGGGAGTGACACACTAACCTCCCCGTTCATGGTAACCAGGGAAACAGGCTTACGGGGGTCCAGACTGGCAAAAGAAGCATCAATGGAGCCATTAGCAGCATTTACCAGGGCATAGTTCCCAAGGGCTTCCAATCTGACTGAACCATTCAGAATATTGACCTCCAGGCCACCTTTTAATCCATGGACATAGATGTTGCCGCCCCTTATCAATTGAAGGTTCACAAATAGTTCTTCGGGTAGCCTCAGCTCCATGTCCACAGATTCGAAGCCCTTTGGTTCACGCGCCTTAATATAGAGAACTTCCGCTTCTTCCGTTATGGATATAAAGGGCGCCAGATCTCTGGATAGCCGTTGTTTATTGTGTGAAGTATCTGTGTAGGCAGCGCTGAGTTGAAAAGGTCGGTTATCACCTTTTTTTGTTGCGGTTACGGATAATTCACCCCATTGGGAAACAACAAAAACCGACTTAACATTTTGGTATTCTGAAAGATTCGTTTGGCCATATCCCAGAAAGGAAGCCAACATTAGGAGTAATACACCTGCATTTTTCATGATGATTGAATTTTGATTAATGATTTATTTAAGCTTTTGATAGACTTCAGAAGCGCGTTCGGCCACTGAAACATCCAGGTCCTGCCGGCTCGAAAAATCGCGTATTGCTTCCCGGGAGAACGGCTCCTCAATTTGTTCCAGTACATGCAATAGTGCCATTTGTACTGTGGGAATCCGGGACTGCCGTAATTCTGCCGCGAATTGCCGGCTGAGCTTATGTCGGTTCTGATCCAGCAAGTCAATCAGCGTGATTTTTATATTTGGCTGTCTTTCGCCTTGCAATAATCCTTCAAGCCAGTGTACTTCAGAAGGCTTTAGTTCCCGACTGTTCAGACTGTAGATAAAAGCCAGTCGATCTGCATTGTTTTCAAGGGAAGCATAGGTTTCCTTTAATTTTTCATCTTTTCCGAACCATAGAAATACAGCCAGTAATAGGGAGGCCGCCATTGCTATTGCAGCTATGTACTTGCGCTTGTTCCACAACGGCTTGCGGTTCTGTATTTCCGTTTTTTCAAGAAATTTATAAAATCGGTTCTTTTGCTTTTCAGAAGTAGCAGGATAACTCAAAGTATTGAG
Source organism: Robiginitalea rubriflava (assembly GCF_052540725.1). NCBI lineage: Bacteria > Pseudomonadati > Bacteroidota > Flavobacteriia > Flavobacteriales > Flavobacteriaceae > Robiginitalea > Robiginitalea rubriflava. Next base: position 2,271,937 of record NZ_CP199309.1, on the reverse strand, counting down.
TTCCTCCAGCAAATCCCGTATTTGCACAGCCTCCCTTTTCAATTCAGGGGTCTTGGGTTCTGAGTCCTTTTCTAAAAAGGCCATTATTTCATTTATTTCATCTTCCTCTTTCATATCCCTGATGTTTTTAGAAGTTTGTTTAGTTTTCGAAGGCCCCTGCAGACCAAAATCCTGGCGTTGTTTACGGAAATGTTTTCCTCTTTGGAGATTTCTGCATAGGTCATTTCCAGCAGGTAATACATATGGATTACGCGTTTCTGGGCGATTGGCAATCGATCCATAGCTCGTCTTAAGAGGGTTTCACGTTCTTCCCGAGCCCCTGGGTATTTAAATTCTACTGTTCCTTCTCCTTCTTTAGATTCAAATGCGGATTTCTTTTTTTTCCTGAAATAATCCCGGAGGCAGTTATTGGCAATCTGGTACAACCAGGGGCGAAAAGCACTTCCCTCTTTAAAACTCCTGCGGTATGAATATAGCCTCTCAAAGGTTTGCATCAGCAGGTCATTACTTGCATGATAATCTCCTGTAACGCCTGTAAAATATCCCATCAACCGCCCCTGATAACGATTGTACAGCGGTTCGAGATGTTTTATTCCCTCGTTTACCAGCTGTTGCATGATTATTTCATCGGTAACAGGTTTCATATATGATATATACTCGCCAAATTGGAATTCATTTCAAAAAAGTTGCTATGCTGCCTATTTATTTGAAAATAAGTATCAGCACCAATATTTTTAAAGCAGATAAATCTTAATAAAAGAGATCAAAATCCTGTATAAGCCCCCACAAGAATGGCAACAATCCCAATGCCAAAAAGGATCAGAATTGGCTTCCAGACAAAAGCAAGCCATTTATCATAACTTACACCCCCCAGGGCTATAACCGCCATCAGGGCCCCGTTGGTTGGTACCACCATATCCATCAGTACGGCCCCGTACTGGTAAGCAAGCACGCAAACCTGACGGGAGAGGCCTACCAGGTCTGACAAGGGAACCAAAATGGGCATGGTCATAATGGCCTGGCCGGAATAACTGGGTACCGGCAGGTGCAGTACGGCATGGGCCAGCAGCATGCTCACTCCGGTCAGGCCGCTGGGCAAATTTCCAAGAGGACCAAACAGCCCCTGAATAATACTGTCAATCACCATCCCTTCCTTGAGTAAGAGCGTAATGCTGTAAGCCAATCCAATAATGACCCCGGCAAAGATCATTTCCCGAAAGCCTTCAATATAGGTTTCACCGGTTTTGTTGATTCCCATTTTCCCCAGCAGGCCCGCCACAAGGCCCAGTAGGAAGAAACAGGCAGAAAGTTCATTAAAGCTCCAGTCCCACTGCAGCAGGCCGAAGGTCACCAGGCCAAAAGTCGCCACCAACAGGCTAAGGATAAGGAAACTCCCGGAGTCCATTTTATGGTGGTCCGTATCCAGGGCAATTTTCTCGACCCGGTTTTTACGTGCATAGCGCAGCAGATAGGCCGAATAAACAATAAAGGCAATAACCAGTACCACAAGTCGGAAGCCACTCCCGGAAAGCAAAGGAAGCTCTGCTTCTTTCTGGGCGATCAGTACGGCAAAAGGGTTCATGGGGCTGAAAGCGCTGCCCAGAACCGTAGCCCCGTAACTAACCCCAATCGCAACGAAGGTATTGTAGCCCAGGGCCCGGCTGAATAAAATAAGGACCGGCATCATTCCTATTACTTCTTCCTGCATGCCTATTGTAGCCCCAGCAGTTGTAAACATGGCCGTTACCGCTATCAGAGCAATACCTTCTCTGCCTGATACCAGGGAAACGATTTTCCCCAACCCCTGTGCCAGGGCCCCTGTTTTCTCGATCACATAAAAGCAGCCCCCAATCAGGAGTATAAGTACGATTAAATCGGCACGCCCTATTAAGCCATTGGGGATACTGAGCAGGAAATCCATTACCGATACAGGATCTCCCTCTATTTGATGGTAGGTATCGTTAACGACCCGGCTGATACCCGTTGCCGGATCCGTAACCCGCTCGAAGGACCCCTGCGGGATGATAAAGGTGAGCATCCAGGCCAGGAAAATAGCTCCCAGCATAATAATAAAGGCATTCGGAAATTTCTTCATGGGTGGTCGGGTTGGTAAGGATTCTGGTCCCCAAGCTAAATATATACCAAAAATGGCTATACCTCTGGCTTGGCAGGTCTAATTCTGTACCAGTCAATACCGACAAGAAGACCCCTGATAACTCACTTTAGCTGAAGGTCACAAGAGAAGCTCTCCTACCTGCTGCCAGTCTTCGGCCCTTTCAAACCCGGTAGTGTGTATATTATGAGGAGAGGTGAAAAGGATACTGCGCCCCTGAAAAGACTCCAGGTTGTGGCTCCTGTCATCAATAAGGACATCCCCCCTTAAAATATGTTTGTCCCCGCAAAGGATGCGGTTGCGCCAGTTAATAAAGGGAAAATGTTCATCCAGCCACTGATGCTTTTCGATCAGGGAATTGGGAAACTGCATGGCAGCCGAGGCTACATAAACCTCATATTTCCCGCTTAAAGCCTGTAAAACCTCCCGGCTGTAAGGAATGGGGTCCAGATTCCTGAAAAATCCGGGTTCGTAATAGTGTTGCCAGAGCTGATCCCGATGTTCGGGGACCTGCTGCCAGACTTCCCCTCCCATGCATTGTTCGCGCGTCAGGCTCGCTCCGAATTTCCGGTTGTATCTGCGGATGTGCTCGCCGTAGGTATCGGCGATTACCTCATCCATGTCCACGAAGATGGTCATATAACAATTTTTTACGAAGTACTTAAAAAAATTGTTGTAAGTCAAAATCAATGATACTCCTGGTACCTTTAAAGAAGGCAAATATCTGGAGTAATCATCTGAAGCCAGGCAATGTTCATCCCGAAATACAAACAATTTGTTGCCCTGAAATGGAATGAGTATCTTGTTGTAATCTATAATTTTAAAGCGATGCGGCTTTTTGTTATTGGCTTATTATGCCTTTTGGCCCTTTCCTGTTCCAAAAACGATGACGGACCTTCAACCAACCCGAATCTGGCGCTGGTAACCGGCACCTGGAACCTGAGCACCCTGCAGATAAGTCCGGCTCAGGATATTGACGAGGATGGAACAACTACCAATAACATCCTTGAAGAACTCAATTGCATCTCAGCCACCCTGGTAATTAATGAAAACAACACCTGGGATTTTAATGGGAACGATGTAATAATTACGACTATAACGGGAGGTCTGTTCAAGTTTTTTTGTGATGCCCCGCCCCGAAGCAATTCCGGGGTATGGGACCTGCAGGATAATATCCTGAGGCTGTCAGACGGCGTTTCGCTTACTGAACTGGCAATTGACGCAGAGAACCTGACCCTTACCAATACCATTGGGGAATCACTACCCGGTTTGCAGGCCGAAGTGTATACCAAACAGTAATCCCCTTCAGCCGCACTTAGTGTAGCGCTAAAGGGGTTACTTGTCTTGTTGATTAAAGATATACCCTTATTTGCTCTACTTTCCCGGTCCTCCTGAAAATTTCGTCACTATGGGATGCGTCCAGCTTGAGCCCCTCAAACCGCTTAACGGAGCCGTCATTAAGGTGAAGCTCCACACTTCCTTTATTTGCCTGTGAATAGACAATCGGGACCTGACAATAGGTGAAGGCCAGGCTCCCCGCCGGAACATCCAATTGTTGTTTCTTTCCATCGCAATCCACATAGTTGAATACAGAAGTGGTTTTCAGGTATTCGGCTTCCTGGAAAATTCCCTTGCCAAAATGCAGGCATCCTCCCTGAATCCTCAGACCCAGTTCATCCTTTCGGGCCAGGATATCCTCCTTGACCTGTCCGGTCATTCCTGGCTGCTGCGCTCCCCTGTGGGCAGGGGTATGCGAATAAGGATCGGTGGGAAAGGCCCCGTAGAGTGCAGGCGGTTTATGAAATCCTATCCCTTTGTTGATATGCTCGTAGTGTTCAATGAGTCTGTTGGTAATTGAAGCATCAGCCCCACTGTCCAGTGCCTGCAGGCAGCATTCCTCAACAGCCAGCAGCAGTTTTGAAACCATATGCCAGTATATAGACCCGAGACCTTCATATCCAAAGAAGGTGCCCGAACGCCCCGTAAATGATTTATGGTCAAAGACAGCTTCAAAAATATCCAGAACTTTTTCCTTATCGGATTTAACGAGGTCCTGGTATTTCTCAGGCAAGCCTTTCAAGGCCTCCTTCAGGGAGCCTGCATTGATGAAATTTCCATTAAAGTGGTAATCCCCGTCCACATCCTGCTCGATAAGCTGCCGGTTGCCGTCTGCAACTAATTGTTTGAGCAAGTCAGAAGCTTTAACCTCTTTTGCGGGCACCGTGTTTTTATCCACAAAGCGGGGAAGGTTTTTATCCGGGTAGAGGATATAGCTGTACTGGTCTTTCCGGTACAGTGCACTTTTACGCAAGGCATCCATGACTTGCAGGGCGGCCGCTGGCTGCAGGTACCCCGAACTGAGCACAGCAACCTGTCCTTCCAGCATTTCATTCAGGTAAGAAATACCAATACCATCTCCCTTAACAGACATCAGGTTATACGAATGATATAACTTATCTGCACGTTCATTGGCCACTATAGTATGGTCCAGATATTCCAGGGTAGTATTGGTAAAGTGCAGTAGGCTTTCCGAAGATACGGCCGCTTTTGCTCCGGAATAACCATTCTTATAGATATCCCAGCGATAAGTACTTGCAGCCTTGCCAAGAGCATCTACAATGGCTTTGCGCTGTTTATCGGATACTTTTCCCTTTAAAACCCCCTTATGGGATTCCAGGGTGTCCGACATACTGCTAAAAAAGTCATTTAACTCGCTGGAAATATGAACTGATTCCGGTTTATAGTTCTCCAGCATCTCCCTGAAATAACTCAGGAACCTGCGCATGTAATAAAGCGTCACCATGGAAACACCGTTGCCTACCAGGGCGTTGTTGGCGTCATTCCACTCGGGGCGTTGGGTATTGAGCCAGATCCCGCCTTCCGGGATAAAATTGGATACTTTGGCCAACAGGGATGCCAGTAATTTTTCAAGCAGGTTAACATGATGGGGGCGCTGATCTTTTGACCAGATCACGGCCCCGTCTGCACCCAGACCATCCTTTCGTTTAACAATAGCGTCTTCCAGTTCGTGATCAAAATCAATGGTATCCTTAGGATTCTCGAGTACCTCCTGGTAGGTTTTAATTTTATAAGGAACATTGGCATAGACAAAGATTTCTGCGCCCCAGTAGTCCATTAAGCGGCCCGGGTAGTAGTCTTCAATAAACTCCAGGAACTTTAGCAGGTAAATTATCTGATGGTCTCCCCAGTAGCCAATGTAAGACCAGGGGTCATCCGGTTCAATCACCTCCCAGTCAATCCCGGATTTGGTTACTCTGTAGGGGTTATATCCGTCAAAGGTGGAAGCGTTCAGGAACTTATGGATCATACTGTCAATAAACTCGGGATACGAGTGGGCCAGAGCTTCCCAGTTCTGGAATATATCACGCCAGTTCCCTTCGTAATCCAGGATTTTTGAACCGTCAATTTCAGATTGGGTGTTAATCGAAAAGCGATTCCAGGGACGGCTGGGGTCTCCGTGTCTTCGGCTAAATTTTAAGGGGAGGTATTCGTAGGCCAGTCGCATAAAATCAGCATCGGAACTGCCGGAGGCCAGCTTTCTGAGGGCAAACAAATCAAATATCTCGGGAAGCGCCTGCAGCTTGCTGGCCTGCCGCTCATATACGGCCTTATTGGCCTGTTTCAAATAGGGCAGGAAATCCCGCTTTTCCAGTTGGTAGTTGGAGTCGATAATCCCGCCGCGCATAATATTGTACATCACATTGGAATAGTGACGCATGGTCCGGATGCGGTCTGCTGTAAGCTGTAATCCGTCTGCCGAGGCAGTTAAATGCACCAGGCGCTCGGTACCTTTGTCGATATCTGCAAGCAGTTCTTTTTTTAGTTCAGAAGGATTTGAAAGGGACTCCAGCATTCGGGCAATATCTGTAGGCCCCTGGTTTACGTTGGCTACCAGCATCCACCGCTCTATTCCTCCTGCTTCCAATTCCATCCGGGTATGAATGAAATAGGCACCTTTTTCCCCACGGATATCGCTTTCCTGCTCCAGGTTTTGGCCCGTACGGAATGCATCAAGCTGCATGGAGGATATTAAATACAGGGGCTTCTTAACTCCCAGAGACCAGACAATATTGGCCTTGAGGGCTTCTGCCGGCTCTGCCTTATCCACAATGATAGCGCTCAGGGCATAAATCCCCAGGCCCTGCTTTGCCTCCAGCTCACTTTTCTTATAGGCATCCACCAGGTTACTCCTTGAGTTCTGCACTTCCGGATTTACACCGTAGGGGATAATATTCTGCAGGCCGTCCAGCAACTCGACGGCTGCCTTTCCTTTTCCATGGTTTTCAATGGAGGCCTTCTTGACGAAACCGTAAAGGTTACTGCTGTTCCATTCATACCTGAAGGTCAGTTGCAGGTCTTTGTTGACTTCCTCGAAGATGATCTTATTACAAAAAGCATTTTTATAGAGATTCCGCTGTATCTCGTACATGCCCTTGTACCGTCCTGAAAAAGGCTCCCACAGGAAAACCTTCTGGTCCCGGCTCAGCCGGACAAGGGTTTTACTACCCGTAATATCTGCAGATTCGGTTATTTTATCGTCCGTATAATACGGGAATAAGGCGAAGTCACTGTTTTTTCGCCCTGCGGTTAGGCCACCATTGCTGGAGATAAACATCCAATGGTTGGAGTCACTAACCACACTCATAAAAAAGGGCCGCATCCGATCACTATTGCTGATCTTGTAAAAGGTTTCCCCGTCCATTTCGACAAGTTCTCCCTGAACCGGGGAGGAATTAGGCTGATACTCTGTTTTTGATACGTATATTGACTGACTCATAGGTATTATTTTCTTACTAATAATTCTTCTACTTCTTCCAGGGTCCTGCCTTTGGTCTCAATTACAAATTTCTGGACAAAAAGCACGGCGCATAGCGATAAAATAGCATAGATAAAGAAGGTCATGGTGGGACCCAGGTTGGACAGCTCCCAGGGGAAGACCTGGGTAACCGAAAAGCTCACCAATGAATTGAAAAACCCGACAACCGAAATGGCAATCCCCTTGATTTTACTGGGGAATATCTCTGAAATCAGGGTCCACATCACCGGCCCCAGCGAGATGGCAAACGAAGCCACATACAACAGTATGGCAATCAATACCAGGGTTGCATTGATTTGTATAAAATTGGTGATTTCATTTCGCTTGAAATCGAGGAATTGCGCTTCGCTTACCCGGCTGCTGACGGCTTCAAAAAGCACGGCCTGTCCGTCAAAGGACTTTCCTTTAAGATCCGTGAGTTGCTCCCTCAGCTCTTCATTACCCATTTTGGCAAGGGTCTGCTCATTAAAATCATAGGTGGCATTATTAAAGGCAAGGGTAGCCATTAACAGTGCAATTGTCATACAGGAGGTTCCCAATAACAACAGGGGCTTCCTCCCCAGACGGTCGATCAGCCAGATGGCCACCAGGGTAAATACCAGGTTGGTAAGGCCTACTACAATGGCCTGCAGGAAAGACGAATCTGTACTGCCCCCTGCCTGTTCGAAGATGGTTGGCGCATAGTAAAAAATAGCATTGATGCCGGTTATCTGCTGGAAAAATGCAATTCCCAGCGCAATGATCATGATGGTGGTGTATTTACTGTTAAGGATGTCGGAGAGTTTTCCCTTGGTCTCTTTTTTATCGACTCCTCGCTGAATCTCATCTATTGTGGCCTGGGCGTAGTGCTCCCCTCCTATTTTTTCCATTATCTGCCGGGCCCTGGCCGCTTTGTTGCGTTTCTGTATCAGCCAGCGCGGACTTTTAGGAACAATAAAAAGGGTAAGGAAATAAATAAGGGCCGGGATAGCTTCCACCCCCAGCATCCACCTCCAGCTATCCTCTCCCAGGTTGACCAGGAAGTAGTTGGAAAAATAAGCCACCGATATCCCGATCACAATGTTCAACTGGTTAAAGGAGACCAGACTTCCCCTTAATTTCGGGGGCGCAATTTCAGCGATATAGACCGGGGCAATCAGAATGGCACCTCCAATCCCAATCCCTCCGATAATACGGGCAATGATGAATTCTGTGTAACCTGTTGCCAGGGCAGACCAGGTTGCCGAGATCGTAAAAAGGGCCGCAACAACAATGAGTACGCTTTTTCTTCCAAAACGGTCGCTAACCGGGCCGGCCAGCAGGTTTCCGGCCATTGCACCAAATACGACACATCCTACCGAAAACCCGAGCATCCACTCGGTCATTTCAAAATAAACGGTAATCCCGCGGACCGCTCCTGAGATCACGGCACTGTCAAAGCCCAGCAGAAAACCGCCTAAAGCCACTATCAGGCTAATTAATACGGTATAGGTTTTATTCATCTTATTAACTGCAGTCTCGGTTTGCATGGTTGGTTTTTTAATGGTTGATCTGTCCACCATTTGAGCCGGAAAGGGTTTCCATCCCAAACGTCGAAAAATACGCATTTTATTAAAAAAACCTTCACCTTTTAGCAAATTGCTGATGATATTCAGATATAATTTGAGGGCAATGAGACACTCCGGAAATATGGGGCAATGGCATACTGAGGTGCCTAAAATTCAAACAAACCTGATCCTTAAGGAGGTAGCGAGGCTTACTGCTGAATGCATTCTTTATAAAAGACAATAATCAAGAATAGTTGGTTGCACTAATTTTTGTTCAATAATTTGATAGGAGTAAAAACAAAGGCGGTGGAAATAAATTACACCTACCATTCTCAACTATTCAACAAAATAGAAACTGTGAGCAAAATAAAGTAAGAGACTTGGAGGTTGAGGCACGTTGGGGCAAGGGGGTCTATTATAGATTCCGGTAAATCCGAATTTACAGGTTCGCTCTAAACGATCTCAGCACTCAGTCCTGCCTGCAACAATCGGGAACAGCGCGGTTTCAGGTCATCGTACTCTCCTGTTTTAACGGTGCATTTCCCATTGTGATGCACAATAAGGGAACACTGTTCGGCCTGTTCAGGACTGTGGTCACATACCTCGATCAGCGTCTGAATCACGTGGTCAAAGGTGTTAACCTCATCGTTAAAGAGGACTATTTCATTGAGGTGCTTTTCCAGTTCCTCAACTTGCAGGGACTCCAGTAAACGCTCTTTGGTACTCATATACAGGGGGTTTGCTACGAATATAATAAAATTTTATTCTCGTGAAGAGTGTTTATAAAAAGTTATAACCCAAAGATATTCATGCCATTACAGATTGCTTATACAAAAAGATTCTCAAATATCCTTTGAAAAACCAGCAAGGGCCCACTGCTCTTTAAATGATGTGCCCTGCTTGAGCAGCCCACAGTTATATGCGGTCTGCTCCAGGTCCGGTATGTCCTCCCCGTAGAAGCCGCTCAGCAGGAGCAGCCCGCCGGGATTAAGTGCTTTCGCGTAGCTGGGCAGATCGGCCAGCAGAATATTTTTATTGATATTCGCCAAAATTATATCAAAGGTAAGACCCTGGATTTTTTCTGCTCCCCCCTGTAGTACTTCCGTTAGCTTTACTTCATTGGCTAGGGCATTTTCGATGCAGTTTTCCACGCACCAGGGTTCAATATCTACCGCAAATACGGGAGAAGCCCCTTTTTTGGCAGCCAGAATACCCAAAACACCGGTTCCGGCCCCCATGTCCAGAACGGCTTTTCCTTCAAGGCTTTCCATTTGCAGCAGGGCTGAAAGCATCAGGTAGGTGGTTTGATGATGCCCGGTCCCGAAGCTCATTTTTGGGGTAATTACCAGGTCATAAGTTACGGCTTGGTCGGGCTTTGGGTGGAAATCAGCCCGTACCACACATTGATCTCCAATGGTAATGGGCTGGTATTCGGATTCCCATACTGCATTCCAGTTCTCCAGGGGTACCCGGTCTATCTGATATTCCACAGACCAGTCCGGGTGGTTGTGATAAGCTATGGCCGCAAAAGCCTGTTCATCCCAGTGTTCTTCCTGAATATAGGCCTTCAGGCCATCATCTGTTTCTTCGAAACTTTCAAAACCCAGTTCTGACAAGGCGGCAATAAAAATCTCGGCAGCCGGCTGAGGCGGGTTAAGGGTCAGGGAACATCGGATATACATACCGCTCAGCCTATGGCTTTAACAATAGCCATAAAGTCATCCCCTACCAGGGAGGCTCCTCCGATAAGACCTCCGTCTACATCCGGTTTTGAAAAGATTTCGGCCGCATTTCCAGGCTTTACGCTGCCCCCGTAAAGGATGGATACCTTTTGCGCAATACTGTTTGTATAGGCATCTGAAACAATTTTACGGATATAAGCGTGCATTTCCTGTGCCTGTTCCGGGCTGGCCGTCTCCCCCGTTCCAATAGCCCATACCGGTTCGTAAGCCAGGACAATTTGCGCCCAGGCAGACTCGGGAAGGTCAAACAGGCCATTCTTTAATTGTTTGGCCACTACATCGAAATGCTTGCCTGCCTTTCGGTCATTGAGCTCCTCCCCGAAACAAAAGATGACCCGCATATTTTTCTCAATAGCCTGTTTTACTTTTTTAGCAAGCAATTCATCCGTTTCATGGAAGTAAGCCCGTCGTTCGGAATGCCCCAGGATAACAGTATCTACCTCAATATCCAGCAACATATCCGCGGCTATTTCCCCAGTATAGGCCCCATTGTCCGCAAAATGCATATTCTGGGCTACAACCTGAATAGCCGAACTTTCCAGTTGGCGTACAGCATCCGTGAGGTTGACAAAGGTGGGGGCCACCATTACCTCGGCATCCGTGTCCGGCAATTTGGCGGATAATTCATTCAGCAGGATTTCGGTCTCCCGGGCCGTTTTGTTCATTTTCCAGTTTCCGGCAACAATTTTTGTTCTCATTGTGTGGCTTGTTTTTGGCGTTCTTGAATTTCTTTGACTTCTTCCATGCTATAAACACGGTAAGCTTCCCCATCCAGTATTTGCAGGGCATATTCCTCAACTGTCTGGGAAAATCCCGCAGCTCTCCTGCGCGCGTTTACCTCAGTCGGATCCTGGATGGGCCAGATCAGGTTTACCTGTTCCGGGCTATTCCAGAAATAGGTCATGGCCTGGGTGCCGTATTGCTGGGGCCGCCCCTGATTCATCAGGGAACGGTCCAGCATCATGGCATACAGGCGGAAAGGGAGTTCCCCTGTTTCAGCTGCTATTTTTATTTGAGGCAGGTATTGCTCAATACGGTCTGAATGCTGAGTTACGTACCAGGCCGCCTGGTCCGTATTCGGACCCACCAGGCTGGTACCCGGGTATCCGTAGTGAGCGATGATGGAATCGATATAGATAATGTTTTGCTGGTCAATCTGATTTTGTTTGCCCATATTTTCCGGGCTGGGGTTTCCGCGGTACAACTGGTCCAGCTCCAGGATGCTGTCTAAGCTTTTCTTCAAGGGTTGCAGGTACCGCTCTTCTGCCGGAAGTTCTTTTAGTTCCAGCTGATCCAGGTCGTTATAGTGCAACTTTTGCACAATGGTACCTTGCTGCAGAAGCAGTACTCCCGGGTTGGACCGCACAATAGTCTTCAGGGTGGTCTGGTCCGTAAAATACCAGGGAAAGGACAAGCCGTATTGCTGATTTAAAGCTTGCGTTTGTTCCGGCGAAGAGGCAGACATGCCGATTACCGAATATCCCTTTTTGATGGCCGCGTCAGTTAAGGTTTTGAGTTCATCAAATACCTTTGGTTCGCTTTTGTTCAGGTCATAGGCGATTACCATCAGCAGGTTTTTTCGCTTCAGAATCCCTGAGGCCAGGTCTGTCCCCTCTTTTTCAATAGTGAAATCATGGATAGGGGGCTCGTAACCGGGCTGTATTTCCCGGGTCCCGTCCAGGCCTACAAATTCCCCTTCTACTTCCGGATAGGCCCCATTGGTAGTAATAACCTGATCTTCCCCATTTATGCGGAAGCGCCAGTCATACTCAAAAACAGGTTTGGGGGCATCTTCCGGGATTTCCATTCCGCGGGGGATACTGGCACCAATATGATAGGGTCTGAAATCCACCGATGGTAAATGGTTGAGCACCTGGTTTGCAAATAGGATACAGGCTGCGACGGATAAGAGCGTAATTCCCAGTCTGACCTTCGGGCTGCCAAGTGGGGTCAGATACTTTCTGCCCCAGAATAAAAGAAGAATCGCCACCAGTAATACCACATCCTTTGTAAAGGATTCCCAGGGGGTCAGTTTAACAGCGTCGCCGAAACAGCCGCAATCTGTTACCTTATTGAAATAGGCCGAATAAAAAGTCAGGAAGGTGAAGAACACAATCATTGCAAGCAGTGTCCACAGGGTGAGGTTTTTGCGGAATCCAACCAGCAGGGCAACCCCCAGCACTACTTCCAGGATTACCACAAACAAAGCAATGGCCAGGGCATAGGGTTCCAGGAAAGGGATATTCAGTACGGCCGCACTGAAATATTCCTCCAGCTTAAACGAAAAACCGACCGGGTCGTTGAGCTTGATCAGCCCGCTGATGATAAACAGCATACCTACAAACAGGCGAAGGAACCAGGTGAGGATTTTCATGGGCAATCAGGATTTTAGGGCAGGTTGGCTATTCTCTTCCAGGTGGATCATAGCGAAGACCGCATAATTGATGATGTCCTGATAATTGGCATCCACCCCCTCGCTAACTTCCGTTTTTCCCTGATTGTCTTCTATTTGTTTTACACGCAGCAGTTTCTGCAGAATCAGATCGGTAAGCGAACTAACCCGCATATCCCGCCAGGCTTCCCCGTAATCGTGATTCTTTGCCTCCATCAGGGCTTTGGTCCGGTCAATGTGTATATCGAAAAGTGCCAGGGCTGCCTCGGTATCCAGATCTGGGGTTTCCACTACCCCTTTTTCAAGCTGAATAAGGGCCATTACAGAATAATTGATGATACCGATAAATTCGGCCTCCTGCCCTTCGGCCACCTTTTGAACCTGCTTTTCCTGCAGGCTGCGGATCCGCTGGGCCTTGATAAAGATCTGGTCTGTCAGGGAGGGCAGTCTCAGAATACGCCATGCGGCTCCGTAATCCTTCATTTTCCGTCCAAAAAGGTTACGGCACCTGGCAATTACCTGATCATAAGCTTTTGAAGTTTCCTTCATAGGTTGCTTTAATTTATGTACTTTTCCTGCGACTTTTAACAGGGCTTAAAAGTACTTTTTTTCTCGGAGCAATCCGACTAAACCTTCCAAAGGTATTGATTTATGACGATTTGTTGTAAGGGCAGGCTTATAGACCTCAGCATCCCCAAAATAATGGGTATTCTGAACTGCACCCCTGATTCCTTTTACGATGGCGGGCAGTACAACATACCCGAACAAGCCTTCAGGCAGGCTGAGACCATGCTGGAGGAGGGGGCAGACTTTATAGACATAGGCGGCTACAGTTCCCGGCCGGGAGCTCTGGATATTTCGGAATCCGAGGAGGCAGACCGGGTGCTCCCTGTAATCGAAAAGCTGTTACTGGCCCACCCGGAGGCACTTATTTCCATAGATACTTTTCGTTCTCAGGTTGCCCGGCAGGCCCTCGAGGCCGGGGCAGCCATGGTAAATGACATCAGCGGGGGCCTCAGGGATGCCGGGATGTTACCTTTAATAGCTGACAAGAACGTACCCTGTATCCTGATGCACATGAGGGGAACTCCCCAAAATATGGCGCGGCAGACGGAGTACGATAATTTGCTGATCGATCTGCGCTATTATTTTTCAGAACGCCTGTCCGAAGCCCGGGCCCTCGGGATTACCGATTGTATTATCGATCCTGGTTTTGGTTTTGCCAAAACCAGGGAGCAGAATTTTGTCCTGCTTAGGGAACTAAGGACCTTGGAAATCCTGGAGGTCCCAATCCTGGCCGGGATCAGCCGGAAATCCATGATTTACAAAACCCTTGATATAACTGCCCGGCAAGCCCTTAACGGCAGCACTGCCCTGCACATGATCGCACTGCAGAACGGCGCCAATATTTTGCGGGTCCACGACGTAAAAGAAGCGGTTCAGTGCGTCCGGCTGCATCAGCAACTTCAAGCAGAGTAAATGGAAGCTGGTTCTGTTAATTTTTCTACTTTTACAAAAAGCTGCGCAGATTGGACTTCTTAAATTTTCTGGATTTCAGGGTAACGGATTTTATAGACATCCTGCTGGTAGCTGTGTTATTATTTTACTTCTACCGCCTGGTGCGAGGTACCGTTGCCATCAATATTTTTATCGGGATTGTGATCATCTGGGCGTTCTGGAAACTCACCGAGCTTCTGGATATGCAAATGACCAGCAGCATGGTGGGCGGTTTTATGCAGGTAGGCTTAATTGCGCTGATCATTGTCTTTCAGCAGGAAATCCGAAAATTCCTCCTGGTCATCGGCTCCACGAACTTTGCGAATAAAAAACGTTTTATCAAACACTTTAAATTCCTAAAACAGGAGGGATTGGGCACCCTGCTGGATGTGGATGCAGTAATGAGTGCCTGTGAGCGGATGGGAAAAACCGGCACAGGGGCCATCCTGGTCATTGAAAGGGATACCTCCCTGGATTTTATCCGCTCTTCGGGCGACCCCATGGAGATTGAGATAAATCAGCCCATAATCGAAAGTATTTTTTACAAAAACAGCCCCCTGCACGACGGAGCGGCCATCATCAAAGGGAATTACATAGTAGCTACCCGGGTGATACTCCCGGTATCGCGGGAGCGTTCCATCCCGCAGCGATTCGGGCTGCGGCACCGTGCGGCAGTGGGTATCACAGAGCGCTCGGATGCACTGGCACTGGTGGTAAGCGAGGAAACCGGGCTGATTTCCTATATCAAAAACGGGGAGTTTGTACTCTATAAGGATATGGACGAACTCGGCAAAATGATCCGAAAAGACCTGAATTAAGATGCAGTGTAAGAATTGTAAAACCACCCTGAGAACTGATTTTTCCTTTTGCCCCGGCTGCGGTGGAAAAATTGTGCTGAAACGGATTACCTTCAAGGGACTGGCCTCCGATTTTTACGACCATTACTTCAACCTGGACAATACCTTTTTACAGACTTTTAGAGATCTTTTTGTAAAACCAGGTGCGGTGCTGCAAGCTTATATTGAAGGGGTCCGTCGCCGGTATGTAAACCCCATGAATTACCTGGCAATTGCGCTGGCCCTTTCCGGAATCCTGCTATTTGTAATGAAGTGGCAGATTGACAAAATCGATATGGAATTATTTGGTTTTGGAATGGGCACGGATGCCACTCGCAAAATCATGGACGTAACTATAGAGTACAATGCCCTGATTTTTCTTCTATACATACCAATTATTGCTCTGGCTGGATATCTTGTTTTAAATAAGAATGATTATAACCTGCCCGAATACACCACAGCGGCTACTTATGTGTTGGCCCATTACAGTATTTTCAGTTTTCCAATAAGCTTGGTTCTCTTAGTCTTCGCCCCTGAAGGCTATATGGGATACTCCCTTATTGGTCTCCTAATGATTTTAGGTTATACTTTATACGCCCTTGGGCGCTTTAATGGAGGAAAACTGAGAAGGCAGATTTTTCGGATGTCTATCTTTATTATCCTCTTTTTAATAGGCTATTTTGGAATCTCTCTTCTGCTTAACCTGATCTTTTTCCTGACCGGGATATTGGAATTAAAGGATTTCGTGCCCAATAAGGGCGTTTAGGCAACCTCTTCCGCCATAAACTGGGCCTCGTACAGCTTGCTGTAATAGCCGTTTTTGGCCAGCAGAGATTTATGGGTACCTGTTTCAACGATTTCACCTGCCTCCATTACCAGTATTTTGTCTGCCTTCTTGACGGTTGCCAGGCGGTGGGCGATGATGATGGAAGTGCGCCCCTCGGTTACTTTTTCACTGGCTCGTTGTATAAGTTGTTCGGAATAGGTATCCACTGAAGAGGTGGCCTCATCCAGTACAAGGATACTGGGGTTACGCATATAGGCCCTTAAAAAGGCAATAAGCTGCCGCTGACCGCTGGAAAGCATACTTCCCCTTTCCTTTACATTGTACTCGTATCCCCCTGGCAGGCTGGAGATAAATTCGTGAACGCCTATCTGCCGGGCCGCTTCTTCAATGTCTTCCCGGGCTATATTGGGGTCGCGCAGCGAAATATTATTGGCAATGGTGTCTGCAAACAAAAAGACGTCCTGCAATACCACGGCAATGTTATTCCGCAGGGAAGCCAGTTTGTAGGATTTAGAATCATGCCCATCCAAAAAGATGCTGCCCGAATGGATTTCGTAAAACCGGTTCAGCAGGTTAATAATCGTAGATTTTCCGGCCCCTGTAGCCCCAACGATAGCCACTTTTTCCCCGGGCTTGGCCTCAAAAGAAATCCCGTGTAAGACTTCCTCATCTTCTACATACCCAAAACGCACATCTTTAAAAGAGATGGCGCCTTCCATGTGCTCCACTTCTATAGTCCCGGTATCTTCTATACGGCTGTCGGTATCCAGGATTTTAAATACCCTGCTGGCAGCCACCATTCCCATCTGCAGGGTATTGAATTTATCTGCAATTTGCCGCAGTGGCCTGAAGAGCATTTCTATAAAAAGGATAAAGGCAAAAATAGTTCCCGCTATATCCTGATCGATGTTGGCGATATTCTGCAGGCCTCCGTACCAAACTACCAGCCCGATGGCTATGGAGGTCACTATTTCAGCAACCGGGAAAAAGAAGGAATTGTACCAGACTGTCTTTAACCAGGCATTCTGGTGCTTTTCATTGATCTTCCTGAATTTTTCAGATTCTATGGCCTCCCGGGTAAACAATTGTACGATTTTCATCCCCGTTAATCGTTCCTGAACAAAGGAGTTCAGGTTGGAAACCTGGGCGCGCACTTCCGTAAAAGCCACTTTCATCGCTTTCTGGAACAACCGGGTGGCATAGAGGATAACCGGAAGGATTGCAAAGACTATAAGCGCGAGTTTCCAGTTGAGGATCAGCATGATCAGGGACGCTGCCAGCATCTTGAGCAAATCAGCCACAATGGTAAAAAAACCTTGTGAAAAAATTTCCCCTATCCGTTGCAGGTCGGCCACTGAACGGGTAACCAGCACCCCTATGGATGACTTGTTGAAATACTGCATCCGAAAACCGATCATCTTTTTAAAAAGGTTGATCCGCATGTCCTTGATAACCGATTCCCCCAGCCAGTTGGCATAGTAGGTAAAGAGCAATTGGCAAACTACCTGCCCCACTAAAACGGCCAGCATCAGCAGCGAAAGGTTGAAGAGCAACTCCCTGTCCTTGCCCGCAATGGCATCATCTATGATATCCCGCAGAATAAGAGGGGACCAAACCGAAAAACCTGTCAGCAGGATCGCCGCCAGGGCCGTTCCGTAAAAGGTAAGCATATAGGGCTTGGTGTAGGCCAGCACCCGCCTGAACAAAAAGAGGTCAAAAGCTTTTCCTGTTTCTTTATCCATTGCTTTGATATATCCGGTCCGGATAAACGATTTCCGTCAAATATAGCCCTTTTGCAGGTACAGAAACCCCCGCACGAGACCGATCCCTGCTTTTTATAATAGTCTTAACATCTGCCACCGTCAGACGGCCTTTCCCTACCTCCACCAGGGTGCCGACAATGGCCCGAACCATATTGCGAAGGAAGCGATCTGCTGTAATATGGAAGATCCACAGCTCCCCGGAGGCTACCCATTCGGCACGGCTAATCTCACAGTTATAGGTCTTAACATCCGAGTGCGCCTTGGAAAAGGCTTTAAAATCCTTAAATGCAATCATACTGGCTGCAGCCCGGTTCATGGCATCGAAATCCAAAGGGAGGTTTACATGCCAGGCCGATTCCTGTGCAAACGGGTTTTTTTCCTGTACCAGGTGGTATTCATACGATCGGCTGAGCGCATCAAAACGGGCATGGGCTTCATCGGATACAGGTACAATGCTTTTTACCGCAATATCAGCGGGAAGGAAGGCATTCAGCCGGGCTATAAAGTCTTCGGGCGGCGGTCCCTCCAGGTCAAAATGCGCCAGCATTTTCCGGGCATGCACCCCGGCATCTGTACGCCCGGCCGCTGTAAGGGCTACAGGGGCACCCAGCAGGGTACTGCTGCGCTCTTCAAGCACTTGTTGTACGCTCAGGGCATTGGGCTGCCGCTGCCAGCCATGGTAGTTGGCCCCGTTATAGGAAAATTCCATAAAATACCGCATAGGTCTGTGGGTATGGGAGTGCAAAGATAATGAATCAGACCTCCTTTGGCCTTCCTTTTTCATGGAAGCGGGTATTTGCTGAACTGATTGGTTTTTACAGTGGGAACGGGTAAGTTGTAGTCAGGGGGCGGGGGCTTCCCCGGGGCCCGAAAATTATGTGCCCCTTAAGTTGTACTTAAGCCCTGCTTATCTCTTTCGCCTTCCGGGCTGTTCAGACCTTCCCCCTTTTCCCGAGTTCGATTACTTCCAGGTCTTTGATATCACTGCCGTCAACCGCAAAACGCAACATGGTGCGAATTTGGTGGAACCCGGAAACACCACAGGCCCCAGGGTTCATGTGTAAGAGATTAAAGCGTTTGTCATATTGCACTTTCAGGATATGTGAATGTCCGCATATAAAAAGCTTTGGTGCATTTATATTCAGTTCCTCCCGAACCCTTTTCTGATAGCGCCCCGGATACCCTCCAATATGCGTAATCCAGACAGCCACATCCTCGCAACTGAAGCGGTTATCCAAAGGAAATTCCCGTCTTATTTTGTCATTGTCTATATTCCCATAGACCCCCCTGAGCGTTTTTAATTGCTGCAGGGCATCGGTAACTTCAAGGGAACCGATATCCCCGGCATGCCAAATTTCATCGGCCTCCCCGGCATAGGTAAGTATCCGCTCATCTATGTGGCCATGGGTATCGGACAATAATAATATCCTGGTCATTTGCTTGGCTAAGGGGCAAATATAAAAAGGGTGCCTGAACTATATGAGCCTCAGGAATTAAAAATTAAGTTTCAATCGATGGTTTTTTAGTAACTTCCTGCAAGAATAGCTTCACCTCAGGTGAGCCACCACAATTTTCATTCCCGATGAATTACTGGCAAACATCCGTTGGATTTAAATTTAGGACCGCTCCATGCGCATGAATCCAAACCTGAATAAACTCAAGGATGTAATATCCGCTTCCAGGTCTATTTCCCCTGAAAAAAAGGAGGAATTGCTAGGACAATTGAGGGAAACTGAAAACCTGCTCGCAGAAAATGAAAACAAACTGCTTTCCCAACAGCGGGAACTGGAAATAGAAGCAGCTCAAGAACGCGTGCGGGCCCGGTCCATGGCCATGCAGTCTTCGGATGAAATAAGCGATGTGCTCAGCCTGCTTTTCCAGCAATTTGATCTTTTGGGTATAAAACCCCTCACCGTATGGCTGACCCTCTGGAACCCCGATAAAAATACCTTCACCTACCAGTCTACAGGGACTTCAGGGCATCGGATTCAGGCTCAGCAGGAAGTAGCTATAGCGGGGATGCAAATCTGGCAGGAGTTATATGAAAAATGGAAGCGGGGGGACTCTGAGGATGTAGAAATACTCTTTTATTCACAGGAGGACGCCCGTCAGCTGTTCAGCCTTATGCAGGAGACCTTTTCTGCCATGCCCGAGGAAGAACGTCTGACAGCCGAGCATTTCCCGGAAGGAGGCTACAGCGTGCAGGGGCACTGCAAATTCGGGTATATCGGGTATACCCACACACTTAAACCCACAGAGGAAGAAATTGAAATACTCACTCGTTTTGCCACTGAATTTGGCAGGGTATACCAGCGTTTTTTAGATATCCAGAAGGCGGAAGCCCAGGCCCGGGAAGCCCAAATCGAAGCTTCGTTGGAAAGGGTCCGGGCTGCCTCCATGGCCATGCATAGAACAGCGGATATCGCATCAGTGGTACAGGTGCTCTTTGAAGAGTTAAAGCAGCTGAATATCCCTTTCGAGCAGGCCTGGATAAACATTTTCCATTTGGAGGAGGGTTATTTAGATGTCTGGTTCTCGCCATTAGACGGTATTTACGAGGAACCCACCCATTTTAAGATGCCCACCGCCCCATTTGAAGAAACTGCCATTAAATCCTGGAAATCGGGCGCTACTTTCTCCTATACGTCGCTTAAAACAATGACGGAAGTGGATCAATTTATGGAGGCTTGCGATCAGATAACCGATTCAAATTACTTTACCAAATCCCAGAAAAAGCTCAAGAATAATCGACTGGAATTCCTCGAGGCGCGTCACAACTATGGTTTCCTTAGCAAAACTACGGTAGAAGAACCTACAGAAGAGGATAAAGCCATCATGCAACGATTTGCAAAAGTCTTTGAACAGACTTATACGCGTTTTCTGGACATCCAAAAAGCAGAGCAGCAGGCCCGGGAAGCACGAATTGAAGCATGCCTTGAAAAAGTAAGGTCCCAGTCCCTGGCCATGCACAGCACCAGTGAAATGCAGCTGGTGGCCAATGCGATTTACGAACAGCTAAGTGCGCTGGGGCTTGAAATGGATGCTGTTGGGATGAGCGGGGCCATTGAAGCAAAGCAGGATTACGATGTATGGGTAGGCGGGGCACCAATGGGTCAGGCCCTGCGCATTCCCTATAACGAAGAAACCAAAGTACAGCGCGATTACAATAAGATGCTCAGAGACCGGCCGGAATTGTTCGCAAGAACCTATTCGGGGCAGGTCAAAAAGGAATACATAGATCGCTTGCTCACCCATGGGGAATTTCCGAAAGCGCTCAAAAAAAAGATGGTGTCTTCAGACGCATTCACCACCCTGATCGCCCCTAAAAAAAATTCCGGGATACAGATAGTGCGCTATAATGACCAACCATATACCGAACAGGATGCAGAGATCCTGAAACGGTTCGCCGGGGTTTTTGAGCAAGCCTATATCCGCTTTATGGACCTGCAGAAGGCCGAAACACAGGCCCGCGAATCTCAAATTGAAGCTGCTTTGGAACGGGTTCGGGCACGAACCATGGCGATGCACAATAGTAGTGAACTGGGCGAAGTGGCGGCCGTTTTGTTCGAACAGATCAGCCAGCTGATATATACACCGGAGCGATTTAACATCGCAATTGGCGACCCGGAAAAGAAGCAATTTGAAATATGGGTTACCGATCAGAAAGGCCACGAGGTAAACAAGCAATTTAACTTTCATGTAGACCAGTCACCGGTGGTAAAGGAAGTTTACGAAGCCTGGGGAAAAAAGCCATATATCGTTCAGCATTTGCACGGAAAGAAGCTGGAGCAATGGATAAGCTACATGCATCGGGAAGTTGGAATCCCATTTGATAAAACGCAATTAAAAGAACACCGATATATCAATTCAGTATTCTTTGCGCAAGGCTGTATCGGGATCACCACCAATGAGCCCCCTGCGCAGGAATCCCTTGAAATAATTGAACGCTTTGCCAATGTGTTTGAACAAACCTATACCCGATTTCTGGACCTTCAGAAGGCTGAGATTCAGGCAAGGGAGGCCGAAATCCAGCTGGCTTTGGAACGCGTCCGTGCTAAGGCCATGGCCATGCAGGGAACAGAAGAATTGGGGGATGTACTGTGTGTGCTGTTTGAACAATTTGATTTTCTGGGAATCAACCCCGCACTAACCCACCTGACCCTCTTTGACGAAGAAAACGAAACCTTCAGCCTGCGGATCACAACCAGCCCCGGCAATAAGGTCCTGGCCGAACAGATCATCGATATTGAAGCGGTGGAAAGCTGGAAGGCCTCCTTTGAAAACTGGAAAAAAGGAGGTGACCACACCATAGATTGCATCGAATATCCACCCGAAATACTCCCGGCTGTCTGGGAGATCATGGATGTAGTAATGACTGCGCTTCCGGAAGGGCATAAAATATATCCGTCCGATTTCCCCGATGGCCTGTTTACCACACAGGGACATTGTCGCTTTGGATATATTGGCATGAACCATACACGTCCTGCCACCGAAGAGGAAAAGGTTATTGTGGGCCGTTTTGCCAGTGAATTTGGCGTAGTTTACCAGCGTTTCCTGGATTTACAAAACGCTGAAGAACGGGCCCGGGAGGCGCAGATTGAAGCAGCCCTGGAACGGGTACGCGCCCAGACCATGGCCATGCATAAAAGTTCTGAATTAGTGGATGTGGCCGATGTGTTATTCAAGCAACTTCGGGGCCTGGGTGGCACTTTGACGGAACACTTATGGGGGTGTGGGGTTGTAATCTGCAAACCTAATTCAACAGATGACGAGGTTTGGTTTGCCAATGAGCACGGAGTAGTGCCTCCGGTATCCATGCCTCATACAGAAGATCCAGCTCATAGAAAGCTGTACGAGGGCTGGCAAAAGGGGTTGGAGCAGTTCGCCACCTTTGCCGGGGGAACCGAACTGGAAACCCACTACAAGTACTGGTTATCCCTTCCAAAAACGCGTCCGATCTTCGAATCCATGCTAGAGGCCCACCACTCATTCCCAAAATGGCAAAAGTGGCATGCAGCTTACTTTTCCCAAGGTTATCTGCTAATCATTACTACTGAGGAGTATGAGGACGAAAAACTATTTACACGCTTTGCCAGGGTATTTAACCAGGCTTACACCCGCTTTCACGATCTTCAAAAAGCCGAAAAACAAGCACGGGAAGCCCAGATCGAAGCGGCCCTGGAACGGGTACGGGCCCGATCTATGGCCATGCACCACAGTAGTCAGTTATATGAAGTGATTACCAAACTCTGCGAGCAACTTGGGGAATTGGGCATCCATATGGATGCTGCCATGATTAATGAGGTAAAGGAAAATACAAAAGACTGGTATATCTGGCTGGCAATCTCCTCAAACAGTCCGGAAGTTTACCAGAAGACCGAAAAGGTTTATGTACCCTATCTCCGCAGTGCTGCCTTTGACAGAATACGTAGTGCCAGAAAGAAGAATTTAAGGGTGTTCTCAGATCAGCTTACAAAAGCACAGAAGGACCTGCTTTTTAACCATTATTTCAATAAATCGAATCATTTGGATGTGCCCAAAGCCCGGCAAGATTTTATTTATGACAGCCCGGGGATATCCAGGACCACTATTCTCAATCAAAATTCCTTTATACAGTTTTTCCGATACAGTAAGAAAGCATTCACTGACCAAGAGAATGAAATCCTGATGCGGTTCGGAAAGGTCTTTGAACAATCCTATACGCGCTTTTTGGATATCAAACGCGCCGAAGCCCAGGCCAGAGAGGCTCAGATTGAATCATCCCTTGAAAAGGTAAGGGGACGTTCACTGGCCATGCACAACAGTTCCGAATTGCAGGAGGTGATCAAAACCGTTTACGATCAATTCCTCAATCTGCAACTGGATATTAGCGGAGGGGCCTTCATTACAGTAAACGAAGACATTGATAGGGAGCTCCTGTGTTGGGGCGCCGGCGGTGCTGCCCATTATATTGAAAGAGTACACATTCCTTTTTTAGATATGCCCATTTACACGGAAATACTAAAAGGAATAAAGAAAGGGCCTGGTTTTTTCACGGAATCTTTTACCCAAAAAGAGAAAAAGGCTTTTTTTGAGGAGCTTTTCAAAAACCCTCCCTATAATAAAACACCAACCCCCCAAAAAAATGAAATCCTGGGCAGACCCGGCGGATACACCCGTTCCTGTGCCGTCTTCAAACACACCAGCATCTTTATCATCAATCACCACGGAAAGCCATTCTCAGACCAGGACAACGATGTTTTAAGGCGTATGGGCAGGGTTTTTGAACAGGCCTATACCAGATTCCTGGATTTGGAGAGAGCTGAGCAACAAGCAAGGGAATCCCAGATTGAAGCGGCCCTGGAGCGTATTCGGGCCAAGACCATGGCCATGCACAACACCGATGACATTGCCAATACGGTTATCACCTTTTTTGAAGAGCTGCTGGGGCTGGGATTAGACAAATCCATGCGGGCAGGCATCGGCATCCTGAGCCAGTCTGATCTCATGGAAGTCTGGACGGCATCCATCCCGGAGACTTCCAAAACCATTCTGCACAAGGGCTCGCTGGATATGACAACGCATCCCTTGCTGGTGGGAGCGAAACGTGCCTGGGATCAGGCAGATCCTTTTTTCACCTATAAACTTGAGGGAGAAGACCTAAAAGATTATTTCCGCAACCTCACTGAGGCACCCGACTATCCTGCGGAATTCGATCTGGACAAGCTTCCAAAAATCGTGAATCACCGTAGTATTCCTTTCGCAGACGGGTTTTTATTCACCTTTACGGAATCTCCTCTGCCAGACGAAATCATCCGTATCCTGGAACGCTTTGCAACCGTCTTCGGGCAAACCTACACCCGTTACCTGGATTTACAAAAAGCAGAGGAACGCGCCGGGGAGGCCCTTAAACAGGCCTCTATTGAACGGATTCGGGGGGAGATCTCCAGCATGCGTTCGGCAGCAGACTTAAAACGCATAACCCCTCTTGTCTGGAACGAACTAACCACCCTGGGCGTGCCGTTTTTCCGTTGCGGGGTCTTTATCGTCAATGAAAAAGAAAAAAAAATCCTTTCATTCCTTTCGAACCCCGAAGGCGAATCCCTGGCTGCCTGGCAAATCGGGTTCGGAGTTATTCCTGTGTTTGACGAAATGGTGAAAAGCTGGCAGATGCAGGAGGTATTCCGCACTGTATGGGACCGGCAGGGCTTCCTGGATTTTTCACGACAGCTTATTGAGCACGGGTTGGTCGATGACCAGGAACGCTACCAGTCTGGCAAAAATGCCCCCGAAAACCTGGTGCTCCACATGCTGCCTTTTAACCAGGGGATGCTCTATGTAGGCAGTCAGGTTCATCTGGATACCGATCAAATTGAGCTGGTCCAATCCCTTGCCAATGCATTTTCGGTAGCCTATGCGCGCTACGATGATTTCAGGCAACTGGAAAAAACCCTGGCCGACCTGAAAGCTACTCAAAACCAGCTGGTACAGTCTGAAAAAATGGCCAGCCTGGGGGAACTCACAGCAGGTATTGCCCATGAGATCAAAAACCCCCTGAATTTCGTCAATAATTTTTCGGAGGTAAGCAAAGAACTGCTGGAAGAGTTACAGGAAGAACTGGCCCGTGGCGATATGGAGGAGGTAAAGGCCATTACCGCAGACCTCATCCAGAACCTGGAAAAAATAGTACACCACGGGCAGCGGGCAGATGGTATCGTAAGGGGGATGCTACAACACAGTCGCAGCGGGGACGGTAAAAAAGAACCCACTGACATCAACGTCCTGGCAGATGAATACGTACGCCTGGCCTATCACGGTCTAAGGGCCAAAGACAAATCCTTTAATGCCACCATTGAGACGGCCTTCGAGGAGGGTATCAAAAAGGTGGAACTGATTCCTCAGGATATCGGGAGGGTACTGTTAAACCTGCTGACCAATGCCTTTTACGCAGTAAACGAAAAGCAACACCATTTGAAAGATTCCGCCAAAAGCAGCTTTAAGCCCACTGTAAGTGTTAAAACCCAAAGCAACGGGGAACACATCCTTATTTCAATACGTGATAATGGAAACGGTATCCCTGAAGAAGCAAGGGAAAAAATCTTCCAGCCCTTTTTTACCACCAAGCCCACAGGGCAGGGAACCGGGTTGGGCCTCAGTATGAGTTTTGACATTGTCACCAAGGGTCATGGCGGAAACCTCTATTTTAATTCAATTGCAGGAGAAGGAACAGAGTTTATAATGGAAATACCAATAACGGCCAACTAGAAAAAAACATGAGAAACCCAGAGTTTCATACCATTTATTGTTGTTTTGGTTTCTTGCTGACGGTTTTTTGCGTTGCGCAACTCAGCGGACAAAATCTGGGGGTCAACTTCAAATTGATTACACGAGTTGATGAGGTAAAACTGGGCAAGATAAATGCCATCACACAGGATTCATACGGCTATTTATGGTTTTCAGACCAAACCAACCGCAGCCTGCTCCGGTACGATGGAAGTACCATTGAGGAGTTCGCCTTTGATCCCGGTAAACCAGATGGCATCGGGGGGTATTATCCCAAATGCCTGGCAAGCGAACAGAACGGGGTGATATGGATCGGGTATAATGACAGCGGGCTGGATTGTTTCGATCCGAAAACCCAGACGTTTACCCATTATGTTAATGATCCGAATGATCCAGCAAGCCTGATTGATAATACGGTCAGCGTCGTAATGGTAGACAGGGACGGTCTTGTATGGGTGGGGACCAATAAGAGTGTAGACCGATTGTACCCCAAAACCGGAAAGTTTACCCACTTCCAGCCGTTTTTTACCACCATGCCCACAGGGCAGGGTACCGGACCCGGGCTTTCGCTGAGTTATGATATGGTAACCAAAGGACATGGGGGGGATTTAAAGGCAGAAAAAGTCCGGGGATGGGGGACAGCCATGATCGTTTTACTTCCTATTCAGAAAATGAGATGATCATGAAAAAAAAGAACCGCTATATTCTGTATTTATTTCTCCTAATCATTTTTAACATCCGATCACAGGATCTGAAAATTAGCAGCGTAAAATTCCCCCCATTACACAAACTATCCACAATTTCAGGCATGACGCAGGATCATCAAGGAAATATATGGATGACCAGCGAGGGGCTTATGAAATACGATGGGGAAAACTTTATTGATTACTCTCACATCTCAGTTGAAAAAGACGATATCAACTCGATTAATTTAGAGTGTATTTACACAGACAGAGATGGCATTATCTGGATAGGGAGTAAAGATAGAGGTTTGATTCGATTTGACCCTGTTACCGAAACTCATACTTATTTTCAACATAAGAAAGGAGACCCCGGGAGCGTCGCATCAAACGCCATAAAATCGATTGTTCAGGACCATGATGGCGGTTTATGGATTGGTACGCTGGAAGGTCTTGATTATTTCGATACGAAAACAAATCAATTTCAAAACGTATTCGGCAATAGCGCTGATGAAAAAATACTGAGCTCAGGAGAGGTCAGGGTATTGTATGTAGATCGTTCAGGAACCTTATGGGCTGGGGTTGGAAATCCATTTTATTTTGGAAACATGTCAGAAGGTGGTTTGTATCAAATTGATATTAAGACCAAAAAAGTAAAGAGATATTCCAATTCTCCTGATCCAAACAGTCTTGTGGACAACCGAGTGACCGCTATACTTGAAGACAGTAAGGGTAATTTCTGGGTGGGTACGGCTGAAGATGGTTTACACATAATGGACAGGCAAACCGGAGACTTTACGCGATATCCCTATGACCCGCGCAATCCTGAAAAGTTGAGTCGCCCTCCCCTGAAAGAACTTCACTATGGAGCAGATCATATTCGTTTTATTGTTGAGGATATTAAAGGGTTTATATGGATCGGCACAATAGGTAACGGTATTAACCGATATGATCCCTTAAACAAGACCGTTAGTCATTTCGGCCCTTCAGAAAAAGGAGTCCAAAAGCTTCCTTGGAATCACTTTTGGAGCCACCTTCAAACCAAAGACGGATTACTCTGGGTAGGTGGCTGGCTTTTTGAGCCTGGAGATGATAAAGCGGGAGCCCTTATGAAAATTGATTTATCTCCGATTGGCTTATTTGAAGGGGAACTTGGTATGGGCCGCATTCAGTCCTTTATAGAAGACAATGCAGGAAATATCTATATGATCTCTGGGAATAATTTGGTACAGGCAGATAACCTTGGGAATGAAAAAATAGTATTTCAATTCAATGATTCCAACCAGGCAATATTATCTGATATCGTCAAAGATGAAACAGGTAATTTCTGGATTTCAAGTAATAGAGGCTTGTTCTGTTATAGCCCTGAAACCAACTTATTAAAATCATTTTTCATTGATGAAAAAGCGTCTCCGGGACAGGGCAACCAATTAAACACCTTGGAATTTATTAGTGCAGACAGCCTTATTGTTGGTGCAAGAAACGGGCTTTATTTATTTCATAAAAAGCAAGAAAAATTTACCGAAATTCCTTTAAGCACCCAAAATAGAACTATTTCGAACCCCAATTGCACCAAAATATTCATCGATTCTAAAAACGTCATTTGGTTAAGTTTCAGGGACGATGGTCTGAAACGATTAGATTTAAGCACAAATGAAGTTGTAGATTATCCGGTAAGGAAAGATTCACTGGATTGGGTAAACACAATATATGAGGATGAATATAATCACCTTTATATAGGGAACAATCAGGGCGGACTTCATAAATATGATCGTATAAAGGATCGCTTCAGTTTGGTCAAAGATCAAACAGGACTTCTAAATGAAGATACTCAGATCTTTGGAATTTCAAGAACAAGAGATTCAATCCTTTGGCTGTCAAACCTGAAAGGCCTTATAAAATATGACCTGGTTTCAAATAAAGCATTCATGCTAAGTGAAATTTGGGGTGTACCGTTTCCCAACACCTCCACCATTTACAAATCTTCCAATGGAAACCTATACATGGGAAAGGATGGACCGGGTTATATAAAATTTCGCCCTGAAGAACTGGAGAAAAGCAAGGATGTTGATAAAAAGCCCTTTATTTCCAGTTTTAGAATGGATGGGAAGTTAATGCCCATTTCAGAAAGGGCACAAGAAAATCAACTCATTTTCAGTCATAATCAGAACAATATTATACTGACACTTGGCTATGTAAACTTTGATACGGGCTTCAGAAATACCACTTTTCAATACAAATTGGAAAACTATGATGAGCAATGGCGAGAGGCTAGAAAAGAAGAAAAAATATCATACTTTAAATTAAAACCCGGGGATTACAACTTTACTTTTAAGGTAATTGATATTTATGGCGAGACCTTGGCAAACTCGCTTTCATTTAAAGTAAGGCCTCCCTGGTGGTTTACCTGGTGGGCATACTGCATTTATGGTTTGTTATTTGCTCTGGCAGTATGGGCCACCCATCGCTTTCAAAAAGCAAAAGTTTTACGGCAGGAAAGGGAAAAAATTAAAGACAGGGAACTGGCCCATGCACGGGAAATCGAAAAAGCCTATTCCGAATTAAAGCAGACCCAAAACCAGTTGATCCAATCCGAAAAAATGGCCAGCCTGGGGGAACTCACCGCAGGCATTGCCCACGAAATAAAAAACCCGCTGAATTTTGTCAATAATTTTTCAGAAGTCAGCATGGAACTGCTGGAGGAGATGCAACAGGAAATAAAAGAGGGCAACCTGAAAGAAGCCGGGGAAATCGCCAAGGACCTCACACAAAACCTCGAAAAAATTGTCGGTCACGGCCAGCGTGCGGATGGTATTGTAAGATCCATGCTTCTGCACAGCCGAAGCAGCGACGGCAAGAAAGAACCCACAGACCTCAACGCCCTGGCCAACGAATACCTCCGCCTGGCCTACCATGGGCTAAGGGCACGGGACAAATCTTTCAACGCGGCCATGGAAACCGACCTTGACCCCAAACTGCCAAAAGTGAATGTTGTTCCTCAGGAAATCGGACGGGTACTGCTTAACCTGTTTACGAATGCCTACCAGGCTGTAAGTGACAAAAAGCAGGACGCACCCTCCGGCTTTGAACCCAGAGTGATTGTCAAGACCCGGAGAACATCACTGGGCGTGGAAATTACCGTAATGGATAACGGAAAGGGAATTCCTGAAGCGATAAGGGATAAAATCTTCCAGCCCTTTTTTACCACCAAGCCCACCGGGCAGGGAACCGGGCTCGGGCTTTCCCTGAGTTATGACATCGTAAAGGCACATGGAGGGGATATTGCGGTAGAGTCTGAAGAAAATGCTTTTACGAAGTTTACAATCAACCTGCCCTTGTCATGAAGAATAAAAAAGTGGAAAAATTTGACGGACATTCCATTTATGAGCGGTTGATTGCCGTCTTGCTGGATTTTAAGCCCGTGGAAGACCTGACGGACATAGTCCATCCGGATTTTATGGGGTATGGCTCGGCTGCACACGAAATTTTCAGGACGCGTGAAGACGTGAAGAAAATGGCCGAGATGCAGGCAGAGCAACTCAAAGAACAGGGCCTCAAGTATACCCGAACTTCCCGCAGGGAACGTCTGTTTGCCAACGGAGCTATTTATTTGATCCTCGAAGAATTCCACCTCTATTTTCCGGAAAACGACCACGAATTACTCGTACGGGTTTCGACCTTGCTTGAAAAAGTAGAAGGAAAATGGCAGGTAACCCATTTTCATGGCTCCTCTCCGGATTCGGATATTGCAGAGGACGAAGCCTTTCCGGATCAGGGACTGCGCAAAAAGAATGAAGAACTGGAAGCAAAGATCAGGGAAAGGACACGGGAACTGGAAGTTGAAACAGCTCTGGAGCGGGTAAGGGCCCGCACCATGGCCATGCAGCACAGCGATGAACTGGCGGAGGCTTCCCACCTGCTGGACGAGCAGGTCCGGGTACTGGGTATTAAAACCTGGGGCTGCGCCTTTAGTATCTACCGGGAGAAGGATTCAATAGAATGGTTCGGCAATGAAGCCGGGCTCTTGCCCACCTATACCGTTCCCAGGGAAGGAATTTTCAAGGAGTATTACGAGGCCGGCCAAAAGGGCGAAACCCTTGTTGTAAAAGAATTTTCCGGGGAGCAGTGCGTTGCCCACTACGAGTTTATGAGCACCCTGCCTGTGGTGGGCGAAGTATTACGACAACTCAAGGAGACCAATGGCTCTTTTCCCGAATATCAGATTGACCATGTCGCGTATTTCAAGTATGGCTACCTGCTGTTTGTTACCAGAGAATCCGTTCCCGAAGCCCATGATATTTTCAGGCGTTTTGCAGGTGTTTTTGAACAAACCTATACCCGCTTCCTGGACCTCAAAAAAGCTGAAGAACAGGCCCGGGAAGCTCAGATAGAATTGTCTCTGGAACGTATACGGGCCCAGGTTACGGCCATGCAGGAATCTTCCGAATTGCTGGACATTGTGGTTACCATGCGTTCAGAGTTTTTCAAATTAGGGCATGAGGCACATTATTTCTGGCACATGCGCTGGCTGCCTGAGCACTATGAGAAAGCCATGACCTCCGGAGATGGCACAAGGATAGGTATGGTCATGAAACTGCCCAGGCATATGCATGGTGATATTAAACTGCTCGCCAATTGGGAGAAAAGCCAAACCGCTACGGTGGTTTACGCCATGGATGCGGAGGAGGCTGTGGCCTATGTAGATAAAATGGTCTCCCTTGGGGATTTTCAGCAAATAGACCCTCAGGCCCCTTCAGCGGATGATATTCGGCACATCGGGGGGCTGACCTTTGTAATGGCTCGCACAACCCATGGGGAAATTGGTTTTAGCCTTCCCGGGGTAGTCCCCAACCCGCCTGAAGAATCCATCGAAACCCTGGTCCGTTTTGCTGCGGTGTTTGACCTGGCTTACCGTCGTTTTGAGGATCTCAAGGAATCGGAAAGGCAGAAGCGAGAGGCCGAAATAGAACTGGCCCTGGAGCGGGTCCGGGCACAAACCATGGCCATGCACCAAAGCGAGGAATTAGAGGGGGTTATCAAGCTTATCTTTGAACAGTTTGTATCCCTGGGATTGAATGTAGACCACACAGGGTTTATCCTGGACTACAAGACGCGGGATGATATGCATATCTGGCTGGCAGACCAAAATGCAATAGTTCCGGAAATAACCTTTCCCTATTTTGACTCCCCGCACTGGAATAGTTTTTTAAAAGCCCGAAAATCAGGGGAAAGCCTGTTTACCAACCTCCTTTCCTTTGAGGAGAAAAACCAGTTCTACAAAGACCTTTTTGAACACCTGCCGGAAATTCCGAAAGAAGTTCGGGCTCACTATTATAAAGTACCTGGCCTGGCCATATCAACTGTCCTTCTGGATACCGTGGGCCTGTATATAGAAAATTTTAAAGCTGCCCCCTACTCGGAACATGAGAATGAGATTTTGATGCGTTTTGGAAAGGTCTTCCAGCAGTCCTATACGCGCTTCCTCGACCTGAAAAAAGCCGAAGCACAGGCCCGGGAGGCCCAAATAGAAACGGCCCTGGAACGGGTCAGGAGCAGAACCATGGCCATGCATAAAAGCGAGGAACTTGCGGAAGTTGCTACG
Organism: Robiginitalea rubriflava; assembly: GCF_052540725.1. Lineage (NCBI taxonomy): Bacteria > Pseudomonadati > Bacteroidota > Flavobacteriia > Flavobacteriales > Flavobacteriaceae > Robiginitalea > Robiginitalea rubriflava. Next base: position 2,239,900 of record NZ_CP199309.1, on the reverse strand, counting down.
GTCCTTCATATCGAATTGACGAATTTGGAGGTCAGTGAGTTTTCGGATGCTTCCATAGTCATCTTTGACGAGCCCAATAACCAGCAAATTGTATGGGGTGCCCGAACGGAATCCGAATACCTTGAAAAATCCATACTGCCGCTTCTTGGGGATCAAATCCTCCAGGAGCTTTATGATAATTGGCATTCGGGGGAGACGTTTTTCACGGTAAAGGTCGGTGGATCAAGGCTTAAGAATCATAATGAATTTGTTTATCCCGTATTCCAGCGAACAGAATTAGAGGATCGGGTTCTAAAAAATATGCCGGATCCAACTTTCTTTCATTGCGCCGTTTTCGCTATGGGGTATCTTGAGTTAATGTCGGACCGGGAGATAAGGGAAGAATCTGCATTATTATTAAGGCGTTTTGCAAATGTTTTTGATCAGACCTACACCCGCTTCCAAGACCTCAAAAAAGCCGAGTCACAGGCCCGGGAAGCCCGGATTGAAGCGGCTTTGGAGCGCGTGAGAGCACGGACAATGGCCATGCATCACAGCGATGAACTTTCGGAAGTAGTCGCGCTTTTATATAAACAAATTCAGATCCTTGGTTTTAACGATTGGGGCTGTTCAATAATTATTTGCAACGAAGAGGCCCGGGTCATGCGTTATTGGTATGCCGAAGTAAACCTGTCGAATTTGCCTTTTTACTGCGATGTGCCCTTAACCCATAAAATTGTAAAAAAGACCTGGGATTTATGGCGGTCCGGGACATCCCAATTTGAAATCAGCCTTTTGGGTAAAGAAAAGGAAGACTACACCAACTTTATGCTGAATGATACAGCCTATAATCACATCTTGCCTGAAGATGTCAAGGAGGAATGGAGAAAACCCAAAGACATATTCTTTTCCTATTTCACATTTAAATATGGCTTGCTTGAGATTGTAGATGTAAAAGCTATAGATAGTGGGAATTATCCAACCTACCGTCGCTTTGTACAGATTATTGAACAAACCTATACCCGCTTCCTTGACCTTAAAAAGGCAGAAGCACAGGCCCGGGAGGCCCAAATAGAAACGGCCCTTGAAAAAGTCAGGACCCGGACGATGGCCATGCAGAAAGGAGAGGAACTCAAAGAGGTCGCCGTCCTTTTATATAAAGAGCTTATCGCACTTGGGGTTACCAATTTTGTAACCTGCGGATATGTGGAAGTAAATGAGGAGGCCAAAAGGCAATTTACCTGGGTCACCTCCCCGGGCGGGGATACCATGGATTTGTTTTACCTGCCCTTAAACGGGGATGCTACTTTTGATGAGCGCTATGCGGCCTGGAAACGACAACAAACCATCTTTCACCAAACCGTGGCGGGTGAGGTGCGAAACAGCCATCTGGAATTTGCAATAACCACCTTTAATTCCAAAGCAGCTGAGGAAATGGTACGCAGCCAGTTTCCGGACCCAACCGTATTTTATTGTTTTAACTTTTCCCATGGATACCTGCACCTGGTATGCCCGTCTGTGTTGACGGAACAAGAAGAAGTTTTACTGGCCAGGTTTACCCGGGTTTTTGAACAGACTTATGCCCGATTCCTCGATCTTAAAAAAGCGGAGGCACAGGCCCGGGAAGCCCAAATCGAGAATGCCCTGGAGAAGGTGCGCTCCCGCACCATGGCCATGCAGCACAGTGACGAACTGCCAGAAGCGGCCAATGTGCTTTTCCTGGAGGTACAGGCCCTGGGTATCGCGGCCTGGAGCTGTGGCTACAATATCCTGGCGGAGGACAAAAAATCAGCTACTTGCATCATGAGTAGCGAAGGGACGTTGCAAACACCTTTTAAACTAAGGCTCCAGGGAGAACGTTCATTCGACCAATTTGGGGAATTTGCAAGGAGTGATGAGGATTTCATGATTCAGGAACTGGAAGGGGAGGCACTTGTTGCGCACTACAACTTTATGAAATCCTTTCCGGATCTGCAGCCTACCTTCGAGGAGATAGAACGATTAGGCCTGGACCTTCCCACCTACCAGATCAACCACCTCTCAAAATTTACCCATGGGTTCCTCCTTTTTATAACCTACGAACCGGTGCCAGAGGCACATGACATATTTAAACGGTTTACGGCGGTATTCGAACAAACCTATACCCGATTCATGGACCTGAAAAACATAGAAGCCCAGGCGCGGGAATCCAAGATCGAAACGGCCCTGGAGCGCGTTCGGGCGCGTGCGCTGGCCATGCAGGAGCCTGAAGAACTCACCAATGTTGCCGAAGTACTTCGCTCCGAGATGGGACTATTGGGGGTGGCGGAACTGGAGACTTCCAGTATCTTTATTTACGATACGGAATCCAACAAGGCCGAGTGCTGGTATGCCATAAAGGATATCCGAACCGATCAAAATAAACTGGTAAGCGACCAATTTGGACTGGACCTCAAAGCCACAAGGGTAGGCCGGCAAATGCTGGAATTCTATACATCGGAGGAAGAGAAAACCTCTATCGCGATGAAGGGGCCAGACCGAAAAGAATGGATTGCCTATTGTGAAAAACAGTCCAAACCTCTAAAAGGGTACTATGGAGCCGAAATACCCGATCGCACCTACCACCTGTACAAGTTCTCACACGGGGCTATTGGGGCAGCCTCGCCTGCTGCATTATCTGAAGAGAACTGGCGCCTGCTACAGCGTACCGCATCTGTTTTTTCGCTGGCCTATTCCCGTTTCAAAGACCTGACTCAGGCCCGAAAAGACCTGCAGCAGCTTAAGATGGCTAAACAAAAGGCGGAAGAGGCCTTTTCTAACCTGCAGGCCACCCAACAGCAACTGGTTCATGCCGAAAAGATGGCTTCCCTTGGTGAGCTTACTGCAGGAATTGCCCACGAAATCCAAAACCCCCTGAATTTTGTCAATAACTTCTCCGAAGTAAGCGAGGAGCTCCTGGAAGAGCTATTGGAAGAATTGGAAAAAGGGGACCTTGAAGAATCAAAGGCGCTTTTGCAGGACATAGTCCAGAATCTGCAGAAAATCAGCCACCATGGCAAAAGGGCGGATGGTATCGTCAAGGGAATGCTTCAGCATAGTCGTAGCGGAAACAGCGCGAAAGAACCTACCAACCTCAATGCGCTGGCAGATGAATACCTGCGCCTGGCCTACCACGGCCTTAGGGCCAAGGATAAATCCTTTAACGCCACCCTGGAAACCGACTTCGACCCGGCCGTAAAGAAGGTAAATTTGGTTCCCCAGGATATCGGCAGGGTGCTGTTAAACCTCTATACCAATGCGTTCCATGCCGTTGATGAACGCAAACAAAAAGAAAAGAAAGATTATACCCCTACTGTTTCTGTAAAAACGCAAAAGACCAAAGAAGGGGTTGAAATTACAGTAAGTGACAACGGGGACGGGATCCCGGATAATATCAGGGAAAAGATCTTTCAGCCCTTCTTTACCACCAAGCCCACAGGAGAAGGCACCGGGCTGGGGCTTTCCATGAGTTATGATATTGTTACCAAGGGGCATGGGGGGACCCTGGAAGTTGAAAGCAAAGCTGGCAAAGGCAGCTGCTTTACCATCATATTGCCTATAAAAAACCAGCTTGCCACATGAGAAAAATACTTGTTCTTCTAGCTTTACTTCCCCTGAGCCTTATGGGCCAGGACCGGATTTATTCGGCCCTGGACAGTATAGAATATTCCGGACGCTGGCTTTGGCTAGGCAGTGATTGGCGATTTCAGAAAGGGGATAACCCGGACTGGGCCCAACCCGAGTTCGATGACAGCTCCTGGAAAAGCTTTACCCGGACCTCAAATCTGGTAATACTGGATTCCGTCGAGACCCTGGGGATTAACGAGATCGTCTGGTACCGAAAATACCTCAAATTAGGCCGTAACCTGAATGATATCCTACTCCTGAGGGTATTTCAAACCGGTGCCATGGAAATATTCCTCGACGGAAAACTCCTCTACAGTTTTGGAACCATAAACCAGGACCCCAATAAGGCTGAAGCCCACAATCCCTGGACCAAAGAAATGTTTCCCCTGCCATTAAGTCCTTATGACGAGCATACTCTGGCGATACGCTTTATGAATCTCAAACCTCCGGGGCCCGTTTTGGCCAACCCACGTTTATCAGGGGCATTTCTGAGAGTAATTCCATTTTCCCATATTAATCCCAAGGAATTCAAGCTAACTTATGGAGACGCCCAAAAAGAATATTGGACCAACGCGATGTATTTGGTGTCGGGTATTGCCATCTTTATGTTCGTCCTATTCCTGTTGTACTTCCTGTTTTTTCCAACAGAACGATTAAATGGTTATTTCGCCCTCTGCGGCCTGCTCTTCTGCTTTTTCATGGTCGCCAATATAATGAACCTCGAAAGTATAGGCTCCGGGTATTACAGCAACCTGGCGGTTGGAATCTTAGCGATCCTCTATTTCTTGCTTTTTCTCTATTGCATATATCGAATCTTCGAAAGGCCCCTTGGTAGATTTTTTTGGGGCGTAACCCTATTGGGTGGTGGATGTATCATGGGGTTTATTCTCTTCGGACTGGATGTCCTGCTCCCCATTTTCGGCGGGCTTGTCATTTTTGAAACCATCCGAATCAGTATTTTATCTTTAAAAACTCACAGAGTAGGAGCACTAATATTCTTGGCATCAGGTGTTCTGCACATTATTTTCATGGCGATAATTTTTATTGATATACTGGATATTTTTGAAGAGCAGGATTTTCGAAATTACTACCCCTTGGGCTTCGTGGTTTTGCCTATGTGCATTGCCATCTACCTGGGTTATGCCTTTGGAAAACGCAGCCAGGAACTACGTCTTAATCTGGAACGGGTTCAGAGACTCTCAGAAGAAAAAGAAACTATCCTGGAAGGGCAGAAAAAAAACCTGGAAAAACAGGTAAAGGAACGCACGAAATCCTTGAATGCGTCCCTGCGCCATTTAAAAGATACCCAAACCCAACTCATACAATCCGAAAAAATGGCCTCTTTGGGCGAGCTCACCGCCGGGATTGCCCACGAGATCAAGAACCCCCTGAACTTTGTCAATAATTTCTCCGAAGTGAGCCGGGAACTCATCGACGAGATGAAGGCAGAGATAGCTGCAAAAGATTTTAAGGAAGTAGAAGCCATTGCTGAAGACCTGAAACAAAACCTTGAAAAAATCAACCACCACGGACAGCGGGCTGACAACATCGTCAAAGGCATGTTGCAGCACAGCCGCAGCGGGGACGGCAAAAAGGAACCTACCAACCTCAACGCCCTGGCAGACGAATACCTGCGCCTGGCCTACCACGGCCTCAGGGCCAAAGACAAATCCTTTAATGCCACCCTGGAAACGGACTTCGACCCTGCCGTAAAAAAAGTAAATGTGATTCCCCAGGATATCGGGCGGGTGCTGTTAAACCTCTATACCAATGCGTTCCATGCCGTTGATGAACGCAAACAAAAAGAAAAGAAAGATTATACCCCTACTGTTTCTGTAAAAACGCAAAAGACCAAAGAAGGGGTTGAAATTACAGTAAGCGACAACGGGGGCGGGATCCCGGATAATATCAGGGAAAAGATCTTCCAGCCCTTCTTTACCACCAAGCCCACAGGAGAAGGCACCGGGCTGGGATTGAGTATAAGCTATGACATAGTGACCAAGGGGCATGGGGGAGATTTACGCATGGAAAAAAATGAACCGCAGGGTACAAGATTTATTATTAACTTACCTATTCAGTAGTGCAGTTGACCAATTACTTCGTTCCCTCCCCTGACCCTCCGCATCACTGAAACCAACCGAGTTATACCATGCCAAATAAAAAAGGGCTTTACTTCTTCAGTTCACTTCTGTTCTTCTTAATGGGCCTGTTTGGCGCATGGGCCCAAAAGGATAAAATTGCTTTTGAAAAATACGGAGTGGCCGAGGGGCTTCCGGAGGAAATGGCCCGTTATCTGGTACAAGATACAAAGGGCTTTATCTGGGCCTCTTCCCAAAATGGCCTGGTGAAATTCGATGGCTATAAAATAAAAGTTTTCAAAAAGTGGCTTGAAAATGAAACCACCTATCAGCTTCGCAACATCAATGGCGGGTTGCTGATAAGCCGGGAGGGTCTTTTGTGGATAGGGGGTGTCCGTGAGGGAGGAGGACTTGTCTCCCTTGACACCAAAACAGAAAATTTTACCGCATATCCCATCGATTTTGAAGATCCGACCAAAGTACCCTATAGAGATTGCCTTTTGCTTTTTGAAGATGTCTTGGGCAATATCTGGTTTAATTCGTATGATTACTCGGGTAAAGCAATCCTTTGCTCAATAAATCCATATACTGGAACCGTCTCACGCTATGATGTGTCTGCAGGAGGAGGCAGGGTAAATGACATTGTTCTTAATTGGAGCATCGCTGAATCCAGGAGAGACAGCAGCCTGTGGATCAATACAAACGACGATCAACTGATGCGATTTGATCGCAAAAAGGATACTTTTGAGATCATCCTGCAGAAAGGTGAAGTTATTCCAGGGACAGATCGAATCGATTCCATACAGGATGTTATTATGCCCGGAAATAGCGGATTGATCCCGATGGGCAATAACAGGCATCTCTACCTTTGGGATCCTATCAAAAGGAAGGCGGTAAAAACCTATGATTTTACAACAAGGAAAGACACTGCCTACTTTGGAGCTTTCTTTGAAGACAAGCGAGGCAATATCTGGAATACCTCATTTGAAGAAATTGTTCGCATTGACCTGAAGGATTCCAATAGGACCGTGTACCATGTTGGGCAAGGAGTTCTGGATTTTGAAGATGCACCCGAAAACATCAGGTCCATAGTACCAATTTATCAGGATATTGATCTCATAGTATTTGAGGTAATTGGCAGCAACTTAAGGGAAAAATGTTACCTCCAGTATATTTTTGATTCAGAGACTTTTATGTGGTTTGATCATAAATTTAATGACCCAAAAAATGAATTTGTTTTAAATGGATTTGGATATAACCTTATAAAGGACAGGACAGGGCTTTTTTGGATAGGGACACGTCCGAATATGTACAAAATGGCTCCAAAAAAGCGCCAGATTAAGCATTACCAGAGCGATTCTGAGGCTGAAAACAGTCTTCACAATGATACTATTTACAGGCTGTTTGAAGACAGCAAGATGCGCCTCTGGATCGGTACCCGGAATGGGATTTCCCGCTTGACAGCTGAAAATACATTTAGGCAATATTTCAGTAGCCCCAACAGAGTAGCCAAAAAATCTCTGGGCGGTATTCGGAAAATTTACGAAGATTCTCAAGGCCAAATATGGGTAGCCACCTGGAATAATGGTCTTTTTCGATGGAAGGAAAATTCTGAATATTTTGAACCCATTCCTTTTAGTCCAGGGGTTAGGAATATACAGGGCCTGGAGGAAGACGGAGACGGGAACCTATGGGTTGTTGCCTGGGGTATTGGAGTTTTTGTACTGGATTTAAGTTCGGGAGAAATACGTAAGTCTTTTAAGCCCGAGGACAGTGATCAACATTTGTTAACCAGCACATCTACAGGTGTTCTTTTTAAGGATCTATATAACCAAATCTGGTTAGGAGATCCAAGGGAAAATGATCAGGGCCTGTTCAGGTATATAGAGGAAAAGAATCAGTTTGAACACTACAAATTTGACCCTGAAGACACACTTTCAATAAACAGCAATGAGCTACGCGGCATGGGAGAAGACGATCTCGGCAGATTATGGGTTGGCACTGACGGTGGCCTGAACCTATATGATCGGGAAAAAAACCATTTTCTCAGAAATGATAATTTGGTTTCTCTTCCAAGTATTTCAGGGGCTGCCAAGGCAGGAGACGGAAGGCTTTGGGTTATTAGCTACAGTGGCGATGGCCTTGTCCTGGTAGGGCCTGGAGTGAATGATATTGAGATCTTCGGGGAAGAGAAGGGCTTATTGCACAACGATGTATTGGGTAATCAGGGTATTTTGCAAATGGATGATCTTGGCCAAATTTGGCTGCCCACAGAAAGGGGTTTATCGGTTTTTGACACAAAAACCAGGACTTATTCGAGTTACTTCAGGAAAGATGGTTATCAGGATTACAATGAAGTAAACACCGTTGCCCGAACAATAAATGGCGACATCTGGATTGGTGGTAATCAGGGCCTTAATCACATAGTACCCGAAAAACTGGCTGCCAAAGACAGTACCCTTCCCAGTATGGTTATCACCAAAATGGAAATCATGGACAGGGTTTATTCAGCAGCCGATGGCGACCTGTTTGAAAGAGCTGTTTCTTTTACAGAAGAACTTACCCTTGATCATTCCCAAAGGGATCTCACCTTCGAATTCGTGGCCCTTCACTACCTCCGCCCCGAAGAGAACCTCTATTCCTGGAAGCTCGAGAATTACGACGATGACTGGTCGGAACCTTCCAAAGACCGGCAGGCCAAATATACCAACCTCTCTCCGGGGACGTATACCTTCAGGGTTAAAGGATCCAACGCAGATGGTGTCTGGAACGAAGAAGGGGCACAGTTACAAATCACGATTAATCCTCCCTGGTGGCAAACCTGGTGGGCCTATGGTGCCTATTTCCTGATCTTTTGCTTCCTTGGCTACAGGTTCCACCTGTTCCAGAAAGCGCGTACGCTGGCCAGGGCCAAAGAAGAAGCCCGTGCAAAAGAGCTGGAGCAGGCAAAAGAGATCAAAAAAGCCTATGCGGAACTCAAAGCCACACAGGACCAGTTGATACAGTCCGAGAAAATGGCCAGCCTGGGGGAACTAACCGCCGGGATTGCCCACGAAATCCAGAATCCGCTCAATTTTGTGAATAACTTCTCGGAGGTAAACCGCGAACTGGTAGAGGAACTCAAAGAAGAAACTGCCAAAGACCTTAAAACACGGAATTCGGAGCTGGAGCAGGAATTGCTTACCGATATCGACCAGAACCTGGAAAAAATTTCCCACCACGGCAAGCGGGCCGATTCGATTGTAAAAGGGATGCTGCAGCACAGCCGCAGCAGTGACGGGAAAAAGGAACCCACAAACCTGAATTCCCTTGCAGACGAATATCTGCGTCTGGCCTACCACGGCCTGAGGGCGCGAGATAAGTCTTTCAATGCCAACATGGAAACAGAATTTGACCCGGCCATCGGAGAGGTCAGTATAATCCCTCAGGATATCGGGCGGGTACTGCTCAATTTGTTTACCAATGCCTTCCATGCCGTTATGGAAAAGAAAAGAGAAACTACTGAGAGCTATGAACCAACGGTCACAGTTCGGACCCGTAAGACCACAAAAGGGGTTGAAATACAGGTAATAGATAATGGGAAGGGAATCCCTTCTAGCGTACAGGACAAAATCTTCCAGCCCTTTTTTACGACAAAAAAGACCGGGGAAGGCACGGGCCTGGGCCTGAGCATGAGTTATGACATTGTCACCAAAGGGCACAACGGCCGGTTAAAAGTAGAAAGCACCGAGGGCAAAGGGGCTGTATTTATTGTTATCTTACCTACAGATACTGCTAAGCAATGATTCCAGGATTACGCAATACTACCTCCGCTTTTTTAGTGCTTTGGATATGTTTTTCCTTCCATGTCAGTTATGGGCAAAAAAGTGAAGCAGCAACTGATCCCGGGCTGGACCTTTTCTTTGAGGTACTGGAACTCCCCAATGGCCCGGAGGGCAACAGTGTACAGGCAATTGTGCAGGATTCCCTTGGCTATATGTGGTTCGGCTCCCAGGACGGCCTGCATCGGTACGACGGGAAAAACTTTACCAGCTATTACTCCGATCCCATCAATCAGAATACACTCATCAGCAATTATATTGAAGCCCTGTATCTGGAGAGCAACGGAACACTATGGCTAACACATTGGTCCGGAGGGGGGCTCACTGCGTTTAGGCCTGACAGTGGAACGTTTACCCGTTACCTTCATGACCCATACGACCCGGAATCCATAATGTCAGGGGAAACCGGGGTGATGGCTCAGGATGCTGCCGGTAATCTCTGGATCGGAGGCAGACAGGGCCTCTCCGTGCTCGATATGGAATCGGGGAAATTCAAACGGTATTTTCACAAACCGGAGGATCCCACTTCCCTTTCAGATAACGATGTCCGGGACCTTTATGTAGATTCAGAAGGGACCTTATGGGTAGCCACCGGAATGGCCTGGAATCTGGACGGCAAAGGCGGGCTCAACCGGTATGATCCGCAAACCGATTCATTTGAACGGTTCCTGCATGATCCGGACAACCCCAAAAGCCTCAGCAACAATAAGGTAGGGAGCCTGTTTGAAGATAGCAATGGAAACTTTTGGGTGGGCACTGCAGAAGACGGGCTACATCTTTTTGATAGAACCACCAAAACTTTCGAACGATATAAGTTTGATCCCACAGACGCCACGCGGCCGTCTATGCCTTTCCTTGAGGGTGAAGACGTCGGAAATACCCAGCAGTATACCCACATCACCTCTTTTTTTGAAGATAGCCAGAACAGGCTCTGGATATCTGCTGTATACAGCGGCCTGAACATCTATGACCCCGGGGCTGGAATGAACTGGCATTTCGAGGCCCGGGAAGGAGACTCGGACCTGAAATCCAATTTCATCTGGCAGGCGTACCAGAGTGATGATGGTACCATCTGGGTCTCGACGGCCGGGGAAGGCAGGACGGTTTATAAAGTCCTGGAAAACAAATTCCGTTTTCCCTACTACACCTTTCCCGAGCTTAGGGATACGCTAACTGTCAAAAGGGGCATCCTCGAAGACCGGAACGGGGACATATGGATAGCTCAGTCCCCTCCTAATCCCATTGTCACCCCACAGATTTCATCCCTGTGGAGGATTGATAATGAAACCAATGCCATTAAAAAAATAAAACTGGATGCAATTGGAACATCGGATAACCTGCAGGGGTTTATAGGAAGCCTTACCACTGATGTGGCAGGTAACATCTGGGTGGGGACCAGTGTCGGTTATTTTATTGGCGATCCAGATACGGAAGAATTCGAAAAATTCTTGCCCGAATTTGCCAAGCCGGAAGATTTATGGGTTGCACCCATATTTCAGAGCAGTTCAGGGGCTATTTGGATACCCTATTGGAACCACGGCCTGATCCGTTATGATTCCGACTTGGAAGAATACAAGATTTTTGAGTACGACGCAACGACCCCCGGGGGTATTTCCGGGCCCTTTGTATGGGCCATCCGGGAAGACGGGGCTGGTGCTATTTGGATAGGCGGCGGAGATGCCGGATTCAATGCGGATTATCCTCCATTTGTGGATCGATTCGATCCCGAAACAAATGTTTTTGAACCCTACATATCTACAATATTATCCACTGGGATTATTTCTAAATTGGTTGTGGATTTAAACGGGAATTACTGGTTTATTGACTGGAATCAGGGATTTTATAAGCTGAACCCAAAAAATAAGGAATTAAGACGTTTTTCAGCCAGTAACAGCCTTTTGCCCGGAAAAAACATCAACGGGATTTTAGCCCATCCCAATGGGCAAATCTGGCTTAGCACCGAAGACCAGTTAATCGCTTTTGACCCTCTGCTTGAAACAATTTCTGCATATGATTCCTATCATGGCATACGGCCAATTTCAGGCAGCACCAACATTGGTACAATAAGCCGCGAAGGAGACCTCTTGTTTGCCCGCTGGAATGGCTACCATGCCTTTAACCCGAATGCGCTTCTCAGTAAAGCTGAAGCAAAGGAACCTGATTTGAGAATTACGGGTTTTAAATTAATGGATGAGACTATGGCCAGCGGTATTACAGGACAAACAGGAAATGTCCTGAAAAAACCAATCTGGGAGACTAATGAAATAGTCCTTGGTAGCGGCGAAAACACCTTCGCATTTGCCGTGGCCTGCTTTGACTTCTATCGGCCGGAATCCAACAGCCTCCAATTTATGCTGGAAGGATATGACAGGGGTTGGCGCAGTGACCTGCGCAATGGAGAGACACCCTATTACGTCAATGTAGCCCCCGGCGAATACACCTTCCGCATACGAGGGTCTAATGGGCTTGGGGTGTGGAATAAAGAGGGCATTCAAATGCAGGTCACTATAAACCGGCCTTGGTGGCAAAGTGGGTGGGCTTATCTTCTTTATTTTATTTTAATATCTTTTTTCGGATATCGCATCCACCTCTACCAGAAAGCGCGTACCCTGGCAAGGGCCAAGGAGGAGGCTCGTGCCAGGGAACTGGAGCAGGCAAAAGAGATTAAAAAAGCCTATGCAGAACTCAAAGCCACCCAGGACCAACTAATACAGTCCGAGAAAATGGCCAGCCTGGGGGAACTCACAGCTGGGATTGCACATGAAATTCAGAACCCGCTCAACTTTGTAAATAATTTCTCAGAGGTAAACCGGGAATTGATAGAGGAACTCAAGGAGGAGGCCACCAAAACACCCAAGGAGCGCAACTGGGCACTGGAGCAGGAACTACTGACAGACATCGATCAGAACCTGGAAAAAATTGCCCATCACGGAAAGCGGGCAGACTCCATAGTTAAAGGGATGTTGCAACACAGCCGGGCCAGTGATGGAAAAAAGGAGCCAACAGACATCAATGCACTAGCCGATGAATACCTCCGACTGGCTTACCACGGCTTCCGCGCCAAGGACAAATCCTTTAATGCAGAGCTGGAAACCCATTTTGATCCCGAGCTTGGTAAAATCGCGGTAATTCCGCAGGATATCGGTCGGGTAATGCTGAACCTGATTACCAATGCCTTCCACGCCGTCCAGGAGAAAAGCAAAGCAGACGGAGCAACTTTTAAGCCAACGGTTGTTGTGAGCACCAGAAAAACCAGAAAATCAATACAAATAGAAGTAAAAGACAACGGCTCGGGTATTCCCGAAAAAATCATCAAGAAGATTTTTGAGCCCTTTTTCACCACAAAGCCATCCGGGCGGGGAACCGGACTGGGCCTTAGCATGAGCTATGAAATAATCACCAAAGGCCATGGGGGGGAACTAAAAGTTGAATCTGTAAATGGAGCGGGAACCACATTTACCATCGAATTGCCTGTAGGTCAGGGAAGTAAATCGAAGGAATAAAACATTAAACCAAACAATAATCCAGAATACCCATGAAAATATTGGTAGTAGACGACGAAAAAGACGTACAATTACTCTTCCAGCAACGGTTTCGCAAGGAAATCCGCAAGGAGGTCATTGAATTCGTTTTTGCCTTTTCAGGCGAACAGGCCCTTAAAAAACTCAATGCCATGGATCATGAAGCCGTATTGATTTTATCGGATATCAATATGCCGGGGATGAGCGGTCTGGAATTACTGGAGAAAATCCGCAAGGAATATGATAACCCCCCTCCGGTGGTAATGATGATTTCGGCCTACGGGGACGAGCAAAACCGTTCTACAGCTGCCCGGCTGGGAGCCAATGAGTTCCTGACAAAGCCTTTGGATTTCAGTCTTTTAAAAGACAAACTATTAAATCTCTCATGATGGCCAAAATATTAGTGGTAGACGATGAGACCGATCTGGAAGTACTCATCAAACAAAAATTCAGAAAACAAATCCGCGAGAATGAATACGAATTTGTTTTTGCAATCAATGGGATGGATGCATTGGAAAAATTACAGGCTAACCCCAATACGGACCTGGTCCTGAGCGATATCAATATGCCGGAAATGGACGGGCTTACGCTGCTGTCCAAGCTAAGTGAGGTAAACCCGCTCCTAAAATCCGTTATTGTTTCTGCCTACGGAGACATGGAGAATATCCGTACGGCCATGAACCGTGGGGCTTACGATTTTATAACCAAGCCCATCAATTTTGAGGACCTCACCATCACCATGGAGAAAACCCTGAAACATGTAAGACAGCTGAAGGAGACCTTAAAAGCCATCAAGGAAAATAACATCCTGAAGATGTACGTAGATGAAAACGTGCTGAACTTTATGGGCGGGCAACAGGTGGAAAACACCATCATGACCAACGAAAATATCGAAGCCACCGTAATGTTCATTGATGTATGCGGGTTTACGGCCATCAGCGAGGAAACGGAGCCAGATACGGTGGTGACCCTTTTAAATGCCTATTTTGATTTGATGGTAGGGGAGATCATTACCCATGAAGGCTATGTAGACAAGTTTATGGGAGATGCCGTAATGGCTGTTTTCCGGGGCGATTACCACCTGGACAAGGCCATTGATACCGCCCTGTCCATAAGGTCAAAAATAAACCAGTTTCCCGAATCGGATGCCCAGACGGATTACCGCCCCAAGGTTTCAATCGGGCTCAAGAGCGGAGAGATGGTTTCCGGAAATATCGGATCTGCCAGCCTGAAAAGGCTGGATTATACCGTAATCGGGGATACCGTGAATGTAGCTGCCCGGCTGCAGGGGCTGGCCGCTGAAAACCAGATTGTAATATCAGAAGCCTGCTACCTGCAGGTCAAAGAGGCCTTTAAATGCAAAAAATTGGGCGATTTTGAACTGAAGAACAAGGCAAAGCCGGTTACCTTGTATGAAGTGCTGGAGTAAAGTCCGGAAATGGAATGGGCCCTGCATGCATCATTCAGCTTTGAAGAGTAATTTTAAACCGGGGGGTTTAGGGGGGCTTTCCCCGGGATGTCAACCCTGTCCCTAAAAATGCAAAACCCCGAAGTAGAGCAGAGCTCACTACGGGGTCATCGCACTAATACTACTAAGATATAAGGCTTATCGCAATCGATCCACAGATTTTACGAGATCTTCATCCTTTTTGATAGCCCTGTTGGCCAGGACCAGTAAAACGATAGAAAAAACAGGAATCAGCATCCCAATACCCTTCTCAGAGACCGCCGTCCCTCCGGATAAATTTAGGGCCCGATACACGAAAAATCCTAGTAAAAAAAGTTGTAATAAGATATTGAAGCGATTCAATACAAATTGTGATTTTCTGTTTTTAAAGCGCAATATAGATACCACAGCCAGCAGGGCTGCAGCGTAAAAGGCAAGGGATACGGCCATTTCATCACTGGCATATACTGGGGTTCCGGAATCTTCCGTCCATAAATGCAACCAGTAAGGTAGTACCCCTGTTAACAGGGCTACCAAAAGCAGGTAAAGCGTTTGTATGCGTTGTATCAAAATACCTCTTTATTGCGGTTAGCAAAAATAAAGAGATTTTATATTTTAAGTAAACAAAGGCGATAAAACTTTATAAGCCTCCATTAAGCAATACTTAACGATTCATTATTAAGGGCTTATCTTCAGATATGCTACTTAAATTCCTTTCAAAAAGCAGGAATGTGGAAAATTATTCGTAATATTGCCTCGTTATTCGTTATAGCACTCACCACAAGGAAAACTCTTTTCCTGCAATATTCAAATAACATTTCTTCAATTTTTTAGATAACGATACAAGAAGTATAACTTTTTTCACCATTACATGTTTGAAATTTCCGAATTAAAGGCGAAGAAGCTCCCTGAGCTTCAGGACATAGCTAAAAACCTGAATGTCCCTAAATACAGAAGCCTTAAAAAATTAGATCTGGTTTACCAAATCCTGGACCTGCAAGCCAGCAACCCCAATGCAGTTAAAGAACAAAAGGCCGAATTAACCGATGGGCAAAGCCCCGCAGCAGAGCCAAAAGAAACCCCTCAAAAAAGGAACAAAAACCCCCGATCCGGTTCCCGTCCTCAGCCAAAAGCTGCTCAAAGACAAAATGGGCAGGATACAAAAGACACCCGATCAGAAAGCCAGGATTCCGGCAAACCGGATTCCAGTAAGCAAGAGTCCAGCAAACCGGAATCAAGACAAAAACGCAATGACGAGCGCCCAGCCCGAAAGGAGCAGGATTCAAACCCTAAAAATCAGGGGCGTAAAAAAGATCATGGCAACAAACACAGCGGGCACGACAAGAAGAGCAGCAGCCACGATAAAAAAAGCAGCAATTTTGACAAAGACCTGAAAAACAAATACAAGCAACCCGAATACGAGTTCGACAGTATTATTGAAAGTGAAGGTGTACTGGATATCATGTCTGACGGCTATGGGTTTCTGCGCTCTTCAGATTACAACTACCTCTCCTCTCCTGACGATATTTATGTTTCCCAGTCGCAAATCCGATTATTCGGCCTGAAGACAGGGGATACGGTTTTAGGAAATGTTAGACCTCCCAAAGAAGGCGAAAAATATTTCCCGCTTATTAAGGTCAATAAAATAAATGGCCTTGACCCGCAAGTGGTCAGGGACAGGGTTTCTTTTGAGCACCTTACCCCTTTGTTCCCAAAGGAAAAATTTAAGCTGGCGGAACGGCAAAGTACCATTTCCACCCGTATTATAGACCTCTTCTCCCCTATCGGAAAAGGGCAAAGGGGTATGATCGTTTCCCAGCCCAAGACCGGTAAAACCATGTTGCTGAAAGATGTGGCCAACGCTATAGCGGCCAACCATCCGGAAGTTTACCAGATCATTCTCCTGATAGACGAGCGTCCCGAAGAAGTTACCGACATGCAGCGCAATGTGCGCGGGGAAGTGGTTGCTTCAACTTTTGACAAAGAGGCCACCGAGCACGTAAGGGTAGCCAATATTGTACTGGAGAAAGCCAAAAGGCTGGTAGAATGCGGCCACGATGTAGTGATCCTTCTGGATTCCATTACGCGTCTGGCCCGTGCCTACAACACCGTACAACCGGCTTCCGGGAAAGTCTTAAGTGGGGGTGTGGATGCCAATGCGCTTCACAAACCCAAGCGATTTTTTGGTGCAGCCCGAAATATAGAAAATGGCGGTTCGTTAACCATTATCGCCACGGCACTTACCGAAACCGGATCTAAAATGGATGAAGTGATCTTTGAGGAATTCAAAGGTACCGGAAACATGGAATTGCAACTAGACAGAAGGATCAGCAACAGGCGAATTTTCCCTGCAATAGACCTGATTTCTTCCAGTACGCGTCGCGATGATCTATTGCTGGATGAAAACACCATACAACGCATGTGGATTATGCGTAAATACCTGGCCGATATGAACCCAATAGAAGCCATGGAATTCATGGAACAGCGCATCAAGCAGACCAAATCCAATGAAGAATTCCTGATGACGATGAGTCAGTAAAACTGATTAAAAATTAGTCAAAAGCCCGATATTTTAAATACCGGGCTTTTTTTATGCCTTCTTGCCCGAAGCTCCGGCCTGCCTGTAGTCCTAAATAAAAATTATTATAGTATTTTTAGTACAGTTTCCCCTCAAAACAAATAAATATCGCGAAAACCAATTCCATGAGAAACATCAGTTACTTTCAAAAAATCACCCTTTTTCTGGCTGCCGCCAGCCTGTTACTCAGCTGTAATGAAGCAACCAAAGGTGCAGAATCACAGTCAGAACCCGTACCAGCCCCCAGACAAATTATCAGCCTGGAAAAAGCCCAGAAATTGTATGGGAACTATACCACCAGACGGGTACCGCTGATACGGAAATACGAAGATTCCATCAACCTGAGGATGGCGGACCCAAAAATGCAGGAAGAAGCGCCCAAAAAGTTTGATGTGGCCCGTTACGGCTATTACGATTACAAAACCCTAAAACAATACCTCGCCTACATTGAACAGGAAACCAAAAAAACGGGAGACAGTATCTCCACCATCCGTATCTATTTTGCAAATTACCCTGATGAACCGGGTTACGTCCATAAAAGGCAGAGTTCCTTTATGCTTATGCCAACCGTAAAAAAAGGGGGGCGTGAATACGCATATGCCATTTCGGAAGGGGAAAAGCCGGAGGCCATCCTGATTGGGGATGACCTGCAAACCGCAGATGCCGCTCAGGCCTTTTTCGGTGAGGCAATAGACCGGAAAGCTGCAGAAGCCAGCTTAGTTCCCATGTTGTCACCCAAACCTCCGGCAAATCCATTTCAGTTGGGAGGAAGCCTGATCCTGAATGAATCTCAGATGGTGCCCCCACCCTATAACTAAGCCTTTCTGGTCCTTGGATATCATTTATATTTTACTGGATTATTCGTTTTTACCGGTGTATACCCTTACCCTGGTATTATCGTTAATGCGTTTTCCGAAATACTTCGATACTCCCCTGAGGTTTTTTCCGATTATTGTCTGCTACACGCTTATTACGGAACTTCTGGGATTTATCATTCGCACCTTCGATGAGTACGACTTTTTCTTTAACGAGATCTACAACAATTACAATACGCCCATTTACAACGTGTACAATGTTGTCTTTTGTCTGTATTTCTTCTATGTATTCAGGGCCTATATAGAATCTGAAAAAATTAAAAATCGCATCGAATACGCAAGCATCCTCTTTGTTGGGATTACCCTGGCAAACCCCTTATTGCAGGATTTTCTGACCCAGCCCCAATTTTACAGTTACATCTGCGGGGCGCTCTTATTGCTGTATTGTGTTTTTGAGTATTTCAGGCAAAACCGGCGTATGGTAGGGGTATATTTTCAAAATCGGGACCTGCTTTCCTGGATAGGCCTGGGGATGGCTATTTTTTACACGCTCTATATTCCCATCAAAATAATTAAGCATGTGTCTTTGATTACATCCGTGGAGCAGGCGATGATGGCTCGCCGTATCACCCTAAGCCTCATTATCCTGATGTACGGGTGTTACTGCCTGGGCCTTATACGAATGTTCCGGATGCGATACCAGAAGAACTAAGCGGCCCGTTCGTTTGAGTGAGCAGTAAAATAAAACCCCCGAAACCAAAGGCTCCGGGGGCTATTTTTTTAAAAGTAACAGCCAGTTACAGGCCAGCTACCTGCTTCGTCAGTTTACCCTTGAGGTTGGCAGCTTTGTTTGCATGTATGATGTTTCGCTTGGAAAGCTTGTCAATCATACTAACCACAGAAGGTAACAATGCCTCTGCTTTTTTCTTGTCCGTCTCGCTTCTCAACTTCTTGATCGCGTTACGCGTGGTTTTGTGCTGATACCTGTTGCGCAGACGAACAGCCTCATTTCTGCGGATTCTCTTTAAAGCTGACTTGTGATTTGCCATAATCTACTTCTTACTATCTTGTTTGTAATACAACTTGTAGCCCGTAGGGGAATCGAACCCCTGTTACCAGGATGAAAACCTGGCGTCCTAACCCCTAGACGAACGGGCCATTATTTCAATTAAACGGGATCCTACAAAGGTTAATTCCCTTTTTGTAGCCCGTAGGGGAATCGAACCCCTGTTACCAGGATGAAAACCTGGCGTCCTAACCCCTAGACGAACGGGCCATACCTGTTAAGCTCTATTGAGATCTCAATTAGGCAGGTGCAAAAATACAATTATTTTTGAGTCGAACAACAACTCCAGGAGATTTTTTCGACTACTAATAGGCTTTGGCAAAAAGGACCCGAAAAGGAGAAGGTTTTCCCGTTACCACGCAGGTACCTGCCTCTTTTTTAGGCTGCAGTGGAATACACCGGATGGTGGCTTTTGTCTCCTCTTTGATCCGCTCTTCGGTCTCGGCACTACCGTCCCAGTGGGCGGAAATAAAACCGCCCTTTTCTTCCAGCACCCTCTTGAAATCTTCGTAGGAATCTACCTCGGTAATATGCGCATCCCGATACTCCTCGGCCCTTTTATAAATATTATCCTGTATTTCCTCCATCAGACCTTCAATATGACCTACTACCTTATCTGCCGGGATGGTTTGTTTTTCAAGCGTATCCCGCCGGGCCACTTCAAAGGTGTTGTTCTCCAGGTCCCTTTGCCCGATGGCCAGCCTTACCGGTACTCCTTTTAGTTCGTATTCGTTGAATTTAAATCCGGGTTTGTGCGTATCCCGATTGTCAAACTTAACCGATATCCCTTTTGCCCGTAATTCTTTCAAAAGAGGCTCAATTTTTTCGCTGATGGCTTCCAGTTGGTCCAGACCCTTGTAAATAGGGACAATGACTACCTGAATAGGGGCAAGTTTTGGAGGTAACACCAGGCCGTTATCATCACTGTGGGTCATGACCAGCGCCCCCATCAGGCGGGTTGACACCCCCCAGGAAGTTGCCCAGACGTAATCTTGTGTACCCTCCTTATTTGCAAATTTCACATCGAATGCCTTTGCAAAATTCTGACCCAGAAAATGTGAGGTTCCGGCTTGCAGGGCTTTTCCATCCTGCATCAGGGCCTCAATACAATAGGTTTCTATAGCTCCGGCAAAACGTTCGCCCGGAGTTTTGGTCCCCCTGATTACAGGAACGGCCATATGGGCCTCGGCAAATTTGGTATAGATGTCCAGGATGGTTTCGGCCTCTGCAATAGCTTCGGCTTCTGTGGCGTGAGCTGTATGCCCTTCCTGCCAGAGGAATTCAGCAGTCCGGAGAAATAAGCGGGTCCTCATTTCCCAGCGCACTACATTGGCCCACTGGTTGATAAGTAGCGGCAGATCCCTGTAGGATTGTATCCATTTCCGAAAGGTATCCCAGATAATGGTTTCCGAAGTAGGGCGTACAATCAGCTCTTCTTCCAGTTTAGCGGTTTCGTCTACCACAATGCCACTGCCATCCTCCGCATTTTTCAAACGGTAATGGGTAACTACAGCACATTCCTTGGCAAAGCCTTCTACATGACTCGCTTCTTTGCTCAGGTAAGATTTCGGGATAAAAATGGGAAAATAGGCATTCTCATGGCCCGTTTCCTTAAACATCTTATCCAGGGCTGCCTGCATCTTTTCCCATATTGCATAACCGTAGGGTTTGATGACCATACAGCCACGTACTCCGGAATTTTCAGCCAGGTCTGCCCGGACTACCAATTCGTTGTACCATTTGGAATAATCCTCGCTCCGTTTCGTTAAATTTTTACCCATCTTTAGTAGTTTGGCACAAAACTTGTGCCTTTATAGTCGAAAATAGTTCGTCAAAACTAACTATTTTTAGTATGTTCAACAATATAAATTTGCATCGATGATACTTTCATTACCCCACAAAAAAATACGTTTTACCGCCCTGGTAGGCCTTTTAGGATTGCTGGGCGTCTCCTGTGGTTCCTATCAGCAGGCATCTTATTACGATAATGATGGCATTTATGGAAGGCAGGGGCAAAACGAGGTAGCGGTGCGGGACTATCGTTACGCTCAAAACGCGCCACGGCAGCAACAGCGGCAACCGCAGCAACAGCAGCAACCCAAAAATACCTATGAGGAATACTTCGGGCAGCGCGCTGAGGAGCTGGACCAAATCATGGAAAATGAAGTTTTCACAGATGTAGACGATTATTACAGCGGAGTTGAAAATGACAGCCTCATGGATTTGGAAGGCGATTACTTCAACGATTACAATAATAATTACACCGGAAACCCTGGCTGGGGAGACCGTGGAGATAATGTGACCATCAACCTCAACACCTGGGGAGGTGGCTGGAACAACTGGTACTGGAATGACCCCTGGTGGGGCGGCGGCTGGGGCTGGGGCTGGAACAACTGGGGCTGGAACCGCTGGGGCTGGAATCGCTGGGGCTGGAACAACTGGGCCTGGAATGGCTGGGGCTGGAATACCTGGTATGGCGGCTGGGGCTGGAATAACTGGTACGGCGGCTGGGGCTGGAACAATTGGTACGGCGGCTGGGGCTGGAATAACTGGGGCTGGAACAATTGGGGCTATGGCTATCCATACAGCAGGAACTATGCCTTTGCCCGTGGACGAAGGGGTTACTATAACCGAAGCAACTTCAACACCCGGGGAACGCGTTACAGCGCCCGGAGCAATAATAGCAGCAGATACCGCACCAATAGCGGGCGATCCAATCTCAACAGAGGTGCCAATCGCAGTTCCAATGTACGCAGTAACCGCTATGCGAGTGCACGGAATAATCGCTACGCCAGCGGACGTTACAATTCAGATGCAGCGGCCAGGAACAGGGCGTTCCGATCAAGCAGGAGTAGCAGGAGCTATTCAGGAAATAATCGTAGCTACAGTGGGTCTAACTCCAGAAGTTACGGCAACCGCGCCAATAATACATATCGTGGCAATTCGTCTGCAAGGCCCTCCAACCGAACTTACAGTAGTCCTAACCGATCCAGTGGTAACCGGTCTTACAGGAGTTCTGGCAGCAGGTCTTCAAGGAGCGGTGCCATCCGAAGCTCGGGCAACCGGTCTTCCCGCTCCGGATCTTTTAGAAGTTCCGGAAGCCGCAGCAGGAGCTCTGGAAGTATGCGAAGTTCTGGTGGTGGTGGCAGAAGCTCTGGAAGTATGAGGAGTTCCGGCGGAGGCAGCAGAAGCTCTGGAAGTATGAGGAGTTCCGGCGGAGGTGGCAGAAGCTCTGGTGGCCGGTCTGGCGGAAGGTCCGGAGGCAGAGGCGGACGCGGATAATTTTCAAATTCTTACTTAAAAAACTAGTCTAATGAAACGTTTAAGCACTTTCATCCTGCTCGGATTATGTACTATCGGTAGTGCACAGAGCATTAACGAGGTATTGCGGTACGGTCTGGAGGAAACCCAGGGAACAGCCCGATACCAGGCCATGGCCGGTGCCTTTGGGGCCCTGGGTGGAGATTTGTCTGCCCTGAATAGCAATGCAGCAGGATCTGCAGTTTTTAACAATAGTTTTTTCTCGGCCACTGCAAGCCATTATAATCGCAACAATGAAGCGTTCCTGGGAAATGGTTTCAGGAGTTCAGACAGGAATTATCTGGACTTAAACCAACTTGGAGGCGTATTTGTTTTCAAAAGCAACAACGGATCTCCCTGGAAAAAAATAGCCCTTGCGGTTAACTACGATATGGTACAGAATTTCGACAATGAAATTCGCATTGGCGGAACAACCTCAGTAGGAATCGATAATTATTTCCTGACCTTTGCCAATGGCGTCCCGCTTGGGCCGATCCGTGTACAACAGGGGGAATTAATAGAAGATGCCTATTTGGATATCGGGGCCAGTCTTGGCTTTGCTGACCAGCAGGCATTCCTTGGCTTCCAGTCCGGGTTTATAGACCCGGAAGACCCGGATGACGATAACAATACCCAGTATTTTTCAAACGCCACTTACAATACTGTAAATCAGGAATACTTACAGAGGACATCCGGCTACAACAGTAAATTTACGCTAAATTTTGCCGGGCAGTATCAGGAAAACCTGTACCTGGGTGCCACTATCAATATCCATTCCGTATTATTTGACAGGCTTACGACCCTGGACGAAGACGGATACGACCCTTCTTCAGCCATTCAAAGCAGCTATTTTGATAACAGGCTGCATACGGAAGGTGCCGGGTTCTCCTTCAGCCTGGGGGCTATCGCCAAGTTAAGCGACAATATTCGGGTAGGTGGTAATTACCAGTCCCCAACCTGGTACAACTTAACGGACGATTTTGCACAGCGTATCGATACGGATTTTGCCGATAAAAACCCGGACATAACTTTCATCGATTTTAACAGTGTAAACCTGTTCGAAGAATATACCATAAGGACCCCCTCAAAATTAACGGGGAGCCTGGCAATGATTTTTGGCAAGGAAGGTTTGATCAGTTTTGATTACAGCTACCAGGATATGTCCAAGGCAGAATTACGGCCCGCATCAGACCCAAGCTTTACTTCAGAAAATCAGTTTATATCTGAGCAATTGGGGGCTATCTCCACCTTCCGCCTGGGGGGGGAATACCGGATCGACAGAGTAAGCCTGAGAGCTGGCTATCGATTCGAATCCAGCCCTTATGCGGACAACCCGAGCTGGGGTGACCTGGAAGCTTATTCTGGTGGGTTTGGCTATAGCTGGGGACCCAATCGGATTGACCTGGCCTATACACGGTCCGAACGCGATTTGGGGGTTCCCATTTTGGACATCGGCCTGAGTACCGGGCAAGTAAACCAGGTTAACAGCTATGTCAGTCTGGGATACAGCGTGAATTTCTAAATGAAAGTCAAAAAGGAAATAAAAAATCGGCTCCAGGCCGATTTTTTTATTCAACGCTTTAATGAGAAGTGAGACCGCAATAGGTTTGCCACCAGCACCCCGTTTTCATCCCTGCTGTATTCCATGCGGAACCAATAGTCAGAAGAAGGCATCGGCCGGCCGTTATAGGTCCCGTCCCATCCTATGCTGGTTTCATCTATTTGCTTGAGTAATTTTCCGTAACGATCAAATATAAATATAACAGGGTCTGAAAGGGTTTCAATCCCTAATACATTCCAAGCATCGTGTATGCCGTCTCCATTAGGGGTAAAAAACTTGGGATAGCCCACCACCAGGAACGGAATGGGTTCAGTGGTCCCGCAACCGTTTTTGTCATTGATCACCAGGGTGTTTTCCCCCGGAGGTACGTCCCGGAAAACAGCATCGTCCTGGAATTCCCCTCCGTTGATGGCGTATTCGTAATCCCCGTCGCCCTGTACAAATATTTCTATGTTGTTGCTATCGGAAAGGTCTGAAAGAATATCCACCCGATCCAAAACCGGGATGCCGTAAAAAGTAATCAGGATGTCATCCGTGATGGTTGTTGCAAGGGTCGTCTCTATGCTTACGAAATACCGGCCGGAGTTAGGGCTGGCAACGGTAAGGGTGGTTTCTGCCGGGCCGCTGGCGAGTACCTGGTCTATTGTCCCGTCATCATCGAAATCCACGGACCAGGTCACATTGGCGATATTCGGTCCGGCCGGGGAATTCAGGGCCGACAAAACGATATCCGGATCTCCCTCACAGGCCACAATATCAAGGCCCAGGAATTCATCCCTCAGCGTACAGTCCAGGGCGGTATCCTGATTCTGATCTACCGAGAATCCGGTAAAAGTAAGTGAAAAGGGTTCCGGGTCCCCGTCAAAATTGGTGTTGTAATTATTGATTAGCAGGTAGTAAATTTCCCCCTGCTGAACGTTTAGCCATTCGTCATAAGTATTCTGGCTCCCCTTCAGAAATGGACGGCCTTCCTCTCCATTTTCGGGATTTACCCCCAAGCCCGTAAAACTGGTTTCATTTACTTCATAGTTACAGCGTATGGGCTGGGCGGATCCGCTGCTGATTTCGCCGCAATCCACATCAGGGCCATAAAGGGCAAAATCCCATTCGGCCGTGTCGGAGAGGGCTTCAATATCAAAGCCGATCTGTCCGTTGGTGCCTGCCCGAAACACATACCAGGAAGTGTTGTTTTCGATATTTGCCGAACTGATACTCCCTTTTTCAAGACAACCCGACTGACGAATAACATCCGGGTCAAAATCATCTATATCTCCGCTTCCATCAGCAAAGGAAAGGATGGGTGCATCTGCACAAACAGGGATGGCAGAGCGGCAGTCTGCGGAATTCTGAGCTTGCAGGCCTGAAAATGATAGAAGCAAACCAAATATTGCTAAAAGGTAAGTTCGCATAGGCTAAGGGGTACAATTTTCTGTATAGTATAACTTCAAGGAAGCTTTTTTAGTATGAATTTGGCGGGTTTTTTGACCCTTAATCGATCAAATACAGCTAACTCCCGGACTTTATCGCTTTAAGCTGAAGTGAGCGTTGAGGAATTTGGCTTCCACGCGTTCCCCCAGCTGGTTTGTATAGTTCAGGCGGAACCAGTAATCAGATGCGGGCAGGGGATTCCCCCTGAAAGTACCATCCCAGCCCGGATCGTCTGGGCTGAGTTGCTTCAGCAATTTTCCATAGCGGTCAAAAATATAGACCACCGGATTGGAAAGTTCTTCAAGTCCCTCTATTCGCCAGAAATCATTGCTACCATCAGCATTGGGAGTAAAGAAAGCATTGTAGCCAACTACAGTGATGGTTTCTGATACCGTTCCGCATCCCAGACTATCCCTCATATACAACTGATGGGATCCTGCGAAAACCTCGCTGAAAACAGGGCTGCTCTGAAAAGGACCATCGTCCAGGGCATATTCAAAATCACCAATGGCATAGGTAGTTATGGTGACCCGATTGGCCACCTGAAGATCTTCTATCAATACCTCATCTATGCTGGGAGGCGTGGAAGCGACAACCGCAACGGTCCGTTGCACAACACAGTTGGTTCCCGATTGCGTGCGACTGGCTGTTAAGGTATAGCTCCCCGGACTGCTGACATTTAAAGAGGACGTAGTCTCCCCGGTGTCCCAGGAGTACGAAACCCCTATTTCCGGATTGAGTTCCCCGATTTGGGCGACTCCGCCATTCTCGCAAATAAAGACTTCTTCGGCAAATAGCAATTGGGGCATTGCAAGCACCTCCAGGTTGAATTGCTGTGAGGTGTCAAAACAGTTTGGGTTGGTCTGCGAGCTAGTCCTCACATAAATGGTGTACAGCCCGGGGTTGAGCGGCCAGGATACAGGCAGTGCTCCTGTTCCGGAGTCTGCAGCTGCCTGACTGAGGTGGTAGCTGAGCCTGAAAGCATCCGGATCCTGCGAGCCCAGGGCCTCGGTATTTTTTAGGCTCAAATCGAAACTGCCCATATCTGCGCAAACCACTTCATCTGTGAGCGAATAGGTTGTGGGAGATGGACTGAAGGCTACCTGTACATCACTGATAATCTGGGATGGATCGGAGGTGTTGACCTGTACGCGATAGAGGGCTGAAGTAAGAGGCTGGTAGGTGGCGGCTGTTGCCCCGGCAATAGGCGTAAACCCGGATCCGGTATCCGAAAACCACTGGTAACTCACTGCATTGGCAGTAGTGGCATCTAGCTGCACCAGTTCGCCCTCACAAACCGCCAGCGGCGGGCCTAAAAGATTATCTATAATGGAACAATCAAGAGCGTCATTTGGGTTGGTCTCAAAAATGTTCCCGGAAAATTGTATGGAGAATCCCGAATTCGTATTGCTGAAATTATTGATCAGCAGGTAGTAGTCCTCCCCCGGGACCACATCGAGCCAGGGTTCGTATAAAAAGGTATCCGTAGCACCCCCGGGGTCTTCCCCCACACCCATATAGGTTCGGGATTCGGAATTATCGAAAAAATTACAGCGGACCGGATCTCCCAGGTTATTACAATCCGAGGCGCGGTAAAGCGCAAAATCCCAGTCTTCACTGGAGTCAAATCCGATATTAAACCCCAATTGCCCGCTGGCATTTGTACGAAAGCGGTACCAGGCAGAATTAGATTCTATAAACCCTGTAGTGGTCTCCAGCAGGCATCCGCTGCGGTCGGCTCCGGAAAAGTCATCCGTACCAAAGCCGTCTGTACCTCCATTGACGGGGGTATTACTGCATATGGGTATAGCAGTGCTGCAGTCCTGGGAAATCTGTCCGTTCAGGATATTCAGAATTCCCAGGAATAAGATCCCGATAAGCCATAATTTTGGCTGCATTTTTCTGGTCTATACGTATGACATCCACTAAAATACACGCCAGGTTGCCTTAATACGAATTTATGTTGTGTAGCCGGGAAAACGGGTCATAAAGTGCCATATTATGTATATCTTTGCCACTTGAAAAGTGATGAACGAATGAAAATAAATTCTGGCCTGGAGCCTTCAAAAGAATCCTTTGATAACGACCATTTTTCAACGGCTGAGCAGACGCCCATCCGGGAGGATGCTTTCCTGCTGAGTGATCAGGAGAAAATAGAGCGCATTTCCGAAAGTGTAAGGGATATCATGCTAACCCTGGGCCTTGACCTTAGCGATGACAGCCTGAACGGAACTCCGAACCGGGTTGCCAAAATGTACGTTAAGGAGGTATTCGGAGGGCTGCACCCGGAAAGGCGGCCAAAATCGTCCACCTTTAACAACAAGTACAAGTACGGGGAAATGCTGGTGGAAAAAAACATTACCGTTTACAGTACCTGCGAACACCATCTGCTCCCTATTGTGGGAAAAGCCCATATTGGATACATTTCCAATGGCTCCGTGGTGGGCCTCTCCAAAATGAACCGGATTGTAGACTATTTCGCCAAGCGCCCTCAGGTACAGGAACGGATGAACATACAAATTGTCAGGGAATTGCAGCGCGTACTGGGAACAGATGATGTGGCCTGTGTGATTGACGCCAAGCACCTCTGCGTGAATTCGCGTGGTATACGGGATGTAGACAGCAGCACGGTAACCGCGGAATACGGGGGGCGGTTCAAGGAAAAAGAAGTACGACAGGAATTTCTGGACTATATAAAACTGGAAACGGAATTTTAAGGCAACTACAAATGGCCCTTTACCAAGACCAACAAATACGCGTAACCAATTCCCTGAGCGGTAAAAAAGAAGTTTTTGAACCCATAAACGAGGGACATGTTGGTATGTATGTCTGTGGGCCCACAGTTTACAGCAACGTTCATTTGGGCAACTGCAGGACTTTTATGTCCTTTGATATGATCTTCCGCTACCTCAAGCACCTGGGCTACAAGGTTAGGTATGTACGAAATATAACAGATGCGGGGCATCTGGAAGACGATGCGGAACAGGGCGAGGATAAAATCGCCAAAAAAGCGCGCCTGGAAAAAATTGAGCCAATGGAAGTGGTTCAGCGATATACAGTTGATTTCCATAACATCCTGCAGAAGTTCAATTTTTTACCACCCAGTATAGAACCCACGGCAACCGGCCACATTGTGGAACAGATCGAAATAATCAAGGTCATCCTGGATAAAGGGTATGCCTATGAAAAAAACGGTTCCGTCTACTTTGATGTACAGAAATTCAACAAAGATTATCAATACGGGAAACTGAGCGGCCGAAAGCTGGAAGACATGATCGCCAATACCCGTGAATTAACGGCCCAGGAGGAAAAGAAAAACCCCCAGGATTTTGCTTTGTGGAAAAAGGCGGAACCCCAGCATATTATGCGATGGCCGTCTCCCTGGGGTGAAGGCTTTCCGGGCTGGCATCTGGAGTGCACCGTTATGAGCACCAAATATCTTGGGGAAACTTTTGACATCCACGGCGGGGGAATGGACCTGAAATTCCCGCATCACGAATGCGAAATTGCCCAGGCCGAGGCCAGTAACGACAAGTCTCCTGTAAAATACTGGCTGCATGCCAACATGCTGACCCTCAACGGGAAGAAAATGGCAAAATCCACCGGGAACAACCTCTTGCCCCTTGAAATTTTTTCAGGGGAAAACGATATCCTCAGCAAACCCTTCTCCCCTGCTGTGGTTCGCTTTTTTATGATGCAGGCCCATTACACCAGTATCCTGGACCTGAGCGACGACGCCCTGCTGGCTGCTGAAAAAGGATATATGCGCCTTATGGATGCCATGGATGTGCTCCGGGACCTTCCGGAAGGGGAACGGTCCAGTTTTGACATGAAAGCCTGGAAGCAGCGCTGCTATGACGCCATGAATGACGATTTCAACACCCCGGTGCTGATAGCGCAGCTCTTCGAAGCCGTAAAGGCAATCTACCTGGTACGGGATGGCAAACAAAGCCTGAGCCGCGCAGACCGTATTGCCCTGCAGAAAGCCATGGATTCATTTATCTATGAGGTCCTCGGGATTGAAAAGTCTGCCGTTGATGCCGATGGCAGCGAAAAACTGGAGGGAACGGTAAAATTGCTGATAGACCTCAGGAACAAGGCAAGGGCCAATAAGGATTACCAGACATCGGATGAGATCCGTGATGCCCTTGGAGCCCTTGGAATACAGCTTAAAGACAGTAAGGAAGGAACGACCTTCTCCCTATAAAATTTAAATACCTCCAGTAGTGGCAGGATCGGAAAATATTTGGGTAAAACCGTTTATATGGCTGGTCCGTATTTACCAGCGCTATATTTCTCCGCTTACTCCCCCGAGTTGCCGCTACTCCCCTACCTGTTCCCAGTATACCCTGGAAGCTTTAAAAAAACACGGCCTGTTTAAAGGGGGCTGGCTTTCACTAAAACGTATCCTGAGCTGCAATCCGTTTGGGGGTTCCGGATACGATCCGGTTCCCTGACAAACAGTAATCCGTCAATCCTGTTAAGTCCGAGATTAAATGTGCTGCCCCTCACCCTATTTTCTTAACTTAGCCACTCAAAAATTTGGACTATGTTTTTAGGTTTTACCTGGAATCCGGATGATACCCTTTTTAAGCTGGGTGTTCTGCAAATCAAATATTACAATCTGCTCTGGATTGCGGCTTTTGCAGTGGGGTGGTATCTTATGAAGCGTATTTTTGATCGGGAACAGCGTTCCCGTGAAGAACTGGATTCTCTCTTCATCTATACGGTCCTGGCGACCATGCTGGGCGCCCGCCTGGGCCATGTGTTTTTTTACGACTGGGCTTATTACAAAAATCACCTCCTTGAAATTTTACTTCCCATTCGCGAACGCGCCGGCAGCAGTCTTTTCGGTATTATCAATGGCTATGAATTTACAGGGTTTACCGGGCTGGCCAGCCACGGGGCCGCCATAGGAGTCATAATTGGGATGTACCTTTTTACACGCAAATACAAATCCTTCAAATTACTCGGAATATTGGATCGCGTAGTGATCCCCGTTGCCATAGGGGCCTTTTTCGTTCGACTGGGCAATTTCTTTAATTCTGAAATCAACGGTAAAATTACGGATGCATCCTTTTTCCTGGCCACACGCTTTGTAAGGGATTCTGATGATATGCCCGCCAGCCGGGCCATGGCCATAACCAATGAAAATAATCCAAATGCCGCTTACCACGCCCTTGAAGACAATCCGGCATTTGCCGAGGCGCTGCAAGCGATCCCATACCGGCATCCCGCACAGTTATATGAAGGGGTTTTGTACATAGCCGTATTTGTGGTGTTGTATTATTTGTACTGGAAAACAAACAAGAAAGACCAGCCCGGTTATCTCTTTGGATTGTTCCTGGTCTTGTTATGGACCATCCGCTTCTTTATAGAATTTGTAAAAAAGAGCCAGGGGGGCTTCGAGGAAAGCCTCGGCCTGCTCTCCACAGGGCAATGGCTGAGTCTGCCATTTATCCTGATAGGCTTTTATTTTATGTTCCGCAAAAGCGCTTCCCATGCAGGTTAAATCAATGAGGTATTTTAAACTGGCCTTCGTACTGCTGGGCTTGGCTCTGGTACAGTGCAGGGAAGAAGCTAAACAGGTTTTACCTACGGATGAAATCCACTTTAGCCGGGAAGGGAGTCTTTCCATCTTTGACGGCGAGACAGACAGCCTGCTGCAGGAAATCGATATAGAAATTGCCGAGACTCCCTATGAAAGGGAAACCGGCCTGATGTACCGAAAATCTATGCAGGAAGACCAGGGGATGCTCTTTATCTTTGAGAATGAGCAACCCCGCTCATTCTATATGAAAAACACCCTTATTTCTCTGGATATTCTCTTTATCAATCAGGACCTGGAAGTGATCAGTATCGCCCGTAATACGGAACCGCTCAATGACAATGGCATCCCTTCAGGCAACCCAGCCCGTTACGTTCTGGAAGTAAATGCAGGCCTGTCAGACCAATGGGGTATTCAGGAAGGAGACCTGATCAGCTTTGATAAAAGCAAATAGGCGCCTGAGGCAACAGCCATCAATACTGTTGCTTCCTCCCCATCACCCTTGTGGATAAAACGCATTCCCAATTGTACTCTAAAAAAGGGAATTAGTCTTTTTTTATGGAACAGGTAGAAATCCCAAATGGGGCATAAAGGGGGCAAAAACTAATAAAACTGGTTAATACAAAAATTCCGGCCAGCACCAGCAATACAATTGCCAGGGTTCCGGAAACAGCTCCGGTGTAATACAAAAATCCAATTATTACAGCAACTAACAGGCGGATCACCCGGTCCGCAGCACCCATATTTTTTTTCATTTTTTCTTTTTTAGATAAACCATTTTTCGACTGCAAAAACCACAAGGCTGATCAGGCCCAGACACAGCAGGCATACCCCGATCAGCTTTAGTGCTTTTTTATTCATCCTCATAAAAGTAGGGTGTTTCCCCGGCCCGTGCAGTGATATATATCATATTTTTAGCCCCGAAATGATTGCCTGTTACGGAATTCCCAAACGGATTTGTAAATTACAGCTGCTGAATCCGGCCAACATATGCAAAAGACGGTACATACGGCTATTTATACGGACAATCGCTCCAGGAAAAAGCAGTTTGCGAACCAATTGCTGAAAGGCAATCCGCCAGAGGAACTGCAATTTCTCAAAGGCCTGAAAGGCGTCCTTTTTTCTAATACCCGCATAGCCGAATTACTTGAGGAAGAAGCCCTTCACGAACGTTCCGGCCTGGAACTCCCCGGGCAGCGAAAACTGGCCAGCTTTTCCAGTGGAGAACGTAAAAAAGCATTGCTGAGGCATATTTTAGCCGCAGACCCGGACTACCTGCTGCTGGACAATCCCTTTGACAACCTGGACAAAGATTTCAGGGAAGTACTGAAAAAAGATTTGCTGGCGCTATCTGATAAAAAAATACTTATTCAATTTATTAGCCGGGCAGCTGATACACTCAGCTGCATGCAGCAATCCTGTTTTCTGGACAATGGCATGCTCGTTGGTTTTCCCGATTATCATCCGGTCAAAACAGCAGCTTCAGCACTTAGTGGCCCTATTCCACCTCCTTTGCAAGCTTTGGAGAAGCTCCCCGAAATACTCGTTTCCTTTAAAGACGTAAACCTTGCTTACCACGGGCAGCCCATTTTAAAGGAAATAAACTGGAAGATCAGGCAGGGCGACTTCTGGGAACTGCGGGGAGCCAATGGCAGTGGTAAAACCAGCCTGATTACTATGATTACGGGGGAAAACCCCAAGGCTTATGGTCAGCAAATAGCCTTATTCGGCCGTCCCAAGGGCAGCGGAGAAAGTATCTGGGAGATCAAAGAAAAGATAGGCTATTTTACCCCTGCTGTTACCGACCGTTTCAGGGGTAACCATAGCCTCGAAAATATGCTCATCTCCGGCTTTATGGACTCTATCGGGCTGTATGTAAAACCTTCAGACCTTCAGCTGCAGCTGGCCGCACAATGGTTAAAACTACTGGGTTGGTACCCCAGGAGGCATGAAAGCTTCCGCTCCCTCTCTGAGGGTGAAAAACGCCTTTTACTCTGTGCCAGGGCAATGGTAAAGCATCCCCCCTTACTTATTCTGGACGAGCCAACCGCCGGGCTGGACGATACAGCTGCCGCATGGGTAACTGAGTTGGTAAACAAAATGGCTGTGCAAAGCAAATCAGCCATTGTATTTGTTTCACATCGGATAGAACCGGGATTATCCGGCCAATATATATTTGAATTAACCCCCTCGGAAGAAGGGTCCCTGGGAAGACAAATGAGCTGAAACAAGCTGATCAGCAAGGGTCCTCATAAACATAAAAAAAAGCTGCAAGCGAGTGCCTGCAGCTTTTTTAATTCAATTACCAGACTATTATTTTTTTCCTCTGGACAACTTACGGCTCAGTGTGTCAAACATTACTGGAGTTGCTATAAAGAGGGAGGAATAGGTACCCACAATAACCCCTACAATCATTGCAAACATAAACCCGCGTAAGGTCTCCCCGCCAAATATAAAGATGGACAGGAGCACCACCAGAGTTGTGAGGGAGGTGTTCAAGGTCCTGCTCAGAGTACTGTTCAGGGCTTCGTTGGTGTTTGCTCCGCCTTTCCAGCCTTTCTCGTTAATGATCTCACGGATTCGGTCGAACACTACCACCGTATCGTTGAGGGAATAACCGATCACTGTCAGGATGGCCGCTATAAAGGCCTGGTCTATTTCCATACTGAAAGGCATCAGGGCTGAGGTAGCTGAGAAAACCCCAAGAACGATCAATACGTCATGGAATACAGCAACTACAGCACCCAGTGAAAACTGCCATTTCCGGAATCGCAGCAGGATGTAAAGGAACACGACCGCCAGGGAACCAATAACAGCCCAGACTGCATTCTTTTTAATATCATCAGCAATAGTGGGCCCTACCTTTCGGTATTTCATCACTCCGATGTCTTCATTGGTTCCGCCGGGAACAAAATCTTCATAAGAAGCCCCGTCCGGAAGGTATTTTTGCAGCGAATTGAAAAGGATCCCGAGTATCTCGTCATCAACCTCGGTCCCCTGAACGTCTACCTTGTATTTGGTAGTAACCATTATCTGGTTGGCATCCCCAAAGGTCTTTGCACTGGCACTTCCCAGTACTTCAGTAAGTTCACTGGTTATTTCCGTGGGACTTACAGGGTTCACAAAGCGGATCTGGTAATTACGCCCCCCAACAAAATCCACTCCCTGGTCAAGGCCTT
Source organism: Robiginitalea rubriflava (assembly GCF_052540725.1). NCBI lineage: Bacteria > Pseudomonadati > Bacteroidota > Flavobacteriia > Flavobacteriales > Flavobacteriaceae > Robiginitalea > Robiginitalea rubriflava. Next base: position 2,205,934 of record NZ_CP199309.1, on the reverse strand, counting down.
TTGTAAACAGGGAGGCTGTACCTGCAATCAGCAATATCCCTGAAATTACATAAGCGATCTTACGCTTGGCCAGGAAATCTATATTGAGGTTCTGGAATAGGCCTTTGGTAATACTCGTGGAAAAGTCCAGTTTGCGTCCCCGCTTGGAAAGGTATTTTTCGATTAACAGTCGCGTTACGAATATAGCCGTAAACAGGGAGGTCAGAATACCGATGATCAGGGTTGTTGCAAAACCTTTGATCGGCCCGGATCCGAAGACCAGCAAGATCAGGGCAGTGAGCCCGGTGGTGATGTTGGCATCTAAAATGGAGGAAAGTGCATGGCCGAAACCATCATTTACTGCCTGGGACATCCCTTTGCCTTTCTGCAACTCTTCCCGAATCCGTTCGTAGATCAGTACGTTCGCATCCACAGACATCCCTATAGTCAGTACAATACCTGCAATCCCGGGTAGGGTCAGTACAGCACCCAGACTGGCCAGTACACCAAAAATCAGTACAATGTTAAAGATCAGCGCTATGTCTGAAAAGATACCCGCTTTCCCGTAATAGAAAACCATCCATATCAGGACGAAGATCATCGCAATAAGGAAGGACATAAAACCACTGTCTATCGCCTCTTGTCCGAGGGAAGGCCCTACCACGAATGAGTCTATGATTTCTGCCGAAGCCGGAAGTTTACCTGCCCTGAGTACGTTTGCAATATCCTTGGTTTCAGTTACCGTAAAGGCACCGGAAATTTCAGAACTACCCCCGGCAATCCCTCCCTTCTGGGAGACTCCGGGAGCGGTGTAAACTTTATTATCCAACACAATAGCGATACCCGTATTATTCAGGTTCGCCTCATTGGTAAGCTGCTGCCATTCACGGGCACCCCGAACGTTCATGTCCATTCCCACAGATGGGCGGTTGAACTGGTCAAACTGGTCGCGAGCATCACTAACAACGTCTCCGCTCATACGCGGTACCCCGTCACGGTTAGATTTAAGGGCGAAAAGTGCCGCCACCTCTGAATCCTGGGAAGGACGCTCCCATAAAAATTTTGTAAACTGGACATCGGTGGGCAACAAGCGGCGCATTTGCGGCATACGGAGCCATTCCCCAATCTGTGCAGTATCTTTTATTGCCGCAATCCCGATAGCATATCCAGGACCGGGAATCTGTAATTTCTCGAACAGCGGATTAACCTGATTGGCCAGGTCCAGAGAATCCTGGTTTACATCCGATAAGAGGGAGTCAATCTCCGAGCCTTCTTTCTCAGGGGCTTGTTCTACCTCCACTACAGACTTCAGCTCTTCGTTCACCTGAATAAAGAAGTTGTAGAGGCTCTGGTTCTGAGGTTCATAGGTCTCCCAGAATTCGAGCTGAGCAGTACTTGAAAGCAAGTCCTGAGCTCTGGCGATATCACGGGCACCCGGTAATTCAACCAGGATACGCCCGGAATTTCCTTCCCTTTGTATATTCGGCTGGGTAACCCCAAAGCCATCTATACGTTCCCTGAGGACCTCAAAGGCAGAAATAACCGACTCATCCACCTTTCTGCGGATGACAGGCTTTACCTGCTCATCGTTCATTTCAAAATTGATCTCGTCACTCAGCCCCTTGTTTGCAAAAATATCCGGGGAAGCCAGTTTGGTGTCCCCTTTTATGTTGTCAAAAGCATCAAAAAACAATTCCAGATAAGTCTCGTCACTATTCTTGGAGGCATTATCTGCATCGGCAAGGGCTTTATTAAAAACCGGGTTCTTGGTATTATTGGCAAGACCTTTCAGTATGTCCTTAACAGAAATTTGAAGGGTCACATTAATTCCGCCTTTCAGGTCGAGTCCCTTGTTCAGTTCCTTTTTCTTTGCTTCCTCGTATGAGGTAAATCCAAGGATAGGATTTTTGGCGATAGAGTCCAGGTACCGGGCTTCCGCCATTTCCCTTTTAGCTACATAATCTTCTTCTGAAGCTGGTACAGAAGCTGCCGCAAATGATTCAGCATCCGATTCAATTTTGGAAGTGATAAACGTATAGGATAACTGGTAAATACTGACGAGTCCGAACAGCAAGGCAAACAGCCTTATAAGTCCTTTATTCTGCATGAGTTATGGTATTATCTGAAATTTATGATGGTTTTTGCAAACAGCGTGCAAATATATCATTTCCACTAAGATTTGCCAATTAAATACAAGTATTTATAGCGCTGCCCGGCCAATTCATGCTTTCACTTATTGTCCGCCTTAGTTTGGCCTGTGTCCTTTCTGATTTCAAACAAAAAAGCATCCCGGATGCCTCCGGGATGCTTTGGTATTTAGTAATGCCTGAATTAAACCTCGAGAAGGCCGTTAGTTTTTGAAACCCCTGCGGCACTTTCTTTCATTTTCGACTTTTCGGCCTCTGATAATTCAATTTCCACAATCTGCTCGATCCCTTTTCGGCCAAGCAAGACCGGAACTCCTATACACAAGTCGTTGAGCCCGTATTCTCCTTCCAATAATGCAGAACAGGGGAACATTTTTTTCTGGTCGCAGGCAATTGCCTGAACCAGGGCAGAGACTGCAGCTCCCGGGGCATACCAGGCGCTGGTTCCGAGCAATTTAGTAAGGGTTGCCCCCCCTACTTTGGTGTCTTCAGCCACCTGCTGCAATCGCTCCTCCGAAAGGAACTCAGAAACCCTGATGCTGTTTCGTGTTGCATGGCTGGTGAGGGGTACCATCCCGGTGTCGCTATGCCCCCCGATTACCATTCCGTCAATATCTGAAATAGGGGCTTCCATGGCTTCTGCCAGCCGGTATTTAAAGCGGGCACTATCCAGGGCGCCTCCCATTCCAATAATGCGGTTTTTAGGGAGGCTGGTGGTTTTATGAACCAGATAGGTCATGGTATCCATTGGGTTGCTCACCACAATTACAATGGTATTCGGGGAGTGTTCCAGTAAATTGGAGGAAACCGTCTGGACGATTCCCGCATTGATCCCGATCAGTTCTTCACGGGTCATTCCTGGTTTTCTGGGGATACCGGAAGTAATTACCGCAATATCGCTCCCTGCAGTTTTGGAGTAATCGTTGGTAGTTCCAACGATACGTGTATCAAATCCGTTCAGAGAGGCGCATTGCATCAGGTCCATGGCTTTCCCTTCGGCAACGCCTTCCTTGATATCCAGCAAGACTACTTCCGAAGCAAAATTCTTAATGGCAATGTATTCCGCGCAGCTCGCACCTACTGCTCCCGCTCCAACTATTGTAACTTTCATATATATGGTTTTTATGGTATTTCGAAGACTGCAAAATTACGGAAAATTAAGCTAAAATCCGAGCGATACACTCCCTGAAAAAGCCTGAATCCAAGAGAGTTTTAACCCCCTCCTGGGATGGCCTAAGAGCTCCGTTCATCGAAAATACAGGCTGTCGGCCTGTCATAGGTCGAAAAAAAACAATATTGCCCGTGAGGACTCGTTGCCATTTTAACCCCAAATCTGAAATGATATGCGACGCATAACAGGCTTAGCCTTTCTTTTGGTACTCCTGATCACAGGAGGATGTAGTGAGATTCCTGAAAACAACGATCCGGTTATCGGTATCTGGGCCAAGACCCAAATTGAGCAAAGTGATGCCAGCAGCCAGCTGATGAGGGAAGAATGGATCTTTAACGATGCCTACCTGGGCCGGTACCATCGCTATAACGGCAACCAGATAATCGAACAAACCGATTTCAGATGGGAAGCACAGCAGGGCGTTTACACCATAGAATACCCGGGCCTGGACCGTGCCGCAGACCGGGCCACCATCAAAGAAAATGAAGAAATCATACTTCTGGAAGACCTTGAGGGGGGCATTCTGGCCCTGAGAGAATAGACCCAAATCTTATCACTCTATAAATAAAAAAGCCCGGTTTTGAACCGGGCTTTTTTTAGGTTGTAAATGTCTGTTTTATCTGAATCCGAAATGTGCGCCCACCGTAAAGGTATTGAAGGCGGCCAGGGTATAATCTGCATGCAGGCGGAAAAATCCGACTTTTAATTTGGTTCCTACCGTAGCAGAAGCACCGCTGGTTTTCTTTGTGATGGAAAAAGGATCCTCATAGGTGGTCTGAAATGGGCCTGAAGTAACCGTATACGTACCCAGCACATCCGTTTCGGACTTCCCGCTGATGTAGCCCAGGGCTCCGTAAAAATTGATTACCGGCAATTTAGTGGCCACAATAGCCTGAAAATTCCAGGCATTGAAGCGGTTTTCGATACGCTGGTTCTCACCGTCAATGAAATTGGTATCCGTAAAATTATAGTCTCCGTTCAGGCGGGTATAACCTATGAATCCTGAAATAGCAACCGGAAGGAGCTTGTCTGCCGGCAGATGGGAGGTAAAATCGTGCAGTACTCCAAATCCATAAAGGCTCACTGCCACATCATCTGTTTTGATTTTTGGCAGAAAACGGACTTTTACTTCTGTTCCCTTAATGAGTCCTACAGATCCCTGAATGAAACCAGCCGGAATAAAATTGATATCCTCTGAGGCCAGTCCGCTGGGTAATTCAAAACTTTCTGAAAACAGACCGTTTTCATCTTCGATAACCACGTTGATCCCCTGAATATCCCCAAGGGCGGAGGCAACGGTTTTGGAAGGACTCCCATCTTCAAATCGAAGGCTCTCATAATCGGCAATATCCATTACAAAGGATTTCTTATCGTCCTTATTTTTAAAGCCAGACATGGATCCTACAATAGAAATCTCGAAGCCTCCAAGAGGTTTGGCTTCACCTGTATTGATCCAGGATCCCGCAAGGCTGTAAAGTACGCCTTCTGATATGGGTGAGAGGTAATCCGTGGTGAAGCGTTCAGCATCTTCCACCCCGGCTGCAAGGAGGTCATTGATGTTGGATTGAGACCAGGCCGATGATACCGTGCAAAGCAATCCCAATGCTACAAATAGTTTCTTCATGATTGTGTTATTTTTTATAAAACTAAAAAACCCCGGTGGTATACCGGGGTTTTTGTTGTGAATTTCCGAATATTATACGTCAATATTGGCATAAACGGCATTTCGCTCAATAAATTCCCTTCGGGGAGGTACCTCATCTCCCATAAGCATGCTGAAGATCCGGTCGGATTCCGTTGCATTGTCTATGGTAACCTGCCTGAGGGTTCGGTTCTCCGGATTCATGGTGGTTTCCCAGAGTTGTTCCGCATTCATCTCCCCAAGACCTTTGTAACGTTGTATACTCACACCGCCGCTGTAGCTTTCCGCAATTTCATCCCGTTCTTTATCGTTCCAGGCATAGCGTTTTTTGTTCCCTTTCTTAACTAGGTAAAGCGGTGGCGTGGCAATATAGACGTGCCCGTTTTCCACTAATTCCCGCATGTAGCGGAAGAAGAAGGTCAGAATGAGCGTCTCAATATGGCTTCCATCCACATCCGCATCACACATTATAACCACTTTGTGGTAACGGAGTTTTTCAAGGTTAAGGGCTTTGCTGTCTTCTTCTGTTCCGATGGTGACTCCCAGGGCGGTATAGATATTTTTGATCTCCTCATTTTCAAAAACCTTGTGCTGCATGGCCTTTTCCACATTGAGGATTTTCCCCCTGAGTGGCAGGATCGCCTGGAAATTCCGGTCTCGGCCCATCTTGGCCGTTCCTCCCGCAGAATCTCCCTCTACCAGGAAGATCTCACATCGCTCGGGGTCCTGATCGGAGCAATCCGCCAGTTTCCCGGGCAGGCCGCCTCCGCCCATAGGGTTTTTCCTTTGAACCATTTCGCGGGCCTTGGCTGCCGCATGCCTGGCTTGTGCAGCCAGGATTACCTTCTGAACGATTAGTTTTGCGTCGTCCGGGTTCTCTTCCAGGTAATTGGTAAGCATCTCGGAAACCGCCTGGCTAACAGCTGCAGATACTTCCCGGTTTCCCAGTTTCGTTTTGGTCTGCCCTTCAAACTGGGGTTCTGCAACTTTTACCGAGACAATGGCAGTAAGCCCTTCCCGGAAATCATCCCCGGCAACCTCAAACTTCACCTTATCCAGCATGCCTGAATTATCCGCATACTTTTTTAAGGTGGTTGTGAGCCCCCTTCTGAAACCGGACAAATGCGTCCCCCCTTCATGGGTGTTTATATTGTTTACATACGAATGCAGGTTCTCAGTATAAGAATTATTGTATACCATGGCAACCTCCACCGGAATGTCATTCTTCTCCCCCTCCATGGCGATCACCTCCTTGATCAGAGGCTCCCGGTTCCCGTCCAGGAATCGGATAAATTCCTTAAGCCCCTCTTCAGAACTAAACTCTTCGGAGACAAATTCCCCATCCTTTTCTTTGTGCCGCCGGTCCGTAATACTGATTTTAACCCCCTTGTTCAGGTAGGCCAGTTCCCGCATCCGGTTGGCAAGGGTATCATAACTGAATTCTATGGTCTGGGTAAAGATCAATTCATCCGGATGGAAGGTAACGACAGTCCCGTTCTTATCGGATGTCCCCACGCTTTTTACAGGATACATGCTTTTTCCCCTTTCGTACTCCTGCTCCCAAATTTTCCCGTCGCGGTGTACAGTGGCCTTCAGATGGTTTGAAAGAGCATTTACAACAGATACCCCTACCCCGTGCAATCCACCGGATACCTTGTAGGAATCTTTGTCAAATTTCCCTCCGGCACCGATTTTAGTCATTACTACTTCCAGGGCTGAAACACCTTCTTTCTTATGTAAATCCACGGGGATTCCCCTCCCGTTGTCCTCAACGGTTATGGAGTTGTCTTCGTTTATGGTTACGGATATAGTGTCGCAATGCCCGCCCATGGCTTCGTCAATGGAGTTATCCACCACCTCGTAGACCAGATGGTGCAGCCCCCTGACACCCACGTCTCCAATGTACATGGAGGGACGCATTCGCACGTGTTCAATACCTTCCAGCGCCTGAATACTATCGGCCGAATATTTTTTGCTTTTTAGTTCTTCGCTCATCGTTCGTTTTGAGTTGTGTTTGCCTGTAATTCTGCAATCCTACAAATATAGCAAATACCCCCGCATTTACTGGGTTTTAGCTCAATTTAGACCAGGGAAGTTATCAACAAAATTTGTGGAAAAACAAGGGGGAATGTTCAGTATGGGAGCCATAAAAAAAGTGCCGGTTTTAACAGCACTTTTTTACGACTCATTCTACTGCATTTCAAGCTGGCCCTAACCGGTAACTGCCCGTTTATCCTTTATTTGACATAAGCATCGCTGTGGACCCTGGAAACTGCCCTTCCCGAGGGGTCGTTCATATTGCGAAAGGCTTCATCCCATTCCAGTGCAATCTTGGTACTACAGGCAACAGAGGGCTCCTGCGGCACGCTCAGGGCCGCTGCATCACTTGGGAAATGACCCTCAAAAATGCTGCGGTAATAGTATTCCTCTTTGGTGGTGGGGGTTTGGATGGGAAAGCGGAAACGGGCATTTGCCAGTTGCTCATCGCTTACCTCTGCAGCCACTAATTCCTTTAAGGTATCAATCCAGCTATACCCCACCCCGTCTGAAAACTGTTCTTTTTGCCTCCAGGCAACACTCTCCGGCAGATAATCTTCAAAAGCCTTGCGCAGAACCCATTTCTCCATCCGCTCCCCGTTGATCATCTTGTCTTTGGGGTTGATGCGCATGGCCACATCCATAAATTCCTTATCCAGAAAGGGCACCCTTCCTTCTATTCCCCAGGCTGCAAGGGATTTATTGGCACGCAGGCAATCGTACATATGCAGCTTATCCAGTTTGCGTACCGTTTCTTCATGGAAATCACGGGGTCCGGGCGCTTTGTGAAAGTAAAGGTAGCCCCCGAAGAGTTCATCGGCCCCTTCTCCGGACAGTACCATTTTGATCCCCATGGATTTGATTACCCGGGCCATCAGATACATAGGAGTGGATGCGCGTATAGTGGTTATATCGTAGGTTTCCAATTGGTAAATAACATCCCGCAAGGCGTCCAGGCCCTCCTGTATGGTAAATTTGATTTCGTGATGTACCGTCCCGATATGGTCTGCAACCTTGCGGGCAGCTGCCAGGTCCGGGGACCCCTCCAGGCCAACGGAAAAGGAATGCAATTGTGGCCACCAGGCATCCGTGGTATCATCAGACTCAATGCGCATCTTGGCATATTTTTTGGCAATGGCCGAGGTTATGGAAGAATCCAGGCCCCCAGACAACAAAACCCCATAGGGAACATCAGACATAAGCTGGCGATGTACCGCCGCCTCCAGTGCTTCTCGCAGGGCACTTATATCCGTTTTGTTTTCCGCAACCGCCTCATATTCCCGCCAGTCCCTTTTATACCAGCGAATAAACCCTTCATCTGCCCGGCGCATGTAATGCCCCGGCGGAAAGAGTTCTATACGGGTGCAATGCCCTTCCAGAGCCTTTAATTCAGAGGCGACATAAAAGGTTCCGTTTTTATCCCAGCCGATATATAATGGAATGATGCCCATGTGGTCCCTGGCGATAAAATATTCATCCCTGGCGCTATCGTATATGGCAAAACCAAAAATCCCGTTGAGCTCGTCCAGGAAATCAGCCCCTTTCTCCTGATACAGGGCCAGGATCACTTCACAATCCGATTCGGTTTTAAAACTATATTTACCCTCAAACTGCTTTCGCAATTGGCGGTGGTTATAGATCTCGCCGTTGGCAGCCAGAATGAGTTGTCCGTCAGGGCTAACAAGTGGCTGCTTGCCCGAAGCCGGGTCTACAATAGCCAGTCGTTCATGGGTCAGGATTGCCTTACCCGAGTCGTAAATTCCACTCCAGTCCGGACCACGATGCCTTATTTTACGAGACATCTCCAGCATTTGCGGCCTGAGTCCCTCAGCCGGTTCCTTAAGTTCAAAAGCACAAACAATTCCGCACATAACATCTAATTATATCATTATGAAGGTAAATATGCGTATAATATTGTTATATATAAATATAAAATGAATATATGATTATTATTTATAACTTAATAACAGTATATTATGCTATTATGTAATATATAAAACCTGATTAATGTGTATTCGGGTCAAACTGTAAGTTGTCCAAATTTTAACGACTTTTTAGAAAAAGGCCTCACAAAAAGACCGTAGTTTTAACAAATCAAAAATTTTATCATGAAAAACATCTTAACACTATCCTTCATTGCCCTTGCAATGATTTTCACCACCAATACCCAGGCACAGGAATTCAGCGGCATGGATAAAAGCCCACTTGATATTGCTTCTTTCCCCAGCAGCTACAGGGTATCAGACAAAGCGGTCCGCATTACTTACAGCCGCCCTCAGTTAAAAGGAAGGGCAATGGCTGACCTGGCACCTGAGGGACAGGTATGGCGAACCGGAGCCAATGAGGCACCGGAGATCGTATTCTACAAAGACGTCAATTTTGGAGGGAAAAACATTCCGGCAGGAACTTATTCCCTGTTTACTATCCCAGGACGTTCCGAATGGACTGTAATCCTCAATAAAAATTTAAACCAGTGGGGCGCCTATTCCTATGATGAAGGAGCCGATGTAGCCCGGGTAAGTGTACCTGTGAACGACGACGCCGAGTCCCTTGAGGCATTTTCCATCGCCTTTAAAGAAGTAGCCGATGGCGTACACATGATAATGGGATGGGACAAAACACGTGTGGCAGTACCCATTACCATGTAAGCATTCGTTTTATCCAACTTATTCAAAAGCAGCCTGCAGGCTGCTTTTTTATTTACGGCTAAGGGGTTAAGGGACTTATCACTCCTCTTCTGTGAAGTGATTTCGCCCAATCAGGAACTCCACCCTCCTGTTGCGCCTGCGCAATTCGGCCGTGGTATTCGGGAACAATGGCTGCCCGGCCCCGTATCCCTTCCATTGGATGCGCTGGGGCTCCAGCCCTATTTTTTGCAGAAACCCGGCCACCTCCAGACAACGCAGCTCAGATAAGCGTTGATTGTAATCCGCATTGCCCCAGTTGTCCGTATGACCGCTTAAGGAAAGGGTAAGGCTGGAATCCTGACTCAGAAATTCATAGAGGTTACGGAGTTCCCTTTCCCCGGACTGGCTCAGGCGATGTGTATCAAACTCAAACAGCAGCGAATTGAAAACCTGGGTGCTGTCCAGGGAATAGGTTTTAATTTCCCGGGCTAAGGGGTCCGAATCGGCAACCGCCCTGCCGCCTCCCGTTGGCTGCAGGCTGAAATGGTCAATATAGTAATAGGCCCCCCGGCTTGCATTTTTCTTTCGTTTTGTTGTACGCGTTTTTTTATTGGTCTTAAAGTTTCCGATGGACAGGTGTCGCTCAAAACCTTTGGCAACAAAAGTCGTTTTGACCTGCAACCATTCTTCTGTGTCATTTACGTAAGTGGGATAGCCCACTTCCTGATAGTGGTATTGATTTTCCGAAATACTGTACCAATGTTTTTTGGAAAGGGTCTTACGGGTCAGAAAATCCAGAGGTTCCTGCGAAAAGAGCAGCCCGAATTCGCGCAGAGCATAATCCGATCGCTCCGCAAGGCTAACCCAGAATGAAAGTTCGTATTCCACCCCTTCTGTCAGGGTAGACAACAAACGGGTCTGCAGGTACTCCCGATAGTCTTCCGGGGCATAGCCATAAAACCCTGCATATCCGGCACCTTCTATTGCCGGTTGTTCTCCGTTGAAATTTTCGGGCGTCCCCATGGGCCCGCTGCAATTGTGAAAATAATCGGTGGTACCCAGGGTTGGGGTATTCCATTCGGGTACATCCCTTTCAAAATTTCCAAGCTGGGAAGGACACTCTATAAGGGTCTCAAAACCCGGATTGGGAATCAGGTTCTGTGCGTTTAAAGAAAAAATCGAACACATAAAACCCAGCGTCCACAGAAAACAATATCTGGAATTAGCTGTTTGCATATCTCTATTGCCTGATCGCAAGCCATACAAACTTAAGAAAAACAGCCTCCGGACCCCTTAGCTGGCGATAAAACGTCAAAAAAAGCTACAGAAGGACCTAAATCATAGGTCAAACTTATAACTGATCCCGGCCAGGGCCTGGAAACCCTGCACCCTGAAATTTGCCCAGCGCTGATAGGAATTATTAGCGATGTTGCTAAAACGGGCAAAGATTGAAAGCTGTTCATTTAAATGGTAGCCTACATGGGCATTGGCATCAAAAAAGGCATCCAGGTTGCGAATCACAAAGGAAAACTCCTCCGGGCTGAGCCCTGCCTGGGCAACCGCCTGGTAATCTTCCCGCTGCCCGATATAAAACAGGTTCGCCCCCATATACCACTGCTCTCCTATCTGGTAATCCAGAAAGAGGGAGCCTTCAATATCCGGCAGGTTCCAGGCCGGGTTGTCCGTTTCGGTATCGTAATCGTAAATGGCCGCATTGAGCCCAAGGCTGAAATTCCGGTTAAATGAAAACTCCAATTCCCCAAAAACCCCCAGGGTTTTCAGATCGTCATAAAAAAGCCTGAATGAATTCCCGTAATTGTATCCCTTCTCGTCTGTCCTGGACTCATTGATGGGATTCAGATAGAACAGGGGGCGGAAATTTTCGGCTGTATAAGATCCTTTCAGGTCATAACTCAGGTTGGGGCTCAGCTGGCCCCGCAGGCCTGCATAGGCCTCATACTGCCGGTCTGTGGGCATTACCATGAGCGTAGGGGAAACATATGGGTTCTCCTGGCTGAAATCGTAATAACTGTTTTGCCGGAGTTCCCCTTCTACCCCCCCGTAAACAATGGCCATTTCGTCTAGCAGGGCATAAGAAGCCCGGACCACCGGATAGATATAAAAGTTATTTTCGTCGTTCTCCGCGTCAAGGCCATAAACCAGGCGGGCCCCCAGGTGAATCTTCAAATCATCCCGCAATAACAAGAGGCTGGGGTGCACCCCTGCCTGAAAATACCTGTAAGCAATTGGCGCATTATTCTGCAGGTTATTGAGGTCGGCGTTTTCAAAGCTGCCGTCCACATAGTCCAGTTTAAGCCCCAGGGAAAAAGTCTCTTCCGTTATGGGAAACTCCAGTTTGGGATTTACTATTAAACGGTTTTCTGCAGATTGCACCCCATCCCAAAAGTGCCTTGCCAGCAGCGTGGCCTCTTTGAGGTATGCATCCTCAAAGCCCAGTTGTCCCTCCAGCTGTGCATTGAAATAATCCTGAGATTCATCAATGGCGGAAATGGTTGCCTCATCGAAGCCGGCTTCAGGAAGACCGTACCAGTTGTATCGCCTGTGTTCCAAGCCACCTCCTATGCTCCACTGCATATCCCGGTCCCTTTTAGAATAGGTCAGGTCCAGGCCCGTATTGTAAAAATCCGTATCCAGCACCGTATTGTCTATCTCCCCTCTGGAGGAATGGTGGTTCAGGCCTACGTCGAGGCGCTGTGCCCCGCGATCAAAGCCTTTACTGCTGTAAAAATCCAGCAGGGCATTGTTGTAATTACCCAGGCCAACGGCCGCATAACTATTGAAGATTTTTTCCGGAGCTACCTTTTTAACACTGGCCGCACTCCCCTTTGCAGGGGTAAAGGTGGAAGCCACAGGCACTGAGAAAATGCTGTAGCGAATGGGCTTTTTCTGAAGGATAATTGAATCATTCAGGCTGGGTAGTGTTTTTATTTTGAAGGCATCCGAGACTGAAGGGGTGTATGGGCGCACCACAGTTACCGTTTCGGTACCCAGTTCATCCTCCTGCGCAGTTGCCCCAAAGACCATGAGCAGTGCCGTGCAGAGGAGTCCTTTTTTTAATGCAGATATCTTTCTAATTCTCATCTTAATTCTCGTTTGGGTTAACCGACGAATTGCGCTCTGCCTCTTTTGCCTTGATCCGATTCAGGACCTCTTTGGCCTCGTCTGTAATTTCCGGGTAGGCGGTGAAATTCGAAATCACGTTTTCCAGGATGTAGGTTGCCTGAAAAGCATCTTCCAGGTCAGCAAAATTCCGGGCCATCAGGATCAGGCCCTTGCCCCCCCACCTTTTGTAGGCCGAAAAATCTTTGGCCAGGCGCTGAACTGCGGTATTAGACCCTTCGAAATCCCCATCCTGTCGCTTGAAATACGCACTGTAATAAAGGGCCTCGGCTGCAACTTCTCCTGTCCCGGTTTCGAGCACTTCATTATAAGCCCCCCGCGCGCGTTCAAAATCTTTCAATTCCATGGCCGACCGGGCAATCATAATGCGGGCGTCGCTTCTGATCCGGTTATCGAGGGCCGGACTGCCGAGAACCTTCTCGGCATAGGCCAGCGTTTTCTGATATTCCTTCCTTCCAAAGTAAGCTTTCATCAGGTTGGATTGAGCAAAAGTTCGGTTCTGCGGGATGTCAGCTGTATTTTCGAGCCGCTCCAGGTAGGGCATTGCCTGGCGATAATCATCCCGGGATACCAGGATTTCGCACACTCTGGTAAGGGCCTGTTCTGCCGTTTCCCCCTGCCCCGTATCGGCGGCGTATTTAAAATGGGGCAATGCCTTTTCGGCTTCACCTTCTGCAAACTGTATTTGAGCCAGTTTAAAATGTACTTCTGTACTGTGGATGCCTCCCGGGAATTGCTGCAGATATTTTTCAAAACCGCGGGCTGCAGCATCTTTGTTTCCTTCAATCCATTGTTTTTCCGCGGCCTCATAACTGGCAAGCTCCAGTTCCTGATCGCTCACCTCCACAAAATCGAGACTGCGAACCCAGCTGGCGTACTGATCTACCTGCCCTAAATCCATATAGATGAGCTTGGCAGTGGCCACGGCCTGAACCGCATCCGCCGTATTGGGATATTTGGCTGCCACCTCTTTAAAAACCTTCAGGGCTTCCTGGTTGCGATTGCTATTGTAATAAATGAGACCTTTGCGCATCAATGCAGAAGGCAGCAGCGAACTCATGCGGTATTCCCGCTGCAATTGATCGTATGCGGCAATGGCCTGCTGTTCCTGCCCTGACTGTACATAAGCATTGCCCAATTCGAAAAGGGCATCATCCTTAAGGGTAGACCTGGAATAGCTGTTTATAAAATCCTTTAGCGCCTGTATTTTTTCATTGCCCCTGGACAAAAACCCCAAAGACATGGCCTTCTGGTAGGCAGCGTAGTCCTGCTCCGGACTATTGGCCCGCAAGGCTTTATCATAGGCAGCTATTGCCTGTTGATAGGAACTACTTACAAAATAACTGTCGCCAAGGCGCATCCAGCTATCCGTTTTGGACTCTCCGGAAGGGCCGGATTCCGTGAATTTTTTGAAATAGGCTATGGCATTGGAATAATCCTTCAGTTTGAAATACGTATAAGCCAGCTGGTAATCCAGACTTTCGAAAACCCCCAGATTGCGGGCTCCGGGAAACTGTTGCACCTGTACATATTCGGTAAGTGCCAATTCAAAGTCATTAAGGGCATAAGCGGTTTCGGCCTTCCAGTAATGGGCCCTGGCTTTAAACAACTGATCGTCTCCCCTGCTCAGGGATTTGCTGAAAGCCTCCTGAGCGGCAGGGTAATCTTCTTCCAGAAAGAGCTCCAGGCCCCTGTAAAAAGCTACTTTCTGATAAGTTGTATTACTGGCAAACCCCTTGTTGGCTTCCAGTAATTCCATAGCGCCTTCAAAGTTTCGGGAGGTAATATAGGAATCCACCAGCAGCTCCTGTATTTCCTGTTGGTATTCATCTTTGGGATAGCGTTCCAGATAGCTGCTCAGTACCTGGGGTACCGGCTCATAGGCATTGCCAATCTCATAGCTGAGACGGGCGTAGTTCAGCAAGGCATCTTTGCTGATTTCGGCATTGAATTCCATCTGGGAAGCATTGCGAAACGCATTGAGGGCTTCCTGTTTCTTCTCCAGCTTCAGGTAACATTCCGCCAGATGGTAATAGGCATTCTGAGCCACGTCATTCTGCCCGTTTATAATCTTATTGAATTGCTGTATGGCATTGGCAAAGTCTTCTTGCTTGTAATAGGCATAGCCCAACTGATAATAGTCCGTATTGCTCCATTTGCCCCTCTTGCCTTTGTAGTCTTCCAGGTAAGGAATGGCATTGCTGTACTGGCCCAGGTTAAAATAGCTTTCCCCGATAATCTTGTTTAATTCAGATACCTCCCGCCGGTCCGATTTGGGCAACTGGTTTTTGGCCTGTGCAATGGCCTCCTCAAAATTTCCCAGTTTGAAATTCATATCTGCCTGGTAGTAAGAGAGTTTCTCTTCCAGCACCTCCTGGTCGGTTATCTGATCAAAACGCTCATTGGCCTGCTCGTAATCATCCTGTTGGTAGGCGATGTAACCCAGGTAGTATTTGGCCTGAGAGCCATAGAGTGGTGAGTTGCTTACCCGGTTCAGGTAACGCTTGGCCTCCTCGGGTTTACGGGAGGAAAACAGGGCATACCCCATATTAAAATCGAATCGGGTCCGGTCTTTTCTGGAAAGAGAGCTTTGGTCTACCTTCCCGTACCACTTCATGGCGTAGGGGTAACGACCATTTTCAAAATAATAATCGGCAACATCCATAAAGGCGGAATTCCGCTTTACAGATGTAGGGTAGCGTTCCACAAAATCTTCCATCAGCCGGTCTGCCCCCAGTTGGTTCAGCCTTACCGCGGCATTTGCAACATAGTAGGCGCTATTTGCTTTGGTTTCCGGGTCCGAACTTTGCTGCAAGACCTTCTCAAAAAGGGTCTGGGCTGCCTGATACTGTTTATTATTGTAAAGGATAAGGGCGTCCTGATAGGTTTTCTGCTCGTGGGTGTACACAATGGATTCCTGTGCGAATCCCATACACAAGGAGCCGGCAATAGCCAGCAGGACGGTGAATTTCTTTCGCATAATGTTCTCTTGGCGTTGAAGAATAACCGAATTTCACTTAATAACGTCAAATGTGGCTGACAAGTATGCAGCTGGTTGCGAATTAAGGGAAATTTATGACCTTATGCATTTCATTCCGTTGGAACTTATTACTTTTATATCAACAAAAAATGCTATGCCCGAACCCGTTCTGTCCCTGAAGGAAGTCGCAGTTTACCACCAGGAAAATATGGTGCTCAATGATATCAGCCTCGAAATTCAACCCGGGGAATTTGTCTATCTGATCGGGAAAACCGGCAGCGGGAAAAGCAGTTTTATGAAGACCCTCTACGCCGATCTCCCACTTAAGGAGGGTAACGGGAGGATCGTAGGGTTCAGCCTCCGAACTCTTCAGGAGAAGGATATCCCCTTTCTGAGAAGGAAGCTTGGGATCGTCTTCCAGGATTTTAAACTGCTGCCTGACCGGAATGTCCATAAAAACCTGGATTTTGTTCTTAAAGCGACCGGATGGAAAGACCCGGAAAAAATCGGAAAAAGAATTGATGAAGTCCTGGACAAAGTTGGGATGAAAACGAAAGGATTTAAATTCCCGCATGAATTATCCGGAGGCGAACAGCAGCGTATTGCCATCGCCAGGGCATTGCTCAATGACCCTGAGCTGATACTGGCAGATGAACCTACCGGGAACCTGGATCCACAGACCAGTGTTGAAGTCATGAAGGTGTTACAGGAAATCAACAAGGCTGGCAGAAGCATCCTGATGGCCACCCACGATTATGCACTGATCCTGAAATACCCTTCAAAAACACTGAAATGTGATGGAAACAAGGTATTTGAAGTGATTCAGAAGGCCGGTTAATCATTTTAAGCACCCTTGCGGCCTGGTGTAAACTCACAAACTCCCTGTACTACAAGGCTCAAATACCCATTAACCATGAGAGATAAAAGGGTCTAGACAGAATCTGCTGAGGCATTGAAATCAGTCCCGAACTTTTTCACTAATTTGCGGGGCAAAATGAAATATAAACCATGGAAGTACTTGGAATTGATGTAGGCGGATCGGGCATTAAAGGTGCCCTCGTACATATGGAAACCGGTGAAATGCTTACGGAGCGTTTCAGGATCCCGACGCCCAAATCCAGGAAACCGGAAGAAATGGCCGATGTGGTTGCCCAGATCGTAAAGCATTTCGATTATAAAGGCCCGGTGGGCTGCGGTTTCCCCTCTGTTATCAAAAAAGGGGTTTGCAAATCCAAGGGCAACCTCCACAAATCCTGGGTTGGCAAAGATGTTGCCAAGCTTTTCGGAGAAGCCTCAGGAAATGATTTTACAGTGATTAACGATGCCGACGCAGCCGGGTATGCCGCCATGAACTACGGAATCGGAAAGGACATGGAAGGCTTTGTGGTGATGATCACCATCGGGACCGGACTGGGAAGTGGTGCTTTTTTGGACGGTCGGTTAATTCCAAACTTTGAACTCGGGCAAATCCCCTATAAAAAGTATTCTAAAATCGAAAGCTGGGCTGCGGCATCGGCCAAGGAGAAAGAAGAACTGTCCTTTAAAAAATGGGGGAAGCGCTTCAACAAATTTCTGGAACTGGTTGAACTTTTAGTGGCTCCGGACACCATTATTCTCGGGGGAGGGACCTCCAAGGATTTTGAAGAGTACAAGGAGTACATTACCATCGAAACCCCGGTAATTCCTGCCGGACTGCAAAACCATGCCGGAATTATAGGGGCGGCAACCGCCTGTCTGGTGGACCACCCCGAGCTTAACGAGGCCTGATCAATCAGCCTTATTGCGTTTGCGATCAGTCTCCTTGAGGAAAATTTTACGCAGCCGGAGGTGTTTGGGAGTTACCTCCACATATTCATCCTTTTGTATATATTCCAGAGCCTCTTCGAGCGAAAATTTAACGGCAGGGACAATTTTGGACTTATCGTCAGACCCGGCGGCCCGTACATTGGTCAGCTTTTTGGTTTTGGTTACATTGACCACCATATCGTCTCCACGGGAATTCTCCCCGATAATCTGCCCTTCGTAGATATCTTCTCCCGGATCGATAAAGAAACGACCCCTTTCCTGTAGTTTGTCTATAGAATAAGGGATGGCTTTTCCATTCTCCATGGATACCAGTGATCCGTTCTGCCGTTGCGGGATATCCCCCTTCATCGGCTGGTATTCTAAAAAACGGTGGGCCATAATCGCCTCCCCGGCAGTAGCGGTAAGCAGTTGGTTCCTCAGGCCGATGATCCCACGGGAGGGGATCACAAATTCACAAACCATGCGGTCTCCGCGGGCTTCCATTTTCGTCATTTCCCCTTTGCGCAGGGCAACCATTTCAACAGCCCTGCCGGATACTTCCTCGGGCAGGTCTATGGTCAGTTCCTCCACCGGTTCGCATTTTTGTCCGTCAATGGTCTTGATAATAACCTGTGGCTGCCCGATCTGCAATTCGTAGCCTTCCCTTCTCATCGTTTCAATGAGCACGGAGAGGTGAAGCACCCCGCGACCGAATACCATAAACTTGTCTGCACTGTCTGTGGGTTCTACCCGCAGTGCCAGGTTTTTTTCCAATTCCCGTTCCAGCCTTTCTTTCAGGTGCCTGGAAGTAACAAACTTTCCATCCTTCCCAAAGAAAGGACTGTCGTTAATCGTAAACAACATACTCATGGTGGGCTCGTCTATTGCAATTGAACCCAGGGCTTCCGGAGCCTCGGCATCTGCAATAGTATCCCCGATATCAAAACCTTCCAGGCCAATAAGGGCCCCGATATCTCCCGTTTTAAGGGTTTTTACCCGGGTCCGTCCCAAACCTTCGAAGGTATACAACTCCTTGATCCTGGACTTAATCATTTTTCCATCCCTCTTGACCAGCGTGATCTGTTGCCCTTCGGACAACGGGCCCCTTTGCAGGCGGCCAATGGCAATTCTCCCGGTAAAGGAAGAATAGTCCAGGGAAGTAATCAGCATCTGGGTGGTACCTGCCTCCGGGTTAAAGGTGGGAATGTGATCCAGCACCATTTCCAGCAGCGGAGCGATATTGTCGGATGGAGTTTTCCAGTCTTCAGACATCCAGTTTTCCTTGGCAGATCCGTACACAACCGGAAAATCCAATTGCCATTCCTCAGCCCCCAGTTCAAACATCAGGTCGAAAACCTTCTCATGCACCTCTTCAGGAGTACAGTTGGGCTTGTCCACTTTGTTGATCACAACACAGGGTTTGAGGCCCATACTCAGGGCTTTCTGCAAAACGAAACGCGTTTGCGGCATAGGGCCTTCAAAGGCATCCACCAGTAAAAGCACCCCATCAGCCATATTGAGCACCCGCTCCACTTCCCCGCCGAAATCGGCGTGGCCGGGAGTATCAATGATGTTGATTTTGGTATCCTTATAGGATACTGAGACGTTTTTGGAAACGATGGTAATCCCGCGTTCGCGTTCCAGGTCATTGTTATCCAGGATAAGTTCTCCAGTCTGTTCGTTCTCCCTGAAGAGCTGACAGTAATGCAGAATCTTATCCACCAGGGTGGTTTTCCCGTGGTCTACGTGGGCAATGATTGCAATGTTTTTGATATCGGCCATAGTGCTGATTTTGAGCGCGCAAAGATAGGTTAAAATACCTCAGCTTGTTCTGCCCGCACCAAAATAAAAACTGGCTGAAGACCCTGAAATGGAAATACAGGCTATTTTATTGTTTATCAGATAGGTAAGACTAATTCTCTATACGGCTCTTTTCGTCTTCCAGACCCGTTTGCCGTTTCCGGGCTCTTTTGATTTCGCTGCGGCCAAAATCATAGGTGAGAGCAAAAGCGATCTGCCTGCTGTCACTTCCCCCGCTCCCGTCAATAAACAGGTCTCCGAATTGGGTGGTCCCCTTCCAGGGGACGGTGTAGAGCAAATCGTTCAGGGCCAGGCGGGCTGTGAGCTTGTCCTTGAAAAACTTTTTCTGGAAAGCCAGGTTTAAAGACCCCAGGGCTGCAGTCTGATAGGTCCCACCCCAGACAGAAGGGGAACTGTACCACCCGGAGAGTTCCACCCGCAAGTCTCCCGGCAATGTAAATGTGTTCTGTACATAGGCGCTCAGGGTTTCCTGGGTTACCGGTAAAAATTCCGGGCTTGTAGCCTGATAATCGTTGATAAAAGCATTCAGGCTCAGATAGAGGTTCCACCAGGGCTTTAATTGCTTGGGGTATGAGATGCCCAGGTTAATTGTTTCCAGTTCCGCCACATTCAGGGTTGTCAGGGAATTCTGGGTATCCCCTTCTGCTACCGTAACCTGGGCGAAGAAATCGGTTACCTTACTGTAGCTTAATGAGGTGGTCAGACGGTAGTTGTAGGTATGCGACAATTTCAGGTTGTCGGTATATTGGGGTTGCAGAAAGGGGTTGCCCTGGCGGGAAGACAATTCGTCTATCCTGTACTCAAAAGGGTTCAGGCTTACATAACTCGGACGTTGTATCCTTTTGCTGTATGTGAGGGCGAACTGATTCTTTCGGTTGAGCTGGTAGGTAAGCCCCCCGGAAGGAAAGAAATTGGTATAATTTCGTTGTACCCTATTATTAGCATTGGCCTGTTCGCTTAGCAGGTTTCCGTCTGAAACGGTGTTTTCCATCCGAATCCCTGCCTGCAGGTTGAATTTTTCCCATTTGTAATTATAATTGATGTAAGCGGCGTAAATATTTTCATTGTACAGGAAGCGGTTACTCTGATCGGTATCCAGTATTTCGTTCCCGCCCTCGATGCGATAAAAGTCAAAGGTATTATCGGTTTGTACCCAAGACAGTTTGAAGCCAAGGGCGAGTTTCCCTTCAAAGAGATTTTGTTCGTAATCCGCTTTGACCGTCACAATGTCTATATCTATTGGGGTTTCTTGGCGGGTATTGCGCTGAGAAATAATCTGGGTCTCCTGCCCGTTGAAATACACATTGGGTTGAAAGGCGTTACGGTCGCTGTTGTATTTTCCGTAATCCAGGTCAATATTCAGGGAGTACCCCAGGGTATCTGCATATCGGTAATTAAGGTTTCCATTTACATTGTAAGACAGGTTGGAGGTGCGGTTATTGGCAACCAGAACACTGTCAAATTCTGCGCTTCCCACAGGATAGATTGGGGTTCGGGAATTACTGATGCCATAACCGTTATTGAAATTCCCGTTGAATATGGCACCAACGGTATGTTTTGAGTTCACGTAATAATCGTATCCCAGTTTGACGTTATTTGAATTCTGATCAAAAGTACTGCGGGTTCGGGCATCAAACTGAGTGCCGGCCTGGGTGCGCAACAGGTTCAGAAAGTTAGCACTCTTGCCAAATCGGTTGCTGTAAGTCCCGTACAGATTGCCTTTCTTTCCGCGGCTGTTAAAATTGACACTATTGTTATAGCGCTTGAAATTACCGATGGTCAGCCCGGAGGTAATGGTGCCATTGGTCCCCAGGCTTTTGTCCTTTTTTAGTTTGATGTTGATGATTCCGGCATTGCCCGCAGCGTCGTATTTGGAAGAAGGCTGGGTAATGATTTCCACAGATTCGATATCAGTGGCCTGCAGGCTCTGCAGGTAATTGATAAGGTCTTCTCCCTGCAGGATAGACAATTTCCCGTCTATAAAGAACTGCACCCCCGTTTTTCCTTCCAGGATCACGCCCCCATTGTTGTCAACAATCACCCCTGGAGCCTTACGCAGTAATTCAAAGGCACTGGAACCGGTGGCATTGATAGTATTTTCAACATTAAACACGGTCTTGTCTGCAAGTACCTGAATCATTGGTTTCTCAGCCACCACGGTAACCTCTTCCAGGTTTTCTGCTGCAGCCTGCATCTCCAAAATGCCGAGATCTGTAGTTTGTCCTTTCCATTCCAGGTCCTTTCGCGAGGTTGCGAAGCCCAACAAACGGATTTCAAGGAAGTATTCCCCGGGTGGGATTCCCTTAAATGTAAAGCGGCCCGATTCCTCAGAGATTGTAGCTTTTACCAGGCTGCTGTCCTGCACTTTATTAATACTGAGGGTGGCAAAAGCCAGCGGCTCCCCAGTGTCTGATATCAGTTTCCCGCTGAGTTGCTGTGCAGTTGCTACAGTAAGACTCAAAAAGCAGGTCAGAAAGATTACAATGCGTTTCATGAGCATAATTATTTCTCCAAATATCTTAAGGGTATCTCATTGTATTAAATGGATTTCGCCCAGTGGTCCTATAGACTGATGAATGGATCCCTGCCCATTCAACCCCTCATAGGGCGATTCGTCGATTTCGTATTGCCGAGGTCAGTTAGGCCTTCTAATTTTGATAAATATCAAATTGGGAGGAGCTTTCTGTAATCGGGCGGCAGCTGATCCGAAGCCCTTCAGATCTTGCTAAAATCAGTTATAAATACAAAAGCGCACGGTTGTGGTGGGTATTTGAACAAAGCAAATAATTGACTAATTTGGAAATCATGTCTGCGAAAAAAGAAAAACATATCCCACTGTCCCGGAATGAAATACTCTGGATTGCACTATTCTACTTTGTTTTTGCCTTCCTCTACCACATTACGATTAAGTTCAACGGGTATGGACGGGATGTAAGTCTGTTTGACCATCTGCTGAACCCGGTAAATTTTGTACGCACCTCGGGGCTTCATTACTTCTTATTTTTTCTGGCCTCCATCCCTATCTGGTATTTGGTTTTTGTAAAGCTGCGAACATGGTCAATGCGAAACCGCATTTTAATGACCCTGGGCTGCCTTCCTGTATTTGTTCTGAGCACCCAGCAGGTATATTATGTGATTACCGAATACCTTGAATGGGGACACCTGGGGGGAACCGGACAAGTTTGGGATATTTACATTCCGGCTTTATTCTACCTGATCCAATTTGGAATCCTTTATGCCTATGAACATTACAAAGAAAACCAACGCAAACTAATCATAGAAGGGGAACTGAGGCAGGCTGCTCTCCAAAGTGAATTAGCAGCCATTAAAGCGCAGCTGAATCCGCACTTCCTCTATAACGTATTCAATACCATTAATGCCTCGGTACCGGCTGAAAATGAGCAGACAAGGGCTATGATAGCACAATTATCAGACTTGTTCCGATACCAGTTACAAGCCTCCCAGACAGACCTGGTACCGCTCAGGGATGAGCTGGAATTTGTCCGGAAATACCTTGATTTGGAAAAGGCCCGTTTTGAGGATCGCCTGAAGATAAATATAGAGGTTGCTGAATCCCTGATGGATGAACAGGTGCCCCCCATGTTGTTGCAACCCCTTGTAGAAAACTCAGTAAAACACGGGCTATCCAGCCTCATTGAAGGCGGATCAATCCACATATACATCTTTAAAGAAGAAGGTAAGCTTCGATTTGAAATTTCAGACACGGGTATCGGTATATCGGACAAGGCAGCCGCTTTTGATAAAGGGATAGGGTTAAAAAACACCCGTATCCGCCTCGCGAAGCGTTACCAGAGTACTCTGGAACTTCTCGATAACAGCCCACGGGGGCTAACAATCCGCTTTGCCTTATGAAAAAGGTAATCCTGGTAGACGATGAAAAGGCAGGCAGACAACTGATTAAGGAATACCTGCAAGGATTCCCCGAATTTATTTTGCTGGCCGAGGCCAATAACGGGGTTGATGCGGTCCGGGAAATCAATCGTTTTAAACCGGATTTAGTATTCCTTGATGTACAGATGCCGGGGATGACGGGTTTTGAAGTGCTTACCCACCTCGAAGAAATTCCAAAAATCATTTTTTCCACAGCCTATGACAAATACGCCCTCTCCGCCTTTGAAGTGCACGCAGTGGATTACCTGTTAAAACCCTATACACAGGAGCGCTTTGCTACTGCCATTGCCAAGCTGGAAAAAGGGAATGAACCAATGGCCTCCCTTACGGATAAACTGCTTATGGACCAGCCCAGTTACCCGGAACGCGTTCTGGTTCAGAAACAAAATAAATTGGTGACAGTCGCCGTCAGCGAAATTGACTGGATTGAAGCTTATGGGGACTATTCAAAATTGCATTCGGGCGATGAAACCTTCCTGAGCAACTATGGGATATCCGCTTTGGAAGAGAAAATGAATCCTAAACAATTTGTACGGGTCCACCGTTCTTCCATTATTAATTTAAGTTCCGTTCAGGAGCTCAAAAAGTACGGGAAGAGTTACGATATCCGTATGCGAAACGGAGAACGCGTACGGGTAAGCCGTGGTTATCTGGACCGCATCAGGGAGTTAATTTTGTAGCGGGGAAGCTCAAGGCGTTTTCTTGCAAATCCATACCTTTGATAAAACACAATTTACCATGGATCTCAATAAAATCCCGCAACTGAAATACGCTAATTCTGGAAACTTTTTTCTTTTGGCAGGACCCTGCGCCATAGAAGGAGAGGATATGGCCCTGCGCATAGCAGACGAGGTAGTGGGCATTACAGACCGCCTGCAGATCCCCTATATTTTTAAAGGCAGTTTTAAAAAGGCAAACCGAAGCCGGGTAGATTCCTTTACCGGGATAGGGGATGAAAAAGCCCTGAAGATTCTGCGGAAAGTATCTGAAACCTTCCAAATCCCAACAGTAACTGATATTCACAAAGAATCCGATGCCGCCATGGCTGCAGAATACGTGGATGTGCTGCAGATCCCGGCTTTTCTGGTGCGGCAGACAGACCTGATTGTGGCCGCGGCTGAAACCGGAAAGGTGGTTAATCTGAAAAAGGGGCAGTTTATGAGCCCCGAAAGCATGAAACACGCCGTAACCAAGGTTACGGAAAGCGGAAACGAGCAGGCTATTATAACGGACCGGGGAACCATGTTCGGGTATCAGGACCTGATCGTGGATTTCAGAGGGGTGCCGGTTATGAAGCAATATGCACCCCTGGTACTGGATGTAACCCATTCGCTCCAGCAACCCAACCAGGCCTCCGGGGTCACCGGCGGAAGGCCGGAACTTATCGGGACCATGGCCCGGGCCGGGATAGCAGCCGGGGTAGACGGGCTCTTTATTGAAACCCATTTCGATCCTGCCAATGCCAAAAGCGACGGGGCCAATATGTTACCCCTGGACCAGATGGAAGGGCTGATGCAGCGCCTATCAGCAATTAGGAAAACGCTTAGTGAATTCTAAATGTTTTTCGGGGGTTTCGGTTTTGAATCAGTAGTTCGGCTTCTTTGAGCACGTCCAGAAGAACATCGGCATCAATATCTTCAATTGATCTGAACCTTAAGGACCGGACGTTTTTACGCCCCTCGGACTGCATTTTTTTCGCAACTGCGCATTCCTGAAATACCTATTTATTAAGATCTATTCCTTATTTTACTGTACTAATACATCTACAAATGAAACACCTCCGTTTGATTTTTGGCCTCGCACTTCTGACATCACTGCCTGCCTTCGGCCAGGGCCATACACATCTTCAAAGTGAACCCTTTAATTACCCTGATATCCCCGGGTATCTCACCCTCACAACCGACCTGCATCAGCATACCGTTTTTTCAGACGGCAGTGTCTGGCCGGATATCCGTGTGATGGAGGCCCTGCGCGAAGGGCTCGATGCCATTTCCCTTACAGAACATCTGGAATACCAGCCGCATAATGCTGATATTCCACATCCCGACCGGAACCGATCCTATGAGATTGCCCGGAATGAAGCCAGAGACCACGATTTGCTTATCATTCACGGCTCTGAGATTACCCGTGAGGCCCCCATGGGCCATAGCAATGCCGTTTTTATAAAAGACGCCAACCCGCTTCTGGCCGGATCCGCAGAGGTTCCTTTCAGTGAAGCCAAAAAACAAGGTGCTTTTGTATTCTGGAACCATCCCGCCTGGTATAGCCAGCAACCTCAGGGAAACCCCGTCTTAAGTGAATTCCAGAAAGAACGCATCCGCAAAGGGGAATTACACGGCATCGAGGTGATCAATACCACAGACTATTCGGAGGAAGCCCTGGGTATTGCCCTTGAACAAAACCTGACCATTATCGGTACCAGCGATATTCACGGCCTGATTAGCTGGGACTATCTGGAAAATAATCGACACCGTCCTGTAACGCTGGTTTTTGCGAAGGAACGATCGGTGGAAAGCCTGAAAGAAGCCCTTTTCGAAAGGAGGACGGTTGCCGTTTATAACAGTCTGCTGGTAGGCAGGGAGGCAATTCTCAAACCCTTGCTGAAGGCCTCTGTGGAAATCCTGCAGAAAGAATATATTCCGGGGACCACTATTCTTAAGCTGGTGCTTAAAAACAATAGCAGCAGTGACCTGTTGTTCGAAAATGCAATGGATTTTACCTTTTACAGCAGCTCCCCTGTTTTTACGATTCCGGCAGGCGGGCAGTATACCCTGAATGTCAAGACCCTTGAAAAAATTGAAACTCTTCAATTAAGGCTTAAAGCCCTGGGCGCTTATAGCGCTCCCAAAGAACATCCGGTGGTTGAATGGTCTTTGAAGCTCTAAGGGACCTAATTATTCCTTTCCGTCCACGTAATCCTGCAGATAGCTGTAGTCCGGGCATAGCTCGCCTTTTGAAGTCATCCGAGCTCTTTGGAGAATCCCATCCGCATCCCCGTTGTAGAATGCAGGGATCACATGCTTTACAAAGGCTGCACCAAAACCCTCGCTGGCGTCCCTTGGGAGTTCAGCGGGCAGGTTGTCCACCGCCATTACGGCGATCACCCCGGGTTTTTTATAATCGGATTCCGATTCGGTTAAAGGGTCGTATCCATAAACAGGATCTTCAATGGTAGAAGGCCGGATAGTAGAAGCCACAGGGCCATCTATATCACAACTGATATCAGCTACAACCCGAATCCTGAACTCCGGGTGTTTGGCGTCTTCCCGGGTAAACAGATAGGGGGCCCCATCTGCATGAAAATGCCCGGCAATGTACAGGTCTGTGACCCTGGCGAACCTGAAAAAGTTTGACTTATAGGCTTCCGGGTTTGCAATAAAGTCTGCCTTATTACCGCGTACGCCATCCTTCCGCTTATTGTAATAAGAAGCATCGATCTGACAATAGACAGGGACGGTAAATTTCTTTCCAAGATAGTCCTGTACCTTAACCTGTTTTAAACCCATCCCGTCCAGCATCTCTTTGGCTCCGCTGCCTACCCGACCCCTTCCGGTAAGTAATATTTTTAAAGGCGGGAGTTTCAGGCCTTTGAGGTGGGAAATCAGATCCTGTTGATCTTTAAGGGCTTCCGCCTTGGGCAGGGTAAAAGTGCCATATTTCAGGCCATAGGCCCTGAACCCGTTATACGCGCCTACAATCCCGGCATACCTGCCAAAGGCAACCAGGCGAATGCCTGATTTATTGGTGAGCACCTCGTGATCGTAAAGTTCAATATTTTTTTGCAGTATGGCCTGGAGGAGGTCTCGGTTGTAGGGTTGCTTTTTGATGGTATGGGAGAAAAAGAAATATTTCTTCCCGGGAATCAAGGCATCCACAGGCACTTCCTTTACACCTAAAAGCACATCACATTGCTGCATATCAGGAGTCACCGAAATACCCAGTGACTCGTATTCCTCATCTTTAAATACCCGTATAGTGGAAGGTTCTACCAAAATTTCTAATTCAGGAAATTGTTTCAGGACTTTTTGACAGGCTGCCGGAGAGAGTACCGTACGGTGGTCCGGGGGAGTTTTACGTTCCTGGATGAGGCCAATTTTCATAAAGTTTATTTGGTATGAATTTTGCTCAAAATTAAGGGGAATTGTAAGGGTACGCAAACATTAGACAAAGGGATTTAAAGCCCGTCGCAAACCAGGATAAATGTGTAACTTTGCTCTTCTTCAAACGTTCTTTAACATATGGGGCCGACTGGTTTTGACAGCGAGACCAATGGCTATGTAAGCATGCCGAGCGCTGGGATACAGCTCGTAAATCTCATATTTCACCATTTTTAAATGGCGAGTCTAACTACGCTTTAGCTGCCTAAAAGACTGAATTACAGTAAGTCTTGGCCTAGTCCCGCAAGGCGGGAATGCTAAATGTCCCCGGGTAGCCCTTGTTGACGGCGACCCTTCCGGGGGCACCATAAAAGTCAACATAGTGTCTCTGTAGCTTCGGCGGGGACATAAAACCAAAGAAGCTAAGTGTGTAATAGGCGGTTTCTGGTCAGTTACACACCGACAACCAATCAGAAACTAAGCATGTAGAAGGCATCGTTATTGCTTGTTTGGACGGGAGTTCGAATCTCCCCGGCTCCACGATCGAATACAAACCCCGCCGGGAATCCGGCGGGGTTTTGTGTTTCCATAAGCGAGTCTGTGCTTGCACAAGCGAGCGAATGGGAAACGCAAAACCGCCCTGGCAATGCCAGGGCTTGGTTTGAATTCGCAGGACTGGAACTCAGGAGATCACGGAGCGAAGCGGGGTAATCTCCTTTTCAAAAAATTCAATAGTAGAGAATCGCGCCAAGCTTGCTTGAGCGCGGGGACAGGGAGCACAAAACCGCCCTGGCAATGCCAGGGCATGGTTTGAATTCGCAGGACTGGAACTCAGGAGATCACGGAGCGAAGCGGGGTAATCTCCTTTTCAAAAAATTCAATAGTAGAGAATCGCGCCAAGCTTGCTTGAGCGCGGGGACAAGGAGCACAAAACCGCCCTGGCAATGCCAGGGCATGGTTTGAATTCGCAGGACTGGAACTCAGGAGATCACGGAGCGAAGCGGAGTAATCTCCTTTTCAAAAAATTCAATAGTAGAGAATCGCGCCAAGCTTGCTTGAGCGCGGGGACAGGGAGCACAAAATCGCCATGCTGAAGCCAGGGCTTGGTTTGAATTCGCAGGACTGGAACTCAGGAGATCACGGAGCGAAGCGGGGTAATCTCCTTTTCAAAAAATTCAATAGTAGAGAATCGCGCCAAGCTTGATTGAGCGCGGGGACAGGGAGCACAAAACCGCCCTGGCATTGCCAGGGCTGGGTTTGTATTCGCAGGACTGGAACTCAGGAGATCACCGATCCCGATAGCTATCGGGAGAGGTAAT
Source organism: Robiginitalea rubriflava (assembly GCF_052540725.1). NCBI lineage: Bacteria > Pseudomonadati > Bacteroidota > Flavobacteriia > Flavobacteriales > Flavobacteriaceae > Robiginitalea > Robiginitalea rubriflava. The sequence continues at coordinate 2,177,276 of NZ_CP199309.1, read as the reverse complement.
CACCATAAAAGATTTAACAAAGCCAGCGCACCAGCTCGCTCCTCACTGCCAAAGGTCCACCGGACCTTTGCCGGGCGTTCGGCCGTTTTCGCGGGACTGGCGCTCAGGAGATCACGGACCCCCAAAGCTATCGGGGGAGGTAACCTCCAACTTCAAAAGGTATGGCGCTTCTGATTTTCATTTTAATTCAAAGAAAGGAAGCCAAAAAAAATTTACCGAATTTAGTGATGTCCCAAAGCAGACAAAGCACCCCTGCCCAAAATGCTGCCAAACCCCGCCATTACAAAAGAGAGCAGGACGGATGCCTGCTGGTTCTCACGACAATAGATAACACATTTATCATTTTTTAAATCCCGTCAGATGAAAAAAGAAAACGATCACTCAGATTCCAAAACAAAAGCCACTAGCAAGCTGAGATACCACTACCGCCAATGGATTCTGAAAGCCACTGCAGGCGTGTCGCTAATCGGGTTTGGCGCCTGCCTTGTGGCAGAAGCAGCCATGCTAAAATTTCAACAGGAACCAACCTTAAACTGGACCGGGTATGGCTTGGTAGCCCTGGTTGTGCTGAATACGGGGGTATGCTTATTTGGGGATGCCGTGAAACACCGCACCCATTTCGAGCGATTGAACCAAAGAAAATCTGAGGGCTGACCAAACCTTTTAAAAAAAACCTCGTAGATATGCTTGAAAACCCATTCGGTCTTTCCACATTCCGAATACTAAATAATCATTAGAGATGAAAAGAAAAATATTTGCGGTCCTGGCTTTTTTATTACTCTGCAGCCATGATATGTTCCTGAAACCATCTTCTTATTTCCTCAAGCCCCATAGTGAGTCCCGGATCGAACTCTTTAATGGCTCCTTCGAAAAAAGTGAGAATATCATTGACCGAAACAGGATGCAGGATGTCAGCCTCCTGGGAAATGGCAAACGGATGGCATTGGATTCGACCCAATGGAGCGAGAAGGACAGTGTTACCATCCTGAATTTTAAAACCGGAGCGGAAGGGACCTGGGTGGCAGGGGTTTCTACACGACCCAGGAATATCGAGATGAAGGCTGCAGACTTCAACAGCTACCTGGAGCACGATGGAATAATTGACCTGCTGGCATACCGGAAAGACAATGATTTACTGGATCAGGACGCTATTGAAAAGTACTCCAAACACGTAAAAACGATCTTCCAGGTTGGTAATGCCAAATCGGAGGATTGGAAAAGCCCATTGGGCTATCCGCTGGAATTCATACCATTGGAAAACCCCTATCAGATACATGCAGGGCATCAACTTCCGTTAAAACTCCTATGGAAGGGATCGCCTTTGGCAAATCAGCTGGTCTATGTCGGAAACAATAGCGAGCCTGAAAAGGGCCATTCTCATGATGGGGTCACCAAACATACACACAATGCACCCTCAGGAAACCATAGGCATTCCGGGGTTCATTCTTACCGGACGGACGCTGATGGGATATTCCGTATAGACCTTACTGAAAAAGGAACCTGGCACATGCGAACCATCTACCTGGTCGAATCACAGGAGGCAGGACTGACGCATGAATCCAATTGGGCAACCCTCTCTTTTGGTGTTGGTGAAGGCCATAGCCACAGCAATAATGCCAACCACGCCCATGAGGAGCATGCAGAATCTTCGGGGATACCGACCAATTTGCTCGGGATCGGCAGCATTCTGGTTCTGGGATTACTTTTTCTTGCTTTCAACAGGCAAAAGAAATGAACAAAACCGTGTTTCAAAGGGCACTGACCTTACTGTTATGCCTTTGCTTTCCGGTTCTGCTCAGTGCACACGGAATTGAATCTGAAGATCAGGCTTTATTGGATAAAGGGGGGTTACCTGCCTTTATTTGGGTGGGTGCCAAACATATGCTGACAGGTTTTGACCACCTGCTGTTTTTGGCAGGGGTTATTTTCTATTTGGCTGGTTTCAGGGACATTATCAAGTTTATTACGATTTTTACCCTTGGGCACTGCGTTACTTTGATTGGGGCCACTTATCTGCAGGTAAAAGCAGACGAGCATCTGGTAGATGCCTTTATCGCTCTAAGCGTGGTTTATAAGGGTTTTGAAAACCTGGGCGGGTTCGAAAAGTTATTAAATCGAAAAGGGCCTAACCTGCTGGGAATGGTTTTTCTTTTCGGGCTACTGCATGGGCTGGGCCTTTCCACCAGACTGCAGTCCTTTGATATTGGCTCCGAACTGTTTTTTCAAAAAATCATCAGTTTCAATCTGGGAATCGAACTGGGCCAGGTGGCGGCCCTGATCCCTATTGTTTTCATCATCTCACACTGGCGGAAGCAACCGAGTTACACGGCATTTTACAAAGCTTCCAACTCCTATTTATTGGTCGCCGGCATCTTTTTATTCGGTTACCAACTCTATGCTTTTTTTGGATGATGAAATTCAAGAATCCATTTCAGACTTAATGTAAGTAAATCATCATTGACTCCTTCGCAATAAATACCATCATGAATAATCCGGCTTAACGCCGACAAGAGAACAATAGCAAAATTCCAAGGTCTTTATCTCCACAAAAACCCCGGCAAATCCTCCACCTTCTCGCATCCAATCTGCTCCATAATTTGCCGCAATTGGGTTTTTAGCAGGCTTATGGTATGCTCCCCTCCCCTGTTTCCAAGGGCCCCTACCCCATACATAAAACTTCGGCCCAGGAAGGTGAAAGCTGCACCTTTTGCCAGGCATCGGGCAACGTCCGGGCCCGTGCGGACTCCGCTATCCATCATCAGGCTTATTTTACCCTCGTATTCACTGGCAATACGTTCAAAGGCTTCTATACTGGAAGGCCCAGCGTCCAGCTGCCTGCCACCGTGATTGGATACAATTATCCCGTCCAGACCCAATTCTACTGCCACTGCGGCATCTTCAACCGTACTCACGCCTTTGATCAGGAGTTTCCCTTTCCAGCGATCCCTGATATAGGCTATTTTTTCCGGATTCATCCGCTTTTCGAAAAAGCTGTCCATGAAATTTCCAAGCTGGTGCAGATTCAGGCCAGCTGGCATATAGGCCTTCAGGTTTGCAAACTGGGGCAATCCGGTTCGGAGCGTCCCGAAGAGCCAGGGTGGTTTGGATACCATCTGTAAAATATTGTTGAGTGTCATCCGGGGAGGCATGGAAAGGCCATTGCGGATTTCTTTGGGCCGGTAGCCAAAGGTTGGTGTATCGCAAAGTAAGACCAGCACTTTACAACCCGCTGCTTCCACCCGGTCCAGCATATTGTCCCGGATTAGCGGGTCCGCCGGATGATAAAACTGAAACCAGGCAGAGCCTTCGGTGAGTTCAGAGATCCGCTCAATACTGGAGGTGCTTACCGTACTGAGAATGTAGGGGAGGTTATGCTGAAAACAGGCCCTGGCCAGTATTTCGGGAGCATTGGGCCAGATCATCCCCTGCAGGCCAATGGGAGCCACCCCAAAAGGGGCACTGTACTGCTGCCCGAAAAGCTTTGTTTGTAGTTGGGCACCTTTAAAAACTGCGAGGTAATTGGGGGTCAGTTTTACATCCTGAAGATCTTCCCGGTTTCGCCTGAGGTTGACTTCCCGGTTACACCCACCCTCGAGGTAGTCAAACACGAAGGGTGGAATACGTCGCCTGGCAGCCTCTTGCAGTGAATCAATACTGGGATAGGCCGGATCGAATAAAATTTTCTGGGTATTCCGCATCGCAAGGTTAAGGTATTAAAATTAGCTGAAATTTACGGGCGCGAAAGCAGCCCCAATAATTGTTGCAGCTCGTTATTGTTTGTAACTTAGTACTCCTTTCAGAGCAAAATTCAGGAGTGTACACAGTAGTAGACATAGAAACCACGGGCAATGGCATACATGGAAACCGGATTACCGAGATTGCCATGTTCAATATTGACCAAGGGAAAATCACAGATTCATTCAGCAGTCTGGTGAATCCGGGTTGTGAAATCCCCCCATTTATAACCGGGCTAACGGGGATAACCACAGCGATGGTCCGGAATGCCCCTGATTTTAAAAGTTTGGCCCCTACTATTATGGAGTTCACCCAGGACCGGGTTTTTATTGCCCACTCGGTGAATTTCGATTATCCCATCGTTAAAAAAGAATTTGAAAGGTGCGGAGAGGTATTTATCCGTAAAAAACTATGTACCGTAAGGCTCTCAAGACGGATCTTTCCGGGATATAAATCCTACAGCCTTGGGAAACTCTGTTCCAGCCTTAACATTCCGCTAACCGACCGGCACCGGGCTGCCGGCGATGCCAGAGCTACTGCCCTGCTCTTTCAGAAAATGCTGTTGCAAGCAGAAGGCCCTGCCCTGGTGCAACACTTCTTAAATGCCCGATCACAGGAAACTACCCTGCCGCCCAACCTGCCAAAGGAATCCTATCTGAAAATTCCGGCTACAGCTGGTATTTACTATTTCAGGGATAAGAATGGTGAAATTATATATGTGGGTAAGGCTGTCAATCTTAAAAAAAGGGTGCTGGGTCACTTTTACGATCGTACAGAAAGGGAACAGCTCATGTGCCGGGAAACCCATAGCGTAGATTTTGAACAATCCGGTTCCGAACTTATGGCACTGCTTATGGAGTCCATCGCCATAAAAACATATTTCCCCAAATACAACCGGGCACAGAAAAAAAACAGGCCCCTTTATGGAATTTTCACTTATACAGACCGGGACGGGGTGCGTCATCTGGCCATAAACCGCCTTCAAAAAGGACAGCAAAGCCCCAAAGTGTTTTACAACCAAACCGAGGCCCGTTTATTTTTGGAAGCCCTTAGTATTCGTTTCGGGCTTTGTGCCAAATACTGCCATCTGCAGGAAGGGGCACGGGTCTGTAATCATTTCAGGGTTCCGCAATGCAATGGGGTTTGCAGGGGAACAGAGTCACCGGCAGATTACAACCAAAAGGTGGAAGCGGCCCTGGAGGACCTCAGAGAGGAAAACAAAGAATTCCTGATCCGGGAAAAAGGGCGGAACAGAGAGGAAGATGCAATAATCTGGGTGCGAAACAACAGGTACAGGGGGCACGCCTTTATTCCCAAAAGCGAGACACTGGCCAGTCTTGAAGATCTGGAAGCCCGGATCCAATGGCAAACCCATTCCTCTGAAACGGATCGGATATTACAATCCTACCTTTTAAGGAATGCGCTTGAAATTATAGAACTGGGAACGTTGGACAGTAAAGTGTCAAACCTAAACTGATTTGCTTATTTGCCCTTTAATTTATAATACATACGAATTACAAAAAGCAGCCAGAGCACAAAAATGACCCCGACAAATATGGAATAGGTAAGCACAAAATCCATAATTACTCCTTGTATTTTAAATAGTTCATAAAGCCCAGAATAGTGGGCGCCCAGAGACCAATAAATATGGCCTCAAGCTGATCCCCTTTCAAAAAGCGGAATTCAGCGACAACAATAATGGAAAGGACTACCAGAAGCATTAGGATATTGGCCCATCCAAGACGTTCCAAAAAATGTTTGAACATGTTTTGTATGCTATTTCTTGTTAAATATAAAAATTATGCAGTGTATTTCTGAAAAAGGATTTTAGATTTTCTTAACAATTTCCAATTTACTAAAATATATGACCACAGCTGCAATATTGAATTTATTTCTCCACAGCTGAAAACTACCGCAATGCCTAACCCCCGGACTTGGAAGGACAAACAAAATCCGTAACCGGAATCCCGGATTCCTTCAGCGCTTTATACCCTCCGGCTATGTCCACCAGGTTATGGTATCCCCGGCTTTTTAAGATGGAGGCTGCAATTACGGAGCGATAACCGCCCGCACAGTGTACATAAAATGGCTCCGACTTCGGAAAACTCTGCAGGTGATCATTAATCTCAGAAAGGGGCGTATTATGCGCATTCTCTATATGTTCCCCCTGGTATTCACTTTCTTTACGCACATCAAAAACCCGCTCCGGATGGGCCATCAGTCTTTCTTTGAGTATCTCAGGGCTTTCAGATTCAATACGGTCTGTATCCTTCCCGGCTGCTGCCCAGGCCTGGTAACCTCCCTTGAGATATCCCAGGGTGTTGTCAAAGCCTACCCTTGATAAACGGGTAATGGTTTCTTTTTCTTTGCCTTCGGGAGTTATTAACAGTATGGGCTGGCTAACATCTGCTATCATGGCCCCTACCCAGGGTGCAAAATCCCCGTTGAGCCCTATAAATACCGAACGCGGTATATGACCCTTTACAAATTCTTCCTGATGCCGTACATCCAAAACAACCGCTCCCGTTTTATTGGCCGCTGTCTCAAAAGCGTCGGGGTCCAGGGCCTGGCTGCCTCTTTTGAGCACCTCATCTATATCTTCGTACCCTTCCCGGTTCATTTGAACATTTAAGGGGAAATATTTTGGCGGGGCCTGAAGGCCTTCGGTGACCTCAGCGATAAACTCTTCACGGGTCATATCTGCCCGCAGGGCATAATTCACCTTCTTTTGATTTCCCAGGGTATCCACAGTTTCTTTCATCATATTCTTGCCGCAGGCCGAACCGGCGCCATGTGCAGGATAAACTATTACTTCATCCGGCAGGGGCATGATCTTCTCCCTCAGGCTGTCAAACAAAATACCGGCCAGTTCCTCCTGAGTCATATCAGCCGCCTTCTGGGCCAGGTCGGGGCGTCCGACATCCCCCAAAAATAAAGTATCTCCTGAGAAAATAGCATGTGGTTTTCCGGAAGCATCCCGTAGCAGATAGGTGGTGCTTTCCATGGTATGCCCCGGGGTATGCAACACCTCAAAACTAATATCCCCCAGTGGAAAACGCTGCCCGTCTTTTGCAATAGTAGCTTCAAAACTAGGGTTGGCCATGGGTCCAAAAACTATGGGAGCTCCCGTTTCTTTTCCAAGTGTCAGGTGGCCGCTAACAAAGTCTGCATGAAAATGTGTTTCGAATATATAACGGATCTCGGCTTTGTCTTCCCCGGCTCTTTTCAGATAAGGACCAACTTCCCGCAATGGGTCTATGATGGCTGCTTCTCCTTTGCTTTCAATATAGTAAGCTCCCTGAGCAAGGCAACCTGTATAGATTTGTTCAATTTTCATAAACGGTTCTTATTAGTTCAAAAATAAGGCTTTCCTCTTTAAGGGCTTATCCGGCGAGGCCCAGCCTTAATTTATAAGTCATTTTTTTCCTGCCCAGATGGTGAAAACCTTCATGCAAAAGCGCCTGGCCCGCAGAATAAGGGTAATAGGTAATGGGTTCAATACAGAGCATGCCTGCATCCGGGCTCCATAGCATAAATTGTGAAAACCCTTCAGTTTCAAGCTTCAAGGGGTATTTTCCAGTCAATATCAATTCCTTGCAGTCTGCCACCTGCAGGGCCCGGTCTCCCGCTGCCATGATCTCCGTTAACCCGAGATTGAGGTCCTTGCCCTTTACCCGGTTTTCTCCCCCGTAAATTTTAAAGGCCGGATGATACCCCAGCATATAGGGCATATCCTGATCTCCATCAATGGTAAAGCTGATAGCCAGGCCGTTGGCTTCCAGCTCCACGGTTTTCGTAAATCGAAAAGAAAAGGGCCATATCAATTGAGGAATCCGGGAACGCTCCGGATATTTTGAATTTTTTACCAGGGTTCCGGCCGTGTATTCCTTGCAATAAACTCCTTTCTGGGCCGAAAGACTGACAGCCTCGTAATGCAACTCCCGCAGCAGCCCGTGCTGATCCTGAACTGCATTTCCTTTTGGTACCTGTACGCGGTAATTTGTCTCTGCGGTAGGGCCAATGATGGGAAACATTTCCGTGTCTGAGTGATTCCAGCCTGGCTCCTCCGCAGGGTGCATGAACTGGTGTCCCTGGTATTCCAGGCTGATCAATTCTCCCCGGCGGACTGCTGCTTTCCATTGGCCCGCAAGGAGCTCCTGTATTTCTTCGGGCTTTACATCCATCAGCACTATTTTGTTGGCTGGTTAATAAGTCGGTAAATCATCAGCGCTGTGCGCTGGGTTAAGGCTTCAATGGTGTTCAGGTTTACCGTTTCTTCAGGGGTATGCGCTCCTGAACCCATGGTCCCAAGACCGTCCAGGCAGGCTACGTATTCAGCCACAAAAGACACGTCTGCAGCTCCTCTGCGCCCGGGATCATATGCCTCTACAGGGCCCTGTCCCAGATCCTGACTAACCTTGCTGAGCAGCTCCAGCAACTCAAGGTTAGATTCTTTCGGGCCCATGGCCGGGTAGGCATCCGTAAAGGAAATACTGGCGGAGGTTTGCGGCAGGTTGCGGGAAACGATCTCCCGCATTTTTTCCCTTGCGTTTTCTTTTTGCTCTTCCGAAATGAACCTCAGGCCGCCCCTGACACTGGCCGTTTGTGCCACCACATTGCTTTTGCCAAAAACCGAGGCCTTCCCGCTTTTGGGATCGTAATCCGTAAATGTCCCGCCCATCAGGATTCCGGGGTTGAATGTCAGGAATTCCTCCCCCCGTACTTCTTCGTAGAAAGCATTGAGGATGCGGGAAATTTCAAATATAGCCCCGGCGCCTGTGCGCTCACTGAAAACTCCTGAAGAATGCGCTCGCCTGCCTTCGGCCTCTACTACCCATCCGGAAGCCCCGCGACGGGCAACTGTGGCCATGTCAAAGCCGGTGGATGTTTCAAAACCCAAAGCAATATCACTGCGCCGGGCAGCCTTAATGAGCTCCTCCCGGCTTACCGATAGCGGTTTTCCGGTACTTTCTTCATCCCCGGTAAAGGCGACAATTATTTGCGCGTCATCCAGCAGGCCATTCTGCTGAAGCGCTTTCAGGGCGTATAATACAATTACGTCTCCACCCTTCATATCATTTCCCCCGGGGGCATGTGCAGTGCTGTCGTTAATCTTTTCAAATTTCTGGAAAGGGCTATCCTCCTCGAAAACCGTATCGAGGTGCCCGATAAGCAATAATTTTTTTCCTTTACTCCCGTTGATTTCAGCAAAGAGATGTCCGGCCCGGTTCATTTCCTCCGGCATTTCAATCCACCGGCTTTCAAAACCTATAGCTTCAAAGGCATCCCCGAAAACACTACCAACCTCACGCACCCCTTCCAGGTTGAGGGTTCCACTGTTGATATTTACCACCTTCTCTAAAAAGCGGATGGCTTCGGGCGCATTTTCGCTTACCGAGGCGACGATCTTTTTTTCGGTACGGCTTAATTTTTGTCCCTGCAAAGTAATGGTGAGGAGCAGGCAAAAAAGTCCTGTTATCAATCTCATTTGTTTGTTGTTTTTATTTTTTCCGCTTGCTGATCAGCCTCCAAAAAGCCCTGTTGTTCCATCCAGCGGTCGTTGTAGATTTTACCCACATAGCGGCTTCCGTGATCGTGGAAAAGCACTACCACCACATCATCCGGTTTAAATTTATCTTGTAGCTGCAGCACCCCTTTGATGGCTGCGCCGGCGGAATTCCCCAGGAACATGCCTTCTTCCCTTGCCAGGCGGCGGGTATAAACGGCTGCGTCCTTATCTGTGACCTTGGTAAAACCATCAATAATGTCAAAATCCACATTTTCGGGCAGGATGTCTTCCCCTATGCCTTCCGTAATGTATGGATAGATCTCCTGCTTGTCAAAAATCCCGGTTTCGTGGTACTTTTTGAAAACGGAGCCGTAGGTATCTACCCCCCAGACCTTCACATTTGGGTTTTGAGACTTCAGGTACCTGCCCACCCCTGAGATAGTCCCCCCTGTGCCTACCCCGACTACGAAATGGGTTACTTTGCCATCGGTTTGTTTCCAGATCTCCGGACCAGTGCTCTCAAAATGTGCCTGTGCGTTTGAAGGATTATCGTATTGGTTTACATACCAGGCATTGGGGAGCTCCTCTGCCAGCCTCCTGGCAGTGGAATAATAGGAACGCGGATCCTCAGGGGCCACGTCCGTTGGGCAAACATGTACTTCACTGCCAACCGCTTTCAGGATATCGATCTTCTCCCTCGATTGTTTGTCATTGATGACACAAATCATCCTATATCCTTTTACAATCGCGGCAAGGGCCAGCCCCATTCCTGTATTGCCGGAGGTTCCTTCAATAATGGTACCCCCCGGTTTTAAAAGTCCGGAGGCTTCGGCATCCTCTATCATCTTCAGGGCCATGCGGTCTTTTGTGGAGTTCCCCGGGTTAAAGGTCTCGTATTTGGCAAGCACCAGGCAGGGTAAGCCGGCTGTTAATCGGTTTATTTTTACCAGCGGAGTATTCCCGATGGTCTCCAATATATTATTTGCGTATTCCATGTGCCGCAAAGATAACAAGCTCTATCGAAATGTAAAGGAGAAGTCTTGGCCGGAATCCAGGTATTTTCAATCGAATTTGATAGCCTTAACCGGGGAAATCCGGGTAATGATATGGGAGGGGATCAGCAGCATTAACAGGCAAAGGATAAGTACGCCGGTGTTCAGCAGTAAAACCGTCTGCAAGTTGAGGTAAACCGGGATATAATCTATGTAATATTCCTCCGGATTCGGGAATTTAAAAATTCGATACCTGTCCTGTATCCAGACCAGGGTTAAGCCGATAGCGTTTCCCCAGAACAGGCCAATCCCGATCAGGTAGGCGGCGTTGTACAGGAAGATTTTGCGAATGCTCCAGTTGTTGGCCCCGAGCGCCTTGAGAATTCCTATCATAGGCGTTCGTTCCAGGATTAGGACCAGTAAGGCGGTAATCATATTTATCCCACCCACCAGTATCATGATTCCGATAATCAGGGCAATATTAAAATCGAAAAGGCCGATCCATTCAAAAATCTGGTAATATTTATTGTTGATGGTCTGGGTATCCAGATCTGAAAGGGTTTTACCATAAATATCAGCACTCTTCTCGGTTATCTGGTCGAAATCGTCCAGAAACAACTCAAAATTCCCGACCTCATCGGCCTGCCAGTTATTCATTCGCTGTATATGGCGAATATCAGTGAAAATATAGGTGCCGTCAAATTCCTCAAAACCGCTGTCGTAAATACCAAGCACTTCAAAACGGCGCTGATTGGGTACCCGGGACGGGTCTTCCTCCTTTAGGAAGAAGGCGTTAAAGTTACTGCCCACTTCCAGGCCCAGCCGGGCAGCAAGCATTTTTGAAACCAGGACCTGAGTTCCCAATTCGCCTGAATAATCTGGAATGGACCCGCCTACGAGGAAATCCTTAAAAAGGGACCAGTTGTAATCCGGCCCCACCCCTTTGGCGATAATACCTTCAAAAGTATCTGCTGTACGGATGATTCCCGCCTTTGTGGCAACTGCCTGTATATGATTTACGCCATCTGTAAGATTGAAATCCGGATAAAATTCCTGCTGTGTTGAAACAGGCAGTACGGAAACTTCTGAAACATTGTTGTCGTAATTGTAGATCTGAATGTGGCCATTGAAGGCTGCTACCTTTTCCCGAATTTTATATTTGAGGCCTACCCCTGTGGCCAGGGCTATCAGCATCATCAGTAAACCCAGGGCAATCGCGGCAATCGCGATTTTAATGATAGGCGCCGAAATACTAATTTTATGCTCCTTACCTTTGATAAGGCGCTTTGCGATGTATAATTCTAAATTCAAGCCATGCCGCATTTAACCGTATTCAAAAGTACGCTATTCCTCGCTTTTTTAGGCTTGCTGGCCTGCCGAAATTCTGCCGGCGACCCGAGCGGGTCCCGGGCTGAAACCGAATCTCAGATGGTTTCTGAACAAAACGCCCGACCGATCGTGGGGGCTAATCGTACCCGGGAATACTTTCCCCTGTTGAAGAATAAACGCATTGGACTGGTTGCCAATCAGACCTCTGTAATCTTTAAGGAGGAAAGTATGGCTGACGCTGGCTTGGGTTGGGTGCACCTGGCAGACAGCCTGTTGAATGCAGGAATGGACCTGAAAAAGGTTTTTGCGCCGGAACACGGCTTTCGCGGAGCGGCAGATGCCGGGGAGACCTTCGAGGACGGAAAGGATGCCCAAACAGGGCTTCCAATTATTTCCCTTTATGGGAAAAACCGGAAACCCGCTCCGGAGAACTTAAAAGACCTGGATATTGTGCTTTTTGACATTCAGGACGTAGGGGTGCGTTTTTATACCTATATAGCTACCCTGCAGCTGGTCATGGAGGCTTGTGCAGCAGCAGAAATTCCGCTTGTTGTCCTGGACCGGCCCAACCCCAACGCTCATTTTGTGGATGGCCCCCTGATGGAAGCAGAGCACAGGTCCTTTCTGGGCATGACACAAATTCCGCTGGTATATGGAATGACTATAGGTGAGTACGCTCAGATGATTAATGATGAAGGCTGGCTGGAAGGCGGTTTGAAAGCAGATTTACTGGTGATCCCGATAGAAAACTACAACCGCAATATTCGCTATTCCCTGCCCATTGCCCCGTCTCCAAACCTTCCTAATGACCAGGCCATAAGGCTTTATCCCAGTTTGGGATTATTTGAAGGCACTACTGTGAATGCAGGAAGGGGAACAGCATATCAATTCCAGTGTTTCGGGGCCCCTTACCTGAATCCGGATAAGTTCGGCTTCACCTATACCCCACAACCGAATGCCGGGGCCAAATATCCAAAGCAGCAGGGAAAGTTGTGCTACGGCATGGACCTGAGGGATGTTGACCCGCCAAAAGCGGTAGACCTGAGCTGGTTGGTGAGCGCCTATCAAAACCGGGGGGATTCCGAAGATTTTTTTATCACTTCCGGTTTTACCCGGCATGCAGGGACAGCAGTACTCCAGCAGCAGATTGAGGCAGGGGAATCTATAGAGGAAATCCGCAGCAGCTGGGAACCCGGCATCAGGGCTTTTAAACAAATCCGCAGTAAATATCTGATTTACCCGGGAGGTTTGTAAGCCTTACTGCTTGCCAGTGGTGGGCTTGCGGTATTTATGGAAAGGCTGTTTCAGGAGGCCACCTATACTGCCGTTTTCCTTGCGATCCGGAAAGGTATCTACCCCGTAAATGATAGCGTCCCTGTCCATTTCCATATAGGTGCCCAGCAGCCGGTCCCAGATGGAAAAAATATTCCCGTAGTTGGAATCGGTATAGGGCAGCACATAATGATGGTGCACCTTATGCATGTCCGGGGAAACCAATACCCAGCTGATAGCCTTGTCCAGCCTGCGGGGCAGGCGGATGTTGGCATGGGAAAACTGGGAAAAAACAATAGAGAGGGATTGATAAAGCATCACTATCCCTATTGGGGTTCCGACAATAAAAACGCCCATCAGCGTAAAGGAAAAACGCACCAGGCTCTCCATGGGATGGTGACGGTTGGCCGTGGTGGTATCTACTTCGTGGTCCGTGTGGTGGACCAGGTGAATCATCCATAACGGTTTAACCTTGTGTTCCACCCAATGGGCCAGGTAGGCTCCGAAAAAGTCCAGTAGCAGTAGCCCCAGCAGTATATAGGCCCATAGTGGCAGGCCCGGAATCCAGTTGATAATCCCGAATCCATTATCCCGTACCCAGTCACTGGTATTCAGCAGTAGAAAGGCCAGTGTAAAATTGATTACAATTGTGGTGAGGGTAAAGAAAAAATTAGGCAGGGCGTGCCGCCACTTTCGGTATGAAAAGCGAAATAAGGGAACCGCCCCTTCCAATAACCAGAAAAGTGTTATCCCCGAAACCAGAATAATGCTGCGGTGCAAGGAGGGAATGGATTCAAAGTAATTCAATACGGCTTCCATATATCCAAAATAACAAATTTAAAATATATCCTATACTATTGTTTAACAAGTCATTACAGATAAGCTGGCAGTCGTTTTTTCATTTCTTCAACGATCCTGAAAGCTGCGGGACAAATAGAGGTGTTTTTAACGGTCAGTGCCCCAATTTGATAGATCCGCCTGCGATCCGTATGCGGGTACTCCCGGCAGGCCTTTGGGCGGACTTCATAAATATGACAAAAATTATCGACTCCCAGAAACGGACAGGGAAGGCTTTGAAGCACATGGTCCCCTTCTTCATCTACCCGCAGGTAATCTGAAATGAATTGGCTGGGTTTTAACTTCAAATGAGAAGCTATTCGCCCGATATCGTTTTGTGTAAACAACGGTCCGGTAGTCTTGCAGCAGTTGGCACAGTCCAGGCAATCGGTTCGCTGGAATTCAGCCTGGTGTAATTCCTGCATCAGCGAATCGAGTTTCCTGGGGGGCTTCCTTCGCAATTTTTTGAAGAAGGCCTTGTTCTGTTGCTGTTTCTCTGCCGCCTGCTGCGGCAGCTTATCCAAATTTTCTTTCATTTCATTTAGGATCAAAAACCCCATTCACTACTTCCCGAGCTGAAGTTTTGATATACCTTTGCCCAAAAATACGTTCTGTGGAGGTATTTGGAAAGGCGATTGAAGATTATTACAGGGGCGTCGGGAAAAAGCAACTGATCAGTCACTCTTCCCTGGGGAGCAGGGAAGTCGTTCCCGTTTCGCACTTCTTCAGAACATTTGAACAGATGCCTCTACTGGAACAGCAGGCGCTGCAACTATGCCGGGGCCGTATCCTGGACATTGGCTGCGGGGCCGGAAGCCATTGCCTGGAACTACAGTCTCGCGGTCTGGAGTGTACCGGCCTGGATAGCTCTGAACAAGCTTTACAGGTAGCTGCAAATCGCGGATTGCGTAAAACAATTCATTCGAAAATCCTCGATCTGAAGGTAGGGGAATTCGATACTTTGTTGTTATTAATGAACGGGATTGGCCTTGCAGGAAACCTCTCGGAGCTTTCAGGCTTTTTGAGGCACCTAGGCTCGTTAATTCCGGATCAGGGTCAGATCCTGCTCGATTCCAGCGACGTCATTTACCTCTTTGAGGAAGATTCAGATGGCGGTTTCTGGGTTCCGGGAGATGTTTCTTATTACGGAGAAATACAATACTACTGGGAGTATGAGGGCGTCAGAGGAAATTCGTTTCCCTGGCTTTTTGTGGACTTCCAGACGCTGGCTGCAGAAGCGGAAAAGGCCGGCCTCAGTGCAGAATTAATAACAGAGGGCGAACATTTTGACTATTTGGCCCGATTGCAAAAATTAAAATAACAAAAACCTTATCTTAAACGTTGTTTATAAAAAATTCAGGATGAAAGGGAAGCTATCTATTGCAGCATTGTTCTTTGCAACGCTATTTTTATTTAATTGCTCTAGTGACGGGGATATTCCACAGGAAGAACCCATAGATCGCTCGGCAAACCTCTTAAGTACGGGAGACAGTGCAGCAGACATCCTTACCAATGAGAATTTTGACCGGCTGCTTATAGAAATTGCCCATGTAGACGGATTTCGTCCGACTGCTGAAGCCATAGACCTCTTAACCTCTTTTTTTGCGGACCGTACCTTTAAGCTGGAAGTGGAATACCAGTATCGGGTATTGGAATCTCCGGGAGAGGAAACCCTTACCCTGCAGGAGGTTGCCAGCCTCGAAAACGATAACAGAACACAATATAATGACGGACGAACCCTGGCCATCTATATTTACTTTGCAGATGCCCCATCTGACGCTGACGATGAAGATGCCGGCCTGGTAACCCTCGGGGCCGTTTACCGCAACACCTCCATGATTGTATACGAACGCACCATCCGCAGATTGGCCGGCCGCTCAGCCCTAATCACGAATGCTGATGTGGAAGCAGCTACCCTGACCCATGAATTTGGCCATTTGCTGGGTCTGGTAGACCTGGGCACACCTGAGGTAAATCCGCACGAAGACCCGGAAGCTGAAAATCATTGTTTGACAGACGGATGCCTGATGCGGGCCGAACTGGAGTTCGGAGGCGGGCTGATGGGTTTAATGGAAAAGCGTGCGGCCAAAGGTATGGCCCAGATTCCGGTATTGGATGCTGAATGCATCAACGACCTTCAGGCTATCGGTGGGAGGTAATTCTTTTAGAAATGCTACCCCAAACAGATGTTAACCCTTTAAATTCAGGGGATGTTCAGGTATTTATGCGTTTGGAGGGAAACCCGCCACTGAGGGTTTTTCATAACGAAGTCTACAATCATAGGAGTAACTTTATCCCGAACACTCCACTCGGGCTGCAGGTATAACAGGCATTCGCTGCTAACCTGCTCTGCTTGCCGGGCAGCAAAAATAAGGTCGTGTTTATTATACACTATTACTTTAAGTTCATGCGCCTTGGCGTGAATCTGCCCTACCGGCAATTTGTTTTTTTTAGGGGATAGGCAAATCCAGTCCCACTGGCCGGTAAGCGGGTAAGCCCCGGAGGTTTCAATATGTATCTTCATCCCTGCAGCCTTGAGGCTGTCCGTAAGCGGGCCCATATCCCAGGTAAGGGGTTCTCCCCCTGTTATTACAATAGTATCGGAATATTTCCGTGCTTCCGCCACGATTTCCTGAATATCGGTGGGTGGGTGTGTTTCTGCATTCCAGCTTTCCTTAACATCGCACCAGTGGCAGCCCACATCGCAGCCCCCAACCCTTATAAAATAGGCTGCAGTACCCTTGTGGTAACCCTCTCCCTGAATGGTGTAAAAAGCCTCCATAAGGGGAAGGAACAACCCCTTTTCAACCTTTTCCATAACCCCTGCTGTTTCCATGCGGCAAAGATAGGAAAAGCAGTTCATGCATCGGACGGGTAATGCAGGGAAAACATCTTTTTTAGAATTCAGGGGAATTCCCCTATTTTTACCCAAAATATCAGCCATGAGCAGGACGGAAGCATTTCGCGAACACATCGAGAAGGGGTATACCTTCAAGGGGGATTACATTACCATGGGTGCTGCCATGCTGGATGGGGAGGCTGTTACTGGGGCCCATATAAAAGTACCCCTTAAAACGCTGAACCGACATGGCCTTATTGCAGGGGCGACTGGTACCGGAAAAACCAAAACCCTGCAGGTTCTTGCCGAGAATCTTTCGGACAAGGGTATTCCGGTACTGTTAATGGACCTCAAGGGTGACCTTAGTGGCCTGGCAGAACCCAGCCCGGGGCATCCCAAAATTGACGAACGCCACCAGAAAATAGGCCTGCCTTTTGAACCTAAGCGGTTTCCAGTGGAAATACTCTCCTTATCCGAACAGGATGGGGTTAAGCTACGGGCTACTGTATCGGAATTCGGGCCGGTACTACTCTCAAGAATCCTGGATCTTTCGGAAGTACAGGAAGGTATTGTGGCCGTTGTCTTTAAATATTGCGACGACAATAAATTACCATTGCTGGACCTGAAAGACTTTAAAAAAGTGCTGCAATATGCCACCGGCGAGGGCAAAAAAGAATTCGAGGAAGCCTACGGGCGTATCAGTACCAGTTCAACCGGGACCATTTTGCGCAAGATCATCGAACTCGAACAGCAGGGGGCTGATTTATTCTTCGGGGAGAAGTCCTTTGAAGTCGAAGACCTTACCCGGATTGACCCGGATGGCCGAGGCTACATCAACATAATCCGGCTTACGGACATTCAGGACCGCCCTAAACTGTTTTCCACTTTTATGCTAAGCCTGCTGGCTGAAATCTATGCCACTTTTCCCGAGCAGGGAGACAGTGACCAGCCGGAGCTCATCCTTTTTATTGACGAGGCCCACCTGATCTTCAAAGAAGCATCCAGGGCCCTGCTGGACCAGATCGAAAGTATCGTTAAACTGATTCGCTCCAAAGGGATCGGGTTATATTTCGTCACTCAAAACCCCACAGACGTGCCCAATGAAGTGCTAGCGCAACTGGGGCTTAAAGTGCAGCATGCCCTCAGGGCATTTACGGCCAGAGACCGGAAAGCCATCAAACTCACCGCTGAAAATTATCCGATTTCCGATTATTACGACACCAAGGAAGTCCTTACCAGCCTGGGAATTGGAGAGGCCCTGGTATCTGCCCTGGATGAAAAAGGCCGTCCCACTCCTTTGGCTGCAACACTGCTGAGGGCTCCAATGAGCCGTATGGACATTTTGACCGAGGCAGAATTGAAATCATTAATTAAAAAATCAAGCCTGGCCCCCAAATACGGGGAGGTGGTTGACAGGGAGAGCGCCTATGAGATTTTGAACGAAAAAATTGAAAAGGCGGAAGCGTTGGCAGAAAAGGAAAAGCAAGTTGCAGAAAGGGAAAAAACGAGCTCATCCTCCCGTTCCTCCAGCCGTAGATCTTATCAGCGGCAAAACCCGGTTGTAAAGGTACTTACTTCCGCAACCTTCATAAGGGGTGTACTCGGGGTTCTTAAAAAAGTTATTCGCTAATATTTTTATTTCAATTTCGTAAGCTTAATACTGTATGAAAACTGTAATGTTTTGGTTATTTGTTATTGCCTTAATCCTGGTTCAGTGTAAAACCGATACCGTAAATCCTTTTGAGATTGGTCCGGATCACGTGGGGAGGTTGTACAAAAAAACACCCGTATCCCAGCTGGACAGTATTTTTGCTAATGATTCAATTATAAGGGATACCTCCCGCCTTAAAATGGGCAGCGGAGGAAGTATTGAGGTTTATGAAAAGGGAGGGAAAGCCCTGATGAGCCTTAGTGCCACAACAGACAGCCTGCCGGTTGTTGAGAATATCCGTATTCTGGACCCCCGCTTTAAAACGGAGAAAGGTGTCGGGCTGCAAAGCACTTATGGGGAGATCAGGAAGCATTATGAAATCCGGAAGGTGATAACCTCCATGAACAATATCCTAATCCTTCTTAAAGGGAGCGATCTGTATTTTACCATTTCCAGAAGTGAATTGCCGGAAGATCTGAGATACACAACTGCCTCCATTGAGGAGGTGCAGATTCCCGATGCTGCCAGGATAAAATATATGATGGTAGGCTGGGAATAGCCCTTTGTTTCCTCTATTTAAAAGTTAAAGCTGATCAAAAAATCCGGGGGACGACTTATTTTTTACTTATTTTAAGGGAAACAACCCGATTATGAGATTTCCGATATGCATCTTTTTAATGATGATGCTGAGCACTGCACTTTCCCAATACAATTATGAACCCAGCGCCCAATTTCCATATGGTTTACCCCATCCGGAAAGCCCTGAAGAACTTCTGGATTTTGCCCCGCTAATCGGAGAATGCCAATGTGAATCAATCACCCGCAACCAGGATAATAGCTGGGCCGATCCTGTTGCGATGACCTGGACTTTCAAATACATTATGAATGGAAAGGCAATACAAGATCAAACGCTTAAGGCGGATGGCAATCATTCTGGGAGCATCCGGCAATTTGATCCCGAGGCTGGAAAATGGAAAGTGCATTATTATTCCAGCCGGAACCCGGTAAGTAATCTCGCCTCCTGGGAAGGTGCCAAATTAGAAAATGGCAATATTGTATTGTATCGCGAACAAAAAGCCCCCAACGGGATGGAAGGGTTTTACAGACTTACTTTCAGCAATATAACAGACGAGGGATATGATTGGATTGGGGAATGGGTCAGTACGGACCAATCCATTGTTTTTCCTACCTGGAAAATCAGTTGTAAAAAAACAGCAGATCCCGACAACACGAAGGCAATAACAGACATTCAACAAAGTGCCTCCTCCTTCTCCCAGGCCTATATGGAGGGTGACCTTGACCAGATGATGGAACTGTACACTGAAGATGCCGTCATATTTCCGCCCGGGGCAACGATTATTTCAGGAAAAGAAGCCATTCGGAACCGCTGGAAGCTGCCGGAAGGCATCCGAATTCTGAAACACCAGTCAGACTCCCAGCACCTGACCATTATTGGAAATACCGCTTACGATTACGGATATTACAGCGGGAAAACCCTACTTAAAAACGGTAAGGAAAGTAACTGGAAAGGAAAGTATGTTATTGTTTGGAAACCGGAGCGTGGTAAATGGCGAATGTATCTGGATATCTGGAATCCGGTAAAAGATTGACCTGAAAATCGCTTTTAATAGAAGTCTGTACCTCCCACAGCTGACCATAAAAATTTAGTCCGTTCCTTCCCATAGGATCGCATTCCTGGTGTATTAAATAATTGTATTTTTGGACAAAATGATACGGGAGTTACTATCTCATCTCCAGCATGCAAAAACTTTCGAACCTTCTGCGCCTTATTGTCATTAAAAGCTACGGGGTCTATTTCAATATACTGGCCTTTTTCAGCATTCACTGGGCCGGCAAACAGGCGTTTCATACTTTTTGCAAAGTACGCAAGGGTCGGGTAAAACCTCAGCAGGCACCTTATTTGAAAAGTGCCAAACACAGCGTGGAACGGGTAGCCAACCACGATATACAGACCTATCAATGGCCCGGCCCCGGCCCGAAAGTCTTACTTATTCACGGTTGGGAAAGCAATACCTTCCGCTGGCGGAACCTGATAAGCCACCTGTCTGATGCCGGGTTTCATATCATAGCCTTTGATGCACCTGCCCACGGGTACTCTTCCGGCACCTACCTGCACGTCCCCCTGTACACCGAATGTGTAGCTTACATGACTCACAAATTTGAACCCAAATACGCCGTGGGGCACTCCGTTGGGGGAATGACAGCCCTGTACTACGCCCATAAACACCCTGAGGACACCGTTGAGAAGATTGTCACCATTGGTTCCCCGTCCGAATTTGAAGAGATAGCAGATTCGTATCAGCAATTATTGGGTTTTAACCAGCGGGTAATGCGGGGCTTTGACCAGTTTATCTTTGAGAATTTTGGTTTTCACATTCATGAGTTTTCCACATCCCGTTTTATAGAGGGCAGCCCTAAAAAAGGCCTTCTGTTGCATGATAAAATGGATACGATCGCGCCGTTTCATGCATCACAAAAAGTACATAATGCCTGGCAGGACAGTGTTTTGATCCCTACTGAAGGCCTCGGGCATTCCATGCATCAGAAAAACGTCAATGAGCAAATTGTCCGCTTCCTGACAGACTAGTCAAACTTCGGAAAATTTGAGGCAAAACCGGCTGCCGACAAATTCCTTTTTGTAATTTTGATATTCAAAAATCTGTAATTATGTCTGCCATTACCCCTTTCCATGTAGCTATCCCAGTCCATAATCTCGATGCCTGCAGAAGATTTTACAGGGAGGTACTGGGGTGTGAAGAAGGCAGGAGCAGTGATCACTGGGTAGATTTCAACCTGTTCGGGCATCAGCTGGTGATTCATTACAAACCCAAATCTGAAGAAGAGTTGCACACCAACCCGGTTGATGGAAAAAACGTTCCGGTCCCGCATTACGGAGTGGTCCTCCCCTGGGAGAAATTCAGCAGTTTTGCAGAGGATTTGAAATCCAAAGGGGTAACTTTTATAATTGAGCCTTATATCCGATTTAAAGGGGAAGCCGGGGAGCAGGCAACCATGTTCTTCCTGGATCCGGCAGGAAATGCCCTGGAATTTAAGGCCTTTAAAGATATGGGGCAGTTATTTGCCAAATAAACCAGCGACCCTTCTTATAACGCTGTCTGGCCCACAATACCAGGGCATAAATCAGGGCAAACACCGCCGCCATGATCCCTTTCTCAGTAAGGGTGTCAGTTGATAAATTTCGTTCCAATATCAGGGAAATGATCAGGAAAGTGAGTCCGGCCAGAAAGGCCTGAAGGTATATTTTTTTCATTTTCAAGCGGTTACATTAGTTAAGCAGGTTATCAGAAACCGGCTCCTGAAAATAAAGGCTGGCTACTCCAATATCGACTCTTGTAATCACGTAACCGACCTAGTCTATTTGCAGCCCCTTTCTTCGAACCCAGAAGAAGGCAAAAATCAGGTTCGGAACCCAGCAAAGCCAGGCAACTATCTTATATGCAATCAGGAATTCTCCCAGCAACAGGATCAGCAGTGGCATCCAAATACGAAGGCACACCGCCGCAAAACAAAGCGCGTAGCTGTAAATCATAAACGCCTCATGCGCAGAAATATCCCTTTTCCTAATCGCCGTATATGCCCGGATGGTAAAGAAAAGCCAGAAGGCCCCGAGTAAGAAAAAGCCCAGGCCTGGAACCAGTCCCCCGGTTGCAAAAAAAGAAAGATAGATGGCGCAGGTTCCGCTTAGCAGTGCTGTCGAAACATAAATTTTCCCTATTGCCCTGTGCCAGGATATATATCGGGTACGCCACTTCCGGCTAAACTGCGTCCAGCCGATGAGCAGTGCAAGCCCCCCGAAGGAAATATGTCCGTAAAAAGCTGTATTCCACAGGGTATCACCCAAAAGTTCCTTGCTCTTGGAAGTAAGCAAGCCCATCTCCTCACCTGAAAAATAATAGGCCAGCGGATACAAACCTATTACCACGGCTAAAAAGGCAAAGGCAAACCAGGCAACTCTGTTTCTTCCGGAATTCATGGCATAAAGTTCTCTATTTATATCTCCAGCTGCTTAAATCAGCCCCTGCCGGTGCTGACTTTCTTATTCGCTCCATAATCTTGGGTACGTACATACTGTTGTATCGCAAACGGCTCAGATGGTTGGGAAGCTCGGGGTCTCCGTTCCAGCAGTGTTCTGCCCGATCCCCATAAAGCACCTCCCCTTCGTAGTAGGGGTCCGTGGTATTTTCGAGGAAATCCTCCATTAGGTAAACCGCATTATTGAGGTAGTAATTGTCCATGTCCCCACAATAAATGTGGATTTTTCCCCTCAGGGAAGGCCCCAGTTTCTCCCAGTCCCTTTCAAGGATATAGCGCAAATCGTAGTTTTCCTGCCAGTACTTCGCTACTTCTTTGTTTATGACCCCACTGCGCTTATCCCAAATACGTTGGGGATACCCGTCTTCCCCCTGGGGGGAATAAGTGGCTTCCCAGATATCCCATTGCTGGCCTGACCGGCTTTTATCGCCCAGCACCAGTTCCAGCTGGTTCTCTTCCCGTACCGTAGATGAAATATGCCCCAGATAATCCCGATGTGCGGGCACTTCCAGTTGTTTATGGTCGCTTTCATACCAGTAGGCGTTATCGTCTTCATAAATATTGGTCAGGCAATAGGCCCTGAAATCAATTGGGTCCGGGCAGGCCGCAAAACAACCGTTGTACTCCTCCGGGTATTTTACCTGTACCGCCAGGGCTTCCCAACCCCCTGTGGAGCCTCCGTAGAGGAAACGCGCCCAGCCTTCCCCCAGCCCCCTGAATTCCTCTTCAATAAAAGGTATGAGTTCGTGGGTAATGGCATCCCCATAAGGACCCTGACTCGCAGAATTGACCGCATAGGAATCATCGTAATAGGGTGTTGGGTGCTGGATTTCAACAATCAGGAAGCGGGGAAAATCAGGTTCATTCCACCGCTTGTAAAAATCGTAAGCTTCCTGTTGCTGAATGATATTATAGCCCTCTACCCCAAAGCGGGCTGAATATTCGGGTTCCATGTTAGGATCAGGCGGAGTGGTTCTGAAACCCCCAAAATCTGAAGGGAAATGCCCGTGAAAAATCATTAGCGGGTAACGGGCTTCCGGATGCTCCTCAAAGCCCTTGGGAAGCAGCACATGGGCGCCAAGATACATATCCCGGCCCCAGAATTCGGATAACTTCTCAGATTTGATGCGTATATGCCGAATCCATTCGGTATCCTCCGCAGGGGTGATGGGTGGTATTTTCTGATCCAGGCTGAGCTCGATGGCACTTATTCCTTCAGGGCCCACCTCAACGGAAACCGGGGTGCTGTATAGATTCCCGGGAGACCGGTTCCACTGCTGCCCCTCCCCATTGTCCATGGGCAGTTTAACCTGATGCCCGGTGGAAAGATTAAAAGTCTCATATACATGTAACAAAGCCTGTACCTGGTAGGTTCCGGGTGGAATCATTCCCAACTTTTCATAGGGAAACCCCAGCGCCTGTGGATCAAAAGAAATGGGTTCACCCTCCTGCATCCCCGCTACGTTCATCCCAAAGATCAGTTGGGTATTTAACCCGGAGTTAATCTGAAAGCGGGGTTCCCCTTCGGGGTCATTGGAAAACATCAGCAAAAGCCGGCCATCCAGAGGAGCCTCGGCTACGCCTTGCTTTATGGAGATAACAATATCCGGTTTATCCTTCAGAGTATTCTCTTTACACCCCAGCAGTAATACGGCAATCAAGGGAAACAACCTATAGGCTCGCATGATCTCAATTTTCAATTAAGATACTCTTTTTTGAAGTTCGTGCCAACATCGAAAAAAGACCAAAGAATATTGGTTTCCTCAAAAAATAAAATAATTGTGAATTGTAACAGGCTGGCATATACCAAAATAGCCCTTTTGGGCGTTATAAATAGAGCCACAGATCTTTAATGTAACCTACATCATGAAAAAATTTGGAATACTCACCCTTTTGCTTACCCTGATGATGCTCGGCTGCCTGAGCAGTTGCACCAATGATGAGGGGGAACCGGAATACGAAACCCTGACTCCTGCCGAAAATCAGTGATGCCTTTTACAGGCCAATAGTGTATTCTTAAGCAACATGGCAATAGTCATGGGACCTACTCCCCCGGGCACGGGAGTAATGTAAGAGGCTTTTTGCTTCACCTGCTCAAAATCCACATCGCCGCAAATATAGTAGCCCCGCTCCCTGGATTCATCCGGGACACGTGTAATGCCCACGTCTATTATCACTGCCCCTTCTTTCACCATATCAGCTTTCAGGAAATTCGGGATGCCCAGTGCGGAAACCACAATATCTGCCTGCAAGGTCAGGGCCTTGATATCCTTTGTCCTGGAATGTGCAAGGGTAACAGTAGCATTGGCTGCCTTCCCTTTCTGGCTGAGCAGGATACTGATGGGCCGCCCCACGATATGGCTGCGGCCAATTACTACTGCATGTTTTCCGGAAGTTTCAATATTGTAACGACGCAGTAATTCCATAATCCCAAAGGGCGTTGCGGATATAAACGTTTCCATATCCAATGCCATCCTCCCGAAATTCGTGGGGTGAAAGCCGTCTACGTCTTTATCCGGGTGTACAGCCAGCAAAATCTTTTCTTCATCGATATGAGATGGCAGCGGCAGTTGTACGATGTATCCGTCAATCTCCGGGTTTTCATTGAGTTCCCCCACCAATTCAAGCAGCTCAGACTCGGTGGTAGACTCCGGGAGTTGTTTCAAAGTAGATTCGAAGCCCACCCGTTTGCAGGCCCGAACTTTACTGCCCACATAGGTCAGGCTGGCACCGTCGTTTCCGACAATAACGGCAGCAAGGTGTGGAACTTTTTCCCCGGCTTCCCGCATAAGGGCCACCTCGGCAGCAATTTCATCTTTGATGTCATTGGAAACTTTTTTACCGTCGAGAAGGACCATATGATTGGATTTTGGAATTTGGAATTTGGAATTTGACTGACTTTAGCGCATATTCTGCATCATTTGCATCATTTTTTTGCCTCCGCCTCCCTGCATCATTTTCATCATTTTGCTCATTTGGTTGAATTGCTTGAGCAATTGGTTGACCTCCTGCATACTGGTACCACTGCCTTTGGCAATGCGTTTCTTACGGCGGGCATCCAGTTTGGAGGGGTTAGACCGTTCATCCGGCGTCATGGAATGTATGATGGCTTCTATATGCTTAAAGGCGTCGTCGTCAATATCCATACCCTTCAAAGCCTTTCCTGCACCCGGGATCATTCCTACGAGATCCTTCATGCTTCCCATTTTTTTGACTTGCTGAATCTGGCTCAGGAAATCATCAAAACCAAATTTGTTTTTGGCAATCTTCTTCTGGATTTTACGAGCCTGTTCTTCGTCAAATTGTTCCTGGGCCCGTTCAACCAGGGAAATAACGTCTCCCATTCCCAAAATACGGTCTGCCATCCTGCCGGGGTGAAAAACGTCGATGGCATCCATCTTCTCACCGGTACCGATGAATTTAATGGGCTTTTCGACTACCGAACGGATAGAGATAGCTGCCCCCCCGCGGGTATCCCCGTCTAGTTTGGTGAGCACCACCCCGTCAAAATCCAGCACTTCGTTAAAGGCTTTTGCAGTATTAACTGCGTCCTGTCCGGTCATGGCGTCGACCACAAAAAGCACTTCCTGTGGTGAAACGGCCTCCCGGATATTGGAAATCTCGGTCATCATCTGCTCATCCACCGCCAGGCGCCCGGCCGTATCGATGATCACAACATTATGGCCATTGGCTTTTGCGTAGTCCAGCCCCGCTTTTGCAAGGGCGACCGGGTCCTTATTTTCTTTATCCGAATAAACGGGTACATCAATCTGATCCCCTACCACATGCAACTGGTCTATGGCCGCAGGACGGTACACGTCACAGGCAACCAGCAGGGGGTTCTTGCTTTTTTTGCGTTTTAAAAAATTGGCGAGCTTCCCGGAAAAGGTTGTCTTACCGGAACCCTGCAGGCCGGACATCAGAATAACCGATGGATTTCCCGACAGGTCTATCCCTTCTGCATCTCCACCCATTAGCTCGGTAAGCTCGTCCTTGACGATTTTCACCATCAGCTGCCCGGGTTGCAGGGTAGTCAGCACATTCTGCCCCAGCGCCTTCTCCTTTACCTTATTGGTAAATTCCTTGGCTATTTTGAAATTCACGTCCGCATCCAGCAGGGCGCGGCGTACCTCCTTGGTAGTTTCGGCTACGTTGATTTCCGTGATTTGCCCGTGTCCCCTCAGGACGTGCAGGGCTTTATCCAGTTTCTCGCTTAAATTGTCAAACATCTTCTGCAGAATTATTCAGGAGTTGCAAAGATAAGAATCTGTAATGGAATGGAGAAGCTGTCAGACAACAGGAAAAACCCTGAGTTCTTCCCATAAAACCGGATTTTGGGAAACAGAATATATCCTGTAAATACAATGTGAAACGGACTAGCGCAATTTCAAATTTTCCATAATTACAAAACCTCATCCCACTTGGGATCCCAACTTCCTTCTTCCTTCAGGTATTCAATAACCTCCAAACGCATGCGGTGGGTCTCTTGCTCAATCTCTTTATAGAGTTGCTGGTATTCCGGATACTCCTCAAAGGAGGCAAACTTTGAGCTTTTTAAATGACTGTAAATCGCCAGGCGGTGTCCATCTTCAAAAAAGGTTTTATTTAGCCGGTTAAGAAACCCATTTATGTCATTTTTTACATAAAAACAGTTCAGCGGATAAAATGTATTGGCCCACATGCTACGCTTACCGTGTGTTTGGTAGTAAGAACATAAATAGTCCGCAAACACCGAAGCTTTTTCCATCTCAGCAGCTGTTCTCAGGACTTCAATATACGTTCTGATTGGGCCAATATCTGTAGGCTGTATGCTTCCGATGCTTAACTCCCCGCTTTGAATATCCTGATACATTTCGGAAAAATGACGGAGCAGGATGTCCCTGGATTTTTCAAATTCTCCTTTCAAATAGTACACCCTTGCCAGATTGGAATACCCAACTTTTTTATCCAGACCTTTATCTTCCAACCAAATTTTGGTCAGATCCAGTGCATCTTCGTATCGCTTCTCGATGATACATATCTGAAAGGCCGGTTCATAGGTGTATATAGGGTTATCCGGGAATCTTATTTGATTAATTTGGGTGAATTTATTTGCCATGTGCAATAAATCCAGATCCAGGGCCAGGAGTCTTCCCCAGAATAAAAAACCGTATGTGTACGGCTGTTCTCTTAGGGCATCATTTATCATTTTGAACGCAGACAGGTAGTCTCCCCCGGGTTGGTCTGCCAGCATTAGAGCTTTAAAATAAATCGATCCCCGGCTAGGAATTTCTTTTGATGCTTGTTCAAGAATGATCTCAAAAGCTTTTTCCCGCTCATCCCATTTCCAGAAAAGATCCCTGGCATATACGTTATTGTACAAAGAGTTTAGCGGGTCCAGCGCCAGGGCATTTTCCAGATACGTATGGGCAGAATAATACTTTCCGATACTCCTGAGCGCCTGGTACAGCCTGTAAGAGCTCCGGTGATTGCTGGGATTGATATCAAGTACCCTGCGAAAGGCAGCAATAATTTTAGATGAATCCTTTAACAAGTTTCCATGTTTATAATCAAAGTCCGCCTTAGCCAACAGCACCTCAGGACTTTCAGCGTTTAATTCAAGGGCCATGGCCAAGTATTTATTCATCATTCTGTCCCGCTCCTCCAGATTCAAACTGCCGTAATAATGCAACTGGCCATATAAAAATGAAAGCTCCGCATAGGCTTCGGCAAAATAGGGGTCCAATTCCACGACCTTATCAAGCCACCGAATGGCCTGGGTAATCGAATCTTCATACCGAACTTCTCCTTTTTTAACAGCCCTGAGGTATAGATCTAAAGCCTCCATATTGGCGGTTCTGCTTTGCCTGATCAAATCCCTTACATCCTTAGGTAAGGAACGTTTCAATTTAGAGGCGACTTTATTGGAAATATCCTTCTGCATTTTAAAAATCGCCTCAGAATCTTCCTCGAATGATTCAGACCAAAGCTGAATTCCCGTTTTGGCATCTATTAGTTTAACCGAAGCCTTAAGTTGATTTCCCTGTTTAGAAAGGGATCCGTCCACCAGATAATCAACCCCCAGCCTTTTGCCAATTTTTGAGCAGGCTTCCCTTTTGTCAACCTGAAAGGAAGAGGATGCAGTCACCACCTTTAACATGCTCAGGTTACTCAGGGAATTGAGGACTTCGTCTGCCAGAGCGTGAGCCATATAGGTTTGAGTAGAATCGCCCCCTAGATAATCGAATTTGAGCACGGCCAGGGATTTTTCTCCTTCAGGGATATTGCTTCCTACCACGGCAGGTATTGCGAAAACTGCAATCAGCATTGCCATAGCACCAATAATCAGCAGAAGTATCACTTTCCTGGCCCTGAAGGGTTTAGGGACGTTTATAACCTCAGAGGTATGTCCGTTCTGGTCCGCCGTACTGGGGGAGTACCCATAATATTCCTTAAAGCAGGTAGAGAAATAGGTCGGGCTGTTAAAGCCAACCATGTAAGCGATTTCGGTAATCGAGTACTGGTCCGTTTTCAGGAGCTCCAGGGATCGCTCAAGCCGGATCTCCCGGATAAATTGGCTGGCGGATTTCTGCTCCTCATTTTTGATTCTCCGATACAATTCGGATCGACTGATGCCTAGTTCCTTGGCAAGGGAAGATACCCCGAACTGGGGGTTCAAAAGGTTGTCCAATACAACCTGTCTGGCTCTGGATGTAAACCCATTGGAAGGCATATCACTTTGACTAAGGGGAGCTTATCCTTAAATATAGGATTTTTGAAAAAAAGTTAAAAACGGCTGCTGTCCCAAATCAAAGTAAGCTCCAAATATCACACAATCTACCTGTTGGCGGAATATTCAGGCCTCGGATACGGAATTCACAACATAAATGAAAACTTTAAATTTTTTTTTAAGGTGACCGAATCATGCGTGAAATGAGGTCTTGAAGGGATTGGTGAACTTCATATTACCAGTTAACTAACAATTGACCGAACCGATACGAACCTCCTGCCCCAGGTACGAAGTATCTCATAAAATTAAATAATATGCCAACTACCTTACGGGGCTTTCTTACGGTTGCATTCCTGTTTTCATTCAACCTCTTCAATGCCCAGCAAAAAACTATAAACGGTACCGTATATGATTCGGAAGGGGTGCCGCTTCCCGGAGTAAACATTGTCGCATTGGGCACCACTACAGGGACTCAGACTGATTTTGACGGGAATTATGTCATACGGGTTGATAATAATGCGACATTGAGATTTACCTATTTAGGATTTCTTCCGGTTGAAGAAGCGGTCGGGAACAGAAATGTAATCAACATTATTTTCGTTACCGATGCAACGGAATTACAGGAAGTAGTGGTTACCGCCTTAGGTTTGAGCCGAGAAAAGAAAAGCCTGGGGTACGCTACCCAGGAGGTGCAGGGAGATGCAGTAGCCAAAGTAAAAACACAGAATTTCCTGAATTCCCTTTCGGGCCGGGTAGCCGGGCTGGATATCAAGAGTTCGGGAACCCTGGGAGGCAGTGCCAATGTGGTGATTCGCGGGAATAGTTCCATACAGGGAAATAACCAGGCCCTTTTTGTGGTAAATGGGGTGCCCGTCAACAACGATACAGGCAACACTAGGGGGCAACAAGTAGGTTTCGGCGGTTATGACTATGGAAATGCTGCCTCGGACCTGAACCCGGATGATATTGAAACCATCAACGTACTGAAAGGTGCTGCTGCAACAGCCCTCTATGGATCCCGGGCTGCCAATGGGGTGATCATGATCACCACCAAAAAAGGCAGTAAACAAAAGGGGCTTGGAATTACTATAAATTCGACATATACTTCAGGAACTGCCGACCGTAAAACACTACCGAAATACCAGAAAAAGTACGGTGCTGGCTATGGCCCATTTTATGATGGACCAGGATTTTATTTTGGCTTGGCAGATATTGATGGGGACGGCTCCGATGACCTTACCACCGTCTTTTCCGAAGATGCATCCTATGGGGCTGCCTTTGATCCCAGCCTGTTAATCTACCAGTGGAATTCACTTTATCCTGGATTAGACACCTATCAACAGGCAACTCCCTGGGTGGCTGGCGCCAATGATCCTAATTCTATCTGGGAAACTGCCGGGACCTTTATCAACTCCATCTCCCTGGACGGGGGTACAGACAAGAGCTCCTTCAGGCTTGGGTTTACCAACCTGTTGCAGGAGGGCAACCTCCCAAACAGCCAGCTAAAGCGTAACACCATCAACCTTTCAACTTCCCATGATTTTAATAACCGTCTTTCAGCCTCGGCTAACATTACTTTTACCAAGAACGATGGTCGTGGACGTTACGCTACTGGCTACAGCGGTAATAATGATATGACCTCATACCGGCAATGGTGGCAGGTAAACGTAGATGTAAAAGAATTACAGCAGGCCTATTTCGCTACCCGGGAAAATGCAACCTGGAATCCCTTTAGTGCAGACAACACTTCCCCTATTTACTGGAACAATCCCTATTGGACATTCTATGAAAATTACCAGACAGATTCGCGAAACCGCTATTTCGGGAACGTTGCACTCACCTACAAAATTACTGACTGGTTGACCGCCCTGTGCCGTTTCACCTTCGATACTTACAGCGAGCTTCGGGAAGAACGAAAGAATGTGGGAAGTGAAGGAGTGGCAGGATATACGCGCTTCAATCGCAACCTGGCTGAATATAATTACGACCTTATCCTGAGTATCGACAAATCCCTGACGGAAGTCCTGAACCTGACGGGGACTCTCGGATACAACCTCAGGCGGAATGAATGGGACAACATTACTGCATCCACCAGTGATGGCCTGCTGTTGAAGGATCTGTTTGCTCTGTCTAATAGCGTGGGCCCGGTGAATACAAACGAGTTCGACGCCACCAAGATGGTAGACGGCCTCTATGCGCAGGCTAGCCTGGGCTATGATTCTTTTGCCTATCTGGAAGGGACATACCGCAGGGATCGGTCCTCCACCCTCCCAGTTGCCAACAATACTTACGATTACTGGTCCGTTAGCAGTTCCCTGATTTTTTCGGAACTGGTAGATGCTACCTGGATATCGTACGGAAAACTGCGGGCCAATTACGGAGTAGTTGGAAACGACACTGGGCCATACCGCACAGAGAATACCTTCGTTATTGTAACCCCTCCCTTTAATGGAGGGTTGGCCACCAATCCGTTCACAGCAAACAACCCCCAGCTAAAACCTGAGGAACAACAAAACTGGGAAATTGGCCTGGAGATGCTGTTCCTGAAACGTCGGATTGGATTCGATATAACCTATTACCAGGCCAAAAACTTTAACCAGATAACCAGCGTCCCCGTTTCCAACAGCACCGGTTTTGGAGCGGCGCTCCTGAATGCAGGCACCATACATAACCAGGGCTGGGAGGTGCAACTGAATGCCACCCCTGTGAAGCTTTCGGATTTCCAGTGGGAGACACGGCTAAACTGGGCCCGGAACCGAAGTAAAGTTGTAGAACTACTTGGAGGCATCGATAACCTCGTGCTTGGATCCTTCCAGGAAGGAATCTCCCTCAATGCAACCCCCGGGGAGCCCTACGGCATCCTAAGGGGGACCGACTACGTTTATCATGAAAATGGACAGCCTATTGTAGGGAACGACGGTTTTTACCTGGTCTCAGAAACCAATAACGAGGTGATCGGCGATATTAACCCGAACTGGACGGCTGGGCTGTACAACAGCTTTACGTATCGGAATATCAACCTGAGTTTCCTCCTCGACATGCAACAGGGAGGGGATGTCTTCTCCCTGGACATGCTGTACGGTTCTGCTACCGGTATCTACCCGTATACGGCTGCGAACAACGACCTGGGTAATCCTGTCAGGGATCCTGTAACCGCAGGGCCGGACAGCGGAGGCGTAATTCTCAACGGGGTACAGGCAGACGGCTCTCCCAATACCATCCGGGCTGATGCCAGTTCTTACGCCAACCCTTGGGGATGGTTCGGGCCCCAGAAACAGCATGTCTACGATGCGGGTTTTATTAAACTCCGGGAAGCCAGCCTTACCTACAATTTCGGGCCCGATCTCATCAGCAAGGTTGGGCTTACCGGGGCAAGCCTTTCCATAATTGGAAGGAACCTTTGGATCATCGACAAGAACCTGCCCTTTGCAGACCCGGAAGCCGGCCTGAGCGCGGGAAACATCCAGGGCTATCAGGTAGGCGCCTATCCTGCCATTCGGGAAATCGGGGTGAATGTTCAGGTCAAATTTTAATACCATTGCCATGAAAAAAAGAATCTTCATCCTCCTTATAGTATTCCTGGGAACCTCCTGTGTCTCGGATGAACAGTACGAAGCCTATAACGAAAATCCCAAACAGCCCATTGAAGTAAGTCCGGAACTCCTTTTCAACTTTGCCCTGAAAACCCTATCAGACCAGATGGCCGCTTCCAATATCAACATCAATGTGTTTCGGTTCCTGTCCCAGTACTGGACGGCCACCACCTACCCGGATGAGACGAACTTTGTCTTCAACAACAGAAGGATCCCACAGAACCATTGGTCCCGCCTCTACCGGGACGTGTTGCTGGACCTGGATTCAGCTGGCAACTTTCTGGTGGAAGACTCGAATCTATCAGAACCCGAAAAAGCCAGCCGTCTGGCACAGATTGAGGTGCTGGCCGTATATTGCTGGCAGGTGCTGGTGGATACTTTCGGGGACATTCCCTACTCCCAGGCGCTGAACACAGTAGCCTATCCCCTGCCGGCCTATGACGACGCAGCCACTATCTATGAAGATCTCATCGCACGCATCGATACGGCCATCCCCAACCTATCAGGTACCGGTTTCGAAACGGATAACCTCTATTTTGGGGACCTGCAGGCCTGGCAGAAATTTGCCGCCTCCCTGAAACTACGGCTGGGCATCCGCCTTGCTGATGTAAATCCTGCGTTGGCCTCCGCTACTGTTGAAAGCGCCTTCGCAACAGGTGTATTTACCTCCAATAACGACAACGCAAGCTTTGCCTACCTGGGAATCTCCAACCCAAACCCGGTTTGGACGGATATTGTGCAATCCGGCCGCAAGGACTTTGTGGTAGCCAACACCATTGTGGATATCATGAATACCCTGAACGATCCCCGTCGCAGCATCTACTTTGCAGACAATCTGGGGCCGGATATCTATGAAGGGGGAATTTATGGAGCAAACAACACCTATGAGAATTACACCCACATAGGGCCTGCCCTGCTGGAACCCACTACCCCGGCCTCCTTATTAGACTTCGCAGAGGTATCCTTCTATCTGGCTGAGGCCAGTGCCCGGGGGATCAATGTAGGGGGCACCCCTGAAGAGTACTACAACCAGGCCATCACGGCCTCCTTTGATTACTGGGGCGTTCCGGATATCGCCACCTACCTTGCCCAGCCGGAAGTTGCCTATTCCACGGCATCCGGAGACTGGCGTGAAAAAATCGGCCTGCAGTTCTGGCTGGCCATGTACAACCGGGGCTTTGAAGGATGGACCGCCTGGCGCACTTTTGATACCCCTGTCCTGAACCTGCCGGCCATCACCGGGAATCCCATACCCACCCGGTATACCTACCCAATAAATGAACAAAATTTAAATGAACAGAACTGGCTGAATGCATCAGAAGCGATTGGAGGCGATACACAGACCACGCGGCTGTTCTGGGATACACAATAGAATTAAAAAGAGGGGAGTGTGCGGGGTGTTTGCTTAAATAAAGTAAGGATATAAGATTCAATGAGTAATGTCAGGGAGCAGTCACAGTTGGCAGTTTAGCTACAATCAGAATCTCGAGTTTAATTATTTAAATACTGCCAACTGCCAACTGCCAACTAAATTAAAAGATGACAACTATGAGCAATTTCTTCAACGAGCTTAAAAACCGGAACGTCTATAAATCAGCCACCGCCTACGTGGTCACTGGGTGGCTCATCATGCAGGTGATGGACACCATGAGCAACAACCTGGAATGGCCCCCAGAGATCGCCTCCTGGATCACCAAGATCCTGATCGTGGGCTTTCCCATTATCCTGGTCATTACCTGGTTGTATGAAGTAACCCCTCAGGGACTCAAGCGAACGGGCGCTATACAGGAAGACACCCCCGAAAACCGGCGGTCCGGCAAACGCCTGAATCATCTCATCATCGGGGCCCTGGCCATAACTATCTGCTTTCTGCTGGTAGAGCGCGTCTTTTTCGCCGGGGCCACCAGTATCAATAAAAGGCAACAGGCGAGTATTGCGGTGTTGCCCTTTGTCAACATGAGTGCTGAAGCGGAAAATGAATATTTTGCCGACGGCCTGACCGAGCAAATTCTGGATGAGTTAGCCCAGCTGAGCGGCATGCAGGTGACCGCCCGTACATCTTCCTTTAAATTCAAAGACAAAAATGAAGATGTCCGGGAAATCGCAAAAACCCTTGGGGTGAATTATATCCTGGAAGGCAGCGTTCAGTATGACAGTCAAGGGAACCGGATCAAGATTACTGCCCAGTTGATCAATGCCAACAACGGCTATCATTTGTGGTCGGGCACCTATGAAGATGATTTTGTAAAAATATGGGGCATCCAGGAAAATGTAAGCAGGAATGTTGCCTCGGAATTGCGTGTTCGCCTGTTGCCAGAAGAGGAAGAGGCACTTGCCACAAAGCTCACGGAAAACACGGAGGCCTATAAATATTATGTACAATCCCGCCGGTTTTCAGTTGAAAGGAATGACCGGGACCTCGACAAGGCCATTGAACTCCTGAATAAGGCTGTAGATCTGGATTCAACATTTGCGGAAGTCTATGCAGAACTGAGTTTCCTGTATGGTCAGAAACACTTCTACGGGAACCTTAGCAGGAACGAACGGGACAGGTTGATGAAGCTTAACCTGGAAAAAGCGTTACGGCACGGATCTGAAAAACCTGAAGTACTATGGGCTAAAGCTCATCATTACCGCCTTTTTGGCAGCAGCAAAGACTCAAGTCTAGCCATCAAAAATTTAAGACAGGCCATCAAACTTAAACCTAATTATGCTGATGCATATTTTATGCTTTCGTCGGCATTGGGCTGGGCCAATCAACCGGACCTCTCGACTCAAGCCATGGAAAAAGCGGTGGAACTGGACCCACTTAGTCATTATAAAGCCATGCTGGCACAGCGCTACTTCTAGATGTATGGCCGCCATGAGGAAGCACTGGAAATGGTGGATGAAGTGATCCGGTCAGATCCTGCGGGTGGTCGCTACAAGCTAAAGTCGCGCATGCTGCGGTCCGCCCCCTATGGGGATGATGTAGAAGGGTTCAAACTCATCCACAGAATGCTAAAACCAAATCAATTCAATCGCGTGGACTTAACACACCTGATCATGTATTCCATGGATCTGGACTTGCCCCCCCTGGCCCAGAAATATTTGAATCTGGCCCAGTTAAAAGCTCAGGACAATCCACAAATTCTAAACAGGACTATAGAGGTTAATTGCTTTTTGGGCAAGCATAATGAGAATATCGATCTAATTACCATTTGGGCGAACGATAAGGGAATGGATCCCAAAGAAAAGGCGCGCTTACTTACCTGGGAGTATTTTCACCTTGATGACTACCAAAGGGCAGAGGAAACCCTGCGAAGCGAGTACGGCGAACTATTGAATCAGTGTGATGCTATCACCGATATCCCACAGCTCAAAATCGACTTCGACAATCGCGGTATGGTCGCACTTTATGCCACGTTGGTACGAGACAAAGGAGAGACCGGAAAAGCGGAGATCCTGGCCGATCTGATATGCGCTTTCCAGCAAAGCCGCAAGGAGATCCTCCCATCAGCTGCTTCAGGTCCCGATAAGGATACCTGGGATATGAACTGCCTGGCGCTTAAAGGAGACGGAGACGGCCTGGCGGCAAAACTGGATTCTATATTCTTTATCGATAAGAATCGATTAACCGATGTATTCTATGCTCTTAAGCTTGGTGCTTACCAAGAATTTGAGAGCAATCCGAACTTCCTTAATGTAAAAAACAGGATCACCAAAGAAACCCACCGCCAGAGGGCCGAAGTCATCGCTTACCTGAAGGAAGAAGGGGATTGGGATCCGGCATGGGATAAAGAGCTTGGTTTGGAGTAAATAGTTGGCAGTCGCAGTTTGCAGCAGGTAGTGGAAATGTTCGAACCCCGATCAAGGTTCAAAAATTATGGCTGCCCACTTCTTCTGCCTTCTGGAAATGTCATCGGCAATGATTTCTCTCCCTCAACTACCGACCTGAACCATAATTTAAAACCTCAAATAATCTTTTAAGGCTGAGAGCACATAGCTGCATTGGTTTTTGAGTCTTTTTATGCAGCTTTAATAGAAGGCCACCAGTCATTAGCAATTATTCCATATAGACAATTATTCAACCCTTATAAACCAACCTTGTATTTAAGAAAAGTCAATCGGATCAAAACCCCCGAAAAAACTATTGTTTCACTAAAATCAATGAATTATGAAAAGGTTGCGTTTTTTCAAAGTTTTGGGCGTGTTTGTTCTGTTTCTCCTCGTTAATTGTTCCAGTGACAGCGGAGATGATGACAGTTTTGAGGAATTATCCGGGGAAAAGGTCCGTTTGACTATACATATCATCCCGGAAGGAAGTGGGGCTGTAATGCCCGGATCAGGGAGTTATACAAAAGGACTTGAAATGACTTTAAGGGCCCTGGCTAACGATGGTTACTTCTTTAGTTACTGGGAAGGGTCCGTTGCGGGAAGCAATAATACACACAATATTACCATGCACTCCAATATGACGGTCACAGCAGTATTCGCAAAAACAAATAATGACTTTGGCGGTCCGCAACAATGATAGTGGTTTTTGGGTATGGACAAATTATTCTGTGGTTGGTTTCGTCTAAAACAATTAGCGGATAGTGCCAGGTCAATAAAAAAAAGGAAGACTTCCAAGATTGGAAGCCTTCCTTAACAAATTGGGGGCAAAAAAGGATTATCAATGAAGCTTAAGGCTTCTTAAATATGCTTACGGATTGCGCTTAAATACAAGGATATCAACTGTACCGTCACCGCTCTCGTCGCGCAGTTCAATGCGGCCTTCTGTGATACTGTAGATATCCCAGTCGTCTGTGAACTCTGATAGCGCATCATTGTCATCTCCAAGGTTCAGATAAACTTTGAGTTTACCATCGTTATCGCGTATCACTCTCCAGAATCCTGTTTTAAGTGGATCCATATTGGTGCTCACTATTAGCCGGTGTTCTGTCTCGAAGGTGAAATCCATTCCCTCGTAATTGATGGTTTCTTCCATTCCAGAATCGATGTACTGGTCTACCATCCAGTCTCCCATCATCAGGAAACTCCTGATCTCTGTAATATCTCCATCATTTGTGGATGGACAGGCGCGCAGCAAGGTAAGCTCATAATCTATAGATTCGATTTCGAACCTCAGGCGATTTTGCAACAGCTCACGAAGGGGCCACTGAAAGGAAATGGCTGAGTCTTCAGGCATATTGATATTCAGGACCAGAATTCCTTGTGCATTGGTTCCTATTTCCCAGGTTCCGTTGATGGTATTCACGCCATTGGAAAGGGTTACCACGTTTTCAGCCTGGAATTTAAACTCCCATCCGATCAGGCGGTCGATTTCCTCACCATCGTTTTTAACCCTTTTAATGATCCACGCACATTCACGCAGGATTTCTCTTAAGGTATTCGGGTCTGTATCTACGCTGTCACAGATACTCCTCATGATAATACGGTTCCCATCTCCACTGAAGAGTTTGATCTTCCCTTCTTCAAGCTCGTAGACTTTCCATTGCAGAGTGAAATCTACCAGCACATCAAATGAGAGGTTCAGGGCCGCATAGTGATCCAGCATGGTTACTTCCCAGGTTCCGTTGAGTACATTTCCGGCACGGTCTTTTACAGTTACTTCACCGCTCTCGAAGAAATTCATCAAATAAGCCTCGTATTGATCGGACTGGTTAACACCATCGCGTTCTACTGAAAGGACTACCCACGGACATTCAACCAGCACGTGTTCCAGTCGTTCCAAAGTAAAATCGTCATCATTATAATCATCATCGTCATCTTCATCGCACTCATCTTTGGCGATTTCCAGTGCTGCAGCCAACTGGGCATTATTATCTACCCGTACTTCGGTTCCATCAAATTTTATGAGGGTAATCGGGAAATCAATGCTGATGATATCGTCATCCTCAAGCTCATCCAGGAAATATTTCAGTTCCCTGTCGCTGTTTACAGTTACCTGTCCGGTTTGCTGATTATTAATATCAAAGGTGTAGAAGGTTACAGGATATACGAAATCGATACATTCTATATCGTCGTCACCTCCTCCTTCAATACAATCACGAGCAAGCTCTACCAGTTCTTCCTTATTGTTAATCACAAGTTCAGTATGATCTGCAAGGGTGATGGTGATTGGAAAGAAGATTTCCAAAACGTCTACATCCTCGTCAAATTCATCAAAGATTTCCTCAATCAGCCTGAGGTCTTCAATAGAATCAATGGTAATATCCAGCCCGTTTACATTAACGGTATATGGAAAATTCAAGGCAAAACAGCTGGATCCGTCAACAATGTTATCGAAGGAGCCATCACGCTGAGCCGTTTTCTCAATAAGTACGGCCGTATTGGAACTGGCCATAAAAGATTCGCCCTGAGCATCTGAGGTATTGACTTCCTCAAATTCCTCCTGGCATGCGGTAAATGATAGTGCCCCGATTAGCAAGAGGGACCAGGACACTTGTTTTAAGAACTTTTTCATAACGATATTGGATTATTATTTTGTTGTACACCCTTAAAACAACTATCTTTTAATTTACCCTACCTCAAATGTTAATTTTTTCAAATATCTTTGAGGAAAACGGCTTTGCCCCGGCTAATTAAAAACGGAGCGCCCTGATACCCCTGTAAAAAATACACTATGGATAACGTTTGCGATGACCAGGTATACAGCCAGTTGTTCCGCACCCATTCTAAAACGATATTCAACTTCATATATTATAAGTTCGGCAATGAGGAAAAGGCATATGACGCTGTTCAGGAGGCCTTTGTGAAACTTTGGGAGAATTGCGCTAAAGTGGCACCCGATAAGGCTAAATCCTATGTTTACACCGTAGCAAACAATTTGTACCTCAATGTAATCAAGGCTGAGAAGGTTCGGTTGAAACACGCAAACGGGAATACCAACACTTCCCATGAAACACCTGAATTCCTGATGCAGGAGAAAGAATTCAAGGCAAAGCTGGACGCGGCATTGAATGCCCTGCCGGAAAACCAGCGAACCACCTTCCTGCTCAATCGGATCGATGGGAAGAAGTATGCGGAAATTGCCGAAATGGAAGGGGTGAGCGTCAAGGCCATTGAAAAACGGATGCACCTCGCTCTCAAATACCTGAGGGAACATATAGATGGCATATAGGAGCTACCGGAAACTGCAGGCAGATTCAGTCGATTTTTAGTACCTTAATTCCTATAACTGAATTTCTCATCAAAACCGACCATGACCGACCTTCAAATATCCCAAAGCGTTTCGCAAAAGCACATCCGTGATATTGCGGCAAAACTGAACATCCCCGAACAGCAGCTGGAATACTATGGATCCAACAAGGCAAAGCTCCCTTTATCCCTTATTCAGAAGAATAAAGTGGACGCTGCCAATCTGATATTGGTCACAGCCATCACCCCTACCCCTGCAGGTGAGGGAAAGACTACTGTTTCCATCGGCCTGGGAGACGGATTGAACCATATTGGCAAAAAAGCACTAACTGTAATAAGGGAACCCAGCCTGGGGCCCGTTTTTGGGATTAAAGGCGGTGCTGCCGGGGGCGGCTGGAGCCAGGTAATTCCAATGGTCGACATCAACCTGCACTTTACAGGAGACTTCAATGCCATAGAAAAAGCAAATAATCTGCTGGCTGCCCTGATCGATAATAACATTCAGGCACGGACGGGGAACCTGGGGATAGATCCGAGGACCGTTTTATGGAAGCGCTGTATGGATATGAATGACAGGGGGCTTCGAAACATCATTGCAGCCCTGGGGGGCAAGGCAGGGGGTGTCCCCAGGGAAACAGGTTTTAATATCACGGCCGCATCCGAAATCATGGCAATTTTATGCCTGAGTGAAAATTTTGAAGACCTCAAGAAGAAATGCGGGAACATCTACCTGGCCGACAGCTGGGACGGGAAACCCATTTACGCCCGCGACCTGAAGGCAGAAGGTGCAATGGCAGTATTGCTTAAAGATGCTATTAAACCAAATCTGGTGCAGACCCTGGAGGGAAACCCGGCTATAATTCACGGCGGACCTTTTGCAAATATTGCTCAGGGGACCAATTCCATTATCGGGACCAAAATGGGGATGTCACTGGCAGATTACGTGGTTACGGAAGCGGGATTCGGTGCAGATCTGGGAGCAGAAAAATTCATGAATATCAAATGCAGGATTGCAGGTATATCCCCGAAGACAATCGTTTTGGTGGCAACCATCAGGGCTCTGAAATACCATGGGGGTAAACCCCTGGCTTCCCTTACGGAAGAAGATACTGATGCCCTGCGGGCCGGCTTACCGAATCTGGAACGCCATGTAAGCAGTTTGAAAACCTTTGGTATCCCTATTGTTGTTGCCATCAATAATTTTAAGAATGACACGGATGCGGAACGCCGGTTATTACA
Source organism: Robiginitalea rubriflava (assembly GCF_052540725.1). Classification (NCBI taxonomy): domain Bacteria; kingdom Pseudomonadati; phylum Bacteroidota; class Flavobacteriia; order Flavobacteriales; family Flavobacteriaceae; genus Robiginitalea; species Robiginitalea rubriflava. The sequence goes on along the minus strand of NZ_CP199309.1, from coordinate 2,136,375 downwards.
AGAACATTGTAAAAAGCTGGGGGTCTCCGTTGCGATTAGCGATGGATGGGCCGAAGGCGGTAAGGGATGTGCTGCTCTGGCCGAAAAAGTTGCAGAAGCCGCAGCTGGCTGTAAGGCGCCTTTTACACCCACTTATTCCCTTGAAGACAGCCCGCGGACCAAGATGGAAAAGATTTGCCAGACCATTTACGGGGCAAAACACGTTATCCTTTCCAATAAGGCCAAACGGCAGCTAAAACGCTTCGAGGAACTGGGATACGCCGGGCTGCCGGTTTGCATGGCCAAAACACAGAAAAGTCTGAGCGACGATGAGAAACAACTTGGGCGTCCGGAGAATTTTGATATCAACATACGCGAACTGGAGATTGCGGCAGGAGCCGGATTTATCATCCCCATTGCAGGCAATATCCTCCGCATGCCGGGACTGCCCGCGCATCCTGCCTCAGAGCAGATAGGGATAGACAAAAATGGGGAAATCAGCGGCTTATTTTAGCAAATACCACCTGTTACAAAGGTGAAAGCGAGCAACTTCTACAGACCCGGTAGTCGGTTATCTTCCTTTAGATCAGCTTTTTATACCGTTGCTCGTAAAAATTAGTGCTTTTACCGAAATTTGATCGACCAACAACACTGTTTAATCGGTCGATGCATAAATTTTCCTACATTTAAAGCCCTTAATGCATTGCAAATGCAGTGCCCTGAGGATTTTATTTACTAAATGATGCGCCCCACTTACGATCATTTAAATACGCTGGATAATCCGCAATTGATGGATATAGTCAGGAACTATAGACTTCACGGTTATCCGGAATCCATGCGCTCCAAGGCTCTTCAAATCCTGGAACTGCGCGGAATGGACCAAACCCTGCTCAGAAGGCTGGGTTATTTAAATAATCGTCAGTTTGAAGCAGCCCTTAAACCCTATCTGTTGTTTCGCAGAAATTCGAAAATCGGGTTTGGTATATACCTCTTCTTTTTATTTGTAATGGGCCTGAGTTTCCTGACGGAGCCCAATATGCTCATTTCAATACTGCTGCTCAGCAGCTTTTTGGGTTTCGTAAGTTTCCTTTTATTGTCCTTCGAATCGCAGGATCGCTTTTTCAACAATATAGGTAAAACAGGCGGTTCCGGAAGTGCCCTGGTTTTTTTCTTTATGGGGATGCCGCTCTATTTCCTGATGTACTATCACTTTAAAAATATAATGCGGCAGGAACTCCTGAAGCTGCCCTGAATTTTGGAGAATGCCCGGCACTTCTCTCGAAATCCTTATCTGTTGAGCCCTCTGAAAGTTCATTTTGATATCTTTACGGTACCGTTTACAAAAAAATTTATCGATAAACGGTAGGGTTTTTATTAATTGGATTGTTATAAAGGGGTAAAGGCAAATGCCATGAAGGAAAATTACTTAGCAAAATGGTTGAATAACGAGCTCTCCGAAGCGGAGTTGGAAGCATTCCGCAAGTCGGAAGCTTTTAGCACCTATGAGCGGATTGCAAAGGCTTCAGCCGGGCTGCAGGCTCCGGAATTTGACTCCGAAAAGGCGCTGAATGAACTCAGGGAAAAGAGAACTTCCCGTACTTCCAAAGTCATCCGCATGAGGACACCCGGATACTGGCTTAAAATTGCAGCAGCAGTTATAGTACTGATTGCAGTACCCTATTTCTATATAAATTCACTTTCCGAAAAGATCCAAACGGATTATGCCCAAAGGACTGAGGTTCAGCTTCCGGATGCATCCGAGGTAATCCTCAATGCAGGTTCCAGCCTTTCTTTCAGCGAAAAGAAATGGGATGAAAACCGAAATGTTCGGTTGGAAGGGGAAGCATATTTTAAGGTTGCCAAAGGAAAGAAATTTACGGTGCAGACTAAAAAGGGAGACGTTACAGTACTAGGTACACAGTTCAATGTGGTCCAGCGGGGTGATATCTTTATAGTTCGATGTTATGAAGGCCTGGTAAGGGTAGATCATTTAGATAAAAAAATAGAACTGCCTGCAGGCCACAGCTATCGTTTTGTGAACGGACAGGCAGTGCAATCTGATCAGCTGGCCGCAACCGCTCCAAGCTGGATTGGTGATGAAAGCAGTTTCCAAAGTATGCCTCTTTCTTATGTGCTCAGTGAATTGGAAAGGCAATACAATATTAAGGTGATTACCAAAAATGTTGATCTGCAGGAGGTTTTTACCGGTACGTTCAGCAACACAAATATGAATTTGGCGTTACAAAGTATAAGTGCCCCATTACAACTTAAATTTAGTATAAATGGGAACAAAGTGCTTTTATATGCCGAAAACACTCCCTAAGGTTCGCAGCCTTTGGCTGATCCTCATTATTTGCAGTTTCCTGGCAATGCGGGGGCAGGATCCCTCCAAAAATAATGGCCGGGAACTGGTATCTCTAATACCACTACTGGAAGAGCGCTACGAAGTCAAATTCTCTTACGTAGATGAAGACCTTGAGGGGATATTGGTGTATCTGGACACCTCAGACCCCCTGGAGCAGCTTTTAGAAGAACTTCGGCAACAAACGCAACTGCTCATCCGGCAATTAAATGATCGTTACTATACGATCTCCAAATCCACAACTGTGGATATATGTGCAAAGGTCCTCGATAATTTTGAGCAAAACAACATCCCCGGGGCCACAGTGGAAGTTATGGGCAGCAGTATAGCCGTGACAACCAATACAGATGGTTCCTTTTCCCTGAAAGAAATTCCCAGAAAGGCCACCTTAAAGATTCGATACCTCGGTTATAAAACCCTTTATATCACAGCAGACCGCCTGCTCAGGAATAACCCCTGCACCACCCTGATGCTCTCTGTACTCTATCAGCAGTTGGACGAAGTAATTGTCTATAAGTATTTAACCTCTGGGCTATCGCAGCAATCCGACGGGAGTATTCTAATGAAACCGGGGGATTTTGGTCTGTTACCGGGCCTGACCGAGCCGGATGTGCTTCAAACCATCCAAGCCCTCCCGGGAATCAAAAGCATAGATGAAACAGTATCTAACATCAATATCCGCGGCGGCACCAATGACCAAAACCTCTTGTTGTGGGATGGAATACAAATGTATCAGTCCGGGCATTTCTTTGGGCTCATCTCCGCATTCAATCCCTATCTGACAGAAGAAGTAAGCATCATAAAAAACGGATCCAGCGCACGCTACGGAGGAGGGTTGAGCGGGATCATCAGCATGCAGACCTATGATGAAGTGCAGCGAACCTATTATGGCGGGGCTGGTATTAACCTGATTGGAGGTGATCTGTATGCCCATATCCCGCTAAGCGATCGTCTCGCTTTTCAATTTTCTGCCCGAAGATCCGTCACCGATTTTTTAAATACTCCTACCTATTCTGAATTTTTTGACCGCGCCTTCCAGGATACTGAAATAAGCGGTCCCGGAAGCATCAATACGGATCGCATAGCCAGCAGGGATGAGAATTTTTATTTCTATGACTTTAGCGGGAAAGTATTATACGACCTGGGGGATCGCCACAAACTTAGACTGAACTTTCAGAGTGTTACCAATGACCTGACCTATTCCGAAATCCTCTCTGCCGATGACAGCGAAAACCGTTCGAATCTGGATCAGACCAACCTCAGTTTCGGAGCCAGGCTCAGCAGCAACTGGAACCAGGACCTCAGCACCCGGATACTGATCTACCATACCGAATACGAACTGGACTCCGATGTGTTTTCAGAAAGCAGCGGGCAGGCACTTTTCCAATTGAACCAGGTAAACGAAAACGCGCTGAAAACAGAATTGGGTTATCGTTTCAACGATCAGTTAAGATGGATTGCCGGGTATCAGTTTTTTGAAACAGGTATTACCAATACCACCCGGGTAAACCTCCCCTTTTTTGAAAGCAGTATCAAGAACCTCCTGTACACCCATGCAGCATTTACCGAATGGCAATACACCGGCCCCGGTAAAAAATTATTGGGTAACGCTGGCCTGAGGTTGAATTACCTTCAAAACCCGGGGAATTTTGATGAAGTATACCTGGAACCCCGTTTGAGTTTGGGGTATGCCGTCTCAGATGCCTTCCGGCTGGAGGTGCTGGGAGAAATGAAAAACCAGGCAACACATCAGATCATTGATCTGGAACAAAACTTTCTGGGAATTGAGAAGAGGCGGTGGGTACTGGCGGACGGCAGTTCCCTTCCGGTTGCCCAAAGCAAACAGCTTTCTGCCGGACTGCATTTTGACAAAGGCCATTGGCTGGCAGGCCTGGAGGTTTTTTACAAGGAGGTTGACGGGATTAGTACAGATACACAAGGGTTTCAGAATGAAAATCAGTTCAGTGGAGAAATTGGCCGTTATAGGGTGAATGGGATAGAGGCCCTGCTCAATTACAAAAGCGAACAATGGAGCAACTGGGTCAGTTATGCCTATAATCGGAATAATTATACTTTTGAAGATTTGGATACCCCGCCTACTACTTTCCCCAATAACCTGGACATCAGGCATACACTGACGCTGGGTTCTAATTACACCTATGATAATTTCAAGATTGCGATTGGCCTGAATTATCGCACCGGCAGGCCCTTTACCGAGCCGCAGCCAGCGCCAAACGATATCAATACCACGGCCGTCCCCGCACGGATAAATTACCAGCAGCCCAACAGCAGCCGGCTGCCGGATTACCTGCGGATGGATGCCTCCCTGGTCTACAGCTTCAGGCTTTCAGAAGGCATTCAGGCAAATGCCGGGGCTTCTGTTTTAAACCTGAGTGGCCGAAAAAATATCCTGGACACCTACTTCCGCCTGAATGATCAGGATGAAATTGAGCGGGTTGAAAATATTTCCCTTGGACTGACCCCCAATCTGAGTTTCCGAATCCGTTTTTAGTCCTGATACAACCTGGAAATAACCAGGACGTGAGGAAAGGTGATGGCCGCAAGGAAAGAAAAAAACAAGGGTAAAAACTCAGATTCACTGTCCCTGAAATACAGGAAAGCTGCTGCAAGGGTGATCAGCGCAGCAACCCAGTAGATAGCTGAGGTCCTTAAATACTTTAATGCTGCGTTCAGGTTTATCTTCCCATATAGCTTTTTAATCTGGTCTGCCAGGGAGGGAATGGAATGCCAGAGGATAAAATAAATGGCAAAGGCCCAGATCAGGGAGGCGGTGTGAAAAACTATAAAGAACACCGCCAGCAGAAATAACTCAAAGGGTAAAAATTTCAGGAGCTTTTTCCATTCAATACTCAAAAGCAGGGCAATTAAGAAGAGGCCCAGGAACAACAGTGTTACCCATCCGAACAGCTGCCCGGATAGCTGGTAATTTGCAATCTCATAAATCACCTGGGAGACCTGTTCGGAATGGGCCATAAACAGTGTATTGAGAACCACCATCCCGTAGCTGAAAAAAGTGAGTTTGCGAAGCGGCCCCTTGCGAAGCGGGCGGTCTATCCAGTGTTGTTCCCCAAAATGGTAAGCACTAAAAAGAATAAAAAATAAGAGTGCGGCTATGGGAAGGATGTAAAACAACAGGGCGCAAACCAAGACAAAACCGATGTACAACAATATTATTCCATAGGGAGGGAGGAGGCGCCGGCTGCCCTCGGCAGTCCTGAGGATATGTATGTCATTGGCTCCGTGGACAATACCGAAGCTAAAAATAAGGATAAAGGCCAGCCACTCCTCTACCCGGTCACTAAAAAAAATGGAGACCCACAAGAAGAAAAAGGTCAAAACGATCATCCCATTTCTCAAATCTGCTATCCGCAACATACTTTTTTCTGCTTGTTTAAATATTTTATGATTTTTTTATACAAAATGTGTTTAACATTATTTAAATTTACTTAGACAAATCAAATAAAACTAATTATTATGGAGCTTTTAACTAATTTCTCGTGGGTGGCGAAGATAGCTACTGACGATTATGTCGGGTTTACCTTCTTCGTTGGCTGTATGGCCATGATGGCTGCCTCGGCATTCTTCTTCCTATCCATGAATTCCTTTGACAGGAAGTGGAGAACTTCCATCCTGGTCTCAGGGTTGATTACTTTTATCGCTGCCGTACACTACTGGTACATGCGCGATTACTGGGCCTCTTTTGAAGAATCACCTACCTTTTTCAGGTATGTGGACTGGGTTCTGACTGTACCGCTAATGTGCGTGGAATTCTTCCTGATTCTTAAGGTAGCCGGAGCCAAGCGTTCGCTGATGTGGCGTCTTATTTTCCTCTCAGTGGTAATGCTTGTAACGGGTTACTTCGGAGAAGCCGTAAATCGTGACCAGGCCTGGTTGTGGGGATTGGTTTCAGGTATCGCCTACTTCGCTATCGTTTACGATATCTGGTTAGGATCTGCGAAAAAACTTGCCGAATCTGCTGGGGGCGCTGTACTGAGTGCTCACAAAACGCTGTGCTGGTTTGTATTGGTAGGATGGGCAATCTATCCGATCGGATATATGGCTGGTACCCCTGGATGGTATGAAGGTATCTTCAGTGGATTAGACATGGATGTTATTTACAACATTGGAGACGCCGTAAACAAAATCGGTTTCGGACTGGTTATTTATAACCTGGCTGTAAAATCTTCTTCCGACAAGGCTTAAGCCTGAACTTACAATTGCTATGAAAAGAGAAAAGCTTCCCGAAACGGGAAGCTTTTTTTTTACATACGCTCGGGAACCTGAATCCCCAATAAGCCTATCGCAGAAGCGATAACCTCCCCTACTTTTTTGGAGAGCTGGGTCCTGAAGCTCCTCAGGCCGGTATCCGGCTCTGCAAGGATTGGAACCTGCTGGTAAAAGGAATTGAAGTCTTTTACCAGATCATAAGTGTAATTAGCAATCAGGGCCGGGCTGTACTGCGCTGCGGCAGCCTGAATAAGTTGTGGGAATCCTTCGAGATCCTTTAGTAACTGTTTTTCCTTATCCTGCAGGCCTTCAATTTCTTCTGCCGGGACGTTATCAGTAAAGTCAAAATCTGCCTTTCTAAGTATGGATTGGATACGGGCATAGGTGTACTGTATAAAAGGTCCTGTATTTCCCTGAAAATCCACAGATTCCTCCGGGTTGAACAGGATTCGTTTTTTGGGATCTACTTTGAGGATATAGTACTTCAGGGCACCCATCCCAATCATATGATACAGTTGTTTTTTCTCCGCCTCCGTATATCCTTCCAGTTTTCCCAGTTCGGCGGCTATGCTCCCGGCTGTTTCGGACATTTCTTCCATCAGGTCGTCGGCGTCCACCACTGTCCCTTCGCGGCTCTTCATTTTACCGCTGGGTAGATCCACCATTCCATAACTGAGGTGATACAGGTTTTCAGCCCAGGAATATCCCAATTTCCTTAAAATCAGGAAGAGCACTTTAAAGTGGTAATCCTGTTCATTCCCCACAGTGTAAACCATCCCGGTTATATCCGGAAAATCGGTAACCCGCTGTATGGCTGTCCCGATATCCTGCGTCATATATACGGCGGTGCCGTCTGAACGCAAAACAATCTTTTCATCCAGCCCTTCTTCGGTAAGGTCTATCCAAACACTTCCGTCTTCTTTTTTGTAGAAAATTCCCTTTTCCAGGCCTTCGGCCACCACATCTTTTCCCAGCAAATACGTTTTGCTTTCGTAATACAGCCGGTCAAAATCTACTCCCAGGTTTTTATAGGTTGTTTCAAAGCCGTCGTATACCCAGCCATTCATCATATTCCAGAGGGCAACCACATGCGGATCACCCGCTTCCCACCTGCGTAGTAATTCCTGTGCTTCTTTCAAAATAGGTGCTTCCTTTGCCGCCTCTTCTTCTGACATCCCCCTGGATTTTAACTCCAGCATTTCATCCTTGTAGGCACGGTCAAAAGCCACATAGTAGTTTCCTACCAGCTTATCGCCTTTAAGACCACTACTTTCTGGGGTTTCACCCTTTCCAAATCGTTCCCAGGCAAGCATACTCTTACAAATATGGATACCCCTGTCATTGATTATCTGGGTTTTATATACTTTTTTTCCGGCCGCCTTCAGAATTTCAGCAACCGAATACCCCAGTAAATTGTTCCGGATATGACCCAGATGTAAGGGTTTATTGGTATTTGGGGAAGAGTATTCCACCATAATGGCTTCATTCTGCCCCCCGCTGGCAAAGCCATACGACTCGTCCGTGCGGATCCCGTTAAAGAAGTTGAGATAATAGGCATCGCCGATTACCAGGTTTAAAAATCCCTTGATAGTATTAAAAGAGACCACCTCCTGAACTTCCTTTTCCAAATACTCACCCACCGCATTCCCTATTGCAGCGGGATTGCCCTTCAGGAGTTTGAGCATTGGGAAAACCACTACCGTGATATCCCCTTCGAACTCTTTGCGGGTTGGCTGTAATTCAACCGATTCGAGCGATATACCGTAGATGGCCTCAACAGCTTCCTTTACCTTTTGAGTTATCAGGTTTTCCAAATGCATTTCAGGTGAATTAGAAGCTGCAAAATTACAATTTTTCATCCGTATTCGGCTTTTACCCGGTTCATTTCAAGGTTTTGGTCATTTTGGCTACCTTTATAAAAAAAGCTATGACCTCAAAGAATGTTAGGGATTTTGATATAGTTTCCCGCAAAACCTCAGCGCAACCGGGGCAGGGCTTCGCATCTGCCCATCCGGAAGGAGTTTTTCGAATAATGTTCCAAACACTGAGTTATGCTGGTTAATGTATCTTATAATAACCGGGAAATCACCCAAAAAGTAGACCAGCTGGTTGGGAAGCCTTTTACCCTGAGAAAGCGCTGGGAGATGAAGGGAATAGGGTCCCCCAAACTTTTTATTACTGCTGCCAGTGTGGAAATAAATAATTTATTGTTACTGGATAACAATCGCAATAGCTGCAATGTGGAACTTCGGCCAGAAGGCATAATTGTTCGGTTTCGCTCTCTGCTGGAGACTTTTGCACTGGTTATTCCGTATTACAAGTTAACTTTATATAAGGGGGACCTGGGTATTTACAGCATCTATATGGACCATCATTTTATCAAAGTAGAGGCCGATACCAAGGCGGTGCAGAAGTTTTTTGTAAAACTGCTTGGCTATAAGGCGGATTACTCGGCCCAAAGGCAGGATCCATTACCATAACCCGAACTTGCGGGATAAGCTGACTATATTTAAGGGATGAAAATACTACTGACTGGAGCCAATGGTTATATCGGGATGCGATTGCTTCCGCAACTGCTCGATGAGGGCCATGAAATAGTCTGTGCCGTGCGGGATGAAAAGCGCCTCTCCATCGATGCAGAAACCCGATCGCAGATTAGCGTGGTTGAAGTAGATTTTCTTAAAGAGCCGGAAAAAGGCAGAATCCCGGAAGATATTGATGCTGCCTATTACCTGATCCACTCCATGAGTTCTTCCACCTCGGATTTCGACGAGCAGGAGGCACGGGCAGCAGAAAACTTCAATGCCTACATGGAATGGGTGCGTCCAGAGCAGGTAATATATCTGTCTGGTATTGTAAATGAGGAGAAACTCTCCAAACATTTAAAATCCCGTAAAAATGTGGAAGACATTCTCTATACCGGTCCCTATGCACTAACCGTCCTCCGGGCAGGGATAATTGTAGGCTCCGGCAGTTCCTCATTCGAAATCATTCGGGATCTCTGTGAAAAACTCCCCGTAATGGTCACCCCAAAATGGGTCCTTACCAAAACACAGCCCATAGCCATCCGCGATGTAATTCGATTTCTGACCGGGGTTCTGGGCAATACGGACACCTATAATCAGTCCTTTGATATCGGTGGGCCAGATGTACTTACTTACAAGGAAATGCTACAGGTCTACGCAAAGGTCAGGGGCTTTAAAAACTGGATTTTTACGGTACCTGTAATGACTCCAAAACTCTCCTCCTACTGGCTGTATTTTGTAACCTCCACCTCCTATAAGCTGGCGGTAAATTTGGTGGACAGTATGAAGATGGAGGTAATTGCCCGGGATAATAAGTTGCAACAACTCCTGGGTATTTCCACACATTCCTACGCAGAAGCCATTGATATGGCCTTTAAAAAGATCGAACAAAATCTGGTAGTAAGCAGTTGGAAGGACAGCATGATCAGCGGCCGGATGAGTAAAAACCTCGAAAAATATATACAGGTGCCCAAATACGGGGTGCTTACTGACAGTAAATCAATGCAAATTGAGGATCGGGAAGCTGTTCTGCAAAACATCTGGAAAATCGGGGGAGAAAATGGCTGGTACTACGGAAACTGGCTTTGGAAAATAAGAGGCTTCCTGGACAAACTCAGCGGAGGGGTTGGCCTGAGACGCGGCAGGACCCATCCGGATCGCATTTATACCGGCGATTCCCTGGATTTCTGGAGGGTATTGCTGGCAGACCGCAAAAAAGCACGCCTCTTACTCTTTGCCGAGATGCGGTTGCCGGGTGAAGCCTGGCTGGAATTCAGAATAGACGAGAACAACGTCCTGCACCAAAACGCCACCTTCCGCCCTAAGGGCCTGAGGGGTCGCTTATACTGGTACAGCATTCTGCCCTTACATTATTTTATATTCGGTGGGATGATCCGCAATATTGCTAAAACAAAATAGGCCAGGGGCCTAATGTTGCCGGGGCAGGAACACTTCTGCCATCATACATCGGGCGCTGCCACCCCCACAAGTCTCTATAGTGGTAAGCGGGCTGTATACAATTCTGGAGCTTTTTTCCAATACCGAGAGCTGGTCTGGGCGGAGCGATTCATAAGCGGCCTGGCTCATCACCAGGAGGCGCTCTTCATTTTTCCCCAGAACCTGCAGCATATTTCCCGCGAACTGATGCATTTGGGATTCTGTAATATTCACTACTTTTTTACCGTCCATTCGCAGGTGGTCCAGCACATTCTTCCGTTCTTTTTTATCGTCGATTGAATCCAGGCAAATCACGGCAAAATCTTCCCCCAGGCACATCATTACGTTGGTGTGGTAAATGGGTAACCTTTTCCCGTCTACAGACTGATTGGCAGTAAAAATCACCGGGGTGACTTCGAAATCCTCGCAAAATTCGATGAAAAGTTCTTCATCTGCCCTGTCCGAGAGGGCGCAATACGCTTTCTGGTGTACCCTGTCCATCAAAATGCTCCCGGTAGCTTCCAGAAACACCCCTGCCTCTTCTGCAGCCGTATAATCGATTATCTGTTTTATCTCAAACCCCTGCTCTTCCAGAAGATCAAAGATGTCCATCCGGCGCTCCTTCCTCCGGTTTTCGGCATACATGGGATAGATGGCAACCGTCCCGTTCCGGTGGAAGGAAACCCAGTTATTGGGAAAAATGGAATCAGGGGTATCCGTCTCCAGCCGATCCTCTACCACTATCACGTTTACACCGGCCTCCCGCAGTATTTTCACAAAAGCATCGAATTCTTCCTGGGCCCGCTGGTTGATAAGCGAATTGCGGAGGTCCAGATCTTCCTGGAAAAAATTATTCACGGCCGTTTGCTCATTCATTCTAAACTGCACCGGACGTATCATTAAAATGGTATTGGTAATTTGCATTAATGCCTGAAATTAGTGCGATAAATGTAGGTATTTCTTAAGGTTTTACACTACTAATATTCCCTTGAATTCAAGCAAAAATACACCAGCTAACCCGCCCACTATACGGCAACTAAATCAGCTTGTCAGGCCCGCTCCAGCGGGAGCGTACTGCATCGCAATAAGCCTTCCTGTTTGGCAATTTCAGAATAAGGCACCTCTTCCACTTTGAGGCCTTTGGAACGCAACCAGTTGTTCAGGCGGGTAAAGGACTGCTCCGATACCACTACCTCCGGGGAAATTGAAAAAACGTTGCTGAACATACGGTACATTTCCTCTTTATCTATTTCAAAAACCTTGTCCGGACCAAAATAGTTCCGCAACCATTCGTATTGCTCTTCTAAGAGAAAACCATTCTTATGCAGAATGCACATGTCTTTGCCGACCGGTTGAAAACAACAGTCCAGGTGGAGGGCATTTTCACGGGCATTTGTATTGGATTTTCGAAGTTCAAAGGATTTAACAATGCGATGCGGGAATTGTTCCTGTAAGTAGGCAACTGCCTCTTTATTGGTTCTGGCCGTTATATAGTCCGCATAATCAGGAGCCGAGTAGGTTCCCACAAAAAGGTATTCATTCCAGGGCATCACATCCCCTCCCTCCACATGAACCGCTTCAGGGGGGGTCAGGATTTGATCGGAATCAATACGATCCAAAACGTGTACTATTGCCTCGAATTCCCTTTCCCGCTCCGGGAGGATGTTTGCTTTCACCAGTTTATCATCTACCACAAAGGCAATATCCCTCGAAAAGATCTGATTACAGTTGGCAATGACCTCAGGCCTGAAAACTTTTACACCATGCCGTTTCAGCACTGCTGCGAAAGCCTCCATTTCACCAACCATATCGACCTCCCTGGGATAGGTACCGGCCAGGATATGCTCCAGGGATTTCGGATCATAAGCCTCCTCAGGCCGGGGCACCGGGCCATTACTCTCTGCAGTACCCAGTACCACAGATTTAAGCTGGGCGGTTTCATCTTTGATGTTTAAATCTATCATGAGGCTTGAATTAAACCCGGTAAATTAAAAAAAGGGCCTGCGTACAGTCCCTTTCTGATTATCTGTGCTGATCTTAACGATCACTCAGTTTCTTGAACGGACGGTGGTTTTCTCCTATATAAACCTGTCTGGGTCTTCCGATTGGCTCCGATTTCAGGCGCATTTCACGCCACTGAGCAATCCATCCCGGCAATCTTCCCATAGCGAACATAACGGTAAACATTTCAACAGGAATATCCATGGCCCTGTAAATAATCCCCGAATAAAAATCAACATTCGGGTAGAGTTTCCGCTTTACGAAATAGTCATCTTCCAGGGCTTCTTTTTCAAGTCCTTTGGCAATGTCCAGAATGGGATCTTCAATCCCCAGGTCTCCCAAAACTTCGTCTGCAGCCTTTTTGATAATCCGGGCCCTGGGGTCGAAATTTTTATAGACCCTGTGACCAAAGCCCATCAAACGGAAGGGGTCATTTTTGTCCTTGGCCTTTTTCATGTATTTATTGGTGTCTCCCCCGTCTGCATGTATGGCCTCCAGCATTTCCAGAACAGCCTGGTTCGCTCCACCGTGAAGCGGGCCCCACAGCGCTGATATCCCGGCAGAAATGGAGGCAAAGAGCCCCGCATGGGAAGACCCCACTATTCGCACCGTAGAGGTAGAACAATTCTGTTCATGGTCTGCATGCAGGATAAGGAGCTTATCCAGGGCATCTATGACAATCTTGTTTTTCTGGTATTCCTTGTTAGGCCGCTTGAACATCATCTTATGGATGTTTTCCACGTAACCCAGGGAATCGTCTCCGTAATCCAGGGGCAACCCCTTTTTCTTTCTCAGAGTCCAGGCCACCAAAACAGGGAACTTGGCCAGCAGACGTACAATGGCGTGGTACATGTCTTTTTCAGAAGACACGTTAACCGAGGTAGGATTAAAGGCGATCAGGGCAGAGGTCAGGGAAGAAATCACTCCCATGGGATGGGCAGACTTGGGAAAGCCATCCAGGATTTTCTTCATTTCTTCGTCTACGTGGGATTCGGCCTTGATATCGTGGTCAAATTTGGCCAATTCTTCCTTATTGGGAAGTTCTCCGAATATCAGTAAATAGGCAACTTCCAGAAAATCGGCCTTTTCCGCAAGCTCTTCGATGGAATATCCCCTGTAACGCAAAATCCCCTTTTCACCGTCCAGAAAGGTAATGGCGCTCTCGCAGGAACCCGTATTCTTATATCCCGGATCAATAGTGATCATCCCCGTGGAGGAACGAAGGGTTTTGATATCTATAGCCAATTCATTTTCTGTTCCCTTTACAACGGGAAATTCAAAGGTTTTTCCCTTGTAGCCCAGGCTTGCTTTATCTGACATGCGTAGAATTTTTTTTTTAATTGAAAGTCTTGTAAAAATACGAAAACACTCGCGTTTTAACAATTCATGCAGCCGCTATTTCAGGCATTTCAACAAGACCTGAGGAAGCTTTATGCGGTATATAGTTTTTCGTAGTATTCATCCACAGATTTCTTCCAGGTAAAGCGCATACGGGCAGCGTTTTCACGAACTTGTTGCCAGGTTTCCGGCTCATTGAAATACAGGTCCAGGGCCTGGTTGAGGACCTCCTGCAGGTTTTGAAGTTTTTCGGCATAGGTGTCCCCACCAAAAAGGAAGCCTGTGCGCATATGTTCGATTGTATCTTTCAGCCCGCCGGTAGCATGGGCCAGGCAGGGGTTGCCATTTCGCATGGAAAGCATTTGGCTGATACCGCAGGGTTCAAAAAGGCTGGGCATCAGGTAAAGGTCGGTCTCCAGGTACATAGAGTCGATCAAGTCTTCAGATTGGCCGTTTGTAAAAATAAAATTGGGGTATTCGTAACTGATTTCACGAAAGAGGGCCTCGTAATTGGGGTCTCCGGTTCCCAAAAGCATAAAGATGCCGTCCACTTCTTTGAGCCTTTCCAGTACCCCTTTGAAAACCTCCGGGGAATTTTTAAAGAAGTAAAATTTTTGTTCTGTCAGGCGGGCCACGCTCGAACAGATAAACTTTGGAGGGTGCAGCAGCAGTTCGATCACTTTTTCTCCCGTATGTGCCAGGAAATCAGCCTTGTATTTTTTTGATTCTTCCTGCAGCCAGCCAAAAATCCCACGGATGGTATTGGCATAGAGTGACCCTTTCTCAGCGGTCCTGATATTCTGATAGTTAGAGCCGTTAAGAATACCAAAAAGCCTGCCTTCTTCAAAGGCCACCTGCAAATCTGATTCCAGTCCTTCTCCACCTATAAATTCTGGGGGGCGGCTGGGTTGCATGATATCCTCCATATAAGAAGGAGAAACTGTATGAACAGCATCGGCAAACCGTATCCCCACCGCCATCAGGTTGATACAGTCCGGATAGCGTATATCCAGCAGGGCATCTGCTGAATAGTCCATTTCAGGAAACCAGGTCTCCAAAGAGGAGTAATTGTCTGCAAAAGGACGGATCCCCTGTATGGCCAGGTTGTGAATACTGTAAACAAATCGCAGCTTGCCCAGTGCCTTATAGCGTTTGTGATATTCTCGCAACACCAGCAGCATACTGCTGTGCCAGTCATGCAGGTGAACTATCTGAGTGCCCCCGAAGATATCTGCCCGGAGGCATTCGGCCACGGCAGTACAGAAGATGGTATATTTAATGGCATCCGTATAAAAGGGTTCTTCCGGGTCATTGTGATAGATATGCGCAATATCACCCCCTTGTATTTCCGGATGGTGAATAACAAAGTGCCTGATCCCGGCAACCTCCTTTTTGGGGGGAACTTCGAAAACTTCCACCCTGTAAGAGGTACCCCTTAGCGGAACCACCAATTCGGACAACAGCGTACCTCTTTTGTGCAAACGACCATAAGCAGGGACCACCACGTCTACCTGGTCGCCCCTGGCGGCAATTTCCCTCGGTACATCGCGTACCACATCTCCCATTCCACCGGCCTTGCAGGCCGGGATAGCATCGTTCTCCGCAGAAACAAACAAGAAGCGTTTCATCCTTTAGTATTAAAGGGTAAGTATAAAAAAAAGGCCTTGAAACGCAAGGCCTTTAAATATAAAGTTTCCCTAAATTAAGAGCCTACCTTAAAAGCTGCTGTCCCGGGGAAATAGGCTACAGAGCCCAGTTCCTCCTCTATACGCAATAATTGATTGTACTTGGCCATACGGTCAGAGCGGGAAGCAGATCCGGTCTTAATCTGGCCGGTGTTCAGAGCCACTGCCAGGTCGGCAATGGTATTGTCTTCCGTTTCTCCGGAACGGTGAGACATAACAGAGGTATAGCCCGCATTCTTGGCCATATTTACAGCCGAAATCGTTTCGGTAAGCGTCCCGATCTGGTTTACCTTGATCAGGATGGAATTAGCGATTCCCTGCTCAATTCCTTTGCCAAGTCGTTCCACATTGGTTACAAACAGGTCGTCTCCCACCAATTGCACGCGGTCCCCTACCTTTTCGGTAAGCATCTTCCAGCCGTCCCAGTCATTTTCGTCCATGCCGTCCTCAATCGAGATAATGGGATATTTGTCACAAAGTTCTGCCAGGTATTCGGCTTGCTCCCGGGAGGTTCTGACCGCCCCGGAGTCCCCTTCAAATTTTGTATAATCGTATTTCCCGTCCACGTAGAATTCGGCGGCAGCGCAATCCAGGGCAATCATCACTTCCTCGCCCATTTTGTAGCCAGCTTTTTCTACAGCCTTGGCTATGGTATCCAACGCATCCTCGGTACCGTCCAGGGTAGGTGCAAACCCACCTTCATCCCCAACTGCAGTACTCAGGTTACGGTCGTGCAATACTTTTTTAAGGTTGTGGAAGATCTCAGTCCCCATCTGCATGGCATGGGTAAAATTCCTGGCCTTTACAGGCATTACCATGAATTCCTGAAAAGCAATAGGGGCGTCTGAGTGGGAACCCCCGTTAATAATATTCATCATGGGTACCGGAAGGGTATTGGCACTCACGCCGCCTACATATCTGTATAAAGACATTCCCAATTCATTCGCAGCCGCCTTTGCAACTGCCAGGGATACGCCCAGAATGGCATTAGCTCCTAATTTTGATTTGTTAGGGGTGCCGTCTAGTGCAATCATGGCCTGGTCGATCTTATTCTGATCAAAAACCAACATTCCGCGTACCTTATCTGCAATAGTCGTATTTACGTTTTCTACAGCCTTGCTGACTCCTTTCCCCATATAGGCCTTTCCTCCATCGCGCAACTCCACGGCTTCATGTTCGCCGGTAGAGGCCCCGGAAGGGACTGCTGCCCTGCCCAGAACACCATTTTCTGTGATTACATCCACTTCAACGGTGGGGTTTCCTCTCGAATCCAGGATTTGTCTGGCATGTATGTCTAGTATGATACTCATAAAATTAAATCTGTAGTTATTAGGATTATTAAAGATACAAAAGCTGAGCTAGCCTGCCTTTGTTTTCAGGCAGAAAAGCCGCCGTCAGACCTCCGTTTCCTTGGGAACGGACTGGCGAATAGCTTCGAAAAACTGATCGAAGAGGTATTCGGCGTCATGCGGGCCCGGACTGGCTTCGGGGTGGTACTGAACCGAAAACACATTCTTGTTTTTCATTCGGATCCCGGCCACCGTCTGATCATTGAGGTGTACATGTGTAATTTCGAGCTCTGGATGGGCCTCCGTTTCTTCCCTGTTAATGGCAAATCCATGATTTTGGGACGTAATCTCACCTTTTCCACTCAGCAGGTTGATTACCGGATGGTTAATGCCCCGGTGTCCGTGGTGCATCTTGTAGGTGCTTACCCCATTGGCCAGTGCAATTACCTGATGCCCCAGGCATATCCCAAAGAGTGGTTTGTCTGAAGCAATAATTTGGCGGGCGGTTTCAACTGCTTCCTTTAAAGGTTCAGGATCGCCGGGGCCATTGGAAATAAAATAGCCGTCCGGGTTCCAGGCTTGCATCTGCTCAAAAGAGGTGTTGTGCGGAAAGACCTGAATATACGCCCCCCTTTTGGACAGGTTTCTGAGAATATTTTTTTTGATCCCGATATCCAGGGCAGCAATTTTAAGATCAGCTTCAGGGTCCCCCACGAAATAGGGTTCTTTTGTGGACACTCTGGAAGCCAGTTCAAGGCCTTCCATACCGGGAACTTCCGCCAGTTCCTTCTTTAGGGTATCCAGCTCATCCACACGGGTTGAAATTACCGCATTCATGGCCCCGTTATCGCGTATGTAACTGACAAGGGCGCGGGTATCAACATCCGAAATAGCAAATAGCTTATTGGCGTTTAAAAATTCCTGCAGGCTGTAATCCGCATCGTATCGGCTGTATTCATAGCTGAAATTTTTACAAATCAGTCCGGAAATTTTAACTCCGTCGGATTCAGATTCTGCTGATTTCGCACCGTAATTTCCGATATGTGCATTGGTCGTTACCATTAATTGACCATAATAGGACGGGTCGGTAAAAATTTCCTGATATCCGGTCATCCCGGTATTGAAACAAACCTCCCCAAAGGCTGTACCCGCCTGATCTCCAACGGATTTTCCGTAAAAAATAGTTCCGTCTGCAAGTAATATCAGCGCCTTACGTTTAGCCAGATACTTCATAAATACATTACTGTTTTAGGATTCATAACAAATTAACATAAAAAAAAGGATAGCCATTCAGGACTATCCTTTTCTTGTTTATAACTTTTAAAAAACTGTAGCCTATTCTTTGGCATCTTCATCTTTGGCTTTAGATTCTGCCTTAGGCTTCGCTTCCTTCGGTGCCTCAGCTTTTGGAGCTTCTTTTTCAGGAGCTTTCTGTTCTTCAGCAACCGCTTCTTTTTTCGCCTCAGCTGCAGGCTTGGCTTCTGCTTCAGAAGCTGCCGTTTCAGAAGCTTTGGCCGGTTCTGCTTTAGACTTGGAGCGTCGGCTTCTTCGGGTGCTCTTCTTGGATGGCTTCCCTGCGTTGTACAGCTCATTAAAGTCTACCAGCTCGATCATTGCCATATCTGCATTATCCCCCAGGCGGTTTCCAAGCTTTATAATCCTTGTATATCCTCCCGGACGATCCGCAACCTTCTCAGCGACTGCGCTGAAAAGCTCTGTAACGGCCTCCTTGGAACGCAGGTTTTTAAATGCAATCCTGCGGTTGTGGGTTCCTTTTTCCGCAGTCTGGTTGTTCTCAGCTTTGGACTTAGTGATCAGCGGCTCAATGAATTGCTTCAGGGCTTTTGCCTTGGCTACTGTGGTATTGATACGTTTATGTTCTATCAGGGAACAGGCCATATTAGCCATCATGGCTTTCCTGTGTGCCGTTTTTCTTCCCAGATTGTTGACTTTCTTTCCGTGTCTCATCGTTCTCTTGTAATTTGGCTATGCATTGGTTTCCAATCCTGAGCCTTATGCTTAGTCTTTATCCAGTTTATATTTTGACAGATCCATCCCGAAATTCAGGCCCTTGTTAATTACAAGCTCTTCCAGCTCTGTAAGGGATTTTTTTCCAAAATTCCTGAATTTCATCAGGTCGTTCTTGTTGAATGAAACCAGGTCTCCCAGTGTATCCACTTCTGCTGCCTTCAGGCAATTCAGGGCTCGTACAGACAGGTCCATATCTACCAGCTTCGTTTTGAGTAACTGCCTCATGTGCAGAGATTCCTCATCATAGGTCTCTGTCTGAGCAATTTCATCTGCTTCCAGGGTAATTCGCTCATCGGAGAACAGCATAAAGTGGTGTATGAGAACTTTAGCCGCTTCAGTTAAAGCGTCCTTTGGATGTATAGATCCATCGGTAGCGATTTCAAAAACCAGTTTCTCATAATCGGTCTTCTGCTCTACCCGGTAATTTTCGATGCTGTACTTTACATTTCGCACAGGGGTGAAAATGGAATCTACTGCGATGCTTCCCAGGGGAGCATTGGATTTTTTGTTCTCTTCAGCAGGAACATAGCCCCGGCCTTTCTCAATAATGATCTCCATATTGATATTCACCTTGGGATCCATGTTGCAGATAACCAGGTCAGGATTCAATACCTGAAAACCGGATATAAACTTCTGGAAATCTCCTGCGGTGAGCTGTTCTTTCCCACCAACTGATATGGAAACCGTTTCTTCGTTTACATCGTCAATCTGACGCTTGAAACGAATCTGTTTCAGATTTAGGATGATTTCGGTTACATCTTCCACAACACCTTCTATCACCGAAAACTCGTGTTCTACCTTGTCAATCCGCACTGAGGTAATTGCAAAACCTTCCAAAGAAGCCAGCAAAACCCTTCTGAGTGCATTCCCGACAGTAAGACCATAACCTGGTTCCAGCGGCCGAAATTCGAACTTTCCTTCGAAATCGGTGGAATCGATCATTATTACTTTATCGGGCTTCTGAAAATTAAATAATGCCATAATCGGATCTGTGTTGTTTTATTTAGAGTATAACTCGACAATTAATTGTTCCTTGATATTCTCAGGAATCTGCAGCCTTTCCGGTACTGCGACAAAAGTTCCTTCCTTCTTGTCTGCATTCCAGCTGATCCATTCGTATACGCTGCTATTGGATGAAAGAGATTCTTCGATACTCTGAAGGGATTTGGATTTCTCACGTACCCCAACAACATCTCCTGCTTTCAGGCTGTATGACGGGATGTTTACCAGATCGCCATTTACGGTGATGTGCCTGTGGGAAACCAGCTGACGGGCAGACCTTCTGGACGGGGCAATTCCCATTCGGTAAACTACATTGTCTAAGCGGGATTCGCAAAGCTGTAGTAAAACCTCCCCGGTTACTCCTTTGCTTCGGTTGGCCTGCGCGAAAAGGTTGCGGAACTGACGCTCCAGAATACCATAAGTATACTTGGCCTTTTGTTTTTCCTGCAACTGAATAGCGTATTCAGACTTTTTTCCCCTCCGGCGGTTGTTTCCGTGTTGCCCGGGAGGGTAATTCTTTTTTTCAAATGCTTTGTCGTCTCCGAAAATCGCCTCGCCAAATTTGCGGGCTATTTTAGACTTTGGTCCTGTGTATCTTGCCATCTTCTTTAAATTAGAAAGAGTGATTATGAATTAAGGCGAATCCTTCGATAACCGTAACTACCCTTTCAGTGAAAAATTAATTAATTGAATACTTAAACTCGTCGCCGTTTGGGTGGTCGGCAGCCATTGTGTGGCAGTGGGGTTACATCTATAATCTCTGTAACCTCTATACCAGAGTTGTGAATTGTTCTGATAGCAGATTCCCTGCCGTTTCCAGGACCTTTCACATAAGCCTTAACCTTCCTCAGGCCTGCTTCGTGAGCCGTTTTGGCACATTCCTCAGCAGCCACCTGAGCAGCGTAAGGAGTGTTCTTCTTAGAACCTCTGAAGCCCATCTTACCAGCGGAGGCCCAGGAAATCACATCCCCTTTTTTATTGGTCAGGGAGATAATGATATTGTTGAAAGAAGCTGTAATATGAGCTTCTCCGGTAGATTCTACCGATACCTTCCGCTTTTTGGTTGTTTTTGTCGTTTTTGAAGCTGTCTTTGCCATTCTTTTAGAATCTAGTCATTAGTAGTGCTGCACTGGGCCTGTAATTCAGGCACATTCGGCTTTACTAAAATTATTTGGTAGCTTTTTTCTTGTTAGCCACAGTTTTACGCTTTCCTTTACGGGTACGTGAATTGTTCTTAGTCCGCTGTCCCCGAAGTGGAAGTCCGGAACGGTGACGAATGCCACGGTAGCATCCGATATCCATCAATCGTTTGATATTCAACGAAGTTTCAGAACGGAGCTCTCCCTCAATGGTATAGGAAGAAACCGCTTCACGGATACGTCCAATTTCGTCATCAGACCAATCCGATACTTTCGTGTCTTCGCTAACCTTGGCTTTCTCAAGGATTTCCTTAGCCCGGCTTTTCCCCACACCAAAGATGTAAGTAAGGGCTATGACGCCTCTTTTTTGTTTTGGTATATCTACCCCTGCGATTCTTGCCATAACTACCCTTGTCTTTGTTTAAATCTTGGATTCTTTTTGTTGATTACGTAAAGTCTGCCCTTGCGTCTTACAATTTTGCAATCGGCACTTCTCTTTTTTATGGATGCTCTTACTTTCATCTGATGCAGTTTCTTAGTATCTGTATGTTATTCTTGCCTTGGTAAGGTCATATGGACTCATTTCCAATTTGACCTTGTCTCCCGGAAGCAATTTGATATAGTGCATACGCATCTTTCCGGAAATATGCGCCGTTACCACATGGCCGTTCTCCAGCTCAACGCGGAACATTGCATTGGATAAGGCTTCTATTATGGAACCGTCCTGTTCTATAGGAGCTTGCTTGGCCATATATTATGCTACTTTTCTGTTTTTACCTGTTTTCATCAATCCGTCGTAATGACGATTCAGCAAATAGGAATTAACCTGTTGAACCGTATCTATGGCGACCCCTACCATAATCAGCAGGGAAGTACCTCCAAAGAAGAGTGCCCAGTTGGCCTGAATATCCATGAGTTTTACCACTATAGCCGGGAAAACCGCAAGGAATGCCAGAAAAATGGAACCAGGAAGCGTTATCAGAGACATAATCCTGTCAAGGAAGTCTCCTGTTTCCTTCCCGGGTCGTATCCCTGGGATAAAGCCACCACTGCGCTTAAGGTCATCTGCCATCTTGTTGGTCGGAACCGTAATGGCCGTATAGAAATACGTAAAGATGATGATCAGCACGGCAAACAATATGTTATAAGCAAGGCCAAAAATATCCTGAAACTGAACTTCCATCCACTGGCCCACGGCAGTATCATTAAATGTACTACCCAGCAGCCCTGGTGCAAACATAATTGCCTGCGCAAAGATGATAGGCATAACCCCGGAGGCATTTAACTTCAGGGGGATATACTGACGGGAACCCATCACATTCTTTTCATATCCGCCGGAAGCGGTTCGTCTGGCATACTGAACCGGAATACGTCTTGTAGCCATCACCAGCAGGACGCTGGCCAGAATCACTACAAACCATAGAATCAATTCCACCAGAATCAGCATGGGTCCTCCATTTCCGTTTAAACGGGAGGCGGCCTCCTGTACAAAGGCCTGAGGCATGGTCGCGATGATCCCGATCATAATCAGAAGGGAAATCCCGTTACCAATACCTTTGTCCGTAATCTTTTCCCCAAGCCACATGGCAAAAACACAGCCTGTTACCAGGATGATTACAGAGGGTATAATGAAATTGAGACCTTTTCCCAGCAAAAAAGCAGAATCCGGAACACCCAGGGCACCCAGACTATACAAATAGGCAGGAGCCTGTACTATACAGATTGCGATGGTGAGCCATCTTGTAATCTGATTCTTGGTCTTCCGCCCGCTTTCGCCTTCCTTGTCCAGCTTTTGTAAATAGGGAACCGCAATTCCCATTAACTGTACAACAATGGAAGCGGAGATATAAGGCATAATTCCCAGTGCGAAAACAGAGGCATTCGCAAATGCCCCTCCGGTAAACGCATTGAGGATTCCCAAAATACCCTGCTCCGTATTGGAGGATAATTCAGCCAGCTGCGAGGTATCAATTCCGGGCAGTACCACCTGGGCACCAAAACGGTATACCAGCAGCAGACCGAGGGTGATCAGGATTCTGGACCTGAGCTCCTCTATCTTCCAGATATTTGTTATGATCTCAAAAAATTTCTTCATAACGGCTTGGCTTATAAACTTATAGCTTCTCCTCCGGCAGCTTCAATAGCGGCTTTGGCAGAGGCTGTAAACTTATGAGCGCTCACTTTTAAAGACGCCTTTAACTCACCGCGTCCCATTATTTTAACTAAATCATTTTTATGTGCCAGTCGCAGGGCTACCAGATTTTCCACAGTAACTTCCTTCTTCAGGCTGCCATTATCTACAAGTTCCTGTAGGGTATCCAGATTGATTCCCCTGTATTCAGTCCTGTTGATATTGGTAAAACCAAACTTGGGAACACGTCGCTGCAAAGGCATTTGCCCTCCTTCAAACCCTATTTTCTTAGAGTATCCTGAACGCGATTTGGCTCCTTTGTGCCCACGAGTTGCAGTTCCGCCTTTCCCGGATCCCTGCCCGCGACCTACGGTTTTTCCTGCTTTGTGAACCGCCCCTTTTGCCGGTTTTAAACTCCCTAAATCCATACTACCTTTATTTTAGGCTTCAACTACTGAAACCAGGTGTTTTACTTTTTCAATCATTCCGAGGATACTGGGTGAACCTTCGTGTTCGGCCACCTTTCCAATCCTGCCCAGCCCTAAAGCCTCCAGTGTCCTTTTCTGGTTCTGAGGCTTCTTGATGCTGCTTTTTACTTGCTGTACTTTAATTTTTGCCATGGTTCGCCTGCTTATCCGTTGAAAACTTTATCCAGAGAAATACCTCTTTGTTTGGCTACCGTATTGGCATCCCTCAGTTGCAACAGAGCATCAAAGGTTGCTTTTACCACGTTGTGCGGATTGGAAGAACCCTGGGATTTGGACAGTACGTCCTGTACTCCAACAGCCTCCAGTACCGCGCGAACAGCACCACCGGCAATAACCCCGGTACCGTGAGAAGCTGGCTGGATATATACCCGTGCCCCTCCGTATTTGCCTTTTTGCTCGTGTGGCAGGGTGCCTTTGTTCAATGGGATTCTGATCAGGTTTTTCTTGGCATCTTCTATTGCCTTTGCAATAGCTGTTGCCACCTCCTTGGATTTCCCCAAGCCATGACCGACCACACCGTTCTCATCTCCTACCACAACAATGGCAGAGAATCCGAAGGCCCGGCCTCCTTTGGTTACCTTGGTAACCCGTTGAACACCAACCAGACGGTCTTTTAATTCAAGACCACCGGGCTTTACAGTTTCCACATTTTTGTATTTCCCGTACATATATTAAAATTTTAAGCCGCCTTCTCTGGCACCTTCTGCTAACGATTTAACTCTTCCGTGATACTGATAGC
The DNA here is from genome assembly GCF_052540725.1 of Robiginitalea rubriflava. Classification (NCBI taxonomy): domain Bacteria; kingdom Pseudomonadati; phylum Bacteroidota; class Flavobacteriia; order Flavobacteriales; family Flavobacteriaceae; genus Robiginitalea; species Robiginitalea rubriflava. The sequence continues at coordinate 2,111,981 of NZ_CP199309.1, read as the reverse complement.
CGCCGCGATCAAATGCAACCGCTTCTATTCCGGCAGCCTGGGCTTTTTTAGCCAGCGCCTTGCCAACTGCAACGGCGATCTCAGACTTTGTTCCTTTGGCTTTTTCCAACTCCTTGTCTCTGGAAGAGGCCGCAACCAGGGTTTCCCCTGTTACATCATTAATGATCTGCGCATAGATCTCCTTATTGCTTCTGTAAACAGATAAGCGAGGTCTTTCGGTTGTACCGAAAGATGTCTTGCGTATGCGTCTTCTAATTCTGTTCCTTCTTTCAGGCTTCGTTAGTCCCATTCTACTTTATATTAAGCTGATTTACCTGCTTTTCTTCTCAGTTGCTCTCCTACAAACTTGATCCCTTTTCCTTTGTATGGTTCAGGCTTGCGGAAGGAGCGGATTTTAGCGGCGATCTGACCTACCAGCTGCTTGTCGTGAGAGGTAAGTTTGATGATCGGGTTCTTTCCCTTTTCCGAAGTCGTTTCAACTTTCACCTCAGGTGCCAGGTCAAACACTATATTGTGAGAGAACCCAAGGGCCAAATCTAATTTCTGTCCCTGGTTGCTGGCACGATATCCAACCCCAACCAATTCCAGTTCCTTGGTCCATCCAATGGTAACCCCTTTGATCATATTGTTGATCAGGGAGCGATACAGGCCGTGTTTGGCTTTGTGTGCCTTGGATTCAGTATTGCGGTTTACAACCACTTCTCCATCGGCAACCGAAACCGTTACATCAGAAAATTCCTGGGTCAGTTCCCCAAGCTTCCCCTTTACGGTTATCAGGTTATCTGAAACCTCAACGGTAGCTCCTTCGGGAATGGCTATCGGATTATTACCTATTCTAGACATGCTTCTGAAACTTTATAATTCTTTCTATTAATACACGTAGCACAGAACCTCTCCGCCTACTTTTTCTTTTTTAGCCTGCTTGCTTGTCATTACCCCGTGAGAGGTTGAAACAATAGCAATACCGAGGCCGTTCAAAACGCGGGGCAGCTCTTCAGACCCGGAATATTTCCGGAGTCCTGGCTTACTGATTCGCTGTATTTTACGAATAACCGGCTCTTTGGTCATCTTATCGTATTTCAAAGCGATCTTGATACTCCCCTGAGCCTGGTCATCCTCGAATTTATAGCTGAGGATATACCCCTGATCAAATAATATCTTGGTAATCTCCTTTTTCAAATTGGAAGCCGGAACCTCCACTACCCTGTGACCTGCCCTGCTGGCATTTCGGATTCGGGTCAAATAATCTGCGATTGGATCTGTAAACATCTTTCTTCGTATTATGCGATTACCAACTTGCTTTCTTTACACCTGGAATCAATCCCTGGTTTGCCATTTCGCGGAACATCACCCTGGAGATTCCGAAAGTGCGCATGTATCCCTTAGGACGTCCGGTGAGCTTACAACGGTTGTGCAAACGTACCGGGGAGGCGTTTTTTGGCAATTTCTGCAATGCTTCGTAGTCGCCGGCTTCTTTCAGAGCCTTGCGCTTCTCTGCATATTTTGCTACCATTTTGGCCCTTTTGCGTTCACGGGCTTTCATTGATTCTTTAGCCATACTAATTCTTTTTAAAGGGTAACCCCAGTTCGCTTAATAGTGATTTCGCTTCCTTGTCAGTCTGAGCTGATGTTACGAAGGTTATATCCATCCCGTTGATGCGGTTGATCTTGTCAATATTGATCTCGGGAAATATGATCTGCTCGGTAACCCCTAAGTTATAATTTCCACGCCCGTCAAACCCGGTAGCCTTGATGCCCTGGAAATCACGAACCCTTGGCAAAGCCGTGGTAACCAGCCTGTCCAGGAATTCATACATCCGTTCTCCCCTGAGGGTCACTTTTGCACCAATAGGCATGCCTTTCCGCAGTTTGAATGCAGCCACGTCCTTTTTGGACATTGTGGATACTGCTTTCTGTCCGGTGATCATGGTCAGTTCGTCCACCGCATGGTCTATGAGTTTTTTGTCTGCTACTGCAGCTCCGACTCCGCGGCTTACAACTATTTTCTGCAGCTTGGGCACCTCCATAACATTGGAATAGCCAAACTCCTCGGTAAGCGCCTTCATGATGCGCTCCTTGTATTCTTTCTTTAATCTTGGTACGTAGGCCATAACTATATTACTTCATTGGATTTCTTGGCAACGCGAACTTTTTTCCCATCGCGCATTTCGTAACCTACCCGGGTTGCATCCCCTGATTTAGGGTCAATCAGCGAGAGGTTTGAAATATGAATAGGCGCCTCTTTCTTGACAATGCCTCCTTGCGGATTGCCGGCACTGGGCTTTTCGTGCTTGGATACAATGTTCACATCCTCCACGATGGCCTTGTTCTTATCCCGCAGGATTCGGACAACCTTGCCTTCGCTACCTTTATGGTCTCCGGCAACGACGCGGACAGTATCTCCAGATTTAATCCTAATTTTCATTTCAGTCTTCTTTATAGTACCTCGGGAGCCAAGGAAACGATTTTCATAAATTGTTTATCTCGCAATTCCCGTGCTACAGGGCCAAAAACCCTTGTACCGCGCATCTCCCCCTGAGGGTTCAGCAATACACAGGCATTGTCGTCAAAGCGGATATAAGATCCGTCGGGTCTGCGAACTTCTTTAGTGGTTCGGACCACTACGGCAGTAGATACTGCACCTTTTTTGATGGTTCCGTTCGGAGTTGCCTCCTTAACAGTTACCACGATCTTATCTCCCAGGGAGGCATACCTTCTTTTGGTTCCCCCCAGCACACGGATGGTCAAAACTTCTTTTGCCCCGGTGTTATCTGCTACTCTGAGTCTTGATTCTTGCTGTAACATAATTATTTGGCTCTTTCAAGGATTTCTACCAATCTCCAACACTTGGTCTTGCTCATAGGGCGGGTTTCCATGATTTTCACGGTATCCCCTATGTTACAATCATTGGTTTCGTCGTGTGCAACATATTTTTTTGTCCGCAGTACGAATTTCCCGTACATAGGGTGCTTTACCCGCTTGACTTCAGCCACAACTATGGATTTCTCCATTTTGTTGCTGGTCACAACGCCTACTCGTTCTTTTCTTAAATTTCTGTTTTCCATAAAGCAACACCAATTATTGGTTCTCCCTTTTTGTTATTTCAGTTGCCAACCGGGCTACGGTCCTTCTCATCTTTCTCAATTGCAGCGGGTTTTCTAGCGGAGTTACTGCGTGGGCCATTTTAAGATCCTCGTATTGTTTCTTAAAATCGCTTATTTTTTCCGCCAGCTCCTCTGCTGACATTTCTTTGATCTCTGACTGTTTCATCGTCCTGGATTATTATGAGGGATCGTAATCCCTGGCCACTATAAATTTTGTTTTAACCGGTAATTTCTGAGCTGCCAGTCGCAGAGCCTCCTGAGCAATATCCAAAGGCACTCCGGCAACCTCAAACATGATACGGCCCGGTTTTACCACGGCCACAAAATATTCCGGGGCTCCTTTACCTTTACCCATACGTACCTCCAGCGGTTTTTTGGTTATCGGTTTATCCGGGAAAATCTTGATCCATAGCTGTCCCTGACGCTTCATGTAACGCGTGGCAGCAATACGGGCTGCTTCAATCTGACGGGAAGTGATAAAACAGGAATCCAACGATTTGATTCCGAACATCCCGTTTGAAAGCTGATGCCCTCTTTGAGAATTTCCTTTCATCCGGCCTTTCTGCGCCTTCCGAAACTTGGTTCTTTTTGGCTGTAACATGGTTCTTTACGCTTCTTTAAATTACTTTCTGCGACGTTTTTTTCCTCCTTCAGGCTTCCCTGACTTGCTGCCTCCCGTTCCTTTGGACATTCCAACTAATGGGGAGAGCTCGCGCTTGCCGTATACTTCACCTTTCATGATCCACACCTTCACTCCCAGTCTTCCGTAGGTAGTGTGTGCTTCGTGCAGCGCATAATCGATGTCTGCACGGAAAGTTGACAACGGGATCCGACCGTCTTTATAGGTTTCCGAACGCGCCATTTCAGCTCCGTTCAAACGTCCTGAAATCATCACTTTAATCCCTTCCGCGTTCATACGCATTGCAGCGGCAATAGCCATCTTGATTGCGCGGCGGTAAGAAATCCGGCTTTCGATCTGTCTGGCGATACTGGCCGCAACCAGGTTCGCATCCACTTCGGGCCTTTTGATTTCAAATATGTTGATCTGGACTTCCTTGTCCGTAATCTTTTTTAATTCTTCTTTAAGCTTGTCAACCTCCTGGCCGCCTTTCCCGATAATGATTCCGGGGCGTGCCGTTGTAATGGTTACAGTTATAAGCTTCAGAGTCCTTTCAATGATCACCCTGGAAACACTGGCCTTAGCCAGACGGGCGTGGATATACTTACGGATCTTATCGTCTTCTGCCAATTTGTCTCCGTAATCATTTCCTCCGTACCAGTTGGATTCCCAACCACGGATGATTCCCAGACGATTACCTATCGGATTCGTTTTTTGTCCCATATTTCTTAACTATCTGCGTTATTTCTGGCTCCCAATACCAGGGTTACATGATTGGATCTCTTTCTGATTCTGTGTGCTCTTCCCTGAGGGGCTGGACGCAATCGCTTCAGCATGCGCCCGCTGTCTACACGGATTTCCTTCACAAACAAATCCGCCTCCTCAATATTGGCATCTTCGTTTTTGGCCTGCCAGTTAGCAATAGCTGACAAAAGCAGTTTTTCGAGCCTTCGGGAAGCTTCTTTTGGGTTGAATCGAAGAATAGCCAAAGCTTTCTCCACTTCTTCGCCACGCACCAGGTCGGCAACCAATCTCATTTTCCTTGGAGAGGTAGGACAATTGTTCAGTTTGGCAAACACCAACTGTTTTTTCTCCTCTTTGATTCTCTCCGCCATCTGTTTTTTGCGAACACCCATAGCGTTTATCTTTTACCTTTATTTTTAGCCCCAGCATGTCCTCGGAACGATCGGGTTGGTGAAAACTCACCCAACTTGTGACCTACCATGTTCTCCGTAACAAATACAGGAACAAATTGCCGTCCATTATGTACTGCAATTGTCTGCCCCACAAAATCCGGGGTGATCATCGATGCTCTTGACCAGGTCTTGATTACCGTTTTCTTTCCGGAGTCCAGGTTTTGCTGAACTTTCTTATCAAGACTGTAATGAACGTATGGTCCTTTTTTTAGGGAACGTGCCATTTATAATTCGTTTTATTTCTTTCTGCGTTCTAATATATATCGGTTGCTGTCCTTGGTTCTGGAACGGGTCCTGAAACCTTTGGCAGGAATACCTTTTTTGGATCTTGGATGTCCTCCGGAGGCACGACCTTCTCCACCACCCATTGGGTGATCTACAGGGTTCATGGCTACCGGACGAGTACGCGGCCTTCTTCCCAACCAGCGGCTGCGACCGGCTTTCCCGGATACGATCAGCTGGTGATCAGAGTTTGAAACCGCTCCAATGGTTGCCAGGCAGTTTACCAAAATCATCCGTGTCTCACCTGAAGGCAGTTTTATGGTGGCGTATTTGCCCTCCCTTGCCATTAATTGTGCAAAGGTTCCTGCGCTTCTGGCCATCACGGCGCCCTGTCCGGGGCGTAGCTCTATCCCTGAGATAATAGTTCCCAGAGGAATTTCCGAAAGCGGAAGAGCGTTTCCAATTTCAGGCGCAGTACCGGAACCGGCTTTAATCTGCTGCCCTACCTGCAGTCCGTTAGGAGCAATGATGTAGCGTTTTTCGCCATCAGTGTATTCAACCAGAGCGATAAAAGCAGTACGGTTTGGATCGTACTGAATGGATTTGACTTCTGCAGCCACATCCTGCTTATCCCTTTTGAAATCGATTACACGATATCTTCTTTTGTGACCACCACCTTTGTAGCGCATGGTCATCTTCCCCTGCTTATTACGTCCTCCTGATTTTTTAATCGGAGCAAGCAAGCTCTTTTCAGGCTTATCTGTAGTAATCGCATCGAATCCGTTTACTACTTTAAAGCGCTGTCCGGGGGTTATTGGTTTTAATTTTCTAACTGACATGCCGTGTCTTTATAGATTACTGTAAAAATCAATTACATCACCATCCTCCACGTCTACAATGGCTTTTTTGAATGCGTTGGACTTTCCTTGCTGCAATCCCGTTTTAGTGTAGCGGGTTTTGCGGGAGGGTCCGTAATTCATGGTGCGCACTTTGGTAACCGAAACACCGTAAGTCTCCTCTACTGCTGCTTTAATCTGCAGTTTGTTGGCAGATGGATCCACGATGAAACCATAGCGGTTGTACAACTCACTATCAGAGGTCATTTTCTCAGTAATGATGGGTTTAATCAACACACTCATGATTTCTTAATTATTTAGATTCGTTTCGATTCCTTCTAAAGCACCTTCCAACAAGACCACGCTATTTGCGTTTAATATTTTATAAGTGCTTAATTCTGAGTTTGTTACAACTTCAGACCCTTTGAAATTACGCGACGACAAATATACGTTATTATTTGAATCGCCCAACACTATCAGGGACTTTTTGTTCTCCAGGCCCAGTGCTTTGAGAACCGCAGCAAAATCTTTGGTCTTGGGCTGCTCAAAAGTGAAGTCTTCCACTACCATGATGGCATTTTCCTGAGACTTCATGCTCAATGCCGATTTACGGGCAAGGCGCTTTACGTTTTTGTTGAGCTTCTGGGTATAATCTTTAGGCCTGGGACCGAAGATTCTTCCACCCCCGCGAAAAACCGGGGATTTGATACTTCCAGCCCTGGCTGTTCCTGTACCTTTTTGCTTTTTGATCTTGCGGGTACTACCTACAATTTCTGCGCGCTCCTTGGTTTTGTGCGTCCCCTGACGCTGATGCGCCAGATACTGCTTAACATCCAGGTATATGGCGTGCTCGTTTGGCTCTATTTTGAAGACTGCATCCGAAAGCTCTGCTTTTCGGCCGGTCTCTTTTCCCTTAATGTCTAAAACTGATACCTTCATTACTTCTCAATGGTTATGTATGCGTTCTTATGACCGGGAACACATCCTTTAACAACTAAAAGATTCTTTTCAGGAACGACTTTCAATACCCGGAGGTTCTGAACGGTAACCCGCTCATTACCCATTTGCCCGGCCATCTTCATTCCTTTGAAAACGCGTGCGGGATACGACGCTGCTCCGATTGATCCGGGAGCCCTCAGGCGGTTGTGCTGCCCGTGGGTTGCCTGTCCGACACCGGCGAAACCGTGCCGCTTTACAACGCCCTGGAAGCCTTTTCCTTTGCTGGTGCCTATCACATCCACAAATTCCCCTTCCTTAAAAAGATCCACCCCAAGGATGTCTCCTAATTTGTACTCACCTTCAAAATCACGGAATTCGACAACTTTTTTCTTTGGAGAAGTGCCTGCTTTCTTAAAATGACCGTTTTCGGCCTTGTTTGCACGCTTTTCTGCCTTGTCATCGAAACCGAGTTGAAGGGCTTTATACCCGTCTACCTCTTCGGTTCTGACTTGGGTAACTATGCATGGCCCTGCTTCAATCACGGTACAGGGGATATTCTTCCCGTTCTCGTCAAAGATGCTGGTCATGCCTACTTTTCTTCCGATTAACCCAGACATACTATTTATTTAAATTAAAATTATAAGACTTCAGGTCTTGGATTCATTTGAACCGGACCCTACATCCCGTTAAACACAATTTTTAATCACAACTTTCCGACAAAAAAACAGGGCCAAAAATAATTCGACCCCGAATGTATTTTTGTTTCCGTTTTTCCCTTGCTTCAACGCTCAGGACATGTCAGGAAGGGCTGTGCCCTTCACGGCCTTTATCAGACCTTAATTTCAACCTCTACACCACTGGGCAGCTCTAATTTCATTAGCGCATCAATGGTTTTGGAGGAGGAGCTGTAAATATCCAGCAGTCGCTTATATGAACTCAGCTCGAATTGCTCCCTGGATTTTTTATTCACGTGGGGCGAACGCAACACGGTGAATATTTTTTTGTGCGTTGGCAGGGGAATAGGTCCCGTTACCACCGCTCCGGTAGTCTTTACCGTTTTTACAATCTTCTCCGCAGACTTATCTACCAGGTTGTGATCGTAAGACTTTAATTTGATTCTGATTTTCTGACTCATCACTCCTTAATTAAGCGGTTACACCTTTCACTGATTTGATCACTTCCTCTGCGATATTCGAAGGAGTTTCAGCATAGTGAGAGAACTCCATGGTCGAAGTGGCCCTTCCCGATGAAAGGGTACGCAACGAGGTTACATATCCGAACATTTCAGACAGCGGCACATCCGCTTTGATTACTTTAGAACCTGCGCGGTCAGACATATTGTTGACCTGGCCTCGGCGGCGGTTCAAATCCCCTACGATGTCCCCCATGTTCTCTTCCGGTGTCAACACCTCGAGTTTCATGATAGGCTCCATCAGTACGGCTTTGGCAGCCTTGGCAGCGGTTTTATATCCCAGCTTTGCAGCCAGTTCGAAAGACAGGGAATCTGAATCCACAGGGTGGAAAGAACCGTCTTTCAGGGTGACCTTCATACTATCCATCTCGAATCCGGCCAGAGGTCCATTTTTCATGGCTTCCTTAAATCCTTTTTCTACAGATGGGATATATTCCCTGGGAATGTTACCTCCCTTAATTTCATTTACGAATTCCAGTCCGGTAGTCTCTTCTCCTGCAGGCTCCATTACAAATACGATGTCTGCAAATTTACCACGACCACCCGTCTGCTTCTTGTACACCTCGCGATGGTTCGCAACAGCTGTTAGGGCTTCCTTGTATTCCACCTGGGGTTGTCCCTGGTTTACCTCTACTTTAAATTCGCGTCTGAGACGGTCTACAATGATATCCAGGTGCAACTCTCCCATTCCTGAGATAATGGTTTGCCCGCTGGCCTCATCCGTTTTAACCTGGAAGGTTGGATCTTCCTCTGCCAGTTTGGAGAGTGCCATCCCAAGCTTATCCACATCCGCCTTGGTTTTAGGCTCTACCGCGATCCCGATTACAGGATCAGGGAAATTCATGCTTTCCAGTACTATTGGATGCTTCTCATCCGAAAGCGTGTCCCCGGTTTTGATATCCTTAAATCCAACGGCTGCTCCAATGTCTCCGGCTGCAATAGATTCCACTGCATTTTGTTTGTTGGAGTGCATTTGGTAGATCCTGGAAATACGCTCTTTGTTTCCGGAACGGTTGTTCAGTACGTAAGAACCCGCATCCAGTTTTCCGGAATAGCAGCGGAAAAAGGCAAGGCGTCCAACAAAAGGATCGGTTGCGATCTTAAATGCCAGGGCCGAGAACGGCTCTTTTGTATCCGGCTTACGGGAAATTACCGCTCCGGTGTCCGGATTGGTGCCGGTGATCGCCTCCTTGTCCAGGGGAGAAGGAAGGTATCGGCAAACCGCATCCAGCAGGAACTGAACTCCTTTATTTTTGAATGAGGATCCACAAATCATCGGAATGATACTCATATCCATTACCGCAGCTCTTAAGGCAGCGTGGACTTCATCCTCAGTGATGGAATTCTCATCTTCGAAAAATTTCTCCATCAGGTTTTCGTCGTACTCGGCTACAGCCTCAATCAGCGCTGCCCGATACTCCTTAACCTCATCCTGCATCTCTGCAGGGATATCGACAACATCAAAAGTTGCCCCTAAATTATCTTCATGCCAGATAATCGCCCGGTTTTTAACCAGGTCAACCACCCCTTTGAAATCCGCCTCATCTCCAATAGGCAATACTATCGGAACGGCATTGGATTTCAGCATGTCTTTTACCTGCTGGCAAACGGCCAGGAAATTTGATCCCTGACGGTCCATTTTATTTACAAATCCCATTCTGGGAACTTTGTAGTTGTCAGCAAGCCTCCAGTTGGTTTCGGACTGTGGCTCTACCCCATCAACAGCGCTGAAAAGGAAAACCAATCCGTCCAGTACCCTTAGCGAACGGTTTACCTCAACGGTAAAATCTACGTGCCCGGGGGTGTCGATGATGTTAAAGTGATATGGTTTGGTATCGTCTATGGCCTGCCCGTTTTTGGTAGGGAAATTCCAGGTACAGGTGGTTGCAGCAGAGGTAATGGTAATCCCTCGCTCCTGCTCCTGCTCCATCCAGTCCATAGTAGCTGCCCCGTCGTGAACTTCACCGATTTTGTGGCTTACCCCGGTGTAGAAAAGGATTCGTTCCGTGGTAGTTGTTTTTCCCGCATCGATGTGTGCAGCAATACCTATATTTCGTGTGTATTTTAAATCTCTCGCCATTATATCTTAAAATCTAAAGTGAGAAAATGCTTTATTCGCCTCTGCCATTTTGTGCGTATCTACGCGCTTTTTAACAGCTGCTCCTTCTTCCTTAGCCGCAGCCAGGACTTCAGCAGCCAGTTTCTGGGCCATCGATTTCTCATTTCGCTTGCGCGAGAAGGAGATCAACCACTTCATTGCAGTGGAAATCTTACGGTCCGGACGAATTTGCATAGGAATCTGGAAGGTTGCCCCTCCTACCCTTCTTGATCGAACCTCTACGTGAGGCATGATATTGGAAAGGGCATCTTTCCATAATTCGAGGGAGGTTTTCTCCTCATCAGTCTTTTTAGCTTCTACAATATCCATGGCATCGTAAAAAATCTTAAATGCTACTGATTTTTTACCATCCCACATCATCATGTTTACAAAGCGCGTTACCAGCTGATCATTGAATCTTGGATCTGGCAACAAAGGTCTTTTCTTAGCCTGTCTTTTTCTCATTGCTACTGCTTAATGTGTGTCTAATTTTTGGGGCGTTTGGCACCGTACTTAGATCTGCGCTGCGTCCTTCCGGCTACCCCAGCGGTATCCAGCGCTCCGCGCACGATATGGTATCTAACACCCGGCAAATCTTTCACCCGTCCGCCTCTAACCAATACTATCGAGTGCTCCTGGAGGTTATGTCCTTCACCTGGGATATAAGCGTTTACTTCTTTCCCATTGGTCAGACGCACCCTGGCCACCTTCCGCATGGCGGAATTAGGTTTCTTAGGGGTGGTTGTATATACACGCGTACATACACCTCGTCTTTGTGGACACGAATCCAAAGCAGCCGATTTACTCTTCTTGGTAATTGTGGCCCTTCCTTTTCGTACTAATTGTGAAATTGTTGGCATATAAATAATAAATAAAAATCTACCCTCCTTAAAGGGCTGGCAAATGTAGTAATTATTCACTACAATTCAAATCCTGCCCGATTAATTTTCAAGATTTTTCAATTAAGACTCAGGGATGGACAGAAAGCCTGTTGGATTTTCTATTCAGCAGCCTTTTTCAGTGACGGGTAATTTCAATCTTAGGAGTATGTATTATACCTTAATTTATATAAACTGAGCGCCGCTATCTAAAATATTTATTTCAGACTTACAGGGCTGTTGCCTAAAAAAGAGTAAAAGCAGTATTGCAACCGAAGGAATTCGGAATATCCGCAAGCTTGCTACAGTGTATAAATCTGTTTGTGGACTACAGTTAGACCTGTAGCTTTAAATGGTCTGAAATTAGAAGATTAGCAACCAAAGCCTGCTTAAATATTAATCCCTTAATAATGGGGGGTTAAAAATGCAGACTTCAATGATTCTGATTATAACTTAAAGTTTTATTAAAATAAGTTTGGATTATTAACATGAAATTAAGATTTTCGCAGTTAGCTAATTCAAATAATTAAAAAATGAGAACAAAATTGAATGGAATCTTGACGCTGTTACTGGCGTTTGTTGTGCAGATTTCGTTTGCACAAGAAAAAACGATTTCAGGTACGGTTACAGACCAGGACGGTCTGCCCTTGCCTGGAGTTAACATTGTAGTTGAGGGAACCACCACTGGTACTCAAACCGATTTCGACGGAAACTACGCCATCCAGGCCAGTCCTGGACAGGTACTCCTCTATACCTATATAGGTCAGAGGGCAGTCCGAAGAACTGTTGGTGCGAGTAACACCATCAATGTACAGATGGAGGAGGACGCCCAAGCGCTTGAAGAAGTAATAGTAACAGCACAGGGTATTAAGCGAGAGAAGAAAGCCCTGGGTTATGCTGTTTCTTCGGTTGGGGCTGAACAATTGGAGCAACGTGCCGAGGGGGATGTTGCCCGGGTACTTTCAGGAAAAGCTTCCGGGGTAAACATTACTTCTGCCGGGGGTATGTCCGGATCTGGTACCAACATCACCGTAAGGGGTCTGAGTTCCTTTAGTGGAAGTAACCAGGCACTCTTTATTGTAGATGGTGTTCCATTCAGTAATGATACAAACGCTACGGGTAGCTTTATCAGCGGTAACACCGGATCTTCCCGTTTCCTGGATCTGGATCCTAACAACATCGCAAGTGTTGAGGTATTGAAAGGTCTGGCTGCTGCCACACTTTACGGTACGCAGGGTAAGAACGGGGTTATCCTCATTACTACCAAAGCAGGAGCTGCTTCAGGAGGTGCCAAGAAAACGGAGATCACTGTAAACCAGTCGTTCTTCACCAACGAAATGGCTTCCATCCCTGATTATCAGCAAAAATATGGTAACGGATTTGACCAGTCTTTCGGATGGTTCTTCTCTAACTGGGGACCCAGCTTCGACAGAGACGGTGTATCCGGATGGGGAGCGCAGTCAGCCATTGACGACAATGGAACCCTGGAACACCCTTACTCTACCACTGCTGTAGCCTCTACAAGGAATGCTTTCCCTGAATTACAGGGAGCTCGTTACCCATGGAGGCCATACAACTCTGTTGAGGAGTTCTTCCGACCTGGTTTTGTTACCAACACAAACGTAAACATTGCCGGAAGCACTCAGGATGGAAATACCAACTTTAACGTAAACATCGGTTATCTGGATGATCAGGGGTTTACCCCGGGTAACTCCCTGAACCGACTTAACGTTTCTGTGGGTGGTCGTTCTCAACTGAGCAACAAATTCTCCATTCAGGCAACTATGAACTATGCCCGGACAGATTACCGCACGCCTCCGATTGCCTCCTCAAGGGGTAACGGTACAGACGGTCTGTCTGTTTATGGTAACGTATTGTTTACACCTATCTCGGTTGACCTGATGGGTCTTCCTTTCGAAAATCCAGTAGACGGATCTTCAGTATACTACCGAAACGGTAACGACATCATCAACCCACGCTGGACTGCTAAAAACGTTACGTACCGGCAGCTTACCAACAGGGTTTACTGGAATGCACAATTAAATTACGAACTGAACGATAATCTTTCCCTGGGCTGGAGAACCGGTCTGGACTTCTATAACGAAAGAAACATCAACGGTTCCAATAAAGGTGGGGTGGAATTTACCCAGGCTATTTTCGGGTTCTACCAAACCTATGACAACAACAACACCATCTGGGAACACTTTGTATCCCTGAACGGAAACTACGATATTTCCGAAAAGTTGGGAATGAGTTTTGTTGCTGGGGTTACTTCCCGCCAGGATTTCTTTGACCAGCAAGGGGTAAGCAGTACAGGACAGATTGTATTTGGGGTGAAGCGTCACTTCAACTTCCTGAACCAGTCTCCTATACAGTTCTCGAGAAAGCGAAATATCAATGGTATCCTCGGACAGGCTACCCTGGATTATGACAACTTCCTCTTCCTGAACCTTTCAGCACGTACAGACTGGGTTTCCAACCTGACGACTGAAAACAACAGCAAGACCTATCCTGGGGTCAGTGTTTCCTTCCTGCCGATTGCGGCCTTTGACGGAACCTGGAATGATGCCCTGCGAATGAACTACCTGAAGCTGCGTGCCAGTTACGGTACTTCAGCCACCTTCCCTACAGGTTATCCTACTGTGAACGTGGTAGAGCAAAGCACACAGATCTTTACTGATCCGGGATCAGGAGCCTTGTTGACTACCAATCAGGTAGACAACTTCAGGGCCAACCCTGATCTTAAGCCTGAGCTTCTTGAAGAATATGAAGCAGGTATTGAAGCGCGCTTCTGGAATAACAGAGTTAACATTGATGCAACCTACTTCCAAAGGGTTACCAACGACCTGATCGTTACTGAGCCCCTTTCGCCTTCCACCGGGTTTAGCTTTACGCAAAACAACATCGGGGAAATCAAGAACGAAGGGTTTGAAGCTGACTTAGGAGTAGATATCATCCAGAGCGAAAATTTCAACTGGAACTCAAGGGTTAACTTCTTTACAAACAATGAGACTGTAACGGAGCAGGATCAGGATTTCATCGCCTACGCTGGTAGTTTGGCAGTTGGTGGTGGTCTCTTCAGAGGTTCCAACGCAGCCATCAAAGGAGAGTCCCTGGGTACCATAGTAGGTACGGCTATCGGACGTGATGATAACGGTAACTTCCTCATTAACGATGCTGGTAACTATGTAGTAGTAGAGCAGGATAATGACGGGAATGTTCCAATTGTTGGAGATGCGATCCCTGACTACACTATGAACTTTATTAACACCCTTCGCTACAAGAACTGGAATCTTGGGTTCCAGGTTAACCATGTGAAAGGTGGAGATATGCTTTCCAGTACTGTTGGAGTGCTGTTAGGAAGGGGTCTGATTGTTGAAACTCAGGACAGGGAGAACACTTACATCCTTCCAGGAGTTAAAGCAGATGGATCTCCTAACAATACACAGATCAACAACTCTACCTATTTCTTTAGCAACCTGCTCTTCGGACCAACTGAAACTCGTATTTACGACGCTTCTGTAATCCGCCTTCAGGAAGTATCTCTAGGGTATAGTTTCCCATCCAAGTGGTTAGACAAAACCCCACTGGGATCACTAACCATCACCGCTCAGGGCTTCAACCTTTGGTATGATGCCTACAACATGCCTGATGGTGCTAACTTTGATCCTAACGTACAGGGGGTAGGTATCGGTAACGGACGAGGCTTTGACTTTATCAACGGTCCAAGTTCTCGCAGATACGGAATCAGTGTAAAAGCATCCTTCTAATAAAAATTGTTAATGATATAGTTATTATGAAAAGTTTTCTAAAATATATTACGATTGTCTTTATCGCGGGAGGCTTATTTACTGCCTGCGAGACGACAGAACTGGACTTGAGAATAAGTCCTAACGACCTGGCTTCAGACCAGGCGGATCCCAACCTGTTGCTAACCTCCATTCAGCTGGCTTATGCCACTAACATGCAGGTACTGAGCGACCGGTCAGGGGAATTGGTTCGAATAGATTATATGTTCGGTCGGGATTATTTCAACAACTATCCCGGTTCTACCCTGAATGGGGTTTGGAGCCGAACTTACAGTAGTGGTGGTAATGGAGTTGGTGACTTCACCGGTGTTGGTATATTGACCAACCTCCAGACCCTGGAGTCCATCGATGAGGCATCAGATACGGATTATTCCTTCCATATCGGAGTTGCCAAAACACTCTACGCACACCAGCTAATGTTGTTGGTTGATTTCCTTGGAGAAGCTGCTTTTTCTGAAGCTGGTAATCCTGGAGAATTTCCTGCACCAAGCCTGGATGAAGGATCAAGCGTTTACGCTGCAGCCCTTAGCCTTTTAGATGAAGCTGCTACCGCTCTTAACGGAGCGGACAATTTAGGAGCTGCTGACATCTTTTACGCTGGGGATACTGAGAAATGGATTAAGTTGGTAAATACTATCCGCCTGAAGGCGTATTACACCACGAATAATACAGCGGCCTTTAACCAAGTTATTGCCGGTGGTAATTTCATCAGCGATAATGATGATGATTTCCAGGTGCAGTACGGAACAAGTGAATTACAGCCTGATGACAGGCACCCAGACTACGCTGCAGATTACACCCCTTCCGGGGCCAACATCTACCAGTCTAACTGGATGATGGAAACTATGCTGAATAACGACGATCCAAGAATTCGCTACTACTTCTACCGTCAGGTAGACGCTACTCCTGGTGCAGATGCACCTGCGAATGAAGAGGATCTGGCCTGTTCACTGGTGGTACCACCACAGCATTATCAGGATGGCGGTTTCACATACTGCAGTGTTCCTAACGGATACTGGGGTCGTTCTCACGGAAATGATGAAGGTACCCCTCCGGATAACTTTAAGCGCGCCGCGGTTGGAGTCTATCCTGCTGGAGGACGTTTCGACGACAATAGCTTTGACGGTGTAGGCCTTGGACTTGGAGGCGCTGGAGCTGGTATAGAGCCTATCATGCTGGCCTCTTATGTAGATTTCTGGAGAGGCGCCATGGCAGCAAGTGATGCCGAACGCGCAAACTTCCTGAGAGCAGGACTTGAAAAATCCATTGAGAAGGTTCAATCCTTCGGATCACTGGACGCGAATGCGGACCTTTCTTTTGAGCCGGACGCAGCAGCAGTTACTTCTTACATTGACGGAATAGTGGCTGATTTTAACGCGGCTACCGGTGATGACAAGGAAAACATCTATGCTGAGCAGTATTTCACCACTTTGTATGGAGGCTCAGTAGAAGCTTGGACCTATTACAGGAAAACAGGATACCCGAATACCTTGTTACCCAACTGGGAACCCAATCCGGGACCATTCCCGCTTACATTCCTGTATCCGCAAAATGAGGTGATCACCAATCCGGGGTTGACCCAAAAGCAGAGCCTTACTGAAGAACCATTTTGGTTTAATGCATCAGATCTCGGATCACCGTTATACTAGTAAAATAAAAAGATCATGACTATGAAACATTTTAAAAATAGAATTATAATGGCCTTAGTGGCTGGGTCGGCCCTTGTCTTTACCGCTTGTCAAGACGGTGACAAAGTGTTCGATGAGGTACAGGCTAATGTAGAACGTGGAGCCGTTTTGCGGACCGTGTCAATTCTCAATAATGAGATTGCCTTCAATTTGGAAACCGGTGAAATTGCAGATGATACTTTCTTTGGAGTAATCCTGGAGGAACAAGACCAGGAAGGCGGAGACCTTCTGGATTTTGTTGAAGTATACATCGGATACCGAGACAATACTGGAGGAGAAAGCACAGTTGCCGAGTCTTTAAACCAGACTATTCCGGCATCTGAGTTTACAATTGGAGAATTTGGTCTTCCCAGAGTAGAATACACAATAACCGGAGCCGAATTACTTGCTGCTACTGGTCTGTCTGGTTCAGACCTCGATGGTGGTGATCAATTTTCAATTCGTTTTGAAGTTGTCTTAACCGATGGCAGACGTTATTCTTTCGCGGACAATTCGGGAACCTTAACCGGATCCTTCTTTAGTTCGCCATTCTTATACACACCTAACGTTGTATGCTCTGTTGACCCAACTTTCTTTACAGGTCAATATACCATGGTGCAGTTGAGTGGTTCTTCTCCCTTTGGTATTGGCGATGGGTTTACCCAGACAGAACCTGTAACAGTTGTTGCCAACGGAGATACCAACAGGACCTTTGCCTTTGTTTACGATCCGGGAGGGTTCGGTTCTTCATACGAAATGTCAATTGACCTTGTATGTGGTGAGTTCCAGAATGTTGCTGGTAGAATTGCTGCCGGAGGCCTTGGTTGCGGTGATGGAAGCATCGGGCAAACAGGCTCTACAGTAGACATAACCACTTACGATCAGACAGCAGGAGATGCGTCCTTTACGATCACATTCTTTGATTTTGATCCATCCGGTGGATGTTCACCTCCACCTAATGAAGTTGTTGTAAGATTGGATAAAATCTAACAAAACGTCAATGGGGTTCAGGCCAAAGGCTTACCCTTGTTAATAGTAACAATCCGGCCCAAATATTTTGGGCCGGATTTTTGTGTTTTATACCGTATTATCCGCGGTCGCTTGCCACAACAAATTCATATCTTTGCAAAGTCAAAGCTTCTTCTATATGAGTTATAATAAAGCAAGCCTTTATCAAAATCCCGCACCAGCTCTGTGGACTTCAATTATCCTATTCCTGTTAATGTTTTTAGGGATTGGTTGTGATGACACCCAAAAAAACCCTGCCCCATCCGTAGAATTGACGTCTGAAAAATCTTCTGCTGTATTTGTTAAGGTTCCATCCGAAGAGAGTGGAATTAAATTCAATAACCTCATACGGGAAGATCTCTCTTCCCTGGAAAACCTCTTTAACTTTGATTACTTCTACAATGGAGCAGGTACCGGGGTGGCAGACCTCAATAACGATGGCCTTCTGGATATCTTCTTCTGTGGCAATCAGGTACCCAATAAACTTTATCTCAACAAAGGAAACCTCCAATTTGAAGACGTATCCGAAACGGCGGGTATCAATGAAGGAAAACAATGGGCTAACGGAGTTACCTTTCTGGACGTCAACTCAGATGGCTGGCTGGACATTTATGTATCCCAGGGTGGTCCCAAACAAAGGCTGTTCCGAAAGAACCTTTTATATGTAAACCAGCAGGACGGAACTTTTAAGGAAGCCGCCGAAGCCTATGGCCTGGCGGACATGGGTATCAGTACACAGTCTGCATTTTTTGATTTCGACCGGGACGGCGACCTGGATTGTATCGTCATGAATGAAAACGAATACTACGGGGTAGATCCGGTAAGCCTTAAGGCACTTCTTGACAAAAATCCGGAAGCCCCCTATTTTAACAGCTCTCATTTATACAGAAATGATGGCGGCACTTTTACAGATATCAGTAAAGAGGCCGGGATAGAGCGACCCATTTTCGGATTGGGCCTGAGCATTAGCGATATCAATACAGACGGCTGGCCGGATATTTATATCGCCAGTGATTACTACCTCCCCGATGCCCTCTTTATCAATCAGGGCAACGGTACTTTCAGGGATGAAATCAAGAATTACACACAGCAGGTCTCTTATTACGGGATGGGTGTAGACGTGGCGGACATCAATAACGATGCCCTGCAGGATATTTTTGTTCTGGATATGGCTTCCAGCGACCACTACCGCTCCAAGACCCTTATGGCCTCCATGAATACAAGCCGTTTTGACTACCTGGTCAATACCGCCGGTTACCATTACCAGTATATGTACAATTCCCTGCAACTAAACAATGGCAGCAACCATTTCAGCAACATCGCCCAGCTTACAGGTGTGGCCAATACAGATTGGAGCTGGTCTGTGCTGATGTCGGACTTTGACCTGGATGCGGATAAAGACATTTATGTTACCAATGGCTACAGGCGTTACGCCCTGGACAATGACTTACAACAGCGGGTCTTCCAGGCCAAACAACAATATAAAGGCAATGTCCCCCTGGCGGTAAAGGAAGAACTCTACCGCAGTATGCCTTCCGAAAAATTGCCCAACCTGCTATTCGAAAACCGCGGTTCCCTGGAATTTGTGGAAAACGGGAAGCAGTGGGGTCTGGGAGACCTGTCCTTCAGCAATGGGGCTGCCATGGGAGATCTGGACAATGATGGGGACATAGACCTGGTTGTGAATAATATGGATGAAAATGCCTTCATCTACAAAAACCACAGCAGGGAAAACGAAAAAGGGAACTATTTGAAGATTATCCCTGAAGGTCCGGTATCCGAAGGGCTCCCTAAAGTAACTATCTTTCAGCAGGGAACCCCACAATTTATTGAAGTCAGGAGGGTACGCGGCTATATGTCTGCCCATGAGCCCGTGGCCCATTTTGGGCTGGGCAAGGCTGAAGCAGCAGACAGTGTGATCGTGGAATGGGCCGGAGGCAAAACGAACCTAATTCAAAACGTCAAGGCAAACCAAACGGTCCGAGTGGCTTTTGCCGATGCTCAAAAAACGCAGGCAGGCAAGAAATCCGAATCGAATTACTTATTCGCATCACAGCCATCATCGGTAATGGGCTTGAAAGATGCACACCAGGAAAACCCCTATGATGACTTCGCCAAAGAAATCTTGCTGCCTTACAAACAGTCTACCTTTGGCCCCTATTTCTCCCAGGCAGATGTAAACGCAGACGGGCTAACAGACCTTTTTATGGGAGGGGCTTCCGGGCAGGCAGCCAGCCTGTATCTGGGAACAGCCAATGGTTTCCGGAAAACAGTCGTGCCTGCATTTGATGCCGACAAGGCCTATGAAGATATGGAATCCGTATTTTTTGACCTGGATTCCGATGGCGATCTGGATCTGTATGTGGTAAGCGGGGGCAACGAATTTGAACAGGGTTCTTCCCTCTACCAGGACCGGATTTATCTGAATGACGGAACAGGAATTTTCAAAAAGGCAGTAGATGTATTGCCATCAGCAGCTTCATTTAGCGGAAAAGCAGTCGCTGCATTCGATTTTGACCAGGATGGGGATACGGACCTGTTGGTAGGAAACCGAATCCTCGCCCAGAGTTATCCGCGTTCCGCCCCTTCCTTCCTCCTGGAAAATGAGGATGGAAAATTAAGGGATGTCACAGCTGAGAAAGCCCCGGGATTAGAGGATTTTGGAATAATCAATGATCTGTTTGTAACTGATTTTGACGGGGACGGCAGGAAAGATATTCTGGCTGCCGGGGAATGGACGGCAGTTGGCTTTTTTAAGAATACTCCCGATGGTTTACAGTTGCAGGATGCTGAATCCCATGGCGTATCCCAGAAAGGATGGTGGTATTCCATTACCCAGACAGACGCAAATGCAGACGGCAGGCCCGATTATATCCTGGGCAACGCGGGGCAAAATATCAAGTTCAGTGCATCCGAAGAAAAACCTTTTAAAGTCTTTGCAAATGACTTTGATAAAAACGGGACCAACGATATAGTCCTGAGCAAAAAATACCAGGGAGAATACGTGCCGGTACGCGGAAGAGAGTGCTCTTCCCAGCAAATGCCCTTTATAGCTGAAAAATTCCCCAGCTACTCCGAATTTGCGAGCGCCAGCCTTAAAGATGTCTACGGAAATGAACTGGAGGCCAGCTATGAAAAGGAAGTCAACACCCTTAGCTCCGTTTTGCTGATCAACCTCGGAAGTGGTCAGTTTGAGGTACGCAGTCTTCCTGTGGAAGCACAGATGATCCCAATATTTGCAGGAATTTCGAAAGACCTTAACGGGGACGGCTTTGAGGATCTTATTTTAGCCGGTAATATCTATGAGACCGAAGTGGAAACCCCCCGTCTGGATGCGCTCTCCGGAGCAGTATTACTCTCCAGGGGCGATGGGACGTATTATGCAGTCCCCAGAACAAAATCCGGCCTTTACATGACAGGGAATGTCAAATCCCTGATCTCACTTGAGAAAAAGGGTGGATTCTGGCTACTGGCCGGAGTGAATAGCGACCTTCCGCTACTTTACAAAGGGATGTTAAATTATTGGGAAGATTCATTCGTTTCCTCCAAATAATATGTATTTTTGGGCAAATTTTATAAAATGAATTTCAGATTTTTAACACTTACATTAAGCCTTTTAGTGACCGGACTGATTTCGGCACAATATTCCGGGCAAATTGCAACAAATATGTCTGCGGGAGGTGCTGCACAGGGGGCAACTGCAGGTTCCATAGCTACCTTATTGGGGCCGGTAAACGAAGCCCTGGAAAAAAGGTCCAAAGAATGGGAAGATTTTCAGGGATCCCCTTATGTTTCCAATGACTTTCAAAAAACCGAAGTCTACTACAAGGAAGAAAAAGTCGGTTCCATTTATTATCGGTATAATGCCCTTAACGAAGAAGTAGAAATTAAAGAAACTCCTCTGCAACCGGGAATCAGGGCTCTGGGCAGGGATAAAAATATCAGCCTGATGATACAGGGGAAGCCAATGAGCTTTAAGACCTTTATCGATGTCAATGGAAATACAATGAATGGCTACCTGACCCACCTGGTAGATGGCAAGACTTATGACCTTTACAAGCGCATACATGTGAAATTTACCGAAGGGTCTCCCGCTCAGAATTCCTTCGTAAAAGCAATTCCCAGCCGCTTTTCACAGTTTATTGAGTACTACGTGCAGAAAAAAGGGGTAAACCGTGTTGATGAACTGACACTGAAGAACCGCCAGCTTTATAAAATTGCAGGTGCCGAGGAAAAGGATAAGATCAAGACTTTTCTGAAAGATTACGATATTGACCTGAACGAAGAAAAGGATCTTATCAAGACCTTTGAATTCCTAAATCTCTAGTTCGGTAAATACTTTAAGAAGATTCACAAAACCATCCGCAGTGATGGTTTTGTTTCCTTTATACCTTATATAGATGACCTCAAAATTCTTAAAGCTTACGTTTTTATTTTCGGCCCTTTTGATAGCGGGATGCTCCACTGACGACTCCGGCAATTTAGAGCAACCTGAGGACCCTCCTATTGAGGATCCTGACAACCCGGATGCAGAGGATAACGAGATATACAAATTATATAACTCATAGGTAGCAGGGGCTGTTTCTACAGAACCATTTACTGAACCAGGGGGCAAGGTATGATCTTGCAGCTGTCATAAGGGATGGCAGTAAGAGTTAGCTGCAATTGGCTGCTAGTTGCTTTTCCAGCGGGTTTATTTTCGCTCATATAGGCGCCTTTTAAACCTGTAAATAACTTATATTCAACTTAGTTTCCCTATAAGTATAGTTTAACCAACAGACATAATTCTGTTATTTAATTGTTATCGGATATTACCCCATGGATAAAGAAAACATTGTATATGGCCTAAGGGCTGTTTTGGAAGCCATCGAGGCAGGAAAATCCATTGAGCGGGTGTTTATTCAACAAGGCCTGAAAGGAGACTTATCCAAAGAGTTGGAAAACAGCCTGAGGAAACACAATATCCGTGCATCCTATGTGCCGCAGGAACGCCTTTACAGGCTTACCAAAGAAAACCACCAGGGTGTGGTTGCCCAGATCTCTCCTGTTGCCTTTCAGGATTTTGAAGAACTGGTAAATAAAATCCTGCAAAAGACAGACAAACCACTATTCCTGTTGCTGGATCGGGTTTCCGACGTAAGAAACCTCGGGGCCATCATTCGGACGGCCTCCTGTACAGGGGTAGATGCCATTATCCTGCCCTCCCAGGAAACAGCACCCATTAGTGCCGACACCGTAAAGACTTCTGCCGGGGCCGCCTACAGCGTACCCCTGTGCAAGGTAACCCACCTTAAAGACGCCATATATTATTTGCAGGCCTCAGGTGTGCATGTGGTAGCAGCCACTGAAAAAGCCTCAGACCCAATTTATGACCTGGATTTGAAACAGCGCCCTGTAGCGCTTGTTATGGGATCAGAGGGAAAAGGGATACATCCCGGTATTTTAAAATTATGTGATCAGCAGGCAAAACTCCCGATTCTGGGTCCTATTCAATCCTTAAATGTCTCTGTGGCTTGTGGGGTATTCCTCTATGAAATCCTGCGACAGCGCACTTACTGACTATCTTTTTTTCCAGGGTCCTGTTCCCTGTATTCGTAGCGGATCCGGATTTGCTCCGGGCCATTTTCACCAGCCGTATCCGAAGGAGTTTCTATAAAGTTGCCTTCCGCGTCAAAATGTTTCATAAACGGGTCCTGATCTTCGTTGTAATCTTCCGATTCCCATGCGTATTTAACTGGTTTCGGCAGTGGTGCCCTCAGCATAAGGGCAAACAAAAATCCACTGATAAAACCACTGAGATGGCCTTCCCAGGAAATCCCCTCCTTAACCGGGAAAATATACCAGAGCATGCTGCCATAGATAAAAACCACTATCAGGGAAAGGGCTACCAGCCTGTAGTGCCGGGAAAAGATCCCTTTGAAAAAGATAAAGGTGGCCAGTAGATAAATAATCCCACTGGCACCGATATGGTAAGAAGGCCGGCCAATGGCCCAGGTAAGAAGGCCGGTAAGCAGGGTTCCCCAGATAAGGGTTTTCCATGCGATATCCCGGTAAAAGTACATCAGTGCGGAACTCAGTATGGCAAGGGGGATGGTATTATTGTACAAATGACTGAGCGATCCGTGGATCCAGGGAGACAAAACGATGCCCCTTAAGCCTGATAATCTTCTCGGATAGATCCCCAGATCATTCAGGTTCACCCGAAATTTCAGCTCCAGAAAGTAAACCGTCCATATCGTCAATACGAGCAGGAGCGGGAGCAGGAGCACCCGGTTACTGAATTTAAAGTGAGAGACTTCAGACATAGCTGCAAATTACATTATAATACGTTTTTCCTCCAAGGATTATTGTATCCTCCAAATGATCCATCGGCTGAATTATAGTATTTTTAAGGCATGAATGAACCGCTGGCAGAACGGGTGCGGCCCAAAACCCTGAGGGAATACATCAGTCAGTCCCACCTGGTGGGGCCCAAAGGCGCTATTACCCGCCAATTGGAGGGCGGGAACCTCGCTTCCATGATCCTCTGGGGGCCTCCGGGGACCGGGAAGACCACCCTGGCCCAGATTATTGCTGCGGAGAGTGAAAGGCCCTTTTATACGCTGAGCGCCATCAACAGCGGGGTGAAGGACATACGCGAAGTACTTGAGAAAGCCCGGAAGGGAGGGGGACTGTTTACCTCCAGGAACCCCATCCTGTTCATTGACGAAATACACCGGTTCAGTAAGTCTCAGCAAGATTCTCTGCTGGGGGCTGTTGAAAAAGGCTGGATAACGCTCATAGGAGCGACAACGGAAAACCCCAGTTTTGAAGTGATTCCGGCCCTGCTATCTCGTTGCCAGGTGTACACCCTGGAATCCTTTGGCAAAGAAGATCTGCTGAATTTGCTCAAACGGGCTATGGACCAGGACTCCTGGTTGCAATCCAAAAAAATCGAGCTGCAACAAACCAATGCTCTGCTACGCCTTTCCGGGGGAGACGGCCGGAAACTGCTCAATATCTTTGAACTGGTTGTGAGTGCCTCCAAAGGGGATTCCATTCTCATTACAGATGAGCTGGTTTCAGAAATGGTAAACCGCCAACCGCTGCGTTATGACAAGACCGGGGAACAACACTACGATATTATTTCGGCCTTTATTAAATCTATTCGGGGAAGCGATCCGAATGCGGCTGTATACTGGCTGGCCCGAATGGTAGAGGCCGGCGAGGATGTTAAATTTATTGCCAGGCGGATGATTATTGCCGCTTCGGAAGATATAGGCCTGGCCAACCCGACTGCCCTGGTCATGGCGACCAACACCTTCCAGGCCGTTCAGTTTATTGGCCTCCCTGAGGCCCGCATTATCCTGAGCCAGTGTGCCATTTATCTGGCTGGTTCCCCCAAAAGCAACAGTGCCTACATGGCCATTAAGAATGCCCAGCAGGAAGTTCGCCAAAGCGGCGATCTGGAAGTACCCATTCCCCTTCGAAATGCACCTACCCAACTGATGAAAGAGCTGGGGTATGGGGCAGAATACGCTTATGCGCATGACTACCCGGGAAATTTCGCGGCCATGGAATTCCTGCCGGAAGTTTTAAGCGGTACCAATTTCTATCAAAGCAGTGACAACAGGCGGGAGGAGGAGATCAAAGCCTTCTTAAAAGCACGCTGGAAGGAGAAATACGACTTCTAAAACCGTATCCTGAGTTCCTTTTTCTTTAATTCCCCGGCTTCATAATATTCATGCCACCAGTTGCCGTCTTTTTTATAGACCATTCCCTTGGGCTGATCATCTATAAAGACCATAAAGGTATCCGGGTTGGAAGATTTTAGCAGTTTCATACTGGTCTGGGCATCTCCGGTATCCAGTTTATATCCATTAGGGATAGGGACAGCCAACCAGGCATTATCAGTGATATTTTCTACTGCAATGTTTTTCTCTGGGGCATCCATTGGAGTCGCTTCTTTAATGGAGGGCGCGCCTTCAGACACAGCAGCGGGTGCAGCTGCCTGCTTTTCGACTTCCTCAGGCTGCTTCTGCGTCGCTTTTGGGGTATACTGGTAAGTCATTCCCCTGAAGGAAATAAAAGCTTCGTTAATGGCTTCTTTGTAGGCTTCGTTGAATTCCTTTAGCTTACTGCTGCCTTCAATACTTTCAAAAACAATATTTCCCCTGCAGTCTGTCAGGGAGAGTACAACTTTTGTGGCAAAGAGAGAGGAGTTGTCTATAAATCGGGTCATCAGGCCCTTGCAGCGATCTGCATACAGGTCTGCCGGTAGATTATTCTCATAGATGGGGTTGAATCCCGCTTCTGTGAAATAGTATTTGATCAGGGTGGACGTATTAAACTGGTTGCTCTGTTTAAAGCCGTCAAATTTAGTCGGAACGATGATATACTTGTAGGCATCCAGTTGAGCCCCGGCCTGAGTGATTTGTAATAGAGCAAAGGCCAGAAATAAAAGGGATCGGCACATCTTCATTATCGGTTCAATTAGCGTTCCAAGATAGAATATTTAATCCGATCTGAAAAGAGGCATAGTTTGTAGCAGCAATATTGCGGTAGGCCAGCAGGTTATCTGCCATCACATAAAAGTTGACAGGGCCTGCCTGCAGGTTTACACCCAAACCAAAGTTGGTCCGGGTGAATTTATCGGCAGTGTAGGTGGCCTTCATCCCCAGGATCCTGCCGAAGTTACGTTGATAAAAGACAGTCCAGGCGGTCTGCGGACCCCTCGGACGATTTATCGCATAAAGCTGTATTCCAACTGCATTGCGATAGCCGGCAAGCGGGCTGCGGCTGTTTACCCGATAGCTGCAGTCACAGGAGACTCCCGAAATGCCATCGCCCTCCCCGAAATTATACCGAAGCGAGCTATAGAGTTTAGTAGGCCTGAAACTGATATAGGAACGATTGTCTTCGTCAAAAGGAATCAGCCCCTCCACCTCATCTACCAGGTCCTGCCAAAAATCCCGGTTGGGATCGGACAGGGCATTCGGAAGGATTACCTCTACGCCTTCTACGGTGGCCTGTCCAGACAGGCTGAAATTTCGAACATCCCCACTGTGCATCATAAAGCCCAGGTCCAGCAAGCTAGCTGTCAGCTCCAGTTGTCCGTTTAAGGCATAGGTAAAGCCCAGGTCTACCCCCAGCCCTAAATCACCGCCGAAAAATCCTCTTTTAAGCAGGTGCTGCCGGATGGCCTGCACTTCATTCCCCCCATTGTCGGAAAGAGCCTGCCGGATACCTTCCAGCCCGGAAGTTTGCAGCAGCATATCGGCCCTCAGGGTATTGGCCAGCAAATTGTTCTGACCCGGTTGTGTTACAAAAAAACCACTGTTTCGGGTACTTTTAAAGCTGATGATTCCGGAATAGATCTTTGCCCGGACCCCCGCGGTCAATCGGTTATTAACCCGTCGGTTGATCCCGAAATGGAATACATTGAGCATCTCCCCCCTGGTTTTCAGGTGGCCGAGGTCAAAGCGCTGCCCCAGCCGGTCTGCATTGCCTTCCCAGGCCAGAATGGCCAGATCGCGGAACCAGTACCCTATTCCATCCCCTTCGTTGTAAATACCAAAAGAATAAAAGTCATCCGGCCGGTTGCGCGAGCGGAAACCCCCGCTAAGCAATTCCACCTGGTAGGTGCCGCTTAATTCGTCTCGCGTGCTCATCCCAAAGATGGCCCGGTCCCGGATTTTATCGTTTATATCCAGGCCGTCATCTGCAAAAATATCATTTACTGAAATCCCGCTACTCCCTGCCTGAAAGGATATACCCGATAGCATGGGAATACCTGCATACCAGTTATAAGCCGTCCGGGTGCCGGGATTGACCATTAATGCCTGAGGGATTTCCCTGAAATCATAAAGTATTTGCTTGTTCTGGGCCGTACCCCATCCCAGGCCAGTTAGGAAAGCCAGTAAACAGAGTATCCGCCTCATCCCTTGAGTTCGATCCTGAATTGGGCGCTGGAGCGAAAGATAAAGCGCGGTTGCGGTTCTGAAGAAGTGCTGCTGCTATCCCCGAGGTTTGTGGCCGTAAGCCGGAAAGCAGAGGTATTACGGATAATATCGATACTCCTCCCCCCCATTCCATAAGCTACTTCACGATTCAAAATGGCAGTGGGTGCAGGATCCAGGCTGAATAATTCAGTGTCCAGGACATTACCCCCCTCATCCAGGAATTCCACCTGTAATTCCAGGGGTTTGCTGGTAGTATTCTCAAGCTGATAGGTAATGGAGCCGTCCAGGAGGTTATCCGAAACAAAGCCTTCGGTGAAGGCGTCAAAATTAAAAGTTTCAACAATAAAATTTCCCCCGCTGGCCTGGTTGATTTCACTTTCCGGTGTCTCAACGTATAGCAGGCTCCCTTCCAGGGTTGGGGTTACCGAAATATCATCGTACTGGTCAAAATTCTGCTGCTCTGCACAGCCCAGGGAGACCAGCAATACCAGTGCGGTAAGTATGCGAAAGTTCTTTTTCATAACAAGCCCGTTTTACACTTCCCATGGCTGGGAAATAAGGGTTCATCCAGTGTTCAATAAAATAACTCTATAAATAGGTTTTTATTTCCTGAAGGTGATGAATTATAGGGCAATATTCGTGAAGGGGTTCGTTATGCACGTTAAAATGCAGCGCCTGCAACCCGGCCTTGCGGGAACCAATAATGTCTGCTTCCAGGCTGTCTCCTATCATCAGGGCCCTTTGTGCCGGAACCTCGGCTACTTCCAGGGCCATTTCAAATATTTTCGGATCTGGTTTTTTAACCCCCGCCCTTTCGGAATCAATCACCTCAATAAAGTAAGGTGTTAACCGGCTGTTTTCCAGCTTTCGGTGCTGCACCTCGCGAAAACCGTTTGTTATGATATGCAATCTGTATTTTCCCTTCAGGTATTCCAGGATTTCAATACTGTGGGGGATCAGATGGGTTTTAGAAGATAAATGCCGGATATACTCATCTGCCAGCAGAAGTATCTGCGTATCCGATATAGTATAATTTAGGCGGTCAAATACGGTTTTCAGCCGTTCGTACCGGAGGCGTTCCTTGTGTATCCGGCCTTCCCGGAACATTTTCCAGTACTGCAGATTCAGCGGGATGTAGACTTCAAGGAAATCGGGCAGCGCTACGCTCACCTGCTGCTCCCTGAATATTTGCTCATAGGTTAGAGCTGAATTCCTTTCAAAATCCCAGAGTGTATGATCCAGGTCAAAGAAAATGTCGGTTATGGGATGTTCAAGCATGATACTTTTTCAGAAGGGATTCGTAGAGTTCCAGCCAGTTGATCTTTTGCCTGCCCCCCAGCAATTCGTTGGAGAATACCGCAATAAACCGACCGTTGACCTTTTTAATTTCCAGGTAGAGCTTGTCGAGGTCTTCCCATAATTCTTCGGTTGAATCATATCGAAGCAGGGCGTAATCGTGCATTGCAAATGGGAAGATACGGATGGGCTGGGCAGACTCCATGGCGATGTCGTAAAAGAAAAACGGGGTGCAGGTTCCTGCCCGAAATCCAATTTCATGGGTGTACCCCATGGTGTAATCTTCAGTGAACTCTGCCTCTATCAGATGTCTGTAACTGTGGGGGATATCTACCCGGTTGTATCTTAAACGGGCGTACTTAACGGGTCGGTTCAGCACATTCGACAATCGTTTTTTCTCCTCTTTCAACACCTCGAGTTTCTCCGAAGCGGTGTAGGACGCTGCCAGGGATACGATGCTATAATCGGCTACGGATTTTATAAGGTACCTGAAATGATTGTTGTTCGTTGATACATTCTTATCATAGGTAGAATATTCGGCAAACTGAAAAAAGAACATGGCCTTTACCGGATACTTCTTATGCAGGGATATCAGGAAATCATAATTATTGTAAGGGTCACGGGATGGGTTAAACCATACCCTGATCCGTTCCCAGACCCTTTTTAGACGGAATTTCGACAGGTCCAGCATCATCCCTCCAAAGCTGCGCAGCACTCCCCTCCGGGCGTAGCAGTGCGAGGTGGTTACATCAATAATGGGGGTAAAGGAATAGGCTCCCGGGGCAGCTTCCAGATCCGGGAAACGCTGCTGCAACAATCCGAGCATCTTATAAGCCCAAAGGTCTACAATGGGCATTTTGAGAAAGTTGTGCTGGAAGGCCAGGCTCTCCCGGGGCGAAAATCTCCCGTGAATATCCTTAACGTGTGGAAGGTACTCCTCATACCGGCTAATCAGGAAAAAAGCAGCTGCGAATATATCAAAGGGAAGGTTACTCCGCTCATTTGTCCTGAAGTAGCAGGGCAGCTCATCCCATGTCTCAACCTGAATGGCCAGCTCGTCTATTCCCTGCTTAAAAAGCAATTCGTGGCTTCTGATGAAAAACTCGTTTTGCAGCGGCTGCCGTGTGTATGTAATCTTGGGGCCCTTATGCCTTATAAAATCCTCCACCGTACTGCTGTAACTGATCTCAATCCCCAGTATATGCACGAAAAGATGCCGGGTCACATATGTAAACCTTGGGGTAATCTCGTGGGTGTAAATCAGTAGCACTTGCGTTACCTTAAATGAGTTGATGATCTGCAAAGCTATAATATTCCGCCTCGCTAATCACTAAATGATCCAAAACCTTGAGGTCCATCAGGGCTGCCGCTTTGATTATCTTCTTGGTAATCTGAATATCAGCCTTGCTGGGCGCGGTTTTCCCCGATGGATGGTTATGCGCTAAAATAATACCTACAGCCCCCACCTCCAATGCATTCTTTAAAATTAATCGAACATCCACCAGTGTTGCTGTAAGCCCCCCCTTGCTTAATTGAAAGCGATGCATTACCCTGTTGGCGTTATTCAGGTACAAGATCCAGAATTCTTCATGCGACAGATCTGATAGAACTGGCTTCAGTTCTTCATAGGCATCCCGGCTCCCGCAAATGGTATTGCGCTGTTGAGCAGGTTCACGTGAGAGCCGCCTTGCAAATTCAACCAGCGCCAGGATACAGGCAGCCCTCGCCTGCCCTACTCCCTTTATCTGCATCAAGCGGGGGGCCGTTAGTTTTTCAAGGCCTTTAAAACCGTTCCGACTGCTCAGGAGGATTTGCCGGGCCAGGTCTATGGCATTGGCTTCCCTGGTACCGCTCCCCATGATAACGGCCAGCAACTCCGCATCGGAAAGGGAATTCCTGCCTTCCCTTAGCAGTCTCTCGCGCGGTCGCTCTGCGGCATCCCAATGACATATTGGGTTATATTTCATTTCTTTTTTCATGGGGAAAATAGAAACGATTTTTAATGAAATTCAACAGCAGCCTCCACTATTTATTGTAATTTTATAGAAACAGGTTATCGTGAAATCATTGCTGGAAACGGACGGGTACGAAGACATTAAGAGTCGCCTGAAAAAACTTCAACCCGAAAAGAAACCCCTTTGGGGAAAGATGGATGCGGCCCAGATGGTATGGCACTGCCAGATCCCGCTGCAAGTGGGTATAAAGAATAAGCTGCCAAAAAAGAAAGGCAACCTCCTGATGCGGCTGTTTTTCAAAAAAAGCCTATACAACGATAAGCCCTGGAGGAAAAACCTTCCCACCATTCCCAGCGCAAGAGCGACAGAATCAAAAGATTTTAATCAGGAGTACGGGAAGTTACTGGAACTTGTAGATACTTTTCACCACCTAAAATCTAGGGAAAGCTGGAATCCGCATCCGATGTTTGGCAGCCTTACTTCCGAACAATGGGGAAAGCTGGAGTACAAACACCTGGACCACCATCTGCGGCAATTCGATCTTTAAGTGGCAGAGCCCTTTAAAGTAGCGGTAGATCAGGGCAATTTATCCGCCAGGGCTTTCATGTCCAGCCCCCCATAATTTCCGCTACTCATAAAAAGGAGCACCGAATCTGCAAAGTCTTTCCCAAAAAGAAAAGTTTCCAGTTCCGGGCCGGAAGTGAAAATTTTTAAGCCCCTGTTTGAAAAAGCGCTTTTTATATCATCCGGAAGTACAGCAGGCAAACCTTTGATCTCCAAAGATTCCGGGACATAAAAGACAAGTGCCTCGTCCGCCGCATCAAGGCTTCCCCTGTACTCCTTTAAAAATGTGTGGTTCAGGCTGCTGTAGGTATGCAGTTCCAGACATGCGATGAGCTTTTTATCCGGAAATTGTTCCCTCACGGCACGCGTCGTTGCAGCTACCTTTGAAGGGGAATGCGCGAAATCCTTAAATGCAATACTGCTGTTCCCCTGCCCCAGCACTTCCAGTCTTTTGGACGCCCCTTTAAAAGAGGCAATAGCTTCATAAAATTCCAGTTCGTCCACCCCCATTTGCTGACAGATCCATTTGGCCCCTGCCAGGTTACTGAGGTTGTGTTTTCCAAAAATTTGCAACGGGAGCGGGCCTTCAGGGGTTTCCAGATAGGTTTTCCCGTCTTTTAAGGAGTATTGCGGGGTCTTGTAGGGGAATTTTCGGACCGCTGCCTGCAAAGATTCTACCATATCCCGCACTTCTGCATCCTCTTCATTATAGGTAATACTGCCCCCGGGCACAATAGCCTGCAGGAATCCCTCAAACTGCTCCCTGTAATTTTCAAATGTCGGGAATACATTAATGTGGTCCCAGGCAATTCCGCTAAGCAATGCAATATTGGGTTTATAGAGGTGGAATTTAGGCCTTGGATCAATTGGGGAGGAGAGGTATTCATCCCCTTCCAGCAGTATAAAATCATTTTCAGCTGTAAGATGCACCATGCGGTCGAACCCCTGTAATTGGGCCCCTACCATA
The DNA here is from genome assembly GCF_052540725.1 of Robiginitalea rubriflava. Classification (NCBI taxonomy): domain Bacteria; kingdom Pseudomonadati; phylum Bacteroidota; class Flavobacteriia; order Flavobacteriales; family Flavobacteriaceae; genus Robiginitalea; species Robiginitalea rubriflava. The sequence goes on along the minus strand of NZ_CP199309.1, from coordinate 2,079,690 downwards.
TAATCTACTTCCTTGTCCCAGTACTTCAGGACGTGCAATATCATGGAGGTTATCGTGGTTTTCCCATGGCTTCCCCCTATTACCACCCTTGTTTTGTGCTCCGATTGTTGGTATAAAAACTCCGGGTAAGAGAATACGGGCAATTCCAGTTCCTTTGCTTTCAACAATTCCGGGTTATCCGGTTTGGCGTGCATCCCCAGGATAATTGCATCCAACTCAGGAACAATTTTTTCAGGATACCAGCCAAAGGCCTCAGGGAGTAATCCCGCTTTTTGCAAACGGCTTTTGGAGGGTTCAAAAATAACGTCATCGCTTCCGCTTACCTGGTAACCCTTATCGTGCAATGCCAGAGCGAGGTTGTGCATGGTGCTTCCGCCTATGGCTATAAAATGTATGCGCATCTGAAATAAAACTTGACCGCAAAGATAATCATTGCCTCCTGCTTTCAGGTACAGCATTTATGACAGATTCACGCACTGCATTATTTCCCTTTAATACCTTACTTTTATTTCGATTAAACAAAAACTATAGATGGACTATTCAATAGCGCAAATTCCTGAAAGGGAAATTATCCCCGGATTCAGGGGTAAATTGATTCACGGCAGCGAAATGAGCCTGGTTTTCTGGGAGGTTGAAAAAGGTGCTGAAGTACCCGAACACCAGCACAAAAACGAACAGATCATGCACGTAATGGAAGGGCGTTTTGAGTTTACCTTATCCGGAAAATCGAAGGTTTACCAAAGTGGCGACCTTGTCCTGATCCCGCCTTTTGAACCCCATAGTGGAAAGGCACTTACGGCTTGCCGGATAATGGATGTTTTCAGCCCGGTACGAGAAGAATACAAATAAAAATACCCTCTCTAATGCAGATTTCACTAGATAACAAACATGCCCTGATCGGGGGAAGCAGCAGGGGAATCGGAAGGGCCATCGCATGTCAGTTGGCAGAAAGCGGGGCAGAAGTAACCGTTGTTGCCAGGAGTAAGGAGCAATTGGCGGCTCTTACCAATGAACTGGAAAACAAAACAGGGCGGAAGCACCACTTTCTGGCGCTGGATTATGCGGACCACAGCGGCTATGCAAAAGCTATTTCTGCTTACATTGAAAAGCGGCCCGTGGATATTCTGGTGAACAACACCCAGGGACCCGCGCCTGGAACAGGACTCGAAAAAGGGGTAGGAGATTATCAGGAGGCTTTTGACATTCTTTTTAAATCAGTAGTACACACCACCCTGGCTGCCCTCCCCATGATGCAAAAAAAAGGCTGGGGCCGGATAATCAATGTTGCATCAGTATCTGTAAAAGAGCCCCTGGGATACCTGGCCCTTTCAAATACAATCCGCGCTGCGGTTGTAAGTTGGGCCAAAACCCTGGCTGCCGATGTGGGCCCCTACGGAATAACCGTAAACTCAATCCTGACCGGTTACTTCGATACGGAACGCCTGCAGCAACTCAATGAGAAAAAAGCACAACAGATGGGGGTTGCTCCGGAAGAAGTGGTCTCCCGCATGGAACAGTTGGTTCCTTTACGCAGGCTGGGCCGGGCCGAAGAATACGGTTACCTGGTGGCATTTCTGGCCTCTGAGGCAGCGTCCTACCTCAGCGGAACAGCCATCCCTCTGGACGGAGGACTACTCCGCTCCTACTAGTCCACTGCATTTTGGAAGAAAATGATTAATTTAGGTATTGTAAACTCCTAAAAACCTGACCGATGAATTCAAAAGTATTTTTGGTGGTCCGCATCCTGCTGGGCCTTTTTGTCCTTGTATTCGGGCTGAATAAATTTTTCAGCTTTATCCCAATGGAAGCCCCCACAGGGGATGCCGGGGCCTACTTTGGGGCACTGGCAAGCACCAACACCCTCACCCTGGTTGCCCTGGTGGAAATTGTGGCGGGTCTCTCCCTGATTGTTAACAAATTCGGGGCGCTGATGAGCCTCATTCTGATGAGTGTGTCTATCAATGCCGTCCTCTTTCATGCCAACCTGGATCCTGGAGGGATTGCAGGTGCTATTGTTTTGTTAGTCCTGAACCTTATTGTCCTGTACGGGTATAGGGAAAGTTATAAGCCCTTGCTAAAGGGGTAAAGAACAATCAAGATGCCGCTTCCGCGGCATTTTTTTTATAAACTGAGGCGATCCCTGAAGGCGGAAGACTGTCTTCTGGAAACGGCTACTTCCGTTTGGTCCTTCAAACGCAATTTCAGTGTGCCATTAAACCAGGGAATCACTTCTTCTATATAGTTTACGTTTACTATTTGCTGCCGGTTTACACGGAAAAACACCGATTCCGGCAGCTTCTCTTCCACCTGGTTGAGAGATTTGTAAAGCAGGGGCTTCTGATCATCAAACCACACACGGGTATAATTGCCCACTATTTCAAACAATCGGATCTGCCCGATCCGCACCAGCCAGCATTGCTCGCCATCTTTGATAAAGATCTGACTGCTTTCGGTAAGGCTCTTTTCTGTTTTCGCTTTCTCTTTCGGGGCCTGCAGTAGTTGTTTGACTTTTTCCAGGGCAGCACCGAAACGATCCGGGTTAATGGGTTTCAGGAGATAATCCAGGGCATTGTATTCGAAAGACTTGATGGCATATTCATCGTAAGCCGTTGTAAAGATGACGATGGGGACTTCGTCCAGCATCTCCAGTAATTCAAAACCATCCTTTTCGGGCATGTTGATATCCAGGAACAAAAGATCCGGCTGTAATTCACCAATCATTTCAAAGGCACTGTCTGCATTTTCGGCCTCCCCAAGGACACTGATTTCCGGATAGGCCCTGATCAACTCGAGCAGTTCCTTGCGCGCCAGGCGTGAATCCTCTACAATAAGTGCCCTTATCTCCATTATTTTGGAATGTTTATCACTGCAACAACTTCCCCTTCCCGCTCATCAATCTTAAAATCTGCAGTATTCCCGAAAAGCAGTTTAAGCCGCTGCCGGATATTTTTTAGTCCCAGCTGCGTTGAACCGTTTGAAATCTTCAGGCTGCCGGTATTGCGCACTTCAATCCGCAGTGAATCGCTTAATTCATCGATATTAAGGGTGATGGTCCCCCCGGCCTTTAAGGTGGAGATTCCATGTTTTACGGCATTTTCCACCAGCAACTGCACAATCATGGGAGGAATTTGCCTGTCCAAAGTAGTTTGCTCAACCAGTTTGTTAAATTTCAGGCGGTCCTCCAGCTGAATTTTAGAAAGTTCTATATAATTATCGACCATTTCCAATTCTTCCCTGAGCGAAATGGCGTTTACGTTATTCATGCTGAGGGAGTAGCGAAGCATCTCCGAAAGTTTAGTGAGCATCTCCCGGGCTTTGGCAACGTCTTCCAGCATGAGCCCGCGTATATTGTTCAGGCTATTGAACATAAAATGCGGATTGATCTGTCCTTTAAGGGTGTTGAGTTGGGCCTGTTTCAGGCTGGCATTCAGTTCCAGCCGTTCCATCCGGTCTCTGTTGATCTTTAAAAGCAGCTTGATGACCAGATAACAAATGACCCATCCAGAAATGAGAAAAAGGGAATTGATTACAAGGAGCCAGGGGCTTTCAAAGGTTTTCAGGATTTCCACGTCCAGTTCGTTTAGTGCAGGACCGAATTTCACATATATATAGCCCAGGGCCAGGTTTAGCATACCAAAGATAGCTGAGGTAATTAATGTAGCTAATCCTATGCGTAGGACTTCCTTTAATCCAAAGTCATCATAATGAATCCTGGCCCGCAGATAATAGCGCAAAAGGGAAGTCGTGCCCACCCCGATAAGCGTACCGGTAACAACAGAAAAGATGATAAAGGCATTGGAAAGTTTCCCCAGGAAAAGTACGGAAAGAAGATTAATGGACCCCCAGCCCAGTAGCTGCAAACCCCAGAAAATACGGTTTCGATTCTTTTCTGTTATTTCCATTGGCTGCAAAAGTAAGTCTTTGACACCTTTTATATGTATGCCAGCCATAAGAACATCCTTCCGTAGAGATAAACAAGAAGGAGTGTAACAGATACCAATAAAACTTTCCTCAGGCCCCAACCGGGTTCAAGGGATATCTGTAAGATATTTTGAATAAGCCTCATTGAATTGTATGTTTTTACTATTCTCATATAAAACGTTTTATTAATTGAAGATAGTATACAAGCCCTGACCAACCAGATAACCTAAAACCGCTGAGATAGCTAAAACCCCCAGGGTAATTAAAACAAATCTCAATTGTAATTTTTGCATGATTATCTATTTAATGCTAAGCAGTTAATTCTAAAACAGCACAGTTAAAACCAGTGCGACTACAAATTTTATGATTACTAACATAATTTTCTATTTTAATGGTTCTGTTGATTGTATACCCCAAAAATACTGAGACAATTAGTCGATAAAAAGGTTTTTATGACCAATGGTCATATAGGCTTACTGAACGGTAGCGTAAGCCGGCCGAAATAAAAAAGGGAGCCCTCCGGCTCCCTTTTAAAGACTGTTGTCAGTTGAATTAACCCTTAATCGGGGTCGGTATTTCCTGCTGGCCCAGGTGTTTGGAGAAAAAGCCCATCATTGCTTTATACAGCTCTATGCGGTTCTCTTCTTTCCCAAAACCGTGGCCTTCATCGTATTTCACCATATAGGGAACATCTACTCCTTTAGCCCTGAGTGCCTGTACAATCTGATCCGATTCGTCAATATTGACCCTGGGATCGTTTGCCCCCTGCACTACAAAAAGCGGCTTTTCAATTTTATCTATCTGATATACCGGGGAGACTTCCTCCATAATGGCTTTTTCCTCAGGGATATCTTCATCATACCAGATCTCTTTGATGATCTTCAAATATGGTTTCCAGTAGGGCGGGATGGTCTTCATAAAGGTAAAAAGGTTGGAAACCCCAACGTAATCCACTCCACAGGCATACAGGTCCGGAGTTTTGGTAAGCCCCCTGAGCACCGCATATCCGCCATGACTTCCGCCGTAAATAGCAGCCTTATCCTTGTTTACCCAGCCCTCTTCAATCACATATTGAAGGCCATCTTCAACGTCATCCATGGCTTTGCGACCAATTTGCTTGAACCCGGATTCCAGGAATTCCTTTCCATAACCTCCGGATATACGAAAGTTGACCTGCAGGGTTGCATAGCCCCTGCTGGCGAATAATTGCGCTTCAGGATTGAAGCCCCAGGAATCCCGGATTCCCTGCGGACCCCCATGGGGGTTTACAATTACGGGAACTTTTTGTCCCTGCAAAGCGGCTTTGGGAAGCGTAATATATCCATGCAAGGTAAGCCCATCCCTACTCTTAAAAGTGATCGGGCGCATTTCGGCCATATCTTCCTCTTTCAGCTGTGGCATCAGGTTATAGAGTTCACTGATCTGGTCTGTTGCCACATCGTAGGAATAATAAGCGCCATACAATCGATCGCTCTGAACGAAAACCAGCAATCGGTCTTCCTCGTCGGTGGCATCCGCGATACTGTATTGTTTTCCCTTAAAAGCAGCACTGAGGCGTTTGTGCAGCTTTTTATACGTATCGCTTACAGGTACAATTTCATTTTTTTCTCCTTCATAGGTAAAGTAATCCAGTTCCCAGTTCCGCTTACGGGATGTCCCCATCCCGGAAACATCGTATTTCTTATTTGAGAACAGGGAGCGTATCTGTTCATTTTTCTTCAGGTCATACAGGATAATTTCAGCCTTGTCAGAATCCAGATTGGAAATCACATAGGCATCGTGCGGATAGTCCGTGGCATAATTAAATTCCAGGATGGCAAATGCATCTTTCCAGTTCAGGCTCTTTAATAACTTAAAAGCGTCAGAATCGGAGGCATAATAGATATCCTGTTCTACCCCGTCCCGAATCTTGGTGTAGCTTCTAAGCACCCCGTCCTTGTCAAAATTATATCCGGCAATAGGGTTAGCAGGGTCTTCGTTTGCAAAGAGCTGCTCAATGGCACCAGTATTGACGTTAACCCTGTAAGGTTCAAACACCTGCGGGTTGTTTTTATTAAGCGATATAATAATATGGTCCTTATCTTCCTTAACCAGCTCAAGTATACTGGCCTGTACGCCGTCAAAGGGTGTGAGATCTTTCAGGCCGGAACCATCAATATCTACAGCGTAGATGTGATAATTCTCATCGCCCCCATTGTCCATGGCATAGACAAGACGACTGTTATTTACCCAGCCGTAGCCACGAACCAGTTCCTCTTTTTCCTCAATAGCCCGGGTAACCTGCCCGCTACTGACTTCTTTTACCATTACATGCCTTTTCCCCTCAGCATCCTTTTCCCGGTATGAGAGGTATTTCCCGTCAGGGGAAAAACGAAAGGTTGAGGCTTTTGGCCTGGCAAAGTAGTCTTCAACCGAGTAACGGTAATCTCCGGTATCTTCTGCCATTAGTTTTTGCAGATCTTCCTCGGAACTCACAAGTTCCGGATTGCCCGGGATGCTTATCTCCGTTTTTTTGAGTTCCAGGGGCAGTTCCATACCGGCCTGATAAAAGGTTCCATTAAGTGTGCCCTCAGACACCATGCCTACATACTTAATCCCTGCGGCCCGCATTTCCAGGGTAAGCTGACCCGCTTCAAAGGCTACATTATCCATGGGGATTCCGGTTGCTCCCTGTGATGGGCTGTCCATTGTTGCAGTATAGCTGTCTGCCTCCTTAGTCAGATGGAAGACCAGTGGCAATTCCGTTCCCTGTACGTTAAGATTGCCTTTCCAGGCCCCGCTAAGGTCCTGGGCTATAAGGCTGGCTCCGGTAAAGAAAGTTACCGCCGCACAAAGAAAGAAAACATAGATTCGATTTTTGATTTTCATGTCTTTGTTGATTTTAGATTTATTGATTGTATATATATCAGTGTTGGAAACAAACAAATTGTTACAACCTGATAAGAACTAAAATAAGGATACAGTCCAATGTGACAATCCGAATTATGATAAGCGGTAAATCTGCGGCCTGAACGGTATTATTAGCTTTTTAAGGTATCAATTCCCGGGTGGAAAAGCAGAAAAAACTTTTTGGGAAATGTCATTGAAACGGGCCACACGGGCCTCTGGCTCGAGCGTATCGTCAATTTTTACACTACAGAAAGCCTGCCATATTAAAGCATCGCGCTGGCGGTCCAGCAAATCAAAAGTGATTTGATATTGCAGTGCGGGTCCTGAGACGGGAACCCCGATGGAAATTCCTCCTCCAACATTGCGTCCGCCGCCCCCCATGCCTATTCCTATATTGCTGGAAGGCGGGGACTCAACCAGGACACTGCTGATATTGATCAAAAAATCGGGCTCTTCCGAAAACTTAAAACCCTTCGAATTCAAGGCCTGGTTTGTAGCCTCAAGAAGCCGGCGCTCATCCAGTTCGCCAAGCCCGGAGTTCAGTTCCGGGTAAAAGCCAAAAGTGTTGTACCCCTCAAAGGAGATTTGCGGGTCGTAGTCGTAATTCACCCGAATACCCGCACAACCCGTAATCAGTAATAAAATCGTAATGGCGCAGAGCCGCTTCACAATAATTCTTTTATTAAAAATACGGATAAAGGAGAGGTTTTAAAAAAGTAGGGGCACTTATTCGTTTAACAGCTTCCATAGCTGATCCTTGAGCCGTTCAATACCCAGCCCCGAAACGGAAGAAATGAACATAAACGGAATGTCTGTTAGTTCCTCTTTAAGCAAAGTGTCCATCTCGGAAATCAATTCCTCGTCAAGCATATCGCATTTTGAAATTGCCAGCAAACGACGTTTATCGAGCAATTCGGGGTTGTACTTACGCAGTTCTTCCAGCAGTATGTTATATTCAGCGGAAATATCTGCAGAATCGGCCGGGACAAGGAATAAAAGGGTGGCATTGCGCTCTATATGCCTCAGAAAATAATGGCCCAGTCCCTTGCCCTCAGATGCCCCTTCAATTATTCCCGGGATATCTGCGATTACGAAACTTTGAAAATCCCTGTATTGAACGATCCCAAGATTGGGCTTCAGGGTGGTGAATTCATAATCGGCTATCTTGGGCTTTGCTGCCGTTAAGACGGATAAAAGGGTAGATTTTCCAGCGTTGGGAAAGCCTACCAGGCCCACGTCTGCCAAAACCTTCAGTTCCAGGATAATGTCTTTTTCCGCTCCCGTTATCCCGGGCTGTGCGTAACGGGGGGTCTGGTTGGTGGCAGATTTAAAATGCCAGTTGCCCCTGCCGCCCATTCCTCCCTGAACCAGGATTTCTTCCTGCCCGTCCTCGGTAATTTCACAGATGGTCTCTCCTGTAACGGTGTCCTTGGCAACCGTCCCCAGTGGGACTTCCAGATATACGTCTTCTCCGTCGGCTCCGGTACTGCGCTGTTTGCCGCCATGCTCCCCATGGCCGGCTTTAAAATGCCTTTTAAATTTGAAGTTCAGCAAGGTCCACAGGTTTTTGTTGCCCTTAAGGATCACATGCCCGCCGCGACCGCCGTCTCCTCCGTCAGGCCCGCCCTTGGCAACATATTTTTCCCGGCGTAAATGCGCAGAGCCCTTGCCCCCGTTTCCCGAACTGAGATGGACCTTAACATAGTCGACAAAATTTCCTTCTGTCATGGGTTAAAATTTTGGGCTTTGGATAATTCCGGAATATGCCTCAGAGTTGATCGATTACCGCGGACAGCCTTCGGGTAATTTCCTGTATCTCCCCAATACCATTTACACTGTGAAATTTACCCTGCTGCTGGTAGTATGCTTTCAGCGGGGCTGTTTTGGCATTGTATTCCTCAAAGCGGTTCCTTATTTTACCGGCATCCTGATCGTCTGCCCTTCCTGACACTTTTCCCCTTTCCAGCAAACGCTCAATCAGGACTTCGTCATCAGCCTCAAGTGCAATGGTTGCATCTATAGACATTTCCTTACTCTCCAGAAAATTGTCGAGCGCTTCTGCCTGAGCCGTGGTTCTTGGAAAGCCGTCAAAAATAAAACCGGAAGCCTCAGTTGCCTTTTCAACCTCGTCCTGCAGCATCCGTATGGTTACCTCATCCGGTACCAGATCGCCTTTATCCATGTAGGATTGAGCCAGCTTGCCCAATTCAGTTCCATTTTTGATGTTGTAACGAAACACATCCCCTGTGGAAATGTGCTTTAAGCCATAACGCTCCTTCAGAAAGGCAGCCTGGGTTCCTTTTCCGGCCCCAGGTTTTCCGAATAAGACTAAATTTATCATGGGTTGTTTCTTAAGTTGATATACGTTACGCAGGTTTCTGCCCTGTTCCCTGTAATCCAGACCATATCCTACAATAAATTTATCCGGGATTTCGATTCCGAAATAATCAATGGGGTACTCTCCATTATAAATCTCCGATTTGTAAAAAAGGGAGGCAATCTTAAAGTCTTTTACGTTCTTGTTGGCGAACATATGTACCAGTTCCTGTAGCGTCCTTCCGGTATCTACAATGTCTTCCAGGATAATCACATGCCGGCCTTCAACCTGCTCAGGCAGGTCCAGCAGGGTTTCTACTATCCCCGTTGAGGTGAGCCCCCGGTAGGAACTGAGCTTTACAAAAGATACCTCACAAGGATAAGGATAGCACTTGAGAAAGTCTGAGGCAAACATAAAGGCACCGTTCAGTACGCCAACGAAAATGGGAACTTCATCTTTATAATCCCTGGCGATATCATCTGCGATTTTTTGCACGGCCAGTAATATCTCCTTTTCAGAAAGGAAAGCCGTGAATTTTTTGCCGTGAAGGGTTACTGAATCTTTCATCCTCGCTCAAAACGCGAATATAGTGTTTTGATTTCTCTTTTTGAGCCGGCTTCCTGAGCTTTCTAAGAATTAAGCGTATTTTTGTCTGACCTGAGAAATAACACCAAAAAAAGAAAAGGACAGACAGCCATATGAGTTTTTTTTCGTCAGATTTTACGCTTGGAATACTCGGAGGAGGACAGCTGGGTAAAATGTTGTTGTACGAAACCCGTAAATGGGATATACAGACAAAGGTTATTGATCCTTCCCCTGCTGCTCCGGCCAGGCTGGCGGCCAATCGTTTTGAAACCGGGGATCTGATGGATTACGAGACGGTAATGGAATTTGGAAGGGATGTGGACCTTTTAACTATAGAAATTGAGAATGTAAATGTCCAGGCCCTGGAAGATTTGGCAGAGCAGGGCAAAAAGGTTTACCCATCGGCCAGGAGCCTTCGCATTATTCAGAACAAAGCCAGCCAGAAATTGTTCTACATAGACCATGGCATCCCTACAGCAGATTTCAGTCGCTTTGCTTATACCAGTGAGATCAGGGACAGCCTGGCCAACGGCGGGTTGTCTATGCCATTGGTTTGGAAAAGCGCCCAGTTCGGATACGATGGGCAGGGTGTGAAAGTTGTACGGACCCTGGATGACCTAAAAGGCCTGCCCAATGTGGAATGTATTGCCGAAACCCTGATCCCTTTTAAAAGGGAACTAGCGGTAATTGTTGCCCGAAGCGCGAATGGGGAAGTAAAGTCCTATCCGGTGGTTGAAATGGAATTTCACCCGGAAGCCAATCAGGTGGAGTATGTGCTTTGTCCTGCACGTATCCCGGATACTATTGCCCAAAAAGCAAGGGCTGTTGCCCTGAAAGTTTCAGATGAGCTCAAACACGTTGGCTTGCTTGCTGTGGAGCTTTTTCAAACACAGGATGATCAGATACTGGTTAACGAAGTGGCCCCAAGGCCCCACAACAGCGGCCATTATTCCATTGAAGGAAGTTATACCAACCAGTTCGAACAGCATCTGCGGGCCGTACTTGGCCTGCCCCTTGGGGAAACGGATAGCAAAGTTGCTGCAGTGATGGTAAACCTTGTGGGAGAAGAAGGATATAAGGGCGATGTAGAGTATGAAAACATTGATAAAATATTGGGACTAAAGGGAGTCACTCCCCATATTTATGGAAAAAGGGAGACCCGTCCTTTTCGCAAAATGGGCCATGTAACCATTGTGGATCCCTCCATTGAGGAGGCGCGAAAAACAGCCGCCTTGGTTAAAGAGCAGATTAAAGTAATTTCTAACACCCTGATTAATGAGTAAAGTAGCAATAATCATGGGAAGCACCAGTGACCTTCCCGTTATGCAGGAAGCCATTGACATCCTCAATACATTGGAAATCCAGACAGAAGTGGATATTGTCTCTGCCCACCGCACCCCGGAAAAGCTGGCGGACTTTGGACAAAATGCCCATAAAAGGGGGATTTCTGTAATCATTGCAGGCGCTGGTGGCGCCGCCCACCTCCCCGGAATGGTTGCCTCTTATTCCCCATTACCCGTAATAGGTGTGCCGGTCAAAAGCAGTAACTCCATAGACGGCTGGGATTCTGTACTTTCCATTTTGCAGATGCCCGGAGGAGTGCCTGTAGCAACTGTGGCCCTTAATGGGGCCAAAAATGCCGGCATCCTTGCGGCGCAAATCCTCGGAAGCGCAGACGATGAAATTCTGAATCGTATCCTGAAATACAAAGAATCCCTGAAAGACAAGGTGGAAAAAGGAGCCACTGAAGTACGCAACAAGTACAACCGTTAATACAGGGAAATCCAAAACAATCGATAACTTAAAAATTTTTCTGATCCATGAAGAATCCTTTGCTGGATGCATTCGACCTGAGCCCATTTTCCGCAATAAAAACCAGTGATTTCAAACCAGCTTTTGAGGCTGCCATTGAAACGGCCCGGCTGGAAATTGACGCAATCACCCAAAATCCGGAAGCACCTGCCTTTGAAAATACCGTTGCAGCCCTGGATTATTCGGGGTACCAACTGGATAGGATCAGCAGTATTTTCTACAATTTGAATTCGGCTGAAACCAATCCGGAAATCCAGGCCCTGGCACAGGAAATCTCCCCTATGCTATCGGAATTCAGCAATGACATCACGCTGAACCAGGAACTTTTCCAGCGTGTAAAGGCTGTTTATGACCAGAGAGCCAGCCTGGAGCTAAATCCGGAAGAACAGATGCTCCTGGATAAAAAATACAGGCATTTCCAGCGGAACGGGGCCCTTCTGGGAGAAGATGACAAAGCGGAATTGCGAAAGATAGATGCAGAACTCTCCAAACTGAAATTGACATTTGGCGAACACGTCCTGGAGGAAACCAATCGATTTGAATTACTACTTGAGGATGCAAAGGAGCTGGAAGGATTGCCCGAAGCCATCAGGGAGCAAGCAGCCGCACTGGCCAAGGAGCGCAATAAAAAGGGATGGGTATTTACCCTGGACTATCCCAGCTATATTCCTTTTATGAAATATTCCGCCAGGCGGGAACTCCGCAAAAAAATGGCGCTGGCCTTTGGCAGCAAAGGGTTTCATGGAGACCAGCTCGATAACCGGGAAATTGTATTGAAAATAGCCGGCCTTCGCCACCGGCGGGCAAAGCTGCTCGGTTTTGAAAGTCATGCCCACTTTGTGTTGGCGGAGCGCATGGCCAAATCCCCGGAAACGGTCCAGGATTTCCTTAAAGAGTTGCTGGAAAAAGCGCTGCCTGCCGCCAAGCGCGATTTGGCGGAACTTAAGGAATTTGCAGAGGAAACCGATGGCATATCCGAATTACAAAAATGGGACAACGCCTATTATTCAGAAAAATTAAAGCAGCAAAAGCACGCCCTCGATGACGAAATCTTGAAACCCTACTTTCCTCTGGAAAGTGTTTTGGAAGGTGTTTTTACGGTTGCCGGGAAACTGTTCGGGCTTCGCTTTCAGGAGGCCCGGGAAGTAGACAAATACCATAAAGAGGTTCGTGTTTTCAGGGTATTTGACCAGGAGAACAACTTTATTTCCCTTTTTTATGCAGATTTTCACCCCCGTCCGGGTAAGCGGGGCGGTGCCTGGATGACCTCATACAAACCCCAATTTTGCAGGAATGGAGCGGAAGAGCGGCCACATATCTCCATTGTGTGCAATTTTAGCAGGCCTAATGGGAATACCCCTTCCCTGCTCACCTTTAATGAGGTAACCACCTTATTTCACGAGTTTGGCCATGCTTTGCACGGCATGCTGGCCAATACAACCTATCCCGGTCTTTCGGGGACTTCCGTATACTGGGATTTTGTGGAACTTCCCAGTCAGATAATGGAAAATTGGTGTTACGAACCCGATGCCCTGAAACTCTTTGCCAAGCACTACCAATCCGGGGAGCTCATTCCCGATGCCCTGGTGGAAAAAATAAAAGCCAGTGCCAATTTCCAGGAAGGAATGGCCACGGTCCGGCAAATCAGTTTTGGGCTGCTGGATATGGCCTGGCATGGGTCCGACCCATCGGAGATTAGAGATGTAAAGCAATACGAACAAGCGGCATTCGGAAAAACCCAGCTTTTTCCAGACCACCCGGCTACCTGCATGAGCACGTCTTTCTCCCATATTTTCCAGGGGGGCTATTCTTCAGGCTACTACAGCTATAAATGGGCAGAGGTCCTCGATGCAGACGCCTTTGCATTGTTTAAGGAAAAAGGAATATTCAACGCTAAAATTGCATCCCTCTTCAGGGAACACATCCTGAGCCGGGGCGGAACAGAAGACCCTATGGAGTTGTACAAGCGCTTCAGGGGCAGGGAACCCGATATACAGGCATTACTGGAGAGGGCCGGCCTGCTGGAAACCCACTGAAATTTCTGAAGCGATATTAATTATTTTTTCGCAGCAGCGAAAGCTTCATAGCCTCCCGTAAGGTCGACCACCTTAAAACCCAGGGAGTCCAGGGCAGCTGCCGCACGGGCACTGCGTCCCCCTTTCTGGCAATACAGGTAGACTTTTTTGGAGGGATCCATCTCGGCCCAATGGTCTTTAAAATCAGCTGCCAGCCAATCGATATTGATGGCCCCTGGGAGATGGCCCTGTTCGAATTCCTCAGGAGTCCGGACATCCACAAGGACAGCGTTTGCTTCCATCTTATCAGAAGAGAATTCTGTTATGGGCATTTGCTTTTCGGGGGTGCATCCTGTTAAAATAAAAAGTAAGAGGAGGCAAGGAACGCTGAATGCGGATTTGATTGCTGATTTTTCCATCGCACTAATTGGTATAGGTTATCCCCCAAATTTAGGGTATTTTTGATCAATCTATATGGATAGGGATAAACCACAATTGACACCGGAAAACTGGGTAGACCGCTATGCAGACTACCTTTTTAACTATGCGGCCACGCGGATCAGTGATTCGGAAACTGCCAGGGACCTGGTACAGGAAACCTTTATTGCCGGCTTAAAGGCGGCTTCAAATTTCAAGGGAAATGCCTCTGAAAGGACCTGGCTTATTGCTATTCTGAAACGAAAGGTGATAGACCATTATCGCAAATCAAATACTGCCAAAGGCAGGGCTGAGGTAAAGATGTCTTACAGTAGTCAGACCGATTTAGAAGGAGACTGGCTGGAACAGCAGGTAGCAGACCCTGACAGCATAAGAGAAAACGACAGCCTTGAAAATGAAGAATTGGGACTGGCAATCCAAAATTGTATCTCCCAGCTACCTGAAAAACAGGCCAAAGTATTTACCCTGAAAACTATTAAGGGACTAAGCACGGAAGACATTTGTAATGAAATGGGGATAAACCCGTCTAATCTCTGGGTGATGATCCACAGGGCGCGAACAGCCTTAATGGGTTGCCTCAACCAGGATTGGTTTAAAAAATAGGCAGATGATAACATGTGAGAAAGCTGCAAATATTTGCAACAAGAGCCAATACAGGGAAGCGGGCTTTCTGGAACGAATCCAGTTGGGTTTGCATTTACTGATTTGTAAAACCTGTGCCGGGTTCTCTTCAAAAAACAAACAACTTACCAACCTCTGCAAGCAGGCCCATCTCAGGGCACTTCCCGAAAGGGAAAAGGCTGAGATGAAGCGACGTCTTTTAAGGGATCTCAAAGGCTAAGGGTCACTTATCTTAGGTATTCTATGATGTACATTGAAAGGAAAACCAGAATGGGGATACTTTCAATCCCAAAGGAGGCGTAATACCTTCTCTGTGGCAAGGAACTACCCCATAAACCGACACTGAGCAATACCAGGGCAATGGTTTTTCCATAGCCATCCAGGCTCTCCGGGTTTTCTTTTAAGAAGCCCAAACCATAAAAACAAAGGGTAAGGAAGTAGCCCACTAGCAGCGTATTACGCTCTCCTATCCGCTGGGGAATGGTTCGAAGAGAAAGGGGATCCAGCTTCATATCGCGAATTTCAAAAGGCAACATAAGGATAATGATCCAAAGGAACCGCTGCAGGGTTTCCAGCCAGAAGTCCCGTTGTCCTAATACAGCTGTTTCCCAAAGGGGAATGCAGACGCTTAGGAGGGTCCAAACCAATGATACCCAGATAACCTTTAAAATACCGAAGCTTCGCAAGTTGCGAACCCCTGGCCGAACAGGGGTGCTGTAGAATAAAACAAGGACCACGCAGCAACCCAAAAGGATCACGGTATCCAAAGGCAAATAAAAGAGCTGAATAAATGCTACCCCCAAGCTACAGAGGCTAAAAATACCAAGCAAAGCATGCCCGCCGCGAAAATCCCAGCGATGTTTCCAGGGTTCCACCCCATATTTGATGGCGTTATAACCGGCAATCCCCCCGAAGAAAACAAGTGCGTAATAAGCGGGAGCTACTGGAACATGAAAGACCATCTCAGTGACTGCTATCAGGGCAGTGAGGGCCAGTGCCGCATGAATACTCGCTTTTATATACAGCCGAAAGATTACCAGAAACCACTGCATCTTCCCAAAGGTAGACAAACTGTTTATAAGCCATGGAATTCGTTAAAAACTTTAGCATTTTCGACCCCAATTAAGGGGTGTAATTCCAAGAATAAATACCTAATTTTGCAGTCTTTAGATTCTCTAAAATTCTGCTATGATAACAGATCAATTTGCTTCCCGGCATTTGGGTATCCGGCCGGATGATTTAAACAGGATGCTGGATGTAATAGGAGTTGACAACCTGGACCAGCTTATTGAGGAAACCGTTCCCAGGGATATCTTTTTAAAGGCCCCTATGGACCTGGATCCTCCCATGTCCGAATACCAATTTCTGCAACACATCCATAAGTTAGGCCGGGAAAATGAAATGTATAAGTCCTACATAGGCCTTGGATATCACGCCTGTATCACCCCTTCTGTTATCAAGCGGAATATACTAGAAAACCCGGGATGGTACACAGCCTATACTCCCTATCAGGCAGAGATTGCTCAGGGACGCCTTGAGGCCCTGCTCAACTATCAAACCATGGTCTGTGAACTGACCGGGATGGAGCTGGCCAATGCTTCCCTTTTAGATGAAAGTACAGCCGCAGCCGAGGCAATGACCATGCTCTTCGATTTGCGAAGCAGAGAGCAGAAAAAATCAGATTGTCTGAAATTTTTTGTTTCCAGGCAGGTGCTGCCTCAGACGCTGGCATTACTACAAACCCGATCCAAACCTCTGGGTATTGAATTAATTATTGGTGCTGCAAATGACACAGTCCTGGACAAATCCTACTTTGGGGCTTTGCTGCAATATCCCGGAAAGGATGGCAGTCTGGATAACCCGGAAGCTTTTATTTTGCAGGCACATGCGCTGGATATCAAAGTTGCAGTTGCCGCAGACCTGATGAGTTTATGTCTGCTGGTTCCCCCCGGGGAGTTTGGTGCCGATGTTGTTGTGGGTACCAGCCAGCGTTTCGGGATTCCTCTGGGATACGGAGGGCCGCACGCGGCTTACTTTGCAACCCGTGAGGCATACAAACGAAATATTCCGGGCAGAATTATCGGGATGAGTAAGGATGTAGATGGGAAACCGGCCATGAGAATGGCCCTGCAAACCCGGGAACAACATATTAAAAGAGACAAGGCTACTTCAAATATCTGTACTGCCCAGGTCCTGCTGGCGGTCATGGCCGGAGCCTACGGTGTATACCACGGACCCCGGGGCCTTAAAAATATTGCAAGCCGCATTCATGCTGCTGCCCTTAGCCTTGGAAAAGGCTTAAACCAACTTGGGATATCCGTGGATAAGCAGGGATATTTTGATACGGTTTCCATCGCATTCCCTGTGGAAAAGCTTAGGCCCCTTGCAGAGGCGGCGGAGCTTAATTTTTACTATGCAGACAAAGAGCAGGTTTGTATTTCACTTAATGAAACCACCAGCCTGGAGGATATCAATCAAATCCTGGAGGTATTTGCCAGCGCTATGAAGAAATCGGCTCCGGTTCTTACTGACTGGGCTGAGGGAACAAACATCCCGGAAGCGCTTCAGCGCCAGTCCGCTTACATGGAACAGGAGGTTTTTAACCGCTACCACTCGGAAACCGAGC
This sequence comes from Robiginitalea rubriflava, assembly GCF_052540725.1. Taxonomy (NCBI): domain Bacteria; kingdom Pseudomonadati; phylum Bacteroidota; class Flavobacteriia; order Flavobacteriales; family Flavobacteriaceae; genus Robiginitalea; species Robiginitalea rubriflava. The sequence continues at coordinate 2,062,466 of NZ_CP199309.1, read as the reverse complement.
TGATGCGTTACCTGAAAAAGCTGGAGCGTAAAGACCTGGCGCTTAACCACTCCATGATTTCCCTGGGTTCCTGCACCATGAAGTTAAATGCGGCAACCGAAATGCTGCCCCTGAGTATGCCCGAATGGGGTAATATCCACCCCTTTGTTCCCGTAGAGCAGGCAAAAGGGTATCAGAAAATGCTCTCAAAACTGGCGGCCGACCTTACCGAAATTACGGGCTTCGCCGCAACTTCCCTGCAACCCAATTCCGGAGCACAAGGGGAATATGCGGGCCTGATGCTGATCAGGGCCTATCATGAAGCCAGGGGTGAAGGCCACCGCAATATATGTCTGATCCCTTCTTCTGCCCATGGTACCAACCCGGCATCGGCTGTTATGGCCGGGATGAAAGTGGTGGTGACGGCCACAGACGAAAAAGGGAACATCGATATGGCGGATTTAGAACAAAAGGTGATCGCCAACAGCGCAGAACTGGCTGCCCTGATGGTGACTTATCCTTCCACCCATGGGGTATTCGAATCCACCATTAAAAAAGTGACCCAGCTGATCCATGACCACGGCGGACAGGTCTACATGGACGGGGCAAACATGAATGCACAGGTTGGCCTGACCAACCCGGCAACTATTGGTGCAGATGTATGCCACCTGAACCTGCATAAGACTTTTGCCATCCCGCACGGAGGAGGTGGCCCAGGAGTGGGCCCTATATGCGTAGCCCCGCAGTTGGCACCTTTCCTTCCGGGCAACCCGCTGATCAAAACCGGAGGTGAACAAGGGATCCCTGCCATTTCCGCAGCTCCCTGGGGAAGTGCCCTGGCCTGTCTTATTTCCTATGCCTATATCAGGATGCTGGGCTCAAAAGGCCTGACACAGGCAACCCGAATTGCGATCCTCAATGCGAACTATATCAAAGAACGGCTTAAGGATTCCTACCCCATTCTATACACCGGGGAACAGGGAAGGGCAGCACATGAGATGATTATTGATTGCCGTCCGTTTAAAAAACATGGCATTGAAGTAACCGACATCGCAAAAAGATTGATAGATTACGGTTTCCATGCACCTACGGTTTCCTTCCCGGTTGCAGGCACCATGATGATAGAACCTACAGAAAGTGAAAGCCTAGAAGAGCTGGACCGCTTCTGTGACGCGCTGCTGTCTATCCATAGGGAAATTATGGAATCGGATGAACCGAACCCCTTGCTCAAGAATGCTCCACATACCATGGAAATAGTAATGAGTGATAGCTGGGATCAGCCCTATAGTCGTGAAAAGGCAGCCTTTCCGCTCCCTTATGTCATGGAAAACAAATTCTGGCCATCCGTCAGAAGAGTAGACGACGCATACGGGGACAGGAATCTGATTTGTACCTGCGCGCCCATAGAGCAGTACGCTGCAGCGGAGGATTCGTAAAAAAATAGCAGTAAGACTGCCAGGCCCATGTATAAGCATTATCCGGAAAAACGCTACCGACTCACCCTTGAATTTTTACAGAAACACATAGGGAAGGAGGAGCAAATCCTGGACCTCGGGGTACCAAATCCTTTTTCGGAAATCATGCGCCAGGAAGGATTTGAGGTCCAAAATACCGGAGGAGAAGACCTGGATCTGGACCTGAGCAGCATCAGAAATTCAGATGCCCCTGTGGCTACGGCCTTCGAAATCCTTGAGCACCTGGTGGCCCCTTTTAACCTGCTGCGTGAGCTCCCGGCCAATAAACTATTGGCCAGTGTACCCCTAAAACTTTGGTTTGCTGCTGCGTACCGTTCCCAAACAGATCCCCGGGACCGTCATTTCCATGAATTCGAAGCCTGGCAGTTTGACTGGCTTCTGGAAAAAGCAGGCTGGGAAATAAAGGACCGCATGCAATGGGCCCATCCGGTAAAAAAAATCGGAGTCCGTCCAATCCTGCGCTATTTCACCCCCCGATATTACCTCATCTACGCTGAAAGGACTCCATGATGAATGGAAAGGCACCCGCAGATTTGCTTCTGATTATTCCCGCTCATAACGAAGCGGCATTGATTTCGCAATGCCTGGATTCCATCTTGTCTCAAAGCAGGCTTCCGGATCAGGTGCTGGTTGTGGATGATCACAGTACAGATAATACCGCAGCCATAGTGGATGCGTACAGCAAAAAATATCCGTGGATACAGTTACTGCAGAAAAAATCTACTCCTGCGCACCAACCCGGAGGCAAAATTGTCGATACGTTTAACTTCGGCCTGTCCCATATTTCAAAACCCTATCGATATATTGGAAAATTCGACGCCGATATTGTGCTTCCAACGGAATACCTTCAAAAAGTCCTGAACACTTTTGAAAAAAACCCGGCACTGGGAATGTGTTCCGGACTGCTTTATATCGAAAAGCAGGGGGGCTGGGTGTACGAACAAATTTCCGGTGCGGGACATGTAAGGGGGCCGCTTAAACTCTATAGCAAAGCCTGTTTTGAAGCGATTGGCGGCCTCAGGCCGCATATTGGCTGGGATACGGCAGATACGCTACTGGCCCGCTACCACGGCTTTGAGGTACAAACCCTGCCCGAACTCAGGGTCCGGCACTTGCGGCCAACAGGAAGCTCCTATACAGCCAGACAGGGTAGACTGCAGGGACGCAGTTTTTACAACTTGCGGTACGGCTTGCTTATCAGCGTAATCGCTTCGCTGAAATTGAGCTGGAAACTCGGCAAACCCTTTCTGAGCTGGCATCATTTCAGGGGTTATTTTAAAGCCTGGCAGAAATCTGAAAAGCGCTTGCTAAGCCCTGATGAAGGGCGGTTTGCCCGTAAGTACAGGTGGGCCGAAATTAGGAAAAAATTATTCTAGCACCTCCCAAATAGCCTGCCCGGTTGTACCATTCGGATATGCGATTCCCAATAATACAGCAAGTGTGGGTGCAATATCAGGGATGTAGGTTCTTCTGAGTAACTCTCCCTGTCGTATTCCCTTTCCGTAGAAGAGCAATGGGACATGTGTATCGTAAGGGTAGGGCGAGCCATGGCTGCTTCCCGTACGGGAATAATCGATTGTGGCGGGAGCCGGTAAAATTACAATATCTCCGGAACGTTTCTGGTTAAATCCATTCTGAAGAATCCCTGCAAAACCCTCACCTAAATCGGCCTCCATAAACTGCCCCGCCGTATAAACTTCCTGTATTCCTTCGAAACTCAGCAACTCTGCCCTTAGTATTTCTGCGACCCCTTCGGTGGTCAACCCCAGGTTATCGATAAGCTTATGATCTAAGAAAATCTGATTGTTTGAAGCTCCCCTGATGATATCGGTATTTCCAAAGCGATAATTCATAAATTCACGGATATCCTTCGCAAATGCCCCTGTATTGAGATATCCCCCAGGTATCTTCTGGTCCTCTAAATAAGCGGGCACCTGTACGGCCCCGTGATCTGCCGTCAGGAAGACAGTGTAGTTGTCCCGACCAATTTTTTTATCGAGATAGTCCAGCAAACGATGCAGATCCTTATCGAGTCGTATATAAGTATCCTGTACCTCTTTGGAATTCACTCCAAACCTATGCCCGATATAATCAGTGCTGGAATAACTGATGGTAAGGAAATCAGGGACCTGGTCAAAACCCAGTTTTTCGTTTTCAATGGCCTGCAGCGCAAAATCTGTTGTAAAACTGTTGCCATATGGTGTGGAGCGCAGGATGTCAAACCCCCCGTTCGCCCCCCATAGACTGGGAAGGTCGTGAGGGAAAACAGCAGCTACTTCCCCGCTGAACATCCCTTCATAAGGAGTATTATCCGCTCCGCTCTCCAGGTAGGTGTTGATGTCTCCTGCGGTATCCCATACTTTTTTGTAACGGTTGCCCGTATCAGAATTATTGAATTTTTCTACCCATTCGGGCAACTGCTCCATATAATAGGTACTGCTGATCCATTTTGCGTTGGTGCCCCCTTCAAACCAGTACGCGGCATTCGCCGTATGCCCGCCGGGGAGTACGGCCCCACGGTCTTTTAAGGAGATGGAAATAACCTTGGCGCGCATCTGATAATGCAACCGCAACTGGTCTGTAATGGTTGTTGCAAGCATGCGGTGGGGAGACATCTGCCCTGCCCCGCCGGAGGTCCCAACGGATTGCTGTTCCGGATCGCCGGCGCAGTAAACGTTTTGCCCGCTGTCTTTATCGAACCAATTGTTGCCAATTACCCCATGTACGGAAGGGGTTGCCCCCGTAAAGATGGAAGCATGCCCCGGCCCTGTAGTGGTAGGTGCATAATTGAAATGATGGTCCCTACATAGAAATCCTTTGCCAACAATTCTGCGGAAACCCCCTTTTCCATAATGCTGCCAGAAACGGCTCAGATAATCAAATCGCATCTGGTCTACCACTATGCCTACCACCAATTTCGGAGGATTGGAGAATCCGGTAGGGCTCCAATCTGCACCTTTTTCAACAATACGGACCTGAGCACCTGCAGAGGTTGCCAAAACAAACATCAGGAAAAACGGCAAAAGGGAAACACGGGCAAGTACGGGCATAAGATCAGATTTACATCCCTAAAAATAAGGAATCTCCATCTTTAGATTCCCCTCTGATACAAAATCAATATGAATATGCTTATTTTTACCCTGATGAAGCCTACCAAAACCCTATGAATTACCTTACCTCTATCGGCAGCTATGCCATTATGGTGCGCGAAGTTTTTAAAAAGCCCACGAAATGGCCTATCATGAAATCGCTGATCCTGAAGGAGATAGATGAGCTTATCTACGGCTCTATGGGGATCATAATCTTTATTTCCTTTTTTATTGGCGGGGTTGTAACCATACAGACCGCATTGAATATCAGCAATCCGCTAATTCCCAGAAACCTTATCGGTTTTGCCACCCGGCAATCCGTAATTCTGGAGTTTGCCCCTACTTTTACCTCCATTATCATGGCCGGGAAAGTTGGTTCTTATATCACCTCAAGCATTGGGACCATGCGCGTAACCGAACAGATAGATGCCCTGGAGGTCATGGGGGTCAATTCTTTGAATTACCTGGTTTTCCCGAAAATCATCGCCATGCTTTTTTATCCCTTTGTGGTGGCCATTTCGATGTATATCGGTATACTGGGAGGCTGGATAGCGGGTGTTTTTGGAGGTTTCAGCTCCAGCGCAGACTTTGTTGAGGGCCTGCAATTAGACTTCATCCCTTTTCATGTAACCTATTCTTTTATCAAGTCTGTGGTGTTTGCCATGGTAATTGCCACAGTCCCTTCCTATCACGGATATTATATGAAGGGGGGTGCCCTGGAAGTTGGGAAAGCCTCCACAGTTTCATTTGTCTGGACCAGTGTGGTCATTATTATCCTGAATTACATACTCACTCAATTACTCCTTGGCTAATGATAGAAGTACAGGATTTACAGAAATCATTTGGCGAAACGCAGGTCCTGAAAGGCATCAGCACCGTTTTCGACAAGGGTAAAACCAATCTGATCATCGGGCAGAGCGGTTCGGGGAAGACCGTTTTTATGAAATGCCTGCTAGGGCTCATCACTCCGGATCAGGGAACCATTTGCTACGATGGAAAGATTTATTCCAAGTTGAGCCCTGCAGAAAAAAGAGATTTGAGACAGGAAATGGGGATGGTTTTCCAGGGAAGTGCCCTGTTTGATTCTATGACCGTTGAAGGGAATGTGATGTTTCCGCTGGATATGTTTACCAAACAATCCCGGTCGGAAATGCAGGATCGGGTAGATTTTGTGCTCAAGAGGGTAAACCTTGTGGATGCGCATAAAAAATACCCTTCAGAAATTTCCGGGGGGATGCAGAAAAGGGTGGCTATTGCCCGCGCCATTGTAATGAACCCCAAGTACCTCTTCTGTGACGAGCCCAATTCCGGGCTGGATCCGAGAACGGCAATCCTTATTGATAACCTGATTCAGGAAATTACCCAGGAATACGACATCACCACAGTGATCAATACGCATGACATGAACTCTGTGATGGAAATTGGAGAAAAAATTGTATTCCTGCAGCACGGCCACAAGGCCTGGGAAGGGACCAATAATGAAATCTTTAAAACAGACAACGAAGCGATAACCAACTTTGTCTATTCTTCAGAGTTGTTTAAAAAGGTCCGGCAAATGTATCTGGAAGAAGAAGACTAACCTCCTGCCTGCCGAACCTGAATCTTAGGGTTTTTGAGGCGGACCTGCAACCAGTTGGACAACTTCTTCATGTCTTCCTCCCTTTGAGTAGTGTTTCCATTCTTCCAGCTAACTTCAAACATCGGAATGGTATCTGTCTTTTTAAAATCGGTCTGCAGGGTATATGCAAAACTCAAGCGGTCAATATTTTCATAATTAATCCGGGCTTCCTGTGAGATATCCTGGAAGGGAATCATCCCTTTTGCCAGACTGCTCATTTGGGATAATTCTTCCTCCAGGACACGGATGCGCTGGTCTTTGTTTATCAATTCAGCTTTTTTGGCTTCATAGAGCTCATTGACGTAGTTGAATTTAAGTTCACTGTCGTCCTGGGCGCCCTGTACCACCTTCAGTTCAGTTTTCTGTAATTCAGAATACTGGTTCTTCTGCGCATTCCAGGTTTGAATCACAGTCTGTGGAATCGGGTCGTCTCCCATACAAACCAATTCAATTATCGAATTTCCATCTTCATCGTAATTGATCTGGGTAAGGTTTTCCATATATCTCCCAGTGCCGCTAAACTGATAGACCCCTATGGTCTCGGTGATTAACTGCCTGGCCTGGGAACGGAAGCGGGATTCCCTGAATACCTTGTAAAAAGTATAGCCTGCAGGAATCATGACCATAACGGCCACCAGGGAAGCGATCCGGGCGATAAACCGCCTCTTTTTGGAATTGGCATAGCGCACCATCGGAAACCGCAGCAGTTTAAGTACCAGAAAGGTTGCCAGGGCTATAAAAATCGTATTGATGGTAAACAGGTAGAGGGCTCCCAGGGCATACTCCCAGTTGCTGATCGCCAGACCAAAACCAACCGTACACAGTGGTGGCATCAGTGCTGTTGCAATGGCAACCCCGAAGATCACGCTGGCAATGGTACCCCTTTTGGCCCTGGCAATAACCAGTGCCAGACCACCAAAGAAGGCGATCAGTACATCCCGGATATCCGGTTCCGTCCTGGCGAGCAGTTCAGAAGATTCGTCGCGAAGGGGAAAGAACTCAAAAAACAGGTAGGCCGTAAGGACACTCAAAACCACCATGATGGCAAAATTCTTCAAACTCCGCCTGAGGGTATCAATATCGTTTACCGCAATAGACAGACCAATCCCCAGTATGGGACCCATCAGGGGTGAAATTAACATGGCTCCGATCACCACTGCTGTGGAATTGGCATTAAGGCCCACGGAGGCGATGAAAATGGAGCAAATCAGGATCCATGCCGTATGCCCTTTAAAAGGGATGTCTGCAATGATGGCAGCCTTGGCGGCATCCTGGTCCGTATTCTTACGGATGTCCAGCAATTCGGACATAAACTTGCGGCTGCTGCCCAAAAGCCCCTGAAAATCCTTTTTGACCTCAGCGCTATTGTCCTGCCCGGAAGCGGCAGCATTCCTTTCCTCTTTATTGTTACTTGTTTGCATATTATTAGGTATAATGTTCCCCAAATTGATCTTTTACCTGGGCTACAAGTTGTTTTATTTCCTGCTCTTTAGATTTAGGCATTACAAGTAGTACGCCTTCGTGGTCTACTATTATATAATCCCTGAGGCCATCTACGACCCCAATTTTATTAGCGGGTAAGCGAATCAGGTTCCCGCTGCTTTCCCGGCAAAGGATATTGCCCTGTAGCTTCGCATTATTTTCGGAGTCTTTCTCCACTTTCTCATAAAGAGAACCCCAGGTTCCCAGATCATTCCAGTCAAAAGATGCGGGCAGCACAAAAACCTGATCGGAGCGCTCCAAAATGGCATAATCGATTGAAATGTTGGCGGCCTGGCTGTAATGTTCTGCGATAAAATCTGCTTCTTCCGGGCTGTTGTAAAACAGGATACCCTTTTCAAACAGGGCGTATTGATCGGCCTGGTATTTCTCAAAAGCACTGATAATCCCATTGACTGACCAGATAAAAATCCCGGCATTCCAGAGAAAATTTCCTTGCTTTAAAAATCCCCTGGCAGTCTGATAGTCGGGTTTTTCCCGAAACTGGACCACCTGCTGCAAACCTGCTTTCCCTATGGCTTCCTTTGCATACTCAATATATCCGAATCCAGTATTGGGGAAGGTGGGCTGAATTCCAAGGGTGCATAAAACGGGTTCCTTTGCACTCCTTTCAAAACACTGAATCACATCTGCCTTAAAAGCCTCCTCATCTTCTATCCAATGATCACTGGGAGCCACAACCATAACAGCTTCCGGATTGGATTTCCTGATTTTTAGTGCGGCATACAGAATACAGGGAGCCGTGTTTCGCATAGCCGGCTCTGGAACCACCTGCACCGGAGAGATCCCGGGAAGTTGTTGCAATACCAGTTCCGTATAGCGGGCATTAGTAAGGATATAAATATTTTCCGGCGGTATAAAATTGGAGAGACGGCCAAAAGTTTTCTGCAATAAAGATTCCCCGCTTCCAAGCATATCGTGGAATTGTTTGGGAAAATCGGCAGTACTCACCGGCCAGAAGCGGGATCCCACTCCCCCGGCCATTATAACGGCATAATAATTCTTATTCATCCGAATTGATTTAGTAATTCAACCTCTGCATGCGGCTGGAAAAGGTACATCCTTCCTGTCGCCAGCTCGAGGCACTGATATCTTTTTACTTTTTTTGGTCCCTTGCGAAAAACCTTCCCATTATATAGCCTGAAAGTACTCCCTTCCGGAATTTCAAAGACAAAATGGCCCTGTAATTCCTCAGCATCGTATTTCTTTAATGCCAGGGCTAGCGGCGTATCGGTACTGCTGCTCGCTTTGGGATTTTTAAAATGGCGCGCCAGCAAGGGTAAAAGTTCCATGGGAAAAATGGCCGGCCTTAAAAAAGGGAGCATCATCTGTTGAAATGTATATTTCCATTCCTTCCCATGCGGTTTAATATTGCGTCCGAAATGTTTAAAAGCCACCAAATGCGCAATTTCATGAATAAGGGTGATCAGGAAGCGATATTTGTTCCCCATTGCGTTGATCGTAATCAAATGGGTTCCGTCTGGCAACTTCCTGTAATCGCCATGCCTGGTTTGGCGGCTGTTTACAATCTTTAAATGAACTGCCTCCGCGCGTATCAGCTCCATACAGGGAGCAAACGCCTGTTCCGGCAAATAAGGCTCTAATGCATTGTTCATTAGCGCAAATTTATACAATTATGGATGCCGGGTTAAAAAAGTATCAGACTAATTTAAAGCCAGGGTCAATCAGCTACTTAAGATTCAGATTCGGGGAGAGCAAACCCATTAGTGAGCTGCGCTGCCTTATAGTGATATCAGGGCGTTGAGCTGCTTACCTGTAAAACCTTTCCATTGTAGAATCGCTGTCCATTAAGTGCAAAGTCCATTATATAGGCTGCCATCTCAGCGGCGCTGATAGGGGCCTTATATCCCGGGAAAGCTGCTTCCAGCATTTCGGTTTGAACGGCGCCAAGAGCCAGAACATTAAAGGCCGGCCCTTTATCTTTGTATTCTTCCGCAAGCAATTCCGACAGGGTAATCAGTGCTCCTTTACTAGAGCTGTAAGCTGCCAGACCCGGAAACTTGGCACTCCCCTGAACACCGCCCATTGAACTGATGCTTACCACATGGCCCTCTGAACTCATTAGCGGGATCAGTGCGCGGGTAAGGGCTGCAAGCCCAAATACATTTACGGCGTATACTTCTTCAAAATCCTCAAAACTCGTGTCCGCAAACGGTTTGTTCAATAAAGTGCCCGCATTATTGACCAGGACATCTACTGCTTTCCACTCTTTGGAAAGCCAGGAAGCCACAGCCTGGATATCCGCATCCCGGGTAATATCAAAACTTCGGAATGATAACTTCTTGTGCTGCAGTTTTTGCAGGGGATCTGTGTTTCGGCTTAAGGCCAAAACTTCATGTCCATCATTGAGCAATAGTCGAACAAGTTCATATCCGATACCCCTGCTGCATCCGGTAACTACAATCTTCGCCATTTAGTTAGCTGTTAGTTCATTTTCAGGTGCAGAGGCAATGCCGCTGATTACCGGAATCAATTTGTTCACCATTTCAGCCATATGGACAAAATCCATTTCTGAATTTTCATCCCCCGGTTGGTGGTAGTAATTGAAATTGGTAAAATCAAATGTTGAAAAGGTATGCGAAGGCACTTTAAAAACTTTGTAAAATGAATAATTATCCGATCGCTGGAACAGATTGTATTCCGAAGCGGTCGGGAGATAACCTACCAATTTCCCTCCTGCATATCTATTACTGACCTCCGCCAGGTTGGATTTGTCATACCCGGTAATGTACAGCTGGTAGTCCTTACCTCTCAGGGGTACCCCCGTCATTTCAAAATTAAGCATCGTATAAAGGGAAAGCCCGTTTTCCAACAGTTTTTCAGCAAGGTGTTTTGAGCCCAGCAATCCCCTCTCTTCTGCGCTGAACAGGGCGATGATGATACTCCTCTTTGGAGGTCCCTGCCCGCTGAGAAACCTTGCTAGTTCCAGAACGGTGGAGGTTCCGGAGGCATTATCATTGGCTCCGTTGGCAATCCCATCTCCATTTTTTAGGGGTACGATCCCGATATGGTCGTAGTGGGCCCCGAGGATCACATAGTCATTTTTCAATACAGGATCGATTCCCTCGATGAGTCCAACAATATTGTAGGCAATCTCCTTTGTATTCCTAAGGGTATCCCGGTAGGAGGAAAAATAGGGTTTTATTCCGAATTCCCGGAATTGGTCTTCTATAAATCCCGCTGCGGCTTCAATACCCTCAGAACCTGTATCCCTCCCTTTGAGTTCATCGGAAGCGAGGTAGCCCATAAGCGAACCGATACGGGTTGAGTCCGAGAATGCAAGCGGTTTTGCAGGTCCCGAAACTGCAGGATTGCTCAAAACAGCCGATCCGGATGAAGCGCTTGCCTGATTGGTGGTATTGGCCGGACTCCCACAGGATGCCTGCAACAAGAGTAAACCTGATGCAAGGGTACAGCTTAGCCAGAAATTATTAGTATTTCGTTTCACTTGGTTCTTTATGCCAGCATGGTGACCGGGTATTCCATGTAGGACCGTAGCGTTTGCAAAAACTGTGCTCCGGTAGCCCCGTCAACAGTGCGGTGATCACAGGCCAGGGTTACGGTCATCGTATGCCCAACCTGTATTTGTCCATCACGTACCACGGGCTTCTCAACAATGGCTCCTACAGAAAGGATTGCAGAATTCGGCTGATTGATAATGGAAGTAAACTCCAGGATGCCAAACATGCCCAAATTGGATACCGTGAAGGTACTGCCTTCCATTTCAGCCGGGGTAAGCTTTTTATTCCGCGCTCTTCCAGCCAGGTCTTTTACAGCTGCCCCAATTTGGGTAAGGCTCATCTGATCGGTAAATTTCAACACAGGCACCACAAGGCCATCCTCAACGGCAACGGCCACACCAATGTGCACGTGCTGGTTGAAACGGGTAGTATCCCCATTCCAGCTAGTGTTCACCTGAGGGTGTTTTTTCAGTGCCATTGCACAGGCTTTCACCACCATATCGTTAAAGGAAACCTTGGTATCCGGCAGGTTGTTGATCTGCGCACGGGAAGCCATAGCCTGGTCCATATCAACCTCTATGGTAAGATAGTAGTGAGGGGCTGTAAACTTTGATTCAGACAGGCGCTTGGCAATCACCTTGCGCATCTGAGAGTTTTTAACTTCTTCTACTGACTCCTCTCCTGCCGGCAGTGTTGGAAGCGAGGCAGTAGTTGCAGCCTCAGGAGCTGCTTCAGTTTTTGCGGGCTGCTGAGCAGGGGTGAAATTCTCAATATCCCGCTTCACAATCCGTCCCTGGTCTCCGGATCCGCTAACCTGCTTCAGGTCGATTCCCTTTTCCTCTGCCATTTTCCTGGCCAGTGGGGAAACAAATATCCGACTGCCCTGATTATCGGCAGCAGGAGCTGTTTCCTCTTTTTTCTGTTCTGTTTCCGGCTCCGGACGGGAAGCAGCCTCGGCAGCCTCCTCTTTCGGGGCTGAAGAACCACTTTCTGCATTAAGAACAGCATCCACATCAGTTCCTTTAGGCCCAATTACCGCCAAAACCTCATCTACGGGGGCAGATTCTCCTTCTCCTATTCCAATATACAAAAGCTCTCCCGAGTAGAAAGATTCAAATTCCATAGTGGCTTTATCTGTTTCGATCTCGGCCAGGATGTCTCCTTCTTCAACGGCATCGCCAACTTTTTTAAGCCAACTGGCCACCGTCCCTTCCTCCATGGTATCGCTCAGGCGTGGCATTCGGACGATTTCTACTCCCTCTGGTATTTCAGCGGCGGGTTTAGTTTCTTTTGAAGCCTCTCCCTGATCGGTCTTCTCAGCCTCTTCTGCTGCTGGTGCTTCAGGGGTGCTTTCAGCAGCATCGGCTCCATTGAGCAGGGAAGAAATATCTTCACCTTCCTCCCCAACTATAGCCAAAAGCGCGTCTACAGGAGCTCCGTCACCTTCTTCTATCCCGATGTGAAGCAGCGTACCCTCGTAAAAGGATTCGAATTCCATAGTCGCCTTATCGGTTTCTATTTCGGCCAGGATGTCTCCTTCTTCTATCTTATCCCCTACTTTCTTAAGCCACTTTGCCACAGTACCTTCTTCCATGGTATCGCTCAGCCGGGGCATTTTTATTACTTCTGCCATTTTCCTTTATGCTTATAATTTATGTTGGAGGAATGGATAATCTTCCTGTTCGTAGACCACGTCGTAGAGTTGTTCTACTGGAGGGAATTCTGAATTTTCCGCAAACTCCTCACATTCCTTCACCAGTTTTTTAACCCTATTGTCTATTTCTTTTATCTCTTCATCAGAAGCGTATTTCTTCTCGAGAATCACATCTTTTACCTGGGTAATCGGATCGATCTTCTTGTACTCTTCCACCTCTTCTTTGGTGCGATAATGCTGTGCGTCGGACATGGAGTGCCCTCTGTACCGATATGTTTTCATTTCCAGGAAAGTGGGGCCGCCACCCTTTCTGGCCCTGTCAATGGCCTTGTGCACCTCTTCAGCTACGGTAACCGGATCCATCCCGTCTACCGGACCACAGGGCATTTCATATCCAAGCCCAAGTTTCCAGATCTCCGTAGAATGAGCAGTACGGGCTACTGAAGTTCCCATGGCATAACCGTTGTTCTCACAGATAAAAACAACCGGCAATTGCCAGAGCATCGCCAGGTTGAAGGCCTCGTGTAAACTTCCCTGCCGAACCGCTCCATCCCCCATATAGCAAAGGGTAACCGCATCCCGTTTGAAATACTTATCTGCAAAGGCGAGCCCGGCCCCCAGGGGGATCTGACCGCCTACAATCCCATGCCCGCCATAAAAGCGGTGTTCCTTGGAAAAGATATGCATAGAACCTCCCATACCTTTGGAGGTCCCGGTAACCCGGCCGTATAATTCGGCCATAACTTTGCGGGGATCCACCCCCATCCCTATGGGCTGTACGTGGTTTCTATACGCGGTAATCATCCGGTCCTTATCAAGGTCCATGGCGTGTAGTGAACCTGCCAATACGGCTTCCTGCCCGTTATAAAGGTGCAGGAAACCCCGAACTTTTTGCTGAATGTATACGGCCGCAAGCTTATCCTCAAATTTCCTCCAGAACAGCATATCCTCATACCATTTCAGATATACCTCTTTGGTGAATTTTTTCATTGCAATTATTTTTGTGTCAGTTGGTCCTTCAATCGGGGATTCAGAACAGGATCTGCCGGCCCGAAGGTGGAAAAACAAAAATACACATTAAATCATTCCTGAAAAAAAATTGCTTGAGAAAGGAATCGGTCGGGTTTCAGGTCTGAAAAAACCATAGATCAGAGAAAGGAATTGTCAAAACCCATGGGAAGCAAATCCGAAAGGGAAGAGCATTCATATACTGCTCCCTCCGCAGCCTGAAGCAATAGCCTTATTGGGCTGCCCTGTTTTTTTTCATATTCATAAATAGATTGTCTGCAATTGCCGCAGGGCGCGGCCGGAGCGCTTAGTTGTTTCCCCGGAGCTTTGGCAACAATGGCAATACTGCGGATTATCTCCCCCGGAAAGCGGGCACCGGCCTGAAAAACGGCCACCCTTTCTGCGCAAAGGCCGGACGGATAAGAAGCATTTTCCTGGTTATTTCCTATGACAACCTCCCCGGAGTCCATTAAGACAGCAGCCCCTACCTTAAAGCCAGAGTATGGGGCATAAGCTGTTTCCAGGGCCTTACGCGCCCGCTGCAATAATTGCTTGTCTGCATCGGCAAGCCCGGAAGCATCCGGGTGCACAAGAATGTCAAACCCAATGTGGCGTTTCTCCATACCTAAATATACAACAATGAAACCTGCAGAAACAAAAGAACCTGCTCATGGCAGGTTCTTTTATTATGTCATCATAAAATCATTAATCATTATAAAACTCTTCCCCTATGTTGAAAGTCAGTGAAAACCTCAGGGTGTTTTCCAGCGGATTTCGAACCTGTGCTGTAGAAAAGAGGTAAGAGAGGTCTATCTGAACCGTATTGTACTTGAAACCGGCCCCCAATGAAAAGAATTTGCGAAATCCCTTAACCTCACTCTCATTGAAATACCCCGCACGGATCATAAATGATTCCTGGAAAAGGTATTCGGCGCCAAGGGCCCAGGTCATTTCCTGTAATTCTTCCGAAAACCCATCCGGGGCGTCTCCCAGTGATTTGAAGACACCACTGAAAAATCCGATGTTCTGATACTCCTGGTTATCATCGGCGTCCAGGTCTCCGTCCCCGTCAAAATCCTGTGGGGTAGGCACCAATAATTTATTGATCTCTGCGGTAAACGAAAGGACATTGTCCAGGTCAAAAATAAAGTCAAATCCCCCACCCAGAGCAAGGTTGGTTGGCAGGAAATTTTCCTGCCCGCCGTCATCATATTTAATTTTGCCACCCAGATTGGAGATGTTGAAACCAGCCCTCCAGCGACCATCGAACTTCTCAAAGGCTTTTTCGGGCCCGCGGTAATATCCGGCAATATCCACAGCAAAGGAACTCCCGGCCTGCACGGCATTGCCAAGTTGCGGGATTTCCAGGTTGGAGCTGATAAAACGCCCCGCAACGGCCATCGAAAAGAAATCACTGAGTTTAAGCGCATAAGACCCGTCAATTGCCAGTTCGTTAGGCTTCACCAGTGTCCCGTCTTCTTGAAAGGTATTTCGCAGCTCTATTTCCCCAAGGGTAAAGTAGCGGATAGATGCGGCAAAGGCACTCCTTTCATTGATCTTATTGTAAAAGCTTCCGTTTAATAGAGCGATATCGGTAATAATACTCTCCAGGTAGGGGGTATAACTGATACCAACTCCCATCTTTCGCTCTGCAAATGCAAATTTGGCCGGGTTCCACTGCTGGGAAAAGGCATCCACAGAAGTGGCAACCCCTACATCCCCCATTCCCGAGGAACGCGCATCGGAGGCAATGGTCAAAAAGGGAACTGCTGTGGTTATAACCCTTTCACTGTTTTGTGCCACTGCCTGTCCGGCAATCAGCAAAAGTACAAGCATCCAAATTTTTTTCATTATTCTTTTCAAAATGGTCAATGTTTACAAGGTATGCAAATAAGATTTAGTACGCTTTTCCGCACTAATATTTTATGCAAAACGGGATTTTCCAGATTATCTTATGTACAGCGGCTTGAATTTCATCGAAAAGTTGAAAGCTTCCCGTCTCTTTTACAGGGCTGACCACTGCTTTTGTTCCCTACAGGGACCGGGTGAGATCAGTTGCCCTGCCCTGTATTCAAAAAAGTGCAGCCCGGACCATACTAGAACCGTCAATTCCTCGTTATCAATGGAAACGCATCGCTTTAAATCAGGGGCATTTTATCGGTAGCAAATTTTTGATTACAGATAAAATATTATAGCAAATTACCCGTTGTATACCCCGGAAAGCAATTAAAAGAAAAAGTAACCATCAGATCGTCAAAACCCGGTCTGACTTGAACTTTAAGTCCTAAATACAGATGAAACAATCACGAATCAGCGCATTATTGTCAGCCGCTATTATTGCCGGAACCCTTGGCCTTCAGAGCTGTAAGAAATCTTCAGGCTCCAAGAATGTCTCCAGAGCGACCGGTTGGAAGATCAATGCCAAAGAAGGCGGTTTTCAATTCAATTCCGATTTTAAGGAACAGGAAACAGCCCCCGGCCTGGTTTTCGTTGAAGGAGGTACCTTTACCAAAGGAAAGGTTCAGGATGACGTAATGCACGATTGGAACAACACCCCAACTACGCAGCACGTACAGTCCTTTTACATGGACGAAACGGAGGTCACCAATGTGATGTATCTCGAATACCTCGATTATCTGAAAAAAGTATATCCTCCGGAAAACCCCAAATACACCAATATTTATGTAGGGGCACTTCCGGATACTCTGGTCTGGAGAAATCGTCTGGGCTTTAACGAAACCATGACGAATAACTACCTGCGCCATCCGGCCTATGCGGAATATCCTGTGGTAGGTGTCAATTGGGTACAGGCTGTACAATTCTCGGAATGGCGTACCGATCGCGTTAATGAGGCCATGCTGGAACGCGAAGGCTATCTTGCCGACGACGTTAAGTACAGGGCTATGAACGGAGAAATAGCAGGTACCTTCAGTACCGAAACATATCTTAACCGCCCCGAGGCCGTTTACGGAGGGGAAATAGATTCTCTTGGAGGTAAATCTCAAAAGGATTCCGTTCCCAATTTTGCAAAACGCAGCAGTGGGATCATCATGCCAGAGTACAGGCTCCCTACCGAAACCGAATGGGAATACGCCGCTCAGGCGCTGGTGGGAACCCGTGAATACAACAACTATCGCGGACGTAAGAAATATCCATGGGAAGGCGATTATACCCGAAACGGGCAAAGGGTTGGTCGCGGAGACCAGCTGGCCAATTTCAAGCAGGGAAAAGGAGATTACGGAGGAATTGCCGGGTGGTCTGACGACGGGGCCGATATTACTGCTGAGGTAAAATCATACAAGCCCAATGACCACGGACTCTATGACATGGCAGGAAATGTTGCCGAATGGGTGGCAGATGTATACCGTCCTATAGTGGATGATGAAATCAGTGATTTCAACTACTACAGGGGTAATATCTATACCAAAACGGCCATTGACTCGGATGGAAAAGTTAAAATATTGGAAGACACAGTTGTTTATGATACCCTTCCAAATGGGAAAATTGTAGCAACCAACCTTCCGGGGGAAATCAAAATGGTACCGGTTGACGAACAGGAAACCTACCTGAGAACCAATTTCTCCGAAAGTGACAATCGCGGTTATCGTGACGGAGATCCGGGCTCTTCCAGATTCTTTGATCAGTTTGCCGAAGAAGAAGATCAGCGCAGCATGTACAATTCTCCCAAGCACAAAGTACAGCGGGATTCTACCGGAAACCTTATCCGACAGTACGACAAAAGCAATAGCCGTACAACTCTTATCAACGATGAAGTACGGGTGTACAAAGGAGGTTCCTGGAGGGACAGAGCTTACTGGCTGGACCCGGCACAACGCCGCTACTTACCACAATATATGGCAACTGATTATATAGGTTTCAGATGTGCCATGTCCAGGGTAGGATCCAAATCCAAAACCAAAAATAAGACTGTTCGCGGCAAAAAGGTCCGCAAATAAAATTACCGGCAATAATGCTGTAAAAAAGCTCTGATCATTCGGTCAGAGCTTTTTATATTTATGGCCATGAAAACTGCGGAACTCCACCAGCTCTTTTTAGAGCACCCCAGAGTCAGTACGGATAGTCGGAAAATCTCCGATGGCTGTATTTACTTTGCACTTAAAGGTCCTAATTTCAACGGGAATCGTTTCGCTGCAGAAGCCCTTAAAAAAGGAGCAGCCTATGCCATAGTGGATGAGGAAGAATTTGCAACAGGGCAAAATATCGTCCTGGTAAAGGATGCCCTAAAGGCCTTACAGGATCTCGGAACCTTTCACCGCAACGCCATGAAGGCAAAGGTGGTTGCACTTACCGGAAGCAACGGAAAAACAACTACCAAGGAGCTTATTTATGCCGTACTGCAACAGAATTTCCGATGTATTGCAACTAAAGGAAATCTCAACAACCACATTGGAGTACCCCTGACTTTGCTGCAAATTGCCCCTGAAACAGAACTGGCGATAGTGGAGATGGGAGCCAATCACCAGGGCGAAATAGCATTTCTGAGCCAGTTGGCGCAACCGGATTACGGATATATCACCAATTTCGGAAAAGCACACCTGGAAGGTTTTGGAGGGGTACAGGGAGTAATCAAAGGGAAAAGCGAACTCTACAATTACCTCATATATCACGACAAGCACGTTTTTATTAACGCAGATGACCCCATTCAGCATGAGAAACTCAAAGGTTACCCCAAAATAATAGGGTTCAGCCAGTCTAATCCCGAATTTGAAAAAATACGATTTGTAAAAGCGGATCCTTTTGTAACCTTTGAAATGGAAGGGGAAACAATAAATACACAACTCAGCGGGTCTTACAACTTTTCAAATTGTGCTGCCGCGGCCCGGATGGGAACCTATTTTGGGGTATCTGTGGATGACATAAAAACAGCTATCGAAAATTATATCCCTGAGAATAACCGTTCGCAGCTCATTAAAAAAAATGGGGTTGAAATTATTTTAGACGCCTATAACGCCAACCCCAGCAGTATGACGGCCGCCCTGGAACACTTTGCAGGCCTGAAGGCTGCCCGAAAAGTAGCCATTCTGGGAGATATGTTTGAACTGGGAGAGGACGCGGCTCTGGAACACAACGCTATTGCCCGGCTGGCAGCCTCCAAGTCATTTGATGCTCTCTACCTGATAGGCGCCAATTTTTTCAATACCCGGGCAGATGCAGACCATTTTAAGACCTTTGAGGAATTCGCAGCTTTTTTAAAGAATAACCCCCTGAAAGGAGGTACTGCCGTCCTGATCAAAGGTTCACGCGGGATGGCACTGGAACGAAGCCTTGATTATTTGGGCCAATAAATGCCAGGCCTGGTATAATCTTTTTAATCAGATACTTTAGTGCTTCTGATTTTTTTCCGATCTTGCGCCACCCTTTCAAAGGGGATATTAGCTCAGTTGGTTTAGAGCGCTGCCTTGACAGGGCAGAGGTCACTGGTTCGAATCCAGTATATCCCACATCAAGCAGAAAACCACGTCCCACGGACGTGGTATTTTATTTCCGGACGGCATGAAACGAAGTTTCGATGGCGGGAGGAAATTAAATACCCTGATTCGCGATAGCGAAGCAGTGGTTTTCTATTTGCAGGAGCGGGATGCACTGGATCACGCTTTCAGCGTCATCCAGTCAAATTCCAAATAACAAATTCCATCCCGATAAATATCGGGACCAAAACCCAGCCCGATAACCATCGGGGCCAAATTCCAACCCCTTAGCTTTCGAAGCCAACTTCCAGTTCTAACTACAGAGGTAAGGTATTATTAAAAGAATCCAGCCTATCGTTGAAAACATGTGATCCGAACTGACCTGAATCATTCCACAGGGTGTATGATCTGCTTACCTTCGATTGAAAACCTAACTGAGTTGTTTAATATAAAATCTTAAGCTATGACCTTGATCAAATTTAAAAGAAGACCTTTTGGAAATCTCATGACAAGGGATTTATTTGACATGGATGATTTCTTTGACAACAGAATGTGGAACACCGGATTGATGCAAACAGACTTCTGGAATGGAAAAACAATGGAGCCTGCGTTGAACATCAAAGAAACAGATGACCATTTTGAAATAGAACTGGCCGCTCCCGGATTCACTAAAAAAGATTTCAATATTACCATTGAAGATGGCATGTTGAATATTACCGCAGAGAAAGAGGTATCCAAAGAAGAAAAAGAAGAGGATTACACTCGCAGAGAGTTTAATTACACTTCTTTTGAAAGATCTCTCCAATTACCTGAAACGGTAAAAGAAGAAGCAATTAAAGCGATGTATGCCAATGGTATTCTCAAGTTTAATTTGCTGAAAAAAGAGGAAGCCAAAAAACGGCCTCCAAAAGTAATTGAAGTCGGCTGATAAGTCGCCTTATTTTTCGAACTCCCGTACTATCATTACAGTTGTCCATATATGTTGTACGGGAGTTTACTTTTTCAGGAGATCAGTGAAACCCATGCTACCATTGCAATAACCGATTAGAAGTAATCTGTACTCCTCAGAGGGCTAACCTGCCTCTTTGTTATAAGCACCTCCTCAGAATTATGATAATCATCATGAATTTTAAGCAGGCTACTCACTATCTTTAAAGTTATGGCGAATGTGTTAATAACGATACAGACCGGAACCAGGGTTTTTAGTATTCAAATGGCTTTTATGCATGCCAATGGAAATGATCCCTGAGTTTATGGGGTCGGATCATCCGATTTCCGAGGGAATCCAGATAAGGCCGAAACCAGTAGCTACAACTAGATACGTGTATGGATACCGTTAAGAGAAAAAAGGGGCGCAAAAATGGTAAAAAAGGGCATTTCAAAGGCTCGGGCGAAGCCATGTTGTTCCTTTCCCCATCCTTTGAAATACGCTTCGCAAACAGGGCGGTTAAAAACCTAACCGGCTACAAGCCTTCAGAACTTACAGGTAAGTATTTGTCAGAACTGATTCCGGACCCTAATCTGCTTAGTGGGGGTTCAGTAAAAACCAGCGGCCCGGTGCAGGTAACTTGCAAAAACAACGAGACCCGCAACTGTCAAATGCAAATCGAGGAATTTAACTCCGGAAAAACAAGCTCGTACCTGCTCTTACTTTCCTCCCCAGAAGTCAATCAAAATATTCCAGAGAGTACAGATGGTCCTTCCAAGACAACCGCCGCCCTGCTAAATGCCATCCCAGATGCTGTACTGATTCAAAACTACACAGGAGATTTCATTGAGTATTACCCTCCTCTAACCGGCAGCTTCATAAATGATCCATCCGGCGTGGTCAATAAAAACATGTCCGACCTCTTTTCTCCGGCAATCACTACCCTGTTTAAACAGGCCTTTAAAAACATAAAAGAAACAGGCCACACACAGAATATTGAATTTTCCATTGAAAATGGGGAAACCAAGTACTACGAAGCCCGTTTAGCGCCCCTAAACAGACATCGGATCCTTACCATTGTCCGGGATATTACCGAGTCCGAATCCGTTCAAAGAGGATTGAATATACGGAACAGGGCGCTTGAAGCGGCTGGCAACGGAATCCTAATATCGGATGCTGAAGTTGCAGACAACCCTATTATCTTTTGCAATAAAGCTTTTACAACGATTACAGGATATTCCCGGGAGGAGGTAATTGGTAAAAACTGCAGGTTCTTACAAAGAGAAGATCGACAGCAACCTGCAATTGCCCGCATAAGACGAGCAATCAAGGACGGGAAGCCCGTTCAGGAAACCCTGCGAAACTATCGAAAAGACGGCAGTTTGTTCTGGAATGAGCTCACCATTACCCCGGTTACGGATCGCAAGGGAAAAGTAACGCATTTTATAGGCGTTCAGAATGAAGTTAGCCACGTGATCATCGAGGCTGAAAGAAAGGATCAGATCCGCAATATCCTGGAACAGATCATCAGGGATAAACCTCTGGAGGAAATCGGGATTTCCATTTCCGATTTTCTCTCCAGCTATATCGATCAGGCCGGCCTGATTCTTTCCCTTAAGGATCCGCATAGCGGAGACCTGAAGCCTTGGTATTCCTTTTCCATACCAAAAAAAATGCAAAAGCTGCTGAGTTGGCGACCATCAAATGACCTTGCAGAATGCGGCTGTGAAATTGCCGCAATGGAAGGGCGGACCTATATTTCTGAGGACATTTCCAAAGATGCCCTTTGGGGTGCGCTGGCCGAACCCATACTGAGTACCGGTTTTAGGGCCAGCTGGTCCTTCCCCATACATTCTTCAAAGGGAGAAATCCTGGGCTCATGTAGTATTTTTTCGAGGAATACCGGGGCACCGGACGAGCCTACCCGGGAACGAATCCGGGACGTTTTGCAGTTGGGCAGTATCGCCATTGAAAAATTCTATACCCAGGAGATGCTTCTGGATAACAAAGAACAATTGGAAGCATATGCCAAAAAACTGGAGAAACATGTAAAAGTTCAGACTCTGGAAGTTGAATCTGCAGTAAAAAAATTAGCGGAAACCAACCTGAGCCTGGAAGACCAGATAGAGACTGCCAGAGAAGCCGAAAAAAGAGCTCGAACACACCAGACTCTCTTTGCGGCTATCGCTCGTAATTTTCCCAAAGGGGTCATTATGGTTTTTGATCATAAGCTCCGCCTGCAA
The DNA here is from genome assembly GCF_052540725.1 of Robiginitalea rubriflava. Taxonomy (NCBI): domain Bacteria; kingdom Pseudomonadati; phylum Bacteroidota; class Flavobacteriia; order Flavobacteriales; family Flavobacteriaceae; genus Robiginitalea; species Robiginitalea rubriflava. The sequence continues at coordinate 2,040,061 of NZ_CP199309.1, read as the reverse complement.
CATCTGGAAGGAGAAGAACTGGACGGTATTGGGCTTTCCTCATGGAACTATAAAGGCAAAACGCCCGAAGACCTTAAGGGATTCACAGAGGTTCAGAAAGTATTTATCAAAAATGAAGTAATTAAAACCCTTCAAGGGGAACATCGCACTTTTGAACAAAGCAGAAATGGACATATTTACAGTGTGAATTCCACGCCTTTGGAGTTGGAGAAATCCTTCCACTGGGCCCTTTTGGTCTGGAGCAATATTACCGAGCAAAAAACCATAGAAAATGAACTTCTTAAATCCCTGAAAACCGAACAGGAACTCAATGACCTTAAATCCCGGTTTATCGGCATGGCATCCCATGAATTCCGAACGCCCTTAAGCGCAATCCTCTCCTCTGCTATTCTTATAGGGAAACAAGCGAAATCCGGCAAGGAAGATAAAACAACCCATTACCTGAATCAAATAAAAAATAATGTTCGAAACCTGAATGTAATACTGAATGACTTTATGTCAATCAGCCGTCTGGAAGAAGGGGAAATAAAGTGCGAGAAATACAACTTTGACCTTATACAACTTATCCGGTCAGTACTGGAAGAACTGGAAAGCAACCTGAAAGTAGGACAGTACTTTATTGAAGAGTGTGAAATGGGTACCCTAAACATTTACTCGGACCCAAATTTAATGCGGCACGTTTTGTTGAATCTTATTTCGAATGCCATTAAATATTCCCATGACAACAGTCCTATCCACCTGCACATTAAAAAACGGGGTTCCCAAATTATCATTGCCATTCAGGACAGGGGCATAGGAATTCCAAAAAAGGAGCAATCCAATCTGTTCAGAAGGTTTTTCAGGGCAAAAAATGCAGTAAACATCCCGGGAACTGGTTTAGGCCTGCACCTGGTTAAACATTATCTCGATTTAATGGGAGGATATGTTCACTTTAAGAGTAAATTAAATAAAGGCAGTACTTTTTACATACATCTGCCCACAGTCATAAATGCCCCAAACCATGAAAAAGATCCTTATCATTGAAGATAATCCCGATGTCCGCGAGAACACAGCCGACCTGTTGCGGCTTTCGGATTTTGAAGTATATACCTGTGGGGACGGCGAATCCGGGGTCAAAATGGCCCGGAAAATAATGCCGGACCTGATTGTTTGTGATATCATGATGCCCGGCACAGACGGGTATGAAGTACTGGCTCAATTGTCTGCTAAAGATGACACCGGCAGCATCCCCTTTATTTTTCTGACGGCAAAGACTGAAAAAGCCGATATCCGAAAGGGAATGAACCTGGGAGCCGATGATTATCTGACCAAACCTTTTGAAGAAGAGGAATTGCTGATGGCGATCGAGGCCAGGCTAAAAAGGCACGACTTTCTCCAGAAAGAGTTCAGCAAAGATCTAAACGGAATAAACAAATTTCTTGAACAGGCTTCAGCCTATCTCAACAGAGAACATATTGAGAAAAGCTACAGGGAAAAGTCTTATGAAAAGCGGGATCTGATCTTTATGGAAGGAGACGCAGCCCACTCCCTCTACTTTCTGGATAAAGGCCTGGTAAAAACCCATAAAACAACAGAAGGCGGGAAGGAATTCGTTACCGGGATGTTCCAATCGGGAGATTTCCTTGGCCAATTGTCCCTGCTGAATCCAAAAGGGACGTATCTGCATACGGCCACCGTGATGGAACCCACGGTTGTTTATCCTATTCCAAAGGCAGATTTTATAGAATTAATAGCTGAGAACAGGGAAGTATCCCGCAAATTCATGGAGCTGATTTCAAAGAACCTGATTGAGGTTCAGCAGCAGCTGGTCAATATGGCCTATTGTCCGGTTAGACAACGCCTGGCAAATATTTTGCTAAAACTGCAGGAATTAGGATTGATCGATGGCGATAAACAGCAGGGCATCGATATTGCACGGGAAGATCTCGCAGGAATGGTGGGAACAGCCACCGAAACAGCTATCCGGACACTATCTGAATTTAAGCAGGAAGGTATAATCAAAATGGGGAAATCGCGCCGGATAATCATCAAAAATCCCGAAAGGCTGGCACATGCGGCAACCTTTGGGCAGTAAACCAAATGCTGCCGGCCAGGCCTTTTAATCTTCGATGCGCTGGATTTTTTGTCTTATTTTTTTAAGCATCCAGGATAATGCCAGGGAGGTCAGGGCCGGACGAATACTGTAGACCAGACCCTTTTTCAAAAGGTTTGCACCTGCATCCCGTATAGCAAGGCGCATATGCTCGATACTGATCTGCCTTTGCAGGTCAATTATCTTCAAGCGATTATCTATTTCCTCAAAAGTTGAAAACCGACTATTCATGATCCTTGAAATATAGTTCTGAAAAAGCCCTGAGCAATGGTTTTTCCAAACGATCTCTGAGCAGATAGCCTATAAAGGTCAATACTGCAAAAATCCCGCCTATGAATAGAAAACCGTAAACCAGGCTACCGGACCAGGCTCCAAGGGCCCAGGCAGCAGAAAGAGAAAGGAAAAATAAGGTGAGTAATCCCAACAGGGCTACCATAGTGATTTTTCCAAGAATGGAGACGAATTGCAGGCTTAGTTTAAAGCCTTTTAATCGTATATATTCCGTACTCAATTGAATATAGGACTGAGCCTCTTCTGCTACCTTGAATACCTCATCTTTTACTGCCGGAGCCTCCATAGTGCTTATTTCTGAAGTTGTGCATTCTTTTTACGCAAGTCTTCCAGTTTCCTTTCCAGGCCTGCAATTATGTCATCGGCTTTATAGCTCATATGACTCAGAGTTTCTTCCAGTTTGTGCTCAAATTCCTCTTTTTTTTCTTTGGCAGACTTGGTAAGTTCATCTTTGGCATGAGAAAGCCTTTCGGTAATTTCATGTCCGGTTTTCTCAATGCTGTTTTTAATTTTTTTTCTGGTATTCTTGCCTTCATCAGGTGCATACAAAATACCCAGGCCAGCGCCTATTGCAGCTCCGCCTAATAATGCTAAGAAAATAGTTCCGCTATCGTTTTTCATGACTTCTGGATTTAAAGGATTACTAAATTATCTAGAAGTAAAGTTAGTTGAGAAGGTCCTTCTGTGAAATGACCTGGGTCATTCCCGACCGGGCTCTTATCAGATTTATCAGGAACTCCTTCCACAGTATTAAACTATTATGGAGAAATGTGAAATAGCCTTTCTTTAAGCGGCCTTAAAAAAGACCGTATGAGGGGAATTATAGTATTTACGAAGTAAGTACCCGGCTGATGAAGATCATTTTATTCTTGCCCTTATTTGACGAAATTAGGTTTTGGTCCAAAATACTACTGCCATGAAAGACACGCTTCTTTACGACAAACGCCAGGCCGCATTTCACCATCTGGTGGCGGATAGCCTGGAGGAACTGAAAGCACTTAAAGCCTCAGGGGCACAAAAGGCTTTCAATGAAAAACTACTGCGTGTATTACCCGAGGTCAAAAGATACATTACCCGAAGCCTCAGGCTTGCACTGGCCAAAGGAATGATATCGCACAACAAGTACCGTCCTGATGATTTTTTCGACCAGTTGTTCATAGAAGTATACGACCATCTGGACGAAGTAAGCCGGAAGGAGGAGTTCCACCCCTGGTTATTCAGACAGGCCGAAAAACTCCTGGACGAGATGGAGTTGGAGGAAATTTTCGAGGCAACCAATTATGACAATATAGATGATTACTACCGGGCAGAAATGGAATCCCTGGAAGAAGCTTTTAGTACCGATGGCGACGGAGATCTGGTGATGATGGAGGAATTAGATGATCTTTCCTATAAAAACCATCACTATCTGCTGAAGAATATCTTTCTGGATGATGCACATGAAGACTTAATGGCCCTTACGGAAACAGTTCCCGGAAAGGAAAAGATTCAGGAGTCTCTAAAGAGCATCTTGTATGCCATGCCTGCTGACACCCGCTCCGTTTTTGAATTGGCAACCGAACAGCTCTTTAATCTGGATGAAATATCAATGATAAAAAACCTGCCAAAAAAGCTTATCTCAGACATGATTGAAAATGCCCGCAGGCTAATGAGGGCCTCACTTGAGGACCAATTGTTTGATAATTAATAAATAATAGTACCATGGAAACAAAAAAATTAGTGTCTCGTTCCGATTACCTGCTGTCGGGCGGCCTCGAGGAATTACACCAGGAGAGCAAAGAATGGCTGGAGACCATCGCATTTCTGAAAGATGAAACCCGCTTCTTTGAAAAACTGCTGGCCGGAAGAGTTGTGGAAACCTATCCGGACAATGCCTATTCCCGAATACTAAAACAAATGGATCAGGTCCACAAAATGCTATTTGAGTACCTGTCTGAGGAGATCATACGGCATGAAAAACTACTGAGCCGAATAAATAAAAGAGAACCTGGCATTTCTGACTATAACTACAGGGAACAACACCGGAAACTAAAAGGAAAAATAGAATTATTCCTGAATGATTTCAGGGAGTTTAAAAAAATGGTCTTTGGCTATGCCAAGAAATGGTGAACCAGTCTACATATGAACACCCTGAAGCTGGATCTGCTTACAGCTTTTGGAAAACTTCCCTGGCAATTTGAAGTTCTTCATTGGTAGGCACCACCCATATGCTGACTTTTGAGTCTTTATGATGCAGGGCCTGTATCCCCTTGCCGGGGTTTTGATTTTTTTCAGCATCCAGGCGGATGCCAAGATATTCCATATCGGAACAGACCATGGCGCGCAACAGAGCAGAATGTTCGCCTATCCCAGCTGTAAAAACCAGGCCGTCCAGCCCATTCATCACTGCCGTATAAGCACCTATATACTTCTTGATCCGGTATGCATTCATTTCGAGGGCCAGTTTGCAATCCCTATCTCCGGATGCGGCAGCCTTTTGTATATCCCTCAGGTCACTATATCCTGTAAGGCCCAGCATACCGCTTTCGCTGCTGAGCATCTGTTTTACTTTCTCCAGGGGGTAACCCAAATGTGAAACCAGGTAGAAAATTACGCCCTGATCGATATCCCCGGCTCTCGATCCCATTATCAGCCCGTTGGATGGCGTAAACCCGAGGCTGTGGTCAACACTTTTGCCGTCTATAATGGCGGTTGCACTGCATCCGTTTCCCAGGTGCAGACTGATCAGGCGGTGATGCCCGGGCAATAGTGGTTTCAATTGACCGCTTACGTATTGATGGCTGGTACCGTGAAACCCGTATACCTGTATTCCGTGTTTCTCAAACAGGGCTGAAGGAATGGCATATTTTCTGGCCTTTAGCGGGATACTTTGATGAAAGGCCGTGTCGAAAACAGCAAATTGCCGGGCATTGGGAAAACGTGCTTCCGCCACTTCGATGCCTAAAAGGTTAGGCGGGTTATGCAGCGGTGCCAGATGGGCTAATTTCCCGATTTCCTCTTTAACAGCGGCATCAATTTGTGTAGTTTCTGAAAAACGGTCCCCTCCGTGGACTACCCTGTGCCCCACCGCTTTGATGGCATTTGGAGACTTTAGAATCCCCGGCTCAGGTGCCAGCAGGTTTTCAACAATATCTCCCAGGGCGTTCCGGTGATCGCTAACAGGCTTTTCAGACAGGTAGGTCTGCCCGCCATAGTCCAGGCTTAACCTGGAATTCTCCGTGCCGATTCGCTCTACCAGTCCTTTGCATACGGTTTCCTCTTGTGGCATTCGAATCAATTGAAATTTCAGGGATGAACTCCCGGAATTCAGTATCAGTATTTGTACTCCCATGGTATATGCTTATTCCAGTGTTTTTTATATCCCTTCCTGTGCCTGGATGGCGGTAATGACCACGGTATTAAAAATATCTTCCTCAGTACAGCCGCGGCTCAGATCATTAACCGGTTTATTAAGCCCCTGGAGGATGGGTCCTATGGCAAGGGCCCCGGTTTCCCTTTGCACAGCCTTATAGGTATTATTTCCCGTATTGAGATCCGGAAAAACAAAAACTGTAGCCCTCCCAGCAACTTCCGAATCGGGTAGTTTACTCTTGCCTACTTTCAGGTCAACCGCTGCATCGTACTGAATAGGGCCTTCTATCTTCAGGTCAGGTCTGGCCTCTTTTACCAGACGGGTGGCCTCGCGAACCTTGTCAACATCAATTCCCTGACCTGAGGCCCCGGAAGAATAGGATAGCATGGCCACCCTGGCCTCTATCCCGAATGCAATAGCCGTATCTGCTGAGGAAATTGCGATTTCGGCCAGTTGCGGAGCTGTTGGATTCGGATTGATTGCACAATCCCCAAATACGGTAACACGGTCCGGAAGACACATAAAAAAGACTGAAGATACCAGTGATACCCCGGGGCGGGTCTTAACAAACTGTAATGCAGGCCGAATAGTGTGTTGGGTAGTATGCATGGCTCCGGAAACCATCCCATCGGCATGCCCGAGAAAAACCATCATGGTTCCGAAGTAGGAAACATCGGCCATCAGGTCTCTGGCTGTAGCCAGATCCATATTTTTATGCTTGCGCAATTCGTATAGTTTTTCTGCATAGGCCTCAAAATGTTCTGAACTTCTGGGATTGACCAAATGCACCTGTTCCAGATCCAGGTCAAGGCTCATCGCATTGAGCCGTTGCATTATCAGTTGAGGGTCTCCCAGCAGGGTCAATTCTACTGCCCGGCTTACCGTCAGGTCACGGGCCGCCCGCAGAATACGTTCATCGATACCTTCCGGGAGAACGATATGTTTTTTTTCAGCCTGAGCTTTTTTAAGCAGGTTGTACTGGAACATCCTGGGGGTAATCCCGTTTGCTTTGAATGTGATCAGGCGTTCTGCCAGGGCATCTTCTGGTATATAATTGGAAAAATCCTTTAAGGAATGTTCTATTTTAAGCTGGTTTGCCGCGTATATCTGCGGTTGAATGGCCCCTACCTCGTTGGTCACCGAAAAGGTGCCGTCAGGAACCGAGATGATGGGTACCACATCGGAAAGACCTTCAATGAGTTTTATGATAGTATCCTCAGGAATTAAGCCGCCGGTAAGGACTATTCCTGAAACGTTGGGATAATTGGTGGAGATGTTCGCCTGAAGGGCCCCCAGTATGATGTCGGCCCTGTCACCCGGGGTAATAACCAGGGCATCCTGTTCCAGATGGGTCAGGTAATTCCGCAACTGCATGGCCCCTACTCCATAATGGCCAGCCTGGTTGTCCAGATGCTTTTCACCAAAAAGCACCTTCCCGCCAATGGCATCCGAAATTTCGCGAACACTCGGATTGCCCAGGACCGGGTTTACAGGAATCGCCCCGATAAGGACCGTATCGGAAAGCTCCCTGCCCAGGTTATCAAGTATTAATTCCCTGTTTTCAGGCTGTATCTTATTGGCAACCACCATCAGGACCTCAACCCCCTTGTCTTTAAAAGAATCACAGGCCAGCACCAGGGAATTTACAAATTCGGTAAGCGTTTTCCCCACCCCACTGGATATAATAATTGTTGGAATGCCGAGGTTCTTGGCCATCAGGACATTGATGTCCCACTCAATTATGGCCCCCTCTCCACTGAAATCTGTTCCCTCTACCAATACAAAATCAAACCGGCTCTCAATGGCCTTATATTTTTTTATGATGAGGTCGAGCACCTCATCTTCCTGATTCCTGCTGTTCTTCTGAACCACTTCGGAACGGGTACAGGCAAAGGCTTCCTCGTAATCCATAGAAATCTGAAAGTAGGATAATACCGTCTCTATGTGGTTATCCCGTTTTCCTTTGGGGTAGTCGTTAATGATGGGCCTGAAATAGCCCACCCGGGCCATTTTTCCCAATAGTAATCGCATCAGTCCCAGGGAAACTATAGATTTCCCGCTGTTGGCTTCTATGGTTGCGATATAGATGGCTTTATTCATAATATGTTCACTGCGCTTGTCAGACCAAAGGTAATCCATTCCACAGAGGAGCAAAAGGGCCTTCAGACATTTCGGTTCTTACAATTCGATAACTCCATTTCGGAGTTTCCGCCATATTGCATGATACAAATCATTTGTTATTGTACCACCGAAAAGTACCTTTAATCAACATAAATTTTATAATTATGAAATCAATTCTATATGCCACCGACTTTTCCAAAGCTTCAGAAAGTGCGCTTAAATACGCGGCGTCATTAAGTCGCCAGCTCAATATGAGGTTGGTAGTCACCCACGTCTATGATGTTCCAACCATATTGGGTACTCAGCTGGAACAAACTTTTCCGGAGCTTCGGAAAGATTCCCTGGTCACAGAACGAAAGCGGCTGACCGATTTTTGCGAAAAGCAGTTGTCCGACATCAAAAAACTACCGGAACTGATTATTGACCCGGTAGAGAATATGTCTGTTCATTCGGGCATTATTGCAAAAGCTACAGACTGGCACGTAAGGATGATTATTGTAGGGATGAAAGGTGAAAATGCGATTAAAGATACCTTTATAGGCAGTACTGCCAAAAAACTAATTGAAAAGGCCCCCTGCCCGGTTCTGACAGTGCCCAGTGGTTTTGAATTGCACGGGGTTAAAAGGCTGGTCTATGCCACGGATTTTGAACTAGAAGACCTCAAGGCACTTGAAAAGGTTATTGCCCTTGCGAAAACCTTTGACGCGGAAATCACGGTCATCCATATTTCTATGGACAAAAAATACTCCGGTGCCTCTCAAATGGAGTGGTTTAAAGAAATGCTCAAAAAACGCATCAATTACGATAAAATCAGATTTGAAGTCCTGGAGTCAGCCGATGTGGCGGGTAGTCTGAAACAGTATTCCGAACAAGTCCAGGCCGGACTGATCGCCATGCTTGAAAGGGCACAAAAAGGACTGCTGAAAAAATGGTTCCACCGGGACACTGTAAAACGCATGGCCTCCAGTAGCAGTATCCCTCTGTTGAGCTTTAATGAAAAAAACCTGCAAAGCCTTTTCTTCTAATCCCGTTTCAATTCGGGTAAGACCAGTAGCGGGATCCGGGTTTCAAAAGCAATTCTTTTTGAGACCGGGTTATGCGTTAACACCTCCAGAATACTGTGCTTATAATGAACGAGCGCGATGAGTTCTGCATCCTTGTTTTCGGCGTAGTCTCTGATCGTATCACTTACGCTCCCCTTTAGTTTTTGGTTCACAAAGCTATGGGGGATGCCTTTTAGTTTGGCTGAAAGCAATTTCTGATGAGACTCCTGATTAGAGGTCAATTTGAATTCTGAGCCCACATATACGATTTGTAACCTGGCATCCCACACTTTAACCAAATCCAGCAGGATACTTATTTCATACGGTTCGTAATACTTTATATAATCGGTCGGGAAGACCACTGTTCGCAATTGTTGAAAATCAAAGTCCTCCGGAACGACCAAAAGGGGTTTATTGCGAATGGCTTTCAGTACGCGCACCGTATTACTCCCCAGAAATACCTTTTTGGCCCCTGTGGCCCCCTGAGTTCCCATTACTATGAGGTCAACCGGATACTCATTTGTAAGGGCACGAAGGGCCTGCAACAAATCCCCTGATCGGTGAATCGCCTCAAACTGATGCCTGGGATTATGGTGATTTTGCTGCAGATACCCGAGCAAATCCTGCATCTGCTCCCGGGATTCTTTTCCCAATGACTCATAGATAGCCCCCAGTCGCAATTCGGAACGATCGCCGAGAAGATTGGCAAGTTGTGGCTCGTAAGTATTCAGTATCAGGATGCGGGCCTGCTGGTGCGTAAATAGCTTTAGTAGCGTGAAAAGGGCGTTCCAGGCATTTCTTGAAAAGTCTGTGGGGATCAGGATTGTTTTCATGGGAATTGTTTTATTCTTTATCAGTGGAATCCGGGACTACCAGTAAAGGAATGGATACATGAAACCCGATCCGATCCAGGTTGGGGCGGGTAAGCAGCCGATTAAAAAAGGAGTGGTGCTTGTTCATCATCACCAGTAAATCTATGGCGTGCTCGTCAATATATTTAAGGATGGCATCCGGCATATCCGCATCAGACACTTCACAGGTCTGGTATGGTATTTCTTCCATGCATCGCTCCAGATGGGCTTTGTTATCTTTCTGCGTATCGCTAAGCTCCGGTTCCTCCTTAACATGTAATAGTATGATATTTGAGTCATGCATGCGGGCCAGCTGCAGTACCGCTGCCAAATCTTCCCTTCGATATCTGTTTTGGTAATCGCTGGGGAATAAGATGTTCCTTATGGGGTGATAGCTAACCTTTTCAGGAATGGCCATTACCGGAATTATGGCTTTACGGATCACAAAGACTGTATTAGAGCCCAGAAACAATTCCTTTACTCCGCTGGCTCCTTTGGTTCCCATGGCGATAAGATCCAATTGCTTTTTATTCACCAATTCAGCTATTTCATCCGTGAGTGTATTGAAAGATGAAATGGTTTCATACCGATGCCTCGGGTTGTAGTGGTGTTTTTTCAGGTCTTCCAGAGTCTTCTCAAGCCCCATAACCGATATATCCACCCCAACGTCTGGAATGGCACTGAATTCAGGCCCGCCCATTACATAATCCAGACGGTAGAAAGCCGGGGAATAGGTATGCAGCAGGAAGAAGTTACAGGTCTCTTCTTTAAAGAGGTTAACCGTATAGGCTATGGCATGCCAGGCATTGTTAGAAAAGTCGGTAGGGATTAAAATATTTTTCATCGCATGGTATATTGAAGGTATCTAAAGTTAAATCTGATTAACATCACCTGCCATGATATCTGTCAGTCCTTGTAAGGAAACTGTAGCCGGTTATGGACGATATTCCTTATTTTAGGATAAAACAAAACCTTGTCCATGCCTGATTCCAGTCAAACCTCACTTGCGTCCTTTATCGATCATACCCTCCTTCGCCCGGATGCAACGGTTTCCGACATTGAAAAACTGTGCGCCGAAGCCATAAAACACAATTTTAAAGCGGTTTGTGTCCATGGGAGTTATCTGCCCCTGGCACAATCCCTCTTGCAGGGCACTCCGGTCCTATTGGCCGTGGTCTGTGGTTTTCCATTAGGGGCTACACCCGCCGCTGTAAAAGCCTTCGAGGCTGAAACCTACCTAAAACAAGGAGCAGCGGAATTAGACATTGTTGTAAACCTGGGGTGGATCAAGTCTGCCCACTGGGAAAAGATTGGGGAAGAACTCCTTTTACTTCGCGCCATAGCCCCTGAAGCCAGCTTAAAGCTTATTCTAGAAACGGCTTATCTCAAGCGGGATGAAATAATTCACTGCTGTGAACTGGCCGCTGAACACGGCTGGAATTTTGTAAAGACCTCTACCGGCTTCGGGCCCGGCGGGGCAACCCTCAGGGACGTGCGGCTCATGAAGGAAATCGTTGGAAATCACCTGCAGGTAAAAGCTTCAGGAGGTATTCGGGACCTGGAAACAGCCAGGGCCTTTATTGCTGCCGGAGCCAGCAGAATTGGCACCTCTTCCGGATTAAAAATCATTATGGCTGAGCAGCAAGAAGCCAAGAATTAAAAGTGCCCGGTATGTCCCGGCGATGATCCAAATCATTTCAGACCTTGATGCAAACACAGAACTTTGCTTTAGTTTCATTTAAAAGCAAAGATCATGTCTCTGAATTTTAACCAGTACGCAACAGAAGGAAACACCTTCATCAAAGCCTATACAGAACATCTGGGCCTTGGTAATGATTACGACAAAGCAGGGCGGATGCTTTCCGCAATCCTGCATTCACTGCGAGATATAATACCCTTCGCGGAATCCCTTCAATTTATGGCCCAGCTCCCCATGTTCCTGAAGGCCGTCTATGCAAATGGATGGTCCGGCAGGAGGCGCCCACAGAAAATCAGGAGGATGGAAGAATTTATTGAACTGCTCAGAACGCATCAGCGAGGCGCCGCGGCCAACGATTTTGGCGACGAGGACGAAGAAGTAGAAAAGTACCTGCAACTCACCTTTATGTTTTTAAGGAGATACGTATCCCTCGGGGAACTGGAGGATATCAGGGACTCGCTTCCCAAAGACCTGAAATTCATGATCTATTCCAATCTCATGTTCTAAACCTGAAAGGAACCGGCGATGGGATAACCCGGATCATTTTATACCCTTTTGCGGTAACCTGCCTCAATGATCTGCCGCGGCTGATACAGGTCATTGTCTTACTGCACATTGAATGGTAGTTTTAATAAGTGCCCATTATTGGGAATTATTAACTGTAAAATGCTATTACCATGAAAAAAATTGTTTTAGGTCTGTTATGTTTAGGGTTGACCGGCCCTGCTGTCGCACAAATTATCAAAACGGAAAAACTCTCCGAGGTAACCGTTTATGCTACCAATTACAAATACCTGAATAGCATGAATTCTGAGGAACCAGCTGCTATCCCCGTTGAAATGCTGCAAAAGAAAGTGGCTGCTTTCAATTTAAAGGATTCCGACTATTATCAGGATGACTATGATTACTATCAAATCAATTTCTATATCCCTGAGGGAAAAATTTTGGCCGCCTACAATAAGGATGGTAAAATAATCCGCACCGTTGAACGATTCAAAAACGTCAATCTTCCAACATCTGTTAAGGAAGCTGTGATGGATCGGTTCCCCGGATGGACGATTACTGAAGATGCCTACGTGGTTTATTACCACGAAGCCAAAGGAGTGGACAAAAAATACAAACTTACCCTCGAAAACGGGGATAAAAAATTGAGAGTGAAAATGGATGAAAATGGTAATTTCCTCTAATAAGAGGCGGATAGGTTACGGGGTATTTTGCATGTCAGTGTTTTTTTAACTTCCGATTACCATTTTTAAGCCACAGACAGGGCTGAATTTTTAGTCATTTTATCTGTCGGAAACCGCTCCGGGTTCATACCGGGGCGGTTTTTTATGTTGGTTATTTATTGCTTATTACTTTCCCTGGCTTCCTTACGGGCCATTTTTCGGAAATACCTTCGGGTCAGAAAATTGTGTTGCAGGGCCTCCATATTCTGATCAAACTTTACCATCCCGGAGTCCAGGTATTTCAGGGTGTGGCGAAACTGATCAGCCATTAAAGAATCTTTTAGTATCATCCCAAGGGTACCTTCCCCTTCATTTATGTTGGCCGTTAGGGTTTTTAACTCTCCGCTTAATTGCCGTATATCTCTGCTTGAACTATCCAGGCTGGCTGCGATGTCTTCTATTTGTTTTCTAAAGACCGTATCGCTGAGGATAAGAGAAGCGGCACTTTCTTCAAAATTCATATCTGCAATCATCCGGTTCATCTGGTTGAGGGTATGAACTGCCTGTCGTGAAGCTGCATTCAGATTGTGCAGGCCTTCCCGCAGATCCTTTGCCATCAGACTGTCGTTCATCAAATGGCCCAGTACCCCAGACCCATTTTTAAGGTTTCCGGTAATTTTGAGAAGGTCTGAAGTTAATAATGCAGCATTCTCATTTGTCACATTCAGGGTAGTGAGCATATCCTGGGTAGTAATCCTGCTGTAACTCTGAATGGTATCCCCTTCTGCTATTGCTGCTGCTGAACCTTTTCCCGGAACGATGTTTATAAGCATGCTCCCCACCAGGCCGTCTGAGCCCACCATGGCCACGGCGTTTTTACGAAGGTGCTGCCGGATGGTTTCTTCAATGATCATATGGACCCGTACACTGGTATCATTTTCCATGACTATCTTACTTACGGTTCCCACCTGAATTCCTGAAAACCGGACATTATTCCCTTCCTGCAGGCCGTTTACATTTTTGAAACGAGTGGTGATTTCAAAGGTTTTGCTGAACATATTCTGTTGGTTACCCAACATATAAGCGCCAACCATCAAGATGATACTTCCCGCAATTACAAACAGTCCCAGCTTAACATAAGTACCCGTTTCGTTTTTCATCTCTTTATTTTTTAAAGAATGCTTCTATTTTAGGATCCGGACTTGCCGATAATGCTTCATAGGATCCTTCCGCATAATTAATACCATCAACAAGGAGCACAATTCTTTCGGAAATGACCCGTGCACAATCCACATCATGCGTGATTATCAAGGATGAGGTACCATAAGTATGCTGAATCCTCCGCATCAGATTGATAATTTCCTTAGAGGTAATCGGATCCAGGCCGCTGGTAGGCTCGTCATAGAGGATCACCTTGGGCTTGAGGATAAGGGTACGGGCCAGGGCAACCCTGCGCTTCATCCCACCGGACAATTCGGCCGGCATCAGGTCAATTGCGTGTTTAAGACCAACATTCTCAAGTGCCTCCTCCACCAGTGGCAGGGTATCTTTAAATGTGCCCAACTTCTGCCGGTGGCGCCGCATGGGGAATTCCAGATTCTCCCTTACGGTCATGGAATCGTATAAAGCACTGCCCTGAAACAGGAATCCCACATCCGAACGCAAATGGTCCAGCTCGGTCCGGTTGAGTTTTAAAATATCCTGCCCCAGTACTTCAATCTGTCCCGCATCAGCCTGTATAAGGCCAATAAGGCATTTGATCATCACGGATTTCCCGGAACCGGATTTGCCCATCACTACCAGATTTTCCCCTTCGTACAGACTAAGGTTAAACCCCTTAAGTACCTGTGTGGAACCAAAACTCTTATGCAGGTTCCGAATAGCGATGACGGCCTTCTTTGAGGTGGTTTCGGCTGATTCGGTTCGATATTTCAATTCTTGATCCATACTTACAATTCATAAAAGATATCGGAAACAAAAACGGCCATAAAGTCAACAAAGAACAGCAACAGGGAAGCGGTTACCACCGCAGTATTGGCGGCCTTGCCAACACCTGCTGTCCCTTTTTTACAATTATACCCCTTATAGCAACCCACCAGCCCAATAACAAACCCAAAAAAGAAGGATTTGATGGTTGCCGGTATAAGGTCCCCGAATGACAGGGCTTCAAAAACCCGGTCAAAATAGAACTGATAACTCATGGCCCCCTTAAAATTTTCAACCATTGCGGAACCATAAAGGGCTATAAGGTCCCCAAAAAAGACCAGAAGGGGTAACATCAGGGTGGTGGCCAGGATACGGGTCACCACCAAATACTTAAAAGGGTTGGTGCCGGAAACTTCCATGGCGTCAATTTGTTCAGTAACCCGCATAGAGCCCAATTCCGCACCAATTCCGGAAGCTATTCGGCCCGCACATATCAGGGCGGTTAAAACAGGTCCTATTTCACGGACTATGGAAATACCCACCATATTCGGCATCCAGGACTCAGCCCCGAATTCCATGAGGGTGGGGCGGGATTGGAGGGTAAGCACCATTCCAATGATAAAACAGGTGACCAGTACCAGCATTAGCGAGCGGTTTCCCATTTGGTAGCACTGCCTGAAAAACTCGCGGATTTCAAAAGGCGGGCGACCTACTTCCCTGAAAAAACGACCGGCAAAATGGGAAAGTTCCCCAATCTCATTGAGAAAGAGGTATATCTGGTTTTTGATAAATGCCGCCTGTGCCATACCACTACTAAAAGTAGTGTATAAGCCCTGTGCCCGCTATGACAATTGTCAGGCCGGTAAAGCGGAAGTTGTTGAAAATAAGGGTATTTCTCAGTTTCAGGGCTGGGGATATCCCCGGAAACTGTTCAGGCCGTATACGGTTCCCCCTTTGAGAACCAAATCCCCCTGTTTTGACCATACTTTTAAACGGGAATAGGGACTGGAAGGAAAAAAGATATCCGTAAAATTAAGAGCTCCCTCCAGGGCAAACAGCTCCAGGGAGGTTACATCCGAAAGGAATTGAAGATCCAGTACCCCGCCCTGCATTTGCAGAGGAGCCGTGTGCGGGCCCTTAAAAAAAGCATCCGAAAAACCTTCAGGGCCAGACTGCTGCCTATCTACTTGCATCATGTTCTCGCCAGGGTAAAAAGCCACTTTCAATGCTTCCCCTTCTTCATTATAAAAGGTGATGCCAAATTCGTTTGAAGTGGTTTTATCCAGGTCTATGAGCAGCTCCATCTCAGATTGGGAAACCCGGAAATTTCCCTGCAGTTCTTTTTCATTGCTTATAACTTCGGGTGGGATATTCGTTTTCGTCGAACGCAATTTTCTTAATGCTTCAACCGGTAGTGACTTCAGGTAATAGCGGTCATCATCCCTGTGCAAGGTTAATTCCCTTGGTACTGTCATGGCGGAGCGCCATTTTTTAGTAGGGACTTCCTGTGCGTACTGCCAGTTGCTCATCCAACCAATCCCCAAACGCCGGCTTTGGTCTAAAGGGGCATTGTCCCAGGTTACAAAGGCGTAATTGTCTGCCCCCCAATCCAGCCACTGCTGATTGGTTTCTGCAGTGAAGGTAGTCCCGTCAAAATCCCCGATAAAATAGGAAGTTCCGGTGCCTCCATTGGGGCCCTGCTGTTGTATGGATACAATTAGAACCCATTTGGTTTCTTCGCCGTCTGCAATCTTAAGCGGAAACAGATCCGGGCATTCCCAGAGGCGGGTATCCCCCTCAATCCCGAATTCAGAAAGGTACTGCCACTGCTTCAGGTTTACCGAGCCGTAGAACTGTACCCGGTCGTAAACCGCCAGGGCCATGATCCATTGAGAGGTTTCGGAATGCCAAATGAGTTTCGGATCCCGAAAATCCCGTATTCCGGTATTGTTTTTCAATACGGGGTTCCCTTCGTATTTGGTCCAGCTATAGCCTTTATCGATACTATAGGCCAGGCTTTGGTATTGGAAATCCTGACTCCCTGCCTGTTCCCCCTCAGGGTCGTGGTGCGTAAAGGCGGCCACTACCGGTATGGAATCCTTTGAACCAAAACCAGAAGTGTTTTGGGTATCTACTACCGCAGATCCGGAAAATATATAACCGAGGGAATCTGGATACAGGATGACCGCTTGTTCTTCCCAGGAAACCAGGTCTTTGGAAGATGCATGCCCCCAGTGCATAGGCCCCCAAACGGTGCTGTCCGGATAGTACTGATAACTCAGGTGATAGGTTCCCTCCAGGTAGTACATTCCGTTGGGATCATTCATCCAGGCTGCCGCCGGGGTGAAATGGAATTTCGGACGGTGGGTCTCTGTAAAGTTATCTGATTTCAAAGCCTGCCCGTCATTTGGTATTTCCTTGCAGGAATAAAAAGACAAGAGCAGCAATACGATAAGAATAAATGCTTTGTTCATAACAAAAAAAAGGGAATCGGTCCTAAGAACACCGATTCCCTAAGATATAAATTTTGGAAGTGTTATTCCTTGATAATTCTGAACACTTCTTCTTTTGTTCCCTGCTGTGTCCTTACAAAAAGGATACCGGACTTCAGGGAGGCTATATCCACTGAAACTTCACTAAGGCCATACACCGGATATTCCCTATTAAATAGCAGGCGTCCTACCTCGTCATAAATAAAGACGTTAATGGGCGCTTCACTATCTCCTGTAAACAGGTACAGGTAGTCAGAGGCCGGGTTGGGGTAATGGTTGGCCACAGGCTCTGTATTGAGTGTGCTACTCTCCATCTGCGTCAGGTCTGCCGTAAAGCTGGTACTACAGGGGTCTGCATTGGAGCCGTTAGCGGACTTGGAGGCACTATTACAGCCCGGAGTGATTACCTGCCATTGAATGTCGTCCCCGTTTGTGATAAGGCAGATCTGACCCGTCGTATTGGCCGGGAACAACGATGGAGGCGTATCTCCACCCAAAATATTGCTTCGCCCCTTGAATTGGTTTTCCCGGGTGTCGTAAGGAATGTAAATGTCAAATGCAGTCGAATTCACGTATGTGAAGCATACTTCTACCATTCCTGGGCCTAAATCCGTTTTGCAGATATCCGAAAGTGTAATACGGTCATTACAGCCTACAAGAGGGTTAACCACCAGGGTACCAAACTCGGTAGTTTCACGCAGGTAATAATTCTCATAACCTGCCGGCAGGGAGACACTTCCCTCAATACCTACCTGATAGGTACCTGCGGGCAGTGGGTTTGCGATAACCGGAACCCCATTTTGATAGATTGTAAATGTAAAGTTACTAAGACCAGGATCCGGATCGGAAGGGCATAATATCGTATTGTTTGCCGCACTCACAACAAAATCGAAGCTGCCGGGGGTGGCATCTCCTTGGTTTATCCAGGCAATACCTTCCACCCTAAGATCGAGGGGGGCCTGATTCACGGTAAGCGTTCCTGGAACCGTTGTAGTACTATAGTTCGGGTTCGTTATCCCGGGAACAAGACTCAGAGCATAGTCATTGGTCCCCGGAATCAAAGGCTCCCCTAAATTACAGCCATCATCGGGGCTAAATGAATAGGTCCCGAAAATATCCGTCACGGTTTGTGAATAAGGCAAAATACCGTTCCATGCCGGGTCATTTTGCCGGCTAAGGGTGATTTCGAAGTCCAGAGGACCCGGATCTCCATAGGTTATGGTTCCGTCGCCTACAGTTGCTGTCACTTCAAAGGGCTCTACAGTTAGCAGCCCCGTATTATTGAACTGTAAATTATAGTTTGAAGGATTTTCGCCTGAGGTGGCAGTCACCACATAAGGGCTAGCCGAAACCCCACAATCCGTACAATCCACTCCAACAGTCAACCCATTGGGAAATACATCCCCGAAGGTATCCAAGTACCTGAATTGAGGATCCAAGTCCGCCTGATTAATAGTGTATTCTGAAGGAAGGGTACCATACTCTGCCGTTACATCTTCTGTAGTTATCTGCAGCATGGCCGCTTCCACTATAAATGGCGCAGGCTGGGAATAAACCACATAATTATCGTCTATTATGGTCCCTGGTATTACCCATTGGGGTCCTGCTCCCAATCCCGTAAGGACTGTAATAGGATAAACCAATATGATCTCGCCAGGCTCCGTGTCTGAAAGGTCATCCTCCACATTGAAGAGGACCAGGGAATTTTCAAATGCTGACAGGACGGTATTAAAGTCATCACTATTAACAAAACCAAGACCGCCATTGGCAAAGCCCAAACCATTTGCAAAACCAAGACCGCCATTGGCAAAGCCAAGACCGTTAACGTATACAGTGTTGTTAGCAAAACCAAGGCCGTTGGCAAATCCAAGGCCTCCGTTAGCAAAACCTAAGCCATTGGCAAAACCTAAGCCACTTACCATCCCCAGGCCGTTGGTAATGGTGGAGGTGGTAATGATTTCGTTTTCAATATCAACAGGGTTGAACAGATCCACCCCAAAGTCTATTAGCTTTTGCCCTGTGGCATCTTCCCCATTGGCAAAGCCCAGGCCGTTACTCAGAAAGTCAGTGGCACTGGCAATGGTAGATTCTGAGACCCAAAAACTGGTATTGGCAAAGCCAAGCCCATTTATCAGTAATTCCTCTCCATTGGCAAAGCCAAGGCCTCCGTTGGCAAAACCAAGGCCACCATTTACAAAACCAAGGCCATTGGCAAAACCGAGGCCGTTTACATGCTGGGTTTCAAAAGTACCTGTGGTAGCCCCGTCAACCGTAACTCCTGTGCCTCCGGGTATCCCATAGGCGTAATCATAGGTAATCACTGGCACTCCATCTCCGTATACAATACTAGTTGCACCTTCCGGAGGGCTGATTACAGGGGTGATAGTTACCGGCATAGGGTCTACCGTAAGGATACCAGGATCAATTATAAAAGTATAGATTTCCTGCAGGCCGGTATCCAGTGTCAGTTCATCGAGTGAGAGGCTTATTTCATAAATCCCTACATTGGAATTTGGAACCGCATCCGGGATGCTCAACGTTACAGATGGGGCCAATAAATCTATTTCGGCTTGTGTAAGGGAAACCGGGGACTGCGTAGCCGGGTCTATTTTGGTTGCCGTCCAGGTCAGGGAGCCGGGATCGGGGTTCGGAGTGGCATAAAAGCGGGAGGTATTGTCCGGTTTCAAAACCACTTCTACAGGCTGAATATCCAAAATATTCAGGGTGTCTGAACTCCCCCCGTCCGTACCATTTGTGATAACATTGCCAAATTCGTCAGTCTTGGATGGCGTTAACACATAAATGGGCGGATTGGCAAATTCAAAGGTTGGGACCGTTACTACCAGGGTTGTATCACTTTCAAAGGTAGTCGGCAGAATTGAGTCTCTGAATACTACATAGGAATCTTCGCTAAAGGAGTTCCCCTCAACGATCAGATCAAATTCAATTTCCCCGGGCTGGTAAATGTTGGTGTCCAGATTTTGCAGGTTAAACCGTATGAGGTTGGGAGATGCATTGGAGAAAGAAGCAACCGCGGCATCTATATAGGCAAAACCAAAGCCGGTTTTTGGATCCCATCCCGGAGTTTCCATATCGGCTGCAGTATTAATTAGCAGATCTCTGGTATTAAAGGCTGGGTCTGCCGGGTTATCCAAAAATTTACCTTTGGCCTCTTCAACCAGAGCTGCACCTGCAGCTAACAGAGGGGCCGAAGCAGAGGTTCCAAAAAAGTTTGGCAGACCGTCTCCTTCATAGTCAAACCCGAAAAAGGTATTATTAACTCCGGTAGGTGCCATCAGGGTCGGCTGTTGCCGGTTCACCTGATTGACCAACAAGCCCCCCGGTGAAGACGACTGCTGTGCTGCAAGTGGGTTCCCTGCATAAGGTGTGTTATCATATCTTACTGCACCTACTGCCGTTACGTTAGGCGTATTGGCATGCCCAAAAACGGTGGAATTCTGAGCAACCGGGGTGGCATCGAATAGATTACTGTCTCCAGCCCTGAAAACAATATATTTAAACCGTGGGTTTGCTGTACCTGCAGCTTTTTCAACCGTCAGGTAAGTGGTAGTGGAATCCTTAACAACAAATGGCATGATTTCTATAGGGTCGGCCCCCAGGTTATTCCGGTTAAAGCCGTATTGTTTGTTCCCATTGGCGTCCGTCAGGTAGAAATCGAGGTCTACTTCGGCACCTACTGCATCCAGGGAATAAATATTGTCTTCCCATTGCAGGCCAATAATGTATACACCTACTCCCAGATCGAGTCGCTGCAGATAGGTTCCCGGCCCCTGAAAATCGTGTTCATCGTTATTTGGTGACGCTGCCGGGGTAAAGGTTGCTTCATAAGAGCGGTCCGAGAAATTACCCGCTGAGGTAAAATACTGAACGCCATTGCCAATAGCATCTTCTACGGCCTGCGCCAAAACCCCATCTTTAAAATAGGTAGAATTAATATAGGTGATGTCATCCACTATAAAATCCACATCAGGCCCCAGTGGATCGGCCAGGGCAGTAATCCTGTTGGCCATATCCCCTTTGGATTCAAAGCCCGTTGCGAAATACAGTTCGGCTCCGGGGGCCACATCGTGAATAAGCTGCATCATCGCTCGGCCTTCATCACTACCCCCTAGGGTCAAATCTCCCCCTACAAGGGTTATGTTTGGTGGCAGATCCCCGGAATTTATATTGTCCTGGTACCCCAATAACTTATTAAAACTATCGGAAATAACCCCAATTTTAAGTCCGGTACCTGACAGGGACCAACCCAGACGGGCCAGGTCCGAATTCTGGGCAAAATCTCCCTGGTTATCTACCAGACCAATATTGTTAACTGCAGGAATACTGGCATAAACCTGGTTTATCTCCGGGTAATTACATAGGTTAGGAAGTTCCGCAATTTCAAAATCAACCGTTAGTACCCGCAGGTTTGTCTGCAGGTCTTCAGACTCAGATACTATAAAGCTATTTATACCGTAATCGGCCTGAAGGGTCGCTTTTAAGCTATTATATGTAGCAGCATCACCCTGCACCACAATTTCGATTCGTACGCGGTCGTCTGCAACGCGATAGAGAAATTCATTGAATTCCTTTAAAATAGGATCGTAAGTCTCATAAAGCGTTAGCAAGGCTGCCCCGATACAACTTTCGGTTTTCAGGGCGAAAAATTCGTATCCCGGATCTATGTCGCAGTTGTTTACAGTTACCTGGCTTTCTGCACTTGCCTCGGGTACCGTCCCGGTAGTGGTTGTAAAGCCGTCCCGAACCGTTACGCTATAGGTTGTATTGATTCCGGGAGCTACTGTAATACTCGATGTGGTTGCTCCATTACTCCATAAATACGTATAATTGCCATCCCCGCCTGTAGGAACCGCCACAAGGGTGGCGCTATCTCCCTGGCAAATCGATTCGCTGTTGACCGTGACTGTAATAGTAGGATTAACAGCTACCGTAGCAGTTTCAGTTCCACTGGAAACCGTTCCAGAGGTGGTTACAAAATCATCACTAACCGTTACAGTATATTCCGTAGTTGTTTCCGGGCTCACAGTTATGCTTGGGGTATCTGCTCCGTTGCTCCAAAGGTAACTGTAGTTCCCGTTGCCCCCTTCAGGGCTTGCCGTAAGGGTAACGCTTTCCCCCTGGTAGATCGAAGCACTGTTGACCGTTACTGTAATGGTAGGGTTTACCGTTACCGTACCACTTCCACTTCCACTGGAAACCGTACCTGTGGTCGTAACAAAGTCGTCGCTAACCGTTACCGAATAATCCGTACTCAATTCAGGGCTAACCGTAATGCTCTGAGTAGCTGCCCCGTTACTCCAGAGGTAACTGTAGTTTCCGTTGCCCCCGTCAGGGCTTGCTACAAGGGTAACACTTTCGCCCTGGTAGATGGAAGCACTGTTTACCGCTACCGTAATGGCAGGGTTTACTGCTATTGTACTGATGGCAGAACTGCTACATATGGTACCTGCCACTGTATTGAAATCATCATTGACTGTAACAGTATACTCTGTAGTGTTCTCCGGGCTCACTGTAATGCTCTCTGTGGTTTCTCCAGTACTCCACTGATAACTGTAGTTCCCGTTACCCCCGGCCGGGGTTGCCGTAAGAGTTACACTTTCCCCCTGATAAATAGACTCGCTATTTACCTCAACAGTGAGTTCAGTATTAACGGAAATACTTAATGTAGCCACAGGACTGGCGCAATTATTCAGTGCGTCAAAGAAAAATCCAAAATAGGTTCCGGGTCCCGGGGTTGCGGCTTCAGCCTGGGTAAGGCGTTCGTTTACTGCAAAGGGATCCCCGTTGGTACTCCAGAGTAGCTGGGTTGCTGCAGGAGTCGGACTGCTAATAAAGGTATCAAGGGCGGGAACCGTTTCGTCCGAACAAAAAGTTGTTCGGGCAGTGGCGTCCACAACCGGAGCTGTATCCCCCACGTTACTGAGGGCACAGTTGCAAATTACATCAACATCCTCTATGGTACTGGGTGTCCCTGGCAGGCCCGTACCGTTTCCGGAATAGTAGTACAGGACATCTGCACCCCAGCTTGCAAAATTATTGGTATTCCCGGCCAGTACTTTAATGCCGCCTACCCCAGACAGGGTGCCGTAGTTATTAAAGTTACCAGAAAGCAGGGTATAACAGGCATTATTTAAGCTTATTACATTGTTATTCACAACATTGCCATCTTTCTCAAAGATGGCGTTGGTAAGTTCAATTCGCCCATCTACATTCAGGACCCCGGGTCCAATGCTTACAAAAGCCCGGTTTGCCTGAACTAGTGACCCGGCAGCAACATTCAGGTTGCTACTGTTCATAAAATTGGCACCGTTTATTATCAATGTAGATCGGTTGCCCAGATTGATGGGCTGGTTGTCCGTATAATTGATATCGTGGTTGATGGTAATGGTGGAACCGGATACGTTTCGGTTCGGAAAGGGTCTGCTATTACATCCCCCTCCTGAGCAGATCCATGCTGCAGGGTCGTTCCAGTTGGTGGATGCCCCTGTAGTCTCATAATTCTGAGCCACGGCCTGAAAACCGGTCAGACAAATTAACAGCAAGAAAAGATTGGTAAATGAACGCTTCTTAAATAGGGGGAAAAGACAATTGGTTGGCCCGTTTGTTTTCATAATGACAGAATTAATTCTTTAAAAGATTAATTTTGCAGGTCAATGAAATAACGGGGAAACTTTTGGGGTAGCTTAAATATACGAAATAAACCGAGTTGATAGGGCTAATTGCAAAATATAAACCTGATTAATATTACTTTGTAGGCCGTGCCTTACACAATAGTGTGTTTCCACCCAAGTTAGCATGTTTATTCCCTTGAAGTTCCTTCCAATATTTTACTAACTTAGGGCCGTTATGCAGGAACAAAAACGAAAAAAGTTAAAGGAACCTCTAGAAAAGTTAACCCCGGAAGATAAACTGGAGGTATACTGGTCTTCCATTGAGTACATAGTTGGCCTGAACCGCTCTTCAGAAATTAAGGCCGGTTTGATAATCTCCTTCTACGGCTTGTTGCTGGGGGTTATTTTCGAGGTAGTAACCAATATGGAGACCGATTTTAAACTCAATTACTTCCTGATTGCAGTTTTGGCAATCTTTGTTTTTTTTGTGGCGAGGTCCATCTACTACAGTTTTAAGTGTTTCTTACCGCAGATTGAGACAAAATTTGATAAGAATATGTTCTTTTTTCACGATGTTATTACGAAGTATGGCAATATTGAGTCCTTTGCCAAAAAATTTCACGAGCTACTCCTGGATGAACAGGAACTTTACGCTCAGTTAGGGGAACAGATCTATGTAAATTCCCTGATTGCCTCAAAAAAATTCAGTGATGTGAATAATTCGGTCCGCAATCTGGTATTTAGCTTTATACCTATGTTTGTGGGTGCCCTGACGATAATTGCACAGGCCTTTATATTCTAGGAGTACTAATGACTGGAAGCTAATTTGCGGGCCTTTTCTTTTAATTCGCTCAATACCTGCTTTTTACCGGCTACTCGTTCCCGAATAGCCCAGTCTGTGTGGTAATGGTGCGCTTCCAGGAAATTGATCTGGACCTCCAGCCATTCCCTTTCATTGCTCACCACACCGAAATGCTCAAATTCAGTATATAAACCACTGCTTAATTTATAGTAATCGGGTCTTCCCAGATAATCCAGGTCTGCATCTGCCAGTATCTCCTCATAGATATTTTGGGGCCTCTGAGGGACTTTGGTGGCGCGGATCATTCCGTTGATCACCTCTATTTGCTTTTTTGAATACGTTCCCTGTAGTTTGGGCTGTAGTTCGATAATACTTTTCTCTTCGTGCTCCTGCGGGCCGTAGATATATCCAAAGTCATGCCCAATTGCCGCAATCCGAATGAGTTTTGCCACAGAATCGGCAACCATGTAATAATCTATGTAGTGGTTACATATGTTGGCAACATCAATGGTATGCCCTACAGTATGGTAAGTCAAATATTTGGGCAACCGTTCCTCTAACTCCTCCAGTATCTGCAAACATACGGCCGGGTATGCCTTTCTGTTAAGTAATTCCATATTCGCCTGAGGCTCTTATCCCTTGTGTAAAATTATATTTTGTAGGAATATTATTACAATATAAACTTACGAAACCATTTTTAAAAAGGATGATTTTTTTTGGTTTGGTTGGTCTACATTATTCAAATGTGGTAACAATCTATAAAAATTGTGGGGTTTTTACACATTTTTCTCGTCTTAAGAACAAAAAAATCTTCTGAGTAGCACAAAATCAGGCATCTGGAGTCGCATCAAAATTGGCGTAATACATTTTCAGAACCTGTTTATTCTTAACTTCTACCTCCCCCCTGTACGTAAAATCATAATGGTCTTTTAAAAGTCCAAAAGTGTTTTCCGAAACATTGATTTTACCCGGTTCCGAGTTGGACTCCATCCGGGCCGCAAAATTAACGGTGCTCCCCCAGATATCATAGGCGAATTTCTTGGTGCCGACTACCCCGGCCACTACCGGCCCAGTATTCATACCCAACCGTATTTTAAAAGGGTAAATCCCCTTGGGTGGGTTCAACTCTGTTTGTTTGGTGAATTTCAGTATTTCCATAGCAGCTTTAAAGGCATCCTCGGCATGGGTATCCTTTTCGGTAGGCAGGCCTCCTGCGCACATGTAGGCATCCCCAATGGTCTTGATCTTCTCCAGACCATAGTCTTCAATAATAGCATCGAAATTCTTAAAGTAATAATCCACGCTTTTAACGAGCATATCAGCCGATATTCGCTCGGCTATTACAGAAAAAGCCTTAAAATCTGTGAACATAACCGTTACCTTATCAAATTCCTTTGCCTTAATAAATCCGTACTGTTTCAGTTCATCTGCTGTTTCCTTTGGCAGGATATTTAAAAGGATCTGCTCGGAACGATTTCGCTCAAATGCCAGCCTCCTGTTCGTCCTGCGGATATAGAAGTATTGAAAAATGAACCCGGCAATAATGGCGAGGAATAGCGCCAGTATTACCAGCAGTAATTGCTTGGCCTTGGCGTCCTTTTCAATTTGTACGGTATTCAGCTCATTTTCCGTATTGAGCAGTTCAATCTGCCGGTCTTTCTGCTCGCTGTCGAATTGTACCTGCATTTTACCAATAACATCCTTGTATTCCTGACTTCTCAGGGAATCCGTTACTTCGGTATACCGCTGCTGGTAGGCAAAGGCCTTCCTGAAATTCCCCAGATTTGAATTAGCTTCAGCCAGGCCCTCCAGTGCTTTCTGTTTTTCGTAAAGCACCTTTATCTTTGTTGCCAGCTCAAGTCCCTGTAAAAAATACTCCACAGCAATCCGGGAAGCTTTTCGGGCCAGGTAGACATCTCCCAGACCAATATAGGCCCTGGTTTCCTGGAATTTATTTTCCTGGGCCCTGGCAGCATCTAAAGCCTGCAAGTGGAATTGCTCGGCCTTTTCAAACTCTTTTAAATCTCTGTAGGCACGCCCCATAAAATTTAAGGGCGCTGCTATATCTCCATTGATTTCGGTATAGGCTTCCAGGGATTTTTCGAGGTAGGGCAAAGCCTCCTCTGGCTTACCCCGGTTCAGCAATAATTCCCCGAGGTTTGCCGCAGCAATAGCCTGGCCTTCCATTTTAATGGCGAATTGCTCCTCGGAATTCAGCCCCTTAAACATTTCAATGGCCAGCAGGTAATTCTCTTCCGCCTTGTCAAAGGTTTCATCTTCATTCGAATAAATGGAACCCATATTGAGGAAGGCAGAACCCATCCGCAGGGTGTCTCTTACAACCTCCGCATTTTGGACTGCTTTGATCAGGTATTCCAGTGCCCTGGGCTCATCCCCTTTGGTGAGGTAAACCGCCCCTAGGTTACTTTGCAGGTTAGCTATTCCGGTAGTATCCGATATCCCGATAAAAATCTCAAGGGACTGCATAAAATAGGATTCGGCCTCCTCAAAGTTTCCCTGGGACCAGCGGATCAGGCCAAGTCCCTTTAAGGAATATGCCTTGCCACTGGCAAAATCGATCTCCTCCGCGTAGTCTATTGCCTGGTTATAAAGGGCAAAAGCAGAATCAGTCTGAGTACCCCTTAAAGAGTCCGCTTTTTTAACAATCTTATTGACAAGGGTTGAATCCAGTTGCCTTTTTCCCAACAGGGCATCCGAACTTATGTTTTCAATTTGCCCCTGGGAGATAGCCGAAACCGAATACAGTAACAGAATTACCAAAAAACTAAAGGTCCTGAAACAAGAAGAAAGTGAGAAACCCTTGAAACCCATGTTCATAAAAGTTGGAATTATTCTTTATTCGGTTGATTCCGTATGGCTTGGGAATTACGGGGGGCTTTCCAACATAAGGACTTCCTAAAAATAACAATATTTATCTATCTTTAGTTAGCTGTATACAATTAATCAGCGCTTGCTATAGGACAGGTTCCTGTTATAAAAACCAAAAATTTCATTGATTAACCCATCCATTTTCTTTGATGCCCTCCGGATTTCCAGACCAACCAGCGCCTTCAGGGACTCCCTTAGATCGTAAACTCGGGATAAAGGAAGGGATGGTCCTTTTGGTGCTGAACACTCCAAAGCCCTATCGGGAATTTTTCGAAATCCTGCCGGATATACACATTCTAGAGGCTACAGCAAATAATCTGAAGGCAGACCTGGTCCACCTCTTTGCGGTTACTCATAACCAACTGGAAACGCTACCGGAAATGGGCGTCCGGCACATGAAAACAGATGGGGCCCTCTGGGTTAGCTGGCCCAAGAAAGCCTCGCCCCTGCCTTCCGAAATAGGAAAATTCGATGTAATGCAGACAGGGCAGGCCTTTGGCCTGGTAGATGTAAAGGTTGCATCAATTGATGCAGACTGGAGCGGGCACAAATTTGTGATCCCGCTGGCCAAGCGAAAAACTCGGTAGGAATTGGGCCCAATATGTTTAAGAGGTTTGATCGGATTGCTTCTGCTCCCTCCTGTATTTCACGATTACTTTAATGACCACCCTTAATATCAGGGCAAAGGCTATCAGGTAAATAATTTGGTTTGTTTCCATTACACTGAATTTAAACGGGGCAATCTGTCATTTGGAATAACTTCCGGAAATCACCATTCCCCGAAACCAAATTAAATGTAACCATTAATTTTTGGCAAACGAAACAGCCAAACTATTTGTTGGCCGGCCTTTTGGGCAGCACTTCCTCCGGAAAGGGAAAGAGGATGGTGGAATTCTTCTCAGCGGCTATGTTTGAAAGTGTTTGATAGAGCCGCAATTTAATGGCAGAAGGAGATTTATCGATCTGAAGACCGGCTTCCAAAAGCTTTGCAGCAGCCTGTTCTTCAGCTTCAGCAAGGATAATACGCGCCCTTCGGGAGCGTTCGGCTTCGGCCTGGTTGGCCATCATCCGGCGCATGTTTTCGGGCAACTGAATATCCTTGATTTTTACATCCATTATTTCAATCCCCCATTGATGGGTTTCCTGTTCTACAATACTTTTAATATTCTTGCCCATTTCCTCCCTTTTGGATAAAATAGTATCCAGTTCCACCTTCCCGCAAACGTCCCTGAGGGCTGCCTGGGAGAGCTGTGTAATGGCAAAATGGTATTCCTCCACTTCCAGTACCGCCTTTTCGGGGTCTTTTATTTTAAAAAACACCACCCCGTCTATACTACAGGGCACGTTGTCTTCAGTCATCACCTCCTGGGAAACGATATTGATGGTAATAACGCGTATATCCACTTTTTGAATCGTTTCAACACCGGGGATGATCCAGCGCAATCCGGGCTGCAGGGTGCTGACGTATTTTCCAAAACGGAATTTAAGGGCGCGCTTGTATTCATATACAATACGTATTCCGGCCAACAAAAAGAGCAATAGTAAAATTCCTGAGAAAAAGAGCGGGTTCATAGGGAAGGTGTTTAAGGTTAACTGACTAGAGATGCTTTCCCCTACCCAAAGGGTATTGGGATACAACTTCACAGGAATCAAAGTACTCCCTTAAACGACCAATGCCTATGATATATATCAGGAACTGCAATCGCCCAAAATAGCCGGACATTAAACGGTTGAAACTTAGTGGAAGGTTAAAAGATGTTAATTCCGTTCAGGTTGATCCAGGTCATAGCCTTTTTACACCCTGCTTACTTCCTTTGCATTAAAGTTTACAGAAATGGGCTTCCTCATAATTTTGGCTGTATTACTGGCCCTGCTGGCCTATCTGTTGCTAATGCAATTGGATTTGGTTGTGAACACCTACCAGCAGCAATACTATCTCAGGGTTGGGGGTCTTTGCAGACTACTCCTTGAAAAAGACCCGGAGGAGCTGGTCCATTTGCGACTCAGAAGTGGGCTACTGAACATAATCTGGCGGCCTTCTGATTTTAAGGCCCGGGCCCAAAAACCAAAAAAGCTGCGGAAACCAAAACCTGAAAAGACGAGGAAATTCAGGTTCAGGACCCTTCTGGCCCTTTTAAAGGCTGTTAAGGTAAAGGAATTTCGCTGGCAGTTAGATACGGCCGATCCTATCCTGAACGCCCAGCTCTATCCGTTTTTTTTCTTTTTAAAAAACCAAAGGATGCGCTGCTCGGTAAACTTTGTAGGGGAGAATCAACTGGCCCTGCGGCTCAGCAGCAGGCCGGTAAAATTTTTAAAAGCAATTATTAACCCATAAAAAATTAATCATGGATTTACATTTTGAAGAATTACTGAACAGGGTCACAGACTTTATCAAGTCAGAGGCCAAAACGGAAACCATCATTGGAGAACCTTTTGAATTAGGTGCTTTTAAATGTGTACCCGTTATGAAGGTAGGTATGGGATTCGGCTCCGGAGGCGGGGAAGGATCAGAACCTAAAAAAGACAAAGGACAGGGAGGCGGCGCCGGTGCAGGTATAGGCCTGGAACCCATAGGCTTCCTGGTAAGCAAAGGCGAGGAGATTTCCTTCCTGGAGGCAGGGAGAACCCACGGCCTGGCAGCAGCTTTTGAAAAAGTTCCTGACCTGATCGAGAAACTGGCTAATCGCCGGAAAGAAGAAGCAATGGTATAAGCCTTTGAATGGGTTAGAAGCCACACCGGGGGCAGCTTTACAAAAGTTGCCCCTTTTGTTTACAGGGGTTTTATGTTAAACATATCTGCACCTTAAGATTCTTATAATCAACAGATATGTTTAAAATGCACATTTGGGATGATTGGGCTTTGTCCTGAATGTGTATCTTTCGATATAATTTTAAGTAAATCTGCAGATGGATTACAAGGTACTGGGACTGATGTCCGGCACTTCCCTTGACGGGCTGGATCTTGCCTATTGCCGTTTTCAAAGGACGGCCGGGGGCTGGCAATATGAGCTATCGCATTGCGAACAGCTGGATTATTCTATGGAGATGCAAAAAAAGCTACAAGACGCCATTGAGCTTCCTGCCCCGGAACTCCTGCAGTTGGATCACGAGTACGGGACCTGGCTGGGAAGGAAAGCAAAAGACTTTATAAAGGCCCACAACCTTCAGGTCGATTTTATCGCCAGCCATGGCCATACCGTACATCATCTGCCGGAGAAAGGCGTGACTTTCCAAATGGGATCCGGGCAACACCTGGCCGAGGCTTCCGGGGAGCGGGTTATTTGTGATTTCCGGAGTTCGGACCTGGTCCTTGGAGGTCAGGGAGCCCCGCTGGTGCCCATAGGGGACCTGCATTTGTTTTCGGATTACGACTTCTGCCTGAACCTGGGGGGTATTGCCAATATTTCTTTCCAGCGGGAAGGAAAACGGATTGCCTATGACATTGGCCTGGCCAACATGCCCTTGAATTACCTGAGCCGGAAAATGGGCCTTCCCTATGACAAAGGCGGGGAAATGGCCCGATCCGGAAACTGTGTTGAGGGGGTACTCGATGCGCTGAACAAGCTGGAATACTACCGGCTTCCCTTCCCAAAATCTACCGGATACGAATGGTTTGCGCAGGATGTGGTCCCCTTGCTGGACTTCGAAAAGCACGGCATCCCGGACCTGCTCAATACCTGTGTGGTACATATCTGTGAACAAATTGCGGCCCAGCTCCGTACGTATCAGGAAAAAAGTAAAGCCTCACTGCTGGTCACAGGAGGCGGGGCATTCAACACTTACCTGATGGATCGTTTAAAAGAAAAGCTGGGGAGTCGGGTTAAAATAGAGATTCCCGACCCCGGCCTGATTGCTTTTAAGGAAGCCCTGGTGTTCGCCTTTATGGGAGTACTCAGGATACGCGAAGAAACAAATGTACTGAGCTCGGTAACCGGAGCCAGCAGGGATCATAGCAGTGGTCAGCTATTTTACCCGCTTTAAACCTTAGATTATATGTTTTTCCGCAATACTGCCTGCCTGTTCAACAGCCAGCCGGAATCCGGCCTTCTTAACGTTTCTTTGACGTAAGTTCTCTCAAAAATTGCCTTTCTTAGAGTAAATTTTTAACGACAACAGCTATTTATGAAAAGACCGGGTACAAGAATATTCCTAACAGGCGCACTGATTCTGGTATTTATGGTCCTTTCCGGGTGCAGGGAAGCGAAAACCGATGCGGAAGGCAGCACGGCTGTTGTAAACAAGCCTGCGGATCGCAAAAGCAACCGGCCTGAAGCTCAGAACTATCTGGAAGATGTTGCCATTTATGAGTCCTTTAGTGATATAGAGCCCCTGTTCCGGTATAACAATGACACCACCTATGTTGTAAATTTCTGGGCCACCTGGTGCAAGCCCTGTATAAAGGAACTTCCCTATTTCGAAGAACTGAACAACAGCCGTTCCGGGGAAAAGGTGAAAGTGATACTGGTTAGCCTGGATTTTCCCAAACAGGTGGAAACCAATCTGCTCCCCTTCCTGGAAAAAAGGAAAATCTCCTCTGAGGTAGTGGTGCTGCTGGATGGCAAGTACAATGACTGGATAGACAAAGTAAGCCCGGAATGGTCTGGCGCCATCCCGGCCACCTATGTATACAGGGCCAACCGCCAACAATTGATCGGGCAGCCGTTTGAGAACTTTCAACAACTGGATTCCATCGTCAAACCGTTTTATACCTCTAAAAGTCTATAGCTATGAATAAATTATTTATTACCCTGGCCCTTGTGATGAGTTCTTTTATAACACTTCCCTTTTTCACCCATACCCCACAGGCGGAAAGTGAAACCGGCGCTTTTTTATCGGGAATTTCCGTTGGGGACAAAGCCCCGGCCTTTAACCTGAAAAACATAGACGGCAAAAAATACTCCTTTGACAATATTAAAGACGCCAACGGAAAAACCCCAAAAGGGTTTATAGTGGTCTTTACCTGCAATACCTGCCCCTATGCCATAGCAAACGAGCAAAGGCTCATTGAGCTGCACAAGGCCTATTCCCCAAAAGGCTACCCGGTGGTGGCCATACAGCCCAATGACCCGGCCATTCAACCCGGAGACAGTTTTGAGGCCATGAAGCAAAATGCAGCAGAAAAAGGCTTCCCTTTCCTGTATTTATTAGATGAAAAGCAGGAGGTATTCCCGGCTTACGGAGCCACCAAAACGCCTGAGGTCTACTTGGTTGATGCTAAACGTATTGTACGGTATCACGGGGCCATAGACGACAGCGTACGCAACCCGGATGGGGTGGAAGAAAAGTTTGTCGAAATGGCCATTGCAGCAATTGAAGCGGGTAAAGATCCTAATCCGGCCACTACCAAGGCGATTGGTTGTGGGATAAAGGCCAAATAGGGCCGAATGATTTTAAAAAGGTCTTGCGTTTATTTTCTTTAGGAAACCGAAATTACTGGATTACAGCTTCGCTGTGATCCAGACCGGGAAACCACTTCTGCAAATAGGGCCGAACGACCAAAACAGGTCCGGTGGACCTGTTTTAGTGAGGAGCCAGGCGGTGCGCAGGCTTTGTTGAATTTACGACTTGGAATTTGGGATTTTTTTACTTGGAATTTGGCTGGATTACAGCTTTGCTGTGATCCAGACTGGGAAACCACGACTGCAAATACTAAATCCTAAGCGCTGCAAGCGCTTTGCTTTTTTGTTCTCATCCGAAATCGGAGCGAGCTCCATTTCGTCTGAAAACAAAAAATCCGCACCATGAGGTGCGGATTTAGTGCTTGATGTGGGCCCTACTGGATTCGAACCAGTGACCCCCTGCTTGTAAGGCAGGTGCTCTGAACCAACTGAGCTAAGAGCCCTTAAAGAGGTGTGCAAATATAGAATAGTTTTTAAAGTCCCAAAAGAAAAATCTGCAAAAAATCAAAGCACTTCTGCCACCGTAAAATTACTGCCTCCCACAAAGATCAGGTCTTCCGGGGAGGCCGCATGCAGGGCTGCCTTCAAGGCATCTGGAATACTGCCAAAGGTCTTCCCCTTTACCCTGTAATGCAGGGCTGAAGCGGCCAGCTGATCCGCATCCAGACCCCTTGGGATGTCCGGTCGGGCAAAATAGTAGCGTGCTGTTTTTGGAAATAGCGGCCAAATCCCGTCCAGGGGTTTTTCCTTTACGAAGCCCAGTACAAAATGAAGCTCCCTGTAGGTTTGCTTAGCCAACTGCTCCAGCACCAGTTCCAGCCCTTCCCGGTTATGGGCGGTGTCGCATAAAACCCTGGGGTGCTCCCTCAGGATTTGCCAGCGCCCCAGCAGCCCGGTATTTTCAGCTACTTTCAGGAGCCCTTTTGCGGTATTCTCCTGGCTGACTGTAAACCCGCGCAGTTGCTCCAAAGCAGCAAGGACTCCCTTTATATTTCGCTGCTGGTAATCTCCCAAAAGGTCAGTTGGATAATCCGGGTATTCCTGCTGATCCGCAAACAGGATGGGGGCCTTCATGAGGGTAGCTTTATTCCGGAATACTTCAGTTGTTTCTGACTGTGTTTCACTGATCACCACCGGGGTTTTTTCTTTGATGATCCCGGCCTTTTCGGATGCGATCTTCGGCAGCTCATTTCCCAGGATTTCCGTATGGTCAAAACCGATATTGGTGATCAGGCTAACCTCCGGTCGAATGATATTGGTAGAGTCCAGGCGGCCCCCCAGGCCCACCTCAATTATGGCTATATCCACCTTTTTCCTCCTGAAATATTCGAAGGCCATCCCGACCGTCATTTCAAAGAAGGACAATTTATGTTGTTCCAGAAACCTCCGGTGCCTGCCAATAAAGCCGATCACAAACTGCTTGGATACTGGTAGGCCATTTATGCGAATCCGCTCCCGGAAATCCTTGAGGTGGGGGGAGGTATACAACCCTACCCTGTAACCTGCCTCCTGCAGGACAGAGGCCAGCATATGGCTGCTGGACCCCTTGCCATTGGTTCCGGTTACGTGTATACTCTTAAAATGGTGGTGGGGATGGTTCAGCCTTTCGTCCAGGGCTTTAATATTGTCCAGTTTGGCATTATAGGCCACGGCCCCCTTCTGCTGATACATCGGAAGTTGGGCAAACATCCAGTCCAGGGTCTGCCGGTAGGTCATCTATTCTCCGAGTTTGAAATTGACCACTACAAAACCAACCTGCTGGTCCGGGGCTTTGGAATCCGGATTCCATCTGTGAAGGAAAGCTGTCTTTTTAGCCGGTTCCAGTAAACAGGGGTCATTATTGGTAGTACCCCTCATCCCCGGGCTGGCACTAATTACTTTACCATTGCGGTCTACCACGATGCGGACCACTACCCTGCCCTCCTGATTGCATTCATGCTGTACCTTGCCTTTGCTTGCAAGGTTACGGCCGCTAAGGCCATATCCCCCGGTTCCGCTTCCGCTACCCGGGCTGCCGTAATACGTGGTTGCGTATGGGTCCCCTCCGGGATCGCCTTTGTCTCCAGCCCTGTTGTCATCTCCCTCGCTCCCTTCAGCTGAGCCATCTGAATTGTTCAATCCGCCCATCAGGGCATCCAGTTTTCGCTTTTTGGCCTCCTGCTCCTGTCTGGCCCGTTCCTCTGACTCCCTTTTTTCACGGGCAATGCGGGCGGCTTCCGCCTTTGCTTTGCGGGCGGCTTCCGCGGCCTTTCGCTCGGCCTCCTGTTGCTGTCTTATTTTAATGCTTTCTTCGGTTTCCTGGGTAAGTACCTTTTCGGCCGGGGCCTCCGTTTGGGCCTCCTCGGTTACTTCTTCAGGAATGGCCTCGGGGCTTGTTTCAGCTGCTTCCTCAATTTGTTCTTCTACCTGCTGGGGCTGGGAGCGCACAGGTTCCCGGGGCTGCTGTTGGCCCATCCCGAATTCCATGGTGCCGAAATTAACCGTGATCCCGTTTTCAATGGGCGGGTCCATATAGGTTAGCCCGATGTAAAAAAGCAAAAGGATGAGTACACTCAACAGCAAAGTGGTAAGTGTAAAGGATTTTTTCTTGTGTCTCGTATCTAAGAATGACATCAATTCGGGCGCACTGCAAGAATCACTTTGTAACTGTTACGGTTGGCGATGTCCATTACATTTACGGCTTCCTTGATCGCAACGCTTTCTTCAGCCCGTAAAATAATAGTAGGGTTCTCCTGACCCTCCAGTGCTTTTTTTAGTTCAATTTCAATATAGTCTCCGTTAATCTGCTGATTGTTCACAAAGTACTCCAGGTCCCGGTTAATGGTAACCGAAACATTCTGCGTATTTGTAGATTTCCCCCTGGCTTTGGGCAACAAGAGGTCCAAAGCGTTAGGCGAGTTTGCCGTAAGCATAAAAAAGATCAGCAAAAGAAATACTATGTCCGTCATGGAGGACATGCTGAATTCCGGACTGATCTTATTCCTTCCTTTTAATTTCATGATACAGATTTAGGCCGGTTCGCTCAATAAGTCGAGGAATTCCACAGCATTCGCTTCCATCTTGTGTACTACCTTGTCTGTGCGGTTTACCAGGTGGTTATAGCCCATATAGGCGATAATTCCCACCACCAGTCCGGCCACGGTAGTGGTCATGGCAGTGTAGATCCCTGAAGCCAGGGCACCCATTTCGGCCTGCCCCCCGCTGGTCGCCATTTGATGGAAGGCCAGTATCATCCCGATTACCGTTCCCAGAAAGCCAATCATTGGGGCCGCTCCAGCTACAGTAGCCAGGACATTTACATTCTTTTCCAGTTTATAAACCTCCAGGGTACCCGCGTTTTCAATGGCGGTATTGATGTCATCCAAAGGTTTCCCGATTCGGGAAATTCCCTTTTCGGTCAGGCGGGCTACCGGGCTGTCGGTCTGGGCGCAGAGAATCTTGGCCGATTCCAGTTTGCCGCTCATTACGTGGTCCCGGATCTGGTTCATAAAGTTCTTATCGATTTTTGAGGCTGCCTTAATGGCCAAAAGCCTTTCAAAATAAATGTAAAGCGCCACGGCCAGCATCACAAAGAGCACCGAAATAATCACAATACTCCCGGTTCCTCCGTTAAAAATCAGATCAATTACAGACAGGGTTTTCTCTTCTGAGGCGATTACCCCAAGTTGGGTCTGATCCGCCGCATCCTGCAACAATATCATCATGTGTTGTTCTTAAAGTTGCCCTAATAACGGGAATTTGTAATTTAAATTATGCGTGAAGCACAAAATCGCGTAATAAAACAAAAACCAGTGCTCCGGCAAGGAATCCGGCTGCTGCCAACCAGGCTATTTTACGCAGATACCAGAAGAAATCGATCTTCTCCATCCCCATGGCTACTACCCCGGCTGCGGAACCAATAATGAGCATACTGCCCCCTGTTCCTGCAGAGTAGGCAATAAAATGCCATAACGGACTGTCCATACCTTCGGAGAACATTCCCATAGAGGCTGCCACCAGGGGCACGTTATCGATTACGGCCGAACCCACTCCCAATAACAGGACCACTATATCCGTATTGGGTATAGCTGCGTTCATACTTTCGGCGTAATGGAAAAGATATCCCAGCGATTCCAGGGCAGCAACTGCGAGCAGTATCCCCAGGAAGAACAAAATACTGGGCAGCTCTATTTTGGATAAAGACGAATGTACCGGACTGTGCGAGGCATGCTCGTCACTTTCCTTTTTGTCCACAGAAGAAATACTGAATTTTGCATTACTATAGATTTCTGCAAAGGTCGCCACAATTGCCAGTGACAACATCATGCCTACATAAGGAGGCAAGTGTGTGATAGTCTTAAAAAAGGGCACAAATACGATGGATCCCAGACCAAGATATAACATGGTGGGACCAAATTTTGAGGTCTTTTCCGTGTCCTCCTCCAGGTCTGCGTCAATAAGACCCTGGAAAACGCGCTTTCTGCTCGCGATAAAGGTGGGTACCACCGTACACATAATAGAAGGCAGCAATACATGCAGGATCAGCTGGGAAGCAGAAACCTTATTGGCGATCCACAACATAGTTGTTGTTACATCCCCAATGGGTGACCAGGCTCCCCCCGCATTGGCGTTTATGATGATCAGGCCTGCAAACCACAAACGGGTCTCCCGGTCCTTGATAACCTTTTGAAGGATGGTAACCAATACAATGGTTGCCGTTAGGTTGTCAATAATTGCCGATAGTATAAAGGCCAGTATAGAAAATAGCCACAGGAGCTTTCTTTTGCTCCGGGTGCGGATATACCCCTTAATGGTTGCGAATCCATTGAAATAATCGATTATTTCTACAATCGTCATTGCCCCCAGCAGGAACACCAGAATTTCTGCGGTTTTCCCCAAATGGTGCAGTAGCATCTCATCCAGGTGGGAAGGCTCTAACTCCTTTAATTCCGCATTGACTTCAAAAACAGGCAAATGTGCCAGGGCGATGATTGCCCACAAAATAGCCATCATGGCCAGGGCCGGAATCAGTTTGTCAATTTTAAGGTTGTGTTCGAGGGTAATCGCGAGATACCCGACAAGAAAAACGATAATTACAATGGTTTCCATACAGGTCGGTTTATATTAAACGAGTTGTTTCAGTGCTATTTCAAAAGCCGTTCGACTCAGGTTCTTTTTTGATGGATTCGCCTTAAAGATATTCAAAATTGCCTTTCTAATGGTATTCGAAGTATCATTAAAAATGGCATCGTCGTCCATTGCCACCCTTCCTTCCATAAAATAAGCGAAGACCCTGGCCATTCCACAATTCGATACAAAGTCTGGAATCAGGCTCAGCCGCTGATCTGTAAATTCCATAATGGGCCCAAAAAAGATCTCCTTATCTGCAAAGGGAACATTAGCCCCGCAGGAGATTACCTCCAACCCTGTTTCGATAAGGGTCTGGATTTGCTTTTGGTCAATGAGACGGGAAGCCGCACAAGGGGCAAATATTTCTGCCTGCAGGCTCCAAATCCTGGAATTGATCTCTTCAAAAGAGAGCATATCATCCGCAATCAGGGCATTTCCCTTCTTTTTCCGGAAAAAAGTCTTGATTTCCTCAAAACTGAAGCCCTCTTCACGTATTACCCCACCATGCCGGTCTATGACCCCAACTATTTTAGCGCCCATTTTAGACAGGTAGAAGGCCGCCGCTGAGCCCACATTTCCAAATCCCTGTACTATGGCCCTTTTGCCCACTACACTGCTGCTGTGAATATCGTAGTAATGCCTTACTGCCTCAGCTACCCCAAAACCGGTAATCATATCGGCAACGGTGTATTTCCGACTGAGGTCCGGGGAATAGGCTTCGCTTTCCAGTACTTTGATAACCCCCATCCGCAATTGCCCGATCCGGTTGATCTTATCTGCCTCTGTGGGCCTGAAATGTCCGTTAAACACCCCTTCCTGAGGATGCCACACCCCGGCATCTTCAGTGATTGGGATTACCTCGTGAATTTCATCTACATTGAGGTCCCCACCTGTGCCGTAATAGGATTTCAGCAAAGGAGAAACCGCCCGGTACCATCGCTCGAGAACTCCCTTTTTGCGGGGGTCTTCCGGATTAAAATTAATACCGGATTTTGCCCCGCCTATTGGCGGGCCGGAAACGGTAAACTTAACTTCCATGGTTTTGGCCAGGGAAAGCACCTCATTCATATCCAGGCCTTCCCGCATTCGGGTACCACCACCGGCAGCCCCGCCCCTGAGAGAATTGATAACCGTCCAACCTTCTGCTTCGGTTTCCGGGTCGCGCCATTGAAAAACGATTTCGGGAGGTTTATTTTCATAGCGCTCCAACAACTCCTTCATTACCATAAAAGTCTGTTTTTAGGGGATTAAAATTTTATTGATCATAAAAAGTAGTCTCCCGCCTTGCCTGAGACAGACAAATATAAAAATAAAGGGATGGATTTAAAGAAATTCTGCAGCGTCCCTCATGAAATGGTTTCAATCTTCTATTTGCATATTCTCAATAATCCTTGAGGTCTATTGCCATCCTTGTAAACAGGTTGTATATTTGCATGCCTTTATTGAGATAATTGCAATACCTATGGATTTTAGTTTAACAGAAGAACAGCAAATGGTGCAGCAGGCTGCACGGGATTTTGCGCAAAATGAATTGTTGCCGGGTGTGATCGAAAGAGACGAGAAACAAGAATTCCCGGCAGAACAAATTCGCAAAATGGGGGAGCTCGGATTTATGGGGATGATGGTTGCCCCAAAGTACGGAGGCAGTGGGCTGGATACCCTGTCTTATGTACTGGTAATGGAAGAATTATCCAAAATTGACGCCTCTTCTTCTGTTGTGGTATCCGTGAATAATTCCCTGGTTTGCTGGGGCCTTGAAACTTTTGGTACCGAGGAGCAGAAAGAAAAATATCTCAAAAGGCTGGCCAGTGGTGAAGTAATTGGGGCATTTTGCCTTTCCGAACCCGAGGCCGGGAGTGATGCCACCTCTCAGAAAACTACTGCAGAAGACAAGGGCGATCACTATCTACTCAATGGAACAAAAAACTGGATTACCAACGGGAATTCTGCTGATATCTACCTGGTAATGGCACAGACCTATCCGGAAAAAGGTCATAAAGGGATCAATGCACTGATTGTTGAAAAAGGAATGCCGGGCTTTGAAATTGGTCCTAAAGAACAAAAAATGGGAATCCGCGGAAGCGACACACATTCCCTGATGTTTACAGATGTCAAGGTCCCCAAGGAAAACCGGATTGGAACGGATGGTTTTGGTTTTAAATTTGCCATGAAAACCCTGGCAGGCGGCAGGATAGGAATTGCCGCTCAGGCACTTGGGATCGCTGCCGGGGCCTATGAACTGTCCCTGAAATATTCAAGGGAGCGAAAGGCTTTCGGAACTGAAATAGCCAACCACCAGGCCATCGCCTTTAAACTTGCGGATATGTATACGCAGATTGAAGCTGCCCGTATGCTGGTCTATAAAGCCGCCCAGGATAAAGATAATGGGGACAATTACGATCTTTCAGGGGCCGTTGCCAAGCTCTATGCCTCTCAGGTAGCCATGGATACAGCGGTAGAAGCCGTACAGGTCCACGGTGGCAATGGATATGTAAAGGAATACCACGTAGAGCGAATGATGCGCGATGCCAAGATCACGCAGATTTACGAGGGTACTTCCGAGATACAGAAAATTGTAATATCCAGGAGCATTATACACAATTAGCTTCTCTGAACGAAGTTCCAACCCCCTGAATATTTTCATTTCAGGGGGTTTTTTTGTGCTTTTCCCAATCAATTACCCCTTTTCCAGGGGTTGACTGAACCTATTTTTGCTTTCCCTGCTGTACGCCCCCGGAAAAATGGGTTGTAAGTACAATCTCCACTGGCAGATTTTTAAATCATCAATATGAACCTTCGATATTTTTCAAATTCTTTTTTATTTAACGTTTTATTGGTTTTGTTGCATTATTTACTGCTTTTAATAATATATGCTGCATTTATGCTATCAATTATGCTATTTTTGAGAGATTATTTTAATGGCAGATGAGCCGACTGAATGGTCCGGATTACAGGCTATTCAATCATGGAAAAAGAAAGGCTATATGAAAAAGCAAGGATTATACTTACCTGAATTTGAACACGACAACTGCGGAGCTGGATTTATTTGCAGCCTGGAAGGCAAAAAGTCAAACGATATTATCCACAAGGCCCTGGAGATCCTTGAGAAACTCGAACACAGGGGTGCTGTTAGTTCGGATGGTAAGACCGGCGATGGAGCAGGCATCCTGATCGATATCCCACATGAATTTTTCACTGAGGTATGTTCCTTTTCCCTGCCGGAAGCAGGGCAGTATGCCGTAGGCAATGTCTTCCTGCCGAAAAGGGAAAATCAGCGGAAGTACTGTATGGAATTATTCGAAAAGAACCTGAAGGAACAGGAACTCAATATTCTGGGATGGCGGGATGCCCCTGTTAACCGGCAGGTGCCCGGGCGAATTGCTTCTGAAACCGAGCCTTTCGTAAAGCAGATTTTTGTGGGGAAGTCCATCCCTGAGCAGTCCGATTTTGATTTCCAACTGAAACTCTTTATTGCCCGGAAAACGACGGAACATACTATAATTAATTCCAGATTATCCGAGAGTGCCTTTTTCTACCTGCCCAGTCTTTCCACCAAAATTATTATTTACAAGGGCCTGTTGATGCCCCTGGATATAAAAAGATACTACAAGGACCTGATGGATCCCAGGGTAGTTACCCGCCTGGCTCTGGTACACCAGCGCTTCTCTACCAATACCTTTCCTACCTGGGACCTGGCCCAACCCTTCAGGTATATGTGCCATAACGGGGAGATCAACACCCTCAGGGGGAATGTTTCCCGGATGAAATCCAGGGAAGAGCTCCTTAAAAGTGACTGGTTTGGTGATGACATCAAAAAAATCCTGCCAGTGATATTACCTGGTAAATCGGATTCGGCCACAATGGACATGGTAGTGGAGCTACTCCTGATGAGCGGTCGCTCCCTTCCGGAAGTGATGATGATACTGGTTCCTGAAGCCTGGGAAAAAAATGAAGAGATGTCCGAAACCAAACGGGCTTTCTATGAGTTTCATTCCTGTATGATGGAACCCTGGGATGGCCCGGCTTCCATCCCATTTACCGATGGGAATTACATAGGCGCCATTCTGGACCGGAACGGGTTAAGGCCTTCCCGGTATTCTGTAACCAAAGATGGTTACGTTATTATGTCTTCTGAAACAGGGGTTTTAGACCTGAAGCCGGAAAATATTGCGCAACACGGAAGGTTGGAGCCCGGTAAAATGTTCCTTGTCAATATGGAAGAAGGCCGTATTGTAAACGATGAGGAGATCAAAGAGCGAATTGCCTCCAGGTATCCGTATAAAAAATGGCTGGACAAAAACCTGGTGCACCTAAGGGATATTCCTTATAACGACTGCCCGCTCTTTCTGGGAGAAGCCCCCCTGGAACAGCGCAAAGCTGCCTACGGATATACCCTTGAAGACATCAATACCATCATTTTACCTATGGGACAGGTTGCCAAAGAACCCATTGGTTCTATGGGGTCTGATACGCCCATAGCTGTTTTATCGGAGCGGCCGCAATTGATCTATAATTATTTCAAACAATTATTCGCCCAGGTTACAAACCCACCCCTGGACGGTATCCGGGAGGAATTAATAACGGACATCAGCCTAACTTTGGGCAGTGACCGCAACCTTTTTGAATTTACAGAAGAACATTGCCGCAAGCTGAAAATCCAGAATCCGGTTATCTCCAAAGAAGACCTGGATAAAATCAAAAATTACGATGCGAGTCCGGATTATAAAGTAGTTACCCTGCCCATTCTTTATGAAGTAGCCCTGGGGCACAATGGCCTGGAAAACGCTTTGGAGGATTTGTTGAAAAGAACATCCGATGCAGCGGATCAGGGGGCCAATATCATTATCCTGTCGGACCGAAACGTCAATGAGCAATGGGCCCCTATTCCGGCCCTTCTGGCTTGTTCGTTTGTAAACAGCGGCCTGCAGAAGCTCCGCAAGCGATCCCAGCTGAGTATTATAGTGGAGTCGGCCGAACCAAGGGAAGTCCACCACTTTGCCCTGCTCTTCGGATTCGGAGCCAGCGCCATCAACCCCTACCTGGTTAATGAAATTATCGCCGAGCAGATTGAGGCTAACGATATTGAAAATTTCACCCTGGAACAGGCCATACGAAATTATAACAAGGCAATCGGTAAGGGTATTTTAAAGGTGATGAACAAGATCGGGATCTCTACACTGAACTCCTATCGGGGCTCACAATTGTTTGAATGTATTGGCCTGAATACCCAACTGGTAGATAAATATTTCCCAAAGACCCCCACAAGGATACAGGGAATCGGTCTGTACGAACTTGAAAAAGAAATTGCCCAGCGCCACCGTAAAGCCTTTAATAAAGAGGATATTGCAGCCACTCTGGATTTGGAAATCGGGGGGGAATACCGCTGGAGGAGGGATGGCGAAAAACACATGTTTAACCCGCTTAGTATTGCTAAACTTCAAAAAGCCGTCCGCAACAACGAGGCAGGTACCTATAAGGAATATTCCGATCTGGTGAATAAACAGTCCAAAAGCCTGATGACGCTTCGGGGTCTTTTTGACTTCGCCAATTTTGATCCCATCCCTCTCG
Organism: Robiginitalea rubriflava; assembly: GCF_052540725.1. Classification (NCBI taxonomy): domain Bacteria; kingdom Pseudomonadati; phylum Bacteroidota; class Flavobacteriia; order Flavobacteriales; family Flavobacteriaceae; genus Robiginitalea; species Robiginitalea rubriflava. The sequence goes on along the minus strand of NZ_CP199309.1, from coordinate 1,996,629 downwards.
AAGATGTGGAACCCTGGACCGAAATTGTAAAGCGATTTAAAACCGGGGCCATGTCTTATGGCTCCATCAGTAAGGAGGCTCATGAAAACCTCGCCATCGCAATGAACAGAATAGGCGGGAAAAGCAACTCGGGAGAGGGGGGTGAAGATGCGGAACGCTTCTATAAAAACCTGAGCGGAGACTGGAAAAACAGCGCAATTAAACAGGTTGCCTCAGGCCGCTTCGGGGTTACTTCCAACTACCTGAGCAATGCACAGGAAATCCAGATTAAAATGGCTCAGGGAGCAAAGCCAGGTGAAGGCGGGCAGTTACCCGGTCCTAAAGTAAATCCGGCTATTGCCAAAACAAGGAATTCCACCCCTTATGTGGGGCTTATTTCGCCTCCTCCTCACCACGACATTTACTCCATTGAAGATCTGTCCCAATTGATTTACGATTTGAAATCGGCCAACCGCGAAGCCCGGATCAACGTGAAACTGGTATCCGAGGTTGGAGTAGGCACTGTTGCTGCGGGGGTGGCAAAAGCCAAGGCAGATGTCATCCTTATTTCCGGACATGATGGGGGTACGGGAGCCTCTCCCCTCACCTCCCTGAAACATGCGGGACTTCCATGGGAACTGGGTATTTCAGAAGCCCAGCAAACCCTGGTTATGAATGATTTGCGCAACCGGGTAGTCCTTGAATGCGACGGGCAGTTAAAAACGGGAAGGGATGTGGCGGTTGCCTGCTTGCTGGGCGCAGAAGAATTTGGCTTTGCAACGGCACCGCTAGTGGCCTCTGGCTGCATCATGATGCGGGTATGTCATCTGAATACCTGCCCGGTAGGTATTGCCACTCAGAATCCTGAATTACGCAAGAAATTTGAAGGCAAACCGGAGCATGTGGTGAATTACATGTATTTTATTGCGCAGGAGCTGCGCGAAATTATGGCAAGCCTTGGCTTCAGGACGGTTGATGAAATGGTCGGGCAGGTTCATAAGCTGGACCGCAATAAGGCCATAGACCATTACAAAACCAGGGGGCTTGACCTCTCACCTATCCTGCATCAGGTTCAGGTTCCCCCGGGAACCAAATTCTACAATACTGAAAAACAGGAGCACGCCATTTCTAAATCTATTGAGTTTGAGATTCTGGAAAAGGCCCATCCGGCCTTATTCAGAAAGGAGAAAATCAGCCTGGATTTTCCTATTCACAATACAGACCGCGCTGTTGGTGCGATTATCAGTAATGAGATCTCCAAGATCTATGGGGCAGAAGGACTGCCCGATAATACGCTTCGTCTGAATTTTACTGGCTCTGCCGGACAGAGCTTCGGGGCTTTTGCAACCAAAGGACTGTGTATGGTAGTTAATGGGAACACCAATGATTACCTGGGTAAAGGACTGTCCGGGGCAAGACTGGTCGTAAAGATACCGGATGGATCTACCCTGGTGCCGGAAGAGAATATTATAACCGGTAATGTCTCGCTTTATGGGGCAACCTCAGGGGAAGCTTACATCAATGGTAAAGCTGGCGAAAGGTTTTGTGTACGGAATTCCGGTGCCAAAGCAGTTGTTGAGGGGATAGGAGACCACGGTTGCGAATACATGACCGGAGGGGTTGCCGTTATCCTGGGTGAAGTAGGCAGAAACTTTGGAGCCGGTATGAGTGGTGGTATTGCCTATGTACTGGATACCCACAATACGTTCAAAAAGCGATGCAACCAAACCGCACTCAATTTGCTGCGGGTGGAAGAAGACGGTGATATTGCTGAACTGCGGTCGCTCATTGAAAATCATTACAATGCAACTTTTAGCCCGCTGGCACAAAAGCTGCTGGAAAATTGGGAAAAATTCCTTCCAAAATTTATCAAAGTATTCCCGGAAGAATACCGGCAGGCTTTGATCCGGCTTGAAAATGAACAGAAAGAAATCGTATAAAATGGGAAAGATTACAGGATTTTTAGAGTTTGAAAGAAAAGATGAGGCCTATCTCCCCGTAGAAGAGCGCATCCGGAATTATAAGGAATTTACGAAGCCTCTTCCCGAAAAAACCTTGAAGGAACAGGGGGCGCGTTGTATGGATTGCGGTATTCCTTTTTGCCATAGCGGATGTCCGCTGGGAAACCTGATCCCGGACTTTAACGACGCTGTGTACCGGGGGAAATGGGAAAAGGCTGCCAAAATCCTTCATGCAACCAACAACTTCCCGGAATTCACGGGCAGGCTTTGCCCTGCTCCCTGTGAAGAGGCCTGTGTACTGGGTATTAATGAAGATCCGGTTACCATAGAGAATATTGAAAAGCAAATTGCCGAGACCGCCTTTAAAGAGGGATGGATTAAGGCCCTCCCCCCGTCAAAGCGCACGGGTAAAAAAATTGCCATTGTCGGTTCCGGACCAGCAGGCCTGGCAGCGGCCCAGCAATTAAACCGAGCCGGGCACCTTATAACCGTCTTTGAACGGGATGAAAAGCCGGGCGGGCTTTTGCGCTACGGAATCCCGGATTTTAAGATGGAAAAACACATTATAGACAGGCGGCTGGCCATACTGGAAGAGGAGGGCATACAATTTAAGTGCGGAGTGAATATAGGACTCGACTTAAAAGCCGGAGAACTTAGGGAGCAATTTGATGCTGTTTTACTTTGCGGAGGGGCGACCCTACGCAGGTCCCTTCCCATCCCCGGTTCAGATTTAAATGGAGTAGTACAGGCAATGGACTTCCTGTCTCAAAACAACCGCAGGGTTGCGGGCATAAAGGATCTGGGCGAGGAAATTCTGGCCAGGGACAAGCAGGTTATAGTAATAGGAGGAGGAGATACCGGCTCGGATTGTATCGGGACGTCCTTCAGGCATGGGGCAAAATCGGTGGTCAATTTCGAAATCCTGGGCAAGCCGCCGGTTGGCAGACCGGAAGACCAGCCATGGCCCTTCTGGCCCATGCGCCTCAGGACGAGTTCTTCGCATAAAGAAGGTGCAGAACGCCACTTCAGTATTTCCACCAAATCTTTTAATGGTGATGGTAATGGCAACCTCATAAGCCTTACAACTGTTGAAGTAGAGTGGAAACAAAGCCCTGGAACGCGTCCCATACTTAAAGAAGTATCCGGAACTGAAAAGGAATGGCCCTGTGACCTGGCCTTGCTCGCACTGGGCTTTACCGGGTCTGAGAGCACAGTTGCGGATCAGCTGGGAGTGGAACGGGATCCCAGAACCAATATTAAGGCCTCCGCCATTGATTTTCAAACCAATGTACCCGGAGTATTTGCAGCCGGAGACCAGCGACGGGGGCAGTCCCTGATTGTCTGGGCTATCTCTGAGGGGCGACAGGCTGCCCACCATGTAGATAAATATCTGATGGGTCAAAGCAGTCTGCCTCTGAAAGGAGAAGGTGATCTGCCTCGTGTCTGAGTTAAGCATGGGGATGTTTTGGGACTGTCTTTTGATTTTTATATATTTTATAGTGGAATTAAAAATCAATTGACAAATGAACTACACAAGCTCTTCAAGATTATTCACATGTTTAATAAGTACCGTTTTCTTATTGTCTGCTTGCAAATCCGATCCCAAGGAAAAAAAAGAGGAAGAAACCTCCGCTGAAGCAGAAACTCCAAAAGTGGTGCAGGTAGTAACAAAATCTATGGAATTCAGTGCCCCGGATACTATCCCCTCCGGCTGGAACACCTTCGTGTATAAAAACATGTCAACAGAACCTCATTTTATATTACTGGACAAATATCCCGAAGGAGTTAATATTGAGAATACCAAAACGGAAGTAGTTCCTGCATTCGACAAAGGCATGCAGTTAATTATGAAAGGAAAAAACGATGAAGCCATGGAGGCCTTCGGAACCCTTCCGGCCTGGTTCTCCGAGATAGTCTTTTCCGGAGGAACGGGGTTGATTTCCCCTCGGCAAACAGCAGTATCCATGGTTAAGCTAGACCCCGGTTATTATGTGATGGAATGCTATGTGCGCATGCCTGACGGAAGTTTCCACAGTTCTATGGGTATGGTGAAAGAACTAATTGTTATTCCAGAGGATAGCGGAATGACTCCTCCGGAGGCAGATTTTGAAATTGATCTTGGCAGCGAAAATGGGATCAGATGGAACGGTAATCCAAAGGCCGGTAAAAACATTATTAGGGTAAATTACAAGGATCAGATAGTCCATGAAAATTTTGTGGGCCATGACCTCAATCTGGTTGCCATGACTCCGAATGCAGACCTGCAGACGCTGGAAGCGTGGATTAATTGGGCCACTCCAAAAGGGCTTATGAGTTCAACCTTACCTGAGGGGTTCACCTTTTTAGGAGGTACCAACGATTCCCCTGCCGGGAGTAGTCAATATTTTGAGGTGGAGTTGGAACCCGGGCAATATGTACTGATCTCTGAAGTACCTGACGCTGCTTCAAAAGGGTTGTTAAAAACCTTAGAAGTAAGAGCGGAACAGTAAAAGCGAATAAAAAGGAAGTAATTCTTATTGGACCAACCGGTCCATGATGTTCAGGTATCGGGGGGTTTTTTTAATGGGGTCGACAAGGGATGTATTTTTTATCCAGTTAATCCACTGATCATGTTTTAAATAAGCCTCTTCCACTTGTTCCAGGGCCTGTTCGTATTTGTTGAGGCTGCACAATACCACAGCCAGTTGAGACGGCGATACATAACCGGTTTTAGATGCTTCCAACATATTATTTAAGACCACAAGGGCCTTATCTTCGCGACCGGTTTTTGCATAGACATAGCCGGCGATAAAATTGGTTTCCAGTCCGAAATTCCGCTTCAACAGAGTTTGATAAGCTTCTTCATATAGCCCTTTTTCTGACAAAACTACAGCTTGTAACCAGAGCATTTGTTTATGATCAGGAATCAATTCCAGTTTGGTTTTGATTACCTCTTCAGCACTGTTCAGATCCCCCTGAAATATATAACTCAGGGTCAGATAAATATCATTAAATGCATTTAGCGGATCTAAAATTTTGGCTTTTCTCCGCAATTCGATCGCCTTCTCAAAATCTCCCAATATCTGAAGAGCAAAAGCATACCAATGGTAAGTCAGGTCAAAATTAGGGCTCTCCTCAAGGGATTTTTCAAAATAGGGAATAGCCTTCCTGAACTCGAAGTTCAGGCAGTGGACAATCCCGAGGATACCGCTTACTTTTCCGGATCCCGGATCCAGTTTTTCAGCTTCCAGAGCATATTGCTTAGCCTTCCAAGCCCCTTCTGCGGAAGAGAGATAGCCCCTGCTTACATCAAATATATAAGCCTCCGCCATCCCGATATAAGGCTCAACATAGTTTGAATCCAACTTAATCGCAGTCTTAAAATACCGCGTTATATCTTCCAGTTTCTGTCCTGTATGGTCATGCATAGCGCTCTTACCCATGGCATTATATTTATACGCCTCTACATTAAGATCCGCCGCTTCAGATCTTTTGACCTTTTTTAATTTCTTTTCAGTGATTTTCAGGCCCTTGTATATATTTTCGCCTATATCGGTGAGAAGATCCTTCACCCGGGATAAATCGCCCGTAAAAGTAGCGTAACTAAGAACTTCATTATCCGTTCCATCGATGACTTCAATCTTCACATCAAGGCTTTTACTGTAAATCGAATAGCTTCCCATAAGTAGAATATCGGCTTTGAGTTCCCTTGAGATTTGGGAGATGGGATTATCGGCAGTATTAAACTTAAAAGTTGATCTTGAAGAGATTACCGAAACAGAAGAAAACTGGCATAACTCACTGATCACATCTTCCGCTAAACCTTCTCTTAAATAACCAAATTCCGCGTTGTCTGAACGGTCTTCAAAAGGTAGAACGGCAATTCTATAATTCTTATGATAAAGAGTTTCTTCATTTTTATTCCAATTCGATCCCGCCCAGAAGCTACCCGCAAGTAAAATCAGAAAAGCGCTTAACCCTGCTCCTAAGATTACCGTGTTTAATCTCCTGCTATTTAACTCTCTGTTGACTGAAGTAACTGAAAACTCGGGGGTTTTCTGTATCCCTTTTGGGGTAAGGTCATATACCCAGGAAAATCCCATCCAGAATACAAACCCGATTGCCAACAGGTATATTAACCCTTGCAATAGATAAGTAGGGGCGTTAAAAACGGGAAAAAGGGTTGAGGCAATTTGAATCAGAACCCAGGAAACTGCGAGATACGCAATTAGAGCCCTGATTACATTTCTTCTTATGAGCTCCTTATAGAAATTTTTAGCATCCATTGTTATCTGATTCTGCTTCAAAATCAAGTGAATAGAATCGCATTCAAAAGATTTGGCGACTGACTATGTAAGTAATGAATTATATGGAAAAACGGCAATGATTTTTGTCAGTGACACCCCTTTAGCGAACCCTTTGTAAAGTTGTTTTTTTGCAGGGGCTTTGCAGAAAGAAGGTATAATTTGTCTGTGGGGGTAAGGGGCATTGCCCTGGGGCAGGGCGCTGCTTTGTTACTGCAGCCCTGATGGGTATTTTGTTCTGTGGGGGTAAGGGGCTTTGCCCCGGGGAGGTACGCAATGGCTTTGGGCTCATTGCCCTTTGTTTGCCCGATCATATAGGGCCATAAAAAAACCCTGCAGTAAAACAACGTTTACTACAGGGCTTAAAGAAGGCGGCGACCTACTCTCCCACCTAGTGGCAGTACCA
>NZ_CP199309.1:25000-1987500 GCF_052540725.1 Robiginitalea rubriflava | reverse complement strand
CAGGTTCTATTTCACTCCCCTGTTCGGGGTTCTTTTCACCTTTCCCTCACGGTACTAGTTCACTATCGGTCTCCCAGGAGTATTTAGCCTTGGCGGATGGTCCCGCCAGATTCACACAGGGTTTCACGTGCCCCGCGCTACTCAGGATACCACTATCAATAATATTACCGTACCTATACGGGGCTATCACCCTCTGTGGCCCAACTTTCCAGTTGGTTTTAGTTTAGTAATACATCGAATCACGTGGTCCTACAACCCCAGTGTTGCCGAAACAACACTGGTTTGGGCTAATCCGATTTCGCTCGCCACTACTCTCGGAATCACTCTTGTTTTCTCCTCCTCCGGCTACTTAGATGTTTCAGTTCACCGGGTTCGCCCAGCCTTACGGCTGTGACATGTCTTCAACATGCCGGGTTGCCCCATTCGGATATCTGCGGATCACATCGTATGTGCCAATCCCCGCAGCTTTTCGCAGCTTATCACGTCCTTCTTCGCCTCTGGGAGCCTAGGCATTCCCCATACGCCCTTAATTAGCTTGTCGCCTTGCTTTTGTATTCTAGCTTTAAGTAATTGTACTCAATTGTACTCTCTTTATCTACTATTAGATTCGTGTTTCTTAAATTATCGAAGTCCTTACATAATTCACTATATACCTAAGTACATACTTCCCTATGTAATTCCTTCATTCCAATATGTCAATGAACGTTTTAACCCTTCGGGTAAATCCCATCCCGATAGCTATCGGGACCAAATTCCAAATCCCAACGAATTGGTGCTTGGTGTTTGGTGCTTGGCATTTGACCGCCAGGTCTAGTGGAGAATACCGGAGTCGAACCGGTGACCTCCTGCGTGCAAGGCAGGCGCTCTAGCCAGCTGAGCTAATTCCCCCTCTCTCTGTCTGCCAAACAACTTGCTCGTTGCCCCTTGGCAGTCAAGGGTTGCTCAACCTCCAGAATTTCCTTTATTCAGTTTCAATGAACTTACACACAGGCCTCATTTAAATAGCCTGCAACTACTTTCGTAGTCTCAGGCAGACTCGAACTGCCGACCTCTACATTATCAGTGTAGCGCTCTAACCAGCTGAGCTATGAGACTGCATTTATTGACTTGACAGACAACTTTATAACCAACATCCACCCTATGTATTATAAGGTATCATATAAAAACCTGGCCCGAGGGAAAAAACTATCCCCAACTTGATATCTCGTAACGGTATTACACCTCTTTAAAGTAAGTCTCTAGAAAGGAGGTGTTCCAGCCGCACCTTCCGGTACGGCTACCTTGTTACGACTTAGCCCTAGTTACCGATCTTGCCCTAGGCCGCTCCTTGCGGTGACGGACTTCAGGCACTCCCGGCTTCCATGGCTTGACGGGCGGTGTGTACAAGGCCCGGGAACGTATTCACCGGATCATGGCTGATATCCGATTACTAGCGATTCCAGCTTCACGGGGTCGAGTTGCAGACCCCGATCCGAACTGTGACCGGTTTTATAGATTCGCTCCTGCTCGCGCAGTGGCTGCTCATTGTACCGGCCATTGTAGCACGTGTGTGGCCCAGGACGTAAGGGCCGTGATGATTTGACGTCATCCCCACCTTCCTCACGGTTTGCACCGGCAGTTCCGTTAGAGTCCCCATCTTTACATGCTGGCAACTAACGGTAGGGGTTGCGCTCGTTATAGGACTTAACCTGACACCTCACGGCACGAGCTGACGACAACCATGCAGCACCTTGTAATGAGTCCGAAGAAGGGTCCATCTCTGGACCTGTCCCACTACATTTAAGCCCTGGTAAGGTTCCTCGCGTATCATCGAATTAAACCACATGCTCCACCGCTTGTGCGGGCCCCCGTCAATTCCTTTGAGTTTCATTCTTGCGAACGTACTCCCCAGGTGGGATACTTATCACTTTCGCTTGGCCGCCGAGACCGAAGTCCCGACAGCTAGTATCCATCGTTTACGGCGTGGACTACCGGGGTATCTAATCCCGTTCGCTCCCCACGCTTTCGTCCATCAGCGTCAGTGTGTGGTTAGTGACCTGCCTTCGCAATCGGTGTTCTATGTGATATCTATGCATTTCACCGCTACACCACATATTCCGGCCACTTCACCACAACTCAAGACTAACAGTATCAAAGGCAATTTTACGGTTGAGCCGCAAACTTTCACCCCTGACTTATTAGCCCGCCTGCGGACCCTTTAAACCCAATGATTCCGGATAACGCTCGGACCCTCCGTATTACCGCGGCTGCTGGCACGGAGTTAGCCGGTCCTTATTCTTACGGTACCGTCATCTACCCACACGTGGGTATTATTCTTCCCGTATAAAAGCAGTTTACAACCCGTAGGGCCGTCTTCCTGCACGCGGCATGGCTGGATCAGTCTCTCGACCATTGTCCAATATTCCTCACTGCTGCCTCCCGTAGGAGTCTGGTCCGTGTCTCAGTACCAGTGTGGGGGATCCCCCTCTCAGGGCCCCTACCTATCGTAGCAATGGTGAGCCGTTACCTCACCATCTAGCTAATAGGACGCATGGCCATCCTCTACCGTTAAAACTTTAACTACTAATAAGATGCCTTAAAGTAGTACTATGGGGTATTAATCCGGATTTCTCCGGGCTATCCCCCTGTAAAGGGTAGGTTCCATACGCGTTACGCACCCGTGCGCCACTCGTCAGCGGAAAAGCAAGCTTTTCCCTGTTACCGTTCGACTTGCATGTGTTAGGCCTGCCGCTAGCGTTCATCCTGAGCCAGGATCAAACTCTTCATCGTAGTTTCTTAAATATTGTACTTAATCAAATAAATGCAATACCAAAATATCTCACCAGAAACAGTCCTCCCAACTCGGTCCAGGTTGTTATATAATTCCTTGACGGATGTTGTTTATTTGTACAAAATGCTTCTCTCATATAAGCCCCGGTCTGTCAAAACCAAAACCCAAAAAAAAAGCGTACGCTGTCTGTCAATATGTCAATGAACTTTTTCTCTTACTCTCTCGCCCCTCAACAAAACTATCCATAGTTCGCCTCAAAAGCGGGTGCAAATATAAAATGGTTTTTTGGCTTCCACAAACTAGTTGCGAAAAAAAATCACTTAAAACTTTCCCAATTTACTAACTAACTCTAATTGTGCTATTTACAGCTAAACATAGTTTTAAAAAAGATTCAGATCTTTTATCAATCTACCTCTTCGCATGGCAAAGTGCGCGTTTCAAAAAATCCGGAAGCAGGCATTATCGTCAGGTCCAAACAAATCAGGAGAAAAAATTCCATACCAAACCAAAGCGAATCACAAAGTCCCTGTAGGGATAATTAGGAGCGGAATAAAAGTTGTTATCGCCAAAAGAAGAATTAAAATGTTCCGCCTTTAAGTAAACCCGTGTTTGACGGATACGGGCATTGATAAAAAAGTCCAGCATGGGAAAACCACCCAGCTGCTCCCGGTCCTGAACATAAAATTCAGAAAGCAAAGGGTTGTAGGAATTCATATAGTATTCCGTAAAATATTTTAAGGTAACCCCGGTTTGAATAAACATGGCTTTTTTAAAGAGGTCGCTGGAAAAATATAGCGTATTTCGCGTAACCAGGGTCGGGAGGTTCAGAATATTGTTCTCCTGGTCTACCTCCTGGTACAAGAGCGTGTTGTTAAGGGCCCATTTACCCAGGCGGAATTCCTTCTGGTATTTAACCCGCAGATGGCTGATGCGCTGCCCGGCCTGAAAAGGCCTGATTAATGCCCTTTCTTCTCCATTGGCGATTTGGTCCGCATCCGCAGTCGATTGGAAATACGAATAATTATCGGTGGTGGAAAACTGCGTTTCCAGCCTTCCAAGCAATTTGGATTCTATATTAAAGTATAGGCTCTGTACCTGCTGGTTCTCAAAATTTCCACTATTATCCCAGTTATAATTAAGGTAGTCAGACTGATAGAGCAAATAATTAAAATCAGGTTTTCTGGCCGAATGCCTGATCCCTCCCGAAATTTCGTGTTTCTTTCCCAGTGGCAATTCAATGCCTGCATCCAGGTAGGAGCCCGCCAGTTCTCCCGAGAGCCCAAGCCCCCCATTGGCACTGAGTTGCAACTTGCCAAAATGTTTTTTCCAGCTTCCGCCCAACAGAATCTCATCCCCTTCAAGGCGGTTCGGGATGGTCCCTGAATCGGTAATCAGCAAGCTGGTGAAGTAGTACGAATAATTAAAATGCGTTACAGAACCTTCCAGCCTACCCGATATCCTGTTGTCTACCCCAAGCCGCACTTCATTGTAGAAAGTTTTTAAATAGGCCTGATCCAGCACTGGCTCAAATAACAGCTCCCCGAAATATTCTGATGAATTGGTTCCCTGGTTGTACTGGTACCATTTTGTTTCATAGGTAAATCTATGCCCTATATAGAGGGAGCCGCGCCTCTTTATAGTGTCTTTTGCCCCGCCTGCAATGCGGTATTCCTGGTCCAGGTAATAGCGTTTCCCATTCAGCCGGCTAATCGCATTGGAAAATAAAACGTCAATACGGGAGCGATCGGAAAAATCATCGTTTCCAGACTCGAACTGGGTTTCCTTATCTAACAGCCCCCCGCTCTCTTCTGCTTCCAGATCCTGGGTAGCTATGTGGGCCATAAAGCGGTAACGGCCATTTTTGGTAACATAATTAGCAGTGGCTCTGAAATTTCCGGACTGGGCCTGGTCTTCCTGGTATTTTCCGAGAGAGCGAAAGCCTTTAAAGGCCAGTGAAAAATTAAGGCGCCTGGAAGTGTTGAAGGTTAGCATGGCGTCCAGCAATTGCCCCTGCTCAAAGGTGGTCTTAAAAAAGAGTTCTGTAAGCGGGGTTGCCACGTTGTAATACTTTATATCGGATGCTTCAAAATAATTGAAATGGCGGGCAGCTGCTCCCAACTGCGGCAACCAGGGCGTATCTGAAAGGTCTGCTCCCAACCGGTTGTAGGGCTGCCCCACATTGGCAAAGGGCATCAGTTCAAAATCATCCCGGCGCAGAAAGTTATAGCGATATTCTTTCTGTATGGTGAGTGAAGTATCCAGTATAACTGTATCCCGGTTTTGGGAAATGATCTGGTAATTCTTGATACTGATTACTTCTGCTTGCTGCCGGGCTTCTGCTTTCCTGGTTTCGATCCGCCTGTCGAGCGCCAGGGAATCTTTTTCCTGGCTTACGGCCCTGGGGAACTCCTGAGCATTCAAACCTGACATGCCCAGAACCAGTAAAATCAATACAGATAAGCGCATAGCAACATTCTTGCTGGCAAAGTTACCTTTTTTGTTCTGAATGAAAAGTGAAAGTTTCAGAGCTTTCTATCCTAAATTCAGTACTTCATTTTAGCAGCAGATTTACGTATCCGTTAAACGGAAAAAGTTGATAAATCCAGCATTTTTCGGCATATTTACAAAAAAATTGCAATGAAGCATGTATTCTTCATAGGGTGCCTATTGTGCAGCACCATCGCCCTGGCTCAGTTCAATGAATCAGCCCCCTGGATGGCGAGCCTGAAGGATTCTAAAGCGACCTCCGCTAAAAGTTCCGATCAACGATATAGCCTGAATGAAATTTCGGATGCTTTTCACCAATACTGGAAAGGAAAAGATTCACTGGCCAAAGGCAGTGGCTTTAAACCTTTTATGCGGTGGGAGAACTACTGGCAACATTTTACAGACGAAAACGGCTACATCCCTACCTCCAAACAGCTTTGGGATACCTGGAAGCAAGTACAGAACCTCAATGCGGAGGTTAATCCAATAAGCAACTGGACCGCCCTGGGCCCCTTTTCAAGCGGCACCCTGGCCATAGGGCAACCCGGAGCCGGGCGTATCAATGCCGTGGCCGTGGACCCAAACAACGATAATGTCTGGTATGCGGGAGCACCTGCAGGAGGAATCTGGAAATCAGTGAATGCCGGCAATACCTGGGTAAACCTTTTCGATAATTTTGCGCAAATAGGAGTTTCCGGGATCGCCATTGACCCTAATGACTCTAATATAATATACATTGCTACCGGGGATGACGATGCCTTCGATTCTTACAGCATCGGCGTCTTCAAATCTACCGATGGAGGGTTAAACTGGAATGCTACAGGCCTCAATGCTGAAATAATTGACGAAAGCTGGAGCATGAATGAGATCTTCATTGACCCCACCAACTCCAATATCGTTTGGGTGGCCACCAACAAAGGCCTTTATAAATCTACCGATGCAGGAGCCACCTGGAGCAGAACGTTTGATAGCCAGGTGGGAGACTTTCGCCTGAAACCAGGCGATCCGAATACGATATACCTGGTTACACAGAATACTTTTCACGTATCCACAAATGGAGGCGTCTCCTTTACCCGAATCATACAACCCTTTCCTTCCGGAGCCGGAAGGATGGTCATAGGGGTCTCCCCTGCCAACCCTTCAGTGGTTTATGTGCTGGTGGCAGACACACTTCAAAACGACTCGGCATTTCTTGGTTTATACCGGTCCGATGACAGCGGGCAAAGCTTTACCAAAACACTGAACACCACCGATATCTTTGAACGCAACCAGGCCTGGTATGACTTATGTATAGCCGTTTCCCCCACCAATGCAGATGAAGTATATACGGGAGCCATCAATATCTGGAAAAGCATCGATGGCGGGGATTCTTTTGTGCGGCTTAACAATAATGACTCCGACGTAAGCCAGGCTTATACGCATGTAGACATACATACCCTGAAATTCTTCAACAATAAATTGTATGCGGGTACCGATGGAGGTTTTTACGTTACTGATGACGGAGGCTTAAGTTTTACGGATTACAACAACGGATTGGCAGTGACCCAGTTTTACCGGATGTCCATCGCCAAAAACAACGCCTCCAAAATAAGTGCCGGAAGCCAGGATAACTCGGGTTTTATATACAACAACCAGCAGTGGAATATTTATACCGGTGGGGATGGGATGGATTACGAGATAAGCCCGGTAAACAGCAATGAAGTTTACGGTTTTGTACAGTTTGGCTCTGTGCTGTTTATCAGCACCAATTCCGGACAGAATCTGGGAGCGGTTGGGGCCCCCAGGAATTCCAGCGGCAATCCGATTTCGGGGGAATGGATTACGCCCCTGGCCATTAGCAGGGACGGAGAGGTATATGCGGCATATGATGGGGTTTACAAATTGAGTGGTAATGCCTGGGAAAAAGTATCTGCAAGTATTGGTACCGATGCCCTGGACGATCTCGAGATTGACCCGATCAATCCACAGGTGATGTATGTTGCAGAGGGTGAGAATATATATCGCAGCCAGAATGGTGGGGCCACCTTTCTGTTCCTGAAGAGGTTTGATGCCGAGATATCGGATATTGCAATCAACAGCCAGGATCCTAACATTTTGTATGTTACTACCTCAAGGAGGGTGGGGCGTCCCCAGGACTCAGGCACCTCGGCAACAAGAGGTATTTTTAAATTAACGGTAAGCGGCAATACAGCCACTGAGGAAAACATTACCCTTAACCTTCCCACGGACCTGGCATTTTTCTCAGTAGTCCATCAGGGCCGTGACCTTAACAATCCCATATATGTGGGAACCAGTGTAGGGGTATTTCGCCTGGACGATACCCTGAGCGAATGGGAAGAATACAGTACCGGATTACCTAATACGGCCATAAGCGACCTGGAAATAAGCCTGGATGATGAAGTATTGGTGGCAAGCACCTACGGTAGGGGCGTCTGGGCCTCGCCCATCCCGGCAGTGGATCCTGACAACGACGTGAAACTGATTTCTCTTACCCCTGACCCCCTGAGAATACTGTGCGGGGAAATATTTCCGGAAATAGTAGCAGAAAACAACGGTATCAACCCCATCAACCAGATAGATGTGGAGTACAGCATCAATGGAGGGGCGGTTCAGAGCTTTACATGGAGTGAAAGCACCCTGCTTACCAACGAGCAGGCTACAATTTCCCTTCCTTCCCTGAACCTGACAGCTAAAACAGAAATTACCATCGAAGCATCCGTTAGTATTTCAGGAGATGCCTTTGCCGACAACAATTCGGCCAGTACTACTTTTTATACCAATGATTTCGGGATTGGAGATGCCATAAATGATTTTGAGGCATCCAATGCCACCCTGCTTACCTATAATGAGACCGGAGGTACCAGTGTATGGGAAAAAGGAGTACCGGATGGCACGCTTCTGGACGAGGCTGCTTCCGGGACGCAGGTATACGGGACCAACTTGGATGGTAATTATCCTGATGTAGCAAAATCTTACCTGGTGAGCAATTGTTACGAATTTTCGTCCATTCTGGCACCTGTTCTTTCCTTTAAAATGGCCTATGACCTGGAAGAAAATTTTGACATAGTTTACGTGGAATACTCCACCAACAATGGCCAGAGCTGGGAGGTTCTTGGAAATGTCAACAGCCAGCCCAATTGGTACAGCAGTGACCGGACCAATGCAAGTTCCGGAACAGATGACGACTGCCAGCTGTGCCCGGGAGCCCAGTGGACGGGCAGGAATACTACTCTTACCGAGTACAGCTACGATTTTACAGCAAACGCCATACAGGGAGAGACGGACCTCAGGTCCGAGGATAGTATTATTTTCCGTATAACATTCGCTTCGGATCAGTTTGTGAACGAGGAAGGTGTTGTCATCGATGATTTTGTTGTTACTGGCTTTCAGGACGACGATGATGACGATAATGACGGAGTATTGGACGTAGATGACAATTGTCCTTTGACCGGGAATGCCAACCAGCTGGATACGGATGGCGATGGGATAGGCGATGCCTGCGACCCGGATGACGATAACGACGGCATTACAGACACTGAAGACAATTGCCCGCTTGTTGCCAATACAGATCAGGCTGATGCAGATAATGACGGGATAGGAGACGTTTGTGATCCCGATTTAGACAACGACGGGGTCCCAAATGACAGGGATCTTTGTGATAACACCCCGCCGGGTGCTGTGGTCGATATAGACGGATGTGAAGTGTTTTCACTCCCTCCAACCAATTTCAGTATACAGACTTTGGGTGAAACTTGTATTTCTGAGGATAATGGTCAAATCCTGATCACAGCTGCAGAAACACTGGACTACACGGCAGAGCTCAGCCAGGCTGGTGCAAGTCTGCAAACTCAGAACTTTGAGCAGGAAGCCAGTTTTACCGGACTGCCTGCAGGCACTTATGAATTATGCCTTGGAGTTGTGGGACAGGCAGATTATCAGGCCTGTTATACATTGGAAATTTCAGAACCCGAACCCTTATCCGTAAGTGCCAAAGTGCTCAGCCTGACCAGCCAGATTAACCTGGAACTGGATGGCGCAAAGCAGTACCTCATTTATTTGAACGACAGGCTCTATCAGACCTCTGATTCCAGTATAAGCCTGCCACTGAACGGAGATGTTACAGAGTTGCGGGTCGTTTCCGAACTGGACTGCCAGGGGGAATTTAAACAGCTTATCAATTTAAGCAGTACCCCATTGGTCTCCCCAAACCCTATTGCAAGTGGCAATCTGGAAGTGTTGCTGCCCGACACAACAGAAACGACCATTAATGTTTCGCTTCATACCCTGGGAGGACAACAGCTGATATCCCGGAATGCAACCCTGTTGAGCGGGAAACTAATCCTGAATATGGATATCTATCCCGTTGGGATTTACCTGTTGAACATTAAGCAAGGTGATAAGTTGTACAATTACAAAGTCATTAAAAAATGAAACGAGTTTACAAGATATTAAGCCTCGGGGTTATTGCTACCCTTATACTATGCTGTAGCGGAGGGGATTCTTCTGGGGGCATCCCGGATCCACAACCTGTGCCCGATCCTGTTGCAGCTATACTGATTTTTCCAGCCAACAATACAGAGTGTAATGAAGGGGAGATCTTATCTGCTCAGCAGAGCCGTGTTACCTTTCAATGGAATGCCTCGCAAAACACAGATAGTTATGAGGTGCGCCTTACTAATCTCAATACGAACTCCATCACTAGCACCATCTCCAATACCAATGAAGCGGCCATAGTAATACAACGGGCCACCCCTTATGAGTGGTCTGTAACTTCCAGGGCCAGGGGATCCAGCCAAACAGCCAGCAGCCCGGTATGGCGGTTTTACAATGCCGGGGAAGGTGTTAGCAACTATGCCCCCTTTCCAGCTACAGCTGTATTCCCGGAACGGGGAAGTACCCTTACTAATGCAGGAACGATAAGCCTGCAATGGGAGACTTCCGATATAGATGGGGATCTGGCCTCTTTCGACGTATATCTTGAAGTTAACAATACAAACCCGCAAACCCTTGCAGGCTCTACTACTGAGAACTTCCTTGAGGTCACCGTTTCCCCTTCTTCTGTTTACTACTGGCAGGTAGTAAGTAAGGATGAGGCCGGGAACAGCTCTGTTTCTGAGGTCTTCCAGTTTGCAGTAGAATAAAATATTCTAACTGCAGCCATATCTAACATCCAACCAAAAAGTAAGCCTAATAAGCATTAATTTATATTAAAACAGGAACACTATTTATGAAAGCATTCAAGCTTTTGCTCTTTATTCCAATCATTGGGTCGGCTCAGCTTACCCTGAATAACCCCGAAGGCGGGGTGCTTCAATTATCCACCGTTAATCGCTCCTATGATCAGGAAAAGACCGATGGCTCCCCATATCTGGAAGATGAGTTCAAAGGAGGCAGGGTTTATGTCAATGGGGATGTTTCCCTTGAGAAGCCTATGAGGTATAATGCCTACATCAGCGAAATAGAAATATTTGCCGGACAGAAGCAATATGCCCCACTGCTGAAAAGGGCATACATTACAGCTCAAATAGGAGATAAAACGTATAAAATGCTTCCCTACACCACCGATAGAGATTTACAACGGGTCGGATATTTTAACCCGCTTAACGAAGGGGAGGTTGTACTGTTATTTAAACCCGAAGTTAAGTTACGCCAGGGAAGGGTTCCGGATACCAATTACGGCAAATATGTGCCCCCCACCTATATCGATATCAGTTCGTATTACCTGAAAAAAGGGGAGGCGCCGGCTGAAAAAATCCGCTTGAGCAAGAAATGGGTATTAAAAACCCTTGGAGACCAGAAAAAAGCACTGCAGGAATATATTTCCGGCAATAAGCTAAATCTGCGCAAGGAATCCGATGTAATTGATCTTTTGCACTACTACAACAGCTTGTAAAGTACTTTCGGCAGGAATAACCTGGCTACAGCATGCCCGAAATGGCAAACTATAGGAGTATCCGTGCTTATAGGGGCAAGCAACCTCTTTACCCTGGTAAATGTTCTCACTGATCTGTTACGCCCCACAATACCATACTTATTGATTTTTGTTTAAGCTCAGCTTAATTACGGGATAATGCATCTAAATTAAGATCTATCTCTAGTGTAGCGGGAAAATAATTAAGCAAGGGGTAAACCATCCTATTAAGGGACTTAAATGATACTGTCCTGAACAAAAAAAGAGCCTTCCATTGGAAGGCTCTTTTACCATTTTTATCCCTGATCAGGAATAATTATTGGATTAATTACGGCTGCTTAACCAGGTTAAACACGTGTGGGTTTCCAGCAATATTTGCGCTAAAATCCAAGGTCATCTCTATGATCCCAACACAGGTTAGCACGCGACCACCTGGAAGTAATCGGTAGAAATTAGGTCCAAAACTAACTGTTGAGTTAATCTTAGTCTCATCTACCGCGATAATTGAACCTGTTTCAGGGTCAATTGTGAGAATCAGGTCCTCAGCACCCTCATTTATATACGTACCATCAACTATAGTGATCTGGTTTTCTCCTGGTCCTAAGACTACCTCGCGGGTGAAATCCGTCTCCCCGAAGAAACCTGCGAAAGTGGAAGCTACTACATCATAGCTCCCCGCAAGGTCTTCAATAATCACACTGGGGCACTGTACATCCAAACCTACGGAAAGGACGTCGATGCTGTTTTCTCCAATTTCAGCTCCTTCAACAGACACCAGGTTTAAAACAATAGCGTCAGTGGCTGAAGGCAGGTCTACACCTGGGATAGTGGTTATGGTAATATCTACAGTAAAATCTCCGGCCGCAATCGAAGGCGAGAGGTTATCTATACTGTAGAAAGCAGGATCCAGCGTAGACGATGCATCCACTTCCAAAACTACAGATCTCGGAGAGTCAGACAAGGTAGATACTCCAACGGTAATAGTATTATCTGTATTCTCAGCAGGGTTAAAGGTTATACGGGTTGACTCCAAGCCCCCGTTGAACCCTGCAATTGCTCGGCCGTTTTCTACATCGAAAATCGGCGTTTCGTTGTCCTCACAAGAAATCCCAATAAGGGCTACTGCGAGAAGTAATGAAATTTTATATACTAAGTTCTTCATTTTTCTACTTTTTAATAACCGCTATTTTGGGCCATATTTGGGTTTGCATTGATTTCTGCAATCGGGATTGGAAGCTGGAACCTGAAATCACCTGCAGATAAGGTCTGAACCTCAGCCGGAGTCCCGGATCCATCTATAATATCTCCAAAAGCAGAGCGCTGAATGGCTTCTCCACGACGCTTCAGGTCAAAGAAGCGGTGTCCTTCGAAGCAGAGTTCTACCCTTCTGTTAAACTGGATAGCATCCTCAAGGGCCTGTCCGGTTTCTCCAGGTGAACTAAAGCCAGTGAATCGCTGGGCTCTCAACTGGTCAAGCGTTGCAAGGGCCTGAGGCTCTTGCCCAAGCTCGAACTGTGCTTCAGCCTTGTTCAGCAATACTTCTGCTGCACGCATAACTTTGATGTCGAGACGTCCGTTAACCTGTCCGGCTTCTCCAAGGAATTTGCGAATAGCATTATAATCATTCCCCTGGTTTGTACCCACAAACTGAATCACATTCCTGCGCAGGTCATTAGGGTCTATAGAGGTAAAGAATTCATATTCAATCGCATATTCAGAAATAGTAGAGGAAGAGTTAGACTGGCTATACAATACCCCAACATTGTTGAAGTTACTCTCAGAAGAAGTATTAACAGACAACTCAATTACGATTCCCGAATTAGTAGTATCCTCGTACATATCCAGCAATTCAGCCGCAGTAGCCAGGGAAGTGGTTACCTGGTTTGCCGCATCGATGGCATCCTGATAATCTCCATTATAGAGGTATACCCTGGAAAGCATTCCATAAACCCCATTACGGTTCAGTCTTCCTTCTCCATTGGATGCAGCGATTAACTGACTCGCCCTCTCCAGGTCACCGATAATTTCAGCATAATTGCTGTCTACCGTTTCCCTGCTGGGTTGTGCAAAAGGATCTCCTGTATCCCCATCTTCTACCTTAATGTACACGATTCCGTCAGAAGCACCGGCTCCGGCACTTTGGGTTGGAATCTGCGCAAAAGAGCGGACCAGATCGAAGTGCGCCCAGGCGCGTGCGGCCAAAGCCTGCCCCAGGATGTTGTCCTTGTCAGGACCGTCAGCCAGGTTATCGATCTGACCGATAATCAGGTTTGCAGCGTTTACTGCCTCGTAAGCCTCGCTCCAGTATAATGGAATAGCTCCACCGGAGTTCGGAACGTAGCGGTAATCATAGTAAAGTTCGTTGGAAGTCCTTCCTGTCTGTACCAATACGACATTGTCAGAGAGGATATCCGGAATTCCCTGCATCCCACTGCCCGGGCTGGAATAGTAGTTCCAGAGCTGGCTGTAGATACCGTCTACACCATTTTGGAAAGATGAAACACTGTTAAAAAATGTCTCAGGATTTCCTTGTGTAAATGGCTGCAGGTCATTTAGCTCATCGTCACAGGCTACAAAGCCGAATGCGAGAACAAAAACCAATATTTGTAAATACCTATTTTTCATTTCTTTGCTCATTTTTTTTATTAAAATCCTATTTCAAATCCAAAGGTGTAGGACCTGGTCTGAGGGTAACTAAAGAGCGAAAACTCTCCGGGCACGAAGCCTGCGTTACCTGGTGCAGCAGTTTCTGCAGAACCCAATCCAATCTCAGGATCCCCGTTGTAATTTGTAAAGGTAAGGAGGTTCTGACCGGTTACGAAGAAACGGAAGGAATCCAATCCTATATCATTAACAAATCTGCTTGGGAGGTTGTAGTCAAGCGTTAAGGTTCTCAATCGAACATAATCTCCTCTTTCAAGGAACCGGTCTGTACCCTGGTCTGCTGTATTCTGGAATAATGGAGATGGCAGTACATTCTGGTCTCCAGGATTTTTCCAGTAGTTAAAGGCTTCAACCCTCTGGTTACGGTTGATGTTCCCGATTGCGATACCTTGCTGTCTTTGGAAGTTCAGGATGTAGTTCCCGGCTTTGTAAACAAAGTCGGCACGTAGCCCGAATCCATTATATTTAAAGGAGGTAAAGAATCCACCTTCGAGGTCAGCAGCCGGAGATTTGTCTTCCAGCAATACCTGGAAGCTCGGGCTGTATTCATTGGTTACATTTCCATCAGTATCCAGGTACAATGGCTCCCCGTTGGCAGGATTCACCCCGGCATAACGCTCCAGGTAGAAAGAGTTGATTTCCTCTCCTTCCCGCAGGATTGTATTTCCGTTGATGATGTCTTCGCCATCTACCAGGGAAACCACTCGGTTATCCAGGAAAGTAATGTTACCTCCTACGCTCCACAGGAAGTTTTCCCCGCGAACTACATCAGCATTAAGAGAGATCTCAACCCCGCTGTTTTCAATTTCACCAATGTTTGCCAGGATAGAATTATCTTCATCACCAACTGTCTGGGACAATGGACGATTCAGCAACAGGTCTTTGGAGTTTTTCTTAAAGTAATCTATTACCCCGTTAATTCGGTTGTTAAATAAACCGAATTCCACACCGATATCGAGTATCGCCTGTGATTCCCATTGGATCTCAGGGTTACCCACTCCTAATGGAATAGCAGTGGTCTGCCCATTGTAGGTATTGAATCCTAAAAGGTTCAGGAAGTTGAAATCCCCAATGTTCTGGTTACCCGAAGTACCGTAAGAAGCTCTAAGCTTCAGGTTGTTGAAAGCAGTGTTTTCCATAAAGCTTTCACGGGCAATGTTCCACGCAACACTTCCACTGTAGAAGGTACCGTATTTGTTGTCCGGACCAAATCGGGAAGAACCGTCACGACGCAGGGATCCGGAAACGATATACTTTCCATCGTAGTCATAATCTACGAAAAGACCCTGAGAGAACAGAATTCTTCTGGCTTCGTTAGAACCTGCGTTGGAAGCCTCCGCTGCAACATTCTGATAAGGAATGTCGGGTGAAGGGAATCCTCGGCTCGTTGCAAATAAAGAAGTGAAGATTCTTTCGTTGTATTCCAGCAGGAAGCTGGCAGTTAAATTATGGTTGCTTCCGAACGTATCATTATACGTAAACAAGTTACTTACGTTGTACTGCAGCGTGTTGCTGAAGTTATCCGTCTGCGTACCCGGGAAATTAGCGTCTCCTACAAAGCCTTGCAGAACCCCTCCGGCCAGTGACCGGTTGGTACGGTTAAAACGGTTATTGGTTGCACCCAGTGCAAAACTGTTACTGAATTTATCAGACAGGGTCATATCAGCACTCAGGTTACCAACTATCAGGAAGTTCCTGTTATTTTCTGGCTCTGTTTGAAGGGCCAGGGCAATTGGAAACCCTGTTGTGGTAGGGTTGTAAACAGGATTACCATCGGAATCGGTGACTACAGCACCGGTACCATCCCTGAGGAAAAGTGGATCCCATGGGTTGTAATCGTACATAGCACGGAAGGGGTTCTGAACGTTGTTCCGGTCCCTCGGCAGATCTGTTGTATTACGAGACATGGAGATGTTTGCTCCAATATTCAGCCATTCTTTTGCCTGGTAGGTCGTATTCAAACGAGCTGTTACCCTTTCGAAACCTTTAATACGGTCAATTATACCTGTGTTTTTATCATATCCTAATGAAAGCAGGTAGGTCAATTCTTCACTCCCACCTGAAACAGTGAGCGAGTTAGATTGAATAGCTGACTTTCTCAATAATTCCTCTTCCCAGTTGGTATCAAGGGCCAGAAGGCGGGCACGCTCTTCTGGTGAGGCATTGGCACCTGGTAAACTTTGAGCTGCGTTAACACCCAGGTCTGCAAACTCTTTCTCCAATCGCAGCTTCTGCTCAGTATTCATAAGATCAAACGGATCTGGAATACGCTCTCCAAAACCATAAGATGATCTGAATACCACCTGTGCTTCGCCGGAACGACCGCCTTTAGTTGTAATTACCACAACCCCGTTTGCACCCCGTGATCCATATTTGGAAACAGTGGCAGCATCTTTCAGGATGGAAAGACTTTCAATGTCATTGGGGTTCAGGTTGTTCACAAAACCAGCGTCTACAGGTGTTCCGTCAATTACATATAAAGGAGTAGTACTCGCATTAATGGAACCAACCCCACGAATCTGTACGAAAGCCGTTTGTCCCGGACGCCCGTTAGCAGCAGTTACCTGCACACCGGCGGCCTGACCCTGCAGAATGTTATCTACAGAGGTGGATGGAACAAAGGACTCGATCGCATCCGTTTTAACCGTTGCAACCGCAGAAGTACTCAGTTCGCTGGATCGCGTTCCGTATCCAACTACCACCACTTCTTCGAGGGTCTCAGCATCTTCTTCCATTTGAATATTTATGGTATTGGATGCACCAACGACGCGCGTTACGGTTTTTTGACCCAGATAACTATACCGCAATGTTTCTCCCATGGAGGCATTCAGGGAATAGTTACCGTCAAAATCTGTCTGGGTTCCGCGAGTTGTTCCCACAACTACTACTGAAACCCCGGGTAATGGCAAACCATTCTGGTCCGTTACGTTACCCGAAATCGTTTTCTCCTGTGCAAAGGAGAAATTGATGCTCAACACCAATAATAAAGGCGTTAAGATCCAAGTTAGTTTTGATCTCATTTAATTAGTTTTTGAATTAGCCAGTCGCAAAAATCCCTATAAATAGTTAATTTTCCAAAACACATTTTGTTGCATAAACTCGAACTGTTAAAATACAATCCAGTTTTACGATTAGCTTGGATTTTTTAGCCTTTTGCTAAACAAAATCTATTTTTTTAACAGAAACTCTTTGTGCTTTTTTGGACTTTTTCTACTTATTTAGGAATATTTATCGGGTGTTAGATGCTAAAAAAGGTTTATAGTTGCGTATGTGAGGCCGGAACCGACGAAGCAGGCAGGGGATGCCTTGCCGGTCCGGTTACGGCTGCAGCTGTCATTTTACCAGAGCAATTCAGCAGTGAGGTGCTCAATGATTCCAAACAACTTTCTGAGGTAAGAAGAAAGCAACTGGAAAGCCAAATCCGGCAGGAGGCAGTTTCGTTTGGGATTGCCCATGTTTTCCCTGAGGAAATAGACAAAATCAATATTCTGAAAGCCTCCA
The DNA here is from genome assembly GCF_052540725.1 of Robiginitalea rubriflava. Lineage (NCBI taxonomy): Bacteria > Pseudomonadati > Bacteroidota > Flavobacteriia > Flavobacteriales > Flavobacteriaceae > Robiginitalea > Robiginitalea rubriflava. Next base: position 1,970,167 of record NZ_CP199309.1, on the reverse strand, counting down.
TACGAGCCATGCATCTTTCCCTGGATCAGTTAGCTAAAAGGCCTGAAGCTATTGCGGTAGACGGCAATCGTTTCTACCCATATCAGGATATCCCTCATAATTGTCTTGTGAAAGGGGATGCCCGTTTTCTGAATATTGCTGCGGCATCTGTACTTGCAAAAACGGCCCGGGATGCCTATATGAAAACACTTCACGAGGCATACCCTCAATACGGGTGGGATCGGAACAAGGGGTACCCGACGCGGGCCCACCGGATCGCAATAAAAAAATTTGGAATAACCGAGCACCATAGAAAAAGCTTTCAATTATTACCCAGGCAATTGAATTTTGAATTCTAGGCAGTACTTTTGGGTAAAGTTTTTCTACATGAGAGCAGCAGGTGTTGCATTATTTTTCCTTTTTCTCTTGATTACTTCCTGCAGACCCGGCTCTTCACCTCAAGAGGAAGTCCTGGATTACCTGCCCGAAGAGGTTTCCATGATTGTAAAAATCAAGGATCCTGACCGCCTCCGTTCCGATTATCGAAATTGTGACCTGACTGCCAGTTCTTTTGCAGGGGCAAAAGAGAACGCCCTGCGCACTGCCCTGGAGCGTATCCTGGATCTGAATGTTTCCGGGGAAGGTTTTCTGATGATGACCACAAAGCCTGAAGATTGGCTGTATATATTTAAGGACAACGCAACTGCCCAGGCACTCACTGGGCCTGCTACCGATAAACAAACTGCCGATGCGAGCACGGAAAATCTGAAATGGAAATTGCCGGATTCCTCTAAACTGGCATCCCGAAAAACAGACAGATATCAAATAATAGCCTCCAGCGAGCGCCTCCTGCATTCCTCCGGGGATATCCCGGAGGCATTGAAATCAGGTCTTCGCAGGGCTTTGCAAACCACCAATCCCTATGCCAGTGCCTCGCTGATCCTGCCTGAATCGGGTATGCATCCATCCCAATGGATTCTGACAGAAAATCTGGCCCCTCTCACATCGCTTGATGCTGGTAAATGGGCTGCCTATGACTTACATATGGCCTACGACTCCTTCAGGCTGCAGGGGACGGAAACACAGCCAGACTCATTACTTAATAACCGCAGTCTTATTAAAAATATTCCGGTATTACCGCTTTTAGAGGTGGCGCGTATCGCCCCAACCAATACAACCGGGATTTACAGCTATTCCCTGGCAGACCCCACCCGGTTTTTAGCTAATCAGAACGTATTGCTCGCACGGAAAAACACCCATGCAAATATTGTTGAAAGCACAGAACACCTGAGCCTTTTTGAGATCTCGAATGAGACCCTTTTTGCTGTAAAATCAGTCAATACGGACCTTATGGAAGAAGCGCTGCGCCCGTTTAAGGGCGAGGTTTCCTCCTTCCAGGGAAGTTCTATTACCAGCCTTAAGGACGCTGGCTTGCTGCAACAGGCCTTTGAGCCGCTGCTCAATAAAATTGACCCCCCCAATTTCTATTGCAATCTTGAAAACTATTTTATCTTTTCAAAGAACCTGGAGGCAATTCAGGGCCTGATCAGCGCCTATTCCCGCAAGGATACCTACGCTTATCAGGAATCGTTCGAAAACATCAGCCAATCCCTTCCAACAGAGGCTTCAGCCCTGGCCATAGTAACCAAGCCCGGGGAGGCAAAACTTTTAAAGGATCCGGCAACTATTTTCAGCCTCCCTGCAAATATCATGGCAAGCCTCCCGAACGATTACCTGTACCTGGCAGAAATAAATGCCGCTTCGGAATACTCGCTATTATCGTATCAACTCCGCGGGAAACCTACTGCGGAAGCTGAAAAACAGGCGGTAGAACTTCAATTTACACGGCAACTGGAGGCGGGGATCAGCTGGGGGCCCCAATTTTTAAAAAACCATCTGACCGGCCGTATGGATATAGCAGTACAGGATGAAAACAATAGATTATACCTGTATTCGGACCGCGGTAACCGCTACTGGGAGAAAGAGCTCAATGGCCGCATACGGGGGAAAATATCACAGGTAGACCTGTTTAAAAACGGAAAGTTACAAATGGCGTTCAGTACCAGTTCCGAATTGATGGTCCTGGATCGCAATGGCGAGGAAGTAGCGCCTTTTCCCAAATCTTTCCCGGGAAGCAACCTTAGCGAACTGGCCGTTTTTGATTATGAAACGAATCGGAACTACCGTATGGTATTGTGCCAGGGAAGCAAGGTTTTTATGTTTGACGGCCAGGGACGCGAGGTGCGCGGCTTTAAGTTCCGGGAAGCAGAAAGCCCCGTAAAGGGGACTCCGAATCATATTCGGATAGGGGTTAAAGATTACCTGATCTTTAAACTGGAAAACGGGCAGCTGAAAATCCTGAACCGCGTTGGAGATACCCGCGTAAAAGTAACAGATCGCTTTGATTTTTCGGACAACCCGGTGTATCTCTACAAAAACACCTTTGCCTTTACGGAAGCCGATGGCATGCTGGTTACCATTGACCCCAGGGGGAAGGTCGGACGGATTCCTTTACGCCTTAATAAAGACCACGGGATAGATGCCACCACCAAAACCCTGGCGGTGATGAATGATAATGAATTGAGAATAAAAGGGAAAAGCGCTGAGCTGGACCTGGGGGTCTATACCCATCCGGGCATTTTTTACCTGCACGATATCATTTATGTGGCTGTGACCGACATTCAAAGCCAGCGGGTGTTCCTGTTCCGGTCTGATGCCTCCCCCCTTAAAGGTTTCCCTGTGGAAGGGAACGGCCTGGCAGATATGGCGGATACCGATAATGACCGGAATCCCGAACTGACCGTACAGTACAGGGATAGTGCTTTTGCGCTTTACCGGATCCGCAGGTAAAGCGCTTCCTGCCATTAATAAAGAAGCCTCCCCTAGCGACCTGTCGGACATGAATAACGACAGGGGGGTGGAGATCGTCTCCAAGTTTCAGAAGAATTCGGTGATCGCATGCAGTCTAAAGTAATTTTAGCGTACATTCCGTTTCATCAGATTTCCCTTTCAAAATCCGATGATTTGGCTTATTTTAAGACGGTTATACTTTTGAACTTAGAATTCAATACATTACTTAATTCTTAAGAAATGTATGAATCTTGATAATTGAGGATTGATCATCCATTAAAAAAAGTTGATCTAAAAAATATGTAACATTAAAAAGTTACAATCCTCTCATTGAGCATATCCCGATAATCCGATCTTGAATATCATTATATATTTACAATGATAGCAATGAGCTCAATTGTACAAAATACTTTGAAATTACGCTTTAAAGTATGGTTGCATCTATTCTTGCTTCTATACACCCTACAAATTTATAGCCAAAATAAAGTCACTATACTGGAGGGAACTGTTGGCTTGGATAAAGCAGATTCATTGTATTTATCAGGATCAATGGAAAGTGCTTTTAAGCAAGCCTCTCGTAGCGCGGAAATTTTTGAATCGCATAATAATGATTCCTTATTTCTAGAATCTCTAATCCTTTTGGTTAAAATAACCAATGAATTCAAAAAACGAGAAAAAAAAGGATATCTCCAATTAGCTGAGAGAATCGCTAAACGTCAGGATAATCCTGAATCTTTATTTCAATTATATTTTAGAATTGGAAATCATCATTACAACATTTTTGAGGACAATGTAGCAATTGATTATTACCTCAAGGCCGATTCAATCTCAAAAACGTACTCTATTGTTACTCAAAAATCAATTTCCAATACAATCCAGATTGCGAGATTAATTATGTACTCAATGGACACTGATATTGATACACTAACCCTAAAAAAGTTAACTCATTATTCAAATCAAGGTTTAGAATACGCGTTTAAAATAAATGATGCCGAAAGCACTTCCAAAGTATATAATTTGCTCGGCGATATTCAATCTAGGACTGATAAAAGAAGAGAGGCAATAATTAATTATCATAGAGCATTGGGCTACCTCAGTCCATCTTCTAGTGAAAGAACCAAGTCAGATTTATATTGGAATTTAGCTGCCAACTACATGCGTTTAAATGAATTGGATTCAGCAGAATATTACTATAAACTCCGTATTCCACTTTTCGAAAATTCAGAAAATTTCAGTGATTTGGCATTGTGTTATTCTAGTTTGGGTGGTTTTTATAACAAGATCTCAAAATATTCAGAAGGAGCTGAATACCAGTTAAAGGCACTTGAAATTTATGATGAAATAAAATCTAAAAGAATAGGTAATATTCTAGGGACTTTAGATGGACTTTCATATTCATATTCGAAATTGGGAAGATACAAAGAAGCTTATGCCGCATTAGACAGAGCTTTTCAATTGCAAGATAGTCTCTCACGAAAACAAAAAGTTGATGTAACTCTAGAACTTGAAAGTAAATACCAGACTGAAAAAAAAGAACAGGAAATCGCCCTGCTCAACACAGAAAAAGAACTGGTTGAACAGCAAAAAACAAACCAGCGCAACTTGTTGCTGGGCGGGATCGGGATCACCTCTATGATCGGGATCTTCCTTTTCGTTCAATACCGGAACAGAAAGAGGACTAATGACAAACTCCGGGAGCTAGACCGGCTTAAATCCAATTTCTTTGCCAATATCTCCCATGAGTTCCGCACCCCCCTTACCCTGATTATGGGACCTGTCGAACAGAGATTGTCTTCTGAAAATATATCACCTGAAGATCGGCAAGACCTTGAAATGATCGATCGGAACTCCAGGCGATTGTTAAATCTGGTGGATCAACTGCTAGACCTGTCCCGTCTGGAATCAGGGAAATATCAGATCCGTGCGGTAGAAGGAGATCTTGGAAGGACGATCAGAACACAGGCAGAAGGCTTTCAATATTTGGCATCCCGACGTAACATTGAGTTCGAAATTACGGTGGAAGATCTGGAAAAAGCCTGGTTTGACAGGGACGTTATTGAAAAGGTCATGGCCAACCTTTTGTCTAATGCCTTGAAGTATACCAACAGCGGAGGCGGCGTCTCCCTCAGGGCCAGTCGTAATGGTAACAAAGCCGTGCTTTCAGTAAGAAATACGGCACTGACCCTGGACCCCAAAAACCTTGAAAAATTATTCGAAAGATTCTACCAGGCTGATTCCCATACCGAAGGAGCAGGCATAGGACTTTCCCTGGTACGGGAGCTGGTCCAGGCCTGCCATGGGTCTGTACAGATCAAGGCCCTGGATGAAAGCACCTTTCAGATCATCGCGGAATTCCCTGTTGCCAAAGAAGCCTTTAAGGCTGAAGAAATTGCAGATCGGTCGGCAGAGGGTGCTGTAGCTCCGGTTCGTAAGGCAACTATTGATCCCGGGCCTGGTGATGCGTTTGAGGAATTTACCGAAATCGATGAGCGGCCCATCATCCTTGTGGCTGAAGACAATACCGATGTAAGGCAACTCCTAAGGAACAATTTCTCTAAAGAATACAAGGTCATCGAAGCAGGCGATGGCAAACGAGGCACTGAGATTGCCCTGGAACGGGTGCCTGACCTGATTATCTCAGATATTATGATGCCTGAGGTAGACGGGCTCACCCTATGCCAGACCCTGAAAAGTGATGAGCGCACAAGCCATATCCCCATTATCCTGCTTACGGCAAGGGCCGGGGAAGAAGACCAGTACAAAGGCCTATCCACAGGTGCAGATGCCTATGTTACCAAACCCTTTAAAATTAAAACACTTAATACCCGTGTATCCCATCTGATTGATTCCCGTAAGGCTTTAAGAGAGCGCTACAGCCAGGAGGTCATACTCAGACCCAAGGACATTGCCATCACCAGCCTGGATGAACTTTTTCTGGAACGGGTGCAAAAGGTTTTGGACAACAGGCTTACAGAATCCTCCTTCAGTATACAGGAATTCAGTGAGGCCGTTGCCATGAGCAGGATGCAACTCCACAGAAAACTCAAAGCGTTAACAGGGCTCTCAGCTTCCGAATTTGTTCGCTCCCAACGCCTGAAACTGGCGGCCGATCTGCTCAGGAAAAGTGATGCCAACGTATCGCATATCGGATATGAAGTAGGTTTTAACGACCCCTCTTACTTTGCAAAGTGCTTTAAAGAAGCCTACGGGGTCTCTCCCACAGAATTCAGCAAAAAGTCCTCCTAGACAATCCCTTTTGCGCCCAGTATCTACAAGGCATGTTACATATGTTACAGGCTTTGATACATGGCTCTTATCCTCAGGATTTCTTAATCGATAGGTTTGTTTTGTGATCGTCAGCATGCAGACGATACCGCCAGCAGCCTAACCTAAAACCTTCATGACCCCATGAAGAAAAAAAGATATGAAGGTGCCTTGAAAGAGATGCAGGGCTTTGAGATCTATCTGAACATCAACCACCTAAAACAGGGGAACTATGAGTTAAAGATCATTAATAAGAACAAGGTCATCAAAAGAATACATTTTAAAAAAAATAACTGAATGTCTCATTAAAATACCAGCACTATGAAAAACTCAGCACATCTATTCCTTATCGCCTTTGTTTATCTGACCACTTTTGCCTCACATGGGCAGATCACAAAAACAAAGGTAAAAAGCCCTTCCCTCAATACAGGGGTCAGCTCCCCGGTAGGGCTGCCAGACACCTTTGATGAAGTCATCAATGGTCTTAAAACAGGCCAATGTTTCAATATTGCACTTACCTCCCTGCAGCTTAATCCTACCAGTACGGCAAAAAAGGATTACAAGGTCGAGACCCGCCATGGAGCGGGAGCACTTAAGATTGATGGGAAAAACCTGGTCGCCACATTTAATATTGAAGCCGGACTAAATGAGAATGGATCCCGACGAGTTCTGAGCACAACTCTCAAACTCAGAAAATCGAGTAGTGGTCTGGTCATGGATATCAGGAACAGTCAATACTACCACCTGATCTATGAACTCACCCTGGTAAAGAAGAAAAACGGGTACTACCTCATCGCGGAACGTGACGAAAACAGCATGACTGTTGCCTTTACCCTATCCATTTTTAAAACTACATGTCTCATCTAATTCATTATAGTCATGGAATCCAAATACAAGATACTGTTGTTAATTACGCTCATTTTGGGGGGTTGGGGTCATGGTGAGGCCCAGATCCTTAAAAAGCTAAAAAAACGTGCCGCAGAAGCGGCCGAGGAAACGATCCTCAGGAAGGTAGAGGAAAAAACTGCCGAAGAGACGGAAAAGACCATGGATACTATTTTGGAAGCCCCGGGAAAGAAAATACGGAAGAAGAAAGGCAAAAATGGCAATGATGATCCTTATGGGGAGGGAGATGGGGAATATGAAGATGAAGAAGGTTTTGAAGAGGAAAGCGATTTGGCCTCCCTGGAGATCTACAGCAAATTTGATTTTGTTCCCGGAGACCAGCCGCTGTTCTTTGACGATTTTGAATCGGATTATATAGGCGACTTCCCCAGCAAGTGGAACACTAATGGCGGAGGTGAAGTAGTCAGCACAGCCGAAGGATCTGAGAAGTGGTATGAAATGAAATCCGGATACACTATATACCATATTCCGGATGTACCTCAGTTGCCTGAAGAATACACCATTGAATTCGACCTTTTGGCTATCGGGATTGACCAACAAACCGCTTCTACAACGGTCATGAAGGTCATTCTTTCGGACGACCCCGGCTTTCAATTGGGCAATTATGCCTATGCCCAAATGTCCTTCTGCCAGTACGCCGCTGTAGGGCTTTGGGTCCGCAACAGCACCAAAGACATCAACAACGAAGTAAGTGCCGATATCCGGGAAGCCGTGCTGAACCAGCCGCATATTTCCATTGCGGTGAACAAGCAGCGTTTCCGCATGTGGGTAGATGAAATGAAGGTGGTGGATATCCCAAGGTTGGTACCAGCCGCCAACCGACCAGACCGGCTCAAATTTGAACTCATCAATTTTAAGGACGGAAAAGAGCGCCTCTTTATCCGCAACCTCAAGGTTGCCGAAGGTGGCCAGGACCTCAGGCGCCAGCTGATCGAACAGGGGTCGGTCTCCACAAACGGCATCCTTTTCGACAGTGGTTCTGCTAACCTCCAACCCCAATCTCTGGGGATCATCCGGCAAATCTCACAGGTCCTACAGCAGGACATCAGCCTCAACCTGCTCATCGTAGGCCACACAGATGCCGATGGGGATGAAGCAGCCAATAAAGACCTGTCCCTGCGAAGAGCACAGGCCGTAAAAGGAGCCCTGGTATCCGTGTACGGAATAGATCCGGGCCGGCTGGAAGCGGAAGGCAAGGGGGAGTCTGAACCAGTGGCAGAGAACAGTACGTCAGATGGGAAGGCTAAAAACAGACGTGTACAATTTGTTAAACTTTAAACTCTTAAAAAATGAAAACTCAACTATCACAAGTAATCAGACTATTTGTAATCGGTATCATGATTACAGGGTTCATGAATGAGGTTATGGCCCAAAGCTGTACGACAACCGAAAGAATCGGCAATGCCTTAAAACCTAGAATTCTATCAGAAGTGAGAAATTCCAGTGAAGGAGCAACTTATAAAATCAGTAGCCGCAAGACTATGGTCATAAACAAGATCGAAGATCTGCGATTTGAGGGTTGCAAGGTATTTGTAACAGCCCAGGTTACCTTAAAGCGAAAGATTAGGCGGAACGCAAAAGGACGGGTATATATCTCAGCTACTGTGAATTCTTTTAATCCCAACAAAGTTTGCCTGAAAAACCCCAAACTGGACAAGGTGAGGCTAAGCAATACACTTCGTGTAGGCGAAGCATTTTATAAATGGGCAGCCAATAGAGTACTGCCCAATAATGCGTGTTATAATTCAAATTCTACTCGCTAAGCCCTGATGCTAAGATGTCAACAAAGTGATAATTATAAACTGTAAACCAATGAAAACAATAAGTTCAACACTACTTAGTCTTTTATTTATTTCTGTTGCCTTTGGGCAAATTGGAAAGAGTAAAATCACAACCAGAAATCTGGGGTCTGTCGTTTCGGTTCAACCGAGCAATGCCAAGCTAGATAAAGTAGCCTTGCCAAAGAGTTTTGACATTCGCAAAGCAACGCCTCTGAAGGTGCCCCAATCTAAACTAAATCTACCTTCGCGGAAGAGTGTGAAAATCACCACCCTGAGACCCTATAACCCCAACATGGAATTATGGTTCGAAGGTAGTTATAGTAAAGACTATTTTATGTTAAGTGGTGTCTTTGGCGGTGTGGTTACATACAATGCGCAACGTGGGAAAGAATATCGGATGAAGATTTTGCTTACCAGTAAGAAAACACTGCTCAAGAATTTTGGACGCGATTACGCGAACGGCTCGGTATCTGTAGCAATTGGAGATGAGAACGAGTGGTATTCTATACCTGTAAATCAAAGAGAAAGGGAGATCAATCTGGTATTTACTGCAGCAAGGGCTGGGAGAATTCAGATCAAGTTGGTAGGCGTGGTTACTCCAAACTGGGATTGGGGCGATGAGCTATGGATACCAATTAAGGCCATACAAGTAGACGAGATATGACCTTAAAGATCGGGAGGCCTGTTGTGACGATTAGAGGATTGCCGAAGCGAATCTTTCTGAAAACAAGCTGGAAGGTGATTTCTTTTTCGATTATTACTCAGAATCCTATGTAGAAACATCAGCTGCCGGAGAAGCTGACGAAGTAGAAATGAATTGCAATTGAATGAAAAATTACCTGCGCTTGATCACAAGTTGGTTTAATAGTAATCCATTTTAATTGTAGTAAATCGAATTTTACCCAAATTCAGGATATGGAGAACCGGCAATCTTTAGAGCCAGTATAGAAAGTAAAGATCAAATGGGCTACCCGAAAATAGGGTTCAGTACTGTTTTACCCAAAACAGGCCATACTTACCTCGGCTTCCTCTTTCTTAGCCTCCAGAGTATCGTTTTGTTGGGATTGCTCAGCCTTAGCTTCAATGGAAGGGCTTTTCAAATGGTTCGCCTCTGCATCCGGGGAGCTCCAGGCTTCGTAACGTGAGTTAAGCAACATCCCCAGAAAACAAATCCCCAGCATCACGCTTTTGTGTGTAAATTGAGTTCTAATGCTTGACATCTCAGTAGTTATTAACTTAGGTTCTATATACTAAAAGACGCCTGGCAGCACCAAATGTTACATTTAAAGACTTAAATTTCCCTTAAAAGATGCGGGGGTAAGGCAATTGCCTGGAATTATTGAGCGGCTACCGGCTTCAATTCGGCCTCAAAAAGCGAGGCGAAATGGCCCTGTAATTTTTCACGGACCTCTGCCATGGGCACATATCGATCCAGCTCCGCACTAAGGGACGTAACGGCTTTATCCCTGATCCCGCAGGGAATCATCAGATCAAAATAACTGAGGTCCGTATTGACATTAAAGGCAAAGCCGTGCATGGTTACCCAGCGGCTGGCCCTTACCCCCATGGCACAAATTTTCCGCGCCCGTGGAGTACCCACCTCCAGCCATACGCCGGTCTCTCCCTCAGATCTTTCTCCATTCAGGCCGTAGTCTGCCAGGGTCAGGATGATCATCTCTTCCAGTAGCCTGAGATACTTATGGATGTCGGTAAAGAAGTTGTCAAGGTCCAGGATGGGATAGCCCACAATCTGCCCGGGGCCGTGATAGGTAATATCCCCTCCCCTGTTGATCTTATAGAAAGTTGCCCCCCGCTGGGATAGCACCTTCTCACTTACCAGTAAATTATTGATATCTCCGCTTTTACCCAGGGTATAGACATGCGGGTGTTCCACAAACAAGAAGTGGTTAGGCGTTGGCAGCGCAGTGCCTTCCCTCCTGTTCCTGATCTTAAGGTCTACGATATTTTGAAATAAATATTCCTGATAGTCCCAGGTCTCTTTATAGTCCTTCAGTCCCAGATCCTGTATGGCCACTGTTTTATTCATAGGCCGTAAAGATACGAGGATCAGTTGGGATTATTCAAGATGATCAGGGCGGCAATAACCCCTGGGACCCATCCGCACAGCGTTAATAAAAAGACTATAAGGACAGAGCCACAGCCTTTCCCGATTACTGAGAGGGGTGGAAATATGATGGCGAGCAAGACGCGCAAAAAGCTCATTGGAGGTGATTTTTGATTGATGTTCAATCATTTGTCGCAGGTAGCGGCCAATTGTTACAGCCCCGGCGCTTTCTAAATCTACAATTACATTGTCCGTTTACCCAATGTGGCTATATTTGCAGGGCTAAATATTCGCACCTATGCAACTGTCTGAGCAAGAGAGCATCCGCCGGGACAAACTGAAAAAATTGAGGGAACTGGGTATAGACCCTTATCCGGCTGCCCTTTACCCTGTAAACAGTTCTGCCACCCAGGTACGAAAGGATTATAAGGAAGGGAAAGACGTTATTCTTGCCGGCAGGCTAATGTCCCGAAGGATTCAGGGAAAGGCTTCCTTTGCCGAATTGCAGGATAGCAGCGGGCGCGTTCAGCTTTATTTTAACCGGGACGAAATCTGCCCCGGGGAGGATAAGGCCCTTTACAACGAGGTGTACAAGAAGTTGCTGGACATTGGCGATATCATAGGGGTTGAAGGCAGCCTCTTTACTACCCAGGTGGGTGAAAAAACGGTATTGGTCAAAAATTTCACGCTGCTGAGCAAGGCCCTCAGGCCGCTACCCCTGCCCAAAAAAGATGCCGAAGGAAATGTTTATGATGAATTCAACGACCCCGAACAACGCTACCGGCAGCGCTATGTGGACCTGGTCGTAAATCCGCAGGTACGGGATACCTTTTTGAAACGGACATTGATCACCAACAGCATCCGCAGGTTTTTTAACGACAAAGGCTATCTGGAAGTGGAAACACCAATTTTGCAGCCTATTCCCGGAGGAGCAGCTGCCAGGCCTTTTGTTACGCACCACAATGCGCTCAACATCCCCCTTTACCTGAGGATTGCCAATGAGCTCTACCTGAAAAGACTGATTGTGGGAGGTTTTGACGGGGTGTATGAGTTTGCGAAGGATTTCCGCAATGAAGGGATGGACCGTACCCACAATCCCGAATTTACGGTTATGGAGTTGTACGTTGCCTACAAGGATTACAACTGGATGATGGAAACCACCGAACAATTGCTGGAAGGTGTAGCCAGGGAAGTGAGCGGAGGGACCCAGATTGAGGCCGGCGGGCATACCATAGAATTTAAAGCCCCCTACCCAAGGGTTCCTATACTCGACGCTATTAAGCAACACACCGGATATGAAGTTGGCGGAATGAATGAAGACGAGCTTCGCGCGGTGGCCCAAAAACTGGGTCTGGAAACAGATGACAGTATGGGGGTAGGAAAACTGATAGACGAGATCTTCGGGGAATGCTGCGAACACCACTATGTGCAGCCTACCTTCATCATCGATTACCCCAGGGAAATGAGCCCTCTGACCAAGGCACACCGCTCAAAGCCAGGTCTTACCGAGCGTTTTGAGTTGCTTATCAACGGCAAGGAAATAGCTAATGCCTACTCTGAGCTCAATGATCCCATAGACCAGCGCGAACGCTTTGAAGAGCAACTGAAACTTTCCGAAAAAGGGGATGACGAGGCCATGTTTATCGATCAGGATTTTCTAAGGGCCCTGGAATACGGCATGCCCCCTACCTCCGGAATCGGGATTGGGATTGACCGCCTGGTTATGTTGCTCACCAACAATGCCTCCATTCAGGAAGTCTTGTTTTTCCCCCAGATGCGCCCTGAAAAAAAGCCGCTTGAGTTGAAGGAAAATGAAAAGACTATCTTAGATTTCCTGAAAAAGGAAAAGGAACTCCCCCTGGAGCAGCTTAAAGCTGCAACCGGATTGAGTAACAAAGCCTGGGACAAAGGTATTAAAGGGCTGACCAAGCTGGGGGTTGCTGAAGTAAGCAAAGAAGGTGACACCCTGTTGTGTCGCCTGAAATAGCAGATTCAAGTAAATATAGCATGCACCTGAGCAGAAAAATCGGGCTCGTTTTAGGACCCTTATTTTTTATTGGTTTCAATAGCCTGCCGGAAATGATTTCCGGAAACCCGGGTGCCAATGCCGTAATAGCCACTGCGCTCTGGATGATTACCTGGTGGATTACTGAAGCTGTTTCCATCTCGGTTACCGCCCTCTTACCCCTGCTCCTTTTCCCGCTTCTGGGGGTCATGCCCCTGGCCGATGTAGGCGCCAATTACGGCAGTCCTATCATTTTCCTGTTCTTCGGGGGCTTCGTACTGGCACTGGCCCTTGAAAAAGTAAACCTCCACAAGCGAATCGCCCTTACCATAATCAACCTCACGGGAACAACCCCGGAAAAGGTCATCCTGGGCTTTATGATTGCCACCGCTACCCTCTCCATGTGGATCAGCAATACGGCCAGCACTGTAGTAATGCTGCCAATAGCCATGTCCGTTATCCATTTACTGATACAGGATGAAGACGGCTTCACCGCCAAAGACCGGAATTTTGCGCTGAGTGTGATGCTGGGGATCGCATTCTCTGCCAACGCCGGAGGGATTGCCACCGTTATTGGCACGCCCCCTAATTCGGTTCTGATAGGGCTGCTGGAAAACGAATACAATATTCAGATTTCTTTTCTGCGCTGGATGACCATAGGCCTGCCCTTTTCTCTGGTGATGATCGGCATTTCCTATCTGGTACTGGTCAAATGGATGTTCCCCTGCAAGGGACTTAGCTTTGGTGCCTCCAGAGGCGTTATCCGCGATGAATTACGGAAACTGGGGCCTGCCAGCCGTCATGAAAAAATGGTATTGGTCATTTTTGGAATTACTGTTTTTTTATGGATTTTCAGGACACTGATCAACGAACTGATTCCCGGTCTGGGACTCACCGATACAGCCATCAGCATGTTCGGAGCTATTGCCCTCTTTACCTTTCCCTATAACCTTAAACGGGGAGAGTTTATACTGCAATGGGGAGATACCTCCCGCCTGGCCTGGGGGATTCTGATCCTTTTTGGGGGAGGGCTGGCCCTGGCCAGGGGGATGTCTGCCAGCGGGCTGGTAGACCTGGTCTCCACGGCTATCGCCAGCAGCGAGATTAGCATATTGTTTACAGCGGTCCTGCTGATCACCCTGATGCTCTTTATGACCGAACTGATGAGTAATGTGGCCCTGGTAGCCGTTCTGGCACCGGTTGTTGCAGGAATTGCCATTGGCCTTGAGATCCCCATGTTATATCTGCTGATCCCGGTTACCATTGCCAGTAGTTGTGCCTTTATGTTGCCCATGGCCACTCCCCCCAATGCCATTGTCTTTGCCAGTGGTTATATCCGCGTACATCAGATGGCCAGGGCCGGCTTTATCCTCAATATTATTTCGATTGCCTTATTGGTTTTTCTGTTCCAGTTTATCATTCCGCTCCTTTTCTAAAGAAGTAAAGCCCCTGTTTATGACAGGGGCTTTACGGCTGACTAATTCAAATAACTGACAGAAATGAGATTATTCTATCACTATATGGAGCCTTCGTATGTTGTAAACCGAAGGTCATTCACAATATAAGACGGGCTAAAGATCAGAATGTTACAATAGGTTACAGCTTTAACATCCCTTTTTGAAATACGATAACCCGTTGCACTTTGGCTTTATTTTGGAAGGGCCTGCTTTTATTCAGTTTCAAATATAAATCCCCCGGAAATTGGGTTAGTGGCTTATGATTTTCTTAACAGCTCTTCTCTCTGATTTTTTATTTATTTGGGGCGCAAATTTTTAAAATCCCCCTATGAAACTGAAAATTACCCAGAGAATTCTGGTACTATCCATCCTATTTCTCGGCTTTCTGCAACCTGCAGAAGCGCAATTATTCAAGAAAAAAAACAAAAAGACAGAACAAAACGCCGGGAAACCATCTGGCGACAAAAATGGGATTAAACCTTATTCCAAAGTGATTACAAAAGAGGCCGAAACGGATGCAGGCCTTTTTGATGTTCACACTGTAGAAGACAAAAAATATTACGAAATCCCGGATTCCCTTTTCGGTCGGGAAATGCTGATGGTCAGCCGGATTGCCAAAACGGCTTCCGGAATCGGCTTCGGGGGCGGAAAAATCAACACCCAGGTACTGCGCTGGGAAAAAAAGCCCAAAAAAGTGCTACTGCGGGTAGTCAGCTATGATGTGGTGGCAGCAGATTCCCTTCCGGTACACGAAGCCGTGGTTAACTCCAATTTTGAACCCGTCCTTTATGCTTTCGACATCAAAGCCCTTAAGAAAGATTCTTTATATCCTGCAACGGTTATTGAAATTAACGACTTGTTCACCAAGGATGTGAAAGCCCTTGGGATGCCCAACCGGTACCGGCAGCGCTATAAAGTTTCCCGGCTCGACGGAGACCGGAGCTATATAGAATCCATAAGAAGTTATCCCTTGAATATAGAAGCCCGGCATGTAAAAACCTATGCAGCTGGCAACCCCCCATCCAATGGCAGCCTGGGATCCATTTCAATCGAGATCAACAATTCCATGATCCTGCTTCCCAGGGAACCGATGAAGAGAAGATATTACGACCAGCGGGTTGGCTGGTTCACTACCGATCAGGTAGATTACGGCTTGAATGAACAGCGAAGCAAAACTGTGCAATTCCTGGACCGCTGGAGATTGGAAGTTAAGGAGGAAGACCGTGAGAAATTTGAACGTGGGGAACTGGTAGAACCCAAAAAACCAATTGTATACTATGTAGACCGGGCCACTCCAAAAGAGTGGGTTCCTTTTATCAAACAGGGAATAGAAGACTGGCAGGTGGCCTTTGAGGCAGCCGGCTTTAAAAATGCGATTATTGCAAAAGACCCGCCCAGCCCGGAAGAAGACCCGGAATGGTCTCCGGAAGACGTACGCTATTCGGTGGTGCGTTACCTGGCATCACCCATCCCGAATGCCAGCGGGCCACACGTGAGTGATCCCAGAAGCGGTGAAATCCTGGAGTCGGATATTAACTGGTACCACAATGTAATGAGCCTGCTCAGAAACTGGTACTTTGTGCAGACCGCTGCCATTAACCCGGATGCCCGGGGAGTTGCTTTTAAGGAAGAGGTGATGGGAAGGCTTATCCGCTTTGTATCTTCACATGAGGTAGGGCATACCCTGGGTCTGCCACACAATATGGGGAGCAGCGTGGCCTACCCTGTAGATTCGCTGCGTTCGGCCGCCTTTACGGAGGAGTTCGGCACAGCTCCTTCAATAATGGACTATGCCCGCTTTAATTATGTAGCCCAGCCCGGAGACGAAGGGGTAGCCCTGATGCCTAACATCGGAATCTACGATAAATACGCCATTGAATGGGGATATCGTCCCATTCCCGGGAAAACGGCCGAGGAAGAGAAGCCGATTCTGGATCAGTGGATCATGGAACATGCAGGAGACCCGCTATACCGATTTGGACATCAGCAGTTAGGGGATGTAGTAGATCCGAGCTCCCAAACGGAGGACCTGGGAGATGATGCCGTAAAAGCCAGCGAATACGGGATAGCCAATCTGAAGCGAATTGTCCCGAACTTAATTGAATGGACCCGGGAAGCCGGTAAGAATTACGAAGACCTTGAAACCATGTACGGACAGGTAGTGGGGCAGTTCCGCCGTTACATGGGGCATGTTTCCAATAACATCGGGGGCGTATATGAAAACTATAAGACTTATGATCAGGAGGGAGCCGTTTATACCCACGTCCCAAAGGCTCATCAGCAAAAGTGCATGGCCTTCCTGCAGGAACAACTCTTTGAGACGCCCGAATGGATGCTGGAGAAGGAACTGTTCGAAAAATTTGAATATTCAGGATCTGTAGAGCGGATCCGGGCCATTCAGGTCCGCACCCTGAATAATATCCTGAGCCTTGGGAAACTGGCAAGACTGGTGGAAAACCAGACCCTGAACGGAAACCAGGCATACACCCTAGCAGAAATGATGGAAGACCTGCGCAACGGATTGTGGTCAGAACTCCGCTACGGCAGAAGTATAGATACCTACAGACGAAATTTACAAAAAGCACATATAGATCGTCTGCAATACCTGATGACTGCCGAGAACCAGCGTAAATTATCGGATTTCGGAGGTTACAGAAAATCTACCGCGGTAACCACGAGCCAGTCTGATATACGCTCCGTTGCGAGGGCAGAGTTAAACGCCCTTCAGCGCAGTATCCGTTCGGCTATTGGAAGAACTTCTGATGATATGAGCCGTTATCACCTGCAGGATGTGGCTGAAAGAATTAACCAGATCTTAAATCCCAGTTAAGTCTTTCTACACCGATAAAAAGCAAAAAATACCGGTATGCCCCAATAGCTGCCGGTATTTTTCATATCAGGGAATTCTTGTTTACCACAAATTTGGGCCCTTTTACAACAATGGGTGGGTGCAATCACAACAAAGACGGTATACGCGCCCCATTTCGTAATATATTAGTGGTATACAAAATCCCCAAACAGATGACTTACAAAATCAAAAGCCTGTTTTATCTTTTCGCCTTTATTATTGCCAGTCTGATTTACTACAACATGGACTCCGGTCAAAATCAGCAAACTCAAAAAAATACCGAAGTAGTTACCCATTCCCAAACCACCGGCACGCAGGCATCCCTTGCTCCCTGAGAAGCACAATAGCTGTTAAATATTCCTCAAAATCCATCCTTTACATTAAACCAAAGGCGATTCCTTTTCTCTAAGAAAGGTTAATCATATAAATTGAATCGCATGAAAAATGTAATGATTGCCTTAGTGCTGCTTTGTTCCTTCAGTATGGCAGCGCAGGGGGGACCGCCTGAAAAGAACGGCACGGAAAGACCTCAAACCAACTTGAGTGCAGAACAACAGGCCAGCCTGAAATCCAAAAGAATGACCCTTTCACTGGACCTGAGTACCGAACAGCAGCAAAGGGTTGAAAAAATCCTTACGGACCATATCCATTCCAGAAGGGCAGTTCAAGCCCGAGGAGAAGCCATGAGAGCGGCTGGAGTAATGCCGGATCAACAGCAACGTTTTGAGCATATAAACGCCCGACTGGAAGAACAGATTGCCCTTCAAAACGAAATAAAAGGTATCCTTTCAGATGAGCAATACGGGATCTGGAAAAAAGTTAATCTTGCTCGACACCGGGGAAAAAAGCATCCTGCAGTGATAAGATAATAATTAAAAGCAGGGTAAGTCCTTGCTTTTTAACTCTTACACATCGCGGTTTACATTTGAATACTGCTCTTACAAAGCTTCACTTGCAGCCTCAATTGCTTTGTCAAGGTCTGCATAGCTGAGGGCGTCATTCAGGAAATAACTCTCAAAAGCACTAGGGGGCAGATATACTCCCCGATCCAGCATTCCATGAAAGTAACGGTTGAAATGCGGGTTATTCCCACTTGCAGCCGATTCAAAATCCCGAACAGGCTCATCTGTAAAATGAACGGAAATCATGGAACCGTAACGGTTTATCTGAACAGGGATGTCCTTACTGCCCAAAACGGTTTGTAGTCCCTTGTGCAGGTAGGCCGTTTTCTCTTCCAGCCTTTTGAAAACCTCCGGATCTTTTTCCATGCTATCCAGCATGGCAAGTCCGGCACCCATTGCAAGGGGGTTGCCACTAAGGGTTCCGGCCTGATAAACGGGGCCTTCCGGAGCCAGATAACTCATAATCTCCTTATTCGCAGCAAAGGCACCTACAGGCAGTCCGCCTCCGATCACCTTACCAAAACAGACCAGGTCTGCCCTGATCCCCAATGTTTCCTGCGCGCCTCCTTTGGCCAGGCGGAATCCCGTCATTACCTCATCAAATATCAGTAAAACTCCTTCAGAGGTGCACAGCTCCCTAAGCCCTTTAATAAATTCCTGTTCAGGAGGAATGCAACCCATGTTTCCGGCAACGGGTTCTATGATTACTGCGGCTATCTGCCCCTTGTTGGCCTCAAGCAGACGCTCCACGCTTTCCAGGTTATTGTAGGCAGCAAGGAGGGTGTCTTTGGCAGTACCCTGTGTTACACCCGGGCTGTTCGGGCTTCCAAAAGTTACTGCCCCGCTACCGGCCTGTATCAGAAAGGCATCGGCATGGCCGTGGTAGCAGCCCGCAAATTTTATGATTTTTTCCTTGCCCGTATACCCCCGGGCCAGGCGAATGGCACTCATACAGGCTTCCGTACCGCTGTTTACGAATCGAATTTTCTCTATGTTGGGGACCATGGATACAGCCCTTTCTGCAAGTTCTGTTTCCAGGCTGGTGGGCATCCCGTAAGAAGTACCCAGCCGGGCCCTTTGGACCACTGAATCCACAACAGGCTGATAGGCGTGGCCAAAAAGCAAGGGCCCCCAGGAGGCGATAAAGTCGATATAGGAATTGCCGTCCTCATCGGTGAAATAAGCGCCTTTGGCCTCTTTTACAAAAACAGGGGTGCCCCCTACGGCCTTAAAAGCCCGGACGGGGGAATTTACCCCTCCGGGCAGGACCTGATTCGCTTTGCGGAACAGTGCACTGCTTCGGGTGTATCGCATGTTACTTTTTTACCTTTTCGGGTTTAACTTTCAGGCGCTGGCCAATGGAGATTTCAGTACTGTCCAGCCCGTTTATCTGCATTAATTCTTCTACCGTCATATAGTATCGCCTGGAGAGCGCATAAAGGGTATCACCCGCCTGTACTTCATGAACACTATGTCCGGTATCTGAGGAAGCAAGCCCGGCTGTTACCGTAAATTCTTCCCCTAACACTTCTGAATCAAATCGATACAGCCGGTAGCGCTCGATAAGAGCAATCAATTTCTGGGGGTATTTACGGTCGGTGGCATAACCTGCCGCCTTTAACCCCCTGGCCCATCCTTTGTAATCGTTCTTGCGCAGTTCAAAAAGACTGGCATAACGCGAGCGGGTGGTTAGAAATATACTGTGATCCCTGTAGGAATACATTGGGTGGTTGTACTTGCGGAAACATTCCCCCCTGGCATCATCATCATGGCGTTCATAATCCCCCTCCCAGCCCGTGTGGCATTTGATCCCGAAATGATTATTGGTTTTACGCGTAAGGGCGCCGTTTCCAAAACCGCTTTCCAAAAGCCCCTGTGCCAGCGTGATGCTGGCAGGAATACCATAAGCCTGCATTTCGGCTTGAGCGATCCTGGAAAAATTCTGAATATACTCCTCCGGGGAGGCCGTGGGTACAAATTTAAACCTGCCCTGGTCAGGAGGCAAAGGATAATCGCCTTCAGGGCTGTTTGATCTATTGGAAACCGAGTTGGTTTCACCTTTGTTAAGTGTGCTGCGTTTTTTTGTCCCGCATCCCGTCAGGAAAAGGCAAGACAGGAATAAATACCCTACTATTCTTTTCATACCTGCAACAAAGGTAAGTTCTTTTTCCGCAATTTCAGATTCATTCCGTCAATTCCCTGCAAGCCACCGCTATGAATTGCCAGGATTTTGGACCCAGCTTTAAAACCGCCAACACCAACCTCTTCCAGAATACCATAGAACAATTTCCCGGTGTAAACGGGATCCAGAGCTATACCGGTTTCCTTATAGAACCTATTGATGAAATCGATCAGTTCCCTGTTTATTTTGCCGTACCCCCCAAAATGATAATTGTCTGCCAGAGCCCAGTTATTTGATGGTATAAAACCGCTCAATTCCTTGGATAAGCCCTCAGCCTTCAGAGCAGGGAATCCCAGTACAGTCTGATTGGGGGCCGCAGCGGAAGCCAGGCCCGCAAGCGTGCCTCCGGTACCTACACTACAACAGATATAATGGTATTGATAATCTTCAGAACTGATAATTTCCGAACAACCCGCTATGGCTGCTTCATTGGTCCCACCTTCCGGAAGGATATACGGATTTTTGTAATCTGATTTTATTTTTTCCAGGAATGCGGGGTCCGTTTTCTGTCTGTATGCCTCCCGGCTTAAAAAAACCAGCTGCATTCCATTATCACAGGCAGCCTGCAGCGTAGGGTTTAAAGGCTTCCCGGCCAGCTCCTCACCACGGATAAGCCCGATGGTCTTAAAGCCAAATAATTTTCCAGCCGCGGCTGTTGCATGTATGTGGTTGGAAAAAGCCCCGCCAAAAGTAAGCAGCGTTTTGTAACCCCTATCAGCCGCCCTTTCGAGATTGTATTTCAGCTTTCTGTATTTGTTCCCGGAGAGTTCCGGAAAAAGAAGGTCTTCCCTTTTTACATAAAGTTCCACCTTATTGCGCTCAAGAAGGGGGAGCCTTAGCTGTTGAGTCACAGATTTCAAAACAGACCTCAGGTTTTTTGAAAGAGATAATTGATAAAAGCAAAGGGTTTGCGCCCGGAAAGATATTCCAGATGCTTTTCGCGGGCATAGGCCTCACGTTCAAAACTGATATTCTTATAAGCCTGGTAAAAGTCCTGATAGATCAGGCTCCTGATAAGCCACTCGGAAAAGTACCAGAGGTAAAAGAAAACGACCAGCATTTCCGTCTGTTGCCTCAGGTGAATGCGTTCGTGATTGATCAGGACCGCATCCTCCATCAGGTTTTTATTCCGCAGGATGATAAAGGGCCAGAGAGAGAGCCCGACGTAATTACGGTAAAAGAGATGTTTAAAAACCAGGATCATCTGCTATAGAACGTTTCACAACAAATATATTGCTTTCAACACTGTCCTTTTCGCTGAACGGAAGGGAGTTATCTACGATTAATAAACAATAGGGTATTTTGGCCCAGGGGTAGATTTGGCTTTAATGCTTATTTTTGCCGCTGAGAAAACGGAGTATACAGTTATACAATAATGGCAGAAAAAATTCCCCTTGAAGCTGGAGATTATTACTGGACTGAAGAAGGTTATAGAGTCTTTACAGCACAATACCTGCTCAAAAGGGGCTATTGTTGTGAAAGCGGATGCAGGCATTGTCCATATGGATTCAATCCAAAAACAAGCGGCTATAAATAAGCTTGTTCGGCATGATATTTGCACTAATTTTAACTAAAAATGCTAAAAATTGCCGTTATGAAATCTATCCGTTACCTCCTGCTACTTACGGGAACAGCCCTTTTTATGAGTTGTTCTACCGTCCGCGTAATTTCCGATTACGACACCAATACAAATTTCAATCAATACAGAAGCTATGCCTTTTACAAAACCGGCATAGATAAGGCACAGATCTCGGATCTCGATAAAAAACGAATTTTGAAAGCCATTGAAACCGAAATGGGATCAAAGGGATTTGTCAAATCTGAAAATCCCGATTTACTGGTTAGTATTTTTACGACTGAAAAAGAGCGGGTAGATGTCTACAACAATAATTTCGGCTGGGGATGGGGGCCTGGCTGGGGATGGGGTTGGAACCCCTGGTTCTGGGGTGGCCCGGGCTGGTACGGACCAAGCGTGAGCACCCGAACCGAGGGTGCCCTTTACATAGACCTGATAGATTCGGAACGAAAAGAATTGGTCTGGCAGGGTCGTGGTACGGGTACCCTTGGCAACATGCAGGATATTCAGAAGAAAGAAGCCCGCATCCGGGAATTCGTCTCGAAAATCATGGAGAAATACCCGCCGCAAGGCATGGGTTCCGGCCAGTAAATTCTACAAAAACATCCCGGGTCTTTCCCGGGAACCAGATTAAGGTCAAAGCCCGGGTTTTCCCGGGTTTTTGTATCTTTATAAGGCCTTAAAAAAAGCATTTATGAGTTACGAAAGCAATCCTATTCTGGACCGGCTGCCCAAGCATTTACAGCAGTATATCAAACCGCAGAATTACGAAGATTACTCCGCTGTAGACCAGGCCGTATGGCGGTATGTGATGCGGAAAAATGTGGATTACCTCAGCAGGGTGGCTCATGATTCGTATACCTCAGGCCTCAAGAAAACGGGGATTTCCATTGACCATATCCCGAATATGTATGGCATGAACCGTATCCTGAAAGAAATTGGCTGGGCTGCAGTAGCCGTGGATGGATTTATTCCACCTGCTGCCTTTATGGAGTTTCAGGCGTATAATGTTCTCGTAATTGCCTCAGACATCCGGCAACTGGAGCATATTGAATACACCCCGGCCCCGGATATCATTCATGAAGGGGCCGGGCACGCCCCCATTATTGCAAATCCGGAGTACGCCGAATACCTGAGGCGGTTTGGGGAAATCGGATGCAAGGCGCTCTCCAGTGCAAAAGATTATGAACTGTACGAAGCTGTAAGGCACCTTTCGATTATAAAAGAGGCCCCGGGAACTGAAGAAAATGAAATCCTCCTGGCAGAACAAAAAATTGAACAATTACAGGAAAATATGGGGGAACCCAGTGAAATGGCCCTTATCCGCAACCTGCATTGGTGGACGGTGGAATACGGGCTGATCGGAACCCTGGAGCATCCTAAAATATACGGTGCCGGTTTGCTGTCTTCCATTGGGGAAAGCAATTGGTGTATGACCGACAAGGTTGCAAAAATACCCTATTCCATAGAAGCGGCCCGTACGGCTTTTGACATTACCAAGCCCCAGCCCCAGCTTTTTGTAACACCAGATTTTGCTTTTCTAAGCCAGGTGCTGGAAGAGTTTGCCAACACCATGGCGCTTCGAAAAGGCGGGCTGGATGGCCTGCAGAAACTGATACACTCAGAGGCCCTTGGAACCGTTGAACTGAGTACAGGCCTGCAGATTTCAGGAATCTTTACCCGGGCCATTGAACACGATGGCAAAGCGATTTACCTGCAAACGAAAGGGCCCACAGCCCTGGCGTATCGGGAGAAGGAATTGATCGGGCACAGCACTGCACAGCACCCGGATGGGTTCGGAGCCCCAGTGGGGAAACTTAAAGGGATCAACCTGGCTATCGAAGATATGAGTCCAAGGGACCTGAAAGCCTACAAAATATATGAAGGGGAGCGCGTAGATCTAGAATTTACGGGAGGAATTACCCTTAGCGGGGATATTATTACCGGAACCCGAAATTTAAGGGGGGAAATTATCCTGATTACTTTTGAAAATTGCCTGGTAAAATACCAGGACGAAGTCCTATTCAAACCGGAATGGGGATTGTACCATATGGCTGTTGGGGAACAGATAGTATCAGCTTTTAACGGCCCGGCAGATTTAGATAGTTTTGACCTGGTTACCCATAAAACGGGAAGTACTACCATTAAAATCAAAAAAGACCAGAAACGGCAGCAACTGGAACGCCTTTACAGACAAATCAGGGAGTTCCGTGAAGGTATTAACACTACCATATCCCGAAACAAGGTATTACAGGAACTACAGGCAAACCATCCAAATGACTGGTTGTTGTCTGTAGAGCTGCTGGAGCTGGCCACAGGCGCCCAGGATGCCCCCTTTGCAAAAGAAATACGCGAACACCTGGAAACCGTGAAACAACAGCGGCCGGAAGTCGGGCATTTAATAGATGACGGGATTGCCCTTGCGGCAGGGAACAGGGTTGCCTCTTGAATTTATCGGAATTTATGAGAAATCCATAAAAGGATAGCGCCCTACCAACTCCTTTATCTGTCCCTCCAGTTTTATTCTGAAATTACGATGCGCTTCAGAATCGGCATGCAGGGGGCGATGTGCCAGGCCTTTGCGAATACGGTCCACTTCCTCCAGCACGGGAGTCAGGTCCGGGTCAATCCAGGAGGCTTTGAAGCGTTCCCAGATATAGTCTATTGCCATAGCATTGGGGTGAACCAAATCCGGCTTATAGAAGCGGTAATCCCGGAGTTCATCCATCATGATCTCATATGCAGGGAAATACTGCACATGTGCGGAGTCTGCCAGTTTATGGACTGCTGTTAGCAGATGGGCCTTACTGCGCTGGTTCTCAACAAGGCCATCCCTGACATGGCGAACGGGGGATACGGTCATCAGGAACTGCACCCCCGGATTGACCTCTCTGATTTTAGACAAGGCCTTCAAAAGGGATTCTTCCAACTGCCCCGGGTCCATTAATTGCTTTTCAAACAGGGATGCGGGCATTTTCTGGCAGTTTCCCACCCAGTTCCCACTGCTCAAAAGCTGGTAGACAAAGGCAGTGCCCAGGGTAATAACGATATGGGAAGCCATCTTTAGTCCTTCGGAAAGGGCCTGCAGTGACTCATTGTGTAGGGTTACTGCCTGGTTCAGGTCAGGTCCGGCCAGGTCTGAATGAGCCTCAAAATTACGCCAGAGGCCCTGGTTTTGAATAAAATCATCTGCAGTGTACCAGCGCCCGGCAAGTGAACGACCAATAAGGGTTTCAATAGCCTTTGGGTGGTACAAAACCCCCAGCGGGTTGGTGAGTTCTTGAAATTGGAAATGGGCTAATTTAGCACCCAGGTGAGCTGCAAAACAGGATCCCAGCAATACTACCGGCTTCTGATAGTCGATAAGGGGTTCTCCCTGCCTTACGGGTACTTCGGTACTCCATTTCATGTATTCTGATTTTGGGTCAGGACGTTTCCAGATAGGCCTCAACCGCCTGCAAAGCCTCGGGTATTCCCTCTGGTCGTTTTCCCCCGGCTGTAGCGAAAAAAGGCTGACCGCCACCGCCTCCCTGAATATGCCTACCCAATTCCCTGACAATGGCCCCCGCATTTAAATTCCGCTGCTCAACAACCGGTTTCGAAATATAACAGCTCAGGATGGCTTTGCCCTCCTGCTCGGTAGCCAGCAGCAAAAAGAGGTCTGAATACTCCTGCCCCAGTTCAAAGCAGAGGTCTTTTATGGCAGCAGCATCCAGGTCAATCTTTTTGGCCAGGAAATGCAGGCCATGCACCTCCCGGATAGCTTCTTTGAGTTCCGCCTTGAGCAGTCCGGCTTTTTCCCGGGTAAGGCGCTCTATTTCCTTTTTCAGCTCCGCATTTTCCTGTTGCAGGCCATTTATGGCCTGCAGCGGGTCTTTGGCGTTTTTCAACAGTCCTTTTATTTCGTGCAGGGTTTGGTCTGCCTCGGCATAATAGTCCCTTACGGCATCCGAGGTAATGGCTTCAATCCGCCTTACGCCAGCCGCGATAGCACCTTCGGATACGATTTTAAAATGCCAGATGTCAGCCGTATTGGCCACATGCGTACCCCCACACAATTCTATGGATTCCCCGAAGCGAATGGTACGTACCGAATCCCCGTATTTCTCCCCGAAAAGTGCCATAGCCCCTTCCTGCTGTGCCTGTTTGAGGGGGATGTCCCTTTGTTCAACAAGCGGCAGCTGCTGCTCTATACGGTCATTGACAAAAGACTCAACCCGGTCCAGTTCAGCCTGGGAGAGTTTGGAAAAATGCGAAAAGTCGAAACGCAGGTATTTGGAATGCACCGCCGAACCTTTTTGTTCCACATGGGTTCCGAGTACCGTTCTAAGTGCCTGATGCAGCAAGTGGGTAGCCGAATGGTTTCGCGCGGTTCGCTCTCGCTGCTTCTGGTCTACCACAGCCTTTAATTTTCCCTGAAGGTCTGAGGGCAAATTTTTGCAGATATGCAGGATTTCATTGTTTTCCTTTCGGGTATCAAGGATGTAAACAACATCGCCGTTCCCGGATTCCAGATAGCCCTTGTCCCCTACCTGACCGCCACCTTCCGGATAGAAAGGGGTTTTATCAAAGACCAGTTGAAATTGATCCCCCTCTTTTTTTGAAGAAACCTTTCGGTACTTGAGCAGTTGAACGGTTGCCGTGAGCTCATCATATCCAATAAATTCAGGCTGGAGGCCCTCGTGTAATACGGTCCAGTCATCACGGGCAATTTCCGAGGCTGCCCGGGAGCGGTTTTTCTGCTCCTCCATGGCCAGGCGGAATCCCTTTTCATCCAGGGAATAACCTTTTTCCTCAAGGATAAGCGCCGTCAGGTCTATGGGAAAGCCAAAGGTGTCATACAGTTCAAAGGCCTGTTTTCCATCTACAATTTTCCCGGAAGTGCGGCCTATAATATCATCCAGCAGGCCCAGGCCCTGCTCCAGGGTTTTAAGGAAGGATACTTCTTCTTCCCGCACCACATTTTCAATAAGTTGTTGCTGTTCCCGGAGCTCAGGGAAGGCTTCCCCCATGAGATTACCCAATACTTTTACCAGTTTGAACATAAAAGGTTCCCTGGCACCTAAAAAGGTGAAGCCGTAGCGGATGGCCCTCCTGAGAATCCTCCGGATTACATAGCCGGCTCCTGAATTCGCGGGCAACTGCCCGTCTGCTATGGCAAAGGAAACCGCCCGGATATGATCGGCAAGAACCCGTATGGCAATATCCGTTTCACGCCCGGAACCGTATTTTGAACCCGTAATACCCTCTATTTCCCGAATCAGGGGAGTGAAGAGGTCTGTATCGTAATTGGACTGTACCCCCTGCAATACCATGCAAAGCCTTTCGAATCCCATACCCGTATCCACATGACGCTGTGGCAGCGGCTCCAGGCGTCCATCGGCCTTTCGGTTGTATTGAATAAAAACCAGGTTCCATATTTCCACCACCTGCGGATGGTCCTGGTTCACCAGCTGTGCCCCGTCCGTTTTTTTACGTTCTTCTGCTGAGCGGATATCCACATGGATTTCCGAACAGGGGCCGCAGGGTCCCTGGTCTCCCATTTCCCAGAAGTTATCCTTTTTAGAACCCATTAGAATGCGATCCTCCGGGAGAATAGCCTTCCAGTAGTCAAATGCCTCCTGGTCCTTTTCCAGTTTGTCGGCATCCTCAGTCCCTTCAAAAATGGTGATGTACAGGCGGTCCGGATCTATCTTGCAGACCTCTGTCAAAAATTCCCAGGCCCAGGGGATGGCTTCTTTTTTAAAGTAATCGCCAAAGCTCCAGTTCCCGAGCATCTCGAACATGGTGTGGTGGTAGGTATCCTTTCCAACCTCTTCCAGGTCATTGTGTTTCCCGCTTACCCTCAGGCACTTCTGGGTGTCTGCCACCCTTGGGGCACTTGCCTTGCTGATCCCCAGGAAATATTCCTTGAACTGGTTCATCCCGGCATTGGTAAACATCAGGGTAGGATCATCCTTGATTACCATGGGAGCCGAGGGAACTATTTTGTGTCCTTTCTCCTTAAAAAATTCTAAAAATCTGCTTCTTATCTCCCTGGAAGTCATTGAAAAAGCCTGGCTTACTTTAAATTTAGGTTTTTGTGCAAAACAATTTTTATATTTGTTACTTGCAGCTATCAACGCACAAAAATAGGATAAAATCCATATATGACTAAGGTAAAGTACTATTACGATCCGGATACCTTATCCTACCGGAAAATCGAACCCAAAAAATCCAGGAAGTACCGGAATATTTTCCTTTTTGTACTCGGCGCTGCCCTTTTTGGATTCCTGGGTCTGATCTTCCTGCTAAACACCAATTTACTGAATACCCCAAAAGAACTGGCCCTGCAGCGGGAACTCAACAATTATGAACTCCGCTTCGAACTCCTGAACCGGAAAATGAACCAGATGGAACAGGTACTCACCAATATTGAAGACAGGGATAACAATATATACCGCCTGTATTTTGAGGCCAACCCTATCCCTGAAGAACAGCGCAGGGCAGGTTTTGGAGGGGTGAACCGCTATAAGGACCTGGAAGGGTTTAATAATTCAGAAATGATCATTTCCACCACCAGGCGCATGGAAATTATTCAAAAACAGATGGTTATCCAGTCCAAATCGCTGGATGAGATCACCAAACTGGCAGAAGAAAAAGAAAAACTACTGGCGGCCATCCCGGCCATACAGCCGGTAAACAATGAAGAACTTACAAGGATGGCCTCTGGTTATGGCTGGCGGTCCGACCCCTTTACCAAAGCGCGGAAAATGCACTGGGGAATGGATTTTACAGCGCCCAGAGGGGTACCCGTTTACGCCACCGGAGACGGGAAGGTCATCCGGGCAGACAACAATGCTTCCGGTTACGGAAAGCACATCCGTGTAGATCACGGATACGGCTATATGACCCTCTATGCCCACCTGAGCCGTTACAATGTCAAAAGGGGGCAGCAGGTAAAGAGAGGAGACCTTATAGGTTTTGTGGGTAGTACAGGACGTTCCGAAGCCCCGCACCTGCATTATGAGGTATGGAAAGACGGAGACAGGATCAACCCCATCAACTTCTATTATGGAAGTTTAACCGCCGAGGAGTTTGAGAACATGCTCAAAACGGCCAGCCAGGAAAACCAATCGCTTGACTAATGCATGTAGAACTACCTGAAAAACGCTATTACGGTATTGGTGAAGTCGCCAGGGCCTTTGACGTAAATACTTCCCTGATACGCTTCTGGGAGAAGGAGTTTGACGTGTTACAACCCAAGAAAAATGCCAAGGGTAACCGCAAGTTTACCCCAAAGGACATTGCGAACCTCGAATTGATATACCACCTGGTTAAGGAAAGGGGGTTTACCCTGGAGGGGGCTAAGATCCACTTAAAGGAAAACAAGCAGAAAACCCTGGACAACTACGAAATCATCCGGAAACTGGAGCGAGTCAAAGCTGAACTCACCAAAATAAAGGACCAGCTGTAGTGTAACAAAAGGCTGGTTTTCGCTACAAATAGTGTACTAACCGTTAAATATTATAAACAAATGAAAAAGTGGTTAATTCCAGTAATTATCCTGCTGGTCGTAGGCGCAGGACTCTATCGCTGGGCTGTAGGATTCAACAATACCGCTGTGGAATACGAGGCCAATGCCAAAACTGCCTGGTCTAATGTGGAAAGCAGCTACCAGCGGCGGAACGATTTAATCGGGAACCTGGTCAAAACCGTACAGGGGGCCGCCGATTTTGAGAGAGGAACCCTTACGGATGTCATCGAGGCACGGGCCAAAGCAACTTCTACCACCATAGATGCCAATAACCTTAACGCAGAACAACTGGCGGCCTTTCAGGAGGCCCAGACCGGCCTCTCCTCTGCCCTGTCCAGGCTGCTGGTAACCGTAGAACGCTACCCGGAGCTTAAGGCCAACCAGAATTTCCTGGAACTACAGGCCCAGCTGGAAGGGACCGAGAACCGCATCAATGTGGCAAGGGACCGCTTTAATGAGCAGGTCAACACCTACGATATACACATTTCAAAATTCCCAAACAGCATTTTTGCAGGATGGTTTGGTTTTGAGGATATGCCTCGTTACAAAGCCGATCCGGGTTCCGAACAGGCCCCTGAAGTGGATTTTGATTTTGATTAATCCTAAATTATGTCTGAGGTCGAATCTTTTCTGAGCAAACAGGACGAGGCGGAAATTGTACAGGCCATCCTGGAGGCTGAAAAGGATACCTCCGGGGAAATCCGCGTACATCTGGAACACAGTTTCAAAGGCGATCATATGAAAAGGGCACAGGAGCTTTTCTATCGCCTTAAAATGGACAATACCCGGGAATCCAACGGGGTATTGCTCTACATTGCCGTACACGACCACCGCTTTGCCATTATAGGGGACTCGGGCATAAATAAACGGGTTCCCGACAATTTCTGGGATAAGACCAGAGACCTCATCGGCCGGCATTTCAAAAACGGAGCATTTAAAGAAGGGATCGTCGCAGGTGTACTGTCGGCAGGAGAGGAATTAAAAAAACATTTCCCATGGAAACCCGGAGACACAAACGAACTAAGCAATGAAGTATCCAGGAATTAAAATCATCCTGGTACTGCTGGCAGCCGTCAGCAGCAACTGGCTGCAGGCACAGTTTGAGATTCCCGCAAAACCACCGCTCTCGGAACAAACCAGTCTGTATGACTATTATGGATTGCTGAGCAGCTCAGAGGCCAGCCAACTGGAGCAGAAACTGATCCGGTATTCAGACAGCACCT
Source organism: Robiginitalea rubriflava (assembly GCF_052540725.1). Taxonomy (NCBI): domain Bacteria; kingdom Pseudomonadati; phylum Bacteroidota; class Flavobacteriia; order Flavobacteriales; family Flavobacteriaceae; genus Robiginitalea; species Robiginitalea rubriflava. The sequence continues at coordinate 1,939,613 of NZ_CP199309.1, read as the reverse complement.
CTACCCAGATTGTAGTTGCCATAATCGCAAGTACCGAAGGGGAAAACATTAACTACCTGGGAGCCCAGTGGGGCCAGAAATGGGGCATTGGCCAGGCTAAGGAAGACAATGGCATCCTGGTGCTGCTCGCCCGGGATGACCGGAGGATTGCCATCAATACCGGATATGGGGTGGAAGAATTCCTTACGGATGCCCTTTCCAAACGGATCATTGAGCGCATCATCATTCCCGAATTCAAAAAGGATGACTACTACGCGGGCCTGGACAGGGGTACGGATGCTATTTTCCAGGTACTGACCGGAGAGTTTACAGCTCCGGAAAGCAGGGGGCCGGGCCCCAATAAATTTCCATTCCGCGCACTGTTGCCCTTTATTATTTTCATCATCATTATTGTAATTCTGGCTTCACGCAAAAACCGCCGCGGTGGTGGCAGGGGCGGCGGCCGAAACAAAGGCCTGGACATTTGGGACATCATTATCCTCAGCAATATGGGGCGTTCCGGTTCCCGTGGAGGCGGCTTTGGCAGCGGAGGTGGTTTTGGCGGTGGAGGCTTTGGAGGCGGCTTCGGCGGGGGCGGCTTTGGGGGTGGCGGAGCCTCAGGTGGGTGGTAATCTCCTATGCCCTATGCAACCTTTTTCACGAGTTAGTATCCAAAACTTAAAACGCTTTCCATGAAAAAACAGCTAATCCTCATTTTTACCCTGCTAATTATCCTCTCCTGCGATGAAAACAGGATTGACTGCAGCACGGTACTTTGTGCTGGCCCACCTGTGTTCTTTTTTGAGCTGAATTCAAATGGTGAGAACGTTTTGGAAAACGACACCTATACCCTAGATAACATATCCGTCACCGGAACAGATGAAGCTTCCCTGGTACTGGAAATCCGACCGATTCAAACCGTTTCGGGAGAAGTCGCCAGCCTGGTGTTAAACAATCCGTCATGGGAACCCCGGGCTTATGAACTGGTATTAAATCTCGGGGCGGACTTTTCCGTTCCCCTTTCGATTGATATGGGCCTTACTGAAGTGGAGAGCTGTTGTGGGGGCATCCCTGTGGTAAACGCCATTTCGATTGATGGAGAATTGCAATCACTAAATGGAGGGACCTTCTTTACTGTCGTTTTGAATTGATCTTTACTTCTTCCGCATAAAGATATCCATGGGAACCCCTGTAAAATCAAATTCCTTTCGCAATTTATTTTCAAGAAAGCGTTTGTAGGGCTCCTTGACGTATTGAGGTAAATTGCAAAAAAAGGCAAACTGCGGATAGGGTGTGGGCAGCTGGGTGCAAAACTTGATTTTGACGTACTTCCCCTTATAACCCGGAGGGGGGTTCCTTTCAATAATGGGCAGCATAATGTCATTCAGCTTTCGGGTAGGTATCTTACGGGAACGGGCCTGATAGACGGCAACTGCCGTTTCAATAGCCTTGAAGATCCGCTGCTTGTTCAGCACGGAGATAAACAAGATTGGGACGTCCACAAAAGGAGAAATCACCTCATGTATTTTTTTGGTGTACTCCTTTACGGAGGCGGTATCCTTTTCGACCTTATCCCATTTATTCACCAGGATTACGATCCCTTTATGGTTGCGGTGTGCCAACCAGAAAATATTCTGTACCTGCCCGTCAAAACCCCGGGTAGCATCCACCAGCAACAGGCATACATCTGAATGTTCAATGGTGCGCACCGAACGCATTACGGAATAGAATTCCAGATCTTCCTTTACCTTGGCTTTACGGCGGATCCCGGCAGTATCCACCAGGTTAAATTCAAAACCAAAACGGTTGTAGCGGGTGTCGATACTGTCTCTTGTAGTTCCGGCGATGTCTGTTACAATATAGCGCTCCTCCCCGATCAGGGCATTGATAAAGGAAGACTTGCCGGCATTGGGACGGCCTACTACCGCAAAGCGGGGCAGGTTTTCTTCGGGGACTTCTTCTTCCGGCAGCACTTCCACAAGGGCATCCAGTAATTCCCCCGTACCACTGCCGTTGATACTAGAAACCGGATAATAATCCCCCAGGCCGAGATTGTAGAATTCCACGGCATCCTCCAGTCTTTTGGCATTGTCCGCCTTGTTTACCACCAGGAAAACGGGCTTTTCCACCTTGCGCAGCAGCCTGGCCACATCCTCATCCATCCCGGTAATGCCGGTTTCGGCATCCACCATAAAAAGGATGGCATCTGCCTCATCAATGGCCAATTCCACCTGCCGGTCTATCTGCTGCTCAAATACATCTTCACTCCCTTTCACATAGCCACCGGTATCGATCAGGGAAAATTTCTTTCCATTCCAGTCCGATTTGCCGTAATGCCGGTCTCGGGTAACCCCGCTTACCGCATCCACAATGGCCTCCCGCCTTTGGATCATTCGGTTGAAAAATGTGGATTTCCCTACATTTGGCCTTCCCACAATGGCAACAATACCAGACATATACCTGAATTTGGCGGTAAAGGTAGTGCTATTAAGAGATATTACCGAATCTGTTATTCGATAAGAAAAGCTACCCCGGATGCAGAAGGTTTTATATTTTAGATGATATAACAAACCCTTACATGTCTCTACCCAGTGAAATAGTCCTGCGTCCCCGCTTTCAGCAATTGCTGGCCGAACCGGCCGACGGAGTCCTGCAGCGCCTGGAGCAGTCTAATGACCCTGACTTTGAACTGAAGCGTATGGATGACCATATCTTTATCAAGATAGGGGAAGCCAGGAGGCATTTCTGGTCTCCTCAGCTCCAATTGGAGATCCTGGATGAAGAAGATGGAGGATGCAAAATCTACGGCCTGTTTGGCCCCAACCCTACCCTGTGGACCTTTTTTATGTTCCTGCACTTCGGGGTGGCCACCCTCTTTATCATTTTTGGTATCTGGGCCTATAGCAGTGCAGCCCTGGGCAGGGATTACGGCATTCTTGTCGGGGCCATGGTTTTTATGGTAATACTCTGGTTTGTATTCTACGCCTTCGGAAGGGCCGGACGTGCCAAGGGCAAACCGCAAATGCGCGAGCTGCACAACTTTTTCCAGCAAGCCCTGCAGGGATAGTTATTTAGACTGGTAGCCGAAGCGCCGGAGTTGACGGCTGTCGCTGCGCCAGTTCTTATTGACTTTTACGAAGAGTTCCAGAAATACCTTCTTGTCAAAAAAAGCTTCCATATCCTTTCGGGCCTCGGTCCCCACCCTTTTAAGGGCACTGCCTTTGTGACCAATAATGATGCCCTTCTGGGTTTCCCGCTCTACCATGATCACAGCACCAATTCGAATGATATCGTCTGTTTCTTCAAAACTTTCGGTTTCAATTTCAACCGAATAGGGAACCTCTTTCTTATAGTGCTGCAGTATTTTTTCCCGGATAATCTCATTGACAAAAAAACGCTCCGGCTTGTCGGTAAGCTGGTCTTTGGGAAAATAAGGCGGGCTTTCCGGAAGCAGCTCCAGAATGCGGTTAAAAACCGTATCCAGGTTGAAGCGCTCCAGGGCCGAGATAGGGATAACCTCCGCAGCCGGCAGCTCTTCATTCCAAAACTGTACCTGGGCTTCCAGCTTTTCCTGCTCGCTGGTATCAATTTTATTGATCAGCAGCAAAAGCGGAACCTTGGTTTTTTTTAATTTTTTCAGGAATTCCTCGTCCTTCAGGCCTTTCTCCCCTACTTCCAACATATAGAGCAAAACATCTGCATCCTTGAGGGCCGAGCGCACAAAGTCCATCATGGACTCCTGGAGTTCGTAAGCTGGTTTGATGATTCCCGGGGTATCGGAAAAAACCACCTGGAAATCATCCCCGTTCACAATCCCAAGGATACGGTGGCGGGTGGTCTGCGCCTTGGAAGTGATGATGGAAAGGCGTTCCCCCACCAGGGCGTTCATCAGGGTAGACTTGCCCACATTGGGGTTTCCGATAATATTTACAAATCCGGCTTTATGCTTTTTCATGTTTGAGTTTTGCAAAGTATTTTTTAGAGGCCTTATTAACCTTTGGAGCCAGATAGAGCACCGCAATCATATTGGGGATAACCATAAGCGCGTAAGACAGGTCTATCAGGTTTTTGACCAGCTCCAGGGAGGCGATGGCCGCAAAGACGATCATCAGCACAAAATAAACATTATACCAGCGCCCGATGCGGGCATTGGTAAGAAAAGATAAGCTTTTTACCCCGTAATAGGAATAGGTGAACAGGGTAGACAGGGCAAAAGCAGTCACAATAATCATCAGCAATTCATCTCCAAAACCAAACAGGGTGGTACGGAAAGCATTCAGGGTCATCACAATTCCGCTGCCATCTTCCAGGTAGGCCCCACTGAGGATGATCACCACAGCTGTAAAGGTACACACCATGATGGTGTCAATAAAAGGGCCCAGCATGGCCACCAGCCCTTCCTTGATGGGCTCATCGTTCTTGCTTTGCCCGTGGTACATTGGTGCACTTCCCAGCCCCGCTTCGTTGGAGAACATGGCGCGCCGAATCCCTATAATCACCAGCCCCCAGAAGCCCCCGGTAACCACCGTCTTAAAATTCCAGGCTTCGGTAAGGATGAGTTTCAGGGACGGCCAGACCAGTTCCGAGTTCATCACCATTACGGCAATAACCGCCAGCAGGTAGACCAGCACCATGAAAGGCACAATGGCCGAGGCCACTTTGGCTATTTTGGTGAGGCCCCCGAAAATTACAAAGGAGGTAATGACCGCCAGGATGATTCCAATCAGCAATTTCCAGTTGAATTCCGAAGTAGCCCAAATGGTATCCGTGGGTTCTACCACACTCATAAAGGTTTCGGTAAACTGGTTGGCCGTAAAGACCCCAAGAAACCCAAACAACCCGCATATACAGAAAAAGGTGGCCAGTGGTTTGGCTTTCTTGCCCATTCCCTGGGTGATGTAGAACATGGGACCCCCCTGCAATTTCCCGTCGGAGTCTTTCCCCCGGAACATGATGGCCAGGCTGCAGGAATAGAATTTAATGCTCATCCCGATAAGGGCCGTAACCCAGATCCAGAAAACCACGCCCGGGCCCCCGTCGTGGATGGCAATAGCCACCCCTGAAATATTCCCAAGGCCCACCGTTGCCGCCACAGCAGCCGAAAGCGCCTGAAAAGAGCTGACTTCCCCCTCTGCATTTTTATCGTCGTATTTGCCCGCGGTAATGGCAATGGCATGCCCGAAAAAGCGGTAAGGTAAAAAGCGGGAATAGAGCACCAGGAAAAGTCCTCCGCCTATCAGCAGGATAAACATCGGCCACTCCGTGTAGGGGATCAGGCCGGCAATAAAATCGTTGATTGCACCCATAGGATTTCTAAGAGTTCCGAAGGTAGGGAATTTCAAAAAAAAGGAGCCTCAGGCCCCAAAATAATTCTCCTGGCATTTTTTTGATTAAACCAATAAACCATCGTATATTTGCCGTCCACATCGCGGGGTAGAGCAGTAGGTAGCTCGTCGGGCTCATAACCCGAAGGTCGCTGGTTCGAGTCCAGTCCCCGCTACAAAGGAAGCCATCAACGAAAGTTGGTGGCTTTTTTCTTTGGAAGCAAACCAAGCTTGCTTGAGTTTGCGAAAAAAGGAAAAAGACAATGCCATGCAAAGCATGGCGATGGCTTCCTTTGTAAAGCCCCTCATTAGGCCGTTTTCCGATCCGCTGAAGGCGGAGAGGAAAACAATCCAGACTCCTCGGGAAATTCCACCCCGATAGCCCCGATATTTATCGGGGGGGGCCAAGTACCAAGCACCAAAACACAAATTCCAAACGGAACGCTTAGTTTTCATATTTAGTTGAAACCCATTCCAATTGACCAAGATCATACGAATTGATTTGATCATAAATTACCTTAACAGATCAAGTTTACAAATATGCTTTTCTTCTTCCGTAAAATCCGCCGGGAACTTTTAGCCAGTAGTAAATTCTTCAGGTATATGAAATACGCCATTGGGGAAATTATCCTCGTGGTCCTTGGTATTTTAATTGCTTTACAAATCGATACTTGGAATGAATCCAGAAAAGACGAGGAAATCAAGATTCGGTATTTAAAGCAACTGGAAACCGAATTTGCTCAAAATTTGGAGTTGATAAACCAAAGTATAAGGGGCTATGAGATCATAAAAACGACATCATCAAAGCTTTTGAACTTTACCGGGGAAAAGCGGATGGAAATATCCGAAAAAGAATTAGCCACGATACTAAATAAAAGCTTCGCGGGAACCCCGAGGTATATCCCGAGCCCAAGTATCATTCAAGATTTCATCAATTCCGGCATCCTGTCTGACTTAAATAATGATACCTTGAGAATCCAACTGGCAGAATGGTCTGTAATTCTGGAGGGTGCCAAAAGGAGGGAAGATGAAATCATAGAGCAAAGGAACGCCCTAATCAAACTTCTGCTTTTAAAAATCCCCTTTCTTCATGCTTTGAAAATTGACGGCTCGGGTGATCTTTATGAACCGTTATCTTATGGTTCAAATTTTGAGGGAGACGTAAGAGACATTCTTAATGATATGGAGTTCGAAAACCGGCTGTCTTTTATTATTGTAAGCCTTTTGGGCGGTGATATAGCATACAAAGGTATTAAGGTGCATTGCGAACGCATATTGTCTACTATTGAGAATGAAATCAAAGCCAGTAAAAATTGAGTGCCCAACCTTAAGAACTGTGAAGTTCTCCGTAGAAAGAGTCGTCTTCGGACTACCTGCCCCCTGGACAATTTTCTATTATTAAACCATGAGCAATTTTTTAAGGAATACGGTCTGCCGAGACCATCCTGAGGGCTTTCCGGGAAGGACTGCACTATCACGATTCGATTAGTAAGCATTTTGTCAGGTTAAACCCAAAATTTTTGGTTACCATGACCGCCTACAATAACCTCAACCAAATTGGCATGCGGATCCTTCAAAACGATTCCCTACGAAAGGAAATAATCTTTCACTACCAACATAATTACGAACTATTGCTGGGGTGGAATGAAGGCTTGTACAATCTATGGTTTGATGATGCTGCAAAAATTTATGATACCCATTTCAGGAAATTCCAATACAGAATAGGGGCCGTACCCTTTGATTACCAAGCCCTTCGAAGGAATGAAGAGTACATAAATCACCTTAATATCAGGATTGGCTTATTAAACTCGTCTATTGAACGCAACAACAATACTATTGAGCGGAGTGAGGCCCTGATCGATCTGATTGAAAAAGAACTAAAAAAAAGAAACAGGGAATAACTCTCCGGGCTGCTTTATCAATAATTGTGTATGATAATCACAAAGCCCGGGAAAACCCACCCCCGATAGCTATCGGGGCCAAGCACCCTCCCTATTAGCACTCATATCAGCGCATTACCTATTTTTTTGTAATTTGATGGAACAAACCTAATACACCTGCCTGCCTCAGTCGGATGAAATTCTTCGAAGAACTCAAAAAACGTAACGTCTATAAAACAGCGGTTGCCTATTTGGTGACGAGCTGGTTACTACTTCAAATTGTTGATGTTATCGGCCCCAATCTGGGGTGGCCTGATTCTGTGGGCACCTTGCTAACAAAAATCCTGATTGTTGGCCTACCATTTGCCCTGGTCCTTGCCTGGCTGTATGAACTAACTCCAAAAGGTTTTAAACGAACGGGCACATATCAACAGGAAACCTCCGACAACCGAAAAGCAGGGCGAAGGCTGAATTACTTCATTATTGGAGTTTTAGCCATTGCTGTTTGTTTTCTACTGGCAGATAAGTTGTTTTTCTCGGAAAGTTCCAACGATAACCAGGAAGCAAGTATTGCCGTATTGCCGTTTAATTTTTTGAGTACTGCAGATAGCCTCGCCTTTATGTCAGAAGCTTTAAGCGGTGCCATAGGTGATAAATTAGGAAGGGTCAGTGGCCTGGTAGTAACTGGAAAAATCTCGAGCTCCCAATTTAAAGGGGAAGGGGGCGATGCCCGAGAAATAGGCCAAAAGCTGGATGTGAATTACCTGATGGAAGGCGACTTGCGTTTGGAAAGCAATCGTATACGGCTTTCCACCCGTTTGATAAAGACTAGCGACGGACGCGTTCAGTGGCAAAAACAATACGACCAGGATTTTGAAACCATCATGGATCTGGAAGATGATATTGCAGACAATGTTGTTCGGGAACTGCGTGTAGAAGTTTTCCCCGATGAATTCCTGCGGTTGCAGAAACCAATTTCGAATAATTCGGAAGCCTACAAACTGTACTTGAAAGGTATCCAATTAGGGCAAGAACGGAATCAGGAATCGCTTGCTCAGGCCATTTCCTTGATTGAAGAAGCCATTATTCTTGAACCCGATTTTGCCAAAGCCCATGCAGAACTTGTCATTCTTTATCAACTGCTACATAATTATGGAGAATTGAACCGTGACATAATGGTTGAAAAGATGCAGGAACACCTTCAAAAAGCACAAAGCATAGATCCCGATTTGCCTGAAGTACTTAGGGCTTCAGCCAGAGTGGAAGGTGAAATTAACAGGGATTCTTCCAAAGCACTAGCCTATGTCCGAAAGGCTATCCGGATAAATAATAACTATGCTCCGGCATACTATGCCTTGGGCAATCAGCTGGAGCGGATGGGCATGAATTCTGGAGGTTTCCAAGCCTTGAAAAAAGCATATCAACTAGACCCCTATAACGACACTTATGTCGCCAGATTGGCTGGTGTATACTATTTCAATGAAGATGAGCCCGACAGGGCCTGGGAACTCATAAATGGTATGTTGGAAAAAGATCCTTCTGCTCGCGCTACTGCAGGACGTAAGGCAGGGTTTCTCGCGAATGAACCTTATGGTGATTTGGCCGGGGCATTAATTACCATTCACAAAACTCGAGAGGACAATCAGTACGAGGCCATCCAATTGGCACTTATGGTAGATCTCTGCTTGAGTCTGGATTTAGCACCATTGGCAGAAAGATTTGTCAAATTACTACAAGGGAGGTACCCCAGCAACAGGTTAACCTTAGGAAAGCAATGGATGTTAAATTCATTTAATAATGACTTTAGGGACAACATAGATCTGATTAAGGCATGGGCAGCAAACGGTAAAATATCGGAGGATGTGTTAACTGAATCTCTTGTAAAACAATACATTTCATTGCATCAATACGAGAAGGCAGAAGAACTTTTAAATTCTCTTTATCCAGAACTCTTTAAAACACTTGATTCTATAGATTCCGATGGCATATTGCCAAATTATGAGTACCGCGTAATCATTTTTTTCTTAGAAATTCGAAAGGCAAAAGGAGAGGACAATAAAATAGATATGATCCTGAAGCAACTGTATGAAAATGACGAAGACTGGCGTGAATATTTTTATACCTTGAAAAACTATTATTATTTGAAAGGTGAGGTCGATTCACTTATCTACCACTTGGATAAGGCGTGGTTTGAAAAAAAGCGCAGAGGAAGGTATCCTATTCTAGAGAATTATAGAATGGGTGATTTTCAAGACTTTGAGAAGGAACCTGTTTTTATGAATTTTATAGAAAAGGTATTGGAAGAAACCCACCGTATGCGCTCCGAAGTCATCACATATCTTAAAGAAAAAGGCGACTGGGACCCTGCCTGGGATAAGGAACTGGGTCTGGAATAAATTCCAAGCAACCACCCCGATAGCCCCGATAGCCCCGATAGTTATCGGGGGGGGCCAGATTCCAAACACAGCGCATGGCTTCATAGAAAAGCCCTACCACCGCTAACCGCACAGCCCGAAACTTTGTCAATTCACCTTATAATAAAGCCTTTGTAAACTTGATTAAGTAACTTGCGAGGGCTGTCCCAAAAATTGAAAGTACATCCACTTTCATTCTGAATCATAGCCGTGTTAAAGATGCGCCAACCCTTAAAGCTTTTTCTGTTCCTTTTTTTAGGCTTTAGCTCTTCAACTTTTTCGCAACTGGACGCCACAACCGCGGGTAGCGCAAGTGATCTGGGAGGCAATTGTTATATCATAACACCAGACCTGCTAAATCAGACGGGGGCTGTTTGGTACAATAATGGTATCGATTTCGCAGACGACTTCACTATTTATTATCAGGCTTTCTTTGGTTCAAAAGATGCCAACGGTGCCGATGGGATGGCCTTCGTAATGAAAGGCACCCCAACTCCTGTAATAGGGGGCAATGGAGGGGGTATGGGCTATGCCGGGATCCCGAACTCCCTGATAATCGAGTTCGATACCTTTCAAAATATTACACCCTTCAACAACAACGATATTGCAGCCGATCATATCGCTATCCTCAGGGACGGGAACCCGGATCACGGCCAGGCAACCAATCTGGCAGGGCCAGTACAGGCCAGTTCGGTAAGCCCCAACATTGAAGACGGGGCAACACATGAGGTAAAGCTGCAGTGGGATGCAACTTCCCAATCCCTGAATGTCTATTTTGATTGTATCCTCAGGCTCACCCTGGTGGAGGATATAAAGAATACCATTTTCTCTGGTGATAGCAGTGTTTTCTTCGGTTTTGTAGGTTCCACCGGTGGCCTGTCCAATCTAAATCAGGTCTGTTTCAATAGTATAACCTTTGTCGATAACCTGAATTTGGAGGATGAGGTATTATGCACAGGAGAGTCCCTCAATACTGTAAACGCCAGCATCCCAAGTGGTGTCAGTTATTTATGGAGCCCGACCACGGGTGTAAGCAATCCCAACATCCCCAACCCATCCTTTTCCCCAACTGCCACCACAACCTATACGGTTACCATTAGTGATACCTGTGGGGAGACCTCCACCGAAGACTTTACTATTGATGTCATTCCCAATGTGGCCCCGGTTTTTGATCCGGTATCCCCTGTCTGCCAAGGAGACAGCCTATCTGCTTTGCCAACCACCTCCAACAATGGTATTTCTGGGAGCTGGAGCCCTGCACTAAACAATACGGCAACAACAACCTATACCTTCACCCCTGACGCAGGGCAATGTGCAAGCTCTGCCACCCTGGAAATAGTTGTATTGCCCTTAATCACCCCTGTATTCAATCCTTTTGCACCCCTTTGTGCCGGAAATGTCCCCACCCCTTTGCCTGCAACTTCCGCCAATGGAATAAGCGGGAGCTGGAGCCCGGCCCTGGATAATACGGCGACCCGGACCTATACCTTTACCCCCGACCCCGGCCAGGGATGCGCAACTGAATTCTCAATAGAGATAGCTGTAGAAGGACAGATACCAGAATTTGAACCGGTACCCCCTGTATGTTCCGGTGACCCCCTGCCACCCCTGCCCACCACCTCACAAAACGGAATTACGGGTAGCTGGAGCCCGGCCCTGAACAATACCTCCACCACCACCTATACTTTTAGCCCGGACCCGGGTCAATGTTCTTTTCCAACTACCCTGGAAATCCTCGTCATCCCCATCAGTTCACTTCAGGTAACCGCTACCGTAACTTCAGCGAATTTTGCGGACCGCCAGGTAATTGAGGTGGATGTGACGGGTGGGAAAGAACCTTATGAATACAGATTGAATGCGGGGCCCTGGCAGGATAGCAGGGTATTCGAAAATGTCGAAGGCTGCCTGAACACGGTTTTTGTCCGGCAGCTAAACGGTTGCAGCGATGTGCCCGAAAGCAGTATCCTGGTCCTGACCTATCCCAAATTCTTCACGCCCAACGGAGATCCCTTTAACGATACATGGAATATTTTTTGCCTTGAAGATGATCCTGCTGCCAGCGTTTCCATCTTCGACCGGTACGGAAAACTATTATCGCAATTCAACACCAATAGTGAAGGCTGGGATGGGAGATTCAACAATGTGGAAATGCCCTCCGGTGATTACTGGTTTTTACTGGAATACGAGGACCAGGAAGGTTATTTTAAGACATTTACTTCCCATTTCGCCTTGAAAAGGTAAGGACTGCAATGGCTGGTACAATATTTGAGGTGGTCCTGGAAACCACCTGACATGAAAAAATGCATCGCCTTCTTCCTGCTGTTAAGCTGTTTTTCCTGTATTCCCATCAGATTTGCCCCCAATATCCGGGACTATAAAATTGTGCTTGCGAAAAGGTTTAAAAAGGACCTTCCCAAAGAATACGCCTTCGTCTTTAAAGACAACAAGCAGGCAGATGAATTTTATAATTATATCAACACCAAATTCAACCTCAACTATGAGGACGTGGATTTAAATGTCCCCCTTAGCGTGGGCATGCAAACGGTCTTCATGTCTTTTTACGAGCGGGATCGGATTTCCGAAACAGGCAACCTCATCCCTTTGCTGATAGACGGCATCCTGATAAGCCAGGACCAAAATCCGTTACTGGAAGATGCCTACTCATCCCGCAATGCGCACTGGTACATCCTTATAACGGTTACAGATCAGCAGTTTAAGGATTGTCTGGCTCCCGATTACCCAAGCCGCCTAGCTGTTATAGCAGCCCTGAAGGATTTGAAAGATGAATACCTTTCTGTACAGAATTATGACGAACTATTTTTCACTAAAAAATAAACGCAACATAAGCAGCAAATAATTACAGCATAACTATTACATATAGTATGCTTATCTTTTTCCTTCTTTCTGATTGCATAAGCTGAAGAACATTCGCTACTATTGATTACCTTATAGCGTCCCCCAAAAAGGTGATCCCCCATGTTTCGAATAACAGCCCTTATCCTAATCAGTATCAGTATGCAAACCCAGACTTTATTCGATTTTAGCAAAAAAACACCCAGAAACAGCTGGACCATTGTAGACGATGTGGTCATGGGAGGTCGCTCGGAGGGTCATTTTGCGATAAACTCGGACGGATACGGCGCGTTTAGCGGCACCGTTTCCCTGGAGAATAACGGTGGTTTCTCCTCTGTACGGCACCGTTTGGAACCCATTACCATAAAACAAGCCACCAAGATACGGATCCGCTTAAAGGGGGATGGAAATGCCTACCAATTCCGTATTAAACACAGCAGCCAGACGTACTATTCTTATACCTGTAGTTTTGAAACCAATGGCGAATGGGAAGAAGTGGTTTTGCCATTTAAGGATTTTTATCCGGTTTTCCGGGGCCGCGAGCTTGACCTGCCCAATTTCGACCAGGAGCAGATAGAAGAACTCACTTTCCTGATTGCCAATAAAAAACCGCAGTCTTTCCGGCTTGTGATTGACAGGATTGAATTGGAATAATGATTTAAATAATCCTTATGAAAACAGCGGAACTTTTAGGCATCTTAGGCCTTTTACTAATGGGCTGCAGGGAGCAGCAGACAGCGAAAAACCAGATAAGTGTCTGGGAAGCTGAAATTCTGGAGACGGAGCAGGCCTTTTCGCAAATGGCGCAGGAGGCAGGTATCCCGGCAGCCTTTCTGGAATATGCGGCTGATGAAGCGGTCTTGATGCGAAATAATAATCTCGTCAAAGGAAAGGATGCCATCAGCCAGTATTTCAAAAGCAGCCCGCAGCCCGATTCCACCGCACAACTGAGCTGGAAACCTGATTTTGTCTCTGTGGCTACTTCAGGCGATCTGGGATATACCTATGGGGAATTTGTTTTCTCCACCCGCGATTCCCTCGGACAGGTCCAAACGCAAAAAGGGGTGTTTCACACGGTCTGGAAGCGGCAGGCAGACGGTAGCTGGCGTTTTGTTTGGGACTAACCGATTTCCTCTAAAGGCCCCCCCGGTTTATAATATCCATACCGTCCTATCTTCCGGGCCGTATAATAAGTATCCAGCCCGCCGATGGCAACAGTGTCATGGCTTTCCAGGGCCAGGTCCCCGTCAGGGGCAATCGCATCCTCCGGCACAATTAATTTTTCGATTTTACCAACTACCAGGATAGTCCCGTTGGCTTTAACAAAGTGTTCTTCCTCAAAGCTCAGGCCTATTTTGATGTGGCTTTCAGCTACAAAGGGGGCCGGGAAACCCGCTTCATATTGAGGTGTTAACCCGCAGGCCTCAAACTCGGAAATCCCCCTCGGGAATTTCCCTGAGGTCATATGGGCCTGCCGGTGTATTTCAGAGGTTACCTGGTTAATGGTATAAAAACCGTTTTCCTTCAGGTTCTCATAGGTATGCCGCTCTACGGTTGTTGGCCTCAGGATAAAACCCAGATAGGGCGGATTGGCCCCAATATGGACCACAGAGTTAAAGAGCGCGAGGTTCTCCTGTCCTTCGGCATTGCAGGTCCCGATAAGATTGGCGGTTTTATAGCCTGCGATTTTATTGATTAACCGGCCCCGGTACCGGGAATCGAACTGCATTATTTGCGGAAAGTCGAAAACTACTGGCATTTTTTTTGGTAAAGATACATTCTGCGGGTGACATCTCCCGAGCCCTCAAAACGCAGACAGCTGCAGGGCGTTTATGCCGATAATCAGGTTTATTACCATAAAAATAAAGGCCGGTGAAGATTTTATAAAGCCGTCTTTTATTTTCAAGCGAACGATAAATCCGGCCAGCATCAGCAGTGCAAGGCCAAAGGCCCCAATTACCGTAAAGATAGCTTGGAAAAAACCTAAAAAAAGAAAAAGGGACCCTAACAACTGCAGTACACCATTTATCTTTCTGAAGTTTTTTAACCCGTAACGTTCAAATTCCACCACCATGTATTCGGCCACCAGGCAGCTAATGCCGAAATAACAAAAAGAGAGGGCCGCAAATAACTGTAAAAGCGTAATCGGGGTCAGATTCATGCGTTTATTTTATGAATTCACCCCGAAAGGAGGTATTTTTAGAGAAACACAAACCAATAGGCATGGAGTATTTTATATTGGCCATAAAGGTCGCCATTTTTCTAAGCATAATCAATGTTTGGTTTATCCGATTTAACAGCAAAACCCCCTACCGCCCGGGAGAGGCAGCAAGTATGCGGGAAGAATTTGAAAAATATGGCCTGTCAGCGCCGATGATGTATTTGGTGGGAGCACTGAAAGTGCTTGCGGCAACCGGTATTTTGGCATCTGTCTGGTACCCTGAGGCCCTGCTCCCCTCCGCCGGGGTCATGGGTATTTTGATGCTGGGGGCGATAGGCATGCACCTGAAGGTAAAGGACCCCCTGATAAAGGCCATGCCCGCCGGTGTTTTTTTTCTTTTATCGGCCTTCCTGGTTTTACAAACACAGGGATACTTTTAGGGAACGGATCATAGTTATAAAATCATAATCAACTCCTGATCCCTGTATGGGCACCTCTGTTCAGCCACGAAAAACCCTGGCCATCATTGTCTTTGCCCAATTTTCCTGTACCTCCCTTTGGTTTGCAGGGAACGGGGTGATGCAGGAGCTTATCAGCAACTTTTCATTGCCTGAGGCTGCACTGGGGCATCTTACAGCAGCCGTCCAGCTCGGATTTATTGCCGGAACACTTTTGTTTGCCATTCTGGGACTGGCCGACCGCTTTTCTCCATCGCGGGTATTTTTTGTCTCCGCACTTCTGGGAGCCGGCATCAACCTCGGTATGCTGTGGCCGGGGAATTCTTTATGGACGCTCTTATTTTTTCGTTTTGGAACCGGGTTTTTCCTTGCGGGTATCTACCCGGTGGGGATGAAAATCGCGGCAGATTATTTTGAAAAAGGCCTGGGAAAATCCCTGGGGTACCTGGTGGGGGCACTGGTATTGGGAACGGCCCTTCCCCATTTCATTAAAGGCATGGGAACTCAGATCCCCTGGCGGATGGTTATATGGGCAACCTCTGGTTTGGCCCTTGCAGGCGGTCTGTTGATTGTAATGATGATTGCAGACGGACCCTATCGCAGGGCAGCGCAACAAGTCCGTCTCACTACCTTTTTTGAACTATTCAAAATCAGGGGCTTGAGGGCAGCAGCCTTTGGCTATTTTGGCCATATGTGGGAGTTATACGCCTTTTGGGCCTTTGTCCCGCTTATCCTGCAATCGTATTTCCTGCAACATCCGGAGCTTTCTATATCCATCCCCATCTGGTCTTTCCTGGTTATCGGAATAGGCGGAATCTCCTGTGTCTTGGGAGGCTATCTTTCTCAGGTGCTAGGCCCTGTCAACGTTGCCAGGGGGGCCCTTACGAGTTCCCTGCTCTGCTGCCTGGCAATGCCTGTTCTCTTTCTTTTTGCCCCGGCCTGGGCCTTCCTTAGCTTTCTGCTATTCTGGGGCATGGTTGTAATTGCTGATTCCCCGCTATTCTCCACCCTTGTGGCACAAAGCGCCACAGCAGAAGTTAAAGGAACCGCCCTTACCATTGTTAATTGTATCGGCTTTAGCATTACCATCCTGAGTATTCAAAGCCTGAATTATCTGATTACTACTGAAACTTCCTCCTGGGGGTATATTATCCTTGCCCTGGGACCCTTACTGGGATTACTGGGATTTATGGGCCGAAAAGAGGTCCCTGCAGCGCCCTAGCGAAAGCTAAATATTGCGTACCTTACAGATAGTAATTACTGATAACTTTTTAAACCCGTGGCTCCCAACAGAGAATTGTCGAGAAGGATAATGCTGAAAAGCAGTGCCTTCGGGCTTCTGGCAGTATCAATCCCCGCCTTGATATCAGCCGGAAAAGGAACCGCAAGCAAGCTGCCTGAAACCCTGCCGCCTGAAGTCTTCCACCGGTATCCTGCCATTGACGACGCTATTGTTGCCGAAGTGGTAGGGGCCTCCCACTTTAACCTGGATCGGGTAAAAGAATTGGTCAGTGTTCGGCCGGAACTGGCGCGCGCCACCTGGGATTGGGGTTTTGGCGACTGGGAAACAGCCCTGGGGGCTGCCTCTCACGTAGGGAGGAGGGATATTGCACTCTACCTTATTGAAAATGGTGCCAGGCCGGATATATTTACCTATGCCATGCTGGGTGACCTCAAGGCTGTACAGGCAATGATAAAAGGCCTTCCCGGGGTACAGGCTATTTACGGGCCGCATGGGATCAGCCTGCTTAGCCACGCCAAGGCCGGTCTCAGATCAGCTGAAGGGAATAATCAAAAACAGGCTTCAGAGCAACTCATCGCCTACCTGGAAGAACGGGGAGACGCAAACCCCGCCATGGAGCACCTTCCCCTAGATGAAGCGGCTAAAGAAGCTTATCTGGGAGATTATAAATACGGGGAGGGTGCTGCCGATGGTTTTAGCGTGCGCCTGAATATGCGGAAATTTTTGTCTTTCGGGCCGCTGGGTAAATTTGGTGGAGCTCTGTACCGGCAACCTTCGGGAGTCTTCTTCTATAACGGGGTAAAATCAGTTCAAATTCGTTTCAACGAGCTTGAAAACCAAATTGTTTCACTCACGGTAACCGAACCGGGCCTCGAGATTAAAGCACAAAAAGTATCTTCTTAATCCATTTGTTTATGTCTTTTAAAGCTATCCGGAATTGCACCTTGACCATATTACCCTTATTGATTTTACTTGGGTGTAAAAATACTACAGACAGTGAAGTCCCGCTACTTTCAGACCACCCAATTACAGAACCGGAGCTTTTTGCACCCGGAATTATCAGCACTGCGGAATTTGACGAGTTTGACATCAGTTTTCATCCCAACGGCAGGCGGGTATATTTTACACGCAGGGCAAGAGGGGAAAAGCAAAAAATCATGATTTCAGAATTTGTGGACGGGACCTGGGCTAGGCCGGAGCTCGCCCCTTTCTCAACGGATCGGGATGAGACCCCTTTTGTGGTTCCCGATGGCTCCCGATTGTATTTCGGGTCTCAGAGGCCTATTCCCGGGCGTGAGAATCTGGGAAATTTTGACATGAATATTTGGGTGGTGGATAAAACAGAAGAGGGCTGGGGAGAGCCTGAACCCCTTCCTGAAATCATTAATGCTGTGCAGGAAGAAGGGGAAAACTGGCCATCGTCCAACGCCAATTTCTTTTTCAGTCCGGACGGGCTAAACTTTTATTTTACCAGCATGTACCGCGGAGACCAGGGCATTGAGCTGTATAGAACCCGCCTTCAAAATGGAGAATACTCCCAACCCGAGAAGGTTACCGGCCTTTTTGAGAAACCTGAGATCTGGAAATACAATGCTACTTTGACTCCTGATGGGCAATACCTCCTCTTTAATTCTTACGGTCTTGCAAATGGCTTTGGAGGGGAAGATATCTATGTCTCCCGGAAAACCAAATCAGGTTGGAGCGAGGCCGTTAACCTGGGCCCCCTGGTCAATACTCCCGGGGAAGAAGGGGCTGCCCGGTTTTCGCCGGATGGGCGTTATTTCTTCTTTTGCCATGCTGACAATCTGGGTGATGAACAATACGGGCCCTGGTCTATTTATTATACAGAAACATCAGCCCTCAAACTTTCTGAATTGTTCAATTAGAACGAAAATTAACGGGTCCGGGAAAACTGATCTGAAATTATTAGGAGAACTGTGTCTCCCAATTGATCGTATCTTTACCATAGTTATATACCTCTTTAAATACTCTATATGGAGCTGAAGCAAATTGAAAATATTGAACTGAAATTCCTGGAAATGGCAGATTACCGGGAATTGAAAGAAACCATGCTGGAATCTTACGAGAACATCCCGGAACCGCATTGGGAAGAGGAACAAATTGAAACCCTTATCACCAAATTTCCGGAGGGGCAGGTAGTTATAAAAGTCAATGGACAGCTGGCCGGTTTTGCCCTTTGTATTATTGTAGATTACGATAAATACTCCCCCCGCCATACCTACAAACAAATCACCGGAAATGAAACCTTCAGCACCCATGACCCTGACGGGGATATGCTTTATGGGATAGAGGTAATTATTCGCAGGGAGTTCAGGGGGTTGCGGCTGGGGCGCAGGCTGTACGATTACCGAAAGGAACTTTGTGAAAAATTAAACCTCAAAGGCATCGCCGCCGGTGGCCGCATCCCCAATTACCACCGCTATGCAGATACGCTTAGTCCAAAGGAATACATCGAAAAGGTCCGGCGTAAGGAAATTGATGACCCCGTCCTGAATTTTCAGATCTCCAATGATTTCCATCCGGCGCGTATCCTGAAAGGCTACCTGGCAGGAGATCGGGCTTCCAATGAATACGCTGTTTTACTGGAGTGGGATAATATTTATTACGAAAAACCCGAAAAACAACCGGTGAGCCAGAAAACAGTGGTGCGCCTCGGCCTGATTCAATGGCAGATGCGCCCTTATAAAAGCTTTGAGGAACTCATGAACCAGGCTGAGTACTTCCTGGATTCCGTTTCGGCCTATCGTTCGGATTTTGCAGTATTCCCCGAATTCTTCAATGCGCCGCTGATGGCCGAAAACAACCATCTTTCCACCCCGGATGCCATACGGGAACTGGCAGGCTACACCGAAAAAATTGTGCAACGGTTCTCAGAGTTTTCCATTTCCTATAATATAAACATCATCAGCGGTAGTATGCCCGAGATGCGCGATGGAAACCTGTACAATGTAGGGTACCTGTGTAAAAGGGACGGGAGCACGGAGCGCTATGAAAAGCTGCATGTTACCCCGGATGAGGAAACGGTATGGGGAATGCAGGGAGGCTCAGAGCTAAAGACCTATGAAACCGATTGCGGCAGGATTGGGATTCTCATTTGTTACGATTCCGAATTCCCGGAACTCAGCCGTATTCTGGCCGATGAAGGGATGGACATTTTATTCATCCCATTTCTGACGGATACCCAGAATGGCTACTCCAGGGTCCGAAACTGCGCCATGGCACGGGCTATTGAAAACGAATGCTATGTGGCTATTACGGGAAGTGTGGGTAACCTGCCCAAAGTACAGAACATGGACATACAGTACGCCCAATCTATGGTTCTCACTCCTTGCGATTTTGCCTTCCCGACCAATGGGGTCAAGGCGGAAACCACTCCTAATACCGAAATGATTCTGATTGCCGATGTAGACCTGAGCCTGCTGCGGGAACTGAACCAGTTTGGCAGTGTCCGTAACTTAAAAGACAGGCGTAAAGACCTGTACGAATTGCGCAGGAAAAAACCCCGGAAATAACCATACCACCAACCCTATGAGTTTTAAGACCAATGCTTTAAGTTGTGTATTGCTGCTGTCCATTTTGCAGACCGCCTGCAAGAAACAAGAAGCAATACAGGCCCCTTTCCGTCACTCAATAACGGAAGGCCCTGTACCCTGGACTTCGGATCAGTTTGAAGAAACCGAAGAAGATTTCACATTCGCTATCATTTCAGACCTGAACGGGGGCGAAAGGGAAGGGGTTTACAGTAAGGCTGTGAACCAGCTGAACCGCCTGGATCCCACTTTTGTGCTAAGTGTCGGAGACCTGATTGATGGGGGTACCGAAGACAGCCTGCAACTGGCAAAGGAATGGGATTCCTTTGACCAGCGGACAGCTCGTTTGAACATGCCGTTTTTCCACCTGGGGGGCAACCACGACCTCACCAACCCTGCCATGCGGGAGTTCTGGAAAAACCGCTTTGGCCCGCGTTATTACCATTTCCTATATGAGGATGTGCTTTTTCTGATGCTGGATTCAGAAGATTATACAGAGGCCCGGATGATGGAAATATATCAGGCCAGGGATTCGGCTATCCGGATCGTCGCCGGGGAACTCCCGGGGATCTACGAAGAAACCACTTATTACCACATGCCCGAACGCAGGATAGGTGCCATGGGTACCGAGCAGTTAGAGTACTTTAAAGGGGTACTAAAAGAACATCCGCAGGTCCGCTGGACCTTCGTCCTCATGCATAAGCCGCTCTGGATGCGGGAAGATACCAAGGGCCTCGGGCCTTTGGAAGATGCCCTGGCAGGTAGGAACTATACGGTAATCAACGGACATTTTCATTCCTTCTCCTACCGCCAAAGAAAGGGGATGGACTATAGCATACTGGGAACTACAGGAGGCAGTCAGAACCCGGCCGATTCCCTTGCCTTTGATCATATCTCCCTGGTACGCATGGATACTGTACCCATTGTCACCCACCTGAGGATGGATGGGATCCTCAATGAAAAAGGGTTGTAAACCCAGTGGGCAAAATCCTCAGAAATACCCGGTATTTATCATGGGAGAGGCCATTTATTTTTTACATTTATTAAAACCCTGCAAGGGTTCTGCAAAATAAATATGAGTACAGCCATAAACATGCTGGATGGGGTCAAGCCCAATCCCATAAAAGTTACCCGGGACGTAAGCCTGCTCAGTGAGGAGGTCAAAGATGAGAACCTCTCTGTAGTAGACCGCCTTGAGGCCCTCGAGGATATTATAAACCTTGAGGTTGGAGATACGGCCCTGCTGCGTCTGCGCAATTTGGAACGCGAATACGGGATGCGACAGTTGTATATCAAATTTGAGGGAGACAACCCCACAGGGACTCAAAAAGACCGTATTGCTTTCGCCCAGGTATACGATGCACTGCGGAGGGATTACGATACCGTGGTGCTGGCTACCTGCGGGAACTACGGGGTGGCCATGGCCTTTGCCAGCTATCTGGCAGGGCTCAGGTGCCGTATTTATATCCCGAACAGCTACCATACCGAACGCATTGAGGAAATGAAGGCATACCGGGCGGAAATCGTCCGGGTACCCGGAACCTACGAAGATGCGGTATTGACCTCCAGCCGGGAGGCAAATGAAAATGGGATGTACGATGCAAACCCCGGGGGAACTAATACCCCCCTGCAGCTTAAGGCCTACTCAGAAATAGCCTTTGAAATCTATGATCAGCTGCGGGATGCCCCAAAATACCTGGCCTGCCCGGTTTCAAACGGGACCCTTCTGGCGGGGGTCTACCGGGGGTTTGTAAATTTATACAAACGGGGTAAAACCTCCCGCATCCCTCATTTTATCGCGGGTTCCTCGAGCAATAAAAACCCGATTGTTTCTTCCTTTAACCGCGGCTTGAAACAGTGCGTAGACCTCAAACCCGAAAAAATAAAGGAAACGTCCATCAATGAACCCCTGGTAAACTGGCACAGTTTTGACGGGGACGAAGCACTTTATGCACTGATCCATTCTCAGGGAGCCGCCGAACCGATCAGTGACCAGAAGATGCGAATGATGACCTCAACCCTTTTGAAAACAGACGGGTTTAAAGTTTTGCCTGCGGCAACAGCAGGGTTGATAGCCTTGCTTCAGAAACACCAGCAGGAACCTTTTCCCAATGACCGCTATGTGGCCATTGTGACCGCCCGGAATTAAACCGGTATTAAGCAGGACCTAAGGTGTCCTTATTTAAAACACGATTAAATGGAACGTATTATAGATGGAAATGCCCTGGTATATGCGGATGGGGCTTTTAATACCCCCAATGGCAAAACAGCACACGGCCTGGTCCGTTTTACAGAACGCTACAAGGTGTTAGGGGTGATAGACCGGCAATACGCGGGGCAGGACGCAGGCATGGTATTGGATGGCAAGGCCAATGGTATCCCGGTTTATGAAAATTTACAGCAAGCTGTGAAGGCCCATGCCGGACAGGAAATCCCTTATTTCGTAATCGGCCTGGCCCCAGATGGTGGGAGGTTGCCGGCTGCAGCCCAGTCCGTTATTTCAGAAGCCCTGAAATTGGGGATGAATATAGACAGTGGCCTGCACGATTTCCTGTATAAAAACCCTGACTTTGTAAAGCAGGCAGCAACCTATGGAGGTAAACTGAGGGACATCCGTAAAACCCCGGAGCGGGAGGATTTACATTTTTTCAGCGGTAAAATTGAAAAAGTTAATTGCCTGAAGGTGGCTATACTGGGCACCGATTCTGCTGTGGGAAAGCGCACCACCGCCTGGTTGCTGGTCCATGGTTTCAGAGATGCCGGACTGAAAGCAGAACTGGTGGGTACCGGACAAACGGCCTGGTTACAGGGAGCCAAATATTCCATGGTTATGGATAGCTGTATAAATGATTTTGTCTCAGGGGAAATTGAACATGCCGTATATGATGCATGGAAAAATGAAAATCCCGATCTGATTGTAATTGAAGGGCAGGGAAGCCTGATGAACCCGGCCTACCCCGGGGGGTTTGAAATTCTGGCTGCCGGAAGACCGGATTACGTCATCATGCAACACGCCCCCAAACGGCTTGAATACGATGGCTTTCCGGGATATCCCCTGCACCCACTGGACGAACAGATTGCCGCCATAGAGATGATTTCAGGACGTAAGGTAATCGCCATTACGGTAAACCATGAAGGAATGCAGCCGGAGGAAATTTCTCCGGCCTGCGAGGCCATTACAGCAGAAACCGGCCTGCCGGCCTTTGATGTGCTGGCACATGGCCCGGCAGGATTGAGCAACCTGGTCAAGTCTTATTTAAAATGAGCCAGTTATCAGACTTTTTGGTTATCGACCAGCTCAGGGTTCATCAGATCGAGGTCAAACCCGGCCAGATTAAAGCGGACTATACGGTGAAGCAGGCCGGCAGGCCGGAAGAACATTGCGAGCATATTTTTTCCTACAAAAAGCCCTTTTTCGACCCCCGTAAACCCGAAGATATCAACCTGGCCTGTATGGCCCTCTGCCAGGTAGCCCTGAATTATGGCTTGTTCTGCCGTGAAATTGTTCTGGACGGGCTTTTCGATACAGCAGACCAGGAATTCCTGAAAGCCATGCTGGAAAACACCAGCAGAGAAATCCTTACCAATAAGCTGCTGATAGACAATGAGTTCATCAAGGAATCCCATAAAAACCTGCAGGTTAAAAAACAGCAAAACTATACCCAGGCCAAACTGATATTTGAGAATACGGCCTACTCTGAATACGAGATCCCCAGGGTGCAGCAGCAGCCGGCCAGGGATCATTACGCCATTCTCAGCAGCGGTGGAAAAGACAGCCTGCTCAGCTATGGCATCGCCAGGGAATTGGGGACCGCCCATCCTGTTTATATCAATGAATCCGGAAGGCATTGGTTTACCGCCGTAAATGCCTACCGGTATTTCCAGGAAACGGAGCCGAACACCGTGAAACCCTGGACCAATTCCGACAGGGTTTTTAACTGGATGCTGAAACAATTTTCTTTTATCCGGGAGAATTATGCCCATATCCGGGCCGATATTTATCCCATACGTCTTTGGACCGTGGCGGTTTTCCTCTTTGGTGTACTTCCCGTGGTGAGAAAGCGCAATATCGGGAACGTCCTGATCGGGAATGAATACGATACTACAGTCAAAGGCAACACAGCCGGAATTTCACATTATAACGGCCTGTTTGACCAGAGTAAATATTTTGACAATACCCTGAGCCGCTATTACCGCAAGAAAGGGTGGAATATTTATCAGTATTCCATTTTAAGAAGCCTTTCCGAATTACTCATAATGAAAATACTGATCAGTCGCTATCCACAGTTGCAAGAGCATCAGGTTTCCTGCCATGCCGCCCACGAGCGGGACGGGAAGATGAAACCCTGCGGAAATTGTGAAAAATGCAGAAGGATCATTGGGATGATGGTTGCCCTTGGCGCAAATCCGGAAAACTGCGGGTACAGCCAGGAACAAATCCGGAACGGGCTGGCACAGCTGGCCTCTAAATCCGTAAAGCAAATCGGCAGCGATGCGGCACATCTGTACGCCCTGCTGCTGGAAAAAGGAGCTATTGCCTCTAATCCCTTTACCAAAAAAGCAGCCAGGGCTCATCCTGAGATTTTAAAGCTTCGCTTTGACAAAGAGCGCAGCAACCTTCAGGACCTTCCTGTTCATATTAGAAAGCCTTTGTTGAATATTCTTGAACCCTATGCACATGAGCTGGTTCAAAGGGAAGGTAAACACTGGAAAGCAGTAGCATTTACTGAGCTGCAATTAGAACAAACGAAATACAAACCTTATGAAATTCAATCCTGAACAATCCTATTTGTGGGAACAAATGAAATGGCCGGAAATAGCCGAAAAACTCAAAGTGATGGATACTGCCATTCTTCCCTGCGGCGCCATAGAACAACACGGACCCCACCTGCCGGTAGATGTGGACCATTTTGACGCCTATTATATGGCCAAGGCCATTGCCGAGCGTTGTTCGGGGATCAAACCCTTCGTCCTTCCCCCCATACCCTATGGGGTTTCCTATCACCACTCGGAGTTTAAAGGGACTATCAGCGTAAGCAATAATGCCCTGGCCGCCCTGATCCACGATATTGGCATGAGCCTGGCGCATAATGGGATCAAAAAAATAGTGATCCTGAACGGGCACGGAGACAATAAACCCACCCTGACCTTTGCGGCCCAGCTGATCAACCGGGATGCTAAAATATTTGTCTGTGTGGAAACCGGGGAAACCAGCGATATAGACCTCTACAATTTAATTGACACCCATAATGATATCCACGCAGGAGAAATAGAAACCAGCACCACCCTGGCCCTTCGCCCGGAGCTGGTAGATATGGACAAGGCGGTAGATGAAACCCTGGACCTGGAAAACGAATATCTGGATTTCACCTCAGACCGGGGCGTAAGCTGGTATGCCCATACCCAAAAGCTTTCCAGGTCAGGGGTTATAGGGAATGCCACCAAAGCTACTGCCGAAAAGGGGCATCAGATGTGGGAGATCTCCATTCAGAAAATGGTTGAATTTATCGAAAGCATTATGCATACTCCACTAGAGGAACTGCATCAGAACCGCTATTAACATGCGCATCCAAAGCCTGGAATACGATTTACTGGAGTTAAAACTGGCGGTTCCCTACCAGATTGCCTATGAAACCATAAGCAGCTGCGAGAATGTAATCCTCAGGCTGGTTACAGACAGCGGCTTTGTTGGCTATGGTTGTGCGGCTCCGGACTGGGAAGTGACCGGGGAAAAGGCCAGGGATATCATGCAACAGATAGAAGGACCCATTACCAGGCTGCTAAAAGGCAAAGACCCCTTCCAGCAGGGAAGGTACATGCAGGCCATTCGGAATACTGAAGGTATTGGTACCTCTGCAAGGGCCATGGTTGATATGGCCCTTTACGACCTGCTGGCACGAAAAGCGGGTTTGCCCCTTTATAAGGTGTTGGGAGGGTATCGACATCAAATTCCCACCAGTATCACCATCGGGATTCTTCCATTGCAGGAAACCTTGGAACTGGCCCGTAAATTTATAGGTCAGGGCTTTACCATCCTGAAACTAAAGGGCGGGATCAGCCCGGAAGAAGACCTTGAAAAGGTCCATAAACTGCGGGAAACCCTGGGCAACGACTTTGCCATTCGTTTTGATGCCAATCAGGGCTATACGGCCACCGAGGCAATCGAATTTGTTAAAAAATCCAAAGGCGCCCGTATCGATATCCTGGAGCAGCCCACCCCGGTGAAGCATCCGGAAGCCATGAAGGAGGTAAGCCTGAACACCTTTATCCCGATCATGGCAGATGAAAGCATAAAATCCCTGGATGATGCCTACCACTTTACCCGGCAAGGGATGATGGATATGGTAAATATTAAATTACAGAAAGTGGGTGGTATACTGGAGGCCTCCCATATCAATTCAGTAGCAAAAGCCGGAGGGCTGGAAGTAATGATCGGATGCATGGATGAATCGGCACTGGGGATCTCAGCAGGCTTGCATTTTGCCCTGAGCCGCCCCAATATACATTTTGCAGATCTGGACGGACACCTGGACCTGCTCGGGGATCCATTTACAGCACTCTTCACCATTGAAAACGGAATTATGATCCCGTCGGACCACCCGGGGCTGGGCCCAATTAGCTGAGCTTCAGAATTTACCCCTTGCACGTCCGGAAAGCTCAGAAATTAATTAACTTATGCTCCGCTACTGAAAAAATAATTGATCAACTAATTGAACCATTGAAATGTCTATTCGAAAATTCCTGTTACTACTTTCCCTTTGTTTTGTTATAACGGGCTTCGCCCAGGAAGAACTGCTTGAAGAACTGGGCGAAATTGCCATAATTGATCAGAAAGTTATGATGCCCATGCGAGACGGGGTACGGCTGGCAACCGACATCTACCGTCCTAAAGGCACGGAGGCTGTCCCCGTGGTCTTTTCCAGAACTCCATACAACTTCAATACCTGGGGAGATGGCGAAATGCGCACCCGTACGCTGCAGCAGGCCCTGGACTGGGTTCGCAAGGGTTATGCCTATGTGGTGCAAAATGAAAGGGGCCGCTATTTCTCAGAAGGGCAATGGGATATTCTGGGCGTTCCCCTTACCGATGGTTACGACGCCTTCAGCTGGCTTTCCGGGCAGCCCTGGTCCAACGGGAAAATAGGGACCATTGGTTGTTCTTCTACAGCAGAATGGCAAATGGCTGTGGCCTCTCTGGACCACCCTGCACATGCAGCCTTAATTGCACAGGGTTTTGGCGCAGGGGTAGGTAAAGTGGGGCGCTTTAACGAGCAGGGAAACTGGTATCGCGGAGGCGCACACCAGATGTTGTTTACGGCCTGGCTCTATGGGGTGGAACACGACAAATTCAAACCGAGGATTCCTGCCGGAGCCAGCCAGGAAGACCTGATCCGCATCTCCCGCTTCTATGACCTGGCACCTGAAAACCCCCGGGTAGACATGAAAGAAGCATTATCCCATTTACCGCTAACCGACCTCTTGCAGAACATAAAGGGGAAACGCGAAATATTCGATAAAATGATTATTCGCAAACCCAATGACCCGGCCTGGAGAACAGGAGGCCTCTACCACGAGGACATGCCCTTTAACAAGCCTGGATTCTGGTTCGTTTCCTGGTACGATGTATCCACGGGCCCCAACCTGGAACTTTTCAACAAGCTCAGGCAACACCCGGACCCGGCGGTTGCAGATTCGCAGTTTTTGATCATTGCCCCCACCCTGCACTGCCGCTATACCCGGGCCAAAGAAAATACGGTTGTGGGGGAACGAAACCTGGGCGATGCCCGCCTGGATTATTACAAATTGTACGATAAATGGTTTGAGGTATGGCTAAAAGGGGGTAGCCCGGACTTATTAGATGACATCCCAAGGGTACAGTATTACACCATGGGGCTGAACCAATGGCAAACATCAACCTCCTGGCCTCCTGAAGGAACGCAAATGAAGCGATTTTACCTCAGCAGCAACGGCCGGGCCAACAGCTTATATGGAGATGGAAAATTAATTGAAACAAAGCCGGAAAATGATCCGCCGGACACTTACGCCTATGATCCGGAAAACCCGGTTTATTCCTATGGCGGAAATGTTTGCTGCACCGGAAATGCAGTAGAAGGCGGGGCCTTTGACCAGCGAAAGATGGAAGCCCGGAACGACATTCTGGTCTACACTTCTCAGCCACTGGAAGAGGACACAGAGGTCAGTGGCTTTATAGAGGCTACACTCTTCGTTTCCTCAGATGCCAGGGACACAGACTTTACCATTAAACTTATAGATGTGTATCCGGACGGGACGGCCTACAACCTGGATGAAACCATACAACGTGCCCGTTACAGAAATGGCTATGACAAGGAACAATTCATGAAGGCCGGGGAAGTTTATAAAATAGAGATGAGCCCGATGTCTAGCAGCAATTATTTCAAAAAGGGCCACCGGATCCGAATCGAAATTTCCAGCAGCAACTTCCCTCGTTTTGCGAGGAATCTCAATACGGGAGGAAATAATTATGACGAAACGGAAGGGGTCATTGCTGTCAATAGCATCCACCACTCCGGGGCCTATCCCTCAGAGATCAGGATTCCTGTAGTTCAAAAATAGGGGCCCGAAACGGGCCCCATGAGAACTAAACTAATTAAACAAATGGTTTTTTACCGGCTTGCCTTGCGGGAAGACACTTGTATTGAAATAAGCATCGTGTAAACTGAATTCCCCTTCCCCGAAAAGGTATAACAAAGCTGAAACCGGGCAGATAATCATACTGACCAGTTTGAGCAGCGTCCGCTTTATAGACCGCTTGCGTTCCAGTTTTTGTCCGCTCATATCCCGTGTCTGAAGCTTCAATAGTTCCTTCCCCGGAGAGTCCCCGGAATTCGTAAAATCAAACAGCAGGAAATAGACTAAAAAAGTCCCGTAATACAGCAAGGTGCCAGTTTGAAGCACCCAACCGTACTGCTGGGTTGTTGTTAACCACTCCTCTGGGATAAAATTAAAAATAAGCGTGTAGGCCAGGCTTATGAATATCAAATCAATGATTAAGGCCCCTACACGATTCAGTTTAGCTATTTTCATTTGGTTGACGGTTTCAGATTGTTACGGATATACACCCTGTACTGAAGGTCTACTAACCGCTTCGTTTTTGCATCTAATGCATAAGTACCCGGGTTAATTTGGATATCGTACTGATTAAATTTAATAAAACTGGAGGATTCTATGGTTATTTCTTTAATATTTTGTAGGTTTTTTCCTCCAATAAAATAATCTATCACCTCCAGTACAGCCGGGGAATTACAAACCAGGTTCACACAGCAATTAAGTACGGTAAAACGCACTTCTCCGAAAAAAGGAACCTTGGCCTTAACATCGAACTCCTTGCATCCATTTACGGGCCAGCCTTTGGCAGTTAGCCCATCCTCTTCGCCAAGGAGGAACGAGAGGTCCCGGGTTACAAAATAATCGGGAGTGACTTCTTCTGCAGATTCCTCACTACAGGAACCGAGGAACAACACAATCAACCCCAGAAAGGGGATACATAAATTTTTCATAATACAGCTTTTAAGATTAGAAAATGGGAAATATCCGTCCGAAGCAGATATCAGTAACTGAAAGACGAGACAGATATTCCTGTATCCGCCTTAGATGGGTATTCCCTGTTTGCCAATCTTCCCGGCCGGGATTCCAATTGACGGTAGCGAAACTAATTTCCCGGGCTGCAGAATACATTCATCCTGGACAAACACCTGGCAAATTGCAGCACAATGACCAAAAAAAAATAGTGGGATAGGGTTATCCGGAATTCAGCAATGGCTTTCATACCTAATAAAACCGGGCTATTGCCCGAGTTCATTAGCCTCAAAAGAAATTACCTGCCCCGGTTCGCAGACTATCTGGAATTCCATAGGATTGCAGCAGATTTCGCAATCTTCCACATAGCTTTGCCTGCTAATGGAGGTATCTATAAGTACTGAGACTTCCTCCCAGCAAAACGGACATTGGAAAAAATGTTCAACCATTTTAGAAATCTTCGTTGAGCAGCTGACCGCTTACCTGCAGCAATTGTAATTCTGCGAGCTTGGCATTGTATTTTGCCTGGCTTTTGGCAAGCTCTGCATTCAGCAGGTTTAATTGCGCCTGACGGAATTCTATAGAGGTAATCTGCCCCAGTTGATAGCGCTCCTGAGACCTGTTAAAGTTGTCCTGATTGGTCTGCAGGTTCTTTTCCTGTACCTCCAGTACAAAGAGCGCATTCCGGTAACTGTCCCAGGCATTTTCAATATCCCGGGCCACTTCCTGTTCCGTTTGCGTTTTCAGAAGCTTTTGGTTTTCGTAATCGATACGGGCGTTTTTCCCGTTGGTAAGGGTAGTTCCCCCGTCGAAGAGGTTCCAGCTTATATTGACGCCGGCAGAAATCCCGGTACTTGTATTTTGCAGCACGAATGCCAGGGGGCTGTTGTTGTTGGATTCGTTCCAGCCGTAAGAGCCCGTTAAGCCCACTGTAGGCAGGTAACCGCTTCGGTTGGCTTTCAGGGAGTACTCCGAGATCTTGATATCCTTTTCTGCCAGTAACATCCGTACATTGTTCTGTTTGGCCTGATCCCGGATTTCTTCCATTTTCAGAGCCGGCACAAACCGGACTGTGGTATCGGCGGCAAAGGACTCACTCAGGTCCCTGTTTAAAATCAGGTTCAGGTCTCTTTTGGTGTTCCGCAACAACTGTTCGGCATTCAGCAGGTTTACACTGTCGGTGTTAACGTCTACTTCGGCATTGAGGACATCCAGGCCGGTATTTTGGCCGTATTCAAATTGATATTCTGCCCGCTGCAGCCTGCGTTGTGAAATAGTCAGTGCCTCCCTGAGGTTTAGGGCGTTCTCCTCCAGCCGGGCCACCTCGTAATAGACCGAAAACAATTGTAAAAGGGTTGTTTCAATCGTTTGCCTGACCTCCAGTTCGGACTGTGCAGAGCGCTCCTTAAAACGCTTATAATCATAGTACCGCCCCAATCCGTCGAACAACACATAATTCAGGTTTACAGAGGCGTTATACCTGCGGGTTTCAGCCCCGTCTGCCGTCCTGATATCTCCATTGGCCAATTCCCCTTCTGTGGTTTGGCGGTCAAAGGTTCCTCCTCCTATGGCTGTAACCGTAGGTAGATATCCGGAATTCAGAATACCGGCATTGTTCTGGTCTATTGCCCTGAGGTTTTCGGAAACCCGGATTCCCAGGTTATTTTCAAGGGTGATTGAAATCGCTTCCTGTTTCGTCAGAACAGACTCCTGGGCAGCGATGCTTACCGGCAACCCAATTGCAGTGATCAATAGCAGGTAAAAATGTTTCATTTGGAATGCGCTTCTATTACGTTGGACCCTTCTGCTTTCCCGGAAAGATCGTTTCCAGTACCAGCTGCGGCACCATTGGTTTCGGCCAGTTTATCCCGCAGATCATCCTGTGTCTTCATCTCTTTGATAACTCTTTCCACAGATTCCCTGTCTACAGCTTCCCCTGTCCGCAGCCACTTCATTTTGGCTTTGGTATCATTGACAAGGGATAAGAACAGTGGCAAAAGCAAAAGGGTTAGAACAGTGGCAATGCCTATTCCATACGAAATGGAAATAGCCATAGGTTTTAGGAATTGAGCCTGCCGGCTTTTCTCCAGCAACAAGGGAGCCAACCCGGCAATGGTTGTCAGGGAGGTCAGGAAAATCGCTCTGAATCGGGACCGGCCTGCTTCAAACAGGGCGTCGTCAAATTTCATGCCCTCCCTTAAATAAGTATTGAATTTCCCAATAAGCACCAGGCCATCGTTTACCATAATTCCAATGAGTGCAATAATCCCCAAAGCAGAAAGTACGTTGATAGGGAAGCCATGGATTACATGTCCCCAGGCCACCCCGATTATGCTGAATGGGATAAGCGACAACAAAATAACGGGCTGGCTGTAGGTCCTGAAGGTAAATGCTATAACGGCAAAAATGAGGAAAAGTATTACTGGAAATACCTTATTTGCCGAACTGGATAATTTCTGAGCTTCCCGGTTCTGCCCCTCGTAAGATACGCTCAGACCCGGGTAGCGGGACTGTAGTTCCGGCATAAAATTTTGCTGTATGTCCAAAAGGATTTCCGTGGCGCTTTCATTGGGGTCCTCCATATCGGCCTCGATCCGGATTTCGCGCTTACCGTCCAGGTGGCTGATAGATTCATCACCCCGGGCTATAGAATAGCCGGCGATTTCAGAAAATGGTACCCGCTGCCCAGCAGGTGTCAAAATACGCATGTCATCGAGGTCATTGATGGAAGAGCGGTTGGCCTTGTCGTAACGGACCCATACCCTTATCTCGTCCTGTCCGCGCTGAAAGCGCTGTGCCTGGGCCCCGAAAAATCCTGCCCGTACCTGGCTCATTACCCCCTGTAGGTTTAATCCCAGGGCATAGGCATTGTTTTTTAATTCAATACTGATTTCTTTGATTCCTTCCGGATCCGTATCCGTAACATCTGTCAGCTTCGGGTTGTTTTCCAGATACGTTCGGAGTTCATCCTTGGCCGACTCCAATTGCTGGTTGTTATTGCTCAACAGGGCAACAGAAACCGGGCTTCCCCCAAAGTTCCCCCCGGAACCGAAGGTAAGCCGTTCCACCCCATATACTTCTCCTACCGCTTCGCGAATGGCGTTGGTGATCACAGGGCTGGGAAAATCGCGTTCCTCTCCAGGCAGAAGGTTTACACGGATTGACGCCTTGTTATTTCCGGGACCCACCCGTTTGATAACATTTTCGACTACCTGCTGATTGCCGGTTTGCCTTTTGGTAAAATCCTCATTGACCTTCCAGGCAGCTTCCTCTACCCGGGTTATTACATCGTAGGTGATCTGTGGGTTGGTCCCTTCCGGCATGAGCAGGTCAATACTGACCTGATCGCTGGCGATACTTGGGAAAATGGTTACCCTGATAATCCCAGCCGAGATAGAGGCAAAAGTGATAATTAGTAAACCGAGGAAAACAGAGAAACTCATAAAGCGGTGTCC
This sequence comes from Robiginitalea rubriflava, assembly GCF_052540725.1. NCBI lineage: Bacteria > Pseudomonadati > Bacteroidota > Flavobacteriia > Flavobacteriales > Flavobacteriaceae > Robiginitalea > Robiginitalea rubriflava. Next base: position 1,906,737 of record NZ_CP199309.1, on the reverse strand, counting down.
CAGCACAAAGCGCAGGGCCGGGGCATAGAGGGTATCCCGGCAAAAAGACATAAAGCGGTCCCCTACCCGGTTGAAAACACGCAGTTTCAGGAAAATTCGCTCCATAAAGTTTTTCTCGCGGGCTTTTTCTTCTTCAGTTTCCTGCACCAGCGCCTTGGAATGGGCAATGTGGGCCGGAAGGATTATCAGCGCTTCAATCAGGGATACCGAAAGGGTCAGTATTACCACCGTGGAAACTTCCCCGAAAAACTCCCCTATCCGGCTATCGAGGAACAGGAAGGTGGAGAATGCCAGAACAGTTGTAATGATGGCGGAAATAATAGGCGGGATCACCTCCATGGTCCCATCAATGGCGGCCTGAATGGGCGGTTTCCCTTTTTCGTAATGCTGGTAGATATTTTCTGAAATAACAATACCGTCGTCTACCAGGATACCAATTACGATTATCATCCCAAACAGGGAAAGTATATTGATGGTAACCCCCAAACTCCCGGCGAATATAAACATCCCTAAAAAGGAAATCGGCAATCCGAAGGCAACCCAGAATGCCAGTCGGGTATTGAGGAAAAAGGACAGGAAAATAAGGACCAGCAGTATCCCCACAGCACCGTTTTCGATCAAGAGGGCCGTTCGCTGTTTAAGGGTCACTGAGCGGTCAGAGACCACATCCAGATGAACGTTATTATTGGTGGCGTTGAAATTCTCAATGTATTCATTGATCTTGTCGGCTGTTGGGATGAGGTCTTCATTATTGGTATTGCTCACATCGATGTTTACAGCCAGGTTCCCGTTGAAATAACTGGAGTTTGGGGTTTCTGAAAAACGATCGCGGACCTCAGCCACGTCACTCAGGCGAATGATATTGCCGGAAAGATCGGATCGCACCACCAGGTTGTTGAGTTCGTCCCCGTAATAGGATCGATTATTGGCCCGGATCAGGTAATCTTCTTCTTCGGTCTTTATATCTCCCCCAGTAGTCAGGATATTGGCGCTGGCAACCGCCTGGGCCACTTCCTGAAAGCTCATATTATAGGCTAGCAGGTCGCTTTCGCGAACAGCAATTTCAATTTCTTCTTCCGGATAACCCGATATTTCTATCTGTGAAACCCCATCCATAGCCCGCAGGTCGTACTCTATCTGCCTTGCGATTTGCTTCAACGACCCCAGGGAGATGCCCTCACCACTTACTGCAAAACTAATAGTCGAGCGGATGGCCTCCTGTTTGGCTACCACCAAAGGCTCCATTCCTCCGGGGAAATTCGGAACCCGGTCCACCGCGTTTTTTACCTCTGTCAGGATCACATCGATGTCTTCATCCTGATCTATTTCCACTGTGATGCTCCCCCCATTTTCACGGGAAACGGAAGTAACCCGGTCAATCCCCACAAGGCCTTTCAGGTTATCTTCTATTTTAAGGACGACCCCTTCTTCAATTTCTGCAGGGGCTGCCCCCGGATAATTGATGCTTATGGAAATAATCTGGGAATCAATCAGCGGGAAAAAGGATGAACGCATCCTCAGGGCCCCGATTATCCCAAAAACCACAAAAGCCAGAATTACGACATTTACAGCTACGTCAAATTTTATAAAATAACCGATGATCTTTTTCATGGCTTACTGAATCTGGTTGGTCTGTGCCTTTTCGGACGGGGTTTCCGCTCCATAGACCTTTACCAGCATCCCCGGATAAGCTCCGGGAACCGAACGGGACAGGTAGATGGTTCCTTCAGGAATTCCTTTCAGGATGGCTGTCTGGTCTGTAAAATAGATCGGGTTTACAGGGATGACATCCAGAACACTGTCTTTCAGTATAAATAGCTCCCCCTGTTCTGTAATGAGCTTTCTGGGAATCTCTATGGCATCCTCCTCTTCTTTTCCTTCAATAATAGCCTCCAGATACATACCTTCTTTTAGTGAAGGATCCGAAACATCTATAAAAACAGAAACCGTTTGAGATTGCTGGTTTACTGCCGCGTTAATACGCGAAACAGTGCCTTCGTATTCCCGGTTCCCATCCAGGTTGGTGAGCGCAACCTTCTTACCCAACTTAAGAAAATCGCTGTAACTCTTGCTAACGGCGACCTCCAGTTCGTATACCGAAGGGTTGATGAATTCACCCAGTGACTGCCCGGGCCGAACAAGGGTTCCCTCCGTTACCTGCGCCTGCGTAAGCACCCCGTTGTATGGCGCCCGAAGGATATATTTATTTAAGCGCTGCTCTAAATTCTTGACATTGTAATAGGTAGTGACAATATTACGCCCGTTTATAAAATACCGCTCCTTCTCAGTGCTCATTTCCGGCAGCGGGGGCGTTGTACTGGTGATATCGAAGCTGTTCAGATAGGCCTGCCATTTTGGATAGATTTCGGGATAATCCAACCGCAAATCCGGTAAAGTGGATGTTATGAGGTTAAACAAATTGCTTTTGGCACTTTGCACGCTCGCCCGGTATTCGGAGGCGTCAATTCGGAGGAGCACCTCCCCTTTCCTGAAAGGCTGACCCGCTTTAAAAGGACGCGCACTATTGCGGAGGACCCCCTGTACTTCAGCAAAGAGCGATACTCTTTCCTTGGCAATAAGGTTTCCATTGGATTTTACCCTGACGGGGACGGAACTGAGCCGAACCGTATCTACAAAAACAGTCTTAATTTGTTTGGGAGGGGTGGGCCGTTTCTGATCTTCTCGATTTACAAGCAGGTATGATATCCAGCCTGCAAGTATCAGGACAAGGACTCCAAGTACATACAATAAAATTTTTCTCATTTGCGCGTTGGTTAGAATAGGTCGCAAATGCAAAATTATTATAAGTTTCTGCCAAGCCCGTTAAATAAATCATAAATGAAGTTAAACAAAATGGGGTGCCCAAGGCACCCCAAAACAGCTACGTATCAACCTAAAAAGCTATCTAATCATTCTCGTTGTCGTCTTCAAATTTTGTATCAGCCATGCGGGTCCTGGAGAAATTGAGGTCCCTGAAATCAATTTCGGCCTTATCCACATCGTAATCAAAAACCAGGAGCTGCCGGGTATTTAGCCTTCCCAGGTTGCGGTACTCCTCAAAATTATTGTGTTGTATCTGCAGTACTTCCAAATTGGCCAGTTGCCCGAAACTCTCCGGAATAGCACCCCCTAACTGGTTATTGGCCAGCACGAGTTCTTTCAGGGCAGTAAGGTTACCAATGGTCTCCGGAATATCCCCAAATAACTGATTTTCAAAAAGACCCAGGCTTTGTAACTGGCTTAACGAACCAACACTTTCGGGGATTCGCCCAATTAAATTATTACTGGAGAGATTTAAAATTTTCAATTCCTGCAAAGAGCCTATTTCTGCAGGAATCCTTCCGGATAAGAAGTTATTGAACGCGGAAAACTCTTGCAGTTGGGACAATTGCCCTATGGACTGGGGCAGATTGCCTTTTAAGCGATTCATTTCAATTTTCAGTACCTGAAGTTCTCTGAGGTTAAACAGGGATTCAGGAAGTTCCCCTGTAAGATTGTTGAATGCAAGGTTGAGGCGCTCCAGTTTGTCGAGCTGCCCCAGGCTTTCCGGAACAGGACCCATCAGATTATTGTGGAAGAGTTCCAGACCTACCACGCGGTTATCTCGTACCGAAACCCCATACCACTGCGATACCGGTTGTTTCAGATCCCATTTGCGTACCCAGTGCGTGCCATTGGTTACCTCATACAATTCCAGAAGAATTTCCTTGTCCTTTTTTAAGGACTGGGCCGGGAGAGCAAACAGCCAGAATAAACAAAAAATCAGAATTGGATTACAGCGCATTTTCTTAACCATTTAAGAATACTTACCTCTTGTATAACATTTTATCCTATACTGAAATAGGGAATTTACTTACAAGTATAAGAATTATCGAGGATTAAAAGCAGGTATTATCGATGAACAGCAGCCATTTTGTTGTGTAGGCCACAATTCTTGTGGTTTGCATTTTCGAAAACCTGTTTATTCGAGTGCTTCCAGCTGAGAGGATACCTCTTCCCACTGCTCCATCAGGCTCTCCAACTCGTCTTTTCGGGCCTGGTAGGCATCAAAAAAGCCGGGAGCCGCAATGGTCTGGTCGTACTCCATCAGGAGCTGATGGTCAATATCGGCCAACTCCTTTTCCTGTTGCTGTATTTTCGACTCCAGATTACTCAATCGGTTTTTGAGGGCTTTCCGTTTTTTTTGTGCTTTGTAATCACTACCTCCCTGCTTTTCAAATTTTGAAGCCGATTTGGAATCGGTTTCATCCCGTTTTTCTATAGCCCTGAAATTATCCACCTTCCGCTGCTCCAAATAGAAGTTGATATCCCCCAGAAATGGTTTAATCTGTCGGTTGCGGAACTCGTAAACCGTATTGGTCAACCCCTGCAAAAAATCCCGGTCGTGCGAGACCAGAATAAGGGTTCCCTCAAATTTCTGCAGGGCTTCCTTCAGCACTTTTTTGGAAGGGATATCCAGGTGGTTGGTCGGTTCATCCATTACCAGCACATTAAAGGGCTGCAACAACATTTTTGCCAGGGCCAGCCGGTTCCGTTCCCCTCCGGATAAAACTTTTACGTATTTGTCTACTTCCTCTCCTCTGAAAAGAAAGGCTCCAAGGATATCGCGAACCTTAGGCCGGTTTGTTTCGTTGGCTGCATCCAGCATGGTATCCAGCACGGTTTTGGAGCCATCCAGGTATTCCGCCTGGTTCTGGGCAAAATACCCGATCTGTACGTTGTGCCCGAGCTTGCAGCTGCCTGTGTGAGACAATTCCCCAACCAGGATGCGCGCCAGGGTGGTTTTTCCCTGTCCGTTCTGCCCTACAAATGCAATTTTATTCCCGCGCTCTATTGACAAATCTATTCCCTGCAATACCTTCTTTTCACCATAGGACTTTCCCAGGTCTTTTATCTCGGCTATCACTTTCCCTGGTTGCACGGAAACCGGAAAACGGAGGTTCATGGTTCGGGTATCCTCTACGTCTACCTCAATACGCTCCATCTTGTCCAGCTTTTTAATCAATGACTGGGCCATGGATGCCTTGGATGATTTTGCCCGGAATCGCTCGATCAGCCTTTCGGCCTGTTGTATCTCCCGTTCCTGATTTTTTTGTGCACTTAGCTGTTGCTGGCGGATTTCATCCCTTAATTCCAAAAAGGCAGAATAGGGCTTGGGATAGTCGTAAATCCTGCCAAGCGAAATTTCAATAGTACGGTTGGTTACCTGGTTCAGGAACATTTTATCGTGGGAGACCAGGACTACCGCCCCGCTAAATTGATTTAAAAAGTCTTCCAGCCATAGAATAGATTCGATATCCAAATGGTTGGTGGGCTCATCCAGCAATAAAAGGTCATTGTTTTGCAGCAGTAGTTTGGCCAGTTCAATCCGCATGCGCCAGCCGCCTGAAAAGGTGTCCGTCTGTTTTTCAAAATCTTCCCGCTGAAAGCCCAACCCCAGCAGTATTTTTTCGGTCTCCCCCTGATACTGATACCCGCCTATGAGCTCAAAACGGTGGGTGAGTTCACTTAAGGAAACCATCAGGTTATGGTAGCCTTCACTTTCATAATCTTCCCGCTCGGCCAGTTCCCCGTTCACCCTTTCAAGTTCCTGTTCCAGCTTGCGGATTTCCGTAAAGGCCGAATAGGCCTCTTCCAGAACGGTACGGCCTGTCTCAAATTCGAGGTCCTGTTTCAGAAAACCAACAGACTTTCCCTTTTCCCTGGAAATAGTACCTGAACTGGGTTCAGACTCTGCTGCCAGGAGTTTTAGCAGGGTAGATTTACCAGCCCCGTTTTTTCCGATCAGGCCGACCCGGTCTCCCGGATTCAGCCTGAAGGAGATTTCTTCAAAAAGGTCTTCCCCTCCAAAAGCTACCGATACCTTGTGAACATCTAACATTTACTGGTTTTATTAACGGTGTCTTTTCCGCGCTGCAAAAATCTGAAAAATTAAGTGGAAAATAAACCTCAGCCTTAAATTATGATTTTGTGGTTTTTGCGTAATGCTTTTCAAAGCGGCTGATATCCATTTCCGGAGGCAGGTTTTCCCCCTTGTGTATCAAATCGAAAAGTGCCTGGGATGCATAGGGAGCCAGGAGCACTCCCCTGGAACCAAAACCGTTTAAGGTGTATAAATTATGGTGTTCCGGATGCCGCCCCGCCAGTGGCCTCCGGTCTGCAACTGTTGGCCGGATCCCTGCGGTCTGCTCCACAATCTTGTAATCACAGCTAATTAGTTTTTCCAGCTTTAGGAGCAACTCCTCACGTGCTGCTTTGCCCGGTTCCGGGTTTTGGTCTTTCCAATTGTAGGTGGCTCCAAACTGATAGCGGTCATCCCCCAGAGGGAGCAGGAACATACCTGCCTTGATTGCCGCAGGCTCTTTTAAATCCGGAGCTTCAATAATCAGGTATTCCCCTTTGGTTCCCTGCAGCGGAAGATAGCTGAAGTAAGGGTTCTGCCGCATCCCGAAGCCCTCACAAAAAACGATATGCCTCGCTTTAATATCCTTATATGAGAGGGTATCCCCGTTTATCTGCAGCTGTTTATGATCGAAACGCTCTTCCCTGAAGCATGCGCTGTCTTTCATTAATTTCCTGAAGGCCGTCAAAAAAGCAGTAGTATGCAAGCGCCCACATCCCTGCAATTCCCCAAAACCAAAGGGGGCATCTATATGCGGGTTCGTGTTTGGAAGGCATTTGGGGTTCAGGAATTCGGATAAACCCGGCTGGTCGCTGGCTGTAACCCAGGTATTTTGTTCTTCCACGGAAGCCAGGCGGCGAAATATTCTGAGCTCTTCAAGGAGTTGCAGCCCAAGGATGGCTTCATATTTTCGGTAATAGGGAAGGGACGTCTGCATGAGTAACTGCCCCTGCCAGGTCATGTTGAAGCGTTTTAAGACCACAGGATTGTACAAGCCTGCAGCAACTTTGGAGGCCCGCTGAGAACCGTTTTCAAAAACCATTACCTCAGCCCCTTCCTCCAGCATTTTAAGTGCAAAAGCTGAGCCTGCCAAACCCGAACCGACAACAATTGTATCCAGCATGCCGCAAAGGTAGGTAACTATCTCTGGAAAACAGCCATAATAAAAGGGCCCGGACAGTATTGCCCGGGCCCTTATTTATTAAAGAATTGGAAATTGCAGGTCCTTAATAGGCCCACATATCTTGTTCGCGATCCCGGATAGACTCCTTGATCCGCTTGGCTTCCAGTAACTGGAAGAGTGCATTATCTGCAATGTAATCTTTAATCTCACGATCTCCGTGAACGTTTTCCTCTTTATAGATCACCGCATTGAATCGCCTGGCATTCAACAGCATGTCAAAGGATATCGGCTGGGCCGAATTCCGCTGGTTGAAAACCTTGGCTTCATGCAGGATATTCCTGGCGCTTGGGAACCAAACCCAGAAGAGTTCTACTTTGGCATCCTCAAAGGACATGGTCTCATCATCGATAAAGTTTACGTCCGGGGCCACCGGGGCGATCCCTAGTAAACGATACTTCAATTCTCCCTGCCGCTTGTCAAAATACCAGATTCCTTTAATGTGATATTCCTCAATATCCGCAGCGGTAAGTTCCCTCTGGTTAATAAATTCCGGGGAAATTTCCTCGCCTGCGTTGTATTGCTCATATCCGAGGTCGGTGGTATCCACCTTCTTGAGGGCGTCTTTCAGATCGTCCAGAGTCCTTTTCTCAGTAAAGTAACTGTCCGCATAAACGTCTGTAAGATTGCCATTACGCATATTCTTGATCAGTACGTCGTAAAGCGATCTGCGGTTTGCACTGATATCTACCGTATCGATCGGGTAATAGAGGGGGAAATTCACCCGCTCGTCCAGGTCTATGACCTCCCAGATCGTTGTAGACCACAGTATGTCGCGATCATCCACATAGCCGTAGTCCAGGGGCACATCATTATCAATGGCCTTCTGGTCTTCCGTTCGCTCTCCAATTTGCTCCGGCTTTTTTGCGTTCAGGATATTAGCCTGTGACAGACCGGTAAAAGGCAGCATTCCTACGAAGCCGACTACTAAAACATTTTTCCAATTCATTGTATTAATTTATTAGTCTGATTAAATGCCGGTGCAGCGAACAGCTGTTCAACCGCACCGGAATTTACTTTGCACTTTCTAATTAGTAACCTCGATAATAACCGGGGATACCTTCTTCAACTTATAACTCTTGTTGTTACTGATATACGCTTCGATATCAAATATCTGAACCGCATCGCCTCTGCCGGCTCTTCTCAGAGCAGACTTGGCCCTTGCATCCAGTTTATTTCCATTCACACTTACCGTAGGCTGTCCGGGTACCTTGATTTTGAATCCGCTCACCGCAAGGTTCAGGTCAAAGTCAAAGTCTTCCAGCACGGCACTGATGGTAGAAATCTCCAGGTTCTTCTTCGGCATCTTAACACTTCCTGTTTCCCCTCGGATTGCTCCGGAAGGCCTTGGGATGTCTTTGATACGGAATGTTTGTTTAGACGGGAAGGACTTTCCATCAATAGTTCCAGTAACATTAATGGTAACCTCGCGTCCTTTACCAGGATTCATAATATAATTACTACCAGCGCGTTTTGACAGGCCAGGAGCTGACGCACTAACTTTATTGTCAGGTACTCCGGGCATTGAGATGGTCATTGGATTCGCTACGCCACGGTAAACAACATTCATTTTATCCGCAGAGATAACTGCAGCGTTCGGCCTTGGGATAGTAGAGAAACCATTCTTTACAGGAACTTCGGTCTCTTGCCCATCCTGCATATAGATCAGGGTTCCGGCAATCTGGTGATCTCCGGGGCTCCCCGCTCCAATCAGCAACTCTACACCGCCTTCTTTTAACTGATAATCCTTTCCTTCGCTTAGTTTGCGTCCGTCCAGAGTCAGCTCAGCCTTAACCGGCTTGGCAGATTTATCCGTTTTTCCAAGGACAATACTTCCTTCAAATTTCTCGCCAGAATAAAAAGCATTTCTTTCCGTATCTAGCATAGTAGAGAAGTTTGTCAGGGATACCTGAGAAGTCAGCTCTCCCTGCAGCATGGATTTCAAAGCGGCCTCTTCGGTTGCCTTGATATCGGACTGCAAAGCTGTAAGCTTGGTAAGGGAAGCGATCAGTGGGAAACCTTCATAATTATAGTTAATCCAGTCTACCTTTACGCCATCCCGACGTTCAACCTTTCCGTTTTCATCTCCTGTTTTAAAACGTGTTTCCACGGTTTCTTTCACTTCCGGGAAGTCATCCCCAAGAATAGCGATTACAGAAGTACGGTAATCATTGATACGCTTCATAAACTCCTTTCCTTCCGGAGCCAGGTTGTCTCCCTGAAAGAATTTCTGGTCCAGGTAATCGGACTTATCCATGACCTGGTAATCCGTAGGATCTTCAATATCCTTGGTCATGAAATCTTTCAATTCTTCCAGGTAGGTAAAGTACTCCTGGGAAAGTTGCTTGATTTTTTGGGCGTCCTGGTACAGCTCCGCATACTTAGCTGCATCTTCTTCCGCCTTAGTCTCCAGGCTGGCCAGAAACGCATTGTTGCTCTCTGTAGCCTTGGAATTGGAAGCTTCAAACTTTTCGTTCATAAGACCGAAAGCAGCAAGAACTTCCTTGCTCATATTTAACGCCAGCATAGCGATGAAGATCAAATACATCAAATTGATCATCTTCTGACGTGGTGTTTGTTTTCCTGATGCCATTGTTTCTAATTAGTTGTTAATAGTTACTTTAATTTGGGAATACTAGAACAATGACGCCTTTAGTTTCTGTTCATTGCGGTCAGCATACCTCCGTAAACCCCGTTCAGGGAAGAAAGGTTACTGGCCAGAGACTCCATTTGGTCTTTAAGGGCACCGGCATTCTGTACTACTTCCTCATTGATGGAAGCCTGACGGCTGGCGCTCTCCAGTTGAACTTTGTAAAGGCTGTTTAATGATTCCATTTGAGAAGCTGCCTGAGACAGTTCCTCGGAATATTTCTTGGTGTGCTCAATAGCATCGGCTGTAGGGGCAATTCCCTTGGCAGCTCCTTCGAAGTTCCGGATACTTTCTCCCAGACTGTTGAACAGGGAAGCGTCAATATTGGCTTCCTTAAGCAGTTCATCAAGTTTTTTGGAAAGCAGTCCTTCTGCTTCTTTGGCTTCCTGAGCAGCATTCTTTTTGTTGCTCTTCTCTCCTCCGGCTAATTCCGGATACACCAGTGACCAATCGAATTCGTCGTCTACCGGTTCAAAGGCGCTGATCGCGAAAATAAGGGCCTCTGTAATAAGACCTACCGCGAGTAACAAACCTCCTGTAAGGGGTCCAAATTCCCAGTGAAGGATTTTAAACAACGCCCCGATGATCACCACCGAAGCACCCAGGCCGTAGGCCATGTTAAAGAGCTTTTTAGTTGATTTAGACTGTGCCATAATTTGAAATTTAATTTAGGTTAAAGTTAATAATAAGTATTTGGTTAACGTTTGATCTGTTTAGTTGGCCAGGGCCTGTTATTACTGAGTTGAATCTTCTTCACCCATGTAGTCCTGCACCGTGCGGAAGCCTATATAGCTCCTCGCGGAATCCTTGTATTCGTAATCTCGTGTACTCACCTGCAGGAAATAAGCCACATCCTTCCAGGATCCTCCGCGGATCACTTTTCGGTTGTTGTCCTTAGAATCTGCATTAGGGTTCATGGTGGAAGCGTATTCGTAGGAACCAGGGTAATAACTGGAGTTAGTCCATTCCGAAACATTTCCGGCCATATTGTACAGGTTAAAATCGTTTGGCTCATAAGATTTCGCTTCTACCGTATACATTGCGGCATCGGCGGCATAATCTCCCCGTTGGGGTTTAAAGTTGGCCATAAAACAACCTGTATCGCTGATCACATAAGGGCCTCCCCAGGGGTAGGTTCCCCCTTCGATCCCTCCACGGGCTGCGTATTCCCACTCCGCCTCTGTGGGCAGACGGAACTGGTTAACAAACTGCTTCCCGCGATCGCGCTGATCGTCATTCTTGAATTTGGTCCTCCAGTGGCAGAAGGCTTTCGCCTGGCTCCAGGAAACCCCCACAACCGGATAATCACTATAGGCATCATGCCAGAAGTAATCGTTGTGCATGGGTTCATTGTAAGAGTACTCAAAGTCCCGGATCCAAACAGTGGTATCCGGATATATCAGGGTTTCTTCCTGAATGATAAAATCTTTGCGGCGTCCGTTTTTGGAGCGCGCGGCAGACTCGATATCCATCCAGTTGTACTTGTACTTTAATTTGTTTACGTCTATGGTACGCTGTCCGTTGTAAGACTCTTCCTCCGGCAGGTACATGGAATCCATTACCTCAGCGTAGTATTCGTCCGGATAATCCGAAGTCTCCCAAACCAGGTCCTCATCCTTGTTTAAGGCGCGGCCCTCGTAATAGTCATCTCCCATCCCGGCGTAATTGTCCAGCATGTATTTGTCATAAACAGAAAGGTTGGCTGTATCTGCATCATTAAATGCATAAAGCCCGATTCCGTCATCTTCCGGACCCAGGCCCAGCTCATCGGCCAAAATGGCCAGTCTGGTGCGCACAACAGAATCCTTTACCCACTCCACAAACTGCCGGTACTCACTATTGGTGATCTCGGTGTCATCCATATAAAAGGAACGTACGGTAACCGTTTTGGTAGGGGCATTGAGAACTTGTGCCATGTCTTCTTCACTCTTACCCATAATAAAAGCACCTCTTGGGATCAATTCCATCCCATAAGGTTTTTCCGGGTACCATTTTTTTCCCTGCACGCCTACCAGTTCCCCCTTGGATTTGGAACCACAGCTGCTGAGCAAAAAAACAAACGCTATAGATGATAACAATAGCTTCTTCATACTTTAGGTTAATTTCAATTAAGACTGTAAACGATACTATCAATGATTATTCACTAAAACTGAAAATTGAATAATTTATTGTACAATACCCTTTATCTGGTGCAAATAAATTGGTTTAGTTAAAACCTTTCTTGTAGGCCTTAAACCACCTTTCCGGAATATTCTGATCGCAGGCGTCCAGATAGTCCTTCTCGGTGCAAGGTAATAACGCAGCTGAATTGGATTTAGTATGCGCACTGATCAGGTTGGGAACCTCTACCCACCATCTGCTGGTGAGGGCGCTTTTATAGAAGACTAATTCCTCGCTGTCACAAGGAACGATATATTTAGTAAAATCGGGGTGGGAATCGGAAGGGGATTCGTCTACTCGGAAGTTATGACCCTCCATAAAATACCAGATCATCTGGGCCACGAGCTGGTAAGACTGCATGTTGTTCTCAATTTCGAAAATACCCAAAACGGAGATGTCCTCCCCCATTCCCGCATAACGGGTAATGGCACAGATTTCCCTGCCTGTAAAGCCGTTTGGTGAAAAAGCCTCGTGCATCCCCATCTCACTGGCCCGGATAGCCCGCGCATCCAGGCTTAGCAGGTGGGCATTTCTCAGGGCCGGTTCCGCAAGGGTAATGTCTGAAGCAATCTCCCCAAGCCGGTAGGCATCGAAAAAAAGGCGCTCCATCAAATCAATTTCCTCCTGGGCATTGAAATAACTCTGGTAGCCAATATTGGTAAAATTGAATAAGTTATTGGGTTTATCCGTAATGATACGGCTCATATAGGAATTGGAAGAAATGAGTTCCTCATCGGCCCCAAAATCAAAACGACTGTCTACGGAAACCAGATTCACCATGTCCTGTATCCCGTCAAATGCGCGATATACAGGATAGGTGATATCCTGAGTGGCCCCGATGATTACCGGGATGATATTTTCCTCCAGCAGCCCGGCGATTATTTCGCGTACCACAAAATAAGTATCCTTTACAGTCTCCCCTTCCTCGATATCCCCCAAATCCAGGATCCCCTGTTCCCAGTTCCCCTGCATCAATTTATACAACTGAATGCGGATTTCGTCCAGGTTGAGGCGGGAGGTCTTTTTTACAAAGGCATTGCGCGATTCCAAAACCCCCAGTATTGCAAAAGTGGCTCCCGCAAGTACCGGCAAGCCTTCCTGTTCTGTATGCTTATAAATACTGTGACCCAACGCCTGTGGCGGTAGCAGTTCGGTATGTGCCAAAACTTTCTGGGAAACGGGTTTTAGAAAATCGAAAGCCATAATTGAGCTGCCGTATTGCTATTTGGATTTTTTAGTCGGTTTCTTTTGAGCCAGAAGTTCTTCAGCCTGTTCCAGGGTGAGCTCCTGAGGATCCTGTTCTTTGGCCAGGTTCACCTTGGTCTTGCCCTTTATTAAGGTGTGCCTGCCCCAGCGGGCCTTTTCTATGCGTATGTTTTTATCGGGCCATTCCCGAACCAGTTTTTCCGCCTCCTTTTTTTTCTTCTCCTCTATCAGGGTGCTGATATCTTCCTTGCTCAGGTTGTCAAAATCGTATTTCTTACTGACATTGATAAACATACCGTCCCATTTGATAAAAGGTCCGAAGCGTCCTTTGCCTTTGGTAACGTCTTTACCCTCGTAGTTGGCAATGGGTGCATCTGCCTTTTTCTTTGCCCGGATCAGCTCAATTGCGCGCTCGAGGTCCACATCAAAAACGCCCTCTCCCGGATCAAGTGAAACAAATTTCTTTCCGTAGCGTACATAGGGTCCGTAGCGCCCCACATTGGCTTCCACCTCATCCCCCTCAAAGGTCCCCAGTTTTCTGGGTAACTTGAAGAGTTCCATAGCTTCTTCATAGGTAATCGTACTGAGTGACTGGTCGGGAAGCAGGCTGGCAAACTGTGGTTTTTCCTCTTCCTCTGCAGTCCCGATCTGCACCATGGGCCCGAAACGACCCAGGCGTACGGAAACCTGACGCCCCGTCTTGGGGTCTTTCCCCAGTACCCGTTCGCCGCTGGCACGGTCTGCGTTTTCTTCCACGTCTTCCACCCTTGGGTGAAAACCTTTATAAAAATCCCTCAGGACCTCCTGCCAGTCTTCCTCCCCGGTTGCAATATCATCGAAGTCTTTTTCCACCTTAGCCGTGAAATTGTAATCCAGGATATTGGCGAAGTGGCTTACCAAAAAGTCTGTTACAATCATGCCGATATCCGTAGGAACCAGTTTCCCCTTATCGGAACCCACCGTTTCTGTGAGCTTTTTCTCATTTATTTTCTGGTCTTCCAGTATAAATTGGAGATAATCGCGCTGTTGACCGTCTACACTACCCTTTTCCACATAACCCCTGTTCTGAATGGTGGAGATGGTTGGGGCATAGGTAGAAGGTCGTCCGATGCCGAGTTCCTCCAGTTTCTTAACCAGGGAAGCTTCCGTAAATCGGTAAGGAGGGCGGGTAAACCGCTGGGTTGCGGAAATATTCCTGACTTTGAGGACTTCCCCTTCTTTCATGGCCGGGAGCATTCCGTCCTGTTCTTCCAGGTCCTCTTCATCCTTACCTTCCAGGTATACTTTTAAGAATCCATCAAATTTGATGACCTCCCCATTGGCACTAAAGAGGTCTCCCTGCTGGTCATTTTTAATTTTAACGTTGGTTCTTTCCAGTTTGGCATCGCTCATCTGGGAAGCGAGGGTCCGCATCCGGATCAATTCATATAACCTGGCCTGATCCCGCTCCAGGTTTGGATTTTGCAGATTCATATCCGTAGGCCGGATGGCCTCGTGTGCCTCCTGTGCCCCCTTGGATTTTGAACTGAACTTGCGGACTTTACTGTATTGCTCGCCAAATTGGTCCACAATTGTATTCTTTGCTGCGGTAATGGCTTCTCCGGACAGATTGACGCTATCGGTACGCATATAGGTTATAAGCCCCGCCTCATAAAGGCGCTGGGCAACCTGCATGGTTCTCGATACAGAGAAATACAGTTTTCGGGAGGCTTCCTGCTGCAGGGTTGATGTTGTAAAGGGGGGTGCCGGAGATTTGGTTGCCGGTTTGGTATCCAGGCTATCCACACTGAATTGGGCCGGGCTAACGCTTTCGAGGAATGCACGGGCCTGCTTGGCACTGTCGAAACTCTTAAGCAATTTGGCGGTAAATCCGGTGCCGGAACTGGTTTGGAATTCGGCAGCCACCTTAAAACTACTTTCGGGGGAAAATGCTTCAATATCGCGCTCCCGTTCTACAATGAGCCTAACGGCCACAGATTGCACCCGGCCGGCGGAGAGGCCCGGCTTTATCTTTTTCCATAGCACGGGAGAAAGTTCATAGCCTACCAGCCGGTCCAGGATCCTCCTGGCCTGCTGTGCATTAACTAAATCGTAATTGATGGCCCTGGGGTTTTCAATAGCCTTCTGAATGGCGGATTTTGTAATGGAATTAAATACAATCCGCCTGGTTTTGTTTTTATCCAGGTTCAGGGTTTCGGCCAAATGCCATGAGATGGCTTCCCCTTCCCGGTCCTCATCACTGGCCAGCCAGATAGTCTCAGCTTTGGATGCCAGGTCCCTGAGTTTTTTGACAAGGGCTTTCTTTTCCTTATCCACAATGTATTTGGGGGCGAAGTCATTATCAACATCCACCCCAAGCTCCTTGGAGGGCAAATCGGCAATATGGCCAAAACTCGAAGTGACCTTGTAATCCTTCCCGAGGAAGCGTTCAATGGTTTTTGCCTTGGCCGGCGATTCTACTATTACCAGATTTTTTGCCATTCATGTGAATTTTGGATCACAAAAGTAGGTCAATTTTTTTATTTACTTCTGCAACCTCTTTGCAGTTGTCCGGACCAGAATAGAATTCACATAGCCTTTTCCCCACTTTTTCACTTTTGCATAATTGTATATTCCGGGCTAAAAATATTCCTTATTTTTAAAGGATTAAACCAACGGAAATGAAACCGACCCATCCCCTTTTAATTTTTCTATTACTATTGTTGATCCCCCTGAATATGCAGGGGCAGCGAAAATCGAAAAAGCCCTCTAACAGTTTTGACCAGACCCTCTATAATGGAATGGAATGGCGTTTGGTTGGCCCCTTCCGGGGAGGGCGTGCCGGGACAGTCTGCGGAGTAGTAGGCAATCCTAACCTTTATTACATGGGAACCGCCGGAGGAGGCGTCTGGAAAACCGAAGATGCCGGAAGTAGCTGGGAATGTATTTCCGATGGCTTTTTTGGGGGCTCCATCGGGGCGGTTGCCGTATCCCAATCGGATCCCAATATAATATACGTAGGGGAAGGGGAACAGACCCTCAGGGGAAATGTCTCTTCGGGAAATGGCCTTTGGAAAAGCATGGACGGGGGGAAGACATGGCAATTTATAGGCCTTAAAGGCTCCGAACACATAGCCAGGATCCGCATCCATCCAAAAGATCCCAATACGGTTTATGTTGCCGCTATCGGAAACCTGTGGATTCCGAATGAAACCCGGGGGGTTTATCGCTCCACGGACGGGGGGCAAAACTGGGAACGTATACTCTACATCAGTGATAAGGCAGGTGCGGGAGACCTCATCCTGGACCCGAACAACCCGCGGGTACTGTATGCCTCCACCTGGCAGATGAAGCGCAATGGCTACCGAATGGATAGCGGGGGGCCAGACAGCCGCCTGTTCAAAAGCACGGACGGGGGTGACAACTGGACTGATATTTCGGAGCGCAAAGGGCTGCCGGGCTTTCCATGGGGCATCTCAGGTATTGCCGTATCCCCTGTGAATTCCGAAAGGATTTGGGTAATCATTGAGGCTGCAGAGGGGGGCGTATTTCGCTCAGACGACGGGGGAAAAACCTGGGCCAAGGTAAACGAAAACCGGGCCCTGAGGCAAAGGGCTTGGTATTACAGCCGCATCTATGCAGATACACAGAATGAAGACAAGGTATATGTAATGAATGTAAGTTACGGGGTTTCCTCCGACGGGGGTAAAACCTTTGAACTTAAAAATGCTCCTCACGGAGACCATCACGACCTCTGGATAGACCCGCTTAACAACCAGCGGATGGTCATCGCCGATGACGGGGGTGCCCAGGTTTCCAATGATGGGGGCAATAACTGGTCTACCTACTACAACCAGCCAACGGCCCAGTTCTACCGGGTAACCACAGACAATCAGTTCCCCTATCGGATCTATGGGGCCCAGCAGGACAATTCCACCGTACGCATAGCACACCGGACCAATAGCAATGCGATTACAGAACAGGATTGGGAACCCACTGCAGGAGGCGAAAGTGCCCACCTGGCACCGGACCCCCTGAACAATGAGATCGTCTACGGAGGAACCTACAAAGGCTATATGATGATGGAGGACCACAGGCTGGGGCAAACCCGTTCCGTAAATATATGGCCGGATAACCCGGCGGGCTCCGGAGTTGAAGTCATGAAATACCGTTTTAACTGGAATTTCCCTATCGCCTTCAGCATCCACAATCCCAAAAAGCTCTACGCCGGCTCCAACTACCTGCATGCCACCACCAATGGCGGACAGAGCTGGGAGGTTATTTCACCAGACCTCAGCCGCGGCCTGCCCGAAACGATCAAGTCTTCCGGAGGGCCCATTACACAAGACAATACAGGGGCCGAGTTCTATGCAAACCTTTTTGCCATTGCCGAATCGCCCTTGGAAGAAGGGGTTATCTGGACCGGCAGCGACGATGGACTCATACACATCAGCAGGGACAACGGTACAAGCTGGGAAAATGTTACTCCGGCCGCTTCACTATCCCCCAAACTGAATATGATTAATTGTATAGACGCCAGTCCTTTTAAAAAGGGAACAGCCTATGTGGCTGCTACTTCCTACAAGTTCGGGGATTATACCCCTTACCTCTATAAAACGGACGACTATGGAAAAAGCTGGAAACTGATCACTTCCGGGATTCCTGAAAATTATTACACCAGGGCCATTCGTTCGGATAAAGTTCGCGAAGGCCTGCTGTATGCAGGGACCGAATGGGGGATGTACCTCTCCTTCGACGATGGGGAAAGCTGGAGCCCTTTCCAACTGAACCTCCCCATAACTTCCATCAGAGACCTGCATGTGAGGGATAATGACCTGATTGCAGCAACCCACGGTAGGAGTTTCTGGATGATAGACGACCTGACTCCCCTGCATCAATTATCAGCAGAAGTAAAAAACAGTACATTTTTCCTCTACAAACCGGACAGGGCTTACAGAATGCAGCAATCCGGCTGGGGAATCCCGGACAGCCTCAAAGAAGGCAGCAACCACCCGAATGGGGCCATCATTAATTTTTACATCGGAAAACTGGCAGACACGGATACCGTTGAACTTGAAATACTACAGGCCAATGGCAGCAGCATCCGCAAATTCAGCAACAAGGCCAAAGCGCAAAAACACCAACCCGATGCAGCCGAACCTATAAAGGTCAAAAGTGGTGGCAACCGGTTTGTATGGGATTTGCGCTACCCCGGGTTCTTAAGTTTTGAAGGGATGGTACTGTATTCTTCACCCAATAACGGGCCAAAAGCCGTACCAGGGGATTACAAGGTACGCCTTAGCTATAACGGCCAGGTAAGCGAGGCTTCTCTTAGTGTTGAAAAAGACCCGAGACTACCCAACACAATGGCCGATTTTCAAAAACAATTCGATTTCCTGATTGCCGTTAGGAACGAAGTAAGCCGCGCCAACAGCGCCATTGTCCGTATTCGGAAAGTGGAAAAAGACCTGAAATACCTGAAGGAGAAAGCAAGCGAAAAACCCGAATTGCTGGAAATGGCCACAGCCTTTGAAGAAAAGCTCGAGACCATTGAAAACAACATCCATATGACCAAAAATCAAAGCCGTCAGGATCCGCTGAACTACGGTATCCGCATAAATAACCGCCTGGCATTCCTGCTGGCCGATTCACAGCGCGGGGATTACCCCCCTACTGAGCAGTCCCTCGCCTTTTTCGGTGAAATCAAAAAGGAATTGCAACGGGAACTGGATGCGCTGGACACCTTGCTGGCAAGCGAAGTTGATAAAATCAACAAAAGGGTGCAGGATGCGGGTATTCCAATGATATCGGCTCATTAAGTCAGGCATATCTTTTACAGACCCGATTTTTACAAAATTTTAGGGCCTGCCAAATTGTCATAATTGTTTTATGTGCTATCTTTGCTGCCCTCCCGCAAGTATCGGGAAGCATGTGGCATGGAAAAGACAATACGCGAAGAACAGCAGGGTACTGCCCTTGAGTTGAGGGGAAAAGACAACAACAAACGCAAACTCTACATAGAGAGTTACGGGTGTCAGATGAACTTTTCCGACAGTGAGATAGTGGCATCCATCCTGGGACAGGAAGGCTTTAACACGACCCAGGAAATGGAAGAAGCAGACCTGATCCTGGTAAATACCTGTTCCATCAGGGAAAAGGCGGAACTAACCGTACGCAAGCGACTTGAAAAATTCAATGCTGTAAAGCGAGAAAAACCCAACCTGAAAGTAGGTGTGCTGGGATGCATGGCCGAGCGCCTCAAGAGCCAGTTGCTGGAAGAAGAGCAGATCGTAGATATGGTAGTGGGCCCGGACGCTTACAAAGACCTGCCCAACCTGGTGCGGGAAGTGGACGAGGGCCAGCAGGCCGTAAACGTGATCCTGTCAAAAGAAGAGACCTATGGGGATGTGGCGCCGGTGCGGCTGAACTCAAATGGGGTAACCGCTTTTGTATCCATTACAAGGGGCTGTGACAATATGTGTACCTTTTGTGTAGTGCCCTTTACCCGGGGGCGGGAACGCAGCAGGGACCCTCAGTCTATTTTGCAGGAGGTGGGACAGCTTTGGGAAAAGGGATTTAAGGAGGTTACCCTCCTGGGCCAGAATGTAGATAGTTATTTGTGGTACGGGGGCGGCCTGAAAAAAGATTTTGAAAAAGCCAGTGCCATTCAGCAGGCTACCGCGGTTAACTTTGCCAATTTACTGGAACAGGTTGCCACGGCTTATCCGAAAATGCGTATTCGCTTTTCAACCTCCAACCCACAGGACATGACGGTTGATGTGATCGAAAGCATGGCCCGCCACCGCAATATCTGCAATTATATCCACCTGCCAGTCCAAAGTGGCAGCGACCGGATATTGAAAGCCATGAACAGGCTGCATACCCGTGAGGAATATATGGCCCTTATAGATACTATTCGGGACCTAATCCCCGATTGTGGAATCAGCCAGGATATGATTGCCGGTTTTCCAACGGAAACCGAAGAAGACCATCAGCAAACCCTGAGCCTGATGGAATATGTCAAATACGATTTCGGCTTTATGTTTGCCTATTCACAGCGCCCCGGAACCCTTGCAGCCCGTAAACTGGAAGACGACATCCCGGAGCCCGTGAAAAAAAGGCGGCTGCGCGAAATTATCGAACTGCAGCAGCAACACAGCCGCCTGAGGAACCAGCAACACCTCGGGAAGGTGGAGGAAGTTTTGATTGAAGGGACTTCCAAAAAATCTGACGCCCAGTGGATGGGCCGAAATACCCAGAATACGGTGGTGGTATTTCCAAAAGAACAGTACAAAGTAGGAGATTTCGTAATGGTTGAAATCCATGAGTGCACCTCGGCAACGCTTATCGGGAAAGCAGTCGGTTATTCTCAAAATATGTAATCCATGGAGCAGGTACAAGCCATAAAACAGCGTTTTGAGATTATCGGGAATGATACACACCTGAACCGCGCCCTTGAAAAAGCTATTCAGGTAGCCCCCACAGATATTTCGGTTTTAGTAACCGGAGAAAGCGGGGTCGGAAAAGAAGCCGTACCCAAGATCATCCATTCGCTTTCCCACCGAAAACACGCCAAATACATAGCGGTCAACTGCGGGGCCATTCCGGAAGGAACCATAGACAGCGAATTATTCGGGCATGAAAAAGGGGCCTTTACCGGGGCAACCCAAACCCGCAGCGGGTATTTTGAGGTGGCAGATGGCGGAACGATTTTTCTGGACGAGGTGGGGGAACTTCCACTTACCACCCAGGTTCGGCTGTTGCGCGTGCTGGAAAACGGGGAATTCCTGAAAGTCGGATCTTCCCAGGTACAAAAGACCAATGTGCGTATTGTGGCCGCCACCAATATAAATATGCTGGAAGCCATCCGTAAGGAAAAATTCCGGGAAGATTTGTTCTACCGTTTAAGCACAGTAGAAATCCATATCCCTGCCCTGAGGGAGCGGCGGGAAGACATTCATTTGCTGTTCCGGAAGTTCGCCTCGGACTTCGGCCAGAAATACAAAATGCCCACCATCCGCCTGGAAGACGATGCCATTTTGCTCCTGCAACAGTACCGCTGGCCCGGGAACATCCGTCAGCTTCGCAATGTAGCGGAACAAATCTCTGTACTGGAAAAAGAGCGGTCCATCTCAGCGGAAACACTCCGTTCCTACCTTCCCAATGCAGGAAGCCCGAACCTCCCAGCCGTAATTGAAAAAGGCCGGAAGGAAGGGGATTTCAGCAATGAACGCGAAATACTGTACAAGGTCCTGTTCGATATGAAATCGGACCTGAATGACCTGAAAAAACTCACCCTGGAAATGCTGAAGCATGAAGACAGTGAAAAGGTTCAGGAGGAAAATGAAAACCTGATCCGCAAAATTTACGGGGATGATGATGAGGCAACTGAGGAGCAGCCGGAAGTGGCTGTTTTACCGGCAGCCCCTTCCAATAAGGAAATCCGGGTGCCCCAGTCCCCGGTAGTGGAAGACAAGTACCACTTTGCAGAAGAAATCGAAGAAGAAGAAACCCTATCTTTACAGGAGAAGGAAGTGGAACTGATTGCAAAGTCCCTGGAGCGCAACAAGGGAAAACGAAAGGCCGCTGCCGCCGAACTGGGGATATCGGAACGCACCCTGTATCGAAAAATCAAACAGTACGACCTCTGATATGAGTTTAAAAAGAGTGGCCTTAAATCGAAAAGCCTTTTCCCTGTTTGCTGCACTGTTGCTCTGCAGTTGCGGGGTTTATAATTTTACGGGAGGGGATGTTGGCACCGCTAAAACCTTCCAGGTAAATTATTTCCAGAACTATGCCAGCCAGACCCCCGGCTCTGTATTTGACCCCGGCCTTGACAGGGATTTTACCCTGGCCCTGCAAGACCTGATCAACAGCCAGACCAGCCTGGACCTGGTGGGGACCAACGGGGACCTCCTCTACGAGGGGGAAATTGTGGAATACAGGATATCCCCCATGACGGCCACCGCACAACAACGGGCAGCACAAAACAGGCTTACCATAGCCGTGAATGTTCGGTTTTACAACAATACCAAGGAGGATGTAAATTTCGAGCAGCGCTTTTCGTTTTTCTACGATTATCCGGCCACTTCCCAATTGGCAGCGGTTCGCGATGAGGCCCATCTGGCTATTTTTGAGCGTATCCTCCAGGATATTTTTAACAAATCCCTTGCAGACTGGTAAGCCTATGAAAGTAAGTGACTTCACAAACCTGCTGCAAACACCTGAAAAGGTAAACAGCCCTTTGCTGGTAAAGCAGCTGGAGGAAGTTGCGCATTCCTATCCCTACTTTCAGGCCGCACGGGCCCTGCACCTTAAAGGTCTGAAAAACCTGAACAGCTACAAATACAATCAGGCGCTGAAATATACAGCTGCCTGTACCGCAGACCGGGAAGTACTTTTCGATTTTATCACTTCTGAAAATTTTCTGCAGAACAGCATTGCCGATGCCATTTCCGGGAAACAGTCCCTGGAGGAACAGGAAACTTTTGCAGAGGAAGTGGGCCCGAGCCCGGATACCGACACGAGCCTGGTTGAACAGGAAGAAGACAGCCCGCTGCCGAGATCCAGCAAGGAGGCAGACCAGATCCTGGACCCGAAACTGTTCCGTTCCAAAGACCCCAGTATAGATGTATCTATTGAAGCTTCGCGTAAGGCGGCAGAAAAGGAATTACAGCTGGGAAAACCGCTGGAGTTTACCAAATCCGAACGGCATTCCTTTACCGAATGGCTGCAGTTAACCAGTTTTAAAAAAGAACCCCAGAAGGAAAGCGGGAAACCGGCTGCCACTCCCGAATCAAAAGACCTTCCGGCAACCGGAACTACTTCCCGAAAACGCAAATTTGAACTGATCGACAAGTTTATAGAGGAGAATCCGAAAATTAGTCCGGACTCCAAAAACGTTGCCGAAGTCAACATAAAAGAATCGCTGCAGCTGGATAAAAGCGAGCTGATGACCGAAACGCTGGCGCGGGTTTATCTCGAGCAGGGAAAATTTAAAAAAGCCGTACAGGCCTACCGAATTTTAAGTTTGAAATATCCGGAAAAAAGTGGTTTCTTTGCGGACCAAATTAAAGCCGTGGAAAAGCTCCGGCAAGATAAACCGAATAAAAAGAAATGAGCACATTTTCAATATTCCTGATCCTGATCATAGTAGTTTGTTTGCTGCTGATGCTGGTGGTAATGGTTCAAAATCCTAAAGGTGGAGGGCTGTCTTCCTCTTTTGGAGGTGGCGGAAACCAGGTAGTAGGCGGGGTTAAAAAAACAGGGGATTTCCTGGATAAAAGTACCTGGACCCTTGCATCTCTGCTTATCGTTCTGATCCTGCTTTCCAATGTTGCCCTTAAGAGCAACTTTCAGGAAGCGGAATCCAAATTATTACAGCAGGATGATATCGAAAACGTTCCTGAAGTTCTGGACGAAATTCCCGAAGAAACCCCTGCACCTCAAAACGGCAGCCCGGTAGACACACTTCAGTAAATAACATTGAGAAAAAACTTATGAATGCCAGCTTTTGTGACAAGCTGGCATTTTTGTTTAACAAACTGTCAGGTTTTATGACTTGGCACAATTTCTGTCTTTTGAATCGCGAAACTTTAATATCCAATAAAATCAATCAATATGGCTAAAGTAAATATCAAACCATTGGCAGATAGGGTTCTTATCGAACCAATGGCTGCCGAAACCAAAACGGCATCGGGAATATATATCCCGGATACGGCTAAGGAGAAACCTCAGAAAGGAAAGGTTGTTGCCGTAGGACCAGGAACCAAAGATGAGAAGATGACTGTGAAGGTTGGTGATACGGTCCTGTACGGAAAATATTCCGGGACTGAATTAAAACTGGATGGCGGAGACTATCTGATGATGCGGGAAAGCGATATCCTGGCTATCATATAAAGACACCTCAAAATTATTCTGGCCGGAAACTAAGCCGGCTGTAAAAACTAAAAAACTCAAGTGAAATTATGGCAAAAGAAATAACTTTTGATATTGAAGCACGTGACGGCCTGAAAAGGGGTGTAGACGCCCTGGCGAATGCCGTTAAGGTAACCTTAGGGCCAAAGGGACGTAACGTAATCGTCAGCAAATCCTTTGGAGCCCCGGTAGTAACCAAAGACGGGGTTACAGTGGCTAAGGAAATTGAATTAGCAGATGCTCTTGAAAACATGGGCGCCCAGATGGTTAAAGAAGTTGCCTCCAAGACCAACGACCTGGCCGGAGACGGGACTACTACTGCAACTGTACTGGCGCAGGCAATCGTAAAAGAAGGCCTGAAGAACGTAGCGGCAGGCGCCAACCCAATGGACCTGAAGCGCGGAATTGACAAGGCTGTTGAAGCTATAGTAGAGAACCTGTCTAGCCAGTCTAAGAAAGTCGGCGATTCTTCAGAAAAGATAAAGCAAGTTGCCTCTATCTCTGCCAACAACGATGAAACCATCGGGGAGTTGATAGCAGAAGCCTTCAACAAGGTTGGAAAAGAAGGGGTGATCACTGTGGAAGAAGCTAAAGGTACGGACACCTATGTGGATGTGGTTGAAGGAATGCAGTTTGACCGCGGATACCTCTCGCCTTATTTTGTAACCAATTCAGAAAAAATGGTTGCAGATCTGGAGAATCCGTATATCCTGATCTTTGACAAGAAGATTTCTACCATGAAAGACCTGTTGCCGGTTCTTGAACCTGTAGCCCAGTCCGGAAAGCCCCTTTTGATCATCGCAGAAGATGTTGATGGGGAAGCCCTGGCCACCCTGGTAGTAAACAAACTAAGGGGAAGCCTTAAGATCGCAGCCGTAAAAGCACCCGGATTTGGTGATCGCAGAAAAGCCATGCTGGAAGATATTGCTATCCTGACCGGAGGTACAGTAATTTCAGAAGAGCGTGGATTCTCCCTGGAGAACGCCACCCTGGATATGCTGGGAACCTGCGAAAAAGTGAGTATCGACAAAGACAATACAACTATCGTAAACGGGGCTGGTGCCGCCAAGGACATCAAAACCCGAGTTAACCAGATCAAGGCGCAGATCGAGACTACCACCTCAGACTACGACAAGGAAAAACTTCAGGAGCGCCTGGCCAAACTGGCCGGAGGTGTTGCTGTTCTCTATGTGGGGGCTGCATCCGAAGTGGAAATGAAGGAGAAAAAGGACAGGGTAGACGATGCACTGCATGCCACCCGTGCCGCTGTGGAAGAAGGCATTGTTGCCGGAGGGGGTGTTGCCCTGGTACGTGCAAAGAAAGTGCTCTCCAAGGTGAGTGTGGAAAATGCCGATGAGGAAACCGGTCTTCAAATTGTGGCCCGCGCCATTGAATCCCCACTGCGTACCATCGTGGAAAATGCAGGAGGTGAAGGATCGGTGGTAGTTGCCAAGGTACACGAAGGCAAAGGGGATTTCGGATTTGATGCGAAATCAGAGACCTACGTAGACATGATGAAGGCAGGTATCATTGACCCGAAAAAGGTAACCCGTATAGCCCTTGAAAATGCAGCTTCTGTTGCCGGGATGATCCTGACCACAGAATGTGCCCTTACTGAAATCAAAGAGGACAATCCTCCAGCCGGCCCACCAATGGGCGGGGGTGGAATGCCCGGAATGATGTAATACGGCTTACGTGTATTAATAGATAAACCGGCAGGGCTTCCTGCCGGTTTTTTGTTTTTTAATATTAGTCGAAAGCAGTAAGAGTTTTGTACCTTTTGACCCTTAATAATATCAGCATGCTATCGAAACTGAAAACGGATGTGACTTCCATCCTTAAGGACCCAGAGCTACCGTCTAATGAACGCCTGCAGGGTATTTGCGAATTGCTCCGGGAAAATATTTCCTATTACAACTGGGTAGGTTTCTACTTCAGGAACGGAGACAAAGAGGAGCTTAAACTGGGGCCATATGCCGGAGCCCCCACAGACCATACCATCATCCCTTTTGGCAAAGGGATATGCGGGCAGGTTGCCCTGAGCAACCAGAACTTTGTAGTCCCCGATGTGGCGGCACAGGACAACTATATCGCCTGCAGCATTGACGTGAAAGCTGAAATTGTGGTTCCCATCTTTGTAAATGGTCAGAATATCGGACAGATAGATATCGATTCACACCATCCGGACCCCTTTACAAAAGAAGACGAGGAGTTTCTTGAATTTATCTGCGCTGAGGTAAGTAATATTCTTTAAAACTTTCGGGCTATTGTTGATAACCCACCCGGAATTTTTTGCTTAAATAAAGTACATTTGCTTGCCTGAACCCTATCAAACAAGCAATTATGAGTACCCAGAAAAAGGCGAAATCCGCCCTTATCTCCGTTTTTCACAAAGACGGGCTTGAGCCCATTGTCCGTAAACTCCATGAGCTGGGTATAGCCCTGTACTCCACCGGTGGCACGGAAGCCTTTATTCGAAAACTGGATATTCCGGTTATCCCTGTGGAAAGCGTTACGGGTTACCCGTCTATCCTGGGGGGAAGGGTAAAAACACTGCACCCAAAAGTTTTCGGGGGCATTCTGAGCAGGAGGGACCTTAAGGATGACAGGGCACAATTGCGGGAATATGAAATCCCCGAACTGGATATTGTTATAGTAGACCTCTACCCCTTTGAAAAAACAGTGGCCGAAGGTGCCGGGGAGCAGGAAATCATTGAAAAGATCGACATAGGGGGAATCTCGCTGATTCGCGCTGCAGCAAAGAACTATAAAGATGTACTCTGTGTGGCCACCATGCAGGACTACGGAAAACTGCTGGAATTACTTGAAAAAGGAAATGGGGAAAGCTCCCTGGAAGACCGGCAGGGCTTTGCAGCCAATGCCTTTAACGTTTCTTCACACTACGATGCGGCAATTTTCAATTATTTTAACCGCAAGGCCGGGATCCCGGCCCTGAAAATAAGCGAGCCCGGAGGGCGAAGCCTCAGGTATGGAGAGAACCCGCACCAAAAGGGTATTTTTTACGGAGATTTTGATGCCCTCTTTGAGCAGTTGCACGGCAAGGAGCTCTCTTACAATAACCTGCTGGACATAGACGCAGCGGTTAACCTGATGCAGGAATTTGCCGGAGACGACCCCACATTTGCCATCTTAAAGCACAACAATGCCTGTGGCCTTGCCACCCGCTCCAGCCTGTCTGAAGCCTATACCGACGCCCTGGCCGGAGATCCGGTATCTGCCTTCGGGGGCATCCTGATCTGTAACCGCACCATGGATGCCGAAACTGCTGCCAAGATACACGAGCTGTTCTGCGAAGTAGTCATAGCACCTGCTTTCGAGGCCGATGCCCTTGAAATCCTCAAAGGGAAAAAGAACCGTATCCTGCTCGTTCAAAAACCAACAGAGCTTCCAAAAGACCAGATCCGGACCTGCCTGAACGGAATCCTGTATCAGGACAAAGACCTTAAGACAGATTCAGAGGAAGACCTGAATTACGCAACTGAAAAGCGTCCCGATAAACGGGAACTGGAAGACCTGCTTTTTGCATCTAAACTTTGCAAGCACACCAAATCCAATACCATTGTCCTGGCCAAAAACAAACAGCTCTGTGCCAGTGGGACGGGTCAGACATCCAGGGTGGATGCACTAAACCAGGCAATACACAAAGCCGGGAGCTTTAATTTTGACCTGGACGGGGCCGTTATGGCCAGCGATGCTTTTTTCCCTTTTCCGGATTGTGTGGAGATTGCCCATGGCAGTGGAATAAGTGCTGTCATACAACCGGGAGGCTCTATCAAAGACCAATTGAGCATTGATTTCTGCAATGAAAACGGAATTGCAATGATACTCACCGGCACCCGTCATTTTAAGCATTAATTTTACTACTTTTGTCGATAAATTTTACCCGTTTAACGGGAAACAAACGAATAACCAATGGGATTTTTTGATTTCTTGACTGAGGAAATTGCCATCGACCTGGGAACGGCGAATACCCTCATTATCCACGACGATAAGGTTGTTGTGGACAGCCCCTCCATAGTAGCACGCGACCGGATCAGCGGGAAGATTATCGCTGTTGGCCGGGAGGCCAATATGATGCAGGGGAAAACACACGAGAATATCAAAACCATCCGACCGCTCAAAGACGGTGTAATTGCAGATTTCGATGCCTCCGAGAAGATGATCAATATGTTCATCAAAAATATCCCTGCCCTTAAGAAAAAATGGTTTCCCCCTGCATTGCGCATGGTAATCTGTATTCCTTCGGGAATAACGGAAGTGGAAATGCGGGCTGTTAAGGAGTCTGCCGAGCGCGTTAATGGCAAAGAAGTCTATCTGATACATGAGCCCATGGCGGCTGCCATAGGGATCGGCCTGGACATCATGCAGCCCAAAGGGAATATGATTGTTGACATAGGGGGCGGTACCACGGAAATTGCGGTGATCGCACTA
Organism: Robiginitalea rubriflava; assembly: GCF_052540725.1. NCBI lineage: Bacteria > Pseudomonadati > Bacteroidota > Flavobacteriia > Flavobacteriales > Flavobacteriaceae > Robiginitalea > Robiginitalea rubriflava. The sequence goes on along the minus strand of NZ_CP199309.1, from coordinate 1,878,291 downwards.
GGTGGGATTGTCTGTGACAAATCCGTAAAGATCGCAGGGGATGTTTTCACCAATGATATCATTTACTACATGCGAACCCAGCACAACCTTTATGTTGGGGAAAGCACTGCAGAAAATATTAAGATCCAGATCGGTTCAGCTACTGAGGACCTTCAATCGCCTCCGGATGAAATGTCCGTTCAGGGTCGGGACCTGCTAACCGGTAAACCCAAACAGGTTTCTATTTCTTATCTGGAGATAGCCAAGGCCCTGGATAAGTCTATACTCCGGGTGGAGGACGCCGTTATGGAAACACTCAGCCAGACCCCGCCTGAACTGGCAGCAGACATATACAACACAGGGATTTACCTTGCCGGCGGAGGGTCTATGCTTAGAGGGTTAGACAGAAGGCTTTCCCAAAAAACAGACCTGCCTGTTTATATTGCGGAAGATCCGTTGCGGGCTGTAGTAAGGGGTACCGGTATTGCGCTGAAAAACCTGGAGCGTTACAAGAGTATCCTGATAAAATAATTTCGTTTTCAGCTAACCGGCAAGCTGCCGGCTGAAATAATAGGGCAAGCGCATGCAACGCATTATAAATTTTATTCTCCGGTATAAAACTAGCCTGCTGTACGCTTTCCTGATGTTCCTCTCCCTTATCCTTACTGTTCAAAGCCACAGTTACCACCAGGCGCGTTACTTTAATTCTGCAAACTGGCTGAGCGGCAACATTTATGACGCTTCTTTCTCCGTCAGCGGCTATTTTAACCTCAAAGAAGAAAACAAAAAGTTGCTGGAAGAGAATAAACGCCTCCGCACACGGCTGTTCAACAAGGAATTCAAAGAAAGTACAGCCCTGGATAGCAGCGCTTTGGATTATGTTGTAATGCGGGCACAAATAATCAAAAACAGCTATTCCAAACCCAACAACTACATTACCCTGAACCGCGGAAAAAATGACAGCATTCAACAGGATATGGGGGTGATTACCTCCAAAGGCATACTGGGTATTGTGGAAAAAAGCAGTGCCAACTACGCCTCTGTGCAAAGTATCCTCAATTCAAAATCGAATATCAACGCCAAAATAAAGAATACCAATTATTTTGGTTCCCTGGTGTGGAATCAGGAAGATTACCAGCTGGTTCAGCTGGAAGACATCCCCAGGCTGGTCCCGCTGCAAATCGGAGACACCATAGTAACAGGAGCCATGTCGAGCATTTTTCCGGAAGGCATCCCCATTGGGGCAATAGATAATTTTGAACTCAAGGAGTCTGCCAGTTTCTACAATATTGATGTAAGGTTGTTTAACGACATGACCAACCTTAAGGAAGTTTACATCATCAAAAACCGCAATCGGGAAGAAATCCTGCAACTTGAATCTGAAGTAGCCAATGACGAGTAACTATTTCATAGGTGCCATTCGCTTTATTGCGCTGCTGCTAGCTCAGGTGCTTATTTTTAATAACCTGAACATCTTCGGTTTCATCAACCCGATGATCTATATCATCTTCTTTTACTGGTACCCGGTAAAGGAAAACCGAACCCTGTTGCTGGGTATTGCTTTTGCGCTGGGCTTTAGCATTGATCTTTTCTCAGATACAATGGCCATGCATACCGCTGCATCCCTTACGACAGCTTACCTCAGACCTGCGCTGATGCGTTTTGTTTTCGGGGTAAACCTGGAGTTTCAGAATTTCAGGTTATCCAATTCCACCCGTGTACAACAAATCACCTTTTTGGCGTTATTAATACTGGTACACCACCTCGTATTCTTTGTGCTTGAAATTTTTAGTTTCTCTAATTTGCTATTAATTTTGAAAAGGGTACTTTTTACAGGGCTAAGCACTTTTATTTTTACCATTTTGCTGACCTCCCTATTCGCCGTTCGCAAAGAATAGTTTTAAAGAATTACAAGACAGGGGATCCTTGGGCCCCCTGTTCTGTCTGAACCGGAAAATTAGATGAAAAAGCTAGTATTGTCTTCTATCATTATCCTGATTGGGATAACCTTCATCGGAAGGTTGTCCTATTTGCAGCTTTTCCGGTCCTCCGCAAATCAAATCCTGGAAGACCCTGCCATTAAGGTAGTTTATGATTATCCGGAACGGGGCTACATTTACGACCGTAACGGAGAGCTGCTGGTGGCAAACCAGCCGGCCTACGATGTTATGGTAATCCCCAGGGAGGTAAAGCCCCTGGACACCCTGGAATTTTGCTCCCTGCTGGGAATCTCCAAAGAACGCTTTATTTCCCAATTGAAAAAAGCCAGGGTTTATTCCCCCCGGCTGCCATCGGTACTGGTTCCGCAACTTTCCAAGGAAGACTATGCCGGGCTTCAGGAAAAAATGAGGAAGTACAAAGGGTTTTATATTGAGAAACGCTCCCTCAGGGATTACAACACCCCTGCTGCCGCAAATGTACTGGGCTATATCAGCGAGGTAAATGAGTGGGACCTGGAACGAAACCCCTACTATGAACAGGGAGAGCTTACCGGCCGTACCGGGATCGAAAAGCAGTACGAAGAAGAACTCAGGGGAAGGAAAGGGGTTAAAGTTATTCAAAAAGACCGCTTTAACCGGGATATCGGCCCTTATAAAAACGGGACCCTGGATACGCTTCCGGAACCCGGTAAGGAAATACAACTAAGCCTCGACAAGGACCTGCAGGAATACGGGGAACGGCTAATGAACGGCAAGCGCGGAGGGATTGTAGCCATTGAGCCCGCAACGGGGGAAATCCTGGCCATGATCTCCGGCCCCACCTATAACCCTGCTTTGCTGGTGGGTCGGGAACGCTCAAAAAATTACAGCAAACTGCATTACGATACCATCTCAAAACCCACCTGGGACCGCTCAATCCTGGCCGAGCCCTCCCCGGGATCCCCTTTTAAAACTCTGAATGCCCTGGTGGCGCTGCAGGAAGGGGTAATCAGCCCGGAAACTACTTTTCGCTGCTATAACGGCTTTTATGTTGGAAACAAAAAAAGGGGCTGTCATTGCGGGGGCGGACTGAGAACCATGAACAGTGGAATTTACAAGTCCTGCAATGCCTATTTTGCGGGCACCTTCCGAAAATTCTACGAAAAATACCCAACTACGGACGAAGGCATGGATGTGTGGGAAAAGCACATGAAAAGCTTTGGCCTTGGCGACTATCTTGGCTACGATTTACCAACCGGTCGCAAGGGCAGGGTCCCCAATACCGAATACTACGACGGCGTTTACGGAGACGGGCGCTGGTCTTCCACCTACATTATATCCAATGCCATCGGGCAGGGAGAAGTGGCTGCCACCCCAATTCAACTGGCGAATATGACAGCAGCCATTGCGAACCGGGGTTATTATTACACCCCTCATTTTATTAAGAAAATAGGGGAGGAAGAGATCAGGGATCCCCGATATACCCAAAAAAAATACACCACCATCAACCCACAGCACTTTGATCCTGTCATTCAGGGAATGGCAGATGTTTATGAAAAAGGGACGGCAAAATGGCTGCAGGTGCGGGATGTTTCCATAGCGGGGAAGACTGGTACGGTTGAGAATTACACCCGAATTGACGGGGTTCGTACCCAACTGACAGACCATTCCATTTTTGTTGCCTTTGCCCCTGTAGACAATCCTAAAATTGCCCTGGCGGTGTACATTGAGCACGGCTATTACGGTGCCCGCTATGCCGGACACATTGCATCTCTGCTTATTGAAAAGTATATCAAAGGTGAGATCAGCCGAAAAGATCTTGAAAAGCGAATGCTGGAGAAAACACTGGAGCACGAATATGCGAAACCTTACAGTGGGGAAGAATTCAAGATAAACGAATATGTCTGGTAGCAATGTCCTCAGGCGGGTCGATTGGCTGACTGTTTTGCTTTACCTTGTCCTGGTAGGAATAGGTTGGTTAAACATCTATTCAAGCACCTTTAACGACGAGGCTTCGACCGTAATCGATTTTGGCGAGCGCTACGGCAAACAACTAGTCTTTATTCTTATTTCATTTGCAGCCATCATCCTGATCATGGCATTGGAAGCCAGTTTTTATGAACGTTTTTCCAGTGTTTTATATGTAGCCTCCATATTGCTCTTATTAGGGCTTTTTGTGTTTGGCAAGACCATAGCCGGAGCCACTTCCTGGTACGACCTCGGGTTTTTTAACCTGCAGCCTTCCGAATTGGCCAAAACAGCTACGGCCCTGGCCCTGGCCAAATACCTAAGTGACATTCAGACCGATATTAAGCAGCGAAGGGATCAGCTATTTGCCCTTGCCATTATTATTATTCCTGCGCTCCTGGTGGTGCCGCAACCGGATCCCGGAAGCGCCCTTGTATTTTTCGCATTGATCTTTGTGCTTTTCAGGGAAGGGCTTCCACTCTGGTATTTGGGAATAGCCCTGTTTGCTATACTGGTTTTCGCTTTAACCCTGATGTTTGGAACCGTCTGGGTTGGCATAGGGCTGGCGCTGCTAATAGGAATATTCCTGATGGTGAAACGAGCCTCCCTGAAAGTCAGGGTTTTGCCGCTTATTGCCATATATGCCCTGGCGATTTTATTTTCACTTTCCGTCAATTTTGTATTTGAAAATGTTTTTGAGCAGCGCCATCGCGATAGGTTCAGCCTGTGGCTGCGCCTTGAGAAAGATCCCGAAAAGCTTGAGCAAATACGCAAAACTATTGGATACAATACCTATCAGTCCGAAAAAGCGATCGAGGCCGGAGGAGCATGGGGCAAAGGATTCCTCGAGGGGACCCGTACAAAGGGAGATTTTGTCCCCGAACAGGATACTGATTATATCTTTACAACCATTGGCGAGGAGTGGGGCTTTATTGGTACGGCCGGGGTGGTTATTCTCTTCACAGCCTTACTGATGCGCCTGGTGATCCTATCTGAACGCCAGAAGAACCAATTTAGCAGAATGTACGGCTACGGGGTGATCTCTATTCTACTGGTGCATTATTTTATCAATATTGGAATGGTAATTGGCTTATTGCCAACCATAGGCATACCGCTGCCTTTTATCAGTTATGGAGGATCCGGGCTACTCGGTTTTACACTATTGTTGTTTATTTTCCTGAGGCTGGACGCCAACCGGCTGAATGAGTGGATCTAAAATTCCCAGTTTCCATGGGCTATCTTGCTTTCAAGGCGTTTCTGCAGAGTTTCCGGAAATTGTCGATAAAAATCAATTCCCGACAGGGACTCCAGTTCGTCTATGCTGACCATAAAAGCCTCCAGGGGCTCCTCAGAGGGCTGATTGGGAATTAAAAATGCAATAAGAGCTATCTCCGTTCCTTCTCCCCTGAAAACGAGTTTATAAAAATACTCGGGGACACTTACTGCTTCCTCTCCGATTGAATTAAGGCCACCCGAAAGGACGCCTCCTGTAATCACATAGAGCTTTCCGTATTTTTTACACCATCTCCTTACCTGCATTTCTAGGCGGTTCCATACGCCAGAATTAAAGTCCGGATGCTGCGGACTGATGTTACTGGTATAAAAGGTTTGGTTATAGGCCCATTCAGAAAAGCGACGGTCCCCTGCTGGGCAAAGATGCCCTCTGTTAAAATCAGACCCCCGATAATTCCACCAAGCCGCAGAACGCGTGGGAACCTTAGGGTCTTCAACGTAATAGGGACGTTTTCTTCGGGCCCTGGAAAGATGATCAGGTTGCAGGGTATAGGCTACCCAGGCTGCCTGTTCATGGGGTTCGCTATAGGCAAGGGAATAAAAGTCGTGGTGCACGATTTGTCCGCCTTCAAATTCGGGAAGATACAATTCCGGGAAAAAGGCAGTAGTGCCAGTGGTTTCAGCACTGCGAAAAGGATCCGGGCGGTAGTACTGCTCAAAGAGCCAGAACCCCAGAATACACAATGCAAGGAGCAATGAGTAAATGATTCTATTTTTGCGGAACCGGCCTGATGACATGCCGCAAATTTAAAGTAAATTCGCCTTAATTACCGATGACTTTCATGTAAGTCTGAGGACGAAACAACGACTGAAGGATCAGTAAGTAAGAACAGCCTTAATACCTATAAAAAGATTTAGCTAATATGCCTTCATTAAACTGGAATGACATCATCAGATACGCCAACAATGGCAGTCCGGAACCGGACCGGCGCGTAGAGAAAACCGAGGAACAATGGCGAGAGCAACTTTCCGCCGAGGCATTCCGGGTGACCCGCCAGCACGGTACGGAAGCCCCGCATACCGGAGCCCATTGCAGCACCTACGACCCTGGTATTTACGGTTGCGTTTGCTGTGGCACCCCCCTGTTCGATTCGCGGATCAAATTTGATTCGGGGACCGGATGGCCCAGCTTTACCGAACCTGTAAGGGAAAATGTTATCCGGTATCGGAAAGATACCTCCTTCGGGATGATACGGGTCGAAACCCTGTGCAACACCTGCGATGCGCATTTGGGCCATGTATTCCCTGACGGGCCGCCTCCAAGCGGTTTGCGCTTTTGTATAAATTCTGCGGCCCTGAGCCTGGATACCACGGAACAAAATGTATCCTGAGGTTATGGAAACTGCAACCCTGGGCGGAGGGTGTTTTTGGTGTACCGAGGCAGTTGTACAGCGTCTTAAGGGCGTAGTTGAAGTTGCGTCGGGCTATAGTGGCGGGAATGTTCCCGGAAGGCCTACCTACAGGGAAATATGCTCAGGGCGAACCGGGCATGCCGAGGTCATTCGGGTGACTTTTGACCCGGATGTCATTTCATTCAGGGATTTGCTGATTATTTTTATGACCACGCATGATCCTACCAGCCTGAACCGGCAGGGAGCAGATGTTGGAACCCAATACCGTTCTGTGATTTTTTACCACAATGACCGGCAAAAACAAATTGCCGAAGCCGTTATCGGGGAATTACAGCCTTATTACGAGCAACCCATCGTCACGGAAGTGAGCCCCCTGATCAATTATTACGAGGCAGAGGCAGACCATCAGAATTACTACAACCAGCATAAAACCCAGGGGTATTGCCAGTTTGTAATAGACCCCAAACTGCAAAAACTGCGGCAGGCTTACAGCGAGTTTTTAGCTGACTGATTTATTAGCAATGAAAAATTACTGTCAAAAAAAAAATCCCGGGAATTACCCGGGATTTTTTTATAACTATTTTCTGTTCTCCAGCCGGCTGGCCAGTTTATCCTTTTTGAAGTTGTTGAGCTTCAGATCTTCCAGCACATTTATGGCTTCTTCCACATACACATCCTTGGCCAGGTTATTATGCCAGCGATTGCGTTTTTCGCGAAGGACTGAATCTTGTGTAAACAGTTCTTTTTCGTATTGCAATGAACTGAAGGTCAACTTGGAGTCATAAGTCATATTAGACTTGAAGTACTGAGACTTTTCCTTGTTTCGCTGCTCCCGCTCCCTGTACAAATCATAGTTTAGGGGAACTGCTGTTTGCTCCTGCTGTTCTTTAAGCCATCTGGCATTCTCCTCTATAAGCGCAATCTGAGGATGAACTTTCATCCGGGCGCTGCTCTTGGCGATGGTAGCTTCATAATCGATATAGCCGTCCCATGGCTCATAGTCCGCCGGGCTGATCTTATCCCATTGCAGGGGGTTCTGCTGGTCCCTTTCCCCAAGGTCTATATAGCTGTAGCGGTCCGGGACAACCACATCACTCTTTACACCTTCCAACTGGGTAGACCCCCCGTTGATTCGGTAAAATTTCTGGGTGGTAAGTTTTATAGCTCCTAAATCCCCGTATTCATTGCTTCTTACAATATTTTCCAATGGGATTACATTCTGAACGGTTCCCTTCCCGAAAGTCTGCTTGCTTCCAATCACTACAGCTCTCTTGTAATCCTGCATAGCTGCCGCAAGGATTTCTGAAGCCGATGCGGACAACTCATTTACCAGAATTACCAATGGGCCATCCCATTGTATCCTTTCATCCAGGTCCTCATAAATTTCCTTGTCGCGGGCAGATGAACGCACCTGTACTACCGGTCCGTCTTTGATAAAAAGTCCGGCCATTTCAACAACCGTTTTCAGCGATCCGCCTCCATTGTCCCTGAGGTCCAGTACCAGACCCTGCATTCCTTCGCTCTTCAGCCTTTCAATTTCCCTGGCTACATCCGAGGCAGCATTTCGGTTGGTATAATCGTTAAAATCCACATAGAACTTCGGCAAATTAATCAGTCCGAATTTTTGATTCCCCTTGATTACTGTTGCCGACTTGGCAAAGGATTCCTCCAGCTCCACAACATCCCGTGTCAGGGAGATTTCCTCGACAGTCCCGTCTACCCTTCTTACAGTGAGGTCTACCACAGTACCTTTGGGTCCTTTGATAAGTTTGATGGCATCATCCAGGCGCATTCCTACTATGTTAACAGGAGGCTCACCTGCCTGCCCTACCTTCAGGATTTCATCTCCTACTTCCAGTCGCTGGTCTCTCCAAACCGGACCTCCTGAAATGATTTCCACGATTTTGGCTCCTTCAGGCTTTTTCTGCAAACGGGCGCCAATCCCTTCAAATTTCCCGGACATGCTAACATCGAACCGTTCTTTGTCTTCCGGGGCGAAATAATAGGTATGCGGATCAAATTCATCCACTATGGTATTGAGGTATTGTACAAACCAGTCTTTACGCTCCAGGTCATCCACAAAATCAAAAAATTCATCCAGGGTCTTTCGGGTAGATTCCCTGGCTGCCATTTCTGCCTCTTCGGGCGTCAGGGCTTCAGCCTTATTATCCGAAGATTTACTCAGGCTGAGTTTGGAATCATAGGTTCCTATGGTAGCGTACTTCAATTGTATTCTCCATCGCTCCTTTAATTCAGCAATTGAACCAGCGTATCCCTGTTTTTCATAATCCACTTTGATACTTTCCTCAACGTTGAAGTCAAAAGGAGTGTCCAGTACTTCGTCATAGATCTTCCTGGCATCTCCCATGCGTTGCATAAGGCGTTCGTATACCAGGTTGAAGAAGCTAATATCGGTATTCTTAATCTGGTCGTCTAATTGAAATTTATATTGTTCAAATTCAAAAATGTCAGACTCCAGGAAGTAGCGCTTGGTGGGGTCCAGTACGTCTATAAAATCTTCATAAACGCTTACGGAAAAATCATCATTGATATCTTTGGGTTCATAATGCCCTCTTTCCAGTACGTAGGTAATTAAATCCAGAAGTAGTTTGTCCTTGTCATCTGTCTCAAAAGAGCTGCTTCTGAAACTGCAGGAAGCCACTGCGATTAGGAGGACTAAACATGCTAACACAAAATTCCTTTTCATGTATATCTTTTTTGCCGCCGCAGGAATATCTGAGCCTGCGTCTATTAGTTTGTGATTCAACTCCCTAAGATACTGAAAAAACCATGCCAGTCTGGGCGGTCCCCATTAATTTTTTGTTAAAGCAGGGGCGGGAGCGCTATTTATGAAAAACGTATTTTTGTACGATAAAGTATACCGGATGTCGAAACCCCTGATATTAGTTACAAATGATGATGGAATTACAGCCCCGGGGCTCAGGCACCTGATTCGCTACATGAAAGAAATCGGGGATGTGGTTGTGGTGGCTCCGGACAGTCCTCAATCCGGTATGGGCCATGCCATTACCCTGGACAACACGCTCTACTCCAAGAAGGTTGTAATAGACCGGAACGAAGGGGCCCCTGAGGAATACAGCTGCAGTGGCACCCCTGCCGACTGTGTAAAACTTGCCCTGCAGGAATTACTCCCCAAAAAACCGGATATCTGCGTCAGCGGCATCAACCACGGGTCAAACGCTTCCATAAACGTAATTTACTCGGGTACCATGAGTGCAGCCATTGAAGCCGGTATTGAAGGTGTTCCGGCTATCGGCTTTTCCCTCTGCGACTATTCCTGGGAAGCGAATTTCAGCCCGGCAGAAGCCGCAATCAAACAAATTACCAGGGAAGCACTCCGCAATGGGATGCCCAGGGGGGTAGTTCTCAACGTCAATATTCCAAAAACGGAAGCCGGCGGCATCAAAGGGGTGAAAGTCTGCAGGCAGGCCCGTGCAAACTGGAAGGAAAAATTTGACAAAAGGACTAATCCCATGGGCAAGGATTATTACTGGCTGACCGGGGAATTCGAATTGCTGGATAAAGGGGAAGATACAGATGAATGGGCCCTGAGCCAGAACTACGTGGCAGTGGTCCCCACTCAGTTTGACCTGACCGCCCACCATTTCATTCAAGATGTAAATAACTGGATTCTCAATGAATAGAAATAAAGAAGTGCTGATAGGGTTTATAGTGGGCCTGATCGCCAATACTATAGGAGTATTATTATACATCCTCCTGTTTTCGGATCTGGGCATTATCGAGACCTATCAGGCCGCAGTAGAACAGGGCTATGTGGGAAGTTTGCTTGCCCTGGGGGCCATCCTTAACCTGATAGCCTTTTTCGCCTTTCTGAAAATTCGGCGGGATTACCGGGCCAGAGGCGTATTAATGGCTACTGTCCTGACCGCATTGATCATATTGTTTTACAAACTCAGTTAAGGTGAAATACTATCTGATAGCCGGAGAAGCATCGGGCGACCTGCACGGTTCCAACCTGATCAAAGCGCTGCATAGGGAAGATCCGGATGCCACTATCCGTTGCTGGGGAGGTGACCTGATGGAAAAGGCCGGGGCAACGCTTGTCAGACATTATAAAACCCTCTCTTTTATGGGGTTCCTGGAGGTTCTGGCCAATATCCCCGCCATCCTTAAAAACATCGCATTCTGTAAGAAAGACATTCAGGCCTTTCAACCGGATGCCCTTATTTTTATAGATTTCTCCGGCTTTAATTTGCGGATTGCCTCCTGGGCCAGGAAGCAGGGTTTTAAAACACATTATTACATTTCGCCCCAGGTATGGGCTTCACGGGAAGGCAGGATAAAGAAAATTAAACGCGATATAGATGCCATGTACGTCATCCTGCCCTTCGAAAAAGCTTTTTATGAAGAAAAGCACCGTTTTCCAGTGCATTTTGTGGGCCACCCGCTTATCGATGCCATGGATGGCCTGGTTTCGCCAAAGGGGGAAGAATTCAGAAACCGGCATGATCTGGATCCGGGTAAACCCATAGTTGCCCTTTTACCGGGAAGCCGCAAACAAGAAGTGGATAAAATCCTGTCCATTATGATTGAAGTTACTGCCGCCTTTCCAGACTATCAGTTTGCAATTGCCGGAGCCCCGAGCCTGGACCCCGAATATTACCATCCCTTTTTAGAAAATAAGCAGGTAAATCTGGTAATGGGGGAAACCTACCACCTGCTGCAGCTCTCTACCGCGGCCCTGGTTACCAGTGGAACGGCAACCCTGGAGACAGCCCTGCTCGAAATCCCCCAGGTAGTCTGCTATAAAGGAAGTTGGATTTCCTATCAGATAGCCAAACGGATCATAACACTTAAGTATATTTCTCTGGTGAACCTGATTATGGACCGGGAAGTAGTTCGGGAACTGATTCAAAAAGACCTGAACCCGCAGCTGCTGACAACCGAACTCAGAAAAATCCTGGAGGGACCCGGGCGTAAAAAGCAACTGGAAGCCTACCAGAGCCTGCGCGAAAAACTGGGAGGAGCAGGTGCCAGTAAGAACGCTGCCAAACTGATCGTAAATTTCAGCCGGCAGTCTTAGTTTGCATCCAGATAGAACAGCTGAGGCCCAATCCAATTTTTAATTTTTATATAATTTAGCAGTAGCTTCAGCGTTAGAAATTTGTATGAGGTACCTCCTTCCCATTCTGACTCTTGCCCTGCTTCTGGCCAGCTGCGGAAGTAAAAAAAGAACCTATAGTGCTACCCGCAGCCCGGAAGTAACCACAGACTCTATTACAGTACTTGCAAACTCCGGTCCTGAGAAAAATATCGAGCCGGATATTGGGGAACCCCGCGGTAAAATTGAAGCGGTTATCAAAACAGCCCTTACTTTTGCAGGGGTGCGCTACCGATATGGAGGCACTACCCGTAAAGGGATGGATTGCTCAGGCCTACTGTATACTTCTTTTATGGAACACAATCTGCCCTTACCCAGGACTTCAAAATTAATGGCTCAGGAAGGTCGCAAAATAGTGGAAGGAAAGATACGGAAGGGCGATTTGCTTTTTTTTAAAACCGGAAGGCGAAATAACAAGATCAACCATGTAGGCATGGTTGTGGATGTAAACGGGAAAGAGATTAGGTTTATCCACTCTACTACTTCCCGTGGTGTAATCGTTTCCAGCCTGGATGAAGGGTATTGGAATTACGCCTTTGTAAAGGCGACCCGGATATTCTGACATGCCCCAGCCAAAAACCCCGGTACTATGGTTGCTGCTATGGCTATCAGCTGGGATTTTAGCAGGCTATTATTTAAAACCCAGCCTGCTCCTTTGCCTTCTTCTGCTTTTGTGCTCTTTGTTGGTGCTTATCCCGGCGTATTGGAAAATGGGGAAAGCCCAGCCCTGGCTTCAGGCTTTTTTGATAGGTTTTGGATTTCTTGTTCTGGGCGTGCTTACTGTGGCGATCCGCCTGCCTGAAAACAATGCCACACATTTCGTACAACATTGGGAGAGTGGGAAGGGAAATATTCGCGCCCATGTTATCAAAAAACTAAGAGCTTCACAATGGAGCCAGCCTTTTCTGGCGGAAGTACAACGCCTGCAGCCCCCCCTGTATAGGGGCAAGGTATTGCTCAAAATACCCCGGGACAGTACCCATCAGCTACCGGCAGTCGGAGATCAATTACTACTATGGGGCGAGATTTTGCCTATAGGACCTCCTTTGAATCCCTATCAATTCGATTATAGTGAATACATGAGGAAAAATGGGGTCTGCGGGCAACTTCAGCTAAAACCCGGAGGCTTTTTGAGGATAGATGGAAAAAGCAAAGGGAAACAATCACTTGGAACTGTCCGGGATGATCTGGCAGCCGGCCTTTCTGAGACGGGCCTGGATGCTTCCGCCCTTGGCCTGTTCAGGGCACTGATCCTCGGCGATCGGACCGAATTAGATGCCGGCCTCTATCGTTCCTACCAGCGTGCAGGAGCCGCCCATATTCTGGCGGTTTCCGGCCTGCACATTGGCATCCTGGCAGGTATGCTGTACTGGTTTTTGAAACCACTTGCCCGCAGGTTGCAAAATCCCTGGCCCGTGTTACTGATCATCCTCTCTGGCTTGTGGGGATATGCCGCTCTAAGCGGCCTGAGCCCCTCTGTGGTACGCGCAAGCCTGCTTTTTTCATTTCTGAGTATTGGCCAGGCTTTTAAACGACCGGGATTTTCCCTTCATTTTCTTGGGTTGGCCGGGATATTTATGTTAAGCATCAACCCCTTATGGCTGTTAGATGTGGGGTTTCAACTGAGTTTTGCAGCTGTAGCCAGTATACTGGTATTCTTTAAGCCCCTCATGGAACTATGGCCCTGGAAAAAGGGAGTTTTAGGTAAAACGGGGGGGATAATGGCTGTGAGCATTGCCGCCCAGGCCGGAGTGCTTCCTTTCAGCCTGTATTACTTCCATCAGTTTCCCGGTATCTTTTTGGCATCTAACTTGTTGTTGATTCCGGGCCTCGGCCTCCTTTTGCTGCTGGGGTTTGTCTTTCTCGGTCTGTCTGTTTTGGGCTGCATCCCGGAATTTCTTACCACTCTTTACGGCCAATTGCTCAGTCTTATGAATGCTTCTGTCCGGATTCTCAGCAATATGGATGCCTTCTTCTTTGAAGATATCCGTTGGGATCTCCCGGCATCCATCTTCCTGGTATTGATGCTTTTGGGACTGGCTGCACTGAGGTTTCGGAATTACCGTTGGTTTATTTCCCTGTCCATTGCAGGGGTATTTAGTTTTCTGGGATGGAATCTTTATTCCGTAAAGCAGGATCAGTCTATCCGGGAATTCTGTATCCCACACAAAGTTGCGGCCAGTGGCTTCTGGCTGAGACAGCAGGGGAAGCTTGATTTATACGGCACAGACAGCCTTGCCTTTACACCCCTGTTGGAAGACTTGAAAGACCATGTAAGGATAGATCAACAGGCCTTTTTGCCTTTGCAGAATTCATATTCCCTGGCAGCATTCAAACTGCTAATCATTGACAGCAGCGGGGTTTATCCCTGCCCATTAAAAGCACCTGATCTGTTATGGCTCCGGGAATCCCCTAAAATCCATCTGGAAAGGGTATTGGCAGAGCTGAATCCCAAACTACTGCTAGTAGACGGAAGTAATTACAAAAGTGATATTTCCCGTTGGGAAAAAAGCTGTAAAAAAATGGGAATACCCCTGCATGTTACGGCTTCAGACGGAGCCTTCCGGCTAAATCTCTAATCGTCCATTTTCCTTTCGGCTTCCTCTACACCGTGGGTAAGCCTTTTAAGGGGTTTGATTATGGTAATTACCAATAATCCAAAAATGACGCAGAAAATCGTTATTCCGGCAAAAATGGTGAGTTCCCCTGCCTCGGAAGCCGATTCCCCCAACAAGCCGGCCACCTTGTTCCCAAGGCCTGTAGCGGCAAAATAAACCCCCATCATAAGCGCACCATATCTTACAGGGGCCAGCTTGGTGATGAAGGAAAGCGCCACCGGAGAGGCACTGAGTTCCCCTATGGTGTGGAAAAGATAAGCCAGGGCGAGCCAGTACAAGGCAGATTCTCCTTCAGCTTCATACTCCATGGACGCGAAAACCATAAATACAAAGCCCAGCCCCATGATGATAACACCATTCGCCATCTTGAATAGCGAAGAGGCCTCTTTCCCCCTGTTTTTCCACCACATCCAGAAGTTAGCCACAGGAACCGCGAATAAGATTATGTAAAAAGGGTTAAAGAATTGAAAGGCCGCTGCCGGTATCTCATAGCCAAGGAACATACGGTCGGTACGGTCCTGTGCATAAAGGTTCATCAGCCCCCCGGCCTGTTCGAAGGCACCCCAGAAGACAATGACAATTATAAATGAAAGCAGCAAAACTATATAGCGGTCCTTTTCCTCCCGGGAATCCAGATCCCCGAAAATAGCAACCATCATCCCCACAACCAGGGAGAGGAAGAGGAAGAAAATCATGTACGCCAATTGCTGGTCTTCAATAAAAAACCAGGCTCCCAGAAAAGAAAAAATTCCAAGCAAAAGAGTAACCACCAGCGGCGTCTTTTTACTGAATTGGTCTGAAAAAATCTTCCCGATGGAAACATGGGTGGAATCCAATTCCGCCTTTACCGGCTTGTTTCCCACCTCGGTGAGGTAACGCTGTCCGAATAAGTAGACCACCTGCCCTAAAACCATCCCGATTGCTGCCAGTCCAAATCCGGCATGCCATCCATAGAGATCGGCCACGTAGGCTACAGAAAGGGCTGCCAGGGCCGCCCCGGTGTTAATCCCGATATAAAATATGGAGAACCCCTTATCACGTTTTATATCCCCGGGCCGGTACAATCCGCCCACAAGGGTGGAAATATTGGGTTTCAGCATCCCAACTCCCGATACAATCAGGACAAGGCCCGTATAAAAGGCCCACATTTCTTCTATCGATAAGATCCCATGGCCCATTACCAACAAAAAGCCACCTATCATAACCGCTCGCTTCTGTCCGATTATCTTATCGGCAATTATCCCCCCGGGAATAGATGCCACGTACACCAGCATGGTATACCAGCCATAAAGCGAAAGGGCCTCTGCATTGAGCCAGCCCAGTCCGGGATTATCCCCCATGGTTTCGGCTGTTAAATACAGCACCAGGATTCCCCGCATCCCGTAATAGGAAAATCGCTCCCACATTTCAGTGAAAAAGAGGATATAAAGTCCAACAGGATGTCCGAAAAGTTGCTTTTTGTGAGCCGGTTTGGTTTGAGTCTGCATGGGTCGCTTTTTTGGTTAGAGGTTTTCCAGTACGAAATTGGTCATTTTATTAAACAGGTGCAGGCGCGTATTGCCTCCGTATATCCCGTGGTTTTTATCCGGATAAATAGCCCAGTCAAAAGGCTTGTTCGCCTGAACCAAAGCCTCTATCATCCGCATGGTATTCTGAACGTGGACGTTGTCATCCGCCGAACCGTGTACCAGCAGGTATTTACCCTTTAACTGGTCCGCAAAAAATATGGGCGAATTATCGTCATAGCCGGATGGATTTTCCTGAGGAGTCTGCATGTAGCGTTCGGTATAAATGGTATCGTAAAATCGCCAGCTGGTAACCGGTGCCACCGCAATAGCCATTTCGAAGACCTCATTCCCCTTTAAAATACAATTGGAAGACATAAAACCACCGTAGCTCCAGCCCCAAATCCCGGTCCTGTCCTCGTCAATGTAGGGCAGCTTACTGAGTTCCTGGGCAGCGGAAATCTGGTCTTCCACTTCGTATTTGCCCAGTTCTTTCTGGGTCACTTTTTTAAAATCCCGGCCCTTGAGCCCGGTTCCCCGGCCATCCACACAGGCAATAATATATCCCTTGGATGCCAGCATCTGATGCCAGTAATCGTTAGACCCAAACCAGCTGTTGGCAACCTGTTGGGATCCGGGGCCACTGTACTGGAACATAAAGAGCGGGTATTTCTTTGAAGGATCAAAATCCACCGGTTTGATCATCCACATATTCAGCTCATTCCCATTGATCGTTAGTGTACTGAATTCTTTTTGGGCCAATTCATAGCCTTTTAGCTTTTCTGCTAATGCCTGGTTATTTTTAAGTTCTGTGACCTGTTCCCCATCCGAAGCCTTGTGTAAGGTGTAAACCGGCGGCGTATTTACATTGCTGAAGGTATTGATGAAATAACTGAAATCGGCACTAAAGGAGGCCCGGTTGGTGCCCTGCCCTGCAGTAAGCCTTTGTTTGCCTTTGCCTTTATCACTTACGCTGTAGACATCCCTGAGGATAGATCCCTGCTCAGAAGACTGATAAAAGATCCGTTTTCGTTTGGCATCATATCCGTAATAGGAAGTTACTTCCCAGGGACCCGAGGTTAACTGGTACTGCTGCTCCCCATTGGCCTTATGCAGATAGATATGATTATATCCGTCTTTCTCGCTGGTCCAGATAAAACGGTCATCCGGGAGAAAAGTAAGGTTGTCCGTAATATCCACATAGGCTGCATCCCGCTCTTCCAGCAATACTGAAACCTCCATGGTCTTTGCATTGACCTTATGCAGGACCAGATGGTCCTGGTGCCGGTTCAGGCTCTGAACACTCAGGTGATCGGGGTGCTGCATCCATTCCATGCGCGGGATGTAGTAGGGCTTCCCCAGGTCCACCTCAGCAGTTTGCCCGCCATTCAGGTCGTGAATAAAAAGGGACACCTCGGCATTATCCTCACCGGCCTTGGGATATTTAAAGACCGATTGATCCGGATACAGTTCGCCGCCATAAACATCCATGGAAAACTCCGGTACACCGCTTTCATCAAAACGCATAAAGGCGATTTTATCTCCCGAGGCATTCCAGTCGAAGGCACGGACAAAGGAAAATTCTTCCTCGTAAACCCAGTCGGTTACCCCATTGATGATGGCGTTTCTCCTTCCATCCGTGGTAATCTGCATCCTGTCTGAATGCTGCAGGTCCAGCACATAGAGGTTGTTTTCAAAAACATAAGCCACCTTATCCCCGGTCGGGGACAGGGTAGGTTCCTGGATTTTGGCTTCTGATATTTTTACGATTTCCGAGGTTTTAAAGTCATAGATGTAATAAATCCCCAGGCGCGAGCGGCGAAAGATTGCCTCCACCTCCGTTGCGAGCAATACTTTTGATTCATCTTCACTAAAACTGTAAGAAGTGAAGAAGGGGATTCCCTTATCCGGATCAGTCTGAAGGAGGGTGGCCACCTGCTGTTGTGTCCGGTATTCAAATTTATCAATGGAACTTATTCTTTGCTCTCTGTCTGTATTGAGCACTGTGTAATGTTGCCCGTCATTCATGGAGCGCAGGACATCCAGCCCTTCAGTGCGGAAGGCACCTCCCCAGATTTCCTCCAGGGTTATTTCCTTCTGGGCTGAAAGTACAGCCCCGATCAGCAAACAAAAACACAATATCCAATATCGATTTTTCATGAATTGACAAAAATGGGTTAACAAACCTCCAAGTTTATGAATATTTTGCCAATTATAGCAATTTTGCCCCTATTTTATTACCCCTTTGCGTCTCGCTGAATGGCCGCTTAATTCTGGGGGTTTCCCTATCTTTGCCGACAGAAATACGATCTGATGACAGCACCCGTTGAAGGCTTTTCAAAACTGAGTAAAGAAGCAAAAATCCGGTGGATTGCCTCCCGATATACGACACATCCTGAGGCAACTGAGGCCTTGTTGAAACGCTATTGGAATGAAGATTCCAAATTGCAGCAACTACACGATGAATTCATTGAAAATACGATTACCAATTTTTATCTCCCCCTGGGCGTTGCCCCCAATTTCCTGATAAACGGGAAACTTTATGCCATCCCTATGGCCATTGAGGAAAGCTCTGTTGTGGCCGCAGCCAGCAAGGCAGCTAAATTCTGGCTCGAAAGAGGCGGGTTTAAGGCTGAGATCCTTGGTACTGAAAAAATAGGGCAAGTCCATTTCCTCTATCAGGGGAATCCGGAACTCCTAAAAAGCTTTATCTCGTACCTGATTCCGGTTATGAAACAGGATGCCTCCTCCATAACTGCAAACATGGAAAAAAGAGGTGGCGGCATTATTGGGATTGAATTGCGCGACAAAACTGCCGATATACCAAACTATTACCAATTGCATTGCCGTTTCGAAACCCGGGACGCCATGGGCGCTAATTTTATCAATTCCTGCCTGGAACAGTTTTCGGCCAGCCTGTTGAGAGAAGCTCAAAACTATGACGGTTTGATAAAGGACCAGGGAGATATAGAGGTGTTGATGAGTATACTCTCTAATTATACACCTAATTGCCGTGTGCGGGCCGAGGTGAGCTGCCCAGTGAAAAAACTGGATGAAGAAAGCGGGCTGTCTGGAGATACTTTTGCCCGTAAACTGGTACAGGCCGTTTCCATTGCCGACAACGAGCCCTATCGGGCGGTTACCCACAATAAAGGGATCATGAACGGCATAGATGCCGTTGTACTTGCCACCGGGAATGACTTCAGAGCTGTCGAAGCCGGAGTACATGCCTATGCTGCCCGCAGTGGGCAATACCGCAGCCTTACCCGGGCCGAAATCCAAGGGGGCCAGTTCAAATTTACCCTCGAAATCCCTTTGGCCCTTGGCACGGTGGGGGGGCTAACCAGCCTGCACCCCCTGGTCAAACTTTCCCTTGAAATACTACAGCATCCTTCGGCAGAGGAATTGATGAAAATTGTCGCAGTTGCGGGCCTCGCCCAGAATTTCGGCGCATTGCGGTCTCTTGTAACGGTAGGCATTCAACAAGGGCATATGAAAATGCACCTGCTCAATATTCTCAATCAGATGGGGGCCAGCAAAGCCGAAAAAGAAGCTATGGTAAATTATTTTAAAACCCATACGGTAAGCCACAACGAGGTTGTCAAAGCCCTGGAAGCGCACCGCAGCAACTAATGGAAAAGGAGTTTTACAGCCATGGAAAATTACTCTTATCCGGAGAGTACCTGGTGTTGGACGGGGCACGTGCCCTGGCCCTTCCATGCCGGTACGGACAATGGTTGCGCACCGAAACGCTGAAAGAACCGGTCATTCACTGGGTTTCACTAGACCACGAGAAAGAGGTCTGGTTCGAAACTACAATACCGAAGGTAAGTCTGGAAAAGCCGGTATCGGGCCAGCCCTTCCCCAAGGAGATCTCTCAAAGGCTTCTCTATTTATTAAGGCAGGCCCGCTTACTCAAACCTCAATTTCTTTCAGATCCCAACGGAGTCCGGGTTACTACCTTACTGGAATTTCCAAGAAAATGGGGCCTTGGCAGTTCCTCAACGCTTATTTCCAACCTGGCCCGGTGGGCTGAAATAAACCCCTATGACTTACTGGCGGGGAGTATGGGCGGCAGCGGCTACGACCTGGCCTGTGCCACCGCTTCAAGCCCGGTCTTTTACAGGCTGGATCTAAAATCACAGCCATTGGTTGAACAGGTTGCATTTGACCCACCTTTCCGTGAGCAGCTGTTTTTTGTCTTTCTCAATGACAAGCAAGATTCGGGTGAGGCCATCCGGCGTTACCGAAAAAAGAAATTCGACCAGAGCAAAATGGTCCCGGAAATCTCACGGATTAGCGAAGCCCTGGTACAGGCCACGGAATTGACCGACTTTGAAGCTTTGCTGGACCGGCACGAAGAGCTTCTTTCCCAGATCCTGGACCTGCCTCCTGTAAAACAAAGCAGGTTTCCTGGTTTTCCGGGTAGTATCAAAAGCCTTGGGGCCTGGGGAGGAGATTTCGTATTGGCAACGGGTCGTGCAGATGCGCGGCAGTATTTTGTCAATAAAGGATATCCTACCGTTATCCCGTTTGCTCAGATGGTATTATAAAAAAATCCGCAACCTGATGGTTGCGGATTATCCTTTTAAAGCGAAGTTTGTCTTAGTAGAAAACCGATCGGTTATCTTCTATTTCAGCTTTTTCTTTCAGGGCATTATAAACATCTGCTGCCACCCTTGAACCCAGGCTGTTTTTAAGCGTGTTTGCATAAGGGGCATAATTATCCAGTGAAGGCGCATCTTCCCTGTTGGTAACTTCCAGCTTGTATACTCCCGTTTCTCCCTTGAGTAAGCCTGATGTGCTTCCCTGATCCATGGCAACCGCTGTACCGACCACAAGGGGCTCTCTTCCGGCACCCGGAATGGTTGGGGTTTTAACATTCAGCGCACTGGCGCTGGCTATGGTAACTCCATTATCTGCTGCAATAGTCTGCATGTCTTTTCCTTTGTTCGCCTCCATGATCCGCGCCGTTTTCTTTTCTTTTCGCAAAATGGGCAACACCCTCACCGAAGCGTCTTCCACACTCATAAGTCCTTTCGCGTATTTTGCAGTAAGCTGGACAACGGCGTATCCATTACTTAAATCAAAGCGGCGGATATCTCCCAATTCGGTTTCGGGATTGAACGCCCATTGTACAATGCGGCGTTCAGAACCCAGACCTGGCAGGTTCTCATCCATGGCCTTTAATTTGTTCACAGGACGTGCCTGATACTCTTTCTTTCTCGCCTCCTCTGCAAAGGAAACCCCTTCGTTGCTTACAGCCATTTCAAAGCTGGTAGCCTCTGTAAACAGGCTATTAACTGTTTCAACCGAGGGCTCAATTAACCTGGCGAGCGTAGCCAGTCGGATAATATCCTGTTTGTCATCCACACGTACGATATGAAAGCCAAATTCTGTTTCTACCAGGCCAATGGTTTCCACCTCGTTTCCAAAGGCAAAGTCATTGAATTTAGGGGTCATAATACCTTCCTGGAAATAACCCAGATCCCCTCCCCTTGGGGCGGAAGGACCGTCGGAATTATCCCTGGCTAATTGTGCAAATACCGTTTCCGGTTTCTGGGCTTCAGCCAGCAATTCTTCGGCACGTTCTTTCGCCTCCTCCTTGGTACGTGTGATATTTGGGTTGGC
This sequence comes from Robiginitalea rubriflava, assembly GCF_052540725.1. Lineage (NCBI taxonomy): Bacteria > Pseudomonadati > Bacteroidota > Flavobacteriia > Flavobacteriales > Flavobacteriaceae > Robiginitalea > Robiginitalea rubriflava. The sequence continues at coordinate 1,856,883 of NZ_CP199309.1, read as the reverse complement.
TCTTTCCGCTCCTTCATACGTAATTAGGATGTGGCTGGCTTTTACACTTCCATTAAGCCGCTTTTCCATCATACGGCTCATCTTGAAATATTCCCCGTCGCGATATGGTCCGTATACTTCGCCAACGGAAAGGGACAGAAGCGAATCAGCATGCTGTGCGGGTAAATCGTTTCTAAGTTTAAAAATAGTATCGTACTTCAGATCTGAGTTCCTGTCCAGGAAGGCATCCATGTCTGTAGTGTTGCGGAACCCGGGGATAACCAGGGTGGTGTCTTCCTGGGCTATATACTCCTCCCTGTCGATAAAAAGTTCCTTCATGGCTTCGTTAATGGCCGCCTCATCTGCTATGGATGCTTTTTCTTCAAAGAAAACATATTGGATATCCCGGGCAGCCTCCTGCTGGTAGTCCTCTTCGTGCTCTTTAATATAGGCGGCAATTTCCTTCCTGTTTACATTTACCGTGCTGTCCGGGATACTGCTGAAGGGAATGCGTACATAACGGATGTCTACCTTGTCATTGGCAAGGTGGTAATCCAGCTCCCCTTCCTGAAGGCTGGCGCCTGCTCCGGCGCGAATCAGATCCATGTAGGTCTGTTCCTTTGCAGATTGGATAAGGGCTTGTTCATTTTGCAGCCACAGCCGGTATTGTTCGGGAGCATTGACCCTTAAATCTGCGATAAAGGAACGGAAAGCCGTTTCATCAAAAAACCCATTTTCATCCTGGAACTGAGGGTTCTGTGTAAAACTCGGATTGGTGCGGATCAGTTCCATAATCTGGTCCTGTTCTATATTGATCCCGAGCTTTTCGAATTCCTGTTGCAGTATAGTGGATCGCACCTCCTGATCCCAAACGGTATTGACAATTTGTGTAGCCGTAGCCTGGCTTCCAAATCTCCCGGAGGCCACTTCCATTTTTGCCCGGAAATCATCAATGGAAATTGCTTCCCCATTGATTTCTCCAACTGCAGAACCTACCTTGACCCCGCCAAAATTGTTTCCCGTGAAAATACCGGAAATCACGAAGGCGAAAAGTGCCATCCCTATAATGAAAATAAGCACCGTAGTGCGCTTTCTAATTTTCTCTAAAATTGCCATCCTGTGGATTCTTTAAATCAGTGGGCGAAATTAGTATTTTAAACGCAATAATAAAAGGGAAAAAACAGGGAATCAGGCCTTAGCCACTAATCCGAATCGATCAGCTGTAGCGTCACCAGGTCTATCTTGGTATTGGAGACTTCTAGAACAGTAAAGAGAAACTTGCCAATGCGGATTTCGCTGTCCTGTTTGGGGATATCGCCGGTCTCGTTTACGATCATCCCGCCCAGGGTTCCGTATTCATCGCTTTCGGGGAGTTCCAGGCGGTATTGTTCATTGATATAATCGACTTCCAGCCGGGCCGAAAATTTGAAAGTGTCTGCTCCGAGCTGTTCTTCAATAAGTTCTGTGCTGTCGTGCTCATCTTCTATCTCCCCGAAGAGTTCCTCAATGATATCCTCAACGGTTAGGATACCGGAGGTCCCCCCGTACTCGTCAAGGACAACTGCCATGCTTTTGCGTTTTTTGGTGAGAACATTCAGAATTTTCTGTATGAGCATGGTTTCAGGAACAAATTCCACCGGCAACAGAATACTTTTGATGGTCTTGGGCTTTTTAAATAGTTCATAGGAGTGCACATAGCCGATTATATTGTCTATAGTATCCTTGTAAACCAGGATTTTGGAGTAGCCGGTTTCGGAAAAAAGCCTGGTCAGGTTTTTGGGAGTTTCGTGCAACTCCACAGCCGTAATCTCGGTGCGCGGAACCATCACCTCACGGGCCTTGACCTCCGAAAATTCCAGTGCATTCTGAAAGATCTGAATTTCAGAATCTACCTCATCGGCCTCCTCAACTGTTTCCATTTGCTCGGTTATATAGTCGCCCAGTTCCAGTTTACTGAATGCCAGTTGTACCTGGTCCCCATCAGTCTTAAAAAAGGTTTTGAGGATCAGATCGGAAATACGGATAACAAATTCAGAAATGGGCCAGAAAACCATATAAAACAGAAAAGCTGGGATAGCAAGTGCTTTCAGCAGGGAATTCGCATATATCTGAAATAGGACTTTGGGCAGGAATTCGGCTGTCAGTAAAATGATAATGGTGGATATCAGGGTCTGGGACAGCAGGCTGAAATCTGTCAAAAGGAGTTGAAGCAGGGTGTATTCAGAGGGTAGCATCCCAAGGAACCATTGCATCAGTAATTCCCCCATATACAAACCGTACACGACCAGGGCCACATTGTTCCCGATAAGCATGGTAGCAATGAACTTAGAGGGTTTGGCCGTAATCCGGCCCAGGATTTTAGCCAGTATCCCCCCCTGTTTTTTCTCAATCTCAATATGGATTCGGTTTGCCGAGATATAGGCAATCTCCATGCCCGAGAAAAAGGCGGAACACAAAAGACTAATCAGGATTATAGTCATAACAGGTCAACAGACATTAGGCATCCGGGTTGTCCCGCCGCTTTTCAAATTTTTTACGATAATTTCTCCTGAAAAAAAACATGGCCGTGGAAACTACTGCGAAGAATATAAATATGTAAGTCTCTTTTGGGTTAACACCCCATAGCTCCCCAATTTTGTAAATGGAAATCAAGGCCACTGCCAGGTATAAATACTCGGTATATCTTAATATTTTAATCATAATTCTTCTTCTTTAACCAGCATTTCTCCGCCGGTTTTATGTGCCTTAAAATAGCTAAAATCGCGGTTAAAATCCATTCCAATCCCATTTAAAACAGTTCCCTCTTCCGGATTGCTGAAAGTAAAACGGTCCTGGGTAAAGATCCATTCACTGCTTCTGTCCCAATAAAGCTGCGGGGTCTCCAGGCGTTTTCCGTCATGTGTTTCCAGGACAACATTCCCTCTGAGGTCTATCAGGTTCGTTCGGGAATAAATGATAGCAGAGTCCGCAACAATAGTGCTTTTCAGGCCCTGTTCATCGTAATAATCCACTTGCAAACCACTGGGAAAGGTCCTGAACGGAAATTTCAGGTTGTCATAATCCTCGCTCAGGGGGCTTTTTAAAATGGCAATTACCCGTGAAGCGCTGCTATCCTGCGTATTTAATTCCTTTTGAGTTTCTGTGTATGTAAGGGTGAAATCGCTCGCAATTCCCTGTGGATATACCTGCAGGGCAGCCTCATCTCCTACCCGCTTATAGCTGTCTTCACAAGCACAAAAAAACATTGCCACAGCGCTAACCATGGCAATGTATTTAATGATATGTTCTTTCAAATGCATCCTTATAGGTTCGGAACCGTAACGCTGCCACCAACCCAGCAAGGGAAAGATACCTGTTTTCCGGCCATTCCGGAGTTAAAGATATCCGTTTTGGATGGTGCTTTAGCTTCGTAGCTGGCAGCCGACTGACTGGCTCGGCCACTTATGGATGGATCTACCCTTCCGGCCCTTCTGGCCATATCCGCAGCCAACCAGTAAACAGAGCGCTTCTCAAAAGGAGTGCTTCCACATTCGTTGGCACTGCTGGCATAAAGGCTTGCGATTAACAAGTAGGCGTTTCCGTTGGAGCCGTTGGCGTCAATAGCTCTGCGGGCATAAGCCCTTGCCTGCGACTTACTGAACTTCCGGGCAATAGTGGCCGCTTTATAAAGTATGCTTGATTTCTTCCGGGCATCCGTTTCCAGCTCGGCCGCCTTATCAAAATCTGCGATTGCTCCCCGGTTATCCCCGTCTTTGGCTTTTAAGGTACCCCCATACAGATACGCACTGGCAGAGGGCTCAAGGGCCAACTGGGCTTCAAACAATTTGCGGAAAAGCGGGTCGTCTGTACACTCTTTGGCGAACATCCTTCCAACGGCACGTTTTACCCAGGCAATGTCACCTTTCTTCTCCTCAAAGGACCTCTGGTAAAGCGGAATAAGGTTTTCACAATCGGCCAGGGCTCCCAGTTTGGAATCTATACTCCCGGCGATTTTACCGTAGTTTTCAGAGTAACTGTTGTAAGACTTCAACCTGCGGGCATCTTTTGAGGAAAGCGTCCCGGCCTCTTCCTTGGGAAGCAGCAAGTTAATTTGCTTGAGGTACTTCTCGTTCTCCTCTTCGATTTTCTCAGTAACATCATCGTAAACATCAAAAACTTCCTGCAGCTCCTTCTTGCCGGCCCCGTGCAGGTCTACCAGGCTGGAGAAATACAGGTAAAGGGATTTTGGATTATCGAAGTTGGCACGATCTTCTTTGAAGGCCTGAGACAATTGTAAATAGATCTCGTCGTCCGAAATCATCTTGTTATCATACATAAGGTTGACCTTATCTGTGATGTCTTCTGCCTTTGTATAGTTTTTTGAGAAATACTGTCGCCTGGTATCATAAAGATTTGTCAACTCCTTTATGAAAGCCTGTTTTTCAGCTCCACTGGAATTATCGATCTTATGTTCCAGAATTTTTTCACCATAGGAAAAGTTGGCCTTATTGATGCCCGGACAGGTCTCGTAAACCATTTTCCAGGGTTGATAAGCGGCTTCGTAGTTTTTTACTTTTGCATGTTCAGCATAAATGGAAAGATTGGTCATACATTCAGGGTTCTGCGCCTGGCCATAAGAAAGGCCGGCCATCCCCAAAACCAGAACCATCATTGCGTAAAAATCCTTTTTCATCTTGTCATTTATTTAGAGTGGGTTAATGTACTAAATTTTTATCAATTAATTTGTCTTTTCAGGAACCATCTGGCGTTGAGGGACAGCCCTATACTGACTTTAAAATAGCTTTCCCGGACCAGATTATTCATTGTGGTCCCCCTTCTTCCGAGCTCAAATCCGAGGTTCAGATTTGTAAAATCGGCTCCTATGGGTAGACCCATTCCAAATGTTATGCCAAAGTTGCTTAGCTCCTTGTCATTTACGACAAAACCACTATTATCCAACCGAAGGCCTGCCCGGTAAACCACCCTTTTTAAATAGGAGTCAAAGCTGGAGTAATCCGGGATAAAGTAGCCCCCAAAGGCAATTGCACTCGCATCTTCATAGCGCGTATTGGATGCCTCAAGAAACGGGCTGGAATAATCGCTGAATTGCTGCAAGCTGTACTCCCCGCCAACAAACCAATGCTTGTCTTCCCCTATACCCAGACCGAAGCTGTAGGTTGTAGGTATTTTTATCTCCGTAAACCGGAGGTTAACCTCGTCCAGGTTAACATCAAAAACCTCAATCTCATTTCCGCTGAGCGGAACAAAGGTCCCTATAGTTTGCGTATTCTCGGAAGTCAGGTTTGTCTGGGTCCGTACCCGTACAGAACTAAAAAGGGTGTGTTTTGAGCTGATTTTAGGTTCATAAGTAAGGGCGTAGTTAAAATCAAAACCGGAAATTTGAGACTCGCGCAGGTCCAGGGTTCCGAATTGTACACCTTCCGTAGTTTGCTGCCGGTTGTTTTCCAGTCGACCAAAATGGTAATTAACCGTTGCCCCCAGATGCAAGCCTGGCATCAGGCGAAATCCCGCAGAGAGGAAAAGTTGGTTTATACCCCCGTCTCCCGAAAACTGATTGGTTACGGCATTCCCGGAGGAATTTGTGCGCTCATCCAACAAGTTATAGCCCACGGAACTGAAGGGTTTAAGCCCAAAATTGAGCCCCATCCGCTGAACTTTTAAGGGTAGCGCAATGGCCAGGTAATCCAGATTGGTTACTGAGGTATTTTGCTCGGCACTAAAAGTTTCCAGGCGCAACTCCCTGTGCGAAACGGCCGCGGCATATATAGTCGGGCCAATTTTACCCAGGGAAGCTGGGTTGTTTATATTCAGGTGAATGCTGTCCGTATACATCGCCAGCCCTCCCATCATCTGGTTTTCGACAGTACTTATGGAGCGCAGGTCCCCAATACCGAAAAATGAATAAGGTGATACCGTTCCGTTCTGAGCGGAAAGTGTAATGGTCGCAAAACAGCAGATTGCGAGAACGATTTTTTTTACCATCTAGCTTTTGTTGTATTCCAGCAGCTGGTTTAAGCCCTCCAGGAGAAAATTAGAATGGGCAAATATGGTGTTTTTTAGCCGTTTTGACAAAAATTGAGCATCACCCCCTGTTAAAATCACTGTTAAATCTCTGAATCGCGATTTGTACTGCCCGATAACCCCGTCTATTTCCAGGCAAATCCCGTTTACTACCCCACTGTGCATGCTGCTTTCAGTAGCATTTCCTATAAAATCAAAAACCTCTTCCGGGGTAAGCAGCGGTAGCCTGGCAGTGTATTTATTGAGGGCATTATACCGCATATAAAGGCCCGGAGAAATAGCTCCACCCAGATATTCCCCGTGATCGTTGACCATATCGTAAGTGATACAAGTGCCCGCATCTATAACCAGGGTGTTTCCCTTAGGATTGTGATAGAAAGCCGCAGTGGCCAGAGCCAGCCGATCCGGACCCAGGGTCTGAGGGGTGGCATAAGAATTTTTAAACGGCAGCTTTAAACTCGGGTTTAACTCATATACCTCACAGAAAACCGATACCGCTTTTACCGTGCAGCGGTCCAGATTACTGACCGATGAAATAACCGCCCTGCTTATATTGGGATACTTTGTAAACACCCCTTTCAGGTGACTTGCAAAATCTGCCTCGTTACTGGATTCGACATGCAAAAGCTTGTTCCGCCGGAAGACGGCGAACTTGATTTGAGTATTGCCTGCATCGATTACCAGATTCATATTACAAAGATCAGAATTTACGAAAAAACAACCTCCTTTTTTCAGGTTTTTGTTGGTTGTTGCTAAAATTGAATTTATATTTGCCCCCGCTTAATTACCAATGGTACCTTAGCTCAGTTGGTAGAGCAACGGACTGAAAATCCGTGTGTCCCTGGTTCGATTCCTGGAGGTACCACCTTAAACCCCTATAGTCTTAACGATTATAGGGGTTTTACTTTTTGGTTGACAATCTGGTTGACAAAAAAAGTAGATCAGAAGATAATAACAACAAATTTGATCCTAGCCAACCGCAGGCATATTCCCTAGGCAACAAATATTCAAGTAACATTAAGTGTGACTTAATCCGAAATTTTGAATTTCAAATAATTTTAGCTTTCTTACGAATCCTCAAATATTTCACCAGGTCTTTGTCTTCTTTTGGCTATTAGGCGCCAACAAAATAATACAGCTATCCTGATGAACATTTATAAGCTATCTCTCCTCTTTTTTACTTTTCTAATATTGGTCAGTTGTTCTAAAAGTGATTCTGATACAGTAACTAATGACACTGATCCAATTAACATCAACGATAATCCTACTCCCACAGAAAAACCTACAGAAACAGTCGTTTCAGGTAGCATAAAGTTACCGGAAGGAAGTGGTTTGAATTTAAGCTCCCTTACCGTACTATCATCAACCAACAACAGTACGATTTCCAATGGTCGATTTGAACTGGATGTGTATGGAGATTACACAGCATTATACGTTACTGATTCTAATGACAATGTATTTTTGATTGGATACAAGTATCCTGGAAGTACAGACAATAACATAACTCCTACATCAACGGCTTTGGGTATGCTGATGATGTCACCAGCAGTTTTAGATCTCTCTGAACAAGGAAAAAGATTATTGATCAATAGATTTCTGGAAGACAGTAATTTTCAGATACTAGTAGAGGCAATTGAGCAAAATATTGTGGTGGGCAATGATTTATTTGACTCTAACAATACGGCAATAATGGAAGCCCTTGTTGCAGTTTTTCAGTCTTCCTCGTCTCGTTCTAGTATAAATAATGATGAATTGCCTGTTTTTATGGCAAGAGCAGGTAGGAATTTTGTTTTTAACGCCGGACAAGGCGATGTTCCTAATGTGTATAATACAACAATAGGAATTTATAAAGATGGAGCGAGAATTGATAAAATAAAGGTAGAAGGCGTCCAAATCGTACCTTCTTCCTTATCCGAGCTTTTTCAAGGTGGCGGGGGTTCTATAGGTGATCCAATTGATAAAGAGTACACCTTGCCAGGAGATGGTGATTTTACCTTTAAATTTAGAACAGGCAAACCCGGGACAAATGATGGTAGTACAGAGCATGAAGAAGCATTCTATGACAACTTAGGACAATTTTGCTATAATCTTTTAGTGACCGTATTTCCCTTTCTTGAATCTACTAATTGTGCTGCCAATATCGTCATTGCTTCTATTAGTGCCCTTCAAAGTAGTTCTGAAATTAGTTCGGATACTAAGGATATAGGCGTCCTCTTACAAGCTGCAGACATAGTTTTAGGTAAAGCAGAAAGCATAATTGGTAATTGTGTTTCCGAAATACCGTTAGATAATAAATGGTTATTTCGATTTTTAAAACATTGGAATTTTGTAAGTACAGCTTTTGGAGTAATTGCCAACGGCGCTAATACCACAATCTTTGGAACGCAATGGATAGCCTCTAATTCAATTACTGATTTATGTTTTAATGCGTCTGGGAATATAGTAGAGGCAAGGGATTGTTTAGACTTATCCGGGGTATGGAGAATACCTTTATTGGGATCAGGAGGCTTGGATTGTGTTACAGGGGATGGAAGTTTATCTTCTTTACAATTGCCTCCGGCATTTATACTTAATTCTGATGAGATGTCGGTCCAAGGAACTGAGGGAAAGAGAGGTTTAATACTACCACCTGGCGAGGGAACCTATACCTTTGACGGAAGCAATATCTTAATAGAATGGAGTGGTATCGCAGGTCCAAATGAAGTTACTGGTTCATGTACAGATCTTACAACTACACTTACTGAATATACCTTCTCTTTTAGTGGAGTTTATAAGCCAATAAATAAGTTATTTGAGGGAGAATATTCTTTTAAAAGAGAAATTATTGAGACAACAGCAGTTTGTAATCTTGGTATTATCAAGTCATGTGGAGGATTATCGATATTTCAAAGGGACCAATAGTTAGTACCAATGGTGAAAGTTTAGTTTATTGCGATTCCACATATAATTGTTGCACTACTCTTCTTAATTTCCTTTTTGAGGATTGCACTTAGAGCCAGTTCAGTTTAGAAATACCCAACAAATTCATTCATACTGTAGCGATTATATGGCGTCATAGGCTCAGATGAGTAGATGTGTATTTGCTGTAGTTGAAAGCTCTTGATACACCAGGCAAAGAAGGCCTTGCTTTTAATAGCTGGATTGGTCGCTGTCTTCCAAAGGCCCTTATATCTTCGACACTTACTTAGTTCTTTTTCTGCGAATTCTTGGAACTTCAACTCTTTTTTCATAACCTTTTAGAATAAATAATACAATATGTTTAAGACAGCCTTTTGGAAACCAATAAAGTTAGTATTGATTATTGGTTTTATTATTCCTTCCGCCTTTGGACAAATTACTTTCGAAAAATCGGAAAACCAAGAAATAAATATTGGTCGGGTTGGGAATATAAATGCCTTTGTTCGTGAATTAGGAACGGATAAATTGTCTTTAAGGTGGATAATATCAGATCTGCAAGCAACGGGGTCCGATAATATTTTTATGGCATATGAAACCGAGACGCATAATATTGAATTTGAAGCTTCTTATGAAGAGTTAAATGCTCTTAGCGACTGGATGGAAGAAAGACAAAAATCTAAAACAGGAGGCTCTGTAATGTTAGGAGAATGGAAGGTTACATACGCTCAGTCTGCTTTAGGTATGCCTCAATTTAATTTTGAAGGGACTTCAGGAAGCTTTGTTGTTGCATTTAGTTCTGAAATGAGAAAGCGTTTAATGCAACGTAGATATCTTGAAGAAGCAATTGAAGACTATAAAACACGCCAAGCAAAAGAAGCTGAACGGGAAGCAAAGCGAAAAGCTAGAGAAGAAAGACGTAAATCAAAAAATAAAGAAAAGGGGTAAATTATTAATTCTGCTTTTATTCAATTCACCTAAATTATCATTCATGTCACATTCTAAATCTGATTATAAGAATCAAAAAAAAGAATTTGAGTATATCCTTAAAGAGGTCAGAAAAGAAAAAAAAGAAATAAGGCAACTTTTAAATGACTATTCAGATAAAAATAACAGTAGAAAAGCCAATTGCGAAGTGTTTATTCAACAGAACGAATCTAGGATTGCCCTAGTAGACACAAAAGTTTCGATTATACTAGCCTCGTATGGAATTTTATTGACTTCAAATGAATATTTAAATGGTGTTCTTACTCTGTTAGATATTCCCGCAGAAATATGTTATATAATTCTTGTTCTAATACTCTTATCTGTTTTTTTCTTTTTGAATACCCTAAGACCACCCAGTATTAATACCTCAACATGGATAATTTTTGTCAATCATTTTTTTCATGCATGGAGAAATAATAGCCGAAAATTTTCAGATGCCTGGAATCGCAATAATGAAAGGCATAAGATTAATGGTTTGGAAGAACTCGATACTTGGCTTGAGAACTTAAGAGTAAGGAAATATTACTATAATAATTTAGGAATGTTCTTTTTAAAACTTTCCGTCTCAATATCAATATTGACACTATTTATTTATTTAGTAAAGTTCCATTTTTAAATAGCAATTAGGGAAACTTTTGTTTATTCCAATCAAGAATTTTCTTAAAGTAAGGATAATATTTCTATCCCCCATATTGCTGATTACTCCAAAAAAAACCTCCTTGCTCTAGGAATATTTTTTCCATCAGCTTTACATCTTTATAAGTGTTAAAGGAGTCTCGAATGCTAGATACTCCAAACCAGATAGGACCTATGGTGATAATTGGGACAATAATAATTCCCAGGATCCAATTTGTAATATCTTTCATATTCTCTTCCCTTGCAATTCTGGTCGCCTCATCCACATTGAAAAACATCATATAAATGAGGAATAAGCCCATAAATATTCCAATCAGACCAAACAAAGGTTTGATTACTCCTCGCCCCATCCAAAACAAAACTCGCTTATGGATCGACATGTCACTATACAGTTGCATCCTAGTCTTATTTAACGCTTTACAATAGGCACATTTAATGATCGGAGGGCCACAGTAACTATCTTCACCATACGTCATAAATTCCCAATTCTTCCCGCAATTACCACATTTAGTTGTTTGATAAATAGCCATATAATAATATCGTTTGAATCAAATAAGTTTAAATATTCTCCTTTTATACCTAGCGAAATTTTATTAATCTATTACCTATGAAGGAAACCAAATAATGAGCCAGGGAAAAGTTCTTAAACAATTAACTATTCTAATAATTAATATTCTTTTTACAATTTTAGTTTTGTATAAAAGCTACTCTTAAGAGGCTCGCTGAATGACTACAGAATTGGTAAGCCAATCGTGAAAAGTTTGATTCTTCTTGTTAAGAAAAAACATTAAGAATCCTAGTAAAAAGAAAGACGAGAAAAATTTATTTAATGTTCGAGCAGCGGCCCTTCTAAACGTAAGAGGCTCTCCATTTGTGCCGGCAACTTTTAGATTCATTACTTGCTTTCCGTAGGTTGCTTGTTTTGATCCGCTTTCCATTATCCCGTAATATAATATACCCGAAATCCAACCAATGGGATTTAGAAAGAATACAAAGACATAAAATTGAAAATTTGGTTCAGGTATTGGCATTGAAAGAAAATACCATATGAATGAGAGTGGAATTGCAATAATCAAATAGTCAATTATATAAGCTAAAAATCTATTACCGAAATCTCCGTAAATCACGACAAGCTGGTTATATTTTTAATCTGCATGGTATTCAAGGTCATACTTTATTATAACGAAATGATTACGCTGAAATTGTATCATTTTCAGAGCAATTGAATCAAAATGAACAACCCCAGCATTTAGCCAGGGAAGTCCAGAAAAGCATCAAACACGATGCTAATCTATAATCTTACTCTGCAAGTAGTATGCAGAGAAACTCTATCCCAACATTCGAACCTAGCTATCGCACCAAGACGTAAATTGAAAAACTTCATTATATTCCTTGTGTATATTAAATCCAGCATATGAGTCTTTTTAGCGATAAAGAACTAGAACCTATACATATAAACAATCTGAACAATCTTCTTCCAGAGAAATTTAGAAAGGAAACCTGGAAGATGAGTGACTTTAAAGGGCAAGAAAGTATTTATGAACGCTTTGAAAGTTTTTTAAGAGCTAAGCAAAAGGAATATAAAAATCTTCTCATGACACTTAATGAAAATGTGGAAGAGAGGGAATCCACTCAAATAAAGCACATCCAAATATTCAATATTGAATTGCATGAGGCAGAACCCTTGGGTATGGTTGATATTGGACTTGTAGAAAGATTTGGCGCTCAATCTTCAGGTGACAGGTTCGCAGCTGGTGCCATTGGCTACGCTATTGAAACAGCAGCTGATGATGCTTTCGCCAAAAGTAATATTCAGGAAAAAGCCGTGAATAATACAAAATATGAGTTACTAAAAAAGGCTAAGCAAATTTACCCAGAGTGTAACCTTCTATTTAAATTCGAAGTAGATTTCAGGGAAATTGGTTCTTCGGGGAATGTCTTCATTTACATGAGAGGGACGGCTGCAAAAGGTAAAAATGATGCTCTAATTAAGGCAGTAAAGGAAGTTGATGTTGAAATATCCAAGATTGAACAGAGCCTTTCTGAATTAAAAAATGAAATCCAGAAAATGCAAGAGATAAAGAGTAAAATTCCCCAAAATAAAAAGCAAATGGAAAAGCTTCTAAATTGAGTAAAACGTCACTTGAACTGTAAAGTTTTAACTGGTTATTTTAAGCGAAAAGCATTCATTTTTTCTTAATATTTAAAATAACTTCCCCTTGTAAAGTAACTCGTGATATATCACTATGGGATCTATGCGGACCATTTCTATTTTCATTATCATAATAATGACTTCCGAAACTATCAATGAAAATCAAGTATCTAATTAATGTTCCCTGGCCTTGGTTTACACGTGTAAGGAATATCTGAAAAGGCACACGGTCGCAATTAAGTTGTAAGCTCACCCCAGATGAATTTATATAATCCCAGTCGTTAATGTATCCTAATCCCTCTAAAGCAATGGAGTCTTCGGACAACTTCAATGAGCTAATTGGTATTTGCAACCTAAGTTTATATTTAAGATTAGCGAATGAGCTATATTTATGAAGCTTCAAGAAAGAAAAGCTTAAAATATCTTTACCCTCTGTTGAAATTTGCATTTCCTCTTGTTCGTTATTGTAAACTCCGAGGTACGGAACTACATCAAACATTGATGGGGTCCTTTGAGCTGTAGAACTTATTGATATAAATAAAATAATTAGTGCTAAGAATCTAAAATTCACTTCTTTCCTATTATTAGATCATTTAAAAAGTCTGATCATATTGGTATTTAGACTATCTATATTTTGATGCTCATGTCCGCAAAAAATAAACTTATTAATTTAAATTAAAAAGAAAACTTACTTTAATGAAAAATATAGAGGATTTCGGATTATTAACTTTTATTTATGTTCCAATCTGAATTAAAAAAAATCCCGATATAATCGGGAAAGTCTTAAATACCTCTAATCTCTTTGCCAAGAGGTTATTTACTCAGAAATTTACCTGCATTAACATATCCAAAAAAATAGCTATCTAGCTAAATCTTTGTTAATTTGAATTTATGGAAATGATGGAATTTCCTTACTATCTTGTATAATAGCCTCTTGAATTTTCCTCTTTTCTTATAATCAAAATATAATTAAACTGTTCGCTTCAGACTTCCTTTAAGATAGACTTTTGCAGCTTAACAAGAGACCATTTCCAGTCTGCTAGGTATTTCGACTAATGCATGTTCTTCTATTTTTGGCTTTCGGCAATGTCCTAGTACACATCCTACTTTTCAGTTATCATTTTCACAAATTCATTACCTTTCAAGTAAATCTTTCTTTATAGACAATGAGGAATATCCAATCTTTTTGCACTTTATTAATACCTTTAATTCTGATTTTACCCATACCCAGTAATTCACAGAGCATCATCACAAGTGGCATAACCAGCAACTACGAGATTGTTCAATCATCCGCAAGTTTCAAAACACAAATATCCCAATTGTTTCCTGCCGGTTATTCTTCTGAACTATTTAAAATATTAGAGAAAAGCGGAGAAATAAGCTTCAATTATGGAATGCTTTCAGCCAAATTAAACCCTAATGAAGACCTTACTAATATAAGTCTTGATCTGAAGGTGGTTGAGGTCTACGGGGGATTAAAAGGATCTAATAGATTTATTGGCCTATCGGGTAATTTTGGTGCTGTAGATATAGAAGTAGAAATTGAATTTGATCCCGGTTTACAGGCCATAACAGGATCAACTGTTGCATTTCCGGAAAATCAAAAATTTTCATTAAAGGTATTTAATAGAGTTAATAAAAGACTTATTTATCAAGTTGAGGGTGGAGGTGACGTTACAGATGCCAAACCTATTAAATGGGTCAATAATTCACGATCTATTCCATCCTCACTGAAACTATCGGATAAATTCTTTGAACAAAATCGAAATCTTTACCAAGGTAATCCTGGGAATATACATTTACTGGAGTCTTACATTCAATTAAACTATCCTCCCCAATTTGGTATGCTATTAATAGTCGAAGCAGAGTTTCCTCAAGAAGTTCAAGGAGGTATTAATCAAAGATTTCAATTTTATGCATATCAGAAGAAAAATCTTGACAATTTTTCAACTAATATTGAGGATTGGGTGATTTCAACCCCAATGAGTGATCTTGGTAAATACTCAAATTCTACTTTTTATCCCTCGAGGGAAGGCGATTTGTTACTGACTTATTCTCAAGATGGGCAGCGTGGATCTTGGACTAAGGTATTTACCATTTGGAAATTTAATCTTATCAAAGAAAGTGGCTGGATAATTCCTGAAGCCATTTATTCAAAAGAGTTCAATGCAGATATGAAGTATGACGTAACCTTCGAAATCTTAGCTTCAAATAGAAATATTAAATGTATTGAAACGCATTATTCATTTGAGGATTATAGTAGATCAATAAAAAATTCGAAATCAAGAATAATCCAATATTTTCTTGATTACAATGGAACTTTAATTGAACCTCTTAATCTTGATTAAAGAAGTTCAATTTTTTCTTTACTGTTTTACTATTAATTTCCCAAATTGTGTTTTCTGACTGACTTTTTACACTTGCAGTAGATAATTTCTCATACGGGGTTTTTGAATAAAAAGAATCCCATTGATCGAAGGGTTTAAATTCGAAATCTCCTGCACCGACATCATATTTAAGACCATATTTCTCAAATTCCCTTTTATCTTTTTGATTAGGCAGAATATTAACAGAGTATGGCAAGTAATATGTATCAGCCCCAGCATCGTTTCCGGCATAATAACCAGTTGACTTATTTTCAATTATTACTGTATAATCGCCAAATGTTATCTTAGAATTTCCATTTTTTTTAATTGTACCTGAATATTGATAAGTTTTCAGGTTTTCGAATAAGTCCAAAAATAACAAGTCCCTTTCATTCAAAATCCAAATGCTCCAAGGCATATTTCCAAGAGCAAAAAATTTTGTTGGGACTTGAGCACTTTTTACTTTATCAAAGAATTCCCAATTGGTAACAGTACCTGTTAAATTTTCTTTACGATGAATATTACTTAAAGAATCAGAAAATGAATTTAACAGTTTCTTATCCCCTGCCCCGATCAAATTATTAAATCGTATACTGTAAGGAAATATTCTATCTGACATACCGTCTCCTGTTGGCTCTTTGGTTATGGTAAGTTGTAGGATGCTCCCTTCCAACTCTATTATCTGATACGGTATACTTTGATTAAACTTATTCTTTAATTTGTAAACCTGAAGATTACCAATATCATTAATAAAAATGAGATTCTCCTCGGTAAGGTAAAGATCAGCAAATGGCTCTGTAAATATTCCTTGAAAGACAACGGGTATCTTCCCCGATTGAATTTGACTCTTTATTTCTTCTAAGTCTCTCTCCGTGATCTTTCTATTGGAATTATTAGTAATTAATTGTTTTATTTGAGGCTTTAATTTCATGTCTTTACCTCGTTTAAATACTTTGGTTTCTCTACTGTCTTGATGAAGATAGATTTCAAAGCGCTCAATTTGCCTAACACTTGATCTATGATCGGTCGGTTGGATTTCTATTCTAAATAAATTTGAAAAGTCATCATAACCATTTTTTTCAAAAAGTAGATTAAGGTCAATTACTTTACTATTTGGGTTGGGCCTTAAAAAGTAGTAGTAAACACCCTCTTTTTCTGCGTTCTCTTTATAATGAGGCTTTCTGTTCAGATGAGCGATTGGATAAATGTGCATCGAGTAATCAGGACCAGAAACAAAATCTTTCAAAGGATGATTCGATTTATTTACAATTTGTCTAAAAGTCGCTGAATAAGGATTCGATAAAGCTGGTGCATTGACCAAATCTGAGAGGTTTTCACTTAGTAAGAGCCCTTCTGAATCTAGAGTGGTTATTTTTAAATCATCTTCAAGTAGTCCAGTTTTGGAATTAAGAACTTTAATTTCAAGAACAATAAAAGGGAAAGAGACATTGAAAATCTTTTGATGGTCAAAATAATTTATAGGAGAAACTTCGTATGTAAATGGTTCGTTTAGTAGTTTTCCTTTTATATTCTTAGATTTTGCTTCTACAGCTATTTTAGATATTTCTTTCTCATTGTAAGGTTTTTTAGAATTGAAAGTTCCTCCCCAGGTACTAAATCGACGAATTATGATCCTCCCGGGGGATGATTTTATCGAGTATTTTAACACCTCAGGATCGTAATTTCTCTTTAGAATCTTTCTTGGTGAACTTAAAGGAGAAATTCCAAGAAACTTATTTTCTAACAATTCCTTGGCTTCCTTATTGAATATTTTAATTTCAAATTCTTTCTCCGTGGTATATTTTCGCAAATATCCTACCGGCAAAATATTACTATCACTATATCCGGTTGTTTGAGCGCAATCAAAACCCTCGCAACTAAAACTGACCATCGGAACTTTCCACTCCCGAGATTTTGATAACCAAAACTGAAATCTTGGAACATCATAATTTTTAGCAATACTTGGGGAATGAATATATAATTGAGCGAAAGAAGAATTAAATGAAAGTAAACATGTATATAAGACTATGATAGTAAGACGGCCCATTGTTTTTCTAATTTCTCCAATATATTAAAAATACGCAAGTTTAGTTTTTTGTTACGGCTTTAAATGGTTGAATTGCCTAACCTTATTGATTAGCGTTAGAGCAAATATCAATTCTGGCATATTCTCTAATTATTTTGCACCTGTTATTGCTGATTTTTATTTTTAATTAGCTCAATAAGAATTAAATCTTCAATCTGTTTTGTTGTTTTCTTTGGTAGCTGTTCAAATTCTTCTCTAGTAATCTTTAGATTATTTATCTGGATATAGTTGTTTATGTTGGTCGCTGATGATTTTTGGGAAAATCCTGTAAGTTCAATAAACGTCTTCAAGGCACCTGCGTTTCTATCAACCACACCAATGTAATAAAGATGCTCTAGTGCCTTTTTAACCATCAGTTCATGCTTTCCTCTTACCAATTTATCATAAGCCCCGAAATCGTCTAATTTTAAATGCCTATAAATAGTGGTTCGGGAAAGACCAGTTTCTCGCTGTATTGTTGTTACCCCTGGAAAGCCTACATTGTTTATAATGTGGTTATGTATGCAAGCACCTATAATTTGGTAATTGGCTTCATAGGTTGAGTTTCTGACTTTTAATGCTGCCTGCTGTTTCTTCTCCCATTCCTCTAATGAAACCAACAAATCTTCATATTCACTTTCGGTCCCGTTCTTTTCGCTGTAAGCCTCATTAAGCTTTTCAATAAAATACTCTCCTAAAGCATCATTATCATTTTGGGTATCTTCTAAATAATCATGAAGATCCTTAACCGTTTTAATAGCGGCAAAATCTGCCATCTTTTGTAAACCTTTTTCCATACGAATTTTTCAAGATTTTATACCCACGGTTTTTATTGTTTCATTATAAGAGCTTCGTAAAAACATTCCTACTCAAAATAAATCTTCGTTGTCCGATTTATTCCACATATAGCTCAGCTCTAATTCCAATAATCGTTTATCTTCTTTGAGTTTTTTTATGGATTCTGTTACTAGTTGGGTGGCATACTGTTGCAACCTAATGGCCATTTCGCTTCTCAAACGCAATCCAATTGCTATGGTCTCTTCTAGAGTAAAAACTTCTTGTAGCCTTTGTTTTCCGTCTCTCGCAACTGTGCGGATTTTCGCCCCGTTAATTAGTCCATCTTCCTGCAGATTCCTAATGTTATCCAATAAGGTTCTTTTAGGCACACAGTATAATAACTCAATTTGTTTATGAGTTGCATATACCCCATCATTTGTTTTGATTCCGAATTTTTGAAGTGATTTAATATCCATCCCTAAACTTGCTTTTTTTTGTTACCTACTAAAGGAGAAGTACCTAGTTCTATTCTAGGAGATGTTTCATAATAAATTCCTGTTTTACCTATAAAAAAGCCCCCATAAGACTCTGAGAGCACCAACTCTTCTAATCCCACTCGAGATTTTAACCTGGAAACCCTTTGTACATTTCTGCATTGGTGAATTAAACCTCTTTTTAGTAGCCTTTTTTTGAAATAGTGCCCAATTCTCTTATGGTTTTCGGTACTCCCTTCTTCATTTTTAAGTAATTTGTAAAAGCCTAGATTGGAAATCGTGCTGTTTGACAGGTAGCGGGATTTAATGGTCTTTAATCCACCTTGCTGAAGTAGCCTTTCAGAACGCTTATAATCAGCCTGGGTTTTAAGAGTGCCATTAAGTTTCTCCTTTAACAGTTTAATCTGTTCAGCCTTCCTTCCAATCCGGCTTTTTTGTTCTGTGATATTAGAATGTACCCTAACAAATGCGGCATATAACTGTGTGTCAGTAAATTTTGGACCAATTTGTATGGGGATTAATTTGTTGTATTGAATAAAGGGCAGGTTCCTTCTTGACCAGTTACGCCCTCTAATAGCCACATTGCCATTGTAATGAATATCAACTAAGCCATGTTCTATTAACAATGGTGTATATTTTTCTACAATTGCCCTTGAAAGACCTGTTCTAGCTCTCAATAATGATAATGCACCTTTTTTTCCCTCTGTCTCATAGACAACGCCTGGTTTATGGCACCTAAAAGTTGCAAAAAGAGCAATTAGAGGATCTCCACCGACGTTCAGCAGATAATGATATTCTATGTTTGAAAGGAGGATAGTTTTCATTTTATCGCTTGTATTTAAGCGATTTCACCTCCTGACAGGCACGGTCAAACTCCAATTGGGTAATAAGATATTTCCTGCCTATCCGCTCAGCCTTGATCCGGCCATCCTTTATCATTGCCCAAACAGTCTGAATACTTAAAGGAGTGTTCTCTGCTATATCCTTCGGTGTATACCTTTTGATCTCTTGATTTTCAGGAACCCTATCGAGAAGAAGGGTTAGATCCTTCTTTAGAGATCTTATTTCGTTTAAAATGGGCGTAAAAAAAATTGTAGAATCCATAACTTCGATTATTTGTTAATCGAGGATGAAACTACAATTAGTGGTAGGAGCTAACCGGTTGTAACCGGTTACGAATTTACAATAAGAACTTTTTCTCGAAGTTCGCTAATTCATTTATAGCCTTCCGTTGGGGTTCAATCAAATTGTCATTTCCCAACAATTCAATTACCTCTTTTAGGTTTCTTTGGTGGTTCTTGTTCTTCCTTTCTCCTCTATCAGAGTTTCGATCAGATGATGCATATTCAGCATATAATTGGGGGAGTTTAGTTGCCTTTGTATTTGAACCAATTATGTGTGATAGTTTTTTTCGAACAGTTTCCAAATTATCAATTCTAACAGAGATACCTGAATAAATACAGTAAAGGGCGACAACACGTAATCTAGGCTGGCTTTTGTTTTCTATATTGTTTCTTTTAAGAAATTCCTCTTTCTTAACAATATATGGGTATTCAGTGGCACTATCATTCCTCCTATAAATAGAATTGTTTTGCAACACGGTAGGTTCAATGAACTGTGAAAGAAAAACCCAAAACTTTTGATATTCAATTGACAGGTTAATTGATAACCTTATTTTCTTTAGTTCACTTTCAATTTCTACACTGGATAAATTAGCCTTCTCTTTAAGCATATACTTCTGCTTAGATTCCATGAAAGTTTCCAACTGATCTAAAACGCCTTCAACCTTGAGCAAAAGATAAATAAGCCTAGTATTTATAATTGATTGTTTATTTGCTAATTGCACTAGGTCCTTAATTAGATTTTTATTATCCAACCATGCTCCAGTATTTTTATTTGACTCCTTTAAGAAATCGTAAGTATTTTTATTTTCTTCAAAAATATTGTCTGTATTGTAAATATGATCCAGAGTTCCACTTTGAAGAAGATTTAGTATTTTCACAATGCTATAGTGATGTTCTATGGATTCCTCAATCCTTCTACTAATGGCATTTAATTCATAATGATCAGTCATCAATTGACTTTTCTTAGTGGGTTAATAATATCATTAAACACATCGCCAACCGCCTCCTTTTTAGCTTCTTGATCAACTTGATAATATTGGTTAAGAGTCTTCAGGTCACTATGTCCTGTAATCTTGGAAATGAGCTTGTCGCTTTTACCTTTTCTCTTCATCATTGTTATAAAAGTCCTTCGCGCTGTATGCGTTGATATTCGGTCGTAGAACGGGATCTTTTCACGCACAATGGTTTTTCCTTTTACTATAACCCTTTCAGTTTCCTGATTATATCCAGCCTCTTCAAAAACCTCTTTGATATACTCATTCTGTTTCTGGTTTGCAATTAGAGGAAGACAATAGTCGTATTTCCTTAGAATTATCTCCGAAAGATTATTCAAGGGGATTTCACGAGGTTTTTTAGTAGATCCCTTCTCCTCTTTAAGCATTATGTATCCATCTTTGATATTATGCTTGCCAATAAGTTTTAATTCTCCAAACCTCATTCCCGTAGAACATGCAAAAACAAATACATCCCTTGCACGCTCCAACCTAAGCTTGCTTGGCTTATAGTTCATTATTGCCGACAAGTCATCAGCTTTAAGGGCGACCTTTTCTGTAAATGCTTCTTGCATTCTCTCGAACTGCCTAAAATCGTCTTGGTAGGTATACCCATTATCAAATGCCCAGCGCATAAATGTCTTAAATAAGCCTACATTTCGTCTATGCGTATTTGTTGCATGCTGACGGTCTTTCATGCAGTAATCTGTGAACTCTGTGTGAAACCGCTTTTTTATCGCTTTAAATGTAATTTTAAAACCTTTTTCTCTCTCGAAATCCTGTAGTATATTTCTAATGTTCTGGTAGCGTTTAATGGTATTGACAGACCACTTTTGTTCCTTGATCTTTTCCTGCATAAATTCATCGTATGCCTTGTAAAACATATTCTTACCGGAAGGTGCATTCTTAAACTCTTTGTCAAATTCTTCTCTTAGTAACTTTGAAGTAAAATCTTGAGAATATGATTTACATCGTGCCTGAACCTCATAAAACTTCGATGAATAACGATTAAGTTGCCCCTGAATGGAACTTGCAAATGGAGCTTTATTCTTGCCACGTTTTATAGGTTGTCGCTTCTTAAAGTCCCAATTTTTCGGGCTGACGCATTCGCCTGTGGAATAAACAAATTTTCGTTCCTCGTATTTGAAATAACAAGAAAACAAAATCAATGTTTCTTTTTCGCCTTTTGGCTTCTTTAGATTGAAAGTGTGAGATAGGGTTGACATTCAAGTTGACAATATAGTTGACAAATAATAGATAAGTAAAACAAATTTTGACCTATATATAAAGATAATAAATGCTGTATTTACTGACTTAATAAGCTTTAAATATTATTTAACGACTTATTAACTATAAAAAGGTTCAATAACTGGAGGTACCACTTAAAGCGCCAAAACCCGCTCCGATTGGAGCGGGTTTTTTATTTTCAGGCGAGGGACCGGTCAGGAACAACGAGCGAAGCGAAGTTATTCCTGTTCTTGAAGCAGGCAGTGACAGTTGGCAGTCAGCAGAAGCAGGGTTTTGGCATTTTCAGGTACGAGATCAGTCTGTAGAAATTAGCGTAGATTAAATCGGGCTTATAGTTTTGTTTAACACGAGTTTCTTAATTTCTAGTCAAATACCCCTCAAAATATACAACTAGCGGATTTGAACTACTTGGATTTGGATTCCTGATAAGTACATAAAGCCTTTCGTTTACCAAACCAAAGTTTTCAAATTCCAGTCCTTCAATTACCCTGTCAGTCCCTATTAAAACCGCCACTGGGTCCATTCTGAATATACCACTGGTGGTGGCAACAAAACTTACTTGTTCGGCCAGTCTGTTATCGTAAAGAATATCAACATAATAGGTATCTCGACCATTCGTGCCACTGGGAACAAACAATGAATTGGATAAAGTCAATTGTATCGGTGATCCTTGTAAAACTTCATCTGTAGTCCAAACTCCATTTAGATTAACAATAGTATCGCCGCTTTCACCCTGACAATCTAATCCATTGTACTCTCCATCGCCGTTAACATCCTCAGATGGGTCGTTCACTCCATTTCCGTTAGTGTCCCAGCAGTTGATCCCATCAGATCCGTTTTGTCCATCCGTGCCATCCTGACCGTCCGTACCATTTTGGCCGTTACAAACAATTTCGGAACCCTCAACCTCATCTTGATCGAGCAGACCATTTTTATTAATGTCCAATCCAAAGAATATCTCAAACCCACCATTTAGGCAGGTTGTTCCAGGGTCAATTGTCACTGCAGAAACAACAGTATTATTTCCGTCCTGACCATCCTGTCCATCTTCTCCAGCATCCCCTTTGACACCTTGGATTCCCTGGATTCCCTGGGGCCCGGGTTGACCTTGAATTATAGTCTCCTTTGTACAGGATAGGCAAATCAAAACTGTCAGAAGAAAAAGAGAAATTTGTTTCATTGTAGATTGGCTGATACGGTTACAACTTGCATAACGAGCTGAATTGTTAATTATTGCTGGGAAATTCCAATGACATTTGGAACTTGTCATTTAAAACTTATTTATACGTTATCACAGATTCAGGTCTTTTTTCTTAATTTGAGAAAGCAACAACCAACCCATGCTCCGCTTCTTCCGCCAAATCCGCCAACGCCTTTTAACTGATAACAAAATCAGCAAGTACCTGCTATATGCCATTGGAGAAATCCTGTTGGTGGTGATTGGAATATTGATCGCCTTGCAGGTGGATGACTGGACCAATAAAAAAGAATTGAAGGCCGCAGAAATACAGACCTACGCTGTCCTCTTAACTAGCTTGCGTAAGGATTCCCTAGAACTGGTGCGGATCATTGATGTTCAAACCAAAAGTCTCAACGCTCAAAACACCATTCTAAATTCAAGTGCCAAAGAACTGTTGGACGAGCATTCGAACAGGGAAATCTCGGAATTAATTTTCGATGTACACAATGGGGCATATAGTTTTTTTCCAAAGTACGGGACGTATAATTCACTGGTATCCAATAAAGGAATTGACCTTATTAGTTCGGAAAAGATTAAGTCTGATCTCATCGACTTATACGATTATTGGTGCCCCAGGTATGAAAATGTTGATGATGTAATTGACATAAAATTCCACAACGTATTATTCCCCTTTCTTCAAAGAGAAGTAGGCTTTTTTGTAAATTCTGATTTGGAACTTACAATTATTGACCCTGTTCGCTTAGAAGAATCTTATGCTGAGCTGCAACTGCAGTGCGGGAACGTAAATTTCCTAACTACGCATTCCATAATCCAATTAAAGATCATACAAGAAAAAGTTAATTGGCTTATCGATGAAATAGAGTCTCAACGCAGTAAATAGATTTATAATAAAACTATAAACCAGAAATAACCCATGCTCCGCTTCTTCCGCCAAACCCCATGACAAAACGAATTAGCCTCCTCTTTCTAATGCTAAGTTCCACCGCCTGTCTACCAAAAACGGCATAGCAAAAGGAGGCAAAGTCTTAAGTTTATAAGAGAACCCTTAAAAATGCTCCTGAGAGAGCAAATTCCACCCCGATAGCCCCGATAGTTATCGGGGGGGGGGGACCAAATCTCAGGAATCAATCATTTAGCAAACCAACTATCAGCCTAATAGGGTCCTTTAGGAATATCATTAAACCCCATTTCCTCCATTAATTGCTCCCATCGGGGATCATCGTGCAGGGGCTCGAATGGAGGTTCCACTTTCAGCCAGAACAGCTCCACTTCTTTATCCTCCCGGGCCTTGTCAAGCCACTTAAAAGCGGCATCGTGGTCTCCTGTCTGGGCATGCACCATGGCAAGGTGGAAAGAAGGACTAC
Source organism: Robiginitalea rubriflava (assembly GCF_052540725.1). Classification (NCBI taxonomy): domain Bacteria; kingdom Pseudomonadati; phylum Bacteroidota; class Flavobacteriia; order Flavobacteriales; family Flavobacteriaceae; genus Robiginitalea; species Robiginitalea rubriflava. Next base: position 1,832,582 of record NZ_CP199309.1, on the reverse strand, counting down.
CTATAGGGGAGGTAGAAGCCTGTATTTGCAGTTCTCCCATCAGGGATTCATATTCCTTCAGATGTCCAAGTTTGTAGTGCGCAGCAGCCAGGTAACCCAGGATTCGGCCAGGTCTTAAATCAGGTACCTGATCAAAATACGATTGGCTTGTATTGATAACCTTCTCGTACTTTTCCAATGCATAAAAAACACGTACGGCCGTACCCTGGATGACACCGTTTTTAAACGCTTCCATGGCCATGGCTTCTTCTAAGGTCTGTATCGCAGCATCATGCATTCCGTTGAAATATTCCGCCAGGCCCTTGGCGGTCCAGGAACTTGGCTCATATGGCGATTCCCTTATGCCAGCCATTGCCCACTGATAATGTTTTTCGGGATCCTCCCCTAATGCCGGCAAAAACAAGTTCCCCCTGCCTCTTAGTTTGGGAGTTAATCCCACGCCTTTCATATACAGAGCGTAGGCATTGAGATCCTGTTCATACCAAATCTTACTGATGGCCAGGTGAAGGTAGGCCATACCATAGGTGGGTGCCTTTTTAATAACAAATTCAAATAATGCATTTGCTTTTCCGATGTTTTCGTAGAAATCATCTGGCAATTCCCCCCCGTCCCATGTATACTGGGAGATCAGATGATATCCCAAATCGACGTAAGCTGCGTAGAATGAGGAATCCAGTTCAATCGCCTTTTCGAGATATTCTCTTACAATAGCGGGTTCTGCCCCGATAACCTTACTTCCTTCATACCTGGCTTTTTGCAATAGATCCCATGCCTGTGTATTTGATGTTCGTTCGGCGGCCGGGATCCTGATCTCTGAGGGGTTAAACTCATAATTGAGTTCACGCCCAACTAAGGTGGCTACTTCGTCAATAATTTCATTTATGGATGTCATATCCTCGTCAAAATTCCTGGACCAAAGCTGGGAAAAATCATCATTTGATATTAAAGTAACAATGATTCTGACCCTATCTCCAATACGTATGACACTTCCTTCCAAATAATGTGTCAATTCGAGGTTTTCAGCAAGGCTTTCCGGGGTGGAATTGGTGCTCTCCAAATAAGCCGCCGAGGGTCCTATAACCACCCTGAGCCCTTCTATGTTTTTCAGCGAATTATTTATAACATCTACAAGTGCCGAGGCGAGCCATTCATGGTCTGACGCCGGGCTGTTATCCCTGAAGGGCATCACGGCAATAGACTTTAAAGTATTATTCGAATTTATTTGCGTATTCGGTGTCTTATCTGATTCTGACTCAGAACTCCCAAACTGGTTGAACAGCAAAAGGATAACGGCAATGGACAAAAAGCCGATTATCACCCTGTTCAGGCGCCGCCCCTTGATCTGTGATGGGGCTTTAGAGTCTGGCAAATTCTCTGTTTTCTTAAGGCCGCCGGGCGTTACATCATAAACCCAGGAAAAGACAAGATTGACCGGGAATCCCAAGGCAAGCATTATGATCAGAGCCTTCAGTACTAAAGGAGGTGTGTCAAAAGCGGGCAGGACAGACGAGGCGACTTCAATAAGTACCCAGGCCACGGCAAGGTAAGCCACGGCAGCTTTGAATACCTTCCGCCTTTTGAGTTCCTCGAAGTACTTCTTAAAGTCCATGCTGGTCTGAAGATACTAAAATCTAGTAGCTCCACGGGCTGGTTCAAGCTACAAATCAATTATTTGCTTATCCTTAAAGGATTATCAGTAAGGCTTGTTAGTAATTTTCGGATTACTTTATGGAAAGTATATTCGAAACACCAAATTCCAAAGGGGCTACCTTTTGGTATTTTATAGTTTAACACGGCTTTAGCCCTTTTTTTGTAATTTGAAGGAGCAACAACCAACCCATGCTCCGCTTTTTCCGCCAAATACGCCAACGTCTCTTGATTGATAGCAAAATCAGTAAATACCTGCTATATGCCATTGGAGAAATCCTGTTGGTGGTGATTGGAATACTGATTGCGCTGCAGGTGGACAACTGGAATGAGCAAAGGCAGGAGAGGGATCGGTTAAACAATTACCTCTTTGAGCTAAAGAACTCTTTAAAAAAAGATATAATAGACCTTAGAGGACTTGAAAACGTTAACCTTTTTAGATTCCGCAGCCTCTACTACTTAACTGAAAATATGTCCGAAATAAAATCCAAGGAAGGTGGTCGAGCTAAAACGGGGTCAAAAAGCATAAAATTTCAAATTCATGACAAGGAGTTTTATGAGAATATTAACTCTGACTCCATTTCAAATCCGACACTCATTCTTGCCCTCCTGTCTCTGCATATCGATGATGATCCAGATAATGATAGTTCGGAAATTATTCAAAGAGCCTTTGATTATTTACATTTTCAACCTCTAATGAGAACAAACTCAGAAGCATATGAGGAATTAAAGAATACCGGATATTTTTCAATGATTCAGGATACGTCATTAAGGAGTGAAATTAACCGCTATTATACCTCCTCTGAATGGTATTTCAATGATCTAAGACAATCTATTGCCCTAAAGGAGATCGAAAAATGGAGATATTATTTGATAGAACATCACGGGATCCTAACAGATGAATTGGATGCCTCATTAGATCAATTTAAAATCTTGAATGATCCACTTACCCTCCTATACATTAAAGAATTAAGTTATACTGCCGAACACCGTTCAGTGCAAGCAAGGCTGATGAAGGAAGAGGCCTGGAAACTAATCAGACTAATTAATAATAGGTTAGGCATTTAAATTGAACGTCTGCCAAGGTTCAAATAATTCCAGGGGCGTGAATATAATTTACCGATCAATCCAACTAATTCCATTATGACCATAAGGTTAAGTCTCCTCCTTCTTCTGCTATGTTCCACCGCCTGTCGTCCTACAACCACAAAGTAACAGGACACAGTCTAGGGCAAAGTAGTAAGCATAGCAGGCGGAGACACCTGCACTATGCCATTGTATACTCCTGACAGAGCAAATCCCAAGTACCACCCCGATAGCCCCGATAGTTATCGGGGGGGCCAAATTCCAAAAATCGGGTTTTGGTATTTTCAGGCGCGCAACCGGTGGGGTAATATGTATACTCTGCTCACAGGTTCAACTTAAGCCCCCCATTGACCACAAAGCCGTCAACCGGGGCGTAAATATCCCGGAATTGAGGATCACTCAAGTCTCCCGTAAAAATGGTGTCGAAAGCCGTTTGGCGGGTGTCCAGAAAATTTTCAAAATTCAGGAAAACGGAAAGGTGTTCCCCTATCCTTTTCTCGGTCATGACCCCGGTAATCCAGTAAGATTTGCCCGTTGTTCCATCATTGAGTTGCTGCGGGCTAAAATAATACGCCTCCAGTCCTATCCAGAAATTATCGTGTTTCTCGTACATCAGGACATTATTGAGCCGGTGTTTGGCCACAAGCGGGAATTCAGACGTTACCCCGTTGTAATGCTCTTTGACGTTGGCATAGGTATACCCCACAAACAGTTTCAGGTCCCTGTAGCTCCACTTCAGATTTACTTCCACACCTTGTGTATCCACGTAACCTGCTGGCTGGGTAAATTCAAAAAACCCGTTTATGGATGTAAGTTGCAACGGATCGCGGATCTGAGTGTAGTAAAAAAGCAGGTTGGAAGTCATTATAAGATCCGGGGACAGGGGCATTCTGTGATTGATGTCAAAATTTGCGCCTACCGAGCGTTCGGCACTGAGCGCCTCTGTATCCAGCGGCCTGATGTTCCAGAATTGCAAACGCTCTGCCTCTTCCGAGAATACCGTGGGCGTCTTATACCCCAAACCACCACCGAGGCGGAAGGTCCAGGTGGAGGCCGGGTTGAACATCAGGGAAAAACGAGGCAGGGGAAACCAGCCATACTGATTCTGATAATCCAGTCGAAACCCGGCTTCCAGTGTCCAAAGGGAATGCAAATTCCAGGTATTCTGCAGAAACCCTCCCAGGGTCGCATTGGAGTAACTCAAATCTTCGTCAGGATTGCCTTCAGACTGCCGGAACTGATCCGTCCACAGGTTCAGCCCGCTTATCCATTCAATTTGATCGTCCCCCCAGGAAAAATTCAGCTCGCTGAAGGATGAAAATTGATTTCCTGCAAAAACATAGTCGGGGACTGCAATGGAACGATCGTAGAAATTCAGGCTGTTCTTGAATTCCAGGCGCTTCGAATCACCCATTTTGCTGCTGAGTTGCATTTGGGTGGAAATCCGCTCCGTTTTGTTCTCTTCAAAATAGGGGTCCGCAACCGCTTCCCCTTTGGCAAATTCCAGATTGCCCCCTACCCTATTTTCAGAAATGATATTTACCCCGGCATTCAAGGTGGTTTGGTCATTAAAATAAATGAAGAGTCTGGGGTTGAGTGTAAACCGATTAAAATCAGGAATGGCCGTTAAGCCTATATCTGCAGGATCATAAGGTGTTCCCAGGTTATAAGAGGCAAATACCGTTGTCCCGACCTTTCCATTGCGCCCGGAGAAAAAGCCGCTTGCATCCAACCCGAGGGCTGAAGTTCCGTTGAGCATGAAGCTCAGTTCGGACTCTTCCCCTGGCATTTTGGTTATGAGGTTCACCAGGCCGGCAATTGCACCTCCTCCGTAAAGCGTAGAAGTAGCTCCTTTAATGACCTCAACCTGTCTGAGGTCCAGAGGGGCAATCTGCATCAGGCTGAGGCCTCCTGAAAATCCTGAATACAGCGGCATCCCATCCCTGAGGAGCTGGGTATACTTCCCATCCAATCCCTGGATCCGAATACTGGAATTGTAACTGGTAGCCGAAGTTTGCTGGGTTTGAATCCCTGTGCTCTCATTGAGGAGCATCCGGATATCGCCGGGCTTCATATTGCCCTTTTCTGACAATTCCTCCCCTGCAATGAACTCGATCCGGGTAGGGATATCTTCTATGGATCGGGTACTTCTCGTAGAGGTAACGGTTACCTGTTCCATTTCCTCAAATGTGGCGTGTAGTTCTATAACGAGCCTTCCCTGGTCGGCTACGAGGGGAAACCTGAATGAACGCTCTAGGGTTTGGTAGCCTACATAACTAAAGCGCATCGTAAACTCGCCATCGGGTATGCCATCTATAGTTATTTCACCCGATTCTCCAGTAGTTCCCCCCATTTTCAGCTCGGGTATCAGCACGGTGACTCCGAAGAGCGGATCACCCGTTTCATGGTCAATGATTTGCGCCCTGAATTCATTCTGGGCGTGTAGACCGAAAATTCCACACAGGGCCAATACTGCAAAAATAATTTTGAGTTTCATCAAAGTGTAATCTAATAAATTAATCGTTGCCAAGTTCCAGAGTTTGCGGATAAGGTCTCAAATAATCTGAGACCCCTAACTCTTCATCTCGGAGGTCTCAAATCATGATTTAGGTCGATTGTGAAACAGCTCTTGTCTACTTTGGCCCTGAGATTCACAAAGAGGTGGATCCATTTTATAAACCTATAATTTAATTAAGATGAAAAAATTAGTATTAGTACTTGGGCTTCTTTTTGCCGGCTTTCAGATGTCTGCAAAAGAAAAGGTTGAAATTCCCGCCGGGCAGTCCGTAGAACGGACCTATGAAGAATTTGCAAACTATAATGTAAAACTGGTCAACAAATCGGGAAAACAGGTCAATGTTAAAGTCCTGGACAAGAATTCACGGAAACAGGTCAGTGGATTTGGTCTGGGGCCAATGGGCAATGCGGTCTTATATGTGGCAGAAGGCAACATCCTAAAATTAAAAAACACCTCTTCCAGGGATATTTCGATCACACTGCATTTTGTAGAACGCAAACCTGCTTCCGTATCCGGAACGGATGTCGAGAGAAAAAGCTTTACCCTTCACAATTCCTCATTAAAATCCATCCCCCTGATCATTCCGGGTGTTATGAACCCGAATCTTTCACCTGTTTCAAACAGTGGCGTTTCTTTGGCATTAGGCCAGAAAATCTACTATAAAAAAGGCCTATCAAAAATCCTGATCATGACCGTGGACGAAAATATAAGCGATGGAGACAAGGTTGACATTGCCAAACTTGTCAGGAATATCAAAAAAAGATAATTAACTTGACTAATTCCTAAGTTGTCGGGGCTTTCCTTTCCAAAAAGCCCCCATCTTTGGTTTGAAACCACAAATATGTCCTTATATACCACCCCGCTGCAAATCGGATACTTTTTCAGCCTGCTGATGTGGGTCCTTTTCAATATCAGGGGTTTTAAAGAACAACGCCTCTCGGATAAACTGCTGGGGTGGATCATGTTTATCCTGGCCATGGAACTGCAGGACTACACTTTTGGTTTTGCGGGCATTAATTTCCTCTGGAACGAACTGAATGGCTTTCCCAGGGGAGTGAGCCTTTTGTTCGGACCCATGGTGTATTTCTATTTCCGGGCCCAGGTAAACCGCGCATTCAAACTTAAAGGGGAACACCTTTGGCACTTTGCCCCTTACCTGCTCTATTTTGTATATGAAATTTCCGCATTTATTCAGGGGCCTGAAGCCGTCCTGCACAGGCAGGAAGCCCTCTATAACGAGATAATGGGCTATATACTGCGTTTTGTCTTATGGTCTTCCTATATCTATTACCTGGCGAAATGCCTGGGGATTTATAAAAAATACCGCGCCTGGGCTATCCACCAGTTCAGCAATACAGAACTCATAAATTTTAAATGGTTCCGGAATTTTGTCTATGCCATGATTTTCTGGCTTTTGTTCCGGGAGGTTATGAATGTTCTGGACACCTTTATGGACCTGGATTTTTACCAGGACTGGTGGTGGAACCTTGCCCTGGTAGCTGTGGCGTTGTACATCGGGCTCACGGGTTTTGCCCAACCTCAGCCTGCGCGTATTCATTTTGTCCCGCCTACAAAACAAGCTACATCTGAAAATTTTATCGATACAGCTCAGAATGAAACTGAAAAAAAGGATCAGGAACTATCGGCCCTTGCCAAAAAGCTGAACTCCCTGATGCAGGAAGATCGCCTCTTCCTGCACCCGGACCTCGACTTGCAGGAATTGAGCCAGCACCTTCAAACCAATACCGCAAGGGTTTCGGCTACAATCAACCAGGATTTTAAGCAGAATTTCAATGACTACATCAACAGCCTGAGGATTGAGGAATTTATCCGCCTGTACCGACTCAACAACCATAAATACACCCTCCTTTCCCTCGCCTTTGACTCGGGCTTCAATTCCAAGGCTACCTTTAACAGGGCTTTTAAAAAGATCAAGGGAATGTCGCCGAAGGAATTCTTTGAAACCTACCCCAGCTGAGCCCTGAAAAAGCTTTTTAAGAATGTAAAGAAGTGTAAAGCACATCGAACAACGGGTCTATTTCCCCTTTTTTGAATGGGATCAAATCCGGGCTGTCCTGCAATACTTCCTGTTATTTTCAAACCATCCCTGCAATACTTTCCTAATGATTCTTTAACTTGTTAACAATCGAACTGTAAAAAGAATGAAGAGAGGATTAAAAATTTTCCTGATCTCGACTTCAGTAGTATTTCTGATATTCGTCCTGCTGGGGGTGGCTTTTTACAAGCGCTTTGTTGTCTATCCCCCGGATCCGGAATTTCGCGAGGCCAGGGATATGAAAGAAGCACAGCAACAGGATCTGGACTATTTGGCCCTTTACCAGAACTACGATAAAAGTCTGGATACCCCGGAAAAAAGGAACGCCTTTAATACGGTCCTCAAAGAAACTTCAGGGCAGCTGCCCCTTTCCCGGGGCGCCTTTGAAATGGCGGTGTCCCGTGCACTCGCAACTGCAGACAATGCCCACACAAACACCAGCGCAGGTGCCCGTGCCCGCAGGCTTAATGCTGTCCCCCTGAGGTTTTATTGGTTTGAAGAAGGCCTGTATATTATTCTGGCATATGAAGGCTATGAAGAATTACTGGGAAAAAGGGTTGATAGTATTAACGGATTCACGCCCGATAGCCTTCTTAAAAAATTAAAGCCCTGGTACGGGGGGCCTGCAGAGGCGCTCAAAGACAGAAGCCCTCTGTTTTTTATGTCACCCGAGGTTTTGCACGCAACAGGACTTGGTAAATCTCCGGATACTTTACATCTATACTATAAAAACAAAACGGACCTGATCCATGCAGCCATCCCCATCTCAGAGGAGGAAAAAGACGTTCCGGGATACTGGCCGGCATATTGGTTAAACCCATTTTCCAGAATAGCTGAAAGCAATTGGAAATCCTGTATAAAGCAAGGAATATCGGCTGCCCCTTTCAGTGAACTGGAAACAAATGTAAATCATAGAACCATTGGAAGTACAATGTACGTACAGGTAAATGAAAATACTGATTCTCCGGATCGCAAACTGAGGAAATACCTTCGGAATGTTCAGCGGGAAATGGAAAATGGCAATTATGACAAAGCCGTTTTGGATCTGCGCTTTAATCCCGGCGGGAATTACAGATATGTAAACCCCTTTATCGAATTTCTGGATAAAAAATTTACCGACGGGCAGCAGGTTTACCTTATTACCGGAAATGGCACTTTTTCTGCAGGGATTATTACTGCCGCGTACGCCCAAAAGATCCTGGGGGAAAAAGTTATTATTTTGGGCGAATCCGTTGGGGACCGGCTTCAGTTCTGGGCAGACGGAGGGGCTAAAATGGTCTTGCCCAATTCCAAAATCTCCTTGCGGATCTGGACCGCTTATAACGATTGGGAAAATGGATGTGAAGACCTGAGCAAATGTTTTTGGATTACTTATTTTATTGGGATAGCTGCCGGAGAATTGAGATTGGACAAAGAAATTCAATTGTATTTCAGCGATTACCAGAATGGTAAAGACACCTCCCTGGAATATATTTTAAAAAGATAAGGTTTGAATAAAAGTAGATTGTTTTCCTTTTGGAGCACGAAAATAAAAACAACCAACCATAGCTATGCAACCTATCCTGCCCTTTAATAAACGCATCCTCTACACCCTTATCGTCTTTTGCGGTACCCTGATCCACATCTTGTGGGATTATTTTCATGATGGAGTCCCAGTCCACCATCCGCTGCAACGGGCAGACCTGCCGGGGATTTCCAATTGGTGGGGCCTTATAAGCCTTCCTTTGCTCTGCTGGATTGTTTTGGTCCGCATCAACAGTAGATATAAAAGCGAAACCATCATACGGGCCATGCAGCAAAAACGGGGTATTTACACCCGCTTTGCAGCCGGCCTGCTTTTTGGCTCCGCCCTTTCCTATTTCTTCATTATAGGATCTGTAGTTCCCGGATATATGATGGCGGTCCTTTTTGTAGTCGCTTTCATCATCCCCCTTTACCTGGGGGAATACCTTATTGGCTTTGCCCTTGGAACGGCACTTACGCTGGGTGGTGTCCTTCCCGTGCTGGTGGCCTGCATCCTTGCCCCTGTTTACTGGTTGTTGCATAAAATTGCACAGGCCGTGATACGGTTTGCCGGGAACCTTAGTAAATCCTGAAGGCTTTCCGGAAACAGCAGTTCGCGCAAGCAGCCTTTCCCGACTGTAATTATTTTGTACTTTAATGATCTGACAAAACCAACCAACCAATGATCAGTTTCTTACGAAAAATCCGCCGGACGCTACTAGCGGATCAGAAATTCACCAAATATCTGCTATATGCTATCGGTGAGATTGTGCTGGTAGTGATCGGGATCCTGATTGCCCTGCAGATTAACAATAGCAACGAGGCGCGAAAGGAACGGGCTAAAGAAATTCACTACCTCTCCAACCTGAAAACAGACTTACAAACCACCATTGAAGAACTGGACCGCTATATGGAAGTTCGCAATGGCAACATCCTGGCTGCTGAACAGATTATTGAGCATATAGAGGGAAAGCCCATTGAAAATCTGGAAGATTTCAACGCTTTGGGCTTGCCTATCTACAACTGGCAAAAATTCTATCAGAACAACAATACCTTCCAGGAACTGGTCAATTCCGGGAATTTGGCGCTCATTTCCAATGATTCCATAAAGAATACCCTGCTGAATATTGAGACCCTCTACAAAAAGCTAAAAAGTGAAGAGGAGCACTACCGTTTTGACACGGAAGAACTCATTTATAAACCCTTATACAACACCATGGACCTCAACCCCATGGTCAATAATTTTTTATATCGGGTAAGCGAGGGGGCCCAGGGGAAAAGTGACCCCCTCCCGGCAGACTATTTTGACGGGTTTCTGAAGAACACTCAGATAAAGAATGGATTTTTGATGACCATCCTGGAATACGGGACTATGAATGCCCAAATGCAGGAAATGAAAGCGATGGCCGAAAAACTTATCGGCCTAATCGATCGCGAAATACAGTCCTAATCATCTTACTTTAAACATGATCCAGATTTTCCGAAAACTCCGCCAACGCCTCCTTACTGATAACAAATTCAGTAAGTATCTTCTATATGCTGTTGGGGAAATAGCCCTGGTGGTAATCGGGATCCTGATTGCCCTGCAGATCGACAACTGGAATGGGCAAAGGGTTGCGGAATACGAAACCCAAACCCTGCTGAAGGCCCTGAAGGCAGACCTTATTCAGGATACGTTGCTAATTACAGCAAATCTGCCCGAAGTGGACCATCAGCTTGCCCTTAATGAATCTTTGCGCAAGCGTGTTGCCCAAAAACGGGCCACCCCTGATACGCTGGTGAAGATCATGCGGTTTGAGTTTAACCCTAATTGGAACGACCCCGTTATTTACAACACCAATGCCTATCAAAGCCTGAATCAGACCAATTACATTGAAAACCTTCCGGATACGCTTAAGTCGCATATCAAAAATTTCTACAACCGGAAATTCCACCTCAACAATAAAGTGCTCCGATTAACGGAAGATTACCGCCAAAAAGTTGCTGACTATGTTAACCGCTATACCTTTGGCTCCACCGCCCTGCACGATCAGGGGCCCCTTATCGATTCACTGGTTTGGGACAAAATTAACCTGTCAGACCTGGCCGCCAAGTTCCAGGGAATCAGCAATTTTAAACGGATCGTCTTTCGCCTGAGCCAGGACGACCTGCAATATTCCCTTCAAAATTCAAAGTTACTGATCGAACATATTAACACCCATTTGAAATAAACCCTTACGCGCTTACAATGATTACATTATTCCGAAATATTCGACATAAGTTACTCTCCAATGGCAGCCTTCCCCGGTACCTGCTATATGCAATCGGAGAGATTGCCCTGGTGGTAATCGGGATTCTGATCGCTTTGCAGATAGATACATGGAATGATGAACGCAAGTCGCAATCTGAAGAAAAGGCGATCCTGGCCAATTTGAACCGTGAATTCATGCAAAACAAGGAAGCCCTGAATGCGGTCCTGGACCTGAACGGGAAGTCTTATGAAAGCGGCCTGAAAATTATGGAATTAATCGGCGGCCAGCCCGGGGCACTCGGGAAGGTAAACACAGACAGCCTGATCTTTAAAACAGTGGATTTCCGGCGTTTTACCCCATCTGAGAACGCCCTTTCCGACCTTATCCAATCGGGGCGGTTGCAGTTGTTGCAGAACGAAACCCTGAAAGACCTGTTGTATGACTGGTCGCGGGTATTGAAAAAGGCGGATGACAATTTTGAAGGCTACGATGACAAGGTCGAAAGGGATCTGATCCCCTACCTTACCACCCGTTACCCGTTAAAAGACATCGATATTTATGGGGAGCTGCAATGGAAAACCAAATCTTCCCTTCAAGCAGACAAGTTTGCCATTTTCGGGGAGTTGGAGTATGAAAACCTGATGGACGACTTGTTATACCGCCTGTTGGTATACCGAAATGATCTAACGGAAGCAGGGGCTATAATTGATGGGATTATTGCAGAAACCGAAGCATTATGATTTCCTTTTTCAGAAAGATTCGAAACGCGCTTATGGCACAAAAGAAATGGCAGCAATACCTCGCCTATGCCCTTGGGGAAATTATACTGGTGGTAATTGGGATCCTCCTGGCGTTGCAGTTGGATAATTGGAATGACGAGCGGATTGAACAGAAAGCCCTTAAAAGTACCTTTGGCTATGTCTTGGAAGACCTGGCCAAAGACAGTTTACAATTGACTCAGCTAAAAGAGCAAAGACAGGAGGCTGTGGACTACTGCAGTGGGTTGATCCTTAGCTATCTCAAAGGTCAGCCCTTTTCAGTAGATACCCGCAAACAGCGACTGGGCCTGGTGTTTTATGAACAAAAATTTATCCGGAACCTGGAGAGTTTTAAAAAACTGGAGGTATCTGAATTATTTGAGTCGCCCGATTTTTATTCGGTCCGGGAAAAAATCGATGCCTACAAGAAGGAAATCAATCGATTGGTATACGATGAGGAGCGACTGAATTATTTTATCGAGGAAAATGAGCGGTCTATGATAGAAGATACCTCCCTCCTGGGTATTTACGAATATTACAGGGGTATAAAGGGTTATCCTATGACTGAAAGGCTCCCAAACGAGATCAACTGGCTGGGATTGCTAAAAGGCAGCCCTGCTTTCAGGGGAATCTTACTTCGTTTTGAGGATGACGTCTATAAATTGCTGCTCCCACAATATTCGGTGGTAATCGAGAAAGGGGCGGCCCTGAAACAGGAAATAAAAAAATATCTGGATAACTCCTGAATTCAAATGCTTTAGCACGCAGGCATTTTGATAATTAGAAAAAGCTTCTGGATGTTTAACAGCACATAATAAAAGTAGATATGCAAAACAACCACATAGACTACATCGAATTCAAAGCGCTTGACCTCGAAAAGACTAAAGCCTTCTACAGCAGTGTGTTTGAATGGAAATTCACTGATTACGGCCCTGCCTATACCTCTTTTGAGGGAAGCGGGGTTGCCGGCGGCTTTGAATTATCCGAGAAACCAGTCGTAAACGGCGCCCTGATTGTCCTTTACCATGAAAATCTTAAAGCCGTAATGGACAAAGTTGAAGCCGGCGGGGGATCGATAACCAAAGACATTTTCACCTTTCCCGGGGGAAAGCGATTTCATTTTCAGGATCCCAGTGGGAATGAACTGGCCGTCTGGACCGATAAGTAGGTGATATTTTCACCTTAAACGGCAAATAAGGTAGACATATAGCCCTTAATGAAATATTTCACTACATCACGGGAAAAAAAAAGCTGGCTCCTTGCTTTATTGGTTTACGGCACCATCCTTTCTACCTTGTTTATAGGAACACCCTTGTCTAAACTGCTGCGCAACCAGGATACACAGGTAATACTGTTTCTGAGCGGGATGGTCCTTATTGCCATATCTATTGGGTTACATTCATTCAGCAAACGACCCGCTAAAATGGAATTAACGGTCTTCTTTGGAATTGTTGCAGTCTACATTATGTTCTTTTTCCGTTTGGGGGCTCCCGAACGCAGCCATCTTATCGAATACAGCGTACTGGCCATATGCATACATATGGCAATGCAGGAGCGCATAAAGTCCAGGACCTGGGTTGCGGGAATAATTGCATTTGGTATCACTTTCTTCCTGGGGGCACTGGATGAGATTATACAATTATTTATCCCCGAAAGGGTTTTTGATTTTCAGGATATTGCCTTTAATGGGCTGGCAGCTGCCCTTGCCATCGGGAGCAGATTAGTTCTGAAATTGGTCTCCGGTCTTTTTATCTGCCTGTTACTTCTGTCAGTAAGTTGTAAAAATGAAAGTGATAAGGAGGCTGCCGGGCAGATACCTTTCCTGGAAGAAAGCCGGTATTATTATCCCAAAGAATATCCGAAAGGCGAACCCTACAAACAAAAACTCGTCTATAATTACAGCAATGGCAATCCATACAAGGTTTTGAAAATTGATAAAAACGGGGAAGTTTTTGAGGATTTTACTTTTCAATATGATTCAACCTGGAACCCATTAAATAAAAGAAATTCAGACAAAAAGGTTGCATCCCATTCTTTTGAAACGATCTCAATACTTGAAGGATATTCAAAATTCACTAAAAGAAATGTCCTGAAAAAATTCAGGGGAGATACGCTCATCGGGATACAGCTAACAGATCACATTCTAGAAGAAGGACACCCCTCCCATTCCGGAATTTATTATCCCGGGGTTTTGTCTTCTGCCCAATGGTCAGAAAATACCTTTAGTTTTTCTGAAAATGGAAACAGGATTTTTATGACACGGACAAAGGGATGGGAAACTCAATTTCCTTTTATAGCTAAAAAAAAGGCGGGAATATTTACCAGCCCTTTTCCTTTTGAGAGAATTGATTCTCTTTACAACGGTGCTATCTCACCAAGCGGAGAGAGGATTCTTTATTCCACACGAGTGGGAGATATAAATTCAATTTACTTGCTACAGAAAGAAAATGGCAATTGGAATATGCCCGTTAACCTTTCCGAAAAATCCGGAATTACAGGCGGCTACTTTTACTGGTACAGTGAGGAAGAGATTTACTTTTATATACCCGATGGAAACGGCGATTTAGTACGTGGCGAGTTAAAAGGGGGTAATTTAAGGATTGCAGATCGGCTGGAAAGCCTGAATAATCCAACTAGTACTGAGTTTAGCCCTTTTGTAGATAAGGACAAGCGATTTATAATCTTTACGCGCTATTTGGATGGAGCTGAATCACAGCAGGGATTTTTTGTTGCGTTCAATAAGGGAGCTATGTCTGAGCCTGTTTGGGGAATTCCCGTCCGTATCAACGAACTCTCATACGGATGGAATGCCTGGATATTAAAGGAAAAAAAATTATTTCTTTATACCAATGGTATCGATATTATGGGAGCTTCACTAGATAGTTTAAGCCTTTTGAAATGATTTATACCTTAAAAACAACAAAAGATAATCAGAAAATTTATGAGACAGCTACAAGTGGGGGTTTTGAAACCCTCAGAGTTAAAACGCTATAGAACCAGGGGCATCAAGTAGTAATAACCAAACGCGATAAAACCACAAAAAGTGCAAAAAAATAAGTAACTTATTAGCACTTAAAAAGTGCGATTACCTGCGTTTCCGTCAAATGCAAAATTCATAAAACAATGTCTTCAGAACTTATCATTATCATTATTGGAATTTTATTCCTGCTTCTGGGATTGAGTACGGCCATCAAACGGCAGGGAGAACCCATAGGACTAATCAATACCAACCTTGGGGTAGGCCTTGGACTAATAGGGATACTACTGGTCATTTATGGTGGGTTTTCTTATGGAACCCAGGTACCGCCCGGACAAATTGAAACGGTTGCAGTAGAAAACAAGAAACCGGTTGAATATCCGATAAAGGACATACAGGTCATTTCACCGCTGCAAGGGGACACTGTAAAATGCCGAATCCTCACCATGGGTGTCTACCCAGACGGACATAACTAGGATATATGGGTTTTGTTAAAACCTTCAGACGAGAGATATTATCCACAATCTGATAACACCAACACTTCCTTTAAGCACAATGGGGAATGGCAGGTTATTACCCGTTTCGGTGGAGACCAGGGAGAGGCCTTTGATGTGGTTATTTATGAAACCGATATGGCAGCCTCAGAATTCTTCAGCAACACTATTGCAGACTGGAAGGCTGCTGAAAGTTACCCAGGCCTGGAGGTGGAAGAATTACCTGTCGGGGCAGTAGAGGTAGACCGGATAACGGTATACCTTGAGGGGAATTGCAGGGGGGTATTTTGATTAATCTTCTTTTGTTTCAGTAACTAAAAATCTCAACAAAGCTCGTATCAACCTTCAGGACCCGGACGGCAACCTGCTGTTCCTTCCTGAAAATAAATAATTCCGAATTCCGGAAAGCTACAAAATTCACAATCCTATAGGGTGAATGAAAAGAAACATATCCCATTTAATATTGTAAATTCAACCCAATAAACGTAAACCAATGCATGTACAAAAAAGTGTCATAGGGAGCTTGCTGGCTGCCTGCCTGATTTTAACGGCCTGTTCCAAAACTGAAAAAGAATCGGCCACCTTATTGATCTTCGGAGGTCCCATCTATACTGTGGATACCACCCAGGCAGTGGTGGAAGCCGTTGCAACCAAAGACAATACCATACTCTTTGCAGGAAGCCTGGAAGAGGCAAGGCAATACCAGACAGAACAAACCCGGCTAATCGATTTGCAGGGGAAGACTATGACCCCTGGCCTCATTGAAGGGCACGGGCATTTTATGGGCCTGGGGTATAACGAACTGGACCTGGACCTGATGAATACCACCAGCTACCAGGAAATTGTGGATGCGGTGGCTGAAAAAGTGGCTTCCGCCGAACCCGGGGAATGGATTACGGGCCGCGGGTGGCACCAGAGCAAATGGGAAGAACTGCCAGAGGAAATGGTAAAGGGTTTTCAAACCCACGACTTGCTAAGTGCTGTTTCGCCGGATAATCCCGTCTATCTTCGCCATGCCAGTGGCCATGCCGGCTTCGCCAATGCAAAAGCCATGGAGATTGCGGGAATCAGCATTTTACCAGGAGAAGGCGCAAATACTTATGAAGTAGAAGGCGGAGAAGTCCTCAGGGATGACCTGGGTAGGCCCACCGGGATCTTTAACGAAAGGGCCCAGACGCTTATCACCCGCCACATTCCTGAAAACACCCCGGAACGGGATATAAAAGCTTTTGAAATGGCCGTAGCAGCCTGTCACAGAAATGGGATCACCGGCTTCCACGATGCAGGAATTGGACGGGAAACCATTGCGCTCTATGAACAAATGAAAGAATCAGGCAGGATGAATGTCCGGTTGTATACCATGCTAACTGGCTGGGATCCGGAATTACTGGAAGAATGGTATGAAAGGGGACCCCAGATAGATACGGCCCACTTGCTTACCATTCGGTCTGTTAAATTAAACTGTGACGGGGCCCTGGGATCCCGTGGCGCCTGGTTATTGGAGCCTTACACAGACCGTCCAGGGCATTTCGGGCATGAAACCCTGCCCATGGCATTTGTTAAGGAAACGGCACTGAATGGCCTTAAAAACGGTTTCCAGGTTTGTTCCCATGCCATTGGGGACCGTGCCAACCGGGAAATTTTGGATCGTTATGAGATCGCTTTTAACGAATATCCGGACCAAGCGAATGACCATCGCTTCCGAATAGAACACGCCCAGCACCTGCATCCTGAAGACATCCCACGTTTTGCCGAATTGGGGGTTATCCCTGCCATGCAGGCCATTCATATGTCTTCGGACCGTCCCTGGGCCATAGACCGCCTGGGAGAAAAACGGATTGTGGAAGGTGCCTATATGTGGCAGTCCCTGCTGCAAAGCGGGATTCCTATCGTAAACGGAACTGACGTTCCGGTAGAGCCGCTGGATCCCATCCCCAGTTTTTATGCAAGTATCAGTCGTAAAACCCTGAAGGGAACCCCGGAGAGAGGGTATGAACCTGCAGAGCGGATGACACGGGAACAGGCCCTAAGGTCTTATACCCTGGACGCAGCTTACGGGGCCTTTGAAGAGGACATAAAGGGATCTATTGCGCCTGGGAAACTGGCAGACTTTACCATTTACAACCAGGACCTGATGACAGTACCCGAGGCATCAGTGCTGGATACTGAAGTAATGATGACCATTTTTAATGGGGAAGTAGTTTATGAGAAGGAGGAGTAGGTCCAAAGACAAAACCAGCTAGCTCCGGGACCCTTAAATTAGTAGACAGGCCGAACAAAAACCAAAAACAATGGACTTGAAGAAATCGAATGCTTTTGCCGAAGCCGGAATGCTTATTCGCAAACCTGTCTCAGAAGTCTTTCTGGCCATAACCGACCCACAAATTACGACGCACTTCTGGTTTACCAAAAGCTCCGGAGCGCTTAAAGAAGGCCGGCAGGTTCGCTGGACTTGGGAAATGTACAACCACAGCGTAGATGTTTTGGTAACTAAAATAGAGCCTGATAAAAGTATAGAGATGCGCTGGGGAAACAAAGGGCAGCAAACTCAGCTCAGTTGGTCTTTCAGGCCCCTTGCGGATGATAAAACCTTTATTTCTGTTGTAAATAGTGGTTTTGAAGGGAGTTCAGATGAAGTCCTTTCGGCGGTGCGGGATGCAACTGGCGGTTTTTCCTGGGTACTGGCGGGTTTAAAGGCCTATCTGGAGCACGGCATAGAACTGAACCTGATTGCCGATCGCTACCCCAAAGAATTGGGAGCCCACTAAGATTTCTATAGAACTACCCAGATAAGCAGTACTTTCTTCCTGCTGATAAATTCCGTAAATTAAGGCCTCAAATTTCAATTTTCTGCAAATCCTCTTGCCTTAATGCAAGGGTCTTAAATACGTTTAAACCAATGAACAAATATTATTTTTTTTCCTTTATGCTCGTACTTTTCAGCTTTTCCTCCTGCGTAACAGAACCAGAATCCCTGACGCTCAGTTCGCCGGATGGAAACAACCAGATCACTTTTGACCTGTCTGATAAAGGAGAGCCCTATTACATCGTTTCGCATAAAAACGAAACGGTGGTAGACAGCTCTTATATGAGCTTCGAACTAAAAGACCTGCCGGCACTTGCAGAAAACTTCAGGATTACAGGCACTCAGGTAGAAACCATGGATGAGACTTGGGAAATGCCCTGGGGGGAACAGTTGCAAGTCCGTAACAACTATAACGGCCTGCTGGTTTCCCTGGAGGAAAAGGATGGGGAAAAGCGCAAGGTCAATATCCACTTTAAGGCTTTCAATGACGGGGTGGCCTTCCGTTATGAGTTCCCCGAACAGGAAAACCTGAAGGACGTCCTTATCCTTGATGAAAACACAGAGTTCAACCTTACCGGAGATCATACGGTCTGGTGGATTCCAGGAGACTGGGACATTTACGAACACCTGTATAACGAAACCAAATTCTCAGAAATTGATGCCCTCTCCAAGCGGGACGTCCCGGACCTGGCAGCCACCTATATTCCTGAAAATGCAGTGAACACCCCGGTAACCATGAAAACCGATGCCGGGCTATACCTGAGCTTCCATGAGGCCGACCTAACCAACTATGCCGGAATGACCCTCAAGGTTGACCCTGAAAACCACCGTATGGTTAGTGAACTGGTTGGTTCCGAGCGACTGGGCGGGAAAGCCCAGGTAAGCCTGCCCTTTAATACCCCCTGGCGGACCATACAGATAGCCGAAAAAGCAGGAGACCTTATTGAATCTAAAATGACCCTGAACCTGAATGACCCGAATGCCATAGGGGATGTTAGCTACTTCACCCCCATGAAATATGTAGGGATCTGGTGGGAAATGCATATCGGCAAATCTACCTGGGACATGGAGGGCAGCCAGGACATGAATACCTGGACAACCGGTAAAGTAGGGTCTTCCCAGCACGGGGCTACAACTGAAAACGCCAAGCGCTATATCGATTTTGCCTCTGAAAACGGGATCAAAGGCCTGCTGGTAGAAGGCTGGAATACCGGCTGGGACCAGTGGCTGAATTCCGAAGACCGGGAAGGTATTTTTGATTTTATGACGCCCTATGACGATTACGATTTTGACGAGGTAATGCGCTACGCCAATGAAAAAGGAGTAGAGGTAATCATGCACCATGAAACCTCAGCAGCACCCCTGACCTATGAAAAGCAAATGGAAGAGGCCTATGATTTTATGAAGGCCAATGGGATGAATTCCGTTAAAACGGGTTATGTAGGCAAGATCATCCCGAAAGGGGAATACCACCACGGGCAATGGATGGTAAACCACTACCAAAAGGTTCTGGAGAAGGCTGCCGAGAAAAAAATCGCCGTAAATGCCCATGAACCCATTAAGGCTACCGGCAAGCGCAGGACCTTTCCGAATGCCATAGCCCGGGAAGGCCTGAGGGGGCAGGAATTCAACGCCTGGTCTGCCGATGGGGGCAACCCTCCGGACCACCTGCCAACGGTAGCGTTTACCCGTATGCTTTCCGGCCCCATCGATTTTACACCTGGTGTTTTCAATATCAAATTTGAGGAATACAAAAAAGACAATAGAGTAAGTACGACACTTGCCCACCAACTGGCCCTGTACGTTGTAATTTATAGCCCTATACAAATGGCTTGCGACCTGCCCGAGCACTATATGCTGGATGGCAAGGTCCACCCGGCCTTTCAGTTTATTACCGATGTGGGGGTAGACTGGCAGCAATCCAAAGTCCTGAACGGGGAAGTTGGAGACTTTGTTACCATAGCCCGGCAGGAACGGGAAACCGGAAACTGGTTTGTAGGCGGAATTACCGATGAAAAGGAAAGGGACCTTAACCTGGCCTTTGACTTCCTGGAAGATGGGAAAACGTACTCAGCAAAAGTATACCGGGATGCGGATGATGCTCACTGGGAAACCAATCCGCAGGCCTATGCCATCGAAGAAATGGACCTGAATAAGGGCGACCAATTAGATATCCACCTCGCCCCGGGTGGTGGTTTTGCGATCAGTATTGTAGAAAAGGAGTAAATGAACCTATTGGTAAAAACCTGATCTCTGAATGCCAGAGCAGCACTAATGAAAAAGAGTTCTCTTATACCCTTATTGGAAAATTAAGAAATCAGTGCCCTCCCCCCATCGGAATGGGCGCATCCTCTTCATTTACGGATTTAGGCTCTTTCAGGCGAAGCGCCAACAGCCCGGCAATGACAAAAAACACCCCTCCAAACAGGATGGCATTGATGGCACTGTTGCCCAGCAGGTTTTTAACGATAGGGCCGAAAGAAAGGGTCTGAATCCCCATGGGAATTACAATCATCATATTGAGGATGCCCATATACACCCCACGGCGTTCCTGTGGCACTATTTTAGACACCATGGAATACGGTATCCCCATCATGGCAGCCCAGCCAATCCCGAATAAAACCATGGGAAACAAGACCAGCATTGGGTCATCTATATAGGGGATGGAGAGCATCGCAATGCCGGTGAGGAATAAACTGGCCGTATATACTTTCTTGCCGCCAAAGCGCACGGCCAGTGGCACCAGGGCCAGGGCAACAACCATGGTGGTAACATTATAGGTGGTATTCATCTTGGCAGCCTGGCTAAGCGCCTGCGACTGGTCAAAATTCATGGATTCCCTAAACAGCGGGGCTATAAATTGCCAATAAACAAACAGGGCATACCACTGAAAAAGATATACGCCCGAAAGTTTCCACATAAAATTGGGCATATCCTTAATGGCTTCCACAATTTCCAAAAAGGGAGCCCGGATGCGATCTTTCAAAGGTTTGGCATTATGGACTTTCATTTCCTCCATCTCTTCGTAAGAAGGCGGGATTTCCGGTGTCCTCAGGACCGACCACAAAATAGTGGTAACCGAAAGGATAGCCCCAATAAAGAAGGAGTAATACAGCCAGCGGGGAATGGAATCAGCCGCCTCGGTAACCGTTTCGGCCCCTCCAAACCAATCCTGAAAGAGGAAAATAGAAGCATTGGCCAGTACAATCCCTGCTCCCACAAACAGGCTTTGCATCTGGTAACCAAAGCTCATTTGCTTATCGTTTAACTTGTCTCCCACAAAAGCACGGTAAGGCTCCATGGCCATATTGTTCCCCACATCCAGTATCCACAATAGGCCAACTGCAAACCAAAGGGCCGGGCTGAACGGAAAGGCAAATAAACAGAGGCTTCCGATAAGGGCGCCTATAAGAAAGAAGGGCTTTCTTCTTCCCCATCTGGGAGACCAGGTTTTATCCGAAATCGCCCCGATTATTGGCTGGACAATGAGTCCTGTAACCGGTCCCGCAATATTGAGTATGGGTAAATCTTCGTGGTTGGCCCCTAAAAATGAAAAAATCGGGTTCACTGCGGTTTGCTGCAACCCGAAACTGAACTGAATCCCCAGGAATCCAACATTCATATTAAAGATCTGCCAGAACGTAAGCCTTGGTTTAATAATTTTCATCCCGGTGGTTTTGGGTGGTTTGGTTTGTCTGTATCCAACATTTCGGACCGTTAAATATAGAAATTATATCAGGACGTGAAGAAATATGAAACTTCAAACTAAAAAACAGGGCGTATCAGCCCGAAGAAAAAACACCTGAAATTGCCGCCAAGCATTATCAGGTGTCCTTCTTTTTTTGATCCCGCGGATGTCTTTTGGCATCTTTCAGGCTTTTGTTGATAATCCACTCCAACTGCCCGTTTACAGAACGGAATTCATCCTCGGCCCATTTTTCTATTTGCTTAAAGGTTTCCGGGTCAATCCTAAGTACAAAAGACTTTCGTTTACTCACAAACTAGGCATTTAGTGTGCCGGCATTCACTACGGGAACAGCCTCTTTATCCCCGCATAGTACCACCATCAGATTGCTGACCATTGCAGCTTTTTTGTCGTCGTCAAAATCGATAATATTGTCCCTGGAAAGCTGGGCCAGGGCATCCTCAACCATGCCTACAGCGCCTTCAACAATCTTTTTACGGGCCGCAACAATGGCGACGGCTTGTTGCCGTTTCAACATGGCATTGGCAATTTCAGGGGCATAGGCCAGGTATCCGATGCGGGCCTCCATTACTTTTATCCCCGCCATTGCGAGTCGTTCGGTTATTTCATTTTCAAGGGCCTCGTTTACCGCATCCATCCCGGACCTAAGCGTGAGTTCTGCTTCTTCATCCTCGAAATTGTCATAGGGATAGGAACCTGCGAGCTTCCGCACGGCTGCATCGGTCTGCACCCTTACAAATTCTTCGTAATTATCCACATCAAAGGCCGCCTTATAAGTATCCTGTACCTGCCATACCAGAATCACGTTGATCATGATGGGATTCCCGATCTTATCATTCACCTTTACGCGCTCGCTGTCAAAGTTTCGGGCCCTGAGCGATATCCTGCGGCGGGTATAAAAAGGATTGGCCCAGAAAAACCCGTTCTCTTTTACCGTACCCATATAAGCCCCAAAAAGAACCAGCACCTTTGAACTATTGGGGTTCACAATAAAGAAACCCCGCATGGTCAGGATAATAATCGGAAAAAGGATCAGCCAAAGCGGATTTCCCATAATGATCAATCCGGTTATCATTATGGCGATCAAGGCAAATAAGACGAATAGTATCAGATAGCCGCTACTGGGCTTGATGGTATTTTCATTTTTCATTTGATATCATTTTAATATCATAATAATACTAATTATTTTTTTATTATCAAAGGAAGTTGATCCAAAAAAGAGTTTACCTTTAATCGGGGATACAAAAAAGCGGACCCGGGTGTTTCGTACCCATCTGTTTGTGCGATCTCCGTTTAATTTTGCATTTAAAAAGGTATGGTAGAAATCCTTACAACTATTTTCTTTCTCTTTGCAGTAATTGACCCCATAGGATCTGTTCCGGTCTACCTGGAGGCGACCAAGGAATTCGATACCCTCCACAAACGGAAAATTGCCATCCGGGCCAGCTTTATTGCTTTCCTTATTTTGCTCTTCTTTATCATTATTGGACAACTAATCCTGGAAGGAATGTCGGTTTCCCTTGATGCCTTCCAGATATCCGGCGGCGTTATCCTCTTCCTTTTTGCCCTTACCATGATTTTCGGGGATGGAAAACCGGAACGCGAAAAAAGCCAGATTACCGACTATAAACACGTTACTATTTTTCCTGTCGCTATCCCATCCATAGCCTCCCCAGGAGCTATTATGGCGGTAGTATTGATGACTGATAACCACATTTATACCATAGAGCAACAATTACTTACAACGGCACTGGTTTTCCTTGTAATTGTGCTGACTGCACTTATTTTACTGGTTGCAGGGGTGGTACAGCAGCGGATCGGGACCTATGGGATTACTGTAATCAGTAAGATTATGGGGCTTATTTTGGCGTCCTATGCCGTACAAAGTATTTTAAGCGGGATCAGTAATTATTTTATGAAACTTTAGCTTCGGATTGTGAGGAATCCAAAAAAACGTCCGTATACCCCTGGCCCACCGCTACGAGGTAGATTCAGTCAATTAATCAAGTGGCTGTTCTATGGGTGCCACTCTGCGCCCTGCTGGCAGGGAATTTAACGAATACTTTTTCAGAAAAGGCTTCCTTTCAGGGAGGACAATTAGCCGTACAACTGTTCTGGATCTATAGCTACGGCCTTGTAGTGGCCCCCCTCCTTGTTTTATTGTGCCACTGGATTGCAGGATTTTTCCACGGCAAAAAGTCATTAGGGTAATCACTTCATTACATTACTTTTAAGCACAAAACAGTTTTGCTTTTGTATTAATAATCCTATCTTGTTGAAGAGCGCTGCCGGTGGAAATCAGCAAGCCGAGGTGGCCTTTTTACCCTTTAAACAACCTGACCCATGTATACAAAAAAAGTCTACCGCATATTTGACATGGTGCGCTGGACGCGTTACGAAACCCTGGTGTTTATACTTATTATTGGCCTTTGGGTCTGCGCCTATTTTTTCCTGGACCTGGATTGGCTCAGGATCCCCTGGACCCCTATGGCCCTGATCGGGACGGCGGTCGCTTTTATCATCGGGTTTCAGAATAACGCAGTATATGGCCGAATCTGGGAATCGCGGAAGATCTGGGGTGGGATTGTAAATACATCCAGGACCCTGGGCGTATATGTTAAGGATATGATCACCCTGGAACAGGGGCCGAAGGGATTCACTGAAAAGGATATCACCGATATCGTCAGAAAAGTCACGTACCGGCACCTGGCCTGGCTTACCGCTTTAAGGCATTCCATGCGGCAGCAAAAAAGCTGGGAAACCACCTTTAGGCATAAAACCAATTCGGAATGGGGCATTCTGCCCCCGGAAAGAAAATCCAGCCTGGAAGCAGATCTCAGGCCCTACCTTTCTGACGAAGATTTAAAGTATGTACTAAGCAAGGGAAATCCGCAGACAGCTGTCCTTTACCTGCAATCCCATCATTTCAGAAAGCTAAAAGAACAGGGGGTGATCTGGGAGTTTTCCTTTCTGGAACTGGAGGGCCTTGTACAGGAGCTCTTTACGCTGCAGGGTCAATCGGAACGCATCAAAAATTTTCCATACCCCCGCCAATATGCCTCCCTGAATCATTACTTTATGTGGTTGTTACTGATGCTGCTCCCTATGGCGCTAATCCCCCAATTCATGGATATCGGCAAGGAGTTATCGGAATCCTATCCGCTTATTTCTAGTGTATTTATCTGTTTCAGCATTCCCATCTATGTAGCGGTAGCCTGGATGTTCCATACCATGGAACGCATCGGAAGGACAGGGGAAAACCCCTTCGAAGGCACTTCCAATGATGTACCCATCTCCACTATTGCCAGGGGGATAGAAATAGACCTCAGACAGAACCTGGGGGAAGATGCTGACAACATCCCACAGCAATTTCCTGCAGATTTTGGGGTGCAGTTTTGAGCGGTTTACGAAAAAAAACAGGGGATCGGCTGGGATACAGCGGAGGATATGGAATTCTTGCCGTACCTTTACAAAACAGGATCCACAGTATGACCCCAGAGCCGCTTGGCGTTTGTCAAACTCCTGTTTAAAAGGTATTTAATAGCGGCAATTCTTGCCAGGTTGAATTATGAGTAGTAAAATTTACAGCGTCATTACGGGGACGGGAAGTTATATACCGACCCAGAAGGTGAAAAATGAAGCCTTCCTTGAGAATGAATTTTACGGGGCTGACCAACAAAAGTTAAAAAAGTCCAATCAGCAAATAATCGAAAAACTTGAGGAAATCACAACCATCAGGGAAAGGCGCTATGTAAAGGACCACCTCGTTACCTCAGACATCGCATACTTTGCAGCCATGGATGCCATAACCTCTTCAGGAGTGGATCCGGAGACCCTTGACTACATTATTGTGGCCCACAATTTTGGGGATGTAAAACACAACAGCCAAAGAATTGACCTGGTACCCACCCTGGCGGCAAGGGTTAAACATAAATTGGGCATTAAGAACCCTGCCACGGTTGCCTATGACCTTCCTTTTGGTTGTCCTGGCTGGTTACAGGGACTCATTCAGGCAGATTACTACATCAAATCAGGGGATGCAAAGAAGATCCTGGTAATTGGAGCAGAGGTTCTCTCCAGGGTAATCGATTCGCATGACATGGACAGCATGCTGTATTCCGACGGAGCCGGAGCAACGCTTCTGGAGGCACGGAAAAGTGAGCAGCCAACAGGGATTCTTGCCCATTCGACGCGATCGGATACCTATTTGTATTCGGAAATGTTGTATATGGGCCCCTCCTATAAACCGGAAACTAAAAAATCGAGGAATATTTTCTTAAAGATGCACGGGCGCAAACTCTACCAGTATGCCCTGGAAACCGTGCCGCAGGCTATTAAGAGTTGTTTGGAAAAAAGCAATACCCCCATTGAGAAGGTCAAAAAAGTTCTGATCCATCAGGCCAATGGAAAGATGGACGACGCAATCCTGAAAAGGCTATACGCACTCTACGGGATAGATTCCTCCCCGGTAGGTGTTATGCCCATGACCATTGATACCCTGGGAAATTCCTCTGTTGCTACCGTGCCCACCCTGCTGGATCTCATCCTGAAAAACCAAATGGAGCCCCATAACCTGCAAAAAGGAGACCTTGTTGTTTTTGCCTCGGTAGGGGCAGGAATGAACATCAATGCTGCCGTTTATAAAATGTAGTTCGAAGCGAATTACAATCACCGGAATCCAGACTTTGGCCAGCCGATAATTTAATAGGTTCTTAAGAAACCTCATATTGATTTTTGACTACCTTAATAGGTATGAAAAAAGCTTTCAGTTTTTTATGGGGAGTTGTTTTCCTACTCAGCTTTTCCTGCGGGCAGTCCCAGTCTGGAAAGACAGCTGCCCTTCCCATAGGTGGTGGCTGTGAAGGATGCGAAGCACTTTTGGAATTTGGCAGGCGTGTCCTTAGCCCGATAGATACACTTCCTAAATTCTCTGAGACAGAACCCAAACTTAAAATCACGGGAATTGTTTATCAGAACGATGGACGCAGTCCAGCCGCAGATGTTATCCTGTATGTATATCAAACCAACCGAGAGGGGATTTATGAAACACATGGTAATGAAAAAGGCTGGGCGCGCAGGCATGGCATAATTCGGGGCTGGGTCAAAACTGCTGAAGACGGGCGGTATACCTTCTATACTTTTCGCCCTGCCTCCTACCCGAACAGCCTTGAACCGGCCCATATCCACCTGACGGTCAAAGAGCCTGGCAAGGACCCTTATTACATGGATTCTTTTGTTTTTGAGGATGACCCGCTTCTCACCCCAAAAGAGCGCTCTGCTCTGGAAAACCGGGGTGGCTCCGGTATTTTAAATCCACCTTTGGAAAAAGGGATGAAAGTCGCCACCCGCGATATTATCCTTGGTCTGAATATTCCGAACTACCGCTGAGCCCAAATGGACTTACAACCCACCCTGAAAAATGAACTCCTCAAAATAAGGCCGCTTCAGGCAAATGACAAAGCAGCCCTTTTTAAGGCAGCCTCCGACCCGCTCATCTGGGAACAACACCCGAATAAGCGAAACGAAGCTGCAGAATTTGAACGCTTTTTTGCGGAATCCCTGTCATCCGGTGGGGCACTGGTAATCATCGGCAAGTCATCCCAACAGATTATCGGAAGTTCGCGATTCAAGCCGGTTTCAGGTTTTCCAACTGGAATTGAAATTGGCTGGTCTTTTCTGAAAAGGGAGTATTGGGGCGGAACCTACAACCGCCTTTTCAAGGAATTAATGATTAACCACGCTTTTGAGCAGGTAGACTATGTTTTCTTCCATATTGCCCCGGAAAATATCCGATCACAGAAAGCAGTTGAGAAACTTGGGGGAAAACCCATAACTCCCGGGCTCAAAAAGCAGCTCCCTGAGCGCAAGGACCGAATTACCTATTTCCTGGAAAAACAGAAGCAGCCCTGAATACCCAGAGGCCCGCTTTTCAATATTTCCCTATCTTTAAATATATGAAAGCCGGCCTTGCAATTTATGGGCATCCCATCCGCCTTTACCCAGGGCTATTGTTTTTTTTTGGTCTGTTGCTGGTTTTTTCCTGCACCCCGGATGGGGATAAAGCGGAGGAAAGCCCGTTCGACAAAACAAAATGGGGCGAAAAGCAGGGGGATAACTACCTCTACAGAGAGGCCATGCTCAATGGAATCCTCTATAATGACAGTATCCGGGAATTACGGGAGGAAAAGATTATGGAACTGCTGGGGAAACCAGACCGGCGAAACGGGGAGTATCTCTATTACGAAATCTCCCGCCGGCGTTTATTGGGCTGGACACTGCACGCTAAAACAATGGTAGTGAAAATGAAAGCCGATAAGAGTGTAGACTGGATAAAAGTGCATCAATAAACTTAAGTGTGAGATAAATGACCGTTAAGGTATGCTTAATCCAGGACAGCCCGGTTTTCTTTGACAAAGTCGCCACCCTGGACAAAATCGAAACCCTGGTACAGACCTATTCCAGGAAAGGTGCAGAACTCATTGTTTTTCCTGAATCCTTTATTCCCGGCTATCCCAGGGGGTTTACGTTCGGGACCAGCATCGGGAGCAGAAGTGCCGAAGGCAGGAAACTATACGCTGAATACCACGAGCAAAGCCTGGACCTGGATTCCCCCGACCTGAAACGGCTGGAAGTGCTATCCAAAAAAACCGGGGCCTACCTGGTAATAGGAGTTACCGAAAAACAACGGCAAAACGGCAGTCTGTACTGTTCCATGCTTTATATCTCCCCCTCGGAAGGGTTGCTTGGGGTACATCGAAAAATCAAACCTACTGCTGCCGAGCGATACGTTTGGGCAGAAGCCGGTGGCGATTCCCTGGTTACTTTTCAGACGCGTATCGGTATACTGGGAGGCCTTATTTGCTGGGAGAATTACATGCCGCTGGCCCGAATGGCCATGTACCGGCAGGGGGTTGAAATCTATATAGCCCCAACCGCAGATTCCAGGGAGAGCTGGGTTAGCAGCATGCAACACATTGCCCTTGAAGGTCGCTGCTTTGTACTGGCCTGCAACCAGTATTTTACGAAAGCCATGTATCCCGGGCGTTTTCAGGACCAGCTTTCCGATAACCCGGAACCCTTTTGCAGGGGCGGCAGCCTGATCGTTTCCCCCCTTGGAGAAATCCTGGAAGGGCCCCTCTACGATACCGCCGGTGCCCTGATGGCTACGCTCAACCTGCAGAAAATACCCGAAAGCCGAATGGACTTTGATCCCGCCGGGCATTATTCACGTGATGATATCTTTAAATTCGAAGCAATCGGACAACCTCCTTTAAAGAAAGAGCGATCAGATAAATAATTGATGATTTAATTGTAACCTGCTTTGAGCTATTAATTCTGAATGTAAAGCCTTAAATTTAAGGTTCCGGCCCGCTTAAAACCAAACCATATGAAAAAATCACTTTATCTCTTACTGCTACTGCTGATTCCCCTGGCCTGTGTGGAAAATACGAACAAGACTGACGAAAAAACTGAAATTGCAAACCGCGCATGGTGGAAGGAAGGGGTTATTTACCAGATTTATCCCCGAAGTTTTAAGGACAGCGATGGGGACGGGGTTGGAGACCTGAGAGGGGTGATTGACAAACTGGATTACATTGAGAGCCTGGGGGTGAAAATGGTCTGGATGAATCCCTTTTTTGAGTCTCCCATGGTAGACAATGGCTACGATGTAAGTGATTACCGGGCTATTTTACCAGCCTTTGGCAGCATGGAGGATTTTGACGAATTGCTGGCAGGCCTGCACCAGCGCGGTATCAAATTTGTGCTGGATGTGGTGGTGAACCACAGCAGTGACCAGCACGAATGGTTTAAGCAGTCCAGGAGTTCCAGGGACAACCCCTACCGGGATTACTACCACTGGTGGCCGGCAGAAAAAGGGGACCCCCCTTACCGCTACAGCCTTTTTGATGCAGAAGGGAATGCCTGGAAATACGACTCCATTACGGATGCCTATTACCTGCATTATTTTGCGGCCGAACAACCGGATCTGAACTGGGAAAACCCAAAAGTCCGGGAAGAAGTATATGACATCATGAAGTTCTGGGCAGATAAAGGCGTTGATGGCTTTCGCCTGGATGCCTTCCAGTTTGTCAGCAAGGATACCACTTTCCCTGCCTGGCCCAAAGGCTATGAAAAGGATTTTATCAAATACGTGGGCATGGGCCCGCATCTGCACAGTTACCTGCAGGAAATGAACCGGGAGGTTTTCAGCAAGTACGATGTATTCTCTGTTTCCGAAGGGGCCGGCTCTACTTTTGAGGATGCCCATTTACTGGTAGATGCAGACCGGAACGAATTGGATATGGCCTATCATTTCGAGACGGTAGACCTGGTAAATTCCCTGGAGGGCTATAAGCTGAAGGAATTAAAAGAGGTCTTTTCCAGATGGGACAGTGCTTTTGCTGAAAAAGGCTGGATTTCCATTTTCCTCTCTAACCACGACGTTTCCCGTATTGTCAGTCGGTTTGGGAACGATACCCCCGAATACAGGAGCCCGTCTGCCAAACTGCTGACAACCTTTTTACTGAGTATGCGGGGTACCCCATACACCTATTACGGGGACGAATTGGGGATGACCAATATCGATTTTCAAAGCATTGAGCAGTACCAGGATATCGCCGCTATAAACGGCTACCAAAAAGCACTATCGGAAGGTGCCGATATGGAACTGCATATGCAGGCCCTCAATTTCCTCTCAAGAGACAACGGTCGTACCCCCATGCAGTGGGACAGTACAGAACATGCCGGGTTTAGCACGGCAACCCCCTGGTTGCCGGTAAATGAAAATTACACGGAAATCAATGTAGCCGCCCAGGACTCCGATCCGAACAGCGTGCTCAACCATTTCCGTGCGATGACTGCGCTAAGAAATAACAACCAGGTACTGATTTACGGGGATTACGAAATGCTGGCCCCCGAGCACGAACAAATTTATGCCTATACCCGAACCCTGGGGGAAGATCAAATGCTGGTCTTGCTGAATTTTTCGGAAAGCACGGCCCGGATGGTATTAGCCGACGGCTGGAGGAGTGCCAGGGAAGTAATAAACAACTACACAACACTCGAAAATGACGGTACCACAGTGTCCCTTAAGCCCTGGCAGGCCGTCATCATGCAACCCTAATCAGATAAGACAAGAACTAACATCCTCTTTAAACCTTTTAAAATGAAATCAACCCGAACACTGATAAGCCTGATTGCCCTGGGCAGTTTTCTGATGGTAGCCGCCCAAAAAAAAGATTCGAAGAATACTGCAAATTACACCCTCCCGGCAGGTTTTTATGAAGGCATGGAATGGCGCAATATCGGACCCAATCGGGGCGGACGTTCCCTGGGGTGCGCTGGCAGCCCCAGCCGACCCTATGAGTATTATTTTGGAGCTACAGGGGGCGGTTTGTGGAAAACCACGGATGGCGGGAATGAGTGGAAACCCGTTACCGACGGGAAAGTTAGCAGTTCTTCTGTAGGGGCAGTGGCCGTGGCCGAAACCAATCCGGATATTGTTTATATCGGGATGGGGGAAGTGCAACTCAGGGGAAGTATTACCCAAGGGGATGGGGTTTATAAATCAACAGATGCAGGGGAAAGCTGGGAGCATTTAGGACTAAAGGAGACTCAGGCCGTGGCCCGCATCCGGATCCATCCCGAAAATCCCAATATCGTTTACGTGGCAGCCCTCGGCCATCCTTATGGTGAAAACGAGGAACGCGGGGTATTTCGTTCAGAAGACGGGGGCCAAACATGGGAAAAAGTTTTATACGCAGGCCCCAAGGCAGGGGCCGTAGACCTTATTATCGATAGAAACAACCCTGAGGTATTGTACGCCAGTACCTGGCAGGTGTATCGCAAGGCCTGGAAGATGTGGGGTGGCGGGGGCCAGAGTAAACTCTGGAAATCCACCGACGGAGGAGACAACTGGACCGACCTGACCGGCAACGCTGGTATGCCCGAAGGCCCGATAGGAAAAATCGGGGTTACGGTTTCTCCGGTTGATTCCAATCGGGTCTGGGCCATTGTAGAGGCAAACGAAGGAGGGGTTTTCCGATCCGAAGATGGCGGTAAAACCTGGGAACGTACCAATGACGAGCGAAAACTCCGGCAACGTGCCTTTTACTATTCCCGGATTTACGCAGACCCAAAGGATAAAGAAACGGTGTATTGCCTGAATACCCGTTTATACAAATCTACCGACGGGGGTAAAACCTTTGACACTACCCTTCCGGTACCGCATGGCGATAACCACGACCTCTGGATTGACCCTGAAAATCCTGAGCGCATGATCAACTCCAATGACGGCGGGGGAAATGTGAGCATCAATGGCGGGAAGACATGGACCGAGCAGGATTACACCACTACGCAATTCTACCATGTTATGACTACTAGTGATGTGCCGTATCACGTCGCAGGCGCACAACAGGACAACAGTACCCTGGCCATGCCCAGTGATGGCTGGGACCACATGCAGGCCAGAGGGCCCAACCATGGCTGGTATTATGCCGTTGGCGGCGGGGAAAGTGGCTGGATTACCCAGCATCCGGACAAACCCGATGTTTTTTATGCAGGCAGCCAGGGTGCCCTGCTTACCCGCTATGACCGCAGTAACGGCCAGATCAGGGACATTCAGGTGTACCCACGTTTTTTCTCGGGTGAACCGGCAGAGGCCCTTCCGGAACGCTGGCAGTGGACCTTCCCAATCATGTTTGCCCCTCAGGATTCTCGGGTTATGTACACCTGCTCCCAACACGTGTGGAAAACCACAGACGACGGGCAATCCTGGGAAAAGATAAGTCCGGACCTCACCTATGCCGATCCGGAGACCCTTGGAAAAACCGGGGGAGTCATTACCATGGATATGAACGGTCCTGAAATTTACGCTACGGTTTTTGCCCTGGCACCCTCCTATCACGACATCAACACCATCTGGGCCGGTTCGGATGACGGGAAAGTGCATATTACCCGGGACGGCGGCAAAAACTGGCTGGATATTACCCCCAGTGGCCTTCCGAAATATTCCAGGGTCAGTATTATTGATGAGTCCAGGCACAGGCCGGGAACCCTCTACCTGGCGGCAAACCGCTATCAGGTAGACGACCGGCAACCCTACGTCTTTAAAACGCATGATTACGGAAAGACCTGGACTAAAATCATAAATGGGATCGCAGACGGACATTTTGCCCGGGCAGTCAGAGAAGACCCGGTGCGGCAGGGCCTGCTGTTCCTGGCAACCGAACACGGCGTTTATTTTTCAATGAATGACGGGGCCTGGTGGCAACCCCTGCAACTTAACCTGCCAGACACGCCTATTCGCGATCTGGTAATCAAGGATGATGACGTGGTCCTCGGGTCCCACGGACGGGGTTTCTGGATCCTGGATGACATCCATTCGCTGAGGCAATACCAGCCTGAAATGAAAGATGCCGGCGCCGTGCTTTTCAAGCCCTCAGATGCGATCCGCGGGATCAGCGATGCAGCCATACCCTATTACCTCAGCAAAGAAATTGATAGTATTACTTTTGAGATACTCAATGAGAATGGCCAGCTCATTGACACTTTTACAGGAAGCCAGCCCAAATACGAGGTAGATCCGGATCTCCCCTGGTGGCAACGGGGCGGCTCCAGCAAACCCACAACGGCCAAAGGCCTGAACACCTTTACCTGGGACCTTAGGTACCCGGGAGCCACAACCTTTGACGGGATGATCATCTGGAGCGCCCGTCCGCAAAGGGGACCCAAAGCCCCGCCCGGGGAATACAGAGTACGGATGAAAGCCGGATCCTATGAACAAACCTATCCGTTTTCCATCCAAATAGATCCCAACCTTAAAGGGGTTACAGAAGCGGACCTTAAGGAACAATTTGATCTCGCATCTGAAATTATGAAAAAGACCAGTTTAGCAAACCAGACGGTCATTGATATTCGCAAGGTTCGCGATTTTCTGGAATCCAATAAACCCGGAATTAATGAGCCAGGCTATACCAATATCATTGTTCCGCTTTTAGGTAAATTATCTGTCATCGAAGAAAACCTCTACCAGGTCAGGAACCAATCCGGGCAAGACCCTCTGAATTTCCCGATTAAATTGAATAACCGCCTGGCTTCCCTGAGGAGAAGCGTGGAAACAGGGGATGCCCGGCCCACCGATGGGGCTTATATCGTTTTTAAGGAGCTTTCGGCAGAATTAAAGGAGTATGTTGTTGCATTTGGGAAAGTCATGAATGAAAACCTGCCAGAGGTGAACCGTTTACTGGAGAGCTCTGGCATCACCCCAATAGGTGACGGAAAGTAGCCACAGGCCACGTATATAATTTGACAGGAACAGGGAAATGAGACAAATATGAATGAGCGCAGATGAAAGCATTGATTTATGATGCCTTCCAGGA
Organism: Robiginitalea rubriflava; assembly: GCF_052540725.1. Taxonomy (NCBI): domain Bacteria; kingdom Pseudomonadati; phylum Bacteroidota; class Flavobacteriia; order Flavobacteriales; family Flavobacteriaceae; genus Robiginitalea; species Robiginitalea rubriflava. Next base: position 1,798,420 of record NZ_CP199309.1, on the reverse strand, counting down.
AACCCCGGAAATCCGGCAGGTGCCTGATCCGGAACCCAATCCTGACGGAGTGGTGATCCGGGTTAAAGCCACCGGCCTCTGCCGGAGCGACTGGCACGGATGGATGGGACATGACCCGGATATTTCCCTGCCCCATGTTCCCGGGCATGAATTGGCAGGCACGGTGGAGGCTGTTGGACCGGAGGTGAGGGCCTTTAGAGCAGGCGACCGGGTTACCCTTCCTTTTGTCTGCGGCTGCGGTCATTGCAGGGAATGCGCCTCCGGAAATCAACAAGTTTGTGATAAGCAATCCCAGCCGGGCTTTACGCACTGGGGCTCCTTTGCAGAGTATGTGGCGGTTGACTATGCAGACACCAACCTTGTTAAGTTGCCTGATGATATTGAGTATGCCACCGCAGCCGTGTTGGGGTGCCGGTTTATCACGTCATTCCGGGCCATCGTGGCACAGGGAAAGGTTAGCGGGGGCCAATATGTAGCTGTTCATGGTTGTGGGGGAGTAGGGCTTTCCGCCATTATGATTGCCTATGCATTGGGAGCAGAGGTAATAGCAGTAGATATCCGGCCAGCAGCTTTGGAACTGGCACGCGAACTGGGAGCGCAGCATTGCCTGAATGCCAGGGAAACAACCGATATCGCGGGGGCCATAAGATACCTGTCCGACGGAGGGGTACAGGTTTCACTGGATGCCCTGGGAAGTCAGGAAACCTGTTTCAATTCCATCTCCGGCCTTCGAAAAAGGGGAAAGCACATTCAGGCCGGCCTGATGACAGGAAACCATAAAGCTCCAAAAGTGCCCATGGGCAGAATAATTGCAGATGAACTTCAAATTCTGGGTACTCACGGGATGCAGGCGCATAAATACCCCGAAATGCTTAAAATGATCCAGAACGGGATCTTAGAGCCACAAAAACTTATACAAAAGCGGATTTGCCTGGAAGAAGCCGCCAGGGCCCTCCCCTTAATGGATAGCTTTGACCATCCGGGCGTACAGATAATTGACTCCTTTTAACGGGTCAGGACTGCTTCCTTTTATTCCAACCCAGTTACCGTAAAAATTCCTTCAGGGCTAAAACCTGCGACCTGGAGTGTAGGGGGCTCCCGCTTTTTCCATATCTGACTCCAATTGCTGGAGGGCATCCAGAAAGGAGCGGATCTTCGGCTGAAAAACAGAAAAGGCCTCCCCTGCCCTGGCTATGCTTTGCTTTTGGGTTTCCGTAGGAGTGCGGGTAGTCTCCCAATGCCCGTAAATAACGCTTCCCACCATAGCTTGAAGGCTGGGCGGGCTATTTTCATTAAGGCGTTGTTGTGCCCGATTCCCCGAGAGATCTGTTTGGAGGTCTGCCCTGCGGTCTTCCAAAGACTTAAGCCGGTTAAAGAAATCCGGCCCTGCTTTGGCGGTTTGTGTCAGGGCTGCTTTCATATAGCGCATCCGTTCCCCGGCCTCCCTTAGTTGGCGGTTAGCAGAAGCAAGCTGGCGGGAAAGTTCACTGGTCTGTTGCTGGAAGGCAGCTACCTGGCTAAAATCAGCGCTTCCCAATAGGGCGGGAATAGGTTTCACTTCAAATTTCTGGGGCGGGCCCTGGGGTTCCAACGTACCGGAAAACATCACAAAGAGCTCTGCACTATAGTTTCCAGGAGCCGCAAGCGGGCCCTGTTCTTCTCCTGCCCAGGGGGGTACAAACCCGGGCTGTGTTAAATCAATTGGGTCGGGCGCAGCGTATCGCAAATCCCAGTTTATACGGTGCATTCCTTTGGAAGCCGGAGCTTTCAGCCAGCGAACCGGCTCATTCGCTTCATTTCGGATGAGTACCAGGGCCACTGCCGCTTCATCCTTGTTTTCCTCCAGTAAGTTTTCCCAACCGGGGAAGGGGATGTCTTTACCTTCTTTACGCAGGGTTTTTTCATTTTGCTGCCTTTTACTTTTTGCAGTTTGGGGTATGTCCTGAAGGAAGAAAGTAATAAAGGCTCCATAGGGCGGGTTATCTGCCACAAAACTGCTGGTTCCCAGGGTAGGCATCCCTTTTGCCTGCATGGGAGCGTTGGGGATATACCACCAGGCATCCCGTACCGGGAAAAGGGTATTTTCACCTGCCTGCGGCATGCGGGCAAGTGTGCGTAGTGGGCTGTAATCGTCCAGGATAAAGAAGCCCCTGCCGAAGGAAGCCCCAACCAGGTCGTTATCCCTGGGGTGCAGCTCAATATCCCTGAATGGAATGGTAGGCACTCCAGCGGTTAATTGAATCCAGTTCTTACCATTATTGAGGCTGAAATAGATTCCGTATTCCGTTCCAATAATTAACAAATCCGGATTCAGATGGTCTTGTTTTACAGACCAGACGATTGTCTTAGCCGGCAAATCGCCGGTAATGGATTTCCAGCTGCGACCCCGGTCTGAACTCATAAACAAATAAGGTTTGAAATCACCAAGCTTATGCGCATCTGCAGCGGCAAACACCACCCTGGAGTCATGAAGGGAAGCCTCCACATCGTTGATAAAAGACCTGGCGGGAACCTGAGGCAATGCTCCGCTTTTCCTCCAGTTCAGACCGCCATCTTCACTAATATAAATCAGGCCATCATCCGAACCGGTATAGAGTAAGCCTTCCTCCAGGATAGATTCTGAGATATTCGTTAGGGTTGCATATTTAGACATGGCACCATTGTCGTAAAGGGCATCCACACTCCAGACCCTGCCGATCATCTCTAGTTCATATCGGTTAGTATTGGTAGTCAGGTCACCACTTACGGGAGTCCATGAATTGCCCTGGTCATCGCTCCTCCAGAGGCGCTGGGAGCCATAATACAAACGCTTGGGGTTATGCGGGCTGATCAGTATCGGGCTATCCCAGTTCCAGCGCTCCGCAGGGTCATTGGGCCCGGGCTTTGGCTGGATATTGAGCACCTCTTCGTTGCTTTTATGGTAGCGATGCAATTGTCCTTCCTGTATCTCCATATAAATGATATCCGGATCTTCCGGGTCTACAGCTGTATCATAACCGTCTGCGCCCAGGGGAACATACCAGTCCTGATTACGGACTCCTTCCGTATTGGTGGTTGCAGAAGGGCCAATGAGGGTCCCGAGATCCTGTGCCCCGCCGACGATATTGTAAAATGGTTGGGAGTTATCCAGTGCAAGTTTGTAGAACTGGGATATTGGCAGATTTGGAAAATGCCGCCAGCTTGTGCCCTCGTCAAAGGACTCGTACAAGCCGGCATCGGTACCGGCCAGCAAATGCGACCCATCTGCCGGGTCAATCCAGAGGGCGTGGTTGTCACTGTGCTTTTCCCTTCCGGTGCCGAGGTAATCAATGGTTTTGCCCCCATCCCGCGTTACGTGCAAAAAAACATCCATCTGGTATACCAGATCCGGATTGGTGGGAGACGCTTCAATCTCCTGATAATAATGCGGTCCGGTCCCCCCGGAGATATAACTGTTTTGTTTTTCCCAGCTTTCCCCTTTATCCGAGGAGCTATAAAACCCTTTTTCAGCATCATCAGCCTCTATGGTCGCGTACACCCGGTTTGGATCGGCAGGGGTAACCGCCAGGCCTATTTTTCCCATATCCCCTTTAGGCAGACCCGTTTGCAAACGCTTCCAGCTTTGGCCCCGGTCAGAAGATTTATATATTCCGGAAGCAGGGCCCCCAGCCAGCAAAGACCAGGTATGCCTGCGCCGTTGATAAGCCGCCGCGTAAAGCACATCCGGGTTGGAAGGATCGAATTCTATATCGGTTACCCCGGTATGCCCATCGACCTCGAGTACCAGATCCCAGCTGTTGCCGCCATCTTCGGAGCGATAAAGCCCTCGTTCTCCCCCGGAAGCCCATAAGGGACCTTCGGCGGCTACATAAATCAGATTGCTGTTTCGCGGATCGATTGCAATTTTTCCAATATGTTCTGAACGACTCAAGCCCATGGATTGCCAGCTGTTTCCGCCGTCCAGGCTCCGGTAGACACCATCTCCCCAGCCTACGTGCCTTCCACTGACATTCTCCCCGGTTCCCACCCAAATTACCTGGCTGTTATTCGGATCTATGCTCACTGCTCCAATGGAATACGATGGCTGGTTTTCAAAAACCGCCTGCCAGCTAATCCCGCGATTGGTTGTTTTCCAAACCCCTCCGGAACCTGCAGCAATATACCAGGTATTGGGATTATCCGGACTAACCGCTATATCTGCTATTCGCCCCCCCATAACAGCAGGCCCAACAGCCCGCATTGAAAGCCCTTTAACGGCTTGCTCAATAATTGTTTTATTACTTTGTGCCAGCGATTCCACTGAAAGAAACAGGCATAAAAAAGTGAAAAGGAACAGGGGTTTAAGGGCTGGTTGGTTACTCATATTGAGGACTGTTAAAATCTGGTTTTTCGTAAATATAATCAAAGCTGCTGCTTACCAGGTATACTCCGGGGGTTCTATGTTGTTCATCCGAAGATACAGATTGGCCTTTGCCCGGTGATTTGCCATATGGTCCTGCACGTAAAAGAAAGCAAATGCACGACTTACGGTATTCCCGCTGTGATACATTACACAGGTTTCATCAAGCTGGTCCTGTTCAATTGCAAAAATGACTTCATTGGTATAGGCAAATCCTTTTTCCAGCAATTCCAGGATTTCGGCTTTACTAAGAGAAGCCGCATCCGGAGGGTTTGGAGTTACCTCCATCCCCTCAACATAGCGCTTGGTTAAAAGCTCGATGGTATAGGCAATATGAACCATCTGTTCCCCAAACGACTTGCTGACTTTTGTGGGTCGGTAGCTGTATAATTCTTCAGGCATTGCCCTGGCAACGGCAAGGCAATGATCGCGCGCTTCCTCCCAAACAGGCAAATACATTTGTGTAAACGGGGTTTTAGGAGTCCTTTGTTCCTGCCCAAATCCCAGGACGATTCCAAACAACAAAGCAGCCAGTAAAATATTTTTCATGATACGATTCTTTTGTGCCACATACAAGATACTCAATCCCTCCAAATCTGCGAGAAAAGGTACCTGCCTTCCGGAAATCAGTACTGGATTTTCTCTTCTTTCCAACTGTCCGATCCTGACAAAACCTTATTTTTAACCTGAGATTGGTTTCCTTACTGCAGTTTAAGAACCGTCTGTTTGTAACCTATATTTTACAGCTGCCTTGATTGAAAAACTAAATCATTCCGAACCGGGGATTGCCCAAAAAATACGCGCGGTTTTCCAGGAATCTTATGCCGTTGAGGCCTCGTTACTGAAAGCAAAGGACTTCCCCCCTTTACGTAGGCCACTGAAAGGTTTTACACATAGTAAAAATGATTTTTATGCCTATACCTCCGGCGGGCAAATCCTGGGTGTAATAGAGATTGACTTCAGGCAGGATACCACTCATATACAGAGCCTGGTGGTCCTTCCGGCTCATTTTCGCAAAGGAATCGGAAAATCCCTGGTAAATTTTGCTTTTAAAACATATCCTTCAGGGCGGTTTACAGTGGAAACAGGATTGCAGAATGATCCGGCAACAACCCTTTACCGGAAATTGGGATTCAGGGAGGTGGGGCAGTATATAGCTGAGGCAGGCATACGGAAAATTCAATTTGAGAAATCCATTACGGGTTAGGTTATTTCCTGATTTCAACAAATCCTTAAATTTCTTTTCTGCGCCAATTACTCTTTTTCAGTAACTTATACTAAATTTTATTTCCATGGCTACATTCAAGCTTCTTGTCAATAATGAATCCCATGAGGTTAGCGTGGCTGAAGGAACTTCGCTGCTCTGGGTACTTCGGGAACATTTAGGACTTACCGGGACCAAATATGGTTGTGGGATTGCACAGTGTGGATCCTGTACCATACACGTAGACGGAAACCCCGTGAAAGCCTGTATTCTGCCCGTAGACAACTTTGCCTCAGGGCAACAGATAACCACTATAGAGGGATTGTCGAATGGGGAATATACCCCTCTTCAGAAGGCCTGGATAAGTGAACAGGCCCCACAATGCGGCTATTGCCATTCCGGGCAGATCATGCAGGCGGCGGCCCTTCTTAAATCCAACCCGGATCCCAGCCGGGATGAGATTAAATCATACATGAATAGTATTCTGTGCAGGTGCGGCACCTATATGCGCATTATCAGGGCCATCGAAAAAGCGGCAGAAGAGAACAAATCCATCAGTTAGAACAAACCAATATTATGAAAGCCCAAGCCCAAAACATTCAAAGCCGACGTGACTTTTTAAAAGCTTCCGGTGGCGTAGCCCTTTTAATAGGAGTCTCTGGTATATTGCCGGGATTGATTTCCTGTGAGGATTCCGGTAAAGTACAGGAGGCTCTGGAAAAACATAAGGTAACCGCCTGGGTTCAGATAAGCCCCGAAGGAGATATCATAATTTATAACCCGGCTGCTGAAATGGGGCAGGGTTCCATGACTTCCCTTCCGCTGATACTGGCAGAGGAAATGGATGCCGACTGGTCCAGGGTACGCGTGGAGTTCTCTCCCCAGGAAGCTGATATCTACGGTTCCCCAGGGTGGGCCCCGGGCAGTAAGCTCATGTTTACCGTAGGGAGCCGCACCACCAACAGCTATTACCAGGTAATGCGAAAGGCTGGTGCCCAGGCCCGTTTTGTTTTGATGCATTCGGCTGCGCGGTTGTGGGATGTTCCAATTGAAGCGTTATCGAGTTCGAACAGTGAGATCATCCACTCCATAGAGAACAGGAAAATAAGTTACGGGGCACTGGTGCCCCATCTGAGCTGGCCGGATGAAATGCCGGATTTTAAACCTTCCGATTTAAAACCCCAAAGCGAATTTAAACTTATAGGCAAGCAGATTCCCAGAACGGAGATCCCCTCCAAAGTGGATGGGAGCGCACAATTCGCGATGGACATACGGCTTCCCGAAATGGTATATGGGGTAATGGAGAGAGGCCGCCTGCACGGGGCTGCACCCAAATTGATGAACAAGGAAGAAATCCTTGGACAGCAAGGCGTTCTGAAAGTAGTAACGCTCGATTATGCCATTGGCCTGGTGGCGGAGACCCTGGAACAGGCCCTTGCCGCCAAAAAATTACTGGAAATTCAGTGGGAAGACTCTGAAGCTGCTGGTTACAACAGCCAGGAAGCGTTCGGCAATTACGAAAAATTGGCAACTGAGGCAGGGCCCGGACAGGTAATTACCGAAATCGGGGATGTGCAGAAAGCCCTGCGAAGGGCCCCGAGAAAGTATTCTGCTGATTTTAAGAATGACTATGTCTATCACTGCCAGATGGAACCGCTTAACGCTGTGGTTCGCGTCTCGGAAGACCATACTGAGGCAGAAGTTTGGGTAGGCAGCCAGCAGGGGCCAGACACCAAACTGGGGGTACCGGCCCTGCTTGGGATCCCGCACGAGAAAGTAACCGTACACCTGCAGTATCTGGGAGGGGGGTTTGGTCGCCGAAGCATGAATGATTTTGTAGAGGAATGTGCCCTGCTCGCCCGGGAGATGGCCCCTGCCCCGGTAAAACTGATCTGGACACGGGAAGACGACCTTACTTACGGGGCTTTCAGGCCTTTATCCTTTCAACGCCTTACTGCAGGGGTAAATTCCGATGGGAACATTACAGCTTTTTCCCACTGTGTGGTAGGGGACGGAGGCAATCTGGTGGCCAGCGGGGTAAAAAACGACCATTACAATATCCCGAACCAATTCGCCGAGTGGCGGGAAGCAAAACACGGTATCCGTTTAAAACACTGGCGCTCGGTGGGTCATGGGCCAAACAAATTTGCTATTGAATGCCTGTTGGATGAGGTAGCGCTGGGAGAAGGGAAAGATCCGGCAGCCCTCAGGAGGGAATTGATGCGGGACTCTCCCAGAGCCCTTGCAACCCTCGAGAAGGTTTTGGAGTTATCAGACTGGGAAGCTGAACTTCCTGAAGACAGGGCAAAAGGACTTTCCTTTGTGGAGCATGGATCATTGGGAACCGGGGTTTGCGAAATTTCAGTTGACCGCCAGTCCGGACTAATCAGGGTGCATAACTTCTGGATTGCCCTCGATGCCGGGGTAGTGATACAACCCGACAATGTTACAGCCCAAATGGAAGGAGGGGTCATTATGGGAATGAGTAGTGTCCTCAAAGAACAAATCACCATTGAAGATGGCCGGGTGAGCCAATCCAATTTTAATGATTACCAGCTACTGAGAATACAGGAGGCCCCGGAAGCAATTGAAGTTGCAAAAATCCCGTCTGATGAAATACCTCAGGGAGTTGGGGAAACGGCAACCCCAATGGTTGCCGGTGCCATAGCAAATGCTTTCCTGAAATTGACCGGCAAACGCCTGCGGCACCTGCCTTTTAGTCCGGAGCGTGTATTGGAGATTCTAAATAGCTGAGCAAATGCTGTCCCGAAATAATCTGATCCTGGTATTCTTGATCCTGATCAAATTTCTGGTTCAGTACCTGGCCATTGATTCCGGGTACGAGCTCCACCGGGATGAGTATCTTCACCTGGACCTTGGAAAACACCTGGCCTGGGGATATCGTTCTGTTCCGCCGCTTACCGGGTTTATATCCTACCTTATTCAACTGCTGGGGAATGATGTTTTTTGGGTAAAGTTTTTCCCAGCTGCTTTCGGGGCCATGACCATCGGAATTGTATGGAAGGCAACAGAGGCCCTTAATGGAGGCCTTTTTGCGATGCTACTTGCCAGCAGCTGCGTCTTTTTTTCAGCCCTTTTGCGTATCAATACCCTGTACCAGCCTAATTCCCTTGAATTTATGTTGTGGACCCTGGTTTTTTACACGGTGCTGCAGTTTATTCGAACAGAAAACATCAAATGGATCTGGATTGGAGCGCTGGCTTTTGCTATCGGATTTCTGAATAAATACAATATTGGCTTCCTGGCCCTGGGGCTCTTTCTGGCATTGCTGGTATCGCCACAACGCAAAATTTTTGGTAAGCGCGAGTTATATGGAGCCCTTGTCCTTGTGGTATTGATTATCCTCCCTAACCTCTATTGGCAATACACCCAAAATTTCCCGGTAGTAAGGCATTTAAGTGAATTAGCCAATACCCAGTTGGTCTATGTAAACCGGATGGATTTCCTGAAAGAACAGTTTTTGTTTTTTGTAGGAGGCCTGCCCGTACTATTAATTGCCTTGTTTTCATTTTTCACCTATCCCCCATTTAGAAAATATCGCTTGTTTTTCTGGAACCTGTGCTTTACACTCTTATTGTTCACTTATTTTAAAGCCAAAAGTTATTACGCCATGGGGCTGTACCCCATCTTATTCGCCTTTGGGGCCGTTTACGCCGAAAGCTTGCTGAGTGGGAACTGGAAAAGGTATCTCCGCCCGGTTTTGCTGGCTATACCGTTGCTAATTATAATAGTAATGTTCCCTATAATGGTTCCTGTGCTTTCTCCTCCTGAAATTGTCGAAAAATCCGAAACTTTTGAAAAATTTGGCCTGCTTCGATGGGAAGACGGAAGGAACCACCAGATCCCGCAAGACTTTGCGGATATGCTCGGCTGGAGTGAACTGGCCGGACTTGTAGACCAGGCATTAGAAAAGGTAACCGACATAGAACATACGCTTATCCACTGTGATAATTACGGGGAGGCCGGGGCCATAAATTACTATTCAAAGCAGCTTTATACAGACGCTGTTTCCATGAATGCCGATTATATTGACTGGTACCCTCTGGATGCATTTGAAATCCGGAATGTAATTATGGTGAAGAGTACTTATGATGATGACCCGGAGCGGAAGCGGGAGCGGGAATTTTTTGAAAGTGTTGAACTTATTGGGCAGATAAACAATCCGTACGCCAGGGAATATGGAACCCGGGTTTGGTTGTTGAAAGGAGCCAAAGTTTCGGTAAATCAAGTCTTAAAGGAAGAAATTCAAAGGGAAAAAGCAGAGTAAGTAAATAAAGTTAAGCCTCCTAAATAGTATGAATCTAAATCAGATAACCCTACCCACCCTGGATGTGCAAAAGTCCATTTCCTTTTATACCCTCCTGGGTTTAAAGCTTATTGTACGAGCCCTGCCGGATTATGCTCGCTTTGAATGCCCGGAGGGGGATGCCACTCTTTCCCTGCACCGGGTTGAAGAGATGGCCGAGCGCGAAGGTCCTGTAATTTATTTTGAATGCACAGATTTGGATGAAAGGGTAAAGTCCCTTCAAAGGCAGGGCGTCCTTTTTGATTCACCCCCTGTAGATAAACCGTGGTTGTGGCGGGAGGCCCGCCTCAGGGATCCCGATGGCAATCCCCTGGTGCTTTTTTACGCCGGTAAAAATCGAAAAGATCCGCCCTGGAAACTTTCGGGCTAGCTGTTGCTAAGGCCCTTAGTAAACAAAAGAAAAAGTGGCCCGGATGGGGCCACTTTCAGAATATATAATTCTACAGAAAGCTTGTTGCCTTCCTGCTTAAGATTCCCGAATCAGAAGCGGTCCAGATTCATTACCTTATTCCAGGCGGTGATAAAATCCTTTACGAATTTTTCCTTAGAATCGTTGCAGGCATACACTTCAGCCAGAGCTCTTAATTCAGAATTAGAACCAAAGATCAGGTCAACCCGTGTTCCGGTCCATTTCAGGTCTCCGGACTTTCGGTCCCGGCCTTCAAATACCTGCTCCTTAGCATCGACTGGCTTCCATGCGTTATCCATGCTTAGCAGGTTAACGAAGAAGTCATTGCTCAGGGTTCCTGGCTTTTCTGTCAGAACGCCGTGCTGAGAACCGTCGTAGTTTGCATTAAGCACCCTCATTCCCCCTACAAGGACAGTCATTTCAGGAGCTGTAAGCGTAAGCAATTGCGCCTTGTCCACAAGGAGTTCCTCTGCACGTACGGAAATACCGGATTGCTTGTAATTCCTGAATCCGTCCGCCACTGGCTTCAGGTGATCCATTGCTTCAGCATCCGTCATTTCCTCGCTGGCGTCAGTGCGGCCCGGACTAAAGGGAACACTCATTTTATAGCCGGCATCATGAGCTGCTTTTTCAACAGCAGCGCATCCGCCCAAAACAATCAGGTCGGCCAGGGAGACTTTTTTATCCCCTGACTGAGCATTATTGAAAGATGACTGAATATCGGTAAGGGTATCGAGTACTTTTCCAAGTTCTACCGGATTATTGACTTCCCAGTCGTTTTGCGGGGCCAGTCTGACCCGGGCTCCGTTGGCACCTCCCCTGAAATCCGAGCCTCTGAAAGTAGAAGCCGAAGCCCATGCGGTTTTAACCAGCTCAGAGATACTCAATCCGGAAGAAAGAATGTTTTTCTTCAGGCCTTCAATGTCCTTCGCGTCTATCAACTCATGGTCAACCGCAGGAACCGGATCCTGCCAGATCAGGTCTTCTTTAGGAACTTCAGGTCCCAGATAACGGTTCTTAGGGCCCATATCCCTGTGGGTGAGCTTAAACCAGGCTTTCTGGTATGCTTCCTTAAATTCATCCGGGTTTTCCAGGAAATGCCTTGAAATCTTTTCATAGGCAGGATCCATTCGCAGGGAAAGGTCGGTTACCAGCATAAACGGATCGTTTTTCTTTTCCGGATCATGTGCATCCGGAACTGTTCCCGCACCTGCCCCGTCTTTGGGCTTATACTGCCAGGCGCCTGCAGGGCTCTTGGTCAGTTCCCACTCATATCCGAAGAGGTTCTCCAGGTATTTGTGGCTCCACTTAATGGGCGTGTCGGTCCAGGCTCCTTCCAGGCCACTGGTGATAGTATCTGATCCCTTCCCGCTACCAAAGTTGCTTTTCCATCCCAGGCTTTGCAGATGAATTGGCGCCCCTGCAGGTTCTGCCTCCAGAAATTCAGCATCACTGGCTGCACCGTGGGTCTTCCCAAAAGTATGTCCTCCGGCAATAAGAGCTACGGTTTCATAATCATTCATCGCCATCCGTCCAAAAGTCTCTCGGATGTCGTGGGCGGCAGCCAGAGGATCAGGATTACCGTTTGGCCCCTCAGGGTTAACGTAAATCAGGCCCATATGAGCAGCTCCCATTTGTTTTTCCAGCTCTCCATTTTCATTATATCTGGCCTCATTGCCGAGCCATTCCGTTTCAGAACCCCAGTAAATATCTTCCTCGGGCTGATAGATGTCTTCCCGGCCACCTGCAAATCCGTACATGGGCAGCCCCATGGATTCATGCGCCACATTTCCGGCGAGGATTAGCAAGTCTGCCCAGGATATCTTCTTCCCGTATTTTTGTTTTATCGGCCAAAGCAGTACCCTGGCTTTGTCCAGGTTTGCATTGTCCGGCCAGCTGTTCAGCGGGGCAAATCGCTGGGCTCCGGTTCCTCCCCCGCCACGTCCGTCGGCGATGCGATAAGTTCCGGCAGCATGCCAGGCCATCCGGATAAAAAATGGTCCATAATGACCATAATCTGCGGGCCACCAATCTTTACTGTCAGTCATTAATTCGGTCAGATCTTTCTTAACCGCATCCAGGTCAAGCGACTTGAACTCCTCAGCGTAATCAAAATCAGGGTCCATTGGGTCAACTTTTTCTGAATGTTGACGCAGGATGTTAAGATTCAGTGCATTAGGCCACCAATCCCGGTTAGTAGTTCCACCACCGGCAGCCTGCATCATTTCCCCATTCAAAAACGGGCATTTGCTGGCATCAGCTCCTTCATTGGCATGATATGCAGCTCCGGAGCCGTTACTATTTTTCAGATCTTCCATAAGACGTATTGTGTTTTTGTTTGATTCTTTCAGTCCTCTAAATTACCAATATTTTAGCTATTAAAACTTAAATATTCATAGATAAATACTATTATCCATATTGATTTCCAATACATCCTTTATCTTCTGTAAAACAGCCTGTTAAGGGTCGGCTAGGGCCAGTTCAACAGCCCGAAAAAGATGCGTTTGAAAACCCGCAAAAGAAATGGCATTTAAGTGAAATTACATATGACCTGGATCAGCCAGATTTGCCTTATCCCTTTTCGTTTTCCAGATCCACATGAATCTTATTCCAATGCATTGGCTGATATCCCCTATTATTTTAACTTTAGAAGATATTCGGCTCCCTATGAAAAAATCAATATTGGTCTTATTTGTTTTAAGTACGGCCCTCGCCTGGACACAGGAAATAAGTGGAGAATGGAATGGGGTTTTAAAAGTGCAGGGGTTGCAGCTCCGGCTTGTTTTCAACATACAGCAAACAGAGGACGGCACCTACTCAGCCACTATGGACAGCCCGGACCAGGGTGCTAAGGGCATTCCGGTAGATGAAACCATATTTGTAAATGACAGCCTGAAACTCAGTATTCTTCGGGCGGGAATCCGGTATGAAGGAATCCTCACTGAACAACAGGAAATAACAGGCACATTCAAACAGGCGGGTCAGTCGCTGCCATTGGACCTTCGTCGTGAAATAATTGAAAAAACACCAGTTATCAGGCCTCAGGAACCGAAAGAACCCTACCCTTACCGCTCCGAAGATGTCACTTTTGAAAATCCTGAAGCGGGAATTACCCTGGCAGGAACCCTGACCTTGCCAGTGTCCGGTGAAAATTTTCCAGCCGCAATTCTGATAAGTGGGAGCGGACCTCAGGACAGGGATGAAAGTCTGTTAGGGCATAAACCCTTTTTGATATTGTCCGATCATTTGACCCGAAGTGGTATTGCCGTTTTGCGATATGACGACCGTGGTACCGCCTCCTCCGGTGGTGAATTCAGTTCGTCAACCAGTCTGGATTTTGCCTCAGACGCAGAAGCTGCCCTGGCCTATTTAAAAACCCGCACTGAAATAGACCATTCCAGGCTGGGCCTGATCGGGCATAGTGAAGGCGGCCTGATCGCACCTATGGTTGCCATTTCTTCCAAAGAGGTCAGCTTTGTTGTGCTGTTGGCAGGACCCGGAGTAAGTGGTTATGACATCCTGCTACAGCAGACCGAACTGATTCTCAGGGCTGATGGTATGGAAACTACGAAGGTACAGGCCGAATTAAACCTGCTTCAGGGAGCCCTGGATATTATTGTAAATTCCCGGGAGGCGAACGCATTACAGCCGGAGTTAAACAAGTATTATTTGCAAAAACTTGAAGAGAATCCCACACAGGTTCCCGAAGGGATGACGGCTGAAACCCTTGCACAAACGTATGCGAGCCGCCTGGGCACGGTATGGATGCGCTATTTCCTGTCTTATGATCCGTCTCCGGCCCTTGAGCAAATCAGCTGCCCGGTGCTGGCCCTCAATGGGTCCAAAGATTTGCAGGTACCGGCAACCCAGAATTTAAATGCTATTCGGAATGCTTTGCAGAAAGGCGGCAATAAAAATATTACTGTAAAAAGCATGGATAACCTGAACCACCTTTTCCAGGAAGCAAAAACCGGATCCCCTTCCGAATATGCAGCAATTGAACAAACCTTTTCGCCAGTTGCCCTTGAAGTAATTTCAGATTGGATCATTAAAAGTATAAACTAGTTTTTCTGGGATGCAGGGAAAAATTCGCAACTGGCAATTCAAATTATTGAAATAAGTTTTATGTTAAGACTATTCCGCAACCTCAGGAATTCCCACAACCAAAATAGCGGTATCAGGAAATACCTTTTTTACGCCATTGGAGAGATCATTCTTGTGGTTTTGGGAATTCTGATAGCCCTGCAAATAGACAATTGGAACGAAGACCGAATAAACAGGCAAAAGGAGGTTATTCTACTGAACCAGCTCAAAAGGGAATTTAATGGGGCACTTGCCCAACTAGGTGATAAAATTGAACAACGCAACCAGATTATGCGCTCTTCCAAATGGTTGCTCAATCTCATTGACAGCTCGGAAAGGAACACTTCAGACTCCGTCTCCTACCATTTGAAGCGTACTGTTTTTGTCCCAACCCTGAACGTCAATACAAATGACTTTTTTGACGCCCGGGATGTGGGTTTAATCCGAAACGATTCCCTTCGAAACTTGTTGGCGGAATGGCCGGCGCAGGCTGAGCAGCTTATTGAAGAAGAGCAGGGCTGGAGCCGCTATCGCGATTTGTACCTGGTACCCTTTCTCTTTGAGCACTATCAGGCAAGAAACCTTTACAATGCGGTTCAGACAGATTTAGCCATGATGCGTACTGTTTTCCTGGATAAGGATAAAACCTTTCAGGTTATGATCGGAAATTCAAAAACAACCCCTGCTGTAACCGAATTACTGAAAACTCCGGTTTTCGAGGATCATCTGGCATATAGTATTATGATAAATAACATTGCGAATATTCAGTCGTATACCCTGGGAGAGCACATTGAGAAAATATTAGAGCAAATAAACACAAGCATTAGATGAATGCTGAACACAAAAAATCCGAAGCGCTAATCCTACCTCCTAATATCCGGGTGATCGATCCCATTTTGCTGGTTGGCAAATGTTGTGAGATGTCTTTGTCTGACCCAAAAACATTATTGCTTTGGAGTACTTTTATGCCTCTCAAAAACAGTATTGAGAATCAAATTCCCGATCTGCTTTACTCGGTAGAGATTTATCCGGAAGGCTACTTTGAAAGTTTTGATCCCCAGCGGCAATTTGTCAAATGGGCTGCAGTGGCAGCGAAGCCAGAGGGTAAAACTCCCCATTCCATGGAAAGTCTGAATATTACGGCTGGTTTATATGCCATATTCCGATATAAGGGGCTCCCGGAAGAAGTTTCATCATTTTACCGCTATATTTTTACGAAGTGGTTATTCCAAAACAGCTATAAGCTGGACTCCCGGCCCCATTTTAGCATAATGGGAAAAAAATATAGAAACGGGGATCCGCATTCCGAGGAAGACATCTATATCCCGGTTATCCCGGCATAAGATTGCAGAAAACATATTTACGAAACCATCTCTTAATGTTTAGGAAACCCGGATTAGAGCAAAATTGCCGATTTTTAAAAACTCATTCATTACTACAAGCTGTTTGAGTTAGTTTGGTTGAAAACCGGTACACCATGTGCCGGTTTTTGTTTTTTGATAGCGCCTCCAAAAGGGTAATGGCGTTGCCATAGGATATGGGACCATTAAGCTGCTTTTAAGCGATAAATTCCGGGGTTTATGGAGTTGATGGAAATTGTATTTTCTCGATAAATAGCTTATTTCTTCGATTTTTTGTTCCCGTACATGCGATTGATCGAGCTTTTCCCTCACAAAATCCAAATACGCCAAAACTCTGTAAAGAAGGCTGCAACTTTGTTTCAAATGAAATTGAAATTATTAATCTGTTTAAAAACAACCCCCCTATGAAAACAGTTTTACTTTTTAAAGAACTCTACCTTGAAGCTTTCAGGGATTTCGGAAACTTTGTAGTCCGCAACTATTTAAAGGCATTTACCTGGTTTAGCTTTGCACTTTTTTTTATAGTACTCTACGCCTTTGTATTCAGGCTGTTTACAGGTTTTGTCTGGGATTAGACATTTTGTAGTCTAATCCAGATTTGAAGGTATAGCTCTTTTACGAGAACACATATATTATGAGAGAACTACACTATTTTGAAACTATTCAAAGGGCCTGGCAATTTATATTGCGCTACAGAACCGCCTTTTTCTTTTGGTTCTATCTA
Source organism: Robiginitalea rubriflava (assembly GCF_052540725.1). NCBI lineage: Bacteria > Pseudomonadati > Bacteroidota > Flavobacteriia > Flavobacteriales > Flavobacteriaceae > Robiginitalea > Robiginitalea rubriflava. Next base: position 1,781,934 of record NZ_CP199309.1, on the reverse strand, counting down.
ATGGCCATTATGGTCTATTCCTACCAGGCGGTAACGGTCTGAAAGGAAATAGAGTGAGGCGAACAGCAGAACCTTTGGACCCGGGGTTCAAATACGTGTATTGAGGAAAGCCCCCCGTAAACGTTAAAAATACTGTAAACGCAAGCGGGTTCTTTGCTTCAAAACAATATATTTGTGGGTGAACACGGCTGACGAATAACCATTTGTTATATCAGTCAAAACACCCATTTTCTTTGCCCCGAAAGTCCACCTCAGCCCTGCTTATTTTTACAAGAAATCCGGAATTGGGTAAATGCAAAACACGCCTGGCCGCAACGGTAGGTGAACAGGCTGCCCTGGAAATCTATATCTATTTACTGAAACATACTGCTGCCATTTGCACTGAGGCAAAAGGGGCAGACAAGTATGTTTATTTCAGCGAGAAATTAGGTGAGGGAACACTTTGGGACCCGCTGCAGTTCCAGTTTAAAGTACAGGAAGGTAACGGTCTGGGAGAACGAATGAACAATGCCTTTAGCAGGGCGTTTAGGGAGGGCTATCAAAAAGTCGTCATTATCGGGAGCGACCTGTTAGACCTAAGCAGTGAGGACATAGAAACTGCCTTTGAGAAACTGGATGAAAATGAAATAGTAATAGGGCCCGCCTCAGATGGCGGATACTATCTGCTGGGGATGAAAACACTTCATCCCGGACTGTTTCAGGGGAAAGACTGGGGTAGTGACAGCGTACTTAAAGACACCCTCGAAGACCTCAGGGAAATTGACTATTTTCTTTTACCGGTTCGCAACGATATAGACCGCTACGAAGACATTTCCGGGCGACCCGAATTTAAACCCTATTTAAAAACGCATTAAGATGACCTTAAAACAATTGGAGAGTTCCGTAAAATATCTCAAAGAAAAGGGTTTTGAAGCCCCGGAGATTGGAATAGTCCTCGGTTCGGGCCTGGGCCGGATGGTAGAAGAGATTGAGGAGCCTCTTGTTGCACACTACCATAATATACCTTTTTTCCCTTTGGCAACCGTTGAATTCCACAGTGGGAAACTGGTTTATGGAAACATCTCCGGGAAAAAGGTTGTGGTTATGCAAGGCCGCTTTCACCTTTATGAAGGCTATGATTTTAAGGATATTACCTACCCCATAAGGGTAATGCAAAAACTCGGAATCAAAAAACTCCTGATTTCCAATGCCGCCGGGGCCATAAACCTGGATTATAAGAAGGGAGACCTGATGCTGCTGGAAGATCACATCAACCTGCAAGGAGGTTCGCCCCTGGCTTTTAAGAATGTTGCCGAATTCGGGAATCGCTTTGTGGATATGAGTGAACCCTATGACAGGCAAATGCGTCAGATGCTGCTGGATATTGCTTCTGAAAATGACATCAGGCTGCAAACCGGGGTGTATGCGGCAGTGGTCGGACCTCAGCTGGAAACACGGGCCGAATACCGTATGTTGGGCAGGATGGGGGCCGATGCCGTTGGTATGAGCACTGTCCCGGAGGTAATTGTGGCCAATCAGCTCGAATTGCCCGTTATAGCTGTTTCCGTGCTAACCGATGAATGTGACCCCGATAACCTGCAGCCGGTTAATGTTTCAGAAATCCTGGCGGTAGCAGCAAAGGCCGAACCAGGGCTGGTCAAACTTTTTAAACTGCTTATTGCCGGGTTAAAGGATAACTGATCCTAAGGGAGAGGTGTAAGTTTTTAATCATTTTAGCTACTGAGGAGGTATATTATTCAAGATATGCTAAGAGGAATTTTTATTTGTTTTTTGCTCATAGCCCATGCCGGCTCAATGTTGGAAACTTTAGCTGATGCAGATTTGGTTAATCAGCAGGATAAAGTGCCCAGCCATGAGTTGTGGGACCAGCTACTGAAAAAGCATGTAAAGGAGTCTGGGCTTGTTAACTATCAATCCTTCCAGCAGGATTATTCGAAATTAAGCAAATACCTGAAGGACCTTGCCGATCATCCGCCAACTTCAAAATGGAAAAGGGAAGAAATTCTCGCCTACTATATCAACCTATACAATGCCGGTACCGTTCAGCTTATTCTGGACAATTATCCGCTGGCGAGCATTCGGGATATTAAGCGCCCCTGGGATCAAAAAATTCTGCGAATGGGCAGCCGGGAAATTTCCCTGGGCATGCTCGAGCATGAACTGCTCCGGAAAATGGACGAACCCCGTATTCACTTTGCGATTAACTGCGCTTCCTATTCCTGCCCTAAACTGGTTCGGGAGGCCTTCACCGCCCGGGGCCTTGACAAACAACTGGAGCAGGCTACCCTTGGCTTTATAAAAGATCCGGCTCGCAACAAGATATCCGCAGCCGGCCTGGAACTCAGTAAAATTTTTAAATGGTATAAAGGAGATTTTACAGTCGCAGACCAGGGATTGGTCGAATTTCTGAACAGATATTTGGATACTCCCCTTAATACCGAAATCAAAATCAACTACCTTCCCTATAACTGGGATCTGAATGAAATAAAAACTCCTTGAAAGAGATCAGTATCATCATTCCGGTTCTCAACGAAGCCAAAAACCTCGAAAAGCTTCTTCCCTATTTACAGCAAAACAGCTGTCCCTCCAATATCCTTGAAATCCTGGTAGTGGATGGTGGCAGCAGTGATGGAAGCAGTTCAATTGGCAAATTGCACAGCGCCAGGGTAATTAACAGCTCAAAGGGTCGGGCAGTTCAGCTTAATGCCGGTGCCCGGCAGGCATGTGGTAATATCCTTTATTTCCTGCATGCAGATTCGCTCCCTCCCAGGGGGTTTGACCAGATGATACTACAGGCCATGAATAAACAAGCAACTGCAGGATGTTTCAGGCTACAATTTGACGAGGACAGCTGGTTTCTAAGATTTTTTGCCTGGTGGACCCGGTTTAACTTTGCCATTTGCCGGGGGGGAGACCAGTCGCTTTTCCTTCCAAAATACTGGTTTGATGAACTTGGGGGGTTTAATGAAGCCTACCGAGTATTTGAGGACAATGAATTTATCCAAAGGATTTACAAGCGTTTTCCCTTCACTATCCTGAGGCAGCGAGTGCTTACCTCAGCCCGAAAATACAGGCAGATTGGGATGTTCAGATTGCAATACTATTTCGGGATCATTCATTTAAAATATTACCTGGGGGCAAGGCCTGAGCAACTACATGAATATTATAGCAGGAAAATTGCCGGGAGGGTTAACGCGACTCAAAATCCAGAAGCAAGCCTTCGCTAATCCAATTGGCAAGTGCCTGTCTGTTATCCGGATCCAGGATGCGTCGCTGGTCTTTGCTGTTGCTGATATTGCCAATTTCGATAAAGGCCATAGGTGGCAGGGTCTTTTTAACCAGATACAAACTGCTCCTGTCCTCAAAAGAACCTGTATAAACCCTATTGGGCTGGTAATACGCATACTTTTTCCGGAAGGTTTCATGAATGCGCTCTGCAAGTAATTTGCCGCTTTTGCTTTTGTGGTGGTGGTAGAAAAAGACATCGATATTCTGCCCACTACTCCTGCTGTCTACGTGGGTAACAATAAGCCGCTGGTATTTTCCGATATTCTGACGGTACAATTCATTGACGGCCTCAGTCCTTTGTTTCAAGCGCTCTAACTGATTCAGAGGAATTTCAAGTTCCGGATAAATCACTTCATCCCGGTCCATTTCCAGTATCCGCTCATCCCGGATCCCGTCATCCGGATCCCTTACAATTATGTAAACCGCAGCACCTTGCTCCAAAAGCAGGCGTGCCAGGCGGAGGGTAACATCGTAGGCGTATTCATCTTCCGAAATACGGGTGTTTCCGTAGGAAGTTACAGCACCAGGGTCTGGGCCTCCATGTCCGGAAACCAGGTAAAATACAGCTCCTTCCATTGTGTTATCCCTGAACCGGACCGTCTCGTAGTCTTTCCCGAATATTTCAAAAGTCCCCTTTGCCACGGCCTCTTCAGCCTCCCTGGGAACAGCTTCCCCGGCTGCCTCGCTTATCTCCCGGTCTACCGGAATCAAATAACTGACCCCTTCAAATAAATGCAGGCCATCGCGCAGGTTGGCCTCGTTCAGGGCAATAAATTCATCCAATTGATTGAAGGGGTCTGCCCCGTGCTTGCGAAGCAGGGAGTACACCCCGTCTCCTTTTTCAGCGATCACCGTCATTAGCGAATCCTGAGCCATCAGGCCGGGCAGTGCCAGTAAACCGAAAAAGATCAGAACAAAACGCTTTCTAATTGCTTCCTCCATCTTGGATAACTACTATTCAAATATACTTGTTATTGTTTTCGATAATAATCCCGGATCACAGCCTCGGCAGGTTTATTCTGCGGGGTGAACCGGTTGTCTGAAGGCCCTCCTGCTCTGGGGTGGTGTATAAACCATTTCCACACGAAGCCGCCCGCAAACCAGGATTCCTTCCAGAATTCCTCAAAGAGGGCTTTTTTGGCATTGGCCTGGGCCGTCAGGTTTACCTGCTGCTCCCCACGATCCACCAGCCAGGGCTTTTTTGCCGTATAATCCATGCTGCGGTAACCGTATTCAGTAAACAATACGGGCCTTCCCACAGACCGGGATAGTTCGCTGATTTGCTTTTTCCATTTCTGCCATCCTTCCCGGAGCTCTTCCACACCGGGGTTTCGTTCTTCTGACAATGGAAAATAGGCATCCATCCCAATATAATCCAGTTCCCTCCAGAATGGCGTCCGCGGATATTCGTCCCAGTTGGCGGCATAGGTCAGCTTTCCTTTATACCTGGATCGAATCTCTTTAATGAGTGACATCCAGAATTCCGGCCGGGCCTTTACAAATTCCTCCAGCTCCGTTCCTATACAAAAAATGGCTGTCCCGGTTTCCTCTGCCAGATCTGCGTAGGTGAGGATAAAATCGGAATATTCTTTCTCCAGGCGCTTCCAGTCTGCTTCTGAATTCATTTTTAGGTCTCCCGTAAATACCCCCCGCCAAATCCAGATTTGTGGTTTGAGCATTACCCGTATCCCATTCTTCTGCAGCAATTTTATATACTGCCGGGCTCCTTTACGGGTTTCCCCGTACCATTGCCGATCTGTATCAAAAATAATTTCAGGGCTTCCCAGTTCCCTGATAAATCCAAAGGGCATTACCGCTGCGTGATCTGCATTTACATTCATGACCGCCTCAACATGTTCCTGATCGGCCGGATCCCTGGAACCCACAAAACTTACCCCGTTAATCTTTTCAAGCTTTTGTCCGCAGGAAAACTGTAGAAAAAACAGAAGCAGGATACCTAATTGCCGCATGTCCAGAGGATTTATAGATTAAAAGTAAATATTTATATCGATTCTAAATTAAAAGGTTCTGTTAAGTTTGTAAATTGACTCCGACCGAGCTAGGGAAGCAACATCAAATTATGCACATACTAATTATCGGGAACGGAATTTCGGGGATCACTGCCGCCAGGCACATTCGAAAACTCTCGGATTACCGGATCACTGTGGTTTCGGCCGAATCGGATCACTTCTTCTCCCGAACCGCCCTGATGTACATATACATGGGGCATATGAAATATGAGCACACCAAACCCTATGAAGACCATTTCTGGAAAAAAAACCGTATTGACCTGCTCAGGGCAAGGGTAAAAAGCATAAACTTTGAAAAAAAGTCTGCCCACCTGGAGTCCGGATCTTCCCTGCCTTACGACAGACTGATTTTAGCAACCGGTTCAAAACCCAACCTGTTCGGATGGCCGGGGCAGGACCTGGAGGGGGTTAGGGGACTCTATTCCAAACAGGACCTCGAATATCTGGAACAACAGGCGCCTGATAAACTAAAATGTAAAAGGGCCGTTATTGTGGGCGGCGGGCTTATTGGCATTGAATTGGCAGAAATGCTGCGAAGCCGGGAGATCCCTGTAACCTTTCTGGTCAGGGAAAAAAGTTTCTGGAATGGCGTACTGCCGTCGGGAGAATCCCAAATGATCAACGAACACATACGAGAGCACCATATCGATTTGAAGCTGGGCACCAACCTGCTTGAAATACTGCCGGATGAAAACGGCCATTGCAAGGCATTAGTTACCGACCAAGGGGAAACCATTGAATGTGATTATGTGGGGCTCACCGCAGGGGTCAGCCCAAATATATCCTTCCTGAAGGATTCCGGGATCGGGCTTGGGAAAGGTGTTTTGGTAAACCGTTATCTGGAAACGAACATTCCGGATGTATTCGCCATAGGAGATTGCGCCGAACAAAAGGAGCCCATAGGCCAGCGCCGTCCGGTGGAAGCCGTTTGGTATACCGGACGCATGATGGGTGAAACCGTAGCGCATACTGTTTGTGGTAACAAACGAGAGTACCGCCCGGGGCATTGGTTCAATTCGGCCAAATTCCTGGATATAGAATACCAGACCTACGGCTGGGTATTTAGCGAGGAGCGGAAATCCGAAGAGGAAAAACATTTTCACTGGAGGCACCCAAATGAAAAAATCTGTCTGACCATCGCCTATCACAGGGACAACCGGGAACTTCTGGGTTTGAATACCTTCGGGATCCGACTAAGACATGACGTTTTGGATACCTGGTTATCCCAAAATATAACGGTGGATAAAGCCGTGGAAAACCTGGGTGCTGCGAACTTCGACCCTGAATGGTATACACGATATGAACCCGAGATACGGGATGCCTTCAAAAAACAAAACACGGTAAAAATATGAGTGAGTACCAATCCATGGCCCTGGCATCAGGACCCCCAAAAAGCCTCAATACCTCTCAGCGCCTGGCGGTTTTCATTGGGTTCACCGGCTTATTTATAATGGCCCTGGCAGGCTTGGGCCTGGATTTCCCGAACCGTCCAGCCTGGCTTTCTGCTGCACTGCTGAGCATTCTGGCAGGGGTGGTATGGTTCAGCCGAGAGGCTTACAGAGGAATCCCCAAGGGAATTAAGAACAACGGAGTATGGTTTAAATCCGTTTCAGCCCGGGGAATCTGGGGTTGGGCAACCGGAATTATGCTCACTGGGTTTTATATAGTCCTGTACTTCTACCCGCAATACCTGGGCCTGGTTGGCGATGGCCCTAACAAAGGGCTAATTGCACTCTTTGATCCGCTTAGCCGGGCCCTAAGCGGAAACCCCGCGAGCCAGTGGTTTGTATATGGCACTCTTTACACCCTGGCCATTCTGGCATTCGGCATTAAATTTATCTGGAAATACAGGCACAACCGCTATGAGGTGATCCGTACCCTGAGCGTCGTGTTTTTCCAGACTGCCTTCGCCTTTATCATCCCTGAAATTATGGCCAGGCTCAATGGCGATTTACCCTATTACGACCTTAAGAATATCTGGCCGCTTAACTATTACAATTTTGAGCGCTACCGAATAAATGCCTTCATTGATGCAGGGGATATTGGGCTTGCCATGCTCATTTTCGGCATCGCCTCAATCCTGATCATAACTCCTGTACTCACCTATTTCTATGGAAAAAGGTGGTATTGCTCCTGGGTTTGCGGTTGCGGTGGGCTGGCGGAAACTGCAGGAGATTCCTTCCGCCATCTCAGTGACAAAAGCACCTTCGCCTGGAAAGTGGAAAGATGGGTGGTACATTCCGTACTTGTTTTCGTGGTCTTGATGACTACGGCTGTGGTTTATTCCTACCTGGGCCCGGATAACTCGAAATACTGGCTGAGCAAATCCCAGTTCCTTATAGGGGTTGGCTCACTGCTCACTATTATTTTCGCCTGGATAATGATCTTCAAACGCGATCAGCTCAAAAAGGATGCGCGTTATGGAGCTATAGGGTACTTTGCAATAATCCTGGGCCTGCTGGCCTTCCATTTTGTAGGCGATTCCCAGCACGTCTTCCTGTTTAAATCCGAGACACTCAGAAAATCGTATAGCTTTCTTATAGGAAGCATCTTCTCAGGGGTTATCGGTACCGGCTTTTATCCAATCTTCGGGAACAGGGTTTGGTGCCGCTTTGGTTGTCCGATGGCGGCTATCCTCGGGCTACAGCAACGCCTGTTCTCCCGTTTTAGAATAACTACCAACGGCGGGCAGTGTATCTCCTGCGGGAATTGTTCCACCTATTGCGAGATGGGGATAGATGTCAGGGCCTATGCACAAAAAGGAGCCAATATCGTCCGGGCAAGTTGTGTGGGTTGTGGTATTTGCTCAGCAGTTTGCCCCAGAGGGGTTCTTAAGCTTGAAAACGGTCCCCTCCCGGGCCGCATAAATAGCCAGGAGGTCCTTCTTGGAAATGATGTGGACCTTATGGAACTGGTAAATAAATCTTCCTGATTTTGTTTAAAGTTTTACTTCTTTTGCAGCAGATTTCGTCTTTATGAAGAACATCAAGCTGATTATTCCCGCTCATAATGAGGCTGCATCCATCGGTTTGGTCCTGGCTGAAGTGCCTGAAATTGTATCTGAAATTATAGTTGTTGACAATGCCTCAACGGACCAGACAGCCCGTGTGGCGGCAGATGCCGGAGCCACCGTACTAAGTGAACCCAGAAAGGGATACGGTTATGCCTGCCTGAAAGGAATTAATTACCTGTCAGAAAAATCCAAGCAACCCGATATTCTCGTATTTATGGATGGTGATTATTCGGATTATCCCGAAGACCTCCTTAAGGTGATCGCCCCCATAGACAAAAGCGATTTGGATTTTGTTATCGGGGCCCGCCGCAGGGAACTCAGGGAGCCCGGATCCATGACCCCGCAACAGATCTTTGGAAACTGGTTGGCAACTTTTTTAATGCGCCTTTTGTTCCGAGCCCGATTTACAGATCTCGGGCCGTTCAGGGCAATTAAATTTGACGCCCTTACCAGCCTGAATATGGAAGATAAGACCTATGGATGGACTGTTGAAATGCAGTTAAAAGCCCTCAGGAAAAAACTTGCATATACCGAAGTCCCAGTTCGTTACAAAAAAAGAATTGGGGTCTCAAAAGTTTCAGGAACGGTAAAAGGTAGTATATTTGCGGGCATAAAAATTTTGGGTTGGATTTTTAAATACAGTTTTAGGTAAAAATGGCAATAACAATAACGTACATCATCATCGGGATTTACAGCCTTGCGCTGCTTCTGATATTTTTCTACAGCCTTTCTCAATTGAACCTGCTGTTGAATTACCTGAGCTTTAGAAGGAGTGTTAAAGTTGCTCCTAAATTCAACCTGATGGACCCAAAGGAAATTCCCTTTGTAACCATTCAACTTCCGATCTATAATGAGGAATATGTTGTAGAGCGGCTGCTTGAAAATATTGCCAAGATAGAGTATCCAAAAAGCAAGCTTGAAATCCAGGTACTGGATGACTCTACTGACCAGTCGGTAGAGCACACTGCCAGCCTAATTGAAGACTTGCAAAAAACCGGCCTAGATATACAGCATATTCGCAGAGAAAACCGAGAAGGGTTTAAAGCGGGAGCCCTCAAGGAAGGCCTTAAAATTGCCAAAGGCGAGTTTATTGCCATTTTTGATGCAGACTTCCTTCCGGATGCAGACTGGCTAAAAAAGACGGTCATCTATTTTAAGGATGAGGAAATAGGGGTAGTTCAAACCCGCTGGGGACATATTAACCGCGACTACTCTACCCTGACCAAAATACAGGCTTTCGCCCTTGACGCCCACTTTACCCTGGAGCAGGTTGGCCGAAACGCTAAGGGACACTTTATCAATTTTAACGGAACCGCTGGTATCTGGAGAAAGGAGTGTATTCTGGATGCCGGAAACTGGGAGGGAGACACCCTTACCGAAGACCTCGACCTCAGCTACCGGGCACAGTTGAAAAACTGGAAATTCAAATACCTGGAGGATGTTGAGACCCCTGCCGAACTGCCTGTTGTGATCAGTGCGGCCCGTTCACAGCAATTCCGATGGAATAAAGGTGGAGCCGAAAACTTCCGGAAAACCGTCTGGAGTGTCATCACGGCCAAAAATATCTCCTTTAAAACAAAATTTCACGGGGTTATGCACCTTTTGAACAGTTCCATGTTCTTATGTGTGTTTACCGTGGCGCTTTTGAGTATCCCGATGCTCTATATCAAAAATACCTTCGGCCATCTGGACTGGGTATTTGAAGTAACCAGCTTCTTTATTGTCAGTACCATCATCCTGTTTGTCTGTTACTGGTTTACCTACAAGAGTATCCAGGGAAGTAGTTTTGACAGCTTTGTGGACTATATCAAACTCTTTTTCACCTTCTTCTCTGTGGCTTTGGGCTTTTCCCTTCACAACACGGTTGCAGTACTGGAGGGGCATATGGGCAAGCGCAGTGAATTTGTCCGTACGCCAAAATTCAACATCAACAATATCAGCGACAGCTGGAAAGGGAATAAGTACCTGGCTAAGAAGTTATCGCCCAATATGATTCTGGAATTCGCCCTGATGCTGTATTTCCTTTTTGGGATGTACAGCGCCATCCCGTTGAACGACTTCGGTTTGTTTCCATTCCACTTTATGCTTTTCCTTGGGTTTGGCTTTGTCTTCTTTAAATCGCTTACAGCGAAGGCATAATCTGGCACTTAATCCGGGGGGGACACCAGTTCCACAAAAACACCGTCCGGGTCGCGTACGATAAGCACCTGGAAATTCTCCCTTTTTACCCAGCCCACAATGGGGACCTTTGCTTCTTTCAGGCGCTGGCTAACTTCCTTCAGGGAGTTAAATTGCAAGGTCAGGTAGTTCATTCCGGGATAGGCATCTATACCCGTCTGGCGGGGCCGCTCCCCGGTATCTTTAAAATGAACGAGTTTAACCTCACTAGCCTCGGGCCTGTCTTCCATTTTAAAAACCTTAACCTGAAAAGGCCGGTTGTTTGAAAAGCCGGCTTCCCTGCTGAAAATGGAATCAGTGGTCCAGCCCCCCACTTCTTCCATCCCGATAATATTTTTGTAAAAGTATTGGGAAATATCTATATCCGATACCACCAGTCCAACCCCGGCAACACCCAAATCGGCCGGGCTTTCCTGAGAGGGACTCCACTGAACAATAAAAAACAGGATTGCCGTGGAAATGATTTTTGATGCGTTCATTCTGGTCGCTTTTAAATTCTTAAACTTAAAAGGTACAAAAGCATTCGTAATTTGTATCGGTTCGGTAGAGCGGTCCACTATTTGTTGCCTGATTTCTCAAATTTTCCTGTTATTTGCAAGACCAATACCCAACCGAAATGCCCAATGCCCTCCTGACCTTCTGGAACCTGCACAGGATTTCTATCCTGATGGTGTTGATCAGTCTGGGTTTTTACACAGCTTTTGGCTACGATTTGCAGCGGTCCGACTCCCTAAAACTGCTGGGGCTATACGCCGCTCTTTTCTTTCTCTGCTATAAACTGATCCAATTCGAGAAATGGAACTTTCGCTTCCTGGTGGTTAGTGGCGTCTTATTCCGGCTGGTGCTGTTATGGTCCCTGCCGGGGCTTTCACAAGACTTTTATCGCTTTGTGTGGGATGGATCTTTAATACTTGAGGGCATTAATCCGTATGCCTTTAAGCCGGAGACGCTGATGGCCGGGGCCGAAAATCTATTCCCCCTGGCAGACCAGCTTTTTGGAGGGATGGGGGAACTCAGCCAGCAAAATTACAGCAATTACCCCCCCTTGAATCAATATGCCTTTGCCACAGCTGTTGCGCTCGGCGGAAAAACGCTTATGGGATCTGTGATTGCGATGAAACTTATGATCCTCCTGGCCGATCTGGGAATCCTGTATTTTGGCCGAAAGCTGTTAAAGCAGCTCAACAGGTCCCCGCATCTGATCCTCTGGTATTTTCTGAATCCGCTGGTAATTATAGAGTTGAGCGGGAACCTGCATTTTGAAGGGGTAATGTTATTTTTTTACGTGCTGGCGATGTTCCTCTTATTCCGCGGGTCCTGGCTGCTGGCAGCCATCCCTTATGGCCTGGCCATTAGCCTTAAACTGATCCCCCTGATGTTTTTACCGCTCTTAGTTCCTTTTCTCAGCTTACGCAAGAGTCCGGTATTTTTCCTTGTTACCGCAGGGGTGGTCCTGGCCTGTTTGTATCCTCTCTATTTCCCTGATTTCGCCTCGCATTACAGCCAAACCCTGCGGCTGTGGTTTTCAAATTTCGAGTTTAATGCCAGTCTGTATAACCTCAGCGAGGCTTTGATAACAGGAGAAGATCTAAGGCCCTGGGAATACATCCGGATTTACGGGAAGTATATTCCATTTCTGACCCTCTTAACCAGTCTTGCGGTATCCTTTCATCCTGCAGTTAAAACCCGTGGCGGTTTTATAGGAGGCTCACTGCTGATCCTTTGTGTATACTTTTTTACAGCTGCTGTAGTACACCCCTGGTACATTATTTTCCCAGTGTTGCTCGGTATTCTTTCGGACTTCCGATTTGTTTTGGTATGGTCGGCAACCGTAGTTTTAAGTTATATGGCTTATGCAAACAGCCCTGTGGAGGAGAACAGCTTTATTTTAATTATTGAGTATTCTGCAGTTTTCGCCTTTATCGTTTATGAATTATTCAGAAATAAACGCTTTCGATTACCCATCTTTAAAAATTAATTATTTCGGGAGGCTAGTCCGATTATATTTGTACATTTGAGTGTTATGAGGAACACACTACTTCCTGATTATCTCTGTAGCAGTCTTGCTGTTACTCCTCGTTTTCGCCGCCGCCCGTAAGGGTGTACTGTATCTTTGGAATTAGGTGAGTCCATTTCCGCAAAACCGTTTCACAAAAAACTTATCAATAAATACTAATTAATTGGCAATGAACATAATTGTTGCTGATGCTTCACATATTAAATACGCGCAGGTAATCTGTGATACCATTGCCGAATCTGCCAAGGTTCGCGGGACAGGGATTGCTAAACGAAGCCCGGATTATATCATAAAAAGGCTGAAAAACGGCAATGCCATCATTGCACTTGACGGGGATACCTTTGCAGGCTTTTGCTACATTGAAGTATGGGGGCATCAAAAATATGTTGCAAACTCCGGATTGATCGTTCACCCGGATTACCGGAAGCAGGGACTCGCCAAGCGAATTAAAAAAGCCATTTTTGATCTTTCCAGATCGAAATTCCCGGATGCGAAAATATTTGGCATCACCACTGGTCTGGCTGTAATGAAGATGAATTACGAACTGGGCTACCAACCCGTTACCTTTTCGGAACTGACCGATGACCCGGAATTCTGGAAAGGTTGCCAGACCTGTAAGAACTTTGATATCCTGACGCGGACAGAGCAGAAAATGTGCCTTTGTACGGGCATGCTCTACGACCCGGCCAAAAATAAGCAACCACAAAAAAAAGCAATCAATAAGAAATCCTTTGAGCGGCTTAAAAGTATTAAGGAAGCCCTTTTATTAAAGAAGAAGAAATAATGGAAAAATTAGTTTTAGCCTATAGCGGTGGCCTGGATACTTCCTATTGTGCCCATTCCCTTTCCCATCAGCAGGGGTTTGAAGTGCATGCCGTTACCGTGAACACCGGCGGGTTCCACCCAGCAGAACTGGCGGAAATCGAAACAAAGGCCCTGGAACTTGGTGCGCATTCCTACAAGGCGGTAGATGCGGTACAGACCTTTTACGAAAAAGTAGTCAGGTACCTGATCTTTGGAAATGTGCTGCGCAACAACACCTATCCGTTGTCCGTAAGTGCGGAGCGCATTGTACAGGCCATAGAGATTGCCAATTATGCGAAATCGCTGGGGGCCAAATACATCGCTCATGGCAGCACGGGAGCGGGCAATGACCAGGTCCGTTTTGATATGATCTTTCAGATCCTCGCCCCTGAAATAGAGATTATAACCCCTATCCGGGATCAGCAATTATCCAGAGAAGCCGAAATCAGCTACCTTCAGGAACATGGAATCTCCTATAGCTGGGAAAAGGCAAAATACTCTATAAACAAGGGCCTCTGGGGGACCTCAGTGGGAGGGGTTGAAACGCTGGGATCCAAACTGGCCCTGCCGGAAGAGGCCTACCCCAGTCAGTTAAAAGTAAAAGATCCCGTTCAAATCCGTCTGGGTTTTCGCAATGGCGAACTGCATTCCCTTGATGGCGAGCAGGCAGATCCGGTAAGTATTATCCTTAAACTGGAGGAAATGGCCTCCGCTTACGCCATTGGCCGGGATATTCATGTTGGGGATACCATCATCGGGATTAAGGGAAGAGTCGGTTTTGAAGCTGCTTCCGCATTGATTATCATCAAAGCGCACCACCTGCTGGAAAAACACGTGCTCAGCAAATGGCAACAATTCCAAAAAGACCAACTTGCAAATTTTTATGGGATGCTTCTGCACGAAGGGCAGTACCTGGATGAGGTAATGCGAAACATTGAAGCCTTTATGGAGAGTTCACAGAAGTACGTAAGCGGGGAGGTTTATGTTAAATTGCTCCCATACCGTTTTGAGCTGCAGGGTATTTCTTCAGAAAACGACCTCATGAATCCTTCTTTTGGGAGCTATGGGGAAATGAACAAAGGATGGAGTGCTGATGAAGCAAAAGGTTTTATCAAGTTGCTTTCCAATTCCGGAAAAATCGCACAGGAAATACATTCAGACTCATGATAACTGCAGGTATAATTGGCGGCTCGGGTTACACCGGCGGGGAACTGATCCGCTTGCTGGTTCACCACCCGGAGGCAAGCCTTAAATTTGTTTATAGCACTACGCGGGCAGGTAAACCCCTCAGCAGTGCACATGCCGACCTGCTGGGACAGACCGATTTGCTGTTTACTGATCGGCCCAATCCCGATGTGGATGTGGTTTTCCTTTGCCTTGGGCACGGAAATTCCAAAGAATTCCTGAAGGGCATGAAATTTTCAGATAAGACCCGTATCATAGACCTCAGTAATGATTTTCGCCTGGCGGCAGACCAGCATTTTCAGGGAATGGACTTTGTATACGGCCTGCCGGAATTGAATAAAGAACGTATTAAAAAGACACAGTATTTGGCCAATCCGGGCTGCTTTGCCACGGCTATACAACTTTCACTCTTACCCCTGGCCAGCTCCGGATTGCTGCAAGACAGCATTCACGTTCATGCCCTTACCGGAAGTACCGGGGCCGGTGTCAGCCCATCGGAAACAACTCATTTTAGCTGGCGCGATAACAATGTTTCCTGGTACAAGCCTTTTACCCACCAGCACCTGGGAGAGATAAACGAAAGCCTTAAAAGCCTGCAACCCGATGCTGCTAACCTCTTATTCCTTCCCATAAGGGGTAATTTCAGCCGGGGTATTTTTTCGACTGCCACTACCCGGGTAAAAGCGCCTTTGGAAGCGATCAGGAAAATGTATGAGGATTATTACAAGGATGCCCCATTTACCCATGTTTCAGGGGCGCCCCTTCACCTCAAGGCAGTTGTGAATTCAAATCAGGCCTACCTGCATCTGCTCATATACGAAGATCAATTGCTGGTAACAGCCGTAATCGACAACCTCTTAAAAGGGGCCTCCGGGCAGGCCGTACAAAACATGAACCTGATGTTTGGGCTAAATGAAGCAGCAGGCCTGCAACTTAAAGCCAGTGCATTTTAAAAACAGAAATGAATTAAAGCAAAAGAGATGAAAATAGCTATAATAGGAGCCGGGAATCTTGGTCTTTCCATTGCAACAGGCATCTTGCACAGCGATGGGGCCACCTCCATGTATTTGACCCGGCGGAATCTGGAATCGCTGCAGGAGTTCGCATCCTACGGAAATGTAAATATAAGTTCTGATAACCCGAAGGCGGTTCGCGAATCGGATATACTGATTTTTGCCGTGCAGCCGGGGCATTTTGCCGGCATCCTTGAATCCGTAAAAGACCTGCTCACCGAAAAACACGTGATCATATCGACCATTACGGGCTTTAGTATTGAAAAAATTGAAGCGATCATCGGGGCGGAAAATTATATCATTCGCGCCATGCCCAATACGGCCATCTCGGTGGGCAAGTCCATGACCTGCCTATGCAGTAACCAAAAAGGTGAAAAACGGCTGAAACTCGCCCAGTCCATTTTTAACAGGATGGGGCATTCACTTGTAATTCCGGAAAGCCAGATGCAGGCGGCCACGGTAATTTGTGCCAGCGGGATTGCCTTCTGGATGCGCCTGATAAGGGCAACTACCCAGGGTGCCATACAGCTGGGTTTTGATGCGGCAGAAGCACAGGAACTTGCCATGCACACCTGTGGGGGCGCTGCTGAATTGCTTATTAGTTCGGGCAGGCATCCGGAAGAAGAAATCGACCGGGTTACCACCCCAATGGGATGTACCATTGAAGGCCTGAACGAAATGGAGCACCAGGGCCTGAGTTCTTCCCTGATCAAGGGGATCATTACGTCTTTTGACAAAATCTCACAAATCCGTAAAGGCTGACCATGGAACTATTTGAGGTATACCCGCTATACGATATTTGCCCGCAAAGCGCCAGGGGGTGTTGGGTTACTGCCGATGATGGTAAGGAGTACCTGGACCTTTACGGGGGGCATGCCGTTATTTCAATCGGGCATTCCCACCCGCATTTCGTGACTAAGCTGCAGGAGCAACTGGCTAAAATGGCCTTTTACAGCAATTCCGTTAAAAACCCGCTGCAGCAGGAACTGGCTTCTAAATTAGGAGCCCTTTCAGGATGCGAGGACTACCAGCTCTTCCTCTGTAATTCGGGAGCTGAGGCGAATGAAAATGCTCTGAAACTGGCCTCCTTCCATACCGGGAAGTCGAAGGTGATCGCATTTAAAAACAGCTTTCACGGGCGAACCTCTGCGGCTGTAGCAGCCACAGATAACCCAGCCATTATTGCCCCGCTCAACGCCCAGCACCAGGTCGAACTTTTACCATTAAACGACATAAGACCTCTGGAGGAAGCCCTGCAAAAAGAAGATGTATGTGCGGTTATCCTGGAAGGGATACAGGGGGTAGGTGGCCTGGATATGGCCACCCCTGAATTTTATAAAGCCGCTGATAAACTTTGCAGGAAGCACGGAGCCGTATTAATTGCGGATGAAGTACAGGCAGGGTTTGGAAGGAGTGGAAGATTTTTTTCATTTCAACACTCCACTGCTATTCCGGGGATCATCAGTATGGCAAAGGGCATGGGAAATGGCTTTCCTGTAGGCGGAATCCTTATCCATAAGGAGATCAGGGCCTCCCATGGCCTGTTGGGAACAACCTTTGGCGGAAATCACCTCGCCTGCGTAGCTTCAATAGCCGTATTGGATACAATCAAAAATGAAAACCTGATCTCTCACGCTGCTCAGATGGAGGCCTTTTTCAGGAAAAAGGCGGCCAAATTTGATGCCGTAAAAGAAGTAAAAGGCAGCGGGCTGATGCTGGGCCTGCGATTCGATTTTGAGGTTGCTGACCTCAGAAAAAGGCTGATCTTTAATCAGCGGATATTTACGGGCAGCGCCAAAGACAAACAGGTACTGCGTATCCTTCCCCCTTTAAACATAAGTGAAAAGGAATTCGAATTGTTCTTCAGGGCGCTTAAAATAGAATTGGAATGAATCATTTTAGAAGTATGGAAGATATCCGGGATTTTGAGCATTGGCTGCAGCTCGGGGAAGAAATGAGCGGAAATCCGGGTTTGTTTCAAAACAAGGGGAGGGGTAAAACTATCTGCCTGTTGTTCTTTAACAACAGCCTGCGTACAAGGCTCAGCACTCAAAAGGCGGCAAAAGACCTCGGGATGGAAGTGATGACTATGAATTTCGGGGCAGAGGGCTGGATGCTGGAGTTTGAAGACGGTACCCGCATGGATGGCAATAAGGCCGAACATATCCGGGAGGCAGCGGCAGTTGTGGGTCTTTATGCAGATATAATTGGTATCCGCGCCTTTGCGGGCCTGAAGGACCGCGATAAGGACCTGGCGGAAGAAGTGCTTCAGGGTTTTGTGCGTTATTCCGGGGTTCCCATTCTGAATCTGGAAAGTGCCAACGGTCACCCCCTTCAGGCCCTGGCTGATTCGCTGACTATTCACGCGAACCGGACCAAACCCAAACCCAAAGTAGTGCTCTCCTGGTCTCCCCATCCGAGGGCTTTACCCCAGGCAGTTCCCAATTCCTTTGTAAATGCCATGCGAAAAATGGATGTTGAATTACACATTACCCACCCTAAAGGCTATGAATTGAACCCTGATATAGTTGGCGCCTATTCCCCTGTTTACGATCAGGAAGAAGCGTTGCAGGGGGCCGATTTTGTATATGTCAAAAACTGGAGCAGTTTTACTCAATATGGACAAGTATTGTCACAGGACGCAAATTGGATGATGACCGCTGAGAAACTGGGTGCGGCGCGCTTTATGCATTGCCTTCCGCTGAGACGAAATGTCGTGGTATCGGATGAGGTCCTGGGCGGCCCAAACAGCCTTGTACTTGAACAGGCTGCCAACAGGGTGGTTTCTGCCAAACTGGCCCTTTTGTATCTTCTCGAAGCCATGAACACATGAAAGAAAAAGTTACAATAGTCAAAATTGGAGGGGCTGTACTGGAGGATCCCGATCAGCTGGAAGCCTTCTGTATCGCTTTTTTACAATTGGCAGGCCCAAAAATAGTAGTACACGGAGGCGGGCAGAAGGCTTCTTCCCTCAGTCGGAGTCTGGGTTTTGAGCCCTTGATAGTTGAAGGCAGGAGGATTACGGATGCAAAAAGCCTGGAAGCAGCCGTAATGGCCTATGCCGGATGGGCAAACAAACACCTGGTCTCCAGGCTACAGGCCAAGGGATGCAATGCCCTGGGGGTAAGTGGTGCTGATGGAGACCTGATCCGTGCCTCCAAACGACCCGTTGGGTCCATAGATTATGGGTTTGTTGGGGATATTCGTTCTGTAAACACAAATAACCTGAAGGCCCTGTTGCAGGCTGGTTTTGTTCCCTGTTTCTGTGCACTCACCCATGACGGGGCCGGGCAGCTCCTCAATACCAATGCCGATACCATTGCCGCCGAACTGGCAATTGCCCTGAGTTCGGAATACCGAAGTGAGCTTTACTATTGTTTTGATAAAGCCGGGGTCCTTGCTGATATTGAAGACGAAAAAAGCCTGATACGCACCATTGACCGGAAAACCTATGAGGAACTCTCCCAAAGCCGGAAGATTGCCTCCGGGATGATCCCCAAGCTTCACAATTGTTTCCACGCACTGCAGAAAGGGGTGGAGAGGGTTTTTATTGGCTCTGAACAAATGCTCTCCTCTCCGGAATCACCTAAAACAGAAATTACGCTATGAGTCAGATTGAAAATCTTACAGAAAAGGCCATAAGCCTGTTGAAGCAACTTATTGAAACGCCTTCATTTTCCGGAAAAGAACAGCATACTGCAGATTGTATTGCCGCCTGGCTAGATGCTGCCGGGATTCCCTTTAAAAGAAGTAAGAACAATATTTACGTTTTTAATGCAGACTACGATCCGGAAAAGCCCAATCTGTTGCTGAATTCACACCACGATACAGTTCGCCCTAATGATGCCTATACACGAGACCCCTTTAAGGCAACGATTTCCGAGGGGAAATTATTCGGTCTGGGAAGTAATGATGCAGGAGGCTGCCTGGTTTCCCTGCTGGCCTGTTTCGCTTATTGGTATCCCAAAAAAGACCTTTCCCATAACCTGATTATGGTCGCTTCTGCCGAAGAGGAAAATTCAGGGCCAAACGGGCTGAACAGCATGCTTAAAATACTACCGGAGATCGATGTGGCTATTGTGGGGGAACCTACTTTACTGGAACTCGCCATTGCCGAGAAAGGCCTGGTTATCTTTGATGGTACCGTAAAGGGCACCCCATCCCATGCAGCCCATCCCAATCCCAACAATGCCATTTACAATTCTATCGAAGTCCTTAAATGGTTTCGGGATTATGAGTTTCCAAAGGTTTCTGAAGTATTGGGCCCTGTAAAAATGACGGTTACCCAGATAAGTGCAGGTACACAGCATAATGTGGTCCCTGCCAAGGTAGACCTTGTGGTAGATGTTCGGGTCAATGATTGTTATTCCAATAAGGAAATCGCTGAAATCCTCAAGCGGGAAGCTCCCTGTGAACTTAAGGTACGATCACTGAGGTTGAATTCTTCCTCCATAGACCGGGAGCACCCTTTGGTACAGGCAGGGATAGGCATGGGAAAGGGGACTTACGGCTCCCCCACCCTTTCGGATCAGGCTGCACTGAGCTGTCCTTCCCTGAAATTGGGGCCCGGAGACAGTACCCGTTCCCATTCTGCGGATGAATTTATTTATCTTGAAGAAATTCAACAGGGGGTCCGGCTATATATAGCAATGCTCGAAAAATTTTTACACCCGAAAGAAAACTAATAAACAAGCAGGAAAACAAAAGGATACAACTATGAAGTTATGGGACAAAGGAAGTAGTCCGGATTACAAAACAGACCTGTTTACGGTTGGCAATGACAGGGAACTGGATCTGGTTTTGGTCAAATACGACCTGTTGGCCTCAAGGGCGCACGCCAAAATGCTGGGCCATACCGGGCTGATCAGCAAGGAAGAAATGCTTGCCCTTGTGGCAGAGCTGGACCTTATGCTTCAGCAGGCTGCAGAAGGGAAATTTACCATAGAGGAATCTTTCGAGGACATGCATTCCAAAATTGAATACCTGCTGATTGAGAAACTCGGGGATACCGGGAAAAAAATACATACGGCCCGATCCAGGAATGACCAGGTACTGGTGGCACTGCAACTGTATATCAAGGCAGAACTGACTTCAATTTCGGATTTAGTATCTGATCTATTTGATAGTCTGTTGGACCTGGCAGGAACCCATAAAGACATTTTAATGCCCGGCTACACCCATTTGCAGGTGGCGATGCCCTCTTCCTTTGGGCTTTGGTTTTCGGCCTATGCAGAAAGCCTGATTGATGATATTTATTTCCTCAGGGCGGCGGTCAGGGTTGCCGATCAGAACCCGCTTGGGAGTGCGGCCGGCTATGGAAGTTCTTTCCCGATCAACAGGGAGTTTACCACCAGGGAACTGCATTTCAGCAGCATGAAATACAATGTGGTAGCAGCCCAGATGGGCCGGGGCAAAGTAGAACGGGCAGCCGCCACGGCACTTTCTGCAATTGCAGCAACCCTTGGAAAATTTGCGACGGATATTTGCCTTTACTTGAGTCAGAATTTCGGGTTTATTGCTTTTCCGGACAACCTTACTACCGGCAGCAGTATAATGCCGCACAAAAAGAACCCGGATATTTTTGAATTGATCCGTGCCAAATGCAACCTGATTCAGGCTGTCCCAACCCAGCTCAGCCAGCTCTCCGCCAATCTGCCCAGCGGGTACCACAGGGATTTCCAGCTAACCAAGGAGGTGTTGTTGCCTGCGGTTGAACAACTGAAGGCCTGCCTCGAGATGATGCACACCAGCCTGAAGCAAATTGAAGTTAAAAAGAACATACTGCAAGATGCCAAATACGATTACCTCTTCAGTGTAGATACGCTCAATGAAATGGTCCTGAATGGGGTGCCCTTCAGGGATGCCTATAAAAAAATGGGGGCGGCAATTGAGGCGGGTACTTTCAGGCCAGTAAGAGATGCCAAACACACGCATGAAGGAAGCATTGGAAATCTATGCCTCGAAGAAATACGCCTGAAAATGGATGCAGCCTTGTCCGACTAAGAGCGGGCTACTGAATCATCCCCAGGTTGATCACCTCCTGCTGGGTTAAATGCCTCCAGTGCCCTCTGGGAAGATCTTTCTTGGTCAAGCCTGCAAATACAACCCTGTCCAGTTTGACAACCTTGTAGCCCAGGTGTTCAAATATGCGCCTCACGATGCGGTTTCTGCCGCTGTGTATTTCCACGCCCACTTCACGTTTGGGGCTTCCGTCCACATAACTGACTTCATCTACCTCGATACGACCGTCCTCCAGTTCCAATCCCTCCTTAAGCAGCTGCATATCAGAAGATTTAAAGTTTTTATCCAATTCGACGTGATAGATCTTACGAACCCCGTGTTTGGGATGTGTCAATTTTTTGGCCAGATCCCCATCGTTGGTGAAGAGCAGCAAGCCCGTTGTATTCCGGTCTAATCGTCCTACTGGCAGCAATCTGGAGGCGCTGGCCTTGGAAACCAGTTCCATCACGGTGCGCCTTCCTTTTTCATCCCGGGTGGTGGTGATAAAATTCTTAGGTTTATTGAGCAGTACGTATTCTTTTTTCTCCCGTTTAAGCAATCGGCCGTCGAACCGAACTTCGTCATCCTTGCTGACTTTAAAGCCCATTTCCGTTACCGCCTTCCCGTTTACTGTTACATTCCCTGCGGCGATATAGGTGTCGGCCTCCCTACGGGAACAAACCCCGGAATTGGCAATATATTTATTCAGGCGGATCAGGCCATCGGAAGCCTGTATGTTTTTATCTGTGGAACGAATGGGCGCATTGCCCCTGGAATAGCTTTTCTTGCGGAAGGTGCCACCCTGTCTGCCGGATGCCCTGCGACCGTTGTCACCCCCTGTGGATTGTCTCCCAGAGGATTTCCTTCCCTTGTTCCCTTCCGATCTGCCCATAAAAACTTTTTGACAAAGGTATGAAATTGCTACTCCTTCTCAGGGTTGATCTCAAGAATAGATTGACGGGAGGTGTTTACCATCAAACGGGTAACATCCGGCCTGCTGTAATGACCTGAAGGGTCAAAATTCTGGCGTTCTTCAAAGATGCGTTCCAGGGAGAGGCTGGCCGTAAAAATACCCTCCTCCATTTGGGGTTCCAGTACCCACTCTCCATCAGGGCCGGCAATACAGGAACCGCCATTGGAGAGGACTGCCGGGGCCTTCCCTAAAATTTCCTGTACAAAAGGTGTTTCTTTGGGAAAATCTTCCTTTCGCATCAGCGCCGATGCGGAAATTACATAGGAGCGGGACTCCCTTGCGATAAAACGTGTGATGTCTCGGGTGTTGTAATCGCTGCCGGGCCAAACGGCGATGTGTACGTTCTCCCCCTGCCCGTACAAAGCAGTGCGTGCCAGTGGCATCCAGTTTTCCCAGCAATTCAGGCCTCCGACCCCAAATGATTTTAGCGGATGAACCTTCAGCCCGTTTCCATCCCCCGGGGACCAGGTAAGGCGCTCATCATACGTAGGCTGTAATTTACGGTGCACGGAACAAACAACTCCTGCAGTATTGATATAGACAAGGGAACAGTAAAGGCTGTGAGAACCGCGGTCAACAGGGCGTTCAACGATTCCCAGATAAACCGCCATCCGATACCTGGCTGCCATTTCGCATATACGTTTGAGATCTCCAGCTTCAGGGCTTAAAGCGTTGGCCAAATAGTGGGCATGCAAAGCCTTGTTGATTTTGGTATTCCATGCCGCGCCATCCGTATAGGCAAGCCAGTATGGGTACCCGGGCCAGAAGGCTTCCCCGAAGACCAGTAGCTCCACCTGCCGGGTGGAAGCCTCTTCCATGGCCTGCAGAACGCGTTTTTGGGTTGCTGATTTGTTCAGCCACACCGGTGACAACTGTGCAATCCCTACTTTCAGCTCTTCGTTTTTCATAAGATTCGGTTTAAAACCAGGTCTACGTCAATGAGCAGGATACCAAAAACCCCGGAAACAATTATAAACTTAATAATGTTGTGCAACCAGACATAGTGTTCCTTGGTGCTGGATCGCCAGAGCAAAAACAGGAAGAGCAAAAGCAAAAGGCTGCAGGCTATAAAATACAGGTACATATAGCCCACATCAAAATACCGGATCAGTAAAAAGGCAGGGATAAGGGCTAACAGGATCAGTGCGCTTATACACCATTTTGTAAACCGGTTTCCATATCGCACCGGCAGGGTACGGTAATTCTGCGCCAAATCTCCTGCAATATTTTCCATATCCTTTACCATTTCCCGGCTTAAAATCAGCAAAAAAAGAAAGAGGGCATGCACGAAGATTACGAGTTCGAAATTCCGGTAATAAACGAAAACAGCAAAAAAGGGCGCGATGGCAAGGGTTGCAGAAACAAAATTCCCAAGGAAAGCGATCTTTTTAAGCCGGTGGGAATACAACCAGATCCCAAAAACATAGGAAGCAAAAAATAAGGCAGCCTTAAAGGAAACATAACTGGCCAATAAAACCCCTATAAAATTGAGCACGAAATAAGCGTAGATTTTGGTCCGCTGCCGTACCAGGCGGTCCAGCATACTCTTTTGGGGTTTGTTGATCAGGTCCTTCTCTGAGTCGTAGAAACTGTTGATGATATAACCCCCGGCTATTACCAGGGCCGAAGACAGGACAATAACAAATAAGTTACTATCCAATATTACCTCCCTGAGCGGCAGGTTGGGAGACAGGATATAAATGGCAGCCAGATATTGTGCCAGTACAATAACAAGGATGTTGTATCCCCTTACAATGGAAATAAGACTGATGGTCTTAAGCAGGATAAGTCTGTTCCGCCGGTTGAGCATCCCGGGCGGCCCTAGAAGTTGTAAACTACTTCCAGGCGGTGCCCTTTAAGCGCTTTACGCGCCTTGCTGAGGTCTTCAGTAAAACCCAGTATATATCCGCCACCGCCCGAACCGCAAAGTTTCAGGTAATAGGCATTTGTCTCAATCCCCTGTTTCCAAAGATGATGGAACTCTTTGGGAATCATCGGCTTGAAATGATCCAGAACTACATGAGAAAGCTGCTTGATGTTTCCGAACAGGGATTTTACATTCCCGCTGATAAAATCTTCCACACATGCGTCCGTATACCGGATAAACTGATCTTTGAGAACCTGCCGAAACCCTTCCTGCTTCATCTTCTCCATGAATATCTGCACCATTGGCGCTGTTTCACCCACAATGCCGCTGTCTAGCAAAAACACGGCGCCCTTTCCCTCTGTATGCTGGGAAGGAATACTGGTAGATTCGATATTGTCCTGGGAATTAATCAGGATAGGCAGGCTCAGATAACTGTTCAATGGATCCAGTCCGGAAGACTTGCCATGGAAATAAGATTCCATCCGGCCGAATATCCCTTTTAATTTTAACAGCTTGTCGCGAGTGAGATTCTCCAGTATCGTAATTTTCCCGATAGCATAGCGGTCGTAAATAGCTGCCACCAGGGCACCGCTGCTTCCCACTCCATAACCCTGTGGAATAGAGCTGTCAAAATACATCCCCTCTGCCAGATCTGAACGCAATAACTCCAGGTCAAAAGCCACTTCAATGCTTTCGTCTTCCTGCACTGTTTCCAGGTGCTCGGCAAAACGCTTCAGATTCTCATTAGACTTTAGGGCTGCGCCACGGAGATTTTTGGATTTCTTCAATGCCCCCTTAAAAAAATTGTACGGGATGGACAGGCCTCTGGAATCTTTAATAATTCCATACTCACCAAAAAGCAAAATTTTTGAGTAAAACAGGGGTCCTTTCATAAACAGCAATTCTAAACGCTCACAAAAATATAAAACTTTCTTCTAAAGGTACTGTTAATATTGATAGGGTAGGTCATTTTCAATCAAATAGTTAGGAGGTGTCTATTCAACTTTTCAGGGACGATCCCCACTCACTTAATTTCCGCATTATCTATAATTTCCGGGACCCCTTTCCCACCCGGTCACTGATGTGCTGTCCGCCTTCGCAGAACGGCAACAAGGCTTCCCTGATAAAGGAATATACAGGCCCTGCAGCACTTTCGGGGTACAAAACGTGAACATTGGCTCCCGCATCCAGGGTAAAACACACCGGATGGCCGCTTTCCTTTCTGAAACTCCAAATCCGTTCGATGATTTCCAGGGTGCCGGGTTTCATCAGTAAAAAATAAGGCATGCTGCTCATCATCATGGCGTGAAGGCTCAGGGCTTCAGACTCGACTACCGACATAAAGGTTTCCAGGTCCCCGGATTTAAAGATGGGCAGAAGCTGATCCAGATGCCTGCCTGCCTGCAAAAAGCGCTGGCTGGCAAAGGGGTGCCCTTTCATAAGTCCGTGCCCCACCGAACTGCTAACTGTTTTGCGCCCTTTATCTACCAGAAGAATAGTATCGCAATAGGATTCGAAAATTGGGTGAACTTCAAGGGGGTAGCGAATTCCATATAAATCGGAGCTGTCGCTGAGAGATGGATGCGATCCCCATAAAACCAAAGGTCCGAGAATACTCCGGGAGGCAGAACCTGATCCCAGCCGGGCAATAAAAGAAGCCTTGGTATGGAAATAATCCCCATCAGTTTCCGGGTAAATTTCCTGTTCCAAATCCATCAGGCAGAGGGCCAGGGCGGCCATGCCACTTGCCGAGGAGGCAATTCCGCTGCTGTGCGGGAATGTATTGGCAGTACTGATCTCAAAGCGGTACTCTTGTAAAAAAGGCATATAAGCCAATATCCGATTGAAAAAAGCGCTGATCTTCGGTTTAAAATCCGGGGCCGCAAGTCCATCGAGCAATATCTCAAAATCAGGGGTTTTCCAGGGCTCAGAACGTTTCTGGCAGGTCAGTTCTGTACGGGTGGCAGAAGCACTCAGCGTAAAGCTCACCGAAGGGTTTGTTGGAAGCTGTTCTCCTTTTTTTCCCCAGTACTTGACCAGGGCAATATTACTGGGAGCTTCCCATATAAAACGCCCTTTTTCCGGTAAATCTTCCGTTTTTTTGGCCTTAAATTCGGCTGCAGTCATATTGAGCAATTTTGGCAAAGATAAGCCTTCGGCATTTTACACCCAGATTCCAAAAAATTGCTAATTTAGGGAGATGCAGCTTCGCAAAAAAAATATGGTCCGCATAGGAATTGCCGTAATGGTGTGTCTTTTAATTGGATTCCTTTCGGGTTTTGCCACCCAAAGTTCGGTAGGCACCTGGTATGCCGGCCTGAATAAACCCACTTTTAACCCGCCAAACTGGATCTTCGGACCCGTCTGGACGGTCCTCTATATCCTGATGGGGATAGCCGCGGGCCTGGTCTGGTCCAGGGGATTTCATCACAGATGGGTCAAAACCGCCCTTTATTATTTTGGCTTTCAGCTGTTGTTTAACGCTGCATGGAGCATCGTTTTCTTTGGAATGCAGGATCCGGTTTGGGCATTGGTTATCCTCCTGGCCCTGATTGTGCTGATCGGATTTACAATCAAGTGGTTTCGAATCGTAAATCGCCTGTCGGCCTATCTGATGCTCCCCTATTTACTCTGGGTAATTTTTGCCGGGATTCTCAACTATAAAATCATAGAATTGAATTAACCGCTTCGGTCTGAGGCCAGTTCAGCCAGTTTCAAAAGGGTCCGGTAGTTCAGGGTACCGCCCTTTACTCCGGCCCGACCTTACAGGTATTTATTTTTCAGTTTTGCATTTCCATACCCTTTGTGACACTTGCTAAAAAAACAATTTACTCCCGGCGCCCACTCTTCGCTGACCATGTTTGTGGCTATTAATTTTCGGACAGCTCGCCCCCCTCGGGGGTTTTCATTTTCACCGGGTTTTTCCTTTTGCATTTATCCCTCTTAAGTGGCCAATAAATACTTTTAGTTGCCGCGTTTTAAGGGTTAGCATCCAGTCTCGGGCAGTGAATTATGTATATAGGGATAAATCTGTTATTTTTAGGCACGCCCCCATAAAAGGAGCTAAAAAGTCAAAATTTTTATGGACACCTATATTTTATCTCTGGACCAGGGTACTACAAGCTGCCGGGCTTTATTATTTGACAGAACCGGCAAAATAGTTTCCACCGCACAAAAAGAATTCAGGCAACACTTTCCGAAAGCGGGCTGGGTTGAGCACGACGCAGAGGAAATATGGGCCGTTCAGTCCGGAATGGCAGCTGAAGCCCTGGCTAAAAAAGGGATTAAACCCAAACAAATTAAAGCCATTGGTATTACCAACCAACGGGAAACGATCGTGGTCTGGGATAAAAACAGCGGCGAACCCGTTTACAATGCCATTGTCTGGCAGGACAAACGAACTGCCGAATATTGCGAAATCCTTAAAAAAGAAGGACGGCAGGAATGGATTCGCAATAAATGCGGGCTGGTAATAGACTCTTATTTTTCAGGTTCAAAAGTGAAATGGATCCTGGATAATGTTGAAGGGGCCAGGGAGAAGGCAGTAGCCGGGGATTTGCTTGTGGGAACCATAGATTCCTGGCTGATTTGGAAAATGACGGGCGGGAATCTCCATATAACCGATGTTACCAATGCCAGCAGGACCATGCTGTTCAATATCAATGAGATGACCTGGGACCCTGAGCTGCTCGAACTGTTCGGTATTCCGGAATCCATGTTGCCGGAAGTCCGTGAATCCAGTGAGGTATACGGAACTACCGACGAGGGCTTTCTGAAAGAGGGCATCCCTATTGCGGGAATAGCAGGAGACCAGCAGGCAGCCTTATTCGGACAGATGTGTATAGAGGAGGGCATGGTAAAAAACACCTATGGGACGGGATGTTTTATGCTGATGAATATCGGACACTCCCCCATTGTTTCCCAGAACAACCTCCTTACTTCCGTTGGCTGGAAAATAAACGGTAAAACTACTTACATCCTGGAGGGTAGCATTTTCATAGCAGGAGCCGTGGTACAGTGGTTGCGCGACAGCCTGAAAATTATTAAGCGATCAAAGGATGTGGAGCCACTGGCTGAAAGCGTAAATGATACAGATGGTGTCTATTTTGTACCGGCATTTGCCGGACTGGGGGCACCCCATTGGAACCAACAGGCAAGGGGGTGCATGTTCGGGCTTACCCGTGGCACCACCAACGCACATATTGCCCGGGCTGCACTGGAATCTATTGCCTACCAGACCATGGATATTCTCAAAGCCATGGAAGCGGATTCCGGAATACCCATCCGGGAACTGCGGGTGGATGGCGGGGCTACAGTGAACAAGCTGATGATGCAGTTCCAGGCCGATGTTCTGAATACGGAGACGATCCGACCTAAAATCATAGAAACAACGGTAATGGGGGCGGCCTTTCTTGCCGGCCTGGCAGTCGGTTACTGGGAATCACTGGAAGAAATAAAAGAAATCTGGCAGACCGACACCCGCTTTACCCCCACAACTGAACGATCCGATATCGAAAACAGGATTAAAGGCTGGTACCGGGCAATCAGGGCCCTGGAAACCTGGTCTGCTGATGAAAATTAAATAAATCTAAATTCACGATATGAGTGCATTCACTGCCGAAATTATAGGTACTTTTTTATTGATGTTGCTCGGTTGCGGCGTCAATGCCAATGTGGTACTGGAGGGTACCAAAGGACAAAATAGCGGGTGGATAGTAATTACAACGGGCTGGGCATTTGCCGTTTATGTAGGGGTAGTGGTGGCCACCCCTTACAGCGGCGCACATATTAATCCTGCGGTTAGTATAGGCCTGGCAGCGGCAGGCAGTTTTCCATGGGAGCAGGTACCTGCTTACATACTCGCTCAATTTATCGGAGCCATGCTGGCTGCCTTATGCGTTTGGGCGATCTACAAGGATCACTTCGACAGGACAAAGGCAGAGGGCATGCAACTGGCCGTTTTCAGTACTTCGCCGGCAATACGCAACCCTTTTTTAAATATCCTTGGAGAACTTGCAGGTACTTTTGTACTGGTCTTTACCGTCCTCTATTTTACGGATGCCAGCATCCTGGATACCGCCTCGGTCATTGGCCTCGGTTCTCTGGGGGCACTTCCCGTTGCGCTGTTGGTATGGGGGATCGGCCTTTCGCTGGGGGGCACAACGGGATACGCAATAAATCCTGCGCGAGACCTCGGACCGCGAATAATCCATGCGATTGTTCCTTTAAAACACAAGGGAACCAGCAATTGGGGATATAGCTGGGTCCCTGTTCTGGGGCCTGTCCTGGGGGCACTGACTGCTTCGGGTCTGTTCCTCCTCCTCTCGGCTTAGTCAGATTGGAGGGATTCAACGATGCCCTGAGCCGCCAGGTAAGCACCGGTCCAGGCATTCTGAAAATTGAATCCTCCGGTAACCGCATCGATATCCAGAACTTCCCCTGCAAGAAAAAGGCCGGGATGTATCTTGCTTTCAAACCTCTTAAAGTTGAGCTGTTTCAGGGAAACCCCTCCGGCCGTAACAAACTCTTCCTTAAAGGTACTCTTTCCGTGTATCCTGAATTCTCCGGCGGTAAGCTCCTTGCAAAGAAGTTGCAGTGTATCGCGGCTCACCTCCGCCCATCGGGTCTCAGGGGTGATCCCGGATGCTTCAACCAAACGTCTCCACAACCTTCCGGGAAGGGAAACTGCCCGGCTCTTTCCCACCCTCTGGGCGGCATCTGCCTGTTTTACCCCTTCAAAATAGGACCTTATCCCATCTGCATGGTACTGCGGAACCCAGTTAATGCGTAGCACAAAACGATAGTGCGTTTTTTCCAAAAACCTTGCAGCCATAGCAGAAAGCTTCAATACGGCAGGTCCGCTCAAACCCCAGTGAGTAATCAGTAAAGGTCCTTCACTCTGGAGTTGCTTGGCTTTTTTTGCCCGCCGATAGTAAATGCCCATCTCATTCTGGCCTTCAGGGATATCCGGTATTATTTCCAGTTTTGCCTCACAACTCAGGCCCTGCAAGCCTTGCAGGCGACTATCAGCAACATTGAAGGTGAAAAGGGAGGGTACAGGGGGAACGATGGTATGCCCCAGTCCCGATAGCATGTCCCATACTTTTTTACTGCTGCCGCTGGCAACCAGTATTCGCCTGGCTTTCATAGAGCCGGAAGTAGTCTGTAATTCCCAGTGGTCAGATTCAGGGCCGGGAGGGTTTAATGCAACCAGCTTGCTTTGGGTGTGTACTTCTATACCCAGGCGAGAAGTTTCGCTGAGCAAGTTGTCAATAATGGTTTGTGAATTATCGGTAACCGGAAATACCCGGCCATCGGCTTCCGTTTTCAGGGCTACTCCCAGGGATTCAAAAAAGGCCATCACATCGGAACTTCCATGGCTGTAAAAAGGCCCTATCAATTCACGGGACCCCCTTGGATAGTTCCGGGCAAATACTTCAGGGGCAGCAGGGGAATGCGTCACATTACAACGCCCACCTCCGGAAACCTTTACTTTACCCAAAACCTGTTTCCCCTGTTCCAGGATACCGATACGCAATGCCGGAGCCTTCCTGGCCGTGTGTAGCGCACCGTAAAAACCCGCAGCTCCTCCTCCAATTACCAGCAGATCATACATTATTGCATCCGATCTGGAAAATCAGTGAAAACACCATCTACCCCCATCTGTTCCAATTTGCGAAATACTTCAGCCTCATTTACAGTCCAGGCGTATACCTTAAACCCTGCTTCATGAATTTTTTTTACTTTCTCTGCAGTTAACTGAGAGAAATGCGGATTGATCGCCTCTGCGTTTAATTCCCCGGCAACTTCAAGGGCTTCCAGAGGATCTCCTTCCGTAAGTACAGCAATTCGCGCTTTGGGATCAATTTTTCGATACTCCCTGAGTTCATCCCATTTGAAGCTTGAAATCAGGAAATTCCTGCTATCCCAGCCTCTTTTGGTACTGTAATAATCGGTAATGAATTGTACCCTGTTAGTGGTACCGGCACCTTTGAGTTCTATGTTGAGCGCCACACGATTATCAATGGCTTTCAGTACGTCCTGTAATATCGGGATCTGGTGGCCGCCGTCCAGCAAGAGACTCTTTAATTCCAGCATATAATAATCCTCAATGAAGCCTTCACCGTTTGTTAATCGGTCTACCTTCTCATCGTGAAAAACCGCAATCTCCCCGCTTTTAATCTTGAAGACATCAATTTCTATCATATCCACACCCAGCTCCATTGCTTTTTCAATGGCGGCAACACTATTTTCTGTTTCGTATCCCATGGCCCCGCGATGGCCAATAATCAGCGGGGAATCAGAACCTGTTTTACACCCGATCATAAGAGCAATAACTAGTAGGCATCCAAAAATTCTCATTTTCTCTCATTTTGAAAGTTCTAAATTACAAAGTCCCTGGATTTTTGAATCCTGATAACCCCAATTAATTTTGATTCCCCCAACTTAAACTCAGAAATCTTTTGGTATATTTAATTCATTATTAACCAATTAACCGAGCAAAATGTTTAGTAAACAAAATTTATTGGCAACGGTGGCAGCCACCATTGCCATGTTTATCCTGGGGTACCTGATATGGGGGATGGCCCTGATGTCTTTTTTTGAAGAGCACAGTATTGTGGATGTTATGAAAAGTGATGAAGAGATGAGCCTGGCGATGGTTTTCCTGGGGAATCTTGCCACGGCATTTGCGCTTAGCACGCTTTACGGCAAATGGGCCCGCGGTCATCACAGTGCCGCACAGGGTTTTCAGTTTGGTGCCTGGGTCGGATTCCTTATCGGGGTCGGAATGGGCCTTATCTGGTTTGGGACTTCGAACTTTATGGATCTGACCGGACATATTGCAGAGGCCATTGTAGATATTTTGTACTATGGGGTAACCGGTGCAATAATTGCCCTGATTTATGCTGCCAGTGCACCCAAGGCAGCAGCCTGATCGGTAAAATATTACAACATTTTAACCGACCCTTTTCAGGGCCGGTTTTTTTATTTCAATTTGAGGATTACAGACTCTAAGGGGCTCAGATTGATTGGAATTGCTCCCGTTTCCCCGCTAATGTTCATTTGCAGCTCCCTGTCTCCATAAAGCATCTCTTCCAGCGGATGGTCCCCTGGCTGCAGATTCCATTCCGAAATAAGGGTTTCGGGGATTTTCAAGCTTATGTTGTAGGAGCGTTGCGCGTCAAAATTACTGACGATTATTAGCTTTTCATTTGCAGACCATCTTACAAAGGAATAAATCCTATGATCATAACCCGGGCTGTGGTCCTTGTTATAGTAATGAATGTCTGCGTAGGAACCCATCAACCCATCGCTTTGTATTACAAAAGAAAGCAACCTTTTGTAAAAATCCCTGAGCTCCTTTTCGGCTTCAGAAAGAGCGCCCCCATCAAATTTTTTCCCGTTTATCCAACGCTGGTGGTGAGGCACCCCTATATAATCAAAAATGGAGGTCCTGGAAGGTTTGCCGAAGCCGGCATCCTCCGCTCCGGGCTCCCCAACTTCCTGCCCAAAATACAGCATGGTGGGAGAGCTGCTCAGGGTAGCTGAAACCACCATGGCCGGTTTTCCTATCCTGGCATCCCCTGCAAATTCCGGACTGGCGATGCGCTGCTCATCGTGGTTTTCAAGGAAATGCAGCATGTGGTGTTCAATATCCAGCAACCCGTTTTGGACAACAGGGATATGATCGGTCCAGCCATGACCCTGCATAATGTGTTTCAAACTGTCATAAAGTTCCACCTTGTCGTAGAGGTAATCCATTTTTCCTTTGTGGATATAAGTGCGATAAAGGGCAGGGTTGTATACCTCAGCAATCAGAAAGGCCTGAGGATCCTTCATTTTAATACTCGAATTCAGGTAGCTCCAGAATTCCACAGGGACCATTTCGGCCATATCGTAGCGAAAGCCATCCACCCCAAAGTCAATCCAAAACAGGGCAATATCCCTGAATTTGATCCAGCTTGGCGGGAGTTGTTTATCCTTCCAGAATTCAAAATGTGCACGATAATCCATTTCCGCAAAGGAATCGGGAAGTGATTCAAAAGCGAATTCCCCTTCGGGACTCACCCCATAATTCACTTTAACCGTTTCGTACCAGTCATTCATATCCGGACGCGCCAGGCGCGACCCGTTTCCGGTCCACTTGGCAGGGCTCTCCAAAAATCGGCCATCCGCCTTTGGATGGGGCATTCCTCCTAAAGGCTCGTAACCATCCCGCCACTGAGGCATCTGGAAGTCCTGTCCGGGAATGTAATAAAAGTCGTTTGTGGGAAGGTATGAGACGGAGGTATCGTCTGCTGCACCAAAAGGCTGCTTTCCCTGCGGGGTGGATTTACCTTCGTAGCTACGCGCAACATGGTTCGGAACTATGTCTATGATTACCTTTAACCCGGCTGCGTGTGAACGTTCCACCAAGGCTCGGAACTCTTCAAGCCTGTTGGCAGGGTCCTTTGCCAGGTCCGGATTTACATTGTAATAGTCCTTTACAGCGTATGGTGACCCCGCCCTGCCCTTTACCACGTCCGGATCGTCACCGGGCAACCCGTAATCACTGTAATCGGTAACCATTGCATGGTGTGGCACCCCTGTATACCAGATATGTGTTACCCCCAGGTCCCTGATTTCTGTAAGCGCCTTTGGGGTAAAGTCCTCAAACTTACCAACTCCATTTTCCTCCAGGGTACCCCAGGGCTTGTTGGTTGTATTTGTATTCCCGAACAGGCGCGTAAAAACCTGATAAATTACAGCTTTATGCTTTTTTTCCATTTCAATCGTATTCTCGCTTGAGGAAATTTTTTCTTTTGGTTGCTGACATGCCATATCCAGCAGACTAACAACTGCCAGGCCCGATATTGCAAACGCTCTTAACTGATTCTTCATTTAACCATCCATATATATGCTCCCGGCTTCTGAAGCACTATTTCGGCATCCCAGCTAATGACCTCCCCGGTAATGAGGTTTTCCAAATCTTTTCCTGCCAGCTCCAGTTCTGAAAACCGGCTGGTCTCCATCTTTACTGATCCCTTATTTTTATTGAGCAACAGTAGTACGGTTTCATCATCATACCGTCTAAGAAGCAGGTATAAGCCATTCTCCGGCGCAAAATGAAGGGTAGATCCCCTGGTAATTGCCTTGCTCGTTTTTCTGAATTGCAATATCCTCCTCAAATATTGTTGCATCTTCAGCTCTTGTCCGGAAAGGCCTTTTCCAGTAAATGCATTTTTGTTGTCGCCTTTCCACCCACCCGGAAAATCAGTCCGGATAAGTCCATGGTCTCCGGGTTTTGCCGAATTTTCCATGAGTATTTCCGTTCCGTAATAAAATTGAGGAATCCTGGGTGCCAAAGCGATAAAAGCCAATGCCATTTCCATTTTTAAGGGGCTTTCTCCTAATTGGGTAAAGAGCCTGTCCATATCATGGTTATCCCCAAAGAGCATGATATCTATAGGCCTTGGGTAATAAAAATCATTGGCCAGGGCCTCATAGAGCAGGTTTAACCCGCTGTCCCATTCTTCCTCTGAGTTCAGGGCTTCAACCAGGGTACGCTGTAGCGGAAAATCCATGGTGGTCCTCAAATGGGACGCATAGCCGTCCGTGGTCCGGGAACCGTGTTGCCAGTAGCCCACCAGTAATGGATTATAACTCCATTCTTCCCCTACAATATTGAAATTCGGGTATTCTTCCATAATAGACCGGGCCCAGTCAGCCATAAAATGCTTATTCGGATAGGGATAGGTATCCTGTCGAATCCCTCCGAGTTGCAGAGTTTCTATCCACCAAATACTATTCTGAATCAGGTAGGTAGCCAGAAAGGGATTGGATTGGTTCAGATCTGGCATGGAGGGCACAAACCAGCCCTGGTTCATGCGTTGCTTGTCTGCATGGGATGCATAGGGGTCCTGATTTACCGTCCTCCTGTGGTTGGTAACTGTAAAGGGGGCATCATTCAGGAAATTTTCCTGGTAGTGAATCCAGTCCGGAAAAGGTAAATCTTCCATCCACCAATGGTACAGGCCGCAATGGTTCACCACCTGATCCATTATCAGTTTGATCCCCTTTCCAGCCGCCTCCTGCGCCAGTTTTTGATAGGTTTCCAGGTTTCCGAAGCGCGGGTCTACTTCATAAAAATCGGTAATCGCATATCCGTGATAGGAAGCCCTGGGCATGTCATTGGTCAGTAGTGGGCTGGGCCAGATTGCCGTAAAGCCCATCTCCTCAATATAATCGAGATGCTGGCGGATACCCTCTATATCGCCTCCATGGCGCCCGTAATCATCTTTCCTGTCCAGTTTTTCCTCGCGCATCCCTTTTACAATATCGTTGCCCGGGTTTCCGTTGGCAAAGCGGTCCGGGGTAATCAGGTAGATGGCATCCGAGGCGTCAAACCCTTTAAATGATTCCGCAGGCTTTTCACGGTTCTTTAATCGATAAGAAATTGAAATGGGGGATTTTTCAGGCCGCCTTAATTGGATCTCGAAGGTCCCTGCAGAGGCAGTCGGCCCAATTTCCAGGTCTATAAACAGGTAATTGTCACTGGCCCCGGGGTGCCAGGCCACAATGCTGACCCCCTCATAGTTTAATCCGGGGGTGTAATGTGCCAACCCCTCCCCGTGCAGCATAAGTTGCAGGCGGGTATTTCGCATACCTGCCCACCAGTTGGGCGGTTCTACGCGCAATTGTGCCTGCATTGAATTACTCATGAATAATATTGCGGAAAGCAGTAAGCAAAACATCCCCTTAAAAGGAAATCTGAATGGGATGAGCATCCTGTTAAACCTACCATTAAACATGAACTGTTTTTTGAGGAGTCAGTACCACCCTCTCCCCGTTGACCCGGATAGACATGTCTTCCTTGCCATCCAGCACAAAACTGCTGCCCTCGGATGAAATCTTCACGGTAAGGATCCGGTTGCGGAAATTTATTTTAAATGAATATGATTTCCATTGTTTCGGAATCCTCGGGTTAAAGGAAAGCTTGTCATTCAGAATACGCATGCCCCCGAAACCTTCAACTATACTCATCCACGTACCCGCCATGGAAGTAATATGCAGGCCTTCCTCTACTTCCTTGTTATAATCGTCCAGGTCCAGGCGGGAGGTCCTCAGATAAAACTTGTAAGCCTGTTCCATCCTGCCCAGTTTGGCAGCCTGTATACTGTGAACGCAGGGAGACAGGGAAGATTCATGAACCGTAAAGGGCTCATAGAAATCAAAGTGCTTTTCCAGTTGCTCCAGACTAAAGTGATCTTCAAAAAAATAAAATCCCTGAAGGGTGTCTGCCTGTTTGATGTATGGAGATCGAAGAATGCGGTCCCAACTCCATTTTTGATTGATAGGCCGCTCGGTTCGAGCGAGATTTTCAACCGTAATCAGTTCTTTGTCCAGGAATCCATCCTGTTGCAGGTAAATGCCGTGCTCCTCTGAGAAGGGCAGGTACATATTGCCTGCCACCTCAGCCCATTTGTCGGTTTCTATCTCTGTAAGCTTGGTAATCCCGATAATGCGTTCGTAATCTTCCGGATATCCTTCCTTGACCTTTTCCAGCTGCTCAAGGGTGTACTGAATGCACCAGCGGGCAGCGTAATTAGTATAAAAGTTATTGTTTACATTGTTTTCGTATTCGTTAGGACCGGTAACCCCCAGAATAACGTATTGCTTTTTAGGCTCGGAATAGCTCGCGCGCTGATGCCAGAACCGGGCAATGCCAATTAACACCTCAAGCCCCATTTCAGGGATGTAACTGTAATCTCCCGTAAATCGGTAAAAATTATAAATGGCAAAGGCAATGGCCGCATTGCGGTGAATTTCCTCGAAAGTAATTTCCCATTCATTATGGCATTCCTCTCCATTCATGGTTACCATGGGGTAAAGTGCCGCCCCATTACTGAATCCGAGTTTCCGGGCATTTTCTATAGCTTTCTGCAGGTGATTATACCGATATTTCAGCAGGTTACGGGCAACATGCTGGTCTTTAGTAGCCATATAAAATGGGATACAATACGCTTCGGTATCCCAGTAGGTACTTCCTCCGTATTTCTCGCCTGTAAATCCTTTCGGACCAATGTTCAGGCGGGAATCCCGGCCCGTATAGGTCTGGTTTAAATGCAAAATATTAAACCGTATCCCCTGTTGTGCCTTTACGTCTCCTTCAATAGTAATATCGCTCATTTCCCAGATACGCGCCCATGCATCCTGCTGTTCGGTCAGCAGACCGTCAAAACCTTTATCCGTAGCTGAGTCGAGGATTTTGGTTGCTGCACTAATCAATTCCTTGACCGGGTGGTTGGTGTCTACAGTATAGCCTCCATACTTATATATAGTAAAGGTGCTCCCTGCGGAAACAGCGGTTTTATAACGGTGGCCCAGATAGGTGTCCTTTTGAATCCTTTCCGCTTCCAGCTCCAGGCTATTGCCATCCAGTTCAAAACGCGTATCCATAAAAGTGCAGGTATGGAATTTTGTTTTAAGGGTGTGGGCTTCAATAAAGCCTTTGCTGCCATCAGACTGCACATTGGTGGTTTGCCAGAACTGGTCGTCCCAGTTCGTATCTTCGTTGGTGATCCCGCTGTCCAGATAGGGTTCTGCAACTACATCAGCATTTTGGCCCAGTATTCGGAGACGGTATCTGATGGCTCCCAATTCATCCCGCGTCATAGACAGGAAGCGGGTTACCTCTACAGCTACTTCCGTCCCGTTTTGAAGAACGGCCTCGAAGGAGCGCTGATACCATCCCTCCTTCATGTTGAATTCCCTTCGGAAATTATTGACGACCTTACAGGAGTGCAGGTCCAGCACCTCGCCGTTGAGTTCGATCCCGATACCAATCCAGTTGGGGGCATTTATAACCTTGGCAAAATATTCCGGGTAACCGTTTTTCCACCAGCCAACCCTGGTTTTATCCGGATAATAAACCCCGCCAATATAACTACCCTGGAAGGTATGACCGCTGTATGCTTCTTCAAAATTGGCCCGCTGCCCCATAGCACCGTTCCCCAGACTAAATAAGCTTTCCGAGGATTTCACCCTGCCGGGATCAAAGCCCTCTTCAATTATTGACCAATCATTGGGGAGTATATAATCCTGATTCATGATATTATGATTTTCTGGGTTTATGTTCCATTTGTGTAAGTTGTTCTATAAAGTCCAGGTCTATTTCCGTAAAATCCCTGAAAACTCGGTCTGCCTCACTGAGCACCTGGGCTTCCCCTATACCAATACTGAGCATGGAGGCCGCATTGGCCGCTTCTATCCCCGCAAGGGCGTCCTCAAATACCACACATTTTTCCGGTACAACATTCAATAAATCTGCAGCGATGAGAAAAACCTCCGGGTCGGGTTTCGCCCTGGTTACAGCTGTACCATCAACTATGGCATCAAAATAAGATAATAATCCAACTTTTTCCAGGATCGGGCGCGCATTTTTACTCGCAGATCCAAGGGCCATGGGAATATTTTTTGATTTCAGGTAATTGAGGACCTTGGGTACGTCAGGAAGAATCTCGGAGGCATTCATTTTTGAAATATACTGAAGGTAATCCTCATTTTTTTCTGCAAGCCAACGGTCAAATTGTTCTGGTGAGACCTCTTTGTTGCCCATTTCAAGCAGAATTTCAAGACAGCGCTTGCGGCTTACTCCTTTGAAGTTCTCATTGTCTTCCTCCGTGAAAGGAATCCCCAATTCATCCGCAAGGTGTTTCCATGCGAAATAATGATATTTGGCTGTGTCTACTATCACGCCATCCAGATCAAAAATAAATCCTCTCATTTCAGCTATATAATGTATGAAATCTTTCTGATTCGATTATCAGATCCCGGAATCAAATATAGAAAGGAAATTGGTTTTGTCTGCCTTTTGGCCGGTTCGGAAGCAGGTGTTAGTCATTGAGCAAAGTAGACTCTCTCTCAATGAGCGAGGCCTGAATAATTTTTGTCTGATAAATCCCTCTATCGTTCTCCTCATTTTGTTGTTCAACTTTTTCAATGAGCATTTCGGCAGCAAGGGCTCCCATTTGTTCTCCGTGCTGAGCAACTGAGGTAAGTGTTGGCATGGAGTTCTTGGAAAGTATTCCATCCGTAAAACCAACGAAGGCGATATCCTGTGGAATCCTGAATCCGTACTTCTGAGCCAGTCGCATTCCCCTGATGGCAAAAATTTCATTTACGCTTAATACAGCGTCAAATGACTGTTCTTTAAAAAACGTATCGCTTAAATTTTCGTTTTCGAACTGGAAAGGCAATTTCAGGATGAGTTCTTCCCGAATCGGGATATTGTGCTTGCGCAAGGCCTTGCGATATCCCATCGCGCGCTTCTCGCTGACGTTCAGATAACTCTCAGTGGTAAAGAGGGCAATGTTTTTTTTCCCGGATTGAATGAGGCGCTCGACTGCCTCACAAGCTGCTTCTTCATCGTTAATGATGACCTTGTCGCATTCAATTTCATCGGTGACCCTGTCAAACAACACCAATGGGATTCCCTGTTCAGTAATTTCCCGCAGGTGATTAAAATCATTCTTTAACTGTGTCTCTGCCGACAGTGCTACAATAAAACCGTCTATACTGCCATTAGCGAGCATTTCCATATTGATGACCTCTTTGTCAAAGGATTCATCCGAAACGCATACAATTACATTATAGCCTTTCTGATTCGCATACTTTTCTATCCCCCTGAAAACCGTAGTAAAAAAATGATGGACAATCTCGGGAATAACAACTCCTATATTCTTGGTGCGCTTATTTTTGAGGCTTATGGCAATATTATTTGGTTTGTAGTTGTAGAGCCTTGCGAAAGCCTGAATCTTTTCTTTGGTATCCCGGCTTATTTCCTGGCTGTTTTTTAAAGCCTTGGATACAGTAGATATGGAAACATCCAATTCTCGAGCGATGTGCTTTAGTGTGATTTTTTTGCGCACCTTAGCTATAGGGATTAGTTATACAGGTGAAGGTACATATTATTACAATATTTAACATTTGTTGAACAAAAACTTCGCAAATCCCAGTAATTACAATTGCTTCTCAAAAAAAAACTAAATTGTCAGGGGAATAAAAAAATACTATATTTGATGGTGTTTTGCCATTTCAAACACCTCCACATTATTGAAAAGGCAAATGAACCGACCAAAAATTAGTATATTCATATAAACCATAAGTTATTAACACGAAACCGTTTTCGTACACGTTAACCCCTCTAAAAATAGGATATTAACATTTTTTTTACATACTTTGACCTCTTGAATTAAATTAACTAAACTTAAAATTTAACTATTTATGAAGATTACGCTACTCAAGAGCTTTTTGCTTGTTGGGGCATTTTTATGCTTCGGACTTGCTCAAGCGCAAGAAGTATCAGGTACTGTTTCTGATGCAACGGGGCCCCTGCCAGGGGCAAGCGTTGTGGTTAAGGGAACTACCACTGGTACGCAAACTGACTTCGATGGGAATTATACCCTTGATGGAGTAGATGCCAATGCAGTACTTGTTTTCAGTTACATTGGTTACGCTACACAGGAAGTCCCTGTAAATGGTCGTTCAACCATAAATGTCACCCTTGAGGAAGATGCCCAGGCATTGGACGAAGTGGTGATAATCGGTTACGGTCAGACCACAGTTAAAGATGCAACTGGTTCTGTGACCGCAGTTACCTCTGAAGACTTCAATGGGGGTGTGATCTCCTCCCCGGAACAATTAATCCAGGGTAAAACTGCCGGGGTTAACATCCAGCAAACCAGTGGTGAGCCGGGTGCCGGCATCCAGGTAAATATCCGGGGTGCTAACTCTGTACGGGCCAACAACAACCCGCTTTTTGTGGTTGATGGAGTGCCACTTTTCGGACAGAATACGGATGCATCCGGAGATACCGGGCAAGGAGGAAGTGATGTAGGTAACCCCTTGAACTTCCTGAACCCAAGTGATATCGAAAGCATCAGTATTCTGAAAGATGCTTCTGCAACCGCAATCTATGGTTCCCGAGGAGCCAATGGGGTTGTTATCATTACAACTAAAAGCGGTAAAGGTGCTGAAGGAGGCATTATTGAGTTTTCTTCCAACCTGAGTATTTCGACTCCACGCGGTAATTACAACCTTCTTGGAAGAGAAGGGTTCCTCGATGCCGTTGAGGATTATGGAGGTAACCGTGCCAATGTTGATTTTGGAGCCGATACAGACTGGCAAAGTGTAGTATTGAGAACAGCCGCATCCACCAACAATAACATTGCTTATTCGCACCGTTATAATAATGGAAACGTTCGGGCAACTTTTGGATACCAGAAACAATTTGGTGTTGTGGAGAAATCCGAATTCGAAAGGATTACCGGTCGTTTAAACCTGTCCCACAAGTTTTTCCAGGATCGCCTTTTATTAGGGCTTCAGGCTTCTGTTTCCCGAGTGAACAGAGACCAGCCACCCCTTTCCGGTGGTGCTGGATTCCGCGGGGATATTCTGGGAGCAGCCTATTCGGCTAATCCTACCTGGCCAAGTAGCCCTAACTTCGATGATGGTGGAGGGCAGATCCAGCCAGCAAACTATCTGCGTGAAACCCAAAACAAAACAAATACAGACCGTTTCCTGATAAACGGGTCTGCCGAATATAAATTCACCGCCGAATTATCCGGTAAAGTGAATTTGGGTTATGACAAGTCTGAAAGCCAAAACCTTTCAGTATTATCTTCCCAACTGCAGAACTTCCAGGGGATAGAAGGTACTGGTTTTGGTACTTATAATACTCTGTATAGGGAAAACAAGACGCTTGAAGCTACTTTAAGTTATGTTAAAGACTTTGGGAATTCCAAAGTGGACGCCCTTGTGGGTTACGCTTATCAGGATTTCCGCACCTCAGGGCGCGGTGCCGCAGGACGCGGATTTGGTACAAGTGACCTGAATTTAATGGCTGAAACCCTTAAAAATACGGTTAATGCAGCTGCAAGATCCATTGATGGTTCTTATCAGCAATTCTACTACGGAAACAATACTTCCGGTTTGGTTGTAAACAGGCTGTTTCCAGAGGTGATTGCCGGGGAGGTTATCCCCTTCCAGTTCCTTAGAGAGGTTCAGGCTGTTACTGCCGACACAGGCGATAATACTGACGAGCTGCAATCTTTCTTCGGAAGGGTTAACTACAGCATTGCCAGCAAGTATTTATTTACAGCCACCATGCGTGCGGACGGATCTTCGCGATTCGGTCCTGAAAACCAGTATGGATATTTCCCATCCGGTGCTTTTGCCTGGCAAATTGGAGAAGAAGACTTTATAGGGGAAAACATTTCTACCCTTAAGCTTCGACTGAGTGCGGGTATTACCGGTAACCAGGATGGACTGGGATATGGTAACTTCGTTGCCCGTCAGCGTTTTGCCGGCCTGGGTATTAACAACGATGCCACTGTAAACCAAAATGGTTTGTCTATTGTTGCTACTGATGTTCCTGACCTGAAATGGGAGTCTACCCTCAACTTTAACGTTGGTCTGGATTTTGGTTTCAACCTGGATCGTTTTAGTGGTAGTATTGATGTTTACCGATCCGAAACACAGGACCTTCTGTTACAGACGCCTCCTGCTGCTCCATCGGTTAACCCGTTCCAGTTTGGTAACGTAGATGCAATTGTACTGAACCAG
This sequence comes from Robiginitalea rubriflava, assembly GCF_052540725.1. Taxonomy (NCBI): domain Bacteria; kingdom Pseudomonadati; phylum Bacteroidota; class Flavobacteriia; order Flavobacteriales; family Flavobacteriaceae; genus Robiginitalea; species Robiginitalea rubriflava. The sequence goes on along the minus strand of NZ_CP199309.1, from coordinate 1,738,960 downwards.
GGTATTGAATTGGCCCTCTCGTACGACTTCCTGCAATCTGAAGATGCATCTTTCTCAGCATCCTTTAACATTGCATACAACAAAAACGAGATTCAGGATTTCGCCGGATCCATCAATACAGGTGAGATTGCCGGTCCCGGACTTTCAGGAGCTTTTGCCCAGCGCTTTGAAGCTGGTCAGTCCCTGTTCTCCTGGTACATGGCTACTTTCGAAGGTTTTGATAGCGACGGAAACCCTATATATACTGATATAGACGGAAACGGTGTTGGAGATCCGGATGCAGATAAGTCCTTCGTTGGCGAAGATGCATTGCCTGACGTAACTTCAGGTCTTTCTCTGAATTTCGGTTATAAGAACTGGGATCTGAGTGCTTTCTTTAACGCTCAATTCGGATTCTCGGTTTATAACAACACAGCGAACTCCTTCTTCAATGCCGGACAGCTGACCACCGCCCGTAACGTGACGGTTGCTGCTGCCAATGCTGGTGAAAACGGAGGCGCTTCAACAGCTGTTTCTACTCGTTTCCTGGAAAAAGGAGATTTTGTTCGATTCCAAAACGCAACCCTTGGGTACAATGTGCCTCTAAGTGGAGACGGGACGTTCAAAAGTTTACGATTCTCCCTTACCGGACAGAACCTGTTCCTGATTACGGATTACAGTGGAATTGACCCTGAGGTAACCGTAGCAACCGGATCGCTGGGATCAGGAATTCCAACCAGGGGAATCGACTGGGCAGCCTTCCCTAACCCACGAACTGTTACATTTGGAATTAATGCAACATTTTAATTAAAAAAAATTGTAGATCATGAAAAGATGTAATCTTAAATTACTAACACTTACTTTACTCACGGTCTTCGGGCTCAGTTCATGTACTGACCTGGAGATTGAGGAAACCGACTCATTTATCAGTGAGGGTTTCCAGGGGTTGGAGGATCCGGCCTCAGCCCTTAACCAATTATACGGACAGGTTTATGGCGCATGGGCCGACCAGGCTGCGCGTTACGCCCTCTACGAAGTGACCACTGATGCCCTTTTAGTACCTACAAGAGGTGCTGACTGGGGGGATAACGGTCGCTGGAGAAAGTTACACCAGCACGAGTGGGGCCTGGAAGAAGCGGATATCATTACTCCCTTCAACCAGTACAACGCCAACCAGTTACTGGCTTCTCAGATCCTGGATTCCAGGTCTGGTGCTACTGCTGATGTTGCCGCTCAGGCTCATTTCCTGAGAGCTTATAACATGTTCACCATTCTGGACCTGTTCGGACAGGTTCCGTTCCGCGATGTTACCTTGTCATCTTCCGAAGTACCCGCAGTACTTTCAGGTGCAGAGGCAGTTAACTTTATCCTTGCGGATCTGGATGCTGCCATCACAGGCCTTCCATCCGTAGCAGCCGCCACGGGTGATTTGAAACGCGCCAGTAAAGCTGCTGCTCGCTTATTAAAAGCGAAAGTTCTGTTAAACCGTCATATATATGACAACCAGTTGGCTCTGGCTGCCGGTGAATTGAGTATCCCTACGCCAGCTGCATCGGATATGGCAGAAGTAATTTCACTTGTAGATGCTATTACTGCCGAGGGTTACGCTCTTGAGGATGACTATTTTGACATGTTCAGAGACACCCCGGACACTGAAACTATCTGGTGGGCAGAAGCCTGTGTATGTAACCGTATTTACAACGGCCTGCACTACAACTCTACCGGATTAGGTGGAGGGGGATGGAATGGTTTCAGTACTCTGGCCGAATACTATGACCTTTTCGAAGGAAACCCTAACGACAATGCTTTCACCGATGTATTATTCTCTGCACCGGCCAGCAATCAGGAAGAGCGTCGCGGAGGTGTCCCTAACATAGGAAATGGTAATGCCGGATCCAATGTAGGAGTTGGTTTCCTGATCGGACAGCAGTACGCTCTGGACGGTACCCCGCTTCAGGATCGTCAGGGAGGGCCACTGGCCTTTACCCGTCAGTTTGTTGATGGTTCCGGTAACGTAAGCCTTATCAACAACAGTGAGACCACTGGAATCCGTGTACAGAAATATCAACCACAGTACAATGATGGGTTCGGAGCGCACAACCTGATGTTCCGTTACGCTGACGCCTATCTGATGAAAGCAGAAGCCATGTTTAGAAGTGGTGGTGACCCAACAACTATGATTAATACTCTGCGCACTCAAAGAGGTGCCAGCCCTCTTGGGTCTGTTACAGAGTCTGATATCCTGGACGAAAGAGGTCGTGAATTATTCGCTGAAGGCTGGAGAAGAAACGACATGGTTCGTTTTGGCGCCTACCTGAGAAACTGGGAACTGAAAGGAGATGGTCAGGCTGGAAACACCACCCGACTGTTATTCCCTATCCCATTACCACAATTACTGGCAAACCCAAATTTGGTACAAAATCCTGGATACTAATCCATTTGGATCATAATAAGAAAAGGCTGTCCTGAGGACAGCCTTTTTTATTTTACTAAGCCTTCCACTCATTTACCTTAAACTTTAACTTAATGAAAAATTAACACAGCTGGTTTCATTGGCCTTTCTTGGGGTTTCTGCTTAATTTCGTAAGCTGTCTTCAGAAACTTATGAGAATTCTATTAATTGGAATAGCCTTTTGTTTATTGCTGGGTGGTTGCGCCAAAAGTGACCCTCCTGTGTTTCGGGAAATGGCCCCCACTGAGACAGGTATTACCTTTAAAAATCAGCTTACGGAAACGCCCGATCTCAATATTCTTACCTATCTCTATTACTATAACGGAGCAGGTGTAGCCGCTGCAGATTTTAATAACGACGGGCTTATTGACCTCTACTTTACAGCAAATCAGGGAGCAGATGCCTTCTACCTAAATAAAGGAAGTTTCCGTTTTGAAGAGGTCAGCAGCAAAGCGAATATTATAAATTCTAAGGGATGGACCACCGGGGTAACCCATGCCGATGTTAACGGGGATGGCCTACAGGACATCTATATTTGTAAAGCTTCCGGTTACCGCAGCCTAGAGGGACGAAACCTTTTATTCGTAAACCAGGGGAACAACGAAAAAGGTATTCCTGTATTTAAGGAAATGGCTGAAGGTTACGGCCTGGATTTCAGTGGCCTCTCTACACAAGCCGCTTTCTTTGACTACGACCTGGACGGAGACCTGGATATGTTTTTGCTAAACCACTCGGTACATCCCAATCGGAATTACGGTAAAGGCTCTCAGCGAAGCGAATTTGACGCTCTGGCAGGGGATCGCTTATTCAGAAACGACGGGGATACTTTTACAGACGTAAGCCGGGAAGCGGGTATATACCAGGGCAAGGCCGGTTACGGTTTGGGCATAGGCATCAGTGACCTGAATAATGACGGTTACCCTGATATCTATATCAGCAATGATTTCTTTGAAAATGACTATCTCTATTTCAATCGCAGAGACGGAACCTTCCAGGAGGTTATATCCAAAGAGACAGGCAGTATAGGCCATACCTCCCACTTTAGTATGGGCAACGATATATCGGATATAAACAATGACGGACTTCCTGATATTCTCTCACTGGATATGCTACCTGAAGATTTGATTACCTATAAAACCTCCGGCCTGGAATACCCCTTCCCCATCTACAGGCAGTACCTGAACAATGGCTTTGCACCCCAATACATGCAAAACACCCTGCAACTAAATATGGGCGGGGAACAGTTCTCGGAAATTGCGGAGCTTACCGGGCTTGCTGCCACGGAGTGGTCCTGGGGTGCCCTGATCGAAGATTTTGACAATGACGGGCTGAAAGATGTATTTATCAGCAACGGAATCAAAGGGGCTACCAATGACATGGACTATATGAATTTTATTGCCAATGAGGCCATACAGCGTCGTATAGACCGCGGGATGAACACAGACGACCTGCCCCTGACTCAGGAGATCCCCCCAAAAAAGGTCTCGAATTACTTCTACAGGAATAATGGGGGCTTAACTTTCACGGACAACACTGAAGCCTGGATAGGAAGCACTCCCAGTTATAGCAATGGATGTTCCTATGCCGATCTGGACCAGGACGGAGACCTGGATTTAATCGTAAACCAGGTGGATGCTATTGCCGCGGTATATGAAAATACTTCACAGAATGCTTCCGGCATTTCGGTACGCCTGAAGGGATCCGGAAATAACTCTAAGGGCATAGGCGCCAAAATCCTGGCCTACTCAGGGGACACTCTTCAATTCCGTGAAAATTTCAGCAGCAGGGGGTACCTCTCTGCCGTCCCAACCCAAATCCATATTGGCCTTGGCACGGCCAAACAGCTCGATTCCCTGCTCGTTGTCTGGCCGGGTGGGGCTTATGAAAAAATCCAAAGCGTACCTTCAGGAAACAAACTCATACTTTATGAAGACAATGCCGGGGGCAATTATTACACCCGCAATCCTAAAGGGACTCCCTGGCAGGTAAATGATTCCCTACTTCCGTTCCGACACAGGGAAAACATCAGCATCGATTTCGACAGGGAGCCATTAATAGCTTTTGCCAATTCCAACGAAGGGCCGGATATTTCCGTGGCCGATTTTAATAAGGACGGTCTCGATGATTTATTTATCAGCGGGGCTAAAAATCAAGCCTCTTCCCTATTTCTGCAACAATCCGACGGATCCTTCGCCCCCCTGGCAACAGAGCTGTTAGAAGAAGATGCCCTAAGTGAAGACACCTCCCAGGCAGTATTTGATGCCAACGGAGATTCATGGCCCGATATACTTGTTGTTAGCGGAGGAAACGAATTTCAGCAGGGCAAGGCGCTGCAGCCCCGCTTATATTTAAACCTGCAGGGGAAAACCTTTCAAAGATCGGAATCCTTCCCGGACATTGAAGCGAACGCTTCCAGGGTCGGGGCCCATGACATTGACAGGGACGGGGATTTGGATGTATTTATCAGTTCGGATGGGATTGCAGGGAATTTCGGAAAAAATACGAGGCATTTCCTCCTTGAAAATGACGGCCTTGGCAACTTTACCGACGTTACGGAAAAATACCTGCCGGGCCTGCAGGATTACGGGAATATTCAGGATTTCATCTGGCAGGACCTTAATGGAGATGAGCTAGTTGACCTCATTGTAATTGGCCATTGGAACGCCCCGGCTGTTTATTTAAACAAGGCAGGGCAATGGGAACTGCAGGAAGATAGCGGCCTTGAGGCCCATAAAGGCTTATGGAATACCGTTAAAGTTGCAGATATAGACCAGGACGGGGACCTGGACATCCTGGGTGGGAATTGGGGGCTGAACAGCAAACTTGAAGCCTCCCCCAAAGAACCGCTTACACTCTATCGATACGATTTTGATCAGAATGGCTCTATTGAACCTTTGGTAACCTACTATCACAAGGGAATTGAAACCCCCTTCGCCTCCAAAGACGAACTGGTCAAACAAATGCCGTTCTTAAATAAGAAATATCGCACTTATAATACCTTTGCCAGGGCAAAGTTACAGGATCTGTTTGGGCGGGAAGCGCTTTCGAAAGCAGATCAAAAAAAGGTTACGGACTTGGCCAGTTGCCTGTTTATTAATGACGGGAACGGGAAGTACCACAGGCAACGATTACCCCTTCTGGCCCAGGCCTCGGTTATTTACGATTTCGCACTAGATGATTTTGACCAGGATGGAAAGGTAGATCTGCTCCCGGTTGGAAATCACCATCAACTTAATACCCAACTCGGTAGATTGGACGGGTTGAATGGTTTAATTTTGATCAACCAGGGCAATGCCCGGTTTAAAGGGAACAGCCGCAATACGATTCCCCTTTCAGGGGCCGCCAGAAATATAACATCCCTTGTCATCAAAGGGGAAAAAACCTATGTGATCGGAAGGAATGATGACAGTCCGGTCTTTTTTAGAATGCAATGAAAACGAATATGAAGTTCAATAGAATAATCGCACTTGGAATGGTGCTGCTCCTGGGCAGTTGCGCCGAAGAGCAGACCGAAGGAGCAATCCCGGAGCAGGAAGAAACCCTGTTCACCCTCCTGAACACAGACAGCACTGGGGTAAGCTTTGTTAACTCTGTTGAAAACCAAAAGGATTTCAACATTTTCAAATACCGGAATTTTTACAACGGGGGCGGGGTGGCCCTGGGCGACATCAATAACGATGGGCTGGTAGATATCTTTTTTACTGGGAATATGGTGGCCAACAGATTGTTTCTGAATAAAGGCGATTTCCGTTTTGAGGATATATCAGAATCGGCAGGGGTAACCGGAAACAAACCCTGGTCTACCGGGGTGGTCATGGCGGATATCAATGCAGACGGTTTGCTGGATATATATGTAAGCAATGCCGGGAATATGGAGGGCAACAATCACGACAATGACCTCTATATCAATAACGGGGATCTGACTTTTACAGAACGGGCTGCCGAGTACAACCTGGCCGAAACCGGTTTTACTACCCACGCCACATTTTTTGATTATGACAAAGACGGAGATCTGGATGCCTATATCCTCAACAACAGCAACATCCCCGTTAGCAGCCTGGGATACGCCGAACAAAGAGAAGTGCGTGCCCAGGACTGGGAAGGTGTGCCCCATATATTCAGGGGTGTTGGAGACATGTTACTCCGGAATGACGGAGGGAAATTTGTAGACGTAAGCGAGAAAGCCGGGATTTACGGGAGCCTGATCGGCTTTGGACTGGGAGTAATGGTTACCGATTTTAACCAGGACCTCTACCCAGACCTGTATATTTCCAATGATTTTTATGAAAGGGATTATTTGTACATCAACAACCAGGACGGCACTTTTTCAGAACAGATTAAAGACTGGACGGGGCACCTCAGCCTGTCTGCCATGGGGATAGATGTTGGCGATATCAATAATGACGGTTACCAGGATATCTTTATTACGGATATGTTGCCAGAACCCGAACAGCGCGTTAAATCGGTTATGGAGTTTGAGGGCTATAATGTTTACAACCTCAAGAGGGGGAAAGACTTTTTCCAGCAATACATACAGAATACCCTGCAGCTCAATAATGGAAATGGCACCTTTTCTGAGGTAGCCTATTTCAGTGGCGTAGATGCAACAGACTGGAGCTGGGCAGGCCTGATGTTTGACATGGACAACGACGGCCTAAAAGACATCTTTATCACAAACGGAATCAACCACGATCTGACAGATTTGGATTTTGTCGACTTTTTTGCCAACGAAATCATTCAGAAAATGGCCCTTACCGGACGCAAGGAGTCTATTGACTCCATCATACAGAAAATGCCCATTGAACCCCAGCCGAACTACGCCTATCGCAACAAGGGGGACATCACTTTTGACAAGGCCAATGAATACTGGGGGTTTGATTTACCAACCCGCTCCAATGGAGCCGCTTACGGCGACCTGGATAATGACGGCGACCTGGACCTGGTAATCAACAATGTCAATATGGAGGCCTTTATATACCGCAACAATACGGACAAACAGAAAAACAATAACTACATCCGTCTCCAGTTTAAAGGACCAGAAAAAAATCCGTTTGCAATCGGGACTACTGCCAGGGTTTATTTTAATGATCAGGTTATTGTACAGGAATTAATCCCATCCAGGGGTTTTCAATCTTCGGTAGACTACACCATGGCACTGGGCCTGGGAAAAGCCAGCCAGATCGATTCATTGCGCATTATCTGGCCGGATGACCAAACGCAGCTACTCACAGGGGTACAGCCCAACCAGGAATTGTTGTTAAAACATTCGGACGCGACTGAAACCTACAGGCTACTTCCCCCGCCAAGAACGGAGACCTTTTTTACGGAAGTCCCCCTCAATAATGTGCAGGCTCATAAAGAAGACCTCTATAATGATTTTGACCACGAGGGGCTGATCTCCCACAAACTTTCGCAGGAAGGACCTGCCCTGGCCATAGGAGATGTGAACGGAGACGGTAATGATGATTTCTACCTGGGCGGCGCAAGCAACCAGGCCGGAAAACTCTATCTCCATATGGGAAAAGGACAATTAAGGCCTGTAAGAAACCTTTCATTTGAGCAGGATGCCTCCTATGAGGATACCGCCGCAGCCTTTTTTGATGCTGACGGGGACAACGATTTAGACCTGTTGGTAGCAAGTGGGGGGAATCAGGTTTCCCAAAAACAAACCTACCGGCCTCGCCTCTATCTCAATGACGGCAAGGGGAATTTCCAAAAATCCCCAGAGGAACTACCCACAGCCTTGAAGAATATGTCAACGGTCAGTCCATTGGACTTTGACCAGGATGGAGATATGGACGTATTTATCGGATCGCGCTCAGTAGTGGGTGTTTACGGGGTTGACCCGGATCACCTTTTTCTGGAGAATGTTGGAAATGGTCAGTTCCGCAATGCGACAGACCGCATGGCTAACGACCTGAAACAAGCCGGCATGGTTACCGGTTCCCTGTGGGCAGATATGGATGGAGACCAGAAACCCGACCTGGTTACCGTGTCAGACTGGGGAAGCCCCAAAATTTTCAGGAATAACGGCAGGCGGCTGACCCGCATCAATACATCCCTGGACAGCCTGCACGGCTGGTGGAATTCTGTTCAGACTGCAGACCTCGATAATGACGGGGATCTGGACCTGGTACTTGGGAATCAGGGCTCTAATATCCATTACAAACCGGAACCGGGAAAACCCATGCGCCTGTGGATTAATGATTTTGACAACAATGGGACCCTGGAACAGATCATGACCCTGTCCGAGGAGGGAGGGGACTACCCTATTCATCAGAAAAAAGAACTCACCGGCCAACTCGTTTCCCTGAAAAAAGAAAACCTGAAGGCTTCTGTCTATGCTACCCGGACCATTCAGGAATTGTTTCCACCGGAGCTGGTGAGCAACTCCATCATAAAACGCGTAACCCTATCTGAATCTGTGGTGGCCATAAACGAAGGGGGCGGTTCTTTTACAATAAAAAAACTCCCAAGCCGCGTGCAATTGTCCTGTATCTGTGACATTGCCTGCATGGATGTGAATGCCGACGGAAATACCGACCTGGTGATGGCCGGGAACAACTATGAATTCAAGCCGCAGTTTTCAAGGCTGGATGCAGGTTACGGAAACGTACTGCTGGGAGACGGCAAAGCCGGTTTTCAATGGCAGGACTTCAACAAAAGTGGTTTTATGATAGACGGAGAAGTAAAGTATTTGCGAAAACTATCCGATAAAGACGGCAACATTTATATTCTTGCCGCACTAAATGAAAATGTTCCCAAGCTCTTTAGCCTGCAATGAAAAAAACATTATACATACTTTTATCAGTGAGTGTCTTCTGGGCCTGTAAGGAAAACGCAAGCCAGTTCCAGGAGGTGAACCCGGATGCCACCGGCGTCGCTTTTTCAAATGACCTGAAGGAAACGGATGCCCTCAACATACTGGACTACCTCTATTTCTATAACGGAGGCGGGGTAGCCGTTGGTGATATCAACCAGGACGGACTTCCTGACCTGTATTTTTCCGGGAACCAGGTTAAAAATAAGCTATACCTCAACAAAGGCAATTTGCAGTTTGAAGACATTACCGAAGCGGCCGGGGTAGCCGGAAACAGCAGCTGGAACACCGGGGCAGTTATGGGCGATGTAAATGGGGATGGGCTGCTAGACATTTATGTGTGCGCAGTAGTAGGTATCAACGGTTTTTCGGGACACAATGAATTGTTTATCAATAACGGGGATAATACTTTCTCGGAGCGTGCTGCCCAGTACGGTCTGGATTTCGACACCTTCAGTTCCAATGCGGCTTTCCTGGATTACGACCAGGACGGGGATTTGGATTTATATCTGCTCAATCATGCGGTACATACGCAGGATTCCTATGGCAGGGCAGCCCTGAGGTACGATCGTAACTACGATACCGGTGACAAATTGCTGCGGAATGACGGAGACCGTTTTACTGATGTTAGCGAGGAAGCCGGTATTTACGGGGGGATTAACGGATACGGCCTGGGTCTGGCGGTATCAGACTTCAACTTGGATGGGTATCCTGACCTGTATATCGGAAATGATTTTCATGAGGATGATTATTTCTACCTGAACAACGGGGACGGAACCTTTACCGAAAGCCTGCGGACTTATTTTGGCCACAGCAGCCGCTTTTCTATGGGTAGTGACGTGGCCGACATCAACAATGACGGACGGCCGGACCTGATTTCATTGGATATGCTGCCGGAAGAAGAAGTCCCCCTGAAATCTTCGGAAGGGGATGACAATGTACAGACCCAACGGATCCGCATCCAGAACTTTGGTTACTACTACCAGTTTACCCGTAATATGCTCTACATCAACCAGCCCGACGGGAAGTTTATGGAAACGGCCCTCATGAGTGGCGTGGCCGCAACCGACTGGAGCTGGAGTGCCCTTTTCGGAGACTGGAACCAGGATGGCAGGCAGGATTTATTCATATCCAATGGCATCCCCAAACGGCCAAATGACCTCGATTTTGTAAAGTTTATCTCAAATGAGCAGATCCGGGCCAAAATAAACAACACCAAGTTAATGGATCAGCAGGCCCTTGAAATGATGCCCAGCGGGAATGTGCACAACTATGTATTTGAAGGGGGCTCGGATTTGAAATTTACCGATCGCAGCGGGGAGTGGATTAAAAAAGATACTATTTTGTCAGGGGCTACCGCCTGGGCCGACCTCGACAGGGATGGCGACCTGGATCTGGTGGTCAACAACCTGAACCGCAAGGCCAGTATCCTGGAGAATAAAAACCCGCAAAACCATCAATCCCTGAAACTAAGTCTGCACTACTCAGATAAAAACCCCTACGGGATTGGAAGCAAAGTTTACGCCTGGGCCGACGGGGAAATGCAATTTCGTGAACTGTACACGGTCAGGGGCTTCCAGGCCTCCTCAGAACCGATGGTTCATTTTGGTTTTGGAAATTTGAAAACCGTTGATTCCCTCAGAATCATTTGGCCCGGAGGAGAATCACAGATACTAAAAAACATTGAAACCGGCCAAAGTCTGGCAGTCCGGGCCGAAGGACCTGCGCTGGCTAAAAGACCTCTGGCTGCCTCAGAGCCAACGCTTCTTTTTAACAAGCTCAATGATTCCGCCATTCTTCCATTTGAACATATGGAAGACAACTACACAGACTTTAACCGTGAAAAATTACTGCCCTACAGCCTGGCAGACCGCGGGCCCGCTTTCGCCAGTGGCGACCTGAACAATGACGGCCAGCCCGATTTGTTTTTCGGCGGTTCCAAATCCAACCCGGCACAAATATTTCTGCAACGGAACGGGAAATATACCTGGGCATCCCTTCCGGCTATCCAAAACGACAGTATTGATGAAAACATAGCAGCAGTTATTGAAGACCTGAATGGAGACGGTAAAATGGATATACTCATCGGCAACGGGGGAGGAGATTTTTATGGGGAAACACCCCCATTACAGAATCGATATTACGTACAGACCGATACCGGCTTTATTAAAAAGGCGTTTCCCAAATATTTTGCAAACACATCCGTTATCCGGCCTTTTGATTTTGACGGGGACGGGGATTTCGATCTCTTTGTAGGGAACCAGACCATCACCGGGAAGTTTGGCAAGCGGCCGGACAGTTTCCTTTTCGAAAACGAAGCTGGAGTATTTAAAGTATCCGCCAAATTTGACGGCCTCAACCTGGGAATGGTAACCGATGCGCTATGGACCGATTTTGACGGAGACGGAGACAGCGACCTGATTGTGGTTGGGGAATGGATGTCTCCCCGCTTCTTCGAAAATGACGGGAATGGGTTTAAGCCGTATGTTTCCCCGCAGTTAAATGGATTATGGCAGCGTGTTGCCCCCTTTGATATGGATGGGGACGGAGATATGGACTACGCTCTTGGCAACTGGGGGCTGAATTCCAAATTCACCGCCACTGAAAGTTATCCGCTGCAAATGTATTTCTCGGATTTCGATGGCAACGGAAGTACTGAAACACTGATAGCTACAGCAAAAAACGGAAAGTACTTTCCCCTGGCGGGCCTGGATGAGCTGGCTTCTCAGATGGTGATGCTCAGAAAGAAATACCCCAAGTACAGTGCCTTTGCCGGGCAGGATCTGACCGAGATTTTCGGGGAGGAAACCCTTGAAGCAGCTGAAAAATTTGAAATATCAGAACTGCGTTCCGGATTCCTTAGAAATGAAGCCGGCCGTTTTAGCTTCGTGCCCTTTGCCAACCCGCTTCAGGCAGCTCCCATAATGGAGTTTATTAATGCAGATTTTGACGGGGACGGAAAGCAGGAAATACTGGCTGCAGGAAATTATTTCGGCTTAAAGCCCTATCAGGGGCGCCTGGATTCCTTCCCGGGAGCCTTGATAAAAAATGAAAATACCATTATTTTAGCAAACCAACTGGGGCTGGACCTGATTCACAAATCTGTCAGGCATATGGCCATTTTCCAATTAAAAAACAAACCTTGTCTGCTGGTCGTTTTCAATAACGCTCCTGCAGAAGTTTACGAATTGATGAATTGATAATACAGTAAGATGAAAACTTTTTTAGGATCGATCCTTTGTACAGCCGTAGTCATGGTTTCCTGTAATAAACCTGCAGAACCCATTGAGATTACAGCTGAAGATTTCCACGCCTCGGTAGATAAAGTAACAGAGGTGATGGTTCATGACATATTCAGCCCGCCGGTTGCCAGCCGTATTTATGCGTACCCCAATATTGCCGCCTATGAAATCATGGCCTTGCAAAACGAAAAATACACTTCCCTTCAGGGCCAGGTGGATGGCCTTATGAGCATTCCGGAACCTGAAAAGCAGGAGGCCGTCAATTACAAGCTTTCAGCACTTATCGCTCATATGGAGTTAAGTAAAAGGCTGATTTTTTCCGAAGAAAGGATAGAAACCTACCGGGATAGTTTGTACGGCATATGGAACAGGCAGAACAAAAGGGAGTTTGAAGCTTCCAGGGATTATGGCCTGGAGGTAGCCGAGTTTATCGCAGGCTGGATGGACCAGGATAACTACAAACAAACACGGACCATGTCCAAATTTACGGTTGATACAGAAGACCCGGCTCGATGGCAGCCTACTCCGCCCGCTTATATGGAAGGAATAGAACCGCACTGGAACAGGATCAGGCCTTTTGTGCTGGATTCGGCCTCTCAGTTCAGGCCTGCCCCGCCCCCGCCTTTTTCAATGGAGGAGGGATCTGCCTTTTACAAGGAGTTGAAGGAGGTCTATGATGTAAGCCAGGAGATTACCGCAAAAGGCGACAGTTCAGAGGAAGTAGCCATTGCCCAGTTTTGGGATTGCAACCCTTATGTATCCGTAAACCGGGGGCACCTGATGTTTGCAACCAAAAAAATCAGCCCCGGGGCTCATTGGATCGGTATCACTAAAATAGCCTGCAGAAAAGCTGATTATGGATTTGACGACAGTGTTTTTGCTTATGCCAAAACCTCCATTGCCATTGCCGACGGGTTTATCAGCTGTTGGGATGAAAAATACCGTTCTAATCTGATCCGCCCGGAAACACTGATAAACGAGCATATAGATGACAACTGGAAACCCGTTTTGCAAACGCCCCCCTTTCCGGAATACACTAGCGGGCACAGTGTGGTCTCAGGGGCCGCAGCTATAACCCTGACCAGTATTTTCGGTGAAGATTTTGCATTTGATGATGACACCGAATTGCAGTATGGCCTTCCGATACGCAGTTTTAATTCCTTTATAGAAGCTTCGGAAGAAGCGGCTATCAGCCGGATGTACGGGGGTATTCATTATCGTGCAGCCGTAGAAATCGGTATTGATCAGGGGCAATCACTGGGTCGGTTCATCAATGACCAGCTCAGTATGCGAAAGACCGGCGAATTGGCCGATAATAAACCCCAATCCTAAGATTAAAATAAAACCCTTGGGCAACTGAATTGCTTCAAACAGAAAAACCCCAGACCGGAATATGAAAAAGATACTTATAGGAACCCTTGCCATTACAGGCCTTGCATTGGTTAGCTATTTATTTATTTACCCTTATGATTACATTGTCCGTTTTAAGGCCGATACCTTTCCTGGCACCATTAACCAGAGTATAAAACTTTGGCATGATACTGCTGGAGTTATGAATACCGAGGTGGAACAGGAAGATTTATACAACCTGCAGCAGCAGGTACAGGTCGGAGATTCGGTACACATCTACAACTGGTCCATAGAACCGCTTACGGACAGTACCTCCACTGTAGTGGTAAAAGTTAAGGATCCGGAGCACAGTCTCATGAATAAAATAAAGGCCCCTTTCGGAGCTTCGGTTATCGAGAAAGCCACTGTAGACAAATTGGAGGAATTCCTTGAAGGTCTGGAACAGCATCTCTCCGAGTTCCGGGTAACCATTGTTGGGGAGGAAGAATTAAAGAGCACCTATTATGCCTATACGACCATTAGCACCACGCAATTGCGGAAAGCAGCTGGCATGATGGACAATATTGATTTCCTTGGGCTGGCCCTGACCAATGCAGGCGTGGAACTCAACGGCACCCCCTTTGTAGAGGTTACCGAGTGGAATCAGGCCAATGACAGTATCACCTTTAATTTTTGTTTCCCCATTATCCGTTCGGAAAAACTTCCAAACCATCCAAGGATCAAATACAAGCGGCTCTTTGAGAAAAAAGCACTCAAAGCCATTTACAATGGGAATTACATTACTTCAGACCGGGCCTGGTATGCACTGTCAGATTATGCTGAGCGCAATGATATCTCGGTTGAATTAAACCCTATAGAGTTCTTCTACAATAACCCTAATATGGGAGGAGACGCACTGAAATGGCGGGCCGATGTTTATTTGCCGATTGCGGAGATCCCTGAGGAATAAACGATAACTGAAAGAACGCCGGACCCTGCCGAAATATCGTCAGGGTTTTTTTATATCTTACATAAGTACCTGTTAAGCAAAGGTTAACCGCTCTTTATGTATTATCTCGGATATGATTTAGGTAGTTCTTCACTCAAAATTGCACTGGTAGAACAGGAAAGCGGAAAATTAAAGGACCTTATCACATGCCCGGAGACTGAAATCCCCATAAAGGCTCCACAGCCCGGATGGGCTGAACAGGACCCGGAAATGTGGTGGTCCCTCTTCTGCGCGGGTACACAGGAAATTATTCGTAAAAATGGGTTAAATGCAAATCAGATCAAAGGAATCGGTATTGCCTATCAAATGCACGGACTGGTTTGTATGGATGCTTCCGGAAAGCCTGCCAGGGATGCTATTATCTGGTGCGACAGCCGGGCAGTTTCCATTGGGGATGAAGCTGCAAAGACGCTGGGAGAAAAAGTCTGTAGGAGCAGGCTCCTGAATGAACCCGGAAATTTTACAGCGGCTAAACTCAGGTGGGTGCAACAAGCAGAACCCCAGGTTTTCGAAAAAGTCAAAAAGATACTCCTGCCCGGAGATTACCTGGCCTTTAAACTCACCGGAAACTATACAACCACTGCCAGCGGGCTTTCTGAGGGTATCCTTTGGGATTTTAAGGCAGATATGCCCGCCTATTTCCTTTTGGATCACTGGAATATTTCCCGCGATTTGCTCCCTGCTATTGAACCTTCATTTGGAATACAGGGAACGGTAAGCGAAAAAGCAGCCTCTCAAAGTGGTCTTGCTGCGGGAACCCCTCTCCTTTACAGAGCTGGCGACCAGCCCAACAATGCACTTAGCCTGAATGTATTTGAGCCCGGGCAATGGGCAGCTACTGCCGGAACATCGGGCGTACTTTACGGAATTACTGAACAGCTTCCGCCAGCTGAAATCCGCCGTGTCAATAACTTCGCTCACCCCAACCACAGCAAGACACAACCGCGTATCGGGAAATTACTTTGCCTCAACGGTGCCGGAATTCAATATCGCTGGCTTAAGCAGCAGACGGCAGCTCCGGATTACCATAGCATGAATATGCAGGCAGCCGCCATCCCCATTGGTTCGGAGGGGCTGCTGTGCTACCCTTTTGGAAACGGCGCAGAACGATTACTGGGCGGGCGCTCCCCAGGGGGTAGTTTTATGTGCCTGGATTTTAACCGGCATCACAAGGGGCACCTTTACCGGGCAGCCCTGGAAGGTATAGCATTTGCACTTATTTACGGTATGCAGTTTACCGCCTCAGAAGCAGATTCCCAAATACGGGCCGGAACCGATAATCTGTTTCAATCCGGGGTTTTCGCAAAAACGATAGCCAGCCTTTCCGGCAAACCGGTAGACTTATACAATACAACCGGGGCAATAGGTGCAGCCCGTGCCTGTTCCGTACTGGAAAGAGGCATCTCTTTTTTAATTTCCCAGGTACGGGAAAGGGATTATTTGAAAACTGTTTTCCCGGATACGGATAGTGAACCCTATCTGCGGGCATATAATAATTGGAAAGAGCAACTGGAAACGATACTAAATACCTAAATCATGATACTACTCGGGGACAAAGAATTTTTTAAGGGGATAGGAGCCATCAGGTACGAAGGGAAAGGATCAGACAACCCCCTGGCCTTTAAGTATTACAATCCGGAACAGCTGGTAGCAGGAAAACCCATGCGCGAGCACTTTAAGTTCGCGGTAGCGTACTGGCACAGCTTCTGTGGAACCGGGTCAGACCCGTTTGGGCCCGGAACACTGGTGCATCCCTGGGATGCCCCCTCAGACCCGCTGGAAGCGGGCCGCCTGAAAGCAGACGCTGCCTTTGAATTTATCACCAAACTGGGTTTTGACTATTTCTGTTTTCACGATTTTGATTTGGTTCAGGAGGCAGATACCCTGGCCGCCTCAGAACAGAGACTGCAGCAGATTAGTGACTATATCCTTAAAAAAATGCAGGCCTCGGGGCTTAAGCTACTTTGGGGTACTGCCAATTGTTTCAGCCACCCCCGGTATATGAATGGGGCTGCCACCAATCCTGATTTCAGGATTCTGGCCCGGGCAGGGGCCCAGATTAAACTGGCACTGGACACAACCATAAAACTCGGTGGAGAAAACTATGTCTTCTGGGGCGGACGGGAAGGCTATATGTCCCTGCTCAATACCAACCTGAAGCGGGAATTGGACCACCTGGGGCGATTTTTGGGGATGGCACGTGATTATGGCAGAGCTCAGGGGTTTAAAGGCACCTTTTTTATAGAGCCAAAGCCCATGGAACCCATGAAGCATCAATACGACTATGATGCCGCCACTGTGATTGGTTTTCTTAAGCAGTATGGTTTACAGGACGATTTTAAACTCAACCTGGAGGTAAACCATGCCACCCTGGCCGGGCACAGCATGCAACATGAAATGGAAGTTGCAGCGGCCCATGGAATGCTGGGAAGCATAGACGCCAACCGGGGAGATTATCAGAATGGATGGGATACCGACCAGTTTCCAAATAACATCAATGAAGTGACCCTGGCCATGCTCACCTTTCTGGAAGCAGGAGGCCTGCAGGGGGGAGGCATTAATTTTGATGCCAAGCTCAGGAGGAATTCCACAGACCCTGAAGATCTTTTCCTGGCCCATATAGGCGGAGCGGATACCTTTGCCCGGGCATTGCTGATTGCCGAAAAAATATTGGATTCCTCTCCCTACAGGGTTCTGCGCAAAGAGCGTTATCAGTCTTATGACTGGGGCAAGGGCAGGGAGTTCGAAGCGGGGGAACTGGACTTTAAAGACCTGTACCATATAGCCATGGAACAGGGCAAGGTCCCGCTTCAGAGCGGAAAACAGGAATTATTTGAAAACCTGATCAATCAATATATTTAACCATTAGCTAATGCCGGTCAAGGAAGCTGTCCGGCTTATTTGGCAAAGGCGATATAGATTACGACCACAATAGCCACAATGGAAATCCCAACCTGCTTCACATATTTGTATGGGGTAATCTCTACCTGACCCGTGTACTCCAGCTGGTAAGGAACTTTATTGGGCCAAATCCTGCCGATAATAAGCATCACAGCCACATTCAGAACAAAGAGAATCGCCATAATATGGAGGTAATGCGGATAGGCATCGGCTTCTACCATCCTCAGGCTGGCAGCATCTGTAATTCCTGAATCCCTGGCGGCTTGCAGGGCATTGTCTACCATGTTTGGGCCAATGATAAACTGACTGATGATGTACAGCCCTGAACCGAGGAAAATAGATATTTTGGCAGCTATAGCGGGAACCCGGCGCGTAAGGTAGCCCACAACAATAATGGTGAGTATCGGGATATTATAAATTCCGTTTACCTCCTGCAGGTATTCAAAAATACTTCCGGCCCTTTCTATGACCGGGGCAACAAACATGGCCGCCAGGGCCAGGACTACCCCGAAAACCTTACCGTATTTGACAGTGGTGGCCTCGGTAGCATCTTTGTTAATATGCTGTTTGTATATATCAATCCCGAAGAGGGTCACAGAAGAGTTCAGGACACTGTTAAAGGAACTCAGGATGGCCCCGAAAAGAACAGCAGCAAAGAAGCCAACCAGGTAAGTTGGCAATACCGCCCGGACCAGTTCCGGGTAAGCCATATTGCTGGAAGCCAGGTCCCCCTCAAAATAATAATAAGCGATCATTCCCGGAAGTACTAATATTACAGGACCCAGTATCTTAACAAAGGATGCCAGCAAAAGGCCTTTCTGTCCTTCTGCCAGGTTCTTGGCTCCCAGGGCCCGTTGTATGATTTGCTGGTTGGTTCCCCAGTAAAACAATTGTACCAGCATCATCCCTGTGAAAATGGTGCTAAAGGGTACTTCCTGTCCATGCTCCCCGGTTGAATCAAAACGGGCCGGGTCGGATTCGTATAAATTGCTAAGGCCTTCCAGGACGCTTCCATCGCCAATAGCCATCAAACCGAAAACCGGAATAAGTACCCCCCCTATCAGTAAACCAATAGCGTTAATACTGTCTGAAACTGCTACCGCCTTCAGGCCTCCGAATACGGCGTAGATGGATCCTACTATGCCTATTCCCCAAATACATAACTTGAGGGCTGTAGACTCCGAAACCCCCAGTAAACCGGGAACATCAAACATCCCACTGATCGCTACCGATCCGGAATACAGGATTACCGGTAACAACACCACAACATATCCCGTCAGAAAAAGGGCGGAAGTGATGGTTTTGGTGGTAACATCAAACCTTTTGGCCAGGAATTGCGGAACGGTGGTAAGACCGCCCTTCAGGTAACGGGGCAGGAGGAATACAGCGGTAATTACCATGGTGATCGCTGCAAGCGTTTCCCAGGCCATTACTGAAAGGCCATCCAAGTAGGCGCTTCCATTCAGGCCAACAATTTGTTCTGTTGAGAGGTTGGTCAATAAAAGAGACCCTGCAATCACACCAGCGGTCAGGCTTCGGCCTCCTAAAAAATAGCCGTCGGAAGTTGTTTCATTTGTTGTTCTGGTAGCAAAATAGGATATGATTGCTACGAGCAGGGTAAAACCCACAAAGGAAAGAATGCCTATCATGATTGTCGGTATTGGTTTGTTTGGATCTCTAAATATATCCCTTTATTCCTAAACTTTTAAAAAGCCGCGCCAATTATCCTTTGTCCGGACCTATTTGAACCTGCCGTAATCCGCCATTCACAATTAAAACTGTATTTTTAAAGTATTCGATTACAAAAAACGTTGCCGCCATTAAAGCAAAGAGGAAATTAAACCGCATTCTCGTTCTAAGCTGCTTGTTGCTGGGATGGAGTTGTGCCCAGTATGGGCAATTGCGTTATGTGGCGGAATTACCAAAAGCCATAAATGAATGTTCTGGCATCATCAGCCTGAGACCTAATGAAATCTGGCTGATTGAGGACAATGGCAATCCGGATAATCTCTACGCGGTAGACAGCAGCGGGCAAATGCTGAAATCCTTTAAGGTAAAAGAAGCCAAAAATGACGACTGGGAAGCCCTTACCATGGACCGGGACAGCCAGGTGTATATAGGGGATTTTGGTAACAATGGCAATAAACGGAAAAACCTGCGCATCTATAAAGTTCCGAATCCTGTCATAGAGCCCGGGGATAAGATCGAAGCCAGGAAAATCAGCTTTCGTTACCCAGATCAGGATGCCTATCCGCCTGAAAAAAACGCACTGTATTACGATGCCGAGGCCTTCTTCCATTACGAGGGCTTTCTCTATATAATCAATAAAAACAGGGGGCGGCCCTTTAACGGGAAAGCCAGGGTTTACAGAGTACCGGACCAACCCGGCGACTATACAGCAGAATGGGTTGCCGAATTTACAACCTGTGAAGATTACCGGCAGTGCCAGATTACAGATGCTGCCATTTCGCCTGAGGGGAACCGCCTGGCTTTATTGGGATACGGGAATTTATGGGTGTTCGAAAATTTTAAGAGGCGTGGCTTTAAAAACGGCCCAACCCGTATGATAGCCCTGGGTGCCAACACCCAATTGGAATCTGTCTGCTTTATTAGTGAGACAGAACTTTACCTAACCGATGAACGCAGTCACGGGAGCGGCGGCAATCTATACAGCTTTACCATTCCCCTTCCCTTAAAAGGCAAAACCCAGCCCGAATGAAAACCGCAGCCCGTCTCCTCCATGGAAGAGGGCGAAGTTGATATTGCTCACATTGGCACCATTCAGGAAAAATCCTCCCCCGTAAGAGGTATGCCACTTTGACGAGGACTCCGAGGGTTCCCATACCCGGCCGTAATCGAAGCCCGAAAACAAGCCAAATGAAAGGGGGAAAAGTCCTGTTTTCATCTGCCTGAACTGCAAACGCAAATCCGTGAGCTGATAGTAGGCCGTTTTCCCCGTAAAGCGCTCATTCCTGTAGCTTCTGGGGCCGTTATTGGCCCCGATTTGTGCGGCCTGGTAAAATTCATAGCCGTTTCCAATGTTGAAATGCGCTTTCCATTTGGTTGCCAGAACCAGGGCTCCGGAAGATACCAGGCGGTGATCCAGGCTCAGGCTGGGAATCAGGTAAGCAAAAGTAGCCCCGGAACCAAAATACTGGGACTTTGCACCAAATTCCAGGCTACTGCTCATCCCCAAAGTAGGAAAGGCCGTATTATCCCTGTTCTCGTAAAAATAGGCGCCATGCACCCCCAGAAATTCAGTTTGGCTTTCTTCCCCATTAGCCGTCAGGAACACATTAACAAAACGGTCTGAGGTTTCTTCAACAGAGATATTCTCGTAAGATAGCCCAGCTTTAAAACGTGCCCCCAATGCACCTCTCCACACCAGAGAGGGCTTGAAATGCAGGTTTCTGAGCCTAACCCGGTTATAGTCCAGACCTAAATCGTCATCCGGGTTCTCCGTTTCGTTACCAAAACCAAAGAAATTCCTGCTGAAATTCGGGCTGGTGTAACGGGCCTCAAGCTGCAGGTTCCAATTGCCCAGCAGGTTTGCGAACTCCCCGGTATAACTCAAATCATAGCCACTGGTAGCAAAGAAATAGGCTCCGTTCAGGGTATGCTGATAGGTAAAGGGGTTTCTTCGGAAGCCATAATGCGTATAGGTGTATCCCAGCCCAAGCAGAACCCCGTCATCCGGGTTAAACCCAA
This sequence comes from Robiginitalea rubriflava, assembly GCF_052540725.1. Classification (NCBI taxonomy): domain Bacteria; kingdom Pseudomonadati; phylum Bacteroidota; class Flavobacteriia; order Flavobacteriales; family Flavobacteriaceae; genus Robiginitalea; species Robiginitalea rubriflava. The sequence continues at coordinate 1,717,520 of NZ_CP199309.1, read as the reverse complement.
AGCCCGGAGTGAACTGGCTGGTATAGTTTGCAAGCTTAAAAGGCTGATAGGTGTTGAGCTCGTAATCATCTGTACGCACAATTCGGGTACGGGAAACCTTTCCTTCATAGACAGATTCCCTGCTTTTATAATCGTAAATGATCGCTTTGCGGGTCCCGTTCAGGTCGTAATAATCCTTTCCCCGACCACCTACAACACGAATGCGGATTTTATTTTTTGGGTGCAGATCGAAGACGTATCGGTCTTTATCGTCCAGGCCGTATATCCAGATTTCCTGTGTCAGCGAAGGGTCGAAGGTATAGTCGTAGAATTTTTTCTCCTTCTCCCCGTCTATGATCCGGTATCCCTGTACCTGTAGCGTTTCGGGAGTTGGGCTCTTGATATCAAACCAGTCGTCTTTATCAGTTCCATAAATAACCACATATTTTTGCAGCACCCTGTAGTACCTCTCTGCAAAGGAATCCAGGTGTGATAAGCGGGCCAGCAGGATTCGCTTGATTTCCGCTGTCGTTTTCCCGCGAACTTCGGGGGGAAACCCTTCAAATGAAGCATCGATCACCGCGGCGTTTATCCTTTCCCTGATAAATGCAGACTGTTTCAGCCAGTCTTGCAGGCGGGTATTGTTAAGCAAAACCCGGTCCAGGGCAAAGGCATTGGCATTGAATGTGCGAACATTGCGGATCTCCTCTTTAAAACCTTCCCATTTCTTCATGGGGGGCATTAAACGTACCAGAAGCCCCATCAGGGCGCCGTCTCCCATATTGGAAAAAACCTGGTCCCGGTCCCTTGGAATGGGGCGGTAGATGACCCGGTCTGTATCCTTTATTTTAAATTCAGCCCAGCGCCACTGGTCCTGGTGCCTGTCCCAGTCGCCTACAAGCATATCAAAAAGGCGTGCTCTGAGATATAAGTCTGTATCGATTTTGTATTTTTCATCTTCCCTCAGCTTATTGAGCATATCATAGGTGCTTTCAATGTCCCTGGCATATCCAAAGCTGGCAAGCTCTTCGTGCCCCTCAGATACGTGCTCTTCTATCATATATAATTCCCCTCCGAAATCTTCATTGTACTTTCCAAGGGCAGGCTGTTTGGGGACAAAGAATATCCTGGGGTTGGTATGGTACAGCCCAAGGGAATCGGACATAACATCCAGGGCAAAGGGTCCGTAAGGATGGGCTCCGGTGTAAAAATCTTCCAGCAGGTTTTCAGTAAAGGTTCCATCAAACTGACCCATTACAAATTGCTCCTGGAAAGCCGCTGCCTGCAGAAATTGTTCGGCCTGTTTCCTGAGGGCTCTCATTACGTATTCTTTGCCGCTCGAATGTTTTAACCGGAGGGATTTGGATTGCTGACCCCCTCCCTTTCGAATAGGCTGCAGGCCCCCGTAAAGCGTGTCAAGGCTTACGGTGGATGCTGAAATCTGCGTTCCATAATATTTCCTGTAACGATTGCCCCAGACAAACCGTGACAAGCCGCTCTTATCAACCTCCCCGGGCCGGTAAACAGATGACTGTACCTGTTCCGCAAATTCGGAAGGGTACTGCCGTCCATCTGCGTAGTCCACTTTCTGATAAACCTCGGTTTGAAATAGCTGCTCTTCCCTGCCGTTTTTGTCTACCCCAAAGTAGGTTACCCGGGAACTCCCGTCCTTGTAGACATCCAGTTCTGCATAACCCCACATCCCGGTTGAAAACTGGCTGCCTCCCAGTAAACGGGTTGCTCCCTGTTTGGCCCCGGCACCACTTACAATTTGTGTGACTCCCTCCTCCACTATGTGCTGAAGGGTGTGTTCATGGCCCGAAGCGATAATGACGCGATCCCCGTACTGGGCAAGCGTTACGAGCCGCTTGCGCAATTCGAGATACCGCTTGTTGAAAAGATCTTCTGTAGATACACCTGTCGTTTTTCGGAACAGGTTAATTGCATTGCCAATCACAGGAAGCGGGCCTTTCCCTTTTGAGGGGTAGAATTGTTCCTGAAAGGTGTATTGCCCGCCGTGTACCCCGTAGCTGAAAACGGGATGATGGGTCGTGATCAGTATTGTTTTATCTGCATTCTTTTTAATCTCACTTTCCAGTTCAGCCCAGAATTTATCACGACTCTTCAATACGCAATCGTCATTAATTGCGGGTTTGGTATCCCAGTTGGTCAGGTACCATTCGGTATCCAGAACAATTACGAAAATTTCATCATCCAGTTCGATGGTTTCCAGCGGGCAGCCGTTTTCCGGAAGGAACACATCTTTCTGGTCCAGTATATCCTCTATGTATTTTTCCTGCCGTTTCAGGCCCTTGATGCCTCCACTGTACCAGTCGTGATTACCCGGTATAAAAACAGGCCTCCCCTTAAAAAGTTCCAGAGTCTTGATCTGGGCATCCAATTGGTTCCTGGCCAGGGCATACCCAGCCGGATCCTCATCTTCATCCGGCAATCCGGAAGGGTAGATATTATCGCCAAGAAAGAAAGCCGTACTGTTTTCAGGGGCTGTTGCCAGCCGGTCACGAAACCGGACCAAAACCGGGTTAAGACCCCCTATAGGGGAATATCCGGCATCCCCAATAAGGTAAAACCGGTGCAAAAGCTCCCCGGCAGCCCCGTTTTCTCCCTGCTGCTTGTTTGCATATTTAGGGGCATAGGTTGCGCAGGAAGCTGTTATCAGCAGCAATAAAAGGCCTAAATATTGTTTTACGGTTGTAAAAGGTGAAGCCATTAAAATTTTGTAATTTGTACACTTTAATACCTAACGTATGACCACCCAGATTCTGGAAGATGCAGAAAAATACGTATCCCATCTGCTTACAGAAAAGTTGGACCAGCGCTTCCTGTACCATAACCTGAGGCACACTCAAAGAGTCGTTCAAAGTACAAAAGAATTACTGGACAACCATAAATTAAGCCCCGAGGAAAAGGATTCCCTGCTAATGGCTGCCTGGTTTCACGATACGGGTTATACCAGGGGTTGTACCAATCACGAGGAGAGTAGTTGTGAAATTGCCAGGGCCTATTTAAAAAAAGCAGGTGTACCCTCTGAAACCACAGATCGTATTTGCGATCTTATTCTGGCCACACGGCGCTACCACGAGCCGTCTGGTATTCTGGAGAAGATTATCAGGGATGCAGACGCATCCCACCTGGCTCAAAAAAGCTATCCTGAAACTGCAGAATTGCTGCGGGAAGAATTAAAATTACTAGGAGTCGGAGAATACTCCCTGGAAGAATGGCGGGAATTAAACCTGCAGATGTTCCGGACCGAGCATCGCTTTTATACGGATTATGCCCTGGAACACTGGCAGGCAGGCAAAGACAAGAATGTACGAAAACTGGTAAAGGAAAAGAAAGCCCGTAAAAAACTGGCTAAAAAAGAGCAGTTAAAGGCTAAGTTCAAAAGTGAAAGCCCGGAAAGGGGGATTCAAACCCTTTACAGGGTGTCTATGCGAAACCACCTGAAACTGAGTGATATTGCAGATACCAAAGCCAACATACTGTTATCCGTAAACGCCATTATAATTTCACTTGTGATTGCCAACCTGATCCCAAAACTGGACAATCCCTCCAATGACTATTTGATCTACCCCACGGTCGTGTTCCTCATATTCAGTATCATCTCCATGATCCTATCAATACTGGCGACCCGCCCCAATGTGACCAGCGGGGAATTTACCAAGGAAGATGTTGCCAAAAAGAAAGTAAACCTGCTGTTTTTCGGGAATTTTCACAAGATGAAATTGCAGGACTATGAATGGGCCATGCAGGAACTGATTAAGGATAAGCAATACGTATACGATTCACTGACCAAAGACCTCTATTTTCTGGGCGTGGTATTAAACCGCAAATACAAATTGCTCCGGTGGACCTACACTTTTTTTATGATAGGTATGATACTGTCGGTGCTGGCCTTTTTTATTGCCCTCAGGTATTTTGGCCCGGAAAGGATTCTGGATATACCGGCCTGATCAGTTTTTCAGGGTTTCCATCAGGTCCTCATAGGTGTACATGCGGTCCTTATCTTCACCGGATTTATATAAGACCTCTGCCCTTATAGCCTTCAATCCGGAAACGCCCTGAAGGCCTTCCAATTCAACAATCTCAATATTGTTTGTAAAACACCCCTTGGATTTCAAGAAAGAAATATACCTCAGGTATTCCAGTTCATCGCTCTTTTGGGAATAGACGATTACCAGTTTCCCGGCCTGCGTTAGTCTTTGTTCGGTCCCCTTAATATAAGATTTGTCTATCCGCTTTTTGATTACCTCATAACGCGCATTGTAAGTGCCGTCCACATCGAAGCGCTTTTCATCCATGCGGAAACGAATGGATAAAGAGGTGTTGTACACCAGTACCAGGGAAGCCACATCCAGTTTTACAGGCAACTCCTTCTTGAGGTTGTAATACGCATTCTCCATTTCGACCATCACCTGTAATTGCCATAACCTCAGGTTGCTGAGATAGAGCATGTCAAACTTCTTGCCCGAGGAGATGGAATCCCCAATATACATGTTGTGTTCAACCCCATCCGTCTTATAGCGTTCAAAGTAATGCGGATACATCTGCTGAGCATCCGACTGCCGTTTATCGAGCAGGCCTGCCAGGGTTTTATTCGTACGCATCACGCTTTGGTCGTAATTGCGCCTATGGTCATAAAATGATTGTGTTTCCGGATCTATTTCTGCTTCATATGCCTCGATTTCAGCAGCTAAATCCGTGTTTTCCTTTTTCAAATGAGCTAAAACAGGCACCATTTCTTCCTGAATAAAATTAAAAATAGCCTGCTCACTATTGGTGTGGAGCATCTCTTTAATCTCATCAATATGGTTTGCTACCCTGAAACTTAATTCTTCATAAATGGGCAGGGAAGTTGAAGCCTTGGCCTTCTCCATAATAGAATTAATCCTGGATAACTGGATAATGAGATCGCGCTGAATAGCCGCATTGCGTGCCGTTGAAGACCCTTTGATATCGATTTGCCCATATAAGGGATAGACCTCATCGAAAACTATTTCCTTAAAAGAAGGCTGCCGGCCCTGCAATTCATCAATTATAAACTGTTTTGCCTCTTCTTTAAACCTCCAGAGCACCGAATCGTGAACCGTGGTATACTCGTGCTGAATGATCGCATCAATCAGGTTTTCCTCTTCTATCCTGGAACGGATCACGGCAGACACAATGTATGGCATAACATCGTCCAGTTTCGTGGCATTTACCCCATTGAGTACTTTCTTCTGGCCCGAGACCACCTCTAATATGCCTAGCAACTCCCCTTTGCTGGCTATAGGCGCAAAAATGGCGCTCCCGACACCTTGTTTTTCCAGGTTCTTGTAAAACCCTTTGCCTTCAGCCATAGCGGCATATTTTTTAACGTCGGGTACAACAAAGTAGGTTTTTTGCCTAAGGAGTTTGTCATAAGAACCATTACAGAGGGCTTCATTGCAAAATTCCATGTCCTTTTCATGGAGGATAAAGCTTTTTATTCCATTTCCGTATATTCGCTCGAATCGGTTATCCTTATGGTTGTATTTTATAAATCCAACTTTGAGGTCTTTCAACCTGAAAAAAGAACGAAAAGTATCCTGAAGTTCGTCCATAAAACGATCGCTCCCCCTCTTGTCGCTGGCAATCAGCTCAGATTTAATTGCAGAAATTGAGTGCTCGGCCGTCACGTTGAACATATTGACAATTACAAATCCCTTGCCCACAAAACTCTCAGGCGGGATTCTGGATTTCCAGAACTCCACGTCTTCCGGACGGGCCAGTAACTCATCAACAATATCCTGTGTGATTTCCGGGGAATTTTCGGTTGGAAAGATCTCCATAAAATCCGCATTGTAAAGGACGCGGTAATAATTTATCACGCCTTTAGCATCTGGGATTTCAAAGAAATAAGGTCTGCTGAAATCCAGATGATAGCCGTAATGGAAGTTCAGGATAACCGTACAGGCCATGATATAATCCAGCCCCTCCTGCTGATTCTTTAGTTCAGGGGTAAAATCCGGGCCCGCTTCCTGAAGTATTTTCCGAAGCCGGCGCGACGGATTGAACATCTCATTGAAATAAGGAAAGGATACAGCTTTTATTTCATTATCGCCAAGCACATCCGCAAAGGAATCCTGCAGTATTACCTGTATCACTTCTTCGTGCTCCTCCAGCAGGTTTACATCTGCAAAACCATCCCTTAAAAAAGGAAAGGGCTTTTGTGCGTTTAGTATTTTTTCGGCCTTCTCCCTTTCAAATGCAGAGCCGTGATTAAGCAGCTGGTCATAATGACGCAGGTACTTATCAAAACTAATAAGCGGCTTAATGGGTAATTCTTTGTTCATAAATGGACGTCTGTAAAAACCTTAGTCTGCATTTTCCCTTTAAAATTACAAAGTTTTCTCCACTGTTTAATTTTAGGGATCCATGCTGTATTTCCACTTTTTTGTGATCTTTATGGAAATTTATGTACATGTCCTCGCAAAATCGGCTTAGCCGGGCCTATAACAGGGCGAAAGTCATCCCCTTTAACGACCGCTCAAAGTTTATACTCTTCAGCGATTGCCACAGGGGAGACAACAGTTTTGCGGACGATTTTGCAAACAACCGGAATATTTACTTTCACGCCCTGCAGCATTACTACAAAGCAGGCTTTATTTATTGTGAACTGGGCGACGGAGACGAACTTTGGGAAAACCTGCATTTCGAAGCCATTTTTGAGGCCCATAAAAACGTTTATGAGCTCCTTAGAAAATTCTATCTGGACAAGCGGCTTCATATGGTCTGGGGAAATCACGATATGGTTTACAAGGATCCCAAATATGTCAGGGAACACCTCAGCAGTTACTTTGAGCCCATAGAAGGCAAAAATAAAGAGCTGCTGGAGGGTATTCAGTACAATGAGGCTATTGTCCTCAAGCACGAAGAGAGCGGGCAGGAAGTATTCCTTTGCCACGGACATCAGGCAGACTGGTGGAATTACACCTTCTGGAGATGGAGCCGTTTTCTCGTACGGGTCCTTTGGAAACCCCTGCAGGTTTGGGGTATTGCAGACCCGACCTCCCCGGCGAAAAATTACAAAGAACTGATCCGTCTGGAAAAGCGGATTAAAAAGTGGATCGTGGCACATAACCTGAGGATCACCATTGCCGGCCACACACACCGGCCCAGGTTTCCAGAACCGGGAGAAATCCCGTTTTTTAACGATGGTAGTTGCGTACATCCCAGAAGTATAACGGGCATTGAAATAGAAAATGGTCAGATCAGCCTGATCAAATGGCATATCGCAACAACCGAAGAAGGGGTATTGAGGGTGGTAAGGGTATTGCTGGAAGGACCGCAAAAACTTGAAGACTATGCGCTCTGAGGCTCCAGAAAAAAGCTACAAGGCACATACATAAAATATAAAGCCACAACTGTTTTGGTGCTTTATGCCCAAAGTGACCGCCCACAGGAAATTTTGCCCTATGGGAGTGAAACAGGCAGGTCACCCACTCGGATTTAGTATCTTTAATTCCAAATCACTAACAACCCGGCCCGCATGCCCTTAATCATTGTAATTGGCGGTATCCTGCTGCTTTTTTTGCTGATAGCCCGTTTTAAACTCAATGCCTTTATCAGTTTTATCATCATCTCGCTGCTGGTTGGGCTGGCGGAAGGTATGTCCCTGGATGCGCTCGTTAGTGCCATTCAAAATGGCATTGGCAATACCCTGGGGTTTCTGGTTATCATACTGGGGCTTGGTGCCATGCTGGGGAAACTGGTCGCGGACAGTGGGGCAGCACAACGAATTACCTCCGGCCTGGTTAAACGCTTCGGCAAAAAATATGTCCAATGGGCGGTAGTCCTTACCGGGTTTATTGTTGGAATCCCGATGTTTTACACCGTCGGCTTTGTGATCCTGGTCCCTCTGGTATTCACGGTTGCTGCAACTACCCGGCTGCCGTTGTTATATGTTGGAATGCCCATGCTGGCTTCTCTTTCCGTCACCCATGGATACCTGCCCCCTCATCCGGCACCCACTGCTATTTCTGAAATTTTTCAGGCAGATTTCGGCAAAACCCTGCTCTACGGGATTTTGATAGCCATCCCTGCCATCATCGTAGCAGGCCCCCTGCTTTCGCGCAATTTTAAAAATATACCGGCCAGCCCCTTAAAGGAATTTGTAAATCCTAAAATCCTGAGCGATACGGAAATGCCGGGGATGGGTATCAGCATATTTACAGCTCTCTTACCGGTTTTATTGATTGGCCTGGCAACACTGAGCGAACTTTTATTGCCAGCCGGAAGCCCTGTTAAAAAACTGCTTGGTTTTGTAGGGAACCCCGTTATTGCGATGTTACTGTCCGTTTTAATGGCTATCTATACTCTGGGTCTTGCCCGCGGAAAACAGATGAAAGAAGTGATGAAGTCTGCATCCAGTTCAGTAAGTGGTATCACCATGGTACTGCTGATCATTGCCGGGGCAGGAGCCCTGAAACAAGTACTGATAGATAGCGGGGTAAGTGAATACATAGGAGGCCTGCTCCAAAACAGTAGTATTTCTCCGCTGGTACTCGCCTGGGGAATTGCCACAGTTATCCGGGTCTGTGTTGGATCGGCTACGGTAGCCGGCCTAACTGCCGCTGGCATCGTCTTACCCCTGGTTGCCCAATCCGATGTTTCCCCTGAACTGATGGTACTGGCCATCGGGTCAGGAAGTCTGATGCTATCCCACGTTAACGACAGCGGTTTCTGGTTGTTTAAAGAATATTTTAACCTGTCTGTTAAGGATACCCTCCGCACCTGGACCGTGATGGAAACCACAGTTGGAATTATGGGACTGGTAGGGGTACTTTTTCTGGACACTATAATCTGAAAGCTTTATGGAACAAAATTATGAAGAACGTCTAGCGGCCCTTGGCCTGCAACTTCCTCCGGCCCCTCCCCCTGCAGGCTTGTACAAACCCGTGCTTGTAACCGGAAAATATTTGTACGTGTCCGGGCAGGCACCCATGTTAGCTGACGGATCATATATTACGGGAAAAGCCGGGATCGACCTGAACCGGGAGGAGGCCAAAAAAGCAGCCAGGCAGGTTGCGCTGACCATGCTGGCTACCATCAGGACCCACTATGGCTCCCTGAACGATATCGAGAGGTTGGTAAAAACCCTGGGGATGGTCAATGGCAGTGCTGCATTTCACGATTACCCTTACGTCATAAACGGGTACAGCGAACTGATGGCTGAAGTGTTCGGACCAGATGCCGGAGTGGGGGCACGCTCTGCGGTCGGGATGGAACTTCCCGGGAATGTTGCAGTTGAAATTGAGGCAATTTTTAAATTGAAATAACGCATGGAACAGGCCGGAAAAAAATGGTATGCCCTTAGTCATCCGGAGGGGCAGGTATCTCCTTCCCTGCTGATTTATCCTGATCGGATAAAACACAATATTGACAAAATGCTGGAGATTGCCGGAAGTGCCACCCGGCTGCGCCCGCATGTCAAAACACATAAAATGGCTGAGATCATCCGTATGCAGCAACAGGCAGGAATCTCAAAATTTAAGTGTGCTACCCTGGCAGAGGCTGAATTATTGGGCAGGTGCGAGGCAGCGGATGTGCTGGTAGCTTACCCATTGGTAGGGCCGGGGCCTGAAAGGTTCCTGCAAATCCAGAAAGCCTATCCCAATACGCGTTATTCCTGCCTGGTAGACCATTTCCATACCCTCGAGAGCTTACATACATTTGCCGAAAAGAAGGCAGATTCTTTTGAGGTCTTCCTGGACCTGAACGTTGGGATGAACCGCACGGGAATTGCCCCGGGAAAGAGCGCTTTTGAATTGTATGCAGCCCTCTGCAAAGATGCCCTTGTCCATCCCATAGGACTGCATATTTACGACGGGCATCTCAGAAACCCGGATCCCTTGAAAAGAACTGCTGAATGCGACCAGGCTTTTGCAGCAGTCCTCGATCTTAAGGACCAATTAATGTCTGCAGGCTTCCCTGTTGAAACTTTGATTGCAGGAGGGTCCCCCAGTTTTCCTATCCATGCCCGTAGAAAAGATATCGAATTAAGCCCGGGGACCACCTTATTGTGGGATGCGCGCTACGGTAGTTCCTTTCCGGAAATGCCCTTTTTACCAGCGGCTACAGTATTATGCAGGCTAATCAGCAAACCTTCTGAGGATATACTTTGCCTGGACCTCGGGCATAAGGCCCTTGCTGCGGAAATGCCTTTTCCCAGGGCTGTTATCCCCGGGCTGGAAGGAGCTACCCAGATCAGTCAGAGTGAAGAACATCTGGTGCTAAGCACTGACCAGGCTTCAAATTTTAAAATCGGACAGGAATTTTACGCTATCCCCATGCATATTTGCCCTACCGTAATCAAATATCCAAAGGCGGGAGTAGTTGTAAATGCTGAGGTAACCGATCATTGGGAAATAGCCGCAAGGGACTACCAACTAAGCCTTTAACCCCCAGGCAAAGGGTGCATTTTAACGAAAATTAATGATGATATGGCCCGGTATTTGCTACTTTTATACCGTAATACTCATGTATGCGCCCTTTACTCTTTTCCATTTTATTAATCTGCGGCATCTTCAGTAGCCGTGGCCAGACCGATGTTCCTGAGACCAAAAAGCTACGCATTGACGCAAAACCGGATAAGGGTGTTAACCTTAATCCGAATAAAGGCCCTGGCCTTAGTTTACCTCCTGGATTCGGTACTACGCCAAATTTTGACCTGAAAGACTCCAAGAACAAAAACGCGGTAAATATGTTGCCGGAAAGGGAATTAAAACAGGCCGGACACGACCTGGTTTTAAAACCGAACATGGGGGAAGGTGAAAAAGGCAATTCGGGAAAACACTTTGGAGACATGTATCTGGGGGATGTTAAGACCGCCGCCAAATTTGTCGGTATTGTGTGCCGGGACCATGAATTTGTAGACGGAGACCGGGTGCGAATCTATCTTAACGGGGTGGTGGTAGAACCGAATATACTGTTAACCGGTTCCTTTAAAGGCCTGAACCTGGATCTCGACAAGGGGTTTAACCGCCTGGATTTTGAAGCGCTCAACCAGGGATCTTCCGGCCCTAATACGGCCCAGGTAGACGTGTATGACGAACTGGGAAAGCTGATTTATTCCAATAAATGGTTGCTTTCCACCGGTTCCAAAGCTTCCCTGATTATTGTCAGGGATAACTAAAACACCGTACTTATTTTACCCTTTTGCCTGGCTGATATTCTTCTTCCGCCCTGGCCAGCACATCTTCCTTGTAGTAAGGAACTTCCTTGAAATTTGCATTGGCGTAGCGTTTGGCCTGATCATCAAAATGCGGCGAATCAGGATCCCCGCTCTGGCCTCCTGCCAACAAAGATTTGGCCATGACTTTAGGGCCAAATTCTACTACGGCTACAAAGCTGTTTCCCCTTGTCCCGTATATTTTTTTGGTATTGTTGTTATACCGTGCCCCATAGGCAGCCAAAGCACCCCATCTGCCCGAAGCAAATCCGATGGGAATACTCGGTTTGTCATCATCAAAGGCCTGGCGGATGTCTCCATTGAGTCGTTGATACCGGTTTACTTCCCCCCAGGGGATATCCCAGTTGCCAAAATCTGTACGAAGGAGCGTTAACACGTCCCTGAGCGCATCCAGTCTTTCCGGCACTGGGCTATTGGACCCCAGGTACTGCATCAGTTCCATATCGCTCAGGCCATCTGGCCGGGTAGCCGTCCGGGCAAAGTAAGTCGCGTAGTAATGGGCAAGGGTCATGGCTACAGAGGCTTCCGAGGTTCGGTAATCCCATTCCCTTAATACTTCTATGGCCTCTTTCAGCTCGGAGTTTGCTCCCGGGCTGGCATCGTAAGCAGCTATCAGTCCCGGGACCAGCGCTTGAAAAGCAGGCAGATACGGGTCATAAGCCAGTTTGATCAGGCTGTCCAGGGTGTATCCGGAACGACCCTTAAGCAGTTCAATGGCATGTACCCCACGGAAATTTTCCCGATCCAAAGACATGTATTTTGGGTAATCTTCTCTTTTGGGACTGAATTCCAAAGCTGAGGTATAGGGTGTTGAATTACAATTCTGTATCCAGCCATTTGGCGGGTTCAGAACAAGGATGTTTTCATCTACGGAATGCAATCCCTGCCAGTCTGTTGCCGGATTGCTGCCGTCCACAGCTTCGCGGTAATTAAAGGTTGTATCCCTGCGTGGGATAAAATTGCCGTGGAAGTAGGCTATATTCCCGTCAGCATCGGCATATACAGTATTGTTTGAAGAATTGGTTCGTATATCCATCATCTCCCGAAAGCCTTTATATCCGTCTTGCTTGGTGCGAATAAAAGACTGCTCCAGAGCCCTTGCGGGATCCCACATCATGGCGGAAGCCACAGGCTTTCCGTCCTTTTGGTGGGTAATGGGCCCGTGATGTGTATGATACATGGGAAAAGTTCTCTTTTTCAGGCTGTCGCCAGCTTTATAAGACAGGCTTACCTCAGACTCCTTAACCCTGCGCCATTCCTCTCCGTACTGGTACATGGGCGCACCTTCAATTGTTGTGATGTTTTCTATAAATTCATCCATAACATCCGTATATGTAGAGGTATGCATCCAGCCGGTTTTCTCATTAAAGCCCTGGTAAATAAAGAACTGCCCCCAGGTAACCGCCCCATAGGCATTCAGTCCTTCTTCGCTTACCACGTGAATCTCCCCCCGAAAATAAAAGGAAGTATGTGGGTTAATCAGCAACATGGCATTTCCGGAAGCCGTCAGGTCCCCGGAAATAGCAATGCCATTGGAGCCCTGTGGTTCCATTTCGGCTTTCTTTCGCTCCATTTCAATGGTTTCAGCCTTCGGAAAATCAATACCTTCCTCGTAATAGGCTTTTAGTTTTTGGGTGCTGATCCGCTCGATATCCCCCCCTATTGAACCTTCACTGAAATACATGGGCATCCAGGGTTCAAAACGGCTGAGCAGCTTTGGTTGCACCTCGGGATGGGTATGCAGGTAATAATTGATCCCGTCAGCGAAGGCATCACACAACTTTTTGAGCCAGGGAGGGCTGTTTTCATAGGCCTCAATGGCTTCCTGCCGGTCCATAAACAAGCGGGCCCTCAGGTCGCTGTACAAAGCCTCTTCCCCCTCCACCTCTGCAAGGCGGCCAATGGCCCAGATATAGTTTTGTTCAACCCGGTTAAAATCGTCTTCACACTGGGCGTATAACATGCCGAATACAGCATCTGCATCTGTCTTTCCGTATACATGAGGGATACCAAAATCATCCCGGATGATCGTTACTCTGGAGGCCTGTTCTTCCCATCTCTCAATTTCATTCTGAGGGCCTTGGCTGCATGAAGCCAGGGCTATGAACACTGACAGTACAAAAATTCTCATACTTAGGTTTTTAGTTGCCATTTATCTGCTTACTGAAATAGCTTCCGGATATTTTATAAGGTTGTGGAAAGCTGTTCCTTTTCCCCATAAATGTAGGGCTAAAATATTTTTTTAAACAGAATGGAATCACAGGCGGCTTTTGATCGCTGACATATATCATAAAATGCCTTGCCTAATATCAGTAGCTTCACTTGATAAACGGATTGGACAAGTTCGAGAGTCATGAGTTTAACAGCAACAGAGAAGGATGTATTCATTCATTCCGGAGTAATTAGCGGGCTTACGGCTGAAACGGTAACGGTTACCCTCAGTAATAATATTCATTGCGAGTCCTGTTCTGCCAAAGGTGCGTGCGGGGTTTCTGATGGGGTTGACAGGTCTGTTGAAATTGAAGCTCCCGGGTCCGAATATGCCATTGATGAGCCTGTAGAGGTGATCCTGAAAAAGAATCTGGGCTACAAAGCGGTTATCTGGGCCTATATCTTACCCTTTGCACTGATGCTGATAACTCTTGTAATTGCTTCATTTTTCCTGGAAGAATGGCTGGCAGGCCTGCTGTCGATTCTGGTCCTGATTCCTTATTTCAGCCTGATATATAGCCTGAAACTCTATTTCAGAGATACTTTTAAAATTACACTCCAACGCAACTGAAACGCCATGGGAGATTCCATACTAAACAGCGTCCTGTTATTGACCCTCCTGGGGGTAGTTGCTGCCCTGATCCTCTATGTGGTCTCCAAAAGATTCTACGTTTATGAAGATCCGCTGATCGCACAGGTTGAGGAACTGCTTCCTGCAGCCAATTGTGCAGGTTGCGGGTTTCCCGGTTGTAGGTCGTTTGCCGAAAAACTAGTCACCACAGAGGATATTTCTGAGCTTTTTTGCCCGGTCGGGGGGAATGACGTCATGCTGCAGGTGGCGGCAACCCTTGGCAAGGAGGTAAAGGAGCAGGAACCTACAGTGGCCGTAATCCGCTGTCAGGGAAGCTGCGAGGTCCGTCCCCGCACCTCCGAATATCAGGGTCCGAAATCCTGTGCAATTTCATCCCTTATTTACAGCGGGGAAACCGATTGCCAGTACGGTTGTCTTGGGGAGGGGGACTGCGTGGCGGTCTGCCAGTTTGATGCCATGTATATGGACGAAGCCACAGGCCTGCCGGTGGTAATCACCGATAAATGTACCTCTTGCGGCCTTTGTGTAGATTCCTGCCCAAGGGATATCATTGAAATGCGGCCGAAGCAGAAACGAGACCTGAAAATTTTTGTGGGTTGTCTGAACGAAGAAAAGGGGGGTATTGCAAAAAGAGCCTGTTCGGTAGCCTGTATTGGCTGTTCCAAATGCTATGACATCTGCCCGAAAGAGGCCATAGTGATGGAAAACAACCTGGCCTATATAGATCCCGAAATCTGTACTTTATGCAGGAAATGCGTCCCGGTTTGTCCTACACATTCAATTATAGAGACAAATTTCCCTCCCAGAAAAGAAAAGATAACGGAACCTAAAGCCGAAAAGCTTAATCCTGAGAACAATGCTTAAAACCTTCCCAAAAGGGGGTATTCATCCTCCGGAGAACAAACTGACCGCTTCCAGGCCTATAAAAATACTCCCGGTTCCCAAAGTGGTATACGTCCCTGTATCCCAGCATATAGGTATTCCTGCTGAAATTGTAGTGGAGCGAAAGGACAAAGTTCAGCTAGGGCAGGTTATTGCGAAATCCGGCGGTTTTGTTTCTGCAAACATACATGCTCCGGTGGCCGGAACCATTACCAAACTGGATAAGATTGTAGATACACGGGGTTACAAAAAGCAATGTATCGTCATCCGAACAGACCTCAAAGATGAATCGAATTTTGAGCCGTCGGAACTGCCCCTGAAAAAAGAAATTAAACTGGAACCGGCAGCAATCCTGCATCGTATTTCGGACTACGGAATAGTTGGCCTGGGAGGGGCTACTTTTCCGGCCCACGTTAAACTGAATGTTGGGGATGATAAGCCGCTGGACTGTCTGGTAATAAACGGAGTGGAATGCGAACCCTACCTGACGGCAGACCACCGGCTAATGCTGGAACGGCCTGAAGAAATTCTGGTAGGTATTAAAATCCTGATGCATGCCCTCCATTTAAAAAGGGCTATCATCGGGATTGAAAACAACAAGAAGGACGCTATTGCCATTTTCAGGGACCTTACACGGAAAGAGCCTGAAATACTGGTAGCCTCCTTAAAGGTCAAATACCCGCAGGGAGGTGAAAAGCAACTGGTAAGGGCGTTGCTCAACCGCGAGGTACCCAAAAATGGCCTGCCGCTTGACGTAGGAGTGGTAGTACATAATGTGGGAACCGTTTTTGCCATATATCAGGGCATTCAGCATAACAGGCCCCTGATTGAGCGCGTAGTTACAGTTAGTGGTAAAAAGCTGGAACAACCTTCCAACTTCTGGGTAAAAATCGGCACCCCTGTGCAGGACCTGATTAATGAGGCAGGGGGTATCCCGGAGGGAACCCGTAAAATTGTAAGTGGTGGCCCTATGATGGGAAAAGCCCTGAAGAGTCTGGATGTGCCCATAACCAAAGGCACCTCAGGCATCTTGGTGATTCCTGAAGATGAGGCCAGCAGGGGGGCGCCCAGGGCCTGTATTCGTTGCGGCGATTGTGTTTCGGTTTGCCCAATGGGGCTGGAGCCCCATTTGCTGATGAATCTCACTGAAAAAGGGATGTTTGAAAAGGCCGGATTAGAAGATATCCTGACTTGTATTGAATGTGGTTCCTGCAGCTATGTATGTCCTTCACACAGACCCCTGCTGGACTACATACGATTTGGAAAGTCTGTTGTCCGGCAGCCAAAAAATCAAAAAAAGCAGGCATGAGCAATCCTTCCATAATTGTTTCCGCTTCTCCTCATGTTCATTCAGACAGAACTTCCAAAAAGATCATGTACGATGTGGTCATTGCCCTGCTTCCTGCCTTTCTGGTATCCATCTATGTTTTTGGGTATAGTGCATTGATCGCAACCGCTACAGCTGTAATTTTCTGTTTGCTCTTTGAATACGTCATCCAGAAATATATAATGAAGGTGGAAGTTACCATTGCAGATGGTTCGGCGCTTATCACAGGAATTTTACTGGCCTTCAACCTGCCTGCCGGAATCCCGATATGGATGATTGCAGCAGGGAGTTTGGTTGCCATAGGGGTAGCCAAACTATCTTTTGGGGGGCTGGGCTATAATGTTTTCAATCCGGCACTGGTAGGCCGGGTCTTTCTCCTGATATGTTTTCCCGTGCAGATGACCCTGTGGCCCACAGCTGTTGAAAATAATACCTCTGTAGTGGATGCCGTAACCGGCGCGACCACCCTGGGGATCATTAAGGAAGGTGTACAATATGGGGAGACTATTAGCTCTCTGAGCGACCGTATCCCATCCACCCTTAACATGTTTATGGGGATTACGGCAGGGTCACTGGGGGAGATTTCGGCCATTGCCCTCATCCTGGGGGGCGTTTACCTGATAGCGCGAAAAGTGATTTCCTGGCATATTCCATTAACGGTATTGGCCACCATCGTCCTGTTGACCGGAATTTTTTGGAGGGTAAACCCTGAACAGTACGCAAACCCTATAATACACCTGCTGTCTGGCGGAGCAATTCTGGGGGCCATTTACATGGCTACAGACCTGGTCACCAGCCCTGTAACAAAAAAGGGAATGGTTGTTTTTGCCATCGGTATAGGTTTGATAACCGTAATTATCCGGCTATTCGGGTCCTATCCGGAAGGAATATCCTTCGCCATTCTGATTATGAACGCATTCGTTCCCCTGATCAACAAGGCTTTTAAACCCAGAAGGTTCGGAGCCAGAATAAAAGCCAAAATCATGTAGAGATGAAGCAGAAAAAATCAACACTCCTGAACATGATCCTGGTGCTCTTTATGACTACCCTGGTCTCAGGCCTGTCCCTGGGTTATGTAAATGACCTGACGGAGGCCCCTAGGGCCCGCGCCAAACTCGCCAAAAAAGTAACCGCCATCAATGCCGTATTGAATACATATGACAACAACCCCCTTGCCGAAGTCATTCGGGTTCCTTCTGAAGGAGGGAAAGACAGTATAGAGATATATCCGGCCTTTCGCGATAGTGTATTTATTGGAGCAGCCGTTACCGGCAGTTCAGACAGGGGTTATAACGGATTGATCAAACTCATGGCGGGTTTTAATGCAGAGGGTAGCATTATCAGAATTGCTGTGCTCGAACAGAAAGAAACTCCGGGTTTAGGCACCAAAATCACCGGGAACAGATTCCTGGATCAATTCAGGGACCAGGATCCGGGCAAATACAGCCTGAAGGTTAAAAAGGATTCGGGTGATATAGATGCCCTGTCAGGAGCTACTATCAGTTCAAGGGCCTTCGCCGAGGCGGCTCAACAGGCCTATGACCATTATATGAAAACCAGGAAAATAGCAGAACAACCCAATCATTAGGACCATGGCTGAAAACACGGATTACCGACAAAACTTCCTGAAGGGCATCATCAGGGAAAACCCTGTATTTGTTATGCTTTTGGGAATGTGCCCTACCCTGGGGGTCACCTCATCAGCCGTAAACGGGCTTGGTATGGGCATAGCCACTTTGTTTGTACTGCTCATGTCCAACGCCGTTGTTTCCCTTATCAAATCTCAGGTACCTGCAAAGGTGAGAATCCCGGTTTTTATAGTGATTATTGCCTCTTTTGTGACGGTGGTGGAAATGGTACTGGAAGCTTACCTTCCCTTTTTATATGAGCAATTGGGGATATTTATCCCACTTATTGTAGTAAACTGCCTCATCTTGGGAAGGGCAGAAGCCTTCGCCTCCAAAAACAGGCTGGGAGCTTCCCTGATAGATGCGTTGGGAATGGGCCTGGGATTTACCCTGGCATTAACTGTTCTTGGAGCAATACGTGAAGTCCTCGGGAGCGGCAGTATTTTTGAATACCGATTCATTTCTGAAGAAGCCAATACCCTTATCCTTTTCATTCTTCCCCCCGGGGCCTTTATTGCCCTGGCCTATCTGGCAATGGCCTTTAAGAGATTAACCCGTAAAATAGCCTGAAATGGAATTTCTGATCATTCTAATTAGCGCCGTTTTTGTCAATAATATTGTACTGTCGCAATTTTTGGGTATCTGTCCCTTTTTAGGGGTTTCCGGCAAAATAGAAACCTCAGTGGGGATGTCGGGTGCTGTATTGTTTGTGATGACAATCGCCACCACCGCCACCTATTTATTGCACAATTATATTCTGACTCCTATGGGCCTGGAGCATCTCAGGACCATTTCATTTATCCTGATCATCGCAGCCCTGGTACAGATGGTGGAAATTATTCTCAAAAAGGTAAGCCCGCCCCTCTATCAGGCCCTGGGGGTATTCCTCCCCCTGATCACTACAAACTGCGCTGTATTGGGCGTAGCCATCCTGGCCCTGGGCCTGGCAGACGGAACCTTGCTGAAAGCTGTGTTTTTTGCATTTTCCAGTTCTATCGGCTTTGCCCTGGCTATAATTCTGTTTGCCAGCATACGGGAATATCTGGAACTTGCCGATCTTCCTGAGGGCATGAAGGGTGTACCCATTAATTTGCTGATTGCCGGGTTGCTGTCTCTGGCATTCCTTGGCTTTGCCGGAATAGTCTGATGCCCGTATTCTTTTAAATGCTTTATCTGACCTCGTAGGTTTCTCCTGAATAGAAAAGGTCGTCGGTTTTGGAGAAATCCGAATCTGCCTTAACCTGTTCCATGAGTGCATCAGCTCGCTCCTCCAGGGTAAGGTCCTGAAAACTCCTGATAATTCCGGTTACTATTGGATCATCTAAACGAACCAGCATTTGGTGCAGGGTTGGGTCCTCCTCTTCGGAGTTATGAACCAGCAGGTCTGCTTCGGTTATTCCATTTTTCCCAAGCTCCACAACTTTCAGTTTAAGCCCTTCAAGCACAATGCCTTTATCCCGGTTTTTTCCAAATATCATAGGTTCACCGTGTACCAGGTGCAGCTGTTTGTCTTCCCGTACGGTTTTGTCCGTAAATTCATCAAAACTCCCATTATTGAAAATAACGCAGTTCTGAAGCACTTCAATCAGGGAGGTGCCGTTGAAATTTTCTGCAGCGATAAAGATGTCTGTCATTTCTTTGGGGGAATTACCCGCAACCCGGGCAAAAAAACGGGCCTTCGCCCCCAGGGCCAGTTCCCCGGCAGAGAATGGTGGCTGTGTGTTCCCATAAGGGGAAGATTTAGTCTTTTGCCCAACTGAGGAAGTTGGCGAAAATTGTCCTTTGGTCAGTCCGTAAATCCTGTTGTTGAACAAGATCATATTTAGGTCAATATTGCGTCTTAAAACGTGGATAAAGTGGTTTCCCCCTATTGCCATACTGTCCCCGTCACCTGTAATAACCCAAACACTGAGTGCCGGATTTGCCAGCTTTACCCCGGAAGCGATGGCAGGAGCCCTTCCGTGAATCCCGTGAATCCCAAAAGTATCCATGTAGTACGGAAATCGGGATGAACAGCCAATACCGGAAATAAACACAACATCTTCCTTCTTTACGCCTACTTCGGGTAGGGCTTTCTGTATAGACCTCAAAATCACATAATCGTCACAGCCCGGACACCACCGTACTTCCTGATCGCTGGCAAAATCCTTAAACGTGTATTTCTTTTCTTGTGTTTCCATAACTATGCCAATACTTGTTTGAATTTCTGAACCAGTTCCTCATTACCGAAGGGAAGGCCCTGAATTTTGTTATACTGATAAAAATCCTGCTCGGTGAAACGGGTTCTGAGAAGCTGTACAAATTGTCCGTTATTTAACTCACAGACAACGCACTTTTTAAAGCGCCCTATCACTTCCCCGGTATTTTTGGGAAGTGGGTTAATATAATTGAAGTGGGCAAAGCCAATGCTTCTAATGCCTTCCTCGTGGAGTTGTTTTACGGCGGTATGAAGGGCGCCATAGGTACCCCCCCAGCCAATTACCAGAAGTTCCCCTTCCTGTGCAAATTCAGGCACGATCTCCGGAATATACTCCTGCACACGCATTACTTTTTCGGCCCGTACCTTAACCATATTTTCATGGTTTTCGGGCACATAGGAAACGTTCCCGGTGGTTCCGTCTTTTTCCAACCCCCCTACCCGGTGTTCCAGGCCAGCCGTACCGGGAATGGCCCAGTCGCGTGCTAGTGTCTCTTCATCCCGGTCATAAGGATGCCAGGTCTCAGGGACTTTTTTCAAAATTCTATGTTTGATTTCCAGCATCTCATCAACCGATTGTATTTTCCAGGGAGCTGAACCATTTGCAATATAGCCATCGGTCAACAGGATTACCGGGGTCATATGTTCCAGGGCCAATTTAGCCGCCTGATAGGCAAAATCGTAGCAATTTGCAGGTGTACTGGCAGCAATTACAATAACAGGGCTTTCCCCGTTTCTTCCATACATGGCCTGCAGCAGATCGGACTGTTCTGTTTTGGTTGGCAGCCCGGTAGAGGGCCCCCCCCTTTGAACATTTACTACAACCAGTGGTAATTCAACAATCATGGCCAGGCCAAGTGCTTCTCCCTTGAGGGCCAGCCCGGGGCCCGAAGTGGTGGTAATAGCCAGACTGCCTGCAAACGAGGCCCCTATTGCGGAAGTGATCCCCGCAATTTCATCTTCAGCTTGCAATGTTTTAACCCCAAAGTGCTTGTGTTTTACCAATTCGTGCAAGATGTCCGAAGCTGGAGTTATAGGGTAGGATCCCAGAAAGAGATCCAGCCCTGACTTTTCAGCTGCTGCCAAAAATCCCCAGGCTGTAGCAGTATTTCCCATAATGACCCTGTAGGTACCCGGGCTCATCTTTGCCGGGGCAATATTATAGGAATTGGGAATGAGCTCCAGGGTTTCTGCATAATAGTATCCTGCATTCAGGACTTTGGTGTTCGCCTCTACCAATTCGGGTTGTTTAGCGAACTTTTTCCTGAAGAAATCAATGGTGTGCTCCGGGGAGCGATGGTACATCCAGTAAACCATCCCCAGGGCAAACATATTTTTGCTCCGGTTAATGGTTTTGTTGTCCAGCCCCTTCACATCCCGCAGCGCTTCCTTTGTAAGGCTTGTCATGGAGACTTCAATAACCCGGTAATTATGCAGGCTTCCATCCTCCAGGGGGCTGGAAGAATAATGCGCTTTTTCAAGGTTCTTTTTCGTAAAGGAGTCTGTGTCAACAATAAGTGTATGACCAGGCTTTACTGCATATAAGTTGGTCTTCAAGCCTGCCGGGTTCATGACCACCAGCAAATCAACATTATCCCCTGGGGTACTTACCTCAATACTCCCAATGTGTACCTGATAGCCGGAAACCCCGTACAGGCTCCCCTGCGGGGCCCGGATTTCCGAAGGATAGTTGGGGAAGGTGGCAACGTCATTTCCAAACATGGCCGAAGTATCTGTAAACTGGGTACCGGTTAGTTGCATTCCGTCTCCGGAATCTCCTACAAATCTGATTACAACCGCTTCCAGTGCTGTGCTTTCCTTTTTTTTACTTTTTACATTGATCATGGTTTCCACGGCTTTAACAAGAAGATCCAAAATGGATTTCAGGACGATACATTAAATATACCTTAGATGCAGGGAAGAAATCCTGACTTTTATCATTTAAAGCGGCGTTTGTGAGTCCTAATTTTACAGGTAACCTTATAAATAAAATACCATGGCCATCATTATCACAGACGAATGTATTAATTGTGACGCCTGTATTTCGGAATGTCCAAATAATGCGATCTACGAACCCGGAGAGGAATGGTCCTATTCCGATGAAACAGCCCTTAGCGGAAATACAAGCCTGCCATCTGACGGAAGCGAGGTGGATGCCGACGCCCAGAACGACCCCATTTCTGACGAATTCTATTTCATTGTCCCCGAAAAATGTACGGAATGCAAAGGTTTCCACGATGAACCCCAATGCGCCTCCGTATGTCCGGTGGATTGTTGTGTTCCCGACGAAGCCCATCAGGAAAGCGAGGAAGAACTGCTCACCAAAAAAGCCTGGCTCCACGGGGAATAAGCCGGGATTCCGTTAGCTGTCGTATCTGTCGGAAACCTTTGGATACGCGACCTGAGGCTACAGCTGCCAAGGATACTCATATCGATGATAAATATCATATTATGAGATGCTTAGGCTGCGTATTTTTATAAGAATCGGTGGACTCTCCAGGAGTGTAAACCAAAAAGCTGCACGTACAGAGAGGCTTCCGTTATGGATATCCAGCATTATTATAAACCTTCCTGTCATGAAAAAAGAATTCCCTAAGCTCATTTGCGATGCCAATGAAGCAGTAGCCAGAATAGCGCATAAAACCAATGAGGTCTGCGCCATTTACCCCATCACTCCGGCTTCGCCCATGGGGGAGCATGTAGATATCTTCAGCTCAAGAGGAGAAAAGAACATTTGGGGCAATGTGCCCAGAATTGTAGAGATGCAGAGTGAGGGCGGGGCGGCCGGTGCCGTTCACGGATCCTTACAGGGAGGGGCGCTAACTACCACTTTTACAGCTTCTCAGGGATTGTTGTTAATGATCCCGAATATGTATAAAATAGCGGGGGAACTGCTCCCGGGCGTTATACACATTGCAGCGCGAACAGTTGCAACACATGCTCTGTCCATTTTTGGGGATCACTCGGATGTAATGGCTGCGAGGCAAACGGGCTTTTCAATGCTCTTTGGCGGTTCTGTACAGGAAGCAATGGATTTTGCACTTATTGCACAAGTTGCCACGCTTAAGTCCAGGGTGCCTTTCTTAAATATTTTTGACGGCTTCCGGACTTCACATGAAATTTCCAAAATTGACGCCATTCCGGATGATATCATAAAGGCAATGATGCCAGAGGAGGCCATAATGGCCCATAAGGAAAGGTCACTGGATCCGGACCACCCTGTAGTGCGCGGCACCTCCCAGAATCCGGATGTATTTTTTCAGGCCCGGGAGGCCTCCAACCCCTATTACGATAAAGTGCCGGGGATCGTACAGGACACTATGGATGAATTTTATGGCCATACCGGGCGCCAATACAAGCTATTTGAATACATCGGCCACCCCGAAGCTGAAAAATTAATGGTAATTATGGGCTCCGGTCAGGGACCGGTTGTTGAGGCGGTAGACACCCTGGTTAAAAAGGGCGAAAAAGTAGGAGCCGTCATTGTCCGGCTTTTCAGGCCCTTTTCGATTGCACATTTTATAGACTGCCTGCCCAAAACCGTATCCAAAGTTGCGGTCATGGACCGAACCAAAGAACCCGGAGGCACAGGGGAACCTTTATACCTGGATATACTCACCGCCTTTGCAGAGAGCGATCGCAAAACCCCTTTGCTTATTGGTGGACGTTATGGGCTATCCAGCAAAGAATTTGATCCTGCCATGGTAAAAGCGGTCTTTGACGAGCTGGACAAGGAGGCACCAAAAAACCATTTTACAATTGGGATTACAGATGACATTACACACAAAAGCCTGGAAGTAGGGCAGCGCCTGGAAACTGTTAAAAGCACTTTTAACTGTATGTTCTATGGCCTGGGATCTGACGGAACGGTTGGGGCCAATAAAAATTCCATTAAAATTATCGGGGAAACCACCGATAACTACGTGCAGGGATATTTTGTATACGATTCAAAAAAGGCAGGGGCACAAACCGTTTCCCACCTGAGATTCGGACCAAATCCCATTCATTCCACTTACCTGATCCACAAGGCTGATTTTATTGCCTGCCACCAGTTTAATTTTATAGAGAAGTACGAAATCCTGAAAAATATCAAAAAAGGAGGGACTTTCCTCCTGAATGCCCCCTACCCGAATACTGAAATCTGGGACAAACTACCGCATGGCATGCAGAAACAGATCGTGGAAAACCAATTGGATTTTTACGTTATCGATGCTTCCAGGGTAGCCGAAGAAGCCAAACTGGGCAAGCGCACCAACACGGTACTGCAGACCTGCTTCTTCGCTATTTCAGGAATTCTTCCAAGGGAAGAAGCCATTCAGAAAATCAAGGATGCCATCGTGAAATCCTACGCTCATAAAGGGGATAAGGTTGTACAGATGAACTTTAAGGCAGTAGATACGGCCCTGCAACACCTGAAAAAAGTGGATTATCCCGATGAGGTTACCAGCAAAACGGACCTTAAATCCATGATGACGGGAACAACGGACCCCTTTGTCAGGGAAGTACTGGGGTCCATCCTGGCCGGCAGGGGAGATGAGCTCCCGGTAAGTGCATTTCCGGTTGACGGTACTTTTACCACAGGAACATCCCAATACGAAAAAAGAGGTATTGCCAATTTTATCCCCGTCTGGGATGATGCCGACCTTTGTACCCAATGCAACAAATGTGTTGCCATCTGTCCGCATGCGGCCATTCGGGCCAAAGTAGTTCAGAATGACTTTCTGAAAGATTCCCCGGCGAGCCTGAAATCAGTACCTGCCAAGGGAAGGCCGTTTAACAGCGAGACTGAATCCTATATTTTGCAGGTTTCCCCTGAAGATTGTACCGGCTGTGATCTCTGCGTGGCGGTATGTCCGGCCGAGAGTAAGCAGATTGAGAACTTCAAGGCCATAAACATGAGGAAAAAAATCGAGGTAGATCAGGTGGAAGACGCCAATTGGGACTACTTTGTTAAGCTGCCAGATTACGACCGTGCAGCCCTTCAGATAACCAATATAAAAGGATCTCAGTTCCTCGAACCACTATTTGAATTTTCGGGAGCCTGTTCCGGATGCGGGGAAACCCCCTACATTAAAATGCTGACCCAGCTCTATGGGGATAGCATCTTAATTGCAAATGCAACCGGCTGTTCCTCCATTTACGGAGGTAATTTACCCACTACCCCTTACAAGACCAATAAAGAAGGTAGAGGCCCTGCCTGGGCCAACTCCCTGTTCGAGGATAATGCTGAATTTGGCTTTGGGATGAAACTGGCCCTGAAGAAAAAACAGGAAATAGCGGCTGCCCTGCTTCGTTCCCAGGAACCCCTGGTCGGAAAGGAATTGGTTCAGGCCATACTGGAAAACCCTGAAACCAATGAGGAGGAGCGCAGCCAGAAATTTAAAGACCTGGAACGCCTTCGCAATATCCTTAAAACCAGTGGATCGGCCGATGCGAAAAAACTGGTTCGACTAACGGATTACCTGCGCAGAAAATCAGTTTGGGTAGTTGGCGGAGACGGCTGGGCATACGACATTGGATACGGAGGTCTGGACCATGTGCTGGCATCCGGGGAAGACATCAATATAATGGTGCTGGATACGGAAGTATACTCAAATACCGGCGGTCAAACCTCCAAGGCTACCCCCTTGGGCGCAAGCGCCAAATTTTCCGTATCCGGGAAAAGGACCAGTAAAAAGAGCCTGGCCCTGCAGGCCATTTCATATGAAAATGTATACGTGGCGCAGGTAGCCATGGGCGCCAAAGACCTGCAAACCTTACGTGCCATTGAAGAAGCTGCAGAGTATCCCGGACCCTCCCTGATTGTGGCTTACTCCCATTGCGGGGAACACGGTTATGATTTGAAAGATGGCGCCCTGCAGCAGGAAAAAGCAGTTGCTTCGGGCTACTGGCCACTGTTCAGATTTGATCCGTCCAAACCCAAAGGCAAAAAATTCAAACTGGATTCCAAACAACCCAGTATGCCTATCAGTGAATTCATGTATAATGAAACCCGCTTTAAACGGGTTGCCAAGGAGAATGCTGATTTAGGCGAGGAATTGTTGCAAAAGGCTCAGGAAGAAGTCGAAAACCGATGGGAACGTTTGGAATTGTTCAGAAATATGTAACCCTTAATAAGCACATAAGATCTACATATGTAAACCATAATAAAATTCAACCATAAAATTTGTCACTCATGAAAAATCAAGCCAGTCTCTTGTTTGAGGATGCCATCCAAAAATTGAGGGAAGCAAATGATGAATTATGCCGTCCGGAGGAAGATGTTGTTGCTCCCCTTGTTTGCAGCAATTCGCATGCGGCTATTGAAAATTACCTGAAAGGGTTCCTGATTCTTAATTCCATTGAGCCACAAGCCGATGAGAGCATCGATGGCATGTACGAAAAATGTAAACGTATTAACAAGAATTTTGAAGAAGTTCATCTGTCCGGATTCAAATGTACTGATCACAAAGACGAGTCGCGTTTTAAAAATGAGCCGTCAAAATTCAGCAGGTGCTTTGACATTGCAGATAGTCTGGACACCTTTCTCAGAAGGGAGAAGATCATCGCCTAAGCCGCCTTTACAGGCTGTAGGCCTTGGCCCAAAAGGGCAGGAACCTGTTGGTTAAAACGGGACAGTGTTTTTGTGGACCTATAGCCCGTTTAGATCAAAACGAGCTTTATTCAGGAGCCTTCAGGGGCGAGTTCTACCTGCAGCCCATTCAAATCATTGGTAAGGTGGATCTGGCAGCCCAGTCTGCTTTTTTCATTCACGAAAAATGCTTCAGACAGCATGGCCTCTTCATCATCCGTCTTTTCGGGAAGATCGTGATCGGAATTGATATAAAACTGACAGGAGGCGCACATTGCCATCCCTCCACAAACTCCTATGGTTCCTTCCGGGGCCAATTCATAGGCCCGGACCAGTTCCATGAGATTCATGTTCATATCCGTAGGCGCATCTACCTGGTGACTAACCCCTTTCCGGTCTGTTATATGAACCCGTATTTCACTCATAACAAAGTTGTGATTTATTGCCTTATTCAATGGTTTTCACCACCGCTTTGGGGGCTTCTTTCTTACTGCCGTCAAACCCCTGTATACCACCTACAGTGGTATATTTGAGTACATACCGCTTATTGGGGTAAATTCGCTGATAGGCACTCTGTACCATAAGAGTAGCTTCGTGAAAACCGCATAAAATCAGCTTCAGTTTTCCCGGATAAGTATTGACATCCCCGATAGCATAAATTCCCGGAATATTGGTCTGGTAATCCAGACTATTATTTACCCGGATAGCGTTCTTTTCTATTTCCAGACCCCAGTTTGAGATCGGCCCCAGCTTGGGTGACAATCCAAATAGCGGGATAAAAGCATCTACTTCTATCCTCCTTTTCTCCTCGTCTTCACCCACCTTTTGTACCAGCAGGGCTTGCAGCTGCTCCTCCCCTTCCAGACCTACAACTTCCGCAGGCGTGATCAGGTTGATTTTACCCTGATTTTTCAGCTCCTGTACTTTTTCAACAGAATCCAGGGCTCCCCTGAATTCATTTCTGCGATGTACCAGGGTTACTGATTCGGCAATTTCTGCGAGATAGATGCTCCAGTCCAGGGCAGAATCACCGCCTCCGGCAATTAGCACCCGCTTTCCGCGATAAATTTCGGGCTCCCGAATCAAATAAGATACCCCTTTATTCTCGAATTTCTCAAGGTTCTTTAAGATGGGCTTCCTGGGTTCAAAACTACCCAGGCCCCCTGCAATGGCAACAACCGGCGCCTGGTGTTTGGTTCCTTCATTAGTGGTGACAATAAAGGTTCCATCATCCTGAGGCTCAATAGTCTCCGCACGTTCTCCAAGGGTAAACCCGGGTTGAAAGGGTTTTATCTGTTCCATCAGGTTCGCCACCAGGTCTCCTGCAAGTATTTCGGGAAATCCCGGGATATCGTAAATCGGCTTTTTGGGATAAATTTCTGCACATTGCCCCCCGGCCTGTGGAAGTGCATCGATTAAATGGCACTTCAGCTTCAAAAGACCAGCCTCAAAAACTGCAAAAAGCCCTGTTGGGCCGGCACCTATAATCAGTATATCTGTTTTAATCATTGAGTAATCTCCGTCTTATCTTTCAGATGAACTCTCAAGAATCAATCCAAGTTAACAACCTGTTCAATCTGTGGGGCATGTTTTTTTATGGTCATTTCCACCCCGCTTTTCAATGTCATCTGGTTTACACTGCACCCTACGCAATTCCCCTGTAGTCGGACCAATACACGTTTGTCCTCCTCTATGGATACCAGGGAGATATCTCCTCCGTCGCTTTGCAGAAACGGACGGATCTCCTCAAGGGCAGCCTCCACTTTACTCTTTAATTCCTGAGAGGTCATTTTCATTTCTTTTTTACGGCAGCACAACCTGCCATTGTCGTAATCTTTATCGCCTCGGTAGGCGGAAGGTCTTTGTTCCTCCTTACCAGTTCTTCTACCATTTGTCTTGTAGCTTGCTTAAAAGCTGCCTCGGTAGGGCTTCCCTCCTGTAATGCTGCGGGTCTGCCCACGTCTCCGGCTTCCCTTATGCTCTGTACCAATGGGATCTCACCCAGAAATGGAATCTTAAGGTCTTCAGCGAGGATTTTTGCGCCGTGCTTACCAAAAATATAGTATTTATGATCCGGGAGTTCCTCCGGACTGAAATAGGCCATATTCTCCAGTATTCCCAGAACAGGCACACTAATGGCTTCCTGCTGGAACATGGCAACCCCTTTACGGGCATCCGCCAATGCAATTTGCTGAGGCGTACTAACCACTACGGCCCCGGTAACCGGGAGGGCCTGCATAATACTCAGATGGATATCCCCGGTCCCTGGGGGCAGGTCTACCAGTAAAAAATCAAGCTCACCCCAATGGGCGTCAAATATCATTTGGTTCAGGGCTTTGGAGGCCATGGGCCCCCGCCATATCACCGCCTGGTCGGGTTGGGTAAAAAACCCGATGGATAATAGCTTAACCCCGTAGTTTTCAACCGGCCGCATTTTGGACTTTCCCTGAATTTGTACTGCCATGGGTTTGTCCTGGGCCACATCAAACATAATGGGCATGGAAGGACCGTAGATGTCTGCATCCAGCAAACCTACCTCAAAACCCATTTTGGCCAGGCTAACTGCAAGGTTGGCTGCAACTGTAGATTTCCCGACACCGCCTTTTCCACTGGCTACGGCAACTATATTCTGAATACCAGGGATTTGCTTTCCTTTGATTTGATTTGCCTGAGGCTTGGCAGGGGCATCCACTTTCAGGTTAACCGTAATTTTTGCCTTCTGATAAACCTCTTCATGGATGGTCTTCAATATGCTGACCTCTGTTTTTTTACGAGCCTGTAAACTTGGGTTTTTAATGGTGATGTCCACCACCACCTCATCCCCAAAAACCTGGATGTTCCTCACGGCACCGCTTGCTACCATATTCTCCCCTTCGCCGGGAATGGAAATTTTCTCCAGCGCGCGAAGGATATCTTTCTTATCTAGCTTCACATCCATAGCAATTATTCAAATTCATTCTAAATTGCAAAGATACGGCTTGAAACCCAAATGCAAAAGCACCTGTATAAAAGCTGTGGAAATATTCAAACACTACTCCGGTGGGGCCTTTAGCTCCATTGCAGGATCCCAGAAATGCTTTTTGAAGTTTACAATCTGATCCTGCCTAACTTGTACCCCTTCATTTTCCAATAGTTGCTGCATCAAATTGCTTCCGGCAAAATGGTGTTTGCCTGTTAGCAGGCCATTCCTATTAACCACCCTGTGGGCTGGAACATCCTCAAGCTGATGGGCATTATTCATGGCCCAGCCAACAATGCGGGCACTTCTGCCAGTTCCCAGGTATCTGGCAATGGCACCATAAGAAGTAACTCTTCCATAGGGTATCTGCCGCACCACATCGTAAACCTTTTTAAAAAAGCCTTCTTTATCCATTTCCTAAAATATCAGGTATAAAAGATCCGTATCAGAGTGATTACCAGCAGTATCAGCATCAGTACACTGAGGATGTAATTGGAATTCTTGGAGAAGGTCTCCGTTTTGGATTCCAGTTTGGTGAAGTAGACGGTATACAGATAAAGCACCGAAAAAGTACCACAGCCAGCAGCAAAGATAAAAGTGGCTATATCTGCTATTTTAAACTGAATCCAGCCGGAGGCATTCCACATGGCATTCAGTGCGCTGTAATAAGGGATGGTCAGAAAATTCAGGGCCGCCAGCAGTAATCCCTTAAAAAAACTGTTCTTCTTGCTTACCCGGACCATTTTAATGGGTTTTTGGCTGCTCCTTCGGGCCAGCAGGAAAAAATAGACAGCAAAAAAACTAAAAACGATCAGCGCTGCAACCTGCAGCCATTTGATTATTTCCGGGTTCCGGTACAAAAACTTGGAGATCAGAACGGCAATATAGGCTTGAGCCATGATCATAGTGGATACCCCAAGGCTGAAAATTACCCCGTTTAATTTCCCTTTTTCTACTGAGGTTTTGGCAGCGTTCATGTTCAACAGCCCAGGGGGAACCGTTGCCATAAAGGCAGCGGAAAAGGTCGCAAAAAACAGGATGAGCAGATGGGTCATGATGGCTCCAGGCTAAATTGCAGATAGGTGATGGCCTTCCCTTGTTCAAGATACCCTTTTTCATAAAAAGTCTGTATGGATAATACTTCCTCGGGAGCACCTCCATTACGGTAAATATCGTGGTTCGAATAATGGATCTTCAGGCCCTTTCCCTGTAGCATCCCAAGGGTATATCCATGCAGGAATTCGCTGTCTGTTTTCAGGTGCACCAAGCCGTCCTTCTTTAGAATCCGGCGGTAGCTATCCAGAAAGGCTGCATTGGTCAGCCGGTGCTTGGTTCGCTTGTATTTTATCTGGGGATCCGGAAAGGTGATCCATATTTCACTTACTTCACCCGGCTTAAAAAGCTGCTCGAGTAATTCCGCCTGGCTTCTAATAAAGGCTGCATTGGTTATGGATTCTTCCAGTGCTGTTTTGGCACCCCTCCAGAGACGGGCTCCTTTGATATCCATCCCTATATAATTGGATTCAGGGCTGCGCCGGGCCAGCTCTATCGTATACTCCCCTTTTCCGCACCCAAGTTCAAGAATAATGGGGTTAGTATTGCCAAAAAATTCATGCCACCTTCCGCGCTGCTCAAATTTTCCTTCCAGCAATTCCTCCCTGCCTGGCTGAACCACGTTGCTGAAGGTTTCGTTATCCCTGAATCTTTTTAATTTGTTTTTACTCCCCATAAACAGCGTTCGCGTGTTTCACAAAACTAGTTAAATTCAGGCTTTGGCAGTCTCTTCTTTTTTGGGGGCGCTGGCTCTTTCCAGGGTAAATGAAAATTCCGACCCCACGTCCACAACGCTTTCCACATATATTTTTTCGTTATGCGCCTCAATAATGTGTTTTACGATCGCCAGGCCCAGTCCGGATCCACCTTCCTTCCGGCTTCCGCTCTGATCCACCCTGTAGAAGCGTTCAAAAATACGGGTGAGAAACTGGGGTTCAATTCCCTCCCCGTTATCCGTTACCCTTACGATAACCTTGTTCTTGATAAGGTTTTCCACGCTAACTTCCGTAGTGCCATCTTCATGGCCATACTTAATGGAATTTACCAGAAGATTGGTGATCACCTGCTGTATTTTCTCTTTATCTGCATGAACGTAAACCGGGCTGGGGTAGCGGGTATCAAAGACCAGGGAAATTCCTTTTTTGGCAGCTTTCATTTCGAGCAGGTCAAAAATGTTCTGAATGAGTTCTATAATATCGAAATCTTCCCATTCCAGGTGCAGGTCTCCGATTTCAAGCTTGGTAATCAGGTCCAGGTCCTTGATGATATAGATGAGTCTTTCTACCCCTTTGGCCGCCCGCTGCAGGTATTTTTTACGCACCTTTTTATCCTCCATGGCCCCGTCAAGCAGGGTATGAATATACCCCTGCACGGTAAACAAGGGGGTTTTTAATTCATGGGAGACGTTCCCCAGGAATTCCTTCCGGTATTCCTCCCGGATCTTCAGGGTATCGATCTCCACCTTTTTATCCTTGGCAAACTTTTCAATCTCCTCGGTAAGCGTCTTCATATCTGTGGTAATCGGCCGGGAAGCAAAGGAGGAAGACTCCAGCAGGGAAACATCATCATAGATTTGTTTGATACGACGGTAAATAAAATTCTCTACCCGAATTTGGAGTACCACAAAGGACATGGTGAACGTCAGAACAATGAAAACCAGGTACCAGGGCCAGTATTCCTTCAGTAAATCTTCAAAATACAGGAACAGAAGGACGCCAGAGCAGATTACCAAGGAAATATATACAGAGGAGCGAAGTGCAAATCGATACGATTTTCGAAGCTGTATGGCCATTATTCCACAAACTTATAGCCAACCCCTTTTACGGTTTTAAAGTGGTCGTCCCCAATTTTTTCACGAAGCTTGCGAATATGCACGTCAATGGTGCGCCCGCCTACCACTACCTCCTGCCCCCAGACGCGGTCCAGGATTACTTCCCTTTTAAATACTTTATCTGGTTTGGAGGCGAGAAGCGCCAGCAATTCGAATTCTTTTCGCGGCAGGATGAGTTCCTCCCCTTTATTGACCACCTTGTATTCTTCACGGTTAATCACCAGATTGCCAACTTCCATGATCTCAACAGGACCCTCCTCCTCCTTAAGCCGACGAAGCAGCGCCTTGACCTTGCTCAGGAATACTTTTGGCTTGATCGGCTTGGTGATATAGTCGTCTGCCCCGGCATCGAACCCGGCTACCTGGGAGTAGTCTTCAGACCGGGCAGTGAGAAATGTGATTATAGTACTCTCAAGCCCTTTGGTCTTTCGGAGGATTTCACAAGCTTCAATACCGTCCATTTCTGGCATCATAACATCCAGGATGATCAGGTGTGGCGATTTCTTTTTTGCCTTTTCTATGGCTTCCACTCCATTCTTGGCTGTGAAAACCTGATAGCCCGCCGAGGAGAGGTTATAGTTGAGGATTTCCAGGATATCGGGTTCATCGTCTACCAGTAAAATCTTGATATCCTGTTTTTTCATGGGAATTGTTTTAAAGTGTACTCCCCAAAAATAAAGATAATACCGCAAGACATATAACCCAAAGATCTATTTTCACAAACCTAACAATTTGATAACATCTGTCCCCGAAAATATCCGGCAATGAAATCTCTAGTGTGCATTTCATCGATTTTTATCCTAAATTAAGGGGGCCGGAGGTCTTTTGGAAAGCAAAAACAATATCTTTGTGGCACAGCATTTGCTGCTTTTTGCTTATGAAGCACTTATACACCTTTGTTTTCTTTTTAATTGTCAGTACAGGATTTGGGCAGCAAACCCAGAGCAGGGGGGATATTGAAGGCTTCAAATTATACCCAAACCCGGTTACTCAGGGTAAATTGTACATCGTTACTGCTAATCAGGCCCCCAAAACCATTCGGATATTTGACGTATTAGGCACCCCCGTGCTTGAAACCAAAATTCTGGGCAACGAGTTAAACCTGAGCCGCCTGGAAGCAGGCGTATACCTGATACAGGTCTATGAAAAGGACAAAGTGGCTACCCGAAAACTTATTGTAAAATAACCCTCTTAAGGGAAATTTTAATTTCTTTATTCCATCGATAAAGTGTATTGATTTATCGACCAATGGAAAGCTGCGTTGAATTCACCTACAAAAAAGCGAATTACACAACAAAAGCATCTGAACTTTTCTGCTAAGCTCTATATTTAAGGCATTGATCCCAAATCAATAACCTACCATGAGGTATTTATACCTGCTCATATGTCTTTTGGGCTGCTATACGCTTTCTGCCCAAAGCAAAGACGATTCTGCCGGCAAGGAAGCACTTGAATTCAAGTTGCATCCAAATCCTGCACTGGAGAATGTCATCTACATTGAAACCTCAGACAAATCACCAAAAACAATTATGATCTTTGACCTTTTTGGCAAGGTGGTTATAGAGCGGCGGACCACAACCAACAGCCTTTCCATAGACCAGTTGGTCCCGGGGGTCTACATGGTACAGATCAGACAGAAAGACCTTGTAGCTACAAAAAA
The DNA here is from genome assembly GCF_052540725.1 of Robiginitalea rubriflava. Lineage (NCBI taxonomy): Bacteria > Pseudomonadati > Bacteroidota > Flavobacteriia > Flavobacteriales > Flavobacteriaceae > Robiginitalea > Robiginitalea rubriflava. Next base: position 1,683,397 of record NZ_CP199309.1, on the reverse strand, counting down.
ACTTGTGGTTCGATAAAAATAACCCCTCTCCCGTCCCCTTAATTTTCAAACAGACCAAATTTGGCTACTTTTGAGCATTGTATTTCCAATGCACCCTGAACAAATATTTCAAATTGAAAATGAAGCAGATTTTCAGGCTCTTTGCCTGAAAACCTTTCAAAATCAGTATGAGCATTTGGAACCCTACAGGGAATTCTGTGATTACCTGGGGCGCAAGCCTTCCAATACTAAAAGCATTGAAAATATTCCGTTTCTCCCTATAGAATTTTTCAAAACCCATTCCATCATTCAAAACGGGCTTTGTTCTGAAACAGTTTTTACAAGCAGTGGAACAACCGGAAGTAAGCTAAGCAGGCACCCGGTAGCAGACCTACAGCTCTATCGCGAGAGTTTTTTAAAGGCCTTTGAACTTTTCTATGGCCCGGTGCAGAATTTTTGTATTCTCGCACTCCTGCCTTCTTATCAGGAGAGGCCCGGATCATCCCTCATTTATATGGTATCCGAACTGATCAGGCGCAGCGGGCATCCACAGAGTGGCTTTGTTACCGCCGACCTGAAGACGTTCTCAAGAGAACTGCAGGAAATTGATGATCAGGGTTGCCCCGTTCTGCTTATCGGGGTCTCCTTTGCGCTGCTAGACCTTGCCCAAAACCATCCCCTGAGTCTGCAAAATACAATAGCCATGGAAACCGGGGGCATGAAAGGGAGAAGAAAAGAAATGGTTCGCGAAGAACTTCACAAAATTCTTTGCAGGGGTCTGGGGCTCCCTGGAATCCATTCCGAATACGGGATGACCGAACTGCTCTCTCAAGCCTACTCAAAAGGGAATGGCCTGTTCCAAAGCCCTCCCTGGATGCGGGTGCTCCTCAGGGATACCGAAGATCCTTTAAGTTTTCTGGAACTCGAGAGAACAGGAGGGATCAATATTATTGACCTGGCCAATCAGCATTCCTGTTCCTTTCTGGCTACCCAGGACCTGGGACGCCTAAAAACTAACGGGCAATTTGAGGTGCTAGGACGCTTCGACCATTCCGATATTAGGGGATGTAACCTGATGGCCCTCTAAAGGGTTGGTTTTTTTACAGGGTATCAGGGTCTGCGTGACCCAACCGTCTACTTTACTGTACAAGTAGTACAAAGTAATTTTTCTTCCCGCGCTGTAACAGTATAAATTTATCACTTATCAAGTCCGAAGGGGAAATCGTATAATTATCCGTAACCTTCTCTTTATTGACTGAAATGGAATTTTGCTGAAGTTCCCTCCTCGCCTCTCCGTTGGACTTCAGAAAACCGGTTTCTGCGGAAAGGGCTGCAATCATGTCCATCCCATTTTCGATGGTTTCCCTCTTAACCTCAGCCATGGGAACCCCTTCAAAAACTTCCATAAAAGTGGCCTCATCCAGTTTCTTCAGCTCTTCTGCAGTGGCTTTTCCAAAGAGGATGGAACTCGCCGTTTCGGCATTTTCCAGATCTTGTTTTGAATGTACCATGACTGTGATTTCTTCCGCCAGTTTTCGCTGTAACTGCCTCAGGTGGGGTGCCTCCTGATGCTGGCTGATCAGGTCTTCAATTTCGGCGCGGCTCATAAAGGTGAAAATCTTGATGTATTTGGCAGCGTCCTGGTCGGAAGTGTTCAGCCAATACTGATAGAATTTATAAGGAGAGGTGCGGTGGGCATCCAGCCACACATTCCCGCTTTCTGTTTTTCCGAATTTGGTGCCGTCTGCCTTGGTGATCAGCGGGCAGGTGAGGGCGTATCCTTTTCCTCCCTCAATACGGCGTATCAGTTCCGTCCCGGTTGTTATATTCCCCCACTGGTCGCTACCTCCCATTTGAAGGCTGCATCCATAATTGCGGTACAGATATAAAAAGTCATAACCCTGTACCAGTTGGTAGGTGAACTCCGTAAAGGACATCCCTTCTTTCGAATCTTCTGATAATCGTTTTTTCACGGAGTCTTTGGCCATCATGTAGTTTACCGTGATATGTTTACCCACATCCCGGATAAATTCAAGGAAACTAAAGTCCTTCATCCAATCGTAATTGTTGACCAGGATGGCCGCGTTGGCAGCCTCACTGTCAAAATCCAGGAAACGGGAGAGTTGTTCTTTAATGGCTTCCTGGTTCAGTCTGAGGGTGGTTTCATCCAGCAAATTTCGTTCAGAAGACTTCCCCGAAGGATCCCCTATCATCCCTGTTGCCCCACCGATAAGGGCAATGGGTTTGTGTCCGGCAAGCTGGAAATGCCTGAGCATCATCACCCCTACCAGATGGCCGATATGCAGCGAATCTGCCGTCGGGTCAATCCCCACATAGGCCGAATGCATTTCGGAAAGCAGGTGTTCCTCTGTCCCAGGCATGGCGTCGTGCAACATGCCCCTCCACTTCAATTCACTTACAAAATTGGAATTCATCAATCGTGATTTTTCGCAGCAAATATAATTAAATAGGGGCTTTAGTATTTTGTATTGTCGCAGATATCCAATGAATGCCTAATTTTAGATCATGGTTTTAGTAACAGGAGCAACCGGGCTTGTTGGCAGTCATCTGTTATATGCCCTGGCAGAGGATGGGGAAAAAATACGGGCACTGTACCGAACCGCTACCAAAATAGATCAGGTTAAGGAACTCTTTGAGTGGTATGGGGAGAAGGGTTCTTCCCTTTTCGAAAAGATTGAATGGGTAGCCGGTGATATAACCGAAATCCCGTCTCTGGAGAAGGCTTTTGAAGGCGTTAAAACAGTCTACCATACGGCAGCCTATATCTCCTTCGATCCTAAAAACGAAGAAAAGCTTCTGAAGGCCAATTACGAGGGTACTGCAAACATTGTAAACATGTGCCTTGCTAAAGGCGTAGATCAATTGTGCTATACCAGTTCCATTGCCACTATTTCAGGCAATAAAGACCTACTGGACGAGGAGAACCATTGGGATGCGGCCCACTCCAATGTGTACGCTACCAGTAAATACCTTGCAGAGATGGAAGTCTGGCGGGGCGGCGAAGAAGGTTTGAAAATTGCAATCGTAAATCCGGGGGTTATTTTCGGACCAGGAAACTGGCGCAGGGGCAGCGGTTGGTTTTTTACCCGCCTGGCATCGGGAATGCAGTACTACCCGCCAGGAGGCACAGGGTTTGTAGGTGTTTGGGATGTGGTAAAGGCCATGCGGAAATTAATGGAATCCGGGATCTACCAGCAACGGTTTATACTGGTAGGCGAAAACCTGCATTTTAAAAATGTGTTCGACGCTATTTCGAAGCTGTTGGGGGTGGCCCCCCCTGAAAAAGAATTGAGAGCCTGGATGCTGGAGGTCCTTTGGAGGGCAGATTGGTTGAGATGCGCCTTCAGCGGAGGAAAACGCCAGCTCAGCAAAGCGGTGGCACACTCCTTAAAAAATCCGAAGAAATACGATAACCGTAAGATTTGCAAAGCGGTTTCCATGGATTTTCAACCCCTTGACGATGTCCTGCAGATTTGTTCCAGGCACTTTAAGGATTCCTCCGGGGCTTAGTCTTCCCACTTATCGGCCTGTTCATTTATTTCTGTATCCTTCTTCCCTTCCTGAATAAGATTGGTTATGCTGTCACGCTCCCGGGACAACCGATCTTCCACCGCTTTGTAAATAGCCTGATATTTAGACGGGATGGAGGCGTAGTATAAATCACTTTTAACGAACTGAAGGCTGTCTATACCATACTTCTCGTACAGAAAGTCCATTACGTAAACCTTGTTTCTGGCAATAACCTGGGGATGACTGCTTTTTATGGCATCCAGCAGGGCCATATCGTACAAAACAGATATCATCTTCTCCTCGGGGATAAGGTTCTCCGGCTTTTCAACCAGCTTTTCACTGCAAGCAGCTGAAACAAGAAAGAGCAATAATAAGCAGGTTTTCAGCTTCATCGGTCAAAGGTTAATCTTCGGGCATTCCGCTGAGGGGAAATCGATCCCTGATTATAGGCCATATGGCCATTTACAAAGGTGTGTACAATTCGCGAACTGAAGCGCTGACCCTCAAAAGGAGACCAGCCGCATTTATACAGGATATTATCCGGGCTTACCGTCCAGGGATTATTGGGATCCACTACAACCAAATCTGCAAAATAGCCTTCCCGAAGATACCCCCTCTTTTCTAGCTGGAAAAGGATGGCCGGGTTGTGACACATTTTTTGAACCACCTTTTCAAGGCTGATCTTTCCCTCCCCGACTTTTTCCATTAGTGCCGGCAGCACGTGCTGTACCAGTGGACCGCCGGAAGGAGCAGAGGTATAGGGATTTTGTTTTTCTCCCAAAGTATGCGGGGCGTGGTCGGTAGCCAAAATATCTATGCGGTCATCCAGGAGCGCCTCCCACAGCTGATCCCGGTCGGTTGCCGATTTCACAGCCGGGTTCCATTTGATAAGGCTTCCCTTTTCCTTGTAATCTTCCTCGGAGAACCAAAGGTGATGTATACAGACCTCAGCTGTAATCTTCTTTTGGGAAAGCGGGATATCATTCCGGAATAATGCGGTTTCCCTGCCGGTAGACAAATGAAAGACATGAAGCCGTGCCCCCGTTTCCCTGGCCAGGTCGATGGCGCGGGAAGAGGAGAGATAACAGGCCTCAGCACTCCTTATTTTCGGGTGGCAGTCCATCGGAATATCCTCTCCGTAAAGTTCTTTGTACTGGGCTAAATTTTTACGAATGGTTGGCTCATCTTCACAATGTGTTGAAATGACCATTTCCGTACTTCGGAATATCTGTTCCAGAACCTGCTGATCGTCTACCAGCATATTCCCGGTTGAAGACCCGAGGAACAGCTTTACCCCACTGCAACTGCGTTTGTCCAGTCGTTTTAATTCTTCGAGGTTATCGTTGGTACCCCCGAAGAGGAAGGAATAATTGGCAAAGGCGTTTTTGGCGGCAATACTGAATTTTTCTTCCAGTTTTTCAATGCTCGTTGTTTGAGGGACTGTATTGGGTTGTTCCATAAAACTGGTAATACCCCCGGCTACTGCTGCCCGGCTCTCTGAGGCAATATCCCCTTTATGTGTCAGGCCGGGTTCCCGGAAATGCACCTGGTCATCAATCAGGCCCGGAAGCAGAAATTTTCCCTCCAAATCCAGGACTTCCGTCTCCGGTTCTGAAAGGTCACTTCCTATTCTGCTGATATACAACCCGTCAATTAACACATCTCCTTCCCGTATCTGGCCCTCATTGACCAGGCGTGCATTTTTTAAAAGCAGTTTTTTCATTTAAAACCCATTTTTGTTAAACAGACTTCGAAGCCTCATACTCATTACCCCGAAGATAGCCTCCCAAACGATTGTTTTACTCATTTTGGATTGCCCCTTCTCACGATCCGTAAAAACGATTGAGACTTCCTGAATCCTGAATTTCTTCCGGTAGGCCCTGTATTTCATTTCGATTTGAAAAGCATAGCCTATAAAACGAACGGCATCCAGGTCTATGGCTTCCAGTACCTTTCTGTGATAGCAAACAAAGCCTGCAGTGGGATCGTGTATCCGCATTCCGGTAATGATCTTCACATAGAAAGAAGCCCCGTAAGATAACAGTATCCTGCTCAGGGGCCAGTTTACCACATTTACACCTTTTTTATAACGCGATCCAATAGACATATCCGCACCGTCCAGGCATGCCCTGTGAAGTCTGGGCAGATCGGTCGGACGATGCGAAAAATCTGCATCCATCTCGAAAATATATTCATAAGATCGCTGTAAAGCCCATTTAAAACCGTGGATATATGCAGTTCCCAGTCCTGTTTTACCCTCTCGTCTTTCAAGAAAGAGAGATTCCGGAAACTGCTGTTGTAATTCAAGGACTTTTTGAGCCGTTCCGTCAGGGGAATTGTCGTCCACTATCAAAACATCATATCTCCTGGGCAGCTCAAAAACCGCTTTAATGATTGCTTCGATGTTTTCGATTTCGTTGTAAGTGGGTATAATTACCAGTCCTTCCGACATACAAACCGGGATTTTTGCCAAAAATACCAATTTTAAAACGCCCTCTGGTCTGCCGCTTTGATTTTTATAGAGACAGGCCGATAAGCCTTTGCCAGATTTTGTAACTTTGACCGAATTTTGACGCCTATGAGACACTTATCCCCGCGGCTGTTCTATATGCTACTAGGGGCATTGTTTCTTTTAAATCTGCTGCAGGCTTTCGCGACCGAGCTCATTTACGATGAGTCATATTACTGGTACTATGCACAGAATGTCTCCTGGGGGTATTTTGACCACCCACCCATGGTTGCATGGATGATAGCGCTGGGCGGGCTGCTGTTTGAGGGAGAACTCGGGGTGCGTTTTATTTCCTGCCTGATGGGGGTGGGCACCCTCTGGTTGCTCTGGAAAATGATCCGTTTCAAAAAGGCAGCCATATCTGTCTGGGTTTGCTTTATCTGGCTCATTTCCATCCCACTATTGCACGCATATGGCTTTTTAAGCCTGCCGGACACGCCTCTTTTGTTCTTTACAGCCCTGTTCCTGTATCAATACAGAAACTTCCTCCACCGGCCGGATACCGTCAATGCCGTCTTGCTGGGCCTGGTAATGGCCGGATTGATGTACAGTAAATACCATGCAGCCCTGGTAATTATTTTCTTGTTGCTTTCCAACCTGAAGCTCCTGAAGGACCCTAAGGCCTGGATAGCTTTAGCAGTCTCCCTATTGTGTTATACCCCCCACCTTTGGTGGCTGGTTGAGCAGGATCTGGTTTCCATAAAATACCATCTCTTTGACCGGCCAAACCAGGCGTATAGTTTTACCAAGTTTACCGCCGGGTACTTTCTGAACCTGATAACCCTTTTTGGACTTACCTTTCCATTAGCCTACTGGGCGCTTTACAGGTTTCCGGGCAAAGATCCCTTTAACCGTGCCCTGAAATTTATCACCTACGGCATCCTCATCTTTTTTTTCGCTTCAAGTTTTCAAAGGAGAGTACAGACCCAATGGCTTATTGTCATTTGCATCCCCATGGCCCTGATGGTGGTATATTATGCAATGGATCATAAAAAATTCAGAAAATGGCTCTTCCGCCTGTCTGTTGCCAATGTCCTGATCCTTTTGTTCCTTCGGGCGGGCCTGGTTTACGAGCCTCTATTTCCTGTGCGGTATGAATCCCACGGAAATAAAAAATGGGTTGCCAGCCTCGAAGAAGTCGTTGGGGAACATCCCGTGGTTTTTGAAAACTCCTACAGACTGGCCTCTATGTATGCCTTTTACTCAGGGAATCGCTCATTTAGCCTCAACAATATTTATTACAGAAAAAACCAATACTCTATCGATGATTCAGAGCAAGGGGTGCAGGGGCAGCGGATCTTTTATGTCCCCAAGAGCAGGGCAGAAAGGCCGCTCTACTATGTGGACGGAAAGGGGAGAAAACGTTACGGCTATTTTGTAGATTCTTTCAGATCCTACCGGCAGATACAGGCCGGGGTGGAACCGGAGCATACTCTGCAAGCAGGGCAAACAGCCCGGATGTGGCTGTACAATCCATACCCATTCGATATTCCTTTGGAAGAATTGAAATTTGGGGTAGCCTTTTTGGACCGGTATAAAAAAGTAAAGGAATTTGTTGCTGTTGCACCAAGCCCGGGCGATCCGGGAAAAGCCGTTTTGCAAAGTCGGGACAGCACCTATTTCTCCTTTGTATTTCCCGAAACAAAAATTAAGGACGCAACCTACTTCAGGGCTAGCCTTGCCAGAGAGAATCTGTATTGGGGGTTAAACGGGGCTAACCAGAAAATCGAAAAATAATGGAAGCTCTGGAACGAAGCATACCGGCTATTGACTGGATAACTGCCGTACTATTCCTGGGACTGCTTTGCCTGGTTTTTGCCAAGTCTTTTTTCTATAGCCGGTTCCTGAATTTCATCATTTTGCCTTTTAATAACAAATACCTGTTTCTCTATAATAAGAAAGGTTTACTCCTGAACGGTTTCCACCTGGCGCTTAGCTTGTTTTCGATTATCTCGATGGGGCTGTTTCTATCACTGGGATCAGCAGCCTTTTTTGAAGACGCATTCCCCGATACAGCAGTAGCCTTTTTATATTTTACAGGAGGTGTTTTTATTTTCCTTTTTCTTAAATTCAGCTTGCAACTCACAGCCGGGTATATTTTTAATACCGATAAACTGATGGAGTCTCTGGTTTTTATCAAGAGTACTTACTTCAACTACAGTGCTCTTATCATGTTCCTGGCAAGTGTATTCCTGGCTTATATGCTCCCCGGCAATAAATCAGTGGTTTTAACAGCTATATTCTTAATAATCCTTATAAACGCAATCGGTTGGATAGCCCTTTTGAAAATTCATCAAAAGTTGATTGCTCTGCACTTTTTCTATTTTATTTTGTACCTTTGCACACTTGAAATTGCACCCTTTTTGCTTGTTCTAAATTTGCTAAAAGACTGATTATATGAAGGTAAAGACGATTCTGGTGTCCCAGCCGGAACCAAAAATGGAGAATAGCCCATATTCCAGGCTCATTGAGAAAGAGAAGGTCAAAGTAGATTTCAGGCCATTTATTCATGTGGAAGGGGTAGATGCCAAGGCGGTCCGGCAGCAAAAGATAGATCTGTCGCGCTACACCGCCATCATATTAACCAGTCGTAACTCTGTTGATCATTTTTTCCGAATTGCGGAGGAAATGCGATTTAAGGTGCCCGACAGTATGAAATATTTCTGTCAGTCGGAAGCAGTAGCTTACTACCTGCAGAAATACGTAGTGTACCGCAAGCGAAAAATATACGTGGGAAAGCGCAATTTTGCAGATTTGCAGCCCCTGTTTAAAAAGTATAAAGACGAAACCTACCTGCTCCCATCCTCAGATTCACTGAAACCTCAAATTCCTGAAGTTCTTGAAAAGGTCGGGGTAGACTGGACCCGGGGTATCTTTTATAAAACAGTGATCAGCGATTTGTCTGACCTGAGGGATGTATATTACGATGTACTGGTATTTTTCAGTCCGTCCGGGATAGAATCGCTTCTCAAAAACTTCCCTGATTTTGAGCAAAACAATACACGTATTGCCGTCTTTGGGAATTCTACGGTGAATGCAGCTACGGATGCAGGCCTTAGGATTGATATCAAGGCGCCAACACCTGAGACGCCTTCAATGACCATGGCGCTTCAGAAATATATTACCAGTGTAAACAAGAAATAAAAAAAGGCTTCCAATCGGAAGCCTTTTTCATTTAGAACGCATATCGCTGGGGCCCGCCCCTTCTTATCTCTTCACTGGCGTACTCCTCAAACTTCTTAAAGTTCTCCCGGAATGCATTGGTAAGTTTAAAAGCCGTTTTGTAATAGGCATCATCATTATTCCAGGTAGCCCTTGGGCTCAAAATTTTGGTTGGTACTCCCGGACAGGTTCTGGGCTGTGCCACCCCGAATACGGAATGGATATGGTAAGTGTCATAGGTGTATAACCCAAGCTTACCGCTGAGTGCTGCATGAATCATAGCCCTGGTATATTTCAGTGGCATCCTGCTTCCTACTCCATAAGGCCCGCCGGTCCATCCGGTATTTACAAGCCACACATTCACCCCGGCCTCCTTCATTTTTCTGCTGAGCATTTCGGCATATTTTGTGGGATGCAACGGCATAAAAGGGGCACCAAAACAAGCGGAGAATGACGGGATGGGTTCATCGACCCCTGCTTCGGTTCCCGCCACTTTTGCCGTATAACCGGAAATGAAATGGTAAGCCGCCTGGGCCGGGGTCAGCCTCGATATTGGAGGCAGTACCCCAAAGGCATCAGCCGTAAGGAAAAAGATGTGTTTCGGGTTTGTGGCGAAAGAGGGAACCTGCCTGTTTTTGATGTGGTAAATAGGATAGCTCACCCTGGTATTTTGGGTAATTGAAGTGTCTGAGAAATCTACAACCCCTTCCTCATCCAGTATTACATTTTCGAGGATGGCACCTTTTTTAATCGCTCTGAAAATATCGGGTTCGTTCTCCTCGGAAAGGTTGATTACTTTGGCGTAACATCCCCCTTCAAAGTTGAAGATGCGGTTTTCACTGGTCCAGCCGTGTTCGTCATCCCCGATCAACCGGCGTGTAGGATCCGTAGAAAGGGTTGTTTTTCCGGTACCGGAGAGGCCAAAAAAGATGGCTGTTTCCCCATCTTCACCCACATTGGCTGAACAATGCATGGGCAAGGTATTTTTATAAACCGGAAGGATAAAATTAAGTGCGGAAAATATCCCTTTTTTAATTTCCCCCGTATATCCTGTTCCCCCTATCAGGGCAATTTTCCTGCTAAAATTTAGAATTGCGAAATTATGCTGGCGCGTACCGTCAACATCCGGATCAGCTGTAAAACCCGGGGCATTGATTACGGTCCATTCCGCTTCAAAATCTTCCAGCTCTTCTTCCTCCGGCCGGATAAACATATTGTAGGCAAACTGATTGGACCAGGGGTATTCATTGATCACCCTGATGCCCATACGGTATTGCGGATCGGCACAGGCAAAACAATCCCGTACAAAAAGTTCCTTATCGTTTAAGTAGTTGATAACCTTGAGATACAGCGCGTCAAACTGTTCCGGCTCAAAGGGAATATTAATGGGGCCCCACCAAACTTTGTCTTTGGTTACATCATCCCTTACTATAAAACGATCTTTGGGAGAGCGTCCGGTAAATTCCCCTGTACTGACAGCCAGTGCTCCGGAATCTGCCTCTCTTCCCAAATCCATAGACAGGCTTAGATCATGCAATTCCTCAGCTGTGAGTTGATAATGAATCCGGTCTGAAAGCAGACCCAGCTTTTCCAGCGAAATCGATTTCGTATTTTGGCTGGTTGTACTCATAGAAGTTGTTTTTATGTTGGGCAAAATTAGAAAAAATCCTCCCCAAAAGCTTCATTTTTTTAATTAGTTAGGTCAAAGACCGAAAAACACGGTAAATCAGCAATGCCCAGCCTGAAATCATAAACAGCCCCCCCAAAGGTGTTACAAGGGCTATGCTTCCAAGTTGAAGCCCGCTCAGGGGTTGTGTGCTCAACCCGTAGATCGAAAAGGAAAAGCATATCACCCCTGCAAAGATCAGCCAGAAAATAGCTTTTTTATGTTTTATCAGCAGTTTGTCTGTGCTCCCCAGAAAAAGTAAAAACAGGGCGTGAAACATCTGGTATTCAACCCCCGTAGAAAAGCTTTTCAGGGCAGCCGGAGGAAGTTTCTCTGCCAGGGCATGTGCCCCAAGGGCTCCCAAAACCACAGCTGTAATACCCAGAAAACCTGCAGTAATCAAAATAGTTTTGTTCATAACTACAATGGAGAATTTTCATGCAAATGTAACAATTTGATACCTTCGTATTCCAACCATAAATTGCCAATTTCCCTCATGAGCAGACGGATTTTAGTTATAGGGGCGGGTAAGTCTACCGCCTATCTTATGCAGTACCTCCTGGATAAATCAGAAGAACAGGACCTGCTGATTTGCATTGCTGACAAGCAGCCCGAAACCCTTTCGGAGAGTATCCAAAACCACCAGCGCACGGAAGTCATTGCCCTGGATATCTCCAGAGGCACTGAAAGAAGGAAAGCCATTCAGGAAGCAGCTATTGTTATCTCCATGTTACCTGCCCGCTTACATATTGAAGTGGCCAAAGATTGTCTGGAGTTTGGAAAAAACCTGGTTACGGCATCCTATGTCAGTAAGGAAATGCGAGAAATGGACGAGCAGGTCCGTTCCAAAAAGCTGATTTTTATGAACGAGATTGGTCTGGATCCCGGAATCGACCACATGAGCGCCATGGAAGTGATCGACCGCATCAAAAAGAAAGGCGGGAAAATGCTGCTTTTCGAATCCTTTACCGGAGGCCTGGTTGCTCCAGAGAGCGACACCAACCTCTGGAATTACAAGTTTACCTGGAACCCCCGAAATGTGGTAGTTGCAGGACAGGGCGGAGCGGCTAAATTTATTCAGGAAGGAACCTATAAATACATCCCCTATCACAAGCTGTTCCGACGGACGGAATTCCTTGAAATAGAGGGATACGGCACCTTTGAAGCTTACGCGAACAGGGACTCGCTCAGTTATCGGGAAGCCTATGGGCTGGGTAAAGCCCTTACTCTTTATCGGGGTACCATGCGCAGGGTTGGCTTCTCCCGGGCATGGAACATTTTCGTTCAGCTGGGGATGACCGATGACGATTACCACATAGAAAATTCAAAAGGCATGTCTTTCCGGGAATTTACAAACCTGTTCCTCCCGTATTCCCCAACAGATTCCGTTGAATTAAAGCTTCGCCATTACCTGAAAATAGACCAGGACGATGTGATATGGGGAAAATTAGTGGAAATCAACCTTTTTGATGCAGACAAGACCATTACCACTGCCAACGGTACTCCTGCCCAGATTTTACAGGAAATCCTGGAACAAAGCTGGACCCTGGGGCCCGAAGATCGCGATATGATTGTCATGTATCATAAATTCGGATATGAACTGAACGGGAAGAAATATCAGCTAGATTCCAACACGGTAGTACTGGGCGAAAACCCAAAATTAACTGCAATGGCAAAAACGGTGGGGCTCCCGGTGGCCATGGCCTGCCTGCTGATTTTAAACGGAGAGATTACCCGGCCCGGGGTGCAGATTCCCATCCATAAGGAAGTATACGACCCCATTTTAAGGGAATTGAAGACCTACGGGGTCGCATTTAATGAATTTGAGGTGCCCTACCTGGGCTATAACCCGGACTCAGTTGCCAGTTAGCATCCGTAGAATTATCCTATCTTTAGGCGTATGAAAGCCACAGACAAAGGCCTGCATATAGATGGTATTGACAAGAAAATCCTCAGATACCTGATGGAAGATGCCCGTACGCCCGTTTTGGAGATTGCACGAAAAATCGGAATTTCAGGTGCAGCCATCCACCAGCGACTTCGAAAGTTGGAAAAATCGGGCCTGCTTGCCGGTTCCCAGTTTCGCATCAACCCTAAAATCCTTGGCTATACAACCATGGCCTATATCGGGATCTTTTTGGATAAGGCCATGAGCAACCCGGCAGCCGTCAAAGAGCTTCAGAAAATTCCTGAAATCCTGGAGTGCCATTACACTACCGGCAACTGGTCTATCCTCATTAAGGTGCTTTGCAAAGACAATGAACACCTGATGCAGCTACTCAATAAAAAAATCCAGCAAATTGAAGGGGTTTCGAGAACCGAGACCTTCATTTCACTGGATCAGCAAATCGATAGGCAAATCAGTATTTAATCTCGTCCGCCTAATACCTGGAGTCCCCAGTACACCAAAGTTGCCAAAGAGCCAATTGCAGCTACCAAATAGGTTCGCGCAGCCCACTTCAAGGCATCTTCAGAGCCTTTATATTCCTGCTGGGTCACCATATTCTTTCGCTTTAACCAGGCAAGGGCCCTGTTGCTGGCGTCGTATTCCACCGGTAAGGTTATAAAGCTGAAAAGGGTTGCAAGCCCCATCATGATTAGCCCTGCAACAGCTACCCAGTAGCCAAATCCCACTCCTGCAGCAGCACCCAGCATAAGGCCCCCAAAAACAACCCACATAGACATACCTGAGGTTACGCTTACAACCGGTACCAGGCGTGAGCGCAGGGTAAGCCATTCATAGGCCTGGGCATGCTGAACAGCATGTCCGCATTCATGTGCGGCTACGGCTGCAGCTGCGGCATTGCGCTGATTATAAACCCCCTCACTGAGGTTTACCGTTTTATTGGCGGGATTGTAGTGGTCTGTGAGCATTCCTGCTGTGCTGATAACTTTCACATCGCGAATCCCGTGGTCTGCCAGCATTTTCTCGGCAATTTCGGCCCCGCTCATCCCATTTTGCAGGTGTACTTTGGAATAATGCCTGAATTTATTCTTTAGTTTCCGGCTGACCAGCCAGCTGATCAGCGCTATAGCTCCGATTAATATATAATATCCGTACATAGTTGCATCTGTTTTTCCATTTCAAAAGTAATCTAAAGCAATCAAAAATCCGGCCAAATACGCAATCGATGTATCTGACCGGATTCTAATTATCAAACCTGACATTTTGCCGCTTTTCAGCCTGCAAGCGCCGCAACGGGTTCCTCGGGGACTCTTATTTCGTCATAAACCACCTTCCCTAAAACAATATTAAGCCCTTTGCCCAATAAAGGATCTTGCTGGCAGGCATCTTCCCAACCCTGGTTTGCGAGTTTCAGGACATAGGGCAGGGTTACATTGGTCAATGCGATTGTGGATGTATATGGAACGGCTCCGGGCATGTTAGCCACACAGTAATGCACCACGTCGTCGATAATAAAAATCGGGTCTTCATGGGTGGTGGGGCGGGAAGTCTCCACACAGCCTCCCTGATCTACCGCAACATCTACTATAACTGTTCCGGGCTTCATCTCTTTGAGCATATCGCGGGTAATCAGTTTCGGGGCCCGCGCTCCTTTCAGCAATACACCTCCCACAATCAGATCGTGGTTCCTTATGTGTTTTCTGATATTGTATTCATTGGAAAATTCAGTCACCACATGAGGGGGCATAACATCATTCACAAAGCGTAACTTCTTCATACTTACATCCATTATGGTAACATGGGCTCCCAAACCAGCTGCCATTTTTGCAGCCTGAATACCCACCGTTCCGGCTCCCAGTACCAAAACCCTGCCAGGGGCTACGCCGGGTACACCTCCGAGCAATACCCCTCTTCCTTTGACCGGTTTTTCCAGGAATTTTGCCCCCTGCTGAATAGCCATCCTGCCTGCAACTTCGGACATGGGTGTCAGAAGAGGCAGATTGCCATCGGCATCTTCAACCGTTTCATACGCAATACAAACAGCCTTCCTGGCTATCATCGCTTCAGTGAGTTCTTCGCAGCTGGCAAAGTGGAAATACGTAAAAACAATCTGGCCTTTCTGGATGAGCGGGTACTCCTCCCTAATAGGCTCCTTCACCTTTACAATCATATCGCTGATTGCATACACCTGGCCGATAGTGTCCAGTACATGAGCTCCTACCTTTTTGTAATCCTCATCCGTAAAGCCGCTGCCGATTCCTGCACCAGACTGAACATGAACTGTATGTCCATAACGAATGAGCTCCATTACTCCGGCAGGGGTCATCCCTACGCGGCTTTCATTGTTCTTAATTTCTTTTGGAATACCAATTACCATTAGTTTGAATATTATGATTTTGATGTAAAGATGTTGTATTTTTTACTTTATTAGAAATAAAATCGATAAAATTTAGGGGGTCCGTAATATAAAAACACTTATTTTTTGGTTTGACCCCCCTATTTTTTAGGGGTATGATCAAATATATTATCAAATCGTTAAGTGTCGTTTATCGATATTTTAGTTTTAGATAAATGATAATCAAGGCCAGGATTGAAGTGATCCCGTTGGCCAGGATGATTGAAATACTATAAATCAGTATTCCATATATAAACCAAAGGATGGTTCCGGTTAGAAAAACCAGGTACATAAAAAGGGAGATGTCGCGGACAGACTTTGATTTCCAGGCGCGATACACCTGCGGCATAAATGCCGCCGTAGTGCAGCAAGCTGCTACCAGGCCCAAAAATTCAACATTTTCCAAAAAGGGTGAATGATCTTCCTAAAGATCGTCTTTCCCGTGGCGGGCAGCAAACTTATCCCACAATATTCACGATTTTGCCCGGAACCACTATCACTTTTTTAGGGGTCCGTCCGGCGAGCTGCTGTTGCGTCTTTTCATGCGCCATGACGGCTGCCTCAATTTCTTCCTTAGTCAGGTCCAGGGGTAATTCCATGGTAAAGCGCATTTTTCCGTTAAAGGAAATCGGATATTCCTTACTGCTTTCAACAAGGTATTCCGGTTTAAATTCCGGATAGGAAGCCCTAGCTATTGAAGCTGTATTTCCAAGCTTATGCCACAACTCTTCTGCTAAATGCGAGGCATACGGGGCAATTAATACCGCCAGCGGTTCCAGCACCGCCCGCTCCCTGCATTTGGAAGCCGCCAGTTCATTAACACAAATCATAAAGGTGGATACAGAGGTATTAAAAGAGAAGTTTTCTATATCCTCCGTAACCTTTTTAATAGTTTTATGCAGGGATTTCAAACTGTCTTTGGAAGGTTCTGCATCCGAGACTGAAAATTCCCCTTCCGGTCCCTGATGATAAAGCCTCCACAATTTTTTCAGGAATCCGAATACCCCGCTGATCCCTGCCGTATTCCAGGGTTTGGATTGGTCCAGGGGCCCCAGGAACATTTCGTACATTCTAAGGGCATCTGCTCCGTACTCCTCACAGATAAGATCCGGGTTTACAACATTAAACTTGGATTTGGACATCTTTTCGACCTCCCTTCCCACGAGGAACTTGCCTGATTCCTTAACAAATTCGGCCTCCTGGTACTGCGGCTGCCATTCTTTAAGGGCTTCTATATCCAGCTCGTCTGAAGCATTGACAAGGTTTACATCGACGCGTATTTCATCTACCTGCTGTTGCTCAGCCAACCCTTTGCTTACGTAGGTTTCAGTACCCCTTATACGATAAATCAGGGCCGAAGTCCCCAGGATCATTCCCTGGTTGATGAGTTTTCGGGCGTATTCGGGTTGCTTTACCCAACCCCTGTCAAACATAAATTTTTGCCAGAATCGCGAATAGAGGAGGTGCCCGGTGGCGTGTTCGCTTCCCCCTATGTACAGGTCTACGTCTTGCCAGTAATCATTCGCTTCTTCGGAAACCAGAGCTTTATTATTCCCCGGATCCATATAGCGGTTAAAGTATTGTGAACTCCCGGCCCAACCCGGCATGGTATTGAGTTCCAGCGGAAAAACCGTTTTATAATCGATAAGGTCGTTGGCCACTACTGCCTCTTTTTGCACATCCCAGGCCCAGTGTGTGGCGTTGCCCAGGGGTGGTTCCCCTGTCTCGGTAGGCAAATACTTTTCCACCTCCGGTAATTCCAGGGGCAGGCAATGCTCAGGAATAAGACTGGGCAAACCCTCGGCCTTGTAATAAACCGGAAAGGGCTCCCCCCAGTACCGTTGCCGGCTGAAAACGGCATCTCTCAGGCGATAGTTGACCGTTCCTTTTCCCTGGCCCAGGGTTTCCAGTTCAGAGATAACCTTGCGGCTCGCCTCCTTCTGTCCGAGGCCGTCAATGAAGTCTGAGTTGGCAATTATCGTGTTTGCCTTATCTTCAAAGGCCTCATTTTCAATAGAGACGTCCTTGAAAATATTTGGGATGGGGATTCCGAAATGTTTGGCGAAATCATAATCCCGCTGGTCTCCGCAAGGGACAGACATTACGGCGCCCGTACCATATCCGGCCAGCACGTAGTCCCCTATCCAGATCGGTATGGGTTCTTTGGTAAAGGGATGTATGGCATAGGAACCGGTAAATACCCCGCTAACTGTTTTTACATCTGCCATGCGATCCCGCTCGGAACGCTTGGAAGTTGCCTCTATATAATCATTTACGGCGGCTTGCTGCTCAGGTGTTGTAAGTGGACCTACCAACTCGTGTTCCGGAGCCAGGGTCATAAAGCTAACCCCGAAAATCGTATCCGGCCGGGTAGTAAAAACCTCTATCGAGAAAGATTGAGGTTGGGCATCAGAAGGCTGTGTCTGAAATACGACCGATGCACCCACCGAGCGTCCTATCCAATTCGTTTGGGAATCCTTTAGGGGCTGTGGCCAGTCAACCGAATCCAGACCATCCAGCAGACGCTGGGCATAGGCTGTGATACGCATGCTCCACTGCGTCATTTTTTTCCGTAATACCGGATGGCCTCCGCGTTCTGAAACCCCGTTAATGATCTCATCATTGGCCAGTACTGTACCCAGGGCCGGGCACCAGTTTACTTCTGTGTCGGCCAGATAAGTAAGCCTGTATTTCAATAGTAGTTTCTCCTGTTCCACTTCAGTCATATCATTCCACTGAGCCGCGCTGAATTCCGGGGTGTCCTCGTCACATGCTGCGCTGATCTGAAGGTTTCCGGTTTGCTTAAAGGAACTGATCAGGGATTCTATAGGCTCTGCCTTGTCTGTATCCTTGTTATACCAGGAGTTATACAACTGCATAAATACCCACTGGGTCCAGCGGTAATAGGCAGGGTCTGAGGTGCGTACTTCACGGCTCCAGTCAAAGGAAAATCCCAAAGCATCCAGCTGTTCCCGGTACCTCTTAATATTGGCCTCTGTTGTAATGGCCGGATGTTGCCCGGTTTGAATAGCGTATTGCTCCGCCGGCAGGCCAAAGGAATCATATCCCATGGGATGCAATACATTATATCCTTTATGCCTCTTAAAGCGGGCGTAAATATCACTGGCAATATACCCCAGGGGATGTCCTACATGAAGTCCCGCCCCTGAAGGATAGGGGAACATGTCCAGGACATAAAATTTGGGTTGTTCGGAAGGGAATTGGGCACTGAAGGTTTTGTTGTCTGCCCAATGTTTCTGCCATTTTCTTTCGATTTCCTTAAAATCGTAATGCATCCAGGGGGTATGTTTTTGGGCTTATACGCCCGTTTTATTAATTCTGCGCAAAAATAAGCGGAATCCATATACTTTCCTATTTTTACATATTCATATACGGCTATGAGTAAATCGTTTGAGCGCTTTCAGCGGCGGAAATTGATCTCTTCTTATTTTTCAGTTACCCTGAGTATTGCCCTGGTCCTGTTCTTGCTTGGAATCCTGGGCCTTTTGGTGCTCAACACCAAGAAACTGGCCGACCATTTCAAAGAACAAATTGCGATATCAGTGTTTTTTAAGGATACCGCCAAACAGGTGGAAATAGATGAATTGCAAAAGAGCCTGGTGATGTCTGAATACACAAAGTCCGCGGTATTTGTATCCAAGGAAGAGGCCGCAGAACAACACAGTGAGGAAATCGGGGAAAATTTTCTGGAATTCCTGGGCTATAACCCCCTTAAAAATTCCATAGATGTCAATTTGAACGCAGCCTTTGTTTCAACCACCCAGGTAGATTCTATTGCTGCTGAAATTGGTAAAAGGAGCTTTGTGGAAGAAGTGAGTTATGACCGGCCCACTATAAGCCTGCTTACGGAAAACGTGAGGCGTATCGGACTGGGGATCCTTATCGCCAGTGCGGTATTCACCCTTATTGCCGTTTTACTGATCAATTCCTCCATCCGGCTCTCTATCTATTCCAAACGCTTCATCATTAAAACCATGCAGATGGTTGGGGCAACCAAGTCCTTTATCCGCCGGCCCTTTATCTGGACCAACATCAAACTGGGTGTCTTTGGCGCACTGCTGGCAATAGTGGCGTTGTTTGGCCTCTTGTATTATCTGGACCTAAATTTTCCACAGCTCGGAGTTTTACAGGACCTGAAAATGCTGGCAATACTTTTTTCCGGCGTTTTTATCCTCGGCCTGCTCATTTCCCTGGTCAGCACCTATTTCGCAACACAGCGGTTCCTGAACCTGCGAACAGACGATTTATATTACTAAATTTGCCCTATGAGTAAAAAGAACAAAAATTCGCTGCAGCAAAAGCCACAGCAGGAGTTTATTTTCCAGCGTAAAAATTATATCCTGATGTTTATCGGGCTGGCTTTTATTGCACTTGGCTATATCCTGATGGCCGGAGGGGGCAGTGATGATCCGAACGTTTTCAATCCTGAAATTTTTAATTTTCGCAGGATACGACTCGCTCCAACCCTGGTTTTGATAGGGCTGGGGATAGAAGTCTATGCTATCCTGGCCAATCCACACAAAAGTAAATCCAAATAATTGGAAGTAATAGACGCCATTATTCTGGGGATCATCCAGGGGCTCACAGAATTTCTTCCCGTTTCCTCCAGCGGACATCTGGAACTGGGAAAAGCCCTTCTGGGGGACTCCTCCATGCCGGAAGAAAGCCTCCTTTTTACCGTTGTTCTCCATTTTGCCACAGCCCTAAGTACCCTGGTTGTTTTCCGCAAAGATGTATGGGAAATCTTGTGTGGCCTCTTCAGGTTTTCCAATAATGAGGAGAGCCGGTTTACCCTTAAAATACTGCTATCCATGGTGCCGGCGGTTTTGGTCGGGCTCTTTTTTGAAGCCCAGCTGGAAGCATTTTTTGGGGGAAATATTGCCTTTGTGGGCGCCATGCTGATACTTACGGCTCTCTTGCTGTTTTTGGCAGACAGGGCAAAGAATACCCACAAACCGGTTTCCTTCCCGAACTCGATACTCATAGGAATTGCCCAGGCAGTTGCCATGCTTCCCGGTATCTCGAGAAGTGGGGCAACCATTGCAACTTCCGTACTGCTGGGGGTAGATAAAAGAAAGGCGGCCCGCTTTTCCTTTTTAATGGTGGTCCCCTTAATCCTTGGAAAGATCGCCAAGGATATTCTGAGCGGGGACCTCAGCCTTCAGAGCTCAAACCTGAGCAGTATGGCTGCTGGCTTTGTTGCGGCTTTTGTGGCTGGTTTGCTGGCATGCACCTGGATGATCCGGCTGGTTCGCAACAGCAAACTCAGCTTTTTTGCCGTATATTGTCTTGTGGTAGGCTTGCTTGCCATGGTTTCGGTATTTTGGACAGCATAGGCCCCTAATCTCAATATTTTGGAATTTTCCAGAGAAGCATTCTTAGAAGGACAAATCCTGCTGATAGACAAGCCTTATAAATGGTCATCTTTCCAGGCTGTTAACGCCATTAAATGGGCACTTAAAAAAGCCTTTTCGCTCAAAAAAATAAAAGTTGGTCATGCCGGGACCCTGGATCCGCTGGCCACCGGCCTGCTCATAATTTGTACGGGCAAAAAGACCAAGACCATTCCGGAGTTCCAGGATATGACCAAGGAATACACAGGTGTTTTCACCTTTGGGGCCACTACTCCTTCTTATGATATGGAAACGGAGCCTGATGCCCATTTTCCTACAGCACACCTGAAAAAAGCAGTTATAGAAAAAATGGCCTCCGAATTTATCGGGGAAATCCTGCAGCAACCCCCGGTCTTCTCGGCCCTCAAAAAGGACGGGAAGCGCTTATATGAATATGCCAGGAGCGGGAAGGAGGTTGATGTCCCCAGCAGAAGGATCCGTATCGATACCTTCGAAATAACGCGCATTGAACTTCCCGAAGTGGCCTTTAGAGTGGTGTGCAGCAAAGGAACTTACATCCGTTCTCTGGCCCATGATTTTGGAAAAGCTCTGGGAAGCGGAGCCTATTTATCTGCCCTTAAAAGAACCAAAATAGGATCTTTTGACGTAAATAAGGCGATAAGCCCTGAGCAGTTTAAAGAACGTTTAAGGGAAAAGGGATATTCAATCCAGTAAGTATCGATGGATCAGGAAAATGAAATAAAAGGGGGAAAAAGCGGTTATATGCATATGGATTTAACCCGCAGCCAGCTTTCGTTAATCATTACCGGCTTTTCGCTGGCGATCCTGGTATTGACCCTGTTTAACCTGCATTTGGGCAGTAGTGAAAAAGAGGAGTACGTAATTGAGATGAGCCTTGCAGATGAGGATATTGAAGCCTTACTGGAAGAAGAAGAAAAAAAATTAGAGGAACTTCAGGCAGCAGATCCCGTCAAAAGCCATATGGCTTTCAATGAAACCGCAAAGCCCACTTATGGAGCCCCTGAACCCCTAAAAACCCTGGAAGAAATAATGGCCGAAAGGGAAGAGCTTATGGGAGCCGAGGAAAACAAAGATTATCTTGGAGATTCTGAAGCCTTTAATTCCACCTTACGGGAACTGGCGAAAAAGAGGGAAGAGAAAAAACAGCTCATAGGCGAAAAAGAGGCTGAGAAAAAAGAGTACACCAACAACCTTGCAGAACGGCGGACTTCCATATCCTATTCCCTTGTAGACCGATCTGCCTATGAGCTGCCGCCGCCTATCTATACCTGCATTGAAGGAGGCAAGGTGGTTGTTAATATAAAAGTGGATAAGCTGGGGTTTGTAGTGGAAGCCGACTATAATAAAAGCTCCACCACCTCCAATGGCTGCCTCATCGACAATGCCATTGCGTATGCCTTAAAAGCCCGGTTCAGCCCGGCCCAGCGCTCAGAACAGCCCGGAACCATTACCTACCTATTTCAAAGCAAGTAATTCGAGGAGTTCCTTTCTGATTTCCTGACCTTTATCTTTGTTATACCATTTCTGAAGTTGCTCCCTGAATTCCGGACTCAAGCCCCCGTGTTCCGTTTTATAGGCATCTGTCATACGCTGAGCCTCAGCCGGCCTGGGGCCCCAGCTACTGAGTACCTTAAGTGTTTTGGCCTCCAGCATTAAAAGCTTGGGAATGGAGCGGGCCCCGTTGCTGAGATATAAATCCAGAAGGTCCGGGTGTTCATCCCTGTAGACTATTTTGAGGTCAATTTTTGGGCTGTTTTCCACGAAGGCATTCAGTACCGGCAAAACAGGAGCAGCATCCCCACACCAGCTTTCCGTTAACACCAGCCAGATCAGGGGCTCTTTCAGATGCGCCAGTTCTTCAATATCCTCGTCTGTGAGTCGGAATGTGCGATCCCAGCGGAGCATACGCTTTCTGTTGAGCAGGGTGTAATGAACATAAGCCTCAGACTGTACCGGTCCTGAGGTTTTGCCTTCATTAACCTGATCGGTAAGCTCGTCCAAATAGTTGTTGTAATCCATGGCTGCCCCGAGGGCGTCCTCAATTAACTCCACTTCCGTTTTACTCTCTGTATTTACCGTTCGCATAAGTAGTTATAAAAATTGAACCCTCCTTAAGTAGTTACAAATTCGTTTTCCTTACAAAGGGATCCGCTCAGGGATTTACGAGCGGGTTGATGGCGAGTGCCCGGAATAGTTTGGCTTTGGCCATCAGGTACTTATTCTGCACCTCATTGCCCTTCAAACGGGCATCGATGAGGGCTCTTTCCCTGGAATTCAACAGGAACACGGAACTCTCCCCAAAACTGAATTTACGTTCTTCGGCCTCAAGCATACGGCTGTAATCCGAAACGATCTGGCTGATCAGTTCATTCTGCCGGTTGAAGGAATCCAGTTCATTAAAAAGTGCCAGGGCTTTGTTCTGTATGCTGATAAGGGTATAATCCCGCTCCAGAACCGCATCCCTCAACTTGAATTTAGCCATCTTGAGCGCCCCTCTTTCCTTTCTCAGGAATAACGGCATCCGAAAACGCACTCCCCCTTTATACTCCTGGGTTTCAAAGCTGCGTATCAGTTCGGGGGTTTCAGTAAGAAAATTATACTCCAGGTCTATCTGAGGCAACAGCCCGTTAATCTTGAGTTGCTTGTCTACTTCCAGGCCCCTTATTTTAAAATCCAGGGAACGGAGTTTGGGATGATCTCCAAGAGCAAAGTTTTCCATGCTCAGGTCCCTTAGCTCCAGTAATTCAGTCACCGCGGTTGCCGGATCAGATTCGGGCCTTACATCCGGCTGCAATTCCACGGGTATCCCGTCCCCTATCCAGATAAAATTTGATACTTCAAGTGATTTGTTACGCAGTTTAACCTTTGCCTGTTCCAGACTGAGGGCTCTATTCTGCAAGGAAATCCGGGCCTCCACTGTATCGATTGCGGCACGATCTCCGGCCAGGGCACTGCTCTTTACCCCTTCGAAACGCACCCTGGCATTCTCCAGAAAATTCTGGAATACCTGCAAATCATTATATGCCTGAAGCCAGCTAAAATAGGCCTCCGAAGCAGAAAACAGGATCTCATTGACCAGCAGGTCCCGGTCTGCCTCACTTTGCTGCTCAAAAAAACGTGCCTTTCTCAGGGTCGCCATGCGTTCATTGATCCAAAACCCACGCCCAACTGAAACACTAATTCCTGCGCTGTAGAGGCCATCTGTGGGAACCGTGCGCTCGGGGTTCAGAAAATCCCCTTCATTTTGTTCAAACTGCCCTTTGAATTCCACCCCGTACCAGGTTGGGATTTTAAAAGTGGCATTTAAACGATCATAGTATTCTGTCCCACTAAATTCCTTGCGGTCGTAGTCCACTTCCAGTTTGGGGTCAAAACCACCCCTGGACTGCAGCAAATTGGCATCAGCCAGGCCGAGCACCAGGTCGGCCTGCTTTACAACCGGATGGAATTCTTTGACATACGCCAGATACTCCCGGTAGCCCAGCACAAGGCTGTCGCTGGGCTGGGCCTCCAGAGCCGGGCAGAGACAAAGAAGAAATATGTAAAAAAACGCATTTCTCATTTTTCTTGCATTGTAACCGTTGACGGCTTTTCAATTTTGGATGGGTTGTAATAATCCGGGGGGAAGCCATTGAGCTGTCGCCACAATTCGTACCATATAGGCACGTCTTCCAATAGAGCTATGGTATATGCGCCGGATCCTACCCGTAATTCCTTTGGCCAGGGATGGTCCTCCGGGTCCGGGGCTACCAGGATCCTGTATTTTCCGTTCGCACTTATAAAGGTCTCTATCGCAACAACCGTACCCCCGTATGTCCCATAGGAAACATTGGGCCAGCCTGAGAAAATAATGGCAGGCCAGCCATCGAACTGAATCCGTATTTTTTCACCCAGATGTATAAGGGGAAGATCCAGCGGATCCACATAGGTTTCCACAGCCATTTCGTAGTTTATGGGCATAATGTTAACGAGCTGGTCACCTTCTTTGAAGGTTTCGCCCAATCCGGACCTGATGGCTTTGTTGATGTAACCACTTTGAGGGGCCCTGATGTAATACAATTCAGTACGGCGCTCATAGTTAGCGTATTCATTCTCCAGTTTGGTTACCTGCGCTTCCGAGTCAAACTGTGATGATTCGGCAGTAAAACGGTCAGACCGGGCCTTGGAGATCTTTTCGGTATACTCTGCCTGGACACGGCTAATCTCTACCTGCGCATTGATAACTTCATTGCGGCTGGCCAGCAATTTATTTTGCTGTGAAATCAATTTAGCCTGGGTCTCCTGTAATTTCAGACGTTTTTCTTCCACATCCGTCACTGCCTTCAACCCTTCAGACTCCAGTTGACTGGTCCGGTCATACTGCCTTTGGGCAATGGTAATATTGGTGCGGGCCGCCTCCAGGTCAATGCTGTCGCTGGTAACCTTTAAATGTGCCTGAAGCAATTTGTTCTTTGCCTGTTGCAACTTGAGTTTACGCTCATTTTCCAAAGCGGCTACCTGGCTGCCCAGCGCCTTTACCTTTTCCTGATACGAACTTACCGCACGGTTTTTTGCATCAATTTGCTTCCCGGTCCGCTCTATCAGTCGCGGGTCAAAATATTCATTCTTGACTTCTGAAATAAACAGTATGGTGTCTCCGGCCTGTACCAGGTCCCCTTCGCGCACAAACCACTTTTCAATCCGGCCCGGGATGGGCGACTGAATCGTATTGGGTCGCTGGTCAGGGTTCAGGGTCGTAAGGTATCCTTCCCCGTTGATATTCTGCGTCCAGGGCAAAAAGAGTATGATAAACCCTATTAATGAGGAAACCAGCAGGAACCGACTGAAGTGCTTGTAATGCCTCCTGTGGAATACCTTTTGGGCAGCCCTGAAATGCATCAGGTCTACCTTTTCATTAAGTTTATTTGGTGAAATATTCAGCATTTCAACTTTCTTTAATAATCTTACCTTCACTCATATGTACAACACGGTTGCAACGGCTGGCCCATCGTTCGTTTTCGCTGACCACAATCAGGGCCCATCCATTAGCCGGGTCGGTCAGAAAATCCATTATCTCAACCGATTCTTCCGCATTAAAATGATCCAGAGGATCCTTCAGGACCAGTAATTTGGGCTTGCGCAGGATACTCCTGGCCAAAACCAGCTTCTTTCCAACGGTATAAGGGACCTGCTTGCCCTCAGGGTATATAACCGTCTTCAGCCCCAGGGGTTGCTCCTTAACAAAGGACAAAAGCTTTACTTTTTCCAGCGCCCAATAGATTACCTCATTACTGATGCTCTTATCGCCAAAAGTGAGGTTGTCCAGAATGGTGCCTTCAAAAGGAGACTCCTCCGGCATGGATTTCCCCAAATGGGATCGGTAATAATTCAGATTAACCCCGGCCAGGGAAACCTCGTTCACAAATATTTGCCCTGAGTCGGGCTCCAATATCCCAGTCATAAGCCTCAGCAAGGTGGATTTACCGGAACCACTCGGGCCCTGCAGTAAAACAATGCATGCAGGGGTAACCTTCAAATTGACGTGGTCAATGATCAGCTTATCCCGCTCCGGAACATGGTAGGTAACGTCTTTCAACTCTACGGTAAAGCCTTCTTCGGGGTTAAACGGGCGTTCTCCGTCCACTGGCTCCAGGGTTTTGTCTACAACTTCGCCCAGCTTTTCAAGGGAAGTAAGTAAATCGTAAAAGGTCTCAAGTCCCAGGATCAGTTTTTCAACCGAATTTATCACCAGCAGGATAATGATTTCTGCGGCGACAAACTGCCCGATATTCATCTCCTGATTCAGTACCAGCAATCCGCCAATTAGCAAAAGGCCGGCCGTCACCAGCACCTTAAAGCCAATCATTTGAATAAACTGAATGACCAGGATACGGAAATGGCTCTCCCTGGATTCCAGGTAATCGCTTACCAGCGCATCGTTTTTATCAATGGCGTGGGAAGTCTTCCCGGATAGTTTAAAGCTGATGATGGAGCGGGCTACTTCCTGTATCCAGTGTGCCACCCGATATTTATTCCGGGATTCCTCGATGCTGGTATCTAACCCCCGCTGGGCTGTAAACTTGAATACCACATAAATCAGCAATAGCAATAGTATGCCGTAGAAGATGAAAAATGGGTGGTAAAACGATAACAGCAGCAATCCGAAAAGGATTTGAAGCAGGGCCGCCGGGAAATCGATCAGAATTTTAGCCAGCGCCTTCTGAACAGTGAGGGTATCAAAAAAGCGATTAGCCAACTCCGGCGGATAGTAGTTCCTGAGCTCGCTCATCCGGATTTTTGGGAAGCGGTAGGAGAACTCGAAGGAGGAACGGGTAAATATTTTTTGCTGTACGTTTTCAATAATCCGTATTTGCATTAGCTGCAGCGCTCCTACAAAACCCACCCCAAGGGTAACCAGAACCACCAGCACGATCCAGGAAGTACTGACCTGTGCCCCCTGAATTAAATTGATGATGGCCTGTATCCCCAGAGGGAGCGACAGGTTTACCAATCCAGCGAAGATGGCGTAATAAAAGATCTGGAAAACGTCCTTCTTCTCAAGGGTCAGCAGCCCAATCAGCCGCTGCCAGGATGTCAACATAGATTTTGGCATTATTTTGTATAGTTAAGGGTTGAAAAGACCAGGGATTTGAAATAATCCGTGGGGCTTCCGTGGGTTATACAATTGGTAATGGACGGAAAATGATCCTTCAGAAAATATTGGTGCATACACCCCTCCAAAACCGTACTGGAGAGACTGAGCGGATAGGGATAGTCCGGATTGACCGCCTCAATCATACTGCCAAGACGTAAGACCATCCGTTTGTAAATTTCAAAATAGCCCTCTTTGTTTTCATTATCCACCTCCTTGGTGAGGTAGGATTTTGAATATTCATTTATAAGTATATCCTGAAGGGCTACCTCGTTAATATGGGAAAACGACTGATCTGTTTCCACCGGGCGCGTTAACATTTCCAGGGCCTTATCCAAACGCACTTCTGCATCATCAATGCTGTTGGTGGTGAGTACGAGCTGGTACTCCAGCCAGCCCCAATACCAGGAACTGAGATAGATCAGCAGTTTGTGCTTGTTTTCGAAGTAGCGGTATACAGAACTTTCATTGGAGCCAATGCGCATTCCCAACTTCTTAAAGGTAAACTTTTCAAAGCCAATTTCCGAGATCAGTTCAATGCTGTTCCGTATTATTCGCTTCCCCAATTCGGAGGACTCGGGGTCCTTGACGTAAATTTTTTCGTTTACCGATATTTTCAGGTTTTGTATTAGATATTTCATAAAAATCTTATAAAACATCGCAAATATAATAGTATTGCTATCATATCCTAATAGTTTAACACCTTTTAACAGTAGTAATTGTTTTATAATATGGAGTTATTTTAGTATATTCGTAATATATTAACGACACACTACCGATATAATAATATATCATGAAAAAGATCGCTATAATTATCATATTCGCATTATTTGCGGGGATATCACAGGTACAGGCTCAAACCAGCATGTTGCAACAGGGACAGGTCTTAAAAATTGACAGGCCCGAATCAGGAAACTTCGAATACGTTAAGTTTCCCAGGAAAAATATCATTATTAAACGCGGCGGAATTGCAGACATGAAATCCGTGGAAGGTATGCTGGTTGTAGTTCAGTCCTTCAGGGAAACCAAATGGGGGACTGAAGTTACTTTAAAGCGCAAGGACGGTCGCAAATTCTTCAGAAATTTCCCGACTATCACTGCTATCTGGCCAGATGCAAAGGATAAAGGAGAACTGCGCCCGGCCAACTAAATTGCGGTCTCAAAAATTTTGGCCTACATTTAAGCCATGGAGAAAAACCGCTGTGGCTGGTGCGTAGGAGATCCGCTCTACGAGGCCTATCACGATACAGAATGGGGTGTCCCTGTATATCAGGACGACACCCTTTTTGAATTTTTGGTACTGGAAACCTTCCAGGCCGGCCTTAGCTGGATCACCATCCTCAGAAAAAGGGAGCATTTCAGAAAAGCCTTAGACGGGTTTGACTTTCGAAAAATAGCCGCATACGGGCCTGCTGAGGTCTCAAGGCTGCTGGACGACGCCGGGATCATAAGAAACCGCTTGAAAATAAAAGCCACAATTACCAATGCCCGGGCATTTATGGAAGTCCGGCAGGAATTCGGGAGCTTTAGTAAGTATATATGGGGTTTTGTCAATGGCAAACCGATTAAAAATAAAGTAGTAGATTACACGAAAGCTCCTGCTAATACCTCGCTATCTGACAAAATCAGTAAGGACTTGAAAAAACGCGGATTTAAATTTGTGGGCAGTACCGTTATCTATGCCCATATGCAGGCCACCGGGATGGTCAATGATCATGAAATAAGTTGCTTTCGCTATGAAGAGGTTTAACCTATTATGCGCACTGTTTTTTATTGTAGGTATACCTATGCTGGCCCAGGAAAAATACGAGCGTGAATTCCGAATTCGCAAAGCGCAATTTCCCGAATCTGCCTACGCTGCCGTTAAGGGGTACCTGAACGAGGCACGAAGGGTACGCTTTTATAAAGAAATAGATTCCTCTAAACAGAGTTTTGAAATTAAATTCAAAAAAGACCGCCTTCATTACAGTATTGAATTTGATAAAAGTGGTGGCCTCGAAGATGTGGAAATCCGCGTTAAGGCGGTAGACCTGCCCAACGCAAGCTATAAAGCTATCCGTTTATTTCTTGAGGCTACATTTGAGAAATATCGCATACGAAAAATCCAGCAACAATACCCCAGAGATGCGTTTTCGTCGAATTCAGAGACCCTGAAAAAAGCATTCCAGAACCTGCTCCTGCCAGAGCTGAAATATGAATTGATCATACTGGGTAAAAAAGAAGCTGGCTACAATGAATACGAGGTGATGTTTGACAGTGAAGGGAATTTTATCAAACTGAGAAAAGCGTTGCCGGCCAATTACGATCATGTC
Source organism: Robiginitalea rubriflava (assembly GCF_052540725.1). Classification (NCBI taxonomy): domain Bacteria; kingdom Pseudomonadati; phylum Bacteroidota; class Flavobacteriia; order Flavobacteriales; family Flavobacteriaceae; genus Robiginitalea; species Robiginitalea rubriflava. The sequence continues at coordinate 1,653,910 of NZ_CP199309.1, read as the reverse complement.
TTATATTAAAAGCGCCTTCCTTCTGTTATTTCTTGTAATCTATTCATCCTATTCACAGGGGTGTTCCAGCAAATAAACGGTACAGGTATTAGTCTTTTTGACTTCCCTCAACATTAGCCTTTAAAATTTCCAAAAATTGTTTCCTGGATATTTCTTCTGCCCCGAGGCTCTCCAAATGTTCCGTATAAACCTGGCAATCCACAAGGGTATAGTTTTTAGCCCTGCAATCTTCCACCATATGAATAAAAGCTATCTTGGATGCGTTGGAAACCGTACTGTACATACTTTCCCCACAGAAAATACCCCCGAGGTCTACCCCGTATAAACCCCCCACCAATTTTTTATCCTCCCAGACTTCGTAAGATACAGCATGGCCCAGCGCATGTAACTGGTCATAGGCTTCCTGCATGCGGTTGGTAATCCAGGTGCCGTCCTGACCTTTGCGATTGATTTGTGCACATTGTGCAATTACTTCAGAGAAACAACGGTTTCGGGTGACGCGAAATCTTCCCTTGCGCATCAGGCTGCGCATACTCTTGGAAATCCGCAGGCGCTCCGGAAATAATACCATGCGGGGGTCCGGACTCCACCAGAGAATTAGTGAATCTGTATTAAACCAGGGAAAGATTCCGGATCGGTATGCCAATAGGAGCCTTTCGGGATGCAGATCCCCTCCAACTGCCACCAGGCCTTCAGAACTGGCTTTAGAAGCGGGCGGGAAAACGTGGGCCTCACTTAAAAGGGGTACGGGAATGCGCGGTCTGGACAAATTTTTTATTTCAAAGGTATTGAATTGCTCAGAAAATCAGAATACCCAACAGGTAGATCGTCCCTCCCAGCAGCATAAAAAGGATGGAATAAGGCAGTATCTCCCTGGCCTTAAGACGGGTAATCCCAAGCAGGGGTAACGCCCAGAACGGTTGAAGCATATTGGTTAGTTGGTCTCCGTAGGCCAGCGCCATAATGGCTTTTGGCAAAGGCACTCCCAACTGTAAAGCTGCCTGCATTATAACCGGCCCTTGAACGGCCCATTGCCCGCCGCCACTGGGGACAAAAATGTTTACCAGCCCGGCGCTGAAGAAAGTAAAAATCGGAAAGGTGACGGAATTGCTGGTCTGTACAAAAAAGTCTGAAATCTGATGGATAAGCCCGCTTTCCGTCATTACCCCCATAATCCCAAAATAGAGCGGGAATTGAATCAGAATCCCGGCCGTATCGCCTATGGCCGCCTCAACTGCCCTGAGGAACCTGCGAATGTTTCCATGCAGTAAAATGGCAAGTCCCAGCATAAAAAAGTTAAGCATGTCCGGGCTCAGATTGAGCCCTTGCAGCTGTGGCAAATACTGGATCAGAAAGGCGACAAAAATGAGCAGGGCAAAGACCAGCGAAAACCAGGGCGAACGATCCAAACGTTCTGCACCACCGCCAGGTTCTTTATCAGTATTTTCAGCAAAGTGGTAAACGGGTAGTTCAAAAACCTCAGTTTTGGCCTTTTTCCCCAGATAATACGCCAGCAGACTGACCAGCAGCACTACAGTAGTGAAAATAATCAGGTTCCACCAGCTCAGTATGGTATCTGAACTGGAAATAACTTCCGGAAGTGCCTGAAGCGTGGCCTCCGGCACCACCCCGCTGAGCAAGCCACTGAGGTGCCCCGGTTCCGAAGCCTTAATGGGCGCAGAACCACTAATCCCCCCATGCCACACCATCAGCCCGAGATACCCGCAGGCACCAATGAGCGGGTAATTGATGGCTATCTGATTTCGCTGAGCATGCTCTCCCACCTTACGGGCCAGAATGGCCCCAAAAATCAGGCCAAGGCCCCAATTAAAAAAGGAAACCAGCATGGTTGTGCTGGCCACCAATAGGGCTGCTCCTGCGCCGTTACGCACCAGGGAAGTAATCCTGATGATTAACCTTTCCAGGGGTTTGCTAAGGACCAAAACATGCCCCAGTACCAGAATAAGCATCATCTGGTATGCAAAAACCAGTAATCCCCTGTTCCACAGCCCGGCTTCCCAGGCTTTAAGGGTACCCTGCCAGGATGGGGTTCCTTCCTGATAGCTTCCAAAAACAGTTGCAAGCACCAGGGTCAGAAGGCTAAGCAGGATCGCAATCGCAAAGGGAGAGGGCAGGAATTTCCTGAACAGCCTTTCGATATACCCGCTTACAGACATATCAGATAGTATCTGTTTGGCTTTCGGGCCTGTTTTGCCTTAAAAAGAGATGCCGCACCAGGGAATGCTTAAAATGGAAGGTCGTCGTAATCTTCCTCCTTCAGGTCTTCCGCAGGTTCAAAGGCCTCCATGGGCGGAACGGGTGGCATTTCTCCGGATCCGTCCTGTTGCTGAAGACTCTCTATCCTCCAACCCTGAATGGAGTTGAAATATTTGGTTTCCCCCTGTGGATTGGTCCACTCCCTTCCCCTGAGGTTGATACTGATTTTTACTGGCTGGCCGGGTTTGAAATCATTCAGCAGGTCTGTTTTGTCCTGAATGAATTCCACAAGGATGTGCTGTGGGTACTGTTCATCTGTTGTAATTACCACTTCCCTTTTTCGGAACCCTTTGCTTCCGTATGTTTTTGTTTCGTCTATTAATTTGATGGTTCCTTCAATTTCCATTTTAAAAAATTCTTACTAATTAGTTAACTATTTGATTTTTAATTTTTTTACGCCTGCATCCCGGCCAGGAGTAAATTCCAGGCAGCATTTACGTCGTTTTGTTCCAGGTATTGCTTGGCCTTTTTATGGACCTGTTCCGGGTCGTCAGCACTGAGAACGCTGCGGGCTTCCATATTGGATTGCAAAAACTGCTGAACTTCCTGGGCCGATGGCAGGGAATCTACATTTCCAAGCATCCCCAGGTCATTACCACTCAAGATTTTACTCTGCCGAATTTGCAGCGGAATAGCATCCACCCCAACACCCAGGCTCGATAACGGCTTGGGGACCTCAAAGAGGCCTGCAGCTGCCCTGCTGTACCAATTTCCCCCCAGGCGGGATACCAGGTCCAGCTTAAAGGGATCAATCCGCCCGTCCTGATCGAGTATGGAGTTACTGATGTGAATTTTTACCACTTCAGAAAAAATAAGGTTCCCGGCTCCGCCTTCTTTTCCCAGGGCCATAACTTTGGTTACCTTGCATTCAAACTGAACAGGAGACTCGGCCACCCTGAAAGGTTTTATTTTTTCGGAAGGGAGCATGGTAAATCCGGCTTTCTTAAACTCATTTACCCCTTTGCCGTATTCAGTACTGGCCAGAGACATCTGCTGAACCATATCGTAAGACACTACACTGATAACCACTTCCCTGTTTTGCTGAACATTTTCAAGGGTGTGCTTGGTGGTATTGTCCCTCACGCGCCGCGCCGGGGAAAAAATCAATACAGGCGGGTTTGCACTAAAGACATTAAAGAAGCTGAATGGAGCCAGATTGGGCTGACCATCAGCTCCGATAGTGCTGGCAAAAGCAATGGGCCTTGGGCCCACAGCCCCCAGTAAATAGGCATGGAGTTCTCTGGTTTCCAGATCAGATGGGTTCAGGGACAGGCGCTCTTCCATAGTCTGACAAAAGTATGTAAAAAACCCCCGAAATGGAAGCGAATACGGACAACAGTCCACAACAATTCCCGGCAAATTAAGTTATCTTTAAGGACCATATGGCATAGTATGCGATTTAACCCGCCTAAAAAAATTTCCAACGCAATTCTGCTGATCTCCTCCTTTGTGATCGTTAGCCTGATCCTGTGGAACACCAATAGTTTTTTCAAGAAATTCAAAGAAGAGGAGCGCTTTAAAATGGAAATCTGGGCTACAGCCCAATCTGAGTTGCTGCGTTCTTCAGAAGACCAGGACCTGGGAAACTTACACCTGAAAGTCTTACAGAATAATACCAGCACCCCCATGATATTGGTGAACCAGGACGGGTCCTTTAAAATCAACAATATGGAGGGGGTCTCCGCAGAAGACAGTTTGTTGATCCGGGATAAAATAGTACGGTTCCAGAATGAAAACACCCCTATTATTATTGATTTTCAGGGGGAACAACTGGCAACCCTGTATTACGGAAACTCTGAAGTACTCAACAAACTGAAATATTATCCCATTGCGCTGCTTTTGATCATTCTGCTCTTCGGCACCGTAATCTTCTTTTTCTTTAAAACCAATAAGGCTTCCGAACAAAATAAACTCTGGGCAGGGATGGCAAAGGAAACGGCCCATCAGATCGGGACCCCGCTTACCTCCCTCCTGGGGTGGAATGAAATATTGAAGTCCGAAAAAATCAATCCGGAAATCACCTCCGAAATAGAAAAGGATATCGGCAGATTGCAGACCATTACGGAAAGGTTCTCACAAATCGGATCCCTGCCGAAGCTGCAGGAGGCAGACCTTGTGCAGGAAACCCGGGAGGCTTTTGAATACCTGAAATTGAGAAGCTCCAGGCTCATTCAGTTCAGCTTTGAATCCAAAGCCGAAAAAATCCCGGTAATGCTGAACAAATCCCTGTATAACTGGACCATCGAAAACCTTGTAAAAAACGGGATTGATGCGATGAAGGGCAAAGGGCACATTTCCATTGAGATCCAAACGGCCAACCCCTACGTAAATGTACTGATTTCCGATACCGGGCATGGGATTCCACGCCAGCATTTCCAGGATATCTTCAACCCGGGCGTAACCACCAAGAAGAGGGGTTGGGGGCTGGGGCTTTCACTGGTCAGGAGAATTGTTGAGGAATACCACCAGGGAAAGGTAAAAGTATTAACATCCGGAAAAGAGGGAACCATAATGCAGGTATCCTTTAAAATCAAAAGTGATCATGGCTAAGAACAAGCAAAAAATCCTGAAAGAAGCCCCTTTGAGCAACAATTGCCCGGAGTGTTTCAACCAGGACCTGAAACTGACTTTTTTCCAGAAGCACAGCTACGGCAAGTTATACCACCGCACCACCTCAGAAGTGAGCAGGACCCTTGAATGCAATACCTGCAAAAGTCAGATTTTCCCGGTACAGTGGACAGAAGACATTGAACGCAGTGTGGATTACTATGAAAAGGCTGTAAAGCCTGACAAGGCGGGAATTCAGTTCAAACCCCTTTTCTATATACTGATTCTCCTGGGAATTGTATTGGTAGCTGCCCTGGTTTACCTCTTTCAGCAAGGTTATTTCAAAGGTTTGACCGGATTTTAGCTGCAATGGCTTCAAATTCCTCCGGACTCAATTGTTCTTTTTTCTGAAAGGTAGCATCTGCCATGGTTTGTAACGGGATCAGGTGCACATGTACATGGGGTACTTCCAGCCCAATAACCGTCATTCCTACCCGAAGGCAGTCTATACTGGCATCCAGGGCAATTGCTATTTTTCTTGAAAAGCGCATAAGGCTCTCGTAGGCCCCGGGGTCCATATCCGTAATCTTGTCCACTTCATTTTTCGGAATACATAAGGTATGCCCCTTGCTGTTTGGGTTAATATCCAGAAAAGCAAAATTATCGGCATCCTCCGCTATTTTATAACAGGGGATCTCTCCATTTATAATTCGGGTAAAAATACTGGGCATGATATGGCGTTTGTTTTCACTAAAGATAGTAAAAAGCCGTTTCGGGAGCCCCGTTAGGCAGAAGCTATCGCGAAATCTCGAGAATTTCAAATTTCAGGGTGCCGTTCGGGACCTGAATTTCGGCAGTATCGCCAACCTTCTTGCCGAGAAGCCCCTTTCCTATGGGAGAAGTAACCGAAATTTTACCGGATTTAAGATCGGCTTCACTTTCAGCAACAAGGGTATAGCTCATTTCCATACCATTCTGAGTGTTTTTAAGCTTTACGGTAGAGAGTACCAGAACCTTAGAAGTATCCAGCTGGGATTCATCAATGAGCCTTGCATTGGACAATAATTCTTCCATCTTGGCAATCTTCATCTCAAGCAGGCCCTGAGCCTCTTTAGCAGCATCGTATTCAGCATTTTCAGATAAATCTCCTTTATCCCTTGCCTCTGCAATGGCCTGGGAAGCTTTTGGGCGCTCTACATCCCTGAGGTGATTTAATTCATCCTTTAATTTTTTCAACCCCTCTGCCGTATAATAAGATACCTTGCTCATATGGTCTGCTTTTAATAAATAGAAAATCCCCTGCTATACTTACGTATATTTGAGAGGATTTAACGCAAATATAGGTATTTTTTGCAGATTTTTGTTCTAAACACCCATTGTCATGCCGCGTATTTCGATACTGCCTGCCTTACTGCTCCTCTTGTTGCTTCAGGCTTGCAGCAACAATACCAATAACCGAAATCCCTATTTGCAGGAAATTGGATTCCGCTTTGAGATCAATCTTAACTTACCCTTGTACAGCCCGCTTACAACAACCGGAAATGCCGTTTATATAGGCAATAATGCAACGGGAATCCGAGGAGTATTTGTCATGAATACAGGCTTTGATATCTTCAGGGCCTTCGAAGCCTCCTGCCCCAATCATGCTCCAAACAGTTGTTCCACCATGCGCATAGAAGGACAGGTAGCCCGTTGTGACTGCGAGGATTATACCTACAGCCTTTTTACGGGGCAGCAACTGGACCGCCCCGATGACGGGAACCGTTATTTTGACATGCTGGAATACCGCGCTAACCGTAATGGGAATCTGGTAATCCTCAGCAATTAAAACTCGAAGGCAGCTCCCAGGAGGAAATTAATCCCCGCCTGCGGATAATACCCCACTCCTTCAACAGTAGTAATGGTACCCGGATTTGAAAAATCATCATCAAAGGTGTAGAAGTATCCATTGGAACTGAATTTGGCATCGAAAATATTGTTGACCAGGGCCGTAAACCGGATTTCCTGAATCAGGCCACGTGGCTGCAGGGTATAAACCAAATTGATATCTGTTTGGGTATAAGCATCCAGTTTTGAACCTTCTGCCTCTATATTACTCATATACTGTTCCCCAACATATTTGCTGAGCAAGGCCAGCTGTAAGGCATCCGTTGGCATGAAAACGAGTCGGTTTCCGGCCACGATTCCAGGGGAGTAGGCAATGGGTGTATCCCCCAGGTTTTGCAATTCTCCATCTCTTCTGAAAAAGTAATCCACATTCCGGTTAAGGCTAAGGGCCAGATTGGGTTGCCAGCTGAAGCGTTCTCCCAGGCGAAGGTCTGCGTCCATCTCCAGGCCCAGGCGGTAGCTATCCCCTATGTTTGCCCTTATGGGCGCCCCAACATCATTCAGTGCCCCGGTAAGCACCAGTTGGTCTTTATAACGCATATAATATAAATTGGTATTGAGGCGTATCCCTTCTTTTAAATAGCGCCACCCGAGTTCAAAATCGTTCAGGCGTTCCGGTTTCGGATTCCCGTTTTCGTAGTCGTTTCTGTTTGGTTCCCGGTTCGCCACCGCATATGAAAAATACAGGTTCTGGTAGGAGTTCAGGTTGTAAGTAAGACCCAACTTGGGGTTGAAAAAGTTAAAGCGGTCATCTACCAGCCCGGTTTCCTGTCCATTGGCCTGGTAGCGCACCCCCCTGTATTGCAGGTCTACAAAGAATCGGAATTGCTCACCCAAAAGGTAATTCGCCTTACCAAAAAAATTGATGTCATCCTTCTGGGAATCGTCTTCATAGTACCGGTCTCCCCTGTCTATGCCCGGGGCATTCCTGGCCCAGATTACCTCCCCGAAATGGTCTCCGCGATAGGTGTTTAGCCCACCGCCAAAAATTAGTTCCAAAGGGCCTTTGGTGTACTCTGCAGAAAATACGGCCCCGTAAAAATCATTGTCAAGCCACCTGCGTCGGATATAATCGGTGGTTTCCTGTTCTTCCCCGTTAATGGTTGGGTTGGGCTGTCCGAGAAAACTCAGCTGGGCGTCGGGAGCAAAAAGGATATTGCTGTAGTACCACTCATCTACGTATTCTTCAAAAAACCCCCTCCCACGGGTGTAGTGAATGGCCATGCTGGTTCTGAGAGCAGATGTCCATTTTTCATTCCAGTGTAATTGAAAATGGTCCTGTTTATAGTTGTCTACCTGATTTTCGTAGAATCCCTCAAAATTCCCATCCGGGTCAAACTGTATCCCGGCAATATTAAAGCGACGATTGGTTTCCAGGCTGGGGTCTTCCCCTATAGCACTGATGGTGGCAGGGTCAAAGCCATACCAGGACTGATAGGTTATTTCATGCCCGCCAAAGAGGAGTACCTTAATAAGGGTGTTGTCATCCTTGTAGGCCCCCTGCAGGAAATAGGAGTCCAGGTCAGAAGCAGCCCGGTCTATGTACCCGTCCGAAGCGATCCGGGACAGGCGACCTGAAAATTCAAAATGATCTTTTAGCAATCCCGTACCGAACTTCAAGGTGGCCCTGTGCGTATTGAAACTCCCCAGAGAAGCGGAAAGGCTGGCGTAGGCATCTTCCCTGATGGCATCTGTAAGCAGGTTCAGGCTGGCCCCGAAAGCCCCGGCCCCATTTGTGGAAGTACCCACCCCGCGCTGTAATTGCAGGTTTTCGGTAGAGGATGCAAAATCAGGCATATTGACCCAGAAAGTGCCCTGTGATTCCGCATCGTTATAAGGAATACCGTTGATGGTAACATTTACACGGGTTGCATCGCTTCCCCTGACGCGTATGCCCGTATAGCCAATACCTGCCCCTGCATCGGAAGTAGACACTACCGAAGGAAGATAATTCATAAGGATGGGGATGTCCTGGCCCAGATTCCTGGCCTGAACCCGTTCTTTCTTCAGGTTGGTGAAGGTAACCGGAGATTCCTGTTTGGCACGAACTGCAGAAACCAGGACCTCGTCTAGCTTGATCTCCGCTGCCGTAGAGTCTTTATCTGTTTGTTGTGCACACAGGAAGACAAAATTGAAACACAATGCCCCTGAAAGTATGATTTTTTTCATTCGTCAAATATTTACGAATAAAAGGGGCCATTATTCTCATTAGATTGTTGCTGCTGTGATCCTTAAAAATACAGGAGCTTAGTTTCCGGTATCTTTTAAATTAATTTATCACAAGCCTTTGGACCTTTTTAAAAGGCCGTCCCTTGGCAGCATTACCTGCCCAGGTTCAGCGGGTCTGATCTCAGCCTTGAAAAGCACTTTGGAATACAAATAGTTCCTCAGGCCTTTAAAAGCACCCCTTAAGAGATGCCGCAAAGATAAGAAGCCAGGGCTAATTGGCGAAATACTTCAAAAGCTTTCTAATCAGGGAAGTTTACAAAACCTAAAAATATGGGGGCTAAACCTGATGTGCCGGTTTGAGGAGGTCATTTACGGTTTTGACCGGATTGAAAGTGCTTACCGGCACTTCAACAAAAACAGTATTCCAGTAAGCCATGGCCCCATTCCACAAACCGGGAAGTTCCAGGGCTTTTAAAGGCCGGCCTTCAAAGGTTTTGTCTGTGATGAAACCCAGGCGTTCATCTACAAAATTCATCAGTTTGTAATCCTTCCCAAAGGCATCCCGAACCCCGCAGACTATGTCTACCGGGTTAAAGTGGGTGGATTCTTTAAAAATCTGCATTTGTTCCGGGTCATCCGTATTTACCTGTGCCGACTCGACAATCTGGAGCGAAATGTGCCCCTTCTGGTCAGCAACCCAGAACGGTCCGCCTCCCGGTTCCCCTTCATTGCGTACCATTCCGCAGACACGGATAGGCCTGAAGAGCTTATCCTTTAAGATAGCCAGCTGCTCTTCTATGCTATACCCTTCAAATGAGGCACCGAAGCGGGCATTGAGACGGGTCTCCAGAAATTCGCGAATACGGTGTAGCAGGTCCGTATCTAGGGAGCCCTGCTCCAGCATACGCGCAAAACTAAATGCCTGTTTTTGGAGCATCAGCAGGTATCCGCCAAGCACTTCCTTCCAATAGGCTACTTCCTCCAGTGATTCACGGACAACCACATTGTCTATATTTTTTATAAAGATCAGGTCGGCCTGTTGTTCATCCAGGTTTTCTATAAGCGCCCCATGGCCTCCGGGCCTGAACAGAATATCACCCTCCTCTGTTCTGAACGGCTCATTTTCGGGAGTTACAGCGATCGTATCTGTTGCCGCTTTCTGAAACGAATAACCTACATGAAAGCCGCATTTGGTGCGGTCTTCCACTGTTTCTGCCACCCGCAGGTGCTCCTTATCAAAGAGTTTCTGATGGTCTTCGGAAATGGTAAAGTGCAAATACGCCACATTGGTGCTGCGGGCAAAGGAAGCCCCCTCGAGGAGGTGCTCCTCATAAGGGGTCGCCAAATATCCCTTATAATTGTGAAACGGCAACAAGCCTTTGGGGTAAAAACCGTAATTCAGGCCGGTTTCGGACAAAAGTTCATCCACAAACCGAAAGACCCGATGGCCCTCCGTTTTATGCTCTGATCCAATCCGGGAATTTACCATTTCATAAAAGGCGAATTCTTCCATTCCTTTTATAAAGGTTTTAATTCCCTTATTCGCCGTTTTTTTCAGGTACTTCTCCAGGGCTGTCTTTTCCGGGTCGTATTCCTCTAAAAAATTAAAGAGGTCCTTGAACATACGGGAGGCTGCCCCGGATGCAGGGGTAAATTTCAATACCTGCAAGCCTTTCTTATGTTCCCTGAAATAGGCCTGCATCTGCTCTTGCTGCTCCTGCCCAAAACGCAATATCCCATCATCGATAACGGCCGCTTTCTCCAGTTGCACAAAGGGTATTCCTTCCTCAAAGATCCCGATTTGCTTTAACACCTTGTCCTCAGAAATTCCTTTAGCTGTAAATAACTGCTTGTCTTTCTCTGTAAATTCAATCATGCGTTGCGTAATTTGTCTATTTGAGTAATGGCCTTTTGCAGCCTCTGTTCCCGACTTCCCCTTAAAATAATAAAACTCCTCTGAGTATCTTCCAAAGCACGCTTAAAATATTCGAACATTTCTTCACGCTGGTGCGGTTTGTCCCGAAGGTCATCTGCCTGCCAGGGAATATCAATATCCGTAAGCAGGTAAAGATCGTACTGGTTTTGCAGGGCGTATTTTTCCAGGACAGGATCACAATAACCCAAATAATAGGCCTCTGAATAAACCTTGGTTTCCAGTAAGTCCGTGTCGCAAATTAACAGTCTATTCGCCTTTTGCGTTAATCGATTCTCCAGTTCCATTTGTCCGCGGGCAATAGGCAGCAGGTCTTCTGCTTCGCAAACTCCTTCTCCCCTGTCCCACTTGGCCTGCAGGTATTCCCTGGCGTATTCAGGCACCCACTCTGTATTGTAGTGCTCAGCCAGGGCCCTGGCCAATGTAGTCTTTCCTGTAGACTCCGGGCCAAAAATAACTACTTTAAGGAGGTCTGAAGGCTTTTGTTCAAGAGCTTTTTCCATGCAAAATATCCTTGGATGGCCAAGATAGTAAATATGAGATACTGCAGGGACAGCATTCCCCAGCCGCGATAGGCATAGAGGGGTACTGTGATAATATCTGCCAGGATCCAAAGGGTCCAGTTCTCCAGTTTCTTGTTGGCCATATACCACATAGCTGTAAAAAAGACGCCAGAGGTGAAAATATCAATATAATTGGTATACCCTATTTCCGTCCCGAAGAGTTTGTAAACACCATAGGTAACCCCCAGGGTTAGCGCAAAGAGCAGCAGCCCTATCCATTTTTCCCGGGTGTTGGTCCGGCTGATGCGGACCAGTGAGGTTTCCCCTTTCTTGCGCGACCAGTTCCACCAACCATAAACGCTCATCAGGGAATAGTACAGGTTGAGCATCATATCCCCCAGCAGTTCATCTTTCAGAAAGATGTACATGGTAATCAGGGTGGCAATCAGCCCGGTGGGATATACCCAGATATGCTCCCTCTTTGCGTAGATAACACTTGCGATCCCGAATACAAACGCAATGGCCTCCAATACAATAAAAAGCAGCGACCTGTCCCGGTACGGATCCAGGAAAAAATCAAAAATGGGGCTCATAGGAACTGCGATCGGTTTTGACAACCTTTATGGTAAATACTCCCTGTTGCATGTTTTCGAGGCTGGATCGGATTTCCTGCTGCAGTAGTTGCATTACCTTATTGTAATCTCCATAAACCTGGGTGCTGAGCGGGTTCTCAATTACCTTCAGGCCTGAAGCCCTCAGGGATTTTATAAAGCAGATGACAGCTTCTTCGTAATTGTCCTGCAAAGGACTTAGGGTGATTTCTACAGAAATGTCCATGGTTAAAGCTTAAAAGCCAAAGGTAAGGCAGAGTTTGCGAATACGCAGACGGATCTCATTGGGAGGTTTCATTTTTCAGAGCGTATGCACAGACATAATTTTCAAATTCCAGAAAATTCAGACTGAAATCCGTACGCCTGCCCTTATACGAAACACTTCCCCAGCTTTCCCCCTCTTCCATCTCAAAATCTTCTATATGGATATGATTTAAAAAACTCAGGCCCGGACAAGCCATTATTTTGTAAAGCGATTCCTTGGCCCCCCAGACCATTGTGAGTTTACGGATAAGCGCCTCTTCATTGGCCAGTGTCCTGTACTCGTTTAAAGGGGTAAACTTACGGGCAATCTTCATTATTTTGTCCCGTTTTTTTTCAATGTCTATCCCCACTTCCCTGTGGGTGGAAACTATAATCCCTGTAAACTCAAAGGAATGCGTAATAGAGATGTGGGCGCCATCCTTCAGGTGGGGTTTGCCATTGGCATCGTAAAAAAGGTCGTTGTCTGAATAGCCCGCCAGGCTTAAGAGGTGCCGAATACTCAGATAACCCCTTCTGTGGATTTCCGATAGCATATTAGAAACCCTCTGCTCGCTGTTTTCTGAAAGCAGCGCTTCGGCGCGAAGACGGGCTTCCGGCTCCGTTACATTCCAGATAAACACCCTGGTTTGGGGATCAATTGTTATACTTTTATAAAGAGGCATAGGAAATCCGAACTTATCAGTACCTTTGTAACCGCATAAAAATAAGGGACTGGTATACAAATTAAGAATTTAAGGCCACTTATTTTTGTTCCCTTAAAAGGGAATTTCAAAAAAGTAAATTTTAGAATAAAAGTTATCCATTGCTATGAGTACCAAAACAGTAGAATACATGCCCTATAAAGTCAAGGATATCAGCCTGGCTGATTGGGGCCGTAAGGAAATTTTATTGGCTGAGGCTGAGATGCCAGGCCTGATGGCACTTCGAGAGGAATACGGAAAGGAAAAGCCCCTGAAAGGTGCGCGTATTGCAGGGTGCCTGCATATGACCATCCAAACTGCCGTGTTAATAGAGACCCTGGTAGCCCTTGGAGCAGAAGTTACCTGGAGTTCCTGCAATATATTCTCTACCCAGGACCACGCTGCAGCAGCTATAGCCGCAGCTGGGATCCCGGTTTATGCATGGAAAGGCATGAGCGAGGAAGAATTTGACTGGTGTATTGAGCAAACCCTGTTCTTTGGGGAAGAGCGCAAACCCCTGAATATGATACTTGACGATGGCGGCGACCTTACCAATATGGTATTTGACCGCTATCCGGAACTCGCAAAAGGAATCCGTGGGCTTTCTGAAGAAACCACAACAGGGGTCCACAGGCTATACGAGCGCATGAAGAATGGCACCCTTCCCATGCCCGCAATAAATGTAAATGACTCGGTAACCAAGTCAAAATTTGACAACAAATACGGGTGCAAGGAAAGTGCAGTAGACGCCATCCGCAGGGCCACTGATACCATGCTGGCTGGGAAACGTGTTGTTGTTGCCGGATATGGGGATGTAGGTAAAGGAACGGCAGCCTCCTTCAGGGGAGCGGGTGCGATTGTAACCGTCACCGAAATTGATCCGATTTGCGCCCTTCAGGCCTGTATGGATGGCTATGAGGTTAAACACCTGGAAAGTGTTGTCGGCAATGCAGACATCGTAATTACGGCTACCGGGAATAAGGACATCATACAGGAACAGCATTTCAGGGCTATGAAGGACAAGGTGATCGTTTGCAACATCGGCCACTTTGACAACGAAATAGATATGGCATGGCTCAATACACATTTCGGGCATACCCGGGATGAAATCAAACCGCAGGTAGATAAGTACACACTTGACGGAAAAGATATTATCGTGCTGGCCGAGGGAAGACTGGTGAATCTCGGATGTGCTACCGGCCACCCGAGTTTTGTAATGAGTAACAGTTTTACCAACCAGACCCTGGCGCAGATAGAGCTGTGGAAAAACTGCGATAAATACGAGAACAAAGTCTATATGCTGCCCAAACATCTGGACGAGAAAGTTGCAGCCCTGCACCTTTCAAGGCTGGGAGCAGAATTGACGGAGTTGCGTCCGGAGCAAGCCCGTTACATAGGGGTGGAGGCCAAGGGGCCATTCAAACCCGATTATTACCGATATTAATTCAAAAAAAACCCGGAAATGTTTTCCGGGTTTTTTTTGGTGTTAAACTCTTCCTACCGGGCTTCGGCCAGCATCCCTTCCATAAAGTAGCAGGATTTGTATTCCTCTATTAGGGCAAGGCCTTCTCTGCGGTCCATCTGGGTATTCATCTTGATTTCTTTACCGTCTGGCAAGTACACAATATAAAAGCCTTCCTCCATTTTGGAGAGGGGTATGATTTCCCCGTCCGGACGGATGGCATTCCAGGATTTTTCATCAGGTTTGTAAAAAAGTTCAATTTTTCCACCTTTCTTGGGGCCATCTATTACGGCTACCTGAATTCTGTTTTTGGTAGCGGTCATTTTATAAGTATTTCCGTCCCTTTCCACCATTTGAACTTCCTGCTCTCCTTGCTGCATCGCAATGGGGTTCGCTCCAGACCAGAATTCAATGACGTTAAAGATGAGCGAATCCCCCAGGAAAAACAGAGGGTATACAGGAATGATATTTAATCCCCAGAACACCAGGTTATTTACAAACTTATTGTCCGATACTTCCTGGTTCCAGTCTTTCAGGTTGTTAAAGGCCCTGAAGGATCCAAGACAACTGCTAAACAAAAGCGAGGCGACCAAAGTAAGGGCCATAAATGATTTTTTCATTTGATGTGTTTTTAGTGATTACCTCTTGAAGATATTAAAAAATGATAAAACCCCGGAAAATAAAAAGCCCGCTCTATGGAGCGGGCTTTAAATAATATGATTGGGTTCCGATTAAGCCTCAAACGGCTCGATGGATACAAAGGATTTTCCACCAGACTTCTTGTCAAAACGGACAATTCCGTCAACCCGTGCATGCAGGGTATGGTCTTTTCCCAGATAAACATTTTCACCAGGGTTGTGTTTGGTACCCCTTTGGCGTACAATGATATTTCCGGCAATGGCTTTTTGCCCGCCAAAAATCTTTACGCCTAATCGTTTCGATTCTGACTCGCGTCCGTTTTTGGAACTTCCAACACCTTTCTTGTGTGCCATGGTATTAACTTTTTTGGAAGGCTTGCCTCCCTGTTTTCAATTTATTTTCCTCCGAGGGCTTTGATTAATTCAGCCTTCTTCATAGATGAATATCCACTAAGCCCTTGTTCTTTAGCCATATCTTTGAGCTCAGCTACTGTTTTTGAACTCAAATCTGCTGTTGATTTTGGCTTTTCTGCCTTAGGCTCGGATTTTGCAGGAGCCTCTTTTTTGGCTTCTACTTTCTTTGCAGGAGCTGCTTTAGGGGCGGGAGCCTCTTTCTTAGCTGCTGCTTTTTTAGCGCCTTTAGCAACGATACCCTCAATTACCAGTTCTGTAAGGTACTGGCGGTGTCCGTTCTTTACGCGGTATCCTTTTCTTCTTTTCTTTTTAAAGACAATTACCTTGTCTCCTTTTAAATGCTTTACGACTTTAGCCTCTACAGCTGCGCCGTCTATAGCCGGGGCGCCAATGGTAACCGCATCACCATCTTCTATCAGAAGTACCTGGTCAAAAGTAACTTTTTTCCCTTCCTCTTCTTTCAGACGATGTACGAATACCTTCTGGTCTTTCGCAACTTTAAATTGCTGCCCTGCTATCTCTACAATTGCGTACATAGCGAAATA
Source organism: Robiginitalea rubriflava (assembly GCF_052540725.1). Classification (NCBI taxonomy): domain Bacteria; kingdom Pseudomonadati; phylum Bacteroidota; class Flavobacteriia; order Flavobacteriales; family Flavobacteriaceae; genus Robiginitalea; species Robiginitalea rubriflava. The sequence goes on along the minus strand of NZ_CP199309.1, from coordinate 1,637,980 downwards.
AATGATTATTTAGACAATCCTCTGACCGTAGAACAATTGCTCAATTCGTCAAAGGCGGGTGCAAATATACTGCTAAATTGCCAATAGGCAAGCCTTTAAAGCGGTTTTAAGAAGATTTTTTTTGGTTGTACGAACTTTTGAATAACTGCATAAAACTCAGCGTCAGTACAAGGGAACTGGCAAAGCCCATAATAGCAACCGTAAAAAAGACTATCCCCTCAAAATTCTTAAAGTCCTTAAAAAAAGTGGTAGAGAGGTTTGGCAGAAAATCTGTATTGATTTCGGTGCTGTAGAAGGCAAAAAAAGCGGTAAAGATGAGTGTGGCCACAAAACCGACAGTAATACCCGCCGAAAAGCCCTTGCCGTAATTGAAGTCTTTACCCAGTTTTAATTTGTAATACTTGATGGCCTCATAAATTCCAAAGCCCGTGATGACTCCGTTGAACAGGCTGTAAAAAACATTGGTGTGCAGCCCAAATAGGGACAGCACCAAAAAATAAGCTATCAGACTTCCGCTTGTTGCAAGTCCAAAACGGATGGGGAGAGCAAATCTCATCATTTGTAGTAACAATATTAGTTCCCTTTAAAGATACTATTATTCGCTTATTTTATATTAAAAAATAGTTAAAGAAAGTCTGGAAGATTTTGAATTTACACCCTAAGAGGTATCTTGGAGAGCTTTGGGAGTTGTAGGAAACTGCCTATATTGCAAAACTTAATAAAACCCTGTAACGCATGAAAAAATTATTGCTATCAGTCCTGTTTTCAGGGCTGCTTCTAACACTAACTGCCCAGGAGGTATCCTATGAGGAATACGACCTGGATAACGGCCTGCATGTTATCCTGCATCAGGACAATTCGGCCCCTGTGGTAATCACCTCCATTATGTACCACGTTGGTGGAAAAGACCGGACGGAAGGACGGACAGGGTTTGCCCACCTTTTTGAGCACCTTTTGTTTGATGGAAGTAAAAACATTCCTACAGGCGGATGGGATGAAATTATTTCTACCCGTGGCGGGCAGAATAATGCAAACACCTCTCAGGACCGAACGTATTATTACGAGCTTTTCCCATCGAACAACCTGGAACTCGGCCTATGGCTGGAATCGGAGCGCCTGTTGCACCCAACAATCAGCCAGGAAGCTTTGGACCGGGAGATAGAAGTGGTTAAAGAAGAACGGCGCCTGCGGTATGACAATAGTCCATATGGTCAGCTTCTGCCTGTTCTCGGGGAAACTCTTTTTGAGAAGCATCCTTACAAGGATCCGAATATTGGCTACATGGAAGACCTGGAGCAGGCAACGCTAGATGACGTAAGGGCATATAACAAGAAATACTACGTGCCCAATAACGCTGTATTGGTAGTGGCCGGGGATATTGATATGCCTGAAACCAAAAAGATGGTGTCGGACTATTTCGGGCCCATCCCCAGGGGAGAAGAAATTGTGCGCAATTATCCGGAAGAAACTCCCATTACCCAGCAAATCACTAAAAAGACCTATGACCCTAATATACAGATCCCCGCTTCCCTGGTGGCATACCGCACGCCTGGGTTTACGGAAAGGGATTACCGCGTGCTCGACATGATTTCTACCTACCTCAGTGATGGGCGAAGTTCCAAGCTTTATAAAAAGCTGGTGGATGAACAAAAACAGGCCCTGCAAATAAGTGCCTTCAATATTGGGCAGGAAGATTATGGGATGTATGTCATTTTTGGGATCCCCGTTGGCGAGACCCCACTGCAGACACTGGTAACGGAAATTGAAGAAGAGATCGCCTCACTTAGAATTGAACTTATTTCGGAAAAGGATTACCAGAAACTACTCAATAAATTTGAAAACAACTTTGTAAACTCGAATGCCACCGTTGCAGGAATAGCCGGATCCCTGGCCACCAATTACATGCTTTACGGAGATACCTCATTGATAAACAAGGAAATCGAGATTTACAGATCAATAACCCCTGAAGAAATACGCGATGTGGCTATCAAATACCTTAAACCAAACCAGCGGGCTATCATTGAATACCTCCCTGGTGAAAAAATGGAAAACTAAGACTATGAAAAAGATACTTTTTACACTCGTCCTGACCTTTGGAGCCCTTTCGCTGCATGCCCAGGTAGACCGGACCAAAATACCGGAAGCCGGGCCGGCTCCCAAAATCAAGCTGGATAAGCCAGAGCAGTTCAAACTCGGCAACGGCCTTACGGTCCTGGTGGTTGAAAACCATAAGCTCCCCAGGGTATCCGTTCAATTGGATATTGACAACCCCCCGATTTATGAAGGTGACAAGGCAGGAGTAGCCAGTCTGACCGGAAGCATGCTTGGAAAGGGCTCCAAAAACATTTCCATGGATGCCTTTAACGAGGAAATTGATTTTATGGGCGCCCGCCTGGAAATCTTTTCACAGGGTGCTTTTGGGTCCAGCCTAAGCAAATACTTCCCAAGGCTTATGGAGTTGATGGCCGAGGCTGCCCTCAGCCCGAATTTTACACAGGAAGAATTCGATAAGGAAAAGAACAAGTTAATCACCAATCTTAAGTCTAATGAAAAAGACACCAAGGTGATCGCCAGGAGGGTGCGAAGCGCCCTGGCCTATGGGGTAAACCACCCATACGGGGAATTCACAACAGAAGAAACCGTTAATAATGTAACCCTGGTGGACGTCCAGAATTTCTACAGGAATTATTTTGTGCCAGCCAATGCCTATTTGGTAGTTGTGGGAGATACGAACCTTGAGGAGGTAAAGAAACTGGTGGAGGAATACTTCTTACCATGGACAAAGGCTTCTCCCCCTTCCTTCGAATTTTCAGACCCATCTGATGCGCAATATACACAGATCAACTTTGTGGATGTTCCCAATGCCGTACAATCCGAAATATGGGTAGAAAACCTTGTGGGCCTCCAAAAGAAAGATCCCGATTACCTCTCTGCAACTATGGCGAATTTTGTATTGGGTTCTGGCGGCTTTACGGGCAGGCTGATGAAAAACCTGAGGCAGGATAAGGGCTATACCTACAGTACCTATTCTTCCCTTGGTAACAGCAAATGGGGAACTTCGACCTTTGCTGCCTCGGCCGGGGTACGGAATATGGTTACTGACAGTGCCGTAGTTGAAATCCTGAAGGAAATAGAACGCATGACCGAAGAGCCCATTTCGGAAAAAGATCTGGAACTGGCTAAGGCCATGTATTCCGGTAATTTCGTAATGCAACTTGAAAGGCCCTCCACAATCGCCAATTACGCAGTGGAGATCCTTCAGGAAGACCTACCTGAAAATTTCTATGAAACTTTTCTTGAAAGGATAGAAGCCATTACCGTAGAAGACATTCAAAAGGCTTCTAAAAAGTACTTTAAGCCCAACAATGCACGGGTTGTAGTAGCTGGAAAGGGAAGCGAACTGCTTGAAAACCTCGAAAAAGTAAGCTTCAAAGGGAAAACTGTACCTGTTAAGTATTATACCAAATACGCTCAGCCTGCCGAAAAGCCGGATTATTCCGCTTCCGTACCTGAGGGAATAACTGTAGCTGCCGTTGTGGATAAATACTTTATGGCAATTGGCGGGAAAGATAAAGTTGGAGCCATAAACTCTCTGAAATTGGTATACGAAGGGTCTGCAATGGGCGCAACCATTAAGACTGAAGAAATTCGCACAGCCGAAAATTACGCCCAGACGACCTTTATGAACAACAACCCCATGATGGGAGTAATCGCCAAGGGGGATGAACTGTTTATGAAGCAGGGAGGAAACAAAATGCCACTTCCTCCGCAGATGCAAAAGGATATGAAGAATGCCATGGGTATTTTCCCGGAACAGGGCTTCGCTTCCAATCCTGAGGTCAAGCTTGCCGGAACGGAAATGGTGGAAGGTAAGGCAGCCTACCGCATCGATGTCCCCGGGGAAGTAGTGCAGGCCAGTTATTTTTACGACGTAGAAACCGGCCTGAAGGTAAAAGAGGCCTCAGTGGTATCCATGAATGGGCAGACGCAAAACCAGGAAACCTTTATCAAGGAGTATCAGGAAGTAGACGGTGTAAAGTTCCCGTCTGTAAAGCTCGGATCGATGGGGCCTCAGCCAATTGAAAGCAAATTGCTGGAAGCGATTATTAATTACGAAGTAACTGAATCGGATTTCAACTAAACCCGAATATTTTACAGGAGTAAAGGCACCCCAAAGGGTGCCTTTATTTTTTGTTGACCAGGTAAACCCCCAGCAGGATAATAGCTGCTGCACCCATTTGCATTAAGGTAAAACGTTCTCCGTCTAAAAGGCCCCAAAAAATTCCCACCACAGGGATGAGATAGGTAACCGAAACGGAGAAAACCGGGGTTGAAAGCTGGATTAACTTATTGAACATTACCTTGGCCACACAGGTGCCAAAAATGCAGAGGATAACAATATATCCAATGGAAGACCAAAAATAGGGCCCATTGATCACCGTACTGGTAAAGGCTCCTGAAAATGGGAGGATAATCAGGGCCGGAAGCATGATGGAAATAAAATTCCCCGTAGCAATCCCCATCGGACTCACTTCAGAGAGTTTACTTTTAATAATATTTGCATTACAGGCGTAGCAGAGTGCTGCCAGTACTACAAGCCCTGCGTACCAGTAATTTTGTCCCGGATTGATTTCTGCCCCGAGGTATATGAGCAGGGCTGCTCCGGCCAGCCCAACCAGAACACCTGTTAGCTGATTGGTGCTAAAGGATATCTTAAATGCAAAGTACCCAACAAAAAGGGTAAACAGCGGAACCAGGGAATTTAAGATAGAGGCTATGCTGCTGTCGATTTCAGTTTCGGCAAAAGCAAACAGAAACATGGGAATAAAGCTTCCCACCAGGCCGCTCAGCGCTACCCACTTCCACTGTTTTTTTTCAATAGGACGAAGAGATTTATAGCCGATCAGCAATAACAAAGCTCCGGCAATCAGAATACGGACACTCCCCAGTTGCAGGGCCGTAAATCCCTGCAGTCCCTTCTTGATAAGGATATAGGAAGTCCCCCATATAACGGAAAGTACGATCAGGTAGAACCAGCGCCGGTTTACATCGCTCATAGGCGGGAAAATTACGGCAAAGTTCCTACTTTTGAAGAATGTAGCGATAGTATAAAACTATTCATCTATGCAAAAGTCAAATGCTTTTTACCTTAAAGTCCTTAGCCTGTCTATTGGCCTGATAGCCTTCGTAACACTGGGTTGTAAACCTGAGCAGAAAGAAAATACCACTTCCAAGCAGATGCAACGTGTTATGGCCATACACGACTCAGTAATGCCTAAAATGAAGACTATCGGGAAATTGGTCGGACAGCTGAAACCCCTGGCAGATAGTTCCCAGCAGGGTATTGCCTATCAACTGGCCATGAAGGACCTGCAGGAAGCCAATACGGCCATGATGGACTGGATGAAAGGCTTTGGGGACCGGTTTAAATTCGAAGAAATTCACAAAGGGAAAGAATTGACAGCTGAAAAAGAGGCCTGGTTAGAAGAGGAAGAGGTAAAGGTAAAGGTAATGCGCGATAAGGTAAACAGCAGCATTGAACGAGCCGAAACGCTCTTAAAAATATTGGATACTACTCAAACCGATCAGTAGGCCTAAAAAGGCAAATTTTGTAAGTCCACATTCCCTCCGGAAATAATGATTCCTGTTTTGTGATCTTTAAAATGCCGGGGTTCCTTCAGCACCGCCGCAAAAGCAACTGCACTGGAAGGTTCGATTACGATCTTCATCCGTTCCCAGATCAAATGCATGGCCTGCACAATCTCCGCTTCCGTAACGCGTATTATGGTTTGTACGTGATTTTGTAAAATCGGGAAGGTATGGGATCCCAGAACCGTCCGAAGCCCGTCTGCTATGGTATCAGTGGTCTCATTATCCATTATTTCACCCGCCTTCAGGGATCTGTAGGCATCATCCACAGCAAAGGGCTCTCCTCCCAAGGCGATGCAATTGTTTCCGAAATATTTTACTGCCAGAGCTGTCCCTCCCAGCAGTCCCCCTCCCCCAACGGGGGCAATTACCTTTTCCAAATCTGGAACCTCCTCAAGCAGTTCCATACAGGCGGTTCCCTGTCCTGCTATAACCATGGGGTCATTGGAGGGGTGAATAAAAATAGCTCCATGCTCCTTTGCAATTCGGGCTGCAGCCTCTTCCCTGGCCTGCAGGCTGGGATAGCATTCATATACCTTCCCCCCGTATTGCAACACGGCTTTTTTCTTAACCTTTGGTGCATTTTCGGGCATCACAATATAAGCAGGAATGGACAGGGACCTTGCGGCCAGGGACAGGGCCTGGGCAAAATTCCCGGAGGAATGCGTGACCACGGCCGGAACTGCTCCAGTCTCCATCAGGCGGATCAGGGCGTGGGTAGCCCCCCGTATTTTATAAGAGCCGCCCCTTTGGAAGTTTTCGCATTTAAAGTACAGCCGGGTTCCGGAAAGCTCATTGAGCAGGCCGGAGGTAAGCACGGGCGTGCGATGTATGTATGGGCTTACTTTTTGGAGTGCCGAATGAAGTAATTCCTTGGGATATGCCTGCATCTTAGCTAATTTATACGATCATTCAGCCTTCCAGCTCAGGCTTTCCATTATTCTCCGAATGTCCCGCTGTAAGTAAACAGCGGCCGGATATATAGAATCGTAATTGGGTTTCGCATAAAAATACAGGGAACCTGTTACAAAATGGGAGGTGCTGTCTGTTACGTAAAACTGGGACTGGGAAGCGGCATCGCCCTTCACTTCATAAAACATTCCATACACCTTTCCTTCAGGATTGATATAGGGTTGTTCCAGGATATTATCTGCCTTCACCACGTGTTCATAAGACAACTTCTGCGCATCGGACAAGAGCTCGGTGATATTTCCTTCAACCGGCTTGTAGGTAAGGTAGATGGAACCTTTCATTTCGGGATAATCCAGTACTAAATTGCAGTCTCCATCTGTCTTTTGGGATGCCAGTTGATTGAACTCAAATTTATAAGGGCAATTGGCTGAATATAATTTGTAGGCGCCTTGCGGATACTCCAGCTGGAGCATGGCCTTTGGCTTGGGAAGCGTTTCATCCTTGCACCCGACTGCAAAAATGGTCAGGAATAAAATCAAGCTGAGTTTATGCATCATGTGGCAGCGTAATTTTGATCTGTTTGATTCGTTTCTTATCGAGGCTTTCCACCTGAAAAGTGTAACTTTCGAATTGGATCTGCTCGCCCCTTTTCGGAAAATCTCCCGATATTTCAAGTATGAATCCGGCAATGGTCTCAGATTCCCCCTTTTGAGCTTCAAACAGTTCCGTATTTTCAATCCGCGCAACCCTGTAGAAATCTTTTAGGTTCGTTTTTCCCTCAAAGACGTAATTAAAATCATCCAATTTAGAAAAAATGAGGTCTTCATCGTCAAACTCATCGCTGATATCCCCTACAATTTCCTCAATCACATCTTCGAGCGTTACAATACCCGATGTTCCGCCAAATTCGTCAACCACTACCGCCAGGTGATTTTTCTTATCCTGAAATTCAAGCAACAGGTCATCCAGTTTTTTATTTTCAGGCACAAAATAAGGCTCACGTATCAGGGATGTCCAGTTAAAGGATTTTCGGTCTATGTAAGGCAGCAGGTCTTTTACGTAGAGTACTCCCAAAACATTGTCCATGTTCTCGGCAAAGACGGGGATACGTGAAAACCCGTTTTTCTTGATCTCCTCAAGGACTTCCGGATATTTCATGGTCTCACTCAGGGCAAAAATGTCGATCCTGGGCCGCATAACCTGTTTGGTATCCGTATTTCCAAAGGAAACAATGCCCTGTAGTATTTTTTGTTCTTCTTTGGTGGTATCCCCTTCCGAGGTCAGTTCCAGGGCCTGAGAAAGATGGTCCACACTCAGGTTGGACTTTTGTTTTCCCAGTCGTTTGTACATCAATATGGTCCCGGCCCGCATAGGCGAACTCAGGGGGGTAAGCAGGATATCCAGCCCCTTGATAATATAGGCCATTTGTGTAGCAAAAATCCTGCGGTTCCGATTGGCGTAAATTTTTGGAAGGATTTCCCCGAACAACAGGATAAGGAAGGTTGCAAGTACTACCTCCATAAGGAAACGACCGGGCAGAAAACCAAAATAAATTTGGTCAATCCCTGCAAAAATGCTGTCCCCAATATTGTTGAGCAGCAGTACAATTCCGATATTGATTGCGTTGTTGGCTATAAGGATGGTTGCCAATAGCTTTTTGGGCCGCTCCAGCAAACGGATAATCAGCTGTCCCTTGTTGCTGCCGCTTTCATCAATTTCGTTTAACTCGGTCTGAGAAAGCCCGAAAAAGGCGACTTCTGCCCCTGAAATCATGGCCGAACAGCCGAGCAGTATTATTAACAGGATAAACTTTGGGATTAAAAAGGTATCCAGGGGAATCCCTAAAATAATCTGGCTAATGGGCTCGGGGTCCAACAGTTTCTAATTAGGTTTTCTAGAATGGTAAATCATCTTCCTCCTCCTGTGCGGCTTCCACAGATGGAGCCTTTGTGGCTGCAGCAGGTTTTGCCTGCGAGGGTTGTTGCCGTGAGGGCGCATTCATATTCTGTGCCTCCGAGCTGTCTTTATTGGTGCTTAAAAAGGTGAAGTCCGTTACCTGTATTTCAGTAGTATACCTGGTGTTTCCGTCTTCACCCTGCCACTGCCGGGTCTTTAACCGGCCTTCAACATATATCTTATCGCCTTTGCTCAGGTATTTCTCACAGATTTCAGCTGCCTTATTGCGCACAACAATATTGTGCCATTCTGTATTGGTAACTTTTTCACCAGTCTGCCGGTTGGTATAGGTTTCATTCGTTGCTATTGGAAATCTCCCAATGCAGTTGCCCCCGTCAAAATAATGCATTTTAACCTCATCCCCCAGATGCCCGATCAGCATCACTTTATTCAATGTTCCGCTCATAATTCCTTTATTGGATCAAAAGTACGAATTTTTAACCGTTTCCATAAAGTTAGAAATGAGAACAGGCACAGGAAATTCTCCCATTTTTTCGATAGGAACAGATTCTCCTGGCAATTCCCTGAGACGGCAAATCCAGAAGGTGGTATATAAATGCTGGTGCGACAATTTATGGATCAGGGGGGCCTCATTAATCTGAATCAATTCGCCCTTGGTCAAAAGGTCCATATCCTTTTCTCCGGCCATTTCGGTTATTAATTTTTGATGATTTAACACCTGCTTGGATTCCAGCAGTGGAAACTCATATAGGCCCTGCCAGATTCCGCTGCCTGAGCGACGAATTAGTTTGGTCCGAAAGCTTTGATCCACCGGCATGATGTAATTAAAAAATCGCTTGCGAACAGCCGTTTTACCTTGTTTTACCGGTAATTCTCCCACACGTTTCTTTAAACGGGCACCACAGCTGGCAGACAGGGGGCAATTATTGCAATCGGGGTTTGTCGGCACACATTGTAAAGCGCCAAATTCCATAATCCCCTGATTGTACAGGGCAATCTGCTTTGCATCCATTACCTCCTGAGCCAGATTGTCAAAATAACGCTTGCCCTCCGGACGGTCAATAGGCAGGTCTACATCAAAATACCTGCTCAGAACCCTGTAAACGTTGCCATCTACAACGGCCCGGGGTAAATTGAAACATATGGAGCCAATGGCAGCAGCGGTGTAAGGACCCACTCCTTTCAGTGACAACAGGCCTTCATAGGTCTCCGGAAAACGGCCGTTTAACTCATCAGAAATATACCTGGCCGTGGCATGCAGGTTTCTGGCCCGGGAATAGTAACCCAGGCCCTGCCATAGCTTTAAAACCTCCTCCTCTGAGGCTTTTGCAAGATCTCCTATTTCAGGGAAGGCCTTTAAAAACTTCAGGTAATAGGGAGTCCCCTGTATCACCCGGGTTTGCTGCAAAATAATCTCGGAAAGCCAGACGGCATATGGATCGGTGGTATTGCGCCAGGGTAATTCCCTCTTATGTGCACGGTACCAAGTTAAAATGTGTTCCGAAAAAGTCATGCTGCTAATTCTCGGCCGCAAAACTAACTGTTTTAAGCACTTAAAATTAATTTACCGGGCGAAAGATTGAATAATATTTATATATTTGCAACCCTGAAAACCTACGACAATAAATATTAAAAATGACTAAAGCGGATATCGTATCTAAGATCTCAGAAAAACTGGGAATGGAAAAAGGAGATGTACAGGCAACCGTAGAAAGCTTTATGGAAGAAGTAAAGGCATCTCTGGAAAATGGTGATAATGTCTATTTAAGAGGATTTGGTAGTTTTATTATCAAAACCCGGGCTGAAAAAACGGGAAGGAATATTTCCAAAAACACAACCATTAAAATCCCAGCTCACAACATTCCGGCATTCAAGCCTGCAAAAGTATTTGTAGAAGGAGTTAAGAGCAATGTGCAAGTTAAATAGTAACTGTTAAAATATAGCTATGCCGAGTGGTAAGAAAAGAAAAAGACATAAGGTAGCGACTCACAAGCGAAAAAAGCGAAGGAGAGCTAACCGCCACAAGAAAAAGTAGTTTTAAAAAACTACTTTTTCATTTTAAAACGTTCTTTGACATAGAAATTCTGAAAAGAGTTTCGACGGGTTAACAAATCAACCTGTAATTACATATTGTTTAATCTTTCCATTTTCGATTGAAAATGGAACTAAATCAAATCAGGTGAATAGAGAATTAATCGTAAGATCTAATTCCAATTCTGTTGATTTTGCCTTACTTAAAGATGGAAAACTAATTGAGCTTCATCAGGACGAGGACGACCATAATTTCAATGTTGGGGATGTTCTGATCGCAAAGGTCAGAAAGCCCGTAACAGGTCTGAACGCCGCATTTGTGAATGTGGGGTATGAAAAAGATGCCTTTCTGCATTACCACGACCTGGGGCCACAGCTCAAAAGCATGCTGAAATTCATTAAAATGGTCAGCACCGGGAAGCTAAGAGATTACTCCCTGAAAAATTTTCCATTAGAAAAAGATATCGATAAAAACGGTAGCATCAAAGATGTTATCAAGCCGAATCAATCGTTACTTGTACAGATTGTGAAGGAGCCTATTTCTACCAAAGGCCCCAGGATCAGTTCAGAACTATCGATTGCAGGGCGCTTTTTGGTAATGGTCCCTTTTTCTGACCGGGTTTCTATTTCACAGAAAATCGAGAGTAAAGAGGAAAAAGACCGGCTTAAAAGATTAGTCCAGAGTATCAAACCCAAAGGTTTTGGGGTGATTATCAGGACGGTTGCTGAAGGCAAAAAAGTAGCAGAATTAGACAAAGATCTTCAAAATCTGATGTCCAAATGGATATCGATGTGCAAGAAATTATATAAAGCCCCCACACCTTCCAAGGTGTTAGTGGAGTTAAACAGGGCCTCTTCAATTTTAAGGGATGTGTTTAACGATACTTTTACCGGGATACATGTGGATGACGAAACGCTTTATAACCAGATCAAGGATTATCTTCACGAGATAGCCCCTGAGAAGGAATCCATAGTTAAGCTGTATAGCTCTGCTGTCCCCATTTTTGAAAAGTACGGGATAGAGCGGCAGATTAAAACTTCTTTCGGAAGGACAGCTTCTATGAGTAAAGGTGCTTATCTGATTATTGAACATACAGAAGCCCTGCACGTTATAGACGTGAACAGCGGAAACCGTTCAAACAAAGCAAAAAATCAGGAAGACACTGCCCTGGAAGTAAACCTGCTGGCAGCCACCGAAATTGCTAGGCAATTGCGCCTTAGAGATATGGGTGGGATCATTGTGATTGACTTTATTGATATGGTCAAATCCGATCACCGCAGGAAACTCTTCAACCATCTTCGGGATGAGATGAAGGATGACCGGGCAAAGCATAAAATTTTACCTCCGAGTAAATTCGGACTCATACAGATCACGCGACAGCGGGTAAGGCCAGAGGTCAATATTAAAACCACTGAAGCGAACCCCAGTGCAAGCGGGGAGGAAGTTGAAGCGCCTATTGTGTTAGTAGAGAAAATAGGGGTAGATCTCGAAAGGATTTTAAAGTCCAAAAACCGGGATAAGCCGATTATTTTAAACACGCATCCCTTTATCGCAGCCTTCCTTACCAAAGGATTCCCATCTATTCGTTCCAAATGGTTTCTGGAACACAAAAAATGGGTCAAAATCCAACCAAGAGACGCTTACACGTATCTGGAATACCGATTTACTGATAAGGAAGGAAAAACTTTTGAAGTCTAAAAAACAGCCGCTTAAATTAAGCGGCTGTTTTTTTTTGCCCTGAACTGAACGGATAAAAACTCAGGCTGTATTCCTATCTTTAAGGCGCCTTAACCTTCGGATAATGAAAATGCGCCTCCTTCCTCTTCTGGGCTTGTCAAGTATTATAATTTGTTCCTGCGCGACCCGCGAAACGGCCGCCCCAATTTCCTTTGCCAACCTACTGAGTGAAAGCCCGTCTATAACAGGAAAAGAATCCTATCTGCCAAGCCCCTACGTTACGGCTGGAGACCGGGTATATATGGTCGGGCATCAGGATGGCAGCTTCCCGGATCTGGGCTGGCACATCAAAGGGGAAATGGGCGGTATCTGGGACCATCCCATTAAATTAATGGATGGATTTGAAGTCTCTCTGGAAATAAACAATACTACCCTCCCATTGAAGCGGGCCAGTCGTTTTACGAATTTCCCCATGGCCAATCTTATTAGCTATGATCTGGATTCCATAAACCTAAAAATAGATCGTTGGCAATTTGTCCCGGATGGGAAAGAAGGCCTCCTCCTGGAGTTTGTTATTAAAAACACGGGGGCTGAGCCTGTTCCGCTGAAATTTATCTTTACAGGGCGAACAGATTTGCGACCCACCTGGCTGGGGGAGCGCACAGGCATGGTGGATGGGAGGGACCTGATTTATAATGACGAGGCCCTAAACGCCTGGGTTGCCAAAGACTCGCTTAACCCCTGGTATGTAATCTATGGGGCAGATCGGGTTCCGGGGATTTCCCGAGAGGGGCGTGATCGAATAATGTACCAGTATGTCGGAAAGCCTCTGGATCCTGAGGAGTACATGGGCAGGCGAGCCGGATATTTTTACGTTTTGGAAGTCCCCGCCAAAGGCGCGACCAACATCCGTTTTGCCATCGCCGGATCCTACCAATCCGAAACAGAAGCCCGTCAGACGTATTCAGAGCTCCTTCAAAACGGGGATTCCCTGCTTGCACAAAAGAGGGATCGCTACAAGCGTTTGGCCTCCATGTCGCACCTGAACACACCCGATTCGGCGCTTAATCAAACCTTTGAATGGTTGAAATACAACTCGGACTGGCTCATTCAGACCGTGCCCGAGATCGGGACCGGGATTGTTGCCGGGATTCCGGATTACCCCTGGTGGTTTGGGGTAGACAGTGAATATGCCCTGAAGGGCTATATGGCTATTGGGCGGTCAGAAATTGTGGAAAAAACCATCCACCTGCTGGACAGTGTTTCAAATGCGGTAAACGGGAATGGCCGGATACTGCATGAAATGTCTACAAATGGTGCTGTATTCAATCCGGGGAACATCAATGAAACGCCCCAATTTGCCTCCCTGGTTTGGGATATCTATCGCTGGAACGGAGATGTTGCGTTTCTCAAAAAATATTATGGAACCATTACCAAAGGGCTCAATTGGCTTATGGAAGCAAAAGATCAGAATGGCAATGGTTTTCCGGATGGCTTCGGGATGATGGAAATCCATGGCCTTGACAGCGAAATGATCGATGTGGCCAGTTATACACAGGCTGCATTTGCTGATGCATCCTCCATAGCGAAAGTCCTTGGAGACATTGATAAGGCAGAAGCTTATGCCAGGGCGGCAGACCGTTTAAAGGCGAAAATAAACCAGGAATTCTGGTCCGAAGACTTTAATTCCTTTGCGGATTTTATCGGTACTGACCAGCAGGCTTTGCATTTGATAGCAGATGCCATTGTACGTGCAGACACCCTTAACAAACCCTGGGCCGTGGCCGAACTGGAAGCCACCAGAAAAAATGTTCTGCAAAATCAGGACGGCCGCTTAAAGCCCTTTGTACTCCACCATAACTGGGTGGTAAACACCCCGATGGAAATGGGGATAGCAGACCCGGATAAAGCCCTGAAGGCCCTGGAAACCGCCCGCAATTTTGTGAACCCTTTCGGGATGTTTGTGACCGGGATCGACAGGGATGCTTCGGCCGGAACGGATGAGGGCTCCTTTAAAGGCAGCAAAGTCTTTTCCTACACCGGGGCCGTAATGACCCTGCCAACCGGGGTACAAGCCATAGCCGAAAACAATTATGGCAGGCCCGACAGGGCACTAGATTACCTGCAACGCATGTGCCGGAGTTTCAGTTATGCCCTCCCGGGGAGCATGTATGAGGTGTCTCCGGATTACGGGATGATCGCCCAGGCATGGAATATATACAGTTTTGCGATACCCGTTGTTGAACAGTTCTTTGGAATTGACCCCATGGCGGCTGAAAAAAGGATTCGGATCAGCCCGCTGATGCCCTCAGCATGGAAGGAAGCAAGCCTGGAAAACGTCAGGATCGCCGGAAATTCCATTTCCGTTTATTATAAACTCCAAAAAGATGGACGCGTACACCTGAAGGTAACGCAATCTGATATTGACTGGACCCTTGAGGTATCGGTTGAAACCCAGGCAGCAGAATCCATTGAAATCATTTCCGGTAAACTGCAAACAGATGAGCAGGGGGAGGTACGCATTATAAGCCAGGATGGGGAATTGGAATTTAAAGTCAGTAAGCTAAGCAGGTGAACCGATTCGGCAATAAATCCTATACCCTTGAAGAAGCCACCCGCAGACTGGAGCGGTACTGCGCGTATCAGGAGCGCTGCCATCAGGAAGTGGTGCAAAAATTAAAGGAACTCGGCATGATCCCTAAAGCCATAGATAAGATTGTTGTACACCTGATCGGAGAAGGGTTTTTAAACGAACATCGCTTTGCAATGGCCTTTACCCGGGGGAAATTCAATCAGAAAAACTGGGGAAGGGATCGCATTGAGCGGGAATTACAGCTAAGGGACATCAGCCCCTATCTTATAGCGAAAGCCCTTCAGGAAATTCCGGAAAAGACCTATTTGCTGGCCTTTGAAGAACTTGCCTCCAAAAAACTCAAGAGCCTCAGGGGTAAACCAAAGGAGGAACAAAAACGCAAGCTTTTTAATTTTTTGCTTTACCGGGGCTGGGAAAAGGACCTGATTTACGACCGCCTGAGAAAAATAAAGTAAAGGCTGCTAATCATTTCACGGCTTTCTGCAGTTGCTGGTGCGTTCGCTCAATCGCCTGCTGGTTTTTCCAGTCAATCCACTGCTGCCCCTTTAATTTTCGCATCAGGTTATCGTAATACCGCATGATAAAAACATTGTAAAGCGCTTTGCTTAGGTTTCTCGGATTCCGGGCCAGGGCCCTGAGGCTCATTGAAAAGCCCGGGCTGAGATAGCGCATATAATGCCAATACCCTTCCGGCATATATAAAGTTTCGCCATGAGACAACTGGGTTTTATAGCCCCTGGCATGTTCAAGTGCGGGCCATCGACTGAAGTCCGGCCCTGAAAAATCTATGCTCTCATGGGTAATAAGCGAGTGCGGTACCTTATAGAGAAATCTGTTCTCGGATTGTGAAAACAAAATGCACTCCTTTTTTCCTTCAAAATGAAAGTGGAAAATATTGGCCAGGTCTATATCGTAGTGCATAAACGTATAAGAGTCCTCCCCGCCAAAAAATAACATGGGCAGGCTCCTGAGCAATCGAAGGCCAAAATCCGGGTATTCAAAATCATCCTGTAGTTGCGGGACCTCTTTTAAAATATTCCAGAGAAAGATCCGGTATTTGGTAGGTTCTGTCCGCAGCAAGTCTATATATTCAGACATCTTCATGCGCGCGTGCGGCTCATTAAACCCTTCTCTGGAATCTACCGGACGATTATCGTAAAGAGGGACAACCAACTCCCCGGCAATTTCCTTCATATATTCAAGGTTCCACTTGGAGTGGGCCGGCCAGGTCTCGGTAGCTTTCTCAATAACCACCGGTTGCTGGGGGCGGAAAAAATCATTGAGAAATGCCTCCCGGCTAATGGTTTTTACTCTGGGGACTTCCTGAAGGTACACGGGTCAAAATATTAATACAGCTATTCGATACTGAATAAAAGGCAGGATTTTGAGCGGTTATACATTACTGTTTTTTGCCTTTCGCCCTGGCCATTTCATTTCGCTCAATAAGGTGACCAGGTCTGCTCCATCTGGGTTTTTCCCCCAGAGGATTCAATTTGGACTCTGTTGCTTCCACAGTTGCCGGTTGGGGTTTCTTAACAAAAGCCTGCTGTGGTTTGAGGCCCAGCAATTCGAATAATTTCATATCCTCATTCACATCCGGGTTGGGCGTAGTCAGCAGTTTATCCCCGGCGAAAATGGAGTTAGCTCCCGCCAGAAAGCAAAGGGCCTGCCCTTCCTGGCTCATCTGGGTACGACCTGCAGATAAGCGCACCTGGGTTTCAGGCATTACAATGCGGGTGGTGGCCACCATGCGGACCATTTCCCATATAGAAACCGGTTCCATATCTTCCATGGGAGTTCCGGGAACAGCCACCAGGGCATTAATGGGAACAGATTCGGGCTGTGGGTTCA
Organism: Robiginitalea rubriflava; assembly: GCF_052540725.1. NCBI lineage: Bacteria > Pseudomonadati > Bacteroidota > Flavobacteriia > Flavobacteriales > Flavobacteriaceae > Robiginitalea > Robiginitalea rubriflava. Next base: position 1,621,349 of record NZ_CP199309.1, on the reverse strand, counting down.
GGGTACTGAGGGCCACCAGCATCCCGGCTCTGTCGGACAGGTTTTCCCCCATGCCGATAATCCCGCCGCTGCAAACGGTTACATTGGTTTTCCGAACATTGCCAATGGTCTCCAGACGATCTTCAAAAGCCCGTGTGGAAATCACATCTTTATAGTAATCCTCGGAGGTGTCCAGGTTATGGTTATAGGCATATAAGCCGGCTTCAGCCAGTCGCTCGGCCTGGTTTTCCGTTATCATCCCCAGGGTACAGCAAACCTCCATATCGAGCTTGTTGATGGTCCGCACCATTTCCAGGACCTGATCGAATTCAGGCCCGTCCTTCACATTTCGCCAGGCGGCACCCATGCACACCCTCGAACTTCCTGAAGCCTTGGCGCGCAGTGCCTGGGCCTTTACCTGCCCTACTGACATCAGGTCGTTACCTTCTATATCCGTATGATAACGGGCAGCTTGCGGGCAATACCCGCAATCTTCAGGACAGCCCCCTGTTTTAATGGAGAGCAGGGTGGAAACCTGAACAGTGTTAGGGTCGTGATGTATTCTGTGGACCCCTGCTGCCTCAAACAACAACTCCATCATCGGTTTGTTGTAAATCTCAATAATCTCCTCCCGGGTCCAGTTATGTCTGATCTCTGCCATATGTAATATTTAATAAGCCCCTGCCAGATATTCAGCTGCTGAATATGCACAGGCAGAACTTATGATCTCAAAAATAGCGGATTGCTCCTAAATGGACAACAATCCCGCTCCTGAGCTTAAAGATAGTTTTTTCAACTCAGCTTTTTGACAACAGGACACTTACGGCATTCCCCCCAAAACCCACTGCATTTACCAGAATGTAATTCAGCTTCTCAAGAGGCTTAGCTGCGGTTGTAAAGGGAGTTCCGAAAATTTGTTGCTCGCGCAGCATACAGACGGCCATCTCTAAGCTTAACATCCCGGAGGCCCCGAAAGTATGTCCAATTTTCCATTTATTACCGGTAAGGGTAGGGAGCTGGCTTCCGAAAACCCCTTTAATGGCTTGAAATTCTGACTGGTCCCCTTTCAGGGTTCCGGGAGCATGCATCACCACAACATCTATGGCTTCTTTGGGTACATCCCCAATAGCCATTTCCATAGAACGCCCCAGGCAATTTCCTTCTGCGGACAGGGAGGCCGGATGCGAAAGTATCTCTGTTGCATATCCTATCCCACAGATATAAGCCAGGGCATCTTCGCTAAGTCCGGCCTCCAGGCAGGCAATGGCAGCCCCTTCTCCCAGGACCATGGTATTCGTGGTTTTATTCGGGTCCAGAGCCCTGCATGGATAGGGCTCACCCAATGGGCTGTAAATTTTCAAAGCCCTTATCTGGGCCAGGGTGAAATCCGTAAGCGCCGCTTCACTCCCCCCAACAACAAATTTGTCGGCCATGCCGGACTCGAGCCAGGCAACCGCATTGAGGACCGCGTGTAGTGCAGTTGAACAGGTAATGCTGTGGGAGATATCCGGGCCGCTGGTTTGCAGGTCCTGCGCTACCCATGAAGCGATATTTCCCAAGGTGGTGCTGGGAGAGGCGAGGGTTGAACTACTCCCGCTGCGCAGGTACTCACTATGATACTTTTCAAAAAGGTTTGTGGCCCCCCGGGAAGAACCGATATTAATACCTGTATTCTTTCCCTTAGTCCAGGCGGCCTGTTCCATAGCCTTGCGTGCTGCCCAAATAGCGAATAAAACCGTTTCATCAAGCCGGGCATAGTTCGGGTTCTGATTCCGCAATCCTAAAACCGATGACCTCAGGTTTTGAGGTATTCTTCCCACCCAAACCTCAGAATCGCCATTTTTTACCTTTCTGAGAAAATGTGAAGGGTTCGCGTAGGCTTCAAGGATGCCTGCTGAATCCCCCAATGCCGAAATGGAATACAGCGAACGAATGGATATCTTCATCAAAGCGCGTTTTCCAGACAAAACTAACCCTTTTCAAATTCTTTAGGCCGTCCGGAAAATGCGAACCCCCAAAAAGAGTATTTTTGTGCTGTAAATACGTCTGCCCCCTATTAAGGAACCCTGTTCATGATCGAAAAAAAACTGGCAATAGTTGTTCCCTGTTACAATGAATCCAAACGGTTACCGGTAGGGGAATTTAAACGCTTCCTCAAAGACTATCCACAGGCGGTTGTTTGTTTTGTCAACGATGCTTCAACCGATAATACAGCTGAGGTCTTAAAAAACCTTCAAGCCGAATTCGAAGGACAGCTCAGCATACTGGAACATGCTGAAAACAAAGGGAAAGCAGAGGCCGTTAGAACAGGAGTGCGCTACTGCCAGCAGCAGAAAATAGCACCGGCCCTGGCCTACCTGGATGCGGACCTGGCCACCTCTCTGGAGGAGTGTTATTCATATTTGTCCTATCTGGAAAACAAAGATTTTGTATTTGCCTCCCGTATTTTAAAAGTGGGTTCGGTGGTGGAAAGGAAATACAGTCGTTTCCTGGTTGGCAGGGTGATTGCCACTGCAATTTCCAATGCTTTACAGATAAAGGTATACGATACACAATGCGGATGTAAGGTCTTTAAATCGACCCTGGCCTCCTTGCTTTTTGAAAAGCCCTTTGTCTCTACCTGGCTCTTTGATGTTGAACTATTCAGCAGGTTACTGGTTCATTTTGGCCCGGAAAAAGGCCTGCAAAGGATGGAAGAGATTCCCGTTAAACGCTGGGTAGACCGCGGAGCTTCCAAGGTGAAAATATCGTATTTCTTCAGATTGTGGCGGGATCTGTATCTAATACGAAAATTGCACCGCAAGGGTTTAAAAGCCTCAGGCTAGTTCAGATCCACTCAAAAACCGCTTCTATAGACTCGTAAATCTCGTTTAATTCCTTACGGGTGATGATATAAGGAGGCAGGATATAAATAGTATTTCCCAGTGGCCTCAGAAAGATTCCCCTATCCATAAAGTGCCGGAATAAAGTATCGCGCATGTTGCCATACCTGGAAAAATCTACATCAAGTTCCATCGCGAAAATAACGCCCCAACAGCGGGCATCCCTGACCTTGGGATGTGATTGTATCCGCCCTTTAAAACGGCGGTGTTCCCCGGCAATCATTTGTATCCCCTCCTGTATTTCCGGACTACCCAGCAACTCTATTCCCGCAAGGGCAGCTGTGCAAGACAAAGGGTTTGCCGTATAGGTATGCCCGTGGAAAAACCCTTTTGCAATCTCATCGCTGTAGAAAGCCTTGTAGATCTCTTCTGTGCAGCTGGTGATCGCCATAGGAAGCAAGCCTGCGGTTAGTGCCTTGGAAAGGCAAATCAGGTCTGGCTGCGTGCTGAGCTGCTCAGATGCAAAATGAGTTCCCGTTTTCCCAAAACCGGTCATGACCTCATCCGCAATCAACAAAACCCCATTTTCTCTGAGGAGGGCCAATATTTTTTCCAGGCCTTTGGGATCCTGAAACTTCATGGCAGCCGCTCCCTGAACCAGGGGTTCATATACAAAGGCTGCAATATCCTCCCGGCCGAGCAGCTCCTCCAATACGTTCAGTATTTCTTCAGGGTTCTCGTTTACGGGAACAGGAATGCGTTCTACATCCAGGCTAAAATCTTCAAATGGCCCGTTGTAAACTGAGAGGCCTGAGACCGACATGGCCCCGAAGGTGTCGCCGTGAAACCCTTCTTCAAATGCCAGTAAGCGTGTTTTCTTTTCGCCGCGGTTAAAATGATATTGCAGGGCCATTTTGATGGCTACTTCTACCGCCGTGGAACCATTGTCCGAAAAAAACAATTTGGATTGATTGGGCGGAAGCAATGACAAAAGTTTCTCGGATAGGGCAACCGCGGGCTCGTGTGTAAATCCGCTGAAGACCACCTGATCCAGTTGCTGCATTTGTTTGGATACCCGCTCTGTTATATACGGATTACAGTGTCCGTACACAGCAGTATACCAAGACGAAATCCCGTCTATATAAGCGGTTCCATCCTCATCGTAAAGGTAAACCCCTTCCGCGCGCCTGATCCCCAGCATTTTTTGGTGGGTTTTATGCTGGGTCAGTGGATGCCAGATATGCAGCCGATCCCGATCGGAAAGATTTTTCAATGCCTCTGTCTTTTCTTGGGTTGATTTTCTATCTTGCAAAGATGGCAAATTAATAGCTTTTTAAAGATGTCTGAACCCCTTAAAAAGACAAGGTCACTATGGATTGACAACCTCAAAAGCAGGACCTTTTTCTGGTACCTGCTGGCGGCTAGTTTTTTGATCCGGTTTCCCTTCTTTTTTCGAGACTATATAGATCGTGACGAGAGCACCTTTATCCTAATGGGCCAGGCCTGGGTAGACGGGTATTTGCCCTATACTGTGTTATGGGATGTTAAACCCCCCCTTACCTTCCTGTTTTATGCCATCAGTATTTTCGTTTTCGGAAAAAGCCTTTTTGTAATCCGCCTGCTGGGAACGCTAATGGTGGCATTTACTTCATTTTTTTCCTATAAAATATGCCTTGGGATCAGTACAAAAAGGGCCGCTGTTTTTTGCGGTTTTGCCTGTGTGATCCTGCAGAGCATGTTCGGCAGCATACAGGGGGTAATGTCCGAACACATCCTGATGTGTTTCTTTATGGCGGCTCTATACCTATTAAGCAGGAAAACAAACACTCTGAATTTGCTAGCGGCAGGGGTCCTTTTAGGGGTATCCCTTATGGTAAAAATCAATATCGCTTTTTCAGTCCTGCTGATCGGTTGTTACCTGTTGTGGTTATTTTATAAGCGCCATGGAATAGCCGGGATGTTTAAAAACATACTCCTGTTATCCGGCCCGGCCCTGTTTGTTGTGATGCTTACAGTACTTCCCTATTACCTGGGCGGGCAGGAAACCTTATGGTGGGATTCCGTGATCCTGGCGCCCCTGGCCTACACCGAAGGCGGACGCAATACCCTTCCGGTCCTTACAGGCTTTGCTGCAGCGATTTTGATTGTTCTTTTATGGGCCCTTCGGAAAAAACACCTGGATATTAAAAGGCCCGAAATCGGGATACTGATTGCGGCCCTGCTGGGAATCCTCTTTTCTTTTATCAAAGGAGGTCGCATCAATAGCCATTACCTGATTATGCTCTATCCTGTTTTCCTGGTTCTTTTGTGTGCAGCAACTGCCCCATTTTTTAAGTCCCTTCAGAAAAAAGCCTTCAGGATAATAATGCTTATATCGCTTTTGCTGCCGATGGAAAGCTATCTGGAATACATACAGGTTGGCCGTAATTATTCAATATACAACACCCCCTATAACGGAGAGGGGTACCGGGTACCTGAATATATTGCGGATAAAAACATCGACACGGAAAACATCTTATTTCTGGGGTATCACATCGGGTACTGGATGCTGGAGGTTTACCCTCCGGTAAAAACCGCCACCCACCCCAGTAATATCTGTAAATCCGAAATGTTTCCTTACTATAATCCGGAGCGCACAACGGCCATGGAAGAAATCCGCTATATCATGGAAGAAATTCGCCCGGCCACGCTGGTAACCCGAACAGGCCGGCTTGTGTTCGATAAAAAGCTGGTCGAGGAAAACGCCTATATCAACAAGCGTATTGAAAATGACTATATCCTGGAAGCAGAAGTGGAAAAGGCCAGTATCTATATTCGAAAGGGGCAGTAGGCATCCCTTCCTAATAAAATCCGGCTGCCTTAAGGGCGGGCCTTAGGGATATTGCGAGTTTTGAAATGGCCTCCTTAGTAAATTCAGGATGTTCATCAACTCTTCCCAATATGCGTACTCCGGACTTTTTTTTTATTATTTCTTCTGTGGTGGGGTGCTCATCTCCGCTGAAAATCAGGCTTACATCCAGGCCTTTTTGCAACAGGCAATCCAGGGTCAGCAAGGTATGGTTTATACTCCCAAGGTAGTGTCGGGAAACCACCACTACCCTGTAGTCCGGTTGTATTAAGTCCAGAATGGTATCCCTGTCATTTAAAGGGACCAGTAAACCCCCGGCCCCTTCAATAATAAGGGTGTTATCCGTTTGCGGAGGATTAATTTGATCCAAGCTTATGGAAACACCATCTATGGCTGCGGCAGCATGCGGACTCATTGGGGTTTTCAGGGCAAAGGCATTTTCGTGTATGCGACTCTTGGGGTTACTGATCAGGTTCCGCACCTTATCGCTGTCTGAATGATGCAGGTCTCCTGCCTGTATGGGTTTCCAGTAATCTGCCTGCAATGCCTCGGTAAGAATGGCTGAAATAATGGTTTTACCCACCTCTGTGGAAATACCGGTTACAAAAATCTTTTTCATCTTTCAGATCGGGTAATCATACCGCAATTCAGGCACCTGTATTTGCGGGCCTCCATAAAGGGAAACAGTTTTTGAAGTAAATTTTTACGCTCCGAATATCGTTCAGACCGGGCAGCTTTGCAATTCGGGCAAATGATAGGGTTACCGTCATTATCCTGGGCATAGGGCCGGAGGGCATCGTATATTTCTTTTGCGCGATGCAGGTCGTTTTCCAGAACCATTACCTTCACACCTCCAATAGCCGAGGCAATAAAGGGTTCGGCCTGCAAGACATTGGCATCTTTCAGAAAGACTTCTATCCCTTCGGATTCCAGTTTAACCCTGAGGATTTCAGCATCTGCCACATAATCAAAGGCCCCAACTATCCGGTAAGCACTATTCATTTTCAGACGTTTTCATAGCTGAGGCCAAGATAGTCAAAACCGCCCTGATTTCCTCGGGAGAATTATAGCTGTGCAGGCAAAACCTCAGGCATTCGAAGCCCCTGGGAACGGTTGGTGAAAGAATAGCCCTTACATCAAAACCCTTGTTCTGTAATACGGAGGCAAGTTCTTTGGTGTGGCCATTTCCGCCAATAATGCAGGTGTGTATAGCGGCAATCCCTTTTAGAAAATACCGGTCGAGCCCAAGTTTTTTTTGTTCGGCCATAAAAACCCGGATATTTTGCTGCAGATGTTCCCTTGCCACCATTCCCTCATATGATTCCAGGAACTGATACGCCTGCAAAATATGTTGTAAGGAATAGGGTGGCAAAGCAGTGGTATATATCAATGACCTGCTGAAATTCAGCAGATATTCCTTAAGTGAAACCGAACCCAAAACAGCCGCCCCATGGCAGCCCATGGCCTTTCCGAAGGTAACGATCCTGGCGAAAACCGAATCATTAAGGCCTGCAGCATCTACCCCGCCCCGGCCCTGTTCACCGAGGATGCCAACGGCATGTGCCTCATCCACAATTAATCGAAAACCATTCTGCTCGCAGTAACTTGCAAATGCCCTCAAGTCCGGGCCATCCCCTTCCATGGAATAGACGGATTCGAGCAGGACGTATACTTCAGAGTCACTTTTACGCCCTTTTTTAAAGACATTTTGAATCCTGGAAACAAGTGATGCCAGGTTGTTATGCGAAAATTTAAAGGCCCTGGCCTTCCCAAGGCTTATCCCGTCCCGTAAACTGGCATGTACGCTTTCATCGTAAAAAATATAATCTGAACGCTGTAAAATTGCAGACAACAAACCCAGGTTCGCGTCGTAACCTGAATTAAATACCAAAGCAGCAGCAGCTCCGTGAAATTCAGCCAATTTTTCCTCCAGGACTTCATATAGCGGATCATTCCCGCTGATAAGACGGGAACCGGTACTCCCGGAATTATGGACAGATTTCCCTTCTTCTAATGAAGGGAGAACCATCCTTGAAAAACCGAGGTAGTCATTGGATGCGAAATCGGTAAGATGCGTTCTGGGCTGCAGCTTCCTCAGAGCTCCCTCCTCTTTTCGCCTATTCAACATGGATGCTAGTTTTTCCGGAAATTCAGACATATGATAAAGGTAGTATATAGGCGGAATTCTGCTAAATTAGATTTACGAATTCCACAGTTACAAATTATGGAGATTGTTTACAGGCCTGCTGAAACCATAGGAGAGCTAAAAGCTATCCTTGAGCTGCAAAAGCTGAATCATTTCTCTGTCTTGTCTGAAGAAGAGCGAGTCGCTGAGGGTTTTGTTACCCTCAGGCATACCTTGCCGCTTCTCCAAAAAATGAAAGCGCTTTGTCCGCAGTTAATGGTCCTGGCAGACCAGAAACTGGCAGGTTACGCACTTTGCCTGCATCCAGACCTATCCGCTTTAATTCCGGGGCTCCAGCCCATGTTTATGCAATTGAAGGGGTTGGATGAGCCAATAAATGATTTCAGGGTTATGGGCCAGATTTGTATCGCTGCCGAATTTCGAAGGAAGGGCCTTTTCAGGGGCCTGTATAATCATTTTAAAAAAATGGTTTCACCTTCAGCCATTGTTACAGAGGTAGCCTGTTCTAATGTGCGTTCCTTAAAAGCCCATCATGCGGTAGGATTCCGGACCTTGGCTGTTCACAAAGAAGCAGATCAAAGCTGGGAAGTGTTATGCTGGAAATAAAAAACCCGCAAATCCACAGACTTACGGGTTTATATATGTTCAGTAAAACGACCTAATCAGCCAGTACGATAACCTTGTTGTTCTTTAATTCGATGGTTCCGCTTTTAATAGCCAGAACAGTCTTTCCATTGCCTTCCTTACGGAACTTATCTTCAAATTCCTCCTCGATCTCAATTTGCCCTGTAATCTTCACTTCGCCTTCCTGCAGCAGGGAAACGACTGGGGCGTGATCCTTGAGCATTTGGAATTCCCCGTTGATTCCCGGTACGGTTACCGAGCTTACTTCGCCGGCAAATAAGGTGGCTTCAGGAGAAACGATTTCTAAATACATAATCTTTAACTATTTGTCACATGGCCGGGTAGCAAACCACCAACTGCCACTGTTAACTCATTAAGCCTCAGCCAGCATTTTCTCACCGGCTTCAATGGCTTCCTCTATGGTTCCCTTAAGGTTAAAGGCAGATTCCGGAAGGTGATCCAGCTCCCCGTCCATAATCATGTTAAAGCCCTTAATGGTATCCTTGATGTCTACAAAAACCCCGGGGATACCGGTAAACTGCTCAGCCACATGGAAAGGCTGCGAGAGGAACCGCTGTACCCTACGGGCACGTGCAACGGCCAGTTTATCTTCTTCAGACAATTCTTCCATCCCCAGGATGGCGATGATGTCCTGTAATTCCTTATATCGCTGCAGTAGCTCTTTTACGCGCTGGGCACAATCATAATGCTCATCTCCAAGAATGTCTGCAGTGAGGATCCTAGAAGTAGAATCCAGCGGGTCAACCGCAGGGTAGATCCCAAGCTCTGCAATTTTTCGCGAAAGTACGGTAGTTGCATCCAGGTGGGCAAACGTAGTTGCCGGCGCCGGGTCCGTAAGGTCATCCGCAGGCACATATACCGCCTGTACGGAGGTAATAGATCCGCGCTTGGTGGAGGTAATACGCTCCTGCATGGCCCCCATTTCAGTGGCCAGGGTAGGCTGGTAACCCACCGCAGATGGCATCCTTCCCAAAAGGGCCGATACCTCAGATCCTGCCTGTGTGAAACGGAAGATATTATCCACAAAGAAAAGAACGTCTTTCCCCTGTCCTTCTCCGGCTCCATCACGGAAATACTCTGCAATGGTAAGCCCGGAAAGTGCAACACGTGCACGGGCTCCCGGAGGCTCATTCATCTGGCCAAACACAAAGGTAGCCTTGGATTCCTTCATGGCTTTCTTATCTACCTTGCTCAGGTCCCATCCGCCTTCTTCCATGGAGTGCAGGAAATCGTCCCCGTATTTTATAATGCCGGATTCCAGCATTTCGCGCAGCAGGTCGTTTCCTTCACGGGTCCGCTCCCCTACTCCTGCGAATACAGAGAGTCCTCCGTGTCCCTTGGCAATATTGTTAATCAGTTCCTGAATCAGTACGGTTTTACCAACCCCGGCTCCACCAAACAATCCAATTTTTCCACCTTTGGCATAGGGCTCAATCAGGTCAATTACCTTGATTCCGGTAAACAGTACCTCGGTTGAGGTAGAGAGGTCTTCAAATTTTGGTGCTTCCCGGTGAATGGGCAAACCATCCTTACCCGCTTTTGGCAAATTACCCAATCCATCAATGGCATCTCCAATCACATTAAAAAGGCGTCCGTAGACGTCATCTCCGATGGGCATTTGTATAGCCGCTCCTGTTGCCTTCACTTCAACACCTCTTGCCAGACCATCTGTAGAGTCCATAGAAATGGAACGAACAGAATTTTCTCCAATATGCGATTGTACTTCCAGTACCAGAATGGATCCATCTTCCCTATTGATCTCCAAAGAATCATAGATTCTTGGTAATTCAGTTCCGGATGGAAACTCAACGTCAATTACCGGTCCGATGATCTGGGATACTTTACCTGAATTTTTTGCCATTGTGTTCTTTTTAAACTACTTATATATGTTAGGCGCTGTTTTTTCGGCTGCAAAGATATGGTATTCCATTGTAAAAAAGAATGCTTTTCGGTCCTTTTTAAATAAAAAAAGCGCCCCTTTTGGGGCGCTTTCTGTTATTGTGTTTTCGCTTATGGGTTAATGGTAAGCGAGATATAATAAATGGATCCTACGGCTCCGGTTCCAATGGCCGAGAAGTACTCTTCACCCAGCAGGTTGGAGGCCCCCAGTTTCACAACCGACTTCAAGTTGGGGATGGCGTAATTGACCTGTGCATCCAGAACGGTATAGGCCGGGATTTGCCCGTCGGCAAAAGTAGCCTGCCAGAAATAGGTGTCACTCCAGCGGTAGTTAACATTAAAGCCGAAATTCGTAAAGAGTTCCGTATTCCCGAAGGAGGCTTTCACCTTGTGGTTAGGCGTGTTGAAGTTGGTGCGGAAGTCCGGGAAAGCCGCCTGGTTAAAATCCAGATCGGCATAAGTGTAATTCACTCCAATGTCAAAATTCCCGAATATTTTGGCATCTACCCCGGCTGTTACCCCATAAGATTCGATATCTGCCTGGGAATTGGTATAGGTCTGATAGGCAAATCTATCCCCGTTCTGCAGGGCGAGCAATGAAGCTCCTCCGTCTCCTGCCGTTCCGTAAAAAGGAACAAGTACAGTAGTATTCGAAATAAAATTTTGGTATTTGTTATAATACCCGCTAATGTCAATGGCAACCCTGCCAATCTGTGCGCGGTATCCCACTTCATAAGCCGTAATTTCCTCAGGTTTCACCACTGGTGTTTCTACTGCCTGCGGATTCCCGGAAAGAACAGAGTTCAAAGAGAAAGCATTCTCATAAGCGGCACGGCCTACTACAGTAGCAGTACTGTTACCCGTAAAAGCAGCTCCGGCATCGCTTAAAGGGAAGGTTCGGATGTCCCGGTCCAGGTTGGCCGGTGCAGACCCGACTAAAATAGCCCTTCCTGCATTCAGGCCAATAAAAAGGTCCTGGGTGGTGGGGTTCCGGAACCCCTGCTGCACGGAAACCCTGAGGTTGTGGTTGCGATTTTGTCCAAAGGTCCCTAGTACGGACAGCCTGGGAGAAAGGAAGCCATCAAAAAACTCGTTCTTGTCGTAACGAATGGAACCTGTAAATTTCAGCCGCTCGTCGATTAATTTTTTCTGAACCTGCAAATAGGCGCCGTACTCATTATAGGTAATGGGGCCGTCCAAGTCCGTAAAAATAGTTCCTTCAGAATTCAACTCGTACTCCCGGAAAGAACCTCCTATTTGTATGTCTGCAACATCTGCAGTCAAATGACTAAAGTTGTAGTTCGCGTCTATATGGCGAAATTTGGTATTGTCAATAAACTTTGCCCCCGTCGTTAAATCCCCATCGGCTATCACCGCATTCAAAGCATTTTCGAACTGCGGGGTTCCCGGCAATAATCGCCCGGTGTCGGCAGCCTGGCGGGCAACCGCGTGGGCCGTTGCCTCATCCAGCTGCACTCCGGTACCAATTCCCAGACGGGCCCCGATATAGGTTTCGGCATAATCCTCAAACCACGGTATGTCATCTTTCCATCGCCGGTTCACATTGATGGCAGCGAAACGGGTGTCATAAGAGTTTCCGGCATTTTCCGAGGTGATATACCCCCTCAGGAAAAAATTGTTGTTGCGCAACTCGATTCTATGCTGCTGCAGGATAAAATCCCGTACCGCATAGCGGTTGGCTCCCTGATAAATGGTGTTCCCGCGTCCTACGCGCCCGTTGTATATGATCTCAAAATCATCCGCAAAGGGGCGATAATAGACAGAAAAGTCCGTCTTGACACTCTGGGCATTGTAATTGGTTAGGTCAGCCTCGGCATATCCGGTTCTTGATACCAATGCCGAACCAATAGTTCCCGAGGGTAGGCCCGCAGCAGCATCAAAGTTTAAAAAGAAATTCACCTCGTCTCCGTATACATTCAGGCCGTCATAGGCAGGATTCGACCGGTCGGCGCCGGGCCGGGCCAGGTCAATTACGCTGTTGGCGTGCCAGTCTTCCCCCTGAAGGAAAGAGAAATTTGCCTTAATGGCCAGTTTATCATTAAAAGCATGGGCTGCGCGGATTCCGAAATCATAATATTCATTAGACCCGGCTGCATCCTGGTTGGTAAAGCCTGTTTTAAAATAGGTGCTGATCCCCTGAAAATCAAAAGGGCTCTTACTCCTCATAAACAGTATTCCGTTAAAGGCACCTGCTCCGTAGAGGGCAGAAGAAGCACCTGGCAGGATTTCCACGCTCTGTACTTCCAGTTCAGACATTCCCACCAGGTTCCCCAGTACGAAGTTCAGACCGGGGGCCGTGTTGTCCATCCCGTCTACCAGCTGCATAAAACGGGTATTGGCAAAGGTTGCAAAACCACGGGTATTGATAGACTGGAATGTTAAACTGTTTGTATTGATGTCTACTCCCTTCAGGTTTACAAGGCCGCCATAAAATGATTCGGCCGTGGTGTTCTTGATCTCCTTCAATCCGAATCGCTCCACAGAAACCGGGGATTCAAACAGGCGTTCCGGGGTACGGGACGCCGAGATGACTACTTCGTCCAAAAAGGTTTGTGCCTCTGCCAATGTTACGGTAAGCCTTTGGTTATTGCTGGTTACCTCCACAGTGGCATCGGTAAATCCTACGCTGCTGAACCTCAGCTGAAAAGGCGGTACCTCTGAGGTTTCCAGGGTGAAGTTCCCGTCAAAGTCGGTAGTAGTCCCAATGGCTTTTCCGACTATTACAACATTAGCTGCCGGGATAGGTTCCCCATTTTCATCACTTACATTCCCGGTAACAGTCGTTTGCGCGAAAGTCCCCATTCCCATTAAGAGCATGGAAAATAGAAGTATTGTTCTCATTAGTTTAGTTTGAGTTTAAGTTTAAAGCAAGATAGAGATTTTTTTAAAACCCGAATTATAAATTCTCAAAATTATGCGTGCATAATAATAATATGGCAATCAAATGCACATAATTTTGTGATGTCCCGAATTCAGGAGCTCTTCAGGTTTTTAAGAATTGTAAAGAGGGATGATTTACCTGCAGATCATGGCACTGCACTTATAGTGGAATATAAAGGAAAGATAAGTCTGCGATAGGCTTAAGTTGGGTGTAGCTGAAGATTAATGCCTGTTTGTTAGACTGGTTTTAACCTTTAAGTGGTCAGAAATCCTTGCTGGCTTTTTATTCCACTGTGACCGACTTGGCCAGGTTCCTGGGCTGGTCTACATTACAGCCACGCATAACGGCTATATGGTACGAAAGCAACTGCAAGGGGATGGTAGTAAGAAGCGGTGAAAGGCTCTCAGAACATTCAGGCACTTCGATCACATGATCTGCCAGGTCCCGTACCTGCTCATCTCCCTCTGTGACAATGGCAATAATCTTGCCCTTGCGGGATTTGATCTCCTGTATGTTGCTGACCACTTTTTCGTAATGTCCTTTTTTGGTAGCGATAACGATCACCGGCATATGCTCATCAATAAGGGCGATGGGGCCGTGTTTCATTTCGGCCGCAGGATACCCCTCCGCATGTATATAGCTGATTTCCTTTAGCTTGAGTGCGCCTTCCAGTGCTACCGGGAAATTATAGCCCCTGCCCAGATACAGGCAATTGGTGGAATCCTTATAAACCTCCGCAATGATTTCAATAAGCGGGTTGGCTTCAAGGGTTTTTTCCACCTTGGCTGGGATATTTTCGAGTTCAGTCAGGATTTCGTGGAAACGGGAATCAGAGAAAACCCCTTTTTCCTTGGCCAGTTTCAGAGCCAGCAGGCTCAAAACCGTAATCTGAGTGGTAAAAGCCTTGGTAGAAGCCACCCCTATTTCAGGGCCGGCATGCGTATAGGCTCCGGAGTGGGTCTCACGGGAAATGGAAGATCCCACAACATTACAGACCCCAAAGACAAAAGCCCCTTTTTCCTTGGCCAGTTTGATGGCTGCAAGGGTATCTGCCGTTTCCCCTGACTGGGAAATGGCAATCAGCACATCCTTATCCGTAATTACCGGGTTGCGGTATCGGAATTCCGAAGCATATTCCACTTCCACCGGGATACGGGCAAGATCTTCAAAAATATATTCGGCTACCAGCCCGGCATGCCAGGAGGTCCCGCAGGCAACTATAATAATCCGGTTGGCATTCAGGAATCGCTCCAGGTGCTGGTCTACGCCGGCCATCTTGATGATGCCCTGGTCTGTGCGCAACCGACCTCTGAACGTGTCTTTAATGGCCCGGGGCTGCTCGTAAATTTCCTTAAGCATGAAATGCTCATACCCCCCCTTTTCAATCTCGTCCAGGTTCAGTTTTAATTCCTGTATCATCGGATAGGCGATGGCATCGTCCTTAATTTTTCGCAGTTTGATTTCCTTTCCAAGCCGTATTATGGCCATTTCCTCATCTTCCAGGTATACCGCGTTGTTGGTGAATTCTATAAAAGGGGAGGCATCCGAAGCGATGAAAAATTCTTTTTCGCCCACTCCAATAGCCAATGGGCTCCCCAACTTAGCCACCACAATTTCATCGGGTTTGGTACGGTCAAAAACAGCTATGGCGTAGGCTCCAACAACCTGGTTCAGGGCTATCTGCACTGCCTTCCCCAGTTTTACCTTTTCCTTCTTTTTAACTTCCTCGATTAGGTTAATGAGCACCTCTGTATCCGTATCGGACTGGAAGGTGTAGCCCCTTTTGATAAGCTCCTTTTTTACCGATTCGTAGTTCTCGATAATTCCGTTGTGGATAATCACCAGGTCTCCTGAATTCGAAAAATGCGGGTGGGAATTCACATCATTGGGGATACCGTGGGTAGCCCATCGGGTATGGCCGATGCCCACACTGCCATTAAGGGAAATTTCCTCTTTGGATTTGCGGCTCAGGTCTTCAACCTTCCCTTTTGTCTTGGAGAGGTTTATCTGTGTACCATCATAAAGGGCAATCCCCGCGCTGTCATAGCCCCTGTATTCCAGGCGCTGCAGGCCCTTCATGATTACGGGATAAGCATCCCTGTGACCGATATAACCGACAATTCCACACATAGCAAAAATTTTTAATCGTAAAGATTTGGCTACAAAAATAGCACTTCAACAATAGATGAATATAAAAATATGGATATATAACGTAATTTACCTTTAATCGGTATTCCTACTGCGTTATTTCGGTGTAAGAGATCTCTAGTTTCAGCTTTTTAGGGTCATCCGCGGCTACATTGCTGCCAACCAGTACTGTTCCCAGTGGGCTGATAGCATTGCTGGCGGGCAACGGCCTTTGAGAATTATCTGGCAATAAAACGTCATTTACACCAGATATCCTCAAATCCGGGGTCTGGGTCAGGCCCAGGGTTACATTGGCCGAATCCCGGATGATGATATTGTTGATGTGTTCCGTTATCCGTACCGTGTACTTGATTCCTTTTCCCGAAGATTCTTCCAAAAAGCCGTCGTAATTCAGGAATATTCCAAAGGGATTGTCCGCCAGGTTGGTTTCCGTCAGGATATTGTACAAAGGCTGATTGGTCTCAGCATTGTATAAATATAAACGGGGAGGTTCCACTGTTCCGCCCAGGGCATCCAGGCGATCCCGGTCTACATAGAAAACGAGATTGGCCTCGTTAATTATCCAGTTATTCTGCTTAATCTGGTTGATAATGTCACCACCACCAAGCAGGTCAAAAAGTTCAATTTCCGCAAAACTTCCAGCGCCTCCTTTCAGGTAAATACGGGAGGCGTTTTCGGATGAGGCGAATGCATCGGTAATCTCAGCAGGATAGGCATCATTGAGCAGCGTATTTACGGCATTCCCGCTAAAGGCCTGGTTTTGCCCTCCTACCAACAATCGGAGCTGATAATCGTCTTCCCGTCTTTCGATTTCCCCATCAGATTCAAAATCGTATTCATAATTGACTGTGAGGCGGGCATTGGTGAGGTCCAGCAAGATCATCAGATCATCTACAATCGGGGTCAGTGACAAATGGATTCCCCTGAAAAACTCCCTGAAATTAGCATTGCTGAGCAATTCGGCAGATCCTTCCTTATCAAGGAAATTCTGCTGGAAAAACTGAGGATCCAGCGCAACCCTTATTCCGGGTTGTATCCGCTCATCCACTAATATAGACTCGTCCTCTTCAGTATCCGGATCGTCTTCCTGAAAGATCAGGTATTCTTCGTCGGAAATGGTTAAACTCTCATCAAATAGCACGTCCGATACAAAGTCCGGGCTGAAAGACTGGTTCGAGAAATAAGGCTCCTGCTCCTGGAAACCGGAGTTTGGGTCCAAATCCCTCAGGAAATAAGTAGAGCGTTCTACCTTAAAATTAAAAGGAGCTTCCCTGTTTCCGTAAATACTATCTAAATCCTTGCGCTGGGCAAAAATATTCTGGGGGGTGGCATCGTCATCCCCATCCGAAATCCCATCGCCATCAGTATCCGGATTGAGAGGATCTGTGCCCCTGGATCGCTCCTGAGCATCTGTGAGCCCGTCTCCGTCCGTATCGCTGTTTGGGTCTTCCGGGTCTGCGTCCAGGCTGTCTATAAGCCCGTCTGCATCACGATCTGCCCTATTGTTCTGAAAATAAGGAAGGTATAAAATTACCTCCGTTATGGTCTCGTTTTCCGGAATGGCATCCGGGTCTGTATTCTCCTGTAATTGGGTGTAGCGCCCGAAAGTAGGGTTCCCGAGGTTGTCGGCAAGGCTCAACTGACTCGTAATGCGGCCTTCAGTCCGGCCATAAACCGGATCGTTAAATACCCCCAGCTGGTATAAAGGCAGTCTGTTTGTGGGTACGGCTTCAATGTTTTTGTTAAACGCAAACACATCGTAAACGGCTTTACCGGTGGTAAAGGGCTCTCCTCCGATTACTTCATTACCAATGGTCACTACCTCTTCCTCACAAGACTCAGTGGCGAGGACAAGACATAAACCCGCCACAAGGGAAATTAAGAGTCGCTTCATCTGAATTATTTTAAAACTTCGGTCGTATAGAAATTGGCATAGGCCTCCTCAAATTCCTGAAGAGGTACAAATGGCAATACCGGTTTTTGAAGGTTGGTAGCGTACTCCTGTAGTTCATCAGGAATCTCTTCAGCGGCTAAGATAATTGCGTCTGAATAATCTAAGGCTACTTTTAACAAATTATTGTAGGTGGGGGGGTCAACAACCGAACTGCGGTCGGCAGAGATGTTGTCAAAGGCTATTTTTTTGCTGAGTTCCGGGTTTAATTCCCCTTCGAAACCCCTGCCGTATACGGAGGTTACAATACGGCTGTCTGCAAACAGGGGCTCATCTTTATAATATTCCCTCAGGTATAGCGGCAACAGGGATGCCATCCATCCGTGAACGTGAATAATATCCGGAGTCCAGTTTAGTTTTTTAACCGTTTCCACTACCCCTTTTGCAAAGAAAATGGCGCGTTCGTCGTTATCGGGAAAAAGCTTTCCTTCTTCATCGGCAAAGGTTGCCTTGCGCTTGAAGTATTCCTCATTATCGATAAAATATACCTGAATACGCTCTTTTGGTATAGAAGCTACCTTTATGATAAGGGGCATATCCATATCGTTGATCACCAAATTCATTCCCGAAAGGCGAATGACCTCATGCAACTGGTGCCTGCGTTCATTTATGTTCCCGTAACGCGGCATGAATATCCTGATCTGGCCGCCTTTGCTGTTAACCATTCTGGGTGCTTCGTAAGACATTAAGGAAACTTCGTTCTCGGGGAGGTATGGTACTAATTCAGAAGATACAAACAATATCTTTTTCCCGTTCATAAAGGCAAAATTTTGTAAAGGGTGTAAACGTAGCTGCAAAATTACAAAAATTATGAAGAATAGCAGTAATTATAGTAAGTTTGCTGCCGCTAAAACACAGGCATGAAACTGTTGAAGACGAAAGGGGAAGTACAATTATTCAGGGCTTCGGTCAGGGAATCCGGAAATAGTCTTGGTTTGGTCCCTACCATGGGGGCCCTGCACCAGGGGCATTTGCATCTGGTAAAAACTGCCCTCTCCGAAAATGATGAAGTCCTGGTCTCCATTTTTGTGAACCCCACACAGTTCAATAACTCCAAAGACCTCGAGAAATATCCCAAGACCCTGGAAGAAGACCTGAATAAGCTGCAAAGTCTGGAGGGCAGCATACATGTATTTGCCCCCGAAGTTTCAGAGATGTACGGAGACGAGGTCCGATCCCGGAATTACGATTTTGATGGGCTGGATAAATTTATGGAAGGGGCCTTCCGAAAGGGGCATTTTAAAGGAGTAGGAACAATTGTGGAGAACCTGCTCAGGCTGATCCTGCCCGATCGGGCCTATTTTGGCGAAAAAGACTACCAGCAATTGCAAATTATCCGCAAACTGGTTTCTGAGTACGAGATCCCTGTGGAAATCATCCCCTGTCCGATTGTCCGGGAAGCAGACGGGCTGGCGATGAGTTCAAGAAACCGGCAACTGACAAAACGACTCCGGAAAAAGGCTGCATTCATATATAAGTCCCTAAAAAAAGCGCAATTGGAATTTGGCACAAAAAGTGCTGTAGATCTTAAGGAAGAAATAAGCAGGGCTTATGCTGAAGATCCGGATTTTGAACTGGAATATTTTGAAATCTCGCATGCCGAAAGTTTAAAGCCTGTAAAGCGACCAAGAAAAAATGAAAAGTACAGGGCCTTTGTTGCCGCCTATCTCGGAGAGGTCAGGCTAATCGATAATATAGCCCTTAATTAAGTATCTTTGCCCCATGCAAATTCAAGTAGTAAAATCTAAAATCCACCGCGTCCGGGTAACCGGAGCGGACCTGAATTATATTGGCAGTATTACCATCGATGAGGATCTGATGGACGCTGCAAATATCATCCAGGGTGAAAAGGTGCAGATTGTCAACAACAACAATGGCGAGCGCCTTGAAACGTATGTCATCCCAGGCCCAAGGGGAAGTGGGGAACTTACCCTTAACGGGGCCGCGGCCCGCAAAGTAGCGGTAGGCGATATCCTGATCCTGATTGCCTATGCCTGGATGGACATTGAAGCTGCCAAAAAATTCAACCCTGCGCTGGTATTCCCGAATGAAGATACCAACCAGCTCAACTGATTTTGAACCCCTCTGTAAAAAAAGCCCTTAAAATCATCCTCCCGATCCTGCTGGGTCTTTTTCTGATATGGTACTCCTATAGCATGACCTCTGCGGCAGACCGCAGGGAAATTATCAAATATATACGGGAAGCCAACCTTTTCTGGGTGGGGATCTCAGTCCTGATCGGGATCATGAGCCATATATCCAGAGCCATCCGTTGGAATTACCTGCTGGAACCATTGGGTTACGCCCCCAGGCTCCGCAACAACATCCTTATAATCCTGATGGCGTACTTTGCCAATCTAGGTATCCCCAGATCTGGGGAAGTATTACGGGCAACTGCCCTGGCTACTTACGAGGGGGTTCCCTTCCAAAAGGGCTTTGGGACTATTGTGACTGAAAGGGTGATTGATTTGATCATGCTCTTTCTTGTGATTGTAATCGCCCTTTTCTCCCAAACAGAGATAATCCTGGAATTCCTCTCAGAAAAGGGAATTGGTTTTACGGCAAGTGCGCTCCTGCTCCTGGGCGGTATTCTAGGGCTTTTTATCTTCAGAGCCTTTCTGAAGCTTTCGGATTCAAAACTGGCTCTTAAGCTAAGGGGGATTATTAGGGGGTTGCTGGAAGGGGTGCTGAGCATCTTTAAAATGAAACGGAAATGGGCCTTTATCGGTCATACTATTTTTATTTGGGGTGCTTATTTTGCCATGTTCTGGGTTATTAAATACACCGTTCCGGAGACCCTGGGGCTCAGTGCGGGGGAATTACTGGTTGCTTTTGTTGCCGGAGCTTTTGCCATGACGGCCACTCCTGGTGGATTGGGCCTTTACCCTTTAGCGGTGAGCAAATCCCTGACCCTTTTCGGAATAAGCGAGGTTTCCGGGGATGCCTTTGGCTGGATTATGTGGATCGCCCAAACCCTAATGGTGGTGTTTTTTGGTGCAATATCTTTCCTCTTGCTACCGTTATGGAACAGGAATAAATAGTATTCCATTCTAATCCGAATTTATGAAACGTATAGTGCTGATTACCCTGGGGTTAATCCTTAGCCTGCCCGCTTTTTCACAGGTAAAACAAGAAATATTCGAATCTTTCAAACTTCAGGAACGAAGGGATGTGAAGTACTATATCCCCGAAGACTACGACCCTGAAAAGAAATACCCACTGGTAATAGTGCTGGACGCCGAATACCTGTTCGACCAGGTAGTGGCCACCTCCAGGTTTTACAGCAGGTATCAGGGAATGCCTGAAACCCTGGTGGTTGGGATCGAACAGGGAAAAAACCAACTCCGATGGGAAGATTGCGCCTTTGAGGAAGATACCGGGTTGCCAACGGACAAAGGCAAACTATTCTATGAGTTTATTGGCCTGGAAATAATCCCCTACATGGTAAGTGCCTTTAATGTGGCTCCTTTTAAAATGTTTGTGGGTTATGATATTACGGCCAACTTCGGGAATTTCTACCTCTTCAAGGAGCAATCCCTGTTTAATGCCTATATCAGTATTTCACCCAAGCTCGCACCTGAAATGGAAATGAGGGTACCCGCCCGGCTTTCTGATATCGACCAGAAGATCTTCTATCACCTCATCGTGGAAGGGGAACCGGGTAAGGACAAGGATGGCATCCTTGCGCTGCATAAAAATATTCAGAGCCTAAGCAAAGAAGGCCTGACCTACTACTTTGAGCAGTATGATAATGCCAACGAGGTATCGGTTGCGACCTACGGAATAGGAAAAGCCTGGGACCGCACTTTTGATATCTTCAAGCCCATTAGCCCAAAAGAATACCGCCAAAACATCCTGACCTCTCAGGAGCCTGTTTTTAACTATATAGAGGAGAAATACAATACCATCGAAGAGCTATTCGGTTTCAAAAAGTCTGTAGCACTCAATGATATTATGGCCATTTATGCAGGTTGCCGGAAAAAAGAGGATTTGGAATCTTTAAAACTTTTGTCGGAATTGTGTAAGGATGCCTTTCCGGATACGATGATGGGCTTTTATTTTGAGGGTGAGTATTACGAACAACTGGGGGAACCCAAAAAAGCGCTGCGCACCTTTGAAAAGGCCTTTGGAATGGATGAAATTGATTTCCTTACCAAGGAAATGGCCCTGGAGAAAATGGATGCCCTCAAGGCAGATTTCGGATATTAAAAACCGACCTGCATAGCCTTGTTTATTTAAGCGCTCCGGTCTATCTTTAGCCCAAACCTGACCGGCTAATGGCCAAGACCAAAACAGCTTTTTTTTGCCAGAATTGCGGGGCGCAGCACGCCAAGTGGGTTGGACAGTGCAGCTCCTGCAAACAATGGAATACCCTCACCGAAGAGCTGCTGGAAAAAGCTGCTGCTCCTGCCTGGAAATCCTCTGAAGGATCCCATCAGAAAACCCCTAAACCCTTGCGCCTAAGCGAGATCGATGCCGATAAGGAAATGCGGCTCTCTGTAAGGGATACTGAGCTGGACCAGGTTTTGGGAGGGGGGCTGGTTCCCGGTTCCATGACCCTTATAGGCGGGGAACCCGGTATAGGCAAAAGCACCCTGTTACTACAGATTGCGCTACGACTGAATGTCAAAACCCTGTATGTATCCGGGGAAGAGAGCCAGCGGCAGATTAAGATGCGGGCAGAACGCATCGCCCCGGAGAGCGATTCCTGCTACATTCTCACAGAAACAAATACGAGCAGGATTTTCAGGCAGATAAACGAGCTGAACCCAGACCTGGTTATTGTGGATTCCATACAGACCCTGCACTCCGAATTCCTGGAAGCCGGGGCCGGGAGTGTTTCCCAGATCCGGGAATGCACGGCGGAACTGATCAAATTCGCAAAGGAAAGCCACACCCCTGTAATTTTGATCGGCCATATTACCAAAGACGGAAGTATTGCGGGGCCCAAAATTCTGGAACATATGGTAGATACCGTATTGCAATTTGAAGGGGACCGGAATCATGTTTTCCGAATTGTCCGTGCCCTTAAAAACCGCTTCGGATCCATTGCCGAACTGGGTATTTACGAAATGAAGGCCAATGGCCTGATCCCTGTTGCAAATCCGTCGCAAATTCTGATCTCTCAAAATTCCGAAGACCTGAGCGGCACGGCAATTGCTGCTACGGTGGAAGGGGTCAGGCCATTGCTGATAGAGATTCAGGCCCTTGTCAGCACAGCGGTTTACGGGACCCCTCAGCGTTCCGCAACCGGTTTCCCGGCAAAGCGATTAAATATGCTCCTGGCCGTTTTGGAAAAGCGGGCAGGGTTCAAACTGGCTGCCAAGGATGTCTTCCTGAATATTACGGGAGGGATTCAGGTAGATGACCCCGCCATAGACCTCGGGGTGCTGGCTGCCATCCTTTCCAGCAATGCCGATATTCCTATCCCCAGAGATATTTGTTTTGCCGCCGAAGTTGGCCTGGCCGGGGAAATACGACCAGTACCCAGGATATCACAACGCATTACCGAAGCTGAAAAACTGGGATTCAGCCAGATTTATATCTCTACAAATGTGAAAGGGCTGCCTAAAAAGACAGGCATCGGCATTCAAAAAATTGCCAAGGTAGAAGATCTGGTGAGCGCCCTTTTCGGTTAGGGCGCAGGATTGGGGATGTGGTTGTGCACCGCCTCAATATCCTCAAGAATTTCAGGGGTCAGTACTACATCTATACTCCCCAGGTTTTCCTTAAGTTGCTCCATAGAGGTTGCCCCGATTATGTTACTGGTCAGAAAGGGCCTGCTGGTGACAAAGGCCAGGGCCATTTGGGTAAGCGATAAATTGTACTTATCTGCAATTTGTTTGTACGCCCGGGTGGCGGCTACTGCATTGTCGCCACTGTATCTGTTGTAGTTCGGAAAGAGTGTAATCCGGGCCTTTTCGGGTGGTTTTCCCTCCAGGTATTTCCCGCTTAAAGTCCCAAATCCAAGGGGAGAATAGGCCAGCAAACCTATTTTGGAGCGCATGGAGATTTCAGAGAGGCCTACTTCAAAAAGCCGGTTAAGCAGGCTGTAGGGATTCTGTATGGTTATCATCCGCGGAAGGCTTGGGTGCACCTTCCCTTCTTCCAGAAACCGCATGGTTCCCCAGGGGGTTTCATTGGAAAGGCCCACCTGCCTGATTTTACCTTCTTTTATAAGGTCCCTCAGGGTTTCAAGTACCTGATGGATGTTGTCTTCCCAATGGTCCCTGGGGTCTGGCTGGTAGCCTCGCTGGCCAAAATAATTGGTGGATCGTTCCGGCCAGTGCAACTGGTAGAGGTCAATATAATCTGTTTGAAGCCGCTGCAGACTGCCGTTTACTGCTTCCACAATGGAATTTCTGCTGAAACCGGTTTCCCTGATAAACTTTGTAAACGGGGCCTTGCCTGCTATTTTGGTGGCCAGTACAATCTCATTTCGCTTCCCGGTTTTTTTAAACCAGTTTCCGATAATGGTTTCAGTTAGCGCATAACGTTCTGCCTGTGCAGGAATGGGATAGAGCTCTGCCGTATCAAAAAAGTTTACCCCCTGGCTCAGTGCGTAATCCATCTGTTCATGCCCCTCCTCTTCCGTATTCTGGCGCCCCCAGGTCATGGTCCCCAGGCAAATTTTACTGACTTCGATATCGGTATGCGGCAAGTAGTTATACTCCATATAAAACAGGTGTTCGGACTCTGTAAGCCCGGTTAGGGTCCATTTATTTAATTCAATTCCAATAAGATGGGGCAGTGGTCGCTGTGCACCGCCTCACTGAGGATTACGGATCGCTTCAATTGCTTTTCCAGGGTCTCGCTTACCATGCCGTAATCCAACCTCCAACCTTTATTCTTCCCCCGGGCCCCGGCGCGGTAACTCCACCAGGTATAATTATGGGGGTCCTGATTGAAATACCTGAAACTGTCAATAAATCCGCTTTCTATAAAATTTCCAATCCATTCCCGTTCCACCGGCAAAAATCCTGAAACATTTTTATTGCGGACCGGATCGTGTATATCAATTGCGCGATGGCAGATATTGTAGTCCCCGCAGATTACCAAATCCGGATAATCCTTTTTAAGATCGTTTACATAGTCCTGAAAATCGGCCATGTACTGTAATTTGTGGTCCAGACGTTCAATATTGGTGCCGGAGGGCAGGTAGAGGCTCATTACCGAAACCCCATTAAAGTCAGCCCTTAGGTTGCGCCCTTCGGTATCCATGTATTCAATCCCTGTACCGAACTCGACATGATCGGGCTTTTGCCTGGAAAGTATCGCTACCCCGCTATACCCTTTTTTTTCGGCGCTAAACCAATAGTGATAGGGATAGCCCGCCTTTTCAAAAAGTTCCAGTTCCAGTTGTTCTTCCAGTGCCTTAATTTCCTGAAGGCAGATTACATCCGGGTCTGTCTGCACCAGCCATTCCAGGAATCCTTTGTTTACTGCGGCCCGAATCCCGTTTACGTTATAGGATGCTATTTTCAAAATTCTTCAATTTTGGGCAAAAATACACAATGAGGAGGAGCTGCTGAAACCTATTTGCAGAAGTCCGGGGTTTTTGCCCGAATCCCGGCAGGGGATCTTAGCTGATCGCCGTACCTTTGCTCCTGATAAAGCCGAGCTAGTGAAACGATCTCTATTTTTAATCCTTATTATTTGCGCAATCTGCCCTGCTGCAGGGCAGCAAAAACAGCAGGATTCCATTACATATCTGAAAGAGGTGGTTGTTGGCGGGAATTTGGAAAAAGTATCACCCGTTGGCCTTGCGCCCGTGGAAGTCTTAAGCGAACGGGGCATCAATTCCCAGAATCCAACGGATTTTGCCAGCACCCTCAATCAGGTTCCCGGGCTGTATTTTTTATCCGGAGCCTTAAATACAAACCGGATTACCATCAGGGGGGTTGGGGCACGCACCCCCTTTGGCACAGACAAGTTGCGAATGTATTACAACGATATCCCGGTAACCAATGGGACGGGTTTTTCTACCCTTGAAGCCTTCGATTTGCAGAACCTCAGCACCATAGAAGTGGTCAAGGGTCCTAAATCCGGGGCTTACGGAGCCGCTCTTGGGGGAGCTTTGCTTTTGCGCTCAGACCCCCGTTCCCAAGCCGGGGCCCTGTTACAAAATCGCATGAGTGCCGGATCTTATGGCTTGTTTAAGAACAACTTAAGCCTTACTTATAAGGATAGTATTTTCAATACTGAGCTCAGGTATAATCGGATGACTACCCAAGGTTATCGCCAGAACAACAATTTTGACAGGGATGGCCTGTTGTTAAACCTGGGCGTGCGGGCCGGTGAGAACCACCAACTCAATTTGCTGCTGAACTATATAGATTATACTGCCCAGATCCCCAGCTCGCTTAGTGAAACCGATTTCAGGGAAGATCCTACCCAGGCAGCTTTTACCTGGAATGCCGCCCGGGGATTTGAAGCCAATAAATATACCTTGCTGGGGCTTTCCGACCGAATTCGCCTGGGGGACAACTGGCACCAGACTGCCAGTATTTTTATGAGTTACCTGGACCACTATGAACCCAGGCCCTTTAATATACTGGATGAGTATACCTTCGGCTACGGTTTCAGGTCTGCGGTTAGTGGCGATTTCAAACTTTGGGAACAGCAATTTAACCTCCGGTTTGGGGGGGAATTTTACAGGGATCAATACAATTGGAGTACGTATGAAAACCTGTATGAGTCCAATCCGGATGAGGGCAGCCTGCTGGGCGACCGAATAAGCCGAAACAGGGAATTCAGAAGGCAGTTATATCTCTTCAGTAGTCTGCAATGGAACCCTACTTCCAGCTTATCCGTACAGGGAGGGTTATCCTTGAATAAAACCAAATACGATTTCCGGGACCTGTTCACCGAAGACGGGACGGACACCAGCGCCCGTCGCAACTTTGAGCCCATCCTGCTACCCAGCCTGGACATCCGTTATACTGCTGCTTCAGGCTCCTGGTATTACCTGAATATAAGTCGCGGATTCAGCAATCCCAGCCTGGAAGAATCCCTGAATCCGGACGGTTTAATCAACCCGGATATCAGCCAGGAAAAAGGCTGGAATTATGAGGTTGGAGGACGTTGGTATCTTCCCGGCACGGGTTTTCAGGCCTCCTTAAGCCTGTATCAAATGGATATTACAGACCTGCTGGTCGCAGAACGGGTTGGTCAGGACCAGTTTATAGGTCGTAATGCGGGCAGTACCCGTCACCGGGGAGCTGAGGCCGCCCTGCAATATTCCCTCAGGCCTCTGGAGAAATTCCTGATATCCCCTTTTATCTCTTATACACTGAACGACCATTATTTCCGGGAATTTACAGATGCCGATGGGGATTATTCAGGCAATCCGCTTACGGGAGTTCCCAGGCATCGCGTTTTTGCAGGGTTGAACTTACAGCTAAATGCAGGCTGGTATGGAAATATAAGCTACCAGTATGTGGATGCTATTTCGCTTCGGGATGAAAACACCCTCTACAGCGAACCCTACCAGCTGGTCAATACGCAATTGGGATACAGGAGCCGTTTATGGGAAAACCTGCTGTTGGGAGTGGAATTGGGCCTTAACAACCTGCTGGATGCCCGATATGCCAGTTCAGTGCTGATCAATGCAAACAGTTTCGGAGGTTCAGAACCCAGGTATTACTACCCGGGCAATAATCGCAATTATTACCTGGGGTTAAACCTGGTCTACAGCCTTTAAAGGGTTTCCATCTTTTTGAGCCAGTGCTTCATATCCACTTCCTCATGGATAAGCCGGCTTAATTCACTTACGGCCACCCTCTTTTGCTCCATACTATCCCGGTAGCGAATGGTTACGGTCTGGTCTTCCAGTGACTGATGATCCACAGTAATACAAAAAGGAGTGCCTGCGGCATCCTGTCTTCGGTATCTGCGGCCTACCGCATCCTTTTCATCGTAGAGAACATTGAATTCCCATCGGAGCTCCTCAACTATTTTGTGGGCCATTTCCGGTAAGCCGTCCCGTTTGATCAGGGGGAGTACAGCTGCCTTAACCGGAGCCAGTACCGCAGGAAGCCTCAGTACGGTTCTGCTGCTGTTGTCTTCCAGCACTTCCTCCTGCAGGGCATTGGAAAAAACCGCCAAAAACATCCTGTCCAGCCCTATGGAGGTTTCCACTACGTAGGGTACATAGTGTTCTTCCAGTTCCGGGTCAAAATACTGCAGTTTGCGGCCAGAGTATTTCTCATGGCTGGAAAGGTCAAAATCGGTACGGGAATGAATACCCTCCAGTTCTTTAAAGCCAAATGGGAATTTAAACTCAATATCAGCGGCCGCATCAGCATAATGAGCCAGTTTTTCGTGATCGTGAAAGCGGTATTTATCGGCCCCCAGCCCCAGAGATAAATGCCATTTCATCCGAGCCTCTTTCCAGTGTTCATACCACTGTTGCTGCTCGCCGGGACGCACGAAGAACTGCATTTCCATCTGTTCAAATTCGCGCATACGGAAGATAAACTGCCGTGCCACGATTTCGTTCCGGAATGCCTTGCCCGTTTGTGCAATTCCAAAGGGAATTTTCATCCGGCCGGATTTCTGGACATTCAAAAAGTTTACAAAAATCCCCTGAGCCGTTTCCGGACGTAGATAGAGCTCCATGGATGAATCTGCCGTTGCCCCAAGTCGCGTACCGAACATCAGGTTAAATTGTTTTACCTCTGTCCAGTTGCGTGACCCGGAAACAGGGCAGCTGATCTCGAGTTCCTCAATCAATGCTTTTACATCGGCCAGGTCTTCCTTTTCCAGGGATTTTCCCATCCGTTTGAGTATGGCTGTGGCCTGTTCCTGGTATCTTACAACCCTTGGGTTGGTGTTCAGAAATTGAGCCTTATCAAAAGCCTCCCCGAAACGCTTGGCTGCCTTGGCAACTTCCTTTTCAATTTTGGCTTCAATTTTGGCAACATGGTCTTCAATCAATACATCGGCCCTGTATCGCTTTTTGGAGTCCTTGTTGTCTATAAGGGGGTCATTAAAGGCGTCTACGTGCCCGGAGGCTTTCCAGGTTGTGGGATGCATAAAGATAGCCGCATCAATCCCAACAATGTTTTCATTGAGCTGCACCATCGCTTTCCACCAGTATTCCCGAATATTCTTCTTGAGTTCTGCTCCATTCTGCTGGTAGTCGTAAACAGCGCTTAACCCATCGTATATTTCACTGGACTGTACCACGTACCCATACTCCTTGGCATGGGATATCACCTTTTTGAAGTCGTCTTCTTGATTTGCCATTCGGCAAAAATAGAATATAAGCGAAAATGAATACTACTATTTCAACTGAAATTCGGTAGAGGAGAGTAATTTTTCATCCTCAAATACATTGAGGGTATAAATTCCGGGTTCCAGGGAACCTTCGGGGATAGTAATAAAATCGCAGACATTCATCTCGAGTCCGGCGTATATAACCTCTACCCGCTTGCTGTAGATGTTCCCGTTAACCGAAATGGTATTGGCATTGTCTTCTATAACTCCCATGTTTGGGCCGAGAAATTGAAAATACAGTATCTTTTCCTCTGATATCTCATTCGGATTCCCCAAAATAGTAATACAACCTCTTAATTTCTCAATGGTAGATGCTTTGTTGGTTTTAATGGGCTTGCCACTCCGCACGCGGAACCCGCTTCCCTCCGGGTTTTGCAGTTTGAGATAACTTTTTCGCTTTAACTCACGGCTCAGTTCCTGGTTTTTCCTCCTTAGCAGGGCCTCGGCTTCCGCCAGGGAACTGCTTTTCCCCCTGACTTCTTCCAGCAGCTCACGGGTTTCCTCATATTTATTAACCAACAAGCGGTTGGAATAAGTAAGGAAGTCATTTTTAAGTTTAATGCTGTCGAATCGGGATTCCAGGATACGCAATTCCTTTCTGGACTCGCGTAATTTGGCAATATTGAAGTTCAGACGGCCCACTGAATCCAGTAAC
Source organism: Robiginitalea rubriflava (assembly GCF_052540725.1). Taxonomy (NCBI): domain Bacteria; kingdom Pseudomonadati; phylum Bacteroidota; class Flavobacteriia; order Flavobacteriales; family Flavobacteriaceae; genus Robiginitalea; species Robiginitalea rubriflava. The sequence goes on along the minus strand of NZ_CP199309.1, from coordinate 1,592,074 downwards.
TCCTGAACCCTGAACCTGCTGTCTTCCAGTTCTATTTCGTTTACCTCATTCAGGGCGGAGAGCCGGTCTACCTCTGTTTTCATAAGGGTAAGGTCCTTCACCAACAAACTCCTTTCCTCCTCCAGATAGCTGATTTCTGTCTGCGCCTGGGCATAACTGTAATAAAATGCAATGAGGATGCCTATTATTACAGCTATTAGAGCAGCAAAAATAATCTTATAGTTGAATTTGTTTTCTTGAAGGTTCATTCAAATAGCAAATACTATGTAGGTAAACGTAAGATTTGATGAAATCGTCTGATTCCAATCTACCAAAGATACTAATTGCACTAAAGAACATCCTGTTTCCTGAATTGTGTTTTGGATGTAATGCCCACTTATATCGGGGAGAGCAGGTTTTGTGTGCATTTTGTCGAGATGAATTACCACTCACCGAGTTTAATTTTGAGCAGGAGAACGCAGTAGACCGTATTTTCTACGGAAGGGCCCCTGTTTGCAAAGCCTCGGCCCTGTTTTACTACAGGGAATCAGGACTGATCAAACGACTGATTCACCGGTTGAAATACCAGGGTATGCAGCAGTTGGGGGGCTTTATGGGCGAATGGCATGGAGAAATACTTAAAAAAGATCCCGGTATTTCCAATATTGACCTGGTAATGCCGGTACCCCTGCATGCCGCCAAAATGCGAAAACGGGGTTATAATCAATGCGAGTTGTTCGGACGGGCCATTGCCTCTTCTCTGCAGGCCGAATACACAGGTAAACTGCTCAAAAAGATAAAAAATGCCCGTACGCAGACCACCCGGAACCGCTGGTTGCGCTGGAAAAATACCCAGGGGGTGTTCCACCTTGCGCATCCGGAACGCCTGGAGGGTAAAAAAATACTGCTTGTAGATGATGTCATTACAACCGGAGCAACTCTGGAAGCCTGCTGCCTGGCCCTGTCGTCTGTTGCCCGATTGGAAATTTATATTGCGGTTATGGCGGTGGTGCCGTAGTTTCCTGTTTCTTTAAAATTAATCGTTTCTTTGCGTAGAAATTTTAATGCATCCATGGTATTTATCAGACGCATTTCTGTCCTGTCTTTTATACTGTTCCTGCTGCTGGCGCTATTCCAGTGCGGAAGGCCGGGAACCCCGGGAGGCGGGCCTAAAGATGAAACCCCACCGCAACTGATCCGGGCCGTTCCTGAGAACAGGAGTACCCAGTTTAAATCTGAGAGCATCCGCCTGTATTTTGATGAGTATGTAAAACTGCAGGATGTACAAAACCAGCTGATTGTTTCACCTCCGCTAAAATACCAGCCGGAAATCCGGCCGCAGGGCAGTGCCAGCAAATTTGTTGAAATCACCTTTAAGGATACCCTGCTTGAGAACACCACCTATACCCTGAATTTTGGACAGAGTGTAGTAGACAATAATGAAGGGAATCCCTATAATTTCCTGACCTATGTTTTCTCCACCGGGGAGTATATTGACTCCCTCTCCCTTCAGGGAGCGGTAGCCGATGGTTTTAACCGAACCCCGGATAATTTTATAAGCGTGATGCTGTACGAGATAGACAGCGCCTATACCGATTCGGTACCCTTTCAGCAACCGCCATATTACCTGACCAATACCCTGGACAGTGCAGTTATCTTCAAGCTTGAAAACCTCAAAGCAGGGAAATACCGGCTAATCGCCCTCAAGGATGAAGGCAAGAACAATATCTATGACCCGGTTTCGGATAAAATAGGTTTTATTGCCGATACCATCACTCTCCCTACAGAAAGTATCTATCTTTTACGCATGTTCAGGGAAATCCCGGAGTACAATGTAATCCCTCCTGCCTATGCTGCATCGAATAAAATTGTTTTCGGCTATCAGGGCAAAGACCAACCGCTTATCGAATCGCTCACTCCTATCCCCGATTCGGTACGATACCGCTATGCAAAGGAACCCGAAAAAGACAGCATCAATTTCTGGTTTACCCCCTGGAAACCCGATTCCATAATCTTTACTTTACGGCATCCGGAAATTGAAACTCAAATAGATACGTTCACCGTTAAACCGCTGAACCTGGCTGCAGATTCACTCAGCCTAGAGTGGACACCCAGAAGAGCTCTGAAAATCCAGGACTCTGTGTATATAGCGGTATCCCTTCCCATTGAGGCCATAGATACCTCCAGGATACAGATGCGCTATAAGGATACCGTTCCCCTGGTCCATTCGGTTCGGCTGGATACCGCCCTTAACCGGGTCTATTTTAATTTTGAAAAAGCCCCGAACGAAGCTTATGAAGTGGAGTTGCTTCCCGGCGCGCTTACTGACTTTTTCGGAACATCCAATGATAGCCTTACCCACAAACTAACCACAGGTAGTCCTGCAGATTACGGGGAGCTACGTCTCAGCCTTGCCGGAGAGCTCAATTTTCCTTTGCTGGTGGAATTGATTAACGATCGGGGAGACCTCATTCAGAGCAGAATGCTGGAGGCCCCCAGGGAAATCGAATTTCCTTCCCTGGACCCTGGCAACTACCGGATACGGGTTGTTTTTGACAGCAATGGAAACGGGGTCTGGGATACCGGTAATTTTCTTGAAAAAATTCAGCCCGAACGGGTAGTCTATTTTCCGGCACCTATTGAAATGCGTGCCAACTGGGAAGATATCCGCACCTTTACAATTTCAAACTAAAGGAGTCGCGGTCTTCTAAAAACCGAAGTTTATTTCGTGTTTCTTCAAGAGAATTTTTTGAAAGGGAAACCTGCAAAACCTCATCTTTTTCAGAATACGCGAGCGGCTGGCCCAGGCAATCATAGGCAGCCGAATGCCCGGTATATTCCAATCCGTTGCCATCAGTACCAATTCGGTTCACCCCTGCAACATAGGCCATGTTTTCAATGGCACGAGCTTTTAAAAGGGTGTCCCAGGCAGCAATCCTGGGCGCGGGCCAGTTAGCAACATATAGAAGTAAATCATAACCCTCCGCATTGCGGGACCACACCGGAAACCGGAGATCATAGCATATAAGCGGACAGATCTTCCAGCCTCTGAAGGATATTATCGTTTTGGCTTTCCCCTTTTGATATACCTTGTCTTCCCCGGCCAGGGTAAAGGTATGCCGCTTGTCATAGCTATGGTAGTTCCCATCCGGCTGCATGAAGATCAGGCGATTAAAGTATCCTGCCGGTTCCTTGTATACAAGGCTGCCCACTACGGCAGCGTTGAGGGCAGATGCCTGCTTCTGCATCCATTCCAGGGTTTGCGGCCCGGCCGAATCGGGGATATTTCCCGGTTCCATGGTAAAGCCGCTGGTAAACATTTCAGGTAAGACCAACAAGTCTAAGGGTGCTGAAAGGGTCGATACTATTTTTTCAAACCGCTTCAGGTTAAGCTCTGGCTGCTCCCAGCTTAATTCGGTTTGTACCAGTGCTATGTCCAGCTTTGCCATGTTGGGATTTCAGCTTTTGGATTCCATAAATTTTGCCAGATCCGTAAGCCCCTGCATTATAGCCTGGTCCAGGGCGGTTTTCCCCTGGGCGTCCGCTGCATGGATGTCGGCCCCGTTTTCGATCAGCAAACGGGCTATTTCTTCCCTTTTAAAAGTAACCGCAAAGGTCAGGCAGGTACCTCCCATGCCGTTGCGCGCATTTACATCGGCCCCGGCCTCGATCAGCAATTGTGCCAGGTCCGTATAGCCCTTAAAACAAACCCCCATCAGGGCGGTATTCCCGGCCCCGTCTTTTTCATCTACAGCAGCCTCCTTTTCCAGGAGAAAAGCCACCAGTTCTTTGTGGTTGTAATAGGCCGCCAGCAATAGCGGGGTAGAGCCCCTGTCGTCTTTCGCGCTTATTAAACCGGGCTGTTCGGCCAGGCTGGCCTTTACACCTGCCAGATTACCGTTGCGGATATGTTCGAAGAATTGTGTGCTGTCCATAGGAAGCAAATTTAATCAAATGTGGATTGCCAGCAGCATTTCGTTTCTGATTCCTGTAAGCAGTATACAAACAGGAATTAAATTGCTATAAATGATTCCCGGGACTGTAATCTGCAGGAGCCATTTGTGGAAGATTAGTGGTTCCGGCAGCCCCGGTATCGTTATAGATTTCCCATTCATCTGGAACATAAACAGGACTGGAAGTTTTAACGGAATCCCTGCGGACCGCCCGACCATCCTCAAACTCGTGGTCTGTATTTGATCCATCTTCTCCGATTCTCCCAAAGGTATCCTTAACTTCGCCAAAGGGATTGACCAACTGCAGATTATCATCTCCGTTGGAGTCGGCAGGTCCGTTGGCCTGCGCTATGACATCAGGCTCGAAACCATAGATAGATTTGAATGTTTCCGGAAAAGCAGAAAATACCAGGGTTGATTTCCCGCCTATAGTCAGACCTTCCAGGGTCACTTCCGCCCCGGTTTCCAAATTGGCATTGGTAAACCTCCTCAACGTCCAGCCCCTGAGGTCGAGGGTCTTATCAGAGGCATTGTACAATTCCAGAAAACGTGCCTGTAGTTCATTATCAGGATCCGCCAACTCTGAAATAAAAAGACTGTCAGAATCCAACAGGGGATACAAGGCATCACAGTCCGGACCCGAAAGGTCAAGATCCTTTAAATCCCTGATCAGCATTTGGAACTCATTCCCTGATTGGGTCAAAATCCCTGTCACACTACCGTTTCCGGAGGGCAGGGGTAATCCTGCAAAGTCAGCAAAGGAACTGTTCTGTAAAACAATCCTTTCCTCCTGGCAGTTCTGCATGGTAATTCCATCTTCAAAATCCCCATACTCTCCATCTTTGAAAGCTTCCAAAATCTCCATCTCTTCAAGCCGGATAAGGGTGTGCAGGCAGGTAGAATCCAAATCCGAAAGCGTTCTGATTACAGGCGTCGGATCGATTCTCGAATCGCAACTCAAACGAAGGTGTTCCAGGGTCGCCAAAGCAGGCAGCCTGTCAGGTATAAGGTTGCCGAAGGAATTGCGGACGGCACCCAAAACCAAACCCTTTCCTCTTTTTCCAAGGTATAGGCCTTTTAAAGAAACTATTACTTTTGACCCTAAGGGGTAAATAGTATGTAAGTCGAGAAGGTCCGATTTTATTTCAACTCCAAACTCCGGAGAGCTGGGATGGTCTTGTATGTAGAGGCTGCCAAATATGTTGCCCGTTAGATCCGAAGAAACCACATAACCCTCCAGCACCCAGTCTTCTCTTATTTCAATCAGTCCCTCAGAGGTAAGTTCCCGGAGTTTTTCAACCGGCATCAAAGGACCTTCAAATGAATTACAATCCCTCTCGGGAAGCGAATTATCCGGAAAGGGGTTACAGGCAAGGAACAATACACTTAATGTTGACAGGATCATAGACTTACACTTCTGGGATGATGCCATTAGAAACTCCATGATATGTTCATAAAATAAGTTCTTCCAAAACCCTGCCAGTATCTGGGGCCAAAGGAAGGATGCCCGCTCTGGATGTCTTTAAGCAAACCAGCATAGGTAGCTTTGCGACCTTGTGAAAAGCCTCCTGTTTGATGGGCCTGATCGAGTAAATTGTTAATCGCTACAAATACGCTCAGGTAGTGTTTATTTCGCTTCCAGGACTTGCCCAGGCTCAGGTTCATTAAGAAATACCCCGGGATACGATCAAGTTGCCGGAAAGCATTCAAATTTTCAGGATCTATCCATACCGCGTCTTCAGGCTCAGGTGTTTGCAAAAAACTTTCTGTAAACCGGAGCAGGGCCGGGCTGGCGTATTGCCTTCCAAAAGAATTGATCCGAATGTCTGCCCACCAGTATTTGGGATCTCTGTAACGAAGTCCGACAGAGGTAACATTTGCAGGGCCGTTGGCCAGATTTTTTCCTTTTACAGCGATAGTTCCCAAGGATACCTTTCCCGATTCAGGTAACAATTCGGGCCGGTCGGATCCCGGATAATAGAATAGCTCCATCTGAGGATTCCCGGAATACACATATTTCCCATGGGAACCGGAAGCTGTTAGTTGAACGGAGGGTGTAAAATCATAGGCAAGTCCGAATTCCACACCCTGATGCAGTTGCCCGATGCAACTGACTGCCTCCTGAATAAAACGTGAACCCAATCCTGTTTCTGCAAAATAAAAACGAAGGGAACGGGTATTTTCTATTTCGGTATGAAAAAGGGAAATACGCCCCATCAGTTTTGGAAATCTCAGTTGGTATGTAAACGATGCAGCCCGGATTTCCTCATTATCAAGATTGGGAAATACCGTATTGTTCTCTCTGGGGTTAAGGAATACTTCCCTTAAAGGAGGTGGCCTGTTAAAGAGGGTTGCGTTGACGAAAACCCATTGCCTTCCCGAGAGCGCGTATCCCAGACCTGCTTTTGATTCTGTCCCCGAGAATGCGTTTTCAGGAGACGTTCCTGCTGAAGATTCCGGATAGCGTTCATTCTTAAATTGTCCAACCCGGCTTAGATATGTACTGATAAAACTAATTCCATAATTGAGCTCCCACTTTTTTGTTCTGACCTGCTGCTGCAGAAATACCTTGGACTCTCTGGATTGGAGCTGATAGGAATATCCAAATCGCTGGCCCTGCAGTTTTTTTGTTGGTCCTTCCAGGTCATTTAGCGTATTGCTGAAAGGATCAAGGTCTATATGAAACGTAGCTCCCAGCAGGTCCTTAATTTCAGAATGGAAATCAAAACCAGCCTGTCGATACAAGGCCCCGAATGAAGACGTAAAACCAGGACTCCAGGCTATTGTAGCATTTGCAAGCAAACTATAAGCTGTAAGCTCCTGTACATCATCGGACACGAGGTAGGCAGCTCCCTGATTATCAGAATTTTTCAGATTGGCTTTATATAAGTTATCCCACTGTATTTGCGATCGGTTATCGATAAGTCTTTGGGCTAAGGCAGTATTGTAATAGTTAGCGCCCAGGGGGGAATTGTAATAGAAGCTTGGCAGGTTGCGATAATACACAGGGTCTGGATTTGGAGCATTGAAATAGGCCAGGCGACTTCTGGTTTGCGTTCCGGATTGCCGGGCTGCAGAAAATTCCAGCGACCATTTCTCTTGTAAAAACCGATACCCCATCTGCAGCAAAGGTTCCTCGTTAAAACGTACCCTGGCAGGCCTTCTCTGACCCTCTTGAAATCCCCAATTAGGGTTATAACGGGTTCCTTTCAGCCGGGTTACTTCCTCTGTAAGGGCGCTATTCGAGCTTCTTCGGGCAGACGAAATCAGGCCATTTATAAAGATTGAATGGGCCGGCCCCGGTTTCCACTCAAAAGCAGCGTAGGCAGCATAGGATTCATAAGGAGTCCCTTCGAAAAAGCCTGACTCCCCCCATCTCCTGGACAGGGATATACTCCAGCCTATTTTTTCACCTATTCCCGAATTATGTGTAAACATGAATCGGTATTGATAATTCCGGTTGCTCAAAGAAGTGGTTATCCGGCTACCCGGACGCAATTCGGAGGGCCGGCTCCTGATATAGGTTACCCCCAGTAATCCGCCAAAATATCCCGGGGAATGTTTCAGTCCAAAATCATTTTCCTGATTTCGGCTGATATCGTTTAAGCCCCCCAAAAGGTACCATGAAGGGCGACCGTCCAGAATATTGTTCAGGGGTAATCCATTAAACAAAATAGTATTCTCTTTTCGGTCCAGCCCCCTGATTCTGAAAAAGCCTGAACTGAAATCGAAGGCTGCCCGATTCAGAAAAAGGTCCCGCTGGGCTTGTAGCAGGTTAACGCCAGCTGTTTCGGCTAATTCCTCATTCAGCTGCTCTTCCGGAATCTCAATACCTTCCCTCTCATCAGTCCAGATTTCTCGAAGTGGATGTAAGTGAATGACCCCCAGGTCCAGATCGGATTGCTCCGGGTGGATCATCATTGCAATCGTTTTAAAATCCCGAGCCTCTATTTTGATAATCAAACTATCAGAACAGGGGACATTGAATTGAAAACTGCCATTTAGCCCGGCTTTTACTCTTAGCTGAAACTCCGGAATGGCAATGGCGGCAACCGAAATTGGCTGCAGATGATCTGAGGAAAGTAATTTCCCTCTCACCTCTGAATTTTGGGCAAACAAAGGCGTCAGAAAGATCAGTGATACGGCCAATATCAAATACGTAAATCCTGTAGTACGGTTCATGCTGCTGTTTCTGTGCGCCAATACTAGTCCCAGAAACTGCATCCTCAATGCAACTGAAGAAAATATCTTCGGAAACTATTAATCTGTACACCTATGATAATCCCCATCCTTTTATTCCTTTTATTCCATCTGGTTTTTGGCAGCTCTGAGGTACTTTTTCCTTCGAAAAGCTATACCATACGAACCGTGGCCTTTTATAATGTCGAGAATCTTTTTGACCTAAAAAACGATTCCCTGATACGGGACGATGATCGAACCCCTGAAGGAAAAGACCGCTGGACTGCCGAGCGTTATAGGCTAAAAATTGAGAAAATTACAGGCGTCCTGAAACAGATTGGACTCCGAACCGCCAATAGAAGCCCGGATCTTATCGGATTGTGCGAAATAGAAAACCGAAAGGTCCTTGAGGACCTCGTAAATAGCCCCTCGCTCATGCCTCTTGATTATGGTATTGTACATTACGATTCTCCTGACGCCCGGGGAATTGATGTGGCTCTCTTGTATAAAAAAACCTCTTTTATTCCGGTAGCCAGCCAAAGCTTCAGGTTATTGCTGGAAGACGAAAACCAGTACCGGAAATATACACGAGACCAGTTGGTAGTCTCCGGCTACCTGGGCAGGGAACCGATTCATCTCCTGGTGAATCACTGGCCCTCGCGCAGCGGAGGGCAATTAAAAACAAATCCCTTCAGACTGCGGGCAGCCCAATTGCAGCGAAAACTGGTCGATTCACTTTTTAGTTTGGATTCCCGGGCCAAAATTATCTCCATGGGAGACTATAATGACGATCCCTCTGACCCCAGCATGCAATACGCTCTGGGTTCCCGCTATCATAAAAAAGAGATGCCGGAAAGAATGCTGTTTAATGCCATGAGCAGGCTTTATACCAAAGGAGTGGGCTCTCTGGCCTATCAGGATCGCTGGAGCCTGTTTGACCAGATCCTTTTCAGTTCGGAATGGAAAAATACTTCGAACACCGGTTACCGATTCTGGAAAGCAGGTATCTTCTCACCGGCTTATCTCAGGACCCGGTCAGGGCGATATAGGGGGTACCCCTATCGAACCTACGCAGGGGGTACCTACCAGGGTGGCTTTAGCGACCACTTCCCGGTATACGCTTTTTTAATTAAACCACTGCCCCCAGGGGATACGGCTCAGGATTAAAACAAGGCCCAGGCCATAGAAAATGGCGATACTCTTAAACTTCTTTTTGCCCTCCATAAAGCGCTTATGGCGCGACCAGCCAACGGTGATCAGTGCAATAGCTATGATATTGATAAAAGGGTGCTCCACGGCCAGCAGGCGGGCCGCACTGTTGAGGCCTCCCATTCCCAATTCCGTCAGGGCCGATAGGCCGCTTGGGGAAATAAACCACAGCAGCAGGCCCAGAAGCAACTGGATATGGCAGATTATAAGGGTAAAAAGGCTTATCCTCAGGTCTTTTTCCATGGTGAACATGCGGTTTTGTAAAAGGCCCGTAAGGGCATTGGCCACTGCCAGAAATAAAACCAGTAAGGCTACGTATGCGAGGTATGAATGAACCGTTTGCAGGATTTCCATTTGGATAAGGTTTTTAGGTTATAGGGGGTTTTTTGAGCTTTAAAGATATCACTTTTTGGTATAAAAAAACCCCGGCTTTTGACCGGGGTTTATAAAGTTTAAAAAACGAACTTAGTTAAAAATATAACGCAGTCCGATCTGAGCCTGCCACCTTGAAGAAGCAAGGCCGTTGTCATCGAATTCCGTGATGTTCGGTGTACCATCATCGTTAACCGTTCCATAATTCACCTGGAATTCTGGGGTTGGCCCACTTGTTGAAACGGTAGTTAAAGGAGAAACCTCACTGCGAACAAATTTTCTTCTACCCCAGTCTTTATTTAACAGGTTGGTAAAGTTGAAGATATCAGCAGACAGCTGGAAGGTGTGGTTCTTCCCGCCAAATTCCAGTTTAAAGTCCTGCAGCACCTTCAGGTCCACAATATGGCTCCAGACACCACGTGACCCGTTACGCTCTGCATATTTTCCACGGTTCTCACGCAGGTATTCAACGCTGTTGATAAAGGTATCTAGGTCATTCCATTGTTCCTGAGCTGAAACTACAATGTTTCCATCCCCGTCAGTGATATTGGATAACACTATTTCATCCTGAGATGCAGGAATGTAGATCAGGGCATTGTCCCTGGAGTCATCGTTCAACAGGTCTCGACCTTCGCGATAGATAAAGCTATAGGGCTGGCTCTGTGAGCCTTCATAGAACAGCCCCACGGTTGTCTTGATGTTATCATTCCATGGGATTTCGTATGAAAGATTGGCCGTAATACGGTTCCCCAGGGCAAAGTCTGAACGGGTTACAGGCAGGTTGGAGTTTTTCCCGTTAACCGTTTGGATATTACGCCACTGTGAACTGTTTTGTGAAGAGGTTCCGTCAAATATCTTGTAGGACTCTCCAAAAGTCCAGCTTACCGATCCGGCAAAACCATTCTCAAAAGGCTTACGCAGGGTAAAAGTGGTGTTATGCGCATACCCGCCGCCTGTATTGGAAGCCAGGTAAATTCCATTGTAAGTATCGTCTATTTCGTTCCTTCTGTCATAAAATGGACGGTTGTCTGCTCCCTGGTAGAAGCCATCAGGCCCGCGCAGGTTCAGGTTTTGATAATAAACATCCGTGATAACATTGGTATACAGGAAATCAGCAGTGGCAACCAGGTTCCAGATAGGCAGTTTCTGGTCTACAGCGATGTTGAACTTGGCTACCTGTGGGAGTTTAAAATCTTTGGCGATCAAATCCACATTTCCACCCGTTCCACCAGAACCGGGGGCCGGATCCTCAAACTGGTTGTTAACATTGGGCTCAAAAGGCTGTCCGAATTCAAACATAAAGCCTCCCGTTACCCCGTTGTTGTTGTAGGTGCCTCCTGGCCATACCAGAGGAAGGCGGGAAGTAAATACCCCTATACCTCCGCGAACCTGGGTAGTACTGTTTCCATTTACATCCCAGTTAAAGCCAACACGCGGGGCAAACATGGGGGTAGGGTCAATTCCCTGTCCCACACGGGCGCCCTGCAGGTCTTTTCCGAAGGATTCCAGGATTGGAATGGTGCGTTCGTTGAAGTCATCATTTACAGGTCCGTCGCTCCAGTAAGGAATGTCGATACGGGCACCGATAGATAATTTGAAATCATCGGTTACCTGCCAGTCGTCCTGTATATAGAATCCGGCCTGGAAGGTGTCAAATTCAGAAGCTCCGGCAGACTCATCCCCTACCGTACCATCACCTACCAGAGAATACCCGTGCTGATATAAGTCAGCATCCTCCCCGGTAAGGAATTGATTTAAACCAGATGAAACCAATTGTGGATTTCCATTTACGTCGTCTTCAAATTGGTCATTAAATTCATAATATCCATAATTGAAGGCAAAAAAGAGGTTTTTAACCTTGGCGAATTCCAGGTTGGTACCCAAAACAATATTGTGTGCCCCTGCAAAAATCTCAAAGTTATTGGTGATGGTCAGTACATCCTGATCCAACAGGTTCGCAGTAGAAAAGGGCTCAGAACCAAACTCTATGGTTCCGCCACCATCCTGAATTTCCACGGTTGGAAAAGGCTCTCCTGCCGGGTCACGGTCGTCGCGTACGGTAGTGTATCCCAGGATGAAGTTATTCGCGAACTTGTTCCCGAAACGGGAGTTCAGTTCCAGCGCCAGAGAGTTGGTAACGGTTTCAAAAGACTCGGAACCATTGATAAAGCCAATATTTCTGAATCCAGAATTCCGGGCTTCCAGGTTGTCTGCCCCAACATATCCGTAACGCAGGGATAATTTATGGTCCTGGTTGATGTTCCAGTCTATCTTGGCCGTAAGCTTGTTACTTTCCAGGGTTCGGGTATTGTTGTCAAAAATGCCCGGGTTGTACCCATAAGTACTCTGGAGGAAGTTCGCCAGGTTGTCGATATCCGCCCGTGAGGAGCGACCTGCGTAGTTGCTAAAATTAAAGGGCTGAGGCGTCTCGTCTTCCTGGCGTTCGTAGTTCAGGAAGAAGAACAGTTTATCTTTTATGATGGGCCCGCCAATACGTGCTCCATAGGTCAGGGCACTGAAATCTGCAAGCCGCTCTCTTTCATCCCCTTCATTGGTAAGAGCAGTAGGTGTCTTCCCTGCCAGGGTCTCATTCCGTACAAAGCTGTAGGCAGATCCTTCCCATTCATTTGAACCAGAGCGGGTGATGGCGTTGATGGAACCTCCAGAGAAACCAGACTGGCGAACATCAAAAGGTGCAATGTTGATCTGAAAAGTCTCAATCGCATCCACTGAAAACGGGTTCACCCCGGTCTGCCCTCCGTTGGTACCGGAACCGGCCAAACCAAAAACGTCGTTGTTTACCGCACCATCTATATAGATAGCGTTATACCGGTTATTCTGACCGGCTAAGGAGATAGAAAATCCATCATTTCCTTCGGTGACCTGTGCCTGTGGGGTGATCCGCGCAAAGTCCGCAATGGATCGGGAGGTAGTAGGCAGGGTCTGTATGTCTCTTTGGGTAACAGTAGTTTCCGTACCCGTCTTGTTAGATCCGAATATCCCTGCTGAAGAAGCTGTTACAACCACTTCCTGTAGGGCAGTAGCCGATTCGGTTAATGTAACCGGGAATTGTGTAGATCGCCCCAGTGTCAGGTAGACGCCTTCGCGGACGTCTTCATTGAATCCGAGGTAAGAAAATACAATTTTGTAGGGTCCTCCGGAGCGCATTCCTGAGATACGGAAGTAACCGTCAAAATCAGTTGCTGCTCCGTAGGTAGTACCCGTTGGAACGTGTGTAGCCAAAACGGTAGCCCCTCCCAGGGGTTCTCCGGTTTCGTCAATAACCTGCCCGTTGATCGCAGAGGTAGTAACCCCCTGTGCAAAGGCCAGTGTACCACTCAATGCTACCAGCAGTGTTAAGATTAATTTTTTCATTTTAATTTGTGTTATTTAGGTTTTAAACAGTGCTGCAAAAGTGAAGCATACCCCTCACAATTACATTAAGAGAATGTTAATTCTGCTAATCAAAAATAAAATAATAATGTATCCGGGAACCCTTGGATTGAGGGAACTTATCAGCAGTTTTTAACAGTGCAAAAACAGCTAAATTATTTCTTAAAATTTTGCAGAAGTTGCAATGTGGAGCTGTCGTGTTTGCCAATTTCAGAATCCTGAAGGTCTTTCAGGATGGCAGTGGCCAATTGCTTGCCCAATTCTACCCCCCACTGATCAAAACTGAAGATATTCCAGAGCAACCCCTGAACAAATATTTTATGTTCGTAGAGGGCGATCAGGGCTCCCAGGCTTGCTGGGCTAAGTTTATCGATTAGCAGCGTATTGGTTGGCTTATTGCCTTCAAATACCTTGAATGGCAGTAACTTTTCGATCTCAGAAGGGCTTTTCCCCTGTGTTTCCAACTCCGTTTGAACCTCTTTCGCCGTTTTCCCATTCATCAGGGCCTCGGTTTGGGCAAAGAAATTCGCCATCAGCTTCAGGTGGTGGTCCCGGTCTTTGTGAAGGGATTTTTTAAACCCGATGAAATCTGCAGGAATGAGTTTGGTACCCTGGTGAATGAGCTGAAAAAAGGCATGCTGGGAATTGGTGCCGGGTTCTCCCCAAATGATAGTCCCGGTCTGGTAGCTTACCCGTTTCCCGTTGCGGTCTTTACACTTGCCGTTACTCTCCATGATCCCTTGTTGCAAATAGGCAGACAGCCTGTGCAGGTATTGGGAATACGGGATTATGGCCTCGGTCTCGGCCCCGTAAAAATTGTTGTACCAGACGCTTAAAAGTGCCAGTACCACTGGCATGTTTTCCCTGAAATCAGCTGTTCTGAAGTGATCATCCATCTTATGGGCCCCCTGCAGCAATTCCTCAAATCGCTCGTATCCAACAGCCAGCGCTATAGAAAGACCCACGGCACTCCATAGGGAAAATCGGCCCCCAACCCAGTCCCACATTGGAAATACATTAGCAGCATCTATCCCAAATTCCGCAATTTTTTCGGTGTTGGTAGAAACTGCTGCAAAATGCAGGGCGATATCTTTTTGGGAGGCATGGCTAAGGAACCATTTCTTAATGGTAAGCGCGTTACTCAGGGTCTCCTGGGTAGTAAAGGTTTTGGAAACCACCACAAACAGGGTAGTCTCGGGGTCCAGGTTTTTGATGGTCTCGTGTACGTGGTCTCCGTCTACATTGCTTACGAAATGTACATTGAGGTGGTTCTTGTAGAACTTCAGAGCTTCGGTGACCATAGCAGGCCCCAGATCAGACCCCCCTATCCCGATATTGACAACATCGGTGAATGGTTTTCCGGAAAAGCCTTTCTTCCTTCCACTGATGACCGCCTCACTGAAGTCTTTAATCTGTTTTTTTACCTGGAGAACCTCTGGCATTACATCCTGCCCATCTACTGTAACCTTCGCGTTTGAGGGAGCCCTCAGCGCTGTATGCAGCACAGCCCTGCCTTCAGTTTCATTAATAGGGTCACCCTCAAAATAAGCAGCTATTGCTTCGGAGAGCCGGGTTTCCTGAGCCAGTTCCAAAAGCAGGTCCAGCGTATGGTCCGTAATCCGGTTTTTGGAATAATCCAGGTAGAAATCATTCCACTGAATACTGAAGCGGCTTGCCCGCTGCGAGTCTGCCTTAAAGAGGTCCTTTAAGTGGGTCTGATGGCTTTCCTGAAAGTGGGCCTGTAATTTTTTCCAGGCGGCTGATTGGGTTGGATCAATTTTGGGTAATGGCATTTTCCCGGGTATTACTGGTTATCAGGTCTTCTTCCTGCCCCGCTTCATTAAGTGGGATACAATCCAGTTGTTCTTGTAAAGGGGAAATATACTCAAAATATTCGGGCCGGTATTGTTCCGCCAAAGGATCGGCAGCCGGCAGTTTTTCCCGAAGCGGATCTACCTGCCTGCCGTTTTTCCAGAAGCGATAGCAAACATGCGGGCCCCCGGTATTCCCAGTCATTCCGATCCAGCCAATAACATCGCCCTGGCGGACATAATCCCCTTTGCGAACATTCTGAGCCTTCATGTGCAGGTACTGCGTACTGAAGGTACCATTGTGCCGGATTTTTACATATTTGCCATTGCCGCCGCGTCGGGTGGATTCGGTTACCACCCCATCTGCGGTTGCCAGAATAGGCGTGCCAATAGGTGCGGCGTAATCTGTTCCTTTGTGTGGACGCACCTTATAGCCGTAATACCGGATTCTTCGTTTGAGGTTGTATCGTGAAGACAGCCTTCCGAATTTCAGGGGCGCCCTTAAAAAGGTACGCCTCAGGTTATTGGCCTCCTGGTCGTAATATTCCCTTATATCCAGGGAATCGTTATGGTAGGCAAAAGCGTAAAAATCTTCTCCGTTATGCTGGAAATATGCTGCCTTGATTGGGCCAATCCCGGCATAGACAGAGTCAGCAATATATTTTTCGTCGAAGATGATGCGGAATTTATCGCCGGGGTTTAGCTTGAAAAAGTCGATTGTCCAGGCATAAATCTGCGAAAGTTCGTAGGTGAGGTAATAATCCAGTTCCTGCTCCACTATCACATTGGAAAGGGACCCACCCTGAGGGATTACCCCCGATGCTTCCCGCTCCACAAACTTTACAGGTCTTTTCTTTTTGTAAGCTCTGGCCGAATCGCGAAAATCCACCACGGTATAATTGATGGGGTCTTCCTGGTAAATAAAAACCTGGGCTTTTTCTGTGGTATCCTTGGACTTCAGGATAAGGTAGGGTTTTCCGACCCGGATCCTGCGGACATCAAAGGAATCTTTATATTTCTCAGAAATGGTGGCAATTTTAGGGTATTCCACCTTGTTCTCCAGCATCAGTTCCCCAAAGCTATCTCCCCTGCGGATCGTATCTGATACAACCACGAAATCATCCAGGTTAAAGCCGTATTCAATACGGGGTTCCATCTGTGCCACCAAAGGCTTTGCCTCTGTTTTAATTTCTTCGTCCTTCCCTTTTTTATCGGAACAGGACAGCCCAATTAATGCTAACAAAAAAATGCCCCACAATGTTCGCATATACTCTATAGTTGTTTTTCCGGGTTATAATGATGTTCAGCCCATTGTTTTCCCCAATTTTCCAGTGTTTCCTTCTCGTGGACCTCCGGGAAAAATACCACCTGCTGAAAACTGGGGGGAAGATACGATTTCCAGTTGGTTCCCCCGGTTGCCTCTATCGTTTCCTTATCCTTGTTCAGATAGCGGTAGGCCGATCCCAAATGTACCAGCGGCCAGTTTACATTCGCATTGATATCCATCTGTTGTAACGCAGTCTTCAATGCTTTATTATCCCGGGCTTCAGCTGGCAAATTTAAGTATTTATGGTAAATGGTGTTCCCCTTTAATTCTTTGGCTATCCGGATAAAGCGCGGGGTATAACGATATTCAAATTGTTTGAGGGTAAGGGTCTTCTCCCCGGTGTTAAGATCTGTCGCCCCTTTCTTCCAGTAAATCTGCTCGTAGAGCTCTTCTATGGGCGTTTCGGATGAGTATTGTTCGCGTATATCCGGGTGAACCAGATGCTCCAGGGGGGTGGCGTATATTTCAATCATCCGGTATTGAGCAGACTGAAACCCGCTGGAGGGTAAAAGGGCCATACGGTAGCGAAGGAATTGTTCCCGCTGCATCCCGCGAATCATTATGCTAAAGGAAGAGATCAGGGCCTTGTAGTAATTATTAATCCTTTCTACTTTTTCTATAAAAAAGTGTAGTTCCTGGGATTTGTCATCCACGATCTGTTTTTCCTCGTGCAGGATTAATTTAAAGTACAACTCAGTAATCTGGTGGTACATGATAAAGATCTCCTCATCCGGAAAGTGGGTCCTGGGCACCTGCAGGCTCAACAGGGTATCCAGGTGAATATAATCCCAATAAGTCAGGTAGCGCTGATACAGCAGCCCGTCAAGATAAGAGCTCAGGTCCTGCCCGGAGTCTTTATATTTTTCCTCCAGCTTGCGAATTTGCGAATCGACGTGCGCCTTATCTTTCATTAAAAATGTTTAGTCCATTATGATTTTGAACTGATTCCGAAGGCTGTTAAACCCCTCCAGGTCGGCTTTAATGGAACCAACGGCCAGGTCTGCCTCTATACGTATCGGAATCTTATTTTGGTCATTAGACACCCATAAAGATAAGCTTTCTTGCTCTTTAAACACCCGTCCTGATTGAACGTACGGACGAAATTTCAGGCATTCCACTTTCCCGAATTTGGTTTTAAGCACTTCCTTCCCCAGGTACTTCAGCCTGAATTTGAAAATGCCGTCATCGTCGTAGAGCATCTGTAGTTCGATGCTTTTCCCAACAACAAGTTCTTCTGCACTGTAGTTGTTTCGCATAAAATAGAAGCCAGAGATCAGATCCTGAATCCCATTGTTGAATACGAATTGCATGCTTTTCCCTTTTTTCTTATCCAAAAGGGTTGCCTTTTCGGACTGATAGTCAAAATTGATTTCAATATTCTTGGTATAGCCCCCTTCGGAAATATTTCGGATAAACTTATAGGGCCGCCCGTCCTCTACGCCAAAGTAACTTTCGTAAGTGTCGTCTACTTTAAAAAAGATACTGGCGAAGCCCGTCGTTTTACCCTTGCCAACCACATGGTACACAGGCTTTCCCCTTAGGGTGTCTGAGGTAAGATGCAGGGTGGCATAGCTGGCGTTCAGGAAGCCGTAGTGTATCCTGAACTTCAGCCATTCCCCGGGTTTAAAACTATTATTAGACCCATTATAATCCGCGGCAGGGCGGTATTGGGCAACTCCCAGGTTAAGGCTGAGCAAAAATGCGAGCAGAACGTATTTAAACGATTTCATTTCGGGGCAAATTTCTATAAAATTCTCATACCTCAAAGGGATGAGAACATATTTTACTCTTTATTAAACAATATTTATTCCAAAGTATTGTAATAATTGAAAACCAGAAGGTTAAAGGGAGGCTGCCAGATTCAAAAAAAAAGCCCCGATCGAGCGATCAGGGCTTTTCCTAAATAACCAACCAAACTTTAAATTATGAAAAACCAATACTTAAAGTTATAAGGGAACCACCCCTTATGACATCAAAATTATATAAGTAATCCGCTCCTCCATAATTTTTAACGTACTTTAACTAGCCTGTTAACAATACTTTATTGTTTGTGGGCTGATTTTTTGATTTTCCTAATAAAGCTGTTTAAAGTGTTCCCCTGGACTCCTGTTCCCGCTCAATAGCTTCAAACAGGGCCTTGAAGTTACCTTTTCCAAAAGATTTGGCTCCTTTTCGCTGAATGATTTCTATAAACATGGTTGGGCGGTCCAGAATGGGCTTGGTAAATATCTGGAGCAAGTAGCCTTCATCGTCCCGGTCTATCAGTATCCCTAAATCCCGCAGGGGCGCCAGCTCTTCGTCTATTTCACCCACCCGATCCAGTACGGTTTCGTAATAGGTAACGGGGACGGTCAAAAATTCAACCCCCCTGTTTCTCAGTGCCGTAACCGTTTCTATGATATTATCCGTTGCAAGGGCCATATGTTGTACGCCTGCCCCATTGTAAAATTCAATATATTCCTCTATTTGCGATTTTTTACGGCCGTCAGCCGGCTCATTGATAGGGAATTTAATCCGTCCGTTTCCGTTGCTCATCACCTTACTCATCAGGGCCGTATATTCCGTTGATATATCCTTGTCATCAAAGGAGACCAACTGGGCAAAGCCCATCACCTTGGCGTAGAACTCACACCACTTGTTCATTTCATTCCAGCCCACATTGCCTACCATATGGTCAATGTATTTAAGACCCAGTGGTTCTGGTTGGTATAAAGGGCTCCATGCCCTGTAACCCGGCAGGAAAGGACCGGAGTATTTGGAGCGCTCTACAAAGATATGTACGGTCTCCCCATAGGTGTGAATTCCCGATAGTACTACCTTCCCGTTGGCATCCTCCAGGGTTTTGGGCTCCATATAGCTTTCAGCCCCGCGCTTTACGGTTTCCTGATAGCTTTTCGTGGCATCATCCACCCATAAAGCTATGGCCTTAACCCCGTCTCCATGATCATTGATATGCCGGTTAATTTCTCCTCCCGGCTTTAATGGGGAAGTAAGTACCAGACGGATCTTATCCTGCGCCAGCACATAGGAAACCCTGTCCTTAAGCCCCGTTTCCAGCCCGGCATATGCCACAGGCTGAAAGCCCCAGGCAGACATGTAGTAATGTGCGGCCTGTTTCGCATTTCCAACGTATAGTTCAACATGATCGGTACCCAACAACGGCAGGAAATCTTCTGCCTCGGGGTTTTCTTTGGGTAAGTGCAGAGAAGTATTATCTGTTAATGACATGATATTTTGTTTAAGATTAGTGGTGTTAATTTTCAGAGAGGTCTATGACCACAAAATAGTCTATAAGTGGCCTATACGCTTACCACATGGCCCGTAAATGCGAATAAATACAAAAGCGGCTTCCGGACATAACCTTAGTTTTAGCAAATATCGCAAAAATGTATGTAATAGCACTGTTCTACCGATAATTACGCAGGCCTTAAAACCAGTATCCTATACTGAAAAAAACGCTGCTTGCGTCCCTTTCGGGAGACCAGGAATACATTACCTGTACCGGGCCAAAAAAAGAATCCCAGCCGTAGCTAAGCCCGTAGCCGGAAAAATCGGGAGTTGTAAACCACTCACCGGTTCGGAAGATATCGTCTTCCACATTGGCGTAATTGAGGGTAAACATCAGATGGTTCTTGGGGGCAAATTCCAGATCAAACCGGCTATATGCCTTAACATAACTATTCCCGGGCAGGCTCAGGAAATCATATCCTATAAAAGGAGTAAAATTGTTGATGTTGGTACTGCCAAAACCCCCAAGGACGAAGTCAAAGGCAGAAACCCCAGAAGTTCCCAGCTTAAAACCGCCCTCAGTCTCCAGGTTGAGGCTCAGGTTTCCGGCAAGAGGAAACGCTACCCCCATACGTGCCTTTGCGATGGAAAATTCCTTGAAATTATCGTTGAAGTCTGAAGAAAACAGATAGAGGTGAAAATCACCGTTGAAATAGAGTCCCCGGGAAGGAAAGTAGCGATCGTTATAGGTGTCCAGCACGAGCGTCCCGTAAGTACTGAAATAATTGCTTTTCTCAAAAAAAGTACGATTATCTGAACCTCCCTGTATTCCCGGATTGAGGTCCTCATTTACCTCACTCAGGGTTTCTGTGCTGTACTTTAGTAATTTGTGCTCCACCCCGAGGCTGAAAGCAAATTCTTCCCTGACTACGGTTTGCAGGTATACCTGATTGGTAAGGTCAGAAACCTCAAGGTTTATATTATTTATGTTCGGATCTTCCGGCACGTCAAAATTGGACCGAATAATATTGTAATTGATCTCCTGATCGAATTCATTCAGCCTGGAATTCACCCCAAAACTCCAGTAAGACCCCTTGTCTATATAATACTGCGCATTGTAACGCAGGTTGTCTCCCAGAATAAAGTCAAAAGAAGCCACATCGTCATTTACCAGGAAATGCTTCCGGGTCAGGTTAATAAGGGCCGCACTCTTATACAGGTCATCGTAGTGGGCCCCCACTCTGATAAATGTGCGATTCGGGTTCTCCTGCAGTTTTAGGATCAGGTCCTGGCCGAGCCCGTTGGATACCAGTTCATATCGGATCGTCCTGAAATTTCCGGTAGCCGACAAATTCCCAAGTCCCTGCTGAAGTTTGTTGAATGAGGTTTTCTCCGCCAGATCAAAGCGTAGTTTTCCTTTTACATATCCCCGGGAATAATTGTTGTTCCCTTTGATCAGCAACCGATTGATGACAATAGTATCCTGTGACTGTATCCCTGCAGCCATTGGAGGGCTGACCACCTGTCGTGCAGCCACTTCTTTAAGAGCTTCTAAATGCTCGCGGGTTTTTTTCTCCCCAATGCTGATAATGCTTTCCCGCATGTTAAAATCAATTACAGAGAAAGCATCCATATTGGGTTTAATGTAGATATCTGTTTTACCGGCTTTTTCTTTCATCTGCCCCACAGTGCGGTAGTTGTTGATTTGCAGCAGGATTTCCGTTGCGGATTGCAGGGATTCGCGCTTGCGCAGCCCGTGCTGCACGTCCACCCCAATAATCAGCTCTGCCCCTGAATTCTTCACCTCATCTACCGGATAATTGTTCAGTACGCCACCGTCTATCAGAATTCGGCCATCCACCTCCGTAGGCTCAAAGAGGGAAGGAAAAGTGCCGCTGGCCAGTATGGCCTCCGGCAGGTAACCCTCTCTTAGGATAATCTCCTCCCCGGTTTCCACATCCGTAGCCACACAGAAAAAAGGGATGGGCAACTGGTCAAATTTGCGGACATCCTTGACATGGTAGAGAACTTTAACCAATTCATTGTAAATGTTCTGGCCCCCGGAAAGCGCCTGTGGAATAGCCAGTTTATAATTATTAAAGGGCAGGGTTAAGGCATACCTTTCAGAATCTTCCTTTTCGTAAAAAGTCTTGGCACTCCTCGGCAGGTTATCCTGAATGAGTTCCGGAAAATCCGTATTCCTAAAAAGGGAATCCAGTTCATGGGCAGAATAGCCAGAGGCGTAAAGGGCCCCTACAATAGCCCCCATACTGGTGCCTCCGATGTAATCGATACGCACCCCGGCTTCCTCAATTACTTTTAACGCCCCTATATGGGCGAGGCCCTTAGCCCCTCCACCACTTAAAACAAGGCCTACCTTGAGATCCTCGGGAGGGTTTTGCTCCTGTGCAGGGAGCGTATTGGTCAAGACAGATATGAGAGCAAAAATCAAAAGCAGGCGCATAGGGTGAAGTTACTTTATTCCCTTAAACTTTCATAAACTTTCTGTGCCTTTGAAGGTCCTACCAGCTCGGAAATTTCCTCTAGGGAAGCCTCGCGAATCCTTTTGACAGACTTAAACTTCCTGAGTAGTTCCCGGGCGGTTTTTTCTCCTATTCCGTCAATCCCTTCCAGGGCAGAGCTGATGGCCGCCTTAGAACGCTTGTTTCTATGGAAAGTGATTCCAAAACGGTGGGCCTCGTTTCGCAATTGCTGTATTACTTTAAGGCTTTCTGATTTTTTATCGAGGTAAAGCGGAATAGGGTCACTTGGAAAATAGATTTCTTCCAGCCGCTTGGCAATTCCGATAATCGCAATCTTCCCCCTTAATTCCAGCTGTTCGAGGCTGGACAGGGCTGCACTCAATTGCCCTTTCCCCCCGTCAATCACAATTAGCTGTGGTAAGTCTGCCTCCTCTTCCAGTAATCTTTTATACCTCCTGTATACCACTTCCCGCATGGAGGCGAAATCATCCGGCCCTTCAACCGTTTTAATGTTGTAATGCCTGTACTCTTTTTTGGCGGGTTTGCCATCCCTGAAAACAACACAGGCAGCCACCGGATTGCTGCCCTGAATGTTGGAGTTATCAAAACATTCTATGTGCCTGGGTTCTGCGGAGAGGCGCAGATCTTTTTTCATCTGCTCCATGATGCGTTTTACATGGCGGTCCGGATCCGTAATCTTGATTTGTTTAAACCGCTCCTGCCTGTAATAACGGGCATTGCGTTCAGACAGCTGCACTATTTTACGTTTATCGCCAGATTTGGGAACCTTTACCCGCACCTCGCCCGAAACCGGAACGGGAAAGGGAAGGTAAATTTCCGGGGAATCTGCTTCAAATCGCTCCCTAAGGGTAACGATGGCCAAAGACAACAGATCTGCATCCGATTCGTCCAGTTTCTTTTTGATTTCTATTGTATGTGAACGCACAACCAGGCCATGTGAAATCTGCATGTAATTTACATAGGCATGGCTGCTGTCTGAGATAATTGAAAAAACATCAACATTGTTTATTTTCGGGTGGACTACGGTAGACTTGGACTGGTAATTTTCAAGGATTTCGATTTTTTCCTTTATCTGCTGGGCCTCTTCAAAACGCATATCCGTTGCAAGTTGCTGCATACGATGGCGGAAATAATGCAGGGAAGACTTGAAATTCCCCTTAATGATTTGCCGGATGTCATCAATCTGCCGGTCATAGGATTCGGAATCCTGAAGACCTTCACAGGGACCCAGGCAATTGCCCAGGTGATACTCCAGGCAAAGTTTGTATTTGCCGGCACTGACCTTTTCTTCAGACAGGTCATAATTGCAAGTGCGCAGAGGATAGACGCTTTTTATCAAATCCAGGAGAGCCCGGACCGTTTTCATTTGGGTATAGGGCCCAAAATACTCAGATCCGTCCCTTATGCGTTTACGGGTTGGAAAAATACGCGGGAAACGTTCATTTTTGATACAAAGCCATGGATAGGATTTATCGTCCCGGAGCAGGACATTATATCTTGGTTGGTGCTCCTTGATCAGGTTATTTTCCAGAAGCAGCGCATCAGATTCGGTAGGAACCACAATGTGCTTTATACTTCTGATTTTCCGGACCATTACCCGTGTTTTCCCGCTGTTATGGGTCTTGGTAAAATAAGAACTGACCCGCTTCTTCAGGTTCTTTGCCTTCCCCACGTATAGTATCTTTCCGGCTTCATCAAAGAATTGATAAACCCCGGGGCTGTCTGGTAAAGTCTTTAACTGAACATCGATGGAAATGCTATTCATAAGCAATGGCTTACAACAAAGATAATCAGGGATAATTATTTGATCGGAGGAAATTCAAAACGGCAATAGGGGATTTTCTCTACGCTGCAAGGCTTTTACAGCCTGTTTAATTTCATTTGCAGACAGAAATCATAATCAGCACCTGCAAAACAAGCTGATTAGCAGCCCTGTACAGGCCTGTCAAAACGATGATTATGTTTAAATATCAAGGTTTTTTGGTTAACAAAATGCTAAATATGTGCATTTCATCGATTTTATGATACCGTTTAGAGAGGAGTTAATGTTTTTTTTACTATTATTAGGCTGTCAAAATTAAGCACTGTATATGGACAACTATCTCATTACCCTGGGAATGTATTTTGTACTGATGCTATTTTTCAAGATTTATTTCGCGGTTTCCGCCAAGGACTAAGAAATTTTAAATGCTCCCCCACAAATTGCGTTTAATTTCCGGTCTATGTTGAAAAATAAGCTTCGGCTGCATTATTCGCATCTTAGAGACCTACTTACCAAAGAAGAACAAAAAGAAGCCAGTATAGCACTGGCCAACAGTTCCCTCTCGCTCCCAATTTGGGACAAAAACTATTTTCACCTTTTCCTTTCCATCCTCGAAAAAAGAGAAGTGGATACCTCTTACCTGTTAAGCATTTTGCAGGGCAGGGACAAAGAAGTTATCATCCCCAAAATGCTTCCGGATCATCAATTGGAACACTATTTATTGACAGATAGTACGCCGCTCCGGGCCAATACGTTCGGGATACCGGAACCGCTCTCCGGGATAACCGTAGACCCCAAAAGAATTGAAGTCGTCTTTCTGCCCCTGCTGGTTTTTGATCGCAAGGGATACCGGGTTGGCTACGGAGGAGGGTACTACGACCGCTTCCTGGCAGAATGCGCTGAAAATACTGTAAAAATTGGGTTGTCTTTTTTTGATCCGGTTGAAGCCATCAGCGACCTGAACGAGCATGACATTGCCATGGATTTCGCCCTTACCCCGGAGGCTTCTTACCAGTTTTAAGCAGCTGTTTTTGCGAAAGCTCTTTTGTTGAATACCAGCAAAATCCCCACCCCGGTACTGATGGCGGTATCGGCCAGGTTAAATACAGGAGCAAAAAACCTAAAATTATTCCCTCCTATCCAGGGTATCCATTCAGGCCATTGCGTATCGATGATAGGAAAGTACAGCATATCTACAACCTTCCCGTAAAAAAGGCCCGCATAGTGCTCTTCCCCTAGAAAACTTGCTACCTGCCCGTAGGAATGATCAAAGAGCAAGCCGTAGAAAACTGAATCGATGATGTTTCCGACAGCTCCCGCGAAAATGAGGCTTACGGCTACCTGCAGGGTGGTATTAGAGCCCTTGCGGATGATATCCCATAACCAGTAACCGATCCCGGCAATTGCAAACAAACGAAATATGGTAAGTACCAGTTTGGCGGTCCGCTCTCCTATGGGCAAAAAATCACTGAGTTTGGTGCCCCAGGCGGCCCCGTCATTCTCTATAAAGAAGATTTTAAACCAGGCAAACACCTCAACAGATTCTTCCAGTTGAAAATGGGTCTTAACGTATATCTTGCTTATTTGGTCTGCCAGCAGTACCAGCAACACCAAAATGAGGGATTTTTTTAACTGCATTAATTTGGACTACTTCGCGCAAAAATAGGTATTAAAAATAACTTGGAAACCATTCAATATTTCCCGGGAAGAATTATATCAAAGTCGCCGAACCAGGATATCTCCCTCGGTACTGTTTAGTAAAAACCTGGAGTCTCCGGCAGGAATATTGGCAACTTCCACCCTCCCGTACCTGGATTTGGCGGCTATTACACCCTTTGCTACTGTTGCAGTAATTTTTGCTGATTGCGTACGTACCTGAGTATTCTCAGCTGTGTGGCCCAGTTTGCACTGGCCGTCATTTAAAGTAATGGAAAGGTTTTGGTACTGCCCTGTAGTTACCACGAAACTGCTGCCGGCATATACATCTACGTTCTCGTAGTTTGGAACAGTTACCTCCAAACGGATGGAAAGCACTTTGTGAGCACCCAGCTTGTCGTTGGGCAATTCAAAATCCGGACTAAAGCCCGTACTTATTACGAGTGTGTTTGCCTGTTTCTCGGCCAATAACAGTACCTGACGCTGGTACTCCCCCTCCATCATCGCCTGAACAACCACCTCAGGGACATCGGAGGTTTTCAGTTCAATGCTGAAGCACTGTTTCCCGTCTATTCGAATGGAGGAAATATCCGGGCTAAGCAGGGTCTTAACAACCTTCTTCTGACTGTAAGCGGGAAGAAATTGAAAAAGCAGCAAACCAAACAATAGCAGGCGCATTAGCCTCTGTGCTGTTTGCACCCTGCTATTTTTGCATGTTTTTGGCCTCAATGCTAAGGGTTGCATGCGGTACCAGCTTAAGGCGTTCCTTATTGATAAGTTTGCCGGTAACCCTGCAAATCCCGTAGGTCTTGTTTTCAATCCTGAGCAAGGCGTTTTTTAGATCCCGGATGAATTTTTCCTGACGAATGGCCAGTTGCGTATTCGCTTCCTTGCTCATGGTTTCAGATCCTTCCTCAAAAGCCTTAAAGGTAGGGGAAGTGTCATCCGTTCCGTTGTTCCCGTCGTTCATATACGAACTCCTTAAGAGCTCAAGGTGCGACTTTGCCTTTTCTATTTTCTTTTCGATCAGATCCCTGAATTCTTCCAGGTCTTTATCTGAATACCGAACTTTAATATCTTGTCCCATAGTTCTAATGTTTTTGGATAAACAATTTTGTATTTACTTCATCAAAGGCAATAGCCGTACCTTCTTCCAGGACTTCTTCGAACTGCAAATCCGCCGTCAGGGTCTCTGATTTGATGTATTGCAAATTGCTCTTTACCGCTTTCTCTACCGTTTCGTTTTTTAATAATTTAATGTCAATCCGGTCAGTTACCTCAAAACCGGATTCCTTTCGCAGGTTCTGAATCCTGTTGACCAGCTCCCTTGCAATACCCTCTTTACGCAACTCATCGTTAATGGTAATATCCAATGCTACCGTAGTGGTACCGGAAGAAGCAACCAGCCAGCCTTCAATGTCCTGAGAACTGATTTCTACATCTTGTAACTGTAATATAACATTTTTATTTTCCAGTTCAAGAACTATTTTGCCCTCCTGCTCAATTTTTTGGATGTCTTCCTGCCCAAGTCCGGCCACAGCCTTGCTGATAGCCTTCATGTCCTTCCCGTATTTAGGGCCCAGGGTTTTGTAATTCGGTTTAATGCGCTTCACCAGGATACCCGAGGCATCGTCCAGCAAACTAATTTCCTTTACGTTCACCTCGGATTTGATCAGATCAGCAACCGCTTCAATTTCGGCTTTCTGAGCGGCATCCAGCACCGGGATCATCACTTTTTGCAAGGGTTGCCTTACCTTGATCTTTTCTTTCTGACGGATGGAAAGAACCAGGGAGGTTATAATCTGGGCCTTCTGCATCTTGCGCTCTAAATCCTCATTGATAAGGGCTGAATCGGCCTTGGGGAATTGCGCCAGGTGTACACTTTCTTCACCTGCCACCAGAGAGCCTTCCGTCAGGTCTTTATAGAGTCGGTCCATAAAGAAAGGGGCGATCGGTGCCGATAACTCAGCCACGGTCTTCAAACAGCTGAAAAGGGTCTGGTAAGCAGAAATTTTATCTTCCTGATATTCCCCTTTCCAGAAGCGTCGCCGGCACAGGCGCACATACCAGTTACTGAGGTTTTCCTGAACAAAATCAGCAATTGCACGGGCTGCGCGTGTGGGTTCATAATCAGAATACGCCTGGTCTACCAGCACAATAAGGGAGTTCAATTCGGAAAGGATCCATTGATCGATTTCCGGACGCTCCTTAATTGGAACTTCAGCCTCCTCATACCTGAAATCATCTATGTTGGCATAGAGGGCGAAAAAGGAATAGGTATTGTAAAGGGTGCCAAAGAATTTGCGTTTGACCTCCACTATCCCTTCCAGGTCAAATTTCAGGTTATCCCAGGGGTTGGCATTGGAGATAAGATACCATCTGGTAGCATCGGCCCCATGGGTTTCTACCGTTTCAAAGGGGTCCGCAGCATTGCCCAGGCGTTTGGACATTTTTTTGCCGTCCTTATCCAACACCAGGCCATTAGAAACCACGTTTCGGTAGGCAATGGAGTCGAATACCATGGTGCCAATAGCATGAAGGGTATAAAACCATCCCCGGGTCTGGTCTACCCCTTCAGCAATAAAATCGGCCGGAAAGGAAACCCCCTTATCGATCAAATCGCGGTTCTCAAATGGATAATGCCATTGAGCATAAGGCATGGAACCACTGTCAAACCAGACATCGATCAGGTCATTTTCACGATACATCGGCTTCCCGGATTCAGATACCAGAATGATCTTGTCTACAATATTTTTATGGAGGTCAATACGGTCGTAGTTTTCTTCCGACATATCGCCAGGCACGAAATCGGCAAACGGATCCGACTGCATCAGGCCGGCTGCTATGGATTTTGCCATTTCTTCCTTCAACTCCGCTACCGACCCTATGATCCTTTCTTCCCTTCCATCCTCGGACCTCCAGATTGGAAGTGGAATTCCCCAGTAGCGCGAACGGGACAGGTTCCAGTCGTTTGCAGAGGCCAGCCAGTTCCCGAAACGGCCCTCTCCCGTTGCCTTGGGCTTCCAGTTAATCTCCTGGTTGAGCTCATACATCCGGTCCCTTACCTGAGTTACTTTGATAAACCAGGAGTCTAAAGGATAATACAAAATCGGTTTATCGGTTCGCCAGCAGTTCGGATAACTGTGGCTGTATTTTTCAACCTTAAATGCCTTATTCTCCTCCTTCAGACGAATGGCGATTTCCACATCCACCGATCGCTCAGGGGCTTCCCCTTCCGGGTAGTATTCATTTTTAACGTACTTTCCTCCCAGATCATCCATTTCGGGGCGAAACCTCCCCTGCAGGTCCACCAGGGGAACCGGGTTGTTGTTTTCGTCCAGTACCAGCATAGGCGGGACCGGGGGCTCAGCAGCCTGTGCTACCTGCATATCATCGGCACCAAAGGTAGGGGCCGTATGTACGATCCCGGTACCATCCTCAGTGGTTACAAAATCCCCTGCAATTACCCGGAAAGCGTTTTCGGGCTGCTCATAAGGCCTGGCGTAATCAAGCAGTTGCTTATATCGGATTCCGACCAGATCTGACCCTTTAAATGTTTTTAGCAGGCGATAGGGTATTTTTTTAAGCTCCCGAGGATTTTCGGGAAATGCTGCTCCGGCATCCAGCTCTTCAAATTTTCCACTGAATTGTTTTGGGATAAGCGATTTGGCCAGGATCACCTTGGTCGGTTCGTAGGTATACTGATTGTAGGTTTCCACCAGGGCGTATTCTATGGCGGGCCCTACTGTAAGTGCCGTGTTCGAAGGCAGAGTCCAGGGAGTGGTCGTCCATGCCAGCATATAGAGCTTCCCCTCTTCCGACTGGAGTAAACCGGGCAGGGATTCCCCAATTAATTCAAACTGGGCAGTAACGGTCGTGTCTGTTACATCCTGATAGGTTCCCGGCTGATTCAGTTCATGGGAACTAAGCCCGGTACCTGCCTTGGGGGAATAAGGCTGTATCGTATACCCCTTGTAGATGAGTCCCTTGTCGTAGATTTGCTTCAGCAGCCACCATACCGTCTCCATGTATTTTGGCTTGTAGGTAATATAGGGGTCATCCATATCCACCCAATAGCCAATCTTTTCAGTCATGGAGTTCCACACGTCTGTATATCGCATAACAGCCTTCTTACAGGCTTCGTTATAGTCTTCAATCGTAATCTTTTTCCCGATATCCTCCTTGGTGATCCCCAATTCCTTTTCTACCCCCAATTCAACCGGCAGGCCATGGGTATCCCAGCCAGCCTTTCGCTTTACCTGGAATCCCTTCATGGTTTTATAGCGCGGAAAGATATCTTTTATGGTTCGCGATATCACATGGTGAATCCCGGGCATTCCGTTGGCAGATGGAGGGCCTTCATAAAAAACATAAGGAGTTCCCTCTGCACGGGATTCGATACTTTTTTCAAAGATTCGTTCCGACTTCCAGAATTCCAGAATATCCTCAGCAAGCTCAGGAAGATTCAGATTATTGTACTCGTTAAACTTCATACGGATTTCAGCCAATAGGGTTCCAATTCTTAAAGCGAGCAAAATTAGTGATTTTAGTCGTAATCTCAGATAATCCAGCCTTGGAAAAGCTACAGCAGCCGGCTAAGGATAAACTACTTATAGAAAAAGTATTTCATTCTATCCTTTTTTGGATGTATCTTGATTGGCAATACAAAAAATCAATTTTACAATGAAAAAACGTGTTCTCAGTTTGGCATTTGCAGCTGCACTTACAATTAGTCTCTCTTCCTGCAGGGAGACACGTAAAGAATCCGAAGAAGTAACCGAGGAAGCCGCCAGAGCTTTGGAAGAAGCCGGAGACGAACTTAAAAAAGCCGGGGATGAACTCAGAAAAACCGGGGATGAATTACGCAAAGCGGGAGAAGAGGCTGCCGAGGATTTGGAAAAAGCCGGAGAAGATATCAAAAAAGCTGCTGACGAACTTAAGGAAGATGTAAAAAAAGCAGTGGACGACAACTAATCCACAAGCCCTCTAAAAAATCAGTTAAACCGGGCCCGGATACTGCCTATAAAGTTTATTCCGGAGCCCGTAATCCCCGACGAATAAGGGCGATAACGCTGATCGGTGATATTCTCTACGGAGAATCCAAGTTCGTAGCGCTCCGAAAACTTATAGGATGTCCTCAGGTTTAATGTATACCAGGAAGGGGAAAAGGGATTTCCGTTTACATCCCTGGCGTAAATAAAGGCCTTGGATCGTTCAGAAAAGGCGAGGTCCTCGTATGGGATTTCCCCGTTGTAATTAAACACAACAGCCGCTTTCCAGGGGTATTTATTCCATTGTAACTGCAGGTCCCCAAAGGTTGGGGGCACATGCCTGGCAGGGGAATCACTCCCGTCATCTTCCTCTTCTGTTCCTTCGGTAAAAGTAAGGTTTCCGCTCAGGCTCAGGAATTCCCGCAACCGGGCGTCAAAACCCAGTTCATAGCCATAAACATAGGCTTTAGCTGCATTTTGTATGGCCTGTACATTTGAGGGCTCTCCGTTATATACAATGGTATTTTGTCCGTCAAAAACAAAATCCCTCCGTACCAGCGCATCTACCAGATAGGTGTAATAGGCTGCTCCTTTAAGAACGAGTTTTTCCGCAATATTCTGTCGTATCCCTATCTCAGCGTTGTAGGCGTATTCCGGTTCAAGGTCCGGATTGGGCACCACAACCGAACCGGGTTCGGAGTCAAATATTTTACCAATATCATCAATGTTTGGCGCCCTGAACCCCGTTGAACCATTCAGGGTGATCTGAGTGTTTTCATTTGGAAACCAACTAAGGCCCAGGCTTGCGGTAAGGGCACCGTTATCCAAATTTGCGCTGTCAAAGGGAAAACTAAAAACCCGGTCATCAAATTCCGCATTTATCCATACATGGCTGTATCGCAAACCAGAAAGCAGGGTCCAGTTGGGTCTGAATTTGTACGCGGCATTCACATATCCTGCCAGGCTTTGCCATCGCGACCCGTCCGGATATCTGGAGGGATAGTCGGAACGCTGACCGGACAGGATATTTTCCTGCCTTCCAACAGAATTAACCTGGTTGTAAATAAATTCCGTTCCGTAAAACAAACTGAGGTCTCCTATTTTTTTATTTTCAAAATCCAGATTTAATGAAAACGCCCCCAGTCGCTCGCGATTGCTATATCGTATCTCATCCCTAAACGCGCGTTCATTCCTGCTCTCCTCAAAAAACTGGTAGGCAGTTGTTATCTTCAAACCATCATAGAAAGTATTCCGTCCCTGTTGATACACTTGTAAATTTCCCATAAACCATTTCTGGGGGCCGTAAAACCACTCTGCCGATCTCAGGCCGGCTTCATTGTCTGCAGGCCGGATCAATCTGTCATATCTGGCGTAATCTGAAGTTTCAGAATAGTGCAGGCCCAGGTCAAAAGACCAGCTGTTATTGGGTTTAAAGCGTATTTTCTGCATGAAACTGTAGAGGTCAAAACCGCTGGGGACCTGTTTTTCAGGATCCGAATTGGTGACCAATTGGTCTTCCCCGTCCCGGCGAACGATAAAACCCGGTCGTAAGTAGCTATCGGGACCATGGGATCCCATCCGTAAATCCCCATAGGAATTAAAGCTGAAACTACTGAGAAAGGCCCATTTTTCCTGAGAAAATTCCACATCCCCATGCAGGGTTTGCTCATTGGAAGCCGTAGCCAATCGGTACACGGCATTTGCGGAGACCTCCAGCGAATCGGTCCGGGAAAAAAGAGGTGTGCGGGTATAAAAATTCATGACCCCCCCGATGGCATCACTCCCATAAATAACAGATCCCGGGCCAAAAATGACCTCCGTGTTCTTCACGTTAAAAGGATCAATGGATATTACATTTTGCAGGTTTCCTCCACGGAAGATGGCGTTATTCATACGCACCCCATCTACCGAAAGCAGTACACGGTTTGTTGCAAACCCCCTTATTGTAGGGCTTCCCCCTCCATATTGGCTTTTCTGGACAAAAATTTTGCCCGATTGCTGCAGGAGGTCTGCCGAGGTTTGTGGATTGGCAAAGGCAATACTTCCCGCGTCAATACTTACAATTTTCTGTGGTATTTCCCGCTTTTGTTGTTCCCATTTTGAAATAGACATGACTACCTCCTGCAATTGTTCAGGTTTTGGGTAGAGGTAAACCCGCCCCCCTTGTTTAAGCAGTGTGGATTTCCGAATTACAAAAGGCTCATGGCTTAAATGTCTGAAGTATAATCGTTCCCCGGAATCGAAGGCACTGATGTTGCATGCGCCATCAAAATCACTGATAGCAAATGTGCTTCGGTCTTCGTTAAACACCGCAACATCCGAGATGGGGCTGCCTGTCTCCCGCTCATAAATGTAGATCTTCTGAGCAGAAAGCTTAAAAACAGTTAGTAAGAAAAGTATAACTATCAGTAGGCCTGGCCTATGAAAATACCTCATCTAGTACGGCTAATGATTTTGGTTTTCTAAATCCGTGTAAATGTACCTCAAAATAGTCTACAAGGTTTTTCAAAAGGGCCTGACGCTGTTTTTGAGACATTTTCACAGTATGTATTGCATCAAAATTTGTGCCCAAAAATTTCTTGAAAAAGCCTAAAGCTTCCCCACTGATGGCCGGGTTTAATGGAGTAGTGTCTAAAAAGGCCCCTTCAACCAGATCAAAATAGGGGGCATCCATATTGGTATTATCCGGATAAAAGCCGAGATAGCGCGTTAATCCCAGGAGAAACTGAATATGAAAATTGGCAATACTATGGTGATGGTCCAGCCACTGCAGCGCGTTTTGCAAATAGGCGAAAAGCGCAGGGTTTTCCTCTTCTTCGCGGATCGACTGGCTTAGCATTTCAGAGAGGAAGAAAGCTACTGTGCTTTTGTGTATGTCTGTGTGCATACTGCTATAGGGAAATGCAACAACAGCCTCTTTAATATAACCCATTTTTCCTGGCTTTACCCTGCTGCAAACAAGTTCCAGTTGGGTAAGGGGCTGAAAATAAGCCGCTTTAAGCCGGCCTCTTCTGTTTTTTAGCACTCCTTTGACCATATAGGTCTGCAGGCCATAAGCTTCCGTAAAAGCTTTGACAATCAGATTGCTATCCCCGTATTTGAGGGAGCTCAGAATAATAGCTTGAGTAGTAAGTGACACGTCCGGACAAAGTATGCCACAAAGATAATCGAATAATAAAGCAGGCCCCCTTTTGCAAGGAGGCCTGTTGTATTCTTTAGATTACGCCCTGGGCCAGCATGGCATCGGCTACCTTTACGAACCCTGCAATATTGGCGCCTTTTACATAGTTGCAGAAGCCGTCTTCTTCTTTGCCGTATTCAATACAGGAATCGTGAATATCGGACATAATTCCCTTGAGGCGCTGGTCTACTTCTTCACGCGTCCAGCTTATACGCAGCGAATTCTGCGACATCTCCAGTCCTGAAGTTGCCACCCCGCCGGCATTAGACGCCTTGCCCGGGGCAAAAAGTATTTTCGCGTCGTGAAAAGCGTGTATAGCATCTGGGGTAGATGGCATGTTTGCCCCTTCCGCTACGCAAATACAGCCATTCTTGATAAGGGTTTCCGCATCTTTTCCTTCCAGCTCATTCTGTGTGGCACAGGGCAGTGCCATGTCACAGGGAACTTCCCAGGGAGTTTTCCCTTTGTGATAGGTAGCTCCGGTATATTTATCCACATATTCGGATATCCTTCCCCTGCGGTTGTTCTTCAGGTCCATTACCCAGGCGAGCTTTTCCTCGTCGATACCATCTTTATCGTGGATATATCCTCCGGAATCAGAAAGGGTAACCACCTTGCCTCCCAGTTGTATTACTTTTTCGGCAGCGTATTGTGCCACGTTCCCGGAACCGGAAACAACAACGGTTTTACCTTCTACAGTTTCACCGCGGGTCTTTAGCATACTGTCTGCAAAATAAACCGTTCCATAGCCCGTAGCTTCGGGGCGTATCTTGGAGCCTCCCCAGGAAAGTCCCTTTCCGGTCAACACTCCGGTAAATTCGTTGCGAATCTTTTTATACATCCCGAAAAGGAAGCCTATTTCGCGAGCTCCAACCCCTATATCTCCAGCAGGCACATCTGTATTCGGACCAATATGGCGGCAGAGTTCAGTCATAAAAGAATGACAGAAGCGCATCACCTCATCGTCTGACTTGCCTTTAGGGTCAAAATCGGAGCCTCCTTTACCCCCACCCATGGGCAGGGTCGTAAGGCTGTTCTTGAATACCTGTTCAAAGGCAAGGAACTTAAGAATACTGGCATTTACCGATGGATGGAATCGCAGACCTCCCTTATAAGGGCCGATAGCTGAATTCATTTGCACCCGGTAACCCCGGTTTACATGGATTTCCCCATCATCGTCTACCCAGGCTACCCTG
This sequence comes from Robiginitalea rubriflava, assembly GCF_052540725.1. Taxonomy (NCBI): domain Bacteria; kingdom Pseudomonadati; phylum Bacteroidota; class Flavobacteriia; order Flavobacteriales; family Flavobacteriaceae; genus Robiginitalea; species Robiginitalea rubriflava. Next base: position 1,557,333 of record NZ_CP199309.1, on the reverse strand, counting down.
AATGAGAGAAGCCTCTCAGGTTCCACCATTCGTAGCAAAATATTTTTTCCATTGTAAATTTCGTGCTGTGCGATGTAGGGGAGTACAGTATCAGCTACTTCCTGCACTGCCTGGATGAATTCCGGTTCATGCCCGTTACGGGTCTTAACCTCATCCATAAAGGCGTCTATTTTTGCTTGTATCTCAGACATAGGTGATTGGTAAAAGATTGTTGAATCAGAAATATATGCGCAAAATTATATGTTTCCCATAATATCGCGCCTATATTTTTGAAAATTTGATAAAATAATTTTGATTCAGGTGGGTTTCCCCGGATTAGTTCAAAAAGGAAAGGGCCTGCTCCAGGTCCTCCTTTAAATCCTCTGCATCCTCAATACCAACACTGAGCCGTATGAGTGCATCTGTTACCCCGCTCTTTTCCCTTTCTGCTTTAGGAATACTCGCATGCGTCATGCTGGCCGGATGACCGGCCAGGCTTTCAACCCCTCCCAGTGATTCTGCAAGGGTAAATACTTTTAGTGCCTCAACCACTTTTACCGCATCCTCGTAGGTAGCTCCTTTGGGCACGAAAGAGATCATACCCCCAAAATCACTCATCTGCTTACGCGCAATATCATGGTTTGGATGCAACTCAAAACCCGGCCAGAATACTTTTTCCACAGCCGGATGGGCTTGCAGGAAGCGGGCAATTTGTGCGCCGTTCTCGCAGTGCCTTTGCATGCGTACGTGCAGGGTTTTGATTCCCCTGAGCAGTAAATAACTATCCATGGGGCCGCATACAGCCCCGCTGGCGTTTTGAATGAAATAGAGGCGGTCTGCCAGCTCTTTATCGCGCACTACAAGCGCTCCCACAACCAGGTCAGAATGCCCGCCGAGATATTTGGTGGCCGAGTGCATCACAATGTCCGCTCCCAAATCCAGAGGTTGCTGCAAATAGGGGGTTGCAAAGGTATTGTCTACTGCCAGCAGGATATTGTTTTCCTTGGCCAGCTTCGAAACAGCAGCAATATCTATTACATTCATCATCGGATTGGTTGGGGTTTCCACCCAGATCAGCCGTGTCTTCCCGTTGATTTTTTCGCTGATATGAGATATGTCCTGCATCCCAACAAAATGAAAGCGAAGCCCGAAATCCTCAAAAATCTTTTTAAACAATCGGTAACTCCCTCCGTACAGGTCATTGGTAGATATAATTTCATCTCCGGGCTTTAAAAGTTTTAACACGGCATCAATTGCTGCCAGACCGCTGGCAAATGCAAGGCCAAAGGAGCCATTTTCAATACTGGCCAGGGACTTCTCCAAAGCGTGCCGGGTTGGGTTGCCACTCCTGGAATATTCAAATCCTTTATGGTCTCCGGGAGATTTCTGTGCAAAGGTTGAGGTTTGGTAAATAGGAGGCATAACGGCCCCATAGGCTTTATCGGGCTCCTGTCCGCCATGAATGGTTTTACTGTTAAAACGAAGCGTTTTTTTCATAGGGAATAAATACGGTTTACATTTGAGCAAAGGTATTGTTCTCCCGAGGAGAATACAACCGTCAATTTTGATATGCCAAATACAATATAGCCAATGAGAGTTGCTGGAATATTTCTATGTCTGCTGCTAATATTCGCCTGCCAGAGTGACAAATCCCTGGAGTTCACCCAGAAGAGCATTGATACCAAGGCCTGCGCAGATTGCCCGCAGGTGCAAATCAATATTCCCGAGGCGTCGCAGCGTACCCTTCTGGGCCGGAATATTAATACAGCTATTCGCGAGGAAATCATTGAGCTGCTCAATTATGATGAAGAAGGAAGCGCAACGGGCATAGAAGAGGCTATAGAAGACTTTACAGCTGGTTGGCGTACGCTGTCCGAAAATTTCCCGGAAGAGCTGGCGCCCTGGGAGGCGACCGTCATGGCCCAAACCAGTTACGAAAATTCACAGCTCCTCAGCCTGAGATTTGAAGCATACTTATTCACCGGAGGTGCTCATGGCTACACTTCCACAAGGTTCCTGAACTTCAACAAGGAAACCGGGGAAGAAATGGATGCCCTGGATTTCTTTTCCAATCGAAGTAAACTGGAAGAAGTGGCTGAAAGCACATTCAGGAAAACATTTGAAATTTCGGCAGACTCGGCTATTAACAGCACTGGCTTTATGTTTGAGGAAAATACTTTTTACCTTCCGGAACAAATAGGATTTACTCCGGATGGCCTGACCCTTTTATACAACCCCTACGAAGTTGCTTCCTATGCTGATGGGCCCCTGACCGTGATAATTCCCTTTGAAATGCTCAAAGAAACCGGGATGGCCCCTAAGCTCTGGTAATCCCAACCGCCTTCTGAAGTGAGAGAACCACCCCATAATGTATGCCTTCATGAAAAAGATTAAAGAGCAAAGCGTCTTCTATAGACTTCAGGGTAACATTGGCACTGGTGGTATAGGCATTATACGTTTTGAATATCCCCTGCTCATAATCCGATTTTAATTGCGCTACGCTACTGAGCAAATACGCCCGGACCTTATCAGTTTCTGCTTGTGAGGGCACCCCGGCAGGGACACTCCCCTTACTGTAGCGTTTGACAATGTCTTTTTCAACTGTCATAGGCAACCCGCTTAAGTTGTAACAAAGCAATTGCTGGGTAACTACCATATGGACAATGTTCCACCAGATATTGTTGCGATATCCCACGGGGATCCGGTTCAGGTCGGCTGCTGAGGTCTGATCCAGAACATCTGCCATGCGCCTGCGCAATTGCATATTGGTTTCAAAGATCAGCTCGGGTGCCATTTGATTCTGTTTAGTAGATATGAGTCCTAAATTTAAGGATTACCTTTGGAAGCAGAGAATACCAGCTTAAAGAGCTAATAAACTCATAATGAAATGAAAATTATGTTTTACCTGAGCAGCTGCGACAGCTGCCGTCGGATTATTAAAGAATTAAGCCTGCCGGAAGAGGTGAACCTACAGGATATCAAAAAAGAACCCCTTAACAGCTCACAACTAGATACTTTGCGCCGGCTCAGCGGGAGTTACGAAGCACTTTTCAGCAAAAGGGCTCGCCTGTATACACAACGAAAGTTAAAAGATAAAAAGCTCAGCGAAGCGGATTACCGCGATTTATTACTTGAGCACTACAGTTTTTTAAAGAGGCCTGTTTTGGTACTTGATAAAGATATTTATATTGGGAATTCAGCGAAAACCGTGGCAGCAGCCCAAGAAGCCCTTTCGCGTTGAACAAAAGAAGCCTGGCCATATTAGCCGCGTTTGGAGCAACCACCATTTATGGCCTGAACCACACTATTGCAAAAGGGGTCATGCCCCACTATGTAGGTCCTTTCGGGTTTATTTTCCTCAGGGTAAGCGGTGCTGCACTGCTATTCTGGATCATTTCATTGCTGGGCCCAAGGGAATCCGTTGAAAAAAAGGATTGGGGGCGTTTGCTGCTTTGTGCCCTTTTCGGAATGGTCATCAATATGCTTGCTTTTTTTAAAGGGCTGCAACTTTCCACCCCAATCAATAGTTCCGTTCTGGTAACCATTACCCCCATTATCGTGGTAGTCTTCTCCTTTTTTCTGATACAGGAAAAAATTACAAGGATAAAAAGCATCGGGATTGCTATGGGCCTGCTGGGTGCCCTTGCACTGATCTTTATGAATGAAAGCGTCAGCTCTAACGCCCCGAACATTCCTGCAGGAAATGCCCTGTTTATATTGAATGCAACCAGCTATGGGCTATACCTGATCCTGGTAAAAAAATTAATCGAAAAATACCACCCCTTTACGCTTATGAAATGGCTGTTCAGCATAGCTTTTTTTATCAACCTGCCTATTACGCTGCCTGAGTTTCTGGAGATTCAGTGGGGTGACCTGCCGCTGGATGCGGTTGGGGCCATCATTTTTGTAATTGTGGGGACTACATTCCTCACTTATCTCTTCAATGTATTCGCCCTCACCCAATTAAAAGCCTCCACGGTGAGTGCCTTTGTATATTTCCAACCGGTAATCGGGATTGCCTTTGCACTAATCAGCGGGAAGGATACCCTGAGTCTGTTAAACTTCACGGCAACCCTTCTGGTTTTGGGCGGGGTTTACCTCGTAAGCAAAAAACCTAAGCCAGGTCTTTCGGGAACTTAGCATTTTTACGGGTGTCTTCTCTGCTGAGGAACCTGAAAGATTTCGCTTTTTCGGCCCGGTCAAAAAACTGCAGCAGCTCTGTATCCAAAGCGGTCAGTTTTCGGTTGTTCAGGTCTATCCAGCCTCCTATCAATTCGCAATGCGCGAGGTGCTTTCCCTGTGGATCATAAAAATTATGGTGAAATTCGAAAAACATCCCATCCTTGCTAAGCCCCATTAGTTCAAGAGAAACACGGACAGTTGATCCGGGGAGGATTTCCCTGAAATAATACATATGCTCATAAAAAACAACCGGCCCCAGCTGTTTTTCCTCCAGCACATTCAGACTAAAACCGAGTTCGTTTAGAAAAGCCATACGGGTATGGCTCATATAACTGGTATAGGCACTATTGGCCAGGTGCTTGTTGGCATCCAGGTCATTCCAGCGGATCTCAAATTCCTTTATAAACATATTTTTTATTTATTATGCATGCATAGCATCAAAAATACGGTGATTTTATATACCCTTGCAAGTTCGCTCTATTTTATGCTTACTTTTAAGCCTCATCCTTAATAGCATGAATCAAAAACCCTCTTTTATCCAGGATCTTTCGCTGCCGGTGGTAGCGGCTCCTATGTTTTTAATTTCCAATCCCGAACTGGTTATTGCCTGCTGCAAAAATGGTATTGTTGGGACTTTTCCAGCCCTGAACCAGAGAAGCAGTGAAGGCTTTGAATCATGGCTGGTAGAAATCAAAACGGCTCTGCAGGCATTTGAATCCGAAACAGGAAAGAAAGCTGCCCCTTTTGGCGTCAACCTGATAGTCCATCCAACCAATCCAAGACTGGAAGCAGACCTGAAGATTTGCGTCAAACACAAGGTGCCCCTGATTATTACCTCGCTGGGGGCGGTAAGCCAGGTGGTAGATGCCATTCACAGCTATGGGGGTCTGGTCTTTCATGATGTCATTAAAAAAAGGCATGCTGAGAAAGCGGCCGGAGCCGGGGTGGACGGATTGATCCTGGTATCGGCCGGGGCAGGGGGCCACGCCGGAACCCTCAACCCCATGACACTGGTTGCTGAGGTTAGGTCGTTTTTCAACAAGACTATTTTACTTTCCGGCTGCATCAGCAATGGCAGGGACGTAGCGGCTGCGCTTCAGATGGGAGCTGATCTGGCCTATATGGGAACCCGCTTTATCAATACACGGGAAAGTGAAGCCCCGGAAGCCTACAGACAAATGATCATTGAGGCAGGGGCCGGCGATATTGTTTACACTGCCGCGATCTCCGGGGTACATGCCAACTTCCTGGCGAAAAGCCTGCAGGCTGCAGGCCTGACACCTGAAGATTTAAAAAAGGACACTAAAATTGATTTTGGAAAAGAACTGGATACGGAAGCCAAGGCATGGAAAACCATCTGGTCTGCTGGTCAGGGGGTTGCCACTATCGAAGATGTGCTTCCGGTTTCCGAATTGGTCAGTCGTTTAAAAACGGAGTTTAAAGATGCCGTTTCCGCACAGGCCAGTTTGCTTGATATCTATCCCAAATGACAATCACACAACCTGAAAGCACTGTCCCTTATCAAGCTTTGTTGCCCTAAATGCCCTTAGTTCAAAGTCCATACCGGCCCCCGCTGCTCTACAGGAATGGACACTTTTCCACCATTTACTCGGCCTTGTTGCGAAAAGTGGATTCCCCGGAGCAAAAACGGGAACGACTCACCCTGCCAGACGGCGATTTTCTGGATCTGGACTGGAGCTTTTCAGAAACCGGGGCCGACAGGCTGCTAATTTTGCTCCACGGTCTGGAGGGCAATGCACAACGCCCCTATATGCTGGGAAGTGCTGCGATTTTTACCCGCTCAGGTTGGGACGTATGTGCCGTAAATTTAAGGGGGTGCAGTGGAGAACCCAATAAGCGTTACCGCTCGTATCATTCTGGTGCCACCGAAGATCTGGAAGCCGTACTGCAACATTTGGTTTCCACCCGATCCTATAAAAAGATTTGCCTGAAAGGTTTTAGCCTGGGTGGAAATCTGCTTTTAAAATATCTAGGGGAAAAACCTTTGCGCTTTAAGGAAGTATGCGGAGCAGTTGCCATTTCGGTTCCCTGTGATCTGCACGATTCCCTCATACAGCTGAACAAACCCAAGAACTTCCTCTATGCCCGAAGGTTCCGGATGAATCTGATCCAAAAACTGCGGGACAAACAAAAACTGTTTCCCGGGCTTGTTACGGAGGAGACTATAAGAGAGGTAAAAACACTCAAGGATTTTGACGACCTCTATACCAGCAAGGCACATGGGTTTAAAGATGCCCTTGATTATTACAACTCCTGCAGCAGCCTGCAATTTCTCGAAAACATTAGTATTCCCGCACTCCTGCTCAATGCCCGGAACGATAGTTTTCTGGGCGCCAAATGTTATCCTGTACAAATTGCCAGCAAACATGAGCAAATCTATCTGGAAATGCCGGAGTACGGAGGGCATGTTGGTTTTTACAGACAGGGAACCTTTTATTACAACGAGGAGCGGGCCTTATCCTTTTTAAATAATCTGACATAAGCCCTGATTTCTTATATTAGTAGTCTAAAGAAATTTGAATAATGAAAAAACTGATGCTCCTTTCCGCTGCAGCGCTTCTAGTAATGGGCTGCGGTGAAAAAAAAGAGGAAAAGAAAGAGGAAGGCTTTGAAATGAGCCGAACCAAAACCGAATCCAAGGCAGCCACCGGGGCAAGCTCCGAAGCCGTTCCGGTTGATATGGACAACAAAGGGATAGGACCTATAACAGAAGTAGATTTTGGGGATGAAATCGATATGGAAATGGCTGCTGCCGGAGAAGCCAAATTCAATGCGATTTGTACTGCCTGCCATATGGCCGAGCGCAGAATGATAGGGCCACCGATGGCCGGGATATACGAGAGACGCAGTCCGGAGTGGGTCATGAATATGATCCTCAATCCCGATGGCATGCTCAAAGAAGACCCGATCGCCCAGGCACTGCTAAAAGAATACAACAACACCCCCATGCTCAACCAAAACCTTAGCGAAGAGGAGGCCAGGGCTGTGGCTGAATATCTGCGTACGCTCTAGACCATCCCTGATAAGAAGATTGGAGCGCCATGATTGCATCATGGCGTTTTTTTTAATCTACCCTAGTGATGCAGCAAACCCAGAGGAATCACTTATCCGAGAAATCCCTGTATCTGCTGGCTCTGGTTCCTCCTGAGGAACTCAGAGAAGCGGTGCGCAGGCTCAAGGAAGAAATGAAAGAGCGCTTTCAGGCCTCTCATGCCCTGAAGGTACCCGCACATATAACCCTTCAGATGCCCTTTTGGAGGACCTTGCCACAATTGGAAAAACTGGAAAAATACCTGGAGCGATTCAGTATTGGCCAAAATCCGTTTGAGATTGATTTATCGGGTTTTGGAGCCTTTCCGCCCAGGGTAATATTTATAAAAATTGCGAACCCCGGGCCTGTTGAAATTATATACCGGGCTTTGCAGGAAAAGATAAATGAGGTTTTGGAAATCAGTAAACCATACAGACAACTCCCCTTTCATCCGCATATGACCATTGCCACCCGGGATCTCAAAGAACCCGCCTTCGAAGAGGCCTGGCCGGAATTCAACAAACGCAGCTTTAAAAGCAGTTTTACCGCAAAAAGCCTGTTTTTATTAAGGCACAATGGAAAATTCTGGGAGTGGTTCCGGGAATATCCTTTTAAAACCTTACCAGGGATCAAGCCCCAGTAATTTTTTGCCCAATTCTGAAAGTTCAGCAGTTTTGTAGCGGGTTTGTTCCCAATTCCTCGGATCTCCAGGGAAAGCATATCCTTCCGGGGCAACCCGATTCTTCCAGGAGTGAATCCGCCATCTCAGCATTTCCTGATTTTCCGGTTCTGCAGGCATCATGGAAATATACTGGGCGAGCCTTACCTTGTCCTTGGAAAGATTGGGACGGATACCATGGGCGAGAAGGCTGTTGAATATTAGCAGGTCTCCCTTTCGGAGCTTTACTTTTACAATCTTGTCTTGCAGCCCGCTGATATCCGGTTGGAACCGATCCCTATCCTTTGGCTGGGTTTGTTTCCACTGATCGTAGTTCCGATACAACCATGGGATACATTGAAACCCTCCCATCTGCTCATCGGTCTGGTCGGCAAGGGCCAATACCCCCTGAACGTTTTGGGGACGGGTTTCCGGATCGTAATCCCAGTGAATAAATCCCTTTTGTTCAAAACCCGGCCTGTTGGGGAAATTAAGGTTTGCCCTGTCTATGGTAACCCATAGTTTTTCAGTTCCCCAAATATCTACAAAGGCGTTGTAAACTCTCTGGGTCTGGCGGTTTTCCCAAAGCAACTGATGATTGTATACTTCAACCATGCCAGTACCCGCCAACTCCTTCATTTGCATTTCAGCCCGGGCTGGCGTGTACCAGGTATCGGGATCTTCCGGATCCTTTTCTTCAAACTCCCATAAAAAAGCAGCTGTCCGGGCAGCCTGGGCGGGGGGTACCGCTTCGCGGATAATTACATATCCTTCCCGCTGCCAGAATTGCCAGTCTTCTTCACTGAGGACCCTTAGCGGTTTGTTGTTGCTGCGGTCATTCAGTTTCAGGCGACTGCTGGTGGCTGTGGAAGGGTTTCCGGGTATGTCTTTGTGTGCCGTATTCCCCAGGGCTACTTTCCTGTATTTGTTCATCTTATCAGTGCATCAAAACAGATACTCTAATATACTGAAAATAATGGTATTAATGCTTTATTGAGAGCTTTAACAGCCCTACAGAGCCGACCTATTCAGTTTGTCCAACCCCCCTCCGGAAAGCTTTAGATTTTATCGATTAATACTTTGTAGGTAGGGTCCTCCAGCACATTAATTTCTATGATATCGTCTGCGTTTTTAAGGAGCCTGCGACAGTCTTTACTGAGGTGTTTCAGGTGGACTTTTTTTCCAACCTTCTGATAGCGCTCTGTTATCCGGTTCAGGGCCTCAATCGCAGACATATCTACTACCCGGCTCTCCTGAAAATCGATAACCACCTCATCAGGGTCATTGAGTACATCGAACTTTTCATTAAACAGGCTAACCGACCCGAAAAACAAGGGGCCGTAGATCTCATAATGCTTTACGCCCTGCTCATCTATGTACTTCCTTGCCCGAATCCTTTTGGCATTGTCCCAGGCAAAAACCAGTGCAGAGATAATTACCCCAACCAAAACGGCCAGCGCCAGATTGTGCAGGAAAACGGTTACCAGGGTAACCAGGACCATGACCAGAACATCTGATTTCGGCATCCTCCTGAAGGTCCTCAGGCTTGCCCATTCGAAGGTTCCCAGAGCTACCATAATCATCAAGCCCGTAAGGGCCGCCATTGGTACCCGTTCTATCAAACCTGATCCGAACATAATAAACACCAGTAACATAACCGCTGCAACAATCCCGGATAGTCTCGCACGCGCCCCGTTTGAGGTATTGATCAGGCTTTGCCCGATCATCGCACAGCCGCCCATGCCCGAGAAAAGGCCAGACAGGATATTTGCAGTACCCTGGGCCACAGCTTCTTTGTTACCGCGTCCGCGGGTTTCGGTAATCTCGTCTACGATGTTCAGGGTCAACAGGCTTTCGATCAGTCCAACCCCTGCCACAATTGCGGCATATGGAAATACAATCCCAAGGGTTTCCAGGGTCCAGGGGATTTCAGGAATATGAAAAGGTGGGAACCCCCCCTGTATGGAAGCGATATCCCCTATGCTTCGTGTGGGAATATCCCCGATAAGTACGATGCCAAAAACCACGAGAATGGCTACCAGCGAGGCCGGGATGGCCCGGGTAAGTTTGGGCAGCCCCCAAATAATGAGCATAGTAAGCAGCACCAGGCCGGTAAAGGTCCAAAAAACCGTTCCGCTTAGCCAGTCCCCGGAAGTTGTTTTGAACTGATCTAACTGTGAGGTGAAAATAATGATGGCAAGGCCGTTAACAAAGCCGAAAATCACAGGATGCGGAACCAGGCGCATCAACTTTCCCAGACGCAGGAATCCTGCGCTCATTTGCAGCAGTCCTGCCAGGATTACGGCCGCGAAAACATATTCCACCCCATGGTCTATTGCCAGAGATACGATCACCACTGCCACCGCTCCGGTCGCCCCGGAAATCATACCAGGGCGCCCCCCCAGGATGGAGGTTACCAACCCCATCACGAAGGCTGCGTATAATCCGGTTAAGGGAGACAGGCCTGCTATCAGCGCAAAGGCAATGGCTTCGGGCACCAGGGCCAGGGCCACTGTTAATCCGGAAAGGATTTCCGTCTTGTAATTTACTTCCTGAGAAAAATCAAACAAGTTCAGGTATTTTCGCACTGTATGGGTTTTAGGCGGGCAAAAATACAATTAATATCCCCTCTCAGGCTGTCTTTGGAAACTATTGAGAATATGGCAAGAATCAGGGCTTTATTACTTCAAATTGAAAATTTGAAAGAATTACAATTAACAATCTGCAGCCGCAGCCGGCAAATAAATTCAGATTTCCTTGCGGATATAAAAAATCCACCCGCAGCCTAATTGCCACGGATGGATTTTCAACCAACCAACTAACTATTATTTACTGAGGACGCTTGCGTGAAACGTTCATCTCAGGGAGTTTCTTTCTCAGTCGCTTTTTTGCGGCAGAACTTTCAGACTTCAGTATTTGCTGATAGCCCCTGCCCCTGAATTCATAGAGGGTTCCTGAGGAGACATGATACAATTCAATGGTCTGATCATCCAGGACGTAGAGTTCAAAATAGTCATCTCCCAGAAAATCGTAATCCAGTGTCAGCGTTTTCATTTCGGGTTCCCCGGGTACATCGTACACGGTATAGAAGCCTTCATAATCCCATTGCAGCAAACTGAGCGGGGTTCCGGGTGAATCAATGGAAGACCGGAATGCATCGGTATTCATCCCGACTGAAAATTGCAGGAACTGTTCCTGATCAAATTCATTTAAGGCTCCAGTATCGCTGGTGAATATTTTTTCCCAGGCAATATATTCCTGCAGGAAATAGTGGATATTATCATAGAAGAGTGCATCGTAATCAAACGCGGCCCGGCTATATCCGTAAAGAAAATAAGAGGTATCGGAACGCGGGTCGTATAGTTCCATTCGGTTCCCTCCAAGGGGGATTACCTCCAGTTGCCAGAGTCCGGCCAGGTCATGGCGGATCTCCACCAAATCCGAAAGACCGGCATAGTTACCAACTGCAATTCCAAATCCGGAACCTGTTTTCCCGATATTGACCAGGTTATTATTAGCCGTTAAAACACCCCCGTTAAAAGAAAGCGTAAAGGCTGTTTCCAGAAAGGGGACCTCCCCGCTTCCTACAGTTTCCTGTATATCGATATACCAGAGATCATAGGATTCAAGAAATAGTTCTGTCTGCAGGGCCCTGTTCTCGAAAACCGGCTCATCCACAAATACTTCCGTATAACAGGAGGTAAGACTGAAACTTAGCAGTAAAATCGTAATTTGCAGCGTAATTCTTTTCATGACTGTATTCTTTGATTTCAATAACCCTTGAAACAAGGAATGTGCCAACTTTAATAAGTAGCTGGTTATGATATATTTAAATAGTTCGAGAATCTCTCGATTTTACATTTAAAACTGTGAAAAAACCATTAAAATACGCCGTTTTGGGCGGAGGCAGCTGGGCCACTGCTATTGTAAAGATGCTTTGTGAGAACCTTTCGGAGGTGATCTGGTATATGCGAAGTTCTGAGGCGATAGATTACATTAAAACCGAAAAACACAATCCAAATTACCTGAGTTCGGTAGAGTTCGACCTCGGCAAACTCAGGCTAACCGACCAGATAGACGAAGCCGTTTCGGGAGCAGACATTCTGATTTTTGCCATTCCTTCTGCTTTCCTGGAATCGGAATTAGCAAAATTGACAGCTTCCCTTGAAGGTAAAATCATTATCTCAGCTATCAAAGGGATTGTGCCCGGAAGCGGGCGTATTGTGGGGGAACACTTTCATGAAAAATACAATATCCCGTACAAGAATATTGGGGTTATCACCGGGCCCTGCCATGCGGAAGAGGTGGCACTGGAAAGGCTGTCCTACCTTACTATAGCCTGCCTGGACAAAGCCAAAGCCAAAAAAGTAGCGGAGGCCCTGAGCAGCTCTTATATCAAAACAAAAGTTTCCAAAGATATTATCGGGACGGAATATGCAGCCATGTTAAAAAACATATATGCCCTGGCCGCAGGAATCGCCCACGGACTGGGATACGGAGATAATTTTCAGGCTGTACTGATGAGTAACGCCATCCGGGAAATGAAGAAGTATACCAAACGGCTCTACAACATTGACCGGAACATAAACCAGTCTGCCTATTTGGGAGATCTTCTGGTAACAGGCTATTCCACCTTCAGCCGCAACCGGATGTTTGGCAATATGATCGGCAAGGGTTATACCGTAAAAAGCGCCATGATGGAAATGAGCATGGTTGCCGAAGGGTATTATGCCGTAAAAAGTGCGTACAAAATAAAGGAAGCTTTCGAAAAGAAGGTTAAAACACCCATTATTGATGCGGTATACGAAATCTTATATGAACAAAAAAGTGCTCGCAAAACATTTAAGGCCCTTGCCGATGAGCTCAGCTAGCCCCGCATCATCCTGAAGTTTCAGGCCCGTTCCAGCTCAAATGAGGAATGCCTTTTAATTTCAGATTCAAGCGTTTGCTCCCAGCTATCAATGCTGTCTTTATCTGCCTTCAGCAGCGTTCTCATTTCCCGGACCACCCTGTCTTTAAATTCACGGACACTTTCCAGGTCAAAATACAACCTCCCCGTCCTCCTGATAAAGAAATCCATAGGGTTCTGTATCATTTCATATTCCAGGGCAAAATGCAACTCTGCTTTCAGCAATCGCCACCGCTTATCTTTATCTTTGAAAGCGCCATATCGCCTTAGGATATCCTCTGTTTGTTTCCCGTAAGTTGTCACCAAAAACCAGGCATCCTGAGGGCTGAAACCTTCCTTGGCAAGCCTTTTCGATACCTCTTCAATATACTTTTCAACATGCTTGTATTTTTTGAAATCACTTCCACAAAGTGGTATGGTATCGGTGCTGCACCCTTTGAGCTTCTTGCCCGAGGCTTCCTCCATCCGCTGCCCGATACGGTTAACCACCCTCTCGGCCATTTTGCGATAACCCGTTAACTTCCCCCCGGCTATGCTGATAAGCCCGCTGTCTGAAGTGAATATTTCATCTTTCCGCGAAAGCTCTGAGGCAGATTTGCCCTCTTCATGTATCAGCGGTCTCAACCCGGCCCAGGAAGATTGAATGTCCGAAAGTTCCAGCTCAATGGAAGGGAACATATTGTTTACTGCGGAAATTAGATAAATGGCATCGGCCAGGTCCGTAGTCACATGGTCCTTGTCTTCATTGTAGTTGGTATCGGTAGTGCCCACATAGGTAACCTTCCCCCTGGGGATGGCAAAAATCATCCGGCCATCCGGCACGTCAAAATATACTGAGTGCTTTACGGGCAACTTCTTATAGGGAAAAACCAAATGCACCCCCTTGGTAAGATGCAACCGCTTTCCTTTCTTGCTGTTGTTCAGACTTCGTAATTCGTCTACCCAGGGGCCTGCGGCACTAATTACATTGTTGGCACTGACTTCAAACTCAGTGTCGCCAATTCGGTCTTTCACAACAACTCCCGAAACGATTCCTTCCTCATTGTAAGTAAACTGTGATACCTCGGCATAATTAAGGGCAGTGGCTCCATAAAACAAACTCGTCTTAATATTTTCAATGGTAAGCCGTGCATCATCTGTGCGGTATTCTGCATAGTAACCAGCCCCTTTCAGGATTTTCTTCGGAAGCAGCGGTTCCAGCTTCAGGGCTTCCTTTTTCTCCAGCATCTGCCTTTTGTCATCACCACTTACCTGTGCTAATATATCATAGACCTTCAGGCCTATGGATGTTAACCATTTCCCGTATGAGCCTCCTTCAATCAGGGGCAGTACCATCTTCTCGGGAAGGACTAAATGTGGTGCCAGTTTATGAACAATTGCCCGTTCGGAACCAACCTCCTTTACCAACCAAAAGTCAAATTGCTTCAGGTATCTCAGGCCTCCATGAATGAGTTTGGTAGATTTACTACTGGTTCCGGATGCGAAATCCCCTTTCTCAAGCAATGCTACTTTCAGTCCCCTGGATGCAGCATCCAGGGCAATTCCACCTCCTGTAATGCCCCCGCCTATAACCAGGAGGTCAAATGTTTCAGTTTTTAATTTTGATATATCGGCTGCCCGGTTATGGGCGGAAAAAGTAACAGGTTCTTTCATATTCTATGGAATTAACCAAAAATAACCCTTAAAATCTGCTATTCAAAAGGCCTGGTATTATCTTATCTTTAAGTGAGGAGCTGGTAGAAAGGTTCGTTCACATCCGTTTGAAGTCGTATTCCCTTTCAACCTTACAAATGCGCAAGCTGTAATGGGAATACCAGGTTTTCCTGCCAAGCTCCCTGGCCAGAACATGCTCCGGATGCGCTTTCCATGAAGCGATTGCATCCAGGGACTCCCAATAGCTAACGGTAATCCCTATTTCTTCCCTGGCATGGTCTACCCCGAGAAAACCGGGTTGCCGGCTGGCCAGTTCCATCATTCGTTCAGCCATAGCCGAATAGCCGTGGTCCCCGGCTGTTCGCTTAGTTGTAAAAATTACGGCGTAGTATGAAGGTTGGGGGTTCATTTCAAATACTCTTTTTCAATGAAATAGCTGACAATTGCTTCTTTCATCAAAACAGCTTGTTCCCCTGCCCGCAAAGCGGGAAGCGCCTCTACCAGTTTGTAGTGTGGCCAGCCATCTTCATCAAAATGCTCAAAGGAATAATATCCATACGGTTCCAGCAACCTGCAAATCGCTATATGCATCAGGTTCAGCTTTTCATCCTTCTTGAACTTTCGCTGAAATTGGCCGAGTTCCTGTAGTCCTACCAGGTAAATAATTGCGTCCAGGTCCAGGGGGGCGCCTTCAGCAAACTGCCGGGATAATTTATCCTGAAGTAATTCCCATCGTTCCTTTAACAACTCGTCTCTGGCCATTAATCTGAAGATTTACAGGTCCTTTAAATGATCCGTAAAGGTACAAATCAATCCCTTATATTTGATAAAAACAAGCTGATGGGAATCCTTGATATCGTACTTGCCCTTTTGCTCGCCTACGGGCTTTACAAAGGCTTGCGAAATGGTTTATTTATTGAAATAGCCTCTTTGGTGGCGCTCATTGCGGGTTTGTTCGGGGCGATACATTTCTCATATCTGGCTGCAGATTATCTTTCACAGCGCGTCAATTGGGAATTTCGCTATATCAAGATAACTGCCTTTATTATCACCTTTGTGCTTATTGTTTTTGCCGTTCATTTCCTTGGAAAACTACTCACCAAGATTGCCGATATTACCATGTTGGGTTTGCTCAATAAAATAGCCGGCGGGATTTTCGGGCTGGTCAAAGTAGCTGTAATTCTTGGGGCTCTTTTAATATTTTTTGAAAGGGCTAACCAATCCCTGCGCGTAGTCAGGTCGGAGACCATCGAAAACTCGGTGCTCTACCCTCCCATAAAGGAAGTGGGGGCCTTTGTTTTTTCTTATGTGCTGGAACCCGACAAAACATCGGATTCCACGGACTGAAAACATCAGAATTTCCATCAATAGTATTCTGATTTCCTACATTTTATAAGTAACTCTCGATCGATTAAGTATCCGGTTTTACCGATTTCCGAGAGATGCTGCATTTCATCGAATAAACTGGTCCAAAAATCGGGATATCGGCCTAAATTCCTTTATATTAGAGGCCTGATTATTTTCTACAAATATTCAGCCTCCAATCTTTCCCCATTTAACCGCTTATATAGAGAGAACACTATATGAAAAAGAGAATGCGCTTTGCATTCACAGCGGTTTTTATGTGCCTCCTGTTTTCCTGTTCAAAAGAAACGGTTAATCAGGAAGACATTCCCGTTGCCGTGAATATGGTAGCGGTCGAAAACGACTTACTGCAGCTGGTCAACCAGCACCGCAATACCCTGGGGTACCCAGGCCTTTCTTTTAGCGCAGTGGCCTATGATTATGCCAACGCCCACACAGACTACATGATTTCCACCGGTACCCTGAGCCACCATAATTTCAGCGCCAGAGCTTCGCAAATTACGTCTGAGGTGAACGCCAGGGCTGTGGCCGAAAACGTTGCAAAGGATTACTCCTCTGCAGAAAAGGCCCTGGAAGGCTGGCTCGGCAGTGAAGCCCATCGCAAAACCATGGAAGGTGATTTTTCGCATACTGCGGTTAGCGTGAAGCAGGATGCAAACGGCAATCTTTACTTTACCCAATTATTTTACCTGCAGTAAGGGTCCGACCCCCTGCTGTCTTTTCAACTATCCCCGCTGCCTTGCCCGGGTAAAAACAGCTGCTTTTTCTTATCTTTAATACTGAAAAGTCTGCTGATTAATCCTTCAAATAATAAATATGAAAATTGCCCCTCCCTTTAACCTGCATGCGTGGATAGAGAAAAACCGTGACTTATTAAAACCTCCGGTAGGGAATAAAAACCTCTATAAAGAGGCCGGGGATTATATCGTAATGGTAGTGGCCGGGCCTAATGCCCGCAAGGATTATCACTACAATGAAACTGAGGAACTCTTCTATCAGCTGGAAGGGACTATAGAAGTACACATTCAGGAAGACGGTCAGAAGCGCAGTTTCGAACTGGGCCCAGGCGATATGTACCTGCACCCTGCGCGTGTTCCCCATTCCCCGGTCAGACATAAAGGTTCTATCGGGCTGGTAGTTGAACGCAAGCGAAAAGACCTCAGTGTCAAAGACGGGCTATTATGGTATTGCGATAATTGTAATCACAAGCTGTACGAAGCCTATTTTGAACTGGAGGATATCGAAAAGGATTTCCTCTCACATTTTGAGCATTTCTACAATTCAGAAACCCTGAGGACCTGTGAGCAGTGCGGGACCGTAATGGAGGCAGACCCCAGGTTTACAGCACAACAAAAGAACTGATAATGGGGGGTGTACTTTTAAGTATCCTTATTATAATTATTGCCCTGGAACACCTTTACTTTCTGTGGTTGGAAATGTTTGCCTGGACTACCCGGGGTAAAAAAGTATTCCGGCAGTTTCCGGAGCACCTTTTTGAACCTACCCGAAAGTTAGCTGCAAATCAGGGGCTGTATAATGGTTTCCTGGCAGCCGGGCTTATCTGGACCCTGTTTATCGAGCACCCGGAATGGAAATTATACGTGGGGCTATTTTTTACCCTATGTGTAAGTGTGGCCGGTATTTATGGCGCTATTACGGCTTCCCGGAAAATATTTTATGTGCAGGGCCTTCCCGCCCTGCTGGCCGCCGGGCTCATAATTTACCAGCTCTTCGGCTGATTAAGTTTCTCTTTTATCAAGGCTTTAAAGGTTTAAGAATTCGTAATTTTGCAGAAAATCTAACAATAGAAACGCAAAAAGTTATAAAATGGCAGATGTCGCGATTGATTTTGGTATAGAGCAGGCTTTGGAACAGCTGGGCATAAAGGAAATAAACCCGGGAACCTCTACAGGCCTGGAAAACTTTGGTAACGGACCGGCAATCCCTTCGTACTCTCCTGTAGATGGGGCACTTATTGCGAAGGTCACCACCACTACCCCTGAAGATTATGAAAGGGTTGCCAGCAAAGCCCAGGAGGCATATAAAGTCTGGAGAAATATGCCAGCCCCGCAGCGGGGAGAGGTCGTCCGGCGGTTTGGGCTGAAGCTTCGCGAATTAAAAGAGCCGCTCGGAAAGCTGGTTTCATACGAAATGGGGAAATCGTATCAGGAAGGGCTCGGAGAGGTACAGGAAATGATCGATATCTGCGATTTTGCCGTAGGGCTTTCCCGGCAGTTGCACGGGCTTACCATGCACTCGGAACGTCCCGGCCATCGCATGTATGAACAATACCACCCATTGGGCATTGTCGGAATTATTTCAGCCTTTAACTTCCCGGTAGCTGTTTGGAGCTGGAATACCGCCCTGGCCTGGGTTTGCGGGGATGTCTGTATCTGGAAGCCTTCCGAAAAGACGCCCCTTTGCGGTATTGCCTGCCAGCATATTGCTGCCGAGGTATTTAAAAATAATGGTTTGCCAGAGGGGATTTCCTGCCTGATCAATGGTGATTACCGGGTAGGAGAAATGATGACGGCAGATAAACGCGTTCCGCTGGTCTCTGCCACCGGCTCTATCCGCATGGGGAAAATTGTTGCCCAGGCCGTTGCCGCCCGATTGGGCAGATCACTGCTGGAACTCGGGGGTAACAATGCAATAATCGTAACCCCGGACGCAGATATAAAGATGACTGTTATCGGAGCCGTTTTCGGAGCAGTGGGAACTTGCGGGCAACGCTGTACTTCAACAAGAAGGCTGATCATCCACGAATCGGTATACGACAAGGTCAGGGATGCCATCGTGGCGGCCTATGGACAATTGAGGATAGGAAACCCTCTGGACGAAAACAACCATGTAGGCCCGCTTATTGACAAAGATGCGGTTGAGGCCTACCAGAATGCGCTTTCCAGAGTAGTGGAAGAAGGAGGGAAACTAATCGTCCCCGGAGGCGTGTTAGCCAGAGAAGGTTATGAAAGTGGCTGCTATGTTAAGCCTGCCATTGCCGAGGCTGAAAACCATTTCAAAATTGTTCAGCAGGAAACTTTTGCGCCGGTCCTTTATCTTCTCAAATATTCCGGGGGGGTCGAAAACGCCATTGCCATACAAAACGGAGTGGATCAGGGACTCTCCTCGGCCATTATGACCAATAACCTGCGGGAAGCCGAAGCATTTCTGTCTGCCTCTGGCAGCGATTGCGGTATTGCAAACGTCAACATTGGAACCTCAGGAGCAGAAATCGGGGGTGCCTTTGGAGGAGAAAAAGAAACCGGAGGGGGACGCGAATCCGGTTCGGATGCCTGGAAGATCTACATGAGAAGGCAAACCAACACCATAAATTATACCACCGAATTGCCCCTGGCACAGGGAATCAAATTTGATCTCTGATCGGAAAGACAAGCAGGGTAAATACACAAAAGCTCCGGCGCGTTTGCCCCGGAGCTTTTCTTTGTGTAACCACCTTTAAAAGAGCAGCAAGGGGAAAGAAAAATCCGCCAATACAGCTTAGTAGGTATCTGACGGATTTTAACTAACCAAACTAACTCAAAAGAATAGTTCAAACCTTTTTCAATGCCGGATCTTAGTCGGGAGAATCTAGGTTTTTTTTCTACTTAAATTTAATTTTTCTTTCCACACAAAATTAAAAAGTTGTACAACTGGCATGTATGATTGTATAATTGGAATAGATTGAATTGAAAAACAGCACTTAAAGCCTCCGGAGTTACTATTCAGCACTTTAAAAACTTCTCAAAATCAAGCCTTTTGTAGTGGTTTTTTAATACCTTGTAAGGTACCCTGCGTCTATGGTTCTTTTAATTTGCCTTCCCCGGAATTTACCTGGTTTTATTTGCTAACAGAGGTCCGGTACAGTCTGCAAAAAGTACCCGCCTCCCAAAATCAAAAAAAATGGATCTTTCAAATCTTCCCCTGGCTTACTGGCTTTTATTGATCCTTGCAGTCCTTTTTGGTTGTATACTGGGTTATTTTTTTGGTCGAAAAACCAAAGCATCCCCACTGAAAGGTCAATTACAATCGCTTGAACAAGCCAATTCCGCTTTGCAAAAAGAACTGGAAAATTGCATGGACAGCCGTCGTGCCTTGGAAATTTCCGGGATGCCCCAACAACTTCCCTTCGATCCTGTATCAGCACGAAAAGCCATGGGCAGGAAAGTGACCCAGGACGACCTTAAGATTATTGAAGGAATAGGCCCCAAGATTGAAGGGCTGTTCCATAATTATGACATCAAGACCTGGCAGGCATTATCCGGGCTTACGGTCTCAAAATGCCAGGAAGTACTGGATTCCGGAGGTGATCGTTTCAGGGTACACGATCCTGCATCCTGGCCCATGCAGGCTAAGATGGCAGCCGAAGGAAAATGGAAAGAACTCTCCCGCTGGCAAGAGGAACACCTTCACGGTAAACTCTAAATAAAAACAGAGGAAAAATTTAAAGCTGCCCGTTAGCCTGTACCCAGCCGAATTTAAAAGAATCGGCAGGAACCGGCATCCTTTGAGCTACCCGCTCCAATCTTGCCGGAAGCTTTAACAAGTAATCCCTGGCTTTTTCAGCCTCTTCGGACAGCCCCCTTAGTGCATCAATGTTCCAATGAGCACTTACTTTTCTTAAAATATCTACATAGTCATCTGCAGTGTAAACCCCCAGTCTTTGGGCGCATATCGAAAACCGTTCAAATGCTGCTCCAGCCTCTTCCCCGGCTTCTCTCAAAAAATGCGCAGGCATAACGATTTTCTTCTTCATCATTTCTGCGAAAGCCAGTAACATGCCATTGGGGTCGTAATCCATAATCACTCTTACAAATTCGCGATAAGCCAGATGGTGCCGCATCTCATCCCCGGCAATGGTAGTACACATCTTCCCCAAAAGTTTATTGCCGGCTTTCCTCGCCATGGTCCCTACTCTTTTATGTGAAATGTAGGTGGCCAGTTCCTGAAAAGTAGTATAAATAAAATTTTTGTAGGGATCCCGGTCGGTACCGATGTCAAAACCATCGGCAATCAGGTACTGTGTAGACATCTCTACCTGCCGCATATTCACCCGTCCTGATAAATACAGATAGGTGTTCAGCAAATCCCCATGACGGTTTTCCTCTGCTGTCCAGGCCCTTACCCAACGAGACCAGCCGTTTGCTCCCTCTCCGTGCTGATTGATCCCTTCCACATCCATCAACCAGGACTCATAGGTAGGCAAGGCCTCTTCGGTAATGGTATCGGCAACAAGGGTAACCCAAAAATCATAACTCAATTCTTTGGCTGCCCCTTGTATTTCCCGAACCTCATCAAGAAAACCCTCTTGCCTTGAGTCGGGTAAAAAATCTGAAGGCTGCCAAATAGTTTCTGCAGGAACCAGAAATTCATCCATAAAGCCTTGTAACCGTGGCTCAACTTCCTGCATTACTTCCAACCGCATATTATCCATGAATGTATTTTTTATAAAGATCGCCTATATTCCACTGAAAGCCCAAGGTTTAAGGCATATTTAACCATTTCGCCCCTTTTCCCGGGGGTAATAGGTGTAAACCGGCCTGCTTTGCCAGAATTGCTTGCTTTCCGCATCCATCATACTCAAAGGGCCCTTAAAGGCCGCTCCAGTATCGATATTCCAGACATTTGCAGCACGGGTCGGGACTTGCTTTCCTATGCGTGTAACGGGGGTGTGCCCTATAAATATTTCGCTGTATTGCTTCAGGCGTTGCGGATAGCGCTCATCTTCCGGCAAAAGATTGGGATTCAGGGATACAGCAGTTTCCCATAAAGTCCTGTCCCAATAAAAGGTTTTTGAAAAATATTCCTGCTCCACCCCCCTGTGACTTGTAAATCCGGCATGCAGGTAAAGCCGATGGTCCTTGTCCAGATAATAATCTTCCAGGCTTTCCAGAAAGGAAATATGCTCCTGGCGGGTCTGCCCGTTAACCCCCTTGTAAGACTGCTGGGTAGCCAGCCCCCCAGATTGCAACCATAAAGGGTTATCCATCCCGTCTCTGAGCCATTGCAGGCAGAGGTCATCGTGGTTTCCCCTTAAAAAAAGGCACCTGTTCTCCTTCTTAAATCCGAGCAGGAAGTCAATGGTTTCTGCAGCCTCACTCCAACCGTCTACATAATCGCCCAGGAAAATAAAGAAATTCTTGTTGGTGGAATCAACAGCCCCAAGCACTTCTTTCAGTGCCCGCAAACCTCCATGAATGTCTCCCACTACCAATTTCCGCATGTTCCAAAATTCGGAATTATCGGCATGAGAAAAAAACGCAGATACCTTCTT
Organism: Robiginitalea rubriflava; assembly: GCF_052540725.1. Taxonomy (NCBI): domain Bacteria; kingdom Pseudomonadati; phylum Bacteroidota; class Flavobacteriia; order Flavobacteriales; family Flavobacteriaceae; genus Robiginitalea; species Robiginitalea rubriflava. Next base: position 1,535,264 of record NZ_CP199309.1, on the reverse strand, counting down.
CCATTAAAAGTTGGTTGCCAATCACAATAATTAGCCCAGCCTGTCTGATCTGTAAGTCAAGATGGCAATACCGAGATATCTTCATAATTTCTGGCCTGTATGTACATTTCTGTTTACTTTTCAACTGCAATTACTTAATCCAGCCTTATAGAACCCTTATATTTATCTTAAGTATTGCCCAAGCAACCGAAAGATTATTAAACAGGTTAAGATGAAGAATATTTACTGTATCGGAGAACTGCTCATAGACTTTGTTGCTGAAAATCAGGGAAGCGACCTCTCCAGGGCAAAGGAGTTCACCAAAAAAGCAGGAGGGGCTCCGGCAAATGTAGCCTGTGCAATTGCAAAATTGGGGGGCTCCAGTCTGTTTGTAGGCTGTGTGGGAGCAGATCCTTTCGGTCAGTTTCTGGAAGATACGCTTAAAAAGGCCAGGGTAGATATTCGCCACTTACAGCGAACCGAAACTTTTACTACCCTGGCTTTTGTGTCGCTGGCTGAGGATGGCGAAAGGGATTTCGTCTTTAGCAGGGGAGCAGACCGGGAATTGAAATACACAACTGAGATCAAAAAAGGATTCAAAGGCAATATGGTGCACCTGGGTGCAGCAACCTCCCTGTTAGGTGGCCCGCTGGAATCTGCATATGGCCATTTCTTCTTTGACGCATTAACGGAAGGAGCCTTTATCAGTTTTGACCCCAACTTTCGCCTGGACCTCTGGAAGAATAAGCAGGAGAGCTTTATAAAAAAATGTATCCCCTATGTCGAGAAATCCAAGCTCTGTAAATTCAGCCTGGAAGAGGCCATTTTGTTGAGTGGAGAAACGGATATGGAAGCCGCATGTAAAAAGCTTCATGAGATGGGCACAGAGGTGATTGTCGTTACACTGGGAGGTGAGGGGACCTTTCTCAGTACGGGTAACCGGCAAAAGGTTATTCCCAGTATTGCAGTAAATCCGGTAGACACCACCGGGGCAGGAGATGCTTTTATCGGATGCCTGTTGCAACAGATCGCGCAACAGGAACAACCTATGCAACTGGAAAGGGAATTTGATTTATTGGCTGAGATGGTTTACAAAGCAAACATTGCAGGCGCGCTCACCACCACACAATACGGTGCAATTGAATCCCTGCCGGATCAGGAACAAATAAACCAGGCCTTCGAATGAATCAGACTGCCATACACAAATTGTTGGGAGGCAAAAGGCTTGAGAACCCAAAAAAGGAAGACCTTTTACCGCTTTTCGAAAAAAGGCTTGCCGCCAACCTCAGCCTGATACAGGATCTTTTTTTCTCTCTTTATCCGAATCAGACCTACGGAATGGCTTTTGAGGAATTGCTGGCCTTAATGACAAAATTGTTTGAAAGGCGCCCGGAAGACCTCAAATTCCAGGATTTACAGCGCCTTGGGGAAGGAAATTGGTATCAAAGGGGGCAATGGATTGGGATGCAGTTGTATGTAGACCGGTTCTGCGGGGATTTAAAAGGCCTTGAGGAAAAATTACCCTACCTGGAAAAGTTAGGGATAAACTTCCTGCACCTGATGCCACTGACCAAAAGGCCCAAAGGACAAAATGACGGAGGGTATGCCGTAAACAGCTATACCGAAATAGACCCTGTATTCGGTACGGATGCAGACCTGACCCGTCTCACCAAAAAGTTCAGGGAAAAGGGCATTTGCCTGATGCTGGATTTTGTCGTTAACCATACTTCCGATGAATACCCCTGGGCCCTCAGTGCCAAAAACGGCAACCCGGAGTTTCAGCAATACTACTATACCTATACAGACCGAACTATTCCGGATTTGTTTGAAGCGAGCCTGCCCGAAGTTTTCCCGGAAACCTCCCCCAGGAATTTTACCTACGATGAGGATATGCAGCGCTGGGTAATGACCGTTTTTAACCACTATCAGTGGGATTTAAATTACACCAACCCAAAGGTGTTTATGGCTATGCTCGAAAACCTGGTGGAGCTATCCAACAGAGGGGTGGATGTTATCAGGTTTGATGCCCTTGCCTTTCTCTGGAAACGCATTGGGACCGATTCCCAGAACCTCCCTGAGGCACATCGGCTCATATCCCTGTTTCGCATGTGTTTACAGGTTGTTGCCCCGGGGGCGGTTATCCTTGCGGAAGCCATTGTATCTCCCCGGCAAATCGTACGGTATTTCGGGGAAGGGATCTACCAGGGCAATGAATGTGAGTTAGCCTATAATGCCACCTATATGGCCTGCCTTTGGGACTCCATTGCCACCAAAAAAACAAAGCTACTTTACCGCAGCCTTGAAACCATCCCGGCCAAGCCTAAAATGTGTACCTGGGTTAATTATGTCCGCTGCCATGATGATATCGGTCTGGGATTTGATGATCGTAATATTGCCGAACTGGGATGGAACCCAGGCGACCACCGCCGCTTCCTGCTGGATTATTATTGCCAGCGGCTGGAATGGTCCCCGGCCAAAGGAGCGGTGTTTATGTATAACCCACTTACAGGCGATGGGCGGATTACCGGTAGCACTGCCTCCCTCCTGGGCCTTGAAAAAGCTTTGGAACAAAAAGACAGTAAGGGTATTGATGAGGCCCTTGACAAGATAATCTTGCTCTATGGCAGCATCCTGGCTTTCCCGGGAATCCCCCTGGTATATGCCGGAGACGAAATTGCAATGCTTAATGATTACTCCTACCTGACAGACCCGGCCAAAGCAGAAGACAGCCGCTGGGTTAACCGGCCCGTACATAATTGGGAAGCTGTGTCCAATCTTCGGAAGAGAAGCTTGCCTTCCTCCAGGGTATTCCAGAAGTTAAAAAAGCTCATAGCCCTTAGAAAGAAAATTGACGTACTCAACGATACCGGCAACCTCCGGCTTTTAGATCCCGGGAACGAGCACCTGCTGGTTTTTGAACGACACTCAGAGGGAGGGGCAGGACTACTGCTGGTGGGGAATTTTGATGAAAATCCTCAGGTCCTGAATGCTTCCTGGCTGGAAAGCCTGGGTTATCTCAATAAAAAGGGAAATAATAACCTGGTAAATGGTAAAACCCTGGATTTGAAGAGCGGATTGCTGGAGGTTGCCCCTTACGATTTACTGTGGCTTTTAAAGGTTTAGCTATAGCGAACCTTTCTCAAGACCCTAAGGGCTTCTTTAAGGGAATTATAAGCGGGAAGACTGCTCTTTTTAAGCCACTTGCGGCTTAATTGCATCAGCTCCCCGGCTTCCTCAAAACCATTGAGGTAACAGATGAGAAGCGTAGCCGGAAATTGCAGTAAATCTGCCGATTCCCTGCCGCTCAGACTACTGGATTGCTGTAATTTTTTAAGGAGCGCTTTATTGGCATTGAGGATATGGTGCAGCGTTTTTTTATCGTATTGAGGAGGTTCAAAAACAAGCTGACCGTGGATCTGATAGGTCCCGTTTTCTGCAAATTGTATGGAAACTTCTTCCAGCGGATAGTATTTCTTCTGATCCCCCAGCCCTAGATAAACGTACTCCGTGATGGCATAGGAATCTTCATTGTAACTGATGGAAACCTCATCCAGGGTCGAGTAAAATAGTTTAACCTGTTCGTTAATCAATTCTATATCCACCCGTGAGTAATAGTAATGGTCCTGAACTTTTTTACGATGGCCTGCCCAGCAAACCACAAACTGTTCCTTAAAGACCTTGTAATCTGTGTAAAGGTCTTTGTGTCGGTAATTGATAAAATCGATAACCCCATCCAGGGTAAGCTCAATACTATTGCGCGCATGCCGTTCAATTTCTGAGACTGTCTTTGAATTGAGGTCTTTCAGTTCAAGGTCAAAGTTTTTGGGCATGCTGATGCTGCCTTCCCTGAAGAATACCGCCCCCCCGTAGTATTTCCAAATGTTCTTCCTGAGGGAACAAATCTTCGCTGCAGAGGAGATCGTCACCAGGCCAACAACCTTGCCCTCCGGCAAATGCGGAAACAAGACATTTTCATATGAAATGATAGGCGGGTTTTCCAGATAGGCATTCACCAGGTTCTGGATCTTGCTGTCATCAAAAAAATCCACTCCGATGATTTCATTGTCTTCATCTTCCACCCCGATTACGATGTACGACCGATTGTAAGGATTGCTATTGGCAAGGGCGCATACGTGTTTCAGGAATTTTGCCTTCCCTTCCCTCTGACCGATGTCGATAAAGCGTTTTTTGTCGTAAAAGCTGTTCTCGTCGTTGTGGGCGAGCAGGTTTTTTATGAGCAAACGCTTATTAATCATAGCTCCTTTCGAACAATGGTGCTGCTGGCCTGTGCTGTAGGCATTACAACCAGGTCTGCAATATTTACATGTGGCGGCCGGCTAATGGCAAAATAGATAATTTCGGCTATATCCTCCGGTTTCAGGGGCTGATACCCCTGGTAAACCTTTACTGCTTTGTCTCGATCGCCTTTAAAACGCACATCGCTGAACTCTGTTTCAACCAGCCCCGGGTTTATGGCGCCAACCCGGATCCCGTGTTCGTTCAGGTCTATCCGAAGCCCCTGATTGATGGCATCTACAGCATACTTGCTGGCGCAGTAAACATTTCCTCTGGGATATACCTCTTTCCCTGCAGTAGAACCAATATTGATGATCTGCCCTTTTTTGTTTTCGATAAAAATCGGGAGGACTGCCCTTGTAACATACAGCAAGCCCTTTACGTTAATGTCGATCATGGCGTCCCAGTCGTCCGGGTTCCCGGATTGTATCGGATCGAGCCCGTGTGCATTGCCTGCGTTATTTACCAATACTTCAATATTGCGAAAGGCCTCGGGAAGGGAAGCTACAGCATCGGCTACGGCTTCCCTGTTGCGAACATCAAACAGCAAGGGGAAGACCGGGGTCTTTAATTCCTCCTCTAATTGTTTCAGGCGTTCTTTACGGCGCCCGCATGCGATAATCTGATAACCCTTTTGAGACAACAAAATGGCGGTGGCCCTGCCAATTCCGCTGGTGGCTCCGGTTATAAATGCAGTTTTTTTCATGGGTATTCAATTTTATGGAACCTTGTGGCCCTGGCTGGCCACAAGCATTGCAAACCAATCTTCCAGTTTCAAATTCAGTTCCAGGGCTTTAAGAGACTCCTCTATCCGCTTCCTGGTTGCAGTCCCTATCACAGGGTATATTTTCGCAGGATGCTGCAATAACCAGGCAAGCAACAACTGGCTTTCGCTAGCCTCATACTTCTTTCCCAAATCGGCCAGACATTTGCGAATCCTGCTGTTTTGCTCATTTTCTTCCCTATAGTAACTCCCAAGTGGGCTCCAGGCCATTGCCAGCCGCTTCCCAATTATACAATCATCCAAAACGCCATCGAACAGCGCATTATAAGCGGTAAGCGAACATTCAAACTGGTTTGCACAAAGGTTCGTTTCCGATTCGATAAGGCGTATTTGCGAAGGCGTAAAATTAGACACCCCAAACTCCCGTACTTTTCCGTCTGATTTCAGAGACTCAAAGGCCCGGGCAACCGCTTCAGGGTGCATCATCGGGCTGGGGCGGTGCAGCAGCAATAAGTCAAGATAGTCCGTTCGGAGGTTCTTCAGGCTGGCCTCCGCAGAGCGGATAATGTATTCACTGCTGTATTCATAATGCTTAACCTCTATTTTGCGGTTTTCACAGGGGTTTTGGATGCCGCATTTACTGATCAGTTGTATATCCTCCCTGGAAATACCAGAGCCCGAAAATGCCTTACCAAAGTCTGCTTCCGTGGTATAGCCGCCGTAGATATCTGCATGATCAAAGGTGGAAATTCCCAGTTCCAGACAAAAGTTCATCATCCGGGCCATCTCGCTGCTGTTAAACTGCTTTCCCCAGTCACCCCAGGTCATCGTTCCGGCGATAATTCTCGAATAGTTTACAGTGCTCTTCATAGGGTGCTTAAAGTAGTAAGAAAATCCCTTAAAAGCATCATAAAACTTAGGGTTTTCGGGATTTTTTAACCAATCGTTAACAGGCAATCACTAAATAAATTTTCAATTTGCGTGTTGCAACAAAACCAACATATTGAAAAACAATTACTAAACCCATTTTATGGAAGAGACAAACACGGTGGATATCAGCGCGGTGAATGAAAAGATTGCCCAGGAGAGCGCTTTTATCGATTTGCTAAAGAAAGAAATGGACAAGGCCATCGTTGGCCAGAGGCATATGGTGGAAAGGCTTTTGATTGGCCTCCTTGGTCAGGGACATATTTTGCTGGAAGGGGTTCCCGGCCTGGCAAAAACCCTGGCGATTAATACCCTGGCAAAGGCAGTGAAAGGAAGTTTTTCACGGATACAGTTCACCCCGGACCTGCTGCCTGCCGATGTGATAGGGACACTTATCTACAATATCAAAGAAAACGACTTTTCTATCAAGAAGGGACCCGTATTCGCCAATTTTGTCCTGGCAGATGAAATTAACCGGGCACCGGCAAAGGTACAATCAGCCCTGCTGGAAGCCATGCAGGAACGCCAGGTAACCATCGGGGACGAGACCTTCCCTTTGGACAAACCTTTCCTGGTAATGGCTACCCAGAACCCGGTAGAACAGGAAGGGACCTATCCGCTACCGGAAGCCCAGGTAGACCGCTTTATGCTGAAAACGGTAATCGATTACCCGCGGATGAATGAAGAGCAGCTCATCATTCGTCAAAACCTTAAAGGGGATCTGGCAGAAATTAAACCGGTGATCTCCTTAAAGCAAATTCTGGATGCCCAGCAAGCCGTACGGGAGGTCTACATGGATGAGAAAATTGAAAAATATATTCTCGATATCGTTTTTGCCACCCGATACCCTGAAAAATACAACCTGGCCGATTTGAAGCCCCTGATCAGCTTTGGGGCCTCTCCTCGGGGAAGTATTAATATGGCCATCGCTGCTAAGTGTTACGCCTTCATCAAAAGGCGCGGCTATGTGGTGCCTGAAGATGTACGGGCAATTGTACATGATGTACTCCGCCACAGGATAGGGATTACCTACGAGGCAGAAGCAGAAAACGTGTCTTCTGAAGACATCATTAACAGGATTGTTAATGAGGTTGAAGTACCATAACGTTCAAACCGGGTAGCAACAGCCATTTGCTTTTGCCATATTTTCGAACAACACCCCTTGAACCCTCATGGATACCAAAGAATTATTAAAAAAAGTCCGAAAGATCGAGATTAAGACCCGGCGTCTTTCCGATCACATCTTTGGTGGAGAGTATCACTCCACCTTTAAGGGGAGGGGTATGACCTTTAGCGAAGTCCGGCAATATCAGTACGGGGATGACGTAAGGAGTATTGACTGGAATGTTACGGCCCGAACCAACGAACCCTATGTTAAGGTATTTGAGGAGGAACGCGAGCTCACCATGATGCTGATGGTAGATGTGAGTGGTTCGGAGTTTTTTGGCACTGTGGATCAGTTTAAAAGGGAGGTGCTTACCGAAATATCAGCAACGCTTGCGTTTTCAGCCCTTCAGAACAATGACAAGGCAGGTTTGATCCTCTTTTCGGACCAGGTGGAATTATTTATCCCGCCAAAAAAAGGAAAAAGCCATGTGCTGAGGATAATCCGCGAATTACTGGAGTTTGAACCCCAAAGCCATAAAACAGACCTTTCACAGGCACTGAAATTCCTGTCCAATGTGCTCAAGAAGAAATCCATCGTTTTTGTGCTATCAGATTTTATTGCAGAGGATTACGAGCAAACCCTGAAGATTACCGGGAAAAAACACGACCTCACGGGTATACGTATTTACGACCCCATGGAAACCGAAATCCCGAACCTGGGAATGGTATATATGCAGGATGCAGAGACCGGAAAAATCCGACTTGTCAATACCCAGTCAAAAAAAGTCAGGCAGCGGTACGCCAGTTACTACACAGAACGACTTGATTATTTTCGCGAGACTTTTAAACGTGCCGGATGCGGGCATTTGGATTGCAGGGTAGATGAAAGTTATGTGAAAAAGCTATTGGGATATTTTAAACACAGGGCTTAAAGTGAAGATGAGCGCTACATCTCGGAAAAGAATAGTCACAAAGCTATGCCATATCATAGCCGGGGCTTCCCTGCTATTTGCTGGCCTGAACCTGCAGGGGCAATCCCAACCGGAGATCAGCACTTCAGTGGACACTACTTCCATTCGAATTGGAGAGCAGATCCGGTTTAGGGTACGGGTAGAAACCGATTCGTCTTCTGTGGTCTTTTTCCCGGAGGGGCAGACCTTTTCACCCCTGGAAACTGTTGAGGCTTTTAAAACGGACACCACCCGTAAGGCCGACCGTATTCTGCTTGAAAAAACCTATGCCCTGACCCAGTTCGATTCGGGTGCCTACTTACTTCCAACACAGCGTATAGAAGTTGATGGCAAGGGGTATTTTACGGACTCCCTGCTGATTTCAGTAGCCACTGTTCCGGTTGATACTGTAAAGCAGAAGATGTACGATATCAAGCCCCTGATAGGGGTGGACCGCGACCCCCTGTCCTGGCTGCGAACCCTTGGGTGGATCCTGTTGGGACTATTGCTGGCAGGAATTGCGGTTTATTGGTATTTTATTCGCAAAAAACCGCTCAGCGCTGAAGAAGAGGAAGCGCTTTTACCGCCTTTTGAAAGGGCCATGCTGGAATTAAAACGACTGGAAACCTCCAGGTACCTGATCCAGGATGAATTCAAACAATATTATACTGAGCTAACCGATATCGTCAGGTCCTATCTGGAGGAAGAAGTACACGTGAGTGCGTTGGAAAGCACCACTTCAGAACTCATTCTAAAATTGGAACTGCTGAAAGATGCCGGGCAATTGCGCCTGGAGCCGGATACCCTGAATCAATTCAGGAAAATCCTGGAGACGGCAGACCTGGTAAAATTTGCCAAATCCAAACCTGAAGTGAGCCAGGCAGAGCAGGACAGGCTGGTAGTGGAATCTATTGTGGTTAAAACCAAGGAGGCCATTCCGGAACCTACAGAAGAAGAATTGATGCAGCAGGCTGAATATCTTGAAGCCCTGAAAATCCAGAAGAAACGTAAAAAAATACGGTTGGCATTTGCTTCCCTGGCAGGTTTGCTGTTTATTGCTCTGATATCATCCATTGCCTATTTCGGTTTCGCCAGTGTGAAAGACACGCTGCTGGGAAATCCCAGTAAATCGCTTCTGGAAGGGGAGTGGGTGGCGAGTTCCTACGGATATCCTCCGGTAATACTGGAAACCCCGGAAGTACTTTATCGCAAGGACGTAAATCTCCCGCCGGAGGCCCGGGAGGCTGTCAAGGAGATCGATGCCTTTATCTACAACAACCCGGATGCCAAACTTTCAATTGCCGCTTCTTCCACCCTATTTAACAAGAATGATGCTGAACCCGATTTTGAAGGGTCCATTGAGCAAATTCTCAAAGGTTTTGAAGAAAAGGGCGCACGAAATATTATTACCAAGCAGGAAACATTTACAACTGTTTCAGGCGTAAAAGGAATCAAGATCTACGGCAGAGGAGATTTCCCGGTCCCGGAATCCTCCAGGCGTGTAGACGGGGCTTACACCATCCTGATGTTCGGCGGTAACGGATTTTTACAGGAACTGGTTATTTCCTGGGAGGAAGGGGATGCCTATGCAGAAGAAATCGTGGATCGTATCCTAAAAACCATAGAAGTTAAAACCACCGTATGATAGGCAGTGATATACAATTTGCAAACCCCGAGTTTTTCTGGTTGCTGCTCCTGCTTCCGGTTGCCTTGCTATGGTTCTTTTTTAAAAGGAATAAACAGGGGGCTTCCCTGAAGATTTCGAGCACAAAAGGCTTTTCCGCTCCTACCCTGCTCTCGAGGCTGAGGCCGCTAAGCCTGGCGCTCAGACTACTGGCATTGGCGGCAATCATTACTGCAATGGCCAGGCCGCAGACCGAAGACATCTCCACCCGTACCAAAACGACCAAGGGAATAGACATCGTGATGGCTATAGACGTTTCCTCCAGTATGCTGGCCAGAGACCTGAAACCCAACCGGCTTTCGGCCCTTAAGGAAGTAGCTTCTGATTTTATCGGAAAAAGGCCCAACGACCGTATAGGCCTGGTGGTTTATGCAGGAGAAAGTTATACCAAAACCCCTATAACCAGCGACAAAGCAATTGTGCAAAATGCCCTGAAAGAGATTTCCTATGGGCAACTTAGCGATGGCACGGCCATTGGGATGGGCCTCGCTACCTCGGTAAACCGCCTGAAAGAAAGCAAGGCGATCTCTAAGGTAATCATACTGCTGACAGACGGGGTAAACAACGCTGGCTTTATAGAGCCCCAAACGGCAGCAGACCTGGCGCTGGAATACGGTATTAAAACGTATACCATTGGCCTGGGCACAAACGGGAATGCTCTTTCCCCAATTGGATACAATGCCGACGGCTCTTTTCGCTACGGGATGCGGCAGGTAGAGATAGATGAGGAATTGCTGCAGGACATCGCCGACGCAACCGGGGGGCAATATTTCAGGGCAACGGACAATGACAGCCTGGAGGAAATTTACGAGGAGATCAACAAATTGGAAAAAACGGAGATTGAGGAATTCAAGTACTACCGGTACGAAGAAAAATTCAGGCCCTGGATATTGTTGGCAGGAGGCCTGCTTTTACTGGAATGGATCTTCAGGTTAACCCTATTCAGAAGTTTTATATAAGGCAATGATACAACTGGACGATAAAACATATTTATACTTGTTGCTGGTCATTCCGGTACTTATCCTGGTATTCATTGCCCACCAGGTATGGAAGCGCCGTACACAGCGCAGATTTGCCGACCCCCGTTTGCTTAAAAAGCTGGCCCCGGACCGATCCCTTTTTAAACCCCAGCTAAAAATGGTCTTGTTGCTCTTCGCTTTTGCATTGCTGATCCTTGGATTGGCCAATCCTAAAATGGGAACCAAGATGGAAACGGTCAAGAGGGAAGGTGTCGATATTGTTTTTGCAGTGGACGTCTCCAAAAGCATGCTGGCAGAGGACATTGCCCCCAACCGACTTGAAAAAGCCAAGAGACTGGTCTCTGAAATCATCAATGAACTGGCCAGTGACCGGGTGGGAATCATTGCCTACGCCGCCCAGGCCTACCCCCAATTACCCATAACTACAGATTACGGTGCAGCCAAGATGTTTTTACAAAGCATGAATACGGATATGCTGTCATCCCAGGGAACCGCCATAGGGGAAGCGGTAAAACTGGCGGCTACTTATTTTGACGATGAGGAACAGACCAACCGGGTCCTGTTTGTTATTTCAGACGGGGAGGACCATTCCGACGGCACAGCCTCGGATGCAGTTGAACTGGCAACTGAACAGGGGATCAGAGTTTATACTATTGGGGTTGGCACCACCAAAGGAGGACCCATCCCCCTGAAACGAAATGGGGTGGTGGAAAGCCTGAAAAAAGATGCAAACGGGGAAGTGGTAATTACCCGGCTCAATGAGGAAATACTCAGTGAAATTGCAGACGAAGGAGATGGGGAATACATAGATGGGGAAAATACAGCTGCTGCGGTATCTTATATCCGGGAAACACTGAATCAGATGGACAAAAAAGAGTTTGAAGCCAGACAATTTGCGGAATTCAAAGATCAGTTTCAATGGTTTCTCGGTGCTGCTTTGCTCATTTTGTTTCTGGATATCTTTGTGCTGGAACGCAAAACAGCCTGGCTTAAAAAGCTGAATTTGTTTAATGAAAAAGAAGCTGCATAAATGAAAACAGCCTTTTGGATTATAGGAATTTGTCTTCCCTTATGGGGAATGGCCCAGCAAGCCTCACAAATAGATGAAAAGGCCCTTAAAGCCTCTATGAAAGAAACCCGGGAAGCGAATATGGAATTGAGCGAAGATGATTTCGTCAATGCAGAGGCAAAGTACCGCCGGGCCATTTCCAGGAGTGCCGAGAATGCAACTGCACCCTACAACCTTGGCAATGCCTATTACGAAAAGGAAGACTTTAACGAAGCCTTTGGGCGCTTTAAGGAAGCAGGGGAAAAAGCAGGGGAGAAAACCAACAAGCACAAAGCCTATCACAACATGGGCAATGTTTTTATGCAAAACAAGGAATACCAGAAAGCCGTAGAAGCGTACAAGGAAGCATTGCGAAACAACCCTGCAGACGAGGAAACCAGATATAACCTCGCCCTGGCGAAAGAAATGTTGAAAAAGGAGCAGGAAGAACAGAAAAACGATCAGAACGAAGACGACCAACAGGATCAGGATCAGGAGAAACAGGAAGAACAGAATCAGGACAACCAGGACCAGAACGAGGGCGGGGACCAGGAGCAAAAAGATCAGCAGGAGCAACCCAACCAGGATGAAGGAGAATCTGAAAAAGAAGAAAACAAAGAAGGGGATGGAGAACAGAAAGAAGAAAAAGACCAAAAGCCAAACCCCTCTGAAGAAGATTCCAAAAAACCTCCAAGACCCAACCAATTATCTCCTCAGCAAATAGAAAACCTTTTGGAGGCAATGGAAAATGAAGAAAAAAAGGTAAAGGAGAAAATTGATGCAATGAAGGTGAAAGGTGCGAAAAAGAAAAATGAAAAGGATTGGTAAGATGTTGAAGCTTGTAGCTTATTTGGGCTTATCATTTCTTTTTTTCCTACCGGCGGTCAGGGCACAGGAAAAAGAGGAGATCAGTTTTGAGCTGCGCCTGAGCAAGGAAACCCTTGGAGTAAATGAGAGGGTAAGGGCCGATTTTGTAATGAATCGCGATGGAGATAATTTCATTCCCCCGGATTTTGACGGCTTCAGGGTGCTGATGGGTCCCTCCCAGAGTATCAGTTCCTCCTGGATCAACGGAGTCCGATCTTATTCGAAAACCTATTCCTATACCCTTGCGCCACTCGAAAAAGGGACCTTTACAATCGGGCAGGGTACCATTGTGATAGGAGGAGAAACCTACAAGACCATCCCTAAAAAAATTACGGTGACCGATGCAGTGGATCGTCCGGATGGGGAACCCACGGCCGAGGATATTGCAGACCAGAATCTGCATCTGGTGGCAGAGGTGTCCAACACCCGTCCGTACATGAACGAGCCTATTAGCGTGGTTTACAAGCTGTATGTAAGCCCGTCAATTGTAGTTTCTAATTTCCGCCCCTTGGACAATCCGAAGTACAATAACTTCTGGAGCCAGGATATCGCCTTCAGCAAGTACAATATACAGGAAGGCACCTATCAGGGGCAACCATACCGTTATGTGGTCCTGAAACGCGTGGTGCTGTATCCCCAGAAAAGTGGAAGTTTGGAGATAGAACCGCTGGCGCTCGATGTTTCGCTGGAAGTGCCCACCAACAAAAGGGACTTTTTTGGCGGCAGGATTTACTCTAAAACAAATAAAGTGGTTTCGGCAGGTAAAAGGACCATAGAGGTAAAGCCATTGCCCGAACAAGGCAAACCATCTGATTTCAGCGGGGCAGTAGGAGATTTTAAATTTGAAATATCTACCAGTAAAAACGCCTTGAATGCCTCTGAATCCATGCAGGCCCGGGTAACCGTTCGCGGGACAGGCAACCTGAAGCTCTTTCAACTGCCCAAGCTTACCCTTCCCAGTGCCCTTGAAGTTTATGAACCGGAATTCAAAGAAAATGTAACCACTACGCTTTCTGGAATGCAGGGGGAGATCACAGAAGAATATACCATTGTCCCTACCTACCAGGGAAAGTATCCGATTCCCTCGGTCAATTTTGCCTATTTCAACCCGGATTCAGAAAAATATGAACGGCTGACCTCCAAAGAAATAACGATAAATGTCCTGGAAGGCCCCACTGCCGACAGCGGTACTGTAAGTCCTGTATCAAGCGTAGCTAAAAATGTAGTTCGGGGCGGGGAACAGTTTTACTTTATAAAATTACAACCGAATCTGAAGCCGAGAGAATGGACTACTTTTTTCGGGAGCAACTATCACCTTGGCTGGCTTTTTGCCCCCTTATTGCTAATCCCACTGTTTGTTTTGCTTCGGAAAAAACGGGAAGCTATAGAGCAGGATGTAGAGGGTAACAGAATCAAAAGGGCCAATCGCCTGGCCAGAAGGTACCTCTCACAAGCCAGAAAAACACTTGGAGAAAAGGATGCTTTTTACATTGCACTGGAAAAAGCGCTGCATAATTATCTCAAGGCAAAATTAAAAATAGAAACCTCGGATTTCAGTAAAGATAAAATACGGGATTTGTTATCAGACAAAGGAATAGCTGCTGAAACCGTGGAGGCATTTACAGAATTGCTGGTTAATTGCGAGATGGCTCGCTACAGTCCTTTTTCGAAAGTACAGATGCAGCAGGATTACGAAAAAGCCAGCGAAGTTATCACGGCACTGGACAAAGAATTATAAGCATGAAGTATTCATTAGGATATCGCCTGTTAATCTGGCTTCTTTTCTTCTCATTGGGGATACAAGCCCAGGATACTGCATTGTTTGAGAAAGCTACGGATGCTTACAATGAGGGGGATTACAGTGTCGCCATCGACTACTATAATGAAATACTGGACAGTGGTAAGCACTCCGCGGCCGTCTATTTCAATCTGGGTAATGCCCATTATAAGCAGGATGAAATTGCACCCAGTATCTATTATTACGAAAAAGCATTACTATTAGCCCCAAATGACCCGGAGATTCTCAATAACCTGGCTTTTGCCCGTAATATGACAATCGATGCTATCGAACCGCTTCCGGAATCGGAGCTCTCCCGCTATTACAAACAAATAGTAAACTTGTTGAGTATCGATCAGTGGGCCTATACCGGAATTGTATTTATGCTTCTTTTTGTTCTGGGAAGTATTCTATTCTATTTCCTGCGGTATCCAAATCAAAAAAGACTGGCCTTGCTTGGTGGCCTTTCCGCCCTTTTTCTCTGTCTGGTAGCCAACGGCTTGTCTTATTTGCAGTACTCCGCATATAAGAAGGACCAGCCTGCAATAATATTTGAAGAAGAAGTTGCAGTATCCACCGAACCTAACGAGCGTAGCCCGGATGCTTTTACCTTGCATGAAGGAACAAAGGTTCAGGTGCTGGATTCGCTGGAAAACTGGCGAAAAATAAGGATAATTGACGGGCAGACTGGATGGCTTTCTGCAGGCAGCATAAAGGTGCTGAAGGACTTTTAAAGGATCCGTGTCCAATTCTGCAAAGGAATGTTATCTTTGTAGGGAAGCCAATTAATATGCAAAAACGCCTTGCTCTAATATCCCTCCTTTTGGTGTGGATTCTAGCGGTCATGCTCCCACCTGTTATCAATCTGTTCGCAGAAAGCGCCACGGTTGAAATTACCGCATTGACGGGTGAAGAGGAATCCGGGGAATCTTTGCTGATCGATTTTTTTGTCTCCCAAAATATACTTGAAGGATCAGCAGCGATCTACACTGGTTTTGATATAAACAATAAACTGCTATCCATAGAAGAACAGGCATCAGCCTTACAGATCTATCAGGATATTCAGGTGCCCCCTCCCAAGGCCTGATCTTATCTCATTTTTCAGCTGACCTGTCATATTTGTTCTCAATAGCATATCCCCAGGGATATTTAAATCCATAATAAAACATGTTTAAACAGTTAAAGCAGGACCTTCCTGCCAGTATAGTAGTCTTTTTTGTTGCCCTTCCGCTTTGTCTGGGGATCGCCCTGGCCAGTGGTGCTCCACTATTCTCTGGTTTGATTGCCGGGATAGTTGGTGGGGTTGTAGTAGGTGCGCTCAGTGGTTCATCTATCGGGGTAAGTGGCCCTGCTGCGGGTTTGGCGGCAATTGTGTTAGCAGCTATTGGAACCCTTGGGGGATATGAAAATTTTCTTGTAGCAGTAGTTCTGGGCGGCTTTATACAGCTTGCATTTGGCTTGTTACAGGCCGGGGTAATCGGATATTATTTCCCTTCTTCAGTGATAAAGGGAATGCTTACCGGAATCGGGATCATTATCATCCTGAAGCAAATTCCACATTTTTTTGGGTACGATGCCGACCCTGAGGGAGATTTCGCCTTTTTCCAGGTGGATGGGCAAAATACCTTCTCGGAAATTTTAGCGGCGGTAAACAATATCTCCCCCGGGGCTACCCTAATTGCCGTAGTGGGCCTGGGAATCCTCATTCTGTGGGAAAAAGTACTGACCAAAAAAGCCAAAATATTTCAATTGATACAGGGGCCACTTGTAGCAGTAGTTTTAGGGATTGTTTTTTACCTGATTACCAAGGGGAATGAAATGATGAGTATTTCAGAAGAACACCTTGTGAGCGTCCCGGTCCCCGGCGATGCCGCTTCTTTTCTGGGGCAATTTAGTTTTCCGAATTTTGCAGTAATCGGGAGCCCCGAAATTTGGGTTACCGCCTTCACTATTGCACTGGTAGCCAGTCTGGAAACACTCTTGTGCGTAGAAGCGACTGATAAGCTGGATCCTGAAAAACGGGTCACTCCCACCAATCGGGAGTTACTGGCGCAGGGAACGGGAAATGTAATTTCCGGGATGATCGGAGGACTACCGATCACTCAGGTAATTGTAAGGAGCTCAGCCAATATTCAATCTGGTGGTAAAACCAAATTATCCGCCATCATCCATGGATTCTTCCTGCTCATTTCCGTAATCCTGATCCCTAGGCTGCTCAATATGATTCCCTTATCAGTGCTGGCTGCAATCCTTCTGGTTGTTGGGTATAAGCTGGCCAAGCCGTCCCTGTTCAAAAAGATGTATGAACTGGGGTGGAAACAGTTCGTGCCGTTTACGGTAACCGTACTGGGGATCATTTTTACAGATTTACTGGTTGGAATTGGCCTTGGGCTTGGGGTTGGGATTATCGTAATTCTGATCAAAAGCTACCAGAACTCGCACTTCCTTCATATTGAAGACCGGATGAGCAATGGAAAACACAAGATGAAGATGACCCTTGCCGAGGAAGTTACCTTTTTTAATAAAGGTGCTATCCTGAAGGAATTGGATGGTATTCCGGAAAATACGTATCTTGAATTGGACGTTCGCAATACCCGATATCTGGACAACGATATTATTGAGATACTGGATGATTTTGCCTTTAAGGCTAAAAACCGCCACATAGATATCCACCTGATTTCCAATAGGGGTAATGTGGAAAACCCGGAGAGTTTTATAGAATTTTTCAAACTAAGACCAAAGACAGCCTAAAAAACAAAAATGAAAGCACAGACCAAGGAAACCCAGGCAATGATAAGCCCGGATGGGGCCATTACTCTTTTAAAGGAAGGTAATGAACGATTTGTACAAAACCAGCCCGCCAGCCGGGATTTGCTGGAACAGGTGCAGGATACCGCTGGCGGGCAGTATCCTTTTGCCACCATATTGAGTTGTATCGATTCCAGGGTATCCGCAGAATTGATCTTTGATCAGGGGGTCGGGGATATTTTCAGCGTGCGGGTTGCCGGCAATATCGTAAATGAAGATTTGTTGGGCAGTATGGAATTTGCCTGCAAACTGGCCGGAACCAAGGTGGTTTTGGTATTGGGGCATACGGCTTGCGGAGCTGTCAAAGGCGCCTGTGACGATGCAAAGATGGGGAATCTTACCGCCCTGGTATCCAAAATAAAGCCGGCGGTTGCAGAGGTAAAGGAACCATTGGAAACCTCCCTGCGCAATTCCGCAAATGCCTCTTTTGTAGATGAGGTAGCCCGTGTTAACGTAAAGTTGACCATCGAAAATATTCGGAAACTAAGCCCTGTGCTGGCAGATATGGAATTAAACGGGGAGATCAAAATCACAGGAGCCATGTACGATATCCGGACCGGTAAAGTGGCCTTTATGGATTAACCCTTTGGACAACTGATTGATTCAGCCGGCTCGGGTTGTGTGATTGCTGAATTGTTTTAATGATTTATCCCGTATTAACCTCTGAATTTAGGCTGTAATGAAAAATTTCTTCAGGCATTTTAAAGGGGATTTGCTGGGGGGCATAACTGCAGGGGTGGTTGCGCTTCCCCTGGCCCTTGCCTTCGGAGTCAGTTCGGGCCTGGGTCCGAGTGCCGGTTTGTATGGTGCCATTTTTATAAGTTTTTTCGCAGCCCTATTCGGAGGCACCAACACTCAAATTTCCGGGCCAACAGCTCCCATGACAGCTGTTAGTATGCTCGTCATAGCCGGTATCCTGGCTATCTATGAAGGCAGTATTGAAAAAGCCCTTCCGGCCATACTTACTGTTTTTCTTTTAGCGGGACTCATGCAGATTATCCTTGGATTACTGGGTTTGGGACGGTATATACGCTATATCCCCTATCCGGTAGTTTCAGGCTTTATGACGGCCATCGGCCTCATCATAATCATCACGCAAATTTTACCTGCCATAGGATACTATCCCAAAGAAGATTCAGAGTTTGTAAGTTATTTTATCCCTGAGGCGGAAGAACTCATCCTGGAGAATATCCTTAGGGAAGAAGCCGGAGAAGGGATACTGGTTCTTGAGAATTTCGAAGAGACTGTTAAACGATCTACAGAGATTACCGAGGAGGTGATCATGGTTGAGGCAAAGACACTCGCCGGGGCATCTTCTTCAGGTGTCGTTGGCAGTATCCGGGCCCTGAGGCGTGGGATAAGGAACATCAATACACTGGAACTGTTGCTTAGCCTTGCAACGATTCTAATCATTTACGGGTTTAAAAGAATAACTACCGCTGTTCCATCTGCGCTGGTTGCTTTGGTATTAGTTTCAGGAGTGGCTTATGGTTTTGGGCTGGATTACAGGCCCATAGATCAGATTCCTTCCGGGTTTCCCATGCCCAGGCTGGAAATTTTTACAGCCTTTTCATTCAAGGCGGTTAGTCCATTTATTTTTACAGCCCTCACCCTGGCACTCCTGGGGGCCATCGATTCCTTGCTAACATCTGTAGTTGCAGACAATATGACCAAAACCAAACACAAACCTAACAGGGAGTTGGTTGGTCAGGGGATTGGCAATAGCATTGCGGCTATCTTTGGTGGCATTCCCGGTGCAGGGGCAACGATCCGAACGGTGATCAATATAAATTCTGGTGGAAAAACCCGTCTGTCCGGGATGATTGCCGGTATATTATTGCTATTGATCCTGCTGGGCCTGGGTCCGGTAGCTTCCCGCATCCCTGCTGCCGTCCTGGCCGGGATCCTTATCACGGTGGGAATAAGTGTTATGGATTATAAGGGCCTCAAAGCCATTCCCAGCCTGCCCAAAGATATCCGTGTCGGCCCCATAAAACTGAGTTCAGAGGTGATAATCATGCTTATTGTCATGATCCTGTCTACTTTTTGGGATCTCATTTATGCTGTAGGAATCGGTTTGGTAATAGCCTCCCTGATGTTCATGAAAAAGATAGGCGACCTTACTGCAAAACGATCTAATGTGAGCCTGCTTCCGAAGGAGCAAACCTGGCCGGACGAGAAAAACCTGCCCAGAAACCTAAAGGAGGAAATCTTTATCAAACATCTGAAGGGGCCATTATTTTTTGGGACGACTAGTGATTTCCAGGCCCTTTCCGAGCAAATTCCCGCCACCGCTACCACCGTTATCATCAGGTTGGGGCGGATGCAATACATGGACCAATCCGGTTTATATGCGATGGAAGATGTTCTTCAGGAGTTGCGCAATAAACAAATCACTGTGCTTTTTGTAAATGTTCTGGACCAGCCACGCTACCTGATGGAACGAATCGGGATTATTCCGGACCTTATTCCGGAGAGTCATATTTTCGATTCCTTTAAGTCTTGCCTGAAATGGGTTAGGCAGAATGTCCACAATGAATCCTGACACTTCATTTTATTTTTAATTCTAAAAGGCCCGCATTGCCGGGGTTCTGAAGATTTATTTTACCTTTGTCTGCGCTTTCAATCGGTAGTGCCCCGGGCTGATTGACCGAAGTTTGTAACAGCATGATAGACCAACTCAAGAAGCAATTAGAAGAAGTCAAGTCTTTTACAGCAGACTCCCAGGATGCCATTGAAGCATTCAGGATTAAATACCTGGGGAAAAAAGGCCTGCTCAATGACTATTTTCAGGAGCTACGCAATATACCCAAAGAAGAGAAGAAAGTTTTCGGGCAAACGGTAAATGAACTTAAGGTTGCCGCTACCGAAAAAATACAGGAACTCAAAAACAACCTCCAGGCTAAAGAAGAAGTTAAGTCCCTTTACGGAGACCTGACCCGTCCCGGAGAACCACTGGAGCTGGGTGCACGCCACCCTATTTCCCTGGTTAAAAATCAAATCATAGATATCTTTTCCAGAATCGGTTTTACGGTTTCCGAAGGGCCTGAAATAGAAGATGACTGGCATAATTTCACCGCTCTGAACCTTCCTGAATACCATCCGGCCAGAGACATGCAGGATACCTTCTTTGTTCAGACCGACCCCGATATTCTGTTGCGTACCCATACCTCTTCAGTGCAGGTACGATACATGGAAAATCACAAGCCCCCCATCCGGACTATTTCACCCGGGAGGGTTTACCGGAATGAAGCTATTTCAGCAAGGTCGCATTGTTTCTTTCATCAGGTTGAAGGCCTGTATATTGATAAAGGAGTGTCCTTCGCAGATCTGAAGCAAACCCTGCAGTATTTTACAACAGCCCTTTTTGGAAAATCCAGGATTCGCCTGCGCCCCTCCTATTTTCCGTTTACGGAACCCAGTGCGGAGGTGGATGTTTACTGGGGCCTGGAAACCGAAACGGATTACCGTATGACCAAGGGAACCGGGTGGCTGGAAATCATGGGATGTGGTATGGTAGACCCAAATGTACTGGATAATTGCGGGATCGACTCCAAGGAACATTCCGGCTTCGCATTTGGAATGGGGATTGACCGTATTGCTTTGCTATTGTACCAGATCTCAGACATCCGGCTGTTAAGCGAGAATGACCTTCGTTTTCTCAAGCAGTTCAAAAGTATCCTCTGACCACTTTATCGCAAGGGGAACCCCTTGGCAGCCCACCAGGGGTGCACTTCAATCACCAAACGTCCGGCCTGAACCATCGGGTCCAAATTGGCGAGGCTGTCCGCCATTTCCAGGGTGGGTACATTGTATATGGTGATCCCGCGAATCTCACCATCATCGCCAAAGGGGCCTGAAATATCCGCAAAACCTTTTTCATACATGCTTCCCAGGTGTGCCAGATGCAAGCGCTGCAGGCTATCGGCCTCTTCCTTGGTTTGCGACCGGGTGGGGCCTCTTTTCAGAAAGGCGATAAAATATTGCTGCATCAAAATGGTATCCCCGGTTTTTTCATCCACGTAATCAAACAGCTGATACCCCTCAGCAGCAAGGCGTTCTTTGAGCTTCCCCGTAGATGCTCCAACGGCAGAGGTAATGGGCTCTGAATCCATCTTATCCGTTTCCCCAGGTCCCTTACAGGAATAAACCCCAAAGCAGGCAACCACTACCCATAGGCGTATTTGTTTTATTTTTTCCATTGTGAATAGGGGTTTGATGACAATTGTGAATTGTAGTATTCCTTTTGTCCGGTTACTTCTTCCCCCAGCCAGGAAGGTACCTCAAAGGTTTCCAGTTCCTCCCGTAATTCAATCTCCGCTATTAGCAGCCCGCGGTTTTCCCCTTCAAACTCATCTACTTCAAAAATATGATTGCCCACCGGAACCTTATAACGGGTCTTTTTGATCAGCCCGGGCTCACAAATCTCCAGTAATTCTTTGGCCTGATCGGCTGAAATCTGAAATTCCCATTCCCTGCGGGATGTTCCTTTGGCAAAAGTCCTGCCTTTAATGGTGATCAGACCTTTATCATTGTGCAGGCGAACCCTGACAGTTCGTTCAGGATCTGTGTTTAAAAAACCCTGCACCATTTTGGTACTCGAGCGTGCCCCCTTTTTAAAAGAGGTATCAGCAACCTTGAATTTGCGTTCTATTTCAACCATTGGGCTGCAGGTTTTGAAGACCCTGACTGATTCAAATATACCCTAAATTTGTATATGGCTGAATCAGTCCCCATCCGTAAAATTATCCATGTGGATATGGATGCCTTTTACGCTTCCGTTGAACAACTTGACGACCCCTCCCTTAGGGGAAAGCCCGTTGCTGTTGGGGGCGGATCCAAAAGAGGTGTAGTAGCAGCAGCGAGTTATGAAGCCCGGAAGTTTGGTGTACGCTCCGCCATGAGTGGCGTTCTGGCCAGGAAAAAGTGTCCGGAACTGATCTTTGTTACCCCCCGTTTTGACAGGTACAAGGAAATCTCCCAACAGATCAGAAAGATATTTCTGGAATATACGGATTTGGTAGAGCCTTTGTCTCTTGATGAGGCGTATCTGGATGTTACAGAGAACAAGAAGGGCCTGCCATCGGCAACACTTATAGCCAGGGAAATAAGAGAAAAAATATTTGATGAAACCGGCCTGAGGGCTTCCGCAGGGATCTCCATCAACAAATTTATAGCGAAGGTTGCCAGCGATATCAACAAACCAAATGGTCAAAAAACCATTGCCCCTGAAGAAGTGGAGTCTTTTTTGCTGGCCCTGGATATCCGCAGGTTTTACGGTGTGGGCAAAGTAACGGCAGAGAAGATGTACCAGCTGGGGATCTTTACAGGAGCCGACTTAAAAAACAAATCCGAGCAATTTCTCACCGAACATTTTGGGAAGAGCGGCAGCCATTACTACCGGGTGGTAAGGGGAATACACAACAGTGCTGTAAAGCCCAGCAGGGTTCCTAAATCTATCGGAGCCGAGCGAACCTTTTCAGAAAACCTGAGCAGTGAACTTTTTATGCTTGAAAAACTACAAAAGATAGCCGAAGAGCTGGAGAACAGGATTTTACCCAAAAAACGAGCTGGAAAAACGGTAACCCTTAAAATCAAATACAGCGATTTTAACCTTCAAACCCGCAGTAAAACCCTTCCTTATTACATTTCAAGGGCTGAGTTGATTTTTGAGATATCCAGGGAATTGCTATTCCAGGCCCCCCTTGAAAATTCAGTCAGACTTTTAGGGATATCCCTTTCCAACCTCAATACAGCTGTAGAAACTACGGAAGCCCCTGATTCGTCCGTTTCAGTGCAGCTCAGTTTCGATTTCTAGCAACTTTATCCGGGCCTCCTAAAAATTACAGGTCTCTATTTCCGTTACCCGAAGGGTATTGACCATCCCTTTATCCTTAATGGGCATAGCTGCCAGGCTGATCATCATATCCCCGGCCTCCAGAAACCCTTTTTTACATGCAATTTTATTGACATCCTCAATGGTTTCATCTGTTGAAACGAAGCGGTCATAGTAGAACGCCTTCACCCCCCAAAGCAAATTCAACTGGGTGAGTATTTTCCGGTTGGAGGTAAAAACAAGGATATGGGCACTCGGTCGCCAGGCAGATATCTGAAAGGCGGTGTAACCACTATTGGTAAGAGTGGAAATAGCCTTGGCCTTGATCTCATTTGCCATTGTGGCGGCGTGGTAACAAACTGACTTGGTAATATAACGCTTGGTCCTTATTTGCGGGGCTTCCTGAGGAACTTTGATTAGATCAGACCCCTCCACGCTCTTTAAAATACTGGTCATCTTCTCGATCACCTGCACGGGATAGTTCCCAACGGAAGTTTCCCCTGATAGCATCACTGCATCCGCGCCATCCATTACAGAGTTGGCCACGTCATTCACCTCGGCCCGGGTAGGGGTAAGGCTGGTAATCATGGTTTCCATCATCTGGGTGGCAATGATAACCGGAATCCTGGCTTTTTTAGCCCGTAAAACGAGTTTTTTCTGGATAAGCGGTACTTCCTGTGCCGGAACTTCTACCCCCAGGTCTCCCCTGGCTACCATCAAACCATCGCAGTAGGCCACAATTTTATCGATATTCTTTACCGCCTCGGGCTTCTCAATTTTGGCTACTATCGGGATCTTATGCTCTGAATGCTCTTCTATGATCTGCTGCAGGTCTATCAAATCCTGGCTGTGCCTTACAAAAGAAAGGGCAATCCAGTCTACCTCCAGGGAAATGGCAAACTCAGCATCCTTAATATCCTTTTTGGTCAGGGCCGGAAGAGAAATATTGGTATTGGGCAGGTTTACTCCTTTTTTGGACTTTAGGGGACCGCCCTGTATGACCTTAGCGCGTACCGTATCCGTTCTGTTGGTTTCGATAACTTCAAATATCAGTTTTCCGTCATCCAGCAGAATGCGTTCTCCCGGATTGACATCACGGGGGAATTCCTGGTAGTTCATAAAAACTGCTTCGGCTGTACCTTCAAAGGGCTTTCCGGTTTTAAATGCGATTTCATCGCCAGGCGAAACGATTACTTCTCCGGACATAACCCCAACGCGTAGTTTAGGTCCCTGAAGATCCGCCAGGATAGCAGTGTATACGCCAATTTCATCACTCAATTCCCGGATCATTTTAACCCTGGCCTTTACATCGTCGTAATCGGCATGCGAAAAATTGATTCTGAAAACATCCACTCCTGCCTCCATCATACGCTGAAGCGTTTCTTTTTTACTGGTTGCAGGCCCTAAAGTGGCAACAATTTTTGTCTTTTTCTGGTTTGGCATACAGATTAATATAATAGATTTTGTTTGGATTTCAGATCAGAGACGGGTACCCTGTAAGCCGTAATTACCTCCTTGATGGAAAGTAATCTTGCCAAGGTGGGGGAATTATTATCATCCCCCTCTACCTTCAGGAAATAATCCACCTCTTTTTTTTCGGGTATCAGGTAATGCCGGGTAAATGTAGGCTCATTTTGAAACAGTCCTGTCTGATCTTTGTCTCCAGTGCTGCTTCCAAAATTCCGGAATAAGGTCCAGGTGCGAAAATAAGCCTCTTCTTCCCATTGAAATACTGGAAAAAGTGCTGTCCCCTTTAATTCAATATCCCTGCGACTCCTGCACAAATGCAGTTTGCATTCCCGGTTTAAAGAATATGCAAGAGCATGATCCTCTAAATTACAGTGAATGGCAAAAAGACCAAAGGACGTATCCTCCAGAAATTCTTCCCATATATCCTGCAGTGATCCCATAGATATAACCCGAAAGTTAAAGATACAGGTTCTTATGGAATTCACCTAGTGCTAAGGCCTGAATCCAATAACCTGAATCCCCTATAACGTTATAGTTCGCGTTGCCCTGTCTCTATTTCTGTATCTTGGCCTGCAAGGCAAAAAAGGCTCTTTTTGATGCCTTTTCCTCAGCTTTTTTCTTTGAAGTTGCCCGAGCCTTAGCCATAATACGGCCATCAATATGCAGTTTAACGGCAAAATGCTTAACTGGATCCTTCCCGTCATCCTCATAAACCTCGTAATGAAACTCCTTTTTTTGTTTCTGACACCATTCAATTACCAGGCTCTTATAACTGATAACCTGTCCTTCCAGCTGTTCGATGTCTACATAGGGATCTATTACGCGGTCCTGAATAAATCGCTCGCAATAATCGTAACCCCTGTCCAGATAAATGGCCCCTACCAAGGCCTCAAAAACATTTCCATGGATATTTTCACCGAAATGAGATTTTGGGATACGGCTTTGCACCCACTGCAATAGCTTTAGGTCTTTTCCCAATTCATTCAGGTGCTTGCGACTGACAATCTTGGAGCGCATTTTGGTGAGATATCCTTCGTCTCCCGCAGGTACTTCCTTGTACAGGTGCTTGGAAATGATCGTGCCCAGCATGGAATCTCCAAGGAATTCCAGGCGTTCATAGTTCATGGGATTTCCCTTTTTGTCTTTTTGATTGACAGATCGGTGCAGGAATGCCTTTTTATAAATTTCCAGTTTTTTTGGCTTAAACCCCAGTATTCTTGTCATCCCCAAAAAAAAATCCCCATCCTCTTTGGAATGGGAATTAAATATATTTCCGGGAAATGTCATCCGCGCCTAGCTAAGTTTTTTAAACACTATACAGGCGTTATGCCCTCCAAAACCGAAAGTATTGCTCATTGCAACCTTTACCTCACGCTTCTGTGCCTTATTCAGGGTAAGGTTCAGTTTGGGGTCGATTTGTTCGTCAACCACGCTGTGGTTTATGGTTGGGGGAACCAGACTGTGTTCCATGGCCAGTATTGAAGCGATGGCTTCGATTGCTCCGGCAGCTCCCAGTAAATGCCCGGTCATGGACTTTGTTGAATTAATATTGATATTCGTGGCATGCTCTCCAAAGACCTGTGAGATGGCTTTCAGTTCCGCCACATCCCCCAATGGGGTTGAGGTTCCGTGGGTATTTATGGCATCGACCTCTTCAGGGCCAATTCCGGCATCCCGCAGGCAGTTTTCCATTACCTTAACTACTCCAATCCCTTCCGGGTGCGGGGCAGTCATGTGGTAGGCATCACTGGAGAGTCCTCCACCAGCTACCTCAGCATATATTTTTGCACCTCTGGCCTTGGCGTGTTCATATTCTTCCAGGATAAGTGCCCCGGCTCCTTCGCCAAGTACAAATCCATCCCGGGTAGCATCAAATGGCCTGGACGCAGTTTCCGGAGATTCATTCCGCGTAGACAGGGCATGCATAGCATTGAACCCACCCATTCCCGCAATGGTAACTGCGGCTTCACTTCCACCCGTTACCACTACATCACAATGCCCGAGGCGAATATAATTCAGGGCATCGATCATGGCATTTGCCGAAGACGCGCAGGCAGAAACCGTGGTGTAGTTCGGCCCCATAAAACCATGCTTGATTGAGATATTGCCAGGAGCGATATCAGCAATCATTTTAGGGATAAAAAACGGATTGAAACGAGGTGTACCATCTCCCTGGGCAAAATTCAGGACTTCCGTCTGAAAAGTTTCAAGGCCACCAATTCCGGCACCCCATATTACTCCTACTCTGAATTTATCGAGCTTATCGAGATCCAGCCCGGCATCGGCTATAGCCTCATCCGAAGAAACCAGGGCATATTGGGCAAAACGATCCAGTTTTCTGACTTCCTTGCGATCAAAATATTCGTTGGGATCGTATCCCTTGAGTTCGCAGGCGAACTTGGTTTTAAATTTTTCGGTGTCAAAATAAGTTATCGGGGCACAACCACTTTTACCGTTTTTAAGGCCCTCCCAATAAGATTGTAAGTTGTTGCCAATAGGAGTAAGGGCCCCCATTCCGGTAACTACTACTCGTTTTATTTGCATGGAACGATACTATTTTGTTGACATCTAACCTTAGCGTAAATTAAAAAAAATTATCCACGCAGCCTGATTACCGCATGGATAATTTTAGATCTGAAGACAAAATATCATGTATTTATTTGGCCTCCTCGATATAGCTTATAGCCTGGCCAACAGTTGCAATGTTTTCTGCTTGATCGTCAGGGATCTGAATATCAAATTCCTTTTCAAATTCCATTATTAACTCCACGGTATCCAGGGAATCTGCTCCCAGGTCATTGGTGAAGCTGGCTTCAGCCACAACCTCATTTTCGTCAACACCCAGCTTATCTACGATGATAGCTTTTACTCTTGATGCAATGTCTGACATAGTGTTATTGGTTTTAAATTTAAATTGTTGGCAAAAATAAAAAACTTTGGTTTAAATACACCTTTTCGCGGCAAAATGTCCTTCAATTTACATAAATTAATAACATCTATAGTAAATTTGTCCTTGTTTTTACAACAGAATTCATGCAACCTACTCCTTCCGGTAAAATAATTTTATTCGCTTCAGGTTCAGGCTCCAATGCAGAGAACATCATCAAATATTTCGAGAACAAGCCAGAAGTAACCGTTACAGCTGTATTCACCAATAACCCGAAAGCCGGAGTAATCGAAAGGTGTAACCGACTGCAAACCCCCGTTTACAGCTTTAATAAAACTGCCTTTCGCAAGCCGGATGCTTTGCTGGAAATCCTCACATTTTTAAACCCGGACCTGATCGTTCTTGCCGGCTTTTTATGGAAAATTCCGGAGACTTACATAAAGACATTCCCCAATAAGATCATAAACATACATCCTGCTTTACTTCCACAATATGGTGGGAAAGGCATGTATGGAATGCATGTTCACAATGCGGTCATTGCGGATGGGGCCAGGGAATCCGGTATTAGTATTCACTACGTTAATGAAGCGTACGACCAGGGGGGCATTATTCTTCAGGAAAGGGTGGCAGTCGAAAAAAGCGATAGCCCGCAGCGGCTGGCTGAAAAAATACATGAATTGGAATACACATACTTTCCCAAAACCATAGAAAAGCTGTTATCTCGCTGAGTATGGCCCAAAAGAATAAGTTTTACGTGGTATGGAAAGGCCTGAAACCCGGTATTTACACCAGTTGGGAGCAATGTCAGAAACAAATTCGCGAGTTCCAGGGCGCGCAATATATGGGCTTCCCCACCGAAGAAGCTGCCAAAAAAGCATTCAAACATTCCTATCAAACGGCACAAAAAGAAAAAAAGAAGGCCTCAGAACCTTCTGAGGAATTGCAAAAACGGGTTGGAAAACCTAACTACCATTCTATTGCCGTGGATGCTGCATCCAGTGGAAACCCCGGCAAAATGGAATACCAGGGGGTGGATACCCGAAGCGGGAAGCGCTTATTCCATCAGGGGCCCTTTGAGCAGGGCACCAATAATATAGGAGAGTTTCTCGCAATTGTTCACGGCCTGGCATTCTTAAAAAAGAAAGGCAGCTCCCGTATTATATATACAGATTCGCGCACAGCCATCAGCTGGGTTAAAAAAAAGCGCTGCAACACCAAACTGGAACAAACAGAAAACAACGAGACGCTGTTTGAACTGGTCCACAGGGCCGAATCCTGGCTGCAAAATAACCAGTACAGTACCAAAATTGTGAAATGGGAAACCCGGGTATGGGGGGAAATTCCGGCAGATTTCGGGAGAAAATAAGCTGGGAACCAAGCCGTCTTCAAAGCCTATAGCTAACCACTAACAAAAGCGTATATTTGCAGCAAATTCAGGACCCCATGGGTAAACTTTTGATCGTCGGCACCGTTGCCTTTGATGCCATAGAAACCCCTTTTGGCAAAACAGATAAAATTCTGGGAGGTGCTGCCACCTTTATAGGCCTGGCTGCCTCATACTACCAGCAGCAGTCTGCTATTGTTTCGGTAGTGGGGGATGATTTTCCGGAATCTTACCTGGAACTGCTGAAAAAGAAACGAATTGATATATCGGGTCTGGAAAAGGTACCCGGAGGCAAGACTTTTTTCTGGAGCGGCCGTTACCACAACGACCTTAACCGAAGGGATACCCTGAGCACAGAGCTCAATGTGCTTGCCGATTTTCAGCCCAGGGTACCGGAAGCATTCCAGTATTCCGATGTTGTGATGCTGGGCAATTTGCACCCCGACATTCAGATGAGCGTAATAGAACAAATGCCGAAAAGGCCAAAGCTCAGCATTCTGGACACCATGAATTACTGGATGGACCACAGCTGGGATTCCCTGATGAAAGTTATTGCCAAAATTGACGTCATAACAATCAACGATGAGGAGGCCCGTCAACTGAGCGGGGAGTATTCTTTGGTCAAGGCCGCTGAAAAGATCAGTAAAATGGGACCGGCATATGTAGTTATCAAGAAAGGAGAAAACGGGGCTTTGTTATTCCACGAAGACCGGATATTCTTTGCCCCTGCCCTGCCCCTGGAGAACATTTTTGATCCAACAGGAGCCGGGGACACCTTTGCGGGAGGCTTTGCAGGGTATATTACCCAAAGCGAAAACATCTCCTTTGAAAACATGAAAAACGCCGTAATTCACGGATCTAACCTGGCTTCGTTCTGTGTTGAAAAATTTGGAACCGAGCGTTTGCAGAATCTTCAGCCGGCTGAAATAAATGGAAGACTGAAGCAATTCAGAGAATTGACACAATTTGATATTGAACTAGAATAGCCTGAATAAAGACCTTTATAACGACGCCCTTACATGAGTGATGCTATTAAACACGAATGCGGAATTTCGCTGATCAGGTTAATGAAACCGCTGGAGTATTATCAGGAAAAATACGGCTCTGCTTTTTACGGAGTAAATAAGATGTACCTGATGATGGAAAAGCAGCACAACCGCGGGCAGGACGGTGCTGGGTTTGCCAGTATTAAGATGAACATGCAGCCAGGGGAGCGCTACATGAGCCGGGTGCGTTCCATTGAATCCCAGCCTATACAGGATATATTCGACATCATTAACAACCGCATCAATACCGCTTTAAAGGAAAACCCTGAAGCCAAGGAAGATGTTGCCTGGCAGAAAAAGCATATCCCTTACGTGGGGGAATTATTGTTGGGTCACGTCCGATACGGAACGTTCGGCAAGAACAGTATTGAAAGTGTTCACCCCTTTTTGAGGCAGAACAACTGGATGCACAGAAACCTGATCGTTGCCGGGAATTTTAATATGACCAACGTAAAGGAGCTTTTTGATAACCTTGTACAATTGGGCCAGCACCCCAAGGAATTAGCGGATACTATAACGGTAATGGAGAAAATCGGACATTTTCTGGATGATGCCGTTGCCAAGCTTTATAAACAGATAAAGAAGGAAGGTTATACTAAGATGGAAGCCTCCCCGCTCATAGCCGAACGACTGAAAGTTTCGAAAATTCTCAGGAAATCCTCTAAAAACTGGGATGGGGGATATGCGATGGCCGGTTTACTGGGGCACGGAGACGCCTTTGTTTTGCGGGACCCTTCTGGAATCAGGCCGGCCTACTATTACCAGGATGATGAAGTAGTGGTGGTTGCTTCTGAGCGACCTGCCATACAGACTGTATTCAACGTTGCATATGATACTGTAAAGGAACTTCCTCCCGGCCATGCCATTATTATTAAAAATGACGGGCGGGTAGCTATAGAGCAGATACAGGAACCCAGAGAACGACTGGCCTGTTCCTTTGAAAGGATCTACTTCTCCAGAGGTAGTGACAAGGAAATATATCAGGAACGTAAGGAATTAGGACGATTGCTCTTCCCCCAAATCCTGAAGGCCATTGATAACGATATTAAGAACACTGTATTTTCCTATATCCCCAACACTGCTGAAACATCCTTTCTGGGAATGGT
Source organism: Robiginitalea rubriflava (assembly GCF_052540725.1). NCBI lineage: Bacteria > Pseudomonadati > Bacteroidota > Flavobacteriia > Flavobacteriales > Flavobacteriaceae > Robiginitalea > Robiginitalea rubriflava. Next base: position 1,504,388 of record NZ_CP199309.1, on the reverse strand, counting down.
ACGAGAAGCACAGAATTACCTGAACAAAAAAAAGGAGGAACAAATACTCGCACTCGGGCCCTCAATAAGCAGCGAACAGTTGCACGAAATCCTCGAAGTACGCCCCAGGATAGAAAAGGTTGCGATCAAGGATGCAAAATTACGGACCTTTATTACCCAGGACAGCAGCCGCGATGACCTGGTTACCCATGTCTATGACATTTCATACGGGTCCGTAAATAAAGGCGATTATCTTGCCATAATTGATGACAGTATTGTTAGGGGAACTACCCTGAAAAAAAGTATTTTACGCATCCTGGACCGGCTACATCCGGGGAAGATTATTGTGATTTCCTCTGCCCCGCAAATCCGTTATCCCGATTGTTACGGGATAGACATGGCCAAACTGGAGGACTTTATTGCATTCAAAGCCGCCCTCGAATTGCACAAGGAACAGGGTAGTATGGAAATTGTCGAAAACATTTATCGAAAGTGTAAAAGGGAAAATGGCTCATCTGATGCAGAAGCCATTAATCACGTTAAAGAATTTTACGCCCCGTTTAGTGCAGAACAAATTTCATCCAAGATTGCAGAACTTCTAAGTCCTCCCGATATAAATGCTGAAGTACAGATTATCTATCAGACCATTGAAAACCTGCATGTAGCCTGCCCTAAAAACCTGGGGGACTGGTACTTTACCGGTAATTACCCCACTCCGGGAGGTAACCGGGTGGTGAATCAGGCCTTTATAAATTTTTACGAAGGAAAAAACCAACGAGCATATTAAAATAAATTCGATGAAATACATTGTCTGATGCATTTCATCGATAATATGTGCATTTCATCGTCTTTATCAAAACCCGGGCAATAAGCCTGCTACTTTAGAATTGCCATAGCATAAGTAGGTTAAGTTCATGGTAAGATTTGGGGCAAAAAAGGTGGAGAACTCTCCACCTTTTTTATTTGGTATCTACCCGAAAGTTCCCACAATAAAATTTCAGCGTAATCACCAGCTGTAAACCTTTTCCTCCAAAGCTGTATTTCAACGGTTTTACGGGGTGTTCGTCCAAAACCTTTTTTTATCCATCGGCTTCCAGCTACTTTCGAAGAACCATAGCATAAGTAGGTTAAGTTCATGGTAAGATTTGGGGAAAAAGGCAAGGTTAAAACCTTGCCTTTTTTATTTTTTAAGCCATTGCTTTCAGTTCAAAATACTACTGTTTCATGTAGGATTTTTCGGTGTTTTTAGTGTGACTGCTCTTTAAAATTTCTGCATTTTCCTTTGTTATTTCCCAGTATACAGGTAATTTAGTATTGCCATAGCATAAGTAGGTTAAGTTTATGGTAAGATTTGGGATGAAAAGAGCAGGGTTTTCTCTGCTCTTTTCTATTTAGGTATATCCAAAAAAAAACCCCGGAAATAATCCGGGGTTTTCTTTTAAAAATTAAGAACTTTCTATTTTGCGGAATTGTAATTCTCAGCTACTTTAGCCCAGTTAATTACATTAAAAAAGGCCTCGATATAATCGGGTCTCCTGTTTTGATAATGCAGGTAATAGGCATGCTCCCACACATCCAGACCGAGAATGGGGTGTCCGCCACAGCCAACCCCCGGCATAATAGGGCAATCCTGATTTGGGGTTGAACAGATTTCCAGTTTTCCCCCTTTATGGGTGCACAACCAGGCCCAGCCGGATCCAAATCGTCCCCCTGCAGCCTTGGTAAAGGCGTCTTTAAAGCCCTCAAAAGACCCAAAGGCATCATTTATGGCCGCAGACAGTTCGCCGGAAGGTGACCCGCCACCATCGGCTGACATTACTTCCCAGAAAAGGCAGTGGTTGTAATATCCGCCTCCGTTATTGCGGACAGCAGTATTGGACATATCCAGACTGCTAAGGATTTCCTCTATACTTTTTCCTTCCAGGGAAGTGCCTTCAATAGCCGCATTGAGCTTAGTGGTATATCCGTTGTGGTGCTTTGTATGGTGAATTTCCATGGTGCGTGCATCTATATTCGGCTCCAGGGCATCATATGAGTAAGGTAAATCTGGTAAATTAAAAGACATGTTGAATTATATTTTTTTGTTAATAACAGGTGAATTCCAAAGTTAAAGATTTTAACATATACTTTGCGCTAATTATTTGTTAAGAACCCCCTGAGAATACTTATTTTGCAGCTAATGAAGCGGTCCAGCAGCCCTTATCGTATTTACAACGCCTCAGCCGGATCCGGCAAAACATTTACGCTAACCCTGGAGTATCTCAAACTAATACTCCGCCCTGGTGCCAACCAGGCCTTCAGAAAAATCCTGGCCATAACTTTTACAAACAAGGCCGTATCTGAACTAAAACAGAGAATACTCAACAGTCTGGTAGCTTTCAGTTCTCCCGATTCTTTGGAGGCAACAGCAAAAGAATACCCGCTTTTTAAAATACTTCAGGAAGAATTGGAAATGGACCCAGAAGTCCTTTCGGATAAATCCCGGCGCATTTTAAAGGAAATACTCCATAATTATGCGTTTTTCGACATTTCCACTATCGATAAGTTCAATCACCGGCTGCTGCGAACCTTCTCCAAAGACCTGAACCTGCCGCCGAATTTTGAGGTTGTAATTGATTCTGACTTTTTACTGGAAACTGCAGTAGACAACCTTTTAAGCAAAGCCGGCTCAGACAGGGAACTAAGCGAGGTGCTTATCGATTTTGCACTGGAAAAAGCAACCGAGGACAAAAGCTGGGATATCAGCAGAGATCTTTTTGATATGGGTAAGCTGCTGTTTAATGAAAACCATCTGGAGTACCTCAAGACCTTCGAGGATAAAAAAATGAAGGATTTCCAGGTATTGAAGTCAGAATTGCGCTCGCGTATTCAAAGAGGTGAAAAGGAATTGCTGGAAACCGCTGAGGGAGCACTGAAGGTAATTGAAGAAAACGGCCTGGAACGCCTCGATTTTAAAGCCGGGTACTTCCCTGATTTTTTAAATAAAATAGCTGCAGGGGATTTCCAGCAAGACTTTATCGCAAATTGGAAACGGGAATTTGGGAATGAACCGCTTTTCAAAAAAAATGCCCCACAGCCAACACAGGATATCTTAACTGAACTGATGCCAGAGTTCAACAGGGCCTTTCAGATAATAAAGGAGCGGGTTATTGAAAGATCCTTCCTGGTCAATGTATATACCCAGCTGGCACCCTTCACCGTACTGGGGCTGTTGCAACAGGAACTTAAAACAATTCAGACAGAAGAAGGCAAGCTACCCATTGCTTTTTTCAACGCCATTATTGCAGAGGAATTGAAAGACGAACCGGCTCCCTTTATTTACGAAAGGCTGGGTGAAAAATACAGGCATTACTTCATAGACGAGTTCCAGGACACCTCGGAACTGCAATGGAACAACCTGGTTCCGCTGATCGATAACGCCCTTTCGGGAATTGATGAAACAGGCCAGAAAGGGTCTCTGGTCCTCGTGGGAGACGCAAAACAAGCAATATACCGCTGGAGGGGCGGCCGTGCGGAGCAATTTATCGGACTTTTTAAAGGAGGCGGAAATCCTTTTCCGATAGCTGCTGATACTTTCCAGCTTCCCTCAAACTTCAGGAGTAACCAGACCATTGTGACTTTTAATAACCAGTTTTTCAGTTATATCAGCCAATTCCTTAATAATACTCTATACCAATCCCTGTTTATTGACGGCAATAAGCAAGAATCTAACTCAAAGGAAGAAGGTATGGTCCGGATCGAATTTATCCCGGCGGAAACGGAAAACACCCAGGAAGCTTATCAGCAAAAAGTGCTCGATTTAGTCCGGGATGTAAAAAACAAAGGATTTGCGTTCGGGGATATTTGCGTTTTAACGCGCAGACGTGCCGAAGGTGTCCTTATTTCTGACGTACTTATCAGGGAAGGCATTCCGGTTATTTCATCAGAAACCCTTTTGCTGGCAAGCCATGCAGAGGTTCAGTTCCTGATCCATTTACTCTGTTTTCTAAGGGAGCCAGCAGATCGCAACCACAGTTTTGGTTTGATTCAATATTTAACTCCAGAAAAGCCCGAAGCTCATGATTTTATAGCTGAAAAACTCCGGGATCCTGAGGGCTTTCTCAGGGATACGTATGGGTTTGACTGCCAGGCCGCCATTCTGAAACCTGTTTACGATATTCTTGAGACAGCAATTCGCCAATTTAAGCTGGCGACTGCAGAAAATGCCTACCTGATATTTCTAATGGATGTGGTTCTGGAAGTAGGTCAGACTGCTGATCACTCCATCAACACTTTTCTGGAATACTGGGATCACCACAAAGAGAGCCTGAGTGTTCTCGCCCCTGAACATATGGATGCAGTCAGGATAATGACCATCCACAAATCCAAAGGGCTGGAATTTCCCATCGTTATTTTTCCTTTTGCAGATGCTCCGGTTTACCCGGTAATAAAGGATAAGTTATGGATTCCGGTAAATCCGGAGGCTTTTAATGGCTTCCCCTTTATACTGGCAAGGATGAAAAAGGATCTGGAGCAATACGGAGGTCAGGCTGCCCAGCAATACATACAGGAGAGGGAAAAACAGGAATTAGATGCCTTTAATGTCTTGTATGTAGTGCATACACGGGCAGCCAAAGGCCTGTATATTTTTAGCAAGGCGCCCAAAACAGGGAATATCCAAAACCCGGCGGATTATTCCAGTCTTTATATGAACTACCTGCTGGAATCAGAAAATTTTGAAAATAGTGGCGCTATCTTCCAGAAAGGCTCCCTGCCACAGGCCCCTGAAAAAGAAGAAGCGCAGGAAACAGCCTACCTCTCTTATATGTATTCCAACAAGGAGTCACAACTGATTCGTGTGGTTACTCCCTCTGCCAGAAAAAAATCCGCTGAACAGGAAACGTCCATCAGTTACGGGAATTTAATACACACTGCCCTGAGCCTTGTTGAAACTGAGCAGGACGTGCCCGCTGCGGTTCAGGTGCTGTTGCAGCAAGGAGCTATTGACCAGGCCGGCGAAGCCGCACTTATGGAAATAATCTACCGTGTGGTCCGCCATCCTTTGCTTAAGGAGTACTTCCTGGAAGGGCCCGGAATACTGAATGAACGGGATATAATTAGTGAAAATGGACTACTTTTGAGACCCGATAGAATGATATTCGAAAATAAGGAAGTAACTGTAATCGATTATAAAACGGGAAAACGTGAGATAAGTCATCGGGAACAGATAGAATTATACGGGCGGGTTTTGGAGTCGATGGGATATACGCTAAAAAATGCCATCCTTATATATATTGAAGAAAATAATGTAATACCAGAATTTATATAACTATGTACGGGAAGATCAAGGAACAGCTCACAGAAGAATTGGAAAATCTCCGGGAGGCCGGATTATTTAAACAAGAACGTATCATTACTTCTCCACAGGGACCTGTAATCAAGGTTTCCACAGGGCAGGAGGTATTGAACTTCTGTGCAAACAACTATCTGGGTTTGTCTGCGCACCCTGAGGTGATACAGGCTGCCAAGGACGCCATGGACAGTCATGGCTTCGGGATGTCATCCGTCCGGTTTATCTGTGGGACTCAGGATCTGCACAAGAACCTGGAGCAGACCATTGCTGATTTCTACGGGACTGAGGATACCATATTATACGCCGCCTGTTTTGATGCCAACGGAGGTGTTTTCGAGCCACTGTTAGGTCCGGAAGATGCCATTATTTCTGATTCGCTTAACCACGCCTCTATCATTGACGGGGTCAGATTGTGCAAGGCCAAGCGATACCGTTATGTCAATAACGATATGGCAGACCTCGAAAAGCAGTTACAACAGGCAAATGAAGACAACGCCAGATTTAAACTCATTGTAACGGACGGGGTCTTTTCCATGGATGGCCTGGTTGCCCCCCTGGATGCAATTTGTGACCTGGCAGACAAATACGATGCCCTCGTAATGATCGATGAATGCCATGCTACCGGTTTTATAGGGGAAACCGGAATAGGTACGCTGGAAGAAAAAGGAGTGCTTGAAAGGATAGACATTATTACCGGTACCCTGGGGAAAGCCCTTGGAGGGGCCATGGGGGGGTATACGACCGGGAAAAAGGAAATTATAGAAATGCTCCGCCAGCGATCCCGTCCTTATTTGTTTTCAAACAGTCTGGCCCCCGCCATAGTGGGAGGCACCCTGAAAGTCTTCGAGCTTCTCAAAAGAGATCAGTCCTTAAAAAAGCAACTGGATGCCAATACCGAGTACTTTAAAAAAGGGATGAAGGCCGCGGGCTTCGATATAGTGGACGGAGACTCTGCCATTGTTCCCGTTATGCTCTACGATGCAAAGCTTTCACAGGAAATGGCTGCAAGCTTACTGGAGAAGGGAATTTATGTTATCGGGTTTTTCTATCCGGTGGTCCCTAAAGGGAAAGCACGCATCCGCGTACAATTATCTGCTGCGCATACAAAGGAACATCTGGATAAAGCAATTGAGGCATTTGTTGCCGCCGGAAAAGAGTTAAAGGTGATTTAAGCCCATTTTGCCGGGAAAAACCGCATTGAAAAAAATAAGAAATTGATTTTGTTAATAATTCTTAACAACTTACATTTGCAGCTAATAAACACTTAAACTTAAAAATTTGAACATGAAACAGCTTAGTAGATTATTGGTTGTTGGCCTACTTGTTTTAGGGTTTAACAACATTCAAGCGCAGGATGAGAATAATCCTTGGCAGATAAGCATCGGTGTGAATGCCATAGATGTTTACCCTACTAACGATGCTAGTGCCGCATACCCAACCGGAACAGTTTTCAGTGAGTATTTCAATGTTAACGATCATTGGAACATCGTACCTTCACTGTCTTATGTGTCCGTATCTAAATACGTTGGTGACGGATTTTCTATTGGCGCAAGAGGTTCCCTGAACCGCATTACCAAATTAGGAGATGTATCAGTTGATGATCTTTCTCACTATGCTGTTGATGGAACAATAAAATATAACCTTCGCAAAAATGCGAAGCTGGATCCGTTTATCGAAGTAGGTGGAGGTTACACCTGGGTAGATGAAATCGGAGCCGGTACCGTTAATGGAGGACTGGGATTAAATTACTGGTTCACCGACTTTATAGGTTTAACCGTACAATCTTCTTACAAGCACGCTTTTGAAGATTACGGAGTTAAGCACTTCCAGCACATGGCCGGTGTATCTATCCGCTTCGGGGGAACCGATACAGACGGTGACGGAATCTATGACAAAGACGATGCTTGTCCTGAAGTAGCCGGACTTGAAGCGTTCAACGGATGTCCTGATTCTGACGGAGATGGTATTGAAGATTCTAAGGACAGCTGTCCTAACCAGGCAGGTCCTGCTGAAATGAACGGATGCCCTGACTCTGATGGAGATGGTGTAGCCGACAAAGACGATGCTTGTCCTAATGAAGCTGGTCTTCCTGCCCTTGCCGGATGCCCAGACGCTGACGGAGACGGTGTTGCAGACAAGGATGATGACTGTCCTAGTGAAGCTGGTCCTGCAGCTAACGGAGGATGCCCATGGCCTGATACTGACGGAGATGGTGTACTTGACAAAGACGACCAATGTCCTGATGTAGCCGGAACAGTTGCTAACAACGGATGTCCTGAAGTAACTGAAGAAGTTCAGAAGCAATTGAATGAATATGCCAGAACTATTCTGTTTGACACTGGAAAAGCTTCTCTGAAGACTGAATCAGTATCAGTATTCGTTGACATCATCAAGATCCTCAACGAGTATCCAAACGCTAAGTTCACCGTAGAAGGTCACACTGACAGTGTTGGTAGTGAAAAACTGAACCAGCAACTTTCTGAGAAAAGAGCGAACTCTGTACGTGACTTCCTTATCAAGGAAGGTATTGCCTCAGACCGCCTGTCTGCTGTAGGATACGGAGAATCCCGTCCTATTGCCTCTAACAATACAAGAGCCGGTAGAACTCAGAACAGAAGGGTTGAAATAAACCTGGTTAAATAAAATAAACCAATAATCTTAGAAGAGCCCTGGTAGTTTTACCAGGGCTTTTTTATTTTTAGGTATGCAGTATTTCCTGGATGACGTTATAGATTCACTACCCCAATGGAAGGAAAACCCAGGGAACTATGTATTTATACTCCCCAGCAAGCGAGCCGGTTTTTTCCTGAGGGAAAAACTGATGTTAAAGGCCGGAAAAAGCTTGATTTTACCTGAGATCTGGAGTATTGAATCCTTTGTAGAGGAAATATCCGGGTTGCATTATGCATCCCCGCTTGACCTGCAATTCCTTTTATATAAGGTTTACCTCGATCAAAAAGGTATTGAGAAGGAGTCTTTTTTTGAATTCAGTCGCTGGGGTCAGCTCCTGATCCAGGATTTTAATGAGATTGACCGTTACCTTATCGATAGCGAGAAACTTTTTGATTATCTCGGAGATATACAGGAACTGCATCAATGGACGCCAGACGGGACAAGCAGCCCCATGATTCGAAAAAGACTGGCCTTCTGGAAATCTCTTTTGCCTATCTATATACAGTTCAGAGATACACTGGAACAAAAGGGCCTTGGGTACCAGGGCCAGGTTTATCGTAAGGCGGTATCTCAAACCCCGGACTTCATCAGTAAAAATAAAAGTAAGCATTACATCTTTGTAGGCTTCAACGCCCTTAATACAGCTGAACAGGATATTATTCAATATTTTCTGAAACAGGGAAATACCAGCATTTACTGGGATGCCGATGTACATTATCTGGACGATCCGCTGCACGATGCCGGATTATTTATGCGCAAATACCGGTCTAAATGGCCCAACCTGCAAAAAAATGGATTAGCAGGTATTGGAAGCTATTTTCAAAACCCAAAAAAGATTTCCGTAACCGGCCTGCCTAAATCCGTATCGCAGGTTAAATATTGTGGTGACTTACTTTATAAGCTTTCCTCAGAACCATCTGAAAACCTCGACAATACCGCCCTGATCCTGGGAGATGAGACCTTATTGAATCCGATGCTCCACAGTCTCCCATCTGAAATAGGGGGCGTAAATATCACCATGGGTTATCCGCTTCATCACAGTTCTATTGCCCAGCTTTTTAGCGCTTTGTTTGGATTGTTCCAACAAAAGACTCAGGACAAATGGAGGGTAAAAACTGCTATGCAAATACTCAGACACCCATTTTTGCAACCCTTCTTCAGGGATGAGTCCCTCAACTCAGAAAAGGTATGCTCCATCCTGCTCAAAGAATACCCCAATTTTGTTTCTGGAAAAGAATTACTGGAGGCCGGCGTCTCAAAAGGTGTACTGGAGCTGCTCTTTCCAAACAAAACTCCGGGCGTTCATGAGGTAATAAAGCAGTTTATTGACCTTACAGACCAACTCCTGCCCTCTTATCGGCAACGGAATGACGTACTGAACATGGAATATCTGGATCACTTTAAAAACCTCTTTACGCGCCTGGGGGACCTGTGTATTCAACATCCCTTTGTTAGCGACCTTAAAGCCCTGAAATTCCTGTTCGAACAACTCCTGTCCGAGGATAGCATAGATTTTGAAGGAGAGCCCCTTAAAGGCCTTCAAATTATGGGGATGCTGGAGAGTCGTAACCTGGATTTCAAAAGGGTTATCATTACTTCTGTAAACGAAGGAATTCTGCCTTCCGGCAAAACAAATAGTTCGTTTATCCCCTTTGATGTAAAAAAAGAGTTTGGTTTACCTACTTATAAAGAAAAAGATGCGGTTTATACCTATCACTTTTACAGATTGCTTCAAAGAGCAGAAGCGGTCCACATTTGCTACAATACTGAACCAGATGTGCTGGAAGGAGGCGAACCAAGTCGATTTATAAGCCAACTGCTAAATGATCCTGTTTTATCCTCCCAGATAGAACACCAGATTATTGCACCCAAAACCGGCATACATCCGGATGCCCGGAAGGCTATTGACAAGAGCGAAAGACTGCTGTTCAAACTTAATGAAAAGGCAAAAGCAGGTTTTTCCCCAACTGCCCTGTCTGATTATATTAAAGATCCCGTTCTTTTTTACAAGAAAGTAATCCTGGGGATTCGGGATTGCGAACAATTGGAGGAAACCGTTGCAGCGAATACCTTCGGAACGGTATTACATCAGGCCCTGGAGTACCTCTACAGGCCATACGAAGGACTTTATCTCGGTCCGGACGCCGTACATTCCATGAGGCAGAAAGCCCCGGAATTAGCGCTAAAATCCTTTGATGAGCATTTTTTAAAGGGAATGACAGCCAGTGGAAAGAATTTAATCGCTCTCAGGGTCATGGAGCATTATCTGGACACTTTCCTTTTAATGGAAAAGGAACGTCTGAAAAAGCATAAAATAAAGCTTGTTGGCGTTGAAAGAAAACTAAAAATTCCTTTCAATACAGGAACCCAGGGCCCGGAGGTTTACCTAAAGGGGACTGTTGACCGTATAGAGGAAGTAGATGGTAGTTTGAGAATAATCGACTATAAGACGGGAATGGTCGAGCCCAGGAATCTTAGAATTTCAGATTGGGACAGCCTCAGAACCGATCCGGACAAGTCCAAAGCATTTCAGGTTTTATGTTATGCATGGTTATACAAACAACAGAACCCCGTCCATAATTTAATGGCAGGGGTTCTCTCATTTAAAAACCTCAAAACAGGTTACCAGTGGTTTGGTTTAAAAGAAGCAGGGCGAAGCTATCAATCAGATCTTCACGAATCGGTACTTCTGAACTTTGAAAACCAGCTTCAATTGCTTGTAGAAGAGATATTTAACCCAAACATCTCTTTTGAACCAGCCCTGACCTGATTCTTTCTTATTTCTTATCCGGACGGGTAGGTCGAACTTCAATTTTACTGGGCAGCGTTCTATGGTTCATTTTAAGCAGGTCTATAACCAACTCCCCTATGTCTTCAGGCTGTATTTTCCAGTCATCTTTTTCCGAGGGCTTATTCCCATTAAAATGTGTAGCCACTGAACCGGGCATAATGGTGGAAACCTTGATGTTGTAAGGGCGCAGATCCAGCATGGCTGCCTGGGTAAAACCAACCACCCCGAATTTAGTCGCATTGTAGCCAGCCCCTGAAGCAAAGAAATTACACCCGGCCAAACTTGCGATACTTATATAATAACCTTCGGATTTCTTCAGGGCCGCTACGGCAGCTTGCAGGGTGTTGAAAACTCCGGTCAGGTTTGTATCCATCATTTGATGCCATTGACTCTCAGAAAGTTGGTCGATGGGAGCAAAATGCCCTAGCCCGGCGTTGGCAATTACAATGTCCAATTGTCCCCATTTTTCAATAATAGTTTTTACCGCGGCCTTCTCATCACTCATTTTGCTGACGTCCGATACGAGGGTCAGTACGTTTTCCGAACCCAGCTGCTCAGCTGCATTATCCAGTGCTTTTTCGTCACGGCCACTTATGGCCACCTTTATTCCGTTAGCATGCAGGGATTTCGCAATTCCTAATCCTATACCTTTTGATCCACCTGTGATATAGGCTACTTTGTTCTCTAAATTATCCATACTTCATTATTGGGTTTAATACAAAGATAAGGGCTTAAAACGGCAGTCAGAAAATCTCGTCTTCATTTTGAAACTTGCTTAAAAAGTGCTTCCTTTGCCTTCTAGTTTTCGGGGGATTAGCTCAGCTGGCTAGAGCGCTTGCATGGCATGCAAGAGGTCACCGGTTCGACTCCGGTATTCTCCACTGATCAAGCACAATTTTATTTTGTAAGGATTAGAAATAGAAAAACCGCCGAATTAAATTCGAGCGGTTTTTTTGTTTTTAATACTGTGGCTGCGAGAAGCAGCCATAAAGGCAAAATAAAATTGTATTTGCAGGACTGGAGTTCAGCGGAGCAACGCAGTTACTCCGGTCATACTGCCAAGTTAACTTGAGCAGATTTTTTCTTTTTGGACACCTGAGCCGCAAGGCAAAGCGAATTGTATTTGCAGGACTGGAGTTCAGCGGAGCAACGCAGTTACTCCGGTCAAACTCAACAACTTCCTTAGACCGTTTTTTTTCGTTATCGTCCGGCCTGTAAAGGACGGAACGGACAACATTTTTTGTATTTGCAGAACAGTAAAAACCAAGGTGTCTTCCGTTTCAGAGGCTTATTTATGGGGACTCCCCCGCCCCCCACTTCAATGTACAATCTTTGACTGTCATTTGCACGCAGCAAAACTGAAGTAAGTTTGGGTTTTTTTATAGGAATTATCAGGGGGCAACCACCCCTCCCTGATTTAAATTTAAGCTTCCAGACTGCAATATCACAGCAGTAATCCCAAAGTCTCTGAATGCCTAATCTTTTTTCACACTTAAGACCAGGACCGGGATTCGTACCGAAAACTCAGATTTGAGGATGGTATTCTTTTCCCAGAGGTTCTGAAAGAAGCCCCTTTTACGCCTGAAAACGCAAAGCAAGTCAGGATGCTGAAGCTGAAAGTGCTCCAGAACACCCAAATAAGTAGTGGCATGCTCTGTCAGGGTAACCTGTGCACTGATATCCATTAGTGCCGTATTGATCTTAAGGTCATCGTCAGTATAACCGGGCGTTTTTACAAGCAATAAATTTACCTGGGAGTTAAAGGCATTTTTAATATTTATTAGCGGGTTAAGTACCCTTTTGCGTTTCAAAACCCCGGACCTGAAGGCCGTCAGGATAGTTTTATATTTTTTGAACTTACTCCCTTTGGGAACAATAAGTGTCGGGATATCGGTACGTTTTATGACCCGCCCCGAAGTATTCCCCAAATACAATTCGTCATCAACTTCCACACTTCGGGGTGCAATTATGATCAGGTCGATCCCCAATTCCTTTTCAATATCCTTCAGGCCATCGATGATATCCCCGGTGTAAGTGGCAATTTTGATCTCTACTTTACCCGGCTTGATCTTTTCGATCAGCTCCCGGACACGATCACGGCTACTCTCAACAACCTTATCCTTAATATTGGCCAGGTCGCCGGCCCCCGTACTAATATTTAGAACCTCCATTACATACACCTCAGCCCCGAAATTAGCCGCAAAATCTACCGCGTACTGCAGGGTTTCAAACGAGTCCGGGGAGTTACCCACGGGAACCAGAATGTTTTTCATAAGAAAGGATTGTCGATTAATATTCTAAATTTACAACAAAATTGAAGCTTCGCATGATCCGCCTGGCAAAGTTAAGGGAAATAGCTGAAATTCTTAATATTACAAAAGCCTGTGGAGAAGAAATGCTCAGCAGGGGAATAGCCCAATGGAACGATCATTACCCCTCGGAGGAAGCTTTTAGAAATGATGTGAAAAGAGAAGAACTCTTTGTTCTGTACGAAGATTCTTCCATCATTGGATCGGTTGTGCTTTCCAAACAGATGGATGAAGAGTACAAGGCAGTAAAATGGCTCTGCCCTGATAAAAATAATCGTTATGTACATCGCCTTGCGGTCCATCCGAAATTCCAGGGCCAGGGATATGCCCGTAAGCTGATGGATTTTGCAGAGGAAAAGGCCAGAAGGGATGGGGCTGTTTCCATACGTCTGGATACGTTCAGCCAGAATAAAAGGAATCAGCGGTTTTACGAACAACGCGGCTATCAGCGCCTGGGCTCTGTCTATTTCCCTAAACAGAGCCAGCACCCCTTTTACTGTTATGAACTGCTTCTAAAACCTGCCCGTTGAATCCAGCCCTGAGCCGTAAAAAACTAAACCAGCTGGCACTCCCGGCCATTGTGGCAGGAATTGCAGAACCGCTGCTTAGTATCACGGATACCGCCATAGTCGGCAATATCCCCGAAGATGGCTTGGAATCGCTGGCAGCAGTTGGGATTGTTGGCTCATTCCTCTCAATGCTTATCTGGATTCTGGGACAGACCCGATCGGCAATTGCAGCCATCATTTCCCAATATCTGGGAGCCGGAAAGCTGGACGAAGTCACCTCCCTCCCGGCCCAGGCCATTTACCTGAATGTGGGGGTAAGTATCCTGATCCTCGTAGGGACACTATTTTTCAGTGCAGAAATTTTTCAACTGCTCAACGCCTCCGGTAAAATCCTGGAATATTGTTTGTCTTACTACCACATCCGTGTATGGGGTTTCCCGCTAACCCTGTTTACCTTCGCAATAATGGGCATATTTCAGGGGCTGCAGAATACAACCTGGCCCATGCTTATTGCCTTGGTCGGAGCTGGTCTGAACATCCTCCTGGATTTTCTGCTGGTCTATGGCTGGGTAGGCTTCATTCCAGCCATGCATTTGGAAGGGGCTGCCTGGGCCAGCCTGATTTCGCAATTTGTAATGGCGATCCTCGCCTTCTACCTGCTCTTTACGCAAAGCCCGATCCGCCTCGGTGTACAACTCCCGATACACCCTGAAATGAAACGTCTGGTTGGGATGGCGCTTAACCTCTTTGTGCGAACCCTTTCCCTGAACATTGCCCTTTTATTCGCCGTAAGGGAAGCCACGGCCCTGGGTGACCGATATATAGGGGCACATACAATCGCAATTAACCTCTGGCTATTTTCTGCCTTCTTTATTGACGGTTATTCGGCAGCTGGTAAAATATTGGGCGGCCGGTTTCTGGGAGCCCGGGATTATGACAGCCTATGGTTGCTCGCCAAAAAGACGGTTACCTATGGCATCTGGATTAGCATAATTCTGATGGTCCTGGCTGGAATTTTTTATCGCGAAATCGGGCAGATCTTTTCGGGAGACCCCCTTGTACTGGGCAGTTTTAACAGCATATTTATAATTGTTATTCTGGGGCTGCCCTTTAATACCATAGCCTTTATTTTCGACGGGATCTTCAAAGGCCTGGGGGAAATGAAGTACCTTCGGAATGTGCTGCTAATCGCAACTTTTTTAGGCTTTTTGCCGGTACTTTATCTGGGGAAATACATGGATTGGGGCCTTTATGGCATTTGGGCTGCCTTTACCGTCTGGATGTTATTAAGAGGTTTTACGCTAATTTGGAAGTTTCGAAGAAAATTTCGCCCACTTTTGCAAAACCAGTAAATTTGATAAAAAACCATGGGAACCAGTCGGAAAGAAGGTAGTCTATACACGAAAATCAGTGGGAAACTGGCTATTGTGGAATTCGGCCATCCCGCCAGCAATTCCTTTACTTCTGAACTGCTCTCACGGCTGTCTTCTGAAATACAATCCCTGGGCGAAAACCGGGAAGTAGCCGTAATCCTTTTGCAGTCAGAAGGTGACAGGGCCTTTTGTGCCGGGGCTTCCTTTGACGAATTGCTACAGGTATCCAACCAGGAGGAAAGCCAGGCTTTTTTTAGTGGTTTTGCCATTTTAATAAACAAAATGCGGCTTTGCCCCAAGCCTATTATAGGGAAAGTACATGGGAAAGCTGTGGGTGG
The DNA here is from genome assembly GCF_052540725.1 of Robiginitalea rubriflava. Taxonomy (NCBI): domain Bacteria; kingdom Pseudomonadati; phylum Bacteroidota; class Flavobacteriia; order Flavobacteriales; family Flavobacteriaceae; genus Robiginitalea; species Robiginitalea rubriflava. The sequence continues at coordinate 1,489,084 of NZ_CP199309.1, read as the reverse complement.
TGGTGTTGGCCTAATTGCTGCCTGTGATTATGTGCTGGCTGCTGAAGCTGCGGCCATCCGACTCTCAGAATTGAGCATTGGAATAGCCCCGCTGGTAATTGCTCCGGCCGTAGCCCGAAAAGCAGGGGCCTCCGGTCTTTCAGAATTGGCACTTTCGCCCAAAGAATGGAAAAGTGCCTACTGGGCACTCGAAAAAGGACTCTATTCCAAAGTTTATGAAAGCCGTAAAGACCTGGATAAAGAGACCGAATTCTATATTCAAAACCTTGCCTCCTATTCCAGTGAAGCCCTCTCATTGATGAAAAAAGCGCTGTGGGCGGGAACGGATCACTGGGAAGAATTACTAACAAGCCGTGCGGCGCTTACGGGAAAACTTGCCCTCTCCGAAGAAACGCGGAGGACCCTGGACGATTTTAAGAAAAAATAACCTTATTGGTAGCCTGCAGCCTGCAGGTTAAATAATTCAGCGTATAGCCCATTTTGTGCCAGCAGTTCCTCATGTGTTCCCAATTCCAGAATTTGTCCATCTTCCAGGACCAGGATACGATCGGCCATCCTAACAGTACTAAAACGATGTGAGATAATAACACTTGTCTTTCCCTGGGTAAGACCAATGAATCTCTTAAATACCTCGTATTCTGCACGGGCGTCCAGAGAAGCCGTTGGCTCATCAAGGATCATGATTTCAGCATCTTTCATATAGGCCCGGCCCAGCGCTACTTTTTGCCATTGCCCTCCGCTAAGGTCCTGTCCGCGCTTAAAACGCCGGCCCAGCTGTTGTTCGAGGCCATCCTGCATTTCGGCTATTACCTGAGAGGCCAGGCTTTTTTCTGAAGCATCCACAATACGGGGAGTGTCTTCCAAAGCATTTATGTCACCCACCGCTATATTTTCCCTCAGTGTAAATTCATACTTGAAAAAATCCTGAAAGATTACCCCAAATAGCGATCTGTATTGCTGCTTATCGTATCGTGCAATATCAACCCCATCCAGTAGTATCCTACCCTTGGTTGGCTCATAAAACCGGAGAATTAATTTGATCAGGGTTGTTTTGCCTGCCCCGTTTTGCCCTACAAAGGCCATCTTTTCACCTGCGTGCAGTTTAAATGAAACGCCTTTGAGAATTGGGTTTTCCCCTTCAGGATACGTAAAATGAACGGATTCAAAGGTGAAACCATCCCGTATGGTATCCGGAACCGGGATAACTTCTTCAGAAGCAGTTTCAATCCTGAGATCAATAAAGTCAAAGTAGTCCTTCAGATAAAGTGCACTTTCAGAAATTCGGGTAAAGCGGGAAAAAAAGGTCTGTAAATTTGACTGCAGCCTGTTAAAAGAGCCCGATAGAAAAGTAAGCTCCCCAATGGACAGGAACCCATTTAAGGTCCGGTAGATAATCAGTACGTAAGCCCCGTAATAGGCCACAATACCCAGAATATTGAAAACAGATCCCAACAGGCTTTGCCTGATGGCCAGCTTGCGATTCAGCAAATAATAGCGATGGGCCAGAATTGAAAAACGCCTGGCGATAAAATCTGTCAGGCCAAAAAGTTTTATTTCTTTGGCTGTCAAATTATTGGCCCCAATATACCGCAGGTAATCCAGTTCCCGCCTTTCGCTGGTCCAGCTGCGTGCCAGGGAATACCGATCAGAGGAGAACTTGATTTCATTGATAAAAGAAGGGATTATGCTGATAATTAACAACAGGATCAACCAGGGTTCAAAATAGATCAGCCCCACAATCAAAGAAGCAATTGAAATCAGGCTTTCAGCCTGGCCCAGCACATTGCTCATAAGGTTGACGCGACTGCTGGTTTGCGTCCGGGCCCTTTCGAGCTTATCGTAAAAGTCCGGGTTTTCCAATTGCTCGATGGTTAGTTCCTGGGTTTTACGGATAATCCTTTCAGAAGACTGGTTGGAATACAAATCGCCCAACAATCCATCGGTTAGGTTTACCAACCGACCCAAAAGATCCGAGGCCAGAGCCACTCCTAATTCTATGGCAACATACTTCCAGAGCAGCTCCAGGTTTTCCGGGCCTGTTTGCACGGCCCGGACGATTTCATCGATGATGATCTTCCCGACCCAGAGCAATATTACCGGACTGAAGGCCTTTAGGATACGCGCCAGCAAATTAAGCACAAAAAGCCCGGGGCCCGCCTGGTAAATTTCCCTGAAAAACCTGGGAATAGCCCTCCATGCCCTGAAGGAATCAGAGAGTGGGATCCGCTGATCTTCCGTAATTGATTTCAAGCGTCTTGCAGCCAAACTTTTTTCTTTGCAAGTTACACAACCTCCCTCAATCCTCCCGCCCCGGCTCCTGAGCTAATTTTAATCCTATAGTGGCGGAACCCGCAGATTTTCTACTTTTGTAAACATATGATGCCCGGATGAAAAATATACGCATTACCAAAGAATTTACCTTTGAAACAGGCCATGCCCTTTACGGATATGACGGCAAATGCCGCAATGTCCACGGGCATAGCTACCAACTGGCTGTAACCATTATCGGTACGCCCATTGAAACCCCCGGAGAAGTAAAGCTGGGAATGGTTATGGATTTTGGTGACCTTAAAAAAATTGTAAAGGAAGAAATAGTGGACCCTTTCGATCACGCCACTATTTTTAACAAGAATACCCCGCATGTGGCTTTGGCAAATACCCTGGCAGCCGAAGGTCATAAAGTAATCCTTGCCGATTACCAGCCAACCAGTGAGAATATGGTCCTTGATTTTGCTTCCAAAATACAGACACGCCTGCCGGATAATATCCGATTACACAGCTTAAAATTAAGGGAAACCGGAACTGCTTTTGCCGAATGGTATGCAAGTGACAATCCGGAATAATGCTTTTAGAGTCGGATTGTTTTTCCGATTTGTATCTTTGACCCGGCATGAAAAGAATTGACATCCCTCCAGGCAAAAAGATTTATTTTGCCAGTGACAACCATCTTGGGGCGCCAACTTCAAAGGAGAGCCTTCCCCGGGAACGGCATTTTGTCAATTGGCTGGGGCAAATCCAAGAGGATGCAGCAGCCGTTTTCCTGCTGGGCGATCTCTTTGACTTCTGGTTTGAATACAAATATGCGGTACCCAAAGGATTTACAAGAACCCTGGGGAAACTTGCCGATCTTACAGACCAGGGCATTCCCGTTTTCTTCTTTGCGGGCAATCACGATTTATGGATGAATGGTTATTTTGAAGAAGAGCTGGGGATTCCTGTATTTCATAGCCCGCAGGAATTCCAATTTAACGACCGGCGTTTTCTGATAGGCCACGGTGACGGTCTGGGTCCGGGAGACAAAGGGTTTAAGCGGATGAAAAAGGTCTTTACAAATCCGTTATCCAAATGGCTTTTCAGGTGGTTGCACCCGGATATCGGCATTCGCATGGGGCAATACTTTTCAGTAAAGAACAAACTGATTTCTGGGGATGAAAAGGCAGAATTCCAGGGAGAGGAAAACGAATGGCTGGTGCAGTACGCCCGTCGCAAACTGCAGCAAAAGCCCTACGACTTTTTTGTTTTTGGCCACCGCCATTTACCGCTCGATATTTCCCTCACCCCCCAATCCCGGTATATAAACCTCGGTGACTGGATACGCTATTTCAGTTATGGGGTATTTGACGGAAAGTCCATGACCCTGGAATATTATAAAAAGCCTCTATAAGGCCTTTATATCCCTGATCCTTAGCTGAATATTCCGTTTGCCCTGCCACTGGTTTTCTTCAATTGAAAAAACGGCCTCAAAGGGTTTGCCCCCCTTAATGATCTCGAGGCGATCCCCCAGGCCAAAACCTATAGCTTGAAAAACAGCTGAATCCCCCTGTTTAACAGCGAGTTTAAGATGTGCCCCGTCCTGGCCCACTTTTTTCGCATAACCGGTATCCATCAGGGGGGCTGCTCCAAAAACGGGTGTAGCATTTCCCGGGCCAAAAGGTGCAAATTGACTGAGGATGCGCAACAGGCGTTCGTTGATGTCTTTCAGCTCAATAGGCAGGTCTACCGATATTTCGGGCTGCAGCAGGGCCGGGTCCATAGTACGGGCCACCTGTTCTTCAAAGCGAGCCTTAAATTCCTCAAAACGGGAACTTTCAATAGTCAGGCCTGCTGCATAGGTATGCCCTCCAAACTGCTCAATACAATCTGAACAGGCCTCCAGGGCCTCATACAAATCGAATCCCCGGACCGATCGTGCAGAAGCAGCCAGCTTATCGCCGCTTCTGGTAAATACAAGTGTGGGACGATAGAAGGTCTCGGTAAGGCGGGACGCTACAATCCCGATTACCCCTTTGTGCCAGTCCTCCTTATAGACTACCGTGCTCCAGCTTTCTTCCTCCCCGTTTCTGCGAATCATCTCCAGGGCCTCCAGGGTAATCTGACGGTCCATGTCCCGCCGTTCGGCATTCATGGAGTCTATTACTCCGGCCAGGGCCATGGCCCTCTGAAAATCCGTTTCAATCAATAATTCTACTGCCTGCTCTCCATGATGCATCCGCCCGGCTGCGTTGATCCGGGGTGCCAATTGAAAAACAAGGTCTGAAGTCTTAAAATCCTTTTTCTCCTGCTGTTGCATCAGGGCACGAATCCCGGGACGGGGTGAATCATTTATAACCCTCAAGCCATAGGTGGCCAGAATTCTGTTTTCACCGGTAATAGGCACTATATCGGCCGCTATTGCCGTTGCTACCAGGTCCAGGTAGGGTAAAAGGGATTCCACTGAATTTCCTCTTGAAACATGCAGGGCCTGTATGAGCTTAAAGCCTACCCCACAGCCACATAATTCCGGATAGGGATAAGAACAATCCTCTCGTTTCGGGTCCAGGATGGCCACGGCTGCAGGGAGTGCTGCCCCTGGCCTGTGATGATCGCAAATAATAAAATCAATCCCTTTATCAGCGGCATAGGCTACCTGTTTATTCGCTTTTATGCCGCAATCCAGGGCGATGACCAGACCAATCCCATTATCTGCAGCAAAGTCTATACCCTCTAAGGAAACCCCATAACCCTCCTTATAGCGATCGGGAATATAACTGGCTACATGCGAATAGAAAGATCTCAGATAAGCTACCATCAGGGCAACTGCAGTAGTACCATCCACATCGTAATCGCCGTAGACCAGGATGCGTTCTTCTTCTTTAATGGCTTTCTGTATCCTGGCAACGGCCCTGTCCATGTCCTGCATCAGGAAAGGATCGTACAAATGGCTTAGTTCCGGGCGAAAAAAAAGTCTGGCCTCTTCAAAGCTGGAAATATCCCGTTGTAAAAGCAAAGCCGCCAGCAGGCGGTCTACATTCAGGGCAGAAGCCATTTTGGAAATCGCGGCTTCCGGGGGAGTATCTTTATAAATCCATCGCATATTCTCTGACTGCGCAATAAAATTAAATCCATTTGCTGCACCATTCCAGCAGCTTGGCAAACCACATCCTTATTTCCTTTTTTTATTCCTCGTGAAAATGGCAGATCACACCCATCTGTGCAAATTCACGAAACATCGCCATTACCCCGCAGTATTTTTCGGCAGACAAACTAACGGCCTTTTCAAGCTTGGCTCTATTGAGGTTTTTTCCAAAAAAATGAAATTCCAAAGATACCTTCGTATAGGTTTGGGGGTGGGCATCGCTAAGCTCGGCATTGGTCTCTATGTGAAAACCCGAAACATCCAATTTCATTTTGCGGATAAGAGAAGCCACGTCGAGGCCGGAACAACCTGCCAGCGAACTCAGCATTAATGCCTTGGGGCGAAGCCCTTCTCCTTTTCCTCCGTCTTCCGGGCTGGCATCTATTTTAAATTTCAATCCCGAGGGGTTATTGCTTTCAAATGCCATATCTCCCAGCCACTTAGTGGTAACACGATTGGTTGAAGCCATATATTTTTTGTTTCTTGTGAGCCTAAAAATACAATAAAAATATCCCTTATGCCCTTAGTTAACCCCCTGGATCCTTCAGCAGACCCGGAGACCAGAAAGCTCGCCGAATTCTTTAATGAAACCCTGGGGTTCTGCCCGAATTCGATCCTTACCATGCAGCACAGGCCTGCCATATCCAAGGCGTTTATCAATCTGAACAAGGCCGTAATGACCAACCAGGGCAGGGTTACCTCAGCCCTGAAGCGCATGATAGCCTGGGTAAGCAGCAATGCAACAGGGTGTCGGTACTGCCAGGCGCATGCCATTCGCGCTGCAGAGCGCTACGGGGCTGAACAGGAACAACTCGATAATATTTGGGAATACCGGACCCATCCCGCTTTTTCTGAAGCCGAACGGGCTGCTCTGGATTTTTCCCTGGCGGCATCGCAGGTACCCAATGCAGTAGACAGGCAGATCAAAGAGCGCTTGCACCAGCACTGGAATGAGGGCGAAATTGTTGAAATGCTGGGGGTTATTGCCCTTTTTGGCTACCTGAATCGCTGGAATGATTCTATGGGCACAACCATTGAATCCGGGGCCGTAGAAAGTGGTGAAAAATACCTGGGAAAACACGGCTGGGAAAGAGGGAAGCACGCCTGAGCATGCTCAAAGACACAGGTTCATTTACCCGAACCTTTTAACACAATCACCAGTTCCCCCTTTGGCGGGGCGTCGCGAAAATGTGCTGCCACTTCCTCCAGGCTGCCCCTGACGGTTTCCTCGTAAAGTTTGGTCAGCTCCCTGCTTATGGCCACCTCCCTGTCCGGGCCAAAAACACTGACGAACTGGTCCAGGGTTTTTAAAAGTTTATGAGGTGATTCATAGAAGATAATTGTTCGCTGCTCAGAAGCCAGGGCTTCCACTCTGCTTTGCCTGCCCTTTTTTGGGGGCAGGAACCCCTCAAAGATAAAACGATCCGACGGGAAACCACTATTGACCAGGGCAGGGATCAGTGCGGTTGCGCCAGGCAGGCAATTCACCGCTACCCCCTGCTGAATGCATTCACGAACCAGCAGGAAGCCGGGGTCTGAAATGGAAGGGGTGCCGGCATCCGATATAAGTGCCATGGCAGCACCGGAAGCCAAATCCCTGCAAATCGGATGCACCACCTTGTGCTCGTTATGCATATGATAGGCCCGCAGAGGGGTCTCTATGTTGTAATGCTTTAATAATTTTCCACTGGTTCGCGTATCTTCGGCTAGAATGAGGTCTACAGACTTCAGGACTTCCAGAGCCCGAAGGGTAATATCGGCAAGGTTGCCGATGGGGGTTGGTACAATGTAAAGAATCCCTTGCTGCTCCATTTAACAATAAAAAAGGCCGAACCACATCAGATGGTTTCGGCCAAAATATTTATAAAGCCTGCTTTCAGGCGAAACGTCTCTCTATAAGCGCCATAAACCGGGCTTCAAATTCCTCTTTCCCTTTCCAGTTCCCGTATTCCGGCTTAACCATTTTCTCAATAAATTCCACTGAACGCTCTTGAGATTCAATGGTATTCAATTGAGAAAGGATACGGTTAAAATCTTCCGTACTATCATTAAACAGGTGTTTGACAAATGCCAGCCGGTCATTCAGGCCTACGGAGATTTCCCTGGCAGAAAGTGTATCGTTCAATGACTTTTTCTCAGTTGTCCCTGAATTTGACGGGATATCTGGAGTGAGAATTTCTTTGTCATTCTTGATAAAGTCATTCTGGGAAAGGAATTTCTCCAACACTTCCTCCAGTTCTTCGCCTCCCGGCATTTCAGATACCATATGCTTTATGGTATCTATACCCGGAATAATGATATCCTCCTCATGCGGGTTAGATTCAGGAACCATCCTGTTTTCATTGATTACAGCGGAGGCAATGGACTCAAATTTAGAAGCCATCTCACTTTTGCTGACATCGATCTCCACATGCTGTAATTTTTCTTCAATAAATTTTAATACCGCCAATTTCTCATAGAGCTGCTGCGATTTGGCATACAGCTTCGGGATATCCATTTCTTCTCTGCCGGTTATAATATCGGTAGCCAGCAGAATCAATTCCTCTCTTAATCTTCGCTTCATAGCAATTTAGCCTTGTACTCCTCCGGGAAGGTGTTCCTTTTTTAATACTTTTATGTATCCGTTTGTTTAATGAACGGACAAAGTGCTAACTTTCGTCTAAAATTACGAAATGTTTCTCGAAAATACAGTTAATCACAAAGAACAATTCGGCTGGATCGAAGTGATCTGCGGGTCCATGTTTTCGGGGAAAACGGAAGAATTGATCCGCCGCCTGAAACGGGCTCAGTTCGCCCGGCAGAAGGTGGAAATTTTCAAGCCCATTGTAGATACCCGCTACCACGAGGAAATGGTGGTCTCGCACGACGAAAATGAGATTCGCTCCACCCCCGTCCCTGCCGCCGCCAATATCCGACTGCTGGCAGACGATTGCGATGTTGTGGGCATAGATGAGGCCCAGTTTTTTGATGATGAAATTGTTACGGTATGCAATGACCTGGCAAACAGGGGGGTAAGGGTAGTGGTCGCTGGTTTGGATATGGACTTTAAAGGCAATCCTTTCGGCCCCATGCCAGCCCTTATGGCCACGGCAGAATATGTTACCAAAGTACACGCTATTTGTACCAGAACCGGAAACCTGGCCAATTACAGTTATCGCAAATCCCAGAACGACAGACTGGTCCTGTTAGGGGAAACAGATGAATATGAACCCTTGAGCCGGGCAGCATTTTACAAAGCCATGCTCAAAGAAAAAATTCGCAAACTGGATGTTACCGATGCAGAAGAAGTGACCCCCAAAAAACCAAGGAATGCTGCAAACCAGTGATACTATTCTGGAGATTGACCTTGGGGCCCTTGCTCACAATTACCAGTATATACGCTCGAAACTTCATCCGGATACGCGTCTCTTAGGCGTTGTAAAAGCATTTGCCTATGGCAGTGAGGCCCTTGCTGTTGCCCGCAAACTGGAAAGCCTCGGGGCAGACTATCTGGCCGTAGCCTATACGGAAGAGGGTGTCACTTTGAGAAAAGGTGGAGTGCGATTACCTATAATGGTCTTGCATCCGCAACCATCCGGATTTCATGCCCTGATCGAACATTGTCTGGAACCGGCCTTATATGCCCCCCGTATCCTGAAATTATTTATGGAAACCCTGGAAGCTCATAAGCAGAAAGGATATCCGGTACACTTAAAGTTCAATACAGGACTCAACCGGCTGGGTTTTTGGGAAAAGGACCTCAGCTGGATAAAAGACCAATTAAAAGATACCTCCTGCCTGGAGGTGCGTTCCATCTTATCTCACCTGGCCGCCTCCGATGATCCGGCTCAGGAAAGCTTTACCCAAAAGCAGATAGAAGCATTTAGTAATATAGTCGAGCAGTATGAAAGGCTCTTCCCGGCTCCTGTTATAAAGCACTTACTGAATACATCGGGAATACTCAATTATCCCGAGGCCCAATGGGATATGGTTCGCAGCGGAATCGGATTATACGGGTATTCGAATGATCTGAAAACAGATTCCAGATTAAAGCCTGTGGCACGGTTGAAAACCCGGATTTCACAAATCCACCAGATTGAGCCGGGGGAATGGGTAGGCTACAATAAGGGATATGTGGCCTCCGATTTCCGCAATACGGCTACCCTGCCCATCGGGCACGCCGATGGGATTGGCCGGCAGTACGGACAGGGCAGGGGCTTTGTCTGGATTCAGGGTAAAAAAGCACCCATAATTGGGAATGTATGTATGGATATGCTGATGGTGGATGTCAGCGGAATTGATTGCCGGGAAGGGGATGAGGTCATCTTATTTGGAAACATGCACTCGGCCGAATTATTTGCCAAAGGGGCGCATACCATTTCCTATGAGTTACTCGCGGGAATATCCCAAAGGGTCCCAAGGGTGATATTGGATGCCGATACGCTCTAAAATCTGTTAAATATTTTAGTATCTTCCATCCTGTAAAACTTTAAACACTATAACCATGCTAAAAGAATTCAAGAATTTTATCATGACCAAAAACCTCATAGACCTGGCGGTTGCAGTATTGCTGGCAGGAGCTATAGGATTGGTTACCAACAGTTTTGTAAACGACATTATGATGCCAGTTGTCGGGTATTTTACAGGTGGGGTAGATTTTTCTGACCTGAAAATTATCCTGTCCGAAGCCGTTGTGGCAGCAGACGGGACGGTAACAACCCCGGAAAGCGCCATCCGCTATGGCTCTTGGGTAAACACCCTGATCAACCTGATAATTGTAGGCTTTGTTTTATTCATGATTGTAAAAGCCTACAAAAAGAGCCAAAAACCCAAGGAAGAACCGGCTCCGGTTCCAAAAGGTCCAACACAGGAAGAATTACTGGCTGAAATCAGGGATTTGCTGAAAAAGAAATAATCCGCTCAGCGGAAACCGCTACACCATTTTAATCAAACCGCTGTGAAAACCTCGCAGCGGTTCTTTTTTGAGCAACACAAAAAACATTTTTGTTACATATTGAACAAATTGTTTTAATTTTTAAATGTCATCCCATGATTTCTTGTCCGGAATCCGGGGCTTGACTACCTTTAGCACCTCAATTAATCAGTTATGAAACTTGCAGTTGTTGGAGCCACCGGTATGGTGGGAGAAATTATGCTTCGGGTTCTGGAAGAACGAAAATTCCCGGTTGAGGAGTTGCTGCTGGTAGCTTCTGAAAAATCCAGAGGGAAAAAGATACCCTTCAAGGAAAAGGAGCACACAGTCATCGGCCTGGAGGAAGCCGTAGCGGCCAGGCCCGACATTGCCCTTTTCTCAGCCGGAGGGGACACCTCCCTGGAGTGGGCGCCCAAATTTGCAAAAGCGGGGACAACCGTCATTGATAATTCTTCTGCCTGGAGGATGGACCCGGATAAAAAACTGATTGTGCCCGAAATAAATGCCGGTATTCTGCAGGCCTCGGATAAGATCATCGCCAACCCCAATTGCTCCACCATACAGCTGGTTATGGTCCTGGCTCCGTTGCATGCGCAATACAAACTTAAAAGGGTCGTGATTTCCACTTATCAGTCGGTATCGGGAACGGGTATTAAAGCGGTGCGTCAATTGGAAAATGAGATGGCCGGAATTGAAGGTGAAAAAGCCTATCCGTATCCGATACACAGAAATGCCCTCCCCCATTGCGATATTTTCATGGACAACGGGTATACTAAAGAAGAGATGAAGCTGGCCCGCGAACCACAAAAAATCCTGGATGACCGAACCTTTTCAGTAACCGCCACAGCGGTGCGTATCCCTACTGCCGGTGGGCATTCCGAAGCTGTAAATATCGAATTCCACAACGATTTTGAATTGGATAAGGTCCGGAATATCCTGGCTAATACCCCCGGCCTTGTTTTACAGGATAACCCTTCCGAAAATAGCTACCCCATGCCCGTAACAGCCCACGATAAAGACGAGGTGTTTGTCGGACGCATACGCAGGGATGAGAGCCAGGCAAACAGCCTGAACCTCTGGATCGTGGCGGACAACCTTAGAAAAGGCGCCGCAACCAATGCAGTCCAAATCGCAGAATACTTACTGGCACAAAGCCTGGTTTGAATCTCCTTAAAATACTGTTAAATCCAGGCTTCATCTACGGGTTGAGCGCTTTAAATATGGTATTTTTGAGAGGACTACATTTAAAAAACCCTTATGAAATACTGTGCAACTATTTTCTGTGCCGCCCTGTTCCTGTTGGGCTGCAATACCAAAAAAAATAATAAAATGGCAATTGCTTATCCGGAAACCACCAAGGTAGATACCGTGGATACCTATTTCGGGAATGAAGTTCCGGATCCCTATCGCTGGCTGGAAGACGACATGTCGGCCGAAACAGAGGCCTGGGTAGGTGCCCAGAACGAGGTTACCTTTGGCTACCTGGAGCAGATTCCTTTCCGCGACCAGCTCAAGCAACGCCTCGAAAAGTTGTGGAACTACGAAAAACTGGGAACCCCTTTTAAAGAAGGTGGCTTTACCTATTTCTACAAGAATAATGGCCTTCAGGACCAATCTGTAGTCTACAGGCAAAAAAGCGAGGCAGAGGAAGCTGAAGTTTTCCTGGACCCCAATAGTTTCTCAGAAGACGGGACCACCTCTCTTGCCGGGCTCAGTTTTTCAAAAGATGGTTCCCTGGCCGCCTATGCTATTTCCGAAGGAGGTAGTGACTGGCGCAAAATCATCGTTCTGGATGCAGAAAGCAGGGAAATAGTAGAGGATACCCTGGTGGACGTAAAATTCAGCGGTATTTCATGGAAGGGCCAGGAGGGTTTCTATTATTCCAGTTATGATAAACCGGATGGGAGTGAACTTTCCGCAAAAACGGATCAGCACAAGGTGTATTATCACAAAATCGGAACCCCCCAGCAGGCAGACGAGCTGATATTCGGAGGAAGCCCTGAGCAGAAACACCGTTATATAGGTGGCCGGGTTACCGAAGACGATCGTTTTCTGGTGCTGTCTGCCTCAAACACCACTTCAGGCAACAAGTTATTTATAAAAGACCTCGAAGATCCTAATGGGAAAATAACCCCAATCCTGGATAATGAAGATACAGAGAGTTATATAATTGAAAATGTTGGGTCCAAACTCTATATCGTTACCAACCTCAATGCGCCCAACCAGAAAATTGTTACTGCAGACGCATCAAATCCGGGGCCGGAAAACTGGGTGGATTTTATTCCCGAAACCGAAAACGTCCTCAGCCCCAGTACCGGTGGAGGATACTTTTTTGCAGAATATATGGTAGATGCCATTTCACAGGTAAAACAGTTTGATTACGATGGGAAACTCGTCCGCGAAGTACCACTGCCTGGCGTAGGAAGTGCAGGCGGCTTTGGCGGTAAAAAGGAAGAAAAGGAATTCTATTTCTATTTTACGAATTACAACACCCCTACTTCATCCTATAAATACAATGTGGAAACCGGGGAATACGAGCTGTACTGGAAGCCGGACATCGATTTTGACTCCTCAGAATACATATCTGAGCAGGTATTCTATAATTCCAAAGACGGGACTAAAATCCCCATGATCATCACCTACAAAAAGGGCGTTGAACGAAACGGGAAGAACCCAACCATCCTGTATGGATACGGTGGCTTCAACATTAGTCTGACCCCCAGCTTCAGCACTCCCAACGCCATCTGGATGGAACAGGGGGGCATCTATGCAGTTCCCAATATCCGTGGCGGTGGGGAATATGGCAAAGAATGGCATGATGCAGGAACTCAGATGAAAAAACAAAATGTCTTTGATGACTTTATTGCGGCGGCGGAATATTTAATCTCAGAAGGTTATACCTCCAAAGAATACCTGGCCATCCGCGGGGGATCCAACGGCGGCCTGCTGGTGGGAGCCGTAATGACGCAGCGCCCGGACCTAATGCAAGTGGCCCTGCCGGCAGTAGGAGTGCTGGACATGTTGCGATATCACACCTTTACAGCCGGAGCCGGTTGGTCTTATGATTACGGCACTGCCGAAGACAGCCCGGAAATGTTTGAATACCTCAAGGGTTATTCCCCGGTACACAATGTAAAAGATGGGGTATCCTACCCGGCAACCCTGGTTACCACCGGAGACCATGATGACAGGGTAGTGCCCGCGCATAGTTTTAAATTTGCAGCCAATCTGCAGGAAAAGCAGGCAGGGGAAAACCCGGTGCTCATCCGCATTGAAACAAAGGCCGGACACGGAGCCGGGACGCCTATCAGTAAATCTATTGAACAATACGCAGACATTTTTGGGTTCACCCTTTACAATATGGGTTTTGAATCCCTTCCCAACCAGTCAGTACTAAAGGAATTTAAAAATTAGGATAACCAAAAGGATCAAAAATCCGTTTCCCGGGAAACGGATTTTTTTGTAAGTATGCTTAACGTTTCTGAAATATATTTTGGGTACGAGCAGGAGCAGGTGCTGGAGGACATCAGTTTTACACTTCAGGCAGGGGAACATCTTGCGGTGATGGGGGAAAGCGGATGCGGCAAGAGTACACTGCTTAAGATTCTCTATGGGATGCTCCCTTTCGAAAGAGGCAGCATCCATTGGAAAGATCAGGCCATAAAAGGCCCTGCCTTCCAACTGCTTCCCGGAGCCCCTTTTTTGAAATATCTGGCTCAGGATTTTGACCTGATGCCCTTTATCAGCGTTGAAGAAAACATCGGAAAATACCTTTCTGTTAATTATCCCGAAGATACAGCCCGGCGTATAGATGAGCTGCTGCATACGATGGAACTGACAGAATACCGGGATAAAAAAGTTAAATACCTCAGCGGGGGCCAGCAACAGCGCGTGGCCCTGGCCCGTGTTCTTGCGCAAAAGCCAGAATTGCTTTTACTGGATGAGCCTTTCGGGCATATAGATCATTTCAGGAGGAATCAACTCCGTCGCAGTCTATTTGCATATTTGAAAAAAGAGGGGATCAGTTGTATCTGTGCCACCCACGATTACCACGATGTGCTGCCCTATGCAGATTCAATTATGGTTTTAAAGGACCGGCAGGTTCTGGACCTGAGGCCTGTCAGGGAAATCTATGAACAGCCTGGCAACCTGTATACAGCTTCCCTGCTTGGGGAGGCAAACCTGATCCCCATCAATATTCTCAAATCCTATGCCTCCACTACCCGCAACATCGTAGTATATGCACACGAGCTTAAAGTCTCCGACAAATCGGGTTTGGAAGTGGTGGCAGCCCATTCCTATTACCTGGGAGGGTATTATCGGGTATATGGAACTTTTGATGGAAACAGAGGGGTTTATTTCAATTCGGACAAGCCTGTTGAAAGTGGGAAAAAAGTTTTCTTGAATGTTTCTTTAAACACTATCAACAAGCGAATGCCTATCTAAAACTTAATTCCCCTTTAAGCAAATAATAAGGAGCATATAAAGACCCCCAATGCAGCAGTGCTTCCCAAAACCAGTGAACCCAGGCTAAAGAGCCGGTATCCTGTTTTAACATCCATCCCGCTCATTTGGGTAACCACCCAGAAAAAACTGTCATTGGCATGGGAAATGACAGAAGAACCGGCCCCTATGGCGACCACTGCCAGGGCCTTCTCCACCTCACTTTCCAGGCCCAGTGCAGGCATCATTGGCAATAAAATGGAGGCGGCGGTTATCAGGGCAACCGTAGAGGATCCCTGTGCCGTTTTCAGGGCTGCTGCCAGTATAAAGGGGAGAAATATTCCCAGATTGAATTCCAAGAGTGCAGTCCCCAGGGTTTCTGCAATTCCGGAACGCTGCAATACGGTCCCAAAAATTCCTCCGGCCCCGGTTATTAGTAGAATAGAAGCAGAATCCCGTATGGCTTTCCCGACCCATCCGCTGCTGGAAAGCATGTCTTTTTTGAGTTTTGAAGGCAGCAGCAGCGAAAAGAAAACACCTATAAGCAGGGCTATTACCGGTTCCCCAAGAAAATTGATCAGCGACATAATCCCCGATAATTCTGAATGGCCCGGGCGGATGAATGCCGATTTTAAAACGATCAGTAAAATAGGGACTACTATAGGCAAGGTTGCCTTGGCAAAACTGGGAGCCTTTCCAGTTACTTCCGCGTTGACTGCAGTTTCGGGCAAGGTGCCCGGGTCCAGGTAGGTACGGGCGGCATAACGGCTGGCAAATACGACGGAGCTGAAGAGTGCCAACAAGCTGACCGGCAAGGCAAAAAGAATCACCATCCCCAGATCTGCATTCAGGATTCCGGCTGCAGCTATAGGCCCCGGGGTAGGCGGCACAAGGGTGTGTGACACCCCCAGGCCAAGGCCCAGGGCAACGGCGGCTCCGGCCAGGGAAATTCCTGCTTTTCGGCTCAGGCTTTTTCCCAGGGGGTCCAGTAACATAAAGCCTGAATCCGCAAAGACGGGAATGGATACTATATACCCCAGAATTCCCATAGCCAAAGGAACCCGTTTGCTGCCAATCCATTTGAGCACTCTCTCTGCCAGGGTTCGCGCTCCTCCGCTATGCTCCAAAAACGCCCCAATAATAATCCCCAAAACGATGATCAGGCCTATCTTCCCCAGCGTTCCCCCAAAGCCGTCATTTATGGCCAGGACAATTGCCTCCAGGGGCATCCCAACAGCCAGCGCATAGGCAATGGAAACCAGGAATAAAGCCAGAAAGGGATGCAGGCTAAGGCGTGTGGTCAGGTAAATGATCACGATAACGGCAAGGACTAACAAGAAGATTTCCATGACGGGAACAGGTTTTAAACACCCTTAATATCCGCCAAAAAATCCAGCAAAAAAAATACCGGTTTGCTGGGTGGGTCCCCCTTTTTCAGAAGATTTCAAGAATTTTTACTCGCTTATTCTGGAAGCTAGCCTCCTCCCCGGCAGCCTTTCCAATCAGGGCTTTACCTACCGGACTGGCTGTGGAAATACACCAGTAATCCGTATTTTCAAAGCGTACTGCTCCGGCCGAAACAGCCAGATAATATCGTCCGGAATCTGAAATAACCAGGCTGCCAAGCCCTGCGACTTCCCGTCTGGATATGGATCGCGGAATGCGTTTAAGTACCGCGTACATTTGCTGAATGTCCCCAAGCGACCGGGCTGTTTTCTCCAATTCTAAATGCAACATGGCCCGCCCGGTTTCATGTTTGTCTCCTGCAGAGCTTTTTGTTTCGGAATCCAGCGACTGTTTTAGTTCGGCTATCCTCTCCTGCAAAAGAGATTCTTTTGAATACACCCATTTACTGCAATATTCCCTTAAAAACGTTTTAACATCCTCCATCAGTGCTGCATTCCCAATTGAGCCAATTCTGCTCCTACCTGACTCCCTATGGCTACACCCATCCCGCCCAGCCGGACCCCGCAACTAACATTATCTGAAAGCTTTCGGAGAATGGGTTTTTTCTGACTGCCAACTCCCATGATACCACTCCAGCGATGGCTGATTTCATAGGTTGCATCCGGGAGTATAACCTCTCTGAGCAATTTCTCCAACTGTGACTGTATCTGCTCTGTTTGTCCAAATTCTGTAGTGGTCTCCCCCGCCTTGTCCAGGTTTCTACCTCCTCCAAACAATACCCGGTTTCCGATATTTCGAAAATAGTAATAGCCCTTTTCCAGGTGGAAAGTCCCTTTGAAAGGTAAATTTGCTATAGGGGTGGTGACCAACACCTGAGCCCTGGCAGGCGATACAGGTAGCTTAATCTGCTGACCGGCAAAGCCATTTGTTGCCAATAACAATTTTCGACAACTGAGCTCCCCTATGGATGTTTGCAGCAAGACTCCTGAAGGGCTGTCTTCAAATTCGTGCAGGGAGATCCCGTTTAATATCTGAACACCTTGTTCCCTTGCCTTGGTTAAAAGGGCATGCATCATATTCCCCGTATCAATCTGGCCTTCAAAAGGATTATGGACCAAATCAGGTAATACCCCTCTGAATCCAAAAGTATTCGGAACAATTTTAAAGGGAGCAGCTCCAAAAACCGGCTTGAGAAGGTTATTTATGTAGTCGAGCTTATCAAAGTATCGCGAAGTTTCCCCGCTCTCTGATTCCTGAAACAATTCGTAGCCGCCAAGCCCTTCATATCCTATTGCTTTGTTCCCAAGGCGGTCTCTGAGCATACGGATTCCATTCCAGCGTCGGCCAACCAAATCCAGGACTTCTTCTTCAGAATGAGTTTTCAGGTCGTCCAGGATTTCGGTAAGGCTGCCAAAACAGGCAAAACCGGCATTCTTGGTGCTGGCTCCCTGGGGTAAGCTTCCCTTCTCGAGGATCAGTATCTTCGCCTGGGGTTCCTTTTCGCGTAGTTCCAGGGCACAGGATATGCCCGTAATACCACTGCCGATAATACAGTAATCCAGCTCTGAAAGCCAGGTTTGGTATTCCCAGTAACTGATTTTCATCCGGCTTTTGGCTTATGCTGTTCTTTTTCTGACCTGAGACTAGTCTTCAGGCGGAGGCGCCATTTTAAAGCCCTCCATAAACTTGGTGGTATAATTCCCCGCCAGGTAATCCGGGTGGTCCATCAACTGGCGATGGAAGGGAATGGTGGTTTTAATTCCTTCGATCACGAACTCATCCAGGGCCCTTTTCATCTTATTGATCGCCTCTTCCCTGGTCTGGGCCGTGGTTATCAATTTGGCAATCATGGAGTCGTAATTAGGAGGAATCGTATAACCGCTGTAGACATGGGTGTCCAGGCGGATGCCATGCCCTCCGGGAGTGTGTAAGGTAGTTATTTTACCGGGAGACGGCCTGAAGTCATTATAGGGGTCCTCCGCGTTTATCCGGCATTCGATGGAGTGCAGGTTTGGTGTATAGTTTTTCCCGGAAATAGGGACCCCACCGGCCACAAGGATTTGCTCGCGAATCAGATCGTAATCGATCACCTGTTCCGTAATGGGGTGTTCTACCTGAATCCGAGTATTCATCTCCATAAAATAGAAGTTGCGGTGCTTGTCCACTAAGAATTCAACGGTCCCCGCTCCTTCGTATTTGATGTATTCTGCAGCCTTTACGGCAGCTTTCCCCATAGCATCCCGCAATTTATCGGTCATAAAAGGGGACGGGGTTTCTTCAGTAAGTTTTTGATGGCGCCGCTGTATGGAACAATCTCGCTCAGACAAGTGGCAGGCCTTCCCGTACTGGTCTCCGATTACCTGTATTTCAATATGGCGGGGCTCCTCAATGAGTTTTTCCATATACATCCCTCCGTTTCCGAAGGCAGCGGTTGCTTCCTTAACAGCACTTTCAAACTGCTTCTCCAGGTCTTCTTCTTTCCAGATGGCCCGCATCCCTTTTCCTCCACCTCCGGCTGTGGCCTTTATCATAACCGGATAGCCCATTTTTTTGGCAATTTTCTTGGCATCGGCAGCATCTTTTAGCAGGCCTTCAGAACCGGGAATGGTTGGCACTCCGGCCTCCCTCATGGTAGCCTTTGCAGTAGCCTTATCCCCCATTTTATCGATCTGATCCCCTGTAGCTCCAATAAATTTTATCTCGTGTTCTGCACAGATTTTGGAGAACTTTGAGTTTTCAGAAAGGAATCCGTAACCCGGGTGAATGGCGTCAGCATTGGTGATTTCGGCGGCTGCTATGATGTTGGGTATTTTCAGGTAGGATTCACTGCTAGGGGCAGGCCCGATACAAACTGCCTCATCTGCAAAGCGAACATGCAGGCTTTCCTCGTCGGCCTTAGAGTATACCGCAACCGTTTTAATGCCCATTTCCTTGCAGGTTCTGATAATCCTGAGGGCTATTTCTCCCCGGTTGGCAATCAATATCTTTTTAAACATAGTGCTTCTTCTCTTGGTAGTTCTTTATTATACTCAGTCCAGAGTTCCCAGAATTGCTTAAGCAATGCCTAAGAAGGATCTATCAGGAAGAGTGGCTGATCAAATTCAACAGGAGACGAATCGTCTACCAGTACTTTTACGATTTTCCCGGAAACTTCAGACTCAATATCGTTAAAGAGTTTCATCGCCTCAATTACACAGAGCACATCTCCTTTAGAGATGGTATCCCCAACCTCAACAAAAGAAGGCTTGTCCGGAGAGGGTTTGCGATAAAAAGTTCCGATGATGGGAGACTTTATAGTTATGTACTTGGAGTCTTCTTCCGATTCCTTTTTAGGTTCAGCCGGCGCCGGAGCGGCGGGTGCAGCAGGTTGTGCGGCCCCCATTTGCGGCATCGCCTGGGAAGGCATCGGGATTTGCTGTACGTAAGTAGTTTCTCCGCTGCCACTACTGCTCCCAGTGCGAATGGTTATCTTAATATCATCCGTTTCCAGTTTTACTTCACTGGCTCCTGACTTGGCCACAAACTTGATCAGGCTTTGAATTTCTTTGATATCCATGAGTTAAGGTTTAGTTTGTTGTTAGTAATTTACGAATTATATGCCCATTTCAGGTAAATGGCTCCCCAGGTAAATCCGCCTCCGAAAGCGGCGAATACCAGATTGTCGCCTTTTTTAAGCTGCTTTTCATAATCGTGCAATAAGAGGGGCAGCGTTGCGGAAGTGGTATTCCCGTATTTAACGATATTCATCATCACCTTGGAATGTTCCAGGCCCATCCGATTTGCCGTAGCATCTATAATACGTTTATTCGCCTGGTGCGGAACCAGCCAGTGCACATCTTCATGCGACAAATTATTGCGCTCCATTATTTTAGCAGAAACATCAGCCATATTGGATACGGCAAACTTGAATACGGATTTTCCGTCCTGAAAGACAAAGTGTCGTTTGTTTTTAACGGTTTCCTCTGAAGGAGGCATCAACGAGCCCCCCGCTTCAATCCTTAAAAACTCCCTTCCGTTCCCATCGGACCGTAAAAATTCATCCTGCAGGCCCAGACCCTCCGTATTGGGTTCAAATAAAACGGCGCCCGCACCATCTCCAAAGATAATACAGGTGGTTCGGTCTGTATAATCAATTATGGATGACATTTTATCTGCCCCAATGAGCAGTACCTTTTTGTAACGACCGGATTCAATGTATCGGGCAGCGGTAGACATCCCGTAGAGGAAATTGGAACAGGCCGCCTGCAGGTCATAAGCAAAGGCGTTTACCGCTCCTATTTTAGCAGCAACATAAACGGCTGTGGCTGCCACGGGCATATCCGGGGTAGCTGTCCCCAAAATTACCAGGTCTATCTCGGCCGGATCCAGCTTGCGCTTCTTTATGAGGTCTTCGGCGGCTTTGATTGCCAGATAGGAGGTTCCTTTGTCTTTATCCTTTAAAATCCTCCGCTCCTTGATCCCGGTACGGGTGGTGATCCACTCGTCATTGGTATCTACCATGGTTTCAAGAATGGCATTGGTAAGTTTGTATTCGGGAACATATGCTCCTACAGCGGTAATCGCTGCCGAAATAGTACTCATTACAATCGTCGTTTTTGTAAAGGAAGCCTGTGAAAATCCTTCAAAATTCGTGAAAAATAAGTATTTTTTGGGAATTCTATCCCAAAAATCAGCCTTTTTGAATGTAGTATGGCTATAAAAAAACTCCCACTTCTCTAAGCGGGAGTTCAATACATAATATTTTCTTGATTAGGCGCTGGCCTCCTCAGTCTTGTCTACCAAAACCTGGCCGCGATAATACAACTTACCTTCATGCCAGTGCGCACGGTGGTACAGGTGTACTTCACCGGTAGTCGGGTCAGTGGCAAGCGTAGGAGCAGTTGCTTTGTAATGCGTCCTTCTCTTATCCCTTCTGGTCTTCGAAGTTTTTCTTTTAGGATGTGCCATGTTAATCTATTTTTTATCCGTTAATAAATTTTTTAATGCGTCCCATCTGGGATCTGTATTCTCTTTATCTCCTTTGGTCTCTTTGGGTTGTAATTCCTCGAGTTTTTTTAAAGCCTCAGACTTAAGGCTTCCGTCAGCAACCCCGGGATGGACCCGTTTGCTAGGTACTGCCAAAACAAGCATTTCATAAACGTACTGCGAGATGTTGAACTGGTGTTCCCCGTGGGGTAATACCAATATTTCGTCATCTTCGTCATTGTACTCTTCCCCGAACTTAATTACCAATTCCAGGGTAGATGAAATGGGCTGGTCATACGGCTCGTTGGTGATGTCACACGCCAGGTTAACCCAGCCGGAAGACCGGATTTCCAATTCCATCATGGTGCTCATTTTCTCGAGAATTACTTCGAGTTTAATACTTGCTGCATTAAACTCATCGTAATCAAAAGACTCAAAGAACGCGTTATCAATTTGAAATTCAAAATGATGCTTCCCTAGTTTCAAACCCGAAAAAGGAATCGTAAATTCCTTATGCCTCATCTTCGTTTCCATTCAATTAGGGCGTGCAAAGATACCCTTTTTTTGTAAAAAGTCAATTATTCTGCAACTTATTTATGACTCCTTCGCCCCCTTTCCAGACCGCCTTAATTTTTGCTTTTTCAGGGGGTTTTTATGCAGCTCATCAAATTCTGATCTATGGCGGTAAATCTGTATCCCGGTAAACATTGCTTCTTTAAAGGACGAAGGATCTGCTTTGCCTTGCCCGGCTATCTCAAAAGCTGTTCCATGATCGGGGGAGGTCCTGATGCGGGACAGGCCGGCGGTAAAATTAACCCCCTTTCCAAAAGAAAGCGTTTTGAAGGGTATCAATCCCTGGTCGTGATAACAGGCAAGGATCCCGTCAAAGCTGAGGTAATTATCCGAGGCAAAAAAAGTATCCGCTGCATAGGGTCCGAATACCAGATAGCCGGAATCGTTTAGTTTTTTAAGGCTGGGTTTCAGGACCTCCTCATCTTCCTTTCCGATGACCCCCTCATCCCCGCTATGCGGATTGATTCCCAGAACGGCGATCCGGGGTTTCCGAATCCCGAAATCCCGCTTAAGAGAATCATTCATGGCCTTTACCTTATCATTTATCAGTTCAGGGCTAATGAGTGACGGTGCATCCTTTACGGGAACATGGTCTGTTAAGAGCCCGATCTTTAAAGTATCCGTAACCATAAACATCAGGCTTTTCCCTCCCAGTTCCTTTGCGAGGTAATCCGTATGTCCCGGGAAACTGAAATTTTCGCTTTGAACGGTCTTTTTGTTGATAGGTGCAGTGACCAAAATATCCACCTTTTCCTCTTGAAGGGCCTTTACCGCTGCCTTCAAAGACTGTATGGCATAACTTCCGCCAGTTTCGGTTGCCTTTCCGAAGTGAATATCCGGGCTGTCTTTCCACACGTTTACAACATTAATTTTCCCGTCGATGGCATCCGAAGCATCCTGTATTCCATGAAAATTCATCTCCATGCCCAAATGGGATTTCTGGAAAGAAATGGTTTTGGTGGAGGCAAATATCACCGGGGTGCAAAAATCAAGCATTCGGGTATCCTCGAAACTTTTTAAAATAACCTCGCCCCCGATGCCATTGAGATCTCCAATGGATATTCCAACTTTAATTTTATCCTCGCGGTCCTGCATGAAAGATGTAACTTTGCAAATTAGAAAGCATCGCAAACTTACTCAATTTAGCTATACTATGTTTACCGGAATAATCGAAACCCTCGGGAAGGTGAGTCAACTAAGAAAAGAAGGCAGTAACCTGCACATCAGCCTTACCTCCTCCCTGGCTCCGGAGCTCAAAATAGACCAGAGCCTTGCCCATAACGGGGTTTGCCTGACAGTAGTTGAAATTAGCGGCGATACCTATACCGTTACCGCCATAGAAGAAACCCTGAACCGGAGCAACCTGGGATCCCTTAAACCCGGCAGCCTGGTTAATCTGGAAAGGGCCATGGTGCTGGGAGCACGCCTGGACGGGCATTTGGTGCAGGGGCATGTAGACCAGACCGCACATTGTGCCCGGATCGAAACCCGGGATGGAAGCTGGGAATATTTTTTTGAATACCCGCAGGAAAAAGGGCAGGTTACTATTGAAAAAGGCTCCATTACCGTAGACGGGGTAAGCCTGACCGTGGTACATTCCTCCCCAGGCAAATTCAGTGTGGCAATAATCCCCTATACCTATGAACATACTCGTTTTAAGGAGTATGAGGTGGGCAGTATTGTAAACCTGGAATTTGACCTCATCGGGAAATACGTGGCCCGGCTACTTGAAAAAAACTAGGGTCAAACCTTGATAAAGATTTTCTTCCGATACATATACAGGCCCAGCAGCAAGTAAAAGGCAACCACTGTTAATCCGTACAGCAGGGATGAAAATTTCATGGATACCCCCTCATATACATAAATGTTCCTGAACAACCATTCATGCAGGGATTGTCCATTGCCCATATTGATCAGGTAAAACAATTTGGTAAAAAAGCTCGACAGGAAGTAGACCGTTATGGCATTTGCCCCTGCATATTTGAAAATACTCCCAAACTGTAGCCCCCGGATATCGGTAAGATAATAGATCAGGGCCAGCACCAGGTTCGCCCAGCCGGCGGTAACCAAAACAAAACTACTACTCCAGAGGGCTTTGTTGATCGGGAAAACCATATGCCACAGACTGCCCAGCAGCAACAAAACGATGCCCATTACAATCATCCATTTGAGTTTTCCCTGTTTCTGTGATGAAAGCAGCAAGCCTGTAAAGACCCCAAGAATGGCAGTGACCACGGCTGGCAAGGTACTGAGAAGGCCTTCCGGGTCATAGTCCTCTTTGTACATATGCGTACCGAAAACCTGCAAATCTATATAATTGGCCCAGTTGTTTGCAGCCCGTTCCAGGGTTGGTGCCACTCCATCCAGGGGGATAAATCCCATCCATATCCAATACCCGAGCAGAACGCTGATGCTTATCCCCAAAAGGACTTTCCAATTCGTATAGAGAAACAACAAGGCGGTGATAAAGAAAACGACCCCTATACGCTGCAGCACCCCCGGGAACCGTATTTCCTCAAAGGGTACAATAAATGGGAAATCCAGGGAGAAAGCCCCCAGAAAAATCCCCAGGCCAATCAACTTCAAACTGCGGATGCTGATCTTTCGGATAGCTGCCGGCCCGGCCTGTTTATTGCGGTAGGCAAATACAATTGAGGTCCCTACTATAAAAAGAAAGAAGGGAAATACGAGGTCTGTTGGCGTGTACCCATGCCACTGGGCATGCAGCAGTGGCGGGTAAACCGCAGACCAGGTACCCGGGGTATTCACAAGGATCATCAATGCAATGGTAAGCCCTCTGAAAATGTCGACCGAAATGATTCTTTCCTTCATAGTTTTACAGTATTTCGCCTTTTAATTGTTTCCAAACCTTCAATAACAGCCAGCCTGCCAGGAGCACCACTGCTGTAAGTATCAGCGCCAGGGTATAATTTCCATAAATCCAGTTCCCAGTGGCAAACATGCAGCTATATACCAGGATACAACCCAGAATCATGGCCAGGATACCCTTGGGGACACTCCATTTGCCCGGCTGCAATACGATCTGCTCTCCTTCCACCGCTGCATCCTCAACCACTTTCTTCCAGCCTGGGCCTCCCGGTTGGATTTTCCTGTAAAAGGAACGCAGGATTTCAGGTTTTTCGGAAGGGGTTAGAAAAGTTACTACCAGCCATACCACCGTTGTAATCAGAACAACTGAAGGGAATTTGCTCCATCCCGGCAACAGTCCTTCAGCCATTGCCCCACTGCTGAGCTGTCCCCCGAAAAGCTGTGACCCCACATCGCTCAGATTGAAAAGTAATGAAACCAGGCCGCTCACAAACATGGCAGATATTTCACTCCAGGCATTGATGCGCCACCAAAACCACCGCAGGATAAAAATTAGGCCGGTTCCGGCCCCGAACATCAGGATAATATCGAAGAGCTGCAAGGCATTGGTCAGGAAGAGCGCAAAGATGGCACTACAGACCATCAGGAGTACTGTAGTAATACGTCCTACCAGTACCAGTTCCTTCTCCGACGCCACGGGGTGTATTTGCTGTTTATAAAAATCGTTAACGACATATGAAGAGCCCCAGTTCAGGTGGGTAGATATGGTAGACATATAAGCCGCTCCCAGCGAAGCCAGAACAATTCCAAGCAGGCCGCTGGGCAAGAGGGTCAGCATGGCGGAATACGCCAGGTCGTTCCCCAATTTCGAATTGTCAATATTGGGAAAAGCCTCCTGTATACTGGCAATATCCGGAAATACAATTAGCGATGCCAGGGCCACCAGTATCCAGGGCCAGGGCCTCAGTGCATAATGCATGATATTGAAAAAGAAGGTGGCCCCAATAGCGTGTTTTTCATTTTTCGCAGCCAGCATCCGCTGGGCGATATAACCCCCTCCCCCGGGTTCTCCTCCCGGATACCAGGCACTCCACCACTGTACCGCAAGCGGGATTACCAGAATCCCAATCAAGGCCTCTGTATCCGAAAAATTCGGTAAAATAGCTATTTTACCCTTTACATTTTCATGGCTGACAAGAGCGGAAACGCCCCCTACTTCAGGAAGATTTACCAGATAAATTGCGGCGCCAACCGCTCCGATAATAGCGACAAAAAAGAGGATCAGATCTGTATAGACTACCCCTCTGAATCCTCCAACGGCACTAAAAACAACTGTAATTACCCCTCCGATCAGTACAGTTTGCACCGGGCTGAGCCCAAGCATTACCTGTCCGATCTTAATCGCAGCCAGAGTAACTGCAGACATGGCCATTATATTGAAGAAAATCCCGAGGTAAATAGAGCGGAAGCCCCTGAGGAAGTGAGCGGGTTTTCCGCCATATCTCAGGTCATAGAATTCCATATCTGTTGCCACATTGGAACGCCGCCATAACTTGGCGTATACAAACACAGTTAACAGCCCGGTAAGCAAAAAAGCCCACCACACCCAGTTGCCGGACACCCCGTTGCTGCGAACAATATCGGTTACAAGATTCGGGGTATCGGTAGAAAAGGTAGTGGCAACCATGGAGAAGCCCAGTAGCCACCAGGGCATATTCCTCCCGGAGAGAAAGAATTCGGTGGTGTCTTTTCCGGCCCTTTTGGAAACGACAATTCCAATGATTAAAACGATACTGAAAAACCCAATGATTAGTGCATAATCTAAGGTGCTGAGTTGCATAGGTTGGCTGTGGTTTAGCGATAAAGATATTATTTTTTGGGATACCTTTACAGCAGGATACCAACCTATGAGCACCCTCCCAGACGTCCTCAATCTTACGGTTACTACATTTATTCTCGCGCTTTCGGGAAGTTTTGTGCTGGGCCTTTCCAAATCCGGGATAAAGGGGATTGGGGTTTTGATCGTTACCCTTATGGCCCTTGCCTTTGGGGCAAGACAATCTACCGGTACACTGGTACCTCTTTTGATTTGCGGTGATATTTTCGCCGTGGTGTATTACAACCGTCATGCCCGATGGGAATATATCAGAAGGTTCCTGCCCTGGATACTTCTGGGAATCTTCTTTGGCATGCTAATCGGGAAAGATCTTCCGGAAAAACAGTTTAAATGGGCAATGGCCGGAATCATTATGTTCAGTGTCCTGATGATGTACTGGTGGGATTTGCGAAGATCCAAGAGCGTACCTTCCCATTGGGCTTTTGCAGGGTTTATGGGAATTATGGCGGGAATTACCACCATGATCGGCAACCTGGCCGGGGCGTTTTCAAACATCTATTTCCTTGCGATGCGATTACCCAAAAATGTCTTTATCGGAACCGCCGCCTGGCTCTTCCTGCTGATAAACCTGGTAAAATTACCCCTGCATATTTTTGTCTGGGAAACCATCACTTTTGAGGTCATCCAGACCAATCTGTACCTCCTTCCGGCCTTGTTGGCGGGATTGTTTGCAGGGATCAGGCTGGTTAAGTGGATAACGGACAGCTTCTACCGGAAAATGATCCTCATCCTTACGGCCGCCGGTGCAGTTATACTGTTGTTCCGCTAGTATTAATGTGGCAATTTATCCCGTAACAGCCCATATACAAAAGTTCCCAGAACTGCGGCCACAATCACGATTAAAATGGGTACATAGCCTGCCCCTACCAAAGTAAACATGGGGCCGGGGCAAGCTCCCGCAAGGGCCCATCCCAAACCGAAGATCACCCCGCCTATGGCATATCTGGGGACACTCCTGGCCTTGGGGCAAAATTCTATGGGTTCCCCGTAAAAGGATTTCAGTCGGAACCTTTTGAGTATCTGAACAAATATGACCCCGAGTACCACTGCTGTACCAATAATCCCATACATATGGAAGGCGTCAAACTTGAACATTTCGTATATCCTGAACCAGGAAGCAGCCTCGGATTTAAACATGGTAATCCCAAAAAAGATTCCGATCAATAAGTATATAATGCTTCTCATTTTTTAAAATATTAAGGGGAACAGGAAGTAAATCATGATCATACCACCCACAAAAAATCCGATAACGGCTATCAGAGACGGCCACTGGAGGTCGCTCAGTCCCGAAATGGCATGCCCGGAGGTACAGCCACCCGCATATCTCGCACCAAAACCAACCAAAAACCCGCCTAATGCCAGCAAGCTGATGCTTTTGACATTTGTCATGGCATGCAGGGAAAATAGTTCATCCGGCATATAGGCCTTTCCGGCACTATTAAATCCAAGGGTTTGTAATTCGGCGACCGTATCCGGGTTGATCATAACCGCCGGATCTGCGGTCAGCAATTGAGAAGCTATAAAGCCACCGATAATAGCCCCGGCAACTACGATCAGGTTCCATTTCTGGGTGGCCCAGTCGAATTTGAAAAAATCAGATTTTTTATCGGCCCCGCAAATGGTACAAAACGTTCGCAAGTTGGCAGACATTCCAAAATTTTTGCCAACCAGCATCAGTAATAGCATAACCATTGCAATGGCCGCCCCGGATACGTACCAGGGCCAGGGTTGCATAATCCAGTCCATCAGAGTTTGTTGTTTTTATATTAATTAAAAGCGCAATAATAGCAACATTTATGTGATTCCCGTGTAACCTGAGTCACACAGGCTCCATGTTAAACCTCTTTCCCCTTCAGCATTTTGTTCCAGTATAGATAGGGCAAGCCATACTTCTTAAGCATCCATAACCTCCAGTGCTCTTTGGAAGAGTCCCAGATCAGCATCTGCTTTAGTTTTGGGTCCGGAGTAAAATTATTGTCGTAGTCAAATTCAGCCAGCACCATTTTTCCGTAGTCTGTTACAATGGGGCAGGAGGAATACCCGTTGTAGGCTTTCTCAGTTATTTTCTGGGTAGCAAGCAGTGCCATAATATTAGCAACTACCACAGGAACCTGTTTTCGGATGGCAGCGCCCGTTTTGGATGCCGGTATCCCGGCAACATCTCCCAGACCAAATACATTAGGAAACTTATGGTGCTGTAAGGTGTGCTTATCCACATCGAGCCACTTAGCTTCGTTGGCCAGGGAAGATTCCCGGACACATTTGGGAGCTACCGAGGGCGGAGCCGTATGAAGCATGTCATAGTGGATTCCGGTCAGGTCTCCATCTTTTTCGATTTTGATGTTCTTATGGTTGTATTCGTGCTCGTGATCGGCAAACTGGTACCAGGCAATTTTATTGGGCCCGTCAATCTTAACCAGTTTATAGCCAAATCGCAAATTGATGTCTTTGCGGTCTACTACTTCCAAAAGGGTTTTCTTGACCTCAGGAACCCCAAAAATGGTTGTCCCCGGTGTTGCAAACACCACTGTGGTATTCTCGCGAACCCCGGCTTTTCTGAAATGGCTTTCGGCCAGGTACATAATTTTCTGTGGAGCACCCCCGCATTTGATTGGCGTGGTAGGTTGGGTAAACAGGGCTGTGCCTCCCTTAAAGTTCTTTATCACCTCCCAGGTGTGTTCCGGATCGGTATAATTGCTGCAAACCACTCCCTTATCCAGCGCTTCTGCAAGCCCAGGCACAAGGCTTAGGTCATACGTCAGCCCGGGGGCCACAACCAGATAGTCATAGGTATATTCCACTGCGGCAGTAGTGGTAACTGCATTGGCTTCGGGCTTAAATGTATCGACGCTTTCCTGTATCCATGTTGCCCTTTTTGGGATAACGGACTTCATGGGACGGGCAGTTTTCTGGTAGTCATATGTTCCTGCTCCGACCAGGGTCCAGGCAGGTTGGTAATAATGGGTGTCAGAAGGGTCAATAATCCCGATTTTCAGGGATTTGTTTTTTTGAAGAAACTGGGCTGCCGTCATTATGCCAGCTGTTCCTCCA
This sequence comes from Robiginitalea rubriflava, assembly GCF_052540725.1. Classification (NCBI taxonomy): domain Bacteria; kingdom Pseudomonadati; phylum Bacteroidota; class Flavobacteriia; order Flavobacteriales; family Flavobacteriaceae; genus Robiginitalea; species Robiginitalea rubriflava. Next base: position 1,459,612 of record NZ_CP199309.1, on the reverse strand, counting down.
CCGATAACTAAAATTTCAAAATGTTTATCCATGGCTAAGTCATTTATTCAATAGTAAATTTACGAAACCCTCTTTGGGAAAATTGTAACCTTTGTTACATTGGAACCCTTATTCTCCAAGCCAGTTTCATTCTGAATCAAACGTTTTTCATCCCACTGGGAATAACCGTATACAAGTACTGGGCAACCCAATATTTCAAATCTGTAACAAAGGTTACAGAGCTTTTTTTCAAAAAAACCTAAGTTTATAAATTCTAGCATCAGTCTCTATGGAACGTCGTAAATTTATTGAGAGATCCACCCTGTCCGTTTTTGCCGCTGCCCTGGGAACGGAAATCGTATTTGGGAAATACCTGCCTTCAGGTATTCCGCTATTGGGACTACAGGATCCCGATCCCTTTAAAATGTTCAACAAGGACCCCGATATGGTAGTCCTTAACGATAAACCCTGGAATATTGAGGCCCGGGCCCATTTGTTGGATGACGCCATTACCCCGAATAAGTCTCTTTTTATTCGCAACAATGGCAAGATTCCTGAAAATATCGATGTGGCGAATTGGGAACTCCGATTTGACGGGGAATCGGTCAAAAACCCAAAAACCTACAGCCTAAAGGAATTGAAATCCAGGTTCCCGCAATACACCTATCGGTTAACACTGGAATGCGGGGGCAATGGTCGCAGTGAATTTAACCCCCCCGCAAAGGGAAACCAATGGACGGTTGGGGCAGTGGGTTGTGCCGAGTGGACAGGGGTTCGCCTCAAAGACCTGCTGGAGGATGTGGGTTATCAATCGGATGCAGTCTATATAGGTTACCATGCTGCCGACCAGCACCTCAGCGGAGATACTGAAAAGGAGCCCATTTCAAGGGGGATTCCTATGCAAAAAGCACTGCAGGATGAAACTCTTGTAGCTTTTCAAATGAACGGGGCCAATATCCCCCTGGCACATGGATACCCCCTCAGACTGGTCGCCGGCGGATGGCCTGCTTCGGTATCCGGGAAATGGCTTACCCGCCTCAGCATACGAAACAAAGTACACGATGGGGAAAAAATGGGCGGAACTTCTTACAGGGTTCCCTGCACACCAGTTGCCCCGGGCGAAAAAGTGGCAGATGAAGATATGTGCATTATTGAATCCATGCCTGTAAAATCGTTGATTACCTATCCCAAAACAGGGGCTGCCCTTCCACTGGGTCGGTCTTTGGAATTCAGAGGACATGCCTGGGCAGGGGAACTGGAAGTCCGCAAAGTCTATTATTCCATAGACTTCGGAAGCAGCTGGCAGGAATGCCGCCTGGAACCTCCGGCTAATCGCCTGGCCTGGCAGCGTTTTTCGGGCTCGGTTCGATTTCCAAAAAAAGGCTATTACGAGCTATGGGCAAAGGCAGAAGACAGCCAGGGGAACTCACAACCGATGGTGCTCCCAGGGTGGAACCCTAAAGGATACCTGAATAATGCCTGCCACCGGATTGCAATAAAAATAACCTGATGGAAGGTCCAGACAAATTTCAGGAGAGCGCCCGGCAAATTTACCGTATGATGGGAGTGGTATTTGCGGTGTTTACACTTATAGGCGGCTTTTTGGTTTACCTGATGATTGATCCGAACCTCAGTGCCTTTAAACCGCAACCCGAGATGGCCATAGCCGAACAAACTGTGGTTGCTGAAGATGACTATGATAAGATTGAAAACGGGGTACACCTGCGTACCGGCTTTGTTGAAGGAGAGGGCCTGATGACCGTGGTCAATAATTGCACCAATTGCCATTCTGCCCGGCTGGTGACCCAAAACCGAATGACTGCAGAAGGGTGGACCGCCACCATACGCTGGATGCAGGAAACGCAGAATTTATGGGACCTCGGGAATAATGAAGCCATTATAGTAAACTACCTGGCTACTTATTATGCCCCTGAAAACAAGGGCCGCAGACAAAACTTAGTAGATATAGAGTGGTATGCCCTGGAAGATTAAACATATTATAATTCTCTGGCTCATAATGGCTTCCTGCCGGCAGGAAGCCGAGCCGGTTGTACTTAAATATTACAACGAGGAGGCTCTGATTGAGGTTGCAGAATTGCAGGAAATCATAGGCAGTGACAGCGTTAAAATCATTGATTTTCGCAGAATGGCAGATTTCAATGCGGGTCACATTCCCAATTCCATTCCTGTATGGCGAAGTGATATAGAGGATCAGCAATTTCCCGGAAAAGGGCTCATGGCTGCAAAGGAGGCTGTAGAACAGCTGCTTTCAGAACTTGGAGTTGGCCAGAATGATCAGTTGATCCTTTATGATGACCAGGCAAATTGCGACGCTGCAAGGCTTTGGTGGGTACTGAAGGTATACGGCTTTAACAGGGTTCGCCTGCTCAATGGCGGGCTGCATGCCTGGCAGGCCGCCGGTGGCAAAACCACAGACATTTACATCCGGTTGCAAGCCCGGGATTTTCATTTCGAAGGGCCCTCAAATCCGGACTTGCTTATAAACAAAGAAGAAGTAACCACCATCCTGGGGGACGAAAACTGGGCAATCCTGGATGCCCGGACTGCTGATGAATACTATGGGAAACGACAGAAGAAAGGAGCCGCCCGGGCAGGAAGGATTCCCGGAAGCCTGCACCTGGACTGGGCCAGTACAGTGGATTACCATGGAAATAAAACCTTTAAACGTCCGGAAGAACTTCAAAAAATATACGGAGGATTAAAAACGAAGACTAGTATTGTAGCCTATTGCCATTCAGGGGTTCGATCTGCACATACCAGTTTTGTGCTCTCCGAACTGCTGGGATACCGACAAGTAAGGAATTACGATGGTTCCTGGCTCGAATGGAGTGCTGACCCCTCAGCACTGGTAACATTAGATAGTATTACAACAATATTTCAATAGCTATGGAAAAGTATCTGGAAGCCTTTGGCAACGCATTTATGGGAACGATAAACTGGACCTGGAAATCCATCCTTTTTGAGGTCCCCTGGTATACCAATTATTTTTGGGGATTAATTGCAATTTCCCTTATCGTATGGGGTCTGGAAATCCTATTCCCCTGGAGAAAACAACAATCTATATTCCGCAAGGATTTCTGGCTGGATGCCTTTTATATGTTTTTCAATTTTTTCCTCTTCGCTATTGCCATTAGCGGATTCTATAAATTTCTGGAAGTCCTTTTCAGAGATCTTGGCATTGCGGCCAACGCCCTGGCTATCATCGACACCAGAGCCTGGCCCGCTTGGGTGCAGTTACTCGTGTTTTTTGTAGTGCTGGATTTTGTACAGTGGTTCACCCATATTTTACTGCATAAATACCCCATTCTATGGCAATTTCACAAGGTTCACCACAGTGTTAAGGAAATGGGGTTTGCAGCGCACCTTCGATATCACTGGATGGAAAACATACTGTATAAGCCCCTGAAGACATTTGGGGTTATGATCCTGGGTGGTTTTGAACCCGAACAGGCATATATTGTCCATTTTACAGCCATTGCCATCGGCCACCTGAACCACTCCAATATCAAAATTACCTGGGGACCGCTTAAATATATTTTCAATAATCCCGTCATGCACCTCTATCACCATTCTTACACCTTGCCTGAAGGAAAATACGGAGTCAATTTCGGGATCAGCCTCAGTCTTTGGGATTACCTTTTTAAAACCAATTATATACCCGAAGACAGCGGCACCATCCCCCTGGGTTTCCCCGGAGATGAAAACTTCCCAAAGGATTTTGTGCATCAGAATATATACGGATTTGGCAAGCGGGACAAGCCTAACTAAAGAAGATTTGGTTTAGGGCTTTCCCAAGACTCAGATAGGATATTTTTTAGTGTCCGTTCAGTAGACGACATTCCCGTTGCGCAGCCAGCTTGCCCACTTTTTGTTATACCCGTGGATGTTTTGGGTAGTCCCCTGCTCATCAACCACCGGATGGCCCTGGTTTATCCATTCAAAAATCCCCCCGTATAAATTTCTTACCCGGGTATATCCGGCCCGCCTGAGTTTACGCGTTATTTTCTGGCTTCTGTACCCTACAGAACAATAGACCACAAGGTCCTTTCCTTTAAGCCCTTCGGGGATATTTTCAATATCAAACTTGCTGAACCCCACCCAAATGGCCCCTGGGATATGGCTAACCTCATACTCTTCCTTTTTCCGGGCATCCAGAAAAACCGTATGGTCTTGTTTTACTGCCTCAGAAACCCCGATTACGGGAACCCGGTCTGAGAGTAATCGCTCCAGGGTAGCCTCATAGGCAGCATCCGTTACCTGCGCCCTGAGCCCGGTCAGGCCTGCAATCAAGCAGGCTGCCAAAAATAGTACTGACAAAAGTCTATGCGTTGTGGTCATTTTTTAAAATATAATCTACAGCCATCTGGGCATGCAGCTGGGTGGTAGGGAGCAGTGGAATATCCGCATCCCCTTTTTTTAATAAAAGTGGTAGCTCTGTGCAGCCCAAAATAATTCCTTCAGCGCCCCTCTTTTTGAGCAAATTTACCTGATCGAGGAAGAATTTTCTCGCCTCGGGGGTGAATTTGCCTTGTGTCAACTCGGTTGAGACATATTGGTGTGCCTGTTGCAGGCAGTTGGCTTTGGGTATGATGGTTTCTATACCATAAGACTCCTCGAGGATTTTGGGGATAAAATCCCCCGTCATGGTGGGTTTATTGCCCAGCAAACCAAGCTTTTTCAACCCCAGGCGCTTTGCTTCGGTCCCAATTGCATGGGAAATATGTAAAAACGGTATCCCTATTTTTGGCTGTACCTGTTCATAAACCATATGGGGGGTGTTCGCACAAATCACAATAGCTTCTGCTCCCGCTGCCTCAAGCTTCTGTGCCACCTCAGTATATTTCCGATAGATTTTTGGCCGGTCTTGCTCCCGCATCAATTCAATATTAATGCTGTAAAGGATCAGTTCAGGATTGGCCTGCTCCCCTATGACTTTCCCAACCCCTTCGTTAATCAGCCGATAGTAAGGGATAGTGGAGTGCCATGAGGTCCCCCCTATAAGTCCTATGGTTCTCATACTACTTTCTTTTAAAGATTTGAATAAAAAAAGCGGCCTGCATTCTGACAGGCCGCCCTTTACTAAAAACAATCAACTCAACCATTCTAAAAGTCTTCCTGTCTAAGACAGTTTGCTCTTAACTCTTATACCTCTAAAGTACTACTTCCAACTTCCAGGCACAGTAACAATGGTTACACAAACTGTTATTTTTTTACAACTTAATGCAAACCGTCTACAGGGTTGACGGACATACATAATCTGTTACCGGCAGCCCTGCCTCCTTCATGGCCTTAAAGCCTCCTTCAATATTCACCAGGTTGTGTATCCCCCGGCTCTTGAGGATGGAAGCGGCTATCATACTTCTATATCCCCCGGCACAATTCAGGTAAAATACTTTTTCGCTGGGGAAAAGGCTCAAGTGATCGTTGAGGAAATCAAGAGGTGTGTTCTCGGCACCCTTCAGGTGCTCTGAAAGGTATTCGCTTTCTTTGCGCACGTCAAAGACCTGAATTTCTTCCTCCTTTAGGCGGGTTTTTAACGCATCTGCCTTAATCGGGCTCACGATATCGTATTCCATTGAGGCCTTTTTCCAGGCCGCAAATCCCCCTTTTAAATACCCGAGGGTATTGTCAAACCCTACCCGTGATAAACGGGTAACGGCTTCTTCTTCCCTTCCTTCAGGGGCAACCAGAAGTATGGGTTGGTTTACATCGGCAATCAGGGCTCCTGCCCAGGGGGCAAAGCTTCCGTCAAGCCCTATAAATACAGATCTTGGAATATGACCTTTAGCAAAGTTATCCTCGCTGCGGACATCCAGAACCAGTGCCCCGGTCTCATTGGCTGCCGCTTCGAAAGCCTCCGGGCTGAGTTCGCGTGTTCCACGTTCCAATACCTTTTCCACATCCTCATATCCCTCTTTGTTCAATTTCACATTTAAAGGGAAGTACTGTGGAGGAGGTAGCAAGCCATCGGTAACTTCCTTAATAAATTCTTCCCGGCTCATATCGGCTCGCAGCGCATAATTCATTTTCTTCTGGTTCCCCAGTGTATCCACCGTCTCCATCATCATATTCTTCCCGCAGGCAGAACCGGCCCCGTGAGCGGGATATACAATTACATCGTCTGCCAGGGGCATGATTTTATCCCTAAGGCTGTCAAAAAGAGTAGAAGCCAGTTGTTCCTGGGTCATATCGGCAGCCTTCTGGGCAAGGTCGGGGCGTCCAACGTCGCCCAGGAAAAGAGTGTCTCCACTGAATATGGCGTGGTCCTTCCCGTTTTCATCCCTTAAAAGGTAAGTAGTGCTTTCCATGGTATGGCCCGGGGTATGCAAAACAATAATACTTATCGCTCCCAGTTTGAATTCCTGTCCGTCTTCCGCAATGATGGCTTCAAAGCTGGGGTTGGCCAACGGGCCATAGATTATGGGGGCCCCAGTTTTCTCGGAAAGCGTTACGTGCCCACTTACAAAGTCTGCATGGAAATGTGTTTCAAAAATGTATTTTATTTCGGCTCCTTCATGCCGTGCTTTCATGATATAGGGGGTCACCTCCCGCAACGGGTCAATTATTGCAACCTCCCCTTCACTTTCAATATAATAAGCTCCCTGGGCAAGGCAACCGGTATAAATCTGTTCGATTTTCATAACTACTGTATTAAAATTCTATACAAAAAAACAAAGATGTCCGCGATCTTACAGTAACAGTAGTTACACAAGGCGTTTCCCGGATTGGGTTGAAATTTGCCGCTCCAGCTCGGTTTTCTCACTGGCATCCAGGCAATGTTCGTAAGCCTCATAGGTACGTACGAAAAGGTTTTCCCGTCCGATATCGTCAAGTAGGCCACTGGTGTAGAGAATATCCCGAGTTGGCCCAATAGCCCCGGCCAGGAGCAGGCGTATATTTCTGGATTTAAGCTCCTTTACCAAGGCGCGGAGCATAAAAACAGCCGTGCTGTCTATATAACTGATCGCTTCAGCATTCAGGATAACATATTTTAAAAGAGGACCTTTCCGCTTAATTTCAGATTCCAGTCTGGCCCTGAAATAGTCCTTATTCCCGAAAAACAATTGCCCGTCAAATCTCAGGATCAGAAATTCATTAAAGACCTCAATATTTTCCGAAAAGCGGTTGACATTCTTAAAATAATTGGTCCCCTTTATCCTGCCCAGGATGGCGATGTGCGGATGGGAAATACGGTAAACCAGCAATAGCAGGGAAAAAAGAACCCCCAATAAAATACCCTCTTTGATCCCTAAACTTAAAGTGAGCAGGAAGGTCGCCAGTAATAATATAAATTCATCCTTGCGGTTTCTCCATAGCTGTACCGGGTATTTCAAATCTATCAATCCGAAAACAGCAACCATGATAATGGCTGCCAAAATAGTATTGGGCAAATAATAAAATACAGGCGTCAGGAAGAGCAATGTAAGCCCCACAACAATGCTGCTGATCAGGGAGGCAATCCCCGAATGCGCCCCGGCCTGTTCATTTACAGCTGTTCTTGAGAACCCGCCTGTAGTAGGGTACGACTGAAAAAAAGATCCTACAATGTTGGACATCCCCAGGGCAACGAGCTCCTGATTGGCATCAACCGAATTATCTCCTCGTTTTTCCTCCACAGCCTTTGCAACAGAGATGGCTTCCATAAAAGCTATAAGTGCCAGGGTGAGCGCTATCGGAAATAATTGGGATACCCGTTCCCATTGAACCTCCGGGACCACAAAACCTGGCAGTCCGCCGGGTACCTCCCCAACGATCTGCACTCCTGAAGAGTCCAAACCGAGCCAATACACCACTAATATTCCTAAAAAAACCGCCAGTAAGGCCCCGGGAAGCCTGGAACTCACTTTTTTCAGGATTTTTATTAGTACAATGGCGGAAATACCCATAACAAGAGTTGTCAGATGGGTATCTGGAAGGGTTTTTGCTGCATTGAGCAATAATATCTGGATTTGGTTGCTTCCTTCAATATCGGTCCCCAAAAGATGTTTTAACTGACTCAGGCCAATTATGATGGCAGCGGCCGAGGTAAAACCGCTGATCACCGGCCGGGAGAGAAAATTGACCAGGAACCCCATTCGCAACAGTCCGAAGGCCGTTTGCAGCACCCCCATAAATAGGGCCAGGAAAATAGCCATGGCCAGGTACTCTTCTATGCCCGAAAGGGATAAAGCACCTAATCCTGATGCAACCAGCAGCGAATCCATGGCTACCGGGCCTACGGCCAGCTGCCTGGAAGTCCCCATCAGAGCGTATATTATTTGAGGAATCATGGCGGCGTACAATCCAAAAACAGGGGGCAATCCTGCTATCATGGCATAGGCCATGCCCTGTGGGATAAGCATTATGCCTACAGTTAATCCTGCCGAGACATCACCGGAAAGGTATTCCTTTCGATATGCCGGAAGCCAGCTGAGAATGGGAAAGAATTTTTTAAGCATAACGGTTTGGTTCACTTTAGCCCTTGTCTGGGAAAAGTTTAATCGAGATTTTTTATTCGTATATAATTCCGGTGTAATTCAATTTTTCCCATCTGTTCCAGCTTTTTCAGCAGACGGGAAATAACCACCCGGGAACTGTGCAAATCGTAAGCGATTTCCTGATGTGTATTGCGGATAATGGCATCCTGGTTTACCCGAGCTTTTTCCCTGAGGTAATTTACCAGGCGTTCATCCATGTTTAGGAAAGCAATGCTGTCTATGGTTTGGAGCATTTCATTTAATCTGCTGTTGTAGCTTTCAAACACAAAGTTCCTCCAACTCCTGTATTTTGCCGTCCACTCTTCCATTTTGCGAATGGGAATCATAATCAGTTTGGCGTCTGTCTCGGCAATAGCGCGGATTTCGCTTTTGGTTTGACCCATGCAGCAACTCATGGTCATTGAGCAGGTGTCTCCCTGTTCCAGGTAATACAAAAGCAGTTCATCCCCATCCGCATCTTCCCGGAGTATTTTGATAACCCCGGAAATCAGGAGTGGCATCCCTTTGATGTAATCCCCTATTTCCATGAGCTTATGGCCGGCCGGAACTTCCTTAAAAGTACCTACCTGTGCAATTTCAGCAATCAGTGCCTCTTCAAAGACCCTTCCATAACTTTCTTTCAGTTCCTGTATCATACTTTTCTACCTTACTTTTTCGGCAATTTTCTTATCGTATTTAAAAAAGAAATTAGCCCAGATGCTTTTGGAAACTGCACCTATGTAGGGCATCAATAAGACCAGGACAACTACTATTGAACCAAAAATACCGACCAGGCTCAGGTCCAGTCCAAAAATCAGAATAAGCATATAAACAGCGATGGCCAGGGCAACGCCAACCCCATAGGATACATACATGGAACCGTAGTAAAAACTGGGCTCAATTTTATATTTAAGCTCACATTTGGGGCAGTGCTCCCGCACCTTGTTAAATTTACTGAGTTCATATGGATTACCCTGTAAAAAAGCGCCCTCATGACAGCGGGGGCATTTTAAAAAAAGAATGCTGAATAACTTACTGCCTTTTCCAAGCATAGTGCCAAATTAGATGCACAAAGTTAGCAGATGGCCCCTAACTATAATGTGACATTTGTTACATTTCGGGGACAGGGTCTCTCCCTTTTAAGAATTTGTACACAGAAAATTTTCCCGATTTGTATTCCCTCCCTTTTGTCCGGACCTAAAGATAATTAACTATCTTGGAAAGAGATAAATCAACCTGCATGATTGCTTTTTTTCGACGGATACGCCAGCAGCTCCTATCCAAAAACCATATTTCTAGATACCTGCTTTATGCAATTGGGGAAATTGCTCTGGTAATGATCGGGATCTTACTGGCCCTGCAAGTCAATAACTGGAATGAAGAGCAAAAAGAGCGCAAACGGGAAATTTCGTATTTACAAAGGCTGCAGGAAAATCTCAATACTGACCTGGAAATACTGGATTTAAACCTCGCGTTTTACGCCCAGGTCTTTGATTACGGACAGGTGGCCCTTGATTATTCCAATGGCATTCAAAACAACAGCACCTCAGATTGGGAAGTCCTGGTTTCTTTTTTCCATGCCAGCCAGATCTGGCCTGTGATTGCTTCAGCATCTACCTACGAAGAACTCAAGAGTGCCGGCGAGTTGTCCCTAATCCAAAGCACAGAGTTGCGGAATAAGATGTCATTCTACTACGGTGGTGGGCAGATCCGCTACCAGCAAACCGTTGGCATAATCCCATCGTACCGCAAAAAAGCCCGGGGGCTGATTCCCCATGATATCCAGAACTACCTTTGGGAGCATTGCCATATTACCGATGGGGACCTTCAAATACTGACCTCCTGTTCCCCTGGAGCCCATCCCGAAAGAATTCAAAATGTACTTCGGAAATTAGCGGACGACACGGAATTGATAGCAGATCTGAATTTCTATATGTCCAGTATTAAAGTGGGCGAAGACACCATCCTTGAGCAACGAAAATTGTGCGCGCGCATGCTGGAAGAGATAGGGGGCTATCTTCCCTGATCCATAATTTCCTTTCCTGCAGGAACAAGTGATAACCGAAATACCCATCATCGGAAATGCAATAATCAGGATTTTCGATAAAACCTAAGAACCCCCAGCCCGAACAAAGTAGATAAGACCGAGCCCGTTATAATGCCCAGCTTAGCTGTTTGAAGCTGTAAGGGATCTTCCAGCGCTAATTCAGCGATAAAAATGGACATTGTAAAGCCAATCCCGGCCATTAATGAAATCCCCGTGATCTCTTTCCAGCGGGTTCCGGAGGGTAATTGACCCGCTCCGAGTTTTACCGTTAGCCGTGTTGCCAGCAGTACCCCCCCTAATTTTCCCAGCAGCAATCCGGCTATAACCCCCAGGGCAATAGGGTTTAAAAGCATATCGAGAAAATTTCCCTGCAGGCTTACCCCGGCATTGGCCAGTGCAAAAAGCGGCAACACCCCATAATTCACAAAGGGTTTAATATTTTCCTCCACCCGCTGTAAAGGGGTAAGGGCCCGCTTGCCATCTTTGATTATCTCGTTTATTATTTCTACCTGCTTAGAAGTGAGCAGCGGGTCATCTGTAAAATTAGATTGTTCAAACCGCAATTTTTGTTCTTCCAGACGTGTCTTAAAATCGATTTCTGAGAGTTTCGTGCGGGCAGGTATGGTGAAGGCTGCCAGCACCCCGGCCAGGGTGGCATGAATTCCCGACAGCAACAGGGCCACCCACAGGCCCAGTGTACCCACAATCAGATAGAACCAAAAATTACGGATCCCCAGCAGGTTCCCGATGACCATAATCCCGAAATAAATACCCCCGGCCAGCAGACTGTCCGTATTAATCCCGGAACTGAGAAAGAGGGCAATGATCAGAATAGCACCGATGTCATCAACCGTAGCCATAGCCGTAAGAAAGGTCTTTCCAGAACTTGTTACCGCTTTGCCTGCCAGAGCAATAAGGCCAACGGCAAAAGCGATATCCGTGGCCATTGGTATCCCCCATCCTTTCATCCCCGGACCACCCCAGTTAATCCCCAGATAAATCAATGCAGGCAAGAGCATCCCCCCTATTGCAGCAGCTATGGGGAGGCTTGCCTTCCTTAGCGTGGATAATTCGCCACTGATAAATTCCCTTTTGATTTCAAGGCCTACCAAAAGGAAGAAGTAAGCCATTAGCCCATCATTGATCCAGTGATGCAGGGATTCAGTGATTTTGAACCCTTCAAATCCAATCGTTAATTTGGTTTCCCATAAATGATGGTAGCTCGTGGCCCAGGGGGAATTGGCCCAGGCCATGGCTATAAGTGCCGTTATAAGTAAGGTTATTCCCAGGGCAATATCTTTAGAGAACAGTTTTCTAACCGGCCTGGCAACGCGGTCAATCGGTGCTTTTTTCAAGGGTGCTTTGCTTTTTAATAGGGAAATCCTGAGTCTTAATTAATCAATAAATTCTGGAATTGCAATCCGGATGGGCATAATTCTTTAGAAAGCCTGAATATTTTATGAATTTTTTTGTAACTATCCTTTTGAATATCAGACCTATACTATATCATCATAAATTCTCCTTAAAAACAAACAACCTTTTAATACAAACATCATGAAAAATGCACTTTTTGTACTCTGTCTGATCAGCGGTCTTGTCTCCTATGGGCAGGATGCAACTATTGAGGCGCTTGTTGCCGATTTTGAAAGAGGGAAAACCATGTCACTGGCCTATATTGATGCCATGCCTGAAGAGGCATTTGGCTTCAAACCTGCAGAAGGCAGCTTTTCCTATGCCGAACAATTTCTGCACAGTGCCCAAGGTACTATTGGGCTTACAGCTAATGGGACCGGGGCCACCCCTATATATGCCGGTCAAAACCTGGCGAAAGAGCCCTCTTTTCAGACAAAAGCTGAAGTAAGGCGTCTGGCAACCGAGAGTTTTGATTTTGCCATTGCAGCTATTCAGAACATGGATCCGAGTACTTTTAACGAGATTGTGGAACGCGGGCCTTTTAAAGTGACGCGCATCGGATGGGTGCACAAGGCAAAAGAACACCTCAATCACCACCGCGGGCAGGCTGCCGTTTACCTTAGGCTTAAGGGAATTGTACCCCCGCAGTACAAGCTGTTTTAAACAGGCCGAGATCAAATTTTCTACTAATTCTTAAGAGAGAAGTATTCTTTGGGTCTGTTTTAATTTCTTAATTTTTTGTTAATTTCATGGGAATAGCGTAACTTGTTGGGAACAACCAATATGCATATTCCATGAATCCTGAAACCAAATTAATCGTAGGACGTATCGGGGCAGCCCTTTTGGGATTGTTTTTGCTCACCCTGTCCATGCTGGTATACCAGGAAATCAATGCGGGCCTTTTTGATGAAACAGCCCACCGTCTGGCTACCTCCTTCAATGAGTATAGCGGGTCGCTGGCACAGCGCTAGCCGGCTTATTCCCCTTTCCTATAAAGGCGATTTATAAGCCATTATAAAATTCTTTCTTATCTTTTACCGGATCATCCGCAGATATCTTATGGTTTTAAGGCTTATCAGTTTTTTACTGCTCCTTGTAGTAGCCAATTCCTGTCTCTTGAGCGGTTCGGAGTCCGGACGGGAAGTTTCTATTCCGGATCGCCCTTCCCGGGATCTGGATCAAATCCGTGAAGACGGAAAGCTCCGTGCCCTGATCGCTTACAGTGCAACCAGTTACTTCCTTTACAAAGGCCAAACCATGGGCTATGAGTACGAACTGCTGCGGAGGCTCGCCAACCATCTGGATCTGGAACTGGAAATACGGGTCGCCCGTGACCTGGATCAAATGCTCGAAATCCTGCAAAAGGGGCAGGTCGATATTGTCGCACACGGCCTGGCCGTTACCCAGGAGCGAAAGAAAGAAGTGGCCTTTGCAGACTATTTATACCTCACCAAACAGGTGCTGGTGCAACGTAAGCCGGCAAACTGGCGAAGCCTTACGAGAGACCAGATCCTGGATCATCTCGTTCAGGACCCGGTACAGCTTATCGGGGATACGGTAAGTGTACGTAAGAATTCGTCCTACCTGAGAAGACTGGAAAACCTTTCGCGCGAAATTGGAGGCAGCATCATTATCGATACCCTCGAAGGCAACCTTTCCACCGATGAAATCATTAAACAGGTGGTGGACAAAAAAATTAAATACACCGTGGCCGACCGCAACCTGGCCCGTATCAATGCTTCCAATTACCCCATTCTGGATATCAGCGTGCCGGTTAGTTTTTCGCAGCGGATTGCCTGGGCGCTGCCCAAAGGAGCAAATAAATTGCTGGAGGCCACCAATGACTGGATCGCTTCAGAAAAGCGGCAAACCGATTTCTACGTCATATACAATAAGTATTTTAAAAACAGCCGGAGTTTTAACCGGCGTATCAAAAGCGAATTTTACAGCCTTAACAAAGACCAGATCAGTGCCTATGATACCCTGATCAAGAAAGAGGCCCGGGAACTCGGCTGGGATTGGCGCCTTCTGGCTTCACTGGTGTACCAGGAATCCCGCTTTAACCCGGAAGCTACCTCCTGGACAGGGGCACAGGGCCTGATGCAACTTATGCCGGCCACCGCAGCAGAACTGGGGGTTGAGGACCGTACAGACCCCGTACAAAGCATAAACGGGGGAACCAAATACCTCAGCCGCCTGGTTGAAGAATTTGCCATGGTCCCGGATTCTATCCAGCGTATCAAATTTGCGCTTGCCTCCTATAACTGCGGGTATAACCACGTTAAAGATGCACAGAAATTGGCTGCCGTGAAGGGGCTCAATGAATACTGCTGGGATGGCAATGTAGACAGTATGATCCTGGCCCTGAGCTATCCGAAGAACTATTACCATGAGGTGGTTGAACACGGATATGTAAGAGGGGTAGAACCGTATCGCTACGTCAACCAGATTTTTGACCGTTACCAGCACTATACGGCCTTGCTGGATTAGCGGGTTTTTCTTCTCAGATAAGCCTGAAAGCTCAGGCTTTCAGGTATCCCTCCCGATAATATTTCTTTAAAAAATTCATCAGGTTATCCGAAAAGATGGCATCCACGATTTCTTCAGGGGTATGGCCCATGAGCAATTCAGCAAATTCTTCAGGGGTATACGGGCGGGCCCTCCTTTCATCTATTTTTAATACCCGCCGTTTTTTGCGTACTTCCAGAGGGGAAAAATTATACCGTATCCCCTCTCGGCAATAATGCCTGAAATCCTTAAAATCTGCGGCCGTATCAAAATGGTCAAAAGGGTCTACGATCCCGTCGTAGTCAGAGCCCAGGCAAATAGTCTTCCAACACTCGCTTTCGGGGATTTGTGCCCCCTCCAGGTTTTGAGAGCGCAGATGTTCCAGATTGATCCGGACCACATGAAACACATTCGACAGGAATATTTGGGTATGCATCCGCCGGATTTCTTCAGAACTCCCCATAGCCCTGGATTCCACTTGCAATAATTTTTTAAACCGGCCCCCGGGCATACGGCCGTCATGCAGGCAGAGCCCTATAATCCCGTCCGAATCAAAAACCTCGCGGATATCCTGATCGGTCAGGTTGATGTCCCAGCGACTTACATAAGCATCCGGGTTATTCCTGTTTATATTAGAATAATTCCCGGCAGCCTCACGACTGGGGATTCCATTGATGGCTGCATGACTGCAAATAATGGGAACCCTGTCTCCCTCATCCATCCAATAGGTCCTGACCATTTCGGCGTAATCATCCCGGGCCCTCATCGACATGTGTTTGGTATCGATCAGGATGCGCCGGCCATTGTGCCTGGAAAGCAGCTCCTCCCGGATCAGCTTTTGTCCAAAAGAAGAGATCCCCCTGTCCAGGCCGTTGGATTGGTTGAACACATCCGAAAAACCGGGAACAGTCCGGTTAGGGGCATCGGCGAAACTCTTGGCATGACCCGCAAGCAGGTTATTGAAATGATGGGAAAGGGTGATGAAAAAAGGAGTGAAAGGCATCTGGTTTTCATCTTTCAAGCGTGCAATGTTGTTGATAAAGGCTTGTTTTACAGCTACCTGCTCTGTCTCTCTGAGATCTTCCAGGGTCTCAGCCACAAAAAGCGCTTCACGCGGATAGACCCCCAGTGCGTGCATCCCCTCTATAGATAAAATCCCTGCTATTTCATTTTGCCCAAGGCCCTCCAGTTCCCGGGCATCCCTGATTAGTCTGAATGCCGGGGCCTGATGAAATTCCGGAAGCGAAGACTGGCTTTCATGTGCTTGCAGAACAGTGCTATATTCCCGAATCAGGTCCTTAAAGTAATCTACCTGTTCCTGTTTATAAACCGAGTCCAGATAGGCCAGGGTTTGGGTTTTGGAAAAACCCGTTAATGCCTGAATAATCTTACGATCCACCCCAAGGTTCGCAAAGAGTGACCGCAGTAACAGGCGCTGGGCGGTTGTTGCATTATCAAATGGACGATCTGGTCTTAAAAAAGGACGCTCCGGCGGGTACAGTGCAAGGCAAAGCAAGCGGTTATTACCTTTGTAGCAGGCATCCAGGTTGCTTTGTGTGTACTTGGCTGTGTTTTTCAAAAACAACCCAATGGCCCATTTGCGAAGGAGGCTTCCCAGCCGTAAGCCGTTAAATAACCTCCCTGTTGTTATATTGCGGACCCCTGGCCATAAACCGGAAATATTCTTGTTATTGGCCGGTTTCAGAGAAGGGTGACAATGCAGGTCGGCTATGGGTTTGGCCATTTTTCAGGCTTGTTTTGGATAGGGCAGCATTAAGTTCTGCTTCTGGGCCGTTTAATCAAAAGATAAAACCCCATAAAAAAAGGCCAGTTACAACAACTGCCCTTTTAATTGATAAAATGATTTCCGCTTACTCTCTAGGAAATATCCTCAACTTTTGCGTCAGGGGCATTTTTCTTAACCGAAGCGATCCCATTCTCCATTGCAGAATTGGAAGAATACATCTCACTGGAACCAATTACCTGACTGTTGCCGGCTTTTAAATTGAAAAATGGTGCGCCATTTTTCCCTTCTTTGCGCTCATAACGGCTATCATCGCTGGCATTTTTCTTGACTGAGGCGATTCCGTTCTCACAGGCCGCTTTGGTATTGTAAGCTTCGCTACTCAGGATAACTTGTCCATTACCCGATTTAAGATTAAACCTGAATTTTCCGGCTTTGTCTTTCTTAATTTCAAATTTTCCCATGGTGAATATTAATTTTAGCCGTAAAATATGAAACAATCTGATTATTAGCAATAAAAACCGTGTTATACTGTGAATTTCACAGAATCCGTATCGATTCCTGGTACATTTTCTTCTGCATACGAGACCATACAAGCTCAGTTTTTAATTACGCTATTCCATTTTTTTTCGATGCCAAATCGAAGAACTGTGTTAAATTTTCAATTATATCGCTTATTTTCAGTAACTTAAGTGAAGTGATATATGCAGAGATGGGACGGATTAAAACACTTAACAAATGGGCCAATGCGCATACCTATTATGCCCTGGACCTTCTCAGGATTCTGCTTGGCGCATTTCTCATCTACAAGATGGCCATTTTCATGTCCAATCAGCAGGCCTTTTCGGAAGTAATAAGGCCTTTTCAGAACTGGCCGGGGAGCTGGATGATCATGCATTATATTGTTGGGGCCCACTTTGTCGGGGGCATTTTTATTATCATAGGGCTACTTACCCGATGGGCGGCAGCCTTGCAGATACCCATTCTTTTCGGGGCCGTTATGGCTAATTTTTTGGGGGAATGGCATTCAGGGGAGTTTTTCCTCGCCTTTGGGGTTTTGCTGGTATGCCTTTTCTTCCTTTTTTACGGTTCCGGGAAACACTCTGTGGATTACTATCTTAAAATGCAGAAATAAACTCCCTGCCAGCTGCGTCTTATCTTGCCAAAAAGGCCTCCAGAAACCGAAATCTCGGTGAATATCCTATCTTAGCCCTAACAGCGGCTTAATTGTCAAACGCCCGCCAGAAGCCAGTACAAATGAATTCAAAGGGGGAAGAACTCAAACAACTGGAGGAAAGACTCAATCTTCTGGTAAAACAGCAGGCTAAATTCACAGAGGAAATTAAAGAACTACAGAAGGCCCTTGCGGATTTGCGTTCCAGGCCTAAGGCTTCTGAAAATACCCAGAAAGTTCAGCAAGTTTCACCTAAAGCGACAACAGAATCTACAGAAAAACCGGCCCGGAGGTTTTACCGGCTGCCTTCAAAACAAATACTGGGGGGTGTCTGTGCCGGCCTCTCGGAATATACGGGAATAAACCTGGCACTGATGCGACTGATTTGGATACTTTTTGCACTTGTTTTTTGCATTGGGGCTATCGTTTATCTGTTCCTGTGGGTTGTGGTTCCTTCTTCTCCCATCCCGGCCCCAAAAAGATCTGATTTTTCTACATCCTCCCCAAAAGAACAAGTGATATCCCCGGCATCGGATTCCCAGGACGCAGAGCATGCCAGAACAGCCCCTGTTTCACCCCCGCCAGGAACGGCCTTTAATCTTGAAAAATATATTGGCGAGAGCCTTATCAGTAAAATTGGGGTAGTGATCCTGATTATCGGGTTCGGGATAGGTGCCAAATACTCCATTGAAAAAGGACTGATCAGCCCCCTGGTTCGGGTTATCCTGGGGTATCTGACCGCTAGCTTGCTTTTATTGGCCGGAGTCCGTTTACGGGTCAGCTATGAAAAGTTCAGTGCTGTCCTGGTAAGTGGTGCCATGGCGCTTTTCTACTTTGTGACCTACATCGCCTATACCTATTACGATTTATGGCCTCAGACCGCAGCTTTTGCACTTATGGTGCTTTTTACCATTGGCACGGTCTATGCCGCCCTGAAATACGATCAACAGATCATCGCGCATATAGGGATGGTTGGGGCTTATGCTGTCCCCTTTTTACTGAGTGAAGGCAAGGGGCAGGCCATGGTCCTGTTCTCCTATATAGCCATCATCAATCTCGGGATACTGTTTATTGCACTGCGCAAATACTGGAAGCTATTGTCCGTGTTTTCTTTTGGAATGACCTGGCTCATTTTTTTCACCTGGTATGTAAGCGCCTATGAGTTGACAAGACATGAAAGTCTGGCCTGGTTGTTCTTAACACTTTTCTTCCTGTTGTTTTACTGTAGTTTCCTGGCCTATAAACTGCTAAAGAAGGAAACCTTCAACTGGCTGGATGTCTTTTTGCTGCTGGGTAATGCTTTCCTCTTTTACGGCATTGGATACGACCTGTTGCAAAACAGCCCTGAAACTGTGAGCTATCTCGGTGCCTTTACCTTACTCAATGCAGTGATACACGGCTGCGTTGGCTTGCTTATCTACCGCCAAAGACTGGCAGACCGGAATGTCTTTTATCTCTTGAGCGGCCTGGCAATGATCTTCCTTACCATAAGTATCCCCGTGCAACTGGACGGGAACTGGGTAACTCTGCTATGGATGGGCGAGGCAGTGCTGTTGTTCTGGATCGGGAGAAAGAAGCAGGCACCTATTTACGAACAAATGGCTTACCCCCTGATTGTCCTGGCCGTGCTAAGCCTGGTACAGGATTGGGGAATGGCCTCCCAGGCCTCCCAAAACGTTGTGGATACGGTTGACTACCTTCCCTTTTTCAATGTGGTTTTGCTGAGCTCCCTTTTATGCGCAGCGGGGCTGGCCTTTATCAATTACTTATTCCACAAGGTCCCGGGATCTCAAGTTCAAAGTGGTCCAGATTCCAAAGAGCCACTGCTCAGTTACAGCCTTGGAGGAATCTTTTTACTGGTCCTCTTTACGGGCTTCGCAGTGGAAATATCCAATTATTGGAACCAGGTTTATGCTGGCTTGAACCCTGATCTGCTGCCCTGGTCCAGGAATAGCTCCCCCTGGGCATTACGAGCCCTGACAGACTCCTTCAAGGCTGTTTGGTTGCTCATATATAGTTTTACCTTTTTCAGCGGGCTCAGTTTTCTTAATATTTCCCGACTAAAAAGCCAGCCTTTGGGTAGCGTCACCCTGCTATTACAAGGGGTAGTCCTTCTGGCTTTTTTTACCACAGGTCTTTATTCCCTTAGTGAACTTCGGGAGGCAGTACTTTCAGAAGAAGACTTTCCGGCTTTCTTAAGCGCCGGATTCCCTATCGGGATCCGATACCTTGTAATCTTATTCCTTGTATTATTGTTGTACTCTGCCTTTAAAAACCTGAAGCGTTTCCATTCGGCACTATTGGCCAACGGTACTTTTGATCTGATACTGGCGCTCTGCGGGGTTTGGCTGGCCACCAGTGAATTGTTGCATTGGCTTGATATTTCAGGGGCCGCCAATGTTTACAAATTGTGGATCTCTATTCTATGGGGGGTCTATGCTCTGCTACTGGTGGGTCTGGGTATCTGGAAGCGAAAAAAGCATCTGAGGGTTGCGGCTATCGCCCTGTTCGCCTTTACGCTTTTAAAGCTCTTCTTTTACGATATAGCCCACCTGAACACGCTTTCCAAAACTGTGGTCTTTGTTTCCCTTGGGATATTATTGCTGGTGGTGTCCTATCTGTACAATCGGTTCAAGGAAAAACTTTAGGAGCAAGAAGGATCGGATTGCGCTTCAAAAAACAGAAAAGCCCTGTAGCAGTTGCTACAGGGCTTTTCAACTTTAAGAATCGGGTCGTATTAGTTTTGTCCACTGGCCGTAAGGTCGCTGTGGGTACAGCTATAATGTGCATCTGATGCGGCATAGGCAGCTGCTTCGGCTGATTTTCGCGCTTCTTTTCCGGCCTCCAGTGATTTGCGCATAAAGAATCGGATATCTCCCAGGTTTCGGGCAGTATTGGCCTTCTTGGCGTTGGTAAAAGCCTCATCTGCATAGTCGCGGGCATCAATTGAAAGGCTCTCTGCATCTATTGAAAAGCTTACCACGGCGTCTATCCCGCAAATCTCTGAATAGTATTGCGCTTCAGAAGCAAGCTTAACCGCTTCGTAGGCTGCCGCAAGGGCTTCCCCGGCCAGCACTTCTGCTTTTCTGGCATCGGTCTTAGCTTCAGAAAATTTAGCGGCAAAGGCTGCAGACTCTGCATAGGTTTGCATGGAATCCGAAAAATGGCTTACCTCATCAATGTAGTTTTTAACATCTGCGATTTCACTTTTAAACAACTCGCACTGAGCACTTAATGGAATGCTCAGGCAGCATGTCAAAAGAATCAAAGCATTTTGGATCAGGGAACTTCTGCGTTTCATAAAACTGATTTGTTATGATTGTCTATGTTAAAAACTAAATGTTGATAAATAAATTTTAATGCGGCAGTCCAAGCGCCAGAAAATTAGATAAGCTGAGCCTTAAAAATACAAAACACGATAATCGGTAAAAAATTGCAGATGACTGCCAAAGGTGAGATTGTTCATTGTCAAACTAGTGCTTATATTTTTCAGCTCCTGTCCCCTATCATGATGTTTGATAATTTTCTATACAGTACGTCCGGTTTAAAGGGTTTGCCTATAAAGCCATTCATTCCGGCCGATTTGATTTCTTGTTTGACATCTACCCCGGCTGAAGCCGAAAGGGCATATATAGGGACATCTTTGCAGAGCGAGTTGTCGGTTTCCCGAATAGACCGGCTGGCATCAAAACCATTCATAACCGGCATCTCAAGGTCCATCAGGATAATATCATATCGCTTCTCGTGTGCTTTCTTTACCCCTTCCAGTCCATTTTCGGCCAACTCAAGGTTTATTTTCCACCTGGCGAATAGTTTTTGTATCACCATTGTATTCATGCGGTTATCTTCTACCACCAGAATAGAACATCCTTCCAGGTAATTTACTTCCTCATCCAGATAATCTGCCTGCAGTTCCTCCAATTGCAGTCGGCTGGAGCAGGGCTTGTCAAAGCGCAAAGCAAAACTGAAAACCGATCCCTTACCTACCTCACTTTCGAGGCTAAGTTCCCCATTCATAATTTCCACCAGTTGCTTGCATATGGCCAGGCCTAAACCCGTACCCCCGTATTTTCGGGTAGTGTCGGTATTGGCCTGTGCAAAAGACTGAAAAACGGCATCGCGCTTGTCAAGGGGTATCCCGATGCCGGTATCCCGTATCTCAAAGCGGATCTCACAGTCCGAATCCGTTTCAGCAAGGAGTTCTATGTCCAGCACCACACGCCCCTTTTCGGTAAACTTGATGGCATTGTTGACCAGGTTGGTCAATATTTGGGTGACGCGCGTTGTGTCGCCCATAATACTGCCGGGCAGCGCATTATCCCGCTTTATAACAAAGCTTATATTTTTTGCTTTAGCCTTTTTATAGAACATACTGTACAGGCCATTGAGTATTTGTTCCAGGCTGAATTCGGAGTGCTCCAATTGCAGTGAACCCGAGCTGATCTTATTGAAATCAAGAATATCGTTAACCAACCCCAGGAGGTGTTCAGAGGAATATTTTAAAGCCTTGAGGTTCTCCAACTGCTCCTTTTTAGGATCTTCCATCAACAGTAAATGACTTACCCCGATTACCGCATTGAGCGGGGTACGGATCTCGTGAGACATGGTCGATAGAAATTCATCCTTGGCCTTGTTGGCCTTGGTTTCCTTTTCCTTGGCGAGGATAAGTTCGCGCTCGGTCTCCTTCAGGAAGGAAATATCAATTATAGTACCGATAAAGCCTTCCAGGTTACCCTTTTCCGATTTAATGGGTTTTACGGAAATATCGATCCATTTAAAAAACCCCTGAGGCATGAGGCATTTCAGGTTTTTGCTAAACGGACTGAATTCTTTGCAATTCAGATTGATCAGATCATTCAGGGGTTTGCCCTCTTCATCCTTTAAGAAGTGATAGAAGGGCCGCCCAATGGCATCCGCCACTGGCAGACCTGTCAGTTTTTCCCAGGCCGGGTTCAGATAAGACCAGTGTCCCTTCAGGTCCATTTCAAAGATTACTTCATTGATGTTTCCGGCAATTTTGGAGAGGCGGCCGGAAATAGCAGAAACACTTTCCTTGAGTTTTTGGTTTGCCTCATATAGCTCCTGTGAGCTTTTCTCCAAAATCGTTTCAACGTGATGCAGGTCGGTATCAAAAGAGCGATAGGCCCCGTCAATCTGATCCAGTAAGGGAGCTATTTCCCGAATGGTCTCTTCTTTGAGGGGAACCTTTTTCAGTTGCCGTTTTAATAAACGATGCATTTTTTTCATTCAGAAATAGTCGTGATCGTCATGGTTTGGTTGTGGAGCGTACAGGGTGAAAACTTGTCAAAAGGGGCTATTTCGCCATAGGAGTAAAACCCTGTGGTAATAACACCTTCCCCCAACACCTCATTTACGGCTTCAATTTCTTCCTCCACTAGTTGTTTCATGACCAGCCTGCGGCCTACACAGCTAATCAGAAAGGCCAGTTCATGAGGGTAATCCGTATTGCTTTTGGTAATCCGTGCAGACTCCTCAGCCCCGTCTATAATACGATCAATATTGGCCTTCATCAGGCGTACGTAGGATCCTTGTGGGATGTTCCCTGCAAAGGTCAGGCTCCTGGCCTCCTCGTCTACGGCGAGGATGGTACGAACTACGGGGATTTTATTGTTTTCATCCCGCATACTCAAGGGGAAGAGCAGGCCCGATCCCGGCAAATCTTTGGCTTTGTCCCCAAGAAATTCCTTGTAAAGGTCCAGGGCCGGTTGCCCGTCCAGCTCGTATAGGACGTTGTTATCGGACCGGGTAACCAATCGTTCAATTCCAAAACTGTCCCAGCCCCCTTTGGAGCCATAGCCAATCTTAAGGTCTTCCCCGTAAAATCCAAGGGCGATAATCTGTTTGGACTTGATCTCCCCATTGTGGATCAGGAAGGTACTTCCAAAATCAGAACCGTCTGCAGCCAGGCCACCGGTAATACTCACCGTTTCACTGGCCCGGGACTGCAGCCCGCTAACCAGGTCGGCCCCGTTAACGTTTAATCCATCGCTCAGCACAAAAATGTGCCGCAGGTCTTTTCCTTCCAGCCCAAGATAAATCTTTCTGCCGGCACTAAAACAGTCTGCGGCATCCTGTTCCAGGTCTATTGAAAAAGTTCGGAGTAAAGCCTTTTCAAATTTGACTGCAGTGAGCACAGCAGTAGAATCAAAGACTTCATTTCCCATAATTTCGCCTGCCGTAGAACAGCCAAATAAAATACTATCGGGAAATTTTGCCTTCATTTCACCAACCAGTTTCTTTGGATCGGGAAATGTTGGGGAAACAAATAAAAATAAGATGTCCGGATTGAAGGAAACCTCTAAATCGGAGACTTCCTTCTGGCTTGTCAGTTTGGTTTGGTATCGTTGCATGGTTGTTTGAATAAGAATTTTCCTACCTGTCCTGTTATAACGTCCCGCTTTTTAAATAATTGCATTTTGTCTTGAAATCTGTACCGTTGGTCGTAGAGCCGCCCCAATATCGGAAATGAAAGGCCTTACCCGCCTGCTATCGCCAGGGACTACGACAAAAACACAGGGGATTTATACTGAAACAGGATTGTTTGGTCTGTTAAACTCAGACATTTTGACTGATATGGGCTGTGTTCGAATTTGTCCGGCATCCTGCCAGAGGCAAGTTTTGGGATATCTAAAGAGTGTGGTAAAGTAATTTCAAGTTTAAATCCGATGAGCATGAAGACGAAACATTACAAGAAGTACCTGTCTGGCCCAATTGGCAACCTTGGGAAACTTTTAGGCTTTAGTGCATTCTCCATACTACTCCTCCTTGGTTGCAGTAAAAGCGAAGACTGTTCCAGCGCTAAAAAATTCAGCCCCTTAACGTTCTCAGAGCTCAAGGCAACTTCGGTAGTGGTCTCGGGCTATGTGGTGCCCAGGGACTGTGCTGAACTCAATTACAATTTTAGCTCTGGAGTGTACTATGGCCTTTCCCCAAACCTCAGCAGGACAAGCGGTGAGATGGCCGGGGAAAGCCTGTCACTCTCTTTTGATTTACTCCTTGAAAACCTGCAACCGGGCACTACCTATTATATCCGGCCTTATTTCTTTATAAATCTGGGAGGAGGTTCAGGGCCTATTCAGGAATTCACTACCCTGCCTGCAAATTAGACCGGGATGGTAGCGATACCTGGGTTTTTGAAAACCTACATTATTCAACCACAACATTCAATTTCTAAAAAGGTTTGTAGCTGTAACAATTTCCTGAGTTAGTCTTCTTTAAGGTATACAAACCAACCCATTCTGTTAAGATGTCTCTTCCAAGCCTTTTTAGCCCAAGGCGGCTTTTTTATCTGGGAATATGCCTGCTGGCGAGCATTCAAAGTTTCGGACAGCCTAACTATCCGAGGACATCGGAGCAGGCAAAACTGGTATACAGCGACCTGGAACATTTTATGGACGCCTATCGGGCATTGCAGACCAACCAGGATACCATTGCCGTTTTGCAAACCCTGTATTTTGATAAGAGCTCTGCTGGCCTGAAAGAATTTGTGCAGCGGCACCAGCTAACCCCTGATCTCCTGAAGGATGCCCTCGCCAAAGCCCCGGAGCGTTACGCCCTGTTACCTGCTTTTATGGAAAAGATCAATGCCGCAGAGAGGGATTATACAGCCCTCATGAGTCAGTTCAGCAAAGTCATGCCCAATGCCATGTATCCTCCCACCTATTTACTGGTAGGGGCAAACCGGGGGATAGGGCAGGCCTCCCAGGCCGGCCAGCTGATAACGGTTACCCGTGTCCTGGACAAGCCTGAAAAATTTCGTCAGTTAATGGTCCATGAACTGTCCCATTTTCAGCAGGCCATGGCAATGGGCGGGCAACAATACCAGGCGCTGTATTCGGCTCCCAACAACATGCTCGGGCTTTGCCTGCGGGAAGGCGGGGCAGAATTAATTACATCATTAGTGCTTGGAGTAATCACCCAAAACAAAGCACTGGAGTTTATTCATCAAAACGAAAATCAGTTAAAGCAAAGGTTTGCCGAAGACCTTGCCCAACAGGAAAAGGGGTATTGGTTATGGGATTCAATTGAACAGGAAGAACACCCCAAACTATTGGGCTATGCCATGGGCTATAAGATTTGTGCGGCCTATTACGAACAGGCCGCCGATAAAGCAGCGGCACTTCAGGAAGTCTTGCTAATGAAGGACCCGGAAGCCTTTACAGCTGCCAGCGGATATCTTCGCCATTAAGCCAGTGCTTTGTGGGGCTTTACTCTATACGAATGGTCCCCAGGTGTCTTGGGATAATGACCTCTGTTTCCGGGGAAAGCCGGGCTACATCTTCTTTAAAGGGGAGCAATTTAAGGTTTACCGAAGCTTCCTGCGAAAACCCGTAAGGCAAGCGGAAGTTGTCCCAGTGCGTAGGGATAATTACTTTGGGATTTCCCGTAACGCGAAGCAGGCGCTCGTTATAATTATACAACCCCAACTGAGACTGGTTCACCCCGGCGAGTAAAATGTCGGGGGCAATGCCTTGCAATTCGCGCTCCACAAAATTCATGGACCCCATGGTAAGCACCTTATGCTTTGAAAAACGGGCCAGGAACATCAGGGAGCCCCCTTCGATAAATTCTGAAACGCGTAGCGGTGCCTCGGGGACCTCTGAATAGGTTCGGGAATCCAGGTAATGCTTATCGTTTAAAGCAGAATGAATGGAGGGAATCACCCGAACCGAAAACTTTTCAAACTGATAGTCCTCCCCGCCCCGAACCGGATACAGCTGTTCAGTTGGGATTCCGTACCCCTTAAGGATATTGCAGGTGGTTTCCGTTCCCACTACTTTCGCTCCGGTTTTTTTGGCTATATAAGGCACATCCGAGAGGTGGTCAAAATGGGCATGGTGCACTAAAATAAAATCGGCTTTGGTAATCAGGCTGTCTATGAGCAGGGTATCAGATACAAAATAGTCTGAGCGCATCACCGTCTGGCGGGTGTCATCCGGGCTGATACCTGGGCCGGTCCCAAGCTTTACACGTGAGATGTAAGGGTCCACCAACACTGTAAAATCCCCGTCTGTGATTATCCAGCCGGCTGTGCCCAAATAAGTCAATTCCAGGGGGGTGTCCTGAGCAACTGACGGCCTTCCGGTTATAAGGGCAAACAGGATTAGCAGTGCCCTGGCAGCTATTTTTAGGTGTTGAGTGAGTGTCATAATTGTATGGTTTGTGGGTTATTTCTGTGTACGGTTCAGGTAGTATCGGTTTACCGCATCGGAATTGGCTTCTATAAGGTCTGGCCATCCGTCCGCATTAATATCGACAGCGATTATATCATAGGTTATGAATTCCTCTTCTGCCAGTGGCAATGCTTCCCAATTCAGGCCCTTTCCACTGTTTAAAAAAACATGGTTGGGGCTTCCCGCATTCCCGACAGCGATATCAATATCCCCATCCTGGTCAAAATCGGCTGCCGTAATGGCAAAACTATTGGAGTTGGAAGCATCAAAAGCGATACTTCGCCTAAAGCCTCTGTCTGCATCCCCAAAATAAATCGTGTTCGGTTCCCCTATGTTGGCCAGTAAAATATCGGGGAAACCGTCACCATCCACATCGGCGATGCTTACCGAACGGGTATTGTCATTTCCGGTTCCAAAAGGGATTTTTTGTGTAAACCCCAGGCTACCGTTATTGAGGTAGACAAAATTAGGCTGGGCGTTACGGTTGGCCAGGATCAGGTCCAGGTCCCCATCCCCATCCATGTCTGCAGCTTCCACATCAATAGTAGCATCTTCGCTACTGCCAAATTCGAGGGTTTCGGGGAAACTGCCATCTCCTGCGTTCAGGCAGATCTCATTGGGGCGCCCCCGGTTGGTTAACAGGATATCCACATCCCCGTCCCCGTCAAGGTCTGCCAGGGTCAGGTTCCGGGTGGGGGCATATGCCTCTCCAAAGTTCGGCCCCGCGGAAAACGTCCCGTTACCCTGATTGAAAAACAATTCATTCGGGGCCATATCATTTCCGACTGCAATATCCAGGTCCCCGTCTCCGTCGAGGTCTGCCAGTTCGGCTGCATAGGTAGTGGCGCGGAAGGCGCCAAGGGGTAGCTCCACTGTAAAAACCCCCTGTTCGTTGTTGAAAAATATCCGGTTCTGGCCGGGCCAGTGCCGTCCGTTGGCAACTACCACATCTGTATCCCCGTCTCCATCCAGGTCTCCGCTGGATACGGAGGCAGTCCGCTCTTCATAAGGGCCAAGGATCAACCTTCCGGAACTTGGAAGCTGAATTTGCTGTGCCCCGGCGTATTTGCAGAGAAAGAAGAGCAGGAAGCCCCACAATAAGATGGTGTGTTGTCGCATCCCCCGGAAATTACAAAAAATCCGGACGCCTTAACTTGCAGACTATCAATCTGCAATCGCATTTTAGAAATGCTAAATAAAGAGGTGCTTTTCTGAATTGTTGTTTAAACGGGCCCTTCCCTTAACGGCTGATAAGCTTTTTCCCGACCTTCTTGGTCAGCTTGGGGATCCGCTTGTTGAGGTCCTTCACCAGCATCTCAGTGGCGTTCTGGCACATGGGGATCAATTTATCATAATTCATTACGGGTACAGCGCCTACCAGGGCGACTGACTTTTTGGAAACAGCAGACTCATTATGGCTGAAAACCTTTTTTGCTTCGCTGTTGTAGAGTTCCATGGTGATATTGGCCTTGATCCCAACATTACCCACTCCCCCAAGTGCAATTTTTGGCTCCCAGGTATAGTAGAGGGAAATATACATTACCCCATCTATATCCAGGTCTGAAAGGACTTCCAGCATATGGGATTCCGTCCGCCAGGAGCGAAGCAAATTTCCGCCGGAAACCAGTACCTGGTATCCGTCAATAGAAATAAAACGGTTTGGGTTAACGGTAATAGAGGAAGGAAGTTCATAGTTCCTGTAGCCCGGATTGTTGATTACCTCTTCTTCGGGCACAATTTCGAAAGGAAAAGACTCAAGGTAATCCTCCTTAAAGACTTCGTGAAAGTTGATCAGTATGGGTTCAATATCGAATTGCTCGTTTTCCTTTTCGGCCATTTCATAAAAGGAGGCGCGGGCCCCTTCTGCCAGTTTATCGGCCCCGATTAGCTTATCGGCATAAAAAGTAACGATGGCTATTTTTTTGGTTTGTGCTTCTGCGTAAATCCCGGACAGGAATACTGTGAGGAGCAAGAGGATGTATCGTTTCATAATGGAAAAAGTGAATGTTTTGCTCTTAAAACGCTCAAAATCAGTACTTATTTTAATTTCATATGCGAAACCGGAATGAAACACCCCTACATACAAATAACTCCACACTTCCATAAGTGCCATTTAAGTGTCTTATATTAGGGATACCAACCAAGACCCATGCTGCGTTTCTTTCGAAATATCCGCAAACGCCTTTTAACTGAATACCGTATAAGAAATACCTTTTGTACGCCATAGGTGAAATAACCCCCGTTTAAATAAAACATATGAGAACGATAAGCCCCTTTTATCTCTTATTCCTCCTGCTCCTTAATTGTGCCTCCCCGGAACCTTATGACCTTCTGATCCGCAATGCACAAATCCTGGATGGTTCGGGGGCTGAGGCATTTTCGGGAGACATCGGGGTACGGGCCGATACCATTGCTGCAATAGGAGATTTGGCCGGAGCCCCAGCCACTACCTTTATAGATGCAGAGGGCCTGGTAGTAAGCCCGGGGTTTATCGATATACATACCCACCTGGATCCCATCCTGGAACTATCGGATTGCGAAAGCCACATCCGGCAGGGGGTTACCACTGCCCTGGGCGGACCGGACGGCAGCAGCCCCTGGCCCTATGCCCCCTACCTGGACAGCCTGGAATCCCTGGGGACAGGCATGAATGTGGGCTATCTGGTAGGGCACAATACTGTCAGGCGAAATGTGATGGGGCTGGAAAACCGGGCCCCCACGGCCGCGGAATTATCAGCCATGCAGGAACAGGTCCGCCAGGCCATGAAAGAAGGGGCATTCGGAATCTCAACCGGCTTAAAATACTTGCCGGGCGCCTTTTCCAAAGTGGATGAGGTAATCGCCCTCTCCAAAGAAGCTGCAGCTTATGGCGGGATTTACACCTCCCACCTTCGGGAAGAAGGGCTGGGCCTTATAGATGCCGTTAAGGAAGCCATTGAAATTTCTGCCGGGGCAGATATCCCGGTGATCCTGACCCACCATAAGGTTGTGGGCAAACCCATGTGGGGGCAGAGCAGCAAAACCCTGGCCCTGGTCGATTCGGCAAGGACAGCTGGCCTGGACATCAGGATAGACCAATACCCTTACAATGCCAGTTATACAGGCATTTCCATCCTTATTCCAGCCTGGGCCCGTGCCGGCGGGAACGAGGCCTTTAGAGAACGCATAACCAGCCCGGCGCTGCGAGACAGTATCAAGGCCGGCATCATCTTTAATATCATCAACGACCGGGGCGGGGACGACCTCAGCAGGGTACAATTTGCCAAGGTCTCCTGGATGCCCGAACTGGAAGGGCAGACCCTGGCAGACTGGTGTGCGCTAAAGGGCATCGAACCCAGTATCGAAAACGGGGCCGAGCTGGTCATTGAAGCCCAATTAAACGGCGGGGCCTCCTGTGTCTTTTTTGCCATGGACGAAGGGGACGTTATCCAAATCATGAAACACCCCCAAACCATGGTTGCTTCAGACGGGCGGCTGGTAGCCCCGGGGATGGGCCACCCACACCCGCGTTGGTACGGCACCTTCCCAAGGGTCTTGGGAGAATACGTTCGCGAAAAGCAGGTCCTGAGGCTGGCAGAAGCCGTACATAAAATGACCGGACTTCCTGCCCAAACCATGGGGCTGACCGACAGGGGCTTTTTAAAAGCAGGAATGAAGGCAGACCTGGTAATCTTCGACCCTCAGACCATAACAGACAGGGCCACCTTTGAGAAACCCCACCAGTATCCGGAGGGGATCTCCTATGTGTTTGTAAACGGGAAAGCGGCGGTTGAGCAAGGGATGTTTCAAGCGATTAAAGCAGGGGTTGTCCTAAGAAAGGTAAAGACCGGAGTAGAATAGCTGCAGGCATAATACAATTGTCATTTTTAAAGTACATCTGCTCAATAAACACGAGTATTGCTTATCTTGTCAGGATCATTTTCAACAAACCGCTTAAACCCGTTTTAATGAAACCCCTTGCTCTGCTACTGCTCTTGTTAGTGCCCTTTACAAGCTTTTCCCAAAACGACAAATGGACCCCGGAAGAAATCATCAACACCGTTTATGTGGGCAACCCGGAATTCTCAAAGGACGGGAAAAAAGTGGTCTGGAGCCAGCGAAAAGGGCTTAAGAAAGAGGACAAATTTGTGAGCCATTTGTACCTAGCGCGGCTTGATATTACTGAAGACAACAAGCCAAAGGTAGTGCAGCTCACACGGTCCGAATCCAGCGAATCCAACCCGGTCTTCAGTACAGATGGGGAAAGCCTGTATTTCCTTTCCTCCCGGGAGAAAGGGAAAAAACTTTGGAAGCTCAACCTGTTGGGCGGAGAGCCCGAAGCCATCCACTCCTTTGAAAACGGCATTAGCTCAGTTCAAAGATGGGCAGACCACAGCCTGATTTTTATCAGTGAAGAAGGCAAAACACTCTACGATATAGAGCATGAGAAGGACAACACCAATATTGTGGAAGATACGCTACACTGGAATCCCCGGCGGCTCTACGCCTTCAACCTCAAAAGCAAGGAAATCAAGCGGCTCACCGAAAACCCTTACCGTATCAGCAATTATGAAGTTTCGGAAGATGGAAACTACCTGGTCTATCAGGAAATCAAGAGTCCGGATTATGGGGTGGATGCCAATCCCAAGCCGGATTACGTACTGCTCAACTTAAATACACTGCAAGGCCAACCCATCCTGAAAGGCCTGCAAAGCCCTTCCGGTTTTAAGTTCACCGCAGATGGAAGTGGCTTTTATTTCTCGGCTGAAACCTCTTCAGACCCCGAGTGGAACGGGGCCGGGATACGGGAATTGTATTACTTCTCAATCGGAAGCAATTCCTATCAAAAAGTACCGCTGGACTGGGAAAATGGCCTGAGCGGAGACTACTTCCTCAACAGTAACGACCTGATTGTACAACTGGCCAATGGCCCGCTTCGCAAACTGCGGTATTATGAAAAAAAGGGAGACAACTGGAGCTGGAAAGACTGGGAATTGGGAGAAAAAAAAGAACATACGGCTGTCCTGGCCTTTAGCCAGCAAAGCGGGAAGATCATCACCCGTTACTCCACAGCCTCCTCCCTGCCGGAATACAAAGTGTCCCGGCTGGAGGTAGGCAGGAAAACAGCAGGCCTCTCTGAAAGCAGGGAACTGACCTCCCTGAATAACAAGCTTAAAAAGAAGCCCATTGCCAAATCTGAGATCATCTACTGGAAAGGGGCCAAAGATGAAGAGGTAAACGGCATCCTCTATTACCCTAAAGGATACGAGGCCGGAAAAAAGTATCCCCTGGTACTCAGCATCCACGGCGGGCCGACTGGGGTAGACCAGGACCAGTGGTCTGAACGCTGGTCTACCTACCCACAAGTTTTTACAGACAAGGGAGCCTTTGTTTTAAAGCCCAATTACCACGGTTCCGGGAACCATAACCTCGCCTTTATTGAATCCATAAAAAACGGGAATTATTATTCCCTGGAAGTGGTAGACCTTTACAATGGGATACAGCATTTAAAGGAAAAGGGGATGATAGATATGGATAAACTGGGCATTATGGGCTGGTCCAACGGGGCTATCCTCACCACCTGGATGACCCTGAAATACCCGGATATGTTCAAGGTTGCTGCCCCAGGTGCCGGGGACGTAAACTGGACATCAGATTACGGTACCTGTCGTTTCGGAGTTACTTTTGACCAGAGTTATTTTGGAGGGGCCCCCTGGGACGATACCAATGGCAAGCACTACAACGAGTGGTATATCAAATACTCCCCCATTTTTGAGATTGAGAAAATCAAAACACCGACCATCATTTTCCATGGCAGTGAAGACCGGGCCGTCCCAAGGGACCAGGGCTGGGAATATTACCGTGGTTTGCAGCAGGTAGGCCTGGCCCCGGTAAAATTCCTCTGGTTTCCCGGCCAGCCCCACGGCTTGCAGAAAATCACCCATCAACTCCGCAAGATGAAGGAGGAGATTGCCTGGTTTGAGACCTACCTGTTTAAAGATAAAGAGGCTGAAAACGAGGCCTTCAAGAAAGACAGCCCCCTGGCTTCCCTGCTCAAAATACAGCAAAATACAGCTGAGGACGGTTTGCTTGGCCGGATGCGGGAAGGCAAACTAATTCCTGCCACGGTTTCCCTTGGGAAAGACAGCATTGCTCTCGGCACACACGAGGTAACCCTGGCCCAATACCATGCCTACAGCGGAGAAGCCTATGACCGGCTTCGCGCCAACCAGCCGGTTACCGGGCTCTCAAAGGCATCCATAACCGGCTATTTAAATTGGTTGAGCAGTGAAACCGGGGAAACCTATCGACTACCCAATACCACAGAAGCCAAAAAATTGCACAAAACAGCCCGTAAAAGCTATAAAGAGCAAAACAACCTCAACCATTGGGCGGGTTATGAGCTTACCGCTTTGGATGTGCCAGACCTGAAAGCCAAACTGCAGGCAGTTACCCTGCCCCTTATCAAAAACACCGGCAGCCACCCCATGGTCAAACTAAGTGAAGGCGTTTTTGTCTTTGACCTGGGCGGCAATGCCTCGGAGTACTACACGGATGGGGAACAGCTCAAAACCTATGACTACAGCGCCTATGATTTTGTAGATCCTGCTAAGCCTGAGAGTCAGTCGGAGGAAGGCCATACCGGGTTTAGGGTGGTCAAGGAATAATCTCGATAGAACAGCTCAACACGAAAATGGTTTTGGCTCCCCGTTATTTTAGGGGGCATGAAATGTTCCCCCAGACCAAATTTTGTTTTAAATTCGAACAAGGCCATTTAAATCCGGGCAACCCATTTTATTTTCAGGGTAGGTCTACAGGGAATGATCCCTACTAAATCCAAACCGCCAAACCAGGACTGCTGTCCTCGGTCCAACAATTATGAAGTTCAAAAAATTCATTGCCGAGTGTCGTGAGAATGATGTTTTTAAAAACCTCTCCATATATGTGGTTTCGGCCTGGGTGCTCTTACAGGTAGTTGATCTCATTGCTGAACCCCTGAACCTGCCCGGAGGTACCCTTACCTACCTCCTCATAATTCTGTTAGTGGGGTTTCCGGTATATCTGTATTTGTTATGGCGTTTTGAATTGCGTCATAAGGTCCGCAAAAAACCCCTCAAAAATGCAGATGGGGATCTAGTGCCCGGGAAATTTGTAAAAACGGGCTTTCAACAATTGTACTTCTCTATCCTGAGTATTATTGGCCTGCTCGCCATCAGTGTTGTCCTGCTGGTTATCAAGCAGAATAATGAAACAATAACAATGCCTCAAAACACGCTTTCTGAGGCAGAAGAAAACGATAAAATAGCCGTCCTGACCTTTAACAACAATACGGCCGACGCTTCCCTGGATATTATCGGGAAAATGGCCGTAGACTGGATTATGCACGGCATTACCGAAAACAAGCTGGGGCAGGTAATTTCGCCTAAAATAGTGCAGGATTATTCCAATATTTTAAAGGCCTCTATCCTGCCTACAGGAGATAATGGGGTTCTGAAAACCTATTTAAAACCTTCCAAAGTAATCAGCGGGTCTTATTACCTGGACAAAGACCGGCTACTGTTACAGTGCTCTATCCTTGACGGAAACCTGAACACCACACTGATTTCCTTCGAAGTAACCGAATGTAAAGCCGATAGCCCCCTGGTATGTATTGAGGCCCTCAAGCAGGAAATCCTTGGGTATTTCCGCTCCCGTGGGGATACGCAAATACTATTGGAAGATACCCCGCCGAGTTTCAGGGCATATCAGCTTTGGCTGGAGGCAGAGGAAGCCCTGGAACAACCCAACTACCTGGACCTGATTAATGCTGCCATTGCTGCAGACAGCAGTTACTTTAAACCCAAACTTGACCGGGTACTTTACTATTACAACCGGGATGCATTTGCAGTGGCAGATTCGCTGGTACGGGTTTTGTCTACAGAAATTGGCACCAACAAGCAACAGCTCAACATGCTGAAGCATTTGGAGGCCTGTCTAAAAGGCGATAATAAAACAGCCTACAGAACCTATCGGGAAGAATATAACAATGCGCCAATGGACCTGGAGCTCAACAGCAGCCTGATGGTCCTGGCCCTGCAATTCGTAAACCGCCCACAGGATGTGGATCCTATTTTTGAGGCTATGGACATGAAGGATATGGATTTGGGTAACTGTATACAATGTGAGTACCGCTATTTTATTAAAGGGATGAGCAATATTGAACTGGGCAGAGCCGGAGAAACTATAGCGTTATTAGAGCCATTTGCCCGGTCGGAAGGTTTGGAATGGATAAAAAGGGCCTTGCTCAAAGCCTATGTTCAGGCAGGAGAAACGGAAGCTGCCAAAAAAGTCCTGGAATATGTAAAATTAGTTGGGGAGTCTGATTACTGGGAACAAAATATGCTGGTTACCGGAATGGAATTCCTGAAAGTTGGCAACACAGCTGAAGCAAATGCCTATTTTGATTCCCTGATCCGCTTCTATGCCGAACAACCGGCTCCCCTTAAAAACTATCAGAAGAAAATCCGGGCTGAAGCTGCTTTTTATAAAGAAGATTATGCAATGGCAGAAAAATGGTACAGCCAGCTGTTAGAGGAAACCTCCCTAAATGCCTCTGAAAGGGCTTTTCTCGCTGCTACATTCTTTAAAAATGGGAAAGAAAGCAGCAGTAGTGAACAGCTGCAAGCCCTGAAGGAGCAAAGGTCCCGGTATCAGTTCGGGGATATCGATTATGCCCTGGCGCAATATTACGCCATTAGCGGGGAGGATAAACAATCCATGGAGTATCTGAAAAAAGCGGTAGCGGCAGGAAAGCGATTTACCAACAGCACTTTTCAAAACGATCCGATTTTTATGCCCTACTATAAGACCGCGGCTTTTAAGGAAGTCCTGGAGTTTTGGTACGAGTAAAGCCTGATCCAGTTTGCCTGCTATCTGATTTTTTTAAGGCAGCAGCGCGGTTCAATGTGCCACCGGAAAGCCTTGAATCTATTTTGGAAGCCATGGAAAAATACTAATAAGGCAGTAAATCCCTTAAATGCTTAACTTGGGTGAAGTTAACCGACTTAAACCATGATTCGCTTCTTCCGCAGCCTGCGACAACGCCTGCTCACTGAAAACAAAATCAGCAAGTACCTGCTGTATGCCATTGGGGAAATCCTGCTGGTTGTAATCGGGATCCTGATTGCCCTGCAGATCAATAACTGGAATGAAGAGCGGATACGGCAGGATGCTGTTAAAAGGCACTTAAAAAGTCTGGCCGGGGCTGTGCAGCACGATATCCGGGAAATGGGCATTTCCATGGGATTCAATGAATTCCGCTTTCATTCCTGGCAATATTCGTTACGCCATTCAGATATTGGGAACGACTCCCTGAAAGATATCCCCAGGCCGGATCCCTACATTGTCAGCCGCTGGGACAAACCCTATCCGGAACAAGTTGACCAGGAATTCATTGAAACCAGCCTGAATGAAGTTAACGATGCTTTTCTGGGGATGTTCTTTAATTATTCAGCTATTCGTGAGATAAACAACCAGGGGATCTTTTCGGACATGGATAACGAATCGCTTAAGGACAAAATCAACGAATATTATTACAATCTGGACTGGAAATTCGGGGAACAATCTGTAGACTACCGACACAAACGGGCCGAAGATTTGAAAACCTATCTTCGGGAAGAGCATGCCATTTCCTGCACTTACCCCCCGAATGCCGGCAGACTTTTCGAAATTATCCGGAAAGACGAAAAAGCAGCTATCCTTTTTAAAGAATTGATTTTAATGGCCCACTCGCATTACTGGGTCACACAGGATTTACAGCAGATGGGGATGAGCTTGGTGCAGTTGATCCATGAAGAACTTAATCTAAAGTAAAAACACCTGATTATTATATGTTCCGCTTTTTCAGACAACTCCGGCAACACTTGCTCACTGAAAACAAGCTCAGCAAATACCTGCTGTATGCCATTGGGGAAATACTGCTGGTAGTAGTTGGGATTTTACTGGCGTTGCAGATCAATACCTGGAACGAAGGGCGCATCAGCAAAATTGATGAACAAAAATACC
The DNA here is from genome assembly GCF_052540725.1 of Robiginitalea rubriflava. Classification (NCBI taxonomy): domain Bacteria; kingdom Pseudomonadati; phylum Bacteroidota; class Flavobacteriia; order Flavobacteriales; family Flavobacteriaceae; genus Robiginitalea; species Robiginitalea rubriflava. The sequence goes on along the minus strand of NZ_CP199309.1, from coordinate 1,423,053 downwards.
TGAAGCGACTAAAGCAGGACCTGTTACGCGATGTCGAAAGACTTGAAGAAATTCGGAGTAATTACGAGACTAGGCTATTTACGGGCCTCAGCCTCCTGGATTCCCTGGGGAAAAACAATGGCTCCATTATCAGGAAATGGGATTATTTTAAGCCCGCAGTCAAAAACTACCAGTTAAATCATTTTCCTGATACCCTGAGCATGGGGCGAAAATTTTTTAGGGTTCTTGCCATTGATCACTTCTCACCAACCGATATAACCTTTCAGGAATTGCTCAGCACGGGCAAGATCAATATACTCACAGATGATTCTTTAAAAACCGCTTTGCAATACCATTACCCGTACTTAAAAGAAACCGACAGGTTTCAGAGTGTAATTGTAATGGAGGTTCAGAAAAATTACCGCGCAGCGATGTTTAATAACCATATCAGTTCCTACAGCAACGATCAGCTCGAAGACATAAAGAAGAAGCTGGTATCACCGGATCAATTGATTACCGCAACTGAAAATTACCTGAAACTAACCACCAGTATGTTAGAAACTCTTTATTATGAACCAAATTCGGTGTATTCGAAAACAACCGATCTACTATACCAAATAGAAAATAACATAGCCCTGAATTACAGGCATCATTAAAAACTTATGATTCGCTTCTTCCGCAGCCTGCGACAACGCCTGCTCACTGAAAACAAAATCAGCAAGTACCTGCTGTATGCCATTGGGGAAATCCTCCTGGTGGTGATCGGGATCCTGATCGCGCTGCAGGTAAACCAGTGGACTGAAGAAGAAAAAAACCTGGATACGGAGATCCGCATCCTTAGCAGCCTGAAGAAAGACCTGAATACCGATTTGGTCAATCTGAACCGAAAAATTACCTTGGATTCATTTGTGTCTGCCTCCAACAAGGACCTGCTGGCCAACCTGAGGGCGGGCAATGTTGCGGAAGCTATAAAGATCCGGAGAAGGGGAAACCTGGTCTACAACCAGCTGGGGGCCATCAACCGGGTTTATTTTTTTAACCCACAGCGCTTTGCCTACGAATCGCTGAAAGTGGCCGGGATTGATATTGTTCAGAATGAAGCGCTTCGACAGAGTATTGTAAACCTCTATGATTATGAGTATAAGCGAACGGAAGATTATATCCGTGTACAACTGGATATGCTGGTAGATTCCAACCCCAATTTATGGGAGCACCTGGAAACCCGTGAGATACTATACCTCAAGTATCCAACCGATTCTGTTGCCTTTAAACAGGATCATGAATTTCTGAATTTTGTATCCCACTTCTCCTTTGAGTATGACCAGGCCGTGGAGTATTACGAAATTAACCGAAAGGCTTTACAAACGCTTTTAAACGATATTGATAAAGAGCTCAAAACACTGCAGAATCCCTGACTTGGTCTTTACCGTCTAAACCGAACATGTAGCATATCTTCTGCAACTTATGCCTGTTCCTATTTTTCTGAAAATCAATTCAGGATTAAATCTCAGGCTTCCCAATCTTTTCTACCACGGCTTCAAAACGGGGATCCCCATGGAAGGGCCGCATAATCGGCATAAAACGAAGCCAGGGCAGGAGCGGCTGGCGGAGTTTGTAGTTCTGTTCCAGCCAGGTGAGTGCAGAATCCCGTTCCCCCAGCATATCCTGCAGGGGAACCAGAACCATGCGCTCAAAGGACTCCGGTTGTGCCTTGATTTCGTTCACCAGATCCCGGGCTTTGGCTGTATCCCCGTTAATGATCCAATACATGGCCCGGGCCACCCGCCCGGTGGAATCCTGGGCGGCCCGGTCAAGCCATTTAAGGGCCTCTTTGGTATTGCCGTTCCGGTAATGCATCCGCCCAAGCGTAAAATACGCATCCCGCTGCTGAGGTTGCATAGCAATGGAGGCTTTCAGCTCCTTTTCCGCACAGTCAAACTCATCATAAAAATAACATAGCCAGCCATGCCACTGGGCCCAGAGGGCATTATCCGGGGCTGCCGCCCGGGCTTTTTCGATAGCTTTAAGGGAGGCTGCCTTGTTTTCCTCCAGCATCCAGTACCAGGCCAGGTTGGCATAGGAGAGGGCATCATTGGGGTTTAATTCAACCGCCTTTAGCAGGGCGTCTTTGGCCGCAGTGTATTCCCAGTCCACATAGAGTTTTTTCTGACTCAACTGGGCATATTCTGCTGCTGTAAGCTCCGCTACCGGATCGGGCCGGACTTCCGGAATATCTTTGGGTTGTTCCCGGCAGGCCGTCAAAAAAAGTAAGACGCCGGCCAGCAGGAGTGGTAAGGTCGTTTTCATAAGGCTTTCGGCTTTCCTCTAAGTTACAAAATATGACCGTAACCTTTTGTATATGAGCACCTTTTGGTTTTGGTTTTAACTTTTTATAAGCCAGTGCCCAGGCTGCTTTTCTGTGCTAAAGCCAGTGTACGCGTCCTGAAATAGCCGTTAAAAAAGGGGTTTCAAAATACTTAAAAATAATTCGCTATAAGTAACTGATAATCAAATATTAATCGTATCTTATTAGGACCCAAAAACATATCCTGATATTATTCCCCCCTTAACTCGCAGCATCTGTCAGGATGCCGTGTTTTCTGCTATCTGAAGTTTCCCCATTAAAGCGTAAACCTTAAACCAATACAGTATGAAAACCAGTATCCAATTGACCCTTAAAACAGTTGGCACCATGGTCCTGGCCGGTGTGCTATTGCTATTTTTTTCCTGTACCCAGGAAAATCTGTCCGATGAGCTTATCCAGGGAGAGGAGCTCAACGCAGTTGCTGTAAAAAACAGCAAACAAAGGCCCTGGAAAATCAACAGTTCAGGAGCGTTTCAGGCCATAGGCCCTTCCGAACTATTATGCCCTGAGGCAGACAAACCCATCGCCATATTGCTTTCGGGTGATGGCAATGCTTCCCATATTGGCCTTTTTCAGGTTTCACTGACCTGGTGTACCAATCCCGTGGCTGATTTGGGTAGCCCGGTTAATTTTATTGCCGGCACCATAACAGCTGCCAATGGTGATGAAATTGACTTCGAGTCCACTTCCTTTAACGGACCTTCCGTAGATTACATTGTAACCGGTGGCTCCGGGCGCTTTGAAGGTGCTTCAGGCGAATTTAACCTGGCTACTACAGCATTTTTCTTTGATCCGTCTACAGGCGCAGGCACCTATTCCAATGCGGGTGAAGGATATATTATTTATTAAGCGGGCTCCCGAGACCACTTAATTATTAAACCCGGCCAGCTAGCCGGGTTTTTTATTTTATCTCCTATAATGAAACAGGGGTCTTACCTCTTGATGATTTTAGACCTGTCCGTCAATCCCTTGATTTCAACATCAGGGTTCCCGTACACGTAAACGTTGCTGCGGCCTTCAGCATACACTTCCAGGTTTCTTGTGGCATGCACATAAACATCCGAAGTGTTCGAGGTATACAGATCTGCTGTACTCACGCGCATATTCCTGGCATTTAGGGTGGATGCTTTTTTCAGACTAAATGTACCCAAATCTGCATCTCCTTCGAGGTCCAGGTCAGCAGTATTATTCAGGGTAACCCGCACCTTTTTACTCACTACATTGGCTTTCATGTCAGTGCGATCGTTCATGATCAGGGTGGTATTTTCAGCCCGGACCTGAATATTCCCGCCAGCGTTCCTGTGCAGGGTAGCTATAAAATCGTCTGCCTCCACATCCAGTTCAAAACGAGAGCCGCTATAAGCCATCAGATAGAAGGTGCCAGCACTGATACGCCTTTCCCCTTTAACTTTTGAATCGTCCTTGATAACCAGGTGCTCCAGCCTCTTGACGGTAAGTTGTATCTCCAGCTTTTTACTGCTGGTTATTTCCTCTGTAGTAAAAACTTTCAGGATACTGTCTATAACCACAAACTGCACTACTGTATGCAAATTGCTGTCGGCACTAAGCCGATAACCGCTGGCATCACCCTGTGACAGGCTAATTTCCAGGTTATCGTTTACCTCCAGAACATTAAAGTCTTGTGGGATTTCTGCCATCAGCAGGGACACTTCCCTGTTGCCGGCAATTTTAGTTTTCTTTTGGGCAGATAATGACAGGCTTATCAATACCATTCCCAAAAAGCTCAGATACTTATTCATTTTCTAATTTGAATGATTAACATCTTTTATACCCTAAAATCTCAAAAGGTCACATATTAGCTTCCCGGGCTGTTTTTAATTTGAAAAAGTTCAGTAACTGGCCGTAAAAGGGGGTGTTGAATAATTCCGCCAGTTCCTCCCCATTTTGCAAATCCTCAACCGCGTTCATAAGGTCGCTAAGGGAAGTATCCGGTGGTTTTTTATCTGTGGCCAGGGCCTTAAAAATGTTGTGGTCCATATTTCAGATTTGATAGTAGGATTTTACTACTTTCTGTTTGGCCCTGTTCAACCGCATTTTAATCGCGCTTTCCCCAACCCCCAGTAAAGTCTGTATGGATTTTATGGAGGCATCATCCTGGTACTTCAATAAAAGCAGTGCCTTGTCTTCGGGTGCAATCCGGTCCAGCGCCAATCCTAATTTATCCGGGTCCAGGGCATTGATCTCTTCCATATCTATTTGCTCCAGGGAACTCATTACCTTATTTGAGCGCATCTCCTCCCGCTGTTTGGGCTGTTTTTCCCGAACCATGTAGTTGGCACACAGGTTATAGGTGATAACATAAAGCCAGGTAGCGAACGCAGCTTTATCCCGATCATAAGTGCTTAGCTTTAGGAAAGCCCTGAGGAAGACATCCTGAGTAAGGTCTTTGGCCTCATCAGTGTCTTTAACAAAACTGTAGCATTTATTGAAGACCTTTATGGCGTAGCGGTCGTATAAAAAGGCATAGAGAGAATGCTGTCCCTTGTCTACAATAGTCTTTACCAATTCCACGTCAGGAAAGGATTGGTATGATGCTCTATTTTGAAAGGAGTTATCCGAAGCCATTGTTCCCACACTTAGTGAAAAACCCTGCAGAGTTGCGGAATTTTCAACAATTACCAGGCAGAAGATATCAAAAAGAATCCAATTCCCCGTATTAGCTTGTAGCCTTAGTCACTAACCACAGTATAGCGGTACTCCGGCCCGTCGCAGGGGGTGGCTCCATCCTGTATCAGCATCCCGTCGCGCACAAAATAGAATTCTTCCGGGCTGCCAAAACAATTAAAAACCAACGGGCTGTTTTCCGGGTAGTTTACCAAAAAGCCAGTTTGCCCGTTTCGGGTGAATTCCTGCCAAACCCCCTGGGCGCTGCTGGTTTCATTATCGCGCTCACGGGATTTTATAAAACGACCGCCTTCTTCAAAGAAGATGCCTTCGTCAATGCCAAGTTCTTCAGCACTTACCTCTGTCATGGTCATATAGGCATAGGTACTGGAAAGGCGCCAGGTTTCCACTTCCAGCGGATCAACGGAATTGGAGCAGGAAGTTCCCAGGCTTATTGTGGCGCACAGGATTATTGCAAGCTTTTTCATAAGGGTTTTTTTATTAGATGGGTAAGCCGGGGCTGGGTTGCGACAGAATAGTCTTTTCAGATTTTTTGTAACTTGAAATGGTCTCCCTATTGTAAACATATGGATTTTCGAAAATTGTTTAGGGAACTCAAGCGGCGAAAGGTATACCATGTGGCTATTAGCTATGCCATTACCGCCTGGTTGATTGCTCAGGTCCTGGATCTGGGTACGGATGCTTTTGAGGCGCCTCCCTGGGTTATGAAAATGGCTCTGATCCTGTTACTGGTTGGTTTCCCAATTGTCTTGGTACTAGCCTGGGCTTACGAGCTTTCCCCTGAAGGAGTTGTCCGTACCGATTTTGTCCGTGGGAAGGCAAATCCCAATCCACAAGCGCGAAAGCGACCCATGGTCCAATTGGCAATTTTCGGCCTCCTTATTGCGGCTGCAGGATTCCTGTTTTTCTATAAAAGCGATTTATGGGGATCTACCCAGCCTGAAGGTGACCCCTTACAAGCTCCCAATTCCATCACTATCGCCATGCTCCCCCTGATCAATCTTAGTGAAGACAAAGAACTAACCTATTTTTCCAGCCAGCTCACCAACGAGATTATAAACGAACTAGCCAAGGTGCGCTCTTTTGCGGTAACCGCCTTTAGTACCATCTACAGCTTTCAGGAGAATGGCAGATCTACACAGGAAATTGCCGACACTTACGGAGTAAACTACCTGATGAGGGGAAGTGCCCGTGCCTTTTCACAAGGGGACAGCATTAAAATTGATATCGAATTAATTGAACCCAAAACCGGAAGGAGGCTGTGGGGGGAAGCCTATGAGGAACTCATGGGAAAGGCTCCGGCACTTCAGGCGGCGATTGCGAAAAAGGTGGCGGCCAATTTAAACGTTCAGCTGAGTCCGTCAGAAGCGGCCTCTCTATCCGGAAACAAAACCAATAACGGGCAGGCCTATCTGAAATTCCTTAAGGCCAGACAGGAATTCTATTTCTACACAGACAGCTCCATCAACAGGGCCCGGCTACTTTTGGAAGAAGCGCTTGAATTGGATCCTGATTACACGGAAGTCCATACGCTTCTGGCCTGGATTTTGACCTCTTACGCCTGGCCCGCCTTTAAAAAGGATGAAGAGACCCTTATCTGGTCAAAAGAAAAAACAGCCTACCACCTTGATAAAGCGATGTCTCAGAATCCGAACAGTTCAGATATTTATCTGGTTAAAGCGAATTATGTCATGTCCTACAAGGATGATTTAAAGGCAGCAAATGAGTACGTCAATAAGGCTTTAGAGATCAACTCCTGGCCTGAATTGCCTACCAATCATTGTGTGTGCACTGCAGTAACGGTAAACATTGTACGCGGCAATATCGCGCGAGCCAAAGAGATTTCTTATCTGGCCCGGATTATAGAACCTGGTAGCATTATGATTTTAAATGATGCTTTCTACATCGATTTAATTGAAAGGAATTTTAAAGCTGCTTCACAAAAAATGGAACAGGCGCTTTCCCTTATGAACGTCCCGGTAATTCGTTTTCAATTGGGATGGGGTTACCTGAATGAAGGACGTTACAGGGAAGCCATACAGATGCTGCATTCGGCCTATCCTGAAATAACAAACCAGACCCCAGCCGGTATCGCCTACCTTTCAAATGCGCACTATCAATTGGAAGAACTGGCCGAAAGTAATCGTTATAAAGACCATTTAGAGTCACTTCTTGCCGAAGGTGAAACCAATGTGATGGTGGACTTGGCTTTAATTGCTGCCGCCAGGGGGAATCCAAACCAAATGTTTGATTACCTCGAGCGTTACATGGATGAATCTCCCATTGGAATGTCCTTCCAGCTCAACACGGATCCGGTGTTCGACCCTTACGAGGAAGACCCCCGCTTTCACGCCTTAAGGGAGCGGATGGGATATTACGAATAGTTGCCAGGTTTAACAGTATATTTTAGGAGTAGAAAACGTAAAGCCGCTTTATACTACACATATCCCCAACATATCTTTATTTAAGTTAATACACTTAGTAAAAGGGCCATTTCAGTGATTGTCTCAAAACCTTATAAATTCTATTTAGAATTTTTCTAAACAATTTTTATTATCCGCCCTGCCTGATTATTTTTGGCCTCCAATGCAGGTAAAATGAGCAACGCAAAAGGCTTTCCGTTAAAGGGCATCATCACGGCTGCATTTCTCTTTATGGCCATCGGTATCCTTATGGAATTGTACCTCCTCGGGCACCATGAAGATACGCAGCAGTTAATACCCATCTTGTGTATTGCTGCGTCCCTGCTGTTGGCCTGGGTCCTTTTTTTCCAACCGACGCGCCTTCTGCAAAGACTCTTTAAAGTGGTCCTGGGCCTGACCGCACTTAGCGGCGTTTATGGTACCTATTTGCACTTGCTGGCCAATTATGAGTTTGAACAGGAGATGGCCCCTGGCGCCGAACGCTGGGAACTGTTTATGGAAAGCTTATCGGGCGCCCTGCCGGCCCTGGCCCCGGCCAGCATGATTGTATTGGCATTAATCGGTTATTCATATTTAATTCTTTTAAAACAAAAACAATGAGAAACACAAGGAATCTGGTATTGGGCTGTGCCCTTTTTAGCTTGGCTGTTATGGGTTGCAAGCAAGCCAAAGAAAAAGAAAGTGAGGCGGTAACCACTGAACCATCCGCCACGGAAGCAGCAGCGACCACCCCGGAAAGCACAGAGAGTACTACTGTGCTGAACGCAAACCTGGCCACTGAAGCCGAACTGGGCGGCATCGGGCTGCCTGCCGAAACGGTAACTCAGATTTTAAGCGCCCGCCCTTTTCTAAGCATGAACGAATTGGATACCCTTTTGGGCGAGATCGAAAACAAGTCGGAATTCTACAAAAAAGTATTTGTCCCCTTTAACCTCAACACCACGGCAGAAGCAGATTTTAAAATGATCCCGGGGGTGGGCGACCGTATGGCCCACGAATTTGAGGAATACCGGCCATACAGCAGTATACAGCAATTCAGAAGGGAAATCGGGAAATATGTAGATGAAGCTGAGGTGGCGCGGTATGAGTATTATGTGTTTATCCCCGTTGAGCTCAATACGGCTTCCGAAGCAGACATCAAGGCCCTCCCCGGGGTGGGCGACCGTATGGCCCACGAATTTGAAGAGTACCGGCCCTACAGCAGTATGGCCCAATTCCGCAAGGAAATTGGCAAGTATGTGGATGATGCTGAACTGAAAAGGCTGGAACGCCTCGTATATCTGAAGCAGTAAGGGCAAAAGAAAGGAAAGATAAGAAAGGGGCCGGCAATGAGTTGGCCCCTAACAATTCTATGGTTTTTCTATAGGCCAGTTTTGCCTCATTTGCGTACCTTTTGTGTGTTCCCCTTTACCGTTTGACTATTTTAGTTTCCCGTTCCCATGTCTGAACAGCTCCGGCATTCCGACTTTCGTATCCGCAAGCTGATCGGCTTTCTGGGGATCTCCATCCCCTTTGTGCTGCCGGCCCTTACCGGAGGGGAAGTGCTGTCTTCCATCAGCCACTATTATTACCTGACCGCCCCCTCCCTTTATTTTATTATCGTGCTCTCCTCTCTGGGGCTGTTTTTGATCTCCTATAAGGGGTTCTCGGCCAAAGCCTTCGGGCAGAAAGACTACATCAATGATGATTGGTTAACGAATTTTGCAGGCCTGGCTGTACTGGCTGTGGTGCTGATCCCCACCGCCTGTGATGGGAGCGGTAGCAGCAGGGTAGAAAGCATCTGCCAGAGCGGCCTGTTTCCCTTAAGCGGGCATCTGGACAACACCGTCGATACCATCCACCTGCTTTCCGCCGGGATTTTTGTGGTGCTGATGGGCTGGATGTCTTACTACAAATTCACTAGGGACATCCCCGAGAAAGATTGCTGGCAGGTAAAACTTTACCGCAGCTGCGGCATCACCACCTGGGTGGCCGTTGGGACTTTGTTCCTTTACTTCATTACAGGCGCTAGCATCCAAAACTTTGTTTTCTGGATGGAGGTAATGGCCCTGGTCCCTTTTGGCGTGTCCTGGATCATCAAAGGGGAGACGGTGGAGATGATACGGGAGTTGGGGTATATTGGGAAGAGAGTTTAGACTTAGCTAAAGTAAAATGATTCAGGTTTAATTCCATTTCTACAGAAGAAAATATTCCTGGTTTTAAATCTGAAAAATAAACTCATATTCATCTCCATCTATTGGGATCATCACTTTTAAGACCTTAATCTTTTTAGAGTATGGGATATTAATAAACCCTATATATTCCGTTTCATTGGTTAAAGTGTTTCGTTTTAAATATCCCTCATTAAGTGTATTTCTAACTTGATATTGATTTTCTACTAAGTTTGATACGTTGTTCTTGGCCTGTTGTTGAGCTAAATACGCAGCCGAAGCATCATATGTTTCGGAAGTACTGATGCTGTTGCCACTTGTGTATCTAGCTCCATTGTAGCCGAAACTTTTCGTATAAGCAGTAGTATTCGAATATCCAGCGGTTGAAGCTGCCGCACCTTCCATAAAAGAGATGAAAATAGAATTCCAACTTTGTCTGTTTTTCACTTTCCTCATGTATTTTTCATGACTTAAAACATTGGTCCAATTAATGAAATCCTTTCCGAATTCATCGACATAGTAAGCCCTTATTTCCTCAGGTATAATTGTAATATACCTCCCCGTTAAATTCTGGATTGATAAATCTACTTGGAAGTATTTTCCGTATGTCTTGTCAATCTCTATCGCTGCAGCCAGATTTAGTCCTTTTGGGTCATGTTGATATTGAACTATTTCCCCTTCACTATAATAATAATTAATCCTCTTCAGGGGAGTGGAATTTAAAAAGCTATTTAAATCTAAGAAGCCTTCCCTTTTGGAGCTCTTCTCAATTTTTATACCTCTAATTATTATTGAGTTGTCGTCTTCCCTATCTTCAATGAGGTCAAACAATGTTAGGTTTTCCGGGACTTTTTCGAACTCTAAAGTGAAATTCAACTCTTCACCATAATCTTCCAAATAGCCAAATTCATTAACATTATCTAGAGGAAGGTTATAACTATTTAGCAATTTATAGTATAAGTTGGTCTCCTTATCAGATAAAATGAAATCTCGGCTCAATTGATAATAGCTACCTAAAGCAGAATAATTAGTGAGGGTAAAATGAACTAAGGTGCTTTCTTCTCTAAAATCAATTTGAACAATCTCGAGAGGCTGCACATCGTCTAAGAAATAGGGTTTGGCTATGACTAATGAATCGTACTGAGAACTTAAATTGGAAGGTAATAAGTATAATGCGAGGATTCCTACGAAAAACAATCTGTACATCAGTGATGTTTTTTAGCAAAAAATATTATTTGATAAAATTAAACGTCTTAGTAAAAACCCCAAATAAAATTAGATGATACTATCCTATTATCGCTGATAACCAAATATTAGGATAATTGTATTTGCACAAGATGTCCTATTAATTTCTTCATCACTCTCTCCCAAAATTTCCTTATCTTATTATTAAAAATACTAGATGCATGCAAAAATGAAACCCAAGGCAATTCTACTACTACTTTTTATATTCCTGGCCTCCTGCGCCACTACCAAAACATTTCCGGTTTCGGATATTGTGCCGGCTGCGGAAATAAAAGTAAAGCAGAAGACCAATAACAATGACAACAATGAGATTACCGTTAAAGCCAAATACCTGGCCAGCCCGGAGCGGGTAAAAAGCAATGCCACGGCCTTTGTGGTGTGGTTGGTGACCGAGGAGAATGGCATCAAAAACCTGGGCGCCCTCTACAACGAAAACGGGGAAGATTCCGAACTGGAAACCGTCACCTCCTTTAAAGGCAGTGAATTCTTTATCACCGCCGAGGAAGAGCCTGGCGTTTCCATGCCACAGGGGGTTGAGATCAGCAGGGTGAAGTTGTAGGAAGAAATCTTAAAACCATCCATTGGCAATCTTAATAGAAGCAAGAACCAATACTCTACGCTTATGAAAACAAACAATATTTACACCGTACTTTGTGCTTTATTACTGGTGGTTTCCTGCGGTAAGTCGGAAACAGATCCCCAACTAGAAGCTGAAAACCTGATGCAAACCTCCCGAGACTGGGCACAGGCAGCCCGTTCAGGGAATACGGACAGCATCCTTTCTTTCTGGACGGAAGATGCCGTTTTAATCATGCCGCAGGGCCCTGCTGTGCAAGGGCAGGCCGCACTCCGGGAGGTAGTGGCCTTCGGGGAAACAATGCCTGGTTTTGAAGTGAACTGGGAGCCCAGGGAGGCCCATGTCTCCAAAAGCGGTGATCTGGGGTATGTCATTGCCCATAAATATGTCAAATTCCGGGATACGACCGGGCAGCAGATCAGCAGCTTCCACAGGGAGGTAACCATCTGGAAGAAACAGGAAGACGGCAGCTGGAAGAATGTAGTGGACATCTACAACAATGATCCTACCCTTACTTCTATTGAATAAAAAATGCCCCGCAAAACGGGGCATTTTTTTATGATGGGATTAGCCCTAATCTACGATTGTAAAAGTGCCGGTCATAACAACATGGAACTCACAATTGTAATATAAAATATCGGGGGCGTCATTGGGAACGGTAAAGGTTACCGACCCGTTTACTGCACCATTGTTGGTTACTCCGTTATTGTAAAGATTAGCCGTGCCTGTGCCTTGCACCTCCTTGATCAGGAATGGATGGCCCGCGGCTGTTACGTTAAAGGTGTAGGTAGATCCCCTCTTAAGGGTCAGATCCGGATTACTGGCATTGGTCAGTTCCTCCCCGTCAAAAATATAAGCAGTAGCCCCGCTATTTACTACGTCGTAGGTTTTGGATTCTGCCTGGCTACCTGCGCTTGAATTCGCTCCAATATTCCCCTGTGCCACTATGGTTGCCAGGTCTTCTTCGCTCAGGTGCACATTTATGTAAGCATTGATTGTAAGAAGGTCATCATAGGTAACAGCTGCGCCACCTACTAGCTCACTTACCTGCGTTTTGCTGATGCCGGTATCTCCATTTACCGCGTTTAGGCCTACAATGATAGGGCCGGTAGTGGCAATATCATTCTCGTGAATGTGGGCGGGATGTAAGCCGCCTTCAGGTGTTCCGCTCAGTTGCAGGGTTACCAGGGTGGTCCCGTTAAGGCGCTCTTCAAAAAGAGCCGTCCCGCTGATCCCGGCTACGTCCTTTTCATCCAATTGATAGGAAACGGATACCCCCGTTAGCTCATTCTGGCCAATGTCTCCCTGAGCAACCAGGGTTGCCAGGTCGTCTGCGCTCAGGTGGATATTAATGTATCCATTAAAGGAAATAACATCGGAGTAACCAAAGGGTGTGCCGTCATCCAGGGCGGCCACGTTTGTAAGACTCAGGCCTGTATCGCCAACAACCGGGTTAAAGGTAAAGGCAATGCCCCCGCCTTCAGCAGCTGTATTGAAATGGATGTGGCCTGGGTGCTCCCCACCGTCTGGTGTATTTTCAAGGGCAATGGTGGCCAGGGCTTCTCCGTTTACGCGCTCGGAAAAGGTTGCAGTTCCGCTGATATCAGGAACGGCAACAGCGCCTAAGTCATAAGCCTTGGTCAGGCCGGTTAATTCATTCTGGCCAATATCTCCCTGTGCCACCAGGGTTGATAATTCGTCGGCGCTTAAATGCACATTGATATATCCGTCAAAATCCAATAGGGCCTCATAGGTAATTGGGGTTCCATCATCCAGTTCCGTGGTAGTTATGCTGCTTTCCCCTGTATCCCCGTTAACGGTTCCCAGGGTCAGGGCAATTCCCCCACCTTCCACGGCTGTATTGAAGTGGATGTGGGCCGGATGCTGCCCGCCTGCCGGTGTATTTTGCAAATCGAGGTCTATGGTTACCGAACCATCGGTGTTTTCTGAAAAGGTAGCAGTCCCGGAAATTTCAGGTACGGCTACGGATTGTAAGGTGTACGTTTTAGAATTCAGGGCTACCGGATCCATATCATCCATATTGCCCCCATCATCGTCACTGCAACCCTGTAAACCTACAAAGCTTACAAGGGTCAGGAATAAGTAAAAAATCTTTTTCATGGCAATTTTGTTTAATTATTTAATGTAATTCTTCAACAAACTTACGGGGTATGCCTGCCCCGGGTTGTTAAAAAAGTTTTAAAGTTTTATGGATTCAGGCACTCGCCTGAAACATATGCCGCAAACGGATCTTAATTTGGTTTAATAAGTTTGTTGTCTAACGGTTCTCTTAAACACGAAAACCCGCTGTTTGCGGGTTTTCTCTCGAATATTAAACGCACTTAATTCCCCATAAAAGACATTTCAGGGACCAGTTTGTGGGTCTCTATCGCGTTTCCATAAATTTCAATGGAATTGGAAAAGGCCTGCCTGTCCGTGTCGCGGGCGTCATATCCATATTTTTCGTTATAGGCATCCTGGTAATTAAAATCTTCTGATTTCCATTCCCCCATGGCCTTCATAGGGTCATCAAAAAAGGTAATGATCCTGAATTCCATTGACTGCCCCCCCGAGCTTAATTTGAAAACTGCCATTTGGCGGGTACTGTGCTCCTTCATTATTGACATCCTCCGGTTCATCGCCCGTCTGAAGTCAGCCCCATGCCCATCTTTAATGATAAGGGTCTGTACATCCATGTACTTACTGGGTGTGGCCGGGTCCCAGTTAACACTCCAGCCCTTAATACGCCACCAAACTTTGGCGCCGCTGGGTTCTTCCGCGTATTGCGAAACGTTTTTACCCCAATACTCCAATTCCTGGGGGTTCTCACTATACAGTTGGGCGAGGGTTTTGTTAACGTATACCCGCTCAAATTTACCCTGGTCCGAGCCGGTCATGATCTGATACGTAACCATAGATGTCTCCGGGGTGTTGTTGAACATCTTCGTTTTTTTGGCAGCCGCTTTTTTAAAGTTCTCTGCCTGTCCTGGTTTTGCCTTCCAGCGCATGGTCCGGTAATACTCCCAATTGGGGTTCGTTTGTCCGAAAGCGGACCCGAATACCAGCACAGAAGCCAGTGCACATAAAATTCGTTTCATAATTATTGGTTTTAGGTTGTTATTCCTTAAAAGGTACTTAATATTTAACCGTTCAAAGGGTTTATTTTATTTATTTTCAATGCATTACGTCTCCCGCAGCAAGAAATAAACATATTCCTAAGAATTCTCTTTCTTTTATTTAGTCTAAACCCTTCAAATATAGATTTACTCCGTACCCAAATTGCTATTTGGTGAATATAAGAGCAGAGCAGCTCTCGAAGCATTTGGCCTGATCGTATAGCTAGATTGTCTATATTTAATGAGCGCTTCCTGTCAAGCCCGTCCGAATGCTATATTTTTTCCTCCGCTTCAAATGAGCATTGTATTTATAATCAACAATAAGAACAACAGGCTCTCAAAAGCACTTCTAGCCCTGGAGCAGTACTTCAGACAGTCTGATAAGGGCAAGGTGGAGTTCCTTGTAACAGAGAAAAAGGAGCACGCCATCCAATTGGCCAGGCAAGCCACTGAAACCGGTTGTAAGTACCTGATTGCCGTTGGGGGTGACGGCACGCTCCACGAGGTGATCAATGGCGTTATGCAGAGTGATATGCCCGCAACAAAACACCCTGCAATAGGCCTGCTGCCCTGTGGCTCTGCCAATGATTTTGCGCGGACCGTGGGAGTTTCCGGCTCCATTGATGAACTGTTGCAACTTATCCAATCCGGGGCTGTCCGCAAGATAGACCTGGGGCAAATACGTTTGAAACAGACAGGGGAAACCCGCTGTTTTATCAATATTGCCGGAATAGGGTTGGGCGCAGAAGTGGTGCAATCCCTGGAACATTCCAGCGGCCTGTTAGGCCCGGGCTTCAATTATTTCAAACATATCATTCGGGGTTTTCTGCGGTACCGCAAAAAGGAAGTGCATTGCACAGGAAGCTCCTGGGAATGGAAAGGCGGGTTGCTGCAAATGGCCATCGCCAATGGCCGGTATTTTGGCAATGCCATCTGCATTGCACCGGATGCAAACATTTCCGACGGGCAGTTCCAGGTTGCTGTTTTTGGGGATTTAAGCATTTGGGACTATCTGAAGAATTTGGGAAAGCTTAAAAAAGGGGTGAAAATATCCCATCCACAGGTTAGCTACTACAATATCCGGGAAGTGTTGCTCCATAGCAAAGACCCTTGTAGTATTGAGGCTGACGGGGAGTTTGTGGGCCAGCTGCCGGCTACCATACGGGTATTGCCAGGGGCTATCTCTTTCTTGATGCCTGCTGATCGCAGATGAGCAGCCAGCCCTTGTCATTTAGGGAATGCCCCGGACATTCAATTATTTCCGTAACTTGACAGGCAGACCAACCAACAACAGGCCATGATCCGCTTTTTTAGCAAACTCCGTCAGCGTCTGCTAACCGATAACAAAGTCAGCAAATACCTGCTGTATGCCATTGGGGAGATCCTTTTGGTGGTGATTGGGATTTTGATAGCCCTGCAGATCGATAATTGGAATGAGGACAGAAAAAAGGCCGGTAAGGAACGTAAATTACTCCAACAAATAGAGCAGGACCTGATGGAAAGCAGGAATACATTTGAACGCCTTTTACTGTCCAACAACATATTTCGCAAATCCGGAGCGTATATTTTAAAGGAACTGGATTCCAACCTAATTGTATCAGATTCTTTGTTGTTTTGGATTAGAGTCAGCAAGTCAGAAAATGATTTTAACCCTGTAGATACAGGATACCAGGCTATGTTGAATTCCGGCACCAGTGAATTTAAAAACGATAGTTTACGGGTGGTCCTGTCCAATTATTTTGAACATATCCTCCCAATGGTTAAAACAAGAAATGACAAACTGCTGGCCATTCAATGGAATCACCTAAATCCCTTTATGCTAAAGCATTTCAAAGAAGAAAGAATCCTTTCCCGTGAAAGTATGTTTTACAATGAGGTGGTTACCGTCCCCAGGAGTTATCCGGACTTGGCACTGAATGACACCTATGCCAATATCCTCCACCTGAAGAATGAGCGCATAGAGCTAAATATTACAAGGCTCAGGCAAACCCAGGAAGCACTGGAGCAATTAATTGTGCTGGTGCAGACTGAAATAAACAGGAGCAGAGCGCCCTGATACCAGCAGATACCACACTATCCAACCTGTTAAATAACTAAGGTTTCCAAAACGAAATAAGGCTCGAAAAAGTTAAATACAGCTACTCATGCTCCGCTTCTTCCGACAGATCCGCCAAAGACTCCTCACTGAAAATAAGGTTAGCAGATATATGCTGTATGCTATTGGGGAGATTCTGCTTGTCGTAATTGGGATTTTAATTGCGCTTCAGATTAATAGCTGGAATGAGGAAAGAATTGAAAGGAAAACCGAACGTCTATATCTAGATGCATTAAAGGAGGAATTTGAACAAAATTTGGCGGAAGCTCAGAGGGTAATAGTAACCAATAGGAACAATCTTGATGCTTCGCTTTATTTATTGGAATTTACCGGTGTGCAAACTCCAAAATTGACTGAAAAGTCATTTGATTCTTTACTTGTAGTGGCCCTAGCCACAGAAGTAGAGTATCGTCCTGGTATGGGAACTCTAAATGAAATGATTAGTACAGGAAATATGGCAATCCTTTCCAATAAGATTTTACGCAAAAAACTAGCTGCTTGGGACGGGATATTAACAATGATTCGTTCTCAGGAAAATGAGCTGTCCAGATTCCGATTTGCAATTTTTGATTTGATTAATAAAAAGGGTAATAGTCGTAAATCAACCTTCAATGCTGCCGGGGAAATACTGAATCTAAATTCAAGCAGATTTGATGTTTCAAGTTTTGGATTGCTGCAAAATTTTGAATTTGAAAATTACCTTACTGGATATTACCTGAGAGGTCTTATTCTAAATAACACTAATTATTCAAGACTTGTTGAGGAAATCAATGGGATTCTTGGTCTGATCGATCAGGAAATCAATTTGTTTGATAAGTAAATAGAAAAAATGAAATATTTGCGATTATTGAATTCATTGATCTGGTATTAAAAAAATTGTAACATGCTTCGCTTCTTCCGCAAGCTCCGACAAGGCCTTTTGAAGGACAATAATTTTAGCAGGTACTTCTTGTACGCCATAGGGGAAATCCTGCTGGTCATGATCGGGATCCTGCTGGCCCTGCAGGTAAATAACTGGAATGAAGAGCGTATCATCCGAAAAAAAGAATATTTCTACCTAAAGGCCCTCAAGGATGAATTTGAAACCAATCAGAAAGAATTATCCCGGGTAAAATTACTCAACAGCAAAAACCTGGATCACGCCCAAACCATGTCCAAATATATGGGTATCAAAAACAATGCGCTATCACAAAGAGCCTTTGATTCCCTTGCAATCGGAACGGTGGGTTCTGAAGTGCAGTACAGGCCCGGGGAAGGGGTAATGCGGGAACTAATCCAATCCGGAAACCTAGGGATACTTTCGAACAACGAGCTCCGGCAGAAACTCGCTTCATGGGACGGGCTGATGACCCGGGTCCGTTTTCAGGAGGCAGAGCATGCCCGCCCCCGCCTGGAGATGATCCGATTAGTGGAAGAAAAGGGTAATATGCGAAAATCTGTCATAAATGCATTCGGGGGCTTCCCGGGCCTTGTGCCCAGCAAATTTGAAGAATCTTCCTTTGAATTGATAAGCAGTCTGGAACTCGACAATTATATCACAGGCTTTATTGCAACCGGGGTATTTCTGAATAATGGATACTATGCGCGGCTGGAAAAAGAGATTGACCGTACGCTTGATTTAATTGAGCAGGAATTAGAAGGTGTTAATGGTAGTTGAGGAGGTTTTTGTGTGTAATTCCAGTGCACCGTCTAAAAAGGCGTGCGAGCCTTTCTGTTATTAGGCCTTCTTTGCATTTCCTTATATCCCGAAAAATGAGTACTATTAAGAAACAAAACCAATCAATTATGAACTACAAAAAATCGCTTCTTTACCTGGCCATTAGCCTGCTTTTATCTCCTGTAGTAGTGTACATTGTTTTAATAGCTGCCGGGGCAGCAGGTGCCTCGTATGAGATGACACACGGCGAAACCTTTATTATCTGGCTTCTTATGGCCATCGTTATCAACCTGTCCATAACCCGGAAGGAATAGTTCTGTGGGGGAATCCCTGTAAGCCATCATTTTGTAAAAAGACAGGGGCAATATAAGTCCATAACACATGCTCCACTTCTTCCGCCAGATCCGACAACGCCTGCTAACTGAAAACAAGGTTAGCAGGTACATGCTATATGCCATTGGGGAAATCCTGTTAGTGGTGATCGGGATTTTGATTGCGCTGCAGATTGACAATTGGAGCCAGGATAAAAAAGAGAGGCAGCTTGAGCTTGACTTGCTGACAGAAATCAGAAACAACTTAACAGAAGACCTGGCTAAAGTTGAGGCAAACATAGATTTGCAAAACGAAATCCTGCGATGCCAAAAAGCATTTATTGGTTGGCTGGGTGGCACAGAAAATTACAATGACAGTGTCCCCTATTTTTCCAATAGTCTTTCCTATTTTATTAGCCGGTCCTTATTGAGGAGCAGATTTCTGGCCAATCAGGGAACCTATGAAACTTTAAAACAGGTTGGCGTGAAGATCATCCAAAATGATTCACTCAGAATTCAATTAACCCATTTGTACGAGGTTGCATACCCAAGATATTACATTGAGCTGGAAGAGTACAAAAAGACGGCAGATGAATGTCTCCTGATATTTGAAGATCACCTGGAAGAAATGAGTTGGTTTGAACCTTTAAAAATATTCGATATTGAGAAACTCAGATTGGATCGAAAAATAAACTTTAGGATAAAAACACTGCACAACCTTGCGTACCTGCTTCCTAACAGGCATGCTGTTGGAGCTCAAAAAAACATCGAGATAACGCTTAAGTTGATAGAAGATGAATTTAAAGAGTAAATAAAGACAACTAAGGACCCCGTTTTCTAATACCCAATGTCTACAGCAATATCAGGCTCGTAGGATTAATTAAATCAAATTTTCCATGCTTCGCTTCTTCCGACAAATCAGACAACGCCTGCTTACCGATAACAAAGTAAGCAAATACCTGTTGTACGCCGTGGGGGAGATCCTGTTGGTGGTGATCGGGATTTTGATTGCTCTGCAGATTGATAATTGGAATGAGTTGCGAAAGGAAACCCTGAAGGAGAGAGCCCTTTTAAGAGAACTCCAAGCCAACTTAGAAACCAATGTCGAGAACCTGGAATCCGATATAAAAATTCAGATCACAGGCGCTTCAGCCATCCATTTCCTACTGGATCATTTGGACAACAAAAGGGCCTATATTGACACCCTCGACTATTTATTTCAGGAGGCTGATTATGTTCCTGAAGCAGTTCTTTCTTCTTCTGCTTTTGAAACTTTGAAATCCTCCGGATTGGGGCTTGTTGGTAACGACAGTCTCCGGAAAGGAATCATTGATCTCTTTGAGGTGAAGTACCCTTATTTGATGCAGGAAACCAGAAGACTGGAAGACCAGTTATGGACCACAACTTCTGTGCCTTTATATCAGCGGTATTTCAGAAGGGAAGCAACCGGGAGGGCTCACCCAACCAATTATGAAGCCTTGTTAAATGATGATGAATTTACCAATATGCTCAGTTTCAGGGTGCTGATGCGGGAAGCCTCCACATACCATAAAAGAAAAGCTATGCAGGAAACACTGGAGGTTTTGCAAATGATATCTGATGAATTAAACTGAAAAGCCCATGCTTCGCTTCTTTCGACAAATCCGCCAACGCCTCCTCTCTGAAAACAAGTTTAGCAGGTACCTGCTGTATGCCGTTGGGGAAGTTTTGCTGGTTGTATTTGGGATTTTGATCGCCTTACAGATAGACAACTGGAACGAAGAACGAAAGCTAAGAATAGAAGAACAAACCCTTCTCTCGCAATTAAAAGAAGATTACCAGGCCAACCTGGAACAACTGGACAGTAAAATTGCCACGCGCATACTGATTATTAACTCCTCAAAGGATTTATTGGGCTATTTTGACCATCCTGAAGAAGCCAATGAAGACAGCGTATTTTCCAAATTGGGAAATCTTGGTTTAACCGTAAGCTACGATCCTATCGATAATGACCTTGTTGCCACGGGTAAGATAAATCTAATCCAGCACCCGCAATTGAAGAGCCTGCTCACCAAATGGTCTACCGACGTTATCCAGGTTCAGGAGGTGGAAGCCATCTATATCAATACGCAGCATTATTCTAGTTTGCCGATCTTAAATAAGATCGGGGTTGGCCGCGCTGTTACCAAAGCACTTTATGAGAAAATTGACGACCTGCCAACCTTTTTGCTCAATCGCAAGGATTTTTCGGTGTATGACTTCAGGAAATCACGGCTGGAACCCGATTTCACCGAGATACTCCAAAACAGTGAAGTGGAAGGTATTGTTTCCAACGCCCTTTTGATCAATGAAGTGGTTAATTCGGAATCCTATACCCTCAGGAAGCAAATACTGGAAATCCTCAGGTTACTGGAGGAACAGCTGGCCCCTTCAGATTAAATCACCCTCTGGCTTTTGGTCTGAAGTTTATCCCTATTCATTGCATTTGTAAGTTCTTATTGGGATGCACATAATCTTTAATTCCTTAACTTAACAGGAGCAACCCGCCTTTTATGCTCCGCTTCTTCCGAAAAATCCGCCAAAACCTGATTATAAATAACAAGATCAGCAAATACTTGCTGTATGCCATCGGTGAGATCCTATTGGTAGTGATTGGAATACTGATTGCCTTCCAGATCGATACCTGGAATGACAATCGCCAGGCACGTGAGGTAGAATTAAAGACTTTGAGAGAACTAAAATCTGACCTCGTTCAGACCTTACAGGACATCCGTTCCGACAGTGTTAATTTTCGCAATATTATCCGTTCCAACCAAGCTATCCTTCGGCATATGGACGAGGTTTTGCCCTACCATGACTCTTTGATTCCCCATTTCAGCCAGATGGACCCGTTTCAGACGTTTTCGGTTAACCACACCACTTTTGATAATATCAGGATGAACGGCACAAGTATTATCACTAATGATTCCATAAGGCTGGGTATTGCCAGGTTCTATACCCGGCCGATCAATTTATACAAAGAATTAGAGTCCAGGGTGCTTGATGAACACTGCAGGAATTACTTTACCCCCATGATCATGCAGGCTTTTGAAACCGTATCCCCGAGTGTATTAATCCCGAAGGATTATAACGCATTTGTAACAAATTCCGATTATCGACAGGTGTTAAAATTCAATGTCCGGATCGCTGCCCAGATGATCAATTTTCAGGGGTTTCTGATGGAATTGCTGGAGGAGCAGATTCAGGGAATCGATGATGAGATGCAAAGGTTTGATCCATCTGATTGATTCCATAAGGAACTGATTAAAGAATAAAATGCTATTCCTGATTCCATCTATCTGATTTTGAAACTCATCGCATTTTCATCCAAAATCCATATTGTTTTAAGGCGATTAAATAGATGAATCTGCATCCGGATGTAGGATAATATTTACAAATGCCCGGTTTGTAAATGAATAGCCAACAGGATGGCGGCAATCTGCCTTCTTTGAACTATATTTAACTGTAAACCAACCAACTCAGATTGCAATGCCACACCAATTTCTGAACTCCATCCGGGACAAATCCATACACCCTGTTCGTATGGCAGGGGCTGTTGTGATACTGCTTCTAACCATCTCCCTTTCTTCCTGCAAATCGATGGGGCCCAAAACCATCCCGCAGGACGGCTTTAATTATAACCAGCGCGTGGCCAACCATGAGAATGAGCAGATGTTGCTCAATATCGTACGCCTGCGATACCTGGAAATGCCGCGTTTCCTGAATGTGTCTTCCGTCATTAATTCATATACCCGTGGCGGGGCCGCCGGGGTTAACGGCAGCTCTAATTTTTTCGGTAAATCCCTGGGCGGAAACCTTTCCGCCAACTGGTCAGACCGGCCCACTATAACCTATACCCCCATGACCGGGCAGGCCTTTTCGCAGAGCCTGCTTACGCCCCTTCCCCCTTCAGTGATCTTTTTCCTGATCCAGTCTGGCTGGTCTGCCGAGCGCCTGATGCGTCTCACCAATTCGGCTATCAACGGGCTACACAATGAAATAGGGACGCCAGGGGAACAACGGCAGGCAGACCAGAAGTTCAGGGAACTGCTGGAAGTGCTGCACCAGTTGCAGCGTGCCGGGGCACTGGGTATGCATTTCAGGGGAGACTGGCCCAAGGTAAATGTGGAAGTGATCCTGCCGAAGGTGGCCAGAACGGACTCCGTAAAGCAGACCATTAACAAATTCAAAGAGCTTTTGCAGCTGGACCCGGAAATACACGTATTTGATATTGAGTATGGGGTAATCCTCGAAAGGAATAATCAGATTGTGGTGCAGACGCATTCCATCCTGGAAATGATGTCTAACCTCTCCTGGTATATTGAAGTACCTCAGCAACATGTGGCAGAAGGGCGGACCCTGCCTACTTTCAACCCGGAAAACACAGACCTGATCCGTGTTTTTTCGAGCCCTTCACGGCCCGATAACGCGTACCTGGGCATACAGTACCGGGACCACTGGTATTATATTGACGACCGGGATGTGCAATCCAAAAACACTTTTACCCTCATGCAAATCCTCTTCAGCATGGCCAAAGAGGGTTCGGGGGCGGTATCCCCTTTGATTTCGATAGGGAACTAGGTGCCTGTCTGCTGACGTGATTAGAATAAAGCTCCTAATTGACCCTGGGTTCATTCCAGGTTGCAATAGACTCCATGTTTTGATTATCTGGCCTTAATTTTATAAGGACGATCACTTGTTGACCTACAAGTGTAATAGCTTCTACGCACCCATCAGGGTCTACTTTTTGAATGCTTCCACCTGCTTCTCCTCAACAGGATAGATATTATAATTGATTTGCATAAAAAGCTCTGAATATCAAATATTTATCGTATCTTAATATACTTCCCCTTTTTTTATTGTCTGCCTGACATACGGGCTAAATTCTCATTCCTCCGGAGAGTTCTGTAGTCTGGTTATGGCGATTCCGTTTCAACCAAGTAACCCATTAAACTGCAATATTATGAAGAC
Source organism: Robiginitalea rubriflava (assembly GCF_052540725.1). NCBI lineage: Bacteria > Pseudomonadati > Bacteroidota > Flavobacteriia > Flavobacteriales > Flavobacteriaceae > Robiginitalea > Robiginitalea rubriflava. The sequence goes on along the minus strand of NZ_CP199309.1, from coordinate 1,399,500 downwards.
AATTAATAAATGCTTATCACAATGCGCGTGGCTGTGCTCTTTGTTGCTAGCGCTCTTCTTGGTTTTCTCCTGCAGCCCCGAACCGGATTTGGAGGCTGCTAATCTGGAGGCAGCCAATGCAAAATCCAAGAATAAAAATGATTTAAAATCAGGAAACGCTATTTTGAAAACCCTGGTAAAGGGTTCTGTAACCGGTATGGCTAATGGTATCGACATAGGATCTGATGGAAATCTGTACGTTGGAAGCGTTGTTGAGCAGAAAATTTTCGTTTTAAACAAAAACAACGGTAAAATTGTCAACCGGATTTCAGACCAGGTTACCGGGCCAGACGATTTGGTTTTCGGCCCGGACGGGTCCCCCTATGAAGGGTACCTCTACTGGACGGATCTTTTGACCGGGGAAGTAGGGCTTCTGAAACCTGACGGTAGTATAAAGAAACAGCTTTTGAAGGGCGGGGTAAATCCTATAGCCTTCAACGATGAAGGGCGTTTATTTGTAGCTCTTGATTTTCAGGGGGACGGCCTGTATGAGTTCGATCCTGAGCTCAATAATCCTCCAAGACCCATTATCGAATGTGATTTCCCTGTTCCTGGCAACCCTGATATACTGCCTTGTCTGGGCTTTTTTAACTCCTTTGATTTTGGGCCGGACGGACGCCTTTACGGCCCGTTATTTGCGTTTAATCTGATCATTGCTGTGGATGTGGGAGAACCCAATGATCCACCCCTTACGGGTGATTTGTTTGGCAATGGATTTAATGGTGCTGTAGAAATCCTGGCCGGAGGAGGAGGTGAATTTGCCAATCCTGCCGCTGCCAAGTTCGGCCCTGATGGCCTGCTTTATATTCTCGACCAGACGGGTTCCCTTTTCACCCTTGACGTAGATTCCAAGCAATTAACAACCCTCACTGAATCCCTTGAACCCGGCCTGGACAATATGGTATTTGACCAGGACGGCAGTCTGTACATGACCAACAATGACGAAGGTTGGGTAGCCGAGATACTACTACCCAGCGGACAGGCGCGCATTCTAAGCCCTGGCGGTATTATCGCACCACAGGGGCTTGGCGTCATGGCCGGCCCGAACAACCAGGATCTCGTATTTGAGGCAGACCTGTTCAGTGTCAGGGAATTCAATGGTACCAGTGGCCAGCAAACCGGACAATACAAAGGCTTTCTTGTTCCTGTTCCAGGACCACCCTCTCTTACCCTACCGCAAAATATGTCTGCATCCGGAACGGACCTGGTAATATCCTCCTTTTTTTCATCAACTGTTCAAGTTTGGAATCCGCAGGATGGGGTGATAGCAGATTTTGAAGAGCAGGTTGCCGCCCCCCTGGATGCAGTTCGTCTCAATTCAGGTGAAGTCATCGTTTCCGATGTCGGAATTCCTGAGGGAACTGGTGGTGGTGTTCACAGGATGAGTGATAATGCCACGCTCCTTCTGTTCCCTGGCGTTGCAAGTGGTCTGGCCACAGACGGTGAGAAGGTATGGGCCACCGATTGGTTTGCAGGGGTTATCTTTGAAATTAATTTTGATACCGAGCCGCCTGCGGTAGCACCCGTGTTTTCAGGCCTTTCCTTTCCCGAAGGTATAGCAGTGGACAACGACGGAAGGCTTCTCGTCTATGAAACCGAAGGCCCCGGCGGTGGAGGTAAGCTTACACGAATCGACCTGTCAACCGGAGAAGCTACAACCCTTGTTGATGGGTTGGAACCCAAAAAAGGGGGTATTCCAGGGTTTCCTCCTCAATGGCTTTTTGACAGCGTTGATGTTGGCCCCTCTGGTGACATCTATATAACTGGTGGAGCGTCCAATTCGGTTTTAAAAATCCCGGCAAATAAGGTGCGCTAATACTAGCTATACTTAGTTGATTTCTCTAAAACCCGGTCTTAAGGCCGGGTTTTTTTTTATGGCCGGCTGAGTTGTTTCAGGGTAGGGCCAGAACGAGCAGGTGGCCCTCAATATGCACTTAGTCCTTATCGTAATTAATACGATCCCGAATACTCCCATCCTGCCGGTGGATAACCACGTCTGCCTTGTATTTTCGGGCCAGGCTTTTAGCTTTCCGAATCGCAGTTTCCTGCAACCTGTGTTTGGAGGTAATGCGTTTATTCCCCTCACGCCTTACAGCCCAATCCCCTTCATAGGGAACCACGTGCTGGTGCCAGGACCTTCCGCGTTTGCTTTGGCGGCTGCTTTTAAAAAACAGCTCAACGATTTCGCTTAGAATATCGATCCAGTTTCGGGATGTATTGCTTTTGGGCATTGGGATATCTTGAAAAGACCGAAGATAGGGTTTTCCGAATCATGAACAATTTCTGTAATAGCACATATGGGCAAAATTTTGTATCTTATATAGAGAAGTATTAAAGATCTAATGTTATGGGTATCAAGAGTTTTACAGGACCGAGAAAGAAGCAGGATCCGGAGCAAACACTAATACGTGTCCGGGATTATATGACAAAGGAATTGATCACATTTAAGCCAGACCAGTCCGTGGAAGAAGTGATTGACCTGCTTATCAAACACCGTATTTCAGGCGGGCCAGTGGTTGATGAGGACGGAAAGCTGGTAGGGATCATATCGGAAGGAGACTGCATCAAACACATTAGTGAAAGCCGCTATTTCAACATGCCCTCTAAGGAGAACCAGGTTTCCAGCCGTATGATCCGTGATGTGGAAACCATAGATGGCAACATGAATATCTTTGATGCCGCCCAGAAATTTTTAAATGCACGCAGGAGGCGGTTTCCCATCCTCGAAAACGGCCGCCTGGTGGGGCAGATCTCACAGAAAGACGTCCTGAAAGCTACCATGGAGCTTAAGTCTCAGCATTGGAGGTAGGTTTACGGGTAAGGCACTCTGGTAATCCAGAAATAGCCAGGAGCCCCTCCTGACCGCAATCTGAATGTTGAATTTCCTTTATTTTGCCTTTATCGCCAAGATACTTTTATCTTTAGTATATGTCTGAATCTCCAACCAAAAGATCGCGTATCTGGCCAAAAGGCAGGGCCGTTTATATAGAAACGGTATTCATTATTTTTTTGGCTATAGTTTCCATGGCCCTGCAGTATGGCAGGCTGGACTCCCATATCCTGCTCAGTCTTGAGTTATGGATAAGGATCCTCGGTAGCTTATCCATATGGTTTGCGAACAAATTCACCCTGGATTACATGCTTCAATCCAGGATTGATTCCAATACGGTTTCCCAATTCCTTCCTTTTGAGATGACCATAGCCTCCGTAGCTGTTACGGCCATTGTCTATTTTGTTTTTTATCCGATTTTGCTCTACCTGCAAGATTGGGATTTTGTCTGGGCCAAATTTCTTCAGGGGCTGTTTATAACCGCTGGCCTTAGTTTACTGATTGTAATCTTTTATGCCGGCGTTCATATTTGGCATTCCTGGTGGAACGACGGGGAATTCTTGTTTCGCAAAAAGGATGGCAGACAAGCCGAAAGGGAGTGGAAAGACTATATCACCATTGGTAATTCCGCAGCAAGCATAAATATTGACTTAAAGGAGGTGTACTACTTCATCAGCGAATTTAAGGTCGTATTCGTTGTTGATGTCTCCGGGAATAAACGGGCTACTGAGTACACCCTGTCTGAACTTGAAAACGGCCTGGGCGACCAGTTTTTTCGACTGAACAGAAGGATCCTGGTTTCCAGGCAGAGTATCTCCCATATAAAAAAGCTGCCCAACCACAGGCTTCTCGTAACAATTGGCCCCCCGGATTCCATGCTTCAGGAGCCAGTGAGCCGCTACAAGTCCACCAGATTCAAACAGTGGTTGCAGGGCTCCCGGCCCTGATTGACCATTCGGTAAGATTTCCATGACCATTGGGGAAAGTATGCGCCCAGACATTAATATTTATTACAACAATGTCGGTTCTTTACTTCAGGAAACAAAAAATCTTACTCCTATGAAAAATCACATAAAAACAAGTGTTGGGTTGCTGGGGTTCCTGGCATTTCCCTTTCTGCTGCAATTTTTGAGCCTGGACTTAAAATTATTCGAAGCTGCTATGTGGCTGCTTCTGGTATTAATTGTCTTGTGGATCTATTTTGTAGAGAAACGCACAATCAGATCAATAGGATGGAAGAAGCTCACCGTAAAAACCCTCTTTTCAGGAATTGGGCTGGGCCTGGTGGTTTTCATCCTTTTTGGGGTATTAACTGTTGCCATTCAGGCTATAGGCCTTGAGCTCAATCGGGAAACGGCAGAACTGATCGCAAGCCAGTCTGTGCCTTTTCTCTTGCTTATCGCCCTTAGAGCTGCAGTAGTGGAAGAAGTGCTCTATCGTGGATTTGCTTTCGAGCGGATGTACGAACTCACGAATTCCAAATGGCTTGCCGGGCTCATACCGGTACTTATTTTTACGCTGGTGCACTATTCCTGGGGTATTGGGCACCTGGTGTTCGTGTTCTTTGCCGGCAGTATATTTATGCTTGTATATATTTCCAAAAGAAACCTGCCATTGGTCATAATTGCCCATTTTGTAACGGATGTGATTGCACTGCTGGTGTTGCCACTGCTATTACAGGCTTAACGGGTGGAATAACCCCATCTATCGCCGAGGGTGTGGTGGGGGTTCTGTAGTCCCGATAGCTATCGGGTAGCCAGGTGGTGGGCTGGCCTTGAAAAGATAATTTTCCTCTAAAAGTAATGAAACCTGGTTATAATGGCTGTACTCATATCTAGAAACAATATAGCAAACGGAATTATTAATGTATCTTATTATAATCGATAGCTCAGATTATTCTGCTTCACTATTTTACCAATTTAAGCTTCTATTTAATTAAACCACTAATTAGTCATTCCACCAAGCACATTAATTGTTCTTTTTACATAAATATATTGCGACATAATAACGCTGTATATTACACAAAAGGCTATCTGTGTAATATAATTTGATTAATGTGTAATATTATTATATATTTGCGGCATTGTGTAATATAAATACTTCAGTCATGTCAGCTAAAACAAGAAGAGAAAGGTTCGTACAAGTCGCAGAACCAAGGGTAAATAGGGTAATTAAAGCCATAGAAAGCTTGGAAAAATGCTCAAATACTTACAATTATGAATATAATGATGAAGATGTGAAAAAATTGTATAGTGCTATAAAGTCTAGAGTTGATTCTTTGAAGCAATCATTTGATAAGGGGTTGTCAAAAAGTCAAACCGAGTTTAAGTTTTGATAGCATGGAAAACGAAACCCGATATCAACATCGCCGTAAGCTCAGAGAACGAATTACTTCATTAGGAATGTCAAGAGAGTCTATTGTTAATAATTTGACATTAAAGGAATACTTTTTAATGCGAAAATTGGATTTAAATGACATACAAAATTTATAACTATAGCTACCATGACCAATAAAGAATTATGCATGGCTCTAATGAAGGCCGAATCTGAAAAAGAAGTCATTGATTTACTTGAATCGAAAGGCTATTGGAGCAACAAGGACTTCTGGCGGTTTTATGGCGATAAAGAAAATAATTATAGTGCCGCTGGGAATCAAGCCAATGAAGCCGAGTCCGCATTAGTTGAGAAAATCACAAATAGTCGAGATGCCATCTTAATGAATGCTTGCCTTGAGGCTGATATTGATCCAAAAAGTGATAAGGCCCCTAATAGTGTGAAAAATGCGGTTTCAATGTTTTTTGATGATCAAAGTCAGAGTGAACTTTCGGGACAGATAAAGGAATGGTCAGATAAAAAAAGACGAACGATTGCAAAAAACATATCCGTCTATATTACAGGAAATAAGCCAACTGAAGGTTATCCCTGTATTTCTATTGCCGATAGAGGAGAGGGTCAAACCCCATTAAACATTCCGAAAACAATTTTATCACTAGGTGAATCTATTAAGCGTAAAATTGGATTTGTTCATGGTAAATGGAACATGGGAGGTACAGCTGCCTTGGTTTATTGCGGAAAAACCAACTTACAGTTTATACTTTCTAGACGAAATCCCAAATTAATTGACAGTCGTGAATTCCCTAGTGATGATGATTGGGGATTCACCATAGTTAGAAGGGAAAACCCTTCTGGAAATGAAACATCCAGCACATATAAATATTTAGCTCCTGTAAACGCCCACCAAAACCCAGGAAAGGGTGAAATCCTTCATTTTCAGAGTGACACAATGCCCATATTCGCTGAGTATAATTCCCCTTACTCGGTTGAATCTATTTGGGGAACAATGGTTAAACTTTATGAATATGAGACCAAGTTCAAACAAAATGTTCAGGGTAGTGGTGGTCTTTTAAGACCCTTGGACTTATTAGCCCCAGACTTAGGTCTTCCTTTCCGCCTACACGAATGTAGATATGAAGGAACTCCTGGATCATTTGAGCATCAAGTAAATGGTTTAATTGTTCGCCTTTTTGATGATAGAGGTAATGCTTTAGAAAAAGGATTTCCCACTACGCATGAACTAAATATTGAAGGCGAAAAAATTTCAATTTCAGTTTATGCCTTTAAGGATAATAAAGCCAAAACCTATCGTGAGAATGACAAAGGGGTAATATTTGTCCTCAACGGTCAGGCCCAAGGATGGTTGCATGATCGCATATTTAACAGGAAGAAAGTTAATCTTGGATACCTGAAAAACTCCTTGATTGTAATGGTTGAGTGTAGCAAACTATCCTATAGAGCACAGGAAAAATTGTTTGTCAACGACAGGGTACACCTTCGTAAGGGTCCATTTCAAGATAAAATAATTGATGAAATGGTTGATTACCTCGCTCATCATACATTGCTTTCACAATTACAGGAAGAAAGAAGAAGAAAGAAGAAGTCTGAAAGGCTTGATGATTCAAAACCAATTGAAGCTGTTTTATCAAATCTATTCAAGCATTCATCAGCACTTTCAAGAATTTTCCTACAGGGCCAAAGACTATCGAATCCCTTTAAAACTAAAAGGGTAGATGCTGAAAAAAAAGAATACCAAGGACAGCAGTATCCCAATTATTTCAGATTTAAGAAATTGGACTACGGTGAAATTCTTAATAAGAATACTTATTTCAATGAAAAGTCAAGAATAACCTTTGAAACTGATGCCAACAATGATTATTTCGGTAGGAAAACAAATCCTGGAACTTATCAGCTCTATGAAATAATTGATGAAGAAAAAGTTCCATTCACTGAATCCACATTCAGTTTAAATCTTTTGAATGGGATAGCGACTTTAAATCTGGAAATTAACGATTACTTTAAAGTCGGGTCGTCCGTAACATTGGAATTGGAAGTTACTGACCCGATGAGAATAATTGATCCTCCATTTTGTAATCGGTTTGTAATGATTGTTCACCCTGAGAGAGAATCTACAGGCGGAAAAACACGAACACCAAGAATTTTACCGCCTTCAGGTAAAGAAGGCGATGGAAGGGAGTCTATGGCGGGCATAGATATACCAGAGCCTACACCTGTTTACAAAGAAGACTGGGAAGAGTACGAATTCGATAAATATTCGGCCCTCAAGGTAATTGTCGCTAAGAGCTCAGAGGGAAAACCTGTTTATGATTTCTATATAAACATGGACAATATATATCTCGAATATGAAATCAAAGACGATGTTAAAAACGCAGATAATCTAAAAAGCCAGTATTTATATGGAATGGTTCTTCTTGGTCTTGGTGTAATTTATGATTATCAACAGAACTCTAAGAATGATGACCAAGAAGGTCCAACGTTAGAGGATCAAGTAGCTACCTTTTCACGATCAATGAGTATGATGATTATCCCAATGATCCAGGAGTTTAGTGATATAGAAAAAGCAGAGCTTGAATCTCTATTAGAGGATTAGTTTATGAAAAAGCACAACCTCCTCAGAACTAGAGGTTTGATTATTAATAACAGCTTGCCATTTTCGATTAGGGACGGTTCTCCAGATTCTATCGTCACTGTCCACAATTTCTTGAAAACCTGCTTTTTGCATGGTTCGCAGATATTCTGGTAATTGCCAGCTTTTTTCCTTAAAGGCTACTATTTGAATAACGATGGAGTTTTCATCACAGACTTTTGAAACAGCCCTAAAGGACTTGTAAATATTCTTAAAGTAATCCTTTAGTCCCTCCTGGTACCTGTTTCCCATGGCATAGTGTGTAATGCCATGCCCATCCAGACTATTGGCAATCCAAAAAGGAGCAGGCGTTTCCTTTCTTCCAAATATTTGCCATCTATGATAAAGAACATGGATTCCTGGATAAGGGGGTGATGTTAATACTAGTTTTGGGGCAACGCCCAATCTTCCTTTATAATAGCCTACTCGTTTTGCTGGGGCATTTATTGTCTCAACGGTAGCATTCCCGACTGATTCCAAAAAATCTATCGCTCCCTGCTTCATGAGTTTGAAATTATCCATCAACTTTATCTTAAAGTTTTCAACTGATGGGATGGTTTTATTAGAATCCAGGGCCCATTGGGATGTTTTAAGAAGCAAGCATCTTGAAAACTCTTTTTCTTTCTTTTTCAATTTTGAATTCTCAAGACAATAAATGTATTGTTCAATGACTTTTCTTATTCGCCACGTGAAGCGATTTGAAAGGTTCCTCTGATATCCAGCCTCTATCCAATCTAATGGCCTAGGGTATGACTTGTGGCAATTTAGTTTTTGTAAAGTTTCATTTAACCATTGCTCAGTTCTATTCAGACTTTCGGTGCCAGGGGGGTCTGCCTTTACCGAAGAAAGAAAGTTGGCAAGAGTACTAATATCAAAACCAACAGAATTTCGTCCTAATAATTTAGCTTCAGTTAGGGTTGTGCCCCCGCCCATAAAAGGGTCTAAAACCAAGTCCCCTGGATTGGTGAAGTTTTTAATTATTTCTCTTGCAAATTTTGGGGAAAATCTTGCTGGATAATTATAAAAATCATGTGTATATCCTGATACTCTATCTGTATCATTTATAGCTTCTAAAAGATTACTGCTATATAAATCTTGTGTAGTCATATTTCAAATCAAAATTAAACTAAAAAACATTAATCAACTTAAATGCGGTACACGGGTTCATTCTGCCAAATAAAAAAGGGACAACATTTCTGCTGCCCTTATTTTTCCTTGATCCAAAAACAGAAAGACATTGATGCCTGGATTCATTCCCTGCGGGAATGCACCAGAGAGGGCTGAACGGCTACAAAAGATCCGGTGGACTTTATGTAGTCCCGATAGCTATCGGGAAGCCAGATGGTGCGCTGGCTATTTCCAATTTGGAACTAAATTAAATGCCTGGGTTCATTCCTTGCAGGAATGTACCAGAGAAGTCCCGCTCCTGCAAATAGAAAACCTCCGCTTCGCTTACGCGAATCGAGGTTTCGCTTTTCCTTCCGGAAGCTCAAACAAGTTTGGCTTCCTCCAGAAAAAACTAAACCCACGCCTTCCGGCGTGGGTTTTCTGCTTGATGTGGTCCCACCTGGGCTCGAACCAGGGACCCCCTGATTATGAGTCAGGTGCTCTAACCAGCTGAGCTATAGGACCAATTTTATTAAGTAAGTAAAGAACTTTTGTGTTTTGTCCGCTGTCCCGAAGCGTGCTTTGCTCTGCTTTGGGATAGGACCCTTTTTGAGGGACTGCAATATTACTATATATTTTAAGATGTTGCAACAAAATGTAAGCAACTTCGGCGCGTTTGATATTCCTATCCGCCAAGGGTTATGCCTTTAATGGCTTACTTTCGTCCAAAGAGCTTTTTTACGCCTTTATAAACCAAGAGCACCAGCAAGCCGGCTACCAGCCCTACCCCAAATTCCACTATGAGGCCCGGAACAGACGGAAAGAGGTGGTGTAAAAAGGAGATGTTGTGCACAAAGATCCCCCCGGAGACCAACAGCAAGGCCAATGTCCCGATAACGGTAAGGCCTTTGATCACCCATGGCAGGGCATTTACAAAGAAGCGTCCGATCATGTCCGAAATGCTGTTCTTTTCCCCGTTAAGGTTTATCAAATGGGTCCCAAACTCGTCCATCCGTACAATAAGTGCCACCAGGCCATATACCCCAACTGTAGCGAGGAGGGCTATAAAAGAAACTACCAGGATTTGGTTGAGCAGGGGCTCATCCATTACGGTACCCAGGGCAATGATTACAATTTCAACAGAAAGGATAAAATCCGTCACAATGGCAGAGCGGATCTTTTCTTTTTCAAGAGCCAGAATATCTTTTTTTGTTGGGGCTTCGGCATCTTTGGGAATAGAGGCGTGGACGTGTGGCACAAAGAATTCGTAGATCTTTTCGGCCCCTTCAAAGGCCAGGTAGAGCCCCCCAAGTATCAGTATGGCCGTAACCGCCCAGGGGGCAAAAGCACTCAGCAAAAAGGCGATGGGAAGGATGATTATCTTATTGAGCAGCGACCCTTTGGTGATGGCCCATAGCACGGGGAGCTCCCGTTTGGAGACAAATCCGGATGCTTTTTCTGCATTTACCGCCAAATCGTCCCCCAGTATCCCGGCTGTTTTTTTGGTCGCTACCTTACTCATGGCGGCCACATCATCCAGCAGCGTAGCCACATCATCCAAAATCGCAAAAAATCCTGATGCCATTAGCTGTTTATTAGGACACAAATATATTTAGGAACTAACAAATTAATCGAAAGCCAGCGAAAGATTTCCAGAAATAGCAACAAGGCTAGCGAAAGTGCGTTTTTGCTTTAGCAAAAAAAGAGCATGTAGCGAAAGCCTTGTGGCGATTTTAGCGATAGCTAAAAATTTCTTTTAATCTTTCTTGATTTTTTGATTCATTTTACTCGTGTTCCCTCTATTTATTCTTAACGGTACTCATGAATGCTTTGCATTTGGACCAAGCCAAAATGAATAATAAAAAGAGATTCGAGAATATATTTATCGCTATGATTATCCCATAAAGAAAGATCAAATCAAAATAAGCTTAAAAATTAATCGATCTCCTGACAGAGTTCAATCAAAACCTTATTGGTACTTTTCGGGTGCAGGAACACCACCCATTTGTTGTCTGCCCCCTTTTTCGGGGTCTCGTTCAGGATACTGAAGCCGGCGGCTTTCAGGCGGGCAACCTCGGCGTGAATGTCTGCCACATCAAAAGCAATGTGGTGAATTCCCTCCCCTTTCTTTTCAATGTATTTGGCGATAGGGCTATCCGGATTGGTGGCTTCCAGCAGTTCTATTTTATTGGGGCCGGCCTTGAAAAAGGAAGTTCGGACCCCTTCGGAGGCAACCTCTTCCATCTTATAGGGTGCTTGCCCGAAAAGCTCTGTAAACAAGGCATTGGAGGCCTCAAGGTCCTTTACGGCAATACCAATATGTTCTATTTTTCGCATGGGCTTGGTTTGAATTACTAAAATAAAGGTTTAAGGGACAGATTGGTCTGTTAAGAAATATCTCGTGTTAATTTTTTCATTAAATACACTATTTATAGTAGATAAAACTGTCTTAGGCATGCAATAAAGTGCTATTAATGCTGTTCTATCTTCTGGCATCAGTAAGAATTTTCTACTTTTATTGTAAGACTTAAAAATTGAATATGGTTCGGACCGCTTCCCTGCTCTTCGAAGCCCCATTTCCGGTGGCAACCCTCGATCACAACCTGAATTTTACAGGTTTTTCTAAAATATGGCTGCAAACCTTTGGCCTGGATGACAATATCAAAGGGATGTCATTTATAAAAATTTTAAACCAGCTTCCTGAAGAATTATATCTGGATTTACAACTGTGCCAGGAAGGCATTGGCACCAATTCCGAGCCGGCCAGGTTTGTTCACCCCAATGGTGCATTCGATTGGTACCGGTGGAAACTGAACCCCTGGCAGCATTCAGAAGACCAGCCAACCGGCAGCATCATTATCCTGGAAAACGTTACTGAACAAAAGGTAAATGAAGACCTTTCCCGTAAATCACAACGGATGGCGCGGGTTGGCGGCTGGGAGGTAAACCTGCTGGATAACACCGTAAACTGGTCTGCCATTACCAAAGAGATTCATGAAGTGCCAGAAGATTTCGTGCCCAACCTGGAAACAGGAATCAACTTTTACAAAGAAGGTTTTAGCCGGGATACTATTGGCAAGCTGGTTGGTGAAGCCATAGAAAAGGGAACGCCCTGGGATGTTGAGTTAATACTGGTTACCGCCAAGGGCAGGGACATCTGGGTTCGTGCCAAGGGGGAAGCCGAAATGATAAACGGCAAGTGCGTCCGCCTCTCAGGGACCTTTCAGGATATTGATTTGCGCAAGCGGGCAGAAATTGAGTCGCGCATCCTTAGCGACCGGCTGGAAATCGCCACCGGGGCAGCCTGTATTGGGATCTGGGACTACGATATTGTAAATAATATCTTGGAGTGGGATGACAATATGTACAAACTCTACGGGGTCCCTAATGATAAGTTTAAAGGGGTCTATGAAGCCTGGGAGGCCACGGTGCTACCTGAGGACAAGGAGCGATCTGCCCTTTCTGTTGCCGAGGCCATCGAAGGAAAAAATGCTTTCAACATAGACTTCCGAATCAATTATAAAGAGCGGGAAATCCGCTGGATACACGCTGAAGCGACAGTTTTGCGAGATGATAAAGGGAATCCGTTAAAAATGATTGGGGCCAACTGGGATGTAACAGAGCAAAAACAGACGGAGGCCCAAATGCAGGCCTTATTGAATACCACCACCTATCAGAATGAGAGCTTGCTGAATTTCGCGCACATCGTTTCCCACAACCTCCGCTCCCATGCCACTAACCTCTCCATGCTCACAGATTTCCTGCTAAACGATCGCATTGGCGAAGATGAGCGGCTCAACACTTTGGAGATGCTCAAAAAAGCAGCCAACGGCCTTAATGAGACCATTGCGCATTTAAATGAAGTAGTACAATTCAAGACGGAGGCGGAAAAGAAAATGGTCGCTCTGGATGTGAACTTGATGGTCCGCAAAGTTGAAAGCGACCTGGAAGCCCTTTTGGCGGCAAATGACGTAAGCCTTACCCTAAACATCCCTTCAAACTGCCGGGTGATGGGAGTGGCGGCCTATGTGGAAAGCACCATCCTGAACCTATTAACCAATGGTGTCAAATACCGGGATCCGGCTAAGGAATGTTCCATTGAGGTAACCGCCGAGGAACAAAAAGACCAGCTTTGCCTTCATTTTAAAGACAACGGCCTGGGTATTGACCTGGACAAACACGGGGCAAAGCTCTTCGGGATGTATAAAACCTTCCACCAGCATCCGGAAAGCCGCGGGATTGGCTTATTTATTACCCGTAACCAAATCGAATCCATGGGCGGTCGAATTTCAGTGCAAAGTACTCCCGGGGAGGGAAGTTGTTTCAGCATCTTTTTAAAAACACCTGTGGCTGATTGATACCCATGAAAACACTAGAGAAAGCTTGTATTATTGATGATGATCCCATTATGATCTTTGGGATGAAGCTGATGATGAAGCAGTTGGGGGTTTCCCTGCAAACCGAAATCTGGAACAACGGACAGGAGGCCATTGAAGGCCTTGAACGTTTAGCCAATAAAGGAGAAGCCTTGCCGCGGGTGGTTTTTCTGGACCTGACCATGCCCATTATGGATGGCTGGGATTTTCTGGAGGCCCTGAAGCAGTCTTCTTTACCCGGCAAAGAAACCATGGAGATCTATGTGCTGAGTTCCTCCATCAACCCCAGCGACAAAACCCGGGCCCTGAATTATGCCCTGGTGAAAGATTATATTGCCAAACCCATTGCAGAAGAACGCCTGCAACAGATCCTGACCCTCTGAACCAACCCAGATCATTTCTTCCAAATAACCAACCAAATCCCCCAACTTATGCCCCATATTATTTATTTAATCGATGACGACCAAGTAACCCTGTACATGCACGGGCTGCAACTTGGCAAAGCCTTTCCCGAATCAGAAATAATATCCTTTGACTCCGCCAGTGATGCTCTTACAGCTTTGCAAAACCCGGATGCGGAACCCCCAGCACTGGTTTTGATGGACATCAACCTGCCTGTTATGGATGCCTGGGAATTCCTGGATGCCGTGCACAGCCGGAATATTGCCCTCAACGAAGACGCACTCTTTCTGCTGAGCTCCGAATTCAGCCCTGCGGATCGGGAAGAATTAAGCCAGCGGGACCTTGAGAAGCGGGCCTACCGCAAACCCCTGGACGGAGAAATACTTAAAGAAATGATGCAGATGGCCGGCTAAGGCCCCCTTATTTTTAAGGTTAGCTGCCCTGGGGCTACCTAAATCCGCCTAAATGTGCGTATTTTTGACCCATGGAAACGCAGCGACAGAAAAAAATTGCCGGGATACTGCAAAAAGACCTGGCCGAAATCCTGCAACGGGCAGCTGTGGATGCCGGGCTGAAAGGGCTTATTATCTCCGTCTCCAAGGTAAATGTAACCTCAGACCTCTCTATAGCCAAGGTATACGTAAGTATTTTTCCGGTAAAGGAAGCCCGTGCGGTAATGAAGGGTATTCAGGCAGACAATCCCCGCTTTCGCCACGAACTGGCCCGAAGGACCCGCAACCAGCTGCGGCGCGTTCCCGAATTGCAGTTCCTGCTGGATGACTCCCTTGAATACATTGATCAAATCGAAAAATCGCTACAGGGTGGGAATAACCCTATTGAAAACCCGGACCTGTTGCCGAGACGCAAAAAATCCTGAGGGTGAACTTTCCGCTGTATATCGCCAAGCGCTATATCCGCTCCAAAAGCAGCCAGAACGCGGTCAACATCATTAACGCGGTAACTTTTTTGGTAATCGTTATTGGCTCTGCGGCCCTTTTTATTGTGCTGTCCGGATTTTCAGGTTTAAAATCTTTCAGCCTTTCCTTCAGTAATACTTCAGATCCGGACCTGAAAGCTGTTCCACTAAGCGGTAAAACTTTTTCCCTGAATCCGGCCCAAAGAGAGGCCTTGCATAAGGTTGAAGGGGTAGCGTCTTTTTCCCGGGAACTGGAAGAAAGGGTCTATCTCACCCACCAGCAGAAAAGCCGGATTGCCTACCTGAAAGGAGTAGATGAAAATTACACCCGCACTACCGGGATAGACAGCAGCTTGTTTGTGGGTTCCTGGGACCTCAGTGCCCAGCAGGCCGTCTCCGGGATCACCATTGCCAACCTGCTGAACCTCAGTGTACAGGATTACCGCAGCCCGCTGATTATCCTGGCGCCCAAACCGGGAAAAGGCAGCCTGAGCCCGCAGGGGTTCGGAGACAAACCCTATAACCAGCTCTCCCTGGTCTTAAGTGGGGTATACCAGCTGGAAGAAAACCTGGACAAGAAATACGTCTTTGCGGAGCTCCCCTTGGTGCAGGCCTTGCTGGAAAGAGACAGCAGCCAGATTTCCGGGGTCAATTTCAAGTTGATGCCGGAGGCAGATGAATCTGCGCTCAGGGCCCGGTTATCGGAAATCCTGGGGCCTGCGGTACAACTCAAAAACAGGCGGGAGCTGAACCAGACCCTATATCGCATGCTCAATACGGAAAATGTGGCCACCTACCTGATCTTTACCCTGGTACTGATTATTGCCCTGTTTAACGTGGTAGGGGCCATCATCATGATGATCCTGGATAAGCAGCAACATTCGCGTACGCTATATTCCCTGGGGCTGACTGTAAAAGACCTGCGGCGGATTTATTTTGTACAGGGGGTTTTGGTTACCAGTGCCGGCGGGGTGATCGGGTTGCTTATCGGTTCCCTGCTTATCGGTTCCCAGCTGCTTTTTGGCTGGTTGAAAATCACGCCATCCCTGGCCTATCCGGTAGAATATCGCCTGACCAATGTACTGCTGGTTTTGCTCACCATTGTAGTGCTGGGGCTGATTGCCTCGCGTATCGCGAGCAACCGAATCGATAAAAAACTCCTGAGCTGGAATGCCTGATCAGGCAAAGATGTGGTCTGAGAAAGCCTCTTTTGCCTCCTGCAGGGCTTCAAACACATCTGCGGCATCATCGCTGGTCACCATTTTGGTGCGATACGGCTTAAAATTCGGGATTCCTTTAAAGTAATTGGTGTAATGGCGGCGGGTTTCCAATACCCCCAGTTTTTCCCCTTTCCAGTCTATCGCCATTTGCAGGTGGCGACGCGCTGCTTCTACCCGCTGTTCCATGGTGGGGGGCGCTAAATGCTCCCCGGTTTCCATATAGTGCTTTACCTCCCTGAAAAACCAGGGATAGCCAATAGAGGCCCGGCCAATCATGGCCCCGTCCAGACCGTATTGGTCCCGCATGCGAACAGCAGCCTCCGGGCTGTTTACGTCCCCGTTTCCAAATACGGGGATATGCATGCGCGGGTTGTTTTTTACCTCTGCTATGGGCTTCCAGTCTGCGGATCCTTTGTACATCTGTACACGGGTACGCCCATGGATGGAAATTGCCTGGCAGCCTACATCCTGAAGCCGCTCTGCCACCTCCACAATTTTGATGGAATCCTGGTCCCAGCCCAGACGGGTCTTAACCGTAACGGGCAAATGAGTGCGCTTAACCATGGCCTCGGTCAGTTTTACCATGAGCGGGATATCCCTGAGGATTCCGGCCCCTGCCATCTTGCAAACCACTTTTTTAACCGGGCAGCCAAAATTAATGTCGATGATATCCGGGCCGGTGGCGGTTACAATATCCACCGCCTGCAACATGGAATCCAGCTCGGCCCCGAAAATCTGTATCCCGATGGGGCGCTCCTTCTCGTAAATGTCCAGTTTGATAACACTCTTGGCGGCATCCCTTATAAGTCCTTCAGAAGAGATGAACTCGGTGTACATCACATCGGCCCCCTGCTCCTTGCAAAGGGTGCGGAAGGGCGGGTCGCTTACATCCTCCATGGGAGCGAGCAACAAAGGAAAGTCCGGTAAATTGATGTCCCCGATTTTGGGCATGCTGTTCTGCTTTGAGCGGCAAAATTATAAATAAAGTCTGAATTGGCGCGAATTTACTCTTTATCAAGGCGTTCCAGCTCGCTCTGCTGCGCTGTGCGCACCTGATTGCTCAGGCGGTAATTCCCCAGATTGTAGGTAAAGGCAAAGCGCACAAACTGGGTTTCCGGCCGGGCAAAAAAAGCATTGTCCTGGTTGGCATAGCGGGAAGTGTATGTAGCGTTTGCGCGCCGCAGCAAGTCTTCGGCCGTAATGGAAACCACCGCCCGGTTGTCCCATAAGGATTTCCGCAGGCCCAGGTCTACCTGAATGGTTTCCGACATCCTGTAAGACCCGTTTAAAAACCCGCTGAGGTACAACAGGGAAGCTTCCCCTTTAAAGGTGCCATCCCCGCTCAGGGTAAAAGAATTACTGAGGTAACCGTAAAACCCCGTCACTTTATTGGTAAAGGTATCTATACTGCTTTCCACCGCCAGGAAGGTCTCGTCCTCGTAAAAGAGAGAGTTATAAGAGTAGAGGTACCAAAAGGAGGTGAGGGAGGTGGACACTGTAAAATCCAGGCCATAGGAGGTGCTTTCCTGCACGTTCTGTTTAATCTGCCGCAGCGTTTGGTTCTGGTTGTCCTGAAAGCTGAGTGTACTGATATACTGCCCGTTGTCCCGGTAATAGAGGTCGATAAAAAAGGTGTTCTTCAGGCTGAGGTTCAGGTTAAAATTATGGCTGAACGCCGGTACCAGATTCGGGTTTCCCTCGTCAAAATCATTTTCATTCAGGAAATATCGGAAAGGATTGAGGTCCGCGTAATTCGGACGGCTCAGTTTGCGGCTGTAATCCAGCGAAAGGCTGTTGTCATTGCCCAGGTCTTTGCTTATAAAAGCCGAAGGGAAAAGTTCCAGATAGCTTTGAGTATTGGTCTGGGTTAAGGTTAGCGAGCGGGCCTTTACGTCTGTCTGCTCGGCCCGCAGCCCTGTTTTCAGGAGCCAGCTTCCCCATTGCCGGCTCAGGCTGGCATAGGCTGCCAGTACTCCTTCCCTATAGCGGAAATCATCCGATAGCGCTATGTCAAAAGGCGGCTGTGTATCGTTAACGTCAAAATAATCAATGCGGCTTCCCGACTCGATCAGCGAGCCTTTTAGCCCGGCCTCGAAATTTCCAGAGCCCAGGGGCAGGAAATAGTCCAATTGCCCTGTATAAATGTCAATATCCTGCCCAGCATCTGTGGAAAAGCTAAAATTCCTGAGGAAGTCTCCGCTTGCGTCAAAATAATCGCTGGATCCGTCCTGAATCCGGCTCAGGTCGTAATAGGTATAATGTGCGTTGGCCTTTAAGACCTCCCCTTCCTTTTTGAGTTTTCGCTCATAATTCAGATCAAAAGAAAGGTTCAGCAAGTCGTCTTCCAGCGGGCTCAGCGTTTGCAGGCTGGAATCCAGCACCCCGGCTCCGTTGCGCATTAGAGTCTGTACCCGGTTGGTGTACCGCTTATTGGGGGAAATACTACCGCTGGCCGTAAGATTGAGCAGCTCTTTTTCACTGAGTTTATAATCCAGCATCAGATTGGCCTGCTGGGCCTGTGAGCGGGTGGTTTTCTCCAGATCCGTATCCCATCTGGCAAATACCTGGTCCGAGTTATTGATAAAGTTGATGTTGCTTTCAGACCGTTTAAAATCTTTGCGGGGGCTTAGGCTGTAATTGGCAAAAAAGCTGATCCGGTCATTCTTGAAATAATGGCTGGTGCCAAAACTGTACTTGGGAAAAACGGACTGGGTGAACTCACCTCTGAGGCTGCCCTTATACCCGGGGGTAATGTTTTCCCGCGTGCGGATGTTGAGCACCGGGCCGTCTTCGGCCTCAAAATTGGCTGGTGGATTGGGGATGACTTCAATAGAGGCAATAGCTGACCCCCCGAGGCCCTGCAACAGGTCCTGTATCTCTGTCTGGGTTAGTTGTATTTTTCGGTCATTCAGGTAGATGGTTGCAGACTGCCCCCGGATTTCCAGGTTGTCCTGTACCATGATCACCCCCGGGGTGTTGCGAAGAATATCCCAGGTGCTTCCTTCTGCCACTATTGAATTTTCAACCTGGAAGACAATGCGGTCTGCCAGGCGTTCCACTGTTGGGACCTGCCCGGTGACAATAACTTCATCCAGCCAGTCACTGCCGGGTTCCAGCACTATGGCCCCTATAGTTATGGAGGATTTGATCTCCAGGGGGATCAACCCGGACTGATAACCAAAATAGCGCGCCTGTAAAAAATAAAGGTCTGCAGGCACCTTATTCAGCAGGAAGGTTCCGGTTTCGTCTGCTGAAACCCCTTTGATCTGGGTGCTGTCGGCCACCCTTAAGAGCATTACATTGGCAAAGGGAAGGAGTTTCCCGTCCGCATCCTTTACAGTACCGGAAATTTCAAATCCCTGGGCAAAAAACAGGGCAGGCAACAATGTGAGGAGTATGAAGAGGGGACGCTTCAATGGGCTGTAGGTTAGGGTCAAGAGTATAAATATAGATTATTTTTCCTACACTGGCTTTGCAGTTAATTCTCCTTCTGCTTAACTAAAAAAATTTGTAGTCCTAAAACTTGATGGAGGCTTCCACCTGCTCTCCATTACGGCTTACCACTACCCGGGTACTGTCGCCTTCCTCAAAGACGGAAAGGGCCCTCATATAGCTCATCATATCCGTTACCGTGCTGTCTCCCAACTGTATCACGATATCACCTTTCTGCAAGCCCGCACGCTGGGCAGGTTTGTCTTCGCTTACCCCATCAATACGCATTCCTTCCCCATCAAAAAGGTAGTCCGGAATCACCCCCAGGGCTACCTTAAAACGGGGGACCTCCTCGCTTTCGTTTTTTGTTTTGCGAAAGGCAACTTCCCGCTGCTGCTCCATAGACTGCAAGAGCTTCAGGATATAGTCGGATACTGCTTCCATTTCGGAATAATTTAATTTGGGGGCATCGTCTGAGGGTTTGTGGTAATCTTCGTGCTGCCCGGTAAAAAAGTGCAATACCGGGATGTCCTGCAGGTAAAAGGAGGTGTGGTCGGATGGCCCCACGCCTGACTCGCTCAGTACCAGTTTAAAGCCCGGGTTGAGGGCGTTCAATTCCTGTTTCCAGATAGGGCTGGTTCCCGTTCCGCTGATGGATAGCGTGCGGTCTTCCCTCATACGGCCCACCATATCCAGATTGATCATATAAGGGACCTCATCCAGGGAAAGCGTAGGATTCTTGGCGAAATAATTGGAGCCTAAAAGACCCATTTCTTCCCCGGAAAATGCGATAAACAAATAATTATCCCTAGCCGTTTCAGACTGCTTTAAAGCCCTTGCCAGGTGAAGCATGACCGCTACGCCGCTGGCATTGTCGTCTGCCCCATTATGGATGGCAGCCTCCCCCCGGTGCAGGGAGCCGTTACCGCCCATTCCCAAATGGTCGTAATGCGCCCCGATAATTACAGTGCGGGAGCCGCTATTGTCCAGCAAACCTATGAGGTTTATCCCGGTAATGCTGCTGTCTGAAGCTTTTTCAAAGGAAACTTCTGCATGCGGATCGGTCTTGGCTCGAAAACTGAATTCCTGACGGTATCCGGATTCCGTCCCAGCCGGGGCAAGGTCCAGATCTGCCATTCGTTTTTCCAGATACTCGGCAGCCATCCGGGCCCCTTCGGTACCGGTCTCCCGTCCTCTCAGGGAGTCGCTGGCCAGGATGCGCACATCGTCCTGCATACTGATTTCGGGAGCCTGCTGCTTACAGGAAAGACCTAAAAGCAGAATTCCGGCAAAAAATGTATAATACCTCATAACTAGCGGTTATTTTTGTCCAAAAATACACAACCATGAGAATCTTTCTTTTAATGCTTTCAGGTATTTTTATTATTTCCTGTAAGCAGGGAAAAACGGAAGCGGAACAAACAGGCGAATCGGCAAGCCCGATGGCTATCACCTCAGATTCCCTTATCTATCCCGGAGAAAAGCACTTTAAGTCCATACGGCAGGTAACCTTCGGCGGCGACAATGCCGAAGCCTACTGGAGTTTTGACGATTCACACATTATCTTCCAATCCAATTACGAGAAATGGGGGGTGGCCTGTGACCAGATGTTTATAATGGGGGCAGGAGAAAAGTTTGACAATAAACAGCCTCCTATGGTCAGTACAGGCATGGGGCGAACCACCTGCGGCTATTTCCTGCCCGACAATAAACATATAGTATACGCCTCCACGCATTTAAGGGACGCCGCCTGCCCGGAAGTACCCCTTCGCAAAAACGGCAAATACGTATGGCCTGTCTACGATTCCTTCGACATTTTCGTGGCAGACCTCGAAGGCAATATTACAGCTCAACTTACCGATGAGCCGGGATACGACGCCGAGGCCACGGTGTCGCCAAAGGGAGATAAAATCGTTTTTACTTCAGACCGCAGCGGAGACCTGGAACTCTACACCATGAACCTGGATGGTTCCGGTGTAAAGCAAATCACAGATGGGCTCGGATACGACGGGGGGGCTTTTTTCTCGCCTGATGGCAGTAAAATTATCTTCAGGGCTTCCCGGCCGCAAACCGAAGCCGAAATTTCAGAATACAAGGAGCTGCTGGCACAGGGCCTGGTACAACCTACGGAAATGGAACTCTTTATCTGCGATGCAGACGGAAGCAACCTGAAACAGCTAACCTTTCTGGGCAATGCCAACTGGAGCCCCTTTTTCCACCCCAGTGGGGAGAAGATACTGTTTTCCAGTAATTTTGAAGCAGAAGGGGGCTTCCCTTTCAACCTGTATATGATCAATACAGACGGTACGGGCCTGGAGCGGGTTACCCATGGAAAAACCTTTGATGCCTTCCCGGTTTTTTCAAATGACGGCCAAAAGCTTATCTTTTCCTCTAACCGCAATAACGGAGGAACGCGAGACACCAATCTATTTATAGCCGAATGGCAGGATTGATCTGTCAATTGAGTATCTTTGAGCCCTATTTTTTGCTGCTATGAAAAACATTCGCAACTTCTGCATCATCGCCCATATCGACCACGGGAAAAGTACCCTGGCCGACCGGCTTCTTGATTCTACCGGCTCGGTCACCGATCGGGAGCGGCAGGATCAGTTGCTGGACAATATGGACCTGGAGCGGGAACGCGGTATTACTATCAAGAGCCACGCCATTCAGATGGAGTATGAATACCAGGGGGAAAAATACGTTTTAAACCTGATTGACACTCCCGGGCACGTAGACTTCTCCTATGAAGTTTCACGATCTATCGCCGCCTGTGAGGGGGCCTTGCTGGTAGTGGATGCCGCCCAGAGTATTCAGGCGCAAACCATCTCAAACCTCTACCTGGCCCTGGAAAACGACCTGGAAATTATCCCGGTACTCAATAAGGTAGACCTGCCCAGTGCCAATCCTGAGGAGGTAACAGATGATATTGTGGACCTGCTGGGCTGTAAGGCAGAAGAAGTAATCCCGGCCAGCGCCAAAACGGGTATCGGGATTGAAGAAATCCTGCAGGCCATTATTGAACGAATCCCGGCCCCTGCCGGAGATCCGGATCAGCCTTTACAAGCCCTTGTTTTTGATTCGGTTTACAACCCCTTCAGGGGGGTGGAAACCTACTTCAGGGTAATAAACGGCGCTATAAAGAAAGGGCAGCAAATCAAATTCGTGGCTACAGGCAAAAAGTACTACGCCGATGAGGTGGGGACCCTAAAGCTTAAGCAACAACCCAAAAACAGTATTTCCGCAGGGGATGTGGGATATCTTATCACCGGGATCAAGGATGCCCGGGAAGTAAAAGTGGGAGATACCATCACCGATGCGGTAAACCCAACTAAAAACGCCATTGCAGGCTTTGAGGATGT
The DNA here is from genome assembly GCF_052540725.1 of Robiginitalea rubriflava. NCBI lineage: Bacteria > Pseudomonadati > Bacteroidota > Flavobacteriia > Flavobacteriales > Flavobacteriaceae > Robiginitalea > Robiginitalea rubriflava. The sequence continues at coordinate 1,376,835 of NZ_CP199309.1, read as the reverse complement.
GAAGCCTATGGTTTTTGCGGGGATTTATCCGGTAGACACAGAAGACTTTGAAGAGCTGCGCTCCTCTATGGAGAAATTACAGCTCAATGATGCCTCCCTGGTGTTTACCCCTGAGAGTAGTGCCGCCCTGGGCTTTGGGTTCCGTTGCGGGTTCCTGGGCATGCTGCACATGGAGATCATTCAGGAACGCCTGGAGCGGGAATTTGACATGACGGTGATTACTACCGTGCCTAACGTAAGCTATCACGCCTACACCACCAAGAACCCGGATGTCCCCCTTATTGTTAACAACCCCTCAGACTTGCCGGACCCTTCTACTGTAGACCGGGTTGAGGAGCCGTTTATCAAGGCAACTATAATAACCAAGGCTGATTTTGTCGGTAATGTGATGTCTCTGTGTATCGAAAAGCGCGGGCAGATCACCAATCAGACCTACCTGACCACCGAACGGGTGGAACTCAATTTCGATATGCCCCTGGCGGAAATTGTATTTGATTTTTACGACCGGCTAAAAACCGTTTCCAAGGGCTATGCTTCTTTCGATTACAGCCCCATCGGGATGCGCGTATCCAAACTGGTGCGGGTAGATATACTGTTAAATGCGCAGCCGGTAGATGCCCTCTCGGCCCTGGTGCATTTTGACAACGCCTACCATATCGGTAAAAAAATGTGTGAAAAGCTCAAGGAGCTTATCCCGAGGCAACAATTCGATATCCCCATACAGGCAGCCATTGGCTCCAAAATTATTTCCAGGGAAACCATCAAAGCCCTGCGTAAAGACGTAACCGCCAAATGTTACGGAGGAGATATTTCCCGTAAGCGAAAATTACTGGAGAAACAGAAAAAAGGGAAAAAACGCATGCGCCAGGTTGGTAACGTGGAAATACCGCAGCAAGCCTTTATGGCTGTTTTAAAGCTCAACGACTAGTTGCCAGTTTTTTTGGAATACTTGTATTTGCTGAGCAATTTTCTTACAGCGGGTTCGTTTCAATATTTTTAAGCCCCCTGCATGACTACCTACATAGCCCATTTTACAGCCTCCCATAAAATTATTCTTGTAAAGCAGAACTCCGTATTTACCTGGCAGCAGGAAGGGGGCGAAGTAGATCTGGAACTCCTGGAAGGAAAGATAAAGCGCGAATCTTCCGTACATTTCTACAAGCTACTGGCCCTGGATACTTTTAAAGTAGCTCCGGAAGATATTCAGGTAGATATTCGTAAGACCCAGCCTTTTTACGGATAATCCTTGTTATGGAGTTAGTCGCTCTCGGTTATCATTACTGATTCTTCCTCATCTTCCACATCCAGGTCAAACATTTTTCCCAGGTAAACCAGCTTAAAGCCTTCCCTTATTTCCTGAACCTTATTGGAAAAAGAGCCAATAATTTCGAGTGACCCGCTGGGAGTTTTAATAAAGAGCGGAATTATATCATCATCTTTTTTGGTGAGTTCTATCAGCCCGTGGTAATGCTCTTCACTGGTGAGTTCTATTTCGTGGATGGCCGGATATTTCCGGGTAGCCTCCATTAGTTTGATAAAATCATCCGTGTGTGAGAAGAGCCCTTCCTCGGGGTTGTTCTCCGGATCAGCCATTTCATCGCTGCTCACAATACGGAAGGAGCCATTTTCACCAAACTCAGACCTGAATTTTTCAATGGCGTAGGTGTTGATGTCCGAATTAGCAGTAAGGGCCATCAGGTATCCCACATCGTTCAATTCGATATTATCCGTGAGGTTGTCTGAGTAGATATTTGCCGTGAGTGCCTCCAGCCCGAGGTTTTTAGCCTTTTCTACATTGGAGCGGTTGTTGTCTATGAGTACCACGTGGCGGTTATTGCGCTGCAGGTATCTTCCGATTAGCCTGGAGACTTTGGAAGCCCCCACGATCAGGATACCTTCAGATTTGTTGAGGAATACCCCAACCAATTTGGCGAAGAGCCGTGCGGTAGTGGCGTTCAGCAGGACCGTTCCAAGCACGATAGTAAAGACCAGGGGAGTGATGATTTCCGCCCCGGGTTCCCCTTTGGCAATAAGTTTGGAGCCGAAAAGTGACGCGATCCCAGCCGCTACAATCCCCCTGGGCCCAACCCAGCCAATAAAGAGTTTTTCATTGAGTTTCAGGTTGGATTTATACGCGCTCAGAAACACCGCCGCCGGGCGGATCGCAAAAACGACAATCGCAAAAAGGATGGCGGTATCCCAGTTATAGATCAGTTTTACATCCTCCAGATTGATATTCGCTGCCAGCAGTATAAAAAGGATGGAAATCAGCAGTACACTCAGGGATTCTTTAAAATATAGCAGTTCCTTGATATTGGGCAGGTTCATGTTTCCCAGTACCATCCCCATCACCACTACTGCCAGCAGGCCCGATTCATGGGCAAAGATGTCGGATTCTATAAAGACCAGCAGCACCACCGAAAGTGAAACGACATTGAGCAGGTAGTGCGGGATAAAGTTTCTTTTGATGGCAAAGGCCAGGGCGTGGGCAAAAGTAAAACCGAAGGTGGTCCCGAACAGCAGTATCTTCCCGAATTCGATAAGGGCCGTTTTGGTGTAGGCCTGCCCCTCCCCCACGCTGATAAATTCAAATACCAGTACGGCTACCAATGCCCCGATGGGGTCAATAAGGATGCCTTCCCATTTCAGGACGGCGGAAACGTCTTTTTTTAAGGGGATATTCCGAAGAATTGGTGTAATTACCGTGGGTCCGGTTACAATGATCAGGCCACTGAAGAGGAAAGAAATCTGCCAGCTGAGGTCCATGACGTAATGAGCGGCAATGCCCCCTCCGATAAAGGTGGTAAGCGTCCCCAGGGTTATCAGTTTGGTAATGATGGGGCCAACATTGGCAATTTCGGAACGCTTCAGCGTAAGCCCGCCTTCAAAAAGGATGATACTGATCGCCAGGGAAACAAAGTAATAAAGGCCATCCCCCGGGAAAAGCCCCTTCTTGCCATTCCAGATTGGTTCAATAAGCTTGGCCCCGTCTGCCGTGTATAAAGTGGAAACAGGCCCTACCAGCAAGCCGATGAGAATGAGCGGCAGGATTGCCGGGAGCTTGAGCCGCCAGGCCACCCATTGGGCTACGATTCCCAGTATTACAATCATGGCTAATTCTATCATAGGGCTCAGCTTGGTGATTCCACCAAAAATAACGAATATCCTCAGTTCTCCTAATCCGCGGCCAAATATTGTTGTTACGCCCTTTCTGCTCAAGGACATATTGCTGTTCAGAATTTGTTAAAATCCCTGTTAATCCTTCCGGCGCTTTCAGAAACCATTGTATTTTTACCCTGATGAGGCTTTACCCAATAGAATGCGGAAACTTCAAGCTCGATGGCGGGGCCATGTTCGGGGTGGTTCCCAAATCGCTCTGGAACCGGACCAATCCGGCCGATTCGAATAACATGATAGATATAGCCGCCAGGTGCCTCCTCATTGAAAATGGCAACAGGCTAGTGCTGATCGATACAGGCCTGGGTGACAAGCAATCCGAAAAATTCTTCAGCTACTATTACCGCTGGGGGGAACACAGCCTGGATAAATCCCTGAAAGCTGCAGGTTTCCATAGGGACGACATTACCGATGTTTTTATGACCCACCTGCATTTTGACCATTGCGGGGGCAGTATACAGTGGAACAAAGACCAGACGGGATACGAGCCGGCCTTTAAAAATGCGCAGTTCTGGACCAATGAAGCCCACTGGCAGTGGGCCATACAGCCCAACGCACGCGAAAAAGCATCCTTCCTCAAAGAAAACCTCCTGCCCATGGAAGAATCGGGGCAACTGCGGTTCCTGGATCGTAATGCAGGATCCTGGCAGGAACAGACGGAACTGGGTTTTGGCGTATTGTATGTAGACGGGCACACAGACAAGCAGATGATTCCCCATGTTTCATACAAAGGACATACCCTGGTATTTATGGCGGACCTGCTGCCCACGGTGGGCCATATCCCCCTGCCCTATGTTATGGGGTATGATACCCGCCCCTTGCTCACTTTAAAAGAAAAGGATGCGTTCTTAAAGCGGGCTGCCGATGAAAAATTTATCCTCTTTTTTGAACATGACGCCCACAACCAGTGTGCGCTGCTAAAGCATACCGAAAAAGGGGTTCGCCTTGATAAAACCTTCTCTTTTAATGAACTGTAACGGGTTTTTTGTCGCTTGTGCCCTGGCCGGAACGCTGCTGGCTTCCTGTGGGCCGGATAGTTCAGACCTGCTCCCGGAGCATACCTTCACCGCAGGAATCGAAGGACCGGCAACCGACGCTTCCGGAAATATATATGCTGTTAATTTTCAGGAGGAAGGTACCGTAGGGAAGGTCAGCCCGGATGGAAGGGCCGAGTTATTTCTGCGCCTGCCTGAAGAAAGCACGGGCAATGGCATACAGTTTGACAGGGAGGGAAATATGTTTATTGCCGATTACACGGCCCATCGGGTGTATCGGGTGCCCAAAGGGAGCAGGCTGCCCGAAATATGGGTAGCGCACCCGGAGATGAACCAGCCTAACGACCTCTGCATACATCCCAACGGAAGCATTTACCTGAGCGACCCGAATTGGAAAGAAGGCAGCGGAAAGCTCTGGAGGGTTATGCCAGACCGCAGCATTGCGGTTTTGGAAACCGGAATGGGTACCACCAACGGAATCACCCTGAGCCCGGACAGCCATTACCTCTATGTGAATGAGTCTGCACAACGCAAAATATGGCGGTATACCCTTTCGGACAGCGGAGACCTGCTCAAAAAAGAGCTTTTTGCCTCCTTTGAAGATTACGGCCTTGACGGTATGCGATGTGACAGCCGGGGAAATCTGTACGTTGCGCGTTATGACAAGGGCAGCCTCTTGGTGCTCAATCCGGAGGGAAAATTGTTAAAGGAATACTTTTTGAAGGGTAAAAAGCCCAGCAATCTTACCTTTGCGGGCCGGGACGGAACCCTTTGCTTTATAACAATGGCGGACCGGGGTTGTTTTGAAGTGATAAGTGCCCCTTTTCCCGGAGCAAATTTTAATTGAATTAAATGGATAACTTTTATATGAAAAATCTTCTTAGAAAACCTACTGTCCTGCTGTGGGCGGTAGCCATCACCCTTAGCGGCTGTGGATCCACACAATTGGTAAGCACCCCCATGGAAAAAATAGACACTGTTCCCCTGAAGGTGTCGGAATTAAGTGAAGCGCAGTCGCAGCGCTGGGGGCATGCAGATCTGATTCTGGACACCATTCCGGGAATGAGCGTAGACCGCACCTATTCCGAACTCATAGGGAATAAAAAGGGAAAAGAGGTAATTGTAGCAGTCCTTGATTCCGGGATTGACCTTGACCATGAAGACCTGGATGGAGTACTTTGGACCAATGAGGATGAAAAGGCAGGAAATGGAATAGATGATGACAATAATGGCTATATAGACGATGTACACGGTTACAATTTCCTGGGCGAATCCGTTTATGAGCAACTTGAACACGCCCGAATCCTCAGATTAAAATTAGGGGATGCCGCCTTACAGGCCCGTGCCAAGAGCAAACTGGAGGAACAGCTTAACGAAGCCAGCTCGAATCTGCAGCGCTATCAACAAATTCTGCAGGCTGTGCAGAATGCAGATGCCGCTGTTAAGGCCCATTTAGATTCAGAGAATTACACCAAAGAGGACGTAAACAGCATTAAGACCACAGATGCCGAACTGCTACAGCACCAGGCGGTATTAAAACAGATGTATAGCTTCGATGACAGCATTGATGAAATTATCAAACAGCTCAAAGAAGGCGTTACCTATTTTAACGAAAGGGTTAAGTACCACCTGAACGTAGATTTTAATGGCCGCAACCCGGTAGGGGATAATCCTTACGAACTCAACGACAGGGGTTATGGGAATGGTAACCCGAAAAACCGGGTGAAGGATGAATCGCATGGTACCCACGTGGCCGGGATCATAGCCGCCGAAAGGGGCAATAAATTAGGGGTAGACGGCATAGCAAATAATGTGGCCATTATGAGCATCCGTGCGGTACCTAACGGAGATGAATACGATAAGGATATTGCATTGGGTATCCGCTATGCAGTTGATAATGGGGCACGGATAATCAATGCCAGTTTTGGTAAATCTTTTTCCCCCAATGCAGAATGGGTTTATGAAGCCATAAAATACGCAGCCCAGAACGATGTGCTGATCGTTCACGCGGCAGGTAACGATGCCCTGGACCTGGATGATCCTAAAAATGAGAATTATCCGAATGACCAGTTGGGGATTGAACCCGAGTTTGCCAATAATGTTCTGACGGTAGGGTCCCTGGATCCGGAATACGGGTCAGAGATAATCTCCTCTTTTTCAAATTACGGGACCAGCAATGTAGACATCTTTGCTCCGGGAGGAGAAATCTATTCAACCATGCCGGGCAATGAATACACCTTTCAGGGGGGCACCTCCATGGCAGCACCTGCAGTGAGCGGCCTGGCTGCCCTTATCTGGGGCAGGCACCCCAAGTTATCTGCTTCCCAGGTCAAACAAATCATTATGCAGTCCGGGCTTCCGCTGAAAACACCTGTGATCCTGGGTGGATCCCAGGAAAATTCAAGGGATTTTGCCACAGCCTCCAAATCGGGAAAAATTGCAAATGCTTATAACGCGCTTATCCTGTCCGACAGAGTTGCGGCCGGGACAGTTGAATTATCTAAAAAATAAGAAGACATGAAATACCTGTTTTATCTTTTAATGGGAACCGGTCTCTTGCAGGCACAGGGGAACCAGGCATATTGGCAGCAACATGTGGATTATCAGATGGAAGTTGCTATGGACGTGGAGACCTACCGCTACACCGGGACCCAGAAACTGACCTATACCAACAATTCTCCGGATTCCCTGAACAGGGTTTTCTACCATATGTATTTCAACGCTTTTCAACCAGGTAGTGAAATGGATCTGCGCTTGCAGTCTATTGAGGACCCTGACGGCAGGATGATAGCTAATGGGCAAAGCCGTATAGCCAGTCTGCAGCCAAACGAAATCGGGTACCTGAGAGCATCAAAACTGATGCAGGACGGAACGCCTGTTTCCTATGAGCTGGAGGGGACTGTCCTGGTTGTTTCCCTGGCGAAACCCATCCCCCCGGCATCCAGCAGTGTTTTTGAAATGGAATTTGAAGGGCAGGTCCCGTTGCAAATCAGAAGATCTGGCCGCGATAACAGGGAGGGTGTTGCCTTATCCATGAGCCAGTGGTACCCAAAAATGGCTGAATACGACTTCGAAGGCTGGCATGCCCATCCGTATATTGCCCGGGAATTCCACGGGGTCTGGGGAGATTTTGACCTGAAACTCACTATTGATAAAAACTATGTGGTCGGCGGTACGGGTTACCTGCAAAACGCGGCTGAGATAGGGCATGGATACCAGGCGCCCGGAACAAAAGTTAAGCGCTCAAAAGGTAAAACCCTTACCTGGCATTTTAAGGCTCCCATGGTACATGACTTTATGTGGGCGGCAGATCCTGAATATCGCCACGACACCCTCAGGGTAGCCAATGGCCCGCTTTTACACTTTTTTTATAAGGATAAGCCGGAGCTGGAAGAAAACTGGAAAAAGCTACAGCCTAAAACGGCTGAAGCCATGGAGTTCTTCAGCCGCAATGTAGGTGCTTACCCTTATGAACAATACTCAGTAATACAGGGTGGTGACGGGGGAATGGAATATCCCATGAGTACTCTCATTACCGGAGAACGCAGTTTTGGAAGCCTGGTAGGGGTGATGGTCCATGAACTGGCCCATTCCTGGTTCCAGCACTTGTTGGCTACCAACGAATCCAAACACGAGTGGATGGATGAGGGCTTTACTTCCTTTGTCTCTGCCCTGTGTATGAATAAGATTATGGACCAGCAAAAATCCAACCCATTTGAAGGCTCCTACAGGGGATATTACCGCCTGGTCGAATCGGGAAGGGAGCAGCCGCTAACCACCCATGCAGACCGTTATGATTTTAATTCCGGTTACGGGACTTCTGCATATAGTAAGGGTGCTGTATTTCTGGCACAGCTGGGTTATGTAATCGGACAGGACAAGCTGATGGAGAGCCTGCGGAAATACTTCCAGGACTTTAAATTTAAGCACCCCACCCCCAATGACATCAAACGAAGTGCCGAGAAGGTATCCGGATTGGAACTGGACTGGTACCTGACTGATTTTGCCCAGACAACCAACACTATAGATTACGGGATTCGGTCGGTATCAGCCGGCGGAAATAACAAAACTGCTATTGAGCTGGAACGCATCGGACTAATGCCCATGCCAATAGACCTCCTGGTGGTATATAAGGACGGAAGCCGGAAATTGCTGTATATGCCGCTGCGGATGATGCGGGGCGAAAAAGGCAACCCATACCCCGGAATTGAGCGGAAGGTCCTCGAAGACTGGCCCTGGGCACAGCCCAGCTATACCATTGAGGTGGACGCGCCTGTAGACCAGATACAGGCCATTGTGATTGATCCCTCCCAGCTTATGGCCGATGTGGATCTTTCAAACAACCTCTGGCAGGCATCCGAATAGGCCTCAGGCCTTATTGCGGTACCACCGGGTGGTGGAGTAGTCTGAATTTCTCGCATTGCGTTCCCGGTTGCTCAGTATCAGGTGGGTCTCATCTGCCTGCTTGCTCCGGTATCCCAGTAAATGGAATATTTGCTTGCTGAAGAAGCGGGCGATTCGCAGGTTAACCCTGATTTTGTCACCACCCGGGTCCTGCCAGCGAATCCCGGGTAACCAGTGGAGAAAATCCTGGAACCTCCTTTTTCGAAGCCAGGCTGAAAATTTCAGTGCCCAGGCCGGAATGGGACGGATCAGGAAAAAGCCTTCTTCCCCCTGCTCCTGGTAAAGCGGCATAAATATCATTCCGTCTTTTGGCATGTGAATGTCTCCCGCTTTACTTTTAGCCAGGACCTCACCTTTCTTTACCTTTTGAAAACTGGCAAAGCCATTTTCCATGCAAAAGTCATGTGTCCGGTCCAACAAATGCCGGTGGTATACCTCGTAAAAAGTGCGGTTGCCACCACTTGCTTTTTTCAGGTGTTCAATTTCCTCCTTTAGGAAGGGCACCTCAGAATCCTCCAGCAAACCGCTGTATACAAGTGTTTGCCAGATAAACGCCCGGGCATTCACCACGGCCCCGGGGTCCTGGTGCTGTCCGGATTCAAACCCCAGTGAAACATACCCCAGCTCATTGATATAACTTAACAAGGGCCCCTCAAGGAATTCTTCGATCCCGAGTATTACAGGAACCGGAAACAGCCTTGAAAACTTCCTGTTGATCATCGCATCATTGATGGTGATAAAAGGAAGGGTGGGGCTGGAAGTAGTATGTAAGTCTATAAAATAAAAGGGTGGGCTGTTTCGCTTTAAAATGGAAAAAAGGAGCTCTCTGAGTTCCAGGGCTTCTGCCTCCTCATGCTCAAGATCCTCAGGAAGTTTCAGGAGGATGTGAGATAAATTTGGTTTGGTCCACAATCGATTCAGGTCTGATTTTAAAAACCTCTTGTTAGCTCGTAGGGCAGCAGGATTACCGCGTATACCTATAAAAGAACCCCGGATTGGAGGTGTGTCGGCAGCATTAAGCTGTTTAAAAACCTCATCGAGTGCTTTAACCCCCGCAGGCTCATTTCCGTGAATTCCACCAAATACAATAAGGGTCGGGCCTTCTTTTGAAGTCCCCGTCTTTCCGATAAGCCGGCTTGTTGTCGTTACCGGCAGGCTTTCTTGCACTGTAATATTGCTATTTGTCAAAGTCATTCAATGTTAGGATCCCAACCAGGGTATTACCTTGCAAAACCGGCAGGCAACTGATTTTTAATTCTTTCATTTGTTTTTTTGCCTCAGCAGCCCGGGTCTCGCCTTTGGTGGTAAGCACCAGTTTTTTCATCATTGCCCGGATGCTTGTATCGTATATGCTTTCTGTATCGGCAATCCCGGATACGTCTTTCCAGCTAAGCAAGCCTGAAAATTCATTGTCCGAATTGAGGATAGGCAGATGGTGGATACGGTTCCATTTCATTAAATGAACCACCAGGGCTGCGCTGTCTTCTTCCTGTGCCGTAATAATACGAGTGCTCATCAGGTCCCTCACTTGAGGATCGTTCTGGCTTAGCTTTTGCTGATTCCCGCTTACGGGCTTCCAGGCATCTACAGGATACCCTTTATAAGAACGTTCAAAAAGATTGGCGGTCAACTCCTTAAGTGCATCCGGAATATTATGTTGTTTTCTCAGGTTCCTGTAAGATTGTACCATCCAGTCCGAACCATTCTGATTGAAGATACGATTTTCAATGATGCCGAGATAGCGCTCAATATCTGCGGTATCAACACGCAAATTGCGCAATCCCTTATAGGCTATGGGCAGGAAGAACTCCAGTAGCAATTCCCGGGCCGGGACAACCTTCCCGTCCCAATGGAACTGGGCCCCCATTCCATATCGGGCAGCGCTGAAAAAATTGTGTTTGGCATCCCTGAAATCCATTTTTGTATGGATCTGATCCCATTTCCTGGGTTTCCCCTGCATCACCCCTACCCAAAACATCAGATTGGCGATCTCATCCGAAGTGGTAGGCCCTGATGGCAGATAACGGTTTTCGATTCGCAGGTGCGGTTTCCCCTTGCCACTGCCGTAACAGAGACGATTCCAGGGATAGACGGTACCATTGTGAAGATTAAGGGCAGATAACTTGGGCGTGCTACCCTTCTGCAACTGTTGCCAGCTGTCCTCCTTATCGAAATCTGCAGTGATGAGGCTTCTGAAGCGAACAATTGATTGCTTAAAAAAATCGGCCGCGCTGCCACTTGCCCAGGCACTGCCAAAACCTACCCGGGGTTCCCGTTCATTGAGCAGAAAAGTGCTCTTACGCGTATCCACGCTCTGGGTAAATAGCGCAATCCGGCTTTCCGCCCATAATTCCCGCCCCATCAGCATGGGAGAATTAGTGCAAATACTCAGGATTGGACCAGCTATGGCCTGGGCCCAGTTGTATGTGTCGGCAAACGTCTCCGGATTGATCTGCAAATGGGCCTGGAAGCTGGTATTGCAGCCTTCGTACATAATAGAGTCATGGTGCAGGTTAACCTCGTCTACCCCGCGGATATGCAATTCTACCTCTGCCCCCCTGATAGCCTTAATTGCCTGATTAAGAACCTTGTACCGTTTGGCCGGGGTCATATAGTCTTCGCCCATGTGTTCCGTGCGAATCGTTGGCAGTATTCCGGTAATGATGATTTTGTTCCGATATGCATCGGCAGCTTCCTGCGCCCGGTCCAGCAAAGCGTTCAGTTGCCTGTGCATTTGCGAAAAACAGCTGCCTTCCAGCCTGAGAGGGTCCAGGTTTATTTCCAGGTTGTAGCAAGTCAGTTCATTTGTAAAATGCCTTTCGTTTATTTCCTTCAGGATTTCGGGAGCCTGATTGGAGGGTTCCCAATCTTCGTTTACGAGGCAAAACTCCTGTTCTGCCCCAATATGGATGGCCTCTTTCTCGAAAACCTGCTCCTTTAGCATGGTCTCCAGCGTTTTAATATCCGTCAGTAATTGTTTGATGTATTCTGCCCTTTCGGCACTGGTGTTAAGGGGCTTGACGCTTAAAATTCCCATAAGAATCCAAGATTTAACCCGTCTGTCTGGGTATGGTTGATTCAGGCAAGTTACAGCTTGAAGACAGGGTTTTATATGATAATTATCAGCCTGCCCTAACCGGAATATTTTGGTACTTTTGAAGCATGGTTACTTTCCGCTTTCCCAAATCAGAAAGGTTGTCCGGCAAAAAACGCTGGGAATCGCTTTTTAGGGAGGGCAAGCAGTTAAAGGCGTTTCCGCTGAGCCTCTATTACCAGCCCTTAGAAAAATCTGCCACCCCGGGTATGCGCGCCGGTTTTGCAGTACCGAAAAGGTCCGTAAAAAAAGCAACAGACCGAAATCGCATCAAAAGACACCTCCGGGAAGCCTATAGGACCCAAAAGCCTCAATTTTTTAACAATACTGAAGGAAGCTATGCGTTGGTATTTTTATACCTTGGAAAAAAGCTTCCGGAATACCATCAATTAGAAAAGGCTGTTTACCAGCTGTTGCAAAAGTTCTGTTCAAATGAAAAAATACATCAAAACTAAAGTCTTTATCCCTCTGATCGCCGTTGCGGTCTTGCTTACGGCCTCTGGCTTTAAGAGCGATTTTTTCGAAATCGCCAAACAAATAGAAATCTTTACGACCCTGTTCAAAGAACTCAACATGAACTACGTGGATGAGACCAACCCCGCTGAATTAATGGATACGGCCATCAAGAACATGTTAGAAGACCTGGACCCTTATACGCAGTTTCTAAACGAACAGGATGTTGAGGCATATAAGATCAACAATGCCGGGGAATATTCCGGCATTGGTGCGCTGGTTCGCTCCTATGAAAATAAATTGCTGATTGTGGAGCCCTATAAGGGTTATCCGGCCGATAAGGCCGGCTTAAAGGCAGGGGATGAAATCATCATGATAGGGGATATTTCCGTAGCCGATTTCAAGGATGACGCGGCAGACCTGCTTAAGGGTGCGAACAATTCTGATGTTCAGGTAACCTTCCGAAGACAGGGGAAAATCAATACGGCAACCATTCAGCGGGATGCCATTGAAATCGATGCGGTGCCTTTCTACAAAATGGCTGATGACAAAACTGGCTATATAGTGCTTTCCCGGTTTAATGCAAAGGCTTCAGACCAAACCAAAAACGCCATTCTGGAGCTAAAAGACCAGGGGGCCGAACGCCTGATTCTGGATTTGAGGAACAATCCGGGAGGGCTGCTTTCCGAAGCCATAAACGTAACCAACCTATTTGTCCCTAAAGGAGAATTGATAGTAACTACCAAGTCCAAGGTGAAAAAATTCAACCAGGAATACCGAACCCGCGGAAATGCGGTTGACGAAAACATTCCACTGGTTGTACTGGTAAACGGCCAGAGCGCCTCGGCCAGTGAGATAGTATCCGGCGGACTTCAGGACCTGGACCGGGCAGTAGTTATAGGAGCCCGTAGTTTTGGGAAGGGTCTGGTTCAAAGGCCTTTGAAACTAACCTACGGCACCCAGCTAAAGGTAACCATCAGCCGGTACTACACGCCTTCCGGACGCTGTATCCAGGCCCTTGATTACTGGAACAGGGATGCTTCCGGAAAGGCCGTTCGCAATACCAGCTTCCAGGAGTTTACAACCCGCAATGGCCGCAAAGTTACAGATGGTGGCGGGGTTATGCCTGATATAGAGATAACGGCCCTGCGCTCCAATGAACTCATAAACGCCCTGGACCGCAACAACCTTATTTTCGATTTTGCCACAAATTATTATTACGGCCATCCGGAAACAACGCCTGCAGGTTTTGGTATGTCGGAGGGCTTGTATAAGGAGTTTATCTCCTTTGTAAGTGAAAGTGATTTTTCCTTCGAAACCAAAACTGAGAAAACGCTGCGGGATGCCCTTACAAATAAGGAAGCCCTGATCTTTACGCCGGAAATAAAAGCTGATTTTGAAAAATTGCTGACCGATATCGACAAGAGCAAACTGAGTGGGCTTAATCGTTATTCCCGTGAGATCGGGAAAAAACTTGAGGATGAAATAGTCAAGCGCTATGCCTATCGGGAGGGGCTCTACGATTACTACCTGAATAATGACGAGGCCATTACTACTTCCCGGGAAGTACTTGCCAACCCCGCAAGCTACCAAAAGATCCTGCAATAGGCGAGTATGAAAACTGCAGGAAGTGCAATTTCGGCTTTTTTTTCTCTGATCCTGTTACTGGGATGTATGGGAACAGAGCGGGAAAAGCCCTCCCCTGCTGCTGTTGCAGAACCATCCCCGTCAGTTGAATTGGTAATCCTCGGGAACCTGCAGGATGGAGGCTCCCCTCATATTGGTTGCAGCAGGGATTGTTGTAAGGTGCTGTGGCAGAATCCTGATGCTTCAAGAAAGGTCGTTTCCCTGGGGCTTATCGACCGAACTACCCGAAAGTCCTATTTGTTTGAGGCCACTCCGGACCTGGGATCACAACTTCAGAAATTGATCCATTATGCGGGTTTCGGGTCTGGCAGACATACAGATGGCATATTCCTGACACATGCCCATATAGGGCATTATTCCGGCCTGATGTTCCTCGGAAGAGAAGCGCTGAATGCTTCCGGGATAGCTGTTTTTGCCATGCCGGGAATGCAAAGGTTCCTAAGGGAAAACGGCCCCTGGAATCAGCTGGTGGAATTAGAAAATATCGTGTTGCAGCCTCTGTACAACCAGCAACCCCAGCTGCTCTCTGATGAATTAATGGTAATCCCCTTCCGGGTACCGCATCGGGATGAATACTCCGAAACGGTTGGTTTTGAAATCAGGGGCCCGCAAAAAAGCCTGCTATTTATCCCGGATATCGATAAGTGGGATCGCTGGGAGGTCTCCATTGCGGAAAAACTGAAAAGTGTTGACCTGGCTTTCGTAGATGCCACCTTTTACGATGCTGCAGAATTGGGATATCGGGACATGGCTGAAATCCCCCATCCTTTTGTGGTGGAATCCCGCAAACTTCTGGATGGATTGCCTGCTGCAGAGCGAGATAAAATCCATTTCATCCACTTTAACCACACCAATCCGTTACTGGACCCCCAAAGCAGCGCCTCCAGAACCATTGAGGCTGCAGGTTACCACATCGCCCGCGAGGGACAAAAGTTTGCTTTGTAAATGGGCGGCACTTCCCTCTTGGAGCATATCGGCACTTGCTTTGGTATAAAAATCAAAAGTGCCATCCGGCTCGGTGGCGGAGATATTGCAGAAGCCCTGCAGTTAAAAACAGAGAAGGGAGACCTTTTTGCCAAGGTGCTTAAAGGGGGAAATGCCTTTAAAGTGCTGGATGCGGAACAGGAAGGCCTGCAAGCCATTGGCGGGCTCAATTGCCTTCCGGTTCCCGAAGTACTGGGCTGTTCCCGTATTCCAAATGGAGCGGTGCTGCTGCTGGAATATCTGAAGCCCGATCCCCCTCCCGGAGACTTCCGTTCCTTTGGCAGGGACCTGGCCCGTATGCACAATCAACGTCAGCCTGGTTTTGGATGGGCCAGGCCCAATTTTATCGGATCCCTGCCCCAGCAAAATAATTCGCACCCCAATTGGGCCTCCTTTTACGTCTTTGAAAGACTGCTGCCACAATATCAGCTGGCACTTAAAAAAGGATTGTTTCAAAATGCATGGGTTGCTGAGGCAGATATTTTACTGGATGCCATTGCGGATATGACGCCTCTGTTGGAACCCTCTTTATTGCACGGAGACCTTTGGGGTGGGAACTATCAGTATTCCGGAGGTCGATTTTTTCTTATAGACCCTGCTGTTTATTGCGGGCATGCCGAGGTAGACCTGGCCATGAGCCGACTTTTCGGTGGTTTTCCGGAGAGTTTCTACCAGGGGTATTACAGCCTGAGACCCCAACAGCAGGGATGGGAAAAAAGGCAGCAGCTCTACCAGTTGTACTACCTGCTGGTACACCTCAACCTTTTCGGATCCGGATATCTTTCGGCGGTACGCCAAAGCAGCAGGGATTTGTTCTCAACGGGTTAATTCCTTCCATAAATTTGCTTTGAATTCGCTACTTTTAAGTGGTAAACCCACCGCCATGCGCATTTTTAGTCCTGGGTATGTTTTTTGCCTCGTCCTTGTTTATTTGGTTTTTGGATGCGAGCCCGAAAAGGGGCCTATTAATCCGGATTCTTATATAGGGTGGGCCCATTACCTGGGGGATCCCGGAAGAACTCACTACAGCTCCCTGGCGGCCTTTAGCCCCGATAATATTACTCAGCTCGAAGTTGCCTGGGAATATGAAGCCCCGGATACCGGACAAATGCAGATGAATCCCATAATTGTAGATTCTATCTTATATGGCATTAGCGCTGCAATGCGGCCATTTGCCATAAATGCCAGAACCGGAAAGGAACTGTGGGTCTTTGGCGACAGCCTGAATGCCTGGTATGCCACCAGCAGGGGGGTCAGTTATTGGGAAAAGGGTGAAGACCGGCGTATTTACTATACCATTGGGTCGGACTTATGGGCCCTGGATGCCCTTAGCGGAAAGCCGGTAGATTCTTTTGGGGATTCCGGAAAAATCAGCCTGAAATCCGGGTTGCCGGCTGATGCCCTGGATAAATTTGTAACCTCAAGCAGTCCGGGCACCATTTACGGGGACCTTATTATTATGCCCACCCGGGTGGCAGAGGGGGCCGGGGCTGCCCCCGGTGATATTATGGCCTTTGACGTTTTAAGTGGCCGTTTGGCGTGGGTATTCCATACGCTGCCCTCTCCCGGTGAAGCCGGGGCCGATACATGGGAGCTGGAAAATATACGCAACAGTTCTGTCGGAGGAGCTAACAATTGGGCTGGGATGGCCCTGGATGTAGAAAATGAAATTATATATGTCCCAACGGGCTCCGCTGCCCCGGACTTCTATGGCGGCAATCGAAAAGGAGCAAATCTTTATTCAAATTGCCTGCTTGCCCTTGATGCCAATACAGGAGAACGGATCTGGCATTACCAGTTTACACATCATGATCTCTGGGACCGGGATCCTCCTGCGCCGCCGAACCTGTTATCTGTTAAAAACAGCCGCGGTGAAGTTGTCCCGGCAGTTGCACAGATAACCAAACAGGGGTATGTCTTCGTGTTTGACCGTTTTACGGGGGAGTCGCTTTTTGAAATTGAAGAGCGTCCGGTCCCGGAATCAGACCTGCAGGGGGAAGCTACCTGGCCTACCCAACCCGTACCGAAAAAACCCCTTCCTTTTGCGCGCCAGGCCGAATCCCTCACCGAACATGATATCAGTCCTTATGCTCCCAATCCCGATGCGCTCAAAGCACTGCTGCGCTCTTCTGATAAAAGGCTATATGCCCCGCCCGGATTGGATCCTGTATTATTATTGCCGGGTTACGATGGGGGTGCAGAATGGGGAGGGGCTGCTGCAGATCCGCAAAACGGCATCCTCTACATTAACTCCAATGAAATGGCCTGGTTCCTCCAGATGTCAGTAGCCGGAAGTGAAGGCGATGGATCTTTAGGAGCCCGCCTTTACAACACCTATTGCCTGGTTTGTCACCAGGCAGACCGCTCAGGGATGCCACAAAGCGGCTTCCCTTCCCTTCAGGGGCTGGAGTTGCGCAAAAGTGCTGAAGAGGTTAGCCTGCTGATCCAACAGGGAAAAGGAATGATGCCTGGTTTTCCACAGATTAAGCCCGAGCAGGAAAAAGCTTTATTGGCTTTCCTCTTTAACACAGAAGAGAGTAAAATGGAAATACAGCTTGCCGATACCAATCTGGCTGAGCCAGAACTACCTTATAAGCACCTGGGGTACCATAAATTCCTGGATGAAAACGGCCGGCCGGCTATTAACCCACCCTGGGGAACGCTACATGCCGTTGATCTTAATTCGGGGGAATATTTATGGTCAGTAACTTTGGGTGACACCCCTGAGCTGAAGGAAAAAGGAGAGGCCCCAACCGGTTCAGAAAACTATGGCGGACCGGTAGTTACAGAAAATGGGCTGCTCTTTATAGCAGCTACAAAAGATGGTTACTTCAGAGCTTTTAACCGTCATAATGGCAAACTACTATGGGAATATAAATTACCGGTTCCGGCTTTTGCAACCCCTGCTATTTATGAGACTGGTGGAAGGCAATTCATCGCCCTAGCCTGTGGGGGTGAAAAGCTGGGGACACCTAAAGGGAATAAAATAATCGCTTTTAGCCTTAAGACAAGTGAAAAATAAGATCCCTGTTATTGTTGTGGGCTGCGGCAATATGGGCAGCAGCCATGCTCTGGCCTACCAGCAACTCCCGGGCTTTGAAATTGCGGCCCTGGTCAGCCGGAGCCCGGAAAGCCGAAACAAACTCTCAAAAAAACTTGGCGGATACCCTACATTTTCCAGCCTGCAGCAGGCCCTTAAACATACCAATGCACAAGCCGTTTCCATCAATACGTATCCGGACAGCCACGGCTCCCTGGTTAAAGAATCCCTGAACGCGGGCTGCCATGTGTTTGTTGAAAAACCCATTGCACTAACTACTGAAGAGGCCTCTGAGCTACTCAGACTGGCAAAAGACAGCGGTTTAAAACTGGTAGTAGGCTATATTCTCCGGGTGCACCCCTCCTGGAGCCGCTTTATTGAACTGGCAAAGACCCTTGGAAAACCTTTGGTCATGCGTATGAACCTGAATCAACAGAGTTCCGGGCCTCAGTGGTACACGCACCGGCAATTGATGCAATCTATGTCACCAATAGTAGATTGCGGGGTTCATTATGTAGACGTAATGTGCCAGATAACCGCTTCCCGACCGGTAAGTGTAAGCGCTATTGGAGCGCGCCTGAGTGACGAAATCGGAGCGGAGATGTACAACTACGGACAATTACAGGTTCGCTTTGAGGACGGCTCCATAGGCTGGTATGAGGCTGGCTGGGGGCCTATGATCAGCGCTAATGCGCATTTCATTAAAGATGTTATGGGGCCCCTGGGGTCTGTTTCAATGGAAGATTTGCAAGAAAAGGCAACAGATGATCTGCAGGGACACACACAGACCGGCGTACTGCGACTGCATAATGCTGCTACAAACGCTCAGGGAGACTTCCTTCATGCAGATAGTCTATTTCCAATGGAGGATGAACCTACTCACCAACAACTTTGTGAGCTGGAACAACAGTTCTTTTACAAGGCCATCAAAAGTGATCTGGATTTATCATCACATCTGACAGATGCTGTCAATAGTTTAAAAATTGTGTTGGCGGCAGACCGTTCCATCCGGGAGGGAAGGACCATTAATCTGGATTAAATAATTGGTTTTTAATTCATTAAATCTATGTTAAACCCCTTTTTGTATTTGCATTTCTCATTTTTTTTCCTATCTTATCAGTTATGATAAAACTAGAAAAACAAGATAATCTGGATGTTCTGGAACGGTCCGTAGAACATCTTCAGTCCCGGGGGTTTGACAATATCAAAGTAGATATGGAGGGTTATGAAACCCCAAAGTCTTACATTAAGAAAAGCACTGGCAATCCTGTTACGCCAGACATAACAGCTACCAAGAATGGTCAGAAGTATTTTTTCGACATCAGCCTGAAATCAGAAAAGCCTGTGATGCTTAAGTCTAAATGGCTTTTTCTCGATACACTGAGTCGTATGAAATCCAACCGCTTCAGGATCATTACATTCAGGGGTCACTACAAATTTACAGATACGCTTTTGGAGGAGCTCAACCTCGGAAACAAAGAACCGATTAAAATTTCCTAATCAGGGGTACGAATCATTTTAATGTGAGGGATATCGTCTTCAAGATAGATATCCCCCTTTTTTTTAAAACCAAGCCCTTCGTAGAATTCAATCAGGTAAGTCTGGGCGGAAATAGCCACATCCTTTTCGCCGAATTCTGATGCCACCGCCTCAAGGGAGGCTTTCATTATTTCCACTCCTTTGCCCTGGCCCCTGTAACCTTGTTGTACGGCTACCCGCCCGATACTGGCCAGCTCCATGTTATCACCTGCCCTGAATATACGGGTGTAGGCTGCCAGTTCTGACCCCTCATACCCCAGAACGTGAACCGCCTTTGTATCTATCCCATCCAGGTCCAGGTAAATACACTGTTGTTCCACCACAAAAATATCGGAACGCAACTGCAAGAGAGCGTATAATTCTTCCACGCTGAGTTCACTAAATGATTTAACCAGTATTTTCATTCAGTCCTGAACAATTAGTTGTTTGCTGTCGCATTTCCCGAATTCCGGTTGGATATTGACATGGTTTATTCCAAATTCATGATATACCTTTTCTTCAATAGCCAGCAAAATAGCATCGAATTGAGATAAGGTTATGTCATCTGCGAAATCAATATGGGCCTCCAGGTGAACTTCATCTTCATTTAACTGCCAAATATGTACATGGTGTACATTCTTAATGGGTTTTATGGTTGCGATACTTTCCACAATTTTCTGAACCTCTATGGTTTCGGGTGTGAAAAGCATCAATACCCGGGTGGAAGATCTGAGCAGGTCATAACCCATATAAACCAAATAAAATGCAATCAGCACTGTTAATAAGGGATCTATCCAGTACAAACCATAGAAATACATAAGTATCCCCCCTGCAAGTACCGCTACTGAAGCCATCATATCTGTAAAAAGATGCAGATAGGCAGATTTCATATTCATATTGCGGTTAGCATCTTTTTTCAAGAGCAGCACACTAAAACCGTTTGCAAGAATCCCTAATAAGGAAAGGCCGATAACGATCTCGGAACCTACTTGTTCCGGACTAATAAGCCGTTCAATGGCTTCTTTGATCAGGAGGATGGCTACTACAATTAGTGTGGCTGAATTAACAAAGGCCGCAATAATCTCAGCCCTTTTATATCCAAAGGTTTTATTGGTAGAAGCTTTTTTTCTTGATAAAATATTAGCTATATAGCTTATAATTAAGGAAATGACATCGCTAAAATTGTGGAGCGCGTCAGATAGTAGCGCCAGACTCCCCGAAAGGATACCTCCAATCACCTGTGCCACAGTAATGACAATATTCAGGATAATGGAGATCAGCAGGTTTTTACCTTTTACCTCACTGGAATGATGGTGGTGATGCCCCATAATATTGTAAAGGCTTTAGTATTGGTAGCTATTAAGCGCCCCTTTCAATAACAAGGAATCTTATCTATTCTTCTTTGATGCCTACCTCCCTCAAAAGGAGTGTTTAAAAAGGTCTTTACCATGTCCAGTGCCTGGGGAATCGCAATAAAACGCGCTGGCAAACTTAAAATATTGGCATTATTGTGTTCTCGTGCCAGGGATACGATCTCCTTATTCCAGCATAAGGCAGCCCTCACTTTCTGGTGTTTATTAGCAGTCATGGTGGCGCCATTGCCACTGCCACAAATTATAATTCCAAAATCTGCCTTCCCTGAAGACACATCTTCGGATACCGGATGAATAAAGTCTGGGTAATCTACACTGTCTGTACCGTCTGTGCCATAATTTTCAACTTCAATATCCATTGATTTTAACAATCCGATAATGGCCAGCTTGTATTCTGTGCCTGCGTGGTCATTCCCAATTGAAATTTTCATTTGCTTCTATTTATCACTCCTATAAAGGTACAAAACCGATTTTGAATCATCCGAAACAGGACTGTTAACAATAAAAAAGATGTTTAATCTAAAGTATTAGTTATGAATAACTTAAAAAAGTGGAATGCTGTTCAGAAATTTGAATAACTATTTAATAATTACATTTTGATTTCAGCCGGAATTTCTCCATTGTAAAATTAAATACCTAATTGCAACAGTTATTCTAAAAATTTATCAGGAATTGAACAACACTTTTTTAGAAGAAATAAACAAAAAGATTCTGTAATTTTTTAAAGAAAACATTGTTTAATGACGTTATTAAGATTCGTTAATAAGTGATTTAAATAGCTGATCCTGATCCTTTTCATATTTTAAAGACTGTCGATATGTTTTTAACAGTGGATAAATCAAATTTTCAACTGGAATTTTTTACCGCAATTAACAAGCAATCATAATAGAACATTTTATTTATTTTAATAAAAGAATATATAATGATTAATATAAGAATGTTTATTTCTTAACAGCGCATTATGAGGGCTATAACGGACTGCTGCCAATATTATTCGTAATTTGCGCCGAAATAAAAAGATTAATGTCGAAGAAAAAGAAAAGGGCAACAAATCATCTGAATAACGAAGTTACTAAAGGAATATTTACGGTTTTAGAAGCAGATCCAAAAAGCAGCTATAACTACAAACAAATTGCTTCCAAACTTGAAATCACAGATACAGAAAGACGCAATATCCTCATCAAGAAATTAGAGCAATTAACTGCTAAAGACAGGATTGAAAAAGTATCAAGAGGTAAATTCAAAGCGAAACATACCCCTGAGACTTATATAGGTGTTGTGGATGTAAATTCACAGGGAAATGCCTATATCACTACAGAGGAGTTGGATCAGGATATATTTATTAACTATCCGAATATAAATAGAGCCTTTCATAAAGATACCGTTGAGGTACAACTGTTCCAGAAACGAAAAGGAAGCCGGCCGGAAGGAAAGATCACACGTATCATCAGCCGGAAGAAAACCAGTTTTGTAGGGATAGTGGATCTGTATAAATCATTTGCGTTTATCCGCCCAACGGACAACCGAATGTATACCGATATTTTTGTTTCACTGTCAGATCTTAATGGTGCCCAGAACCATGAAAAGGTAGTTGTTGAAATCACAAGTTGGCCGGATGATGCCGATTCTCCCTACGGAAAGATTACCGAAATACTTGGAAAGCCTGGTGAGCACGATACTGAAATACATTCTATCCTGGCAGAATACGGTTTACCATACACTTTTCCTGCAGAAGTGGAAAGGGATGCAGATAAGCTGGATACACGAATACAAGCGTCAGAAATTGCTAAAAGAAAAGACCTGAGGGATGTGCTTACCTTTACCATAGATCCAAAGGATGCTAAAGATTTTGACGATGCACTTTCTTTCAGAAAGCTTGAAAATGGGAATTTTGAAGTTGGAATTCATATTGCAGATGTATCCCATTACGTGCAACCTGATACGCTCCTTGAGGAGGAGGCCTATAACCGGGCTACTTCAGTATACCTGGTAGACAGGGTGGTACCTATGCTTCCTGAAATTCTATCGAATAATGCCTGTTCCCTGAGACCCAAAGAAGATAAACTTACTTTCTCAGCTATTTTCGAGCTGAGCCCTCAGGCAGAGATCCGCAATCAGTGGTTCGGTAGAACGGTTACACATTCTGATGAGCGGTTTGCTTATGAGGAAGCGCAGCATGTAATTGAAAGCAAAAAAGCAGATATTCCAGCAGATATTTCAATTCGCGGGGAGAGTTACCGTATTGCTGATGAGGTGGTAGAGGCTATACAGACCATGGACCGTCTTGCAAAAACAATGCGAAAAAAACGGATGGATCAGGGTGCTATTTCCTTTGATAAGTTAGAGGTCAAATTTAAACTTGACAAAGATAATGAACCAGTAGGGGTATACTTTAAAGAAAGCAAGGATGCTAATAAGCTCATTGAAGAATTTATGCTGCTGGCCAATAGAAAAGTAGCTGAGTTTATAGGAAAACAGCAACCTCAGAAGACTTTTATATATCGGATTCACGACCAGCCGGACGAAGATAAGCTTATAGCCCTTAATGGGATAGTCAAACGTTTTGGGCACCAGCTGAATTTTAAAAATAAAAAGGCGCTCAACAGTTCTCTGAATCAGTTATTGGAGGATGTAAAAGGGCAAAAAGAACAGAACCTGGTAGATACACTGGCCATTCGCAGCATGAGTAAGGCTGTGTACAGTACGGACAACATAGGGCATTACGGCCTGGCTTTTGACTATTATACCCATTTTACCTCTCCTATCAGGCGCTATCCGGATGTAATGGTACATCGGCTGTTGCAGCATTATCTGGAAGGTGGAAAACCCCCTAAATCTGAAGAGTATGATGAAAAATCAAAGCACTCTTCAGAAATGGAGAGTCTTGCAGCCAGTGCAGAGCGGGATTCTATAAAATACATGCAGATTAAATTTATGGAAGACCACCGTGACAGTCCCTTTAAGGGCGTTATTTCCGGGGTTACCGAATGGGGGATTTATGTGGAGATCATCGAAAACAAGTGTGAAGGTATGGTGCGGATACGGGATATAAAAGACGATTATTATACCTTTGATGAGAAACAGTATGCCCTGGTGGGGGAACGAAAAGGCAAAATGTATCAACTCGGAGACGAGGTAACCGTGATGGTTAAAAATACCGACCTAGTAAAACGCCACCTGGACTTTAGCCTGGTACTGGAGAAATAATCCAAACCAACCCGGGAATAAACAACAAACAGAATGTATTTGTACCGTAAAACATTCTTAATAGCAATACTCCTATTGGTTTTTTCGGGCCAGCGGGCACTCATAGCCCAGAGTACACAAGAGCTGGAATCGTTTCGGGAGATAAAGGTTTTTGACGGGATCTCTGTGTCTTTGATTCGCAGCGACAGAAATGAAGCGGTTATCAGGGGTGCGAACACCGAACAGGTCGCCATTGTGAATAATGACGGGGTACTGAAGATCCGGATGCAGATCACAAAGATATTCAGCGGCTACCGGACTTTTGTGGATGTTTACTATAAAGAACCCATATTGGTAATAGATGTAAATGAAGATGCCCGAATTGTTTCCGAAGGCCTTATCAAACAAGAGGTGCTGGAAGTAAAGGCCCAGGAAGGAGGAGAGATAAGGGTGAAGGCAGATGTTACCCAGTTTCTGGTGAAAGCGGTGTCCGGGGGTATTATTACTGCGGATGGAAAATCTCAAAACCAGGACGTACAAATCAATACCGGAGGGATATATAACGGAAAAGCTTTTAAAACCGATTTCTGTACGGTAAATGTAAATGCAGGCTCTACTGCAGAAATTAACGCTACCGACTATGTTCAGGCTACGGTAAAAGCCGGGGGAAAGGTTTTTGTATTTGGTAATCCGGCTAAAATGGACGAAAAAACAGTATTTGGGGGAACTATTAAAAGGATGTAAGCCACTATGATAGAGGATATACAGGCAGCGATACCACTGGGCTTTTTACTGGCCTTTATGGTAGGGCCTGTATTCTTTGTACTGCTGGAGACCGCGGCTACCAAAGGCTTTCGTGCCGGTTTGGCTTTGGACCTGGGGGTTGTTCTGGCCGACATATTTTTTTTGGTAATCGCTTACTTTTCCAGTTTTCAACTCCTTGAAAACCTCAGCAACCAGCCGGGATTGTACGTTTTTGGAGGTGTTATTTTGCTGGTATACGGGATTACAACTTTTTTCAGATCCGATTTTAAAGGAAAAGAACCCCGAATTGTCACCAAAGGCACGGACTACCTGGGCTTGTTTGTAAAAGGGTTCCTTCTGAATTTTATCAATATAGGAGTTCTGGTTTTCTGGTTGGGCGTAATTATCATTGTGGGCCCAAGCCTGGACAACCAGCCTGACCGTATCATCACTTTCTTTTCTGCTATGCTCGGGGCTTATCTGACTACGGATATCCTCAAAATATTACTTGCTAAACAGTTGCGTAAAAAACTTACCCGGGAACGAATTGGAATAGTTAAGAAAATCCTTGGGGTTGTACTCATCATTTGTGGCATTGTAATGATTATTAAGGGATTTTTACCCAAAGACAAACTCAGTATAGAGAAGGGAATCGAACTTATTAATGAATAAAAAAACCCCGAATTTCTTCAGGGTTTTCTGAGGCATCGAGCGGATTCGAACCGCTGTACAAGCTTTTGCAGAGCTGTGCCTAGCCACTCGGCCACGATGCCTTTAAAAAGTGCACAAAGTTACTATTTTTTCGCGCTTCCTAAAATATCTCAGCGCTTTTTCGAAAGACAAACGCTAACCTGCTGCACATCTCCGCCCAGTGGTGGGTTTATTTTGGAGACTGCGACCTCGGCATAGCCTACGGCCGGCTCCTCTTCAAAGATCCGATCCAGGATGCGCATGGCTACATTTTCCAGCAATTTAGAACGTTTGTGCATTTCATCAGTAACAATTTTGTTGAGCAGCACATAATCCACGGTATCCGACAAGGAATCGGTTTTGGCGGACCTGGAAAGGTCTGCGCCCACCGTTAGGTCTACCCGGTAATCCGAGCCAATCAGGGACTCTTCTTCCAGGCAGCCATGATAGGCGTATACCCGGATATTTTTAAGTTCAATTAAGCCTTCCATAGAACTGCAAAGCTAGTGCAAAAAAGCAAAAGGAAGCGGAAGAAAGATCAATAGGTGCAACGGCAGTTACTAAGGCCCTGAAAGAGGTCCATTCCCACTGTAATAACGTGGGTACCATAACTAAAAGCCAGAATTTCATTCAAAATAACCTGGAAGGAGTACCCAAAGTAAAAATTACTCTTTTTAAACCCGACGAAGGGTGCGATATAGAGCGGTTTTCCGATTTGGTCATTCAGGAAGCGATAGTTAACACCCCCGTAGTAATAATCTTCAAAATCATAAAGCCGGACCTTCATGTTAAGGTCGGTTTCAGAACGCCCGTCACTTTCAAAGAGCTTATACAGCACCGAGGGTTCAATCTCAACCCGGCTATTTTTGTTTTTTGAATAGCGAAAACCGGTATAGACGTAATAATTCCGAAGCTGGTTAGGCTCAAACACAGGGTTAAAGCTTCTCAGGTCCTTATCGAGTAAATTGGACGCATTCACACTCACGTAAAACTTGTTTTTACGGTACATAACCCCAACATCAAAGTTGTGGTTGCTGGTTGAGCGGTCGTCCGTTACGGAAGGATCTCCGTTAAGGTTCTGGAATTCTTCTATATCAATCCTGAACTGGTTGAAGTTATACGAAATTCCCAGGGAGAGGAACTCGTCTTCATAGCGGTCCAGGGTAAGGTGGTGGGCAAAGGACAGTCGCGCCCCCTGCTGCCGGGTATAACCATTCTTGTCATTGTACAGAAAGACACCCAGCCCCGATTTGTTGCCGATACGGGCATCGGCTGCCAAAGATTGGGTTTGGGGAGCATCCTTGATGCCGACCCACTGGCTGAGGCCATTGAGCCGGATCTTAACATGGTCCCCAATCCCTGCATAAGTAGGAGCCAATACGAAAGGGTTGTCTGCCAGGTACTGAGACAGCTGCGGGGAATTCAATTCCTGCGCCCCAAGGCGGAGGAAGCCCATCATCAGCACAAATATCAATAATCCCTTACGCATAGTTTATTGGCTTAAATATTATCTGTATAGGGTAAAATGCCCTACAAATTCTCTGTTGTCGCGTTCGCCATTCAATTTGATGACGTACCAGTAGTCTCCCGTTGGCAATTCTCTGCCGTCGTACATTCCATCCCAGCCCTGCATGCCATATGCGAGCTCAGCGACTACTCTACCATAACGATCATAAATTTTGATTAGTATCTCAGGGAAGCCTTCAAGATTCTCCGGAATCCAGAAATCGTTCATTCCGTCCCCATCCGGGGTAAAGAAATTCGGGATTTCAATATCGATAAATTCCATAAATATCTGAGCCTCAACGGTACAACCGTTCTGGTCCACAACCCGAACCGTAAAGGTGCCAGTTTCGGTGATATACCAGGTATTATCGGTACCATTGTCATCTTCATTGAAATAAAAGGTGTAATCAGGAACACCACCCGTGGCAATGGCCGTAATTTCATTGATATTTTGCTGCTCCAGCACCAGCGTAAGCGGGTCAAAAGCAGTGATTTCAAAGTCTATGGTCAGCACACAGCCATTGGCGTGGGAAATGGCCAGATAATGCGGTCCGGGAGCAAGGCTGCTAAAGTCTGCATCCAGTTGCATATCAGCAGGGTCGGTAGAGTCCAGGGCATACATAACATCTGCAGCTACCGAAGGATCTTCCAGCACTACTTCCAGGTAATTATCCGGCAGGTTATCAGTACACACATATATTGGGGTAACCGTAGCGTTCAAATTCACACCGGGTTCCACCTCCACAATCACATTGGTTTCACAATCCTGGGCATCCCGCACAAAGATTACATAAGTTCCTGCTGCCAGGTCCGTAAAGGTGGTCTGGGCCGGCACGAAATCTGCATCTGCATTGGAATTAAAGGCCGTTCTGTAAGGCGCTGTACCACCTGAAATGGTAATGTCTATGATGCCGTCGGCACTTCCGATACAAATCTCAGGGGTAGCAACAGCACTAACATCTAAGGGCTGTGGCTCCGTGATGGTGAATTGGAAGGGGATAAAACACCCGTTCACATCCTGAGCGATTACATCGTATACGCCAGGGGCCAGGTCGGTAAAGGTATTGATGTCATCAAACTGGTTCAGGTTCGGACTTATAGCGTAGAGGATATTGCCGGTTCCACCAGACACCTCTACTGTAATAGTTCCGTCTTCTTCTCCCGCACAGGTCACGTTGGTGAACTCTTCCCTGTCTATCTGCAGGGGAACGGGCTCCATGATGATAATCTCATTGGACACGGTCTCGCAATCCACACTGGTTACCCGAATCCAGTAACTTCCCATCGGGAGGTTGCTGAAATCTCCACTGGCCTGAGGACCTGCCAGCAGGTTGGTGAGTGCGGCATCTGTATACAATTCGTACTGGTAGTTGCCCAGGCCGCCTGTAGCTGTCGCAAACAGGGTGGCAGTAGCTTCTCCGGTACAATTAATCATTGCAGCGCTATCGTCTATATCGATCATCAATGGCACTACAGCTTCAATACTTACTTGGTTGGAAATGGTAGCCGAACAGCCGAAGGAATCCCTTACATAGTATTGATACACACCATCAGTTACAGTGAACGTATGGGTGTTTCCACCTGACATTGGCAGGAATGCCACATTATCAGTACTGTACTCATAGGGCCCTGTTCCACCAGTGGCTGTCAGGACTATTTCGGCGTTATTAGTACAGGTCATCATTGCGGTTTGCACCAGGTTACTCATAACCTCAGTGGGTTCGCTGATAGTTACCTGAACGGTTTCCACTTCGCAGCCCCAGGAGTCAGAAACTGTGATACTATAGATCCCAGCACCCAAGCCTGTAAAAGTTGGATTGATTTGGAAGCCGGAAGTGTTTTCGACCACAACTCCGGAGGCATCGTAGTAGTTCAATTGGAACTGGTAAGTTCCCGATCCACCTGCTACATTTACAGCTGTCACTTCGCCATTGGTATCACCAAAACAGCTTAGCACAGCAGGCGCTGCCGTAATATCCGCAGTTACGGGGACAGGAGGGAGTAAATCAATGGTGTCATTGTAAATACAACCACCTGCGTCGGTAACTTCAACAGTATATGAGCCTGAAGACAGACCTCCAAAAATATAATCCTGCACCCCATTAGTGGTAAACACCTGTCCGGTACCGGTATGGGTTAGCACAATATCAAAAGGAGCATAGCCACCTTCCGGATCGACCAGGATTTCACCCAGATCATCCGAACAGGTAACCGGAGCAACTTCCTGTACAATTGCTGTAAGGGCGCTAGGGGGAGACTGTATGGTAATGATATTGGAATCTGCGTTACAGAACGGGGTACCCGTCTGTGTGATTCGAACAAAATAATTCCCGCCACTCAAGCCGCCAATGACCAGTGGGTTGGTTGCTGTGGAAGCACTACCGGTAATCCCGGTGCTGGCTCCTGCGGCTTCGAAAACCTCATAATCATAGCTTCCGGTATAATCGGCAATATCCAGGGAAATGGATCCATTAGCATCCCCAAAACAGGTAACCGGCGTATTGGCCACGGCTACAGGGTCCATCAGGTCATAAGGAGGCACCACATAAGGGGCCGTATCTACATAACAGCCTGTTGTTGTATCTGTTATCCTGAACACATAGGTGTCTGGCACACTGAGTTCGAAGGTAGCCTGGTTGTAGGCTGGAGCACCCGTTTGGATTCCATTAGGGTTACCGAGGGGCAATAGCTCAAAGGTGTATACATTGCTTACATCACCGTTATCCGTTATCTCAATAAGAACAGACTCCGGATTGATACAGGTAATAGCGGTTAGCTGCGAAACGGCAGCCGTAAAGCTATTAAGGGGTTCTATAGTAACAGATGTTGTGCTGACACAACCATTGGCATCCCTGGCATATACATCAATGGTCTGAGATACTCCTGTATCTGCAACATTGAAGGTATTGCCTGTCACAAAATTCACACCGTCCATACTGTATAAGTAAGGCGCTGTTCCGCCTGAGGCGGTAACGGTTATGACAGATTCCGATACGGTGTTGTTGGCCGCACAACTAAAATCTGTTGCCGTAGCGGTAACATTCACCGGCGCAGGCTCGTCAACTACCTGTACTTGGGTTGCTTCACAGTTTCTGTCAGAAATGACGCGCACGGTATAAGAATCGGCCTGTAGCCCTGTAAACAGTGGGCTAGCCTGAGGACCACCTACAAGTGCCATGCTACTATCGTATAACTCATAGATATATGGTGGATTGTCCTGACCCGGATCCAGAGTTACCTCTATGGAACCGTCAGAGGCGCCATTACAACTTACATCCAGTGCTGATGTAGTGAATGCTACCGGCGTAGGGTCTTCTAAACTAACCGGGGCCTGGGCATCACATCCACTTCCGCTGGTGTCGAATACATATGCGGTATAAGTGCCTGGTGCGAGCCCTGTAAATACATTGGAAGCTTGTCGGGCTCCACCGGTTAGACTGGCTCCTCCTGAATCAAGCAGATCGTATTCATAGGTGCCGGAACCACCACTGGCAGTTATCGTTATCTCTCCGTCGTTTAATGCACAGGATGGCTGAACACTGGCAATAGGAGTAATCCCTAGCGGAGGCAGGATATCAATTGTGTCTGTAGCCAAACATCCATTGGCATCCCGTACGGTTACAGTATAAGTGCCCGGGGCAGTTACTGTAAAGGTGGGGCTGCTCTGGAAGCCTGTGCTAATACTGTAGGTCAATGGGGCCAGACCCGTTCCAACCACTGTAAAGTTATAGGAAGTACCGTCAGAGGTACACTGATCTGTTGCATAAGGAGGGGCTGTTACTGTTGGCAGCGGATCCTCATCAACTGTTATCGTAATAAAGGTTGTACACCCATTGGCATCCTGTACGTATACGTCGTAATCTGCAGGATAGGTAGCCGGGCTGAGGACAGCACTGGCTGAAGGTCCGAAATCTGCAGGTACCGGAACAGTGGCCGTTGGAACAAAAGCATAAGTATATGCAGGGGTTCCCCCGGCTGCCAGTACACTTACCTGGGCTCCGCCAAAACAGTTCGCATTGGTGTTTGCAATCTCGGTGAGGCTCAGAGGAGCGTCGGGTGAGGCTATAGTGATGGTATTGGAGGTTGCATCACAGAAAGGAGCATCCGTCGCAATTACCTCAACTACCAGGTTGCCAGCCGGCAGGCCGGAAACCGTCCTTGGGTTTACCGAGGTATCTGCAGCAATCACCCCTGTAACAGGAGCACCTGCATCATCGAACACCTGGTAAGTATAATTCCCGAGGTAATCGTTCACCTGGAATTCCAGTTCCCCGTTCGTATTTCCAAAACAATCAACAGGGGTTATGGCTGTTGCCACCACATCTATCAGGTCGTATGGGGCAATGGTATATGGCAGGGTAGTAAAGTAACAGCCTGTTACATTATCGGTTACCCTGAAGGTGTAATCCCCGGGGGCCGTTAAGGTAAAATCTGCCGTGTATACCCCAGCACCGGGAGACTGTGTGGGGACAGTCCCCAGTGGGAGCAAATCAAAATCAAAATCTCCGGACCCTCCGGTTACCGTTATACGTACTACTTCATCATTGGTACAGCTAATAGCTGTTATTTGTGAAACAGTAGCGTCTGTAATTTCGGGCAATGGATTAATGCTGATGTTATCTGTTGCGATACACCCATTGGCATCGCGTACCGTCAGGGTAAAGTTTTGAACCGCGCCCGTATCGGTAATGTTAAAGGTGTTTGAACTAAAGAAATTCGTTCCGTCAATACTGTACAGATAAGGAGCGGTACCACCACCTGCAGTTACGGTTATTACCGCCTGGTTTACGGAATTGTCCGGGGCACAGGCAAAATCTGTGGCGGTTGCCGCAGCCGTCACCGCAGTAGGCTCGCCAACAGTCACTAATTGATCTGCTGTACATGCCCGCCCTGAGGTCACCCGAACGGTGTAATCACCTGCCGAAAGGCCTGTAAATACAGGATTGGTCTGTACGGCTGAAAGCGGCAAGACTCCCAGGGCATCAAACAATTGATACGTATACGGCGGGTTGTCCATTCCCGGATCCAGGACCGCAGTAATGGTACCATCTGAATCCCCAATACAACTTACATCTGTAGCCGTTGCGCTAAAAGAGACGTTTGTTGGAACGGTAAGGACGACACTGGAAGAGGCATCACATCCTGTAGCAACGGTGTCATAGACAAATGCCGTATAGGTGCCGGGACCTAATCCGGTAAACAAGGGTGATAGCTGTGGCCCGCCAGTTACACTGACAGCACCCAGGAATAATTCGTATTCATAGGCTCCGGATCCGCCATAGGCCGTAAGTAATATCTGTCCGTCATTCAGGGCACAGGTAGGCTGTACCAATGCCTCGGTGGTCAGCGATGAAGGCGGGAAAATTTCAACGTTGATGGCGTTTCCGCAATTATTGGAATCTCTTACCTCTACAGTATAGTTCCCTGAATTGAGATTTGTAAAGGTGTAGGTGTCACCTGCATTTGCAAGGGTTGATGACTGAAAAGCCCCTCCGTTAAGGCTCAGGAAATAGGGTCCAACCCCGGCAACATCTAGTGTCACTTCAATTTCAAAATTACCTTCTGTAGCCAGACAATTATTGGCAACACCGGAGATAACCGGTTCCGGATCCATGCTTATAGTAATATCCAGCGGAGGCGTCATACATCCGTTAACATCCATGGCATAGGCGTCCCAGTCAGTATTTACTGCCGGATCCAGTTCTACATAGCTGCTGGCCCCAAAATCTCCAGGGACAGGCGGCACCCCGTCCTGAACAAAGGCATAGGTAAAGCCTCCGGCGCCCCCGGTAGCTTGCACGGTTACCTGGGCATCTTCATTACAGTTTGCATTATTGAGATCTACCAAATTAAAGGTAATCGGGGAAGGTTCAATTATCCTGAACTCATAAGTGTTGGAACAGAATGGACTGGTAGCTTCTTCAAAGTACAGCACATAGTCTCCGGGAGACAGACCATTAACGGTTTCCAGAGGGGTTGGGCCTCCTGCGGGCCCACTAACGGTACCGCTATTTCCTGTCGGGTTATTTGTCAGGGCTTCCAGTATGCTGTAGTTAACGTCAGTAACCGAAGCATCGAAGTTCTGGAACTGGAAAGCGATGGAGCCATTATTGTCCCCAAAGCAGGTCACATCAGTTACCGCAGGGGTTGGCACCACTTCTATGCCGGATAGGGCAGGGATGGCAACCTCTATATAACTTGTACACAGGCTTGAATTATCAATTGCCTCAAAAATATAGGTTTGCCCGGAATTCAGCCCACCGAACACTGCTTGTTCTTCCAGTGGGCCCGGACCGGCTGTTTCACTGTCAGGAGCGGTGCCGGGTCCGTAGATACTGAAAGTATAATCTCCAGATCCACCATCGGCAGATACGGTTACCGTACCGCCAGTTGCACAGTCTGCAATCACGGAAGAATCCAGGCTTAAAAATGGATTGGCTCTTACACGAACAGGGTTCTGGTAAAACTCACATCCATTGGCATCGATGATCCTTACATAGTAATCCCCGAAAAGCAGCCCATCAAAAGTTACATTGGTGCTGGGCGTATTTACGATAGGGTTGGAACCGGTTACGGGTACAATATTATTAGACTGGTCGTAAAGCGTATAGGTGAAATTAGGGGCTCCGCCACTAATGATTGAAATATCAATACTACCTGGAATATCCCCTCCACCGGGCACCCCACTACAGGATACATCGGTAACAGTAATAGTGGCGTCAAAAAGCGCCGGATCTGTAAGGGTTACACTGTCGTTAAACAAACAGTCTTTGGCATCCCGAACGGTATAGTTGTAGTTGCCGGCAGGCAATCCGGTATAAACGGTCTGATTGCTGAATCCGAGGCCATTAAAGTTTATCTCGTAAGGGGCCTGTCCGAAGTTCGGGTCTACTTCAATCTCCACAATTCCATTGGAATCGCCAAAACAGGTCGGATCTATGGTAGAGGCGGTTGCCTGAGGCAGTATCGCGGGGCTTACCGTGATAATATTGGTTAAGCCCACACAACCTTCGCTGTCGGTAATGCGGAACTGGTAGGTCCCATCCGCTGATGTGGTATAAGGGAAGCCACCAGCATAAGGGGCAAACCCACTTCCGTTGAAATCCAATTCATAGGTATAGGGGGCATAGCCACCACTGACGGTTACATCCAAAATGGCGTCGGGTGATACGGTACAGTCGATGTCTTTGGTTAGTACGGCATTACCATTTATCTGAGGTTCAATTACCTGAGCGATGGTATCTGTACAGCCGTTACTATCAGTTACGGTAAAGGTATAGTTGCCAGGAACCAGCCCCGCAAAGGTGTCGGAGGTCTGGGTGGCACCACCATTCATGCTGAAATAGTAGGGCGCCAGGCCACCAGTAACCCCAATTACTATCGTGGCTCCTGTGGCAGGGTCAAAACAGAGGTTTGAAGTGGCATCAATACTTGCAACCGGGTTGGACGGGGCCGCCAGGTTAAAAGTGTCGGACAGGACACATCCGTTTGCATCGGTTACGGTGATGGTGTAGTCGCCAACCTGGTTCAGGCCATTGAATACATTGCTGGTTTGAGGCCCCAGCACGCTGGTATCTGGCTGCTCCAACTCATAGGTATAACTTCCCCAACCTCCCGTTGCATTAATGGTAACCGATCCGTCTGCGACACAGGTCATTGGCGTTACCGTAAAGGTAAAGGAAAGGGGCAGTGCTGGTTCATTGATGGTAATCGTATCAGTATCCGTACAATTGGTGATTTCATCCGTTACCACAACAGTATGGTTTCCTGCCGGAAGCCCCGTCAGGTTAATGGTTGCGGCGGATTGGCCGGTTACTGCAGGACCTCCGTTTACAGTATAGGCATAGGTTCCGCTAAATCCGGATACATTGAAATCTGCAGCCCCGTCGGACGCTCCCACACAGGAAACATCACTAACCGGAATGCCTGTTAACTGGATAGGAGTAACCGGATTGATCGTGAAATTTTCGTCATATGAACAACCGTTGGCATCTGTTACTCTGAAGGTATAGGTGTCAGGAGCCAGTGCTGTAAATACATTGCTGGCCCCGTTGTTTACAGCTGCAGGGGCGATAATTTCATAGGTGATAGCTCCTGTTCCCCCGGTAACCGTTAGGGTTACATCTGAGGTCTGGGTTGGGCAGTTTGGCGGGGTTGCCGCAAAACTGATGTCGGTTGGAGGATCCAGTGGCGGGATCACAACCGGGGCAGTGATGAAAACACATCCATTAGCATCCCTTACAAAAACAGTGTAAGTACCATCTGTAAGGCCTGTAAACGTATCTGCAGCACCGAAGTTTACACCATCAATGCTGTAGCTGTAAGGAGCAGTACCACCGCTCACGTTCTGTGCCTGTATGCTACCGTCCTGCAGGCAGGTATAGGCCTGGATAAGGACAGCGTCGGCCGTAATCGGAGCAGGAGCCGTTAGTGTAACACTGTCTGTATAGGTACAACCCTTGGCGTCCCGTACTGTATAGGAATACGTTCCTGCCGCAAGGCCATTATAAGTCGTCTGGGCACTAAATCCGTTTCCGTCAAAATCTACCTCATAAGCTGGTGTGCCGAAGTTAGGGTCGATATTGATGGTTACGGAACCGTCTGCCGAACCGTCACAACTTGGGTTTGCGGGCGTGTGGGTTGCTACCGGGTTACTGATGGGAGCAACCTCAACACTGGTTTGGGCAACACAACCTTCCGCATCAGTAATGGTGAAGGCATAGGTGTTGGCCGCAGGGGTTGTGTAGGTAATTGTATTTCCAACTACCGGCGTGCTTGCCCCTCCATTTACTTCATAGGTGTAGGGGGCGTAGCCGCCATTGATTGTAACATCTATTACCGCATCGGGGGATGCAGAACAATCCAGTTCTTTGGTCAGAACAGCTGTTGCTGTTAGCTGGGGTTCAACTGTTACGGCAACTGAGGTTGCTGTACACCCGTTAGCATCCGTAAGCACTACTGTGTATGAACCAGGCGTCAGGTTTGTAAAGACATTATTACTTTGTGCCGGACTGCCATTGAGACTGTAGGTGTACGGTGCCGTTCCCCCGCTCGGATTAGCTGTTAAACTCACTCCATTGGCAGGATCATAGCACAGATCCGCTGAGGGGTCAAGACTTACGCTGGGTAAAGGCGGAGTATTCAGGACAAAGGTGTCCGTAAGCTCACACCCACCACCGTCACGAACGGTAATAGTATAGGTGCCGTCCTGAGTAAGCCCTGAAAACAGGGAATTTGTCTGTGGCCCCAGGATGCTGCTGTCTGGCTGCTCAAGCTCGTACTGGTATCCATCCCAACCTCCGCTGGCACTAATGCTCACATATCCATCTGTAACACAGCTGGGCTGCGTGGCTTCAAAAGTAAATGCCAGAGGGGAGGCAGGGCCTGTAACGGTAACATTGGCTAAGTCACTACAGCCGGTAGTTTCATCAAAAACCTCAACCTCATAGTCATCGGCAGTAAGCCCGGTAAGGTTGATAATGCTCCCGGACTGGCCGGTAACAGGGGTATTTCCATTAACAGTATAACTGTAGGTGGAGACAAAATTGCTTACGCGAACGACCACCCTCCCGTCGGCATCCCCAAAACAGGTTACATTGCTGAACAAAGAACCATTAGCCTGAATAGGGCTTATTTCAGGGACGGTATAGGTCTCGGTATAGCTACAACCATCCACGTCTGATACCTGGAAGGTATAGGTGCCCGCAGCCAGGTTGTTAAAGGTTGCGGTATTCCCGCTGCTGCTGTCGGGGGAAACGGATGAAGGGGCAATAATTTCAAATGTAAGGGGCTGCGCACCATTTGTGGCGGTAACAACCAAATCCCCAGTCTGAAAATTACAGTCAATATTGCTCAATGCAAAATCCAGATCTTCCGGCGGGTTGGTAGGATCTATAGTGATCGGGTTTGTAAGGAAGACACAACCATTTGCATCTACAATGGTAATATTGTAGGAGCCGGGGCTGAGAGAGGTAAAGGTCTCGGATCCCGGACCAGAAACAAAATTCACCCCATCAATACTGTATTGATAGGGGGCGGTTCCGCCGCTGACGTTCTGAGCTTCAATGATACCGCCTTGCAGACAGGTATAATCCTGAATAAGTGAAGCATCTGCATCAAGAGGGGAGGATGGGCCTGAAATGGTATAGTTTTCGAAATACTCACAAGAAGCGCTTCCCTTTCGGTAATTAACGCGTACGGTATAATCTCCCTGAGCCAGGCCATTGAATAAACCGGATGAGTTGGTCGCAATTTCCACTCCATTTTCATCTATCAGGTAGTAGGTAATCTGGTATCCGTTATCGGTAACCAGGTTATACTGTATACGGCCGGTAGCATCCCCGTAACACTGTTCGTCTATAACAGTGGTTGGGTCGTACTCCACGGGTGGCACAAAATAGATCACCACGGAGTTTGAGATATCAAAACAATTGAAGCGGTCAACTACTACAAAGGTGTAGCGTCCAGGGTTAAAAATGTCAAAAATCTGGCTGGTCTGAAATTCATTTGCGGGGATTTCAGCAGGGGAATTATATGAAATCTGGGTTACCCCACTTTCATCTACATATTCCCAGATAGCATAGGTGTGAGGGGTTTTTCCGCCCTCTGAATCCATCAGGATGTTTCCTTCCCGACAAGTGATATGCTGGGAAACCCGCGCGGTAAGCTCAAGGGTGTTATTGTCCACAACCGTTACCTGTTCGGTATAACTACAACCATCATCGGTTGTTACAGTTACGTCATAAACACCACCATTAACGTTGAAGAAATTATATTGGTTGTCATTATTCGGGCCATAGGTATCCACCACACTCCCGTTTTGGGAAATCTCATAGTAGTATTGAGGATTGGCATCATTTACGGCAATTCCAATAGACCCCAGTCCGTCACAGTCTGCCTCCACAGTTGTAACATCCACTGTGAAATCGCGCTGCAGGATACCAATATTCTCAAGATAGAAGAGGCAGCCTCCGGTTACCCCAACCTGGCGCATTTCAACTGTATACGCACCATTAGTCGCAATATCAAAGCTTGGCCCGTTATTGGCGCTGTAAGGCACAAGAACGTTTCCGGTACTGGCATCCAGCAACTGATATTCGTAATCCGCCGGCATATTGGTAACCGTAATGTTTCCGGGGGTAGTACAAAGGATGTCCTCGGAGGTATATTGGGGGTCCAGCGGATTTTTAAATACGTTAAAATAGAAACGGCTGAAACACCCATTCTGGTAGTTTATTACTACGCGGTATTCCCCTGCATCGGATGCGAGGAAATCAAAGCCGGTATCTACCTGGTTCCAGGTACAGGCTGAATTCTTGTTTGCGCAGTCATCCCCGGAATCGGCACAGCTCGCCTCATCCAATTGTTCCCATATAATGCTGGTGGCATCTGGAATATTAATTTGAATGAGCTCGGTGTCATTTTGTCCACAGAGGAAAACCTTTGGCAACAGATCCCCGTCATTTGCACAGGTAACCACCTCTCCTTCCACAGAATTTGTAGTGTCGTTAATTAGGGTGACAATTGGGTTGATTTGAGTAGCCCCGGGAAGTACCACGGTGATTATTTCCTGGAAGCCCTTACAGGGATCAGCTACTATTTTATCCACAATATATTGCCCGGCGTCTGTTACTCGAATGGTACTTGGATCCCCGTCCGGATCCCCATCGGTGATCACAGTATCCCCGGCATCAATCTGTCCATCCGAATTAATGTCGCGATACCACACATAGGAGTCAAAATTATCTCCGGCATCCAGCACAACACTATTTCCGCATAATTCAACGGTACGCGTAAAGTCACAATTTTCGAGGTCATCCAGCAAAAAGTTAGTCGCCCCCGGTGTCGCAAAACCACAATTATCAAAGTCCGACACACTGGGGTCGTCTGTAATCTGCGCACTATTCAGGTCTCCATTATAGGTGGAATAGGCCTGGTTTTGTATTAAATCAGTACACGCATCTATAAAATCGAAGCAATTTTCGGCCACACGAACCCTCATACGGATGGTATAGGCCGGATCTCCGACTTCAACCAGGTTATTGGGAATAGAGAAGAGCACTTCCCGGTTCGCGGCGTCGTAGGTATAGGTAACCCCTGCAGGCAGGTTCATTGATGCTTCGTCCAGGGTAACATTTATGGGAAGAACATCCCTTATTGTATAGTTGGTGGCATTGTCGTTCCCTACGTTTTGGAAGGTAAGAACGTAGTCCAGGTACTGCCCCAGGGTTACCCCCTGGCCGGTAATATCGTTCCCCCCTATGTCTTCAACCGTTTTCTGCAGGTTAATATCGGGCTCAATGATTTCTACAATGAATGCTGTCAGAAACGCACCATACCCATCTCCAGAGGAAGTAAACTGCAGTGTAGCGCCGGTTTCATCATTGGGCAGCACACTGTTAAAGGGGTTGCTTAATTCAAAGATATCCAGGTCAAGCCCAAGCGTATTCGTGCCGTAAGGGTTTCGTGTTGGTACCTGAGCATCATTTGTAGTGATGGTGGAATTGAAAAAGTTTGAGGATGGGTTCAGGGTTGTGCTCAAATCCGTAAAGGCCGGAAGAGAATTGGCCCGAATTCGAAAACGATCCCCGCTGATACCGCGATCTCCTTCCAGCGCCCCTACCCCAACACGGGCATTTACCGGAAAACCTGTAGGAAGCGTCCTGAAACCGTTTACGGCAACATTTACAGCAGGAACACTTCCCTGTACACCGGCATAGCCATCGAAAGTTGAAATAAACTTACCAGTTTCATTGGGGTTTTCATATATAACCACCAAAACCCAGCCGGCAGAGCTGGATCCCTGGCGAACACCCTTGGTTGCCCGGACATTTGCAACGGTATAAGTACCGTTTGGATCGGCCAGTGACTGAACAAGGGAGGTTACATTTTTATAGCATACAATAGGAGAATCTTTAAAAGAATTATTGATGTTTGACGGGTCATAACCATCAAAAATGATGTCGTCTTCATCTCCGGCCGGATCAGCTGCTGTATCTGCCGAAAGGTCGATATAACTGCCACCTGGCAAGCGGAATTTTATTTGATTCCAGTCTTCAATCCGGGGTGTTCCATCAAAAGGGGCGCTCCCATTGGTGCTTCGTTCATTAGGGTAAGTGGACGCCCAGTATAATCCTGCATAGCGCACGATGGAGCATGAAGGATCTGGAACGTTCAGGTCTGCGCTACTGGAACTAAATGTGCTAGGATCCCCATCGATATCGATGTATTCCATCCACAGGCTATTGTTGTTCTGAGTTCCATTATAGGCAGAATTGGCTTGTGATGGGTTCGATTCAGAGGCCCTGTTGAGAATATTATTCCCAACAAAAATCACATCTCCGCGAATTTCAATGTTCCCTCCACTCAGTCTTGGGCTAAATGGAACTGCTTCCTGGGAAAAGAGCATTTGCATGCCCCCAAACAGGAAGAACAATAAAAAGAACAGGTTTTTAATTAATTGGTAGAGTAATTTCATCTATGCAATAAGGTTTGGGGTGACACGCATGATCCACATTTTCTCATCATAGGTGTCATTGATTTTTGAGTAGTAGGAAATCAATGCGCTGTTCCATGTGGAATGGCGCTTGAGGTATACATAGCGATAGTTGTTTTCTGGATTGATAAAGTAACTGGCGCTCAGCCCCTGCGAATTCAAAAGCTTTACAAAGCGATTGGCATTTCTGGGGTTAGCAAACACATTTACAATTATGTAATAAGCAGAACCGGCTCCTTCAAATATGTCTCCGCGCTGGTCAAAACCCTGGGCGGCCACTTTATCCTGGACCACAACATTCTTACGAAGCACGTCAGTTTCATACTGAGCGGTTTTATCTTTGATTTTCTCACTGTTGGCAGCATAGGCCTCGTTGGAATAACGATTGTCTACATTCATTACCCACAATTGGCCATCGTAAGCTCCCCCCAGGCCACTGCGGGCTGCCTGAGCGGCTTCTTCCCAACTGTCAAAGCGGTTAATGTAAACGTATTTAAGGCCGTTATTAGGATTGTCAATATAGCTGGCATCCAGACCCTCTCCCTTGAGCTGGTCTATGAACTTGTCCATATAGTGGGTGCCTTTGTAGACATTGGCTACCAGATAATACCCGTCAGTTACATCCTGCAGGTCTTTGAATCTGCGCATCTTCACTTCCCGGGTGTTATCGGCAACAGCCGTAGCTTTACGGGGCTCGTATTTTTGGATCTTTACGGGCGGCGTTGGGACCTCAGAAGGCTTTTCTACCCTGGCAATTGCATCTTTCTGCGGTTTTACAGCCGTTGAAAGAGCGTCCTTTTCTTTTACTGGTGTTGTTTCAGCCACACGGTCCTCGTTTTGAACAACCGGCTGGCGTTCCTGGCCAACTGTTTTAACCACATCGGTTTGGGCCAGCCTTTCCGTTGGTTCAGGGGTGCGGTCTTCACGACCAACCTCTTTTTTTATACCAGGTGTTTTATTTTGTTTATTCCTTTGAGCCAGGGCGCTGGAATCATTATTGATAAAGTACATGGTCTTGGCCTTATCTTCCAGGTCCGGGCGCTTGCCCCCGGTTTCCTGACGCACCATCCGCATCACCATTTCAAAACGCTTTTCGAGGTTTCGTTGGCGGTTCTTTTCGATGGAGTCCTGACGGAACATCAACTCAGCAAGGATGGCATCATTCTCAGCCAGCTTGCTTTTCAGTTCCATGATTTCCTGATCTTTTTCAGTAAGGTCTCCGATTGGTTCCGGCTCCTCTTCATTGGACACCAGACTTTCTTCATAATCGTCTTCCAGCATTACCCGGTCTTCAGTAAGGTTTGGGGTAAAGGAATAAGCAAAAGAAATTTCGTGGGTAAGTCCGAAATTGTCAAAGTTGTTGGTAAGGCCTTTTTCCATGGTATATCCAATGGACAGCCTTTGGTTCAGGTTAAAACCGATACCGGCAGATGCCCCGTAGAAACTATCGTAGCCACCCTGCAACCATCCAATTTTTGGAAGGTCCAGTATCAGATTCCCACCTAATACCAACTCTTCATTACCTATTTTCCGAACCCTGGCGAGCGGCATCAGACGCCCCCCTTCAAAAACCCCTTCCCCATTTTCAAACTGATGGGTATATTGCAGGTGTCCGGAAAAGGTTTTGTCTGCGAAACTCGTAATGGACTCGCTGGTTTTCAGGTTGTAATCAATCAGGTTTTCGGCGTACATCCCAAAATCAATAGCTCCGAAAGAGATATTGAAACCGGGCTGGAATGTTAACAGGGAAATATCCTGAAAGCCATTTAAAAAGGGATCTACCTCCAGGGGGTTGGCGCGGCTTTCATCGTAGCCGCTACTGTAATAGGAGAGGTTTGCCCCAAAAGTGAAATTGCTTTTGTCGCTGAGTTTGATCCCATAGGCATAATTGGCAAGTACCCCATAGTTGCTGAGGGTACCTTCCCGCTGTGTATAGAGGCTCAGACCTAAACCTGAGCGGTCCCCAATCCTACCGCTATAGCTCAGGAAATAGGTTTGGTTGTTGTCATCAAAGGAAACGGCCTGGTTGCGATGTAACAGATTAATATAGGATTTATCTTCCCGTACGGTTGAAAAGGTAGGGTTGATCAAAAACCGGTTGAATTTCAACAAGTTCTGAGCGGGCACGTCATAGGCAATAAAAGGATTGTCTTCCTGGGCCCGTGCCAGAGGCAGGGCCAGGAGAAATACCATCAAGAACAGTAATCTGTGTTTCATCGTTTAGGTTATCGTATAACAGTAATGGTCCCCTGTTTCAGGACTTTTTCGGCGTTTCTGATTTTATAGTAGAATACCATGTTCTGGGCTGGGAAACTCGCAGCCGAACTGGGCCAGTTGTTCTGGTAATTATTTTCGTTAAAGACTTCCTCACCGCGTTCGTTATAAATGATCACATTCACATCCTGGCGGCCGGAATAGCTGTTTGGGAGAATCCACTGATCGTTTATACC
Organism: Robiginitalea rubriflava; assembly: GCF_052540725.1. Taxonomy (NCBI): domain Bacteria; kingdom Pseudomonadati; phylum Bacteroidota; class Flavobacteriia; order Flavobacteriales; family Flavobacteriaceae; genus Robiginitalea; species Robiginitalea rubriflava. The sequence continues at coordinate 1,334,079 of NZ_CP199309.1, read as the reverse complement.
GTCTCCGTTTACAGAAATTACATTGGGCACCCTGAAGGTGTCCAGATAGGTAACGGTAATGGCTCGTGTAATCTGGCAACCACCCAGGGTAGCAACCAGGGTGTAATCCCCATCGCGCGTAAAGGTGAAGGAAGAAGCGGTCCCCAATTGGTTGTTGTTACTGTCCAGCCAGCGATAAGTATCACCTCCGGAAGCGTTAACTGTACGGGAGCTGCCTTCCGGAAACCTGAGGTCTGTTCCCAGGTCTAGACTGATCAGATTCTCATCAAGTGGGGAAATAGTAACTTCATTGGAAGGCAGGGGGCACCCATTCCGTTGTAATACCAATTGGTATACCCCAGGCGTTCCCACATCTATAGTAGGTGTAGTGAGATTCAAATTTGTGCCGTCTCTGAACCAGTCAAAGCTTTCGCTGCTCAGGTCTGTAGGGGTGCTCAGGGTTACCGGTTGTGATGGTCCGCAAACAGTGAGGGAAGTGCTGTTAAGCACTAAAGTTTCATTTACGCGCAACTGCACGCTAAGGTTATTGGAAGCCGGGGAATAACTTGAAATGCTACCTTCTATATGGTAGACCCCATTTTCTGTAATGTCTGTAAGGCTTATGCTGGCACCTGTAGCCCCTCCAACGGGCGAGCCGTCTTTAAACCACTGGTAGCTCATAGCACCTAAAAGGTCTGCGGTCACATCTGTACTGCCGCCGCTGCCATCCAGGGCTCTTATCTGGGAAACCTCCAGCATTGCGGAGGTATTGGTACATGCAGCATAAGAACCGTTGTACGCGATATCCATCTCAAGGCTGCTTGGGCTTACTACGGAAGTAGCGGGGGAGTCTTTTGAGGTACCGCTACAAGCGCCTCCACTGAGGAACACCCTTGCAAAATAAGTACCTGTATCGGCGTCTGTAACATTCAGGCTGGTGGAGGTAGCTCCTGCAACCGGATTGCCATCTTTATACCACTGATATGTGGCAGACGAGGCATCTGTGGTAATGGATAAGGTTGCGCTTTGTGAGGGCAATACCACCACTGAAGCAGCATTATCCCGGGTAACGGTAAAGTCACCCGCGTTTGTAATTGTTTGAGCAGCGGAGCGCTCAACGCATGCTCCAGGGCCAAATATTTCAACTTCATAATCTCCTTCAAAGCCTGCGATGTTCGCATCTACAGTATAGGTATGATCATCTATGGTTGGGGAGGTAATAGGTGACCCGTCCTTAAACCAGGTATAGGTAAGGCCCATGCCTGAAATATTTGCTGTCAGGACTTCGGTCTCTCCGGCACATAATGCAGTTTTGGAAGGCGGGTTAATAGCGATGCCCAGGCTGCTGCCTGTGGTTACATCAATCAGATTGGAAAGGGTGTTACCGGATCCGGAACAGGCCCCGTAATCTATTTCAACATTGTACATGCCTGCCTGGGTAACGGTAATGGAAGGACCTTTATCACTTAAAGGGCTACCACTCCTGTACCAATTATACTGGTAAGTACCTGCGTTGGCTAAACCGTAAACTTCAAGGGTTATGGAATTTCCGTCACAGACCTCAGCCGTTCCGTCTCCGAAGTCGGCCTGGCCCTGAGGGCGGATGGTCAAAGAAGAATTTACATCCAGATAATACATCGGATAGGCCACAGAAACCGCCGATGTTAGTGCGGGGCTCGTGCTCCTTACCCTCATACGGTAGCCTTCCCCTCTGATATTGGTGGGGAGGCTGAACTGGAAGTAAAAATCGAAAGTTACATTTTTGGAAGCATCTCTTGCCAGTTCAACGGGGCTTGAAAAATCACCCGTGGCGTCTGACAATTCCAGGATAAACTCATTATCACTGTTTACCAGGGGTGGTCCCCAGGTAAAATTCACCCAATAATCGTTAAAGCTGGATGAAGCACAGACGGCGCTCCAGGGGGTAGATCCCGCCGGTGGTGTTTGGTTGGGAGCCGCTTCCGGGGCATTCAATACCTGGGCAGATCCAAACTGGATCCACAGGACTCCGCACAGTAGGGCTGCGGCATTGCGTAATTTTCTGTTCATGACTCTCATGTTTCTGTGTGTTAGTGACTAATTAATTGCCCTACAATTAATATTTTGAATGCTGTCTGGCAGTGTAAATATCTCCCCGGGTATCTCCCGGACGGAATTCTGCAAACAAACATTGAATAACAAATATGGTTCTTAGCCCGTGTTTATTGAATTTAATGTTGTAGTAGGGGGTATTTATGTTGTGAAACGAAGGGATTTGTATGGAAGCCCTTTAAATATGAGGGCGGGATTTGCATTTTTGCTACCTTTACGGCTTTAAATCTTTAGCAATGAGTGAGTCAGGAAAGTCCCTGAATTTCATAGAACACATCATAGAAACGGACCTGGAAAACGGTTTCCCAAAAAGCGATCTGAGGTTTCGATTTCCACCAGAACCCAATGGCTATCTGCATATAGGCCACGCCAGTTCCATATGTTTGAATTTTGGCCTTGGTTTGCGTTACGGTGCCCCGGTTAATTTGCGCTTTGACGATACAAACCCTACCAAAGAGGAACAGGAATTTGTGGATGCCATCAAGGCCGATGTGAAATGGCTGGGATTTGAGTGGGCGGAAGAATGCTTTGCCTCGGACTATTTTCAACAACTTTACGACTGGGCGATAGCATTAATCAAAGCCGGAAAAGCCTATGTGGACAGCCAGAGCTCGGAGGCTATAGCAGAGCAGAAAGGCACCCCTACCCAGGCAGGAAGCAACAGCCCATACCGGGACAGGCCGGTAGCGGAAAACCTGGAATTATTTGAGAAAATGAAAGAGGGAGGCTTCCCCGAGGGATCCCATGTTTTAAGGGCTAAAATTGATATGGCCTCTCCCAATATGCTTATGCGGGATCCGGTGATGTACCGGATATTGCACAAGGCCCACCACCGAACAAATACCGATTGGTGTATTTATCCGATGTACGACTGGACACACGGTGAAAGTGACTACATTGAGCAGGTCTCACACTCCCTCTGTACCCTGGAGTTTGCACCGCATCGGGAATTATACGATTGGTTCCTGGATCAGGTAATCAGTTCAGAGAAAATAAGGCCCAAGCAGCGGGAATTTGCCCGTCGAAACTTAAGCCATACGGTAGTAAGCAAGCGAAAGTTACTCCAATTGGTACAGGGAGGATTTGTTTCCGGCTGGGACGACCCCAGGATGCCCACTATTTCAGGCCTGCGGCGCCGGGGCTGTACCCCTGAAGCCATTCGTAATTTTGCCGATACTATAGGAATTGCCAAACGGGAGAATGTGGTGGATGTGGCCTTGCTTGATTTTCACATGCGGGAACACCTGAATCGAATCGCTCCGCGTGTAATGGGAGTGCTGGACCCTGTTAAGCTTATCATCACAAACTACCCTGTTGATGAGGAAGAATGGCTGGAGACTGAAAACAACCCTGAGGATTCGGATGCAGGCAGCAGGACGGTACCCTTTAGCCGGGAATTGTTTATAGAACGGGAAGATTTCAGGGAGGAAGCGAACCGTAAATTTTTCCGTTTAAAATTGGGAGGAGAGGTCCGGCTCAAAAGCGCTTACATAATCAAGGCGGAGGAAGCTATAAAAGATACCGAAGGGAATATAACAGAAATTCACTGTACCTATGATCCTAAAAGTAAGAGCGGAAGCGGCACCCCGGAAAGTTTAAGAAAGGTGAAAGGGACCTTGCATTGGGTATCGGCAAATCACTGTATCCCTGCCGAAGTACGCCTCTATGATCGCTTATTTGCGGATCCAACTCCGGATCAACATAAGGACAGGGAATTCCTTGAATTTATCAATCCGGATTCTTTAAGCGTGATCACTGCACAACTGGAGCCCTCTTTAAAGGAAGCAAAAGCAGGGGATCGATTTCAGTTTCAACGTTTGGGATATTTCTGTGTAGACCCGGATACCTCTATAGACAATCTCGTTTTTAACAGGACCGTTACTTTACGCGACACCTGGGCAAAACTGGAACAAAAGGATTCTTAAAACGCTTATCCTCCAACTTGTAGCTCTATAAGAGATGTCTATGGCAAGACTTTCTTTGATAGAGAAATCAAAACAATTAACGCTTTCTCAAATCGCTTTCACGGGCTTTTCTGGATACAGCCTTAAGAAATATACCGAGGGGTAGCAAAAAACTGCCATACAGGCTTTATTTTAGTTTTTAGGCTCTCACACCGCCCGCCAGGATAGCTTTTGGTTTTAAAAACAGTGCTGAAGCCCACACCTGGGGGAATTAACGACCCTTTAACGCACTTTTTCATATATTCTTGTTATACTAACCCTAGTAAATCAATAACCTTTAAAAACATTAAATATATGTCAAACGATAGTGGATCCGTATTATTAGCACTCTTAACCGGCGCAGCCATTGGAGCCGGAGTAGGAATTCTTTATGCTCCTGATAAAGGGTCCAAGACAAGAAAGAAAATAAAGAAAAAAGCAAAGGCTGCTTCTGAAGATATCAGTGACCGCCTGAGCAAAGCCACAGAAGAACTGACCAAGACAGCCCAAACCCAGAAAGAGGATTTTGAGCGCAGGCTGGATGAGTCTATATCCAATATGAGCTATAAGGCGGATGATATAATTGCCAGCCTGGAGCGCAAATTGGCTGATCTGAAAAAGAAGAACGCTCAGTTACAGAAATAATAGATGGCTCTGGATGAATTGAAATCCGGCCTGACCGAATCTGAGACGGCCGTTAAGGAGTACATTGATTCCACGGCGGATTACCTGAAACTTAAAACGTTCAGGTTTGCCATGAAGGTGATCACCCATTCTATCAAAGGGATGGTTTTTGGCCTTATTGCATTCATAGCCCTTATATTCCTTTCCATCGCATTGGCATTTACTCTAAACACCATGTGGGAAAGTGATACCATGGGTTATATGGCGGTAGGCCTGATGTACATTCTGGCGGGAATTATTGTATACCTGATGCGTTCACGCATAGACTCAAGTATATTAAAAAGTTTTTCCAAATATTATTTTGACGACTGATGAGCAATAAAGTTTACAGTTCTTTTGAAGAGCTAGACCGGGATATCCGCATTGCAGGACTGAAGCAGTCCATAGCCGAGGAGCGATTCCGTGGAGGTTTACACCTCATCCGGGAACAGTTTCAGTTCCGGTCGCTTAAAAATGAAACAGAGGATATCCTCCGGAAATTTGTATTGCCCTGGGCGATACAATGGGGGATCAAAAAACTGCGAAAAAGATGAAAAAAAGCCCGGTTATTACCGGGCTTTTTTAATTTATATGAGGAACTTAGGAATCCTTCTTTCGGTTATTCTGTTTTTTCATGGCTTCCCCTATCTGGTTGCTGGCCGTAAATGAGGCTACCATATTGTTCAGCATATCGCTCCCCGCCTGTGGGGAGTTTGGCAACAGGATTAGATTTGTATTGGTTTCTTCTCCAATAGCCTGCAGCGTGTCGTAATGCTGTGTTACCACTATTAGGGCAGAAGCTTCCTGTGAGTTGATCCCAACCTTGTTCAGTACTTCAACCGACTCTTCCAGCCCGCGGGCAATTTCGCGCCGTTGATCCGCAATTCCCTGGCCCTGCAGCCTTTTACTTTCTGCCTCAGCTTTAGCCTTTTCCACAATCAATATCCTCGCGGCATCTCCTTCAAACTGGGCGGCGATTTTTTCGCGTTCGGAGGCATTAATGCGGTTCATGGCAGCTTTTACCTGTGCATCCGGATCAATATCCGTTACCAGGGTTTTGATAATGTCATAACCGTAATCCAGCATGGCATCCTGCAATTCCGTTTTTACCGCAATGGCAATGTCATCCTTCTTTACGAAAACATCATCCAGTTTCATCTTAGGAACTTCGGCGCGCACTACGTCAAAGACATAGGATGTAATTTGCTCGTGCGGATATTCCAGTTTGTAAAAGGCGTCATAAACCTTATCCCTGATCACAACATATTGAACGGAGACTTTAAGCTTAACAAATACGTCGTCCAGGGTTTTGGTTTCAACGATCACATCCAGCTGTTGAATTTTAAGGCTGAGCCTGCCGGAAATCCGGTCTACCAGCGGGATTTTCATCTGCAGACCTGAATTGCGGATACTTTGGAAGCGCCCAAAACGCTCAACAATAACAGCGGTCTGCTGTTTTACGATAAAAAAGGAACTGAGCAGGATTACCAACCCGATCAGGACAATGGGAAACCATATAATAAAAGAACTCATGAGCGTGCGTTAAGGGTTAAACAAATAGAAAATGCAGTACAATATAGGTCGAAAAATCAAAGAAATAGTTACACCTCAGCGCGTATATTTCAAGAATTCAGTTGCTCAATAGCGCTGTCTATTCGCTGCAGAGTTTGCTCTTTTCCTATCAGTTCTATGATGTCGAAGAGGTGAGGGCCCTGCAGGGCACCTACTACGGCCAGCCTGAGGGGCGCCATAACCTGCCCGAAAGACAAACCTGACGAACTGATATGTTCTTTAATTTCAGACTCTATGGATTCGCTGTTAAAGTCCTCTACTGAAGCCAGGACCTGTTTTACCCCTTGCATGCGATCGGCAGTCTCGGGCTTCCACTGTTTTCTGACGGCCTTTTCGTCATACCTTTTTGGAGCCGTAAAAAAGTAGTGGGACAGCTGCCAGAGGTCTTTTACAAATGAGGCTCTTTCGCGCACCATCGCAACTACTTTCGCAAGGAACGCGTCAGCGAATAAAGCCGTGTCTACCCTATGGGTTTCTAGCAGCTTTTTAAAGGCTGGCAAGAGTTCTGCCACAGATTTTTTCTGTAAGTACTGGTGATTGTACCAGTTGTTCTTTTCCGGGTCAAACCGGGCCCCCGACTTGTTAACCCTTTGAAGGTCAAAGGCATTTATCAGCTCTTCTTTGGTAAAGAGCTCCTGTTCCGTACCCGGGTTCCATCCCAACAAAGCCAAAAAGTTCAATACGGTCTCCGGAAAGTATCCTTCTTCCCGGTACCCCAGGCTATCCTTCCACCTAAGCGGAAATACCGGAAAGCCCAGCTTCTCCCCGTCCCTTTTACTGAGTTTGCCTTTGCCCACAGGTTTCATGATCAGGGGCAGATGCGCAAACTGGGGTGATTCCCAGCCGAAGGCCTGGTAGAGCAGTTTGTGCAATGCCAAGGAGGGCAGCCACTCCTCCCCCCTTATCACATGGCTGATCTGCATGAGGTGGTCGTCTACTATGTTGGCCAGGTGATAGGTAGGCATCCCATCGCTTTTAAACAGGACTTTGTCGTCCAGGGTATTGCTGTCTATGCGGATTTGTCCACGTATTAAATCGTGCAACTCAATGGTTTCATTCACCGGGCATTTAAATCGGATCACATAAGGTTCGCCGTCTGCAATTCGCTTTGCAACGGTTTCTGCACTAAATCGGATGGAGTTGTCGAGTTTTTCCCGGTTGTGCCAGTTGTAGATAAAGGTTTTGCCTTTGGCTTCATGCGCGGCCCGGTGCTTGTCAAGACTTTCCGGCCGGTCAAAAGCGTAATAGGCCCAACCTGAAGCAATCAGTTTTTCTGCGAAGTCAGCATAGAGGTCAAGTCTTTCACTTTGGCGGTAAGGGCCGTATTCGGATTGTGTGCCCGGGCCTTCATCAAAAGGGATTCCAAGCCATTCCAGGGACTCCACAATATATTCCTCGGCCCCCGGCACATAGCGATTCTGATCGGTATCTTCAATGCGGAGGATAAAGTCCCCTCCCCTTCCCTTTGCAAAAAGATAATTGAAAAGGGCTGTACGCAGCCCTCCAATATGTAGGGGCCCTGTTGGGCTGGGAGCAAATCGGACTCGGGTTCTTTTCTCCATTTTAATTTAATTTGGAAAGCAAAGATACGCTTGCAAACTGAAGAAACAAGGCTTCTCAGGCGGGTTTCATGGCCTCCGGAATCCTTGGGTTCATAATCCGGAACCAAAGTGGAGGAATCAGCGCCAAAACCATGGAGGTAGGGTATCCGAAAGGCATATCCGGGGATTTACTGTGATAGTCCAGCAGTTGATATTTTTTGGAGGATTTATAGTGATGATCGCTATGGCGCGTTAGTTCATACAGCACAATCCGGCCCACCAGGTGATTGCTGTTCCAGGAGTGAATCTCCTGTACCCTTTCGTATCTGCCGGAAGGAAGTTTCTTTCTCAAAAGCCCATAGTGTTCAATATAGTTAACGGTTTCGAGTAGCAGGAATCCGATTATGGCACAAAGGATGGCGAAACCGACCGTCTCAATTCCAAAAACAGCCCAGAGCAGTAAAAGGTATGCTGCCTGAAAAAGGCTGAACCAGAACATATTGTTATCTGTTGAAAGAAAGGGTTTATTCCCGGTTTGTAGCAGCTTTAATTGAATCTTCCAGGCATTAGTGTATTGCCTGATTACCGAGGTGAACCAAAAAGAATATACCGACTGGTTATATCGGGCTGTTGCCGGGTCTTCAGGGGTAGCCGCATGCAAGTGGTGGCCAAAATTGTGTTCCACGTAAAAATGCATGTACAGGCTTGGTAACAGCAATATTTTACCAAGAAAGCGTTCGACCCCTGATATACGATGCCCGAGCTCGTGTCCAACATTAATCCCATTCGTGCCTAGTACAATACCGACTGAAAAGGCAATGCCGATGTACTCGTAAATAGGATGGGCATTGTCGGCAACAATATTGAATGCAAACCACAGCAGCAGCATTATTATCGGGATATTCAGATATAACAACCAATCAAAAACAGGATTGATTCTATCTGTTGCTTTTACTGCCGGGGAAGTATTGGCCGGATCCTCGGGAAGCAGCATCTCCAGGAGCGGGATAAATACAAAGGCATAGAGGGGCGTCAGAAAAGTGTAATAGCCACCCAGGCTGATACCTACCCAGGCAGTAAGGGGGATACTGAATGCAGCAAGGTATTTAAACTCCTTCATCTCGCCTTTTAACATGTTTTTGGCCCCTGAATTGGCGGCATCATACTATCTTGGTATTAAATATACTTGATTTTGCAAAGTTATCAACTTATCGTCAGGAAACTGGAAGCCTTTCTGAATCAATACTATATCCGGGAATTGATAAAAGGAGGCTGCCTTTTTGTTTTTAGCCTGGGGATGGCGGTAGTGGTATCCAGCGTTCTCGAGTATTTACTTTGGATGAGCAGTGGCCTAAGGACTGTACTTTTCTGGGGGATGTTGCTACTCTTTGCTTTATTGGCGTATCGGTACCTGATCATCCCGATACTTCAATTATTCCGGATAAAGAAAGGCCTTAGCTACAACCAGAGCGCCAGGTTAATTGGCACACATTTTCCGGAAGTGGCAGATCGCCTCCAGAATTTGTTGGAACTGGCCGGCAACAAGGAAAAATCCGATTTGTTACTGGCAAGTATCGAACAGCGATCAGCCGGGCTTAAGGAAATCCCGTTTACAAAAGCAATCCCGCTTAAGGAGGGATATAAATATTTTCGGTTTGTAGCTATTCTGGCAGGAATATGCGCACTGATTTGGGTCAGTGGAAAAGGCCTGGAACTATTGCAGTCTTATAAGCGTGTTGTGCAATACGATATGGCTTTTGAGGCCCCCGCCCCCTTTGCGTTTGCGATCTTAAATGAAAACCTGAAGACACAGGAAGACAAAGCTTTTGTCCTCAGGGTACGGACAGAAGGTAAGGTGCAGCCAGAATCCGTATCTGTGATTATTGGGGATAAGCCCTATATAATGGAAGATAAGGCAAGTGAATTTGAATACACCTTTCGACCACCTTTAAGAACACAAAACTTTTACCTGCAGGCTAACGGAGTACGCAGTAGCCCATATATGCTGAAAGTATTTGAAGTCCCTGTGGTTGATCGGTTTGAAATGGAACTCAAATACCCCGCATATTTGGGGCTGGATAACAAAACAATAAAAGGTACCGGAAACGCATCAGTTCCCGAGGGTACCCAAATCGAATGGCAGATATCTACAGTACATACAGAGGCCTTAAATTATTCGGACAGGGATACTTCCTTTGTGCTGTTATCAGATAATAATCAGTTTTATGTCCGCAAAAAGCTCTTCAAGGACAATGAGTATTACATGACTACTTCTAACGGTAATGTCAGGGATTATGATCAAATGCGCTATGCTATTGAGGTGGTGCCGGATCTGCGGCCGGAAATACGCGTAAAAATGGTCAGGGATTCACTCAATCCGAATGCAGCTTATTTTATGGGGGAGGCACTGGATGATCATGGATTAAGGAAGCTGGAGCTGGTCTATTACGCTGAGGGTCAGTCCGAAGACGAGCATGTCAAAGTGGAGATTGCGAAGGCAGGAGGTATTTTCAGGCAATTTTATTATACGTTTCCGTCAGGATTGGAGCTGGACGCGGATCGTAATTATGTACTGTATTTTCAGGCCACCGACAATGACGGATTAAGAGGAGGAAAAAGAGGTCGGAGTGAGGAATTTTATATGCGTGTACTCGGGGCAGAAGCCTTGGAAAACGTTCGATTGGAATTGGACAGGGATTTGATAGAAAATCTTGATAAATCCAGGGAATTCTTACAGGAAAATGAAAAAGAGCTGGAGCAGCTAATGAATGACCAGAGAGAAAAGTCTGCCCTGAATTACGAAGATGAAAAGGAACTGGATCAATTTCTGCAAAAGAAAATCAGGCAGGAAAGGTTGATGGAGAAGTTTAGCAAATCGCTTTCTGAGAATATGAAAACGGAGGAGCAGGAGGAAAAGGACGAATTACTAAAGGAGCGTCTTGAGCGACAGGAGGCAGAGGCCAGGCGAAATGCTGAGATGATGGAAGAGATGCGAAAAGTACTGGACAAGCTTGATAAGGGGGCTTTACAGGAAAAGCTGGAAGAGATCGCAAAACAACAGATGGGAAATGAACGCAGCCTGGAACAGTTACTGGAGTTAACTAAGCGTTATTATGTTGAGCAAAAGGCTGCACAATTGAGTCGGGAATTAATCAAACAGGCTGAGCGGCAAGAGCGATTATCTGAAAATAAAAATTTAAAGGAACAACAGACCAAAGGGGAACAGGTCAAATTAAATGAGGAATTCCGGAAGTTAACAGAAGAACTAAAAGAACTGGAAAGGGATAATGAGGATTTGAGAAAGCCGCTTCCATGGTCAAGGGATGAAAAGAAGGAGCAGCAGATCAGTGCGGAACAAGAGGAAGCCGAAAAAATCATAAATGATGCCAGCCCGGATGATAATGAAAAAACGAAGCAGGCAGAAAAGGCAAATAAAAAGCAAAAAGCTGCAGCCCGAAAGTTAAAAGAACTTGGGGAATCACTACAAACAGCAGGGTCAGCAGGAGCGGAGAGTGGCGTGGCAGAAGACGCCGAGATGCTAAGGCAAATCCTGGATAATTTAGTGGTGTACTCCCTGGAACAGGAAACACTATTCGATAGGGTAACTGATTTTAATGGTGATCAGGTAAGGGGTAGTTCCTATACGCGAAAACAACAGGAATTACGGAAGCTATTTGAACATGTAGACGACAGTCTTTTTGCTTTGTCGTTACGAAAAGCCGAGATCGCTGAAAAAGTCAATAAGGAGATTACAGATGTGTATTATAATACCGATAAAGCCTTAAAAAGTTTTAGTGAGAACCAGTGGTATCGGGGGGCTTCCTATCAACAATATGTGCTCACGGCCTCCAATGAACTGGCGGCATTTTTAGCGGATGTGCTGGATAATATGCAGGAATCTATGAAGCCCGGGAAGGGTTCTGGAGGAGGAAAGCAATTACCGGATATAATTATGAGTCAGGAGGAGTTACAGCAGCAGATGCAGGGATCATCATCAGGAAAAAGCGGGAGTCAGGGCGAATCAGGAAAGGAAAAGGGAGATGGGGAAAGTGAGGACGGACAGTCTCAAGGCGGAAAGAAAAAAGGAGGCAGTGATGGTGTAGAAGGCGATAAAAAGGCTGAGGAGGCTTCGGGGAAAGGAAACGGTCAGGAAGGAAATGATGGGAACCAAGGAAATTCTGATGAGTTGGGATATGAAGAGGTGTATGAAATCTATAAGAAGCAACAGGAAATTAGGAGAGAGTTGGAAAAACAATTGGAAGACATGATTATGAAGGCAGATAAGGAATTGGCAAAGAAGATAGCAGCAGAAATGGAGCAATTCGAGAATGAATTACTGCGAAACGGAATAACAAACAACACGGTTAGAAGGCTAAATAGAATACAGCAACAATTAATGAAGCTGGAGAATGCCGCAATGGAACAGGGAGAGGAAAGCAGAAGGAAGAGTAATACCAATAAAAAGACGTTCACGGGGCCGCTTACGACACCGCCGGAAGTATTTAGAAAACAATTGATTGACGTTGAATTGTTAAACAGACAAGTATTACCTTTGCGGCGCATTTATAAAAGAAAGGTGAAGGAGTATTTCAAGGAAAATGATTGAGTTTTTTTATGAGACAGCCGCAGAGGTAGATGAGAAAAAATATACCGATTGGATTATTAGGTGTGCATCGGGGTATGGGTACAGCATAGATTTTTTGAATTATATCTTTTGTGATGACGAGTACTTATTGGAAAAGAATAAGCATTATTTAGACCATGATGATTATACCGATATCCTGACCTTTTCATACGAGAGCCAAAAAGGTGTTGCCGGGGATATTTTTATTTCAGTTGAAAGGGTAAAAGAAAATGCAAAAACATATAAAACATCAGGAGAAGAAGAATTAAGAAGGGTGATGATACATGGCGTGCTTCATTTGATGGGTTTTGGAGATAAAACTAAAAGCGAACAGAGGGAAATGAGGAAGGAAGAGAATACCTGCCTGAAATTGTTCCACGTGAAACATTAAGTATGTTTTCAGAAGAGTATGATATTATAGTTGTTGGAGGAGGACACGCGGGCTGTGAGGCTGCCGCTGCTGCTGCTAATATGGGATCAAAGACATTATTGGTTACTATGAACCTGCAGACCATAGGCCAAATGTCTTGTAACCCGGCTATGGGCGGGATAGCAAAAGGTCAGATTGTTCGCGAAATAGATGCCCTTGGGGGGTATAGCGGAATTATAACAGATAAGTCTGCCATTCAATTTAAAATGCTCAATAAGTCTAAGGGCCCGGCAATGTGGAGCCCGAGGGCCCAGAGTGACCGAATGCGATTTGCCGAAGAGTGGCGCCTTGCTTTAGAGCGAACAAAGAACTTAGATTTTTATCAGGAGATGGTTCGGGGTTTATTGGTAAAAAAAGACCGGGTGGTTGGAGTCAGGACCTCTTTAGGCCTGGACATTTTTGCAAGGGCAGTAGTATTAACTAACGGCACCTTCTTAAACGGTTTAATTCATATTGGCGATAAACAATTTGGAGGAGGCAGGGCTGGTGAAAAAGCGGCTACAGGAATCACCGAACAACTAGAGGAAATCGGCTTCGAATCTGGGAGAATGAAGACGGGAACGCCACCCAGAGTAGATGGCAGGAGTCTGGATTATTCTAAAATGATAGTACAGCCAGGAGACGCGGACCCTGGATGCTTTTCTTTTCTCAGCACAGATGTGCTGAAACAACAGCGGGATTGTCATATGACTTATACCAGCGAGGAAGTACATGAATTGTTGCGTGAGGGATTTGATCGATCCCCTATGTTTAATGGGCGAATAAAAAGTATAGGTCCGAGATACTGTCCTTCCATTGAGGATAAAATCCACCGATTTAAAGATAAGGATAGGCATCAGATCTTTGTGGAGCCCGAAGGATGGGATACAGTGGAGGTTTACGTAAATGGATTTTCTACTTCCTTGCCGGAAGACGTACAGTTTAGAGCCTTAAAATCCGTAGCTGGTTTTGAAAAAGTGAAATTCTTCAGGCCAGGATACGCTATTGAGTATGATTATTTTCCGCCTACCCAATTAAAACACACTTTGGAGACAAAGCTAATCAGTAACCTGTACTTTGCCGGGCAGATTAACGGAACGACCGGGTATGAGGAAGCAGCTTGTCAGGGATTGATGGCAGGAATAAACGCTCATTTAAAATTGAAGGAGAAGGAAGCATTTATTTTAAGAAGGGATGAGGCCTATATAGGAGTCTTAATTGATGACCTCATAACCAAAGGAACAGAAGAACCTTACCGTATGTTTACCTCCAGGGCCGAATACAGAACGCTGTTAAGACAGGATAATGCGGACCTCCGATTAACAGAAATAGGATACAAGTTAGGATTAGCAGGCGAAGAGAGACTAAAGAAAGTGGAGAAAAAACAGAAGGAAAGCGAAGACCTGGTAGGATTTTTTAAAAAAACAAGCTTTAATCCAAACGAGATAAATCCAATTCTGGAATCTGTGGGTTCCCAGAAAGTAAGTCAGGGGGATAAACTTTATAAGGTATTCGCCAGGCCGAGAATTGGTATGGATCAGATGCTTAAAGTACAGGATGTGGCAGACTATGTGAGTGGACATAAGCTGGGGGCTGAGGTACTGGAACAGGCAGAAATTGAAGTAAAGTATTCTGGTTATATTGCTAAAGAAAAGACTAATGCCGATAAATTACAGCGCTTAGAAAATATCAAGATACCTGAGAATTTTAATTACAGAAAGCTAGCCTCCCTGTCTTATGAAGCCAGGGAAAAACTGGAAGCCATCCGGCCGGCAACCCTTTCCCAGGCCTCCCGGATAAGTGGGGTATCTCCAAGCGATATCAGCGTATTACTGGTCTATTTGGGACGGTAGGTTCCACGTGGAACATTGCATTATTTATAAATTACAAATAAACCGATACTCTCCATTTGACTAAAGAATCCCTGCAAATAAAGGACCATTTGGTGAGCGGTGAATCATTCCGCTTAAAGTCTGATCCGGAAACGGGGATCTTTCAAACCCAGCCTGTACCCGAAAATTTAGAATCCTATTACCAGTCTCCCGACTATGTTTCGCATACCGACAATCCATCCGGGCTGATGGGATTTTTATATAAGGTAGTAAAAAGACAAAGCCTGAAAAGGAAAATAAAGCTGATCAACCGGTTTGCTAGCTCCAGGGGAAGACTTCTGGATATTGGTTCGGGAACGGGGTCATTTCTGTTAAGGGCTCAAAGGGAAGGTTGGACCGTTCTCGGAGTAGAACCCAATAAGGTTGCCAGGAATTTATCCCGGGAAAAGAATTTGCAGATAGCATCAGAAATCGAGGATCTTCCGGAGGTAAAATTTGAAGTTATAACGCTTTGGCATGTTTTAGAACACGTTCCGGATCTTGAAAAATATATTCGGTTTATTAAGGAGCGTCTGCAGGCTGAGGGGGTTTTGATTCTGGCCCTTCCAAATCACAATTCCTTTGATGCCAAATTCTATAAAGAGAACTGGGCTGCTTATGATGTGCCGAGACACCTCTGGCACTTTTCAAAAGCCTCTGTCAAAAAAGTCTTCGAACCGAGGGGGTTTGTACTGAAGCAGATTAAGCCGATGTGGTTTGATGCTTTTTATGTGAGCTGGCTGTCTGAGAAATACAAAGGAAATCGGTTTGCACCATTGTATGCATTCTTCATCGGATGGTTCTCAAACCTGAGTGGGTTACTCAGCAAGGAGTATTCTTCTCACATATACATCCTTCATAAGGCTATAGAGGTCAAATAAGCCTATATAAGCCTACTTCTCATTCCGGACATCGAATCCTATCCCGAAAAACATTTGGTTAAAACAGGGGGCTTGAATAATAGTCTTTATAAATAGATTATAACAATAGAAAGAGGCTTGAACAATAGACATAACTAATAGTTGGTTTTATAGGCTATTTGAAATTAACAACTTTTTCGGGGCCCATCTGAAAAGCTTTTCTATTTTTGCGTGCTAATTGACAAAACAGGAATCATGAGAAACGTATTAATATTGATAGCTGTATTTATCCTGGCGGGTTGCCAACAAGATAAAATTGCCTTTGTTGACAATGTAAAGTTGATGGACGGCTATCAGCGAAAAATAGATGTTGAAGCTGCCTATCAGCAAAAATCGCAGGTCTTTGCTCAAAAGAGGGATAGTATTTCCCAGGCTTTCCAGGCAGAGGCACAGATGATGCAAAGCAAATCCAAGGGAATGTCTGACCAAAAGGCACAGGAGGAATATGGAAACCTGCAACAACGGGCTCAAATGATTGGGCAGCAGCTGCAGCAGGAAGAACAGCGAATGCAGCAGCAGGGGCAGGTTCAGATGGACAGCGTTGTATCGCTCGTAAAAGAAGCCATTAAGTCTTACGGGGAGCAAAACGGTTATACCTTCATTTTAGGAGGCGGCGATGGAGGAGGAGTCCTCTACGGTGCTGAAGCGAAAGATGTAACGGAAGAAGTGCTGCAGGTACTGAACGAAGCGTACAAGAAATAAGAAATTCTTTAGCAGATTTAAGGAAAGACCCCTCGCGAAAGTGAGGGGTCTTTTTATACTGAAAGAAGGAAGACAAGAAATACGGTTGGAATAAAATATACAACTATTGTCCGGGCACCTTCGTAGTCTTTTGCAATCCGTTGCCCGAATAACAACATCAACAAGGTTATTGCCGAAAAGATGGCACCGTAAAGCGCCAGGCTGCCATCATCATTAAAGGCTAATTGATAAATACCCAGCAGACACAGTAGGCCCGAAACCAGTTCAAATACCAATAGGGTTCCGAGCAAGGCCGGAACCATATTCTTAAATGGGGACTCGGCAAAATGCCCTTTTAACCAGGATAGGTTTCCACTCCAGTCCGATACTTTATCCCAGCCGCTTTGTAAAAGGGTTATCAGGAGCATCAACAGAATTAAAATCTCGGTAATGTTGGACAGAATTGTTTTCATTATTGGTGTTTACTCAGGCGGCTTTCATGTGTAAAAGCCTGGTTAGTTTTATAGAAAGATCGGTAAAAACGATTTTCGCGTTGCCATTCCGGCTTATATGGTAAATGGCTGATTCCAGTTCGCGCACCATAGGTTGTATATTATTCTCGTGCACAAAAGGGGCAAATTTCTGGAGGTTAAAATCTTCCTGGTGGATATTGATGTATACCAATTCGTTTACGCGATAATTCAGCAAAAGCGCCTGACGAATCAATGTAAGGCAATACAACAGGAACTTTTTCTGAGTTTCCCTGCCCGTTTTTGCGATTTCCTCACTCCACAGGATCAGTTCATGTACCGCAGCCTTATTGCCTTTTGCCTTAAAAGCGGTACGGGTCCATTGAATGAACCATTTCTCAAACACAAGGTCCTCAGAATCGTTAAGCAGCAAATCAAGCGCCTTGTTGAAATTGCCATTCGCCTCATGGGCAACCTGTGTGGCCTCCTCCCGCGAAGACCCGTTTTTGATAAGCCCTTCTGCAATGACCTGCTCCGGCAGGGGAGGGAAATGCAGTACCTGGCAACGGCTGCGAATGGTTTGCAATAATTGCTCCTCGTCTTCTGCAATCATAAGGAGCACCGTGTTTTCTGGAGGCTCCTCAATTAGTTTTAGCAGCTTGTTGGCGGCGGCATTGTTCATCATTTCCGCCATCCAGATTATCATGATTTTATATCCGCCTTCGTAAGCTTTCAGGCTGAGTTTTTTTACAATGTCATGCGCTTCGTCCACTCCAATCTGACCCTGCTTTTTCTCTACCCCGATGCTCTGGTACCAGTCAAAAAGGTTGCCGTATGGCTGGCGATCTATAAACTCCCTCCATTGCCTGATGTAGTGGTCGCTTACCGCATGGCTTTTAACGGTGCCGGAGTTGGCAACAGGGTAGGCAAAATGCAGGTCTGGATGCATTAGCTTTTCACATTTGGAATTACAGTCTGGTTGCCCTCCCGTATTTTCTCCATTTTGATTAGCACAAAGCAAATATTGCGCATAGGCAATTGCCATTGGGAGCGTGCCACAGCCTTCAGGACCTACAAATAATTGAGCATGCGGAACCCTGCCGTTATCAGCTGAAGTGGTGAGGTGCTGCTTCAGATGCTGAAGCCCTAAAATATCCGAAAAACGCATTGGCCCAAAGATACTATTTTTGATATAGCAGGATTAAAAATTTATCATGCAAGGCAGGGATTCACGGGCATTATTGGTTATTTTCGTACTCCTCAATAAAACAGACAATTCATGAAGACCATAGACGACTTTAATTTTGAAGGGAAGAAGGCCCTGATCCGGGTAGATTTCAATGTACCCCTGAATGAAGCCTTTGAGGTAACCGACACCAACCGAATAGAGGCTGCAAAGCCTACAATTATCAAAGTACTCGAAGATGGGGGTAGTGCTATTCTGATGAGTCATCTCGGTCGCCCGAAAGGACAACCCAGCCCGGAGCTTTCGCTTTCCCATATTTGTGATGCCGTATCGGATATCATTGGGGTTGAGGTTAAGTTTGTCTCGGATTGTATTGGCAAAGAAGCAGAAGAAGCTGTCTCGCAATTGGAAGACGGGGAAATATTACTGCTCGAAAACCTGCGTTTCTATGAGGAAGAAGAAGCTGGAGATGCAGATTTTGCAAAACAACTGGCCCAATGGGGAGATATCTATGTGAACGATGCCTTCGGCACGGCACACAGGGCACATGCATCCACTACGGTGGTCGCTTCCTCCTTTGGGGATCAAAAATGTTTTGGATACCTGCTTGCAAAAGAAATCAAGGCTATTGAGACGGTCATGGAGACGGGTAAAAAACCGGTAACCGCTATTCTGGGAGGGGCAAAGGTCTCCAGTAAAATTACCATAATTGAAAATATCCTTGATAAAATTGACCATCTGATCATAGGCGGCGGCATGACCTATACGTTTGTGAAAGCCCGTGGAGGGAAGGTAGGGGACTCTATTTGTGAGCCCGATAAAGCAGATCTTGCCCTCTCCATTCTCGAAAAAGCTAAAGCGAAAAATGTAGAGGTACATCTGCCGGTAGATGTTATTGCCGCAGACGCCTTCAGCAATGACGCCCAAACCAAAGTGATGCCTGTAGACCAGATAGAAGCGGGCTGGCAAGGCCTGGATGCGGGTCCGGAAACCCTTGAAATTTTTAAGAAAGTAATTCTGGACTCGAAGACCATTCTATGGAATGGCCCGGTTGGAGTATTTGAAATGGAACAATTTTCCAAAGGGACTATTGCAGTGGGGAATTACATTGCAGAAGCCACAGATAAAGGGGCATTTTCGCTCGTTGGAGGGGGCGATTCGGTAGCTGCTGTAAAGCAGTTTGGTTTTGAATCTCAGGTAAGCTATGTTTCCACAGGGGGCGGCGCCATGCTGGAAAGTCTGGAGGGGAAAGTCCTTCCCGGGATTGCGGCCATATTGGAAGACTAATTCAAAGTGAGCTTTCCCTAAGGCTTAAGAGCACTTTAAGAGTCTAAATTTTATTCTTTACCAAAAATGACCGATTTTAGTTTGCGGTACTCTTAACATTCCAAGACCCTATGAGAATTCTGTCTTTTCTGAGTTTACTATGCCTGGCAGGGACGCTTTCAGGGCAGGATGTCCCAGCCGGCAAATCTGCCGGTTCTGAAAAGGACTCCCTTTTGTCAAAAGGCAATCAGAAACTGATTATTGATGCCCCTGTAATTGAACTGGAAAGACGGGATTCCTTGGCGCTAATAGATTTGGAGGCTGCTTCGCGATACGACAGCCTTTGGCTGGTGGAATTATTTGCTTCCGGACAAAGCTTTCCGGAGATGTTTGCCGGGGTTCAGCAGGCTGGAACAGACACAATAACGCCCTTAAAACAGCTGGTAGATACCGAAACCCTCAAGGCCCGCCTGGTGCTTTTGAATAAAAAAACCCCATTTAATATTGAATACAACCCATCCATTGAGGGGGTGATCAACTCTTTTCTGATCCAGAAAAAGGACCTGATGCAGCGCATGCTAACCGCCAGCCAGTTCTATTTCCCGCTTTTTGAGGAAGCTCTTGACAAATACGACCTGCCGCTGGAATTAAAATACCTCGCCATAGTGGAGTCTGCCCTTAACCCCCGTGCCAAATCGCGGGTGGGAGCCACCGGACTCTGGCAATTCATGTACGGAACTGGAAAAATGTACGGCCTGGATGTGAGCAGCTATGTGGATGAAAGGAGTGATCCGGTGAAAGCAACGGAGGCAGCCTGTAAGTATCTCTCCAAATTATATGAAATATTCGGAGATTGGGACCTGGCCCTTGCCGCATACAACTCGGGTCCGGGAAACGTCAACAAAGCCATCAGAAGGTCTGGGGGGTATCAGAATTACTGGAATATCCGCCGAAACCTGCCCAGAGAAACCGCAGGCTACGTACCGGCATTTTTTGCCACCATGTACATCTTTGAATTTGCGCGGGAGCACGGGCTGGAATACACAAAAGCAAATCGGCCTTATTTCGTAACAGACACCGTTAAGATAAAGTCTACCATTACGTTCGAACAGATTTCCAAGTATAGCGGGGTTAGCATGGAAGAGCTGAAAGTTCTGAATCCTGCCTACAAACTAAACATCATTCCGGAAATTTCAGGAAAAGATTATTACCTCCGTTTACCCAAGAGAAATATTGGAATATTTGTAAATAATGAAGCGGCCATCTATGCCCAGGTTAAGGAGGAGCTGGGGAAGAGGGAAGCCCCCCTGCCACAGTTGGTCCAGGCCGATGATCGCATACGG
Source organism: Robiginitalea rubriflava (assembly GCF_052540725.1). Classification (NCBI taxonomy): domain Bacteria; kingdom Pseudomonadati; phylum Bacteroidota; class Flavobacteriia; order Flavobacteriales; family Flavobacteriaceae; genus Robiginitalea; species Robiginitalea rubriflava. The sequence goes on along the minus strand of NZ_CP199309.1, from coordinate 1,313,520 downwards.
TATCGGGTCCGGAGTGGGGATTACCTCGGAAAAATAGCGGAACGCTACGGAGTGGGGGTAAGCCAGATTAAAAGGTGGAATGGATTGAGAAGCAATGACCTCAGAATTGGACAGCGCCTGACCATTTACCCCAGGAAGCCGGTTACCAGCGTGCAAGCTGAGTCGCAAAAAGCCGCCACCATATCAACCGGTACTGCTGACGGCCCTAAGGTTCATGTTGTGGAGAAAGGGGATTCCCTCTGGACTATTTCACAGAAATATCCCGGCGTGTCTGTAGAGAACTTAAGAGAATGGAACGGGATACGCGGCAACAACCTGCAACCGGGCACCCGTTTGAAGTTATGTAATTGTTCATAGTAAAAATATTAGCATGAAAGTAGTGAGAATTGTGGTGTTGGCTTTGCTGATTTGCGTATCCTGTAAGGAAGGACCCAAAAAAAAGTATAAACCGGCATCCCTTGGGGCGATCAATACCCTGGCGGTTGTAATGGATAACGACCTGTGGGAAGGGGCTGTTGGAGATAAGGTCCGGGAACACTTTGCAGCCCCTGTACTGGGGCTCACCTGGGATGAGCCCTTGTTTAATCTGGAGCAGATGCCCCCCAGCGTGTTTACAGGGACAACCCGGCATCGGCGGGCGGTTTTATATATAAACCGTGACAGCATATCCGGGGCACAGGTACAGACGGATTTATATGCGACCCCACAAAAAGTAGGCGTTATAAAGGCTCCGTCAGATTCGGTCCTGATCAGCACCATTGACACCTATGCCCACCAGGTCATAGCTGCCATTCGCGAGATGGAGCTGGAGGAGGCCCAGCAACGATTTTTCCGTTCGCTAAGTAAGGAAACCGTATTGGAAGAAAAATTCGGGATTTCCCTCAGACTCCCCTCCCTTTATATGGTTGGCAAGCAGGAAGAAAATTTTGTGTGGATCGATCGTGAAATACAGAAAGGCAGTATGAATATTATCGCCTATGAAATGCCTGCAGACAGTTTTCAATCAGATTCAACTTTTATCCGGGATATTGTAAGTATGCGCGATTCAATCGGCAAGAAGTATATCCCCGGGCCTGATATTCCGGACCGAATTACCTATATGGGAACAGAAAAGGCATTTGCCCCTTATGTGTTTCCGGCCGAAATCGGAGGAAAAAAGGGTGTGGAGGTACGAGGGATCTGGGAGGTGGTAAACTACCCTATGGCCGGGCCCTTTCTTACCTATATCATCAATGACAGTATAAACAATCGCAGATTGGTTCTCGAGGGATTTACCTTCGCCCCTTCCACCAATAAGCGTGATTATATGTTTGAGCTGGAAGCCATCCTGAAAACCGTTAAGTTCAAGTAGTCGGAAATTCCGGCCATAAAAAAACCCCCGATCAACGGAGGTCTCTTGTATTGGTTGTTTGGTATAATATTGCTTAATCAAATGCAAAGCCTGTAGAAACCCTGAAAATAAAGGCGTACATCGTCAACAGCCACAGGGCAAAACAAAACCAGGAAAAGGCTTTGAAATACTTCTGCAGAAATAGATTTGTCCAGTTTTTAAAGGCTTCCACGTAGATTTCTTTTACGAGTAATAGTTTTTCCATAAGCTTTCAAGTTCTTTATAATGTCCATGGCAAAGATGCTTGAGAACATATGGAATGTTGCATTAATCGGTTAAAACACTGAAAAATTAGTCATAAGCCCTGAGGGGGTATGAGAATCTCCATGAAAGGACCAAAAACAGGATGAATGACCAGGGCCAAATGTGACCCTGTTAGTTTTTCACAGGCCTAATCGAAGGCAAATCCGGTTGCGATGCGATAGATGAATGCATAGAGCACGATCGCATAGCAAAAGAAGCAGAACCAGAAAAAGGCCTTATACGCATTGCGCAGCATAAAAGAGCCAATCGCTTTGAAGGCCTCATCGTATAATTGTCGGAAGAGTAGAAGTGATTTCATATATAAGTATTAGAGTATACCGTATAAACAGCAGTTAATAGTGCTTCCGTATACAGCCACCCTGTATATGTTGTGAACTGCGGTAGAATTGTTGTCTGAAATGGAAAAGGTCCTTAAAGCGCCCTGTAAAAAGCCGTTAAGAGGCCATAGGGGGGTTTACATTTTAACAATAATAAACTCCGACCTACGGTTTTGCTGATGTTGTGCCGCCGTACAGCGAATGCTGCCGTCACAACCATTGAGGAGGCGTTCTTCCCCATAGCCAATGGCACTGGCTATACGGTTGGGGTCGATTCCGTTTTTGATCAGGTAGTCCCGGGTAGACTTGGCACGCTTATCAGAAAGATATTTGTTGTAGGCGCGTGGCCCCCGTGAATCTGTATGTGATTCAATTTTAATCACCATCTCAGGGTATTCCTTCATGGTAGATACCAGTTTATCCAGTTCGGTGGCCGCATCCTGGCGGATATTGAATTTGTCAAAATCGAAAAAGATCATTTCCGTTTTCAGCTTGCGCACCCCATCCTCTATTGTAATTAGCTCCTGTAGTTTGCGCATGCGCACGTCTGTATACACGAGTTCGTTATCCCTGGTTTCAACCGGGGTAATCGCATCGAAATAATCCGGAGATCCTACTTTCAGGTTATATTTGGTGTTGCCTTCCAGGTCTTCGAAAACAAAGCTTCCCCCTTCATCTGCAATAACCTCTTTCAGTTTGATATTATTTTCATCTAGCAGTTCCACCAGGGCATCCGGCATTACTTCTCCGCTTATCAGGTCCGTAACAATACCGGCAATAGCATTTTCATTCGCCTCTTCAGGCAGTAACCGCTGGAAAGAGTAAATATCATCGTCTCCCTTGCCCCCGCGTCGGTTGGAAGCAAAGTAACCCTTTTGCGTTTCTTCATTTACGATATAGGAGAAATCGTCTTTGTTGCTGTTGATGGGTTTTCCCAGGTTTCTGACTTCCAGAAAACCTTCTTCTGCCTCAAAAGCGACTTCATAGATGTCCAGGCCACCCAGGCCAACATGCCCATTAGAGGAAAAATATAGTTTTTTGTTGTTGATAAACGGGAACATTTCCTTGCGTTCCGTATTGATTTCAGGCCCGAGGTTTCTGGGCTCCGAAAAACTCCCATCTTCCAGTACGTCTACTACAAAAATATCGGTCTCCCCCAGGCTTCCGGGCATATCCGAGACAAAATAGAGTTGTTTGCCATCAGGGCTGAGGGCCGGATGTCCGGTGGAATAATCTTCGCCGTTAAAGGATACTTCGGTGGCTTCTGTCCATTCCCCGTCAATTTTAACCGAACGGTATATTTTTAAGTGATTTACGCCTTTTTTGTCCCTTCGTAATTTCTTCCCATAGTTGTTCCGGGTGAAATACATGGTTTGGTTATCCGGGGAAAAAGTGACCCCCGCTTCGTGATATTTGGTATTGATTTTTTTTGAAAACTTTACGGCGTCTCTGAGTTCATCCGATTCGGAATTCATACGGGCAACGTAAAGGTCCAGGTATGGCTGGTTATTCCATTTATACCTTCTGGTATGAAAAAATGCCGAATCCATGGAAGAGGCAAAAACCAGTTCGTTATCCTGGTGGAACATGGGCGCAAATTCCGAATAACGGGTATTGATAGCCATATTTTTGATAGTGAAACCTTCTTCAGCACTCAGTATATTGTCCAGTGCGGCTTCTTTCTGGGCCATTTCAAGGCGGTTGGATAACGCACTCTTCGTGTTTTGTTGTTTTTTGGAATAAAGACGCAGTAGCCTTTTGGCACGGGAGTATTTTCCCATTCCTTTTAGCGAATGCGCATATTTGAAAAGATCGTCGGGCGCCATATTGTCTTTTTGCCGGTCGTAAAGCTGGTTGTACCAGTAGTAGGCCCTGCTCATATTGGTATTGAAATAGTGCGCATCGGCAACTCTTCTAATGGCTTCAGGCGATTTTTGTCCCGGGTTTCGGCTGAGAGCCGTCTCATAGAGGTCTGCAGCCTCGGCATACCACATTTTATCGAAGTAATCATTGGCCCTTCGCAGTAATTTATCGGCACTGGCAGTGGCCTTTTGAAACGGAGGATCTGAATGTATTGACTCCTTTGGTGCTTCAACGGTTTCCGGGGCAATCAGCTGGGAGGGTTCTTTTGTGGCCTCAACTATATTTTCTGTAACCGGAACGGAGCCAAAAGGGTCATTTTCAACAATGAGAATCCACAGGGCATCCTGATAGCGGCCTTCCAATCCGGATTTACTTTGAGATAGGGCTGTGGAGGCGTTGTCAAAACGGGCTGCATATACGTAATTCAGATTATTTTCGGGGTTTACAAAACTACCGGCCTCAAGCCCTTTTCTATTGAGTTTTCGGATAAGTCTATCGATATTGTTAGTCTCTTTGAAGACTCCCACAACAACATAATACCCTTTGTCAAGCGATTTCAGCCGTTTGAAGCTTCTGACGGCAATCTCGTTTTGTTTGGCCTCGTTCACAAAGGCAGCAGCTTCCCTGGCATTCTGGGCCTCCTGATTCGCGATATTCGCTGAAACGGCTGTTTTTTGTCCATTAGGCTGCTCTTCCGCCTGCTGCAGGACAGCTTGCGGAAAAACCAGTTGGATGAGCAGCAGGTAAACTGCAGGCAGAATGATTTTGATTTTATTAGGCATCTAGGTCGGTAATTGCGACATCTTCAATAGGAATCACCCCACTGAATTTCTATATAACGTCGAAAATAGTCGTTTGAACCTGTTTGGCTAAGTTTTTGTTGTGAAAGAGGGGAAAACTGTCGTGAAAGACTTTGGACTGTGGTTATGAGCACATTACCACTTAAGATAAATTAATCAGAAAGGGTTCTTCCAGAAGAAATAATACTAAAAGGTATAAAAAAAGCACCTTATCCAGGTGCCTTATTTCATTAATCCAAAAAAGGGGTTACTCCTTTTTTTCGTCAAGTTTTTCATCTTCTTTAGAGGCATCTTTGAATTCTTTAATGCCACTACCCAGCCCACGCATCAGTTCAGGAATCTTTTTCCCTCCGAAGAGCAGTAAAACCACCATTACGATGATGGCTATTTGCCAGGGCCCAATTGCTAGGAAAATCATTTGTGCATTCATACCAACATAACTTAAATGGTTTGTAAAGGTAGTAAAAAACAGAATAGAATCATTTTTATTGTCTCATAAGATGTAAATTAGACCAAAGAAGTTCATTCCGTTGAATAATTGGATATTCAGCAGGTAATCAGGAGCGCTTTTTCCTGAGCTTAGAGACTGCTGAACCGGGACGGACTTAAGCTAAAAGGTAGGGACTATGGCCAAGAAGACGAAGCGCAGAAAGGAAATTAAGAGAAAATTACTGCATAAGTACCGTTTGGTAATTCTGAATGAAAGCACTTTTGAGGAGAAAATCTCCTTTAAACTCAGCAGGTTGAATGTATTTGTTACCGGAACACTCGCAGCTATTGGCCTTATAGCATTTACTACCCTGCTGATTGCTTTTACGCCTTTACGGGAGTATATACCGGGCTATTCCTCAACAGCCCTCAAACGCCAGGCGACCGAATTGACTTATAAAACAGATTCACTGGTTACTGTATTAAATTATACTAATCGGTATATTGATAATATCCGTAAAGTGTTAAGCGGGGACATTGAAAACAACAAGATGAACCGGGATTCTATTTTCGAGCCATTTAAACTGGACCCCTCCCAAATAGACCTGAACCCGATACGGGAAGACAGCGTCCTTCGTGCCCAGGTGGCGCTGGAAGATAAATACAACCTCTTCGAGCGCTCATCATTCGATGGCAGTATTCTGTTATATGCACCGCTGATTGGCAACCTTTCCCAGGGTTTTAATCCTGACGAAAAGCACTATGCCGTGGACATTGTTGCCGCAACCGATTCCCCTGTTAAAGCAGTAGCCAACGGAAGGGTTATTTTTTCCGAATGGAGTGCTGCCACAGGCTATGTCATTATAATCGAACACAAAGACGGCCTTTTATCAGTTTACAAGCACAACGGATCCCTGACAAAAGAACAGGGTGACATTGTGCACACAGGGGAGGTAATTGCAACGGTTGGCAATACAGGGGAACTAACCACCGGTCCGCACCTGCATTTTGAGCTGTGGAAGAATGGCAGCCCTGTAAACCCATTGAATTACGTAGATTTTAATTAAATCCTATGTCTGTAAAAGCGATTGCTGCACGCATATTTGCAGCCATTGTAGATTGGAAAACAAACAAATGGCTCAACCACCCGGTTGTATCCCAGGAAAATGTCTTTAAGAGCCTTCTGAGAAAGGGAAGGAATACCCAATTCGGGAAAGACCATCATTTTAGTGAAATCCATACCCATTCAGATTTTGCCCGCAGAATTCCAGTTCGGGATTACGAAGACCTGAAACCTTATGTGGAGAAAATACTCCAGGGCCAGGAGAATGTGTTGTGGCCGGGCAAACCCCTCTATTTTGCCAAAACCTCCGGCACAACTTCCGGTGCCAAGTATATCCCCATTACAGAGGAGATGATCAAAGAGCAGGTAAAGGCGTCCCGCAATGCCATCCTGAATTATATCCATAAAAGCGGAAAAGCTTCATTTGTAGACGGCAAAATGATCTTTTTGCAGGGAAGCCCGGTCCTCTCTGAGAAAAATGGAATTAAAGTTGGCAGGTTATCCGGGATTTCGGCCCATTACGTTCCGGGTTATCTGCAGCGAAACAGGTTGCCCAGCTGGGAAACCAACTGTATTGAAGACTGGGAAACCAAAGTAGATAAGATTGTTGAGGAGACCCTTGATGAAAATATGACAGTTATTGCAGGGATACCCTCCTGGGTGCAAATGTATTTTGAAAGGTTGAAAGAGCGATCGGGGAAGGCCATTGGCGCCCTTTTCCCCAATTTTCAGCTATTCATCTATGGCGGGGTCAATTTTGAACCCTACCGCAATCGTTTTGAAAACCTTATGGGCCGGAAAATTGACAGTATAGAACTCTTTCCGGCCAGTGAAGGGTTTTTTGCCTATCAGGACCAATTGAATAAAAGAGGCCTGTTGCTACTTCTGAACGCTGGTATTTTCTATGAATTTATTAAAGCGGATGAATTTTTTGAACAAAACCCCAGGCGCCATACTATTGGGGAAGTGGAGCTCGGGGTCAATTATGCGATGATACTGTCTACAAATGCCGGCTTATGGGGATATAATCTAGGAGATACCGTTCAGTTTATTTCATTAAAGCCGTATAGGGTAGTTGTCTCTGGCAGGATCAAACACTTTATTTCTGCTTTTGGGGAACACGTAATAGCCAAAGAGGTGGAGTATGCTATGGAAGCTGCACTTTCTGCATCAAAGGCGGAGGTTACTGAATTTACCGTTGCCCCTCAAATTTGTCCGGAAGAAGGAGAACTCCCCTATCACGAATGGCTGGTCGAGTTTCAGAAAGAACCCGAAGACCTCACGGGCTTTTTAGAAATACTGGATGCTGAAATGCAACAGCAGAACAGTTACTATTTTGACCTGATTGAGGGGAAGGTGTTACAACCACTGAAAATTACCAAGATCCAAACAGGCGGGTTTCAGAATTATATGAAATCAATCGGAAAACTCGGGGGTCAAAACAAAATTCAACGCCTGTCCAATGACAGAAAACTGGCAGAAGGGCTAAGTGAATTCCGAAAGTAAATGCTGAGTAGCCCGGGCTTCAGGATATCTTGATTTACGGGGTACTCCGCTTTTCGCAACCGAAATAAAACGTATTTTTGCCTGAGATTATCTTCTATGGAAACAACCCGTGCCCAGGAATCCACTAACGCCATTGAACGCATGTACATTACCATGCGCCACCTTTTCAACAGGGGTTTTTACAAGCCTATGGGGGTGTCCGGGGAAACCCTCAGAAATGCACTGCTTCAGCTGAGACCTGAAATTTATGGATCTATAGCCGAGAATAAGGCAGAACTGGATGGTTTAATCTATGTGCTGGAGCGACTGCCTGAAGGGATTGAACAATGCCGGTACATAAACCTTACTTCGGATGAGGGCTATGGAAAATCACATTTTAAGGCGATTGTCCCCCCCAAAAGGCGACGGAATTGCTACAGGATTGACGAGGAGCAAATGAATATTGAGATCACCCGAGGGAGATCGGATATCTATGACATCCTTACCCATCTCACTTTTTTGTTTATAGAATCCAATAAGATTGGGAAAAGGGTGCTTATTGAAGACACCGATAAAACCATCCGTGACTGGAAGAAGCTGGAAGCGGCGGTTTCCAGGAATAAACTAAGTATGGCTGACAGGGAAGTTGCCCTAATCCATACTGCCAATATTTTGGGCAGGTCTTTTACTGAAGTCAGTGCGGTTTACAAACAGATTGGAACCAAAAAAGATCCGGAGCGATTTTTAAAGATCATTTACTGGTTGGGAAAACTGGCTATCGAAGAAGAAACAACCGGGGAGAAGCGTACCTTAACCTTTAGCGCACTTTTAAGAGAACGCCTGGGACACCATATTCATGGAGAGCGCTGGGCGAATACGATTAAAGAAGAGCTTCACCGCAACAAGCTGCTGGGCCGTCCTATTCATATTATCAGCTCAAACATGCATTCGGTGGTCAATTCACTTTTCGCGCGGAAAGCCCTTAAAAAGGAATTTCCCAAAAACGGTTCCCTGGAGATATTTGAAGCACTGAGTTCTTCCTCCAACGAGGCATTGCGGGAAAAGGTTCTTGCTACTGCTCGTAAAAATGGGATGATCAGTATACCGGATGTCTCGGGCACCAATATTGACGTACAAATCTTCGATATGGCTCGTTTGACAGACGATGTTTGTGGATATGACCTTCCTGAGATGGAAGATAACAGAAAGCCGGTAATTTTGGTGATGGACTATGCTTTTGGGGAGCAGGCATTTGAAAGTATAGATGAATTATTAAAGCCGTATAAGGGGAATGGAGCGCTGGAATTTCTGGATGTGGAATCTATTTCCATTATGGGGAAGGCCGGAATACTGCAAGGAGACAAAGGAGACCTGATGATTCCTTCTGCCCATATTTTTGAAGGAACGGCCGACAATTATCCTTTCAGGAATGAATTGTGCAAAGCAGATTTTGAAGGCCATGGGCTGCAGGTGTGCGAAGGCACTATGGTTACCGTTTTAGGCACCTCCCTTCAAAACAAAGACATATTGAGCTTTTTCCACCAATCCACCTGGAATGTTATCGGTTTGGAAATGGAAGGCGTACATTACCAGAAAGCCATTCAGTCTGCCTCCAAGATCCGAAAGAGCATAAAGGAAGACGTAAAGGTGCGATATGCCTACTACGCTTCTGACAACCCTCTTAAAACAGGGCATACCCTGGCATCCGGGGGCTTAGGGACTACCGGCGTTAAGCCAACCTATTTGATTACCGATAAAATCTTAAAACAAATTTTTAACTCCTGAAACCATGAGTGAAAACCTATCCAATAAACAGGGCAACAATGATGAGATCGATCTGGGGCAACTCTTTAAAATGATCGGTAATGGGTTAAACCGTTTGTTTCACGGCTTTTTGAAAATTTTTCTCTTTGTAAAGAAGAATGTGTTCTGGCTGGGCGGCCTGGCCATTGCGGGAGCAGTCCTGGGCTTTGGTTTAAATAAACTGGTTGGAGTGGAACAGCAAATTGATGTTATTGCTACCCCAAACCTGGACAGCAAGGAGTACCTGTATGATGTTATTGAAGAAATTCAGGCCAATGCCAAAGCAAAGGATACAGCTTTTTTCAGCCAGCTCTCCGTTGATATTGAAAAACTCAAGGGGTTTAAATTAGAAATCACACCAGTGGTTTCTGAGCAATCTTCCAATTTTGAAGATGAACTGGAGTTCCTGGAACTGCTGCAGAAATTTGAAAACAGTGCCGCCATTGAGGATATTGTAAGGGCGCAGTTAATGGATAAGGGCTCTCTGGACCAGCGGATAAGCTTTACCTTCAAAGAAACCGGGACCGTATTGGAAGAAGCCCGGAAAATTATGGCCTATATCAATTCCAATGAATACTACAGAGATCTTATAAAAATCCATACGGAGAACGCCCGGCAACGCATTGAGCGGAACGATTCGCTAATTAAGCAAATAGACCTGCTTATAAATAATTATACCCGAAAAATGATGACAGAGGAAAAGGGCGTGGAGGGGCGACTGGTACTTGAAAACGAGGAACCTTTAAATATCCCGGCATTATTCAATTTGAAAAACCTGCTGATAAAGGATACCGAGAGCAAAAAACTGGAGCTGAAACAAAAGCAGGAAGCCATAACCATTGTCAATTTTGGAAAACCCTACAGGGTAATGAAGCCTTTAATGCAAAAAAACATAGTGCGCTTTCCACTAATTTTTATAGGGTTCTTTTTGCTGATCACACTTTTCAAATACCTCAACCGGAAGTCTAAAGAGATGCAACTAGAATGAGCAGACAGCTGCATAAAACTATTTTGATTACCGGAGGCGCGGGCTTTATCGGCAGCAACTTTATTTTGCAACTTTTAAAAAACACCAAACAGTATAATATTGTCAACCTGGATAAGCTCACCTATGCCGGAGACTTGAAAAACCTGCAGGAAGTACGCGAATTACCCAATTACACCTTTGTAAAGGGAGACATCTGTGAGCGGCAATTACTTTTGGAGTTGTTTAAGAACTACCCAATAGAGGGCATTATCCATTTTGCGGCCGAATCCCATGTAGATAACAGTATAGCAGCTCCGGACAACTTTATACGGACCAATATTGAAGGCACATTCAATTTACTGGAAGTCGCCCGAACACATTGGGCAACTTCAGGAACGGGACGCTTTTTGCACATATCAACTGACGAGGTGTACGGGTCTGTATCGGATGGTTTCTTTACTGAAGAAACGGCTTACGCGCCTAATAGTCCGTATAGCGCTTCCAAGGCTGCAGCAGACCATTTGGTGCGCAGTTACCACAAAACCTATGGGCTGGATACCGTAATTACCAACTGTTCCAATAATTACGGGCCCCGACAGCACCCTGAAAAACTGATTCCCACAATCATTCGAACAGCACTTGCCAATCAACCTATCCCCATATATGGGGACGGTTCCAATGTTCGGGACTGGTTATTTGTAATGGATCATTGTGTGGCCTTACAAGGCATTTTCGAAAAGGCCGGGGCCGGCAGCCAGTACGTAATTGGTGGCGGAAATGAGTGTTCAAACCTTGAAATGGCCCTGAAAATTTGCGGTATTCTTGATAAAGTACACCCCAGGCGAGGCGGAACATATGGGGAACTGATAAAGTTTGTTTCAGACCGGCCGGGTCATGACCAGCGATATGCCGTAAATGCGGCAAAGTTGAAAAAGGAGTTGGGCTGGACCCCTGAAACTTCCTTCGAGGAAGGCTTGAGTATAACAGTAGAATGGTATCTCAATAAATATAAGCTTGTAAAATAATGAAGGGAATTATTCTGGCCGGAGGTACCGGAACGCGATTATACCCACTGACCCTTGCGATCAGCAAGCAACTGATGCCTATTTACGACAAGCCCATGATCTATTATCCCCTGGCAACACTGATGAGTGCCGGGATACGGGAAATTTTAATTATTACCACGCCTTCAGACCTGCAACTCTTTCAAAAATTACTGGGTGATGGATCCCAATTGGGGTGTGCGTTTCATTATGCCACACAGGATCATCCAGGGGGAATTGCGGAAGCCTTTCTTATTGGAAAAGGCTTTATTGGCTCAGAGAAGGTTGCTTTGATCCTGGGGGATAATATATTTTACGGGACAGGTTTATCCGAGCAACTTCAGCAGAATAGCGACCCGGATGGAGGAATTATTTACGGGTATCATGTTCAAAACCCAAGGCGGTATGGGGTAGTCACCTTCGATAAGCAGGGAAATGTGGAGACTATCGAAGAAAAACCGGATAAGCCTAAATCCAATTACGCCATTCCCGGCATCTATTTTTACGATAATGAGGTGATAGAAATTGCCACCCAAATCAAGCCCAGCCACAGGGGGGAATTGGAAATTACGGATGTCAACAAGGCCTATTTATCCATGGGAAAACTTAAGGTGAGTATTCTGGATCGGGGAACGGCCTGGCTGGACACCGGGACCTTCCAGTCACTGATGCAGGCGTCACAATTTGTGGAGGTCATTGAAAACCGGCAGGGCTTAAAAATAGGGGCCATTGAGGAAGTGGCCTATCGAATGGAATTCATAGACGCCACCCAATTGGAATCCCTGGCGCTTCCATTGCGCAATAGCGGATATGGAGATTATTTATTGAGTTTAATTTCGAGATCTTAAACAAATCAATTTGAAAATAGAAGCCACTCCAATTCCGGGTTGTTTTTTACTGTATCCCAGGATTATCAAAGACTCCAGGGGGTATTTTATGGAAAAATTCAATGCGGCTGAATTGGAGAATTGTCTGGGTCAAAGAGTTGATTTTGTACAGGACAATCTCTCGTCATCTGCCAAAAATGTATTGAGAGGGCTGCATTTTCAGCAAGGGGAACACTCACAGGCAAAACTGGTACAGGTGCTGCGTGGGGCCGTACTGGACGTGGTGGTTGATCTGCGCCCTGAAAGCCCCACCTTTGGCCAGCATTACAGCACCGAATTAAGCGAGACAGACCATAAAGTAGTATTTATCCCCAAAGGGATGGCCCATGGCTTTTTGAGTCTGGAGGAGGGCACCTTGTTTTCCTATAAGTGCGATGCCTATTATCATCCCGGTTCGGAAGGGGGGATTATTTATAACGATCCGGAGCTTTCAATAGACTGGGGTGTATCGGAAGACAAACTCATTTTATCAGACAAAGACCGGGGTTTACCTCTTTTTAAAGACGTAAGAGGATGATTCAAGTGCTGGTAACTGGGGCTGGAGGGCAGTTAGGACTCAGTTTAAAGGATGCCCTGGCCGGATTTCCACAGATTAAGGCACGGTTCTGTACGAGTGAGGATCTCGATATTACAAAACCTGAGACCATGCAGCAACACTTTGGGGATGAAACTCCTGATTACTGCATCAACTGTGCTGCCTTTACCGATGTGGAAGCAGCAGAAAAGGCCCCTGAACAGGCATTCAAAATAAACGCCGAAGGGGTAAAGAACCTGACCGAAACCTGTAAGGAATATGGAACAATTCTAATTCATATTTCCACAGATTATGTTTTTGATGGCGAAAAAAAAGAAGGTTATCTCCCTTCTGACCCGCCCAACCCCATAAATGAATATGGAAGATCTAAACTGGCAGGGGAACAGGTAATCCAGGAGGTTTTAGACAGATATTTCATTATCAGGACCTCCTGGCTATACTCTAAAAAATATGGCCGAAATTTTTACAAAACGGTCCTGGAAAAAGCACGGAGAGGGGAACAGTTGCGAATTACCGATCAACAAACAGGGTGTCCGACGGACACGCTGAATCTCTCCGCGTATATTATTGAGCTGATCCTTTCAAAGAATAACGATTACGGGATTCATCATTTCACGGATGGCAAAGCCATGAGCTGGTATGATTTTGCAGGTGATATATTAAGGGAAAATGGATTGTTGAAAAGCACCAAATTGACTCCGGGGAACAATTATATTACTTTTGCCCGCAGACCCCGCAATAGTACACTCCTGCAGAATTTAAACAATTAAGGCATTTTTAGAAGGAAACAAGGTTATGAATATATTATCACTGATTGGCCGAAACGAGGAATTGTTTAGCGAGGATATAAAGGAACGGGCCGAAGCGCTTGAAAAAATGGTTTCCACTTCTTCATTTTTGGTAATTGGAGGAGCCGGCTCTATTGGACAGGCGGTTTGCAAAGAAATTTTCAGACGGCAACCCAGGAAACTTCATGTGGTTGATATAAGTGAAAATAACCTGGTAGAACTGGTGCGAAATATCAGAAGCTCTTTCGGTTACATTTCAGGAGATTTCAGAACTTTTGCGCTGGACGTGGCTTCAAAAGAATACGATGCGTTCATAAAGTCAGATGGCAGTTATGATTATGTATTGAATTTGTCTGCCTTAAAGCACGTACGCAGTGAAAAAGATCCGTTTACACTGATGCGCATGATTGAGGTCAATATTCTCAACACAGTAAAAACGCTACATCAAGCGGCAGAAAACGGGGCGCGAAAATACTTCTGTGTTTCAACCGATAAGGCAGCAAATCCCGTAAACATGATGGGGGCTTCCAAGCGCATTATGGAAATGTTTTTAATCCGTGACAGCGCTAATTGCGATGTGTCAACAGCTCGTTTTGCAAACGTGGCATTCTCTGACGGATCGCTGCTTTGGGGATTCGAAAATCGATTTCGAAATATGCAGCCGCTAGTAGCACCAACGGATATTCGACGATATTTTGTTACCCCGAAGGAATCTGGGGAATTGTGCCTGATGTCTTGCATTTTTGGGGAGAACAAAGACATTTTCTTTCCTAAACCCTCTGAGCAACTTCATTTGATTACTTTCGAGGAAATTGCCAGGAAATATGTTCAGGAAAAAGGATTTAAAGTATTTGAATGCCAGAGCGAGGAAGAAGCGCGAAAACGCATGGACGACCTACCTGCAAAAGGCTACTGGCCTTGTTTGTTTACACCCAGTGATACTACAGGAGAGAAGGGGTTCGAAGAGTTTTATACTGCATCTGAAGAACTAGACCTGGAAAGTTTTCAGAAAATCGGGATCGTAAAAAACAAACATGAAGCGGACCAGAGAATGCTGAAATACTTTGAAAGTGAAATCCAAAGGTTAAGAACGGCAGGAAAATGGTCTAAAGAACAAATTGTTTCTCTTTTCAAGGAGTTGATCCCCAATTTTGATCACTTAGAGAAAGGTAAATATTTAGATAGCAAAATGTAAGCGAGTGAATTTTAAGCGAACCATAGAATTTATCAGGGATATTTATCAGACCAAGGACTTCATTCCACTGCATGAACCCCGCTTTACAGGTAATGAGAAGAAATATGTGGAGCAATGTATAGACTCCACTTTCGTTTCCAGCGTTGGTGAATTTGTTGGGCAATTTGAAGATGCCGTTGCCGATTTTACCGGGGCCGCTTTCGGTATTGCCACTGTTAATGGAACTGCAGCACTGCATACAGCACTCCATTTAGTTTCAGCAGGACCTGGAGATGAGATAATTACGCAGGCTTTAACTTTTGTAGCTACCTGTAATGCAATCTCCTACACAGGAGCCAGGCCAGTATTCGTGGATGTGGAACGCGAAAGCATGAGCCTCTGCCCCAAAAAATTAAAAGACTTTCTGGCTACCCATGCAGAGGTTACGCAGAAAGGGTGTATTAATAAGAATACAAGGTCCCAAATCAAAGCAGTGGTTATTATGCATACCTTCGGGATGCCAGGGAAGGTCAAGGAAATCCTCGATATTTGTAATCAATACAAATTAAAATTGATTGAAGATGCGGCTGAATCACTGGGAAGCTACAATGGAGCGGAGCATACAGGAACTGAAGGGTATTTGGGAGTCTTAAGCTTTAACGGCAATAAAGTTATTACCACGGGTGGGGGAGGAATGATACTGACTCAGTCTGAAGAAATTGCCCGGAAGGCAAAACATCTTACGACTACAGCTAAAGTGCCCCATAAATGGGAATACAATCACGACAGTCTCGGGTTTAATTATCGCCTTCCAAATTTAAATGCAGCCATGGGCCTGGCCCAAATGGAGAATTTACCTTTGTTTTTGGAAAAGAAAAGACAACTTGCCCACACGTACAGAGATTTTTTTTCCGGAGAAGCCGCTACGTTTATGGAGGAACCAAAAGGTAGCCGCGCAAACTATTGGTTGAATACCTTACTAATGGAAGACAGAAGACAAAGGGATCAGTTTTTGGAATTAACCAACCAGCAGGGAATAATGACCCGACCGGCCTGGACTTTGATGAGTGAACTCCCGATGTACAGGGATATGCAGCACGGGGAATTAGGTGTTTCGCGCTGGTTGGAAGATCGAATCGTAAATATACCGAGTAGTGTTATCCTCTGAGCAATTATATTTATTTGGGTATTCGGGCCATGCCTACGTGGTGATAGACCTGTCTGTAGCATTGGGATATACCATAATGGGATATTTCAATCCCCAACCGGTTACAAATAACCCGTATAGTTTGGAATATTTAGGGGATGAACAGAATGAGGCAATAACCGACGCCTTAAAAAAAGCCCAGGTATTTGCTGCCATTGGGGATAACCGTATACGTGAAAGGCTGATGAACGATCCTAAATTTGCGGAGCTGAACTTTGCTATTTTAAAGGACTCATCGGCCAGTTCTTCAGCCACTGCAAAGATCGGTCCCGGGAGTCTGGTTTGTGCACGGGCTGCCATTCAGAGTCAGTCGGTTATAGGCAAGGGTTGCATTGTGAATACAGGAGCCATAATAGAACATGAATGTAAAGTAGGCGATTTTGCTCATATTGCACCAGGAGCAGTTTTGGCAGGTAATGTCCAGGTCGGAAAAGCTGCCTTTGTCGGGGCCAATGCAACTGTGAAAGAAGGCAGAATCATTGGGGATCGTGCCGTAATAGGCGCGGGTGCAGTCATCCTCTCAGATATAGGTCCGGGAGAAACCTGGGTAGGCAATCCCGGACGTAGGATTCAATAAACAACAACAAGCCTGTTACTGAAAAGCAGTAGATTATGAGAACTGCATTTGCAGCTGTTATTTTCCCCTCGAATTTAAAATTCTTCGAAGAATTTTGTCTCTCCCTGGAAAAACAATCCTATTCGGATTTTGAATTGCGTTTATATAACGATGGTTGCGCTGAAAAAGATCTCACCAGGCAACTAAGCCAATACAAACTAAATTACAGCATCCAAAAAGTGCAAGCCGGGACCCCTGCAAAAATTCGGATGGAAATGATACAGGATCTTTCGTCCGGGGATTGGGACATTATCATATTTGGAGATACCGATGACTGTTTTTCTGTTAACAGAGTTGAGAAGTGTGTGGAAGTATTGGGAAGCGAAAGTTATCAGATAGCGTATAATGACCTGAGTTTAACCGATGAGCGAGGAGCAGTGTATGCTAAAAATGTATGGGGCTCAAGAGCTCCCAAGGCTGAAATCAATTTATCTTTCTTGTTAAATCAAAATGTGCTGGGCCTGGGTAATACAGCTATCAAAAAAAATCTTCTATCCACCAAATTGCGGACAGATGATAAGGTAACTGCCTTTGATTGGATGTTTTATCTTCAATTATTTTACTATAACCAAAGCATTCGCTGTAAATTTATACCGGAAGCGGTAACTTACTATAGACAGCACGGTTCTAATTCACTGGGGTTACAAGAGCAGTTTGACCTTGAACGGATCAGTAAATTAGTGGAAATAAAAAGCGGAGTTCTCCGGTTTGCTGTCAAAGCGGGAATTCCTGGAGCTGGAAAACGAGAAGAGGAATTGCAAACGCTTTCAAAAAAAATACAGGCCGAGCCTGAAAATTTCAAAGAAAAATTAAACCGGTACAGAGGGTCAGACCATTTATTTTGGTTTGAAGAATTAACGATAGAAAATGAGAAAAATTAAACTTGATTCAAGGCAAAGCGTACAAAATTACCAGAGGCCTTATGTGATTGCAGAAATTGGAGCGAACCATAACGGAGACATGAAACTGGCTAAAAAAATGATTCTTTCCGCAAAAGAATGTGGAGCGGATTGTGTGAAGTTTCAATCATGGACTTCCAAGTCTCTTATCGCCAGAGAAGAGTACGAACGCAACCAGGTGTACAACGACTCTAAGAAAAAACACTTCGGTTCGCTTAAAGAGATGGTTAGCAAGTATGCATTAACTGATCAGCAACATAAGGATTTAAAAGATTTTTGTGAATCGCATCAAATCACATTCGCCTCATCTCCCTTTTCTCCTGCGGAGGCAGACTTATTGGCCCGCCTGGAGGTGCCGTTCTTTAAAATTGCCTCCATGGATATTAACTATCTGGATTTTATAGGCCATGTGGCAGCTTATCAAAAGCCCATAATTCTCTCTACGGGCATGGCAACCTTAAGTGAAATAGATAAAGCAGTAAACACCTGTTTTCAAAAAGGGAACGATCAAGTAATATTATTGCACTGTATTTCAATTTATCCACCGGAATACAAGGATATTCACCTGAACAATATCCCCATGCTGCAGCAGGCCTTCGGCTTGCCGGTTGGCTTTTCAGACCACACAATAGGAACCTCCATTCCCCTGGCATCGGTAGCCCTTGGAGCGTGCCTGATAGAAAAGCATTTTACGCTTGACAAGGATTTGCCAGGCTGGGATCACGAGATTTCAGCAGATCCACGTGAAATGAAAGAAATCTGTACAGAGTCTAAGAATATTACAGCCTCCCTGGGAAGTTCGATCCGAACGGTTTCAGAAGCAGAGGAAAATAAAAAAGCGAAATTTCGAAGGAGCCTGGTATTCACCAAATCATTAAAAAAAGGAAGCGTATTAAATAGAAGTGACCTAACAGCAAAAAGACCGGGCACCCAAATCCCTCCTGATGCGCTAAAGTTTGTTTTAGGAAGGACGCTTTCACAAGATGTTAATGAGGATGATCTGGTCAGCTGGGATTCTTTAACCTAACATAAATGGATTTACAAGGGATAAGCATAAACCAACAGGCCACTATTGTAGAAGCCCTTAGGAAGTTGAACGAAATACGCGATGTCAGCAGGTTAATCCTGTTTGTAACAGACACAGAAAACCGGGTAATCGGATCGCTCACCGATGGAGACATACGCAGGTCCCTTGCCAGGGATATGGATATTCACAAAAAAATAGACGGTGTATGCAACCGGAATTTTGTTTTTGAAAGAGCCGAGAAACAGTATGTTGACCTTAGTTTTTACAGGAAAAAAAACATCAAGATACTTCCCTTATTAGATAAAAAAGACCGACTGGAGGGTATCATTGATCTGGGCCGAATACGATCTGTATTACCATTGGAATGTGTTCTCATGGCCGGGGGAAGGGGAAAACGCCTGAGCCCCCTGACAGACAATACCCCCAAACCAATGTTACCCCTGGGGGAGAAACCCATTATTGAGCACAATATTGATCGTCTCATTTCATTCGGCATTCAGAAAATCTACATAGCTATAAATTACCTGGGGGACCAAATTGAGTCCTATTTTGGAGATGGTAGTTCCAAGGGTATCAAAATCGAGTATATACGTGAGAAGAAAGCCCTGGGAACCGCAGGTGCCTTATCACTGGTTACGGATTTTCAATCGGACCATATACTATTGATGAACAGCGACCTCTTTACGGATGTGGATTTTGAAGACATGTACAGAAACCTGCTGGAAAAGGATGCCGATATAATGGTAGCCTCTACCGAGTATAAAGTAGATATTCCTTATGCAATTTTTGAAACCCGGGATGAATCCGTAGTGGGCTTTCGGGAAAAACCAACTTATGTGTATTATTCGAATGCCGGGATCTACATGATCAAAAAAGAGCTGATTCAACAAATCCCGGAGAACACATTTTACGATATCACGGACCTTATGGATGAGGTTAACAGGAAAGGAGGCACCCTGGCACACAATCCCATTATCGGATATTGGGTTGATATCGGTAAGCCTACAGATTACGAACAGGCCCAGGAATTTATCAAACACCTTAAATAAAATTGAATGAAAATTATTGCCGAAAGCGCTTCTAACCACAATGGGGAGTTAAAAGATTTAAAGGCACTGGCACTGGCAGCTAAAAACGCTGGCGCAGATTATTTTACATTTCAGATTTTAAACCCTGAATTTTTCTGTGCTGCCGAATATGAGCGCTACGATCTGGTTTCGGAGATAGCACTTGACAATAAAGAATGGGCATCGTTTATTGAATACTGCAGGGGGATTAAGATGGATATGATACCCTGCCCACTAGACCTGGATTCTTTTGAATTTTGCAGGAAAAATGGATTTGAGTTAATTAAAATTCACGCTACTGATATTGTAAACCTTCCTTTTTTAAAGGCCGTCCGTCAGGCTGGGGTTCAGGTAATTCTGGAGACCCAATGTGCAACTTATCAGGATATACAATTTGCGCTGGGGGTTATTGGGGAGCAGGTAGATGCAATTATTCACGGTTATAGCAACTATCCAACAGAGATAGAAGACCAGCGCCTGAATTCTTTGGATGCTATACAGCAGGAGTTCAATTGTGAGACGGGTTTTGCCGACCACAGTCTGGATCTAAGAGAAATTCCACTGATGGTTTTGGCAAAAGGCGCCAAGTATCTTGAAAAACACATTACTCTCAGCAGGAATGACCGGAAATACGATTGGCAGGTTTCCCTGTATCCTGAAGAATTTTCCATAATGGTTCAAACGATCAGGCATTACAAAAAAGCGCTCGGATTAAAATTGAAGCATCCGGATAAGACCGAATCGGCCTTCAGAGGGGTACTCTATAAAAAAGTTCTCAATGGCGATTTGGAAGGAGAATTAAAACGGGCAGACAATGGGCAGGACTACCTAACTTCTTTATTTGATTCTTTTGACAAAAAGAAAATTGGAGTTGGGATTATCGCCAGGCTTAAATCAAAACGTCTCAAGGAGAAGGTCCTCAAACCCTTTCACAACAGCACCATAATTGAAGATTTATACCATCGAATAGGCACCACCCCCGGGCTGGAAAGCGTTTCTGTCATCACTTCATTTCTTCCGGAAGATGGGCCTTTGGTGTCCTATTGTGAATCTAATGGGCTTAATGTTTTTAAAGGACATCCGGAGTCTGTGATTGATCGCATGCTTTCATTTATTTTGCAGAATAAATTGGGGATAATATGCCGGGTTACGGGAGACAACCCCTTTTCGGACCCATCAGTTTTACAGGCAATGATCGGCCTGATGCAGAATAACGAGCTGGACTATGTAAAGGTTAACAACCTTCCTATTGGGATGGGAGTAGAGCTATATGCAACCTCTTACTTATGGAGGATGTATTTACAAATGGAAAATCCGCTCACATCAGAATATTTGGCCTGGTATGCCTTAAATGACCAAACGTCCCGCAAGGGTTGTGTTGATATAAAATATTCAGATCCGGATCTGAGCTTTTACAATCTTTCGGTGGATTATCAGGAAGACTACGACAGGTGCCAGATGATATTATCAGCTATCGGCAAAGAGGAATTTAAAGAAATCAGGCTGCAAGACGTCTTACCGGCACTTTCGAATATAGAACCGTCAGACCGAAAAATGAATATCAAATTGCCCGGAGGGGAGAGTTGTACCTTTGAGGAATTCAATGCCCTGATCGACTCTTCAAATTACGAGACGCGTCTGAGTTTGTCAGTGTAATTCAGGGGATTTTCCTACGGGATATTTTGAGAATACATAGGGTAGGGCTACAATCGAATGAATCGCAGAGCACTAAAAAATATAAGGAACAACAGCATTTTTAAAAATCTGCTGGTTTACTTTGTTTCAAGTGTTTCCGCTATTTTTATCACGGTTCTGCTTCAGTTCATCCTTCCCAAGCTGATTACTATTGAGGAATACGGCCTCTATAAAACATTTACTCTTTACCTCTCCTTTACCAGCTTGTTGCATTTTGGTTTAAAAGACGGAATTTATCTTCGGATTAGTGAACAGCTGAAGTTAAACCTCAGGGAAAATGGCATCTATTTTTCAACCGTAATTTTACAGCAATTAGGGGTTTTTGCTGTGATGTTTATAATTGGCTTTTTTTTCCAGGGGGTCTTCAGGTACTTTTTCTTTGCACTGGCAGCCTCCTCCTTTTTCTTTATACTGAACACCTATTACGATTCTCTCTACCAGTCTCGAAAAGAATTTAAGGTAGTCAGTTTTCTTAAAATATTCAAGGAAGCAATTTTACTTACCATGGTAGGGGCGTTTTTTCTATTGCAGGGAGAACTAAGCCTGGAGCAACTACTGCTCTTTTTTACTATTTCAATCTGCGTCACCTTTATAATTTACACTCTTAAAGCCCGCCCGTTTCTCAAATTTGCAATTCCCTCAAAAGAAGAAATCAGGGGAGTTGTTTTTCCAGTATACCGAAGAGGAGTTGGATTACTTGCCGGAAATTTCGGGAATCAGATTAATTCAAACATCGATAAGCTTTTTGTGAGTAGTTTTTTGTCCGTAAGTGCGTTTGCTTATTATTCTTTCGGCGGCTTGTTTTTTGTACTCACAAATACTCTTGTGGGCTCTGTATCTACCGTTCTTTTACCATATCTGCTTACTGATTATAAGGACAAACTAAATAGCACGTACCGCAGATTACTCGATATCACTACCATTTTCGGACTACTGCTTTTCATTTACGTCTTAACAGTTCAATGGATCGTATTTGAATTTTACCCCGAATACAATAGAAGTATTCCTATCATTTCGCTCTTTTTCGGGGCAATGGTCTACAATATGAAGATCAATATTATCCAGAACAATTATTTGAAAACGCTTCGCCTGGATGGGTCTTATGTTCGAAACAACTATCTAATTCTGGCCTTGTTTCTTGCCGTTTTATTCGCGATATTTTTCTGGGATGGAGATTTACAATGGTACGCTATGGGGACTTCCTTTTTTGTGTTTTCCAGATATAAACTCAATCAGTATTCCCTGAATAAAAAAATGGCCATACCACTGAGTCCACCCTGGCAGGATACTTTTCTCTGGTCGTTGGCCATAGTGCTTTATTTCCTAACCAATTGGATTTACACATGAAAAAAATTCTGATTCTTGGCCAGGTTCCAAAAGA
This sequence comes from Robiginitalea rubriflava, assembly GCF_052540725.1. Classification (NCBI taxonomy): domain Bacteria; kingdom Pseudomonadati; phylum Bacteroidota; class Flavobacteriia; order Flavobacteriales; family Flavobacteriaceae; genus Robiginitalea; species Robiginitalea rubriflava. The sequence continues at coordinate 1,290,820 of NZ_CP199309.1, read as the reverse complement.
ATACGGAGGGAATTACACTACTGGTGTTGCCAATGTTATCATGTCATTAGCGCTGCCACTATCACGAAACTATCAGGTATATATCTATGGAACAAATTTAAACGAGGGAGCTGGCCAAAGGATCCCCAATATTCATTTTCTGGGCTACTCTAAAAAGGAAATAGGCCTGGGCTTGTTAAAAAAAATAGTTTTATCCCCCCTGGGGTTTATAAGGGAATGGATTCAGTATAGAAAGACTTATGGCGTACCCCCACTGCGCTTTATGGCCTACCGTATACAAATTCAGAAGGACTTAAAAAAGATCAGGCCGGATATTGTAAATGCCCACGGGATGATATTCGCTCCTGTAACAGCACAACTAGGTATAAACGCTGATACTATATTTTCGTTCCATGGATTTATGCATGATGATCCTGCAAGTATTTCTGCGAATAAAAGCAGGGGCATTGAAATGGCCAAACTGTATCTAAGGGGAGCGGGGCTGGTTCAGAATTCCATTTATCTTACCCCGGCCATGCAACGGAAAGGGCAGGAGGTACTTGGAATTCAGGATCAGATTTCCACCATTATTTCAAATGGCGTGGACGTGGAAAAATTTCGATTCTCTGCTTCTCAAAGAAAGCTTATCAGGGGACAGTTCGGGCTGGAGGCGAATGACTTGGTTTTTATCTCTGTTGGAGCCCTGACGGCACGAAAGAACCATGGTGGGTTTATTGATTTTCTTGAAAGGAACCAGATTCCTTGTCATTATTGGATTGTGGGAAAGGATACCGGAACAGAAAATGAGACTATTCAAAAATTGGATAGCCTAATTGAACAAACCTCCTTCGTTAAGACAAGGCGAATAGCCTATGTGCCTCATCAGGAGTTGTATGCCTATTATTCAGCAGCGGATATTTACGCTCATCCCAGCACCTCGGAAGGACAGGCACTTGTGGCCATGGAGGCCCTTTGTTCCGGACTGCCGCTGATTGTCAATGAACAAATTAAAGATACCATAGGGCTTGATTCAGAATTTGAACAATTTATAGATTACGTCAACTTAAGCAATTCAGAACTACCTCCTCTGCGAGCACCTGACAGAGAACATCTATCTGAAGTTTGCCGTGAAAAATTATCCTGGGAAGCCAGTGCAGAAAAATACAGTGATTTTTTTCTGAAATTTCAGGATGAAAAACGATAATCCTCAATGAAGCATTTCCTATTTTATGGGTTACTCTTGTTTTTAGGTTATTCCTGTTCAGCACAGGAAAAAGAGGTTTGGCTCGATGAGCTGGACCTGAGCAGTATGAGTTCTGGTTGGGGAAAGCCCAATAAGGGGAAATCCGTACTGGGATACCCGATTCAAATGGGTAATAAAAGATATGCCAGGGGTGTTGGGGTACACGCCGAGAGTAAATACATGCTTACATTAAATGGGCAGGCAACCGAATTTAGTGCGATCGTAGGGGTAGATGATACGGGAAAACCAGTCAGTTCTGTGCGATTTTATCTGATAGGGGACCAAAAGATTCTTTGGCAAAGCGACCTGCTTGGCAAAGGGGAATACCGGGAGGTCCGTATTGATCTTAAGGGAATAGAAGTTTTCGCAATGTATGTGTCGGATGGTGGCGATGGATACAACAGGGATTATGCCAATTACGCGATGGCAAAATTTAAAACGCGTGGCGAAATTAAGGTGTTCCTCCCGGAAAAGCCCATTTGTAATTCGGGTACACAAACAGAACTGAAAACCCCCCGAATTAATGGTCCTGAAGTAGTTGGATTTCGCCCTGGCTCTCCAGTATTATATCGAATTCCTACTTCTGGGGAAAGGCCAATAAAATTTAAGGTTAAAAAGCTACCCCCCGGGTTGCAAATCAATCGGGAAAAAGGAATTCTGTATGGGGCGATTTTAAAAAGAGGAGTATACAGATTAGAACTTACTGCCAATAATAAATGGGGTACGGCCAGTAGAACTATAGAATTTAAAGTAGGCGATCAAATTGCCTTAACTCCACCTATGGGCTGGAATTCATGGAACGTTTGGGGAGAACATATCGACCAAAGTAAAATACAAAATGCAGCAAATGCTCTTATTAAAAGTGGGTTGGCTGATTACGGGTGGAACCATGTCCTAATTGACGATGGGTGGCAGGGAGACCGTGCAAATTTGCGGAAGGCCCTCTCTGCGAACAGCAAATTTCCCGACATGAAAGAGTTGGTCTCCAATATTCACGAGATGGGACTGAAATTTGGATTGTATTCCACTCCCTGGATTACCTCTTTTGCCGGATATTGTGGGGGTTCCAGTGCTGACCCCGACGGGAATTGGGAACGGGAGGTTCATGGGAATCGTTCCTACACCAAAATGGGGACATACACCTTTGAAAAACAAGATGTCTCTCAATTTACAGATTGGGGGATCGATTATCTCAAATACGACTGGAATCCCATTGATAGCCTTGCACTAATTCGTATGGGACAAGAAATAAAGGCAGCTTCACGGGACATTGTTTTATCCATTTCGAATTCCGGCAATCTGGAAGATGCGGAGCTTTATCGCAAATGGTCAAACCTCTGGAGAACCACTTCAGATATACGGGACATCTGGGACAACGGTCATGCAAATGGGCGTAATGCGCAAGGCATCATGGATATTTTCAGATACCACCCTAAATGGAGTCAATTCAATGGGCCTGGCAACTGGAACGACCCGGATATGCTGGTGCTTGGCAAGGTCGGGTGGGGCAGCCCCAGGCCAAATCGCCTGAATTGCCACGAATTGAGGACACATTTCAGTTTGTGGGCAATTTGGTCGGCTCCAATGATCCTTGGATGTGATCTGCAGGATTTAGACTCAGACCTCAAATCAATCTTGATGAATCCGGAGGTTATACAGATTAACCAGGATCGTTTGGGGAAACAGGGAGAACTAATTTTCGACCAGGAAGGAATTAGTGTTATCAAAAAAGAACTTTCTGATGGCAGTACGGCTGTAGCCGTTTTAAATCGCGGGAAATATGCAGATCAGGTGGTTGATCGCTTTGATTGGGGCCCACAACCCGAGAGGACTTTTACACTTTCGTTTGAATTATTGGACTTGAAGGGATCATTAATAATCAGAGACTTATGGAAGCAGGTAAATATAGGAAAACAGAAGCATGGAATAACCTTACGCATTCCGCACCATGGTGTATCTTTACTAAAATTTACCAAAACCGAATAGGAAATAGTTGCTCCATTCTTTAGTTTTAATGGCCAGCTCACTGGTAAACCTGTTCTCATGAAATGGCAATAAGGAGAGGTTTTTCATGAGATAAGGGCCATATATTTTATGTATGAAATTCAATCTGAATTATTATGGATTTGTGTCCCTGTTGCTGGTTTTTCTATACTACTGCCATGGGGATGCCTATCTCATTATATGGGTTGGAATTCCTTCAGTTATTTTCTTCCCGCTGATAGCTCTGCTAATAGCACCTGTACTGACAAAAAAAAATAGTCTTGCGCAACTTTCACGTAATCAGCTATTGCTGTTTTTTTTGGTTTTTACCGGTCTAATGCTCCTTTGGGTTGGGTTAGCGAGCCTCCCGGCTACCGAAATGGAGAACAATTATGCCTTTGTAAAAAAACAACTGCTCAATTTGGCCATTTTATTGGTTTGTTTAGTATGGCTGACAAGTGAAAAAGCAGTTATTCGGGTCAGGCATTTTTTATTTTGGGGGCTCATTCTGGGGATAGTACTAAATCTATACGATGCCACCCATATTGGTTCATATGACCTTATGAATGACCCTGTAGCCCGTTCAACATTTTCTATGATTTATGCGCGTGCAGCCGGGTTTTATCTGGATCCAAATGTTTCAGCCATTACTTTAACCTTTGGCCTGATTTTGACTGAGAAGACAATCGAGAATAAAACATGTAATCTAATCTATGTCTTAACCGCCGGTTTAGCTGTTTTATTAACTTTATCAATCTCCGGCGCACTGGCCTTTGGTATTTTTATTTACAGAAAATACTTTCTGGGACGACTTAAGTTAGGATCAGTCCTTACAATCCTTATGGCTTTTGTGATCCTTTCTTTTTCCATTAAGGAATTGATGCAGCGCAAGATTATTGAGTTTGGCCCCGGGATCACCCAAAGGATAATGGCAGTCGTGGATCCGTTTAGCACAGAAGATGAGTTAGTAACAAAAAACAGTCGCGCAATCCTTCTAAAGAATGCAGTTAACAAGTTTTGGGACCATCCCATACTAGGAAATGGGATTGGGCAACATCAGTTTATTGAAACAGAACAGGCTGCTGATACACGCGCAGGAACCCACGCCGGTCCTCACAACCAATGGCTGGCATTTTTGATCGATTTTGGGTTGCTGGGCCTTTTGCTGTATGCTTCTTTATTTTTATTGCTTCTACCCAAGGTAAATTCCATGTACAGGGAAGAGGTAATGACGTTTCTTGTAGTATATTTCGTATACTCCCTTTTTTCTCATACAGCACTGATTAATCACTCTCTAATGCTCCTTCTGCCCCTGGTATATAGATTGGGCAGGATTGTAAAAACTGAAGAGGCCTATGGATAGTCTGAAAAAGATATATCCGATTTTGCTTGGTTTGCTTGCAGCATCAATTGCCTTACCAACAGCAATTTTCAATATAATACTTCCGCTAAGCCTATTGACAGCTTTATTGATAAGCTCCAGAGAGGAGCGCCTGGATATAATCAGAAATAAAGCGGCACAGCTGCTATGGGTTGCATTTGCAATCACCCTGATCGGATTGTTGTATACTAGCTCGCAAAACCTCGACAAAGGGCTGGATTTATGCTCGAGAAGACTTCCATTTTTACTTGTCCCCTTTCTTTTTGCCCCCAGGGGGATAGGTTATTTTAAACCAATTTTTTCTGGATTGCTGTTGGGCGTACTGCTTGGCTTCGCAATTTGCCTTTACAATGTAATTGCAACGCCGGGGGTATACGGACATTTAGAACAAATTTATATCAGTAACTGGTATTGGGCCGATATTTTACTGGATCCCATTGATAAACACCGTTCCTATTTTACCTTTTACTCGGTTTTATGTTTTTTTATTTCCTTTAAATATTTGCTAATGGCCAGCAGAAATAGGGAAAGAATATTGTATTTCCTGGCCATGATCTTGTATTGCGGGATAATATTGAGTTTGGAATCCCGGTTGTTTCTGATGGCTTTTCCCATCCTACTTCTGTTTTTTACATTGCTGTATTTCAGAAAAGTCAAAATCGCAATTCTGAGCGCCCTTTTGGCCATTTTAGCAGGAACTGTATTTTTCGTCCAGCATCCCGCCAGGTTTCACAATATCCGGTTGCTTCGTTTAGACGAAGCAGGTAGTGTCCGGATGTCTATTTACGGAAATACCTGGGAGGTTATAGAAGATAATTGGGCCTTCGGGACTGGAACGGGGGATTTTCACCAGGAATTGTATGCCAAATATGATGAAAATGAGTTTCAATACGGGAAAGAATTGGGGTACAACGCACACAACCAGTTTCTTGAAGAGTGGGCAAGGTCCGGTATTCCAGGATTATTGGCTTTAGTGGCGATATTGTGGGTGGGTTTATCCAACTCATTTACACGTAAACCAATATTTTTTGTATTTCTGGGCAGTGCTGTGCTTTTTTTCCTGGTGGAATCTGCTTTAAACAGACAACAGGGAATAAGCTTTTTTGTGCTGTTCTATTGCTTGTTTATTATCGGGGCATCCAGGATAAAACCAGAGACTACAGCAAAAAACCTCAATTCTATTTAAAAATCGTACATGCAAAACCTGTCTGAAATTAGTGCTGCTTTTTTACAATGGGAGGAAGAGGAAGGACTTTTAGGGGTGCTGCATAATGGATTTCCGATATACTTATTGATCCGGCCCCAAATTTATGAGGCTGTGCTATTGGGGACCGATCCTATTGAATTAATGACCAAAGATACCGGGCAGACCAAGGTTCAGCTCAATTATTTAAAATTGGGCCGGCAGGTGATTTCATTTTTTGTGAATTTTCGCAAACTATTTCGGGAGTTGCTGGTTATTTCACATACTGAAAACAGACGATTTGATGGACACAACTATTACGATATTTATTTCGACAGGATTACCGATACGCTGGACATCAGTGTCTGTATTGTTGAATTCCCGAAAATAGGATTGTACCATTATTCTGAAAACCATCGCAACGAAAAAGTGATAAAAGGCGATTTGTTTTATGTGTTGGAACGGATTATGAAATCAGGATTCGACAGTAAATTACTGGCGGTTCAAACAAGAGAAATTGTAGATAAATATTCCGTATTCTATCAGAGAGTCTTCAGGCGTAGTTTAGATGACAATACCTTGGAAGGTCTTTTTTACAAGAAGTTTGAACGCAACCTAAGGCGGATAGGCGTTTATGAAAGGCTTTTGAGGTTTTCAAAACCGAGGACCCTGATGCTGAAATCGTCATATTCACCAAAATCTCTGATTCTGATATTTCTGGCCAGGAAACTTGGAATCAGAAGCCTGGAGGTACAGCACGGGCACATCTATCCATATCATATAGGATACCTTCGCACCAGAAACCAGAATTCGCTATTTCCCGATCATATTTTTCTTTGGTCAGAACACTACAAAAAGACACTTTTGAGTAACGGGTGGAATGAAAAACAAATGACTGTTACAGGAGATTTCACACAATTGTCTCAGTTAAATACAAAAGATCGAGGGGATTTATCAGAGGCCCTGATGGATTTTATTGAAAGGCATGAGACGATCATTACTGTTATCGGCCAGCATTCAATTAACGAGGTTTTCGTTCGCTATCTGCTTGAAATCAGGAAACTACCAAAGGACGCAGGAATCATTTTTAAGTTCCACCCGAAGTTTGCGAAGCAACAACAAGCTTTTTTTGAAAAACATCTGGGATTGAACGATAATTTATTCTATCTATCTGAGGGCAACATCAGGCTATGTTTTGAGAAAAGTAATTTGGTAGTTGGAGTTTATTCTACTGCCGTTATAGAGGCAATCGAACTAAAAAAACCGGTCCACCTGATCGATTGTCCACAGGCAGAAATCTTCCAGGATTTTGTGGACGGGGGATTACTGCTGAAAAGCAGGAGTGTTCAGGAGTCGATTAAGTTATTGAAGAGTATGCCTGACGCAAAAACACAGCCACCTATTGGGCAGGACTTTGATGAACACTGGAGAAAAAAACAAGATATTCTTTAAATGATGAAACCTGAAGTTTCTATAATTACTCCTGTCTTCAATGCAGAAAAGCATATTATTAAATGTTTAGAATCTGTGTTGAATCAGTCATTTGAAAACTTCGAGCATATACTCATTGATGATTATTCAACAGATCGCAGTGGGGCAATAATCAACGAAAAAGCGGCAAAAGACGATCGGATACGCTACATCAGAATGGCTCAAAATGCAGGGCCGGCAGTCAGTAGAAACAAAGGGATAGAATCAGCAAGAGGCAGGTTTATTGCCTTTCTGGACAGTGATGACATCTGGCATCCAGAAAAATTGACCCGGCAGATATCCTATATGAAGGAGAATGAATACCATTTTACTTTTACATCCTATAATACGATGAATGAAGAGGGGATAAAATTAGATCGTGTAATGGAGGCAGCATCAAAAGTCACCTATAAAAAGGCCCTGTATAAAAACCCTATTGGATGCTTAACGGCTATATATGACACCCAGTTTTTCGGAAAGCAATACATGCCCGAAATTCGAAAAAGACAGGACTTTGCTTTATGGTTGAAGCTGCTAAAAAAGACAGACGCCTATGGTCTTCAGGAAGTGCTGGCAACATATCGCATCCAAAGTAATTCAGTTTCTTCAAATAAATTGGGATTAATCAAATACGAGTGGAGAATCTATCGGAATATTGAAGGATTTGGTTATTTCAAATCAGCCTATTTTCTTATTTCCGCTATCTTTATAAAGCTGAAGAGCTATCTTTGACCCCGATCTTTTATATGCCCAATGGCCCAAAGAACCATTCTAAATACAGTTGAACGTAAGTTTATATTGCTGCTGGGCGATTTACTGATTATCGTTGCATCCCTGAATGTATTTATCAATTATGCCATTGACCGGGAGTTTACTTCCTTTAGACTGCAAGCTACTATATACGCTGTGGGTTTGCTGACCTATCTAGGGTTGGCGTACTCACTTGATTTTTATAACATCCAGAATACTACAAAGAGACGGTTTATAATTACCCAGTCCCTTTACATCACTTTTCTGTTCGTCTTTTTTATTTTTCTTTTCTCAGTCCTATATTTTGATGCCAGCTTCTGGAGGATTCCTTTAATTTCTTTTTTGGTTCTCACACCCTTGCAAATTGCTTTGTGGCGATTGCTATTCCGGAACTTGTTTCAATTAATCCCAATAACAAAAAACGTCTTTTATATCTACGATGAGGTTTCTACGGAAACCTTTAAAGACGACATTGATAAGATTAATGGGGAAGGCCTGAAAACATTTTACAAGGTTAAGTTGACTTATTCGGTCAATCAGCAGGTTTCACTTGATAAAAAGATCTTTAGGGACGCCACAGACAAAATCGACACCTGGATTATAAATACCAAGAGTTACGACCTTTTACCCGAACCTTTGGAGCGGATCCTTCTGAAGTCTATGATCAAAGGCAAAGAAATCATATCCTTTACCTCATTCTACGAAAACACCTATGAGGCACTGCCCATCCGTTCACACAACGACAGCTTCCAGGAAATACTTAAGTTTCGAAACAATAAGATCCGATATCTACAGCGAATCTTCAGCTTTGGCGTAAATTTTGTCCTGTCCACCCTGGTTGGTCTTGTCTTTGTGATATCCATACCGTTCGTAGTACTCGGCAACCTTTTTTTTAACAGGGGCCCTCTTTTTTACGTACAGAAAAGGGTCGGGCAATACGGAAAAGAATTTAAAATATACAAGTTCCGATCAATGATCGTGGATGCAGAAGAAGCTGGGGCAAAGATGGCGACGAAGGATGACTCCCGGATAACCCCGTTTGGTAAAATACTCAGAGTGTTCAGGATTGATGAACTACCCCAGATTATTTCTGTTATTAAGGGGGATATGCAATTTATTGGCCCGCGCCCAGAGCGAAAAGTTTTTGTGGATCAGCTAAAAAAGATATTACCCTTTTACAATGCGCGGCATTTGATTAAACCTGGAATTACAGGCTGGGCCCAGGTAAAATACAAGTATGGTGAGAATTTGGAAGATTCCATACGGAAGCTGGAATACGACCTGTATTACATCAAAAACAGGTCCATTACTCTGGACTTAAGAATTATATTCAAAACGATAACCACAATTTTATTCTCGAGGGGAGTCTGATATTGATGAACACCTGGATGGGCCGCTACGTATTCTCTAAAACAGGATTGCTTTTAAATAGTTTCAGTAATTACCGTTGTAATAGGGGTCATATTTATCTAATATTGCAGTGGCATTGAGTTAAAGCGCTTAGAATATGAAAATTACTGTTATTGGAACCGGATATGTTGGCCTGGTAACTGGCACCTGCCTGGCCGAAACAGGGAATGAGGTAGTCTGTGTGGACATAGACGAAAAAAAGGTCAGGAAGATGCAGTCCGGGGAGGTGCCTATTTATGAACCCCATTTGGATGTATTATTCGAAAGGAATATTAATGCGGGAAGATTGACCTTTACAACTTCCCTCAAAGAAGGTCTGGATCACGGAGACATCATTTTTCTGGCCTTGCCAACACCGGAGGATGAGGATGGCTCTGCCGACCTGAAATATGTCCTTGGAGTGGCTGACGAGATTGGGAAACTAATAACCGATTACAAGGTAATTGTCGATAAAAGTACTGTTCCTGTCGGGACATCGGAAAAGGTGCATGCAGCTATTGCCAAGCATGCCAAATGCGAATTTGATGTGGTCTCCAATCCGGAGTTTCTCCGGGAAGGGTTCGCGGTAGATGATTTTTTAAAGCCCGAACGCATTGTTGTGGGGGCTAGTTCACAGCGCGCTATTTCCATGATGCAAAAGCTTTTTAAGCCTTTTGTACGGTCGGGGAACCCGGTGATCATTATGGATGAAAAATCAGCAGAGCTAACCAAATACGCGGCAAACGCCTATCTGGCCACCAAGATTACTTTTATGAATGAAATCGCGAATTTTTGCGAAAGGGTGGGAGCAGATGTGGACAAGGTGCGTATCGGAATGGGAACGGATTCCCGAATCGGGAAGCGATTCCTGTTTCCCGGGATTGGTTATGGGGGGTCCTGTTTCCCTAAGGATGTAAAGGCCCTTCATAAGTCCGGAAAAGACCACGAATACAATTTTCAGATACTGGATTCAGTTATCAGCGTTAATAAAAGTCAGAAACTTGCCTTGATTCCCAAGATCAGGAAATATTTTCAGGACGATTTGAAAGGAAAACAAATTGGAATCTGGGGTCTGGCTTTCAAACCAGAGACAGATGACATTCGTGAGGCTCCTTCTCTTGACGTGATTGCGGAGCTGCTAAAATCCGGGGCCTCCATTACGGCATTTGATCCTGAGGCCATGGATAATGTAGAGCGAAAACTAGGGGATAAAATAAAATATGCCAATAGTATGTACGAGGCGGTTAGGGGGGCAGATGCCCTGGTAATTTGCACCGAATGGGGGGTCTTCAGGAACCCTAGTTTTGGAAAAGTGAAGCAGCTTCTGAATAATCCGGTAATCTTTGATGGCAGAAACCTCTATGACACCCAGGAAATGAGGCAGGAGGGGTTTCATTACGAGTCTATAGGCAGGGAATTGGTTCAAAATAATTAAATTTTTGTGGGAAAGCGTGTATTAATAACCGGGGCGGCAGGATTTTTAGGCTCGCATTTATGTGATCGTTTTATAAAGGAAGGTTACGAGGTTATCGGTATGGATAATCTAATAACCGGCGACCTTAAAAATATTGAGCACCTTTTTCGCCTGGAGCGTTTCGATTTTTACCATCATGACGTCACCAGGTTCGTTCATGTACCCGGCAAACTGGATTACATCCTTCATTTTGCGTCTCCCGCCAGCCCGATAGACTATCTGAAAATTCCCATTCAAACCTTAAAAGTTGGGGCGCTTGGAGTCCACAACCTTTTAGGATTGGCAAAGGAGAAGGGCGCCCGAATCCTGATCGCTTCAACTTCGGAAGTTTACGGGGACCCCCTGGTCCACCCGCAATCTGAATCCTATTTCGGGAATGTAAATACGATCAGCCCCAGAGGAGTATATGACGAAGCCAAACGCTTCCAGGAATCAATGACCATGGCCTATCATCGCTTTCATGGCCTGGAAACGCGTATTGCCAGGATATTTAACACCTACGGCCCCCGGATGCGACTCAATGACGGGCGGGTAATCCCTGCTTTTATGGGGCAGGCCCTGAGGGGTGAGAACCTTACGGTATTCGGAGACGGCACGCAAACGCGTTCTTTTTGCTATGTTGACGATCAGATAGAAGGGATCTACCGGCTATTGCTTTCGGATTACAGTTTACCTGTAAATATTGGTAACCCGGAAGAGATAACAATTAAGGAATTTGCAGAAGAGATTCTGGGACTTACCGGCGCGGAACAGAAAATCGTTTACAAACCACTTCCTGAAGACGATCCATTGCAGCGCCAACCGGATATTACCAAGGCAAGAGAAATTCTGGGATGGGAGCCCAGAGTGGGCAGGGCAGAGGGTATGCGGAAAACTTTTGACTATTTCAAGACCCTGTCTGAAGAGGAGCTCAAGAAAAAGGAACACCGCGACTTTTCCACACGTAACAGGCGCTGATAAAAATCTCTCCATTCACAGGCCACTTTCCCTTTCAAAAGCTATTTTTGCTGAAAAGCCAGTAGATGAATATTCTCATATTGGGCTCTGGGGGTCGTGAACACGCCCTGGCCTGGAAACTCAAGCAAAGCAGCAAACTCAAACAACTATATGTCGCCCCGGGAAATGCGGGGACGGCTGCGATAGCCCAGAACATTCCGGTAAGCGTTGAAGACTTTGACGGGATAAAAAAGGCCGTATTGGAACAATCCATCAACATGCTGCTTGTGGGGCCGGAAGTTCCTCTGGTGAAGGGGATCCACGATTTTTTTGAGAAAGACCCGGAACTTTCTGAGGTGATGGTGATAGGGCCTACTGCAGAAGGCGCCATGCTGGAGGGGAGCAAGGAGTACGCAAAGGAGTTTATGAAACGCCATGCCATTCCCACTGCAGCCTACCAAAGTTTTGGGGCCTCGGAACTACATGAGGCCTATAACTTCCTGGAAACCCTCAGCCCGCCTTATGTCCTGAAGGCAGACGGGTTGGCAGCCGGGAAGGGCGTACTAATCCTGCAAGACTTGCAGGAGGCCCGGGAGGCGTTACGGGAGATGTTGGTGGAGGCGAAGTTTGGAAAGGCCAGTGCAAGGGTAGTGATAGAGGAATTCCTCAGCGGAATTGAACTGAGCTGTTTTGTTCTTACCGATGGGGAGCATTATAAAATACTGCCAACTGCAAAGGACTACAAGCGGATAGGAGAAGGAGACACCGGGCTGAATACCGGTGGCATGGGAGCGGTATCCCCGGTCCCTTTTGCCAGTGAAGCCTTTATGAAAAAGGTTGAAGACAGGATAATTATCCCGACTGTAAACGGCTTAAAAGAAGAAGGCATCCCTTATGTAGGATTCATTTTTATCGGCCTGATAAAGGTTGGTGACGACCCTTTTGTTATTGAATACAATGTGCGAATGGGAGATCCGGAGACAGAAGTGGTGATTCCACGTCTTGAAAGTGACTTACTGGACCTTTTGGCGGCGGCGGCCCGTGGGCAGCTGGATGAGGCAGATTTAAAAATTAAAGAGGAGGCGTGTACCACGGTAGTTGTGGTTTCCGGGGGCTATCCGGAAGACTATAAAAAAGGATATCCTATTAGTGGTCTCGAAAACATTGAAGGATCTGTCGTTTTTCACGCCGGAACTACTCGCGACAAGGAAAAAGGAACCTTAAGTAACGGCGGACGGGTGCTGGCCGTAACTTCTTTTGGTAAAGATTTTAAGCAGGCCCTTGGCCAGTCTTACAGCAATCTGGAAAAGATCGGGTTTACGGATGCTTACTTCCGAAAAGATATAGGATTTGATCTGTAGCCTCAGGGTATTCAGGTAGTCGCTACAGCCTGTAGGTTTACATATAGGAGTGAGCGGTAATACTGGTATCTTCTTCTCCGCTGGCGTCAAAAATACGCAACTGGCGAAGCCAGTATACCATAGCGACAAAGCCGATTACAACAAATACCCAATTAACCGAATTGGCCGTCCACCAATTCTGCATTTCGCGTAATAAATCAAAAGGAGCGAACAGTCCGTTGACAAATAAATCTTCAATGCCTTCAAAAAAAGCTCTCATTGTACCTATATTTACGATACAAACATACGAAAACCAGTGATGATTTCAAGTGTTTTTGGCAAAACAAAACCTATCAATTATGTGCTGGTATTATCTTTCCTTTTTGTCTTATACTGGTTTGTAAATGCTATTCGGTTCGGGCAACCCGTAGACGTGGATAACCTGCCCGGGCATCTGCTGCGGGCCACCTGCCTGCTGTTTACTGTCCTGATCATAAACTTTGTGGTACAAAGGAATCAATTAACCGGGACGCACTCCTATAGCCTTTATATCTACAGCCTTTTTTTCCTGGTTTTCCCGGATATTTTACTGGATGGAGATTCCATTTACGCCAGTATATTTCTACTGCTGGCCATGCGCAGGCTTATCAGCTTAAAATCGTTGCGCAACAGTAAATTCAAGATTTTTGATGGGGCTTTATGGATAGTTACCGCAAGCCTGTTCATCGATTGGGCCTTGTTGTTTCTGTTATTGGTTTGGCTGTTTGTCTATTTCTATGAACCTGAAAACTTCAGAAATTGGCTGATTCCCCTGGCTGCTGTGATAGTTGTGGGAATAATTACCTGGAGTTTCTCAATTGTAATAGGGAATCCTGACTTTCTAACCGAACATTATCGCTTCCGATGGGATGGGCTTTTATCTTACTGGCAGGATTGGGGCAACAGTTTCAAATTAGGGTTGTTCCTTTTGTTGGTCCTCATTTCGGGCTTGGTGTCATTCTTAAGACTCGGGAAATCCGGTCACGGGAAAATAATCAGTATGCGGCTTATTGCCTTAGCCTTGATAATAGCCTTTGCAGTGGTCCTTTTAATGAGTAATGAAAGGGAGGGAGCAACAATCTTTTTATTTTTCCCGGCGGCTGTATTTATTTCCAAGTATATCGAAACCCTTAAGAAAGAAGCTGTAAAAGAAGCTATGCTGACGGGGCTGCTTCTTGTGGGTATTTTGGTATTTGCGGGGGAGTGGGTTGCCAAATAAGCGGTATCTTTGCCGAAAAGAATACAATATGTTCAGTGACTTTGCCTTTGACATCTTTGAAAAAAGCATTGAAACCTATCACGAAATAGACAAGGTAGATCAGACTTTTACCAATCCTTACCCTAAGGATGAGGTGGGTCACCTGCTCTATAAAAAGAACTGGATCGATACCGTGCAGTGGCATTACGAAGACTTAATACGGGACCCGCAGATAGAACCGAATGCGGCACTGGAACTCAAGCGTAAGATTGATGCGAGCAACCAGGAGCGAACGGATCTTGTGGAATATATCGATAGTTATTTTTTAAAAAAATACCAAGGGGTATCTGTTAAGGAAACGGCCGTTATCAATACTGAGAGCCCGGCCTGGGCTATTGACCGGTTGTCAATTCTTGCACTGAAAATTTACCATATGCGGGAAGAGGCCGAACGGGAAGATGCTTCTGAGGCACACCGATCTGCCTGTCAGGCCAAATTGGATATTTTACTGGAGCAACGAAAGGATTTGTCTCAGGCAATAGACCAGCTTTTGGAAGATATTGCCAATGGGGATAAGTATATGAAGGTGTACAAACAAATGAAAATGTACAATGACGAGGAGTTAAACCCGGTCCTTCGTGAAAAAAAGCAGTGAAAAAAAGGTTCTGATCCTTCGGTTTTCTGCTATGGGGGATGTGGCTATGACAATCCCTGTTATCCTCGCCCTTGTTACCCAATACCCGCAGCTCCAAATTACTGTAGTAAGCCGGAAAGCCTTTGCCGCGCTTTTTGAGCGAATTCCCGGGATTTCATTTTATGCTGCTGATTTAAAAGATCGCCATAAAGGCCTTGTGGGATTGTGGCGGCTCTACCGGGAATTGAAAGCCTTGCAGCCAGATTTTCTGGCCGACCTGCACAATGTGCTGCGAACCAAGGTTATAAGGCTTTATTTCAGGGCTACCAGGCTTGGGGTAGCTGTATTGAATAAAGGCAGGGCCGAAAAAAGGGCACTAACCCGAACCAGGAATAAAGATTTCAGACAATTACGCACCACCCATCAGCGATATGCCGGGGTCTTTTCCTCCCTTGGATTGCCAGTAACATTAACTGCAGAAGCGCTGCTGCCAACAGAGCCCTGGCCTCTTTCATTTAAAGAACACCAACCCGCTTCCGAAGTAAAATGCATAGGCCTGGCGCCCTTTGCCGCTCATAGCGGGAAATGCTATCCTGAAGACCGCATTAAAGAACTGATCGGATTGCTGGAAGCATCCTCAGAGTATAAAGTGTTGCTGTTTGGAGGGGGGAAAGAAGAGATTATGCATTTAAAATTCTGGGAATCCGAATTCAGCAACTGCATTTGTGTGGCAGGGGAGCTTAGTTTTTCAGACGAACTTGCACTCATCTCAAATCTGGACCTGATGATATCCATGGATAGCGGGAATGGGCATCTGGCAGCTCTTTTCGGGTTGGCGGTTATCACCGTTTGGGGGGTCACCCATCCCTATGCCGGCTTCGCGCCCTTTAACCAGCCCGAGGAAAACTGGATCTTGCCAGACCTGCAGCAATTTCCAGAAATCCCAACCTCGGTATATGGCAATAAGGTGCCCGAGGGATATGAAAGGGTTATGGAGACCATTGCCCCACAGACTATTTATAATCGTGTCAGGCAAATCCTCCATTCCCTCTGATTTTAGGCGTTAACTTTCTGACTTAAGGACCTGAAATAGTTACGCATCTGTTGCAGGTACTGGTATCGCAACATTTTTGCGTTGCCGTTTACCATGAGCGTTCGGATTCCAAAGTAAGATGCCATGATATAGGTGGCCAGCGCCTCACTGTCTACATGCCTTTCTACATATCCATTGGATTTCCCTCTCTGCAGTAAGGTAACCAGGTTTACCTCCCATACCTTACAGATGTCTGTCAGGTTTTTCATTATAGCCTCATTTCTGCCGTTGAATTCGTTGATAAAATTGTTCAGGATAAATCCAAAATCCATTTCATTGTATTCAGCGGTTTCAAGGGCGTTGTCCAGACATTTTTCAATGGCCTGAAAAGGATCCTGCTGCCCTTCGAGAGGTTCTATAAGCATACTGTAGACCTTTCGGAATACGAGATTCTGGATAATGCTGATAAAAAATTCCTCTTTGGATTGGAAGTGATGGTAAAATGCCCCTTTTGATAAATCAAGGCTTTTAAGGATATCGCCAACGCTGGTATTATAGTAGCCATTTGCGTAAAATAACTCCAGCCCGGTCATTTGCATTTTGTGCATGGTAGCCATGCTTTTGAGGTTCTTTTCCATTTGGGTAACATTTGGGGTTTACAGACCATGTGGTCTCAAACAAAGAACCTGCAGATTGTGTTTTGGGTCAGGATATTAAGATAAAGCCGGGTAAAAAATCGATGAGATGTCAAATATCCGATCAATGACGTTCAAATACAAAAGTTTAACCGACCGCCCGGTCGGTTAAACCGATGTAAATTTCGGATAAAAGGCAGGCCGTTTGTCAGTGAACACCCAAGGATTCCTAGGTAACGGTGCCCTGGCAACTACTTCCGGCCCCTGCCGTACACCCATAGCAGTGTTGTGAGATAATAATATTCCGATCCTGGAGTACCGCTTCATTATAATCTTTAATATGCTTGACCTTACTGGCTACTTTCAGCCCCAACATCTGGTTAAAGTCACAATCATATAACCAGCCATCCCAGCTAACCGATATTGTATTGGTACACATTACGCTTTTTACGGCCTCAGGGTTATAGGCATCCACCAGGGCCGTCATATAGTCTTCATAGTTTTCAGATGCGATCAAATAATCCAGAAAGCGGGCAATGGGAAGGTTGGTTATGGCAAAGAGCGAATGAAAGGATATCCCAAAGTCTTCCATCAGGGCTTTCTTAAAATCCCGTTCCATGGCTGCCTGGTCTCCCGGGAGATATGCCCCGGATGGGTTGTAAACCAAATCCAGTTTCAGAGGGCTGTCCGGTATCCCATACCCAACCCGGTTTAATTCCTGCAGGGCCTTGATAGATTTATCAAAAACTCCGTCCCCCCTTTGCTTATCTGTTTTGCCACGGGTCCAGTGAGGCATGGAGGAGACTACGTGCACCTTGTACTTGGCAAAAAACTCAGGCAGGTCGTAATATTTCTTATTCGCCCGGATGATGGTAAGGTTGGAGCGGACTATAAAATCCTGTATGCCCGCCTTGGAAGCTTCCTCTACAAACCACCTGAAGTCCGGGTTCATTTCCGGTGCCCCACCCGTAAGGTCGAGGGTATGGGCGCCGGTATTGCGTATCACTTCCAGACATTGTTCCATGGTTTCCCTGGTCATGATTTCCTTGCGGTCCGGTCCTGCATCCACATGGCAATGTTCGCAGACCTGGTTGCACATATAGCCTACATTGATTTGCAGTATTTCCAGTTTCCCGGGCCTCAGGGGAGCCTGTCCACTTTCCGCGATTTTATCCCGGAAGTAGGGCAATTCCCCGGAGGCAAAAATGCCACCATTTAGAATTTCCATTTGCTTGTTTACTGTTCCCAGGGCTTCATTCCTAGCTTTCAGTGATTTCGTTGCCATAGTCTATTTTTATAATGATACAGGACTCCTTTCAGAATACAAAATTTATCCTACATCGAAAGTTTATTGTATTTATTCATCATTTGTACGCCGTGTACCAGGGTAGCACCGCTTTCTATGGCGGCACCTGCATGTACGGCTTCCATCATTTCCTCTTTGGTGATTCCGCGTTGCAGCCCATCTTTCGTATAAGCATCTATACAGTAGGGACACTTAACAACATGAGACACCGCCAGGGCAATAAGGGATTTCTCCCGGGCGGTCAGGGCCCCTTCTTCAAAAACCTTTCCATAGTAATCAAAGAACTTCGTTCCCAATTCTTCACTCCATTCGGTGATCTTGCCAAATTTTCTCAAATCGGCCGGATCGTAATAATTTGCTGCCATTTCTTTATTTGATTTATGATTATTGTCTTGTTTTTTATTGTCCAATTGCAGTGGGATTCCCTGTTGCGCCTGCTCCTTAGGGGGAAGGATTTCCATATTATCCCAAATTCCGGAAATCAAAGTATCTGCATAGGCTTCAGGTAGCCGGGCTTGTAACATTGCCCTGGAAGCGGCTTCTGCGTCATATTCCAATGATTGGTGGTGAAACCCAAGAGATCCCTCCTCTGTTTCGGAATCGAGAACCATGTACCATACACGGCTTGTGCCATCGTTGGCGGGTAACCCGATTACTCCTGGATTCAACCAGGTAGCGGAACCTATTTTCTTGACAAAAGGCAGCCCGCTGTGCCCGGCCACGATTACATCAGATTGTGTGCTTTCAAATTCCTCACGAAAGCGGTTTTCAGGGGAGGAAGCAAAGATATATTCGGAAACTTCCCGTGAAGACCCGTGAACTATTGTTACTTGACGATTACCATAGGTAAAGCGAATGTGCTCCGGGAGGGCGGCTACCCAGTTCATGGAATCCTTTGATAAATGCTCACGCGTATACGGGAACCATTGTTTTGAAAACAAGTCGCAACGCCCGCCTTCTTCAAAGTTACAACCGCAGTCATCTGAGCCTTCGGCCAGTTGTAATTCTACATTGCCGGCAATACTCCTGCCCCCCCAGCTCCTGAAGCGTTGCACTGTCTCTTCCGGGAAGGCACAATACCCCAGCAGGTCGCCGGTTGAGAGGCAATTTTCAGGAGGTATCCCTGCCTCTTCCGCAATACGGATCAGGGCCTCAAGGGCATGAAGATTGCTGTAGACTCCGCCAAATAGGAGGACCTTACCTCTTAAAGAACCAATATTATCTATATTCTTTTTAGCCATAATGGGATTAAATAAACAATAAAACAACTCAACAACCCCCACAGATTGATCCACAAAAGGGGAGCATACGCCCCCTTGGATAAGATCAGTCTTTCCGGAAACCAGTTAAGTACAAGGGCAAATCCAAAAAGCAAACCGCAGCCAATACTGAGGTAAAAGCTGGATTTGGGAGGCTTGGAGCGCCAGCAGATAAATACAGGGCAAAGTCCAATTACCATGGTCCCACTAATGGTGGTAGCTGAAAGTATGGATGCATCCAGGAATACCGGAATGGATCCCAGAATTGCAAGGGCAACCATGCTGGCACGACCCAGGCTTACGCGATTTCCCAGCCCCAGGTCCAGCGCAATAAGCTTGGAAAATGAGGCAAAGGTGGAATCCAGGGTGGAGGCGGCTGAGGTAATCATAATGATGTTTACAATCAGCAAAACGACTACACCAAAGGCCTGTCCCACCTGAACCGCAGCCTGTCCCTGCATTCCCTCAAAACGCGCATAAACACCCACCAGGCTGAATAAAACGATGCAGATAAACCCAATCACGGTTGCCCATAAAAATGCTTTAAGGGTCACTCGTGGGGAAGATATAAACCCTCTGTCTGTTAGTACCGGGTCGTGAAATGGATAACTCAAAGACTGTAAAATGGCAGCCAGCATCAGGTTTATTCCGGTACTCATTGTCCAGCTCCCGGACTGCAATGCCTCACCCATCCCATAAGAAGTGTCCGGACCAAAAATAGCGGCCAGCAGCACGAGTAAAAGCACTGCAAACAGCACCATCTGTATAAGGTCTGTAAAAATGGAGCTGCTTAATCCGCCTTTGAGGGCATACGCCAGGGTTAAGACCGTAAAGAGAATTATCGCGAGATAGTAAGCAGTATCCCCAACCGAACCAAAATACGATCCGATGACCATGGTGTTGCTCCAAACCTCGTTAAAAAGGCGGATAGCAATAAGCAAGGAAAATACCCAGCAGGCCTGCTTGCCAAAACGGGTATTGAGGAAGTGGTGGATGCTGGCAAAACCACCAATGGTGCGCAATCGGTAAATAATCCAGCCGGCGACCAGAAAGGAGAGATAGTAGCCTGCATAGGCCACCCCTCCCACAATACCGAATTCCATCCCCAGGTTGGCGGCATTGGTAATACTTTTTGCAAAGATCCAGGAAATGACCAGACTACCGGTCAGGGCCAGGACGCCCGGGGATCTTTTCGCAATCCGGGCTTTAAAAAACTGATTGGTATTTTTTGCATATGGAGCAAAGAAAAACAATGCCAGGCTGAGCCCTATCAGTATTATCCATTGCCATTCATTTACATTCATTACCTACAGGTTTACATCCCACCACACCGGGACGTTTATACTATTGCCTTCCGTATTTTCAAAAGCCTCCTGATAGTTGCTGTTGTTCAGAGCCTCCTCTTCTGCCGGATAGGGCATGCGCACGGGTATCAGGTCATTATTTAAACTGGCCGAAATGGTTTTTAACAGCGGGAACCCGGTTCTTCTGTATTCAATCCAACCCTCATATCCGTTAATGGTATTCCCGATCCACTTTTGTGTTATTATTTGTTGTAGCGGACTGCTATCCGGGTTGTTAAAAGATGCCGCACCGCTGAGATAGCCCACAGGCAAAGCAGCACCCCAGTACTCGAAGGCTTGTGCCACAGCCAATTCATAAAGCGCCTGTGCGTCGGCATTAATCAGGGATTTATGGGCAGCCTCTGCCAGAAGGAAGTTCGTTTCCCAGGCCGTTATAAAATTGGCATCCAGCCGGCCGCTTTCTTCCCTGAATACGGTTCCGGTAAGTGAATAATCTGCCAGGGCAATAGAGGTCTGGGAGGCGTCAATACCATTGAGCAAACCACTAAAACTGCCATCTGGACTATTGGCGAAAGGGCGATACAGGATTTCAAGCCGAGGGTCCTGCAGCCCGGTCAGGACTTCCTCCATGGTTTCCGAGAGGACAAAATTGTTGAAATCCCCAATCCGTAACCTGGCCAACCTGAAGTTATTGGGCTCCCCATCCGTAAAATCAAAAGTGGCATTCTGGCTGTTTTGCATTATAAAGGAAGCTTCGTCATAAAGGTCCTGTAAGGCTGGGGCCACATCTGCAACCGCAGAGATTCGTATCAGCGATTTAATCTTAAGGGAATTCCCGAAGCGCCTCCAGCCTTCCAAATCCCCGTTGAAGAGAATATCTCCTTCCAGAGCCCTAGAACCATTGTATGCGGAGATTGCGGCAAGGCCCAGGTCCAGATTCTCGAGGATGCCATCCTGGCCGGTGTAGATGGACTCCTGCGAATCGTATTCGGGTGTTACGGTCAGCGTTTTACCCTGAAAAGCTACCGAATAAGGTACGTCTCCGTATAAATCGGTAAGTACAGCAGCCATATACGCTTTCAGAATGCGGGCTGGTCCTTCATAGACGGTTGCAGAAGGACTCTCAAGGGCCTGCTGCAGTAATATTTCATTGTCACGGAGATTCTGATATAAGATCGGCCATGGGTTTCCTCCCAACTGGGGTGATTTCAGGTCGTGGCGATCAAAGAGGTTAAAGTCCAGGGCTGTCGTATACTGTCCCAGCAAATTCCCGGCAGTAAATCCTTCGTAAGACATTTGTTCCCCAAAGTCATAAATGACCTGACGCAATAATAGCTCCGGTTGTACCTGCAATGGGGCATTCGGGTTTGTATTGATCTCTTCAAAGTCCTTGGTACAATTGATCAGCGATGTTAAGGATCCCAGAAGGAAAGCACTGAAGAACAGTTTTTTTAGGGAGACCATATTTAGCGAGCTTGTTTTTTGCATCCTGATTTATTTAAAATTTCACGCTGGCTTTCATTCCAATACTACGTGTGGTGGCATAAGACATATCTTCTACCCCGCTGATAAAGCCTTGTCCCTGTACTGCGAATTGTTCGGGATCAAAGTGGGGGTTTTCGGTTATGGCAAATAAATTCCTCCCGATTAAGGCTATTTGCAACAAGGCATCCTTTCGGAAGAGTTCAAAATTCCGGAAGGTATACCCCAGTGAAAATTGCCGTAATTTCAGAAAGGAAGCGTTGTATATATTGTTTTCCTCGTGGTTGCGGTCATAGAATTGGCGGTAGTAACTTTCTGCGCTAACGGCCACAGTGTTGGGTTGGTAGACCGGATTTTCCGCTGAGCCAACATTTACGACCCCATCAGCGATAATACCAGATTCCGGACGGAAGGCTGTTTCAGCCAATTGGCCCCCTACGTTACCCAGGGCCCTTGTCCGTGAAACCAGGATACCTCCCTGCTGCCAGTCCAACAAAAAGTTGAGGTTCCAGTTTCCCAGGTTGAGGTCGTTGGAAAAGCCCAGGGTAAAGTCAGGATTGTAATTTCCAAGCTTTTTAAGGGTATTATCCGGTATAAAACGGCCTTCGGGAGTAAGCACGAATTGGCCCGAATCATTTTTTAAATAACCTGTCCCATAGAGGTCTCCAACGCGCCCACCTTCTTCTACCTGTAAAAATACCGTTTGGTTTTGTGAATCGTAAATCCTGGAATATGCCAATGTCAGCCGCCCTTCTTCTTGCGGAAGATCTGTAACTATCGCCCTGTTGGCACTAAAATTTAACTGAGTGTACCAGGAAAACCTCTCGCTGAAGACGGGATTGGCGTTCAGGATTATTTCAAGTCCCCTGGAGCGAACCCGCCCGCCGTTCACCACTTGTTGGGTATAACCGGAAGAAATACCGATGGGCAGGGAGATAATCTGGTTGCGTGTAATATTGTTGTAGTAGCCTATGTCTATACCAAGCCTTCCCCCGTAAAACCGCAAATCAGCCCCAAGCTCCAGTGCACTGGTTTGTTCCGGAAGTAGTGCCGAATTCGGTATGCTTGCCTGATCGCTGAAGGTGGGTTGCCCGTTAAAGGGGGTTTGAGCAATAAAGGTGCTGTTAGTCTGGTAGGGATTGGTATCGTTCCCTACCTGAGCCCAGCTGGCACGCAGCTTCACAAACGAAAACGCCTTTGGGAATTCCAGTAATTCGGAGAGGATTAGACTGGAAGAAAAAGATGGGTAAAAGAAATCAGTGTTTGCAACGGAAGTTGGGGTTGCAAGTGCACTGGACCAGTCATTTCTTCCGGTAATATCCAGAAATAACAGATCCCGATATCCCAGACGGGCTATGCCATACAGGCTGTTTATCCTTTTTCTGGCTTCGAAATCAAAAATCTCTACAGGGGAAGCGGCGTTGGATAGTCGGTATATTCCGGGCTGTGCCAGGCTGGTGGTTTGGGATTGTTTGTTGATTGCCTTCTGATCCAAACGATTGCCTCCAAATGAGAGGTCAACGGAAAGATCCCCGTAGTTGTTCCGATAATTGAACAGAAAATCCGTATTGACTTCCCTGTAAAAGACATCGTGTTCGGCATAGGCCCCATTGCGAAAGCGGTTGGAACTGTAAGCGCGTCGCAATTGCCTGGCCTCCGAAGAATAATCCATCCCGCTTCGTATGGAAACTTCCAGTTGCTCCGTAATTTTATATTTAGCGGAAAGGTTTCCAAAAACCCGGTCTCGCCGGAAGGAATTCCGATTCTCAAACAGAATAAAGTAGGGGTTATCAAAAAAAGTGTAGTTATAGGAAAACTGCTGTATATCTTCCAGGCCAGGTTGCCAGTAATCCTCTAAAATTCTGATGTTTAACGACCTTGGCCCCCAGGCTACAAGGGAGTAATTTACATTTTCAGAACCATACCCGTTGGCCGGGCGATTGTCGGACTGAGAATTTACATACATTACGGTGGCATTGATATTCAACCGTTTGTCTGGTTGAAAACCTAACTTTGCATGCAGGGTTTGTCGGTCCAGATTTACTCCCGGTATAATGGATTCTGATCGCAAATCTGTAAAGGAAAGCCGGTAATTTCCCTTGTCAAACGCATTGGAAACGGAAAGGTTGTTTATAAAAGTTGTTCCTGTCTCGTAAAAATCCTTCAGGTTGTCCGGATGTGAGACAAAAGGGGTAGGAGTGATAGGGAGTCCGTTGTAAAGGGAAGTGTCCCCTCCCCGAACAGTCCTGCCATCGGCTAGTATCACCGGGCTGTCAAACTGAGGGATCAGGGTGCCCTGATCCAGTCTGGGACCCCAACTATAGGTAATGTTGTCATTTACACCTCCCCCCAGGCCATCTACAAACTCAAATTGCCCGGAATTTCCCTGGCCGTAGGTATTTTGAAAATCAGGCAGGCGAAAGGCCCGGTCTACAAAAAAACTGCTGGAATAGCTGATCCCCATACCCGGTGTCTCAGCTCCCGATTTTGTTTCAATCAGGATAACCCCATTGGAGGCCCTCGTTCCATACAGGGCCGCTGCACCCGGCCCTTTTAATACAGAAACCTCTGCAATATCATCCGGGTTTACTTCCATAGCTCCGTTTCCAAAATCGATCTCCTGAAAACCTGCCGCGGCCTCGTTTGTAAAATTGATTATGGTGTTGTTGTTAATGGGAACCCCGTCTACCACAAACAGTGGATTGTTATTCGAAAAGGATGCTTCGCCCCTTATGCTGATTTTTGAAGAGGATCCCACTCCAGTAGCGCCCTGGCTAATGGAAAGCCCGGCCACCTTTCCGCTGAGGTTATCAAGGAAATTTATCGATTTTACCTCGCTAACCCCTTTAGGGTCAATGCTTTGAACGGAATATCCGAGTTTTTTGACTTCCCTGCGCTCCCCCAGCGCTGTTAACACAATTTCCTGTAGGACCTGGCTATCTTCCTGCAAAACGACATCGATACGATTTTTGCCTGAAATAGCTGCCCGGAAAGAAGTGTATCCCAGGGTTGAAAAAATTAATTCCCCTGAAAGTTTGGGAAGTTCCAATCGGTATACCCCATTTTCATCTGAGCTGGTACCCGTAGTGGTTCCGGCTAAAAGGACATTTACATAAGGAATGGGGCTCCCGTTGGAATCTCGTACAGTACCGCTTACAGTTTGCTGTGCGTATAATCCGGCGCCCAGGCCAAAGGCCATCAGGCAAACTAAGATTTTCATAAAATGAATTCAGAATAAATGAAATGGCAGTAAAAGCAACTACCCTAATTAAACAAAGCTTATCCTTAGCAGGTCCGGAGATCCTTTGTTTCTGAATATTCTGAAATAGATTTTCCGCAAAAATAGTATTACAGCGGAGACAGCTGTGGCGAAATGGGTCAAAATCAGCAAAAACAGCTTAAGCAGCCGCCTGCCCGATTGGGTGTTTAATTTAAGCCATACCTTAAAGTCCCATTCTGAATCCAGTTCCATTAAAGGAGTCAGGTTATATGGCTCAGCGCTTAATGTATTGAGCCACGATGTCATGGCCGTTCTTAGGCTACCCAGATTCCAGGGTAATTTGATAAACGCTTCAAAATGAAAATCGGATCGGTCTAAACCGATCAGGTAGACCCCTCCATCGTTTGAAGGACCCAATACCGGTTTTCCTGCATCTACCATATTCGCGGCCTGGATGAGGGTTGCTGTTTTCAGATCCGGGCTGTCATTGCCAATGACAATAAGCTTTTTATAGCCCTTTTCATAAATGCCCTGCATGGCATTGGTCAGACGTATCCCGAAATGGGCACCCACCTGTTGCTGTTCACCGATGTGGAAATATGGGAGGCCACTCCTTTTTGCTTTTTGAATCGCTTCCTGTGTCAGCTGGTCAAAAAGCAGCTCTCCTTTTAACACCCCTTTGTCAAGGGAATCTTTTTTCGCGGATTGGGCGAAGACTAGAATAGCTGTGTCCGGGGGTCTCAAAATGGCCTGCCTTATTTGTTGTGCTTAAACTTACGATAAAATGAACACCTATATGGTCGGGAAGGGCTTTTTTACATTACATCAGGATGTAATTTTAACAGCTTGCATAAGATATACTAAACAGACTACCCGGTTTGTCAATAGTATTAGAAAGCTCTGCCAACTCTGGAAAGTATGGTCAAAAGGTCTCTTGAAGCTGTTTAATGGCAGCCAGATTCGTCTTATTGGTATTCTAAAGCTAACTACCGACCACCCGGTACGTTTTACCTGCTATAACCAACAGGCAAAGCAGGCTTAAAAACGAGTCCTTCGGACCAAATTAAATGCCTTGTTGGCATTGATATGTAAAATCTACATAAATATTGATAGTTTTGGTTACTGAGCAAGCAAATAAGGATGAAGCTCCCGGAAGCAAAACAAATTGGAATGGTCTTTTCCGGTGGTGGCGTGCGCGGCATGGCCCATATCGGAGTACTTAAAGCCCTGCAGGAACACAATATTAGCCCTCATTGGATAGCGGGCAGTAGTGTAGGGGCACTGGTTGGAGCCCTTTATGCCAAGGGCAGATCCGTTTCAGAAATGCTTTCCTTTTTTAAGGAAACGCCTTTATTCCGGTATAATTTTTTCAGTTTTGGAAAACCCGGCTTGATGGATACGGACCGTTACCACAGGGTTTTTGAGGAATACTGGCCCGAGAATTCTTTTGAAGCGCTCCCCAAACCTCTTTTTGTGGTGGCTACCGATATACTAAGGGGAAAAGAGGCCTTTTTTTCCAAGGGCGAACTCATCCGTCCCCTTCTGGCCTCTGCCGCACTCCCGCCATTATTCAGCCCCGTCAGACTTAATAACCAACTGTATTCGGATGGTGGAATTATGAACAATTTTCCCCTGGAACCGATACAGGAGCGGGCTTCCTTTGTCATTGGCAGCAATGTTTCGGTGATCAAGGAGGTACAGGACAGCGAAATCCGATCTTCCTTTCAACTGGCCAATCGTACCACAGCCCTGATGCTCTACGCGATTAATCGGGAAAAAATTAATAATTGCGATTTGATTTTTGAACCAATAGCATTGGAAAAAATTGGGGTATTGGACAAAAAAGGAATTGAAAAAGCCTTTGAAATAGGCTATTCACACGCATCTAAAGTATTGGAGGAAAAGGCTTTGTGAGCAAAGAATCAGACGTCGTCATAGTCTATTTTCAGAACTGCTGAGGTCGGATGGGCCTGACAGGTCAGTATAAAACCTTCCTGCAGCTCACTATCGGTGAGGATCTGATTTTTCTCCATATGCGCCGATCCTTCCGTAACCCTGGCAATACAGGTGCTGCAAACCCCGCCCTGACAACTGTAAGGGGCATCGATCTTGGCATTTAATACCACGTCCAGCACCAAAGATTTCTGGTCCATTTCCAGCTGATGGATTTCATCATCCAATGTAACCTCCAGGCGGGTTGTTCCTTCCAGGGGTGTTTCTGAAGAGGCCTCAGCTTCGGGTTCGGTAAAGAGCTCATGGAAAATACGGTCTTCCGTCATCCCATTGGCTTTTAGAGAATCCCGTACGGCATCGATCATTGGCAATGGTCCGCAAAGATATGCGGCATCAAAATCCACACTTTTGTGCTTATTGCGCAAAACATAATTGACAGTACTGTTCTCAATGCGCCCAAATAAACTGTCGGATTCCTGATTGCGGCTAAAGAGATGATATAAATGAAACCGATCGTTATATTTTTCTTTGAGATCCTGAAGATCCTTGTAGAACATGGTCTCTTCCCGGTTTTGGTTTCCGAAAACAAGTACAAAATTGAGGTCTTGTCTGTCCTGAAGCGCTGTCCTCAAAATGCTCATTATGGGTGTGATTCCACTACCGGCAGCAAAAGCCAGCACATTTTTGTATTTGCTATCAGGCTTTAGGACAAACCTTCCTTCCGGGGGCATCACCTCCAGTACGTCTCCTGTTTGCAGTTGTTCATTTGCATAGACCGAGAAAGTACCCCCCTTTACTTTTTTTATCCCTATGGTTAGTTCTTCTTTTCGCGGAGCCGAGGAAATCGAATACGCTCTTCGGATTTCACTATCTCCATTTTTATGGCGTATGGTAATGTACTGTCCGGCATCAAAACGGAATGCTTCTCTGTGTTCAGCAGGTATTTGCAGGCTTACCGCTACAGAATTGGGAGTAAGTTTATCGATATTAGAAACTTCTAAGGGATAAAAGCTGCTCATTTTTTTTGCGAATTTTGCTGCAAAACTAAGCATTGCAGCGCTTTCTTCTAATTTTGACATTAATTTTAAGTCTTTTGTAACAAAAATTTCTATTCTGATACTAACTTGCTGAACGATTAGCACCAACCCTATGTTCAAACACTTTATCCGTCTTCAGTGGAAGGCGTTTTTTCGGTCTGCGTCTTTCGCAACCAATATCTGGTTTAAAATCCTGATGGCCCTGGGAGCCCTTTATTTTATCCTGGTCTTTTTATCCCTGGGAATTGGATCTTTTTTCATCATTGAAAAGGCAGGCCTTGGCGATCCCTTGCGGGTGGTTAACCGCTACATGGTTTATTACCTGGTTTTTGATCTCTACCTGCGGTATATGCTGCAGAAAATGCCGGTGATGAATATAAAACCCCTGCTGTACCTTCCCTTTAAGAAGGCCCAGGTGGTACAGTACTCTCTGGGGAAGACGGTGCTTTCTTTTTTCAATATCATGCACGCCTTCTTCTTTATTCCTTTTTCGGTAGTATTGCTGGTTAAAGGCTATGACCCGGTATCCGTTGTAGGATGGCACCTGGCGATGTTCGCACTGTTTTATTCCAACAATTTCCTGAATATCACCATGAATAATCAGGACCGGATTTTTTACCCAATCATTATTATCCTGGCCATTTTGGGGATCAGTCAGTATTACGGGTGGTTTGATATTACCCTTTACACTGCCCCGGTATTTGATCTGTTTTTTGACACCCCACTTACCGCCATACTGGCGTGGGGGCTGCTGGTAGCCATTACCTGGTATGCCTTCAGATATTTCAGGCAACACATGTTCCTGGATGGAGGTTTAGCAAGCAAAACGACCGAGGGTAAAACGGAGGATTACGTCTGGCTCAACCGCTTTGGAAACCTGGGAACTTTCCTCAAGAATGACATCAAACTCATTCGCCGGAACAAGCGCTCCAAAACTACAGTCCTGATGAGTGTCCTTTTCCTTTTTTACGGATTGTTATTTTTCTCAGGGGGCCTGGAAGTGTATGAGTCACCGGTATGGCAAATATTTGCAGGGATTTTCGTTTCTGGCGGCTTTCTCTTCAGTTTCGGGCAATTTGTCCCCAGCTGGGACAGTGCCTACTACCCTTTAATGATGAGCCAGAATATACAGTATCGCGAATATCTGAGTTCCAAATGGTATCTTATTGTGATTGCTACTGCACTGAGTACGCTGGTATCTGTCTTCTATCTCTATTTCGGTTGGAAGGCCTATCTCGCCGTTGTGGTAGGGGCTGTTTACAATATCGGGGTAAACTCCTACCTGGTCTTGTGGGGAGGGGCTTATATCAAAACCCCAATTGATCTTACATCCAACAAAAAGGCTTTTGGAGACAGCCAATCCTTTAATGCCAAAACCCTGCTGCTTACTATTCCCAAATTGCTTCTGCCCATACTAATTTACTGGCTGGGAGATTTTATTTGGGACCAGACCACGGGCTTTATCCTGGTTGCTCTGTCAGGTGTTATTGGCTATGCCTTTAAAAACAAGGTGTTCTCTCTGATCGAAAAGATTTACAAAAAAGAAAAATACAAAACCCTGCTGGCCTATAAACAAAAGGCCTGATCAAAAAGAAAATTATGATTGTCTCAGTAGACCTAACAAAAACATACGGGGCTCAAACCGTTCTCAATATTGAAAAGCTGGATATCCCAAAGGGGCAGTGCTTCGGATTGGTAGGGAACAATGGGGCCGGAAAAACAACATTCTTCAGCCTTTTACTTGACCTTATTGAACCCAGTTCAGGGGGGATTACCAACAATGGAATTGAAGTGCGTAAAAGTGAGGCCTGGAAACCCTTTACCTCTGCTTTTATAGATGAAAGTTTCCTGATCGGTTATCTCACCCCTGAGGAATACTTTTATTTTATCGGGGAATTAAGGGGGCAAAGCAAGCAGGATGTAGATGCGCTTATTGGAGGATTTGAAGATTTCTTTCACGGGGAAATCCTCAATCAGAAGAAATACCTCAGAGACCTTTCAAAAGGGAATCAGAAAAAAGTGGGGATTGTGGCTTCGCTCATCGGAAACCCTGAGGTAATCATCCTGGATGAGCCCTTTGCCAACCTGGACCCTACCACCCAAATCCGTCTGAAAAAAATATTGAAGGACCTGGCCGCCAACCGGGAAGTAACCGTGCTGGTTTCCAGTCATGACCTGATTCATGTAACCGAGGTTTGCGAACGTATTGTGGTGCTAGATAAAGGGGTAGTTGTTAAGGATATTGAGACCTCTCCAAAGACCCTGAAAGAGCTGGAAGCATTCTTTGATAACTAGCCCCTGCCAGGATAGCCCTGCAGCCGGTAAAAACTACTGCTAAAGAGCTTCTGAGAGGTTATTTCCTGAATAAGACATCAATATCTTCTGATTTGCAGTGTCCCGGCATACTAAAAACTGCCTTTTGTAGTTAAGGATACATAAGAATACCGGGAATTTTGAAGCTTCGTTTCAATTTTTTGTTTTACCTGTTGGGCGCGGGAGTTATGTTGGTGGGATGTTCCACCAAGAAAGACTCTTTTGTCAATAGGAATTGGCATGCCCTGAATACCAAGTATAATGTCCTTTATAACGGGAACCTGGCCTTTGAAGAGGGCCGTGAACAACTCAATGAATCGTACAGAGATAACTACTGGGAAATCCTTCCGGTAGAGCGCCTGGAAGTATCGGGCGAGATTAAACTGGATTCGGAGGATAACAACCCCAATTTCCTTAAAGCCGAAGAAAAAGCTGCCAAAGCTATCCAGAAACACAGTATGGATATTTCCGATTTGGAGCGCAATCCTCAAACCGATGAGGCCTTCTTGCTGCTCGGAAAATCGCGATACTTTGACGAGCGTTATATCCCCGCCCTGGAAGCATTTAATTATGTACTGCGGAAATACGAGGAAAGCGACAAGCTGAACGAGGCAACTATCTGGAGGG
Source organism: Robiginitalea rubriflava (assembly GCF_052540725.1). Classification (NCBI taxonomy): domain Bacteria; kingdom Pseudomonadati; phylum Bacteroidota; class Flavobacteriia; order Flavobacteriales; family Flavobacteriaceae; genus Robiginitalea; species Robiginitalea rubriflava. The sequence goes on along the minus strand of NZ_CP199309.1, from coordinate 1,259,652 downwards.
AAAAAACCAACATCCGCCTGGGTTATGAGGAACTGGCCATTGAAAACCTGAAACGCCTTTTTAAATTTGAACGGCTAAAAGACCAGGAATATGCCGATGCGAGGGCTATTATGGGACAGGCCTATATTAACCTGAATGCCCCGGACACTGCCATACAGGAATTAAAAACGGCTGTCGCCTATACACGCAAGCCGGCTGAAAGAGGAAGATATCTGTTCATCATCGGACAGCTGTTTAACCAGCTGGACTATAAAGACAGCGCCAATATTGCCTTTGATAAAATTATTGCGCTAAACAGAAGGATTCCCAGGGTATACCTTATCAATGCCCATTTGAGAAAAATACAGAATACGCCGGTAGATCCCGAAAATGAAGAGGACTTGCTGGAATACCTGACTGAACTCGAAGAAGACCGGGAGAACCGTCCTTTTCTGGACATTATTTACCGGCAATTGGCAGAACACCACCAGCAAACCGGATCGGACAGCCTGGCCCTGTCCTATTACAACCAATCGCTCAGAAAAACGCAGCTTAAACCTCAGCTGAACGCCCTTAATTATCAGGACCTTGCAGATCACTATTTCGACGAAAACTCTTACCGGACCGCCGGGGCCTATTATGACAGTGTTTTGCTGAACCTGGACGAGAATACCCGTACTTTCCGGGCCATACGGAAAAAAAGGGACAACCTGGATGATGTAATTGCCTACGAGGAAGTTGTTCAGTATACTGATAGCGTTATTCAGATTTACAATATGAGCCCGGTAGAGCGGGAAATTTATTTTCAGAACCATATAGACTCCCTGAAGGCTGTTGCCGAAGCAGAAGCCCTGAAGAAGGAGCAGCAGGCAAGTACAGGATTCGCTGCTTTTGCGGAAACCAAAGGAGGCAAACAGAACAAGGGTAAATTTTATTTCTATAATATCACCAGCCTGGGATACGGGAAAACAGCATTTACCAACAAGTGGGGGAACAGGGAACTGGAGGATAACTGGAGATGGAGCAATAAGGCTCGTATTCTGACAGAGCAGGAGGCCCTGACCGCCGATTTGGACAGCGGGGATGAGGCAGACCTTTTTTCGGAGGAGCAGCGCTATTCTCTTGATTTTTATCTGGATCGCATACCAAAAGACCCGCTCGTAGTTGACAGTCTTCAGCACGAGCGAAATTTTGCAAATTATCAGTTGGGGCTTATTTACAAGGAGAAATTCAAAGAGCTGATGCTGGCAGCGGGCAAACTTGAAAGGGTGCTTGCCTCCAATCCGGAGGAGCGCCTGATACTCCCTTCCAAATACAACCTGTTGAAGATTTATGAGGCAGTAGACAGTCCGCTTTGGGAAGATATGCGCTCCGATATCATCCAGAACCACCCAGATAGCCGGTATGCAGCAATCCTCACCAATCCCGAAATAGAACTTTCTGCCCTTGAAAACAGTCCGGACAGCAGATATGGGGAATTGTTCAGGGCCTTCCGCGAGCAACGCTTTCTGGAAGTGATAACCGGGGCAGAGAAGAGTATCAATCAGTTTACAGGAGATCCGATTGTTCCAAAGCTGGAACTGCTTAAGGCAAATGCAATTGGCCGTTTGCAGGGGTTTATTGCATTTAAGGAAGCCCTTAATTACGTGGCGCTCAATTACCCCAACAGCCCGGAGGGCAAGCAGGCCCAAACCATGATAGACGAACAGATTCCGCAATTGGAAAACAAAGAATTTTCAAGGGCAAATGACTCTAAAGGACGGGAAAACTGGAAAGTTGTTTTTCCCTTTAAGCGCTACCAGGTTGAGGAAGCTGAAAAGCTTGCAGGAAAACTGGAGAAATCCCTTAAGGACCTAAATTATAAAAACCGAGTATCCAGAGACATCTATGATCTGGAAGACGCCTATGTGGTGGTACATGGCTTCCCTTCACGTGACTTTGCTCTGGGATACCTGGAACTGCTAAAAAACAACAAGGATTATCTTATTGAGCGTGAGAATTTTGTAATTTTATCCTCCAACTATAAAATTATCCAGGTCCATAAGAATATAGACGATTACAGAAACACAATACAATCCCCAAAACCCTAATTACCATGTTTTCAGATAACAAAAAACCCAGAGCTATGAACGAAATTGGAGGACAACCCAACCGAATCGAAAAGAACACCAAAATCAAAGGAGATATTATTTCCGAAGCCGATTTCCGCATTGACGGAAAACTGGATGGAAATGTAAAAACTTCCGGGAAGGTAGTCATTGGAAAGGGTGGCTATATCCATGGAAAAGTAGAATGCGTGAATGCAGATATAGAAGGCAGCTTTAATGGAGAATTATTCGTTTCTGAACTGCTTTCTCTGAAGGATTCAGCGGTTATTGAAGGTAGCGTTAGCGTTTCCAAACTGGCCGTGGAACCCGGAGCTACTTTTAACGCCTCCTGCACCATGAAGGGGAAAGGCGCCGTTGGTACTGCCAGTGCACCCACTTCTGCTGCTTCCGGGATGAAACCATCCGGCGGAGGCCCTGCCAACACATCCGAACGTGCCAAAGCCTCCTGATAAGAAAAATAGGAACCCTATAAAAAACCTCGCAATCCTCTCAGGCATTGCCATAGAAATGGGGGTCATTATCTATTTGTTTGCCCGCGGAGGAATGTGGCTCGATAGTTATTACGCAACTGAAAAAAGAATTTTTACAGCCTTTGCAACCCTTTTGGGTGTCGGGATTTCCCTTTGGGTCGTACTCAGACAAATCAAACAGGTCAAATACTGATGAAGGATGCAGGTTTTCTGTTGCGTTACGCTGCAATCCTCTTGTTTAGCCTTGGCATAGCTTTTGGGATACACTGCTGGCTTCGCATTGAGTATGGGCTTGAGGTATTCGGTGAGGCCCTGCCGGGCACTTATCTCTTCAACTTTATTTTGGCCTTTGGAATTGTTGTGCTGCTCTATGTTTTTCGACAGAAACTCAAAAACCAGATTGGCTTTTTGTTTATTGCGGGCAGCCTCCTAAAATTTCTGGGTTTCTTTGTTTTCTTCTATCCGGGATATGCCTCTGATGGCAGCCTCGGCCGTTCCGAGTTTGCGGCCTTTTTCGTACCCTATGCAGTAGCCCTGATCCTGGAAACACTTTTTGCCTCCCTCCTGTTGCGGAATATGGAAAAAAACACCCCCTGATTCCGCTAGCTTCCAAAGCTTTAAAATAAAATTTAAATGCTTTTTTCTTTTTAAAGGAATGCCGTACATTTGCACCGATTTTTAGAGACCCTTAGATCCTAGAGACATGCATAAAATCCTGGTGAAGTACCTTTTTGCTTTTGTAATCCTTTTGTCGGGTCAAAATGCGATCGCCAAAGAAAGCAGCACAAATACGGGAGAAACTCCACAGAGCCGCAAGGAAATAGTAAAGGAATTTATTGAGCATCACCTTCGGGATTCTCATGATTTCACAATAACCTCCTGGACTAACGAGGAAGGGGAAGAGGTCCATTTTGGTTTTCCACTGCCTGTGATTCTCTGGGACGACGGATTGAGAATATTTTCCTCTTCGCAATTACACCACGGAGAAACTGTTGCAGAAGCAGGCGGGAATTATTATGCCCTGGAGCATGGAAAAATTTATCGCACAGACGCAGAAGGGACAATCAACTTTGACGAGGATCACCATCCTACCAATGTAAAGCCACTTGATTTTTCCATCACCAAAAACGTGGTGATGATGCTCGTAACCGGGCTTTTATTGATATGGTTATTCAGCAGCCTGGCCAGGAGCTATGCCCGTAATGGCAGCATTCCTAAAGGAGCAGGTCGCTTTTTTGAGCCTATTGTTTTGTACATAAGGGACGACATTGCCATTGCCAATATCGGGGAGAAGAAATACAAGCGATACATGCCCTTTCTGCTCACTGTATTTTTCTTTATCTGGTTTTTGAATATGTTCGGACTCACTCCACTGGGGATCAACGTTACCGGGAACATTGCCGTAACCACGGCCCTGGCGGTAATCGTATTTTTCATCACCAATTTCACAGGCACCAAAGACTACTGGAAACATATTTTTGACCCGCTGGGAGACGGAATGCCCTGGTACGGTAAAATGGTAATTTATATAATTCTCGTTCCAATTGAGGTTCTGGGGATGTTTATCAAGCCTTTCGCACTGCTGATTCGTTTGTATGCAAACATGACTGCAGGCCACGTGGTACTCATGAGTCTGATCGGGTTGATCTTTATTTTTAAAAGTTGGGTTGGCGGGCCCTTGTCTTTTGGACTGAGTTTCGCCATTTCCCTAATAGAGGTGCTTGTAGCCCTCTTACAGGCGTATATTTTCACCATGCTGGCAGCCTTGTATTTTGGTTTTGCCGCTGAAGAACACGAGCACGATCACGACGATGCAGAGCTCGCACATTTATAGTTGAATTGTTTAATTTTTTAATAATTATTTTATGGAAATTCCAAGTGTAGTAGGAGCAGGTTTAGCCGTGATCGGTGCCGGTATCGGTATCGGTATGATTGGTGGACGCGCAATGGAAGCAATTGCCCGTCAGCCTGAGGCCTATGGTAAAATTCAGACAGCGATGCTGATTGCAGCGGCGCTTATTGAAGGTATTGGTTTCGCCGCGATTTTCGCAGGCTAAACCAGCATCATACTCCGTCTGTTTATGCGGTTGGTATAAACGGGCGGAGTTTAAAGGAAAATTCATAAGGTAAAGACAAAGCAATGGAAAAATTAATTAACGAGTTTTCGATAGGCCTCTTTTTCTGGCAGACCATTTTGTTTATCCTGCTTCTGCTCTTATTGCGGAAATTTGCGTGGAAACCCATCCTGAAGGCGGTTAATGAACGTGAAGAAGGGATCAAAAATGCATTGGCGGCGGCTGAAGATGCCAAAAAAGAGATGCAGAATGTAACTGCCGACAGCGAAAAACTGCTGCAGGAAGCTCGTGCCGAACGCGAGGCCATGCTGAAAGAAGCCCGGGAAATTAAAGAAAGGATGATTGCCGAGGCAAAGGCACAGGCCGAGACGGAAGGTGATAAAATGATCGCAAAGGCCCAGCAAAGCATTGAAGGTGAAAAGAAAGCAGCGATCGCCGACATAAAAAATGAGGTTGCAAGCCTTTCACTGGAAATAGCGGAAAAAGTCCTCGCAGGGCAACTGGATAATAAAGACAAGCAGCTAAAGTTGGTTAACAGGCTGGTCGAAGACATCAAATTACGCTAGTAGTATGAGCGAGAGGAGAGTAGCTTATCGTTATGCCAAGGCGCTTATGGAACTATCCATAGAGCAGAAAGCAGTCAAGACGGTTGAAAAGGACATGCGCCTGGTGGCAGAAACCATTGAGGGGAATGAATCCCTTAATGATGTACTGAACAGTCCGGTACTGAACTCTGCAGATAGGGAAAAGGCAATGGAAGTTTTATTCAAAGGTTCTCAGCCGCTAAGCTTTAAATTGTTTAAGCTGCTTTCCAGAAATAAGCGGATAGGAATACTGGATGTAGTAGCCTCCGAATTTATTGCGCTATGCGAAAAGGCAAAAGGACAGGATATCGCAACAGTAGTGACTGCCGTGCCTCTTACAGCAGAGCTGGAAAAGAAATTGTTAAAACAAATCGAATCCATTACCGGAGGAGAGGTAAGTATCGAAAATACTGTTGATGAGAGCCTGATCGGCGGATTTATTCTCCGTGTGGGAGACCTGGAATACAATGCCAGCATTGCCAGCAAGCTCGGAAACTTAAAAAGAGAATTAATACAGAATTAATTGTATAACCCGATCCGGATGGCCGGATCGCCTTTATAAATAATAAAATGGCCGGAATTAAAGCAGCTGAAGTAACAGCGATCTTAAAGAAGCAATTGTCAGGATTTGAGGCAACGGCTACCCTTGATGAAGTGGGTACCGTACTTCAGGTTGGGGATGGTATTGCCCGAGTTTACGGATTATCCAACGCCCAGTACGGAGAGTTGGTGGAATTCGATGGAGGTTTGGAAGGAATTGTCCTGAACCTGGAAGAAGACAACGTTGGGGTAGTACTTTTGGGACCCTCCAGGCAAGTAGGAGAAGGAGATACCGTAAAACGTACCCAGCGAATAGCCTCTATCAATGTAGGGGAAGGCATCGTGGGACGCGTGGTGGATACCCTTGGAACTCCTATCGATGGGAAAGGAGCCATAGAAGGAGAGCTGTTTGAAATGCCTCTGGAACGCAAAGCACCCGGAGTAATCTTCCGTCAGCCTGTAAATGAACCCCTGCAAACGGGTGTAAAGGCGATTGATGCCATGATCCCTATCGGCCGCGGACAGCGTGAGCTGGTAATCGGTGACCGTCAGACTGGTAAAACCACCGTTTGTATTGACACCATCATCAACCAAAAAGAATTCTACGATGCAGGAAACCCGGTTTACTGTATTTACGTAGCTATCGGACAAAAAGCTTCAACTGTAGCGGCTATTGCCAAGACTCTTGAAGATAAAGGAGCCCTTGCTTATACAACTATCGTTGCAGCAAACGCATCCGATCCTGCACCTATGCAGGTATATGCTCCCTTTGCCGGAGCGGCTATCGGTGAGTATTTCAGAGATACCGGTCGCCCGGCTCTGATCATTTACGATGACCTTTCCAAACAGGCTGTCGCTTACCGGGAGGTATCCCTGCTGCTCAGACGTCCGCCAGGGCGTGAGGCGTATCCCGGAGACGTATTCTACCTGCACTCCCGTTTGCTGGAGCGCTCGGCAAAGGTGATTGATGACGACAAGATTGCCAAAAACATGAATGACCTTCCGGATACCCTTAAGAAGGTTGTTAAAGGAGGAGGTTCCCTTACAGCCCTTCCGATCATCGAAACCCAGGCAGGAGACGTATCGGCTTATATCCCGACTAACGTGATTTCCATTACGGACGGACAGATATTCCTGGAGCAGGACCTGTTCAACCAGGGGGTCCGGCCTGCGATTAACGTTGGGATCTCCGTATCCCGTGTGGGGGGATCTGCCCAGATCAAATCCATGAAGAAAGTAGCGGGAACACTGAAACTGGACCAGGCCCAGTTCCGCGAACTGGAAGCATTTGCGAAGTTTGGTTCCGACCTGGATGCGGCCACCCTGAATGTAATTGAAAAGGGAAGAAGAAACGTGGAAATCCTGAAGCAGGCCCAGAATGACCCCTTCACAGTTGAAGATCAGGTTGCGATTATCTATGCCGGTTCCAAGAACCTGCTCAGGGGTGTTCCTGTGGAAAAAGTAAAAGAATTCGAGCGCGATTATCTGGAATTCCTAAATGCGAAGCACCGGGATGTTCTGGATAGCCTGAAAGCAGGGAAACTGACCGATGAAGTCACAGATACCCTCACACAGGTGTGCAAGGAGCTATCGAGCAAATACAAGGCCTGAAGTTAATACCCTATACCAAATATTTTTGGTGGGGCGCTTAAATAGCATACAACACTATGGCAAACTTAAAGGAAATACGAAACCGGATTACATCGGTATCTTCTACCATGCAGATCACCTCTGCCATGAAGATGGTGTCTGCTGCAAAGCTGAAGAAGGCCCAGGATGCTATTACCGCTATGCGTCCTTATGCCGACAAGCTTACCGAACTGCTTCAGAATCTGAGTGCAAACCTGGATGGGGACAGTGGCAGTAAGTTTGCCGAAATCCGCGATGTAAATAAGGTTTTGGTTGTAGCAATCAGTTCCAACCGGGGTCTTTGCGGGGCTTTTAATTCCAATATCGTCAAACAGAGCGTTTCCCTGCACGACGGAACCTATGCCGGCAAAAAGGTAGACTTCTTCTGTATCGGAAAGAAAGCTCTTGATATCCTGAAGAAACGCTATACAATTGCCGCCAATCACAGTGAAATATACGATGACCTTACGTTCGAGGCTTCCGAAAGGATAGCCGAAGAACTAATGGAATTGTTTAACAACGGCACCTATGACCGCATTGATCTGGTTTATAACAAATTCAAAAATGCCGCCACCCAGATTGTGATGACGGAGCAGTTCCTGCCCATTCAACCGCCAAGTGATTCTGTAAACGAAAAGTCGGATTATATTTTTGAACCTTCCGAAGCGGAAATTGTGGAGCAATTGATCCCAAAATCTTTAAAAACGCAATTGTTCAAAGCCATCAGGGATTCTTTTGCCAGTGAGCACGGAGCCCGGATGACAGCCATGCACAAGGCCACAGATAACGCCGGAGAACTTAAGGAGCAGTTAACTCTTACTTATAACAAGGCCAGACAGGCAGCTATTACCAACGAGATACTTGAAATTGTTGGTGGAGCAGAGGCTTTGAATAAATAGCGCTGTCAAACAAACCAAAACAAGGCCCTGAATTCAAATTCAGGGCTTTTTTATTGTAACACGGTAATGATTGCTCCTATTTTCGGTCAGAAGCTGGTTTCTGGACCAAATTTGATTCTGGCATCAAATTTGGATAGCTATCTTTACGGGGTTAAGCATAAAAAAAATGAAAAAAATAATATACATCCTTTTTATAGGCCTTTTGGGGATTGTGGCCTGTACTTCCCAGAAGTCTCTGGTTTCAGAACCGCCCTTTACCGTAGACAGCCCCAGCCTTCAGTATTGGAGCGGAGGGATGGAGCGCAGTGGAAGGGGGATGAATTTTGCAGCACGCTGGAACCCTTTTGACCCGGAGGCTATAGTGATAGATTCCCTTTTCGTACGAGGCAGGATCATGAAGTTGGCCGTTGTGGAAACGGAGACCGGCTTTAAGCTTGAGGGTTCCTATAAAGATGCCCAGACAGAGCCTACAGATATCATTATGCATGCAGATTCCACAAAAGAGGTCGGCAATCAACTCCCAAGGCCGCTTCCCGATACCCGTAAATTTCCCTTTAAACTCAAGCCGGATGAGGCTGTTATGAGTTATTTGGTAAAATCGGAGGGAAAGAAATATTACTATAAAATAAAGGGGATAAAAGAAAAACCCAGCACCTTATATCCGGGACGTCAAAAAAACTGACTTTGCGGGTTCTGCCTAATTGCCTAATTTAGGACTTGCGTCTAATGCGTCCCTAGTTGAAGCTTTTCCAGAAATTATTTAAGCAAACATTTATCTACGGCCTGGCAACGGTATTGCCAAGGATGCTGTCTTTCCTGCTGGTGCCGCTGTATACGGCAGTAATGGCTCCGGGGCTATACGGAGAAGTATCGCTGATTTTTGTTTGGTTTGCCATCTTTAATGTAATCCTGGCCTTTGGAATGGAAACGGCATTTTTCAGGTTTTACAGCAAGGAAGTAAACAAGGAAAGTGTGTTGTCTACCTCGCTTTTATCGGTAGGCAGCAGCACCCTTATTTTTCTGATAGCTGCTTTTGCAATGCGGGAAAGCCTTGCAAACCTTCTCAATATCGAACTTCGGTATATTGGCTATTTTATTCTGATCCTCTGCCTGGATGCCTTTGTGATTATACCCTTTGCCAAACTCAGGGCCGAAGAACAGCCGGGGGTTTACGCGATTATAAAAATCGCCAATGTTTGTACCAATATCGGCTTTAACCTGTTCTTTCTGCTTGTATTACCCAAATTGGCCTCATCCGATTCAGAAGGGATCTGGAATGCCCTGTATGTTCCCGATTATGAAGTATCCTATATACTAATCTCCAACCTTATCGCCAGTGCCATAACCCTGCTGATTCTGAGCCCCAATTACTTTCGTCTGCAACGCGGGTTTGATACAGGCCTTTTTAAGCGGATGCTGCGTTACAGCCTGCCGGTAATGGTAGCCGGGATTGCCTTTACCATCAACGAAGTATTTGACAAATACCTGCTTACGGAATTGCTTCCTCCAGAAATCGCCAAAAGTGAAATGGGAACTTATGCCGCCTGTTATCGCCTGACCATGTTTATGACCTTGTTCGCTACCGCATTCCGGCTGGGGATAGAGCCCTTTTTTTTCAGTCACTCCCAATCAGACAACCCCAAAAAGGCCTATGCGCAGATAACGAATTACTTTGTTGTCCTGGGAAGTCTTATCCTGCTGTCGGTGGTGGTGTTTGCTGATGTGCTGAAAGTACTCTTTATAAGGGATGAAGCTTATTGGGAGGCTATGGCGATTGTACCCATAGTATTGCTGGCAAATTTTTGCCTGGGGATATACCACAATCTGTCTGTATGGTATAAGGTTACCGACCGCACCCGCTTTGGGGCTATTATCTCAGCAGTTGGAGCGGTCCTTACAATTGTAATAAACTTAATGTTTATCCCGCGGTACGGGTATCAGGCATCTGCCTGGGCCACCCTGGCAGCATATGGCACGATGATGCTCTTATCTTATGCGCTGGGGCGAAAATATTATCCAATTCCTTATAACCTGCGGAAAATCAGTTTTTATATGGGCCTGTCAATTGCCTTTTCTGTGATATCTTATTACGGTTTTAACAACAACCTTTATCTGGGCCTGGGTTTACTTTTAGTATTTTTGGGTATTCTTTACAGAATGGAGAAAGAAGTCTTATTGAAATTACTGCGGGGTAAATGAAGGTTAAAATCGTAAACAAATCAGGGAATGTGCTGCCACAATATCAGACTTCAGGTGCTGCCGGCATGGATCTAAGGGCTGAAATAGCTGAACCTATAACCCTGAGTTCTCTGCAGCGGGCAGTAGTAAAAACCGGCTTATTTATTGAATTGCCTGCCGGATATGAAGCCCAGATAAGGCCCAGAAGCGGCTTTGCAGCCAAACAGGGGGTTACCGTGCTCAACAGCCCGGGAACCATAGATTCAGATTACCGGGGTGAGATTGGCGTGATTCTTGTGAATTTATCCAAAGATCCGGTAACCATCAGCAAGGGGGACCGCATTGCCCAAATGGTGATTGCCAGGCATGAAAGGGCAGAATGGGAAGAAGTTTCGGCTTTAACCGATTCGCAGCGGGGGAGCGGGGGCTTTGGAAGCACAGGAAAAATCTAAGAAAAACAACATTATAGTGGCCAAATTCATACCTACATATGGGCTATTGACCTTGGCAATGTTATGTTTGTTAGCGCGAGTGAACGCACAAGAGCCTGCCAGCGCTGAAATATATACGGAAGCGTATACAGATCGTTTCCAGGAATTGTTTTTTGAAGCCCTTAAGGAGAAGGGAATAGAGAATTACGACCGTGCCCGTGCATTACTACTGCAATGCAAACAACTGGAAGAAGACAATCCGGTAATCGATCATGAACTTGCGAAAGTCCTGCTGCTTTCCGGGGAATTAGCTGCGGCAGAAACCTATGCCATTACAGCCCTGAACGCTGCTCCTGAAGAATACTGGTACCTCAATACACTCATGGAAATTTTATCCAGGGAATACCGGGATTTTGAATTAGTCAGAGCCGTGGTTCCATACGATTCGCCAAAACTAAAAATAAATCTGGCCAGTTGGTATCTGGATCATGGGCAGATTCAAAAGGCAGAAACAGCGCTGAATGGTCTTCCGGGCAGTCCCGGAATGCGGTTGCTTAAGGCCAGACTGGATCAATTGTCTAAGGCCGCCAATGCCGAGAAAAACGCAGTTCCAACACCAAAGGAGCAAGAGGCAGAAATTCTTGAAGGGTCAGTGGCAGATTACCGGCTGCGGCTGGAAATCAACGAAAGGGAACAGAATTGGGCTAAGTTACTGGATTTAAGCACCGAGGCTATTGAATTATTTCCATTGCAGCCTTACTTTTACTATCAGCAGGGAAGGGCCTACCTGGAGCAAAAAGATATCGACAGTTCCATCTCCAGCTTGCTGATGGGGGAAGAACTGCTCATTGGCCCATCGGATTTAAATGCCCTGATATACCGGGCATTGTCTGAGGCTTACTCCCTTAAAGGGGATATGGAAAAAGCCACTTATTATTCAAACAAATTGAAAGAAGGCCTATGAAGATTGCTGTTTGGAAACAGATTATGACAGGAGTGTTGGCTGCAGGACTATTGGTTTCCTGCAGCAGCACCAGGATACTGGCTGAGGGAAAGATAGATCAGAAATTGACCGCTGGTAAGATTATCCGAAACCATCTGGCCGCAGATGTCAACTTTAAAACGCTGAACAGCCGGCTGGGTATTGAGTATTCGGATGGAAGCAGTGAACAAAGCGTGAATGTAAGCCTGCGCATGAAACGGAATGAGGTAATCTGGCTGAGCGCTCCGTTAGGCGTTATAAAGGTTTATATAACCCCTGAGCGGGTATCATTCTACAACAAACTAAACAACGAATTCTTTGAAGGCGATTTCAGCTATCTGAGCAATTTGCTGGGCTCAGAAATAGATTTTAAAAAGCTTCAGAACCTGTTATTGGGGCAGGCTATTATCGATTTAAAGGACAGGCGATACGATGTGGGATATACGGCAACCGCTTACGAACTTAAACCAAAGATGCCACTGGAACTCTATAAACTATTCCTGACCGTAGAACCGACCTATTTTAAAATGGCCTCCCAGCAATTGGCCCGGCCAGAACAGAAACGACTAATGGAAGTGCGGTATACCAGTTACCAGAAAATTCAGGGTGAAATACTGCCGGACCAGGTGCATATAGCCGCCATTGATCAGGACGAAAGAATTACGATTGGGATAACCTACAAGCAGGTAGAGTTGAACAAAGAGCTGCGGTTCCCTTACAGAATACCTAGCGGTTATAATCCCATTGCTTTTAAGTGAGGCCCTGTATGAAGTACTCTTTCCTGGGAATATTGTTGGGGCTCCTGTTTTTAACGGGCCTGAACTCATTTTCCCAGACCGGGGAACAAAAAGCCCTGGAGTCAAAAAAGGAGCAACTCGAAAATGAGATCAGGGAAATTAACCGCTTGCTTTTCGCGGAGCGCAAGCAAAAGGGTAGTGTGCTGGATCAAATGGAGGCTCTCGACCAAAAGATCAATCGGCAGCAGGAACTGATACGGGTAACCAACCAGCAGTCCAACCTGCTTAATCGCCAGATTAATGCCAACATCCGAAACATTTCCAAACTGAGGGAGGAGCTCGAATCCCTTAAGACCGATTACGCCCGGATGATCCGCAAGTCTTATCAGAACAGGTCCCAACAAAACCGATTGTTGTTCCTGTTATCTTCCCAGAGTTTTTTCCAGGCTTTTAAACGATTGCAGTACATTAAACAATACACCCAATTTCGAAAAAGGCAAGGGGAGGAAATAATTGAAAAAACAGAGGCCCTGAGCGCTCTGAACCAGGACCTCACCCAACAGCGCAAGGAAAAAGATTTGCTGATTGCTCAGAACCGCAGGGTCAGGGATCAGTTAATGGTAGAAGTAAAGGCGCAAAAAGACCTTTTGCAGAGCATTCGCCAGAATGAAAGCGCGTATGCTAAGGAGATAGATACAAAACAAAAAGAAGCCCGGGCCATAGACCGGCAAATCGATCGCCTGATCCGGGAGGCTATAGCGGCCTCAAACCGCGAAAAGCGCGGGTCGGACAGAACTGCGTCGCGGTTTGCACTCACTCCTGAGGCTACCCTTATCGCCAGCAACTTTTCGGCCAATAAGGGAAATTTGATCTGGCCAGTCGAAAAGGGGGTAAAAAAGCAGGGATTTGGGGTTTATCAGGATGCCGTCTATCCGGGGATAAAACATCAGAGTAATGGGGTGATAATCGCTACGGACGAGGGCGCTAAAGCCAGGGCGGTTTTTGAAGGAGAGGTAATTGCGATTCTGGCCGTTCCCGGAGGCAATAAAGGGGTACAGATTAAGCACGGAAATTACATCAGTACGTATTACAATCTATCGGAATTGTATGTAAAAAAGGGTGACAAAGTTGAAGCTAAAGAGGCTCTGGGTGAGATATATACCAATCGGTCTAATGGATTGACCCAATTGAAATTTTATTTGTATCGCGACGTTACCCGCCTGAATCCGGAAGAATGGATCTATCGTTTATAAAAAACACGATCGGTATATATTATATACTCCCCCTTTAGTATTTACAGCAGTTTTCCGGATGCCTATTGGTCACCCATAAACAGGGCTTTTAATTCTGTGGCCTCATGAGGTTTCATTTTTCCCGCCAGCACCAGGCTGAGTTGTTTCCGTCTCAGGGCAGCTTCAAAGCGCTGTTTTTCTAATTCAGTTTCCGGCTGTATGGGTGGAACCTCGGTTGGGATTCCCGTATCATCTACAGCGACAAATGTGTAAATGGCTTCATTGGCCTTGGTTCGTTCCCCGCTAAAGCGATCCTCGATCCAGACATCAATAAAAACCTCCATAGATGTTCTGAAGGTCCTCGAGATAGCTGCTTCCACAGTTACCACACTGCCCAGGGGTACGGAACGGTTAAAGGCCACATGGTTTACCGAGGCCGTAACCGTAATCCGCCTGCTATGCCGGCGGGCGGCAATACTGGCCGCACGGTCCATACGGGCTAGTAATTCACCTCCGAAAAGGTTATTCAGTGGATTCGTTTCACTGGGGAGAACCAGATCAGTCATGATCGTCCGGGAATCGCTGGGTGTTTTAACCTTCATATTATCATTGATAAATTGCTGTTGCAAAGATACAGCCTGGCAGTCAGGAATTGAAGAAAAGGCTAAGGAACTATCTTTCTGAAAGTAACCAGGCGTCTGGTGATTCCGTACGTTTGATTTCCCTCAATTGCTGGAGGGCTTCTGAGGGATCGGTAAAACTGCCATAGGTTACCTGGTGTAAACCATAAGCATTAGCTCCGAGGTAGCGGGCACTATACCCTTTAGCCTTTAACTGTGCGATCTTTTTATCTGCATTCTCCCTGAAACGGAATGCCCCTGCAATAATGTGGTGATTTCCCTTTTGCTTGTGAACTATTTCCAGGGTAATGGAAGGCAACTCAAGGGGATGGGATTTAAAAAAGGTAGCTTCCTGAATATTCCTGGAGACCACTTCCTGGGCATTTGCCCGAACCAGGGCATCCGAATATCCTTTTTGCTGATAAAACATATAGCCACTGATACCTGCTGCCACGGACAGGAAAACCACGGCCGCGTACTTGAGTAAGGGGCGAATACCTGAGCTGGACCTTTTTTCCGGGGTAATAATAAATGGGATTTCAGATTCAAGGGCTTCCACTTCCTCCTTCATTATTTCCCTGCTTACCGGGCTGGCAATAACCGGACTCAGACCGAATGCAGCCGTCAGGTAGTTTATTTTTTCTTCCGGGATGAACAGTATTTTCCCCTCATGGTTCAATTTGAAGGTGCCGAGGTCAGCCAGTTCCAGTTTTCCTTCCGCTCGGAGTGATTTCATCCACAACTTCGCCTGCTCCTCAATTGCAGTGAGGGCT
The DNA here is from genome assembly GCF_052540725.1 of Robiginitalea rubriflava. NCBI lineage: Bacteria > Pseudomonadati > Bacteroidota > Flavobacteriia > Flavobacteriales > Flavobacteriaceae > Robiginitalea > Robiginitalea rubriflava. The sequence continues at coordinate 1,244,415 of NZ_CP199309.1, read as the reverse complement.
TCCTCATAGGATAGTTTTTCTATTTCTGCAATATGGGATGCCAACAGGCCGTCGTTGGAATTGAGCTGTATGTTAAAGGAAAGCTGTTTTCTGGGCGGAAAAAAACTGTTGCTATCCTTTTGCAGGAAAGCAGGCTTTATTTGGGTCAGGAATGCACCAAAAGTGGGCATAACTACACACTGATACCTGTATAACAGCGATGATATGTGATTTTCAATTCCCATTTTCACAAATATGACAATTTTTAACAGTTTCACCAATTCAGATTATCAGCTTTTTATCAACATCGGGAAATGCCTGAAATGAAATATGAATCAAATGCCTGAAGATGAATTGATTTCATTAATGCGGCTACAGCGAATTCCGGGCCTGGGTCCTGTTCGGGCACGGAAACTCATCCGATATTTCGGAAGTCCGTCGGCCATTTTTTCCCCGGGTTCCGAAGACAGCTTTCAAAAAAAGAAAGGGGGGTTCCTGCTCAGGCAGAAACTACGCGATAAATCTTATTTGCGTGCTGCAGAAGCCCAGTATCGCAAAATGATGGCTATGGGCGTTCATTGTTTGGCCTATTGGGATGAGAACTATCCTTTTTATCTGGCCCAATGCCAGGACGCCCCATTATTACTATTTCAAAAAGGCAGTTTCGCGTTAGAAAATCGACCCTGTATCAGCATAGTCGGTACGCGGAGTATGACAACTTACGGCAGGGACTTTTGTAGAGAATTCCTCCCCGGAATCGCACATATTAACCCTGTAATTATCAGCGGCTTTGCCTATGGGGTGGATATCTATGCCCAACGGCTGGCTGTAGATTTGGGACTTACCACCATAGCTTGCCTGGCACATGGGCTGGATCGGATTTACCCCAGGGAACACTATAAATATGTTGAAGATGTAGTGGCAAGGGGTGGATTTCTTACCGAATTCTGGACAGGAACGCGCCCGGAAAGACATCATTTTTTACAGCGCAACAGGATCATTGCCGGTTTAAGTCAGGTCACTATAGTTGTCGAATCGGCAGTTAGCGGGGGGAGCCTGGTGACTGCAGACCTGGCGTTCAATTATCAACGGGAGGTATTCGCGGTTCCGGGTCGGGCAGGGGATAAAAAAAGCGAAGGATGCAACCGGATTATTTTTGAGAACAAAGCACAGCTTTTTTACAGTACTGAGAAATTCCTGGAGTCCATGAACTGGGAAGGCCCCGGACAGGATATTAAAACAGACCCCTTGCCTGACCTGGCCGGGCTGGACAGGTCGGAAGCTAAGATTATGGAATTTGTGGCTCAAAATAAGGGGGCTTTTCTGGATGATATCGCCTTTAATGCAAAATTATCCATCGCAGAAACGGCATCGAGGCTGTTACAACTGGAATTGAAAGGACTGCTGCGTTCCTTGCCTGGAAAGCGCTTTGATTCCAGGAATTAGGAATTGAACCTGGGAAGGGTTAGTAGCCCAATTTTTCCCGAACACGACCCAGCACATCTTTTGCCACTTTTCGGGCACTGTCTGCTCCGGTGGAAAGTGCCTGGTCAATTTCACCGGTATTGTTCATATAATAATGAAATTTCTCCCTGGCTTCACCGAAATTTTGGAGGATGCATTCGTAAAGGGCTTGTTTGGCATGGCCATAGCCGTAATTTCCATTCAGGTAGTTTGCCCGCATTTCGGCTTGTTCGGAAGGGGTAGCCAAAATTTTATACAGTGCAAATACCGTGTCCGTATCCGGGTTTTTTGGTTCCTCCAGGGGCGTACTGTCAGTAACAATCCCCATGATTTGCTTTCGCAGCTGTTTATCCGTCAGGAAAATATCTATGAGGTTACCTTTGCTTTTACTCATTTTCTGGCCATCGGTACCGGGCACATACATAGTGCTTTCCTGAACCCTGGCTTCCGGGATCACAAAAGTTTCCCCCATCTGTACATGAAACCTGGAGGCTACGTCACGGGTCATTTCAAGATGCTGTAACTGATCTTTTCCAACGGGCACAAATTCCGCGTCGTACAATAAAATATCCGCCGCCATAAGCATCGGATAGGTAAAAAGACCTGCGTTCACATCTTCCAGCCGATCGGCCTTGTCTTTAAAGGAATGTGCCAGGGTCAGCCGCTGATAGGGAAAAAAACAACTCAGATACCAGGCCAGCTCACTGACTTCCGGCACATCGCTCTGCCGGTAAAAAACAGTCTTTTCAATATTAAGACCGAAAGCGAGCCAGGTTGCGGCAGTTGCATAAGTGTTGCTGCGGAGCTGTTCCCCATCTTTTATCTGTGTGAGCGAATGCATATCCGCAATAAAAAGGAAAGAGTCGTTTTCGGGAGCAGCCGCCATGGAGATCGCCGGTTGTATGGCACCCAGAATATTTCCCAGATGTGGCCTTCCTGTACTTTGTATTCCGGTGAGTATCCGCGGCATTTGATATCTGATTTAAAATGGAAGCACAAAAGTAAAAGAAATACCAAAACCCTCCCAAAATTCTTACTTTTGAAAACATGTTAGGGGTTCTAAAGAAAACAGCTCGGGTACTTTACAGGTGCTGGTTTTATATATTGGTTACCCTTCCCATAATTGTTTTCGCCCCTTTTCTGATCCTGTTTACGCTATCTGAAAAAACCTATCCACAGTTCTTTTGGCTAGCCCGTAATATCTGGGCCTCTGTAATATTATTCGGAATGGGATGCTTTCCCAAAATACGCCGGGATGAGCCACTGGTACAAGGGAAAAGCTATATGCTTATCGCCAATCACACCAGTATGCTGGATATTATGCTGATGCTGCGGGTAAGCCGAAACCCCTTTGTGTTTGTAGGGAAGAAAGAATTGGTGAAGATCCCCATCTTTGGGTTTTTTTACAAGAGGGTCTGTATAATGGTAGACCGGGAAGATAGCCGAAGTCGTTCTGGAGTGTACAGACGGGCTCAAAAAAGGCTGGAAAGCGGCCTGAGCATCTGTATTTTTCCCGAAGGAGGGGTTCCTGAGGAGCAAGTATTACTGGATGATTTTAAAGACGGGGCCTTTAAAATGGCAATAGCCCATCAGATTCCCATTGTTCCAATTGTTTTTTTCGATGCAAAAAAGCGGTTCCCCTTTTCAATTTTTAAAGGCTCCCCTGGTGAGCTAAGGGTCCGGGTGTATCCATTTATTCAAACAAAACAACTGCACCATGTGGATACGGCTCCGTTAAAGAACCACGCTTACGAACTGATCCGTAATAGCCTTTTGCAAGGCCCCGGGTTTTAGAATACACTTGCCAGGGCCAGCAGGAATTAGAATTTAAAATTCAGCCCGCTGTATATACCTATGGAATATGGGTTAAAATTCCCAGCCGTCTCCGAAAAAGTATTGAGCTGGTACTTGAATATGGGTTGCATATTAAGCCGCATGCTCGGGCTCAGATTGTAATAGATGCCCAGGCCCAGGTTTGTGCTGAAATTCACCTCGTTCATATTGGTGGCCTCCCCAATCTCCGTTGCCGCTCCTTCAGATTGCAGGCTTATGCTGTTATTGATCAGGAAAAGGGAACTCATTCCCCCAATCAGGTTCAGCCCCCATTTTTTATCGACCAGGTTGTACTGCATTTCGAGGGGTAGCTCCAGATATCCGAATTCCTGAAGCATATTCCCTTCCCTTGCAGGGCTGGGCGCGGCCACATCGGCAGCCGCTGCATCTAATTGCGGGTTGCTGTTTGCGGCACTCTGTACCACCAGTGTTCTGGAATTTTCAGAGTAACTAATGGTTCGTATCAGGGAACTGGGGCCCGCACTCGGAGAAGAGGTAAAGGCGACTTCACCTGTATTATAGCCATAGTCTACACGATGAATACCGGTACGGATACTCAGCTTTTTAGAGACCTCATAAGACAGGTTTAAGCCGTAACTCATATTTACAGTCCCGGATTTTGAATTGGCCACAAAGCTTTGAGAAATAGGCGAGCCATTCCCAAAGGAACTAAAAAATACGGGGGCCAGGCTGGGGCCTACTGACCAGCGCTTATTTGAATCATCCGGTTCAACGATCTTTTCTTCCTCATCAGCCTTCCCCAACAGCTCTTCTTTAGCCTGAGATTCGACCAGGGCACTCTCCTTTTGAGACTCCTTTTCAATTAATTCCCCAATGGCTTTGTTTGAAAATTCCTTGCCACTTTCGGATTTTGTTTCTGCAAGTGTTTCGGCCGGTACTTCCTCGCCAGCACTTTCTTTGTTCCCGATTTTCTCTTTTTCAGGAGTGATTTCCCTGTTACTGGCGATCCCTGACTGCTGAGCAGGTGGCGGAAGTTCCCTCAAGGGAGAAGCAAACTTTTGGTTTTTATGTCCAGTGTCAGCTTCGTTTTCATCCGCCACAAGACCCCAGGCATTTTTGTTATCAGGATTCTCAGCCCCCTGAATGGATTGGGTAATAACCTCTTCCTGCCCTGGTGAAGAACTCTCATTTTCCGTTTGGGAATCCAGAGGAGAGACGGGAGCAGATTCTTCAGAATTGGTGATGGACGGAACATCTTCTTGTAGCTCTGATTCCGGGGAAAACAGATAGACCGCAAGAAGCAGTATTGCTGCAGCACCCCCTAATTTCCACCAAAATGGAATGATTTTCCTGCGTTTCCTTTTTTGGTCCAGGGATTCATTAATGCGGTCCCAAACAGCAGCCTCCGGTTCCTGTTGGAAACCTTCCAGTTGCTCGCGGAATATCCGGTCTGTATTTTTTGACTTCATATCTCTGGTATTAAGCTATATGAATATTTGTATTTTTTATTTTTTCCTGGAGGATCATCCTTGCCCTCGATAAATTGGACTTGGAGGTACCCACTGAGGTTCCCAGCGCCTCGCTGATTTCCCTGTGAGTATAGCCATCCAGCACATACATATTGAAGGTGATCCTGTATTTGGCAGGAAGCTCCTGTACGTATTTTAAAAGGGTTGCCAGCGGGATGTCCTGCATCTCACTGGTCTCTTGATGCTCCCCGGCATCTTCTACTTCCGTAATCAGCGTGAGGGGCTCCTCACGACGGTACTTTTGCAATACCGTATTCACAGTGATGCGTTTCATCCAGCCTTCAAATGACCCTTTGAATCGATACTGATGTATTTTCTCAAAAATGGTCATAAAACTATCGTGTAAATTATCTTCTGCTTCCGTCTTGTTCCTGGAGTATTTCAGGCAAAGGCCATACAGAACTGCGGAGTAGGCCCGGTACAGCTTTTCCTGTGCAGCCCTATTCCCTTTTTTGCATTTATGTATGAGGTCTTTCTGCTTCAAAATGTTGGTTGCATTAGCGGAAAATTCGCCTGCATCTCAGGGGGTTACCGGAACCTCTATCTCAAGGAATTGCGGTTCACCTGCTTCGTTCTGTCCAGTCCAGAATTTAAACAGGTAAGTCCCGGAATACAGGCACAGGAATTCGAAACTACTGTCTACAACTTCAATGGCCTCAGTGCAGGCAATATTGTCCCGCTCTGTTCCGATTCCTATTACCCGGCGAATGGTTTCCCCTTCTGAAGTTACATCAAATCCTTCAAAGGAGGTACAGCCATTCGGGATCAAAAGGGTAACTCCTATTGTGTAGGTTTCATTGAGGGTAAATGATTCCGGCATATCCACTGCCTGGACTGGAACCGTAACAAAGTGAAAGCTCGCGTCATCATTGCTGATATCACAGGATGAAAACAACAGTAACAGCGCCAAAGCAGGCAGCATTTTCCAAAGAAAGGTCTTCATACGCAACATTTCCTTTAAACTCCATAAAGACAGATGGGAAAGCCGGTTAAAGGTTGCTTGGAAGTACTAAGGCAATAAATGGTAGTTCCTTTACTTAAGGATTGAAATAGCCTCTTTGATTTTCGCCTCCAATTCCTCCAAAAGTTCGGGGTTGTCCTGTAAAAGTGTTTTGACAGCATCCCTTCCCTGTCCAAGTTTTGTATCTCCGTAGCTGAACCACGAACCACTTTTCTTAATGATTTCATAGGCTACTCCCAGATCCAGTATTTCACCAATTTTGGAGATACCTTCCCCATACATGATATCAAACTCGGCAGTTTTAAATGGGGGTGCCACCTTGTTTTTAACAACTTTTACGCGGGTTTTGTTCCCCTGAACGGAACCGTCGCTATCCTTTATCTGGGTGGACCTGCGGATATCCAGACGGACAGATGCATAAAACTTCAGGGCGTTTCCACCTGTTGTGGTTTCAGGGTTGCCGAACATTACCCCGATCTTTTCACGCAACTGGTTGATGAAAATAACGGTACAATGGGTTTTACTGATAGACCCGGTTAGTTTTCGAAGGGCCTGTGACATCAGGCGGGCGTGCAACCCCATTTTGGAATCGCCCATTTCGCCTTCAATTTCGCTTTTAGGCGTTAAAGCGGCTACCGAATCGATGATAACTATATCTATGGCGCCCGAGCGAATCAGGTTATCTGCTATTTCCAGAGCCTGCTCTCCGTGGTCAGGCTGGGAAATGATCAGGTTGTCTATATCCACCCCTAATTTTTCTGCATAGAAACGATCAAAGGCGTGCTCGGCGTCAATAAAGGCAGCGATACCACCAGCCCTTTGCGCTTCTGCAATAGCATGAAGTGTAAGGGTGGTTTTTCCTGAAGATTCCGGCCCGTATATTTCGATAACGCGACCCCTGGGATAACCTCCTACCCCGAGGGCAATATCAAGGCCAAGGGAACCGGAAGGTATAACCTCAACGTCCTGTACCACACTGTCTCCCATCTTCATAACGGCCCCTTTTCCATAGGTTTTATCCAACTTGTCAAGGGTGAGTTTCAGGGCTTTTAACTTGGCGTCTTTTTCACTGCTCATATCTCTCAATCTTTTTTTTATTCGGAAGGCTAAATTACCACTTCTTTTACTAGTATCACAATTGGAAAAGCAACCTTTTTCCGATCTGCGTATCTTATGGTTGACTGTCCGTTTTGGACCGGCAAGTAAATACCTGAGACCGCAATTCGGTTTCATCAGAATACTGTGAAAAAGAAAAATTGCCGAGATCCCTTAAAACCCTGTAACCACTACAGGGTTTCTTTTTTTGAGTCCTTTCCGCAGATTAATTACCTTTGCCGGGAATTTTCTTCTAACTTTTCAAATTGGTATAGCATGCAACTGTACAATACGTTAAGTGCAAAAGAAAGAGAAGCGCTTATTGACCAGGCCGGAAAGGATCGCCTGACCATCTCTTTCTATAAGTACGCCCATATCGGGAATCCACAAATTTTCCGCAATCACTTGTTTATCCATTGGGACGAGTTGGAAGTCCTCGGGAGGATATATGTAGCCAAAGAAGGGGTAAATGCCCAGTTATCTGTGCCTGCGGATAATTTTAAAGCCTTTAAGCGCCACCTGGACAGCATTTCCTTTCTGAAGGGAGTAAGACTGAACATTGCCATTGAACAGGACAACAAGTCCTTCCTGAAATTAAAGGTAAAGGTTCGCCGCAAAATCGTTGCGGATGGCCTGGATGATGGAAGTTTTGATGTGACTAAGAAAGGCGTGCATGTAGACGCTCTTAAGTTCAACGAATTGATAGAGGATCCCAATGCGATAGTAGTGGATATGCGAAACCATTACGAGAGCGAAATTGGTCATTTTCAGAATGCAATCACTCCGGACGTAGATACCTTCAGGGATTCCCTAGATCTGATAGAGGAGCAACTAAAGGATCACAAGGAAGACAAAAAACTGGTAATGTATTGTACCGGGGGGATCCGTTGCGAGAAGGCCAGCGCATACTACAAACACAAAGGCTTTAAACAGGTTTACCAGTTGGAAGGGGGGATTATTGAATATACCCGGCAGGTAAGGGAAAAGAAGCTCGAAAATAAATTCAGGGGAAAAAACTTTGTTTTTGACCATCGCAGGGGAGAGCGTATCTCCGATGAGGTCATTGCCAGTTGCCACCAATGCGGGAAACCCTGTGATACCCATGTGAACTGTGCAAACGAGGCCTGCCACCTGCTTTTTATCCAATGCGAGGATTGCGCCCGGGAAATGGATAATTGCTGCTCGGATAACTGCAAGGAAATTCACGCCCTGCCGTATGAAGAACAGAAAAAGCTGCGCCAGGGCAAAGAGGCAAGCAATAAGATTTTTAAGAAAGGCCGGTCTGAGGTTCTGAAATTCAAGAAAAGCCCGGAAGCTTTTTCAAGTTAGTACAACCCTATTCCTTCTGCTTTTTCAGGCGGCTTTATGAGACGAAGGCTTCGCCTGCCTTCAATATTTATCCTATCTTTACGATTGAAAATTAATTATGAACCTTTTTTGGCCCCCTCTTTGTTTGAGGGAGTCAAACCAAGATATTAAATATGGGGTGTAGCAGTTGTTCAACCGGTTCGGGAGAACAGCCGCGCGGATGTAGGAACAATGGTACCTGCGGTACGGATGGCTGTAATAAACTTACTGTGTTTGACTGGCTTTCCAACATGTCTTTGCCCGGCGGGCAGGAGACATTTGATGGGGTGGAAGTTCGTTTTAAAAACAGCAGGAAAGAATTTTTCAGAAATACAGAGGGCCTGACCCTTTCAATAGGAGATGTGGTTGCCACTCAGGCAAAATCAGGTCACGATGTCGGGATCGTTACCCTTACCGGGGAGCTGGTTAAAGTCCAGATGAGAAAGAAGAATATTCCTCCGGATTCCGAACTACCCAAAATTTATCGAAAGGCCACTCAAAAGGACGTCGACAAATGGCAAAAATGCCGGGGCAAAGAAGAAGAAATCAAAAAGAGGTCCCGGGAAATGGCCATTATCCTCAAGCTGGAAATGAAAATTTCTGATGTGGAATTCCAGGGTGACGGGTCCAAGGCAACTTTCTATTATACTGCAGAGGATAGGGTCGATTTCAGGCAACTAATCAAGGATATGGCCAAGGCCTTTGGTATTCGCATTGAAATGCGACAGATTGGCTATCGGCAGGAGGCACAGCGCCTGGGGGGAATTGGTTCCTGTGGCAGGGAACTTTGTTGTTCAACCTGGTTAACAGATTTCAGGTCAGTAAGTACGGCAGCGGCCCGCTATCAGCAACTATCCCTGAATCCTCAGAAGCTTGCAGGACAATGCGGAAAGCTTAAATGTTGCCTGAATTATGAACTGGATACTTACATGGATGCCCTGAAGGACTTCCCGCCTGCAGACAGCAAACTTTTTACGGAAAAGGGGGTGGCTTTTTGTCAGAAAACAGATATTTTTAAAGGGATTCTATGGTTTTCCTATAAAGATGATCCCGGAACCTGGCATACCCTTTCCAGGGAGCAGGTACAGGAAGTACTGGAGCTCAATAAAAAGAAAGCTAAAGTAACCAGCCTGGAGGAGTATGCGCTGGAACATGCAAGGGAAGAAAAGGTTACTTTTGAAAATGCAGTGGGGCAGGATAGCCTGACGCGCTTTGACCAGCCCAAAGGAAAACGCAGAGGAAAACGAAAAAAAGGAAGGAACCGAAAAAAAAGAAATAGTAAAAATGCATAGAGTTCTGATTGCAATGGTTTTCCTGTTTGTTTTTTCCGGATGCAAAGACCAGTTGTACTACGCTTCTTTTCAGAGCACCCTGGATACTTCATGGGATAGGGATGAAGTTTTTGAATTTACTTTTTCAGACCCGGATACAATTCGTGCACATCAGTTGTTTATCAATTTGAGGAATGATAATAATTATCCGTACAGTAACCTTTTTATTATTGCTGAAATAGAATTCCCTGATGGTAAAACCCAGAGGGACACCCTGGAATACGAAATGGCAGATGCTTCCGGCCAGTGGCTGGGCTCCGGCTTCGGAAGCGTAAGGGAAAATAAATTATAGTATAAGGAAGACGTCGTTTTTCCCACATCTGGCGTATATACCGTAAACCTGTCTCATGCGATGCGTAAAAACGGGCAGGTAGAAGGGATTCAATCCCTTCCCGGTATTATAGATGTAGGTCTTCAGATAGAAAAGATAGAATAATTCGGATATGTCCAAAAAAACGCAAAAGAAGAACACTAAAGGGTTCTGGCCTTTTATAAAATGGTTCTGGATACTCTTTGCAAGCGGGATTCTGGCTGTGGTATTGATATTTCTCCTGGCATCCTGGGGGGCTTTTGGTGAAATGCCCACTTTTGAACGTTTGGAAAACCCTCAGACCAATCTGGCCACGGAAATTATTTCCAGTGACGGCAAGACCCTCGGAAAATATTACCTGGATGACAACCGCACCCCGATTGCTTATGAAGACTTACCAGAAAACCTGGTGAACGCCCTGGTGGCCACAGAAGATGCCCGATTCTATGAACACTCAGGTATCGATGCGAGGGGCTTCCTCAGAGCATTATTCTTCTTGGGCACCCGCGGAGGCGCGAGTACCATTTCCCAGCAATTGGCCAGACAATTGTTTGTAGGGGTCCGAAGCCGTAACGTCTTCGAAGCCGTAACTCAGAAAATCAAGGAATGGGTGATTGCCACCCGTCTGGAACGCAATTATACCAAAGAAGAAATTATTTCGATGTATCTGAACATCTATGATTTTGGGAATAATGCCGACGGGATACGCTCGGCAGCCCGCATCTACTTTGGAAAAGAACCACCGGAACTGAAGACAGAGGAATCAGCAATGCTGGTTGGGATGTTGAAGAATTCGTCCCTTTTTAATCCGCTCAGACGGGAGGAAATGACCAAGGACCGTCGCAATACGGTTCTGGCCCAAATGGCTAAATACGACTATATAACCGAGGATGTCAGGGATTCCCTTATCGCCTCCAAAATGGATATTAATTACAATCCTGAAAGCCATAGCCAGGGTCCTGCAGCCTACTTTAGAATGTACCTGCAACGCTGGCTTAAAGAGTGGATTGCTGAAAACCCCAAACCGGCTTTGAAAGGCGAAAGGGATACCTGGAATATCTACCTGGACGGGTTAAAGGTTTACACAACCATAGATTCCAGGATGCAGGCAAATGCCGAAGCAGCCGTACAGGCACACATGAACAAACTCCAGAAGGAATATTTTGTACAGAATACGCAACAGAGAAACCCAACCACCCCCTTTGTAGACCTCAACTCGGAAGAGATAAAAGGAATTATGGAACGGGCTATGAAGAACTCAGCCCGCTGGCGCGGAATGAAAGACGCGGGCAAATCTGAGAAGGAAATCAGGGAATCCTTCAATGTGCCAACCGAAATGACCGTTTTTGACTGGAATGCATCCACCAAGGAAAAAGACACCCTAATGACTCCTTTGGATTCCATTCGTTATTACAAGACTTTCCTAAGGGCAGCCATGATGTCTATGGAGCCCCAGACCGGACACGTGAAAGCCTGGGTAGGTGGCTTGAATTACAGGCATTTTCAATACGACAATGTTATTCAGGGAGCACGGCAGGCAGGGTCAACATTCAAGCCCTTTGTTTACGCTGCGGCCATTGACCAACTCAGGCGATCGCCCTGCGATACACTTCCCGACACGCAATATTGTATTGAAGCCGGGAAGCACGGTAATCCGGAACCATGGTGCCCTAAAAATTCGGATGGAAAGTATTCAGGAAGGACTTATACCCTTAAAGATGCGTTGGCTAATTCAGTCAATACTGTAACCGCCCAATTGATAGATGAGGTTGGCCCCAGACCGGTGGTTTCAATTGTGAAAAGCCTTGGGCTTACCCGGGATATCCCGGAGGTGCCCTCAATAGCACTCGGAACTCCGGATTTCAATGTTTACGAAATGGTTGGGGCTTACGGGGCTTTCGCCAATCAGGGAGTTTACGTTAAACCTGTAATGGTTACGCGCATTGAAGATAAAAATGGGACCGTCCTTTATGAATATACCCCGGAAACCAAGGATGTTTTGAGTAAGGAAGTTGCCTATGCAATGATTGATCTTATGAAAGGCGTCACCGAGGGGGGGTCAGGTACCCGTTTGCGCCACAGTATGAATAAAGATAATCGGGTGTATCAAGAAATCATGACCGGATATCCTTATCAATTTACCAATCCGATAGCCGGAAAGACAGGTACCACCCAAAACCAAAGTGACGGTTGGTTTATGGGGATGGTCCCCAACCTGGTTACAGGGGTCTGGGTAGGAGGTGAAGACCGGGCCACCCATTTTAAGAGCATCCTCTATGGTCAGGGAGCATCCATGGCCCTGCCTATATGGGCCCTTTATATGAAAGAGAACTACGCGAACAGCGATCTGAATATTTCCAAAGAAGATTTTGTGAAGCCTGAGGAAATGTCCATCCGAATTGATTGTGATATAAGTGAAGAGGAGGCCGAGCAGAATAAAGAGTTGGAAGACGATTTGGATGATCTGGATTTTTAACGCACTGCAGGGGTTTTAGCTCCTGTATTATTTGAAAACAAGATGATATTAAAAAAAGTAAGCACTGTTAAAGAGGCCCTTAATGGGGTTTCCGACGGCATGACTTTTATGCTTGGAGGATTTGGTCTTTGCGGAATCCCGGAGAATATCATTTCGGAGCTGGTTAACCTTGGGATCAGGGATATCACCTGTATCAGCAACAATGCCGGGGTGGATGATTTTGGACTGGGCCTGCTTTTACAAAAAAAGCAGATAAAGAAAATGATTTCTTCCTATGTTGGGGAGAATGACGAGTTTGAACGGCAGATGCTCAGCGGGGAACTGGAAGTGGAGCTGACCCCGCAGGGGACCCTTGCGGAAAAGTGCCGGGCTGCTCAGGCCGGGATCCCTGCTTTTTATACACCTGCGGGCTTTGGTACTGAAGTGGCCGAAGGCAAAGAGACTCGCGAATTCCATGGGAAGATGTATGTGATGGAAAAGGCCTACGAAGCGGATTTTGCTTTTGTAAAGGCATGGAAGGGAGATGAAGCTGGGAACCTTATTTTTAAGGGGACGGCTCGTAATTTCAATCCCTGTATGTGCGGAGCTGCCAAAGTAACAGTGGCTGAGGTGGAGGAATTGCTTCCAGCGGGTAGTCTGGACCCTAATCAGATTCACATTCCCGGTATTTTTGTTCAGCGTATTTTTCAGGGAGCGCATTACGAGAAAAGGATTGAACAACGGACCGTACGAAAAAGATAATTATGCTTGACAAGAACGGCATCGCAAAGCGGATTGCAAAGGAAGTAAAAGATGGCTATTATGTTAACCTGGGAATTGGTATTCCTACTCTGGTAGCCAATTTTGTCCGGGAGGATATTCAGGTAGAATTTCAGAGTGAAAATGGTGTTCTCGGGATGGGACCTTTTCCCTGGGAAGGAGAGGAAGATGCAGATATTATCAATGCCGGAAAGCAGACCATTACAACACTATCGGGAGCTTCCTTTTTTGACTCTTCCCTCAGCTTTGCCATGATCCGGGGGCAGCATGTAGACCTCACCATACTCGGGGCCATGGAGGTAGCCGATAACGGAGACATCGCCAATTGGAAAATTCCCGGGAAAATGGTTAAGGGAATGGGAGGGGCAATGGATTTGGTAGCCTCTGCAGAAAATATTATTGTGGCCATGATGCATACCAATAAGGCAGGACAGTCCAAACTCCTTAAAAAATGCAGCCTGCCGTTAACAGGAGTTCGTTGCGTAAAAAAGATTGTTACTAACCTGGCTGTTCTGGAAGTAACCGCCGATGGTTTTCTCTTGCTTGAAAGAGCACCCGGGGTATCAGTACAGACCATTCGGGAAGCCACAGAAGGCAGGCTTACAGTACCTGAAGAGGTTCCGGAGATGGCACTTTAGATTCACCAATTTGCACAGCTTTTTACTTTAACTATTGCAGTATTTAATTTTCACAACAATTTAACGAACGTTTACAACAAATTATCGGATATTCCGTTCCTAAATTTTAAGTTTATACTGTATTTGAGCCTTTTTCCCCAAAGCAAGACTCACAAACCTAAAAACAACTATGGAAGCCCAAATCAATCAGATGCCACAAAAAGATGAAGTAAACATCTACCGCAACGATTTTTTAAGCGGGATGCTGCTCTTGGCAAAGAAATTATTTATGCTTTAAGTGTTTAGTTAAGGCACAAAAAGAGCCCCTTAAAGGGGCTTTTTTTATGCCTTTTATTTACATTTAAAGGGTGATGCCCATTCGCCTGCAAAGATGTACCATAGCTGACCTGGCCCAACTTCGGGAGGTATCTGTGCAAACGTTCAGGGATGCCTTTGAAAAGCAGAACAATCCTGAAGATTTTCAGTTGTATCTTCAGAAAGCCTTCAATACAGATCAGCTGAAAGGGGAGCTTCTCAATCCTGAAACAACATTTTACTGGGCTATTGTGGGTAATGAGCGGGTAGGTTATTGCAAAATCAATGAAGCATCTGCTCAAAGCGAACTTCAGGACCCTGATGCTCTGGAACTGGAGCGGATCTATATTTTCAAAGGATATCAGGGGAAGGGTTTCGGCAGAAGTATGCTGAATGAAATACTGCACCTGGGTCGGGAAAAAGGCAAAAAATACATTTGGCTGGGGGTATGGGAGCACAACCTGGGGGCTATCCGATTTTATAAGGAATACGGATTCACTACATTTGACAAACACCCCTATTACATCGGTTCTGATCGGCAGATGGACTGGATGATGAAAATAGAGCTGAACGGGGATTCGAATAATAAGGAACACTAATTTTTTAAGATGAAAAGAAATGTAATGCTAATTGTTTTTCTCAGCCTGAATATCATTTTGCTTCAGGGACAGGAAACCATATTTTATCCCGATCAGGGGCAGCAATGGGAAGAACGTTCCGCTGAATCATTCGGGATATCCGGCAGCAGCCTGCAGGATGCCGTTAAGTTCGCCATGGCAAATGAATACTCAGGAGATCGTGATTTACGCCGTGCGATTCTTAAAGGCTTTGCAAGGGAACCCTACCACGAGCTTTTAGGGCCTGTTAAGAAAAGGGGAGGGCCAGCCGGAGTGATTCTGAAGAACGGATACCTGCTGGCATCCTGGGGAGATATCAAAAGGGTGGATATGACCTTCAGTGTAACCAAGAGTTTCCTCTCTACAGTAGCGGGCCTGGCAAAGCAAAAAGGCCTGATACCCTCCATGGAAGATAAGGTGGCAGATTATATCTGGGATGGCACTTTTGAAGGTGAGCACAATAAACAAATAAGCTGGGCCCACCTACTACAGCAGAATTCAGACTGGTCTGGATCCCTGTGGGGATTGCACGACTGGGCAGACCGCCCGCCTGCAGAGGGGGGAATAGATCAGTGGAGGAACAGGGAACTGCGGGAGCCCGGCACAGTAATGGAGTATAATGATGTTCGTGTCAATGTACTTGCCTATTCGCTAACCCATGTCTGGAGAAAACCGTTGCCTCAGGTCCTGAAAGAGGAACTGATGGACCCTATAGGAGCCTCCTCATCATGGCGTTGGTTTGGATATGACCACGCCTGGACAATAATAGACGGATTGAAAATGCAGTCTGTTACGGGAGGCGGCCATTCCGGAGCGGGGATCTTTATTAGTGCCGAGGATATGGCCCGTTTTGGATTGCTTTTTATGGGAGATGGTAAATGGAAAGGGCAATCTGTCATTTCAGATGGGTGGATACAGGAAGCTATGACTCCTTCTGTACCGAATACAAATTACGGCTATATGTGGTGGCTGAACCGAAAAGGTCCCCGACAGTGGGAAGGAGTCCCGGAACATGTTTTCTATGCGGCTGGCTTTGGAGGTAATTTTATTATCGTGGACCAAAAAAACGAGCTTGTTATGGTACTGCGATGGCTGGAACCCTCTCAAGTAGGCGAATTTGTGGCTAAGGTTTACCACGCCATGCCCTAGAGGGTCGACAGAATTTCCGTAGCCCGCTTTAAGGTCTCATCCGTTTTGGCAAAGCAGAAGCGCAGCTGGTGGTGGTCTGCCCGGTTAACGTTGAAGACGGAAATGGGGATACTGGCCACACCCTGTTCAACAGTAAGTTTTTTGGCGAATTCCAAATCCGGATCCTCGGAAATTTCAGAATAATCCAGCAATTGAAAATAAGTCCCTTCGGAAGGGGTAAACCGGAATCGTGAACCTTTTATTCCCTGTAAGAACAGGTCGCGTTTTTTCTGGAAGAAGCTCCCTAAGTACTGGTAGTGTTCAGGATTCTTCAGATAGTTGGCAATCGCCTTTTGGGCCGGATGGTTTACGGCAAACACCACAAATTCGTGTATTTTCCGAAACTCCCGCATCAGCGTTTCAGGTGCCAGGCAATAACCCATTTTCCAGCCGGTTACATGGAAAGTCTTTCCAAAAGAGGCGCAAATAAAGGAACGCTCCTTCAGATCTGTATACTTGCAAACACTTTCATGCGTATAGCCATCAAAGACCAGGTGTTCATAAACTTCGTCGCTCAGGACTAAAATATCGGTTCCCCTGAGGATCTCCTGAAGCTGTAACAGGTCCTCGGCCTTTAACAGCGTGCCGCTGGGATTGTGGGGGCTGTTCAGCATAATCATCCTCGTTTTGGGGGTTATGGCCTGCCTGAGCGCCTCCCAATCTATTCTGAAATCCGGCCCTTTAAGTTGTAGCACAACAGGAATTCCTCCCTGGGCAATTACGGAAGGTTCGTAGCAATCGTAAGCTGGTTTAAACACAATCACTTCATCTCCAGGATAGACAACCGAAGCAATAGCCGTATAGATGGCCTGGGTAGCACCCGCTGTAACCGTTATTTCTTTTTCGGGATGGTAAACTGCCCCGTACAGGGCTGCGGTTTTTTCGGAGATAGCTTCCCTCAGGGAAAAAATACCGCCCATTGGGGCGTATTGGTTGTATCCATCGGCGATTGCCTCTCTGTAGAGATCGAGTAATTCAGGGTCTGCGCCAAAGTCCGGAAACCCCTGGGAAAGGTTAATGGCCTTTTCCTTATGGGCCATCTGACTCATGACCGTGAAGATTGAGGTTTCGAGATTGGGTAATTTAGATTTTAGACGGACTTTCATACGGGCATAAATTTAAGGATATTGGGCGTTATGCCATAAAAAAACCCGGAAGCACACGCTCCCGGGTTTTACTGAATATGTAAATATTTTAACCCTTGGTAGTAGCCATCAGGTATTCCCGGTTCATACGGGCGATGTTTTCAAGTGAAATCCCTTTAGGACACTCCACTTCACAGGCCCCCGTATTGGTACAGTTCCCAAAACCTTCCAGGTCCATCTGCCGGACCATATTCTGTACGCGTTCCGTTGCTTCAACTCTCCCCTGGGGCAATAGGGCGAACTGAGAAACCTTGGCAGATGTAAAGAGCATGGCACTCGCGTTTTTACAGGCTGCCACACAGGCCCCGCATCCGATACAGGTGGCTGCTGCAAAGGCGTCGTCTGCATGATTCTTTTCAATCGGGATGGCATTGGCATCAACAGTATGGCCGGAAGTATTTACAGAAATGTAGCCTCCTGCCTGTTGAATGCGGTCAAATGCTGAGCGGTCTATCATTAAGTCCTTGATCACAGGAAAAGCAGTAGCTCGGAAAGGCTCAATTACAATGGTGTCCCCATCCTTAAACCTCCTCATATGCAGCTGGCAGGTGGTAACCATCCGATCCGGGCCATGCGGCTCCCCGTTAATCTGCAGGGAACAGCTTCCGCAAATCCCCTCCCGGCAATCGTGATCAAATACAACCGGTTCCTCACCTTTTTCGATCAGCTCCTGGTTGAGTACATCCAGCATCTCCAGGAAGGACATGTCTCCTTCTATTCCGCTGATAGGGTACTCCACCAGTTTCCCTTTGGATTGGGTATCTTTCTGTCTCCAAATTTTTAAGAGTAATTTCATAGCATTTATTTTAGCACACCTCAAAAGGACCTTTAAGACCTTTTGAAGTTCCTGTCCTATTTATAACTTCTAGTTTTTAATTCTACATTTTCAAAGACCAGCTCCTCTTTGTGGAGTTTTGCATCCTTGGGCTCGCCTTTGTATTCCCAGGCCGCCACATAACGGAAATTCTTATCGTCTCTCAGGGCTTCCCCCTCTGGCGTTTGATATTCCTCCCTGAAGTGCCCCCCGCAAGATTCGTTCCTGTGCAGGGCGTCTTTGGCAAAAAGTTCTCCCAATTCAAGGAAATCTGCTACCCTTCCGGCCTTTTCCAGTTCCTGGTTGGGCTCTTCCATATCCCCGGGAACCCGTACGTTTTCATAAAAGTCATTGCGGAGTTCGGCAATCTCTTTTATAGCTTCCTTGAGTTCCTTTTCGTTACGGGACATCCCACATTTGTTCCACATGATCTTACCAAGTTTTTTATGGTAGTAATCCACGGGATGCTTCCCTTTGGCAGACATGAGTCGCTGCAGACGTTCACGAACATCTGCTTCAGCTTTATCGAAGGCCTCACTTTCGGTTGAGATTGGGCCCGTTCTGATGTCGTCAGAAAGATAATCCCCTATGGTGTAGGGTAGCACAAAATAGCCATCGGCCAGGCCTTGCATCAGGGCGGAAGCTCCAAGCCTGTTGGCTCCGTGATCACTGAAATTGGCCTCCCCGGCGCTGTAACAGCCCGGAATGGTCGTTTGCAGGTTGTAATCGACCCATAACCCACCCATGGTATAGTGTACTGCGGGATAGATCATCATGGGGGTCTTATAAGGGTTTTGATCTACGATTTTCTCGTACATCTGGAAGAGGTTTCCGTATTTGGCAGCAATAACCTCTTCCCCCAATCGGGTAATGGTTTCCGCATCCGGATCTTTTATACCCGAGGTGAGCGCTTTTTCCTTTCCGTATCGCTGAATAGCTGATGAGAAATCCAGATAGACAGCTTCACCTGTTTTATTGACGCCAAACCCGGCATCGCAACGCTCTTTTGCGGCACGTGAGGCCACATCCCGCGGAACCAGGTTTCCGAAAGCAGGATACCTGCGTTCCAGGTAGTAATCCCGGTTTTCTTCTGAGATTTCTGTGGGTTTCAATTTGCCTTCCCGTATGGCTTGCGCATCTTCCGGATTTTTGGGCACCCAGATACGTCCGTCATTTCTAAGAGACTCGGACATGAGGGTAAGTTTTGACTGGTGGTCTCCGGAAACCGGGATACAGGTAGGGTGTATTTGGGTATAACAGGGATTCGCAAAAAATGCTCCGCGCCGGTGTGCCCGCCAGGCAGCCGTAACGTTGCTTCCCATAGCATTGGTGGAGAGATAGAAGACATTTCCATAGCCTCCGGAAGCCAAAACCACGGCATGGGCGGAGTGCCTTTCAATCTGCCCGCTAACCAGGTCCCTGGCAATAATACCCCGGGCCTTGCCGTCAATCAGGACCAGATCCAGCATTTCATGCCGGTTAAAGGCCTTTATTTTACCGCGGTTTATTTGCCGGTTCATGGCGGCATATGCCCCCAAAAGCAGTTGTTGCCCCGTTTGTCCTTTAGCGTAGAAGGTGCGGGAAACCAATACTCCTCCAAAAGAGCGGTTGTCCAGCAGGCCTCCATATTCACGGGCAAAGGGAACCCCCTGAGCCACACACTGGTCTATAATATTTACCGATTCTTCGGCCAGCCTGTATACATTGGCTTCCCTGGAACGATAGTCCCCCCCTTTAATGGTATCGTAAAATAGCCGGTAAGGGCTGTCACCGTCGCCCTGGTAATTCTTGGCGGCATTGATCCCGCCCTGGGCAGCAATACTGTGCGCACGCCTGGGGGAATCCTGGTAACAAAAGGTCTTTACATTGTAGCCCAGTTCTGCCAGGGTAGCAGCGGCAGCACCACCTGCCAGACCTGTACCCACCACAATAACATCGATGTTTCGTTTGTTGGCCGGGTTAACCAGGTTAATGTCGTTCTTATGTTTAGTCCATTTCTCAGCCAGCGGGCCGGAAGGAACTTTTGAATCCAAAATTGCCATAATTAATGCGTTATTGGGTTAAGGTGATGGTACAAGGCGATGAAGACGAACAATAATGGAACTACGATCGCGTACAAGCGCGTAAAGTTGCGTATCGCCGGGCTGTATTTGTTGTTAATCCCCATGCTCTGGAAAGAGGATGCAAATCCGTGCCACAGGTGAAGGGAAAGCAGTACGAAAGAAACCACATAAATTGCAGTCCTCCAGAAAGGCACAAACTTCTCAACGGTTTCAGCGTAATAGCGTGTCGGGTCTTCCGGGTTTGCCTCAACATATTTATAGGCCATTTCATGAACCCAGAAATCGTAAAAGTGCAGCCCCAGAAAAGCGA
This sequence comes from Robiginitalea rubriflava, assembly GCF_052540725.1. Classification (NCBI taxonomy): domain Bacteria; kingdom Pseudomonadati; phylum Bacteroidota; class Flavobacteriia; order Flavobacteriales; family Flavobacteriaceae; genus Robiginitalea; species Robiginitalea rubriflava. The sequence goes on along the minus strand of NZ_CP199309.1, from coordinate 1,224,301 downwards.
GCACAACTAAACCGGTAACGATCATGTTCCGTGAAACCCAGGGGGCGTTGGCCCCTCCTTTATATTTCACATACTTGACGTTCCTTGCCTTGTTGTTTTGATATTCCAGCACTATACCCATCACAAAGTGCACAATTACCCCTGCAATAAGGATCGGCTGCATCAGGAATTGAACCACCGGGTTATACCCCATAAAATGCGACCAGGTGTTAAAAGTTTCCGGGCTGATCACGGAACTGAGGTTGATGGTTACGTGCAGGGCGAGAAAGAGTACCAAAAATAGTCCGGACAGGGCCATGATGACCTTCCGGGCAATAGACGTTTTAGCGATTCCGCTCATAGGGAGTTGGTTTTTATAAAGCAGGTACAAAAATACTTCACAGGTAACTGAATAACAAACCTAAAGCCGCATTCTCGCCTTCATTTAGAATCGTTTTAAGCAGATTTCGGGGAAATGACTCTTTAGCCTGGAAAAATATTGCTTTACTTGCCCTCCATATCTGAAAGCTGGACCTCCAGAGAGCGGGTGGAGAGCTGCACTTCTATAAAACTCAGCACCAAAGAAACCATTAGGGCCAGCAGGCTGATCCCGAATACCAGATTGGCCCAGAAGCGCCATTCGATGTATATTAAAAACATACTGATGGCGCTGAACAAAAAGCTCAGAATGGCAATTGCCTGCATTTGTTTGATAATACCCAGGCGTTGCTGGAGCTGGCGTACCTGCTGGCTGAGGGTGGGACTCGCCTGTTGCTGATAGGCCTTGTGCAATTGCCTGATTAGTGCGGCGATGGCCAGGTACCTCGCGTTGTAGGCGAGCATACTCAGGGATATAGCCGGAAATAAAAGGGCCGGGATACTCAGGTTTAGTTCCATGCTTATTTTACCTTGAATGATTGATCCATACTGTTGTTGCCTAGTTTTAATTCGATCTTATAACTTCCCTTGGGGAGATATGTTTTGCCATTGGAAGCCTCTTTCAGGGGGACTTTATACTTCTTGAGGTAATCGCTTTTTCCTGTTTTTGAAAAGGCCAGGTCATAAGAAAGCACATTCAGCCCCGGGTCTGCCTGCATCTCAGTTTCAGATAGGGTAATCCCATCTGCGGTTTGAATGCTGGCCGTAACTTTTCCGCCATTCCGGCTGTAAAAAACAGCATCTATTCCAGGAGTTGACGGCTCACTCCAGGGGGAAAAGCTATTCCCCCAGCGACCGGAATGCAGGATATCTTCCAATTCAAATATCAATAATTCTTTTTGGAGGGCGTCAGGGGTTAACTTCTGGAGCGGAGCAATGTCTGCCCTGAAGATACTGCGGCCATGGGTTCCAACCAGCAAATGTTTTTCCCTTTCCTGAATGACCAGGTCATGAACGGCTACATTGGGCATGCCGTTTTGCATCATCTCCCAATTCTCACCTTTGTTAAAGCTAACATAGAGGCCGTTATCGGTACCTGCAAAAAGCAAGTTTTCATTCACAGGATCTTCCAGAACCACATTTACCGGGGATGCCGGGATACCTCCGGAAATAGATTTCCAGCTGTTTCCAAAATCTTCACTAAGGTAAATATAGGGGGTAAAGTCATCCCAGCGGTAGCCATTCAAGGCCACATAAACCCTTCCCTTGCTGTGCTTTGAAGCTGCTACACGGCTTACCCAGAGCGACTGAGGCAAATTATCTGAGATACGCTCCCATGACGCCCCGGCGTCCTTGCTTACATGAACCAGGCCGTCGTCACTTCCGGTATATAACAAACCAAATTGCAAAGGCGATTCTGAAATAGTGCCAAGGGTACCGTAGGGAACATCCCCTTTCTTTCCACCGGTGGTCAGATCCGGCGACAGGGTGGTCCAGTCTGCACCCTGGTTCATGGAACGGTGCAGTCTATTGCTCCCAAAGTACAGGATATCCTGATTATGGGGGGAAAGTAAAATGGGGCTTTGCCAGTTAAAACGGTAAGGAGCTTCCCCCAGTTCATGCTGGGGTTTAATCCTGCTACTTTCTTCATTTTCCAAATCCAGGCGGAAGTAATTCCCAAACTGATACCCGGTATAGACGATATTGGCGTTTCGCTTATCTACCTGGACCTGCATCCCGTCTCCGCCCATAATGGACTTCCAAGGGTATTCCCCGCTTTGATGCCAGCGGTCAGATTCAGATGCATTGTGGGCACCCATCCAGACCCCGTTGTCCTGCAAACCACCGTAAACCCGGTAAGGTTGTTGCTGGTCTACCTGAATAGCATAAAATTGTCCAACCTGCGGGTTGTTGTTTTTAATCCAGCTGGCCCCGTAATCATAGGAAATATTAACACCTCCGTCATTCCCATTGATCAGGTGGCCGGCGAGGTTCGGGTCAACCCATACAATATGATGGTCTGAATGCACATTTTCCCCATCGATAGAATTAAAGGTTTTACCCCCATCCCCAGAACGCAGCAGGGGGACCCCGGAGATATAAATTTGATTCTTGTCGTAGGGAGCAACGGAAATCTGCCCGAAATAATAGCCATAACTGTAATACAACCCATCTATATAACCCTTATGGGTCTTTTTCCAGCTTTTCCCGCCATCTTCTGAGAGATATACCTCAGCTCCTATCACAGGGGCATCAAACAAAAGGGAGTTGGGATCTTCCAGATAAAGTGCCAGGTCTTCTGGCTTTACCGAACCCTTCCTTACCAGATCCTTCACATTTTCCGCCCGGTATTTTCTGGGAAAGTTATTCTCCTCCAGAAACCTATTCAGTTTATGACGGTCCAGGGCCATAAAAGCAGTTACATTCATGTTCCTGAAATCATCTTTTTCCAGCCTTTCCTCGTCACTACCCTCCTCATCCACGGCTCTTCGGTTCTGATTGTCCAAAACAGCATAAATGGTATGCTGGTCAAAGGCAGCCAACCCAATTCTGCCCGTACCTTCCCCTGTTGGAAACCCTAAACCCGGCCCGCTTACAAGGGTCCAGTTGTTGCCCCCGTCTGCAGACTTATATATTCCCGAGCCCCGGCCAGCCTCTGTAAAATTCCAGGCGTTGCGTTCCCGCTCCCAGGTTGACGCATATAAAACGTCCGGATTGTCGGGAGATCGTACCAGGTCTATGGCCCCGGTTCCCTCGTCTATATATAATACCCGTTTCCAGCTTTGCCCTCCATCTGTGGTTTTGTAAAGCCCGCGCTCAGGATTATCTGAGTACAAGTGTCCTGATACAGCCACCACCACTTCATCCGGCTGCTGTGGATGTATTGAAATCCTTCCTATATGATGGGAATCCGGAAGGCCACTATAGCTCCAGCTCTTTCCCATATCGTTTGATTTTAAAAGGCCAATTCCCGCGTAGGAAGACCGGGAGGAATTGTTCTCCCCCGTACCTGCCCAGACCGTTCCTGACGGCCAGTGTACGGCAACGGCTCCCAGATTTTGTGTTGGGGTCTGGTCCATAACCGGGCTGAAGCGTATGCCATTGTTATTTGTGTACCATAGGCCACCTGAAGCATAAGCAACGAAGAACTCTGTGGGTTTATCAGGATTTACCGCAAGGTCTACAACACGGCCACTCATAATACTAGGGCCTATATTGACCAGGGAGAGGTTTTTTACTATAGAATTTTCAGCCATTTCAGCCTTGGCCTCAAGCGCAGCCTGTACTTTGGAAGCTTCAGTTGGCGAGGTTTGTGCCAGCAAGAATGTTGTCGTGAAAATCATCAGAAGAGTAGCGTTCCATTTCATAGATAATGTTTTATCGATTAGCTTCGTTGAAGCGAGAAAAGTAACAAAACTATTGCACAGGAACTTAAAATTTTGTTAATTTATTGAGGATTTAATAAGACTTATTAGGAATCCAAAGGATTGTCATAAGAAAGGTGCAATACCTGAACGAATCGATAACTTTGTACGTGCCAGCGCAATCCGGATGAACTTGAATCAATTAAACTAACCAACCTAATTTTATGGGGGCCTTTGTAGCCCCCTTTTTTTTTAGCATCAGGATCCGGTTATGTACCTTTGAAAAAAGGTTTATTCTATGAAATACCATCCGATCAACTTTAAGTTATTTGTGAAGAATCGCCAGAAGTTTATGGCTCAGATGAAACCCGGGAGCCTGGCGGTTTTTAATTCCAATGATATCTATCCCATCGGGGCAGACAGTACTATGCCCTTTCATCAGGCACCGGACCTGTTTTACCTCAGCGGGGTGGATCAGGAAGAATCTATCTTGCTGCTTTTCCCGGACGCCCTCAACCCGAAACACAGGGAGGTTCTTTTTGTGCGTGAAACCAATGCGCATATTGCGGTATGGGAAGGCGAAAAACTGACCAAAGAACGCGCATTTGCCGTATCCGGGATAAAAACGGTTTACTGGTTATCCGAGTTCGATAAAGTATTCTTTGACCTGATGACAGAAGCGGAAACTATTTATTACAACACCAATGAACACTACCGGCAGGCAGTGGAAACAGAGACCCGCGAGGCGCGCTTTATAAAGGCTTCAAAAGAAAAATTTCCAGCACATGCGGTGGCCAAAAGCAATCCTATATTACAGGAGATCCGCGGGATTAAGGAACCCGAAGAACTGGATTTGATGCAGACGGCCTGCGGGATTACCGAAAAGGGATTCAGGAGGGTGCTGGACTTTGTAAAACCCGGGGTCTGGGAATACGAAATTGAGGCGGAGTACCTTCATGAATTTATCCGGAACCGCTCCAGAGGATTTGCCTATACTCCTATAATCGCCAGCGGGAATAATGCCAATGTCCTCCATTATGTAGAAAACAACCAACAGTGCAAAGCAGGAGACCTGATCTTGATGGATGTAGGGGCCGAATACGCAAATTATTCCAGTGATATGACTCGTACTATCCCTGTGAGCGGGAGGTTCAGTAAAAGGCAGAAGGAGGTTTACAATGCGGTTTTGCGGGTAAAAGACGAGGCTACAAAAATGCTGGTGCCCGGAACGCTTTGGGCTGAGTACCACAAAGAGGTTGGGAAAATAATGACAGCCGAATTACAGGGCCTGGGCTTGTTGGATAAGTCAGATATAGCCAACGAAAACCCGGAGTGGCCGGCCTATAAGAAGTATTTTATGCACGGGACCAGTCACCACATAGGTTTGGACACCCATGATTACGGCGCCCTGAAGACGCCTATGAAACCCAATATGGTATTTACGGTGGAGCCCGGGATTTATATACCGGAAGAGGGGTTCGGGATACGCCTCGAAGATGACGTGGTGATACAGCAAAAAGGGGAGCCCAAAAACCTGATGAAAAACATACCTATTGAAGCGGATGCTATTGAAGAGCTTATGAACTTGTAAGCTTTTATATTAAAACCCGTTAATTATAAAGACTATAAAGCAAAAAACCCCGGCCAAAAGGCTGGGGTTTTCTTTTGAGTACTCCCGTATCATTCTTCTATAAAAAGATAATTCAGGCTCAATTCATTAAACGACTTGTTAAAGGCCGAGATCTCGTCATCCACCAATTGGTCAAAGGCCTGCAGTTGGGTATTGATTTTGGCCGTAAGTTCATTTTTCACGGCAATGGCCTGGTCTGTGGGCCGGAAATCATCAAAACCGGTAAGGCTGTTCAGATGGGCCAGTTTGTTCGTTAGGCGGATTGGGAAATTCAGCGGGTCCTGGTTGCTTCGGTTCTGAGTCTGGTAAAGAGCCTTTTCGATTTCCCCGAAGTCTTCTTTCATTTTTTTCGCCTTTTCAACCAAGTCAGTGGTGGCTTCATTTCCTTTGTATTGTTTCATAAATGCATCCAGTTGTTCGGTCACCTTCCTGATCTTTTTGATGGACTGGTGGGCCCGGTCTACGGTTTTGTTAATATCTGTAATGAAATCATACTGTGCCTGCATATCCGAAACACTGGCTTCGGCCCGGGGGTCCGGAAGGATTGCAAAGGATTCGCTTTGCGACTCGCCGTTGACATTCAGATGCACCCTATATGTTCCGGGAACGGCCTTGGCCCCGTCCAGATTAGCTGCCCAAAGGATCATGCCTTGCAGGCGTTCAGCTCCTTCTCCTCGGGTATCCCATACATGTGTATTACCCCCTTTCTCAGGTTCCAGTTTTTCGGATTTTTCCTTGGAATAGGTGCTGAATTTTGCAAGGGTGTCCCCGGCCATAGTGGTATAGGTAAGCGCAAGGCTATCTTTTTCACCAAACTCCTTTAGATAGAAATGGGTTACAACCCCGGCCGGGTGGTTCTGACCGGCCGTCAGGGAGGGCGTACTGGAGGCCCTGCCTTTTGTGCGATAGGAATCCTTGGGTTTATAAAGAATAGCTGCTGCTGAACGGTCTGCCTCGTTTAATTGATGTAAGACCGTCAGGTCATCCAGAATCCAAAGACTCCTTCCCTGGGTAGCTACAACCAGGTTGTTATCCTTAACCGCCAGATCCGTAATTGGGACAACTGGAAGGTTTAGCTGGAAAGGCTTCCAGGATACTCCGTCGTTAAAGGAGATATACATCCCGGTTTCAGTCCCTGCATAAAGCAGACCTTTTCTTTTGGGGTCTTCCCTAAGCACCCTGGTGAAATGTTCACTGTCTATGCCGGCGGTGATTTTTTTCCAGCTTTTACCGTAATCTGTGGTTTTATATAAGTAAGGCTGAAAATCCCCCAGTTTATAGCGGGTGGCTGCCACGTAGCAGGTGCCTTCATCAAAAGCTGAGGGCTCGATACTGTTTACCATACTCCACTCCGGCAGGTTGGGCGGGGTCACATTTTCCCAGCTTTCCCCTCCGTTTCGCGATAGGTGGATCAGGCCGTCATCACTCCCTACCCACAGCAAACCTTCTTTTAAAGGGCTTTCATTTGCCGCAAAAATGGTACAATAATATTCCACCCCGGTATTGTCCTGGGTTATGGGGCCACCGCTGGACACGAGTTTGTCAGGGTCGTTGCGGGTAAGGTCACCACTTAATAACTCCCAGCTTTGACCTTCATTTGTACTGAGGTGTACATGGTTAGAAAATGTATACAGTTTTTTGGGATCATGCTTGCTGAAAATGATGGGAAAGTTCCACTGAAAACGATATTTCATCCCTTCCGCACCATAACCCATTGGGTTGTCTGGCCAGACATTGATTCCGCGAACCGTATTGGCTTCGTGGTTTACGCGGGTGAGGAAACCGCCATAGCTGCCGCCGTAAACAATATCATTATTGTTGGGGTCTACGGCAATGTGGGCAGATTCTCCCCCGGCCGTTTCTTCCCAGTCATCCTCATCTATGGACCGCCCGTCTGAGCGGTGTCGGATACGGATAGTGGAATTGTCCTGTTGGGCCGCATAGATACGGTACGGGAAGGAATTGTCTGTGGTTACCCTGTAGAATTGTGCAGTAGGCTGGTTGTAATAGGTGCTCCAGGTAGTACCGCCATCATAGCTTACCTGTGCCCCGCCATCATCTCCTATTATCATCCGATTGGGATCTTCTGGGGCAATCCATAGATCGTGATGGTCGCCGTGTGGGGCATTGAAGGTGTTAAAGGTTTTTCCTCCGTCTGTAGATTTATGATATCGTACATTCAGTACATAGACTACGTCTTCGTCCTGGGTATCTGCATAGACCCGTGTATAATACCAGGCGCGTTGCCGAAGTTTCCGTTCGCTATTTACCTGGCTCCATTTTTTGCCTCCGTCTTCTGATCTGTAAAGCCCGCCTTTGTCTTTGTTTTCCACAATGGCCCAAACCCGTTGCGAATTCACCGGCGAAACGGTAACACCAATAATCCCGAGCGTTCCCTCAGGAAAACCTTCGTTTTTGGAAATTTCAGTCCAGGTTTCCCCGCTATCGGTAGACTTCCATAATGCCGAACCCGCACCGCCACTACTCAGGCTATACGGAGTGCGCTGTACGCGCCAGGTACTCGCGTATAAAATGCGCGGATTGTTAGGGTCAAAGGTGAGGTCTACAGCCCCGGCCTGCTCGTTTACAAAGAGGACCTGATTCCAGGTTTTTCCACCGTCAGTACTTTTATAGATTCCCCGCTCTGCAGTGGGCTTATAGATATTACCCAGAACAGCTGCAAAAACAATATCCGAATTTTTCGGATGCACCTTTAGCCGTGGGATATGCCTGCTTTTTGCAAGGCCTGCCTGGGTCCAGGATTTTCCGGCATCTTCAGTCTTCCAAACCCCATAACCACTGGATACATTTCCGCGGACGGTTTTCTCACCCCCTCCAGCGTATATTACATTAGGATCGCTCTGGGATACCTCAACGGCACCTATACTACCCCCGAAGAATCCATCGGAAATATTTTCCCAGCTACGACCACCATTGGTTGTTTTCCAGACACCGCCTCCTGTGGCCCCGAAATAAAAGAGATTGGGTTTTCCGGGCACCCCGGTTACAGCTGCTGATCGCCCTCCGCGGAAGGGTCCCACAAGCCGGTATTCCATGGAGGAATACAAGGATTCAGGATAGGATTCGGTTGCTGTGGCATTTTTTCGTCTTTGTGCCTGATTGGAATGTGGCAACAGGCAAAGGGCCAGCAGGAGCAGGCCCATTTTAAGGCAAGCGTTTCTCATGATCTGTAGTCTTCGAATTAGTCGGATTAAATGTACCAAAAAAAAGGGATAGCCATACAGCGGCCAAATCCATACAGTCAAAGGCGATTAACAGAGCAAAATACCCCAATGCAATTTTAAGATTTCAGGATTGCCTGCATTCAATTTTAATTGTACCTTTTTTACCACTAAGTAATCTGATAATCAGAATCTTATAATAATTTATGATTGAAATATATGCCTTACAAACAATGAATAAAATTCGTACAAATAGTTGAGATAATTCTTTGTTTTACGATCTATAGCCCACTTGGATATAGTCTTTTAAAGGTATTTTATTTCTTGAGGGACCATAATCAACATACCATGAAAAACCAGACTAAAACAAAAGAGAATTTTATGAATTTAAATCAGGCTGAACATCAGAGTTACGCATTAATAGCGACTTGTCTCTTGGTTGTTTGCCTTTGTTTTGGCTGCGGGGATACGCAAAGTGGTCATTCAGGTGATGGCGCTGTTCTTCAGGTGGGTCATATTAACACCCATGATGGATACTCGGAAGCCGTTACAACCGAATACAATGGGGTTAAAACAGTATACATCTCCGGACAGGTAGGTGACGGAGATACTTTTGAAGCGCAGATGCGTTCTGCCCTCTCAAACCTGGAGGCAAGCCTCGAGGCGGCTGGGGCTACTATGAACGACGTTGTTAAAATGAACACTTATATTGTAGCTTACACCCCTGAAACTTTAGAAGTTTTCCGCAGGGTCCGGAAGGAGCTTATGGGGGAATTAAAGATGCCGGCCAGCACCCTGGTAGGGGTAGAGGCCCTGGCCCTGCCGGACTGGATGATTGAAATTGAAGCCATTGCGGTGGTGCAGCAATAAATAGGGGGATGAAGCTCAATGATATCCCAGAGAAATGGCTACGGATTGCTTTTATCACAGCCATAGTATTATTCCTTCTGGGGACATTAGATCCAATGGAAGGAAGCATCCTGATTGCCGTGGGCAGCTTAATGTTAGCCTTTACCACTTATCTCTTTAAGGATCCGCAACATCCGTATTTCAGAGCTGCAGCTGTCTTAATTCTTTTCGGGGTTTTGAGTTTATGGATCCTTTCGTCTATGGGTGGTTTTGGGGGCGATTCCGATAATCCGTACTGGTGGGGGTTGTTTATTTTGCCCTATCCACTGGGGTGGATCCTGACCCTGTTTTTATTCCTGATTCGTTTATTTAAGGGAAGTTGGGGAGGCAGATCTGAGTAGCATATTTTATATTTAAATAGTTTGACCGCACCCGCCCCCACCCCTGTTCTCAATTTAGGGTAATATTCCGCAATTCCATTTCAATCCTTTTTAATTCTATAGAGGATTTGACCAATTTCAGTACCTTGTTACCATCATGTACAAACGAGTATCTATCATTCTTTTATTAGTAATGACAATCGGACCTCATTCTCAAATGCAAAGCCAGCAAAAACGAATACGCGATTATGGCATAGAATTAGGGGTCTTGTCTACCGGCCCCCTGAATGCAATTACGGACGTGCCTGGGGTACGGGTTGGCCATTCCACAATGATTTCAGGTGATTCCGTACGGACCGGTGTAACGGCTATTCTGCCCCATCCCGGAAATCTCTTTCAGCAAAAAGTGCCCGCAGCCATTTACATTGGAAATGGATTTGGCAAACTGGCCGGATACAGCCAGGTTGACGAACTCGGGAATCTTGAAACCCCAATAATACTGACCAATACGCTGAGCGTGCCAGTGGCCATGAATGCACTGATCACCTATACATTGGGTCAACCGGGGAATGAACAGGTTTTTTCGGTTAATGCAGTAGTGGGTGAGACCAATGACGGCAGGCTCAATGATATCCGCGGACGACATATAACCGAAGAGCATGTTCTAGAGGCCATTAAAAAGGCAGGCAGCGGCCCTGTGGCTGAGGGAAATGTAGGGGCCGGAACCGGTACCATGGCATTCGGATATAAGGGTGGGATAGGAACCGCTTCCAGAGTAACCCCGGAAAAAGCAGGAGGGTATACGGTTGGGGTTTTGGTGCAGGCTAATTTTGGCGGGATACTCACCCTGAATGGGCAAAACCTGGCCAATCTACTGGACAAGGTGCCTTCTTCCTTTAAGGAGGATACGGATGGTTCCTGTATGATGGTGGTCCTTACCGACGCACCCCTGGATGTCCGTAACCTGAAACGCCTGGCCAAACGGGCTATGCTGGGCCTGGCCCGCACAGGAGGGATTGCTTCCAACGGCAGTGGGGATTATGTTATTGCCGTTTCTACAGCTGTTGAAAATCGAATCTCCTATGTGTCTGCAGGAGTAACAACGCAGACTAAATCAGTACATAATGACCATATGTCTCCCTTGTTCCTGGCCGCTGTTGAGGCTACAGAAGAAGCCATCTGGAACGCCTTGTTTATGGCTGAGGAGATGATGGGATATAAGGGCAGGAAAGTAGAGGCTTTACCTGTTGAAAAAATAATCGATCTGGTTCGTAAATAGTAAGTGTATGAAGAAAAGGGAATTTCTTAAGAAAAGTAGCCTGGGGGCTCTAGGGGTAGCCCTCTTACCGTCAATCATTAATGCCAGACATTTTCAGAGGCAACTGCGGACGGCCCACATAGGTGTCGGGAATATGGGATTCGAAGACCTGAAAGCCATTTCTTCCCATAAGGCCGTTAAGGTGGTTGCGCTTTGCGATGTGGACGGTAAGCACTTATCGGTAGCCCATAAATTACACCCTGGAGCCCGCGTTTATTTTGATTACAGGGCCATGCTCAGGGAAATGGGGGACGAGATAGACGCTGTGATCGTTTCCACCCCGGACCATACGCACGCTCCCGCCTCGCTTTTGGCTATGGACATGGGCAAACCGGTATATTGCCAAAAGCCACTCACCCACCACGTGAGCGAGGCCCGTGCCATGAAAAAGATTGCAGCAGAAAAAAATCTGGTAACCCAGATGGGGATACAGGTGCATTCCTTTTACGATTACAAACTGGCTACACTGCTTATTCAATCCGGAATTATAGGAAAAGTTCATACTGTCAGGGCCTGGTCTCCGAAAAACTGGGGCTACGACGGACCTCCACCCGAGGGTTCAGACCCGGTTCCTGCAGAGCTGGACTGGAATCTGTGGCAGGGGACGGCCACCGAACGGCCTTATAAAGAAGGGTATTACCATCCGGGAAACTGGCGAAAACTTATGGACTACGGATGTGGAACCCTGGGTGATATGGGCGTTCATATTTTCGATACGCCCTACAATGCCCTGGCCCTGGATGTCCCTCAAACGGTCCGCAATGATTGCAGGCCGCCAAGCGGGTTTGGGTATCCGGAGCAGAACAGGGTTACCTATGAATTTCCGGGCACGCCCTACACGGATAAAACCCTAAAATGGGTCTGGTATGATGGCCCGGGAGCCCCAGAAATGCACGAAGACCTGATCTTGCCAGGAGCTGCCAGGCGCATGGAAGTAAAACAGGACAAGAAAGATCTGAAAGATAAAATTTCGCTGGATGCCAAAGTTGCTGCAGAAAATGAGCTCCCGGAACAGGGGGCCATGTTTGTTGGGTCCAAAGGGAGATTATTACTCCCTCACTTTATGCAATTGCCCAGAAAGATCGTTAGGGGGAAGTACGTGGATATCAGCAAAGAAATCAAAGCCTTGTCTGAAAAACATAAGCTGGGCATGCCTGTACGCAATTACGATTCAGAAGGGCCCAAACACTATCACCAATTTGTGGACGCCTGTTTGGGCAGGGCAGAATGTTCAGCTCCTTTTGAATATGCTGCCCGCCTTACCGAGACTATCTTGCTGGGGGTAATCGCAGGGCGTTTTCCGGGTAAAACCCTGCACTGGGACGCCGGGAAAGCGCGTTTCGCAGAGACCGAAGCAAATGCCTATCTGGAAGGGAATTACCGCCAGTTTTAAGGGTTAATCCGCTCCGGGCAGAACTTCTGGTAACATATTTGTAATTTAAGAGATATGAAGTATTTAAATATTCTGTTGATAGCAGTGTTAGCCCCTATGGTGAACCCCGTCTTTGCCCAGGATTTTACTTACACCTACACGGAGGATGCGGTAAAAATTTTTGCAGACGGGAGTTTTCTGAGCGGGCTTAAAGCAATCGAGCACTATACTAAGGGGATGGATAGCCGGATACAGGACTATGAAATTCTGAAAACGGTTCCCTCCCATATCCCGGATCGATATCGGTATGAGCTGTCGAGAATCATCAGGCCAAATGGAAAGGCATTCTTGCAATTGCGCATCTGGAATACAGAACAACAGCCTGACAGATGCGAGCTGGAAATGGTAGTGCCCGAACAGCCTTCGGAAAATAATCTTGCCGAAATCAGTAAAAGGCGGGATCTGTGGATGCAACTGTGCAACACCCATAAAATTGAGGAACTGGTTAATAACCTCTATGCGGAGGAGGCTCTCTACTATAACCACAGGCCACTTACTGTTGGCCGGGAAGAAATTATCCCCACTTACGGTTATATGAAAAGCCCACAATACCGCTTAACCCTTACCCCAATTGTAGTGGTACCGGTGAATCCGAATATGGTTTACGAAATCGGTCAGTGTTCGGGGTCTTATCCCGGGAAATATGTTCTGGTATGGAAAAAAGGGTCTGATGCAGTTTGGAGGATCCTCCTGGATTCAAACATATAATTGCAATAGCCTCAAGGTTATAAATAGCGTATTTACATCCATAAGAAACACATAGATGCTTGCACCTTAAACGAAAATTATGTAAATCGCATAGCAATAAAGGAATCTGGCTATGCGCATTTCCCTGACAACCTTGGTACAGGATCCGGCCTCCAGGTACGGTCGGGTATTCGATACCATTATACAAGTCTTGATATTTTTATCACTGGCTGCCTTCGCTATTGAAACCATACCGGACTTACCGGAACAGTTGGTCTGGGGTCTGAATATTTTCGAATATATCTGCGTGGCGGTATTCAGCCTGGAATATTTTCTTCGAATCTTCACGGCTCCCAAACCCTTACGCTATATCACCAGTTTTTATGGGATCATTGACCTGCTGGCGGTTTTGCCCTTTTACCTGAATTTGGTAATAGACCTGCGTTCCCTCAGGGCCTTTCGCGTATTCAGGCTCTTCAGAGCCTTTAAGCTGGTGCGCTACAATAAAGCCTTACAAAGAATGCACATTGCGGCGGGCCTGATCAAGGAAGAAATGATACTCTTTCTGATGATCACCCTTATCACCATTTTTTTAGCGGCTGCCGGGATTTACTTTTTCGAAAATGAAGCTCAACCCGAAGTCTTTTCATCCATTTTTCATTCAATTTGGTGGGCTATTGTTACGCTAACAACAGTGGGTTACGGAGATGTCTATCCCATAACGATGGGGGGTAGGATATTTACCTTTTTTGTCCTTTTAGTGGGAATCGGGATCGTAACCGTTCCGGCCGGGCTTATGGCCTCTGCCTTATCCAAGGCCCGGAAGATTCAGGATAAAGAGTTGAGTGATTTGGAAAAGGAACGGGTTTCAAGGGATTAAGAATATAAAGGCTATAACTGGCATGACCTACCTGGTAATATTCCTCTCCAGGATTTTCCAAACCTTTTCACTATTCCAATTCACAGCCCCCTGTTCTTTTACCAAAATCTTTCCCTGTGCGTCTATAATGTAATTGGTCGGGATACTCCTCTCAAAAAGCACTTCCGGCGGATTCATTCGTGGCAGGTAAACCGGTAGACCGTAATTTTTCTTGTCCAGAAAACGATTTACAACTTCCGGGTCTTCATTGGTTATCAATACAAACTCAATACGGTCTCCATAGCGACTATATAATTCCTGAATACTGGGCAATTCAGCAAGGCAAGGCGGACACCAGGTGGCCCAGTAACTCAGAAAAGTAACCTTCCCATTTCCGATGTCCAGTTCCAGGGGTGAGCCATTGAGGTTGTAAAGTTTATAGGAAAAAGGAGATACCTGTAATTGCTCCCTGGTTTCCAAGGCTGACGGTGAAAGCAACAGCACCCTCACTTTATTGAGGCCAACCTGTATTGGCTTTCTGGCTTGTGGAATGATCAGTAAAACCATAAAAACAACAAACAGAATATTGCTGAGGCTGAAGTACTTCTTTTTCATCTAATGCAAATTAGCTAATAAACAGGAGCCACTGGGGTGCTTATCTATTAAACAAGAAATTAATCAAAAGTGAGGCTCTTGCCTCATCAAACGATACCCTTCCCTCATTATACCTTTTACCAAATGCTGCCAATGTATAATTTGAAAAAAACATTAATCATGAGGCAATTTAAAATTACCATCCCGGAACCCTGTACCGAAAAATGGCAGGAAATGAGCCCCACGGAAAAAGGGGCCAATTGTGAAAAATGCAGCAAAGAAGTGATTGATTTTACACAGGTTTCGCAAATGGAACTCAGCCGAAGGCTTGCTTCAGTCGATGCATTATGTGGTCGCTTCAGAAGGGATCAATTAGACAGGCCCCTCCCAGTTTTATCCAGAAACAGCTGGAAGCAAAAAGTAGCCGCCCTGGGTTTCTCGGTCCTGCTTTCGGCCTCCTGCAGTAAGGAATCGATAGTCCCGAATCCGGGGATTGAAACTCAGCAGGCTGCTCTTTCCGCCAAACCCCTTTACATTGAAGTGGGTATTCCGGAGGCAACAACAAATACAATGATTATATCCGGAACCATA
The DNA here is from genome assembly GCF_052540725.1 of Robiginitalea rubriflava. NCBI lineage: Bacteria > Pseudomonadati > Bacteroidota > Flavobacteriia > Flavobacteriales > Flavobacteriaceae > Robiginitalea > Robiginitalea rubriflava. The sequence continues at coordinate 1,209,057 of NZ_CP199309.1, read as the reverse complement.
ACGGATGGGGAAATGCCTTTGCCCGGGGCCTCGGTTGTCTTAAAAGGAACCCAATTAGGGGTTCAGGCAGACTTGGAGGGATTTTTTGAACTGGAAATTCCCCCTGAGCAGGCGCAAAATGCGACTGAATTGATTGTAACGTATATTGGCTTTGAAGCCTATTACCATAAAATTGAGGAAGGGGTTGATGAATTGAATATTGTCCTGGAGCAGGAATTGACGATTTTAGGGGAGGTGATAATTGTGGCATCCAAACAGTGATTTCTTCGATTTACGCTATTTCAACAGGCTTGGCTGAGATTGTAAAAATTAAGAGCGTTTATACAGCTTCAACCAAATCCCGGTCTATTTCCCTTTTCAGAAAAAACCCTGTCACGGCGGTCGACAATACGTCGGCGATCATAAAGCTGATCCAGACGCCCATTTCCCCAAAAAAACGGGGTAGCACCAAAATTAATGGAATAAAGAAAAAGCCCTGCCGGGTGAGGGTTAGCAATAAAGCCGGAACTGCTTTTCCGATCGCCTGGAAATAGGCGGCCCCTATCAGCTGCAGGGCGATGATTGGGGTAGCTGCAAACACCCAGCGCATGGCGGCAGGGGTATGCTGTAATACAAAGGCGTTGGTTTCCAGTTCGGCAGCAGACATATCCGGGCGGTCTGAGAGGAAAAGCCCTGCGATCTCAGCAGGGAAGACCATCAGAACAATAAACACCAGGCTGGCAACCAGGGCGGCGTATTTTACAGCCGTGTAAATACTTTCTTTTACCCTGGCGTATTTATGGGCGCCGTAGTTAAACCCGGCAATGGGTAAAAAACCCTGGGTAACCCCGAAGACAGGAAAGAGGGCGAACATCAGCATCCGGCCAATAATGGCATACACGGCAACCATGGGTTCTCCCCCCAGGTCAAATAAAATATTGTTCATCAGCAGGTAGGTGATGGAGGTCACCGCCTGTCTCGAAAGGGTAACGAAACCAAGGCTTCCGATTTCTTTGAGGATTGGCAGCTGCAGCCCAAAGTGGTGAAATTGGATTTTTAGCTCCGAATTTTTGGAAAGGAAAAAATACAGTATATAGGAAAAACATAGCAGGTATCCGGCCGTAGTAGCCCATGCCGCCCCCTCCATCCCCCAGTCGAACACGTAGATAAACACATAGTCCAGGACCAGGTTTCCCACAGAGGGGATGATCATGGCGATCATCGCGAATTTGGGCTTGCCTTCTGCCCTGATTACTGTATTTCCCATCATGCACAGGGCCAGGAAGGGCACCCCGTATAAAACGATGATGTAGTAGATCTTAGCCGGGTCAAAAATGGCGCCCTTCCCGCCGAAAGCCGGAATAAGGGAATCTACGAAATAAAGCCCCAGCCCTACCATGGAAATGGTTACCAATAAGGTCAGGGTTATCTGGTTGCCAAAAGTCCGGAGGGCTTTCTCCTTATTTTCTGCACCAAGGGCCCGTGAAATAATACTGCTACCGCCAATCCCGATGGCCATCCCCAGGGCTGCTATAAAAAAGGAAACGGGTAGGACCACATTGATGGCCGCAATAGCGATGGAACCGATCCAGTTTCCAACGAAAATGGTATCTACCAAAATATTCAGGCTCATCACCAGAATCCCGATGGATGCCGGTACGGCCTGGCGAATCAGGAGCTTTCCAATGGGCTCGGTTCCTAGTTGTTCTGAAGAGACTTTTGCCATAGGCTTCGAAGCTCCTGACTGATCAAAATTAGATTATGTATTTCTTAGTATCGCAACGGTTATAGGAATAACCTGAAGGGTGGTCTTCTTAATAACCGGCTGCCTGTCCGTCCTTACGGCTTTCCGAGGCACCGCGGTACACCCCGTTTTTGGCGTCCCACATAATTGCCTGGTAACCTCCATAAACCCCTCTTGCAAAGCGTACCTGGTGGCCCCGATCCATGAGCCCCCTGATGGTTTCATATGAAATGCCGGATTCTATCCGAACGGCACCCTTGCCGCCCCGCTCTCCTGTTGGGGCTGAACCACCGGTATGGTTCCATCTGGGAGCATCTCCGGCTTCCTGCAGGCCCATGCCAAAATCTATGAGGTTCATCACGATTTGAGAATGTCCCTGTGGCTGGAAATCGCCACCCATGACCCCAAAACTGACCCAGGGCTTGCCATCTTTGGTAATAAATGCCGGGATTATGGTATGGAAAGGCCTTTTCCCGGGTTCATAGGTATTGGCCTGTCCTTCCGTAAGGCTGAATAATTCTCCGCGGTCCTGTAGCATAAAACCAAGTCCGGGAGGCACCATTCCTGAGCCCATTCCCCGGTAATTGCTTTGGATTAGGGAGACCATATTCCCTTCGCTATCGGCAGTTGTCATGTAAATGGTTTCCCCGGCACTGATTTCTCCGGCCGAGTATTCCCCGGCCCTGTCGGAGATCAGTTCGCGACGGGTATTGGCATAACTGTCAGACAGAAGCTTCTCAACCGGAACCTTCGCAAAGTCCATGTCTGCGTAATATTTTGCCCGGTCCTCAAAGGCCAGCTTTTTGGCTTCTGTAAAGAGATGAAGGTGCTCCGCGCTGCCAAATTCAATTTTCGAGAAGTTGTATCCTTCCAGAATTTGCAACATCTGCAGGGCAGCAATCCCCTGTCCGTTTGGAGGCAACTCCCATACGTCATACCCCCTGTAGTTTACCGATACGGGGGTAACCCATTCAGAACCATGCTTTGCCAGGTCTTCTGTTGAGAGAAACCCACCCTGAGACTGAATAAATTCTGCAATGGTTTTGGCGATTTTCCCTTTATAGAAGGCATCCCGCCCTCCTTTGGCCATGGCTCTGTAGGTGTTGGCCAGAAAAGGATTCCGGTAGATTTCCCCGGCATCTTTAAGCTCTCCCCCATTTTGTGCGATATACGTTTCCTCAATATTGGGGAAGCCCTTGGACTGGTAGAACGGAATAGATCGCTGCATGTACCATGCGATCAACTGGCTAAGTGGAAACCCCTTTTCAGCGTAGTCAATGGCCGGGGCAAGGAGTTCTGACATGGGTTTGCTTCCAAATTTCTCATGCAGGGAAAACCATCCGTCTACCGCTCCGGGAACACTCACAGGCAGCGGTCCATGCGAAGGAATTTCAGTCATTCCCTCTTTCCTGAAGTATTCAAGGGTAAGGGCTTCAGGGGAGCGACCGGAGGCGTTAAGGCCGTACAGTTTTTGTGTTTTGGCATCCCACACTATGGCGAATAAGTCCCCGCCAATCCCGCAGCCTGTTGGCTCCATAAGGCCCAGGGCAGCATTGGCCGCTATGGCCGCGTCAATTGCGTTTCCGCCCTTTTTCAATACTTCGAGGCCAATTTGAGTGGCCAGAGGGTGGCTGGTTGCCACCATTCCATTTTGGGCCAGTACATCTGAACGGGTCGCATGCAGCGCGCCTGTAATTCGGTCCTGTGCCATTCCAATAGCCTGCAGGCCGCAAAGCAGTAGTATGATCAATCTGTATTTCATCCTGTTTAATTTAAGATTAAGGTCTCCTTATGTGATACTTATTGCACCTTTAATTCCGGCAGGGACTCCTTCTGGTTCCATTGGTCAATCCATTTTGCCATCAGCCCCACCCAGTCTTCCCGGTCGTTGAGGCAGGAAATATGCTTATAAGCAGTTCCGCCGGCTTCCATGAATTCTTCTTCTCCCTCCATGGCTATTTCCTCCAGGGTTTCCAGGCAATCACTTACAAAAGCAGGGGTAATTACGGCCAGCCGGGTTTTCCCTTCCTTCGCAAGGCGTTCAAATTCGTAATCCGTATAGGGCTTAAGCCATGGATCTCCGGCAAGACGGCTTTGGAAGGAAGTACTTACTTTATCCTCTTCAAGGTTCAGCGCTTTTTTAACTTTCTCGGTGGTATCATAGCACTGATGGCGATAACAGGTATGATGGGCTACCGAATTCGTTTTACAACACTGTCCATCTATTTTACAATGATAGCGGGTAGGGTCAGACTTTCGGATATGCCGCTCCGGAATTCCGTGGTAGGAAAACAGTACATGGTCATATTCGAAGTCTTTCAGCCCCTCGGCTATAGAGTCTGAAAGGACTTTTATATAATCCGGATTGCTGTAGAAAGCAGGCAGGGTAGTAAGCTTTATTTCAGGAAATTTGGCGGCCTGTACCTCCAAGGCTTTTACCACAACGGTCTCATAGGAACTCATGGCGTAATGCGGGTAGAGAGGAACCAGGAGCACCTCAGATACGCCCTTATCCTGCAATTCCTGCAGGCCCTGCTCAATACTGCCGCTTCCGTATCGCATCCCAAGGGCAACCGGAATGGAAACCTGCTTCTGTACTTTTTCTTTAAAACGCTCGGAAATGATAATAAGGGGAGAGCCTTCCTCCCACCAGATTTTCTTGTATGCCTTGGCAGATTTTTTTGGACGGGTTTGCAGAATGATTCCCCTGACCAGCAGGGTTCGCAACCATTTGGGCGCATCAATAACGCGCTCATCCATCAGGAATTCGTCCAGATAAGGTTTTACGTCCCTGGCGGTTGGACTATCCGGGGAACCTAAATTGACCAGTAAAACACCTTTCATAGGGGTTGAGTTGTTTTTGGGCAGGGTTGTTTGAAAGTGATACAAAAATAAGGCTTCATCCCGGAAGATTGGGCATAGGCACCTGCCAATTGTCGATAGAGCTATAATTAAAACTAATTTAACCTGCCCGTTCTGGTTTATACCCTTGAATTTTCATAGATTCAGAGCTTATAATTGAGATATGCTTAAAGGAATTTTTCAGGATCAATCACAGCAATCGCTGTTTATTTTGATTTCTACCCTTCTGGCATTGGTGGTGCTTTATTTAATAGCAGCCCGTTTGCTTAGACATTACGGGAAGAATCCGAAATACCTCTTACCCTCAGGGACGGTTAAAAAGGTAGCATGGCCGCTCTTCCTTATAATGGCCTCATTGCTGATTCGCCTGCAGTCCCTTCGCACCTTACTGGGGCTTGAAGACTACGCCTACTTTTTCCGGAAGAGCAGTACCCTGCTGTTTATATTCGCCTTTACATGGCTAATAATCAGATCGTTGCGCGTAATCAAACGATTGATAATAGAGCGATACGACATAGAGGAGGCCAATAACCTGAAAGCCCGGAAGGTCTATACGCAATTTACAATTCTGGAGCGGATTATCATTTTTATTGTAGTGGTATTGGCCATGGGCCTCGCCCTGATGAGTTTTGAAGAAATCCGGGAGATCGGGGTCAGTGTTTTTGCATCTGCAGGGGTTGCAGGGATAATTATCGGATTCTCCGCCCAGAAACTTATAGCCACTATCCTCGCAGGGGTACAAATAGCTCTTACCCAGCCCATCCGAATGGATGATGTGGTGATTGTAGAGGGAGAATGGGGAAAAATTGAGGAAATCACCCTAACCTTTGTGGTGGTTCGAATCTGGGACAAAAGGCGCCTGGTTCTTCCCACCACCTATTTTATAGAAACCCCTTTTCAAAACTGGACCAAAACCTCTTCCGATATCCTGGGGGCGGTATTTCTGTATACCGATTACAGGGTTTCCTTTGAGGCTATTCGGAAAGAACTACAGCGAATTGTAAAAGACAACCCCCGTTGGGACGGGGAGGTAGCCAATATTCAGGTAACCGATTCCAAACCCGGCCACGTGGAGATCCGGGCCCTGGTCAGCGCCGCGGATGCAGGTACCGCCTGGGAACTGCGGGTTGAAGTGAGGGAAAAACTGATCAGCTTCCTGCAGCGGGAATACCCAGAAAGCCTGGCGCATACCCGTATCCTCTTAAAGGATGAATCCGTCGCAGGACAACCGGACAAACCGAAAACAAATTGAGAGCCCATTTCCACAGAGTATTGATAATTTTTGCTACTTTCTTTCTTTCGGCAGGACAGGGGGTTGCACAGAAAGTTACGGTAACCCCGTTGGATCATGCTATATTCCAAAGCCTGCAGGAAAGTCTGAATGTGGACAAGCCTGAAACCCTTGACGGCGCAATGATCCGGGTGGGAAAGGCACTTATAGGGACACCCTATAAGGAAAAAACCCTGGAGGTGGGCGAAAAGGAGCATTTAGTAGTGAACCTGAGGGGAATGGATTGCACTACCTATGTTGAGAATGTTTTGGTTTTAGGCCGGATGCTTCATAAAGGCGAAAAAGGCTGGAATTACTATTTAGAGGAGCTTCAAAATGTTCGTTACCGCAACGGCAAAATTAAAGGATACCCTTCCCGCTTGCATTATTTTACAGACTGGATCCGGGAGAACGAGCGCAAGGGATTGGTGATGGACGTTACCGAAGCCATAGGCGGGGTAACACTTTACAAACCCATAAATTTTATGGGGACGCACAGGGATCTCTATCCTTACCTGGCCTCTAAGGAGAATTTCAGGCAGATCCGAATGCTCGAAGCCGAAGTTTCGGCAGCGCCAATTTGTGTGCTGCCTGCAAGTGAGGTGACAACTGCGGAAACCAAAATACAACAGGGGGATATCATTGCGCTGGCCACAGATATAAAAGGCCTGGATGTTACCCATACAGGAATCGCTATCCGGATGGGTGATGGCCGGATACACCTTTTGCACGCTTCTACAAAAGGGGCCGTTATGATCAGCGAACAGCCAATTTCAGACTACCTAAAGGGAATCCGAAACAATATTGGAATTGTAGTGGCACGGCCGCTTCCCAATTTCTAACCGGCACTCTGGCCCTCTTTAATTTGCACCGAGACAATAAAGGATTCCTCCCCTGAGATGTTCCAGAAACAATGGATTGTCGAAAGCTTCGCGGGTATGCCCCAGACCGGTGTAGAACATCCTACCCCCGTCGAATTCTCTGAACCATGCAATGGGGTGGTTGGGGCCGTTTTCGCCACCCTTGTAGCTGCCTTCATCCAGATTAAGAAGCACCTGAATTCCGGGTTGTATCTCTTTAAAATTATACCATTCATCAAAATGCTCCCAGTTCTCTTCAAGGTGTCTGGTAGATGGGTGATCCCGGTTTACCACCTGTAGCCTTGCCTGCTGTTGACTGGGGTGAGATTTGAAATAGGCGCCTACCAATTCCCCGTACCAGGGCCAGTTGTACTCCGTATCTGTGGCGGCATGTATTCCCATAAAACTCCCTCCATTCCGGATAAAGTCTTCAAAGGCCTGTTCTTGTTCAGTTCCCAACACATCCTGGGTGGTGCTCATAAAGACTACGAGTTGGAATTGCGCCAGGTTTTCAGGATTAAATTGCAATGAATCTTCTGTATGCTCCATAAAAACTCCTTCAGCTTCCGCTAATTTTTCCAGTGCCCTAACTCCCTGCTCAATAGACTGGTGCCTGTAGCCATTTGTTTTAGTGAACACCAGCATTCGGACATCGTTTTGGACCGGAGGTTCCTGTGTGCTGGATTTACAACAAACCAGAAAAGTAAGCAGGACCGGTATAATCATCAGGCGACGGGAATGTAGCAGCTTAATCATTTTACAAAAGGGTTTTATATTTCAGTAGTACTAAGCACCCTGCTGTGCCAGGGACATCAGGTATTTTTTTGGGGTGGTATGGTATTTCTTTTTGAAGGCAGCAATAAAATGGCTGGCGGTACTGTATCCTATTTTAAGGCCTACCTCATTTACGTTATACTTTCCGCTTTCAAGCAGCTTTCGCGCAAACTCCATTTTGTAATCGAATAAAAAGCTGAAAACAGAATCCCCGTACACCTGTTTGAACCCCTCCTTTAGTTTTTTAAGGCTCAACCCGACTTGTTGGGCCAGTTCACCAAGCCCGGGTGGCTCGGCCATTTGTTCAATAATTATGTCCTTGGCCTTTCTGATTTTACTGAGGTTTTCCTCATCTACCAAAAAGGGGCATTGAGCGGGCAGGTTATCGGCATTGCGGTTAAAAAAGAGGGAAAGCAGTTCGTACGCCTTGGCTTTACAGTATAATTTACTTACCGAAGGATGCATATGCTGGTTAGACAGCTGGCTTAAGACCAGGGAAATAGAAGGATTAATGGGTTCCTGCTGATAGTATTTTTTGTCCCGGTATTCCTCACTCAAAAAGGGGATATACCCGGCCTCACTGGTAAACAAGCCGTGAAACTTACGAATGGTCATCAGCAGGCTCAGGACCTCACTATTGGGCATAAGTTCCAGTTGTAATGGCAGGTCTGTCTGGGGATTATAGAGTAACAGGGACTGATCCTGAGGGACTTCCAGGGAATAGCGATTTTCATTATAGTGGAACAGCCCCCTGCCTTTAATACAAAAATGGAATTGTACGTAACGGCGGTCTACCTTCCGTTTGAAAAGGGCCTTTTCAGCAGATTCATTACGCGCCTGCAGCAGCAGAAACGACTCCTCTATTTCAATCTCAAATAATGAACCGCCAGCGATATTTTTTTCCATACGCTTATGAAGGTTTTGCATCAATCTATTTAGAATCTTTCTAAATAGGATGGCATTCAGCCCTTTAATTTTGGGTAAAAGTAATGAATTTGTCTAAATGAGGCCTTTAATGAGTATTTTATACGCCGAACGGCATTTATAGAACTTCTGGCGTTATTTTTAATAATCTATTCCGGTTATTTTTGTGCGGCTTAAGCGATTTATGAAGAAGTACCATATTTCCAGACACCATCGTTTTATTACAGTTGGACTTTCCTACCAGAAGGCAGATGCTGAAATTCGCGGAACCTTTGCGCTGGATCCGCAGAGTACTGAGAGGCTTCTGGAGCAGGCCCTGGAGGAAGGCATAGACGGGCTGCTGGTTTGCAGCACCTGTAACCGAACAGAACTTCACGGTTTTGCGGCTGCCCCTCAACATCTTATCCGCCTGCTTTGCAAACATTCCAGAGGGACGGAGGAAGATTTTGAAAAGGTAGGCTACGTTTACCAGAACCACGATGCGATAACCCATTTGTTCCGGGTGGGAGCGGGGCTTGATAGCCAGATTTTAGGAGATTTTGAAATTATCAGCCAGCTTAAAAAGGCGTTTACCCTTTCCAGGGATAAAGGAATTGCAAACCCCTTTCTGGAAAGGCTTACCAATGCGATCATACAAGCCAGCAAACGGATCAAAAATGAAACGGGGATATCCTCAGGTGCCACCTCTGTGGCCTTCGCTTCCGTACAATACTTACTTGCCCGTGTTCCCAATATAGAAGAAAAGAACATTCTGTTATTTGGTACAGGGAAAATAGGAAGGAATACCTGTGAAAACCTGATTAAGCATACCCGAAACCCGCATATTACCCTGGTTAACAGGAGCCAGGCCAAGGCAGAAAGTGTTGCGGGAAAATTTAAACTAAATGTTCGGCCGTACGAGCAACTCGGGGATGAAATTTCCCGGACGGACGTACTGATCGTGGCAACAGGGGCTAACAATCCAACCATCACCCCGGATTTAATCCCAAAAGGCCAAAAAATGTGGATCCTGGACCTGTCAATCCCCATGAATGTGGTTTCAACGCTGAGCGAAAGACCGGAACTGACCGTGGTGCATCTAGACCAGCTTTCATTAATTACAGATAACACTTTAGAGGAGCGAAAAAAACATATACCTGAGGCCGAAAGGATTTTGGCTGAAGTGCAGGATGATTTCAATCAATGGTTGGAAAGCAGGAGATTTGCACCCACCATTCGTGCTCTGAAGGAAAAACTACAAACACTCAAAGCAGAAGAACTGGATTTTCAGTCAAGGAAACACAATGGCTTCGATCACAGCCATGCAGAAGTGGTTTCGGATCGGATCATCCAAAAAATTACCCGGCAGGTTGCCAGCCATCTGAAAGATCCGGACAACGACCCCGATGAGTGCCTGGAGCTCATTCAGCGGCTATTCAGCCTCGAAATTAAAACCCCATGAAAAAACTTTTTAGGATAGGTACTCGCGATAGTGAACTTGCACTGTGGCAGGCGATAACTGTTCGCAAAGGGCTGGAATCGCTGGGGTATGAATGTGAATTGGTTCCGGTTAAGGCAACCGGGGATCTGGTGCTTGACAAACCATTGTACGAGCTGGGGGTGACCGGAATATTTACCAAAACCCTGGATGTAGCCCTTCTAAAAGGTGAAATAGACCTGGCGGTGCATTCATTAAAAGATGTGCCCACCATGCTTCCGGAAGGGTTGGAACAGGCCGCTGTTTTAGCCAGGGCAAATCCAACAGACATTCTGGTTCATAAAGGGACCGACTTTTTAAACTCTGAAGGGGTTGTGGCAACCGGCAGCCTCAGAAGGAAAGCCCAATGGTTGCGCAGGTATCCGCAGCATGAAATAGTGGACCTCAGGGGAAATGTCAATACCCGTTTACAGAAATTGCAGGATGAAAACTGGAATGCGGCCATTTTTGCAGCAGCAGGTCTGGAACGCATAAACCTTTTGCCGCGGAACCACCACTCACTGCATTGGATGCTACCCGCACCGGCACAAGGAGCTATGGTGGTTGTGGTTCGTTCCGACGATACCCATAGTAAGAAGGCTGTTTTACCTTTAAATCATGCGGATAGTGCACTTTGCACTTCTGTGGAGCGGGAATTTCTGCGTGAACTGGAAGGCGGGTGTACAGCTCCAATTGGGGCGCTGGCCAGTTTTGCTGATGATCAGCTCCGTTTACGAGCGGGCTTGTTTGCCCTGGATGGCAGCGAGGCTATTTTGATTGACAAAGAGACGGAAAGAAATACGGCTGAGGGCTTTGGGAAGAGCTGTGCACAAGAAATATTGCAAAATGGCGGGGAAGCATTGATGAAAGCTATCCGAAAAGATATGGTGCGGTGAAACGACTCCTTTCGACCAAGATTCTGGATCCGAAAGCAGAAGCGCTCCTGAAGGGGGCAGGTTTTTTCCTGCAGCAATACGACGCTTTGGAGATTGAATTTATGCCTGTGCACATGGAAAGCCTTCCGGCTATTTTTAGCAGTCGCAATGCAGTAAAGGCTTGCTTTGGAAATCCAACTGCTAAGCCAGCTGAAATAGTACCCGAATGTTTTTGCGTTGGGAACAAAACAGCAAGCTTATTAGAGCAATACGGGCAGCGGGTAATTGCGCAAGAGGCAGACGCCAGCCGTCTCGCCAGGCTGATCGTAAAAAAACATGCCCATAAATCTTTTATCTATTATTGCAGTGACCGCAGACTGGATACCCTGCCGGATGAATTAAAAGCAGCCGGTATCCCTCTGGAGGAACGTATCGCCTACAAAACCAAATTCAGAAAACAGAGCTTTGAAAACCCATTTGACGGGATACTGTTTTTCAGCCCAAGCGGGGTGCAAAGCTTTCTGGAAGGAAATGAGCTTGGCGATGCCTGGGCCCTTTGTATAGGTTCTACTACTGCCGGGGAGGCCAAGAAATATACCGATAAGATTAAAATAGCGAAACAACCCGAAGCAATGGCTTTGGCGGAACTGGCGATACAGTTCTTTTCGAAAAACACAACAGACATCCATGAGTGAAAATCTTCAAAATGATTTGTTTTTACGTGCCCTGAAGGGAGAATCTGTGGCCCGGCCACCTGTCTGGATGATGCGACAGGCCGGGCGATACCTTCCTGAATTTATGGAAATAAAGCAGAAATATGACTTTTTTACCCGTTGCAGGACCCCGGAACTGGCCTCTGAAATAACTGTTCAGCCCATCCGAAGGTTTCAGCCGGATGCCGCTATCCTCTTCAGTGACATCCTCGTTATTCCACTGGCAATGAATATTGAGGTTGAAATGAAAGCCGGGCTAGGCCCCTGGTTACCCAACCCCATTCGCAAGGCAGCCGACCTGGACAGTGTGATCGTGCCTGATATTGATTCTACCCTTGGATATGTTATGGAGGCCATTAAAATGACCAAGGAAAAACTGCAGGGGCAGGTACCCCTTATCGGGTTTGCCGGATCTCCCTGGACCATTTTATGTTATTGCGTACAGGGGCAGGGCAGCAAGACCTTTGACCAGGCCAAGGCATTCTGTTTTACACAGCCTGAGGCCGCCCACCAATTGCTTCAAAAAATTACCGATACCACAATAGCCTATTTAAAAGCTAAAGTAACCTCTGGGGTGCATGCGGTACAAATATTTGATTCCTGGGGAGGGATGCTCTCTCCTGAGGATTATCAGGAATTTTCCTGGCAATATATACAGCAAATCATAGATGGGTTAAAAGCGATGGCCCCGGTTATTGTCTTTGGCAAGGGTTGTTGGTTTGCCCTGGACAAAATGGCCGCCAGCGGGGCTTCCGCCCTGGGGGTAGACTGGACCTGTAGCCCTCAGATTGCCCGAAAATTGAGCGGAGGGAAGATTACGCTGCAGGGCAATTTTGACCCTGCCCGATTGCTTTCACCGCCTGCAACCATCCGCAGAATGGTGCATAAGATGATTGATGAATTTGGTACCGATCGTTATATTGTTAATCTGGGGCATGGAATTCTCCCGAATATCCCGGTTGAAAATGCAGGAGCGTTTATCCGGGCTGTAAAAGAATATCATGAAGGATAAGTTCTATCAGTACATACAACAGTTACAGGACCAGATCTGTTCTGCCCTGGAAGCGGAAGACGGGAAAGCCCGTTTTAAAGAAGACCTCTGGCAACGCGAGGCAGGTGGTGGGGGGCGTACCCGTGTAATTGAGGACGGAGCCGTATTTGAAAAAGGAGGGGTAAATATCTCAGCAGTACACGGCCCTTTGCCCGAAAGTATGCAGGCATACTTCAAAGTTGGAAAGGTAGACTTTTACGCCTGTGGCCTGAGCCTGGTCTTGCACCCAAAAAGCCCGATGGTGCCTACCGTCCATGCCAACTGGCGGTACTTTGAGATGTACGATGCAAATGGGAATGTGGTAGACCAATGGTTTGGAGGCGGTCAGGACCTGACCCCCTATTACCTTTTCGAAGAAGATGCCCGCCATTTTCATGCTGTATGCAAACAGGCTTGCGATAAACACCACCCTGAGTTCTATCCGGAATACAAGAAGAAGTGCGATGAATATTTCTGGAACCACCACCGGGCAGAAGCTCGGGGAGTAGGAGGCTTGTTTTTTGATTATTGCCGGGCAACAGATTCCTTCAGTATGGATAACTGGTATGAATTCGTAACCGAGGTGGGAGATTCTTTCCTTAATGCCTACCTTCCTGTTGTAAAACGACGAAAGGAATTTCCCTACACTGAGCAACAATTAGACTGGCAGCAGATTCGCCGGGGGCGTTATGTGGAATTCAACCTGGTACACGATAAAGGGACCTTGTTCGGCTTAAAGACCGGGGGTCGGATAGAGAGTATCCTGATGAGCCTCCCCCCGCAGGTACAGTGGAAATACGATTATACTCCTGAAGCGGGAAGCCCTGAGGCTGAATTGGTAACCGTTTTGAAAAACCCAAGGGAATGGCAGTAACAAGACAAAAAATGTATCAGGTAGACGCTTTCACTTCAGAACTCTTCCACGGAAACCCGGCAGCAGTATGCCTGTTGGAGGAATGGTTGCCGGATCCGTTGATGCAGGCCATTGCAGCTGAGAATAATCTGGCGGAAACGGCCTTTGCTGTTCAAACAGGCAGCATATACGAATTGCGCTGGTTTACACCGGAGACCGAGGTAGCCCTCTGCGGGCATGCAACCCTGGCCACTGCCCATGTTATTTATTCCACAAAGGCAGATACCACTTCGCCCATTAAATTTAAAAGCCGGGAGCGCGGCATCCTTGAAGTACATAAAGAGGGGTCCTGGCTGGTACTTGACTTTCCATCGGAAAAACCTGAAACCGTTGACGAGCCCACCGGGCTGTTTGAAGCAATAGGGTTAAACCCGACAGCACTTTATAAAGGCCTGACCGATTATATGCTCATTTATGAAAATGAGGATCAGATCCGTAGCCTGCAGGTAGATTTTACAAAACTAAACCGGATACCAGCACGCGGGGTTATTGCTTCGGCCCCAGGCGATACCGAAGACTTCGTTTCCCGTTTTTTTGCTCCGCAGTCCGGCGTTCCCGAGGATCCGGTAACGGGGTCTGCCCATACCCTGCTGATCCCGTACTGGGCTAAGCGACTTGGGAAAAATAAACTCAGTGCCAGGCAGCTTTCTGCCCGCGGAGGGGAACTCAAATGTGAGTTCCATGGAGATCGCGTGCGAATCGCAGGCCAGGCCATCACTTATATGACCGCAGATATTTATCTGCCCCATTAAATTTACCATTATGTATCCATCTATCCGAAATCGCAGACTCCGCACTAACCCGGCCATAAGGGATTTAGTGCGGGAGACATCATTGAGCCCCAATGATTTTATAGTACCCCTGTTTATAGTGGAGGGGACTGGCATAAAGGAAGAAATAGCGGCAATGCCGGGATATTTCCGCATAAGCCTGGACGTCTTAAAAGGCGAGGTAAAAGAATTGTGGGGCATGGGGTTGAAAGCTGTATTGCTATTTGTAAAAGTGGCCGATTCCCTGAAGGATAATTCCGGAAAAGAAGCCCTTAACCCGGATGGCTTAATGCAAAGGGCCATTAAAACTGTAAAGGAGGGCTGTCCGGAAATGCTGGTCATGACTGACGTGGCATTGGACCCCTATTCCAGTTATGGTCATGATGGCATTGTAGCGAACGGCAAAATCCTGAATGATGCGACTACAGTAGTTTTGGGGGAAATGAGCCTTTCCCACGCCGTGGCCGGGGCAGATCTGGTAGCCCCCAGCGATATGATGGATGGCAGGGTAGGCGTTATCAGGCAGGCTTTGGATACAGGAGGGTTCACCGATACGGGCATAATGAGCTATAGTGCCAAATACGCCAGCAGCTTTTACGGCCCTTTCAGAAGTGCGCTGGATTCCGCTCCGGTGGCAGAAAAGGATATCCCGACCGATAAAAAGACCTATCAGATGGATCCCGGCAACCGTTTGGAAGCGATAAGGGAAACCACTTTGGATATAGAGGAGGGGGCCGATATCGTAATGGTTAAACCCGGCCTCTGCTACCTGGACATCGTCAGGGATTTACGCGAGGCTTTTGAGGTTCCTATTGCGGTATACCAGGTTTCCGGGGAATACGCCATGCTAAAAGCTGCCGCCTCCAGGGGTTGGCTGGATGAAGAAGCCGTAATGATGGAGCAACTGTTGTCTATCAAAAGGGCAGGAGCTGATCTTATTGCCACCTACTTTGCCAGGGAAGCGGCAAAGTTACTGGGCTAAAGGAATACTTTGATTTTATTGTATCTTAGACACCATATTATCGTATTATGGGGCTGTTAGTTTTCTACGCCATACTTTCCATTTTCTTTTCTTTTTTGTGTTCCATTCTGGAAGCGGTATTGCTCAGTGTTACCCCAACCTTTATCAATGTTAATAAGAAAGAGGGTAAGGGCTTTGCCGCTACCCTGGAAGAACTAAAGAAGGATGTGGACAAACCGCTTATTGCCATTTTGACCCTCAACACAATAGCCCATACAGTAGGAGCTATCCTCGTTGGGGTACAGGCAAAGGTTGCCTATGCCGAGATATATGGCCAGACCCAAAGGAGCTTTTTGGGGATTCCTTTTACGGAAGACCTTATGGTAGGAGTAGTCTCCACCCTGATGACCATACTAATACTGGTGGCTTCCGAGATCATTCCGAAAACCATTGGGGCAACCTATTGGAAACAATTGGCTGGTATATCCACTGTAGTACTGAATATTTTAGTTTGGACTTTGCGGGTAACAGGCCTCTTATGGGTATTACAGCTTTTTACCCGCCTGATTGGAAAGTCTCATCAGGGAAGCGTACTGAGCAGGGAAGATTTTACGGCCATGGCCGATATTGCGCATGAAGAAGGCGTTTTTGAAGAATCGGAATCCAAGGTTATTAAAAACCTGTTGCAGTTTGACAATATCCGTGTAAAGGATATCATGACCCCCCGGGCGGTCATGAAAATAGCCCCGGAAAGCCAGACGATTTCCAAATTTTTTGAATTAAATCCAAAGTTGCGCTTTTCACGGATACCGGTCTACGGGGAACGGGTGGATATTATCACCGGATTTGTGCTTAAAGACAACGTGCTGGAGGAACTGGTCAACGAGAATGGCAGCCTCCCCCTCTCCGAAATCAAACGGGAGATCCTGGTGACCCGAAGGACCACGCCCATCCCACAGCTTTTTGATACCCTCATCCAGAAGCGGGAACACATTGCCCTGGTGGTGGATGAATACGGCTCGGTAAGCGGCCTGGTAACCATGGAAGACGTTATTGAAACCCTCCTGGGCCTGGAGATCATGGATGAGAGTGACAATGTGGAAGACTTGCAACTGCTGGCCCGCAAAAAATGGGAAGACCGTGCCAAAAGAACCGGAATTATTGAATAAGGTAGAAGAGGCCTGTCTTGAAACGCCATTGGGGACAGCTATTTTGAAAGGTGGCCCCAACGGTCTGAAGTCGATCAGCGTAACCGATCGCAGCATGGCCCAACAAAGCATTCCCGATTCTCTGAAAGAAGCATATACGCAGTTACAGGAATACTTCGAAGGGGATCGAAAGGAGTTTCAGCTAAAACTGGATCCGGAGGGAACACCCTTTCAGCAAAAAGTATGGGCGGCCCTGCTCCAAATCCCCTTTGGCAAAACCCTTTCCTATATGGAGCTCTCAAAGCAATTGGGAGACCCGAAGGCTATCCGGGCAGTGGCCGGCGCCAATGCTAAAAACCCCTTGTGGATTGTTGTTCCATGTCACAGAGTTATTGGTTCTGACGGGGAATTAACAGGCTATGCCGGGGGTATTTATCGGAAAAAATGGCTGTTAAACCACGAAAGCGCCAGTCCGCAGCAGAGCCTTTTTTAGTTGCCACCGACCGGGTGGTCTGTTACCGCTTGCAAAGTACCTGCATAAACACTTTTTTACGTATTTTATCCGAACAAGCGACGGCTTATCGGGATTAACCAAAACTTGCTGTGTCCCGCACCAAAAGGCAGGCAGACCGGGTGGTCTGTGCCGGGATGATTGGTTTATAAAACCGGTTAAATGAAAAGAAGGGGCAAAAGATGCCTGCTTTGAAGTTGCATTGCGGATATTCATTTTTAAACTAAATGAGGAACATGCTCCATAAAATACGCCTGGAAAATATTCTGTTTCTGGACATTGAAACGGTACCCCAGGCTGCTGCCTTCGATGAACTTTCTGATGAGGCCAGGGAATTATGGGCTCTGAAGACTCAATTTCAGCGTAAAGATGAATTTAGCCCCGAGGAATTCTATGAACGAGCCGGGATCTTTGCTGAATTTGGAAAGATCATCTGTATCTCAGTAGGCTTTTTTGCCAACAGGAAAGGGAAAAAGGAATTCAGGGTCCGGACGTTTTCTGGATCTGAAGACGTCCTGCTCCGGGATTTTATAGAATTGCTGGAATCCCATTTTAGCCATCCCTCCAATTTGCTGTGCGCCCATAATGGAAAGGAATTCGATTTTCCATACCTGGCCCGGCGGATGGTTATTAACGGGATTTCAATCCCCTCCAAATTGACGCTTTTTGGTAAAAAACCCTGGGAGGTTCCCCACCTGGATACCATGGAACTTTGGAAATTCGGAGACTATAAACATTTCACATCCCTGCGCCTGCTGGCCCATATACTGGACATTCCCTCGCCTAAGCAGGATCTGGACGGAAGTAAAATCCGATCGGTATATTATGAGGAATGCGATTTGGAGCGGATTGTTAAATACTGCGAGCTAGACGTAATTACAACGGCCCAGGTTTTATTGAGGTTCAGGAATGAGGAGCTGTTGAATCCTAGCCAAATTGTATACGTCTAGAGGCAGGGTACCGGAACTTTATCTGAAGAAAATAAAAATATAAATTTCTATTGAGAGCTCATATAAGCTAACTCGGCGTTTTTTTAATTATCAATCAATTCGCCATTATTCTCAGCATACTGATTTCCCCATTCGGTAATTAATGCTATAATCGGAATTAAACTCTCACCCAATTCCGTCAGAGAATACTCCACTCTGAATGGAGGTTTTTTTCCAAACTTTTTACGTTTAACAAGGTCATTACTTTCCAGGGCGGAGAGCTGGATACTCAACATCTTATCGGTAACATCCGGAATTAGTCGTTTAATCTCAGAAAAGCGAAGTTTTCCATTTCTGAGATACCAAAGTATTATTGACTTCCATTTACCGCCAATGAAACTGAAACCCACGGCAGTTCCGCAGTGAAAAATTTCATTGTTAATTCGGTAAACTTTTTCTTTATTATCTAAGATCATGGCATCATTTTAAACTGTCAATGATAACAGCTATTGTACTTCAAAGATATTAAATATAATTTTATACTATAAAAAGTATAGTATACATGAATGCATATGATCTGTTAGGTTACATAGGTTTGGCTTTAAACCTGTATTCCATGTACACTAAAGGTGAATACAGTTTGCGACTCTTTTCACTAATAGCAAACATCGTCTACATTTTCTATGGCCTACTAATATCCGCAATGCCTATTGTGATCGGTTGTGCTATTGCAGTTATGCTCCATCTGTACAGAATAAAAAATTTAAAAACCTATAAACATGCTGAAGATTCGAAAAGCAAAAACAACTGATGCCAGGTTTATTGCCTTATTAGGAAGAATCACTTTTAGCGAGTCCTTTAAGTATTTATTTCGCGATAAGGATGACCTGCTGGCATATCTCGAGATAACATTTTCGGTAAACAAGATTAAGAGTAGTCTTCAGAAGGAGAATAACATCTATTGGATTGCATTATATAAGGATCTTCCGGTTGGTTATGCAAAACTGAAACTAAACTCCCGCTCAGAATTTCTTGAACAGGAAGAAGTTTGTCAACTTCAAAAAATCTATGTTTTAAAGGACTACCTGTCTATGAAAATCGGGTTTAAGTTACAGAATTTGTTATTACAAGAGGGAAAAAACAGGGGGTTTCGAAATATATGGCTATCCGTTTATGACGGTAACCTCAGGGCTATTAATTTTTATGAAAGAAATGGCTTCAAGCCGATAGGAACACACAATTTTCAAATCGGAAAAGAAAATTTCAAATTTATAGCTATGGCAAAAGAACTACTACAGAATTAATAGTCTGTATTAGTAACTTGTAGAGTCTATGCTCCGGCTTAAATCCAAAAAATCTTAGGCTTCAATTCGATTGATTCTATTGTTTCTCCCTGCTTTATGATTGTATAAGGCATGTATTATAGAAGGCCGTTTGCTTTTATTAAGTTGATATGCGAAAAAGTTGTCAATCTTTGATAACCACACTTCTTGAATTTCGATTACTACAAATATTTCATCTCCCTGTGCTGGCTCTACCTTGCATAAGCGTTCTCTGGACATATCAGGAATGATAAAAAATAAAAACAAACGGTATATTGTTTAAAAACGTACCGATCGTTATTTGTATTTTTCTTAATAAAAGGGCCATCCACAAATTCTTAAGACTTCCATCCAATTCCGTAGCTTTGCAAAAGAGAAGTGAGCTATGCTGGAAAAGAAAACCATAACATTTGAGAGGGCCGTATTAATCGGGATCATCAACAGGGAACAACCTGAGGAAAAGGTAAAGGAATACCTGGACGAACTGGAGTTCCTTACCTATACAGCCGGGGGAGAGGTGATCAAGCGCTTTGTACAGCGTATTGACGTTCCCAACCCCAAAACCTTTATCGGTAGCGGGAAGCTGCAAACAGTGGAGCATTTTGTAAAGGAACACGATATTGGTGCGGTTATTTTTGACGATGAGCTCAGCCCGGTGCAGCAACGAAACATAGAAAAACAGCTGCGCTGCAAAATCCTGGACCGTACCGGTCTGATCCTGGATATTTTTGCGCAGCGTGCTGCTACCAGTTATGCGCGGACCCAGGTGGAACTGGCCCAATACGAATATCTGCTGCCCCGCTTAACCGGACTCTGGACGCACCTGGAGCGTCAAAGGGGAGGTATTGGGATGCGCGGGCCCGGGGAAACGGAAATTGAGACGGACCGCAGGATCGTTCGGGACCGGATCTCGCTGTTAAAAAAGAAGCTGGCCAAAATAGATAAGCAGATGGAAACCCAAAGGGGTAACCGCGGTTCATTGGTCCGGGTGGCCCTGGTCGGATATACCAACGTGGGAAAATCTACCCTGATGAATGCTATCAGTAAAAGCGAGGTTTTTGCCGAGAATAAACTCTTTGCTACCCTGGACACCACGGTCCGCAAAGTAGTTTTAGGAAACCTGCCCTTTTTACTCAGCGATACAGTAGGATTTATACGGAAACTGCCGACACAGTTGGTAGAGAGTTTTAAGAGTACCCTGGATGAAGTGCGGGAAGCAGATTTGCTCCTGCACATAGTGGATATTTCACATCCCAGCTTTGAAGATCACATAGACTCTGTAAACCGTATTTTGGGGGAGATTGACTGTGCAGACAAAAAAACCCTGATGGTCTTTAATAAAATAGACCTGTACAAAGCCGAAGAACTGGAGGAGGATGATCTGATCACGGAACGAACTACAAGCCACTACAGCCTTCAGGAATGGCGGGACACCTGGATGCAGCGAATGGACGGGAATTCGGTTTTTATCTCGGCCCTCGAAAAAGACAACCTGGATGAATTCCGGTATAAGGTTTATCAGGAAGTTCGAAAAATACACATCAGCCGCTTCCCGTATAACAATTTCTTATATCCGGAAAATCTGGATGAGTACAGTACCGAATCCTGACAGGGGAAAATTTCAACGATATTTCCGCACCCCTTGTCGGACACACAACAACTTCGACGCAGTTTGCAACAAAATTTATGGCCTTTGAGATTTGTGGCCTAAGTTTACCATGTGTTTAAGTGATAGTGTTGAACCCCAAATCAAAACCTGAGCTTGCACATTATCTAACCAGATATTTAACCTACCCCAATGAAAAAGCCCCGAAAAGTCGGGGCTTTTTTAGTTTATATTGGTCTGCCTCAGAACTTATAGCTCAGACCAAGGGTCCAGTAGGTTTGGAGGTCATTGTCCACGTTGTCAAAGGTGGCCCCGGTATCGCCCAGGGTATTGATTGCGTAGTTAAGCGCCTCCTGCTTGTTGCTCCTCAATCCGAAATCGAACCCAACGCCTATCATTTTCCACAGCGTATAGCTGAAGGAGTTGATCCATGTAAGGTTGCTGAGGTTTGAATCTTCATAGCTCTGGAACATGGAAAGGTTGGTCTTGAAATTTATGGCCCCAATTTCCCTTGTATAATCCGCAACTATTTTGGCACCAGCCGAAGATTCGAAAATGTTGTCTTCACTGCTGAATACAAAGTTGTAGTTGAGCGGATGGATCACCACCACCAGGTTGTCAATTGGTGTCCAGGTGGCTCCAATACCTAAATCCAGGTAACCCGGGTCGTTAAAGTTGCTCAGGATAGTGGTTCGGTATTCCCCCAGAGCCGATGCGGCAAGGGTCTTTGTCAATTTGTAACCGTAGAGGGAAGTGATATTGAATACATCTACTGTTTCCCGGAACCCGTCATCATCGTTAGGGTCGTCTTCGTCGTCAAGCTTCACCCAGCTAAGGTTGATATTAGCTGCATTCCTCCAGAAGAATTTTTCCTCTTTCAGGTTGGCATACGCATTTACGGTAAACCCGATATTCCCTGAGGAGTTGTTCGGGATTCCCTGGGCATACCAATTGCTGAAATTGGATATGCTCCCTCCAATGGTACCAAAAGCCCCAACTTTCCAGCCAGGCAGGGCATCGATTTGTTTTTTAATGGCATTGGCCCTTCCCTGAATAGCATTAATGGAATCTTTTTTCTCGGCCAGTGAAGCTTTTAATTCTTCCTCCGTCTGCCCGTAAAAAACAGAAGTGCCCAACAGGCACAACAGTATGGTAAAAACTTTTTTCATTATGTGTCCATGTTATGATTACGGAACAAATGTATAAAATGTTCCTTTATTGAGAGGTAAGTTTATTGCTTAGCGCTTATACAGAGGGACAGATGAGCAGGCTTCCCCATAGAGGAGTCTGGAAGCAACATCCTGTAACTTCTGCAAAATCCAGATGTAGGCAGAGGGGGGAACCGGCAATTTGCTGCACCCTTTGATGATAACCGGTTTGTCCCGGTAGGCTTCCAGATCCGCTTTTGCCAGTTCTTCCTGGAAGATGGCCGTCTCTAATTGAACAGCATCCCCCACCACAATTTTACGGGCAAAAGAATTCAGGTAAGTGGTAATAAGCATGTATGCCCAGGCGGGGACAATGGCATCCGTAGAGCAGAACAAATACACATAGGTGTCCTTATAGTCATCCCATTGATGCTCCTTTAAAGAATCCCTGAAGGGCTTTTCCCTTAATAAAAAGCCAGATTCCAGCCACTGGCTGATATCGACTCCAACCCGAACCCCTTTGGGATAATACTCCTCAAGGTCAAAGGTTTTAAGTACGCTATTGGCAACCCGGTTTACTATTTCCCCTTCCATTTTTTGTCCTTTAAAGCAGCCCCAATTCCAATTTGGCTTCCTCACTCATGAGTTCCTGCGTCCAGGGGGGGTCAAAGGTGATTTCGACCTCCGCATCCTTTACCAAATCCAGGGATTTAACCTTTTCCTCCACTTCCACCGGGAGCGTTTCGGCAACCGGGCAGTTGGGCGAGGTCAGTGTCATCAGGATTTTGACTTCAGATTCCTCATTGACAAAAACATCGTAAATAAGCCCGAGTTCGTAAATGTCTACCGGGATCTCCGGATCGTAAATGGTCTTTAATACCCTTACGATCTTTTCGCCTAACTCCTGTGTATCTATATGTGTTTCCTGTTCCATTTTTTGTATCTATTTTTCTAATTGAGACTGATAAGCCACTGCATACAATTTTAATTGCTTGATCATGCTCACCAAGCCGTTCGCCCTGGTAGGGGAAAGGTGTTCCTTCAACCCTATCTCGTCAATAAAATCTGTATTGGCAGCCAGGATGTCCGATGGACTCTGATTGTTAAAAGCCCGTATTAAGATAGCGATTATTCCCTTGGTAATAATGGCTTCGCTATCGGCTGTAAATTGCAGTTTGCCGTCCTCCATATCTGCGTGTACCCAAACCTTGCTCTGGCAGCCTTTAATAAGGTGATCTTCCCGCTTGTATTGTTCATCAATTTGCGGGAGGGATTTCCCCAATTCGATCATATACTCGTAGCGCTGCATCCAATCATCGAACATTGAAAATTCATCAATGATCTCCTGTTGTATCTCTGCTATCTCCATCAATCTAAAAATTTGTACAAAAGTACGATAAGATATCTGCTCATTCAACAGTCTTGGCCAATTGCGGTATTGGTTCTACCAATGTTTACGGGGTTCCTGTAGAAACCTGCAAATCAAGCCAACATCTGGCGGGCCTTCTCTACCCCTTCCACCAAACGGTCCACTTCATCCAGGGTATTGTAAAAGCTAAAACTGGCACGGACCGTTCCCGGGATTTCATAGAAATCCATAATGGGCTGAGCACAGTGGTGCCCGGTACGCACCGCTATTCCCATCTGGTCCAGGAGGGTGCCCACATCGTAGGGGTGTATGCCTTTGAGGTTAAAGGAAACCACCGCCGTTTTCTGTGCGGCTTCCCCATAGATTTTTAATCCAGGGATCTCCTTCAGTTTTTTGGTGGCGTACTCCAGCAGGGCTTCTTCGTATTCCGCGATGGTGTCCATTCCTATGCCGTTAACATAATCCAGGGCTGCTCCAAAGGCAATGCCCCCACAAATATTAGGAGTACCTGCTTCAAATTTATGGGGCAGGCCGGCATAGGTCGTTTTTTCAAAAGTTACTTCAGCGATCATCTCGCCACCACCCTGGTAGGGAGGTAATTTTTTCAGCCAACTTTCCTTGCCGTATAATATACCAACTCCGGTGGGCCCGCACAGCTTGTGGGCAGAAACGGTATAGAAATCCACATCCAGCGCTTGCAGATCGGCCCGGATATGCGGTGCGGCCTGGGCCCCGTCAATCAATATGGCAGCCCCAACGCTATGGGTGAGCTGTATAATTTTCTCTATAGGGTTAACGGTGCCCAGTGCGTTGGAAACATGGTTACAGAAAACCAGCTTTGTCTTGTCAGACAGCCCTTCTTCAAAGATATCCAGCAGGAGCTCCCCATTTTGGTTCATGGGGATAACGCGTAATTTGGCCCCCGTTCTTTCGCAAAGCATTTGCAAGGGTACAATATTGGAATGGTGCTCCATGGCAGAGACCCAGATTTCATCTCCCTTTTTTATAAAAGAGGTAAATCCCTGAGCAACCAGGTTGATCCCGTGTGTGGTTCCTGAGGTAAAGAGGATTTCATGTGAATGTGCCGCATTAAAATGCTTTTGGATCTTGATGCGGGCCTGTTCATAGGCATCAGTAGCTTCCTGGGACAAGGCATGTACCCCACGGTGGATATTGGCATTGTAACGGGAATAATAATCCACTATAGCATCGATAACCTGTTGCGGGGTTTGGGAGGTTGCCGCATTATCCATATAGATCAATGGATAGCCATTGACCTTCCTGTTGAGAATGGGAAAATCCTTTCGAATTTTTTGGATGTCCAAGGCAATTTTTTTCATAGGTTACAAAGATACCTTTGCCAGGCGAAATGCAGGGCATCGGAAAATGAGGTGAAGAAAGTTAATCCTGAAACAGGTTAAAGGTCAAAGCCCAGGTGAACCCCCAGTTTCTGGGCAATCAGCTTATTGATGCGGGCCTTTACTTCCGGGATCCGGACACTTTCCAGTACGTTATTGGCAAAAGCATACATAAGCAGTGCCGCTGCCTCCTTCTTAGGGATTCCTCTGGATTGCAGGTAAAACAAAGCGTCTTCATCCAACTGGCCTATGGTACAACCGTGGGAACACCGCACATCGTCCGCAAAGATCTCCAGCTGTGGTTTGGTATTGACCGTTGCCTTGTCGCTGATCAGCAGGTTGTTGTTCTGCTGGAAAGCATTGGTTTTCTGCGCTATCTTGTCCACTATGATCTTACCGTTGAATACACCTGTAGACTTTTCACCGAAAATGCCTTTGTAATCCTGGTGGCTTTCACAGTTGGGTTTTTGATGATGTACCAGGGTATGATGGTCTACGTGTTGTTTTTCCCCCAGGATGGTAACTCCTTTAAGGGTAGATTCAATGCGCTCACCATCCTGATAGAAGTTCAGGTTGTTACGACTCATTTTCCCTCCGAAGGAAAAGGTATGTACGCTTACATTACTACCGTTTTTCTGGTCAATGTAAGTGTTGTCGATCAGGGTTGCGGTCTTGCGGTCATTCTGGACCTTGTAATAGTCCACGATGGCATTCTTGGCGGCAAAAATTTCCGTCACCGAATTGGTAAGCACTTCATTGGAAGTTAAGCTCTGGTGCCTCTCCAAAACCTGTAGTTCTGCGTTTTCCTCAACAATAATGAGGTTTCTGGGCTGTAGTAAAAGGGAAGCCTCATTCCCGGTTGAAAAATGCAGGATTTCCACAGGTTTCCTCGGGGCCTTGTTCTTAGGGATGTAGATATAGGCACCCTCCCGTGTAAATGCAGTATTTAAGGAGGTTAGCGAGTCTTCGCCTCTGGCGGCCTTATTGAAATATACATCTATAATAGGCTTGTACATCGGTTTGGAGATGGCGGAACTCATCAGGCAAATATCCACCCCGTCATGCGTTGTTTCTGATAAATAGGAGCTGTAGATACCATCTACGAAAACAATTTTGTAGGTATCTATCTCGTGAAGGAAATATTTCTTTACGTCCTTGTATTCAATAGTGTTTTCCTCTTTGGGGAAAATACTGAAGTCTACTTTTTGAATAGGCGCAAGGGAAGTATACTTCCAGGCTTCCATTTTTTTATGTGGAAAGCCTTTTACTTCAAAATTCTTAATGGCTTCTGAGCGAATATCATGGACAGGATTGTCTATGTCCACCTCATTTTCGAAAGCCATAAAAGAAGCCAGTAATTTTTCTTTTAAATCCATTTTCTTGTTCTTATGCTTCTTCTGTTACTACAGGTTTACAGGACCGCTTCCTGCTTAATCCAGTCATAGCCTTTTTCTTCCAGTTCAACTGCAAGATCCTTGCTGCCGGACTTGACAATTTTCCCGTTGTGCAGTACGTGAACAAAATCGGGTACGATATATTCCAGTAATCGCTGGTAGTGTGTAATAACGATAACGGCGTTGTCTTTGCTCTTCAGCTTGTTGACCCCATTGGCCACAATGCGCAGCGCATCGATATCCAGTCCGGAATCCGTTTCGTCCAGGATGGCCAGTTTGGGTTCCAGCATGGCCATTTGGAAAATTTCATTTCGCTTTTTCTCTCCTCCGGAAAAGCCTTCGTTAAGGGAACGCGAAAGGAATTTTCGATCAATCTCCAACATTTCTGCCTTTTCCCTGATTCGTTTCAGCATCTGGTTGGCGGGCATCTCGGGAAGCCCCTGGGCCTTGCGCGTCTCGTTTATGGCTGTCTTCATAAAGTTGGTTACCGTAACCCCGGGAATTTCCACAGGGTACTGGAATGAGAGGAAAATCCCCTTATGTGCCCTTTCTTCAGGGGCCACCTCTTCCAGGTCCTCTCCTTCGAGCAGTATTTTGCCTTTGGTAACTTCAAACTCTTCTTTCCCGGCAATAACCGAGGCCAGGGTACTTTTACCAGAGCCGTTCGGGCCCATTATGGCATGTACTTCGCCTGGATTCACTTCCAGGTTGATCCCCCTGAGGATTTTCTTGTCTTCAACTCCTGCGTGCAGGTTTTTGATCTTTAGCATATTCTTTATTTTTATAATCTGGAGACTTGGACTTTTTTTAAATTATTTGGCTTATCCAACAGAACCTTCTAAACTAATCTCAAGCAATTTCTGGGCTTCCACTGCAAATTCCATGGGCAGCTTGTTCAGCACTTCCTTGCTGAACCCATTTACGATAAGCGCGATGGCTTTTTCGGTATCAATACCACGCTGGTTACAGTAAAAGATCTGGTCTTCGCCTATCTTACTGGTAGTGGCTTCGTGCTCTACCTGTGCAGATTTGTTTTTGGCCTCTATATAGGGGAAGGTATGTGCTCCGCATTCATTCCCCATCAGCAGGGAATCACATTGCGAAAAGTTCCGGGCATTTTCTGCCCTGCTGCCAATCTGAACCAGCCCCCTGTAGGAATTCTGAGATTTTCCGGCCGAAATCCCTTTGGAAATAATGGTGCTACGGGTATTTTTCCCCAAATGTATCATCTTGGTACCCGTATCTGCCTGTTGAAAATTGTTGGTGACCGCTATGGAATAAAATTCCCCGATAGAATTGTCACCCTTCAGGATACAGGATGGATATTTCCAGGTAATGGCGGAACCGGTTTCCACCTGGGTCCAGGAAATTTTGGCGTTGCGCTCGCATATCCCTCTCTTGGTTACAAAATTGTAAACCCCTCCTTTCCCCTGGTTGTCTCCGGGATACCAGTTCTGTACGGTGGAATATTTGATTTCGGCATTATCGAGGGCTATCAGTTCTACCACTGCGGCGTGCAACTGGTTTTCATCCCGGGAAGGAGCAGTACAGCCCTCCAGATAGCTCACATAACTTCCTTCATCCGCAATTACCAGTGTACGCTCGAACTGTCCTGTTCCGGCCTGATTGATTCGGAAGTAAGTAGATAGCTCCATGGGGCAACGGACGCCTTTCGGAATGTAACAGAAAGATCCGTCTGAAAATACTGCTGAATTAAGGGCTGCATAGTAATTATCCCTTTGGGGAACTACTGAGCCGATATATTTTTTAACAAGTTCCGGATGCTCTTTTATGGCCTCCGAGATCGAACAAAAGATAATACCCTTTTCGGCAAGTGTTTTCTTGAAGGTCGTGGCAACGGAAACAGAGTCCATTACGATGTCTACAGCCACTCCGGCCAGTTTTTTCTGCTCATCAATCGAAATACCCAGCCTTTTAAAGGTATCCAGCAATTCCGGATCAACTTCGTCCAGGCTATTGTATTTTGGCTTTTTGTTGGGAGCGGAGTAATAAGAAATATTTTGAAAATCCGGTTTTGTGTAATGGATGTTGGCCCATTCGGGCTCTGTCATTTCCTTCCAGTAGCGAAAGGATTCCAGCCGCCACTTAGTCATCCAGTCCGGTTCCTCTTTTTTCTTGGAAATTGCAATAACGATCTCCTCGTTCAAACCCTTTGGAAAGGTGTCCGATTCAATGTCTGTATAGAAGCCGTACTCGTACTCTTTGGTTTCGAGTTCTTTTTTTAATTCTTCTTCTGTATATGCCATCCTTACTTTTCTTTTTTCCTTTACCTGCTGTTAGGCTTTCTGAGAGGCCATCTCTCAGAGCCTGTTTAAAGTGAGAAACTCTCACCGCAGCCACAGGTGCGCTGCGCATTTGGATTATTAAAAACAAAGCCCTTCCCGTTCAGCCCTCCTGAATATTCCAGGGTAGTGCCTATCAGGTACAGAAAACTTTTTTTGTCTACAATTATCCTTACGGAATTGTCTTCAAATACTTTGTCCGATTCGTCAAGCTGCTTGTCAAAGCGCAGTTCGTAAGAAAGGCCACTGCATCCCCCGCTTTTGACCCCAACGCGAACGTAGTCCGTACTGGCGTCGTAGCCCTCTTCCTGCATCAGCATGATGACCCTCTGTTTAGCCGTTTCCGATACTTTGATCATCTTTAATTGGATTTATTCTAAATAGTTTACAAATATAGGAAGTACAGTGCATTTTAACACTATTCCTAACATTATTATAACGTATGGGAGTATTATATTTCTCTATGGGTTCAGGAGATATCTCTATCGGATTTTCATCAGGATAAGATCCGTCATTCCGAGGGCATTTAATTCGGGATTACCCGGAGGGCCTAATTCTCCAGTCAGAAGCAGTCCACCATCCGATGATTCTATCAGGTCAAAGCCCAGATCTACTCCGCTTCCGCCAAAGGTATATTGCCAGAGTAAATTCCCGGAAGCGTCAATTTTCAGGGCGATGAGGTCATTCTCGCCTGCGTTTTGCAGGTCTGCAGCCGCACTTCTGCTGGTCCCGCTGATCAGGAACCCGCCATCACGGGCAGGGCTGATACTCTCCGCCGCATCAAAGGCGGTTCCTCCAAAACTGTTTTCCCAGAGGAGCTCCCCTGTTTCGGAAAGCTTAACCACCCATATGTCTGCTTCCCCTGAATTCCGGGACACATCCCCGTCTGAGCTAAAACTATGCCCGGTTACCACGTATCCTCCACCGGGGTTGGCTGTAATATCTGAGGCTATCTCAATCCCGGACCCTCCCAGGGATTTCTCCCATACCAAAGAGCCATCGGCATTCAGTTTAATAACCCAGAAATCATAGCTCCCCCTGGAGGCACTTATATCAAAATCTGTACTCTCGGTAAAGCCGGCCAGTACAAACCCGCCATCCGGGCTGGCGGTCACGGCATGGGCCCTGTCGTTATTCGTCCCCCCGAAATACGATTGCCAGAGCAGCTCCCCTGAGGCACTGATTTTGCTACACCAGAATTCCCCAACCCCGTGCCTGCTCAGGTTTACCCCTTTGGCCTCAAAGCCGTCTGCCCGGGCTGCTGTCAGATCCAGGAAACCGATAAATAACAATGCGCCCTCATCCGTTTCGACAATGTCATAGGAGTGATCATGGCCGGAGAACCCAAAACTCCTTTGCCACAGGATGTTGCCCTGTGCGTCCAGTTTCAGTACCCAGTTATCGTGAAACCCACGGTTTAATGAGGCATCGCCGTCGTCACTCATGGCGTAACCGGTTATCGCAAACCCCCCATCGCTGGTCTGTATAACGGCCTGCCCCCTGTCATCTGCACTGCCCCCATAGGTCTTATTCCATTGCAATTCACCTGAAGCGTCAAATTTCAGCAACCAGTAGTCATTCTCAACGCTTGTCTTCCCTTCAATGTCCCCATCTGTACTGGAGGTAAATCCAAATACAGCAAAACCCCCATCTGAGGTATTGATGAGAGAGCGGGCAGATTCGTCTGAACTTCCGCCAAGGGTTTTGGCCCAGACAACGGTACCCTCCGGAATATCCGGCAGAAATCCGGCATCGTCATCACTACAAGCGGAATGGATAATAAAACAGCAAGCAAGGAGGATTCGTAAACCGGCTTTATGTTGTATGAATTTGCTGAAAAATGCAGACATAGCTCTTAATTCTACATGTTAAGGAATACCTGAAGCAGCACGAACCACAAAGAAGCCACTGTTGATATCATTGATCAGGATGTTCCCACTGCTGAAGTATGGATATACGCTCCAAACCCCGTTAAAACTGGGTCCGTTATTTGCCGGGTAGGTGTCAAAAAAACCTTCTTCTGAGATACTTTGTCCGCCAATACCGCTGATATCAATTACGCGAAGCCCGGCCGTATAATTCGCCAGGTAAAAACGGTTGCCACGCACATAGCCGTTGTGATCTATCGCAGTTGTGGGCCCTGAGTAACTAAAGGAAAGCTGGGGATTATCCAGGTCTGAAAAATCAAAAACCAGGGTCCTGGAATTAAATCCCAGGGAGATTTCATCGAGCTCATCCCCCAACAAAAAATAGCGCTGGTCTTCCGTAAACCAGCCCTGGTGTGTATATCCTAGGTTCGGATAAGACAGGGAAGCAATGACGACAGGCAGGGCACGGTCAGTAATATCCACAAGGACCACCTGTGTCTCATTGGCGCCGATCAGGATCTCACGCCCTGCATAATCCGGATCCGGCCCGTTATAGGTGACCACCTGGGCATCGTGGGTATAACCATTGGCGGAAAAACCCCCGGCGGCCTGCGGGTTGGCAGGGTCGCTGAGGTCGATAAAATGCGGGCCACCTGAAAAGGTGCTGGTACCAACCGCTACGGCCAGACCCGTTTCTTCATTGATGACGATATTGTGGGCATTGCCAAAGGCCGTATAGGTATTGGTGGCCGCAAAGGTTTGAGGCGAGCCGCTGAGGCCGCGTAGCTGGGTAAGGTCAAAAACCTGCATCCCGTGGCCACTGGCCTCGGATACAATATAGGCATGATTCTGATACACTTTGATGTCTCGCCATAGAATGCTTCCACCATTGGAAGGTAATTTTCCCAAATATGCTGGGGTTTCCGGGTCTGCCAGCGAGATAAAGGCCGTGCCATTATCCAGCCCTACGAGAGCGTATTCCGTGCCGTCGGCCGGATCGGTCCAGCCCCAGATATCATTTCCCGACTGGGCATTAAGGCTACTTAGGCCAATGTGGGATACCAGGTCGTATCCGTCACAAGGGTAGTCTCCAGCCATGCCATTTTCACAGGGGGTGAGGTTTCCAACCACATCCACAGGGGGGTCCGGGATGTTATTATCCGGCTCAAAAGAGTCGTCCCCACCGGAGCAGGAAAGCAGGAATGTGATCGCCAGGGAGGCGAGTACCTTCCCCATTAAGGGCTTCTTTCTTCTCATCTGCTGATTTTTGATTTAAAGATATACTATAATAACGATCCTTCTTACTTTTGCGGTATGTTTGAAAACAAAGATTCTGAACGTACCACGCTCGAGCAGCTGGGAGAGTTTGGCCTGATCGATCACCTTACCCGAAACCTGAAGCCCCTGCAGCAAGGGACCATAAAAGGTATTGGGGATGATGCAGCCATACTTCAATTTAAAAAAGGGCAGGTAGGTGTCAGTACAGATATGTTGGTGGAAGGGGTTCATTTTGACCTGGGGTATACCCCTTTAAAACATCTAGGCTATAAGGCTGTTGTGGTAAACTTAAGCGATATCTACGCAATGAATATGCAGCCTACCCAGCTTACCATATCCCTGGCGGTATCTAACCGGTTTCCCCTGGAGGCGCTGGAAGAACTGTACGAAGGAATTACCCTGGCCAGCCAGATCTACGGGGTGGACGTGGTTGGAGGAGACACCACCTCTTCCAATAAAGGCCTCATTATCAGCGTAACGGCCATCGGACAGGGGGAAAAAGAAAATGTTGTTTACCGCAAGGGCGCAAAGGAAAACGACCTGCTGGTACTCAGCGGGGATCTGGGAGGGGCCTATATGGGCCTGCAGGTACTCAAACGCGAACAGGAAGTTTTTAAAGTGAATCCGCAGCATCAGCCAGATCTGGAACCCTATAGTTATTTGGTGGAGCGGCAATTGAAGCCGGAAGCTCGCAAAGATATATTTGAATTGCTCGCTGCGCTTGATGTACACCCCACTTCCATGATCGATATCAGCGATGGCTTATCGTCTGAAATTCTGCACCTCTGTAAATCTGGTAATGTTGGCTGCAATGTATACGAAGAGAAAATCCCACTGGATCCCACGGTCATTTCTGCCTGTGAGGAATTTAAACTGGATAGCAGCCTGGTGGCTTTAAGCGGGGGGGAAGATTATGAATTACTCTTTACTATAGACCAAAAAGAATTCCCGAAAATTAAGGGTAATCCAAACCTGACCGTAGTGGGGCATATAACGGACCAGGCTTCAGGGGCACACCTCATTTCCAGGAATGGCTCTAGCATCCCTTTAACTGCTCAGGGATGGAATGCTTTCGGACAGCAGTGATCAGGCTACCTGATGATGCGCCTCCGGATGCCTTTTCTGATAAATATGTTCCAGGGTTTCGTTGATCTCTTTCAACTCAGGGGTAAGAATGGAGAGGTTTCCGCTAACATCCGTGGTAACTTGTTTCCCGCAGTGAACACAGGAGTATTCTTTGATGTGTGAAGTAACCTTTCTCGAGACCGAGTAGTGGTGGCCGAAGATGGAGCAAAACAGTTTCTTCATAACAGTAGGTTTTAGGGTTCATGGGGATTCCGGCTTTGAGGATACCGGAATACCATGGGGTTATATTAATTGTTGTTGTACGCTTTTATAAAGAACTCAACGAAAGGACTTACGCATTTATTGAGCAATTCAGATGTTTTTTTAAATATTTTCGATAAACAACTTCTTTTTTTCCCGGGTTGAGTATCTTTTGACCTTTTCGGACTAACATAAAAAACAGATTTGTAAATTCCAAATGGGGAAAAAATCTCAGTTTATTCTGGCCCTGGCCCTGTTCTCACTTTTTTTTGGTGCCGGAAACCTGATCCTCCCGCCGCAGCTCGGTTACCGGGCAGGAAACTCCTGGTGGCTGGTGGTTCTGGGGTTTTGTTTATCGGCAGTTTTAATTCCCATGCTCGGGATCCTGGCACATGCCAGATTACAGGGCGGGATGTTTGATTTTGCCAAAAAGGTTTCCAGCCGCTTTAGCCTGGCTTACTGTTTTTTGGTTTATGGCATTTCCATTGCGCTGCCAGCTCCCAGGACGGCCTCAGTTACACATGAGATGGCCATAGGGCCCTATCTGGGGAGCAGTCCGCTGTGGACCAGCCTGCTCTATTTCGGTCTGGTGTTTGTTTTTGTGTTGAATCGTTCCCGGATCAGCTCGCTGATCGGGAAATGGCTTACGCCCATAATACTGCTGGTGTTACTGGCCCTGATCGGAAATATTGTCTTTGATTTTGGGGAAGGCCTGGAACCCGGGGTGCTTGAGGCCCCCTTCTCGGAAGGGATCCTGGAAGGGTATCAGACCTTCGATGCCATTGGGGCAGTGGTGGTTGGAGGGGTAATCCTGATATCCCTGAACCTTGAAGCACCTGAGCTGGATGCCAGGCAGCGTTTCCGGCAGATTTCAGGTGCTGGCTGGCTGGCTGGGGCAGGCTTGCTTATTCTCTACACTGGCCTGGTCCTGTCTGGGGCCCTGATTCATGCAGATTTGGACGGGACAGAATCCCGAACGGAAATCCTCAGAATGCTCAGCGATCTGGCCCTTGGTCGTAATGGAAACCTTTTCCTGAGTATCTTAATAAGTTTGGCCTGCTTTACCACTGCGGTTGGGATTGTAACAGGAACTGCCGATTTTGCCAGTTCCCGTTTTGGGAATTCCGGGCTGGCTTATAAACTTACGGCCCTTATGGCGTCTTTATTGGGGGTGATTATGGGTCAGCTGCCTGTGGACTACATCATTTTGGTAGCATTACCAGCCCTGATGTTTATCTATCCGCTTACAATCGTATTGATTCTCTTAAATGTTCTACCGAATTCCTGGACTCCTGCCCCTGTTTTCAGAGCAGTAGTTTTTACTACCCTGCTCTTTAGCGTGCCCGATTTTATGGCGACTATAGGCTTCGATTCTCTAAAGGAGTCTTTAGGGGGCAGCATTCCGCTGATGCAATATCAATTGAGCTGGGTCTTGCCGGCAATCCTGGTTTTTGCGGTATTTCATTTAGGTTCGGCTAAATCCGGCCGGGTGAAACCTTAAATGGTATTTTCAGGGCTCAACAGTAAGCTGTAATTTTACAATGTTTAATAGAACTTATGGCAGAGTATTACAATTATATAAAGTCTCTTCACCTCATCTTTGTCGTAACATGGTTTGCCGGTCTTTTTTATATGCCCCGCCTGTTTATCTATCATATTGAGGCAGCCGAAAAACCTGAAGCACAAGCCGGCTTGCTCACATCACAATTCCGAATTATGGAGAAGCGCTTGTGGCAAATCATTACCTGGCCTTCAGCCATACTTTGCACCATAAGCGCCCTGATGCTCTTATGGATTATGCCGGATTGGCTCAGTCAGACCTGGATGCAGATTAAACTTGGGTTTATCCTGCTGCTGTTTGCCTACCACCTGAAAACCCATCAGATGTACCGGCAATTCCAGAAGGAAACCTTCAGTTATACTTCCAGCTTTATGCGGATTTGGAATGAGGGGGCTACCCTGGTCCTTTTTGCCGTAGTATTCCTGGCGGTTCTCAAACACCAGTTTCAATGGGTGTACGGCCTGCTGGGCCTGATTTTACTTGCACTTATACTGATGCTCGGAATACGCTTATACAAGCGGATTCGTCAGCAATAGTAATCTTCCCGCAGATCGTTACCTGAGGCGGGTAAACCTCAGAATACTTTGGTGTGATTATTGCTATCTTTACGGGTAAAACCGACAATATTGTTCTCCAAACTATCCCTTCGGTCCCGGATTTTCTTCTCCATGATCCTTCTGGTGCTGATCGCATCCGTTCTGATAGCCGGGGTAACGGTTTATCAATACAAAGAACAATCAAAGGACTACCATGAGGTT
The DNA here is from genome assembly GCF_052540725.1 of Robiginitalea rubriflava. Classification (NCBI taxonomy): domain Bacteria; kingdom Pseudomonadati; phylum Bacteroidota; class Flavobacteriia; order Flavobacteriales; family Flavobacteriaceae; genus Robiginitalea; species Robiginitalea rubriflava. The sequence goes on along the minus strand of NZ_CP199309.1, from coordinate 1,174,047 downwards.
CGCCTGGAGCGCAAGGAGGATCAGATCAAACAGGCCATAATTTATACCCTGCAGCGTACTACCTATCCGGTTACTACAGCCAATCTCGGCCTTATTTTCAAAGACGAGATATACCGGATAGCAGATATCGAAAATGTCAATTTCAATATTTACGATCTGGAGGGTCAGCTTGTTAAAAGTTCCCGCCCCAAATTCAACAACGACTCCATCTCCAAATGCCTGGAATACCATATTCTGGACCGGCTCAAAAACAGTCCTGATAAACGATATGTGGAGGACAATGTAGCTGCCGGGGATAAATACCAGGCCTCCTACATTTATATTACCGATAATCGTTTTAAGCCAATTGGCATACTGAATATCCCGTACTTCCAGGACAATTCCTTTAATGATATGGAACTGAAGGAATTCCTGATGCGCCTGGGCGGGGTATATCTGATCATGTTTATGATCGCGATTTCACTGGCGTATTTTATTTCGAAATATATTACGCGATCTCTGCAGACTATTTCGGATAAACTAAACCAAACCCGTTTGGCCAAAACCAACGAAAAGATTTTTATTGAAGATACCAGCGAGGAAATCTCGAAACTGGTGGAATCCTATAATGGAATGATAGATGAACTGGAGATGAGTGCGGCAAAGCTGGCCAGAAGCGAAAGGGAGCAGGCATGGAGGGAAATGGCCAAACAGGTGGCCCACGAGATCAAAAACCCCCTGACGCCCATGCGCCTGAGCGTGCAGAGTTTCCAGCGAAAATTTGACCCTGCTGATCCCAAAGCTGGCACCAAGATCGAAGAATTTTCAAAAACGCTGATCCAGCAAATCGATACCCTCAGCAGCATCGCATCGGCTTTTTCAAATTTTGCGGAAATGCCGGCTCAGCAGAATGAAACCCTGAATGTGGTGAAGATCGTCAAACTGGCTCTGGAAATATTTAACGAGCCTTATATCCACTTTATGTCGGAAGAAGAGCAGATTATTGTAAAGATGGATCGCACCCAGCTCATTCGCGTCATTACGAATTTGGTTAAAAATGCCATACAGGCCATTCCGGAGGTGAGCAGCCCTCGTATACTCGTTTCGGTTTCAACCGAAGGGGAACTGGCCAAAATCTCGGTTGCGGATAACGGGATCGGGATCGATGATGCTTTCAGGGATAAAATATTTGAACCTAAATTCACCACCAAATCCAGTGGGATGGGCCTAGGCCTGGGGATGGTTAAAACCATTGTGGAAAATTATCAGGGCCGCATTGATGTTACTTCACAATCCGGCAAAGGTTCTGTCTTTACGGTTCGTCTGCCAAAAGTTAAATCCAATTGATATACCATGAAATTAAAGAATGTCCTAGTTGAAGAGGAAGGTGCTGTTGCACTGCTGTCAGTCAATCGCCCGGATAAATTAAATGCCTTAAACCGTTTAACCATACAGGAATTGCGGATGGCACTGGAGGATCTTGATTCCGATAAAGGGATCAGGGCCATAATTCTGAGGGGGAGTGGCCCCAAGGCCTTTGTTGCCGGAGCGGATATAGCTGAATTTGCTGCTTACGGAGAACGGGAAGGACGCGAGTTGGCTCGTCTTGGGCAGGAGGAACTTTTTGATTATATAGAAAACCTGGGTACCCCGGTTATTGCAGCCGTAAATGGTTTTGCACTTGGCGGTGGCCTGGAGCTGGCCATGGCCTGTCATTTCAGGGTGGCCAGCACCAATGCTAAAATGGGCCTGCCGGAAGTTTCCCTGGGGGTTATTCCGGGCTATGGAGGAACTCAGCGCCTGCCTTTGCTGGTAGGAAAAGGGAGGGCCATGGAAATGATCATGACGGCCGGAATGATACCTGCGGAGAAGGCATTGGAATACGGGCTGGTCAACCATCTGTGTGACCCGGACGAATTAGAAGATTTTTGCTTTGAGCTCGCCCGGAAGATCGTAAAAAACTCACCAGTAGCCCTGTCATATGCAATAAAAGCCGTAAATGCAGGTTTAAGGAGTAGCGAGTCCGGCTATCAGGCGGAAATAGACGCCTTTGGCAAATGTTTTGGTACTGCGGATTTCAGGGAAGGGACTACTGCCTTCCTGGAAAAACGCAAACCCGATTTCCCCGGCTCCTGAATCATTAATTTCTGACTTATGAGAAATGCGCTATTGCTCTTTCTGGGTATCCTGAATCTTTTTATGCTCAGCGCTCAGGAAATGCCGCTGGAATACCGTTTCGGAGAAAAATATAACGATCGGTACAGATATTCCAACCTCCTTACGTTTGCAGAAACCCATTCAGGCGATAAGTTATTGGTAAGGGCCTACTACCAGGGTTTGATCCTGCGCCCCAAAGGTTATCTGATTGAGCGTTACAGCCCGGAGCTTGAACTTTTAGATGAATTCAACTATAAACTGAAAGGGAAGGACTTTGTAGATGGGTTTGTGGCTAACGGACAAATATACCTATTGTTCTTGTCTTATGATCCCGAGAAATTTCAATACGATTATACCATTCACCAAAGCCCCGTTGAGAACTATAATTTTCGAAAAAAAACACTTCTGAGCGTCCCCTCAGATTACGTAGACAGTCCGTTGGATAAGAACTATTACAATCGGAAATTTCGATCGGGTTTTTCCACGACGGTTCATTTTAATAAGGCCAGAACAGCATTTGCAATCAGCCTGCATCATAAAAAGGGCAAGGATAACAAGCACCGCATCCTGGTATACAACAATAACCTGGATAAGTTGTTTGATATCGATTTTTCTGCCGAGATTGAAGAAAAAAATTACGCCTTCGAGGAAATGGAGACCTCCCCCGACCTTTCGCGGGTCTATCTGATGGGGAAAGCCTATTTTAAGAAAAGGCGATTTAAGGCAGACGAACGCAAATTCCAGTATGAACTGCTGGCCCTATCCGGTGGGGGATCGCAAACCCAGACCTTTGACCAGCCGGGGAAATTTTCAGAAGCGCTTAAGCCTTTGTGGCATAAGAATAAATTAATCTGTGTCGGGTTTTATGCAGACCGGAAAGACAATCGTTATAATGGCCTGGAATATTTTGAGCTGGATCCTGTATCGCTGAACATTGAAAAAAGCACCTTTAATCCGTTCACGGAACAATTTATGTTTGACAAGTTTGGCAAATCAGACGAAAAGATTATAAAGAATCTGGTCTTTAAAGATGTCCGTTTTACGGATACCGGAGACCTGCTCTTTAATGCCGAGGAATATTTTGTAACCGAGAGTATGCAAACAAATGCCAGTGGTGGCCGGGTAAAGATTGAGCGTTTCCACCACAATGATATTGTAAGTGTAAAGCTCAATAGCCAGGGAAGGCTGGAATGGGCCCGAAACATTAATAAAACCGAGGTCACCCAGGGAGACGGGGCATATGCATCTTACAGTGCCTATACCAAAAATGGCCATACCTACTTCTTTATTTGTACTGCAGCTGAGAATCCGCAATTGCTCAATAAGGAACGACTGATTTTCAAGCAGGGACTTAGCCGCAACCGGAACGTCTTCGCCATAGAGCTCGATCCTCAGGGTAAAATGAGCTACGAGAAAATTATTGACCAGCAGGAAGCCAGGTTACCTTTAATGGTTTCCAAACCCCTGGTGGATACTGCTGAAGAGACCCTTTACTTTTACGCTAAGCGCGGGAGTAAAAAACAATTGGTTGCCGTTGCTGTTAAATAATCCTATTATTTGGTAATAATCCATAAATTTGGAAATATACCATATAATGAATGGAATCAAATAAACGGATCAGGGGCAGGGGTGCCCAATTAAAAGGGGATAATAAATTTGAGGCCTTCAGCGAAGAAGAGCTGGATTCCTTTCTGGAATACTGCAGACAGGAAGGGGAAGAGCCACGGAACAATCAGACCCAATACACAAGGGTTTTTCCAAAATCATTTATCAACAAGGTCAGCAGCCCGGATGTGGGCATGGAATTCAGTGCCAACCCCTATCAGGGGTGCGAACACGGCTGCGTTTACTGTTATGCCCGGAATTCTCATGAGTATTGGGGGTATACGGCCGGGCTCGATTTTGAAACGCGTATTCTCGTAAAGGAAAATGCCCCTCAACTCCTGGAAAGAGAACTCAGGCGAAAATCATGGAAGGCTGCCCCGGTGGTCCTGTCTGGCAATACGGATTGTTATCAGCCGGCCGAAAAACACTACAAGATTACCCGGGCCTGCCTCAAAGTATTTCTCAAATACAGGCACCCGGTTGGTATCATAACCAAGAACGCACTTATTCTGAGGGACCTGGATCTCCTTAAGCAACTTAATGAGCAGGGCTTGGTTGGTGTGCATATTTCGGTTACAACCCTTTCCGAAAATACCAGGAGGCTGCTGGAACCCCGTACGGCCAGTATTGCCAAAAGGCTTAAGACTATAAAGGTACTTTCTTCTGCGGGCATCCCGGTTAATGCCATGCTGGCGCCGATTATCCCGGGAATAAACAGCCATGAACTGATGGCTCTGGCAAAAACCGTTTCAGAGCAGGGCGCACAGTCTTTCGGCTTCACAGTGGTTCGTTTAAACGGCGCAATCGGCCAAATATTCACAGACTGGATTCAAAAAGCAATGCCCTTAAAAGCAGAAAAGGTTTTGGGTCAAATTCGCGCCTGTCACGGAGGGAGCCTGAACGATAGCCGATTTGGGGTGCGGAACAAAGGGGAAGGCGAACTGGCCTCTCAAATACGGCAGCTTGCCACAGTGGCGCGTAAACGCTACTTTTCCGACCGCAGATTTCCCAGTCTGAATTGCGGATTGTTTGAAGAGTACCGCAGCGGACAGTATAAACTCTTTAACTGATTTCCCAGCCTTTACGGTAGCTGCCTTTTACCCATTCATTGGCTTTTTCAAAATTGGTAACCCGCATATTAGCCCCGTCCCACATGATTTTTCGTCGCCCGGGATATTCAAAATAGGAGCGGCCGTTTTGGTTATTAACGCGGTTTTTGTACTGATAGGCACGAATGGCCAGATTTCCCATAAGTACCGCTTCCGTTAGCGGACCGGAACGGCTGAAATCAGAAGAAGTACCAATCCCTTTCAGGCAACCGTCCACAAAATTCTGCTGGTGGCCGGACACATCCCTTTCTATCCTGGGCAGGCGTGGTTTAGGTGAGTTTAGTAAATCCATCATTTCCGATGGGAGCAAGCGTGCATTCCTGGAGTATACATCGCAAACCAGAATTCCTTTGGTACCGTAAAATATACTACCACCTCCATTGGCCCCGATAGTTTCCCCATCTTTTAATTCGTCCGGAAGATCAGGCATAATCCCTCCGTCATACCAGTTAAGGGCAACCTCTCCATGGGCAGGGGTATCAAATTTTAGCCGTACTATGGAAGACGACGGACAGGAGGCGCCGTAGTCTGCCTCTACAAAATCCCCAACCCAGTTGGTCGTACAACTTGCCTCTGCTTCCTTGGGGTACCCCAGGTCCAGTACGCTGAAAGGAGTTTCAATGATGTGGCATCCCATATCTCCCAGGGCCCCGGTTCCGAAGTCCCACCAACCCCGCCATTTAAAGGGCAGGTAGGCATCGTTATAATCGCGCATCTCAGCTGTGCCCAGCCAAAGGTTCCAGTCCAGGCCGTCCGGGATGGGATCTGTGCCTTTGGGCAGCGGAATCCCCTGCGGCCATACCGGCCTGTTGGTCCAGCAATCCACTTTATATACTTCTCCAATTACACCAGATTCAACCCACTCCCGGGCTTCTCGACTGCCGTCACTTGATGCACCCTGATTCCCCATTTGGGTAACTATTCCCTGCTCGCGGGCAACCTGCGTCATCAAACGGGCTTCTGCAATATTGTGGGTAAGGGGCTTTTCAACATAGGCATGCTTTTTTTCCCGCATAAAAGGAAGCGCTATGGGAGCGTGCATATGGTCTGGAGTTGCAACCATAATGGCATCCATATCTTTCAGGTGCTTATCATATACCTGTCTGAAATCCTTGTAACGGGCAACTTTCTTATGTTTTTTGAAGGTACTTGCCGCTCTGCGTTCATCCACATCGCAGAGGGCCACATATTTTACTTTTTTGGTCTTATCCAGGCCGTCCATTACACCGGCACCCCGACCGCCGACCCCAAAAGCTGCAACGTACAGGGTATCGCTTGGGGGTACATGCGTTTTACCCAAAACAAAACTGGGAACGATAGTGAATGCTGCAGAGGAGGCAGCGGTATTCTTGATAAATTTTCTTCTGTGCATGGGGGTTGAAATTTAAGATCAGAAGGAAAGATACGAAATCTGAATATTTTCCGGGAGGATCAGAAGCTACTTACAACCAGTTTAACCTGCCCCGTTCCATTCTTTGTAAAACTGCTCCAGGTATTGGAGCATAAACTGATGCCGTTCTTCAGCAAGGCGTTTGCCTGTGGCGGTGTGCATGCGGTCCCGGAGCAGCAATAATTTTTCGTAAAAGTGGTTTATGGTCGGTCCCTTGCTGGCTTTGTATGCAGCTTTATTCATTTTTAGATTCGGGGCAATTTCGGGGTCGTAAAGCGTTCTGCCTGCATGTCCGCCATAATTGAACGCCCTGGCAATACCTATGGCCCCAATGGCATCCAGCCGGTCTGCATCGCGTACTACCTGCAACTCTTTGGAATTGCAGGATTTCTTTTTCTTTCCTAGGCTGTTTTTAAAAGAAATATGCCTGATAATCCGGACGATTTCTTTTCGTTCCTCCCGGGAGAGCTTAAGCTTCTTAAGGAACTTATTGGCTTTCTTCGGCCCTATTTTTTCATTGCCGTCGTGAAATTTTGAGTCTGCTATATCATGCAAAAGGGCCGCCAGGCTCACAATACGCAAATTGACTTTTTCGTCTTTCGCGATCAGCAACGTATTTCGGAATACACGCTGTATATGGAACCAGTCATGCCCCCCTTCAGCTCCTTTCAGCTGTTTTTTAACATAGGCAATCGTTTTTTCTACGCGCTGGGGATCGGTCATTTGGATGGGATGATTTTAGAGGTGATGAGCGTTTCAATCTCATTGATGGATTCCGGTTTCAGGCTTGAAACAGGAATGGGCGGATGCATATAAAAGTGAATCCGGGCTCCCAGACCATGCGGGAATTTCCCAAAGCGGAGCATTTTCCAGGAATTATTGATAGTTATGGGCAGGATCTGTGCAGAGGGGGCGTATTTGATTAACATGCTCAATCCAAAAGTGCGGAAAGGCTTGGGAGCCCCGTCACGGCTTCTGGTACCTTCCGGAAAAATCACAGCGGAGCGCCCTGTGTTATCAATATATTCTCCCATTTTACGAAGTTCGCCCAGGGCCTGTTTGCGGTCTTTTCGATCAATCAGAACGGATCCGCCATGGCGCAGGTTAAAGGAAACACTAGGAATGCCTTTCCCGAGCTCCTTTTTACTGACAAACTTCGGATGGTATTTCCGCAGGTGCCAGATAATGGGAGGGATATCGTACATGCTCTGGTGATTCGCCACTATAATAAGGGGTCCCTGTTCGGGGAGTTTATCGGGCCAGTGAAAATTATAGGTGGTCCCCAGAAGATGCGTGCAGCGCATAAGGCACCAGTTCAAAAGGCAAACACTGTTTGTATGTGCCTGATATCCGAACACATTCAGGCAAACCCACTGTATCGGATGGAACACCATAAGACAGCATCCGAAACAAATCAGATAAATCAGAGTGAGCGGATATGCCAGAATCTTTTGAAACATTACTACAAAACTAAAAAACCGCACAAAAGAGGCGGTTTTTTATATTAATAAGGTTGCAATTTTCAATTGCAGAATTCATCGTAAGCCTGCGTCAGGTTATCAGCAATCATTTCTGCCGGACGTCCTTCTATATGGTGGCGTTCAATCATATGTACCAACTCTCCGTCTTTAAAAAGGCCCATACTGGGGGAAGAAGGAGGAAATGGCACCATCATATTTCGGGCTGCATCTACCGCTTCCGTATCTACCCCTGCAAAAACGGTTACCAACCGGTCAGGGGTTTTGGGGTGCTGCAGACTAATTTTGGCTGCCGGCCTTGCGTTGGCGGCGGCACATCCGCATACTGAATTTACAACAACCAGGATGGTTCCCGGTTGGGCTATGGCTTCTTTTACTGCCTCTGCGGTGTATAGCTCCTCGAAACCTGCCGAAGCCAGATCTTCCCGCATGGGTTTTATTAATTCTGCTGGATACATAGTAAAATTTTTTATTGGCGGTAGCAAAGGTATAAAACAAAAGGCAGTATACCATAACATATTGGAACATGCCTGCAGGGGATAATCATTATCAAAAAACTATCTTTGGCAAAAATTTTTTGAAATGATCAAATGGTTTGCAGCCATTTTGGGATATATGTTTTTCAGATTGCCCGGGGCACTACTGGGGTTTATCTTAGGAAGCCTTGTGGACGGAGTCGGGGGCCGTGGCCGGCAGGTATTTCAGGATTTCACACGAACCCAGGTATCCCCTGCGGATTTTGAGTTAAACCTCCTTTCACTCTGTTCCATTATAATAAAAGCCGATGGCAGGGTCAGCCAGCAGGAACTCGATTATGTACGGCAATATTTCCTGAGCACTTATGGAAAGGAAAAAGCCAATGCTATTTTCCGCACCTTTAACGAGGTCATTAAAAAAAGGGAAATATCTCCCCAGCGAATATGCTTGTATCTGAACCAGCGCACCCGTTACGAAGTGCGGTTACAACTGCTGCATTTCCTTTTCGGGATCGCCAATGCAGATGGGCATGTAAGTGCAGCAGAAGTTGCAAAGCTCCGTGAAATTGCGGGCTACTTGCGCATTAGCCGAAATGATTTCGAGAGTATTCAGGCCATGTTTGTGGAAGCGGCAGATAATGCATACAAGATCCTTGAAATTGACAGGTCTGCAACCGATGCTGAGCTGAAACGGGCTTACCGGAATATGGCAAAAAAATATCACCCGGACCGGGTCAATACCAAGGATGAGGCAATTAAAAAGGGGGCTGAGGAGAAATTCAAACAGGTACAGAAAGCCTACGAACAAATTCAAAAGGAGCGCGGTCTTTAACTAAGCGATTATGCAGGATTTTTGGTTTTACGGGGAGTTGGGGTTGTTTCACGTGCTGGACCTTCAGGGATACGATCATGTACTGTTCCTCATAGCTTTGGCACTTCCCTTCGGATTCAGACAATGGAAAAAACTATTGGCCCTTGCCACCCTTTTTACAATTGCCCACTGTCTCTCGCTGGGGCTGGCGGCTTTTGGGATAATATCTGTAGATGCAGCGATCGTGGAGTTTCTAATCCCGGTAACCATATTTCTCACTGCCCTTTTCAATCTGTTTCGAAACCTTGGAGAACAAGTTGAACTCGCTTTCCGGGTGCATTTGTTCAGTACGGGATTGTTCGGGCTCATTCATGGCCTGGGATTTTCAAATTACTTCCGTATGCTGATGTCGGGAAGTTCTGAGAAAGCAATCCCCCTGCTGGGTTTTGCGGCAGGGATTGAACTGGCCCAGGTCCTGGTATTGTGTATGGTCCTGTCTGTATCTTTGCTGGCCCTGGACCTTCTGGGGGTACGAAAAAAAGCCTACCTGTGGGGAATCAGCATTCTCATTTTAGGCATTTCCGCCATGCTGGCTTTTCAGGCCTGGCCCGCCTGATTTTCACTTAAAATTAACCTCAATGTGGTTGTCTGGGCCAAAGAAAGCCGGTATCTTAGTAGATCCGTGCACCAAAATGTCCCTTACTCCGTTAATTAGATAAGCGTGAATCCGAAAAAACAAGCAAAATACGACCGGGCCTATTTAAGAATGGCCCATGAATGGGGGAAGCTCTCTTATTGCAAAAGAAAACAGGTGGGAGCCATAATCGTTAAAGACCGGATGATAATTTCCGACGGCTACAACGGGACACCCACTGGCTTTGAAAATTTCTGCGAGGATGATGCCGGATATACTAAATGGTATGTGTTGCATGCCGAGGCAAACGCAATATCAAAGGTAGCATCATCAACCCAGTCTTGTGAAGGGGCGACTTTATACATTACCCTTTCGCCCTGCAGGGAATGCAGTAAACTGATCCACCAGTCCGGAATCAAAAGGGTGGTTTATCAGAAGGCCTACAAGGATGGGTCTGGCTTGCGATTTCTGGAACGGGCTGGGGTTGCCTTGAAACACCTGCCAGTGGATGACGTCTCTATTGCTGTAAATAAAGATTGAATTGAAAAAGAATTATTACTTGGGGCCTCTTGTTGTAGCCATTTCCCTTGCTTTGGGAATTTTGGTAGGGGGAAAACTGAATTTTAACGATACCCCCGAGAAGCTCTTCAGCACCAATTCCAAAAAAGACAAGCTCAACCGGCTTATCGATTATATCGATTATGAGTATGTGGACGATGTGAACACGGATAGCATCGTGGATATAACTGTGAACAATATCCTGGATAAGCTGGATCCGCATTCGGTTTATATCCCCAAATCGGAAATGAAGCGGGTAGCGGAAAACATGAAAGGGGATTTTGTGGGGATAGGGATTAACTTTTACACCTCAAGGGATACTATTACAGTGGCCCGGACCATCAAGGGAGGGCCCAGCTCAAAAATGGGTATCCGGCCCGGAGATAAAATCTTAATAGCAGACCAGGATACGCTTTTTGGGAAGGGCCTAGCCGATGATTTCATTGTGAATCGCCTTAAAGGCAGGGAGGGGAGTTATGTAAGCTTAACGGTTTACAGGAAATCGGAAGACCGCATGTTTACGGTGCGGCTGAAAAGGGATAGGGTTGCCCTAAGGAGCATAGATGCTTATTATATGCTCACTCCTGAAATGGGGTACATCCGCATGAACCGTTTTGCGGAATCCACTTTTGAAGAGTTTAAGGAGGCATTATCAGACCTCAAAAAACAAGGGGCGCAAAAACTGACTCTGGACCTTAGGGATAATCCGGGAGGCTACCTCAATATAGCCGAGCGGATAGCGGATGCCTTTCTCCCTAAAGGCAAGCTGATTTTATTTACCAAAAATAAGAAAGGGCAGATCGATGAAATCTATGCATCCTCCAAAGGAGGTTTCGAAAATAGACCCGTATATGTCCTGATCAATGAAAGATCTGCCTCTGCTTCCGAAATTATTGCAGGCGCCCTGCAGGACAATGATATAGGCACCATTGTGGGCAGGCGTTCCTTTGGAAAAGGACTTGTGCAGCGCGAAATGGAATTGGGGGATGGCTCAGCGGTTCGCCTGACCGTATCGCGTTATTATACACCCACAGGCAGGTCCATACAGCGGACGTACCAGAACGGGACTGAGGATTATTACGAAAAGTTTACACAGCGATACCACAATGGGGAATTGCTTTCTGTGGACAGTATCAAGGTGGCAGACTCCCTGAAGTTTACCACCCCAAAAGGGAAAACCGTCTATGGGGGTGGAGGAATAATCCCTGATGTTTTTGTTCCCATTGGAACAAATGAAGAGGAAGCCATATCCGCTTTGGACGGAAGGGGCTATTTTTCCCGCTTTGCTTTTCTACATCTGGAAAAAGATCGCAGGCGCTATGTGGACTACGATCGGGATTCCTATTACAGGGAATTCAGGGTGGATGATATATTGTTTGACGAGCTCATTGAATTTCTGACCCGTTACAATTTTAAGATCAACTTTTACGATTACGAAGAACGGCTGAAACTGTATATTAAAGCAGCGATTGCGGAGCAGTTGTTTTCCCCTGATTTAAAGGCGAAGATACTGGCACCATCTGACGCCATGCTCGAAACGGTCAAACAACTGGATACCCCGGATATACGGCCGGCTTCCCCCGACGCCTAAACTTCTGGATCAATTAGTCTTCGTCCAGTTTTTTCTGAATCTTTTTTGAGGTGTTGTAGATCAGCAACAGCACAATTGCACTAAGTGAGGCAAAAATGCCAATGAAGGCAATCAGACTATCCCCCTCAAATGGAGCGTCAAAATCTATCAGGGTGGCATTGTAGACCAGAAGGGCCAGGGCCACTATTATCAGAATGCTAAGCAAAATTTTATTCATAAGACAGAATTCAGAGGACTCTTCCGACCTTTAATCAGAAAAGCCCATTTATGTTGGTAGCAAATAGTTTTACAGCTATAGCCAGCAAAATTACCCCAAAAACTTTTCGGATAACCCCCAGACCATTAGGGCCCAGTACCTTCTCAATCTTTACTGATGACTTAAGTACAAGATAAACAAAGATTATGTTAATGATAATGGCCACTATAATATTGACTACCTCAAATTCAGCCCGTAATGATAGCAGGGAAGTCATGGTGCCGGCTCCGGCTATCAAAGGGAAAGCGATAGGCACAACCGATGCAGTTTGTGGTGCATCGTCTCTGTAGAGGGTAATTCCAAGAATCATCTCAATGGCCAGGAAAAACAGGACCAGGGCCCCGGCAACCGCAAAGGAATTCACATCAATGCCAATCAGCTTGAGGATTTCTTCCCCAATAAACAGAAAAGCAACCATTATACAGGCTGCCACAATAGAAGCCTTTTCAGATTGGATATGCCCCACCTTTGACCGCAGATCGATGATAATGGGAATACTGCCTACGATATCGATTACCGCAAAAAGGACCATAGTGGCCGTAGCGATTTCTCTGAGACTAAAATTCATATCACTGGATAAAGCGCTGCAAATGTAAGCGGAAAGCGCTTAGCGTTAAAGGATAGTCCTTGAATTTTTCTTCTTTTTATGCGGTCAAAAGGAATATCTTTGGAGCCCTAAACCGGCAGGATGTTTCAACTTGGGAAAACCATTGTTTCGGAAGAAATAATCAATTCAGATTTTGTCTGCAATCTGCAGGCATGCAAGGGAGCTTGTTGCGTAGATGGGAATGCAGGCGCTCCGCTGGAAGAGGAGGAGACCAAAATCCTCGCAGATATATTCCAGGACCTCAGGCCATTTTTACGACCGGCCGGGATAGCAGCGATCGAGGTCCAGGGGACATATGTAAAAGGAGAGGACGGCGAATGGGAAACACCTTTGGTAAACGAGCAGGAATGCGCCTATGTGATCTATGAGGGAAAAACTGCCAAATGCGGGATTGAAGCCGCTTATAATGCAGGGGCGATTTCGTGGAAAAAACCGGTTTCCTGCCATCTCTACCCTGTGAGGGTACAGGAATATTCTTCCCTTACAGCTGTTAATTACCATCAGTGGCATATTTGCGATCCGGCCTGTTCCCTTGGGGCTGAACTGAAAGTCCCGATATATAAGTTTGTAAAAGAGGCCCTTATACGAAAGTTTGGAGCTGCCTGGTATGCAGAACTGGAGGAAGTAGCCCGGGAATACCAACAGTCTCCCTAGATCACCGGGATTCGGAGATTGACTTCAGTGCCGGCCGGCGCCCCGTCCGCACCATAGAGGTCGTTTATTGAGATTTCATAAGAATTCTGGTAGTCCTTTGCGAAGTTGGCCAGCCTTTCTTCCGTGATATCGATTCCAACGGATTTTCTCTTAACCACCCTCTCATTTTTTAAGCGCTGGGAGGCATTTCTCCCAACCCCATTATCGCGAATAGTCAATGATATATACCCCTTTTTTGGGTTGGTTATTTCTATTTCGATTTTCTTATCTCCTACTTTGGAGGAGAGACCATGCCAGATTGCATTTTCCAAAAAAGGCTGTAATAGCAGTGATGGAATTTTAATATGAGCCGGGTCTACCCCTTCCGAAATGCTGATCTTGTACTCTATTTCATTGTTAAACCGGATGTTTTCTATGTTCATATAGAGTGCAGCCGTATCCAGTTCTTCATCCAGGAAGATTTCCTTTTGTGAGGAAGCCTCCAGTATTTTCCGGACCAGTTTGGAAAATTTGTTGAGGTAGTGAACGGCATTTTTCTTCTCATTATTAATTATATATAACTTAATGGAGTTCAGGGAATTGAACAAAAAATGCGGATTCATCTGACTCCTGAGCCTGCTTTGTTCCAGGGCCATAACCTTTTTCTCGTTAGTCAGTTTGTTCTGCCGGTATACCACATGAAGGATGAGTGAAAAAAGGATAAGGAATAATACTCCAATGAGCAGGGTAGTGCGATTGCGCCTTAATTGCATCCCAAAGATCTCATTTTCTTTTGCCAGTATTTCCATCTGGATATTCCTTTTTTCCTTCTCGGAACGCGAAACGGCATCGTAAACATAACGGAGTATCCTGTTATTGGCGATTTTGTATCGGGCCTCCTGGGCCCTTTTATAGTGTAACAGGGACGTTTCCATGTTTCCACGCGCTTCCCAGAGGTCGTGTAGCCAGGTATTTGCATCATATACATATGCGGTCAGATTCCCCTTTTCGGCCAGCTCCAGGCCTTTTGTCAGATAGGATTCAGCAGTCTGGTAGTTCTTAAGGTTTAGTTCTACCCAGCCGTATTGAATATAGATCAGTGGAATGAGTTCATCATCGGGAAGCCCTTCTATTTTATCCAGTAGTGGTAAAAGTATTTTTTTGGCCTTCGCAGCCTCACCCTCGTGCACCAATACATGAGCTATTCCCGTATTATTGAGTACCTGAAGGCGTCTGGAGTTGAGGTTTTTATTTATCTCTGCGGATATGCCGTAGTACTCCATGGCTTCACCCAGTTTACCAAGGGCTTCCAGGTTTTCGCCAATTTTATTATTGGTAAACCCCAGGCCTTCGGAAAAATTGATTTCCCCATAATACTCCAGGGCGGACTGGTAATAATTGATGGCCAGCTCGTATTGGCCAATACTGCTGTAAATATTTCCTATCCCGTGGTTCGCCTTGCCCATTTCGAGTATAACCTGCCTCGATGGCTCGGAATCTGATGTTGTGAGGTTGATAACTTCCTGATGGTAGTCCAGCGCATTTTTTATAGAGTCTATTCTCAAAGACAGGCTCCCAAGACTGTTCAGGGTAATCAGTCTTACTCCATACGTTTCCTTTCCTGTGGCAGCCTGCAGGGCTTTTGTGTGATATTCAATAGCCTGGTTGTATTCCGTAATATCAGAACTGAGGGCTGCCATTCGGTTATATCCATAGGTGAGGCCCGAAAGCAGACTGTCCTTCTTGCTTTTTTCGATTAATTCCCTAAAGAGTAAGGTGTCCCGATAATCCCTGAAGGTTTTTTCAAATGCTTCGTAGGTGGGGCCCTCCTCAATAATGCTGTCTGATAGCGCATTAAAATCTTTGGGGGTTTGTTGCCCGGAAACACCTCCAGCAATGAAGAGGTAAATGAGTTGCAGGAAAAGGAATTTTGAAAGGCGCAGCATGAACAGTAGAACTTAAATCAGATCCAGGAAATCGGACTTTTTGGTCCTGGAAACCGGGATTTTGTGATTGGATTCTAGTATTACATAACCATCCGTTTTTAGAAATTCCTTGATTTTATTTAAGTTGACAATATAGGAGTTGTGAATTCTGAAAAAAGCATCCTCCGGAAGGATCTCATTTATTTCCTTTAATTTTTTGGTCAGCACCATTTTTTGTCCGTCTGTCAGGAAAATGGTACTGTAGTTCCCATCAGACTCCGCAAAAAGGATGTCTTCATTTTCAAGGAATACCAATTTACCGTCTGTATTTAAAGTTATTTTTTTTCCGGAAGCGGGACTATTACGGCTGACTAGTAATCGTTCCAGTTTTTCGGCATTTAACCTGCGAGACCGGTGTTTCCTGATCTTTGAAATGGTTTGTTTCAGATCATCAGTATCTACAGGCTTTAAAAGGTAATCGATGGCTTCGTTTTTCAGGGCCTTTATGGCATATTGGTTGTAAGCTGTTGTAATAACTATTGCTACAAATTCATTCTGTAGTTTTTGAATAAACTGGAAACCGTCCATAGCAGGCATTTCGATATCCAGAAAAACACAATCAGGTGAGTTTTTCTCCAGGAAATCAAGCCCGTCATACGGATCTGTAAAGGATGCCACTACCTCAATTTCATTTGAGAAATTCGTAAGCTCCCATTTCAAACCCTGAATGGCCTTTTCTTCATCATCTACTATTACCGCTTGCAGCATGCCTTCATTTTACGATAATGAAAATTACTTAAAATTTATGAGCCGGAACCAGGTAAGCACCAAAGATGTGCAAACCGCTGGAAATGGGCCATAAATGAACAGATTTTGACAGATTTTGGTCTGATTCTAAAGAATGAGGACAGGCATAATAGCGGATTATACAGTTTTTAGCTCCATTTACACATCTGACCCTCTCCGCTGTTGGACCTCTTTTTATTTTCATGCCTGGATTGGATGCAGACATTCCTGCAAATGAAATGAATCATGAAAAAATGTTTGTTCTTTTTTTTAGCCCTGATTTGTACAATGGTCTTGTATATCCTTTCAGCTTCCCATACCGCTGCAGAAGATACGGAAGCCTTTCAGGCCGAAATAGCACAGGAAGTAAAGATAAATAAGCCTTCATCTGATTCTTCACAGAGCGACCCAGCCAGATCTTTGTTTCCTACAAACCAGGATAAATGAGCATTAAAAATAATTTGATTCTGCGATGGATGCTGGGAGGGATGATCCCTTTCCTGCTTATTGGCAGTATCTCATATATTGCTCCCGGGTCTAATGATATTGATAAATTGGTGAGCAAGGGCGACTACATACTTCGCACTGAATTGCAAGGGAAAACTATCAAATACCAGGGCCCGGTCTATTTTGAATTTGACAGGCAGCAATCTGGGTTAAGAAATACCAGGGTTTTCAAGCTACATTTTTTAAGTTCAGAAATATCCAGGGGTTATAGTTTTGGTTTTTTGATTCCCATAACTGGAAAGGATATGGTTCTTCAACCGGAGGAGTTTTGGGTGAACGAAGAAAAAAAGAACATCCTGAGCAGAGATGATTCCGTTTTCGGATATGCAGACCTTTTCGATACGAATTCATCCCTGTATTTTACTGAATCCGGGATGATTTCCATAAAAAGTATTGCAGAGGACGCGGTTTCTGGTAACCTGAACATGTTCCTAAAGGACGTGGATGGGAAAGAATTGCATTTGGCCGGCTTTTTTAATGCCTTGCCGCTTAAGACACAGCGCAATTTTTAAAAAGCACGAAACAAAGTATTTGAAATACTGTCAAACGGTAAGTACGGCTCCGGTCTGTTATGTATTTAGCAGCTACTTAAAGGCGTCAATACACCGGAAAACGAGCCGAAACCCTAACGGGAAATAGGCGAGTGTTGGATTTTTAGGTTTCGGGGGAACTACCTAAGTCAACATCCGGTGTTATTTAATTTTGACACGCTGAGGGGCCGTACGTTTGATAGTATCAATACTTTTAAAAATTAAACCAAGGGGTATGTCACAAAAGCTACTGTTTGGTTTATTTTTTTTGTTTAAACCTGCCGATATCCCTCGGATATTTTTTTAAATCCCGGAAGTGCCATGTTAAGGCTGTCTAAGCTAGATTTCAACAACTTGTGTTAAAAACTTTGGGACTTAAAAGGCAAAACACCCTTTCCAAATCGTTCTCAATTTCCAATATTTGTTAGTCCCAACTGGAAGTTATTTCACTCATTTTTTTTAACCTAAAAAAAGCACATAATGTCCGTAGCTGTAGAACCCATATTGCAAGAAAACAAAGACCGTTTCGTAATTTTCCCCATCAAACACCACGATTTATGGGAATGGTATAAGAAATGTGAGGCTTGTTTCTGGACAGCTGAGGAAATTGACCTGCATCAGGATTTGGCTGACTGGAACGGAAAGCTCAATGACGATGAGAAATATTTTATCAAACATATATTAGCCTTTTTCGCTGCTTCAGATGGGATTGTAAATGAAAACCTGGCTGAAAATTTCGTCAACGAGGTACAGTATTCCGAGGCGAAATTCTTTTATGGGTTTCAGATTATGATGGAAAATATCCATTCCGAAACCTATTCCCTGCTGATCGATACCTACGTAAAAGACGAAAAAGAGAAGAATTTACTTTTCCAGGCGATAGAGAATTTTCCAGCCATTAAGAAAAAAGCCGACTGGGCTTTAAAATGGATAGAATCTCCAAGCTTCGCTGAAAGGCTGATCGCTTTTGCAGCAGTGGAAGGGATTTTCTTTTCCGGGGCTTTTTGTTCCATCTTCTGGCTCAAGAAGAGGGGCCTGATGCCGGGATTGACCTTTTCCAACGAATTGATCTCAAGGGACGAAGGGATGCACTGCGACTATGCCGTACACCTGCATAACAAACACCTGGTCAACAAGGTGTCCAAAGAACGCATTACAGACATTATCGTAGACGCCCTTAACATCGAGCGGGAATTTATTACCGAATCACTTCCTGTGAGCCTGATTGGGATGAATGCCAAGCTGATGACGCAGTATCTTGAATTTGTGACCGACCGACTCCTGGTAGAACTGGAATGTGAAAAAGTATATAATTCAACCAATCCATTTGATTTCATGGATATGATTTCCCTGCAGGGCAAAACCAATTTCTTTGAGAAAAGGGTTTCCGAATATCAGAAAGCCGGGGTGTTGAATAAGGAGAAGGACTCAGATGCTCAGAAAATAAGCTTCGACGCAGATTTTTAAGAAGGCCAAGTACAGAAAACCCGTTGTTGCGGGTTTTTTGTGACTAAAACTTAAAATGTTAAGTTTTTTAACATAAATCAAACCAAACCCACATAACAACTTTATAATCCTAAGCAAATGTTTGTAGTAAAAAGAGATGGAAGAAAGGAGCCGGTAATGTTCGACAAGATTACTGCCCGAGTTCGAAAATTATGCTATGGTCTGAATGACCTGGTAGATCCCGTAAAGGTGGCCATGAGGGTCATTGAAGGACTGTACGATGGGGTCACTACATCAGAGCTCGATAATCTGGCTGCAGAAATTGCCGCAACCCTGACCACTTCCCATCCGGATTACGCCAAACTGGCTGCAAGGATTTCTGTCTCCAACCTGCATAAAAACACCAAGAAGTCCTTTTCGGAAACCATGAGGGACCTTTATGAATACGTCAATCCGCGAACGGGCAAAAAGGCACCGCTGCTTTCTGATGAAGTGTACAAGGTGGTCAACGAGAATGCAGACATGCTGGATTCCACCATTATTTACAATCGGGATTTTGGTTACGATTATTTTGGGTTTAAAACGCTGGAACGTTCTTATTTGCTGAAGATAAACGGGAAGATTGCCGAACGGCCGCAACATATGCTGATGCGGGTGGCAGTGGGGATACACCTGAATGATCTGGAGGCGGTTAAAGAGACATATGAGCTGATGTCCAAGAAATATTTTACACACGCTACTCCGACGCTTTTTAATTCGGGTACACCCAAACCCCAAATGTCTTCCTGTTTCCTCCTCGCGATGAAGGATGATAGCATTGACGGTATTTATGACACCCTGAAGCATACGGCCAAAATATCGCAATCTGCCGGTGGGATCGGACTGTCTATCCACAATATCCGGGCAACGGGCTCTTATATAGCCGGCACAAACGGAACTTCCAATGGAATTGTACCCATGCTGCGGGTTTTTAACGATACGGCCCGGTACGTAGATCAGGGTGGGGGAAAACGAAAGGGAAGTTTTGCGATTTACGTGGAACCCTGGCATGCCGATATTTTTGATTTCCTGGAACTGAAAAAGAACCATGGGAAAGAAGAAATGAGGGCCAGAGACCTCTTTTACGCCATGTGGATTCCGGACCTTTTTATGAAGCGTGTAGAAACGGACGGAGAGTGGACACTGATGTGCCCCAATGAATGCCCCGGCCTTTTTACCAGCCATAGTGAGGAATTTGAGGAGCTCTACATGCGCTATGAGGCAGAAGGCAAAGGAAGGAAAACCATTCGGGCCAGGGAACTTTGGGAGAAAATTCTGGAGTCTCAGATAGAGACCGGAACCCCCTATATGCTCTATAAAGACGCAGCCAACAGGAAGAGTAACCAGAAAAATCTGGGAACGATCAGGTCTTCCAACCTCTGCACGGAAATCCTGGAGTATACCTCTCCTGATGAAATCGCGGTCTGTAACCTGGCATCTATTGCCTTACCCATGTTTATAAAGAATGGCGAATTTGACCATAAGGAATTGTTTAAGGTTACTAAAAGGGTCACCAAAAACCTCAACCGTGTTATCGATCGCAATTACTACCCGGTTAAGGAGGCGGAAAATTCAAATATGCGCCACAGGCCTGTAGGTCTTGGGGTACAGGGGCTTGCAGATACTTTTATTGCCTTGCGACTCCCCTTTACTTGCGATGAAGCCAAGAAACTCAACCAGGAAATATTTGAAACCCTGTACTACGCTGCTGCTACCGCTTCTATGGAACTGGCAAAAGATGAGGGGCCTTATTCTACTTACAAGGGTTCCCCAATTTCTGAGGGTCTCTTCCAGCATAACTTGTGGGGAATTAAGGATGAAGAACTTTCCGGCAGGTGGGATTGGGATAAATTGCGTAAATCCATCAAGAAGCACGGGGTCCGGAATTCCCTCCTGGTTGCGCCCATGCCAACTGCATCCACCTCACAGATCCTCGGTAACAACGAGTGTTTTGAACCTTATACCTCAAATATTTATACCCGAAGGGTACTCAGCGGGGAATTTATTGTTGTAAACAAACACCTACTGGAAGACCTGGTAAGCCTTGGCCTGTGGAATGAAGGGCTTAAGCAGGAACTGATGCGAGCCAATGGCTCCGTACAGCATATTGACGGTATTCCGGAAGAGATCAAGGAACTCTACAAGACCGTTTGGGAATTGAGCATGAAGGACATCATTGATATGAGCCGTCAGCGCGGATATTTTATCGACCAGAGCCAGTCACTAAACCTCTTTATGGAAAATGCTAATTATTCCAAACTCACCTCCATGCATTTCTATGCCTGGAAAAGCGGTCTTAAAACGGGGATGTATTACTTGAGGACCAAAGCGGCTGTGGACGCTATTAAATTTACACTTGATAATACCAAGAAGAAGGAACCGGTTGCCGAAGAAGCGGTAGTTGCCGCTCCGGTAACTGCTTCAAAGAAAGCTGAGAACCTCGCTGTAAAAACTACTCCTGTTAAAGGGGAAGATCCGGATGTGGAACCATTGACCCCGGAAGAGATGAAGGCGCTAATTGAACAGGCTAAGCAGGGACAGGCAGACGATGATTGCCTGATGTGCGGCTCTTAAAAGGAGTACAGCCTGTAAATTGAGTGTTTATTATTTGAAAATACCTCAGTACAAGTCACATCCTGGTCTTGGCTGAGGTGTTTTTTTGTAATGGAATGAACACGGTAGTTATTTGCGTAAATTTTCGAGCACATTATAAATGTTTCTGCCAATTAGAAACAACGCCAGATAAAAAAGCAGAAATAAGAGTGAAAAATCCATGTCCCAGGGTTTCGGGTTGTAATTATATACGCATTAAACAGTAGCTTCGGATTACGGGTATAAAGAATAAACCGAATGATTACCCCTCTCAGGATTCCAGCTCAAATGCCCTTAGTACCAGGCCTAACTGTCTACTTCCCGATATGCTGCAATAACGGCTTTTTCCCCTTCTTTCCCGGGAATGGAATTTCCGTGTTCCATCCCAAGGATTCCGCGATAATTCTTTGATTTGAGAAAGCGGAAAATATTCTGATAGTTTATTTCCCCGGTAGTAGGTTCCTTGCGACCCGGGTTATCCCCTATTTGAAAATAGGCAATCTCATCCCAGCAGTGGGTAATATTCGGAATCAGATTCCCTTCCTGTATCTGTTGGTGATAGATATCAAAAAGTATTTTACAGGATGGGGAATTTACAGCTTTGCAGATTTCATAGGCCTGAGGTGATCCACTCAGGAACAGACCGGGATGATTCCTGAAATTCAACGGCTCCAGTACCATAACCAGATTATGCGGCTCCAGGATAGCTGCAGCCTGCCTGAGGCTTTCAATCACATTTGCTGTCTGGTAACCCATGGATAAGGAGAGGTCCAGATGCCCGGGAACCACCGTCATCCATTTCGCCCCCACCCTTTTGGCAACTTCAACCGAAGCTTTAATTTCACCCAAAAACTCGCTCCGCTTCCCGGCATCCCCGGACGCCAGGTTTGGCTCCTTCCAGTAAATGGTATGGGCTACAAAAACACCCATTATCAGATTGCGTTGGCGCATAACGGCAGCCATTGCCTCTTGTTCAGCAACAGTTCGCTTTTTGATCTCGTTGTCTTCAAAAGCAGTAAACCCCTGGTCTGCCATAAAGTGCAACTGTGCCAATGGATCGTCCCCGGCATGATCGCGGAACATCCCAAGGTGGGGGGCGTAATGCAATTTAAAAGCAGGCTGTTTTGCAGCAGCCTGTGAAAAAACAAAAGGGCCTGTTGCAGTTAATGCTCCTGCAACAAGCCCAGAATCACGTATAAATTTTCTCCGATTCAAACGGGATTAACTATCGGGTTATAGACCAATCCTTCCCTCCGGTGAGCTCTTCTACAGGAGCACAACCGATGTATTCGCCCGGTACCGGTAAATAGGCCAGTACTTCTTCCCCGATATATTCCGTGTTTTTGTACGCCCAGATTACGCTGCCCCTCAGGTTGTTTGCAAACATATAACAGGCTATATCCGTGTCCAGCTCGGCAGGGGTACCTGCTTCGACGGATTCCTGGTAGGATCCCAGGGTCTCATAAATAGCACTTTCATCTTCAGGGCTCTTTTTTACAAGGGCTGCAGCTAATACAGGTTCAAGGTCTTCAGAAGTCAGCTCAAGAATCGTTTCCTTTCCGGAAGCAGTCCGGGCTTTCTCCATAAATTTCCCCATGGCCATCCGCATAAAATCCCTTTCTTCCAATTCCATTACCTGGTCCATAAACTGATCCAGAAATTTATGTACCTGCATCTCGGAAGCCGAAGGAAGATCTGTCTTGGGAAGGATAATATCTACCAGCTGTTTTGTTACATGCGCCTCATCGGCGCTGAAATAAACCGGGTTCCAAACCTCTTTTGGTTCGCTCTGGCAACTTTGCAGGATACTGAGCAAGGTTGGAGCGGCTACGGTATAACCCACCGCAATTCCCATATTTTTGAGTGCGAGTCTTCTGTCCATTATAAATTTCCTTTTTTAAGTTCTTCGGCAGCGTGATTTGCAGCCCGCGCCGTAAAGGCCATATAGGTGAGAGATGGATTAACACAGGAAGCAGAGGTCATAAAGGCCCCGTCTGTGACGTACACATTTTTAACGGCGTGAACCTGGTTATATGCATTCAGCACGGATGTTTTGGGATCCCTTCCCATCCTGGCAGTTCCCATTTCGTGTATGCCCAGACCGGGTGCCCCGGGCCGATCAAAGGGTTGTACATCCTTTAGTCCTGATTTTGTAAGCATTTCCACTGCCTGTTCCTTGATGTCTTCCCTCATTTTTAACTCATTCTCCTTAAACTCGGCATCGAAGGTAATGGTGGGCAGCCCCCATTGATCAGTCTTCTCGTAATCCAGGGTCATACGGTTGTCTTCATAGGGCAGCATCTCCCCGAATCCGGACATTCCAAATGTCCAGCCACCAGGTTTAAGGATCGCCTCCTTAAGGGCTGCTCCATGGGAGAGTTCCGCTACAGTCTCGTCCCAGTTACTTCGGGAAGCCCCTCCCTGATAACCGTATCCGCGAATAAAGTCATTGCGGTTAGAGGCCCCTCCCAGGTTTCGGAAACGCGGAACATAGATTCCATTGGGTTTGCGTCCTTTGTAAAATTTATCCTCAAAACCATCATATTTTCCCTGGGCCCCAATGTTCAGGTGGTGGTCCATTATGTTGCGTCCCAGTTGGTCCGAATCGTTCCCCAATCCATCCGGAAAGCGGTCGGATCTGGATTGCATCAGGATGGCCGTGGAAGCCATGGAGGAAGCGCAAAGGAAAATTACTTTTGCCTTAAACTCATAAGCCTCCTTGGTAACCCGGTCTATAACTTTTACACCGGTTGCTTTTTTAGTATCCGGGTCATAAATGACTTCATGTACAATGGAATCTGGTCGCAGCGTCATGTTCCCGGTTCGTTCGGCTGCAGGCAAGGTAGAGGAATTACTGCTGAAATACGCCCCGAAAGGACAACCGCGGATACAGCGGTTGCGGAACTGGCATCGGATGCGCCCCTCGTATTCCTTATCGCTGTTGATATGGGCAACCCGTCCGGCAGTAATGACCCTGCCATCAAAATTTTCTGCAACCTTTTCCCGTATATGCTGTTCCACACAATTCAGTTCCATCATAGGTTCAAATACCCCGTCTGGCAATTGTGGCAGGCCCAACTGCTCGCCACTCACCCCAATAAAGGATTCCACCTTGTCGTACCAGGGCGCAATATCTTTATAGCGCACGGGCCAGTCTACTGCAATGCGGTCCTTTTTATTTGCCTCGAAATCTATATCACTCCAGCGATAACTGTGCCGTCCCCACATGATGGAGCGACCACCCACGTGATACCCCCGCATCCAGTCAAATCGTTTGGTTTCGTTATAGGGGTGATCAATATCGTCCACAAACCAGAAATTATGCGGAGCCCTGGCCGTATATCCGGTTCGTGCCTGTTTTTCCTGCCTGGCCTTTTGTTCCCTGGTCAATTCGCCATTGTTGGGAAAATCCCAGAGGTCCATATTTGCAGTAGGGTAGTCTTCAATATGATTTACCATCCTACCTCTTTCGAGGACCAGTGTTTTAAGCCCCTGTTCACAGAGTTCCTTGGCGGCCCATCCGCCACTGATACCTGTGCCCACCACAATGGCATCGTAGGATTCCTGTTCCTCGTTGTAATAGAATTTACTCATGTAAGAAATTGTTTAGAAGCTAAATGTATTAAATATTAAATTAATTTTCTACATTTAAACACCAATAAATCCTGAGGGTTCGCAATTAAAAGGGCTGTTTGTTAACAATACTGCAACCGGCCTGAATTGCGGAAGATACCGGATGAAAATTCCACATCCCGAACTCCCTGATTAAGGCTGAACCAAACAAGAATCAAAACCCAAATGAAACGCAGGAAATTTATAGAACGGAGTTCTAAGGCAGGAGTGGCTATGTCCATACTGGGTCTGGCCGCCTGCAAGGAACAAAAGAAAACGGCAGTAATGGAAAATAACGAAGGTGAAGCTATCAGCACCGCTCCCTTTTTTAAGTTATCTCTGGCCCAATGGTCCATGCACAGAATGATCTGGAATGAGGGAGTAGATCCGTACAGCTTTGCAGAGCGATCCAAGAACTGGGGTTTTACGGGCCTGGAATATGTAAGCGGCCTATATTATAAAGAACTGGAAGCGGCTGAATTTTCACCAGAAGCCATGAAAAAATTTGTAGACCGCTGTAATGAGGAGGCCTCTAAGCACGGAATGGAAAATGTTCTGATCATGATTGATGGTCAGGGTGATCTGGCCACCACAGATGCTGTAGAGCGCGAAGCGGCGGTCAGAAATCATTACAAATGGGTAGATGCGGCCGCCGCTATGGGATGCCATTCCATACGGGTAAACCTTTCCGGTAGTACCGATCCGCAGGAGTGGATCCCGAATTCTGTTGATGGACTTACCCAGCTGGCAACCTATGCGGGAGAGAAGCAGATCAATATTCTTGTTGAAAACCACGGAGGCCTGTCTTCAAACGCGGAAATGCTCGCAACCGTAATGGAGCAGGTTGGGATGGAGAATTGCGGGACGCTGCCCGATTTTGGAAACTTCTGTATCCGCCGGAATGATCCTTCCGACTACGGCTCGGGCTGTGCAGAAATGTACGATCGCTATCTGGGAGTGGAGCAACTTATGCCGTATGCGAAGGCGGTAAGCGCCAAGTCCCATAATTTTGACGGGCAGGGGAATGAAACGGAAACCGACTTTCTCAAAATGATGCAATTGGTCAAGGATGCAGGCTACTCCGGCTTTGTAGGGGTAGAATACGAGGGGAATGAACTTGGCGAAGAAGCCGGAATCCTCGCAACCCGGGAACTGCTTCTGGAGGTTGCTCAAAAAATATAATAATTGTATCTGAAATTGATGGAGCCTTTTTTTCACCAACTGTTTGACTATAACTTTTTCTGTAATAAAAAACTGATTGAAAGTTGTTCCAAAATGGAGAAGGTTCCGGAAAGGACCCGGCAGCTTTTCAGCCATATCCTGAATGCACACCATATCTGGAACACCAGATTGCAGGAAACAGATCCGCAATTCGGAGTCTGGGATTTACATCCTCTGGAAAAATGGGAGGAATTGCATTACGAAAACCAGCGAACCTCTTTTGAAGTCATAACCAATGCTACTTCCTTTGAAAAGCGCATCAGCTATCAGACCACGGAAGGGGAGAACCATACCAGCAGCCTTCAGGACATCCTTTTTCATATTATCAATCACTCAACCCACCACAGAGCACAAATATCAAACGATGTCCGGGCAGCAGGGCTGCAACCGCTTGCCCTGGACTATATCATTTACAAACGATAATTAACCAAAACAAATGAAAACAAGCATTAAAGTTCAGTTATCCCTGATGATGTTCCTTGAATTTTTTATCTGGGGTGGCTGGTTTGTAACACTGGGTACTTTTTTAGGGGACAACCTCAAGGCCAGTGGGGGGGAAATTGCCATGGCTTTTTCAACCCAATCCTGGGGGGCCATTATTGCGCCATTTATTATCGGGCTTATCGCAGACCGCTATTTTAATGCTGAGCGCATCCTTGCGATCTTACACCTGCTTGGAGCCATCCTGATGTACCAAATGTATTCTTCTGTGGATTTTGCAGGCTTTTACCCGTATGTTCTGGGTTATATGATCATATATATGCCAACCCTGGCACTGGTAAATTCTATTTCCTTTAATCAAATGAAAGACCCGGCCAAAGAATTTTCCTTAGTCAGAGTCTTTGGGACCATTGGCTGGATTGTAGCCGGGCTGATAATCTCTTATGTCTTTCTGTGGGATTCTCCGGAGGCACGGGCAGAAGGGATGTTGAAAAATACCTTTTTGATGGTGGCCATTGCCTCTGCGGTCTTGGGGATATTCAGTTTTACGCTTCCAAAGACGCCCCCAACTGCCGATACCGGTGAGAAAGTGGGTCTTTCTACCATGTTGGGGCTGGACGCTCTAAAGCTTTTGAAAGACCGTAATTTCCTGATCTTTTTTATCTCCTCGGTCCTGATCTGTATCCCCCTGGCTTTCTACTACCAAAACGCCAACCCATTCCTTGCTGAAATTGGAGTGGATAACCCTACCGGAAAAATGACCATTGGCCAGGCCTCAGAGGTATTATTCATGCTTTTATTGCCTTTTTTCTTCAAGCGTTTCGGATTTAAAAAGACCATTATGGCTGGGATGCTGGCCTGGACCATCCGCTACCTGCTTTTTGCATATGGCAATGCGGGCGACCTTGCATTTATGCTTATCCTGGGGATTGCCCTGCACGGCATCTGCTATGACTTCTTTTTCGTTTCCGGGCAGATTTATACCGATTCAAAAGCCGGGGAAAAATATAAAAGTGCCGCACAGGGCCTTATCACCCTGGCGACCTACGGCTTTGGGATGCTGATAGGATTTTGGGTAGCCGGTAAAATTTACGATATGAATCTCCTGGGTGAGAATACTCACGACTGGACTGGAATCTGGACTTTCCCGGCCATTTTTGCGCTTGTGGTTTCCGTACTTTTTGCTATTTTCTTTAAAAACGAAGTAATCGAATACAAAAAATAAAAATCAGGAAGATGCCAAAGAAAATAAGATTAGGAATTTTAGGAGGGGGAGGCGATTCCCTGATTGGGGTACTGCACAGGGTTGCAGCCCATATGTATGACAATTATGAAATTGTTGGGGCGGTTTTCAGCCCGGAGCATCAGGAAAGTCTGGATTTTGCCAAAGAGATCGATATTCCACTCAACCGAATTTATAAGGACTTTGATACCCTGGTGGCCGAAGAAATGAAATTACCGGAATCGGAACGCATACAGGTCTGTTCCATACAGACCCCGAATTTTCTGCATTTTCCCATGGCCAAAAAGTTACTGGACAACGGGTTTCATGTAATCTGTGAAAAACCCATGACCACTACCTACGAGGAGGCAAAAATCCTGCAGGCGGCCCATAAAAAAGCGGGGACCGTGTTCGCGGTAACCCATACCTATACCGGATATCCGATGGTGCGGCAGATGCGCGAGATGATCAAGGCCGGGGAGCTGGGTAAAATTCACAAAGTGGATGCCCGCTATTACCAGGGCTGGATCAATACCATCATACACGATAAGGGAAAGCGGAGTACAGTCTGGCGCCTGGATCCGAAGAAAGCAGGAATCAGTTCCTGCATGGGCGATATTGGTGTTCACGCCTTCAATATGGTTGAATACACTACCGGCCTGAAAGTGAAATCGCTACTTTGTGATTTTAACTACCTCTATTCGGATAACCAGATGGATGTGGACGGGACCGTGCTGATCCGGATGGGGGAACATGTTAAGGGAGTAATTCGGGGCAGCCAGGTGGCTACCGGAGAAGAAAATGGGCTCGCCATTCGTATTTATGGGGAGAAGGCCGGGCTGGTCTGGGAACAGGAGCATCCCAATACGCTTTATAAACTAAGTGATACCGAGCCTCTGCAGGTTTACACGCCAGGGCATGAATACAATTCTAAATTATCGCTGGATGGGACAAAGCTTCCCCCGGGACATCCCGAAGGGATATTTGATTCCATGGGGAACATTTATAAAGGAGTGGCAAAAGCCATTCGTGGCGAGGCATATGATGAAGGAGAATTCCCAACCATGATGGACGGGGTACGCGGGCTGAATTTTATTGAAGCCACGGTAGCTTCGCATAAAGGAGGCAATAACTGGGTAACGCTGGATTAATTCCTAACGCCCAAAGACCTTTTCAAAAACTTCGCAGACTACAATCATACTTTCATTGGGCACACGTCCAAAAGGCTCCAGTTCCCGGCTGTAATATTCCCAGTGCGACTTTTTCCAGTACTCCAGGGAACCATCTCCCTCTCCTTCCAGTTTTGCATAGGAAGCTGAGATACTGAAAAAGGGTTTGAGGCGAACGGCAACCGTGCGGATAATACAGCGCGCTTCCCCCTTCCAGTTGGTTATAATGGTAAAGTCGCCTATTTTGGGAAGGGGCTCTTTCCTGTATTGCAAACCCAAAAGGCTGTGGGTAGTTGCCCTTTTCTTGCCTTTGAGTACCAGTTTTAAACAGTCGTTTGCAATTGCTTCGGTATCTCCAAAGTGATCTATCCGTGGCTCCGGCACAAAGGCGTACTCCAGATGTTTATCGAGATAATCTCCCCAAAGCTGTTTAGCAGAAGCATTTTTCATGTTACGTATTCAAATTAAGAAAATTTACCCTGCCGGAATAAATTGGCGGCATGGTTAGCAGCCCGGGCGGTAAAGGCCATATAGGTCAGGGATGGGTTAACGCAACTTGCAGAGGTCATAAAGGCGCCATCTGTTACGTAGATATTGGGAACTTCGTGAACCTGATTATGCCTGTTTACCACAGAAGTCTTAACATCCCAACCCATGCGTGCCCCGCCCATTTCATGTATGCCCAGGCCGGGTCCGGTTTCATTTTCATAGGGCCGGATATCCGTAAAGCCAGCAGCCTTAAACATGGAAGTAATCTGACGGATAATATCTTCCCGCATATTGTATTCATTTTCCCTGAACTCCACATCGAAATCTAATTGCGGAAGTCCCCATTGATCTTTTTGGGTTGTACTCAACCGGACACGGTTTTCGTGATAGGGCAGCATTTCCCCGAAGCCGGTTGCTCCGATCTGCCAGCCGCCAGGTTTCAATATAGCCTCCTTTAGTCCTTTGCCATAACCCAATTCTGCGATGGATTGGGTCCAGTCATCCCGGCTGGCACCTCCCTGATAGCCAAAGCCCCGAAGATAATTTTTAACCGGCTTCCCGCCCATGTTTACAAACCTGGGAATATAAAAGCCGTTGGGCCTTCTTCCTTTATAAAACTTATCCAGATGTCCTGGCACTTTAGCCGACGCTCCCAGCTGGTAGTGATGGTCCATGATATTTCTGCCCAGCTGGTCATATGTATTTCCGATCCCATCCGGGAAACGCTCGCTTTTTGATTGCAATAAAATGCCAACAGAGGCCATGGCGGAGGCGCATAAAAAAATAATTTTAGCATTAAAGGTCTGTGTTTCCCGGGTTTCGGCGTCGATAATCTTAACTCCTGTCGCACGCTTCTGCTGATCGTCATAGATGATTTCATAAGCAATGGAGTTTGGCCTCAGACTCATGTTTCCGGTCCTTTCGGCCGCAGGCAGGGTGCTCGAATTGCTGCTGAAATACCCGCCAAAAGGACAACCCCTCCAGCAGCGGTTTCTGAACTGGCAGGGATTGCGGCCTTCATGTGGGGCAGTTGTATCGGTAGAATTGGCAACTCTCCCTATGGTGAGCAAGCGTCCGTCATCGAATTGATCCTCCAGTGCCTTTTGCAAATCCTCCTCCGGACACATCAGGTCCATAGCAGGCTCAAACTTACCGTCGGGTAAATGCGCCAGCCCCAATTTCTGACCACTTACGCCAATGTATTCTTCTACTTTATCATACCAGGGAGAAAGGTCTTTATAGCGCACGGGCCAGTCTACGGCAATACCTTCTTTTTTGTTCGCTTCAAAATCCAGATCGCTCCAGCGGTAACTTTGCCGTCCCCAGGTGAGGGATCGCCCGCCAACCTGATAGCCGCGAATCCAGTCAAAACGCTTGGTTTCCTGATAGGGATACTCCAGATCATTAACAAAAAAGTGAGCAATAGCAGGATTCGGGGCCCAACCCACCCGGCTTTGTTTGGGGTATTTTTTCAGTTCTTCCCGGCTCATTCTATTTCCATTTGGAAGATCCCAGTTGTCCAGGTTCATGGTTGGGTAATCTTTTATGTGGGTAACCATTCTGCCCCTTTCCAGAACCAGGGTTTTAAGACCATTCTCACATAGTTCTTTTGCAGCCCAGCCTCCGGTTATACCTGTACCTACAACAATTGCATCGAATTCTTCAGATGGATGTATCAAAATACGGGTTCTTTTATTGTTGGGGTTTTTCTATATTTATAACGGCAGCACTATCAGGCCCACCGCGGATAAAGTTCTCTAAATATAGGGCATAAATCGTAAATCGGGACCGCTTTTTTGCCTGTTGTAAAGCCATTTTAAAAAAGTTGACCCGGAACATTCGGGGACTTCAGTATAATCACTCCCGGACAAATCACATCCGGGCAGCAGAAAAATCAAAAGCGATGAAAACAATAAAAGGCCCTGCGGTATTTCTTGCTCAATTTGTAGACAGCAAGCCCCCTTTTAATAGTCTGGACGGGATGTGCAAATGGGCGGCCGACCTGGGGTACAAAGGAATTCAGATACCCACCTGGGAATCTTTTCTGATAGACCTGGATAAGGCCGCGGAAAGCCAGGGGTACTGTGATGAACTTAAGGGAAAAATCAATTCCTACGGTCTGGAAATCACTGAATTGTCTACCCACCTGCAGGGACAGCTTGTTGCTGTACACCCGGCCTATGACCTGATGTTTGACAATTTTGCCCCGCAGGCAGTTAAAAACAATCCCAAAGCGCGAACTGAGTGGGCAGTAGATGTGGTTAAAAAGGCGGGTACGGCCAGCAGGCGTCTGGGACTGAAGGCGCATGCCACTTTCTCCGGGGCACTCCTCTGGCATACCTGGCATCCCTGGCCTCAACGTCCGGCCGGTCTGGTTGAAATGGGGTTTGAGGAACTCGCCAGGCGCTGGAAGCCCATCCTGGATCATTTTGATAAAGAAGGGGTAGATGTCTGTTATGAGATACACCCAGGGGAAGACCTTCATGACGGGGATACTTTTGAGCGATTTCTTGAGGCCACCGGGAAACACCCCAGGGTTAACATCCTCTATGACCCCAGCCATTTCGTTTTACAGCAACTGGATTACATTACCTATATAGATCATTATCACGAATTTATTAAGTCCTTCCATGTAAAGGATTCGGAGTTCAATCCAACCGGCAAGAAAGGGGCTTTCGGCGGGTATAATGACTGGGGCCAGCGGGCAGGACGCTATCGCTCACTTGGTGACGGACAAATAGATTTCAAAACCATCTTTTCCAAATTAACCCAGTACGGATGCGATGTATGGGCAGTGATGGAATGGGAGTGTTGCATTAAAAGCCCTGAGCAGGGAGCCAGGGAAGGAGCCAGGTTTATAAAGGATCATATTATAGAGGCAACACAAAAGACTTTCGATGATTTTGCCGGGGGAGAGATCGACAAGGATATGTTGCGAAAAATACTGGGATTATAAAGCGATGAGAAAAGGACTTACAGGATTAGTAGCGATAATAGTATTGATTTTTGCGGGCTGCAAAGGCAAGACAAAAACAGAGCAGGCACAAGAGGTTAAACTACAGGCAAACATAATGGAAAGCGACCAGGACAGCGGATGGATTACTCTTTTTGACGGCACAGATCTGGAGGCATGGAAAGGTTATTTACAGGACGAGGTGCCAGAAGGATGGAATATCCGGGATGGAGCCTTGTTTTTTGACCCTCCTGAACAGCGAAGGGAAGGCGTAAATTACAACCTGGTGAGTCGCGATACCTTTACCGATTTTGAGCTTGCCATTGAATGGCAGATTTCCAAAGGGGGCAATAGCGGTATTTTCTGGGGGGTTTACGAAGACCCAAAATACGGGCAACCCTATGAGACCGGTCCGGAGATACAGGTATTGGACAATTCCGGGCACCCGGATGCCAAGAACGGGACAACCCATCAGGCTGGAGCCCTTTACGATATGGTGGCCCCTTCAGAGGATATGACCCTGCCTGTAGGTAAATGGAATCGAACATTGATAACCGTAAACCATAAAACGGGTCAGGGAAGCGTGCAACTGAATGGGAAAACGATTGTGGAATTCCCCCTGGGAAACAGCCAATGGGACGCAATGGTTGCCAAATCCAAGTTTGCCGGCTGGGAAGGCTTTTCAAAATTCAGGACCGGGAAAATTGGTTTGCAGGACCACGGCGATCCGGTAGCCTTCCGCAATATAAAAATCAAACCCCTTTAATATGAAAAATTACACCGCCCTGCTTATGGGGATGCTGGTATTGAGCAGTTGTAAACAGCAGGCCCCCAAGGCAGAAGAAACTACAGCAGATCCGGAGATCGTATACGAGGAATATCAGGGCGAAGAGCCCACAAAGCCGGAGCAGACAGAGGCTTATGAACCAAAACCCCCTAAAGTGGAGCCATTTGGTCAGAACGGCGTTCCCTCTGATGCCATTGTCCTCTTTGACGGTTCAGGATTTGATGAGTGGGTGATGAGCCAGGATAGCACCGCAGTAGTATGGCACCTGAATGATGATAGGAGTATGACCGTAAATGATAAAACGGGCGACATACAAACCAAACGGAACTTTGGCTCTGTACAACTCCACCTGGAATGGCGATCCCCGGCAGAAGTGGAGCGGGATGGGCAGAACCGAGGAAACAGCGGTGTTTTCCTCAACAATTTATACGAGGTTCAGGTGCTGGACAACAATGACAATGCCACCTATGTGAATGGGCAGGTAGCCTCCATTTATAAGCAACATATTCCGCTGGCAATGGCCTCTGTAGCTTCCGGCGATTGGAATACCTATGACATTATTTATCATCAGCCTGTTTTCAACGAGGCGGGTAACAAGATTAAATCCGGGACCTTAACTGTAATCCACAATGGGGTACTGGTTCAGGACCATGCAGAGATAAAAGGGACTACCCCTTATATTGGCTGGCCCAAAAACCCGGCACATGGGGATGGGCCCATCCGCCTTCAGGACCATGGCGATAACAGCAGGGTGAGTTACCGGAATATCTGGGTACGGGAATTATAACCTAACCTGCTTTGTTGGAAAAAGAAAGTGATGTTGGCCTCAGGCCTTTAGTGGCGGGAGTTACCCCTGTTTCCATATTAAATTTTGTTACCTTTGACCCAAATCAGCGTAAAGAGCTATGATCCACTCAATGACCGGTTTCGGGAAGCATGTTGTGCAATTGCCCGGAAAAAAAATTACGGTAGAATTAAAATCCCTCAACAGCAAAAGCCTGGATATCAACGCAAGGGTTCCGCAGGCGTACCGGGAAAAAGAGCTGGTTTTCCGAAACACGATTGCCCAGGCCCTGCAGCGGGGCAAAATTGATTTCAACCTGTTTGTGGAAAAGAACGGGGAAGAGACTAGCACCTCCGTCAATGAGGAGGTTGTGCGAAACTATATGCAGCAGTTAAAAGCCATTGCCCCCGGAGCGGATATCCAGCTACTGGAAATGGCTCTGAGGCTGCCCGATGCCCTGCGCTCTGAACGGGAGGAAATTGACCCAGAGGAATTCAAGGCAATTGAAGCCGTTTTAAACGAAGCCCTGAAAGAACTGGATCAATTCCGCCTGGAAGAAGGAAAAGCGCTGGAGAAAGATTTTAAAGCCCGTATTCTCGCAATTGAAGAATATCTCGAGGAGGTCAGGGAACTTGATAAGGATCGGCTCTCCGCGGTACGCGAAAGACTGGAAAGGGCTGTAAAGGAACTCAGGGAAACGGTAGACGCCAATCGTTTTGAACAGGAGTTGACCTATTATCTGGAAAAATACGATATTACAGAGGAGAAGGTACGCCTGGCCAAACACCTTGAATATTTTAGTCAGACCTTGCTTTCGGCAGACTCCAATGGTAAAAAACTTGGCTTTATTTGTCAGGAAATAGGAAGGGAAATCAACACCATTGGGTCCAAAGCCAATGATGCCCCCATGCAAAGGGTAGTAGTTCAGATGAAGGATGAACTGGAAAAAATTAAAGAACAAATCCTCAATGTGCTCTAGATGAAGGAAGGGAAACTTATCGTATTCTCAGCCCCGTCCGGTAGTGGGAAAACCACCATTGTCAGGCATTTGCTTGCACAACCGGAATTGAACCTGGCATTCTCCGTTTCGGCAACCTCCCGCCCCAGGAGGCCCCGGGAAAAGCAAGGCGAGCATTATTACTTTATGACTATTTCCGAATTTAAGAAGCATATCCGCGACGGAGATTTCCTGGAATGGGAAGAGGTATATCGCGATAACTTTTACGGCACCTTAAAATCCGAAGTGGAGCGCTTGTGGAAAGAAGGCAAAAATGTCATTTTTGACATAGACGTTTCCGGCGGTCTGAGAATCAAGAAAAAGTTTCCCGAACAAACCCTGGCCGTTTTTGTAAAACCGCCCAGTGTGGATGAGTTAAAGATCAGGCTGAAGAAAAGGAGTACAGAAAGCGACGATAAAATAAACATGCGTATTGCAAAGGCCTCCGTTGAGCTGGCAACCGCGCCACAGTTTGACCATATCATCAAAAACTTCGACCTCGATACGGCTTTAAAGGAGGCAGAGGAACTGGTCTCAGATTTTATTGGCCTTAAGAAAGACCGAAAAACGGATAAGGAGAAATAATGGGATCTGGTGGTTAAAGCCCCGCACATGAAAAAAACCGGTTTATTCTTTGGCACCTTTAACCCCATCCATATCGGCCACCTGGTGATCGCGAATCATTTAGTGGAATTTACGGCCCTGGATGAGGTTTGGTTTGTAGTGACCCCCAAGAGCCCCTTTAAACAGAAAAAGAGCCTGTTGGAGAACCATCACCGCTATCAGATGGTTTACGAGGCGGTAAAGGACTATCCAAAACTGGGTGTAAGCGATATTGAATTTGGTCTTTCTGAACCTAATTACACCGTTGACACACTCGCAATTCTGCAGGATAAATACGGAGGGGAAAGGGATTTTTCGCTGATTATGGGCGAAGACAACCTGAAGAGTTTCCATAAATGGAAAAATTATGAGGCCATTTTAGAATACTATCCCATTTATGTCTATCCGCGGATTTCTGAGAATCCGATACCGGAATTACTGAAGGGATATCCCGGGATACAGTTTGTAAAAGCCCCCATAATGCAGATTTCGGCCACCTTTATCCGCAGGGAACACAAAGCCGGCAAGAATATTCGGCCGCTACTCCCGGAAGCGGTGTGGAAGTATATGGATGAAATGAATTTTTATCGCTGAAGCTAAGCCTTATCAGGATGCAACAACTCCCAGGCCCAGTTCATGGCCTCTTCCATAGAGTGGAAGACTCCGGAGGGACAACTCAGGAAACGCTGCTCCAGCCGGGCCACCCTGAAGTTCAGTTCGTCGTAGGTAATTACCCCATAACCCCTTAAA
This sequence comes from Robiginitalea rubriflava, assembly GCF_052540725.1. Taxonomy (NCBI): domain Bacteria; kingdom Pseudomonadati; phylum Bacteroidota; class Flavobacteriia; order Flavobacteriales; family Flavobacteriaceae; genus Robiginitalea; species Robiginitalea rubriflava. The sequence continues at coordinate 1,137,910 of NZ_CP199309.1, read as the reverse complement.
TAAGGAAAGAGCTTGTTGACCTCAAAATGCATGGTGGGGTCAAATGAATAGGAATTTTTACGGTTTGAGAGGTAAATAACAGGTTTGTCCTTGTTGTAATATTCAATGCCCAGGGCAAGTAGCGGGAGGGCATTATCCAGGGTGATCTGAACACCTTCCTTTACCTCCCCGATCACCAGATTATTGTAAAACTTAAAAACTCCGATTTCAAGTTTGTGTTCTGTAATATAGCTGATATCGAAGCCGTGTGCTACCATGGGGAATAATTCTATCTATTAAATTACGAATTAACCCCCAAGCGGGGACCCTTTGCTACGACAAACTTTTGTGTATTTCAACAATTATTTTGGGCCTTTTATCGGGGTTTTGACCAATTTTGAGGACTTTTCATGGTTTTGGTCAAAAGGCCAACGAATATCCGGGGGCCAGCTTTCCTTTATTTGAACCCAACACCTTTCCTGAATACCCGAGAGTTGAAAGCATATTTTCATTTTCGGGACTTGGGTTTCTCGGCCTGCTTGAATATGGTTATCTTAGGGCGAAAAATTTTGAAAAAATGAAAAAGAGCCTCTGTTTATTAAGCCTGTTTTGTCTCATCATTTCAATCCCTTTACAGGCACAGCGCTCCAGGAAGAAAAAGGAAACAGAAACAGAAAAAACGACCCCCGGCAAATCCAAGAATGGGATTAAAAAATATACAGAGGTGATCACCAAGGCAACTCTCACAGATCCTGGTATTTTTAAGGTACACCAGGTAGGGGAAGACTTCTATTACGAGATACCTTTTTCGTATCTCGAACGCGATTTGCTATGGGTTAGCCGGATTGCCCAATTACCCAACGGGCTTGGGGGCGGCTATGTAAATGCCGGCTCCAAGACCAATGAGCAGGTAGTACACTGGACCCGGTTCCGAAACAAAATCCTTTTAAAATCGAAGTCCTACGTAAATGTCGCAGACAGCAGCAAGGCCATTAACCGCTCTGTGCAGGTAAATAATTACGAACCAACCCTCTATGCCTTTGATATAGCCGCATTTAATCCGGATTCCACTGCGGCAGTCATCGATGTAACCAAATTTTTCAGTTCAGATGTGCCGGCCATTAGCGGGCTCTCTTCCAGATTGCGGAAAGAATATAAGGTCAAAAAACTGGACGCCTCCAGAAGTTTTATCTCAAATATCCACAGCTACCCTGAGAATATAGAGGTGCGGCAGGATTTCACCTATGAGGCTTCCGAGCCGCCAAGCCTGAGCCGGACAGAATCCATCAGCCTGCAGATGAACCAGTCTATGATACTGTTGCCGGAAAAACCTATGACGCCTCGTATATTCGACCCCAGGGTCGGCTTTTTTACGGTTTCACAATACGACTATGGCAGCGATGCGCTCAAGGCAGACCGCAAGGAATACATCCGGCGGTGGCGTCTGGAACCCAAGGACCCTGAAGCCTATGCGAGAGGGGAATTGGTGGAGCCTGTGAAGCCCATTATTTACTATCTGGACCCCGGGACGCCCGAAAACCTGCAGAAATATATCAAACAGGGAATAGAAGACTGGCAAAAACCCTTTGAAACGGCCGGGTTTAAAAATGCAATAATTGCCCGGGATGCCCCAACCAAAGAAGAAGACCCGGAATTCAGCCCTGAAGATGTGCGTTATTCAGTGGTGCGCTATGTGGCGAGTACTACTCGAAATGCAGTTGGCCCCAGTGTATCAGACCCCAGGAGCGGGGAAATCATCGAAAGCGACATTATCTGGTATCACAACCACCTCAGGTCTTACAGGAATCGCTATTTGCTGGAGACCGCTGCAGCAAACCCTTCGGCCCGTACCTTAAATACCCCTGATGAAGAGATTGGTGAGATGATGCGCATGGTGATTGCACATGAAGTAGGGCATGCCCTGGGCTTTCCGCATAATATGGCAGCCAGTTATGCCTACCCGGTAGATTCGCTGAGGAATGGGGCTTTCACGCAAAAAAACGGTATTGCTGCCAGCATTATGGATTACGCCCGCTATAATTATGTTGCCCAGCCTGGGGACGAAAACATTCGTTTTATTCGCCAGATGGGCCCTTATGACCATTACGCGGTAAACTGGGGGTACCGATGGCTGGGAGAATCCGACCCTGAAGAAGAGCGGCCCACTTTAAACGATTGGATACTGGCTAAGGCAGACAACCCAAGGTTTAAATTCGGCCGGCAATCCAGTCGTTTTGATCCACAGTCCCAGACAGAATGTATTGGAGATAATCCCATCCTGGCAAGTACTTATGGGCTGAAAAATCTCAAGTTCGTGGCGGCCCGTTTGCCGGAATGGACCTCAGAGGTTACGAACGACTATGCGGATTTAGAGGAGCTTTACGGGGAATTACTCGGTGTTTTAAGCCGCTATTCCGGGCATGTTACCAATACTGTGGGGGGTGTTTTCGAAAATATCAGAACCCCTGAACAGTCCGGATATGTTTATACCCATTTTGATGCCGGGGCTCAGAAAGATGCCGTTGAGTGGTTGCACAAAAACCTTTTTGAGACTCCTGACTGGTTACTGCAGGAAAACATCCTGCAAAACATTGACCATGCCGGATATTTTGAAGACATCCGCAGGTTGCAGGCCAGGCAGCTCAACGCTTTGCTGAGTGTAGACCGCCTGGGGCGGCTCTTCGATGGGACAACCTTCAATAAGGATCACTACAGCGCTCTGGAATTGCTTACAGACCTGCGCAAAGGCGTATGGAAAGAGGCTTACAGAGGGGAAAGTGCGGATCTGTTCCGAAGAAACCTTCAAAGGACCTACCTGGAACGGATGGCCTATCTGATGACTGCAGAATCTGAATCGGGCAGGAGCAGACCGGGTTTTGAAGGCCGTTTGCAATACAATACGGCTACTTCAGACCTCAGGGCCCTGGTGCGCGGGGAACTTAAAAGGCTCCGTTCAGATTTAGCGAAAGCGTCAAACAGTCGTATAAGCCGGGAAACCCGCTATCACTATGAGGACATCATGGCCCGTATAGACCATTTGTTCGAGGGAGACTAAGCTTTATTTTCCGGGAGGCATAAGTATATCGGTACCCAGTACTTTTGCTTCTTTATTGGTGTACCACACCCGGGTCTTAGGCATACGGATCCCCTGAATGGTTTCTTCCCCGCTGAGCAGGATGTATTCCCCGTCGTTTTTGGATTCATCGTGGAAGAATTGATAGGCCTGCATGGCGTAGGTTTTGGGGTTGAAATAAAAATACCAGGTGTCTTCACCTACTGCTTTGTCATAGGTGGCCTTTAAAACCAAATACTTTTTCCCTTTGAAAACCCTGGAGGTGACCTTTGGGTCCAGGTTCGTTCCTTTGTCTTTCAACTTCATAGGAAGGCCGTATAGATAAGAGTAGTAATTTTGGTACATACGGGCCCGCTCGCAGCTTAACCTTTCACTTTCGGCAATTGCTTTGGAGAAATCCGGGCTTCCTTTGTAGGTAAGGGAGCAGCTGTCATTTTTAAGCTCGTAGCTTTTACGGCTGTCCCCCCGGCTGACCTGCAGCAGGAAATAGGATTCGGGCTGGTTGAGCCGGATTTTACTTACCCTGTCTGCCTCTCCCGGGCTTTGCATTACCACTGTGAACTGGCCATTAAACTTGCCCCAGACCCCGTCCGGGTCGTGGTATGCAATAGCTTTGTTGAGCACAGTGCCGGCGTCCGGTAACGGATCTGCCTGAGTATTAATAATGAATGGGGGAAAAAGGACAATGCCCAGGAAGCACAGGGAAGTTTTGAAAACCATAGTTGCAAGTCTTTATGGTAAATGTACAACATCGCTGTTTACGGGATTGGGAGAACAGGCCGAATAGTTGTAATTTCAGGATTCCATAACGTTTTTCCATATGAAGTCTTTCCGATACTGCTCTATCTTCCTGATGGCGATACTGGCAGCCTGCCAATCCAAAGAAAAAAAGGAACCCGGATCTGAGATGGTTGGGGCAGAACCTATCCCGAGGGTATTGATTGCAGACATAGAGAAGGGCATAGAAGCTCATGTAGCGCGTGAGGTGGAAAAGGGGAATGGATATTTCCATATGACCTCCGATGATAAGGAGCTGAGGCTGGAACTGGTTCGGGTGCATACTGAATACCTTTCCAATCTGGGCCCGCAACGCCATTTTGCCTGTGTAGACCTGGCCGATGTAAACGGGGATGTTTACGATGTGGATTTCTTCCTGTCTGGCGATCCCGGTGACATGACGGTTACGGAAACAACCCTGCACAAGCTAAATGGAAAACCGTATTACTCCTGGAAGCAACAGGCTGATAAAACCTGGATCCGGGTTCCCATTGAAACAGCCGATAACCAGCTCCTGGGAGTGATCGAGGGGCAGGACCAGTTTGAATTCACTTATGAAGTAACCCTTCCTGAGATGGAGGAGGCAGCAAGAATCTGGATCCCTATCCCCCAAACCGATCGTTTCCAGACGGTGGAGATAATTTCCAGGACGGTTCCGTCCGATCCTGATATTTTAACGGATGAGGGTTTTGGGAATTCTGTCTTATTTATGGAATTGGCCCCTGAAGACAGCGGAACAAAAATAACATTAAGGTATCTTGTCCGGAGACTCGAAAAAATGCCCTATAGGGGAGAAGCCACCCCTGAGGAATACCTGGCACCCAATTTGCTCATGCCGGTTGGAGACCGGTTTGAAACCCTGGCAGATTCCATTATAGGGGACAGGCGAAGCAACGGGACGCTCATGCAGGCCCGGGCCCTGTACGACTATGTTTCGGATAATATGCGTTATGCGAAATGGAAGGATTATGGAACCGGGGATGCCGTATTCGCCTGTGATGCCCTCACCGGAAATTGTACGGAATTCCACTCCCTCTTTATTTCCCTGGCCCGTTCTGCTGGCATCCCTGCACGCTTTGCAGTGGGAGCTGCCATTCCCTCGGATCGGGATGAAGGGGGCATAGACGGGTATCATTGCTGGGCTGAATTTTATGCAGAAGGCAAGTGGTGGCCTGTGGACATCAGCGAAGCAAATAAGTATAAGGCCCTGTCTACCTATTATTTCGGAAGGCATCCGGCCAACCGCATTGAATTTACCCGGGGCAGGGATATTGTATTAAAGCCAGGCCCGCAGACAGGGCCAATTAATTTCCTGGCCTATCCGGTAATGGAAATAGGGGGTGCCCCTGCTATTGCAGATACTTTTTTCTCTTTTAGGCGCAAGGGCGGTCCAGAGTAAAGGAAATCCGATAGCCGAATATATAAAGAACGTCCGTCCTAAACCTTAACCTAATTCTTGGGATGTTCCATTGAAGTAGAGTCATTCCCGGTAGGATGTTCCCCTGCGGTGGAATCCGATTCGCTCGTCGGGTGTTCATCTGCAGACGGATGCTCGCCCCCGGCTGGATGTTCCTCTTCAGCTTCAGCTGCCTTCTGCTGTTCTGTGCTCTCTTTTTTCTTTTGATCCCTGCAGGAAGATACCGCAGTTGCTCCCACAAAACCTGCCAGCAGCAGGACAAGGGTAAGTAGTTTGAATTCTTTTAACCGTTTCATATGATTTATTCTTTGATTTAAGGTGGTCTGTGCACTTTGGTTGCGCAATAAAGATCTCTTAAAGGTACTAAATATTTCAGCTGGATGATATGCAAGGGGTAAACCTAAGGAAGAGTAATGCTTTATGAGCACCATATTCTGCACCAATATGCCATAGGTCAATATTTTCCATTAAATTGATCATTGGAATTTTGATGTTAATGATAAGAATAGCTTAACCACATGGAATACGGCTTGTCCGATATATTGCAGTTGATTGGGGCCCTTGGCCTGTTTCTTTTTGGTATGAAGGTGATGAGTGAGGCCCTGACCGACCTGGCCGGGGACCGGATGCGGGCCATCCTGCAAACCATGACTTCCAACCGGTTCATGGGGATTTTTACAGGTTTTTTAATCACCTCGGTAATACAATCTTCCTCTGCCACTACCCTGATGGTGGTCAGTTTTTCCAATGCTTCCCTGCTGACCCTTACAGAAGCACTTGGGGTGATCATGGGGGCGAATATCGGAACCACCATTACCGCATGGCTGATAACTCTGCTCGGGTTTAAAGTGAGCATGAGTGCCCTGGCCCTTCCCCTGGTTGGATTTGGATTTCTATTTACATTTTCCAAAAGGAAACAATGGCAGTATTGGGGCGGTTTTATAATTGGTTTCGGGTTGCTTTTTGTGGGCCTGCAATTTTTGAAAGATGCCATGCCGGATATACACCAGAACCCGGAAATCCTGGCATTTTTGCAGCGCTATACAGACCTCGGATTTGGTTCTGTCTTGCTCTTCCTGCTTATCGGGACGCTGTTAACGGTAATCATTCAATCTTCTTCTGCTACCATGGCCCTTACCCTGGTTATGACTGCCGAGGGGTGGATCCCCTTTGAACTGGCGGCGGCTATGGTGCTTGGAGAAAATATAGGCACAACCATTACGGCCAATATTGCTGCCTTTGTGGGGAATTTCAGGGCCCGGCAAACCGCTTTTGCTCACTTCATATTCAATGTAATTGGAGTGGTATGGATGCTGCTGTTATTTTATCCTTTTCTGGACGGGATCTCATGGCTGAGCCAGGAGTTGGGATCTGCCTCCCCCTATTTAACAGCAGCTGCAATTCCTGTGGCTATTTCGCTTTTCCATACGAGTTTTAATATCTGCAACAGCCTGCTGCTGGTTTGGTTTATAAACCCTATTGCCCGCCTGGTTAGCCGGGTGATCCCGGAAAAGGAAGCCCCTGAAAAGGCCATAGAAGAACCCAAGTTCCTCAATGAAAAAGTCTTGTTGTTCCCGCAGACAGCCATAGCCTCCCTGGAACAGGAATCCCGTTACCTGTTTGAACATGCGGTTTTTGAAATCGTAGCACATGCTTTAAATCTGCACCGAACCGATATATTATCGGATCTGAAAGCCAAGCATGTGATCCGGATGTCTAAAGAAAACTTGCAGACAGACGTCCGGGCCTTATACCTTTTAAAAGTGAAGCGGATCTACAGCCAGATTATTTCTTATGCCATTCATGCACAAAGCGACCTGGACCTTTCAGAAAAACAGCACAGGCGAATTATGCAGATCAAGTTTGCCAACAGAAAAATGGTGGAGATCATCAGGGACGTAAGCGAACTGAACCGGAACATTTCACTTTATAAGGAAGAAGGCCATCCTGTGATGCAGGCGGAATACGATAAATTTCGCAAAAAGATGGTAAAGGTCCTAAGGGCAATACAGGTGTATCGGGCCGGGGCCAATAAAGAGGTAACCTCCGAAGTCTTGCTAAAATTATCAGAAGAGGCAAAGGCCAATATCCATCAGGGTAATCTGCATATAGATAAGCTGATTCGAAACAATAAGGTAAGTCCGGAAATGGCCTCTTCCCTTTTAAATGACCACGACCATCTGAATGAAATGATCCAGAAACTGATTATTGTGGCAGAACTCTTATATGGGGAAAAGGATGTGATGGAATCCATCACACCCTCTTCTTCCAATTATCAAACTCCTGTCTTTGAGGAAGACCAACTTCTGTAAGTCACCTACTCTGAAGGAGCAGGGAGGGTATTTAAAGTCCCTTCATGCGCTTCGCGATACTGCTCGAGAAGGTTCATTGTAGCGCTAACAAAATCCTTGGTTTCCAAAAGTAAAGAGAAGTACAGGGTCGTGTTTTTAGGGCTTGATTCTTCCGTACGGGTACGGGACACTTGTTTTTCAATTTTCTCGGTAACCATATCAAAAATCTCCTGCTTCGCCCCTAAGACTTCGCTGATTTTGTCAAAAGTCTTCTTATTGAAGATTTCCATGGATTGAGTAAGGATTTGATCAAGCCTCAGGTCAATCTCTTTCAGCTCTTTAATCTGATTGTATTTCAGCTTCTTGTGATTGTTGTTAACGTGCTTATGACTTACTTTACCTATATATTCAAGGGATTGAGCCATGTCCTGAAGGTCTCCCAGAATATTGATATAAAAATTACTCGCACCTACACTGGTCTCATCTAGATTTTTAATGAAGTAGAATATACTGTCGCGTAAATCATCAATTTCAGCAGAAAGCTTGGCGCCTTGTTTTTTATTCTTATTCAGTAAGTCAAGATCCTGTTTGGCCAGTCCATTAATGGAATTGGTATAAATCTTATTGCTGCGCTTCAGTACACTGGAGATGTTGTTGGCACTTTCCAGGATTACCCCATGTAAAGAGCTCGCCTCTGCCCTGCGAAGACCGTCTTCAGCCTTTAGCTCACTGCTTTTCTTTCTATGGGAAATATAATTTCTGGCAAGTAGCAGGATGGCTGCAAAGAGCAGAACCCCAATAGCAGTACCTTTCCCAAAGCTGATAATGGTAAGGATAATACCAGCGGCAAAAAATGCTATTAAAGCAGTCATAAACCAGCCTCCAATAACGTTTAGCACACCGGCAACCCTGTAAACAGCACTTTCACTTCCCCAGGCTTTATCGGCCAGGGAGGTGCCCATAGCCACCATAAAAGTTACGTAGGTGGTAGAGAGGGGTAGTTTATATGAAGTCGCAACAGAAATCAGGATTCCAGCTACCATCAGGTTAACCGCCGCCCGCACCATATCAAAGGCCGGTAATTCGTGAACCTTACCTTTAGTTAATTTGATAACGGGTTTTTTAAAGCGACCATCTATTTTTTTCATCACAGAATCTGGAATAACCGTTCTGGTATACGTATTGATCAGTATGGCAAACCGAACCAGAAACCTGGAAAAGAAATGGGGCTCAAACCGCTCTTTGGTTTCCCCTTCCCTTGCCAGGTTTATTTCAGTATCTGCCACATAACGGGCTTTTTTGGATAACCAAAGTGTGACCACCATGACCATTCCGGAGAGGAACAATAAAATTGTGGGAGTAGGTACTTTGGAAGAAAGTACATTCATACTAAAACTTCCGGCTTCCACACCTGAAGCTACCCAGGCCTCGTAAGACTGGTACGCGGCTATTGGTACACCTATAAAGTTCACCAGGTCATTACCGGCAAATGCAAGGGCAAGGGCAAAAGTTCCCACTCCGATAATCAGTTTATAAATATTGGTTTTGGCCAGGATGATCAGGGCAAAAGATAGAAGTGACCAAAAAACAATACTCAAAGCAATGATAGGGATTACCTGCGCTTCCAGAAAGTCAGATATTTTCATGCCTCCAATAATATCATAAGTCTCTCCTGCAAAAGGAGTGCCTTTAATCCCTTTCATGAAGATGAAATAGGTAATTGCAGACAAGGCGATCCCTCCGAATAAGGCACCCACCCATTTTGCCTTTTTCTGGAAATCATAAGAAAGCAGCAACCGGCTCACCCATTGAACCAAAGCCCCAATGGAAAACGCTACAACCACAGACAATAAAATACCCAGAATAATCTCGGTAGCCTTTGAAGTATTGATATAGTTTAAAGTATCGAAAAAGCTTCCTCCGGCAGATGCAATTTTAATCATGGCCATTGCTACCGCTGCACCCAACAATTCAAACACGATGGATACTGTAGTTGAGGTGGGCATTCCCAGGGTGTTAAAGAAGTCCAACAGGAGAATATCGGTGATCATCACCGCCATGAAAATGAACATTATTTCATCGAAATAGAATTCTCCCGGATTGAAAATCCCCTTTCGGGCCACTTCCATCATTCCGCTGGAAAAAATAGCCCCAAAGGCAATCCCAAGGCTGGCTACAATCATTATTGTCCTGAATGAAATAGCCTTGGAACCAATGGCTGAATTCAGGAAATTTACCGCATCATTACTAACGCCTACCACCAGGTCGGCAACGGCTAGTGCGGCTAGCGCAATAATCATTAAGAGGTAAATATTATCCATAAAAATTATTTAAAAAATCAATTTACAAATATCAATTCAAAGTCTGATGAGCAGGTTACCTAAAAGTTATTTTTTAGATTAAAAATGCAGGTCAAATTGCAGGCGGTACATCAGCTCATCAGCAGCATTCCCTATATTCAGATAGCTGACATCTGTTTGAATTTTTAGCTTGTGGCCCACTATATATCTGGACAAGCCCAGGGTATACTGAGTCTGCTGCCCTCGTCCGGTTATAGCTTCATCCAGATTGATCTGGGTGTAGCGCCCTGAAACCTCCCAGTTATTCTTAAAAAGGTAGCCCGACTGCACATTAATTCCATCCCCAACCTGCACAATGTCTCCCGTAAGCGAACCATCTGCATTTTTCGCAATGGGGTCATCTGCACTTCGGGAAGCGTATTCCACCATTACTGAAAGCCCCTGGTATTTAAACATGGCGTCTACAAACAGAGTCTTTATGGATGTTTCATACAGACCTTCTTCGGTAAACATATAGGAACCCAGGTTACTTCGGGTACGGACAGCATCCTGATTATAGTCATAGGTAGAGGCCAGCAGGAGCTTAGGTTTAGCTTCTCTTCGCAGATCGCTTCCGCTGTAATCTCCCCCCTTGGTAAACTCGCCAAATGGCAATAATTCCAGACGGGCTGTGTATTGATATCCTCCGAGGTTTCCTTCAGTTACGTTTCGCCCTTCACCCTGTGAAAAAGCAATTATTTCACGCATGAGGAAAGTGTCTGAAAGCCATGTGTGGTGCCTTAATTGAAATCCGATATCCCGGTCGATATTAAACCTGGCATTAACCAATGAGCGGTCTACCTGTTGCAGATTCCCGGAAGAAATTACCCGCTCAATATTACCCGGCAATTTGGTTTGGCCTGCCCATAAAACAAAATTCTCATAAAAATTCCATTTTACAACTGCGTCCATAATATATCTCGGACTGTTGCGGGTAAATGGAGAGAGGCCAGACATATCCCTGTTGGAGAGTCCCAGCTCAATCTTGTATTCCAGTTTTGGGGTAAAGGCAAAGCCGTCAAATTTAAGCCTGGACCTTCTGATCAGGAAATTGCTCTGTGGATCTGCCCACCCGCCATTTTGATTTTCGGACCAGTCTGTTACCGTGAGAAACTGCATACGCAGGCCAATCTTCATGGTCCAGGATGAATCCTTTCCAACCAAATTAAACAAGCCTTTACCAAAAGCAGGGGCATTGGCTTCCTGTGATTGCAGAGTAGCAGCAAAAGCAAAAAAAGCCGCTAAAGCTAAAAGATAATTTTTCATTAAAGTTTAGTTTTTTGTCACCGCAAAGAACCGAATACAGTGTTAATAAAAAGTTATCTAAACTTTATATGATGGGCTCAAAAAAAAAGAACTACCCGGGCCCGGGTAGTTCTGCGTATTCATAAAACTAGAGTTGACAAAAACTAAACTTATTATGAAATACTGAGTTGATGTATATATACTCTTCAAAAATCAGATAATCAGGTGACCATACGGTAATCTGAATATTAAGTAATTATCAAATTTCAAAAGATTGAAGAAATACAGAATACTTAAAACCAACAACTTGCGTTCTTATGTAAAGAAAATGTTACCAAAAAGTTCATTTTAGGTTAATAATAATTATCTTTATTTTACAATTACATTGGTTATGAGAGCCTTACTATTTATTTTATTTCTGGCCCCTGCCTTATTTTTTGGGCAGAATGAGAAAAAAGCAACATTCCTGAAAGATCAAAATCTGATTGAAGTGGTTTATTATCACGACAACGGAATAGTAGCCCAGAAAGGAACCTTTAATCTGGACGGTAAACTTCACGGGCAGTGGGAAAGTTTTTCGGAACAAGGGGATAAGATTTGTAAGGGGTTATATGAGAATGGCAGAAAAAACGGGAAGTGGTTTTTCTGGGATAAGGATTTGCTCAGGGAAGTGGATTACAATTATAACGCCATAGCCGCAGTACATGAATGGAAAGAGGCTACTAAAGTGGTATTGCAGAAATAGGACAGAACCTAAGCTTATATACAAAAGGCCGTATCCCCGGGGATACGGCCTTTTTTTTAGAACTGACTTAATTTACCTAATACCTACTGTCCAGCCGGCACCCCAGCTGCTAACATCTGTTCCGCTACCGTTTCCGTCTCCGGAAATAAAGTCACTTTCATCAAAAGTGAAGCCAGTGTCATTCTTTAGCTTTGTGGTCACATTTGTGAAGGTAACGTCGGTTACACTGAGGAAACCATCCAATACGCCCTGTCCGGTAGGATTATCTCCGGTATCTCCGTCCAGGTCAAAAGCCTCATCGAAGTCGATTAAGAGCACGTTGTTAAAAAGACCCTGGGTACCTGCCCTCAGGCGAATCGCTTCGCTACCGTCATTAGCGCCGAGCACAGTGACATTGTTAATGTTTGGCCTTGAGAAATAGCCACCTGCATTGTTGAAATCGACATTATAACCATCGCATTCGAAAGCCTTGTCGTGTGAAACACCGTGCTGTATGTACACATCTGTTAGTGTACCCGTATATCCTTCGGTCCAGTCAACAGAATCGTCTTCTGAATTCACAACGACCAATTGGCTGACGTTTACAGTGCCTCCAAAAAACTCAACTCCATCATCGGAGCCTTCGAAAATCTGGATATGATCAATAACAGTCCCGTTTCCTACTCCATAGAGCGAAAGGCCGTTTAACTCTGCATTCCCGTCAATAGCGCCCCCGGCGTATTCGATTCGGACATATTGCAGGGTCCCGGAATTATCGGCCGGGCTGTTCCCCCCATACGAAAGGTTACCCACTTCTGAGGTAGCCGTATCCGCAGAACCATCTGCCGTAGAATTAATAGGGGCAGTACCGCATATTACCAGGCCTCCCCAGTCTCCCGCACCAGGGCTTGTGGAACTGGAAGTAAAAATAATCGGTTGGGAAGGGGTGCCGCTGGCATTGATTTGTGCCCCTTGCTGAATAGCGATAAAGGCGTTTACGCCAACAGGCTGGAAACGTATTGTCATACCAGCCGGGATGGTCAGGGTAGTTCCACTGGCCATAAGTACAGGACCACTAACCAGATAGTCCGTATTGACATCCAGGGTCAGGTCTTCTGTATAAACCCCGCTTAGGTTAACGGTTTGGTCTCCGGGTTGTTCTCCGTCTTGGATATCGTTGATGATGATCTGTGCGGTATCGTCACTTTCGCAGGAAATTGTAATGCATAAGGCTAAAAATCCAAGAAACAGTAAATATTTTTTCATTGTTCTAAAATTAAAGGTGTATTAAAATTTATAGGCAAGGGACAGCCCCATATTTATTCCCAGGTTGTATTCACGTATTACTACATCACCGATACCCGTGTTTTCTCTAACCAGTGCGATATCCGGATTTAAAAGGTTTTTAGCGCTAAGGTTTACTTCCAGGTGTTCCCCTATGGCATTTTGCCAGACGAAATCCAGGGTAGGTACGGCACTTTCTACAATATTGCCCAGGCTTCCCGCACCCAAAGAAAAGATGCGTTCCGAGAAATAGGAGAACACCAGTGTCGCCTTTGGCTTATAGTTTCCGAAAACCGGGCTATAATTCAGGTCGGTATTGATAATAAAAGGGGAGGCCCCTTCCAGTTCGTCGGAAGTGCGGTCAAAGGTTGTCCCGAAGGTGTTCTGTGTTCCTGCCGGGATATCCTTCAGGTCCTGCTCGGTGTGGGTATAGGCGGCATTTAAGCCCAGGGATACTATCGCGTTATCGTCTGCATCACTAAAAATATTTTTGCGAACTTCCACTTCCATCCCATATATATTGGCCTGCTCCCCGGTACGGAAATAGCGCTGCGTACCGGTAGCATCTGCGGCAACCACCCTGTTAATAGGGTCCTTAATGGTTTTGGCAAAGGCCGACAGGGAGAGGATTTCTCCCCGTTCCATGAACCATTCATATTTAAGGTCGTAATTGAAGACATCCGAATAGGTTGCGCCAGTACCGTCAAGCCCCCCCAGCAGGTCAGGGTTACCACCCACCCTTTGAGTAACCGATTCGTATACAAAAGGAGCCACCTCCTTAAACTCGGGGAAAGAAGCTGTTTTACTAAAGCCGAACCGCAGGTTGGCATCTTCTGTTAGTGCATAGCGTACGTTCAGGGATGGGACAAAAATATTTTCGTAAACATCCCGCCGTCCCGGATCGTCCGGACGAATATTGATTACATCGTATTCAACTTCTTGCGAAAAAGATTCCAGGCGAATGCCGGGCACCACAAGCCACTTCTCACTGGGCGTCCATTGTGCGTTTACAAAAGCGGCGTGTATATTAAGGACCCCTCTATACGTGTTTTCCGGAAGCCCCGGCCTGTTGCGGTTTCCGATTTCATTGCTGATAGGATTGAGAACAAGCAGGTCCCATAAGCCGGTACCGTTCGGGATATCGATATTTTCTACATTAAAAATACTATTGAAATTATTGACATCGGTTACTGGGGTGTTATCCCTGTCCTGGATTTCATACCCGTAGCGGATACTATTGAATTTCCGTTGTTTTCTCCTGCCGTTGTATCCAAAGCCAAGGCTTAGCTTTTCAGATGCCTCGTATCCCAGGTTAAAAAAACTGTTCAGCTCGTCATCATCAATAGTCTGGAAAAAGCGCTGGTTGTCAAAAGGGATGTTGGTATAAAAAACAGGGTTGGTGTTTGGATCATTATCAAGTGCAAACTGATAGTTCTCCAGTGTAATCCGTTTCCGGTCGGGCTCATCGGAAAAGACTTTGTTAAAGCCCACACCCCAGTCCAAAGTAAGCTTATCATCAAAGTTGTGCTGACCATTAAGCTGGTTTACAAAGATCATGTCCTGGTTAAACTGTACGTTCATCACATAAAAGCCCTGGTCTGTATCTATTATCGCATCCCGGTTGGTTCCATTCCCATTTACCCCGTAGTAACCAACAGCATCCTTTGAACTGTTGATAAAAAGGCTGGTATAATTGAGTTTGTGGGAGGGGTCAATCCGGTAGGTAAGATTGGCCATGGCGGTGGTTGTGGTATTGTAAGCGTATTCGTTTACTTCCGGGAAGTCTACTTTTAATACGTTTGTGAAATCGCGTGCAGGACCTTCCCGGTACTCATAGCCACTATCAAAGCTGGCAGAACCAAAGACGCTTATACGCGATTGTTCCCCAACATTCCAGGAGTATCCCCCTTCCAGTGAGCCGTTTAAATTAACAGGTGTCCAGGCCGATTGCGGATCTACCCCATGAGATAAAACCACCGCAAAAGGGTCGTTGTCATATCGATTATAGAATCCATAAGCAGAAGGCCCTTCGGAACGCACAAAATCTTTTCCAGACGCATTGGTGTTCAACCCACTTCCGGTTGAAAGCTTGAAATAACCGTCACCTACATATTCCCTGGAGTCAATATTTACATTCCCGGCGGCAAAGTCCGAATAAAATGCCGAGCTGTAAGCCTTGCTTACCGAAACATTGTCAAGAATTCCAGAAGTAAATAAATTCAGGTCCAGGTTTTTCTTGTTTACGTCATTTGAGGGAAGGGAAAGGCCGTTCATTGTTGTATTCTGGTACCGGTCTCCCAGCCCTCGTACGTATACGTCATTGGACCCTTGTTGTTTGGAGATCCCGGAAATCTGGGATACCGCCACAGCTGCATCATCAATACCTTTTAATTTCAGGGCTTCGGCACTAATGGCTTCCTGAATAACCGTGGCTTTTTTCTGCTGCAGCAAGAGTGCAGCTTCCGAATCTCTGGAAACTGAGGTAGTAACAACAACTTCATCCAAGGAAACCCCTTCGTTGGCAGACATGGGAACATTCACCTCCCTGTCCTTTCCGGCTTCAACAACTACATCCGGAATTTCTACCGTTTCATACCCCAGAAAACTGAAAACCAGAGTATAAGTACCGGCATCCAGGCCGTTTATTTCATATAAACCGTCAAAATCAGAAGTGGTGCCTTTGGTAGTTCCCTTTATCAGTACGTTTGCAAAGGGCAGGGGGTCATCGTTCATTTCGCGATCTATGACCTTCCCCACAATGGCTCCGGTTTGCTGACCGTAAAGTCCGGCACTTATTAAAAACATGATAATAAGTAAATAATCTTTCATTCCAATGAATTGAATTCGGGGGCAAAGGACGCAGGCAGTTGTAAGTTTGGGGTTAGCTCTGTTTTAAACCTTTATTGTTTTATTGTTAGGGAAATGTTAGGAGGTTATCGCAATGTTAAATTGTGGGAAAAGCCTGTGCCGCCTCCCCTGGAAAAAGTACTATCTTGCGCTTTATTTTGATTAGGCATGATGCACTGGGAACAATTGCTCTCCCTAAAGAGACAGGGGGATACTAACAAACGTTTACGCAAGGAACAGGACCCTACCCGCCTGGGGTTTGAGGTAGATTATGACCGGATTATCTTTTCCCCTTTTTTCAGGAGTTTGCAGGATAAGACCCAGGTAATTCCGCTCTCCAAAACAGACTTTGTACATACCCGCCTTACCCACAGCCTGGAAGTTTCTGTTGTGGGACGCAGCCTGGGCAGGCTAGCCGGTACCTGTATCCTGAAACAACATCCCCAATTGGCCGAAATCCATGGCTATGGTTTTAATGATTTTGGGGCCATTGTAGCTGCCGCTGCCCTTGCCCACGATATTGGAAACCCACCATTTGGGCACAGCGGGGAAAAGGCCATAGGAACTTTTTTTTCACATGGTGCCGGTAAACGTTACAGGGAATTACTTAACGAGAAACAGTACGAAGATTTATTGCGTTTTGAAGGCAATGCGCATGGTTTTCATTTACTTACGGCTTCAAGAGAAGGCGTGCCTGGCGGGTTGCGTTTAAGCTATGCCACCCTGGGGGCGTTTATGAAATATCCTAAAGAATCCCTGCCGCATAAACCTTTGGACCATATAGCAACCAAAAAGTTCGGATTATTTCAAAGTGACATTCAGGATTTTACCGAAATAGCTGAAGATCTGGGCCTCAGGCCCATGGAAGGCGTAGACGGGAAAGCGTTTTGCCGGCACCCGCTGGCTTATCTGGTGGAAGCTGCAGACGACATTTGCTACACTATTATCGATTTTGAAGACGGGATCAATCTGGGACTGCTTCCTGAGGATTTTGCACTGGAATATCTGATCAAGCTGGTCAAGGACCAAATTAATACAGAAAAATACCGTGGAATCTCCCAAATGCAGGACCGTCTCGGCTATTTAAGGGCCATTGCGATCAACACCCTGGTGCAGGACGCGATTCGTATTTTTATGGAGCAGGAGGAAGCTATCCTCAAAGGGGATTTTTCAAAATCCCTCCTGGATCACAGCCGGTATAAGGCCCAGATAGAAGATATTCTCAGTGTTAGCGTAGACCGGATATACCGATCTTCAGAAGTTGTTGAAAAGGAAGTGGCCGGATACCGGATCCTGTCGGACATCCTGGAGGTGAGTACCACTGCGATAGTCAATGATTTACGGGGGAACCCCTCGGCCTTTGACAAACTTATCTTGCAGATGTTGCCGCTGCATTCGGTTGAAGACGGGCCGGATGCCGTTTATAAGGGATTATTGCAGGCCAGTTCCTTTGTTGCCAGACTCTCAGATGGGGCAGCGGTGCATATCCACAACAAGATCAGCGGAAAGCAACTCTGATCAAAATTTGTAGTTAATTCCTATCCCCAGCTGCTGGCGGAACTGAATACGGGGCTCCCCCGGGCTGATCACTTCCCCGTTAGGGCCTTCTTCCCGGTCGAAAAGGATATCGTCATCGTAAATGGTCTGAGTAACCACGGTAGCAGTCATAAATTCATTCACCTTGAAGTTAAATTTAAGCTGCCAGTCAATATCGATGTTCCCGAAAGAACGCAGGTAATCACCATATAAGCTGATGTTATGGTTCACCAGTACGTTTTTAGCCAGTTCAAACTCCCATTTGTGCGTTACCAGTAACCCCAGCTCTGCATAAAGATTTCTCCCGGGGGTGATCACATTCCCTTCTGCGTCGAGGGTTGCTTTTTCCACACCGAAGGCTCCCCGGTTGGCCAGTTCCTGATCGAGTACAAAAGTGCCCTTAAAGGTAAAGGGGGATAAATACAAGTTGAATTTTTTACCCTCCGGGATATAGGAAGTACCAGCCCCCAGGAATAAATAACCCGGAGACATAAAACGGGAAATCGGGTTTTCCCGGTTGGGGTATTTAAAACCGTCTGCAAACTGTGTGTTGAAGTTCGCCTTAACGGAGTAATACCAATTGCTGATGGTATCCCTTCTGTATCCTATGGTACTGCTAAAACGGATCGCATCGTCCGTTTTCCGCCACTTGCGCCCTTCCTGGGCGTTCCAGCCAAAGCGGAATTCCAGGTCATTGTCCCACTGGAAATAACGGAATTTATAATTCCGCACAAAGTAAAGTTTGGCAAGTGCAGAGACGGCGTTGTCACCCCCGGCATTCCAGTTCACAAAGGCAACTTCACTGAGTTGGATATCCAGTTCATTTATCCTTTCCCAGAAAGAGGGTACCCTGAACCTTTTCCTTCGTTTGGTAAGCGGGCGTGTAGCATTGAAGGAAATGACCGGATTGGTAAGCGATACGCCTCTTGGAATGAGGCGGAGCGGATCCTGAAAGGCCCTTATAACAACCGTGTCAATAAGGGTGGTATCGGGTTCTGGCTGAAAAGGGAGGGAGTCCTGCCCCCTTCCAATCCAGCAAAGCAGCAAATGCAATGAAACAAGCGCGATTTTTTTAAAACGACTGATTTTCACTGAGGAGTTCATTTAACAATCGGAGCAGGGAACCTGGGTCTGCCCCAATATCGTTATTTAATTCTTCTGTAGTCCCATGCGAAATAAATTCATCGGGAATACCAACCCTGTATAGTTTAACTTGTTTATCCATTTTTCCGATAAGACCGGCAATCAAACTCCCGAAACCGCCCCTGAGTACCCCGTCTTCCACAGTCAGGATTTGGCTGTGTCCGGCAATTATCGTTTCCAGCATCTTTTGATCCAGGGGTTTGATAAAGGGAAAATCGTAATGGCTTATTGCTTCAGGCTCCGTTGTTTTGGGAATTACGGACGCAATGGTTGTTCCCGGGGTACCCGTGCTGAGCACAGCTATTTTGGTTCCTTTTTTTAATTCCCGGGCCCTGCCCCATTCAATTTCCTGAAAAGGCTGCTCCCATTCGGGGTCCTGGCTGTATCCCCTCGGATAGCGGATGGCCACCGGACCTTCCCTGCGATTTTGTACGGTGTACAGCATATTTCTCAGCGTACGGGCATCCATTGGCGACATCAGGGTCATGTTTGGAATACAACTCAGGTAGGCTATATCGAAAACACCATGATGCGTAGCGCCGTCCCGGCCTACCAGCCCGGCACGGTCCAGACAAAAAATTACGGGCAGGTTCTGAAGGGCAACGTCGTGAATGAGCTGGTCATACCCCCTTTGCAGAAAAGTGGAATAGATAGCCAGGTAGGGAACCATCCCTTCGGCTGCCAAACCGGCTGCCAGGGTTACGGCGTGTTGTTCAGCTATACCCACATCAAAAGCCCGGTCCGGGAAAGCCTCCATAAAATACTTCAGGGAACTGCCGGTGGGCATGGCCGGGGTTATGCCGACAATTTTTTCGTTTTTGGCAGCCAGGTCCCTCAGGGTCAACCCAAAGACATCCTGGAATTTTGGGCCCAAAGCCGGGTCTTTTTCCCTTTGCAGGAGGTCTCCGCTCATTTTGTCAAACCTGCCCGGGGCGTGGTAGGTAACCTGTTCTTCTTCCGCCTTCTTTAGTCCTTTTCCCTTGGTGGTAATCAGGTGCAGGAGTTTAGGCCCCTTTATTTTTTTTAGTTCGGACAATTTTTGAATCAGGAGCGGCAGGTCGTGGCCGTCAAGCGGTCCGTCGTACTTAAAATTCAAACATTCGAAGAGGTTTTCTTCTTTGGCTGTTCCGGTTTTTACATTCGTAAGATATTTTTTTAGGGCACCTACGCTGGGGTCTATCCCAATGGCGTTGTCATTGAGGATGACCAGTATATCCGTATCGCTTACTCCTGCATGGTTCAGGGCTTCAAAAGCCATCCCGCTGGCAATGGAGGCATCGCCTATCACGGCAATGTGCTGCCGGTCTGAGTGCCCTTTAAGCCGGGCTGCGATTGCCATGCCCAGCAGGGCGGAAATGGAGGTGGAAGAATGGCCGGTCCCGAAGGCATCGTAAGGACTTTCCGAACGGGAGGGGAAACCGCTCAGCCCGTCCTTTTGCCGATTGGTATGGAAGCGCTGCTTTCGCCCCGTCAGGATTTTATGTCCATACGCCTGGTGGCCGACATCCCAAATCAAACGATCTTCCGGGGTATTGAAAACGTAGTGCAGGGCCAGGGTGAGCTCAACTACTCCAAGGCTGGCCCCTAAATGTCCTTCTTTTACGGAAACAACATCGATGATAAACTCCCGCAGTTCGGCAGCCAGCTGCGGCAATTCACTTTCCGGACAGTTCCTGAGGTCCTCAGGGCTATTGATCTTCTGGAGCAGTTTCATGTCCGGGCAAAGGTACTGTAATTTCCCATTTTCGGGAATGCTTTCGGATACGGGAGAAATTGTATTTTTGAAGCCATGGAATTTATATTGGACGATCGTTATTTCATGCAAAAGGCCCTGCAGGAGGCCGAAGTAGCCTTTGAAAAGGGGGAAGTTCCTGTGGGTGCGGTTATTACGGTAAACGACCGCATCATTGCCAGGGCGCATAACCTCACCGAGCAATTGCACGATGTAACCGCCCATGCTGAAATGCAGGCCATAACAGCAGCCGCTAATTTTCTGGGTGGAAAGTACCTCCACAATTGCAGTTTATATGTGACCCTTGAGCCCTGCCAGATGTGTGCCGGGGCCTTGTACTGGAGTCAGATTTCCAGAATAGTATTTGCGGCCTATGACCCGCAGCGCGGGTTCTCCACCATGGGGGGTAAAATCCACCCCAAAACAGAACTAAAGGGAGGGGTTCTGGAAGAGGAAGCCTCCGATATTCTTAAGCGTTTCTTTATACAGAAGCGGAATTTGAACTAAAAAAAACACCGTACAGTTGTACGGTGTCCAAAATCCTTCAAAATAAAATAAGTTTATCCGATCACCTGCACATCTGCAGCGACCATTCCCTTGCGCCCTTCCGTTTCTGAATATTCTACTTTGTCACCCTGATTCAATTGCAAGCCGTTTAGGGCAGTGGCATGAACAAAGATGTCTCTTCCTGTGTCGTCATTGGTAATGAATCCATAACCTTTGGACTCATTGTAAAATTTAACTGTTCCGGTCATTTAGGTAAAAATTAATGAAATAAATACTCTTACTAATTTAACCGAAATTTTTCAGAAGCGGGAGGGCAGTGGTGTAAAAATCCTCAAAAATTATTGATTTTGAGATGTTTTGCCATTACGGTTGCGCATTTTTTTAAGGTTTTCGTCCGTAAGCATATAGTCTTTCATTTTTTTGCCCCGGCTCTCACTCCAGAGGAAGATGGGCATGGCAACCAAAAACAGGCCAATTACCCCGAAGCCAATATATTTATTGGCCATTACACTGTCTGCATCCAGGGAAAAACCATAGGCGATACTGCCCAGGGAAGCCAGTACAATCAATAAAACCAGATATCGTATTGTTTTGCGCATCTTATCGCGTAAAGTTAATCAACTTTCTGCGGTAGGCCGTAAGCAGTTTGGACTTGGAAACAAAGCCCAGGTACTGGCCATTATGGATCACCGGCAGGTTCCATGCCCCGCTATCCTGAAACTTTTTCATTACCCTTTGCATATTATCCTGTTCGTAGAAGATGTATTCGGGTGGATTCTGCATAAAAGAGGCCACTTTTATTTTGTCGTACATACTTATGTCAAACATAAATTCCCGGATATCGTCTAACAAGACAATGCCCTCAAGCCGCCCTTCTTCAGAAACCACTGGAAAGATATTGCGGGCCGATTTGGCTACCGCCTGGTGCAACATCTCCCCAAGGGTCATCTGCTGACGCAGTTTTTTAAAATCGGTTTCCAGCACCTGGTCCAGTTCCATAAGGGTGAGGACCGTCTGGTCCTTGTTATGTGTAATAAGGGCGCCAATAGCTGCCAGTTCTCGTGTATAAATGGTGTGGGCCATTGTGTTTTTGGTGATCAGATAAGACATGGCCGCAGTAATCATCAGGGGTACAAACAGCTCGTACCCGCCGGTGATCTCGGCAATCAGGAAGATAGCTGTCAGCGGGGCGTGTAACACTCCTGCAATGAGTCCTGCCATGCCAATTAGGGTAAAATTGGATTCACTGACGGAAATACCCAGCCCCAGGTTATTCAATACCTTGGCAAAGACGTTGCCGAGGGCACTTCCCATTACCATGGTTGGGATAAAAATCCCCCCGGCCCCTCCGGCGGCAAAAGTGGTGGTCATGGCTATGGCTTTGAAGAGGGTAATACCAAATAACAGGCCGATCACCACCCAGATATTGTCGATATACGCATCAAATGGAGTGGCTCCCAGTGCTTTCAGGTGATCCCCCTCCAGGAGGTTATTGATAAAACCAAACCCCTCCCCATATAACGGAGGGATAAAATAAAGCATGATCCCTATGGCCAGCCCCCCAACCAGTAATTTGTATTTAGGGCTGCGCAGTTTTTTAAAAACAGACATGATCCCGAAGTACATTTTTGTAAAGTAGATGGAGGCGACGGCTGTTCCCATCCCCAGTAGAATATAGAAGAAACTGTCGGTTACCTGAAAGGAGTCTGTAAGTGCAAAAGTGAACAGCTTCTCATCCCCCAGAAAAAAATAGGAGGTAAGTACCCCTGAGATGGAAGCCAGTAAAAGTGGGAGCATAGACAGCATGGTCAGGTCCAGGCTAAAAACTTCCACGGCAAAGATAATAGCGGCAATGGGGGCCTGAAAGATGGATGCAATCGCTCCTGCCGAGGCACAGGCAATCAAAAGCGTCCGGTTTTTCGAACCGATATGCAACATCCTGGATACATTGGAACTGATGGCGGCCCCGGTTGCAACTGCAGGCCCAAGTAACCCCACAGATCCTCCGAAACCCACGGTAAGTGGGGCAGTTACCAACGGGGCAATGATTTTTTTGGCTTCAATGATCCCTTTTTTTCTGGAGAGGGAATACAGTATGGATGAGATGGCGTGTTCCAGTTTTTCCCTGTGCACGTATTTTACATAAAGATAGACCAGGGTAAGGCCCACCACCGGAAGGATAAAATAGAGTTCATTGCTGAGAAACAAGACACCTTTATCCAGCAGGGATTCTATAAAATAAGTACTGTTCTTTAAGGTAACCGAAGCCAGGCCTGCCAGAAAGCCTACAACCACGCTCATTAATTGCGTAAAGCTCTTATGGGAAATATGCTTATAGCGCCACTTAAGGAATTTTGTAAGCAAGGTCTGTGCTTGTGTAGCCATGTCCCGTTATGATCAACCTAAAGGTAGAAAATTGGATCGGATGTAAGGAAGCCTTCTGCCTATTTCTCCTTTAAGCTGAGATGTAACTCATCCAGCTGGGCCGGGTCTATAGGGGATGGGGCATCTATCATTATATCCCGCCCACTGTTATTTTTAGGAAAGGCTATAAAATCCCGGATGGACTCCTGCCCACCCAAAATGGCCACTAAACGGTCCAGCCCAAAGGCAATCCCGCCATGCGGAGGAGCACCGTATTGAAAAGCATCCATCAGAAAGCCAAACTGTTCCCGTGCTTCTTCAGGGCTGAAACCCAGGTGACGGAACATGACTTCCTGAGTGGGCCTGTCGTAAATTCGGATAGAACCCCCTCCAATTTCGTTCCCGTTTAATACCAGGTCATAGGCATTGGCCCGGACGGCTGCCGGATCTGTATCCAACAAATCTAACTGGCCGGGTTTTGGGGAGGTAAAGGGGTGGTGCATGGCGTGGTAGCGCCCACTTTCCTCATCGAACTCCAGCAATGGAAAATCAACCACCCATAAAGGGGCAAATTCTTTGGGGTTTCGCAATCCCAGACGCTGGGCCAATTCCATCCGCAGCATGCTGAGCTGTGTTCGGGTGGTATGGGTTTCCCCGGAAAGGATACAGATCAGGTCTCCTTTTTGGGCCCCGGTAGCCTCTGCCCATTTTTCCAGGTCTTCTGGCGTATAAAATTTATCTACAGAAGACTTGAATGTCCCGTCTTCATTGCATTTTACATAAACCATTCCTTTGGCACCCACCTGTGGCCGCTTCACCCAGTCTATAAGGGCATCAATTTCTTTTCTGCTGTAGGATGCCGCCCCGGGAACCGCAATTCCCACCACCAGTTCGGCAGTATTGAATACCTGGAAATCCCGGTGCTGGCTTAGCGCATTGAGCTCGCCAAAAGCCATTCCAAACCGGATATCCGGCTTGTCAGAACCATAGGTTTTCATGGCCTCATCGTAGGTCATACGTGGAAATTGCGCCACTTCCACCCCGTTGATTTCCTTAATCAGGTGACGGGTAAGCCCCTCGAAGGTATTCAGGATATCTTCCTGCTCCACAAAAGCCATTTCGCAGTCTATCTGCGTGAATTCCGGCTGGCGGTCGGCCCTGAGGTCCTCATCCCTGAAACATTTTACGATCTGGAAATACTTGTCCAGGCCACCAACCATCAAAAGTTGCTTAAAGGTTTGTGGAGATTGTGGCAGGGCGTAAAATTCACCCTCATTCATGCGGCTGGGTACTACAAAATCGCGGGCCCCTTCAGGGGTCGATTTGATCAGATAGGGAGTCTCCACTTCTATAAACCCTTCTGATGACAAGTACTTGCGTACCTCCATACTGACCCTGGACCTGAAAATGAGCTTTTCCTTTACCGGGTTTCTCCGGATGTCCAGATAGCGGTATTTCATGCGCAATTCTTCTCCGCCGTCGGTCTGGTCCTCAATTGTAAAGGGAGGGGTCAGGGAGGGGTTCAGGACTTTGAGCGCTGTTACCAGCACTTCTATATTTCCGGTGGGCATTTTGGGGTTTTTGGAAGCCCGTTCAATTACGCTGCCCTTAATTTCCAAAACAAATTCACGGCCGCATTCCCGTGCCTGATCCAGCAAGGCTGACGGGCTCCGCTCCTGATCAAATACCAGCTGGGTAATCCCGTACCGGTCCCTTAAATCAATCCATATAACAAAACCCTTGTCCCTTACCTTTTGTACCCATCCGGCAAGGGTAACGTTTTGTCCAATATTTGCTTCGTTGAGTTCCCCACAGGTATGCGATCTGTACATAACTTCAAATTAAGGCCGTAAAGGTACAATGGAAAGGGGGAAGCTCACAACATTTGTTCTAAACTTCCCCCTTTTTTAGGTGCCTGGTCCTGCTGCAACAATCAGGCAGCCTTTTCCAGGACCGACGGCTTTTCTTCCCTGCTTTTTCGTTTCCCCTTAATTGCAATTTTGATGCGGTAGGTGATGTTGAACAATACCGGAACGATGATAAGCGTAAGGAAGGTAGATACCAGCAATCCGAAAATAACGGTCCACGCCAGGGGTCCCCAGAAAATTACGTTATCCCCTCCAATATAAATATTGGGGTCAAAATTGGTAAAAAGGGAAAAGAAGTCGATGTTCAGACCAATGGCCAGGGGGATTAAGCCCAGCACCGTAGTAATAGCCGTAAGTAATACGGGCCGTAACCTTGCCTTTCCACCTTTTATGATGGCTTCGGTAACTTCGGGGAGGGTCAGTAATTCATTATCCGGGATGCCCAGGGCAACCTTCTTTCGGTCTATCAGGATTTGGGTATAGTCCAACAGAACCACCCCATTGTTTACAACTATCCCCGCCAGGGCAATGATTCCCATCATGGTCATCATTATCACGAAGGGCCATCCTGTAAGCATCAGCCCGCCAAATACCCCAATAAAACTCAGGAAGATGGCAGTCATAATAATAGTCGGCTTGGAGATACCCCCAAACTGGAAGACCAGGATAAGCATGATCAGCCCCAGACCGGAGAAAAAGGCTCCCATCAGGAATTGCATCTGTTTGTTTTGCTCTTCTATTTGCCCGGTAAAATCAATGGAAACCCCGGAAGGCAAACCGGTAAACGTATCCATCTCTTCCTGAATCTGGGAAACGATGGCACCTGCATCCGTAAACCCGGGTTCCAGCCCGGAATAAACCGTTACCACCCGTTTGGCATCGCGGTGCTTGATGGCACTAAAGGAAGAGGTATTCCTTTTATAGGCCACGGCCGATACCGGCACCTCCTTGATGCGGCCATTGTAGGGGTCCCTGAAGATGATATTCTGGTTAAAAAGGGCCGAGGTATTGTAGCGGAGGTCTTCATTAAAACGCACGTTGATATCGTAGTCTTCCCCGTCTTTTTTGTAAATCCCGGCCTTGTCTCCAAAGAGGGAACGACGCAGCTGTTGCCCCACCTGACCAACACCTACCCCCAATTCTCCTGCTTTTTCACGGTCTACAACCACTTCCATGGAAGGTTTCCCTTTGTTTACGTCTATCTTCAGTTCCTCTATCCCGGCAATGTTCTTGCTGTTGATAAAAGCCCGCATCCGCTCGGCAACATTGATGAGCGTATCGTAATTCTGCCCTTCCAGCTCTATATTGATCGGGTAACCGGCCGGAGGGCCTACCGCATCTTTTTCAACGGAGATGGCTACGCCAGGATAAATACCGGTAAGGCCATCCTGTATTTCCTTTCGGAGCTGCTCGCTGTCTTTCCCACCCCGGTATTTGAATTCCGGCATGGAAATGGTAATCTTCCCGCGATGGGGCATTTCTGCAGCCGAACCACCCTCCGTAAAAGGGTTTTCAGCGCCTTTCCCTACCTGGGATACAGCCGATTGCACTAGCAAGTTCTCACCATCCCTGATATATTCCGGACTCCTGGCAATCTGGTAGACCCTTTTTTCAATGGCCTTGGTAATCTCGTTGGTTTTCTCAATGGCGGTTCCCTGGGGGTACTCTATGTAGACAATGATCTGGTTGGGGGTATTGTCCGGGAAGAATTCCACCTTGGTCCGGCCACTGCCAAGTGAGGCCCCGAAACTGATAAAGGCTGCTATCAGGATCAGCACGGTAATTCCGAAGAACCAGTAAACATTTTTCCCCTTAAGGGCATGCTTCAGGCGACGCTCGTAGAAATTTTCCAGCTTTCGCAGCGTTCGTCTCTGGAAATTGTTTGCAACCTTTTTTATGGCGTATTTATAGATCCAGAACAAGCCTGCCGTTACAATCATCAGAGAACCCAAACCACGAACGGTTCCTCCAAAAATCAGGATAAAGGTCCCCAGTCCTCCAAGGATCAGGGTCAATCGGATTAATTGCGTTCGTGTAAGTTCTTTCTCCTCGGTTTCCATCAGGGTGGAGACTAGCATGGAATTCATAAAAATGGCCACAAACAATGAAGATCCCAAAACAACGGAAAGCGTTATAGGGAAGAAAATCATGAATTCCCCCATGATCCCAGGCCACAATCCCAATGGGACAAAGGCTGCGACGGTTGTGGCGGTTGATATAATGATGGGTACCGCAATTTCCCCTATTCCTTTTTTGGCTGCCTCAATCCGGCTCATGCCTTCCTCTTCCATGAGGCGGTATACGTTTTCGACAACCACCACCCCGTTATCCACCAGCATTCCCAGCCCCATGATCAGCCCGAAGAGGATCATGGTGTTCAGGGTATATCCCAGGGCCGAAAGGATCATAAAGGACATAAACATGGACATGGGGATCGCAAAGCCAACAAAAAGGGCGTTGCGGAAACCAAGGAAAAACATCAGGACGGTTACCACCAGGATAATCCCGAAAATAATGTTGTTTACCAGGTCGTCTACCTGATTCAGCGTTTTGCTGGAAGAGTCGTTGGAAATGGAAATGTTCAAATCTGCCGGAAAGTAATTCTCCTTCGAATCAGCGATAATTTCGCGGATCTTTTCTGCAGCGGTAATGGCGTTTTTTCCCGAACGCTTTTTCACATCCAGCATTACTACGCTTTCTCCCATTTCACGGGCATAGGTGGTCTTGTCTTCTTCTTCAAAGGAAACCGTCGCAATATCCTTCAGATAGACCGCATCGCCGTTCTCTGATTTGACCACGAAATTTTCAAGCTCCGAAGGCTGCTGGATCTCCCCCAGTATTCGGACCGTCCTTCTTTGCCCGCTATTGATGAGGTTCCCGGCAGACATGGTCATATTGCCGTTTTGTATAGCTCCCAGTACATCATCAAAACTTACCCGGGCTGCCATCATTTTATAGATATCTACAGCCACTTCCACTTCTTTTTCCTGAGCGCCGCGAATGTCTACCTCTTTAATTTCGTCCAGGTCCTCAATTGCATCTTCCAGGTACTCCCCAAATTCCTTTAGTTTATCTACAGGATAATCCCCGGTTAAGTTTACATTCATTATCGGGAAGGACTCCGATAGCTTCAGGTCAAAAACGTTTGGTTCTACCTTGGCCCCGTTAAAAATAGGCCAGTCTTCCCCGGATTTTTCCCCATCCACCTCGTCTTTCACCTTTGTTTTGGCATCCTGGACGGAAATGTCCTCGTCAAACTCCACTACGATCATGGAATAATCTTCCTGGGAGGTAGAGGTCAGTTCCACAAGGTTGCTCACGTTTTTTAAGCGGTCTTCCAGCGGATCGGTAATCAGTCGTTCAATATCCTCAGCGGTGTTCCCCGGGTAAACCGTGCTGATGTAAATCTTGGTTTCCTCTACTTCCGGAAAGTCTTCCCTGGGCATGGAGAAATAAGATGACAGGCCTATAAACAAGAAGATACCTATCATAACATAAATCACCGAAGGGTTGTCTATTGCCCAGGATGAAAGCCGGAATTCCTTATCGGCATTTTTTCGCTGTCTGCTCATAGCTTTTCAATTAGTTGGATTTCCTGACCTTCGCGTACTCTTCGTGCGCCTTCATCAATTATATGGTCTCCCGCCTGTAATCCACTGAGGACCTCTACCCAATCTCCCTGTATCAGCCCGGTGGTGATGATTCTTTTTTCGGCAGTAGCCATTGAGTTTGATCCCATCATGGTTGCGACATAAACGTATTGTTGCCCCTCTGCGTTTTCTGAGATCACTGAAGGCGGGATCAGCAGGGCCTCCGGATTGCTGTAATCGTTGATATTGACCCGGGCAGTCAGGTTCGGTTTTATTTTTCCTTCTGCATTGGGGACCGGTACTTCAACACTGAAAGACCGGTTGTCCGGGTTGATGTAGTTCCCGGTTTGCCGTACCTTGGTTGTAATACTGTCTCCGAGCACCGGCAGGAAAATTATCACTTCCTTTCCGGGCCGGACCCCTGCCAGATGGCTTTCCGGAACGGCTACTTCCACATACATCTCTGCGAGGTTTACAATCCGGAAAACAGGCATTCCCGCTGCCGGGTTTACAGTACTGCCCTCTTCCTGCATGATATCGTCTACAATCCCACTGAAGGGAGCTCTTATGGCCGATTTCGCCAGCTGCGCCTGAGCCTGGTTTACGGCATTCAGGGTAGCCTCGTAATTGGTTTTAGCCTGCAGGTACTGGATTTCAGAACCAATTTTCTGTTCCCACAGCCTTTTTTGACGCTCATAGGTGGTTTCCGCCAGGGCAGCCTGAGTCCGAAGTTGTTCCAGGCCACTGGCCAAACCACCATCGTCTATGCGCCCCAGGAGTTGCCCCTTTTTAACAGCGTCGCCTTCCTTCACATAAACCTTCTCCAGCGTACCGGGCATTTCCGGGAAAAGCAGGATATTCTGTTTGGTCTGAACGTCTCCCTGTAATTCCAGGTAATGATTAAAAGGCCTGGGCTGAACTTCCAATGTGGTTACCAGGGTAATATTGTCATTGCTTTCACGGGAATCGATTACAGAATCCATCCTTCGGATAGCACCCAATAATTCTTTTTGCTGTTCATTAAGCTCTTGCCGTCTTTGCTTGATTTGCTCCAGATTACCTAAACTGATCAGCTCGTCTACTGACTGATTGCCACCCCCGCCACAAGCGGTGAGGAGTATTAAGCTTATTGTAATAGAATAGAATGATTTCTTCATGGTTGTGCTAATGTGATTTTTAGTATTGGATAAGGCCTTCCGGATTCAGGATGGTCTCAAGAGCTGTTTTTTTGTTGATTACATCTATCATGGCCTGCAGGTATTCCTGTTGAGCCGTATATAACTGGGTTTGCGCCTGCCTGAGTTCGAAGCTGCTGGCAATCCCTTCGGAGTATTTGATTTCGTTTTTGGTTTCAATACGCTCGGCCAGGCTGAGGTTTTTCTTGCTGGTTTGATAGCTGTCTATCGCCAGAGTGAATTCACTTTTGGCCTGTTCCAGCTGTAGATTGATTTTCTGGCGCGTCTCTTCCAACTGCGTTTTGGCTTTCTCCATTGCAATTTTGGCCCTTTGCGTACTGGCGCTCCTTCCCATGGAACTGAAAATAGGAATAGACAGGTCAAACCCAAGGATGGAAGATTCAAAACTCTGGGTGCTGCTGTCGAAATAACTGAACGGATCGTCAAAACCGGTCCTGCCGTAATTGATAAAGGCATTCAAGGTTGGCAAGGCACGGCTCCGGGCAAGTTTCCATTCGTAGTAGCGTTGCTGATTCAGGTTTTGGACGAGCTTGAAATCAACGTTATTTTCTATGTCAAAGGATGTATCCAGCAAATCTGGCCTGGATTCCTGGGCTACCAGTTCATCCAGGTCCTGGCTGAGTTCCGTGGGGTGCGCCAGGGGCAGACCCATAACGATATTGAGCATCTGAAGGGTAATTTCTTCAAGGCGTTCATTGCTGCGCAAGACATTTTGCAGGTTCCCCAGGGTAATTTCCAGCTGCTCTACACTTTCTTCCTCCCCAAGGCCGTTTTCGTATAACTTCCGGGTTTCATAAAGGTTTTTTTCAACGGCTTCGATATTCTTTTTCAGGATTGCGACGCTTTCCTTTGCGAGCAATACATTGCCATAGGATTCAACAACCTCCTTCAAAACCATCTGATCCGTTTTTTCCTTGTTGTTTTTACTGTAGCTCAGGAAGGCTTTGGTTGCCTGTACCCCTACAATATAAGACCCGTCAAATATCTGTTGCTTCAGGGTGGCGGTAGCCGAGGTTTGTCGGGGAGGGCCGAAAACCACCGGAACAAAAGTGCCGGGTTCCCCATCCGGAAAAAATTCTCCCGGGATCAGGGAAACGGGCTGTTTAATCTGGTCCTGATAACTGACCAGGCCGCTAATCTGAGGTAATCCGGAAGCAATGGTCTCCCATTTCTGTTTTTGAGCGTCAACCAGGTCCCGACTTGCATTTATAGAACTGTAATTGTGCTCCAGGGCGTATTTGACCGCCTCCTCAAGGCTGAATTGTGTAGGGATGTCCTGTGCGGTTCCTATTTGCAAACCAGCCAGCAGTATTATACCCAATCTTAGGATTCGCATTTATTCTTGATTAGAGTTGATGATATTATTTAGTATTTTTCTTCCCTCTGGTGTTACAATTCCCCTCAGGTGATATTCCAGATAATCATCCATCAATGCAGCAGAGGGAAAGGATTCCGGTGGAAAAAGGGTATGATCCTTTATGCTGCTGACCCCCGTAAAATAGATTCGGGCAACAAAGTCAACATTCAGGTTCTGACGGTATATTCCCTGTGCAACACCTCTTTTGAGGTTGGAAACAACACAATCCTGCATTATTTCAAATTGTTTTTTTCTGAGAGACTTATGAATGATCGGATAGTACTTCTGCAATTGGTACTGCGGGGAGGATTTTTCATCCTTAAGGCGGAGCATCACAAATTTTTTGATGTCGTAAAGTTCTTCGATGGGGTTTTTCTGCAGGTTGCAAATGCAGTCAATCCCCTCCGAAATCGTATTGAAAAGATTCAGGGTGCAGTGTTCAACCAGATCGGTCTTGTTGCTGAAATGGGAATAGATGGTCTTTTTGGATATCCCCATTTCGTGAGCGAGGTCATCCATGGTGACACTTTTGAACCCCAGGCTGAGGAACATTTCCGTTGCTTTGTCTAAAATCTGGTTTTTCATCAGTGTGCAAAAGTATAGCAGGAAACTTTTAATACAAAAAAAGTTTCCTAAGTTTTACGATTTTTTAACAAATACATTTTGATTTCATAAAATTTATCGCTGGCCTTGTAAATCGCCGGAGCTTATATGTACATTTACCTCATGACAGAATCGCTGAAAACCTATAGACTGGCTTTCGATGCCTATATGGATAGTGCCATGCAGTTTGGGGAACCCAGAGAATTGTACAACCCCATATCCTATATACTCGGCCTTGGCGGGAAACGGATACGGCCTATACTGGTCTTACTCGCAGCGGACCTTTATGGCAACCACTCCGGGAAAGCCCTGCCGGCAGCTGCAGCTGTTGAGGTGTTCCATAATTTTTCGCTGATTCACGACGATATCATGGACCAGGCTCCCATCCGCAGGGGGCAACCTACTGTACACAAACGATGGAACACAAACACGGCGATTTTATCGGGTGATGCCATGCTTGTAAAAGCTTATCAACAGCTACAGGCCTTTGAATCTTCCCTCTTTAAACCCCTTGTGGAGATCTTTTCCAAAACGGCCCTGGAAGTATGCGAAGGACAGCAATACGATATGGATTTTGAAAACCGGGAAGATGTAACCATTCCGGAATACCTGCACATGATTGAGTACAAGACAGCCGTTTTAGTCGGATGCGCCCTTAAAATGGGGGCCATGGTTGCCGGAGCCGGGACAACTGACCAGGAAGCCCTTTATGCCTACGGGCTCTATCTGGGGCTGGCCTTCCAGCTACAGGATGACTATCTGGATGTTTTCGGGAATCCGGAGAATTTTGGAAAACAAGTGGGCGGAGACATCATCGAAAATAAAAAGACCTACCTCTATTTGAGGGCCAGGGAATTGGGTTCACAGGAAGTAGCCAGGGAATTACAGGACCTGTACTCCATTCAGCCCCGGAACCCGGCATCAAAAATTAAAAGGGTGTCCGAACTGTTTGATACCACAGGGGCCAAAGGGGACACGCGCAACAAAATTGAGGAATATACCCAGCAGGCCTTCAAACAGCTCGAATTGCTCAATATTCCCCAGGCCAAACGGGAACAACTGCACGAATTCGGAAATTGGCTGCTTAAAAGAGATTATTAACCAGGGCATGCCAGAAGGCGCCGATAAACATTTTTTTAGGGGAAGAATTGATAATCCTGAAATCTTCAGACAGGGAGGTCTGTTCATGCAGAAAGCGCAGGATTATTTCCGGTTCCAAGCTTTTAAAAAGCGCTGAAAAAACTTCACTCCCCCTGTTATTGTTCCTGGCCAGCACGTTTAAAAGCAACATATCGTAATACCAGAACTTATTTTTGGAAGCCATCTGTAATTTCGATCCGTTTTTCAGGGCTTTCACCAGTTTTTGGGCTTTTTGGGAACTGTTCCAGAAGGTATAGCCGGTACTTGCTTTGGCCCAGCCCCCTGCAATCCCGATATGGATTATATGCTCACTGTCTGCAGCTGTAAAATGATTGGAGGTCATCGGGATGCTTCCGCGCTCCGTGTCTACTATTTCATACTCTTCGCAATCCAGGTCATTCTTTATGTAATCCCTGAGGGCTTTTTCGTATTCTGAAGTTTCTAAAAGGTCTTCTGAAAACAGGGTGTATTCCACAATCGCCTCCGATTCACTAAAAGGCAGGATATACATAAATCTGGTATTCCCGCTCTGAGAGATGCTAAAATCCATAAAAGTGGCTGCCTGTGCATCAAAAACGGGGCTTTTGGTTTTTAAGTGCCACCCCAGAAAATGCTGCTTGAGTACTGGATAGGGTTTCATAAGGGGTTCCAGCGGTTGGAAAAGGACACTGCTGAATACCAGATTTGCCCTGAATCGGTTGGTTTGTGTAACAACTTCAGCCCCATCCCCACTTTCCTGTATCTCCAGCACAGCATCCTTTATAAGTTCTATATTGGGATAGGAAGCGATTCGGGCATAATACGCCTTGTAGAAGGCATCTCCCCGTAGCATCTTGTAGCTGAAATCCCCCAACGGTAGTTTTTTTTCAAAATCAGGACCTTTAAAGCGCAGGTAATCCCACTGGCGGAAGAGGATATCGTCAAAAGGCCCGGGCCCGTCTTCCCAAAAACACCAGGTGCGGTCATTACTCGTTTTGGATCCCTTTTCAATCAGGGCAATCCGTTTCTCCCGGAAATACGGATCGCAGCCCAGTGCATCTGCGAGCAGGAGCCCCGAAGCCCCGCCACCTACAATTATAAAGTCAAATCTTTCCATGTATACCGGGCAAGCCTGGCTAAAATACGAATTCTGATTCAGGCTTTGCTCTTTAATTTATCCGGTACCGCATTCCTACAAACCCCCGAATCCCCTGGTTGGGTCCGTATACATATGAAGGGTCAAAGGTTAAGGCGTAAGGATTATCTGGCGTTGGAACGGCATTTCCCTGAGGATCGAAGGTAACATTCCGGTCGAAGGGATCGTTGGCCCGTGCAATAATAAAAGGATTCCCCCGGTTCGGGGTCCAGTCTAGCAGGTTTTTGATGCCGCCGTATATTTCGAAATTCGGGATGCCTTTATAGGTGAACTGAATATTCTGTATACTCCAGTAAGGGGAAAATTCCTCTCTGGGATCCAGCTCTCCCAGAAGGGGAAGCCTCATGGGGCCATAGAGGTTTCCGGTATAGTCCAGGCTCAGTTTAAGGGGCCGGATATCATAAGATACATTCCAGGTAGCCATAAAGCTTTCTGTAAGTATCTGCCGGCGCCTTACTCCATTTTCTTTATTGCTCACATCCTGCAGGGTTGCCCCCAATAGAATCTTGAGGCCGTTTGGAAATACGGCGTCCAGGTTTGCACTGATTCCCCTGGAAACAGAGGTGCCATCCAGGTTATCGTATATGATCTGGTTGGGATTGGTGTCGTAGTCCGGCAGGATCTGATTGGTAAAATAGGTATAGAACAGGGATGCGTCCAGCCCCAGGAACAGACCACTGCTGGCGTAGACTTTTTTCATATAATTCAGGTTGACGTTCCAGGTGCGTTCCGGTTGGAGTTCTTCTGCAATAACCACGTCCCTGGCACCTGTAAGGGCAGCGTGTTCTTCCGTAAACAGGTTTACCACCCGGAAGCCGGTACCGGCATTTAGCCTGAGAATATCAAAATCCGAAAGTTTCCACTTATAGGCCAGGCGGGGGGTAACAATATTACCATGCCTGTTGTCGTAATCGTATCGGAGGCCCAGCAGAAGGGAATGCGATGGGTTAAAGCTGTATTCATCCTGTACGAACAAGCTGGGGATCCATATTTCATCCGGCTTATTCAAGCCGCCGGAAGCCGTGGCAGGGGTGTTATCGTCATAGTAATTATAGCGGAGAGCCGATCCAAACAGCAGGTCGTGCTTGCCAGCCTCTTTATCCCAGGTTAGCTGGCTGAAGCCAATGCGCTGGTCTGCCAGGTAAGGGACATCCCCATAAACCGAATTTTGCCGGTGGTCATTGAAGGAGACCGACAGCATCATCTTTTCAGAAAAGGGGAGCTGATACTTGCCAAGCACTTCCCACCTGCGGGTGTAAATGCTTTCACCGTAAATTTCGTCTCCTCCCCGAAACTCAGGGGTCCATTGCATTTCCCCACCCCAGCGGTCTTCGTAAAAAAATCGGCCTGCCAGACTAAAAATCCGGCTCTTATCCCTACGGACATTTAGTTTCTGAAAAATAGAAACACGATCCTGCAGGGTTAGATCTGTAAAGTTATCACCATTCTGATCTATGGGGGTGTCGTATTTGAAATAGTTTAACCCGATCAGCAGGTCGGTTTTATCGCCCAGGCTGGCCTTCCCGCCCGCATCAATATTGTATTCACCCCAACCGGTTGCGAAGCCATCTGCAAACACTTCAGGAGCGCTGAGGGTGTTTTTGGTGATGACGTTGATCAGGCCACCAACCGCTTCACTGCCATACAAACTGGAGGCCGGGCCTTTTACAATCTCAATTTGCTCAATGATTGCATTGGGAATACCTGAAAGCCCATATACGGTACCCAGGCCGCTCACAATCGGCATCCCGTCAATGAGAACAAGCGTATAGGGTCCTTCAAGGCCGTTAATGTGGATGTCTCCGGTATTGCAAACATTACAATTGATCTGTGGACGGACCCCATTGACGAGTTGCAGGGCTTCGAAGATGTTTGGGGTTGGATTCTTCTTGATAAAAGTGGGGGAATACACCTCTACAGGAACCGGGCTTTCCGAGCGCCTGACGGCTTTTAAGGTCCCGGTTACCACCGTTTCATCCAGGCTTTCCGACTGATCCTCCAGCACTATTGTTAAAGGGGAAGCTGTTTCGCTGTCCAGGCGGACGGGTTTTCGGACGGTTTGATAGCCCAGGGCCGATACAATCAGGGTGTATTTGCCCTCCGGGACATTTTCTATTTCAAACCATCCCGAATTATCTGTAGCTGTGCCCTTTTTTAATTCTTTCAGGTATACATTGGCCAGCGGGACCGGTCCTTCGGGACCTCTAATATACCCGGACAGGTCAAGATCCTGCGCATTTGTAAGAAATGGAAACAGGATTAATATAAGTACTATTCTAAGGGTGTTGGCCACAAGTTTTACCTATTTGTAAATTAAAATTTAGACAAATCTAAAAATATGTTTTTATAAATAAAAATGTAACTTTGGAAATTAAATTCTGGAAGTGACACATTCGGAAGAAAATTACATCAAGGAGATCTACCATATCAGCCGTGCCGGGAAAGAGGTGGTTTCTACTAATGCCATAGCAACCAAGATGGAAACCAAGCCATCTTCGGTTACCGACATGGTTAAAAAGCTTGCCGAAAAAGACCTGCTGAACTACCGCAAATACCAGGGGGTATCCCTTACGGAAAAAGGGAGTCGGCAGGCCCTCAGAATCATTCGCAAACATCGCTTGTGGGAGGTGTTCCTGGTCGAAAAACTGGATTTCACCTGGGATGAGGTCCATGAGGTTGCCGAGCAATTGGAACACATTGAGAGTGAAAAGCTGATAGACCGTCTCGATGCCTTGCTGGAGTATCCGGATTTTGATCCGCACGGCGACCCCATTCCGGATAAAAACGGTCAGTTTAAGTCTCGTGAAAAAACGCTTTTAAGTGCCATGCCCGTAAACATATCCGGTATCTGCGTGGGGGTCAAAGATTCTTCAGCCCCTTTTTTAAAATTCCTTGACAAAAACCATATCGCCCTGGGGCAATCCATAAAAATTCTCGAAAAAGAAGCTTTTGACCAGTCCATGCTGATAGCCATTGGGGAACAAACCCTGCAGATTTCACATCTGATTGCTTCCAACCTTTATGTAAAACCAATACAAGAACCATGAATGAAGTAATCCAGTACTTTGAAAGCATTAACCCCGTGCTTGCGGCGTTTTATGCTACCCTGTTTACCTGGGGGCTAACCGCTTTGGGTGCTGCCCTTGTCTTTTTATTTAAAACGATGAACCGGGCTGTTCTGGACGGAATGCTGGGTTTCACCGGGGGGGTTATGGTTGCCGCGAGTTTCTGGAGCCTTCTGGCCCCTGGCATAGAAATGAGCCCGGGGGAAGGATTTATGAAGGTGATGCCTGCTGCTGTAGGTTTCCTGCTAGGGGCGTTATTTATCTTTGGCCTGGATAAGGTCCTTCCGCATATCCATATCAATTTTAAAGAAAGTGAAAAGGAAGGGATTAAGACTCCGTGGAGAAGAACTACCTTACTCACTCTGGCCATTACCCTGCATAATATCCCGGAAGGGCTGGCAGTAGGGGTCCTTTTTGGGGGAGTAGCTGCTGGTTTTGAAGGGGCTTCCATTGGCGGGGCCGTTGCCCTTGCTTTGGGTATTGGGCTTCAGAATTTTCCGGAAGGTTTTGCCGTTGCCATGCCCTTGAGAAGGCATGGATTAAGCCGCTACAAAAGCTGGTTATATGGCCAGGCCTCGGCGGTGGTGGAGCCGATTGCTGCTGTTCTGGGCGCCTGGGCCGTGATGACCTTTCAACCCATCCTTCCTTATGCCTTATCATTTGCGGCCGGGGCCATGATCTTTGTGGTCGTGGAAGAGGTGATCCCCGAAACCCAGCAGGACAAGTACACCGATATTGCAACTATGGGATTTATTGGAGGCTTTATTATTATGATGGCCCTGGATGTGGGCCTGAGCTAAAAAAAACCCGGCCTTGCGGGCCGGGTCAAACAGATTGTCAGATCAGTTGCTCCAGGGCGGTACCACACCGTTGGAACGGGCGTAGGCAATAAGCTGCCCTTTGTGTTCACCGTTGTGTTCCAATACAATTAAAAGGGCAGAGAGCCGGCTGAGTTTGGCAAAACCGAGATCTACTTCTTCCCCGAGCTTTTCAGCGGATTCCATGTTGATCTTCTCCTTAATGAAATCAGCAGATTTCGAATAAGCTTCAACAATGGCATCTTTGCCTTTTATGGTTTCCATAGACATCATGTCCACATCCTCGGGCGGTGCGTATCCCATTTTCATGGCAATATAGTAGTTGCTTGCTGCGGTGTGCAAGATGGTCTCCCCAACAGATCGGATACCATCTGCCGGGCGCCAGTCCATCTGTTCCTCATCAAAAGCCTGGGCGAGTTGCAGCGTCTGGCCCTGTACGCGCTCCAGCATTCCATTGATGCTGGCCGTTGTCATATCGCCCTGGGCGAAACCTGTATAAGCAAGTATCCCCAGGCAAAAGCACATTAATTTTTTCATAGGGTTGGAATTTAATTGGGTTAAAGTTGATCTATCCTTTTAAAGATAACAATAAGATTTAAGCGATTGGATTTGAGTACCACCTATTTTTTACCTTCAAACATTCTCTTTGCCAGGGATGTAGTATTTTTAGGATCGAATATGAAATACACTATGCTATGAAGCGCAATTGTCTCGTCTTTTTATTATTCCTGTCATTTGCATCAGCGCCTGGGCTTCGGGCACAGGAGTCTGTATTTGAAGCATTGGATGTTTTTGGCCTTCAATATGGCAGCGACCCGCAAATTCACCCTGATGGCGACTGGATTGTTTACAGGAGAATGGGATTTGATATCCTTGAAGACCGCGCAGTGGGAAATTTGTGGCTGCTCAAGACAGATGGCAGCAAGCACCAGAAACTTACATCCAGAGAGGTTTCAGAGTCCAGCCCCAAATGGTCTCCTTCAGGAGATCGGCTGGCATTCGTAAGTAGTACAGATGAGGGTTCTGAAATTTATATTTATTGGAAAGATAGCGGGCGGGTAGCCCGGATATCGCAACTCCCGTTCAGCCCTTCTTCCTTGAGCTGGGCCCCGGATGGATCGCAGCTCGCCTTTAGTATGTTTGTGCCTTCGGACGCTCCGGTCCTCGCCAAGATGCCACCCAGGCCCAAGGGGGCCAACTGGGCCGGTACCCCGCGGATAACGGACAGATTGTATCACGAGGCAGACGGGCGCGGCTATATCGCCCCCGGGTTCAGCCATATTTTTGTGATCCCGGCAGACGGAGGGGTGTACCGTCAGTTAAGTAGCGGAGATTTCAACCACAGGGGTTCTCTTTCCTGGTCTCCGGACGGGAGCAGCATTTATTTTTCTTCCAATCGGAATGAAGACTGGGAATATGACTTTCGCAACAGCGAGGTCTATCGTTTAGACCTGGCAGACGGACGAATTACAGCCCTTACCGATTCCGACGGACCGGACTCGGAACCGGTGGTTTCCCCTGATGGAAAGTATATTGTTTATAGGGGATATACCGATAAAAAGCAGGCACATCAGGTTTCTGCCCTGCGAATCATGAATATTGACGGTAGTGGAAAGGCGAATCTATACCCGGAGCTGGACCGAAGCGTGGGCGATCTAAACTGGGATGCCGGGAGCAAGGGCGTTTATTTTGCATTTGACGATGCCGGCAATACCAAGATCGGATATGTTTCGCTGAAAGGTAATTTCCGGAAAATAGGGGATAACCTGGGAGGAACTTCGATAGGGAGGCCCTATGGCGGCGGGTCCTACAGCCTGGCTCGCGATGGGCAAATAGCCTATACGTTTACGCGTCCGGAATTCCCTGCAGATATCGCGCTGATAGGAAAATCCGGAACCGCTCCAAAACGCCTGACCCAATTGAACAAAGGCCTTTTGGACCAGCGAAACCTGGGAAAGGTAGAAGAAATCTGGTACCGCTCCAGCGTAGATAATTACAATATCCAGGGTTGGATTGTCTATCCCCCCGATTACGATCCCGAAAAAAAATACCCCTTCCTTGTTGAGAACCACGGCGGGCCAATTTCCAATTACGGGGATCGCTTTTCAGCTGAGATGCAGCTATATGCAGCAGCGGGCTATGTGGTATTCTACCCGAACCCAAGGGGGAGTACCAGCTACGGGGAGGCCTTTGCCAACGAGTTGTATAATAACTATCCCGGGGATGATTACCAGGATGTTATGGATGGGGTAGACGCCTGCATTGCAAAAGGTATTGCCCACGAAGACCAGCTCTTTGTAACCGGGGGTAGCGCAGGGGGAATCATGACTGCCTGGATGATTGGGAAAAACAATCGATTTGAGGCTGCGGTAGTGGCAAAGCCTGTGGTGAACTGGATCAGCAAGACCCTGGTAGCCGATAATTACTTCTATTACGCGAATAGCAGGTACCCCGGGCAACCCTGGGAAAATTTTGAAGGGTACTGGAGCTTCTCTCCACTTTCCCTGGTCGGAAATATTGAAACGCCTACCATGGTTATGGTGGGGATGAATGATTTACGCACCCCTCCCAGCGAGGCCAAACAGCTTTATCACGCTCTGAAACTCCGGCAAATCGAAACCGTATTGGTTGAAATACCGGAGGCCAGCCATGGGATAGCCAATCGACCCAGTAATCTGATCAGCAAGATTGCCCATACCCTGGCCTGGATGGATAAATACCGTACGGACAAACAGGCAGAATGAAAAGGAAAAACAAAAAATGGTTTTGGAATGTAGTACTTGGCCTGAGTGTCTTACTCTCTTTACTGGCTTTTATGCTGCATTACCATAACTGGACCCGCCTGGAACCGGATCGTATGCAAATCATCTCCGGCTTTTATTACAAGGAACTGCCTTATAAGGATATCACTGCTGTGGAGTGGAGTCAAAAGTTGCCGCAGATGGAACGTGAGCATGGTTTTTCTGCAGGAAGCAGGGAAAAAGGAGTGTTTAAGGACTCGCTTTACCCGGATCGCAAGGTTTATGTTTATGTGGATGATCTGAGGCAGCGAAAGATAAAGCTCACTTATAGCGATTCTATGTATATCTACATGAATTTCACTGATTCCCTCGAGACTGTATCCATGTACCATTTGCTGCGCGAAAAA
The DNA here is from genome assembly GCF_052540725.1 of Robiginitalea rubriflava. Lineage (NCBI taxonomy): Bacteria > Pseudomonadati > Bacteroidota > Flavobacteriia > Flavobacteriales > Flavobacteriaceae > Robiginitalea > Robiginitalea rubriflava. The sequence continues at coordinate 1,096,732 of NZ_CP199309.1, read as the reverse complement.
ATAAAAGTCGGGGAAAACTGAATCTGGTTACCGCTCAGAATTTTATGATAGGGATAAGAATTTTTATAATTCCACGGGTTTATCTTTGCTGCAATTAAAGCGCTGATGAAAAATATCTTTTTCTTGCTTATTTTGATGACCCCCCTGGGAATTTTTTGTCAGAACACCCTGGAAGTAAGGATAGAAGGTGTGCAAAATTCCGAAGGCCTGATTCAGGTGGCCCTTTACAACCAGAAAGATGGATTTCTTAAAATAGAAGGGGTTTTTCGATCAGACAGTACCAAAGCAAAAAAAGGAACTACCCAATTGAAATTTGAGGATTTGCCCGACGGGGAATATGCCCTGGCCATTTTTCACGATGAAAACAGCAACGAAGCCCTGGACACCAACTGGATTGGGATCCCGCGGGAGCCCATGGGCTTTTCAAACTCCCGGATGAGGGCATTCGGCCCTCCCAGTTTTGAAGACTGCAAGCTTCAGATCCCATCCGTTTCAAGCATTTCTGTTCGGATAGAGTAGGGGCAGCAGTATTAACGTTCTCCCTGCGGATTTACCTGAAACCCATGCGGGCGTTTCCAGAGCACGGGTGCCGCCGGTTCTTTTGGTAGTGTAATTTCACCTTCTTTCAGAAGATCAAGGGCGACCTCAATGGCTTTTTCCAATTGCGGGTCTTTCCCTTCAGACACCATGGCAGGATCCTGAATGACCTCAATATCAGGACTAACCCCTTCTCCTTCAACAGCCCACTGGCCGTTCAGGTCAAAGAAACCACCCCTGGGAGCGACCATTCGTCCCCCATCGATAAAGCGGGGTGTATCCCAGGTACCCACCAGACCACCCCAGGTCCGGGTGCCGATGAGCGGACCCAGTTCTTTTGCGTGGAACATATAGGGCAATAAATCCCCACCTGAGCCTGAGCTTTCGTTGATAAGCATAACCTTGGGCCCCCAGATCCCTGCCATTGGAGTAGTCCAGGGGCGGTTGCTTTCGGTCTTGCTGTTAAAGTAGCCAAAGAGTTCCCTGTCCATAATATCTATCATATAATCCGCAGCGTAGCCACCCCCGTTGTTACGCTCATCAATAATTACCCCTTTACGGTCCTGTTGGGCAAAATAATACCGGTTAAAGTATTCAAACCCCCTTCCGGACGTGTTCGGGACATAAACATAGGCCAGTTTTCCGCCGGAGAGGCTGTCTACCTTCCTCCGATTCTCTTCAATCCAGTAAAAAGTACGCAGGCTGTTTTCATTGCTGACCGGCTTTACAAGCACATCTTTGGAAGTGTTCCCGCGGGCATCCTTGCCAATGGTCAGATAGATTTCCCGCCCGGCCGTTTGCTCCAGTAATTCAAAAGGGTTCATTCCTTCGCCTAACTCCCTTCCATTAACCGCCAGCAGATAATCCCCCTCACTGACCCCCAGACCGGGAAGTGCCAATGGGGCATATATTTCAGGGTTCCACTGCTCTCCATCGTATATTTTTTCAATGCGATAACGCCCGTTTTCCAATCTAAAATCACAACCAAGTAATCCTACGGGAACCCGTTCCAGGTCTGGCTGGTCCCCTCCCGAAACAAAAGAATGTCCTATCGCCACTTCACCGCTTAGAATATCTACTACATAGTTGAGGTCAGTGCGATGCCTTACGTGCTTAACCCATGGGGAATACCATGAATAAACGGCATCCCAGGGTGCCCCGTGAACATTATTCACATAGAGGAAGTCTCGCATAAAACGCCAGCCTTCCCGGAATATTTGTTTGTATTCTTCAGTAGGCACTACTTTTAGCCGGATGTCGGTTTTCAGGGATTCGGCACCTGAAAGGTCCTTATCGGCAGTTTTTCCAACTTTCCAGTCACTCCCCTGGTGGACCAGGATTTGTTCCTTGGATGCAGAGACCACAAAATCGGAAATCCCTTCCGCAAAGGTTTCAGGCTTTTGGTCCTCCACCTTGTATTTATGAAGGCGGGTTCCGGCTGAATTGGGAAGCTGCTCACTTATAAAAATGGTATTCTCCGGTCCTGCCTGCAAGCTGGTATAGACCCGTGCCGGAATGTCCAGCGCAATGATACGTTTGCCCAGCCCGCTGGCTTCAATTGTAACTGTTACCTTCTTTTCGGAAGAACCAGAACCTTCTTTGGTATCCGGGATCGTTTTGGCATTCTCCTTCACACCTTCTTCATCGCTCTCCGGAAGGTTCGGGGCTTTCCCATCAGCGGCTAGGACAAGAGCATAAAGGCTTCTGGTATAGGAGACATCAACAGAACTCATATCCAGCCAGCCGGATTGCAGCCCGTAGTCAGTACTGCCCAGAAAGTACAGGTAATTTCCTGAGGCATCCCAGGCAGGGCTGCTGGCGTCTGCCATCCCATCGGTTAGCTGAAGCGTTTTCCCACTCTGAATATTATAAGCAAATAGCGCCTTGAAATGACTATTCAGCTGCCTGCTGTAGGCAATCCATTTTCCATCCGGGGACCAGACAGGAGTCATCTCACGGTTAGGGTGGGCATATTGGTCTGATGCCACCTTGATGCTACTGCCTTTTTCCAGGTTCACTATCCAGATGTTGTAGTCCGTATCCGTAAATGCGATGTTTTTTTCGTCCGGGGACCAGGCAGGGCGAAAAAAGAATGTAGGTTGCGGCAGCGAATAGGTCCTTTCTTTTAGGCCCTTCTGGTCTGAAACCAGCAATTCATACTCGCCGGAAGCATCGCTGAACCAGGCAATTTTATTTCCTTTGGGGGACCATACCGGAAATCGGTCTGCCACCCCTGAGCTATTAGACAGGTTTCTCCAGCTTCCGTTTTCAACGGGAACACTGAAAATTTCACCCCTGTGTTCAAAAAGGGCTCTTTTTCCGTTCGGGGACAATTGCGGGTTGGAAAGTTGATTCCCTTCTACAGACTCCCAGCGCGCTCTTGCAAAATTCATGTCTCCCTGTACCTCAACCTGCAGTTGGCGGGTCTCATCCGAAGAAGGGTTTAGTAAATGCAGGTAGCCCCCCTGCTCATAAATGATTCCGGACGGTCCGGCATCCAAGCTTTTTACATCAAATTGTTTGTGGAAGGTGTGTTGTTTCTCCTCGCCCGACCCGGGGTTAAAAGACCAGATATTAGCTGCGTAATCCCTCTCGGAAATATAGAATACCTTTCCCTGGTACCATACGGGGTCCAGGTGCCTTTCCCTGTCTTTTTGTGGGGTTCGCTGAAGTTCCTTAGTTTCCAAATCTACAATCCAAACCGGCATGGCCTGTCCCCCGCGGTAGTTCCGCCATTCAGGGTCCCAGGGGTCAATGGGTGTGTAGGCGATATGTTCCCCGTCTTCAGAAATTTCACCATAGGCTGCCCTGGGAACGCCAACAGCCTGCGGCCAGCCTCCCTCAACCCCTATGGAATAAAGTTTGTGGATTGCGGTGGGTTGGGATTCCCGGGCGGAACGGAAAACAATTTCACCATCGGGTGTCCAGCCCTGCACAATGTCTGCCCCGGGGTGGAAGGTTAACCTTTTGGGCTCTCCCCCTGATGAAGGAATGATAAAGACATCCGTGTTTCCGTCATATTGTCCTGAGAAAGCGATGCTTTTACCATCAGGGGAAAAATGCGGGTAGGACTCACTCCCTTCATCAGACGTAAGCCTAATGGCGCTGCCTCCTTCAAGGGAGGTTTTCCAGAGGTCGTTTGCATATACAAAAACAACTGACTCTGAAGAAATGGTGGGTTGCCGCAGCAGTTGTGTTCCCTGGGAGTATCCGGCTGAAACAATAGTAAGCAGGAGGCAAACAAATAGTTTTCTCATAATAATTTAAGCGGTTTCAATAGATAAAACATTACACCTATCAAAAAGTGCAGGAGTTTTGACAAATTGGTGAGTGAGCAATGATAAACGGCCTATTCTCCATTGCGGGTTGTGATAACAATTACCCCATTAGAGCCTCTGGATCCATAAAATGAAGCATCTGCTCCGGACAAGGCAACGATTTTATCGACATCTACGGGCTGGACAACATCCCTTACCCGACTGTAGGAATTCCCGATGATTAATCCGTCAACTACATATAGGGGCTCCTGAGTAACCCCGGCCTGAAAGGAATTATTGTTTTTAACAAAAACGGGGACTCCGTTTTCCACAGCAATTCCCGGGATTCTCCTGATCCGGGTTATCAGCGGAATGACCGCACTGTTCTCGCGGTCCAGGCGCTTCTGTATATTTTCGCCATCTCCTGCAGAAGCACTTTTTGTAGAACTGCCACAACTGACGCTAAAAACAAGGGCCAGGCAGAGCAAATAAGGTATAATACGCATCCTTTATGAATTTATTTCAAGATATTTATTTCAGGAGGAAGAATCAAATTAATAATCGGATATCTTTAGAGCCTCCACCTACGGAATTTTTATAAGAAACAGACGCCATGGAACAAATATTAATTAGCCAGCTTTTTGCAGCGCTGTATGGGTTTACAGGGGTTTTACTGGGAGCTTTCGGAGCCCATGTATTGCGCAATAAACTGGAAGCACTGCAATTGCAGAGTTTCGAAACAGCGGTAAGGTATCAGCTTATTCATGCGGTTGTCCTGCTCGTACTCAGTTTTAACCTTAGTTTTACCACGGATCTGGATGTTTATATCAGCCGAGCTTTCATTTTAGGAACCTTCTTTTTTTCATTCAGTATATACGCCCTGGTCTGGAGCAATGCAAAAGGAAAGAAATGGCGTTTTTTAGGGCCTGTGACCCCTGCCGGAGGGTTAATGTTGCTACTTGGTTGGGCGCTGTTGGGATATTCCTTTATTGCGAACCTGTTGTGAATCAGTGGCACCCGCAATCCGGGCCGCAATCGCCTGATTTTTTGCCTCCCTTCCTTTTATTCAAGCCCGACCATACATACTTACGCAGCAAATAGCCAACTGCCAGGATCACAATTATATAAACCAGAATATGCTGCAGGGTCCACATCTCAGCTCAGAATTTGATAAGCGGCAAAAGCAACAACATAGGCAAAGGAACTCATCAGCACTAATTGTAAAATAGGCCACTTCCAGCTATTGGTTTCGCGTTTAACGACCGCCAGGGTACTCATACACTGCATGGCAAAGGCGTAGAACAATAAAAGAGAAATCCCGGAGGCCAGGTTAAACAAGGGTCTTCCGTTTTGTTCATTTACTTCTGCTGCCATACGGTTTTTGATCGTCTCTTCTTCATCACTTCCCACACTGTATATAGTGGCCAGCGTGCCTACAAAGACCTCCCTAGCCGCAAAGGAAGTGAGCACGGCAATACCTATTTTCCAGTCATAGCCCAGGGGTTGTACAAGTGGTTCAATGCTCTTTCCCATTTGCCCGATTAGGGAGTGTTCCAGTCGATAGCTCGATACTTCCTGTCGTACCGCCCTGTTTTCCAGTTCAGACCTGAGTACCTGCAGGGAATCGGCCTCTATCTGAGCTGACTGCGGCAGTGCTGCTTTGTACTGCTCAATTTTATCCTGAATATAGACCTGACTGTTTGCATTTAAACCCTGCCTTTCTACACGTTCTTTTACAATTTCTTCTGCATTGAGGAAATCCTCAGAGAACCCGTTGGATCCTAAAAACCAGAGTACAATAGAGATTGCCAGGATAATTTTTCCTGCACCGTATACGAAGCTCTTGGTCTTTTCTACCACCGTATAGAATACGTTTTTCAACAACGGTAATTTGTAATTGGGCATTTCTACTACAAAAAAGGTCCGGCTTCTGATCTTTAGCACCTTGTTCAATACAGCCGCCGACAGAATTGCCGCCCCAAAACCGATCAGATATAATAGCATCAGAGTTAAGGCCTGGTAGCTCATGCCCAGAAATCGACCCTCCGGAATTACCAGAGCAATGATGATGAGGTAAACCGGGAGCCTGGCGGAACAAGTTGTAAAAGGAGTCACCAGAATGGTGATCAGTCGTTCTTTCCAATTCTCTATATTTCGGGTGGCCATCACCGCCGGGATCGCACAGGCAGTTCCTGAAATAAGGGGCACCACGCTTTTACCACTGAGGCCGAAAGGCCGCATAAGCCGATCCATAAGAAAAACGACCCGGCTCATATAGCCGGATTCCTCCAGTATGGATATAAAGAAAAACAGGAAGGCGATCTGAGGAATAAAAATCACTATTCCGCCAATTCCGGCAATGATTCCTTCCGCAATCAAATTGGTCAGCACTCCAGAAGGGAGTGTATCCTTTACCCATTCACTGGCTGTGGCAAACAGGGCATCTATAAAATCCATCGGGACACTGCTCCAGTCGTAAATAGCCTGGAAAATGGTAAGCAGGATTACAAAAAAGATCAGGTATCCGAATACCTTGTGGGTTAAGATCTTATCAAAACTCGCCCTAAGTCCTTTGGCTGCCGCAAGATCCACCTTATAGGTTTCTTTGAGGATACCGTTTATAAATTGATATCGCAAGATGGTTTCTTTGTGCTGCAGCCGCTTCAGTTCGCTTTTGGATTTGATGCTGAAACTTGCAGTGGAAACGGCCCCATGCTTTTCGATAGGTGTAAAATTGACGTCTTGGGTGATCACGACCCAAAGCTTGTAAAGGTCTTCCTTTGGAAAGGCTTTTTTAAGGCGGTCAAAATAATCCGGAGCAATTACGGAAATATCGGTACAGGGGGCGGCGGGAATTTCCCTGAAGGATTCTATCTGGCGTTTTAGTTGGTCCAGACCCTGATTTTTTCGGGTGCTTACCAGTGAAATTTTGGTGTTCAGTTTCTTTTCCAGGGCCGCTACATCCAGGCTGATACCCTTGCGGGACATCCTGTCTGACATATTGATGACCAACAAAGCGGGGATACGCAAATCTTTAATCTGGGTAAATAATAACAGGTTGCGCTTGAGGTTTTCGACATCGGTAACCACCACGGCCACGTCGGGGAAATCAGGGGCATTCTTGTTTAATAGCAATTCAACTACCACACTCTCATCCAGGGAGGTTGTATTGAGGCTGTAGGTTCCCGGAAGGTCCAGGATATGGGCCTTAATCCCCCTGGAAAGTTTACAGATACCCTGTTTTTTTTCGACTGTAATCCCTGGGTAATTGCCAACCTTTTGTTTGAGGCCGGTAAGGGCATTAAAAACAGATGTTTTACCTGTATTTGGATTTCCAATCAAGGCTACCTTAATGTCCTTGCTCATGATTCTATGGGTTCCAGTTCAATTTGCAAGGCCACCGTGCGTCTTATGGCGATGTGCGATCCGTTCACATTGATATAGATAGGATCCTGTAAGGGGGCTATCTGTATCATCTCTACTTCATTTCCAGGGAGGCATCCCAGTTCCAGAAGTTTGATGGGCAGTAAGTCTTCTGAAAACTCTTTGATAATTCCCTTCTGTCCGCGCTTTAAGTGTGCAATGGTAAGACTCAATTCTTATTTAGATTGATTTTAAGTAAGCACAAAAATAAGGGAAAATACCTAACCCGGCATGCCATTCCGGTAAAAAATAAAGAGCAGGAAAAGGAGCTATTGCCGATACGAGCGCTTTAACATGGCAACGTCTTCAAGTAGTCGCTCCATATCTTCCCGCTTGGTGCCGTCATAGGTTCCGCGGATCCGTTTTTCTTTATCGACCAGGATAAAATTCTCGGTGTGTATCATATCATAGGGCCCGCCATCCCCATCTGTTTTAACTGCCAGATACGATTGACGCGCGAGGCGGTAGATTTGTTTTTTATCTCCGGTAACCAGATTCCATTTCGAATCAATAACCCCTTTTTCCTCTGCGTACCTTTTGAGCTGGGCAACCGAATCCCTGACCGGGGTCACCGAATGGGAGAGCAGTAAAATTTCATCATCTTCCCGGAACTGCTCCTGCAGGTAGCCCATATTTTCTGTCATGATCGGGCAAATAGTAGGGCAGGTGGTAAAAAAGAAGTCTGCAATGTAAATTTTATCCTTGTAATTATCCTGGGTTACGGTATCCCCATTCTGATTGATTAAAGAAAAGTCTGCAACACGATGGTATTTTTTGATATGGTTCATTTCCGCATCTACCAATTCCGGGTTGAAATCTGCCGGCTGGTATACGGGCAGGGTCTTTTTAGGTTGTAAGGCATTGTAAAAGAGATAGATAATAACTGCAGACATCCCCAGCATTACCAGCGCAAACCATTTGAATTTTGAGAAAAAAGAGCGCAACAGAAAAATTTTTTACAAAGGTACGATTCCGGAAATACACGGTCAACCCGCAGAGGCCATGAGTGCTGCTAAATGTTTCTTAAAGTGGGGAGGAGGTCTGGATTTTACTTTTGTAAGCCCTTATAAAAGTGTACTTTTGTGCGTTTTCATAAAAATCAGAGCCAGAAATGTCACCCATCCTGATACAAGCCCTTCAATTCCTGTTAAGCCTGTCGCTTTTGATCGTCTTACACGAAATGGGGCATTTTATTCCCGCCAAAGCCTTTAAGACCAGGGTTGAAAAGTTCTACCTCTTTTTCGATGTAAAATTTTCGCTCTTTAAAAAGAAGATAGGCGAAACCGTGTATGGCATTGGATGGTTGCCTTTGGGAGGCTATGTAAAGATAGCCGGGATGATTGATGAAAGCATGGATACCGAACAGATGTCTGCACCCCCAAAACCCTGGGAGTTCCGCTCCAAACCGGCCTGGCAAAGACTTATCATTATGCTGGGAGGGGTTACGGTGAATTTCCTGATCGCGCTTATTATCTACATTTTCGCTTCTTATTATTACGGGGATTCCGACATTTCCACCGACAGCATCAAAGACGGTTATTGGGTAACCAATCCGGTCTTTACGGACCTGGGAGTTCAAACCGGGGACAAGCTGGTGGCCATAGACGGGCAGAGGTATGAAAACTATTCTGATCTGAGAAGAAACCTGATAACGGCTGAACAATTTACCATTGAGCGGGATGGACAGCCTATGCAGATAGATCTTCCGGAAGACTTTCTGGGAAAACTGAGTACGGGGGAAGATGTCTCTTTCTTTGAACTGCGTATTCCCTTTATGGTTGGCATGGTCCCTGACAGTTCCCATAACAAGGCTGCTGGCCTTGAGAAAGGTGATCTATTTAAAAGGATTGACACCCAGCAGGTAAGGTATTTTGATCAGGTTCCCCCGGTACTTGAGGGCTACAGCGGGCAAACGGTTGAGGCTGTTGTGCTCAGGGATGGAAATGAAGTATCGCTTCCCCTCAAGGTTAATGAAGAAGGAAAGCTGGGAATTTTACCCGGAGGCACTTACAAGCAGTTTGAAGAGATGGGGTATTTCAGCATTCAGCAGAAGAAATACGGTTTCTGGGAAAGTTTCGCAGTTGGCGGGCAAAAATTTGTCAACCAGATTTCGGGCTACTGGCTGCAACTGAAAAAAATATTTACCCCAAGCACAGGTGCCTACAAGGGTGTTGGAGGCTTCAAGGCTATATTCGATATTTTTCCCGATACCTGGAGCTGGCAGGCGTTTTGGGGCATCACTGCCTTTCTTTCCATAATGCTGGCCGTACTGAACTTGCTGCCGATCCCGGCCCTGGACGGTGGGCATGTAATGTTTTTACTGTACGAAATGATATCCGGACGCAAACCCAGTGATAGATTTATGGAGTATGCCCAGATGGTTGGTTTTTTCCTGCTGCTGGCCCTCATCCTTTTTGCTAACGGAAATGATATCTACAAGGCCATTTTTAACTAAGCTAAGTAAGACTTTTTCAGAGTTATAAACACTGTAAAACAAGCCTTTAGCGTTTGCTTTGCTGCATTTCATCGAAATTTCTTTAGAAAACCACTAAGCTTTTATAGTTTTAATAGTTGTTTTGGGGTAAAAACCAAACAATTAGCCCTAATCTTAAAAGTAACGACCTATGAAAATGCTCAAGAATTTTCTTTTGGCCTCTGTGGCCCTCCTTTTCTTTTTTGGATGTTCCAGATACGGAAATGAATTGCAATACGCTCAGGTTGGTTCTATCAAACTACAACTGACCGATGCGCCTTTTCCTTATGAACTAATTACCGAGGCAAACATAACAATCACCAAAGTGGAGGTGCGTCTCAAGGAGGAGGGAACTGAAACCGAGGAAGGCGGTACCAGCTTTGAAACCTTGTTTGAAGGCTCTGAAACCGTTAACATGATGGAGCTTACCAATGGTGTCATGCTCAATATGGGCGAAACAGAAGTACCCGTAGGAATGTATGACCTGGTCCGGGTATATGTTACCGATGCCAGTATCAAACTAACAAATGAATCCGTCTACGAAGTAAAAGTACCCAGCGGCAGCCAAACGGGAATTAAAGTGTTTATCAAGCCTGAACTGGTAGTGGTAAGTGAGTTGAGTGAAGATTTGATGCTGGATGTTGACCTCAGCAGATCTTTTGTGCTTCAAGGAAACCTGGATACCCCCGCAGGAGTTACCGGTTTCAATTTCAAGCCGGTTCTTCGCGCCAAAAATATGAGTAGTACCGGGAGCCTTTCCGGAACCGTTACCGAGTTGGTTGAAACGGTCCCAACTGCGGTTGAAGGAGCAGAAGTAAGTATTTTGGTCGATGGAGAAGTTTATACAACCACATCTACAGATCCCTCAGGTGGCTACACCGTCCCAGGGCTTGATCCGGGTACCTACACAGTAACTGTAAATAAAACCGGTTATGCTGAAACTGAAGCTGAGGTAAGTATTGCAGTAGCAAACCTAACCACCCAGGACTTTGAGATTAGCCTGCAACCGTAGTAGTTGAGAGAATAATATAAACAGACCGGGCCCAGGCCCGGTTTTTTTGTTTTTTATCAGTGTAAAAAACCCCAAGATTCTTTGTTTTCTTAATTGTATAATTTTAAAAAACAATTATATTTGCATCCGCTTTTAATAGCAAGAACATATTCCTCCTTAGCTCAGTTGGTTAGAGCATCTGACTGTTAATCAGAGGGTCCTTGGTTCGAGCCCAAGAGGGGGAGCCATGAAGCAGAGCAGAGCTCGCTTCATGGCGATGAAGTGAACATCCGTTCTACTTCATCGCCAGAACACTTCAAAAGCCCTGTTATTTTCAGGGCTTTTTTTATGCAATTAACTTGCTGAAGCTGGAAGTATATTGGACTATGATACTTCCATTTTGCGTTTATGTTCTTCAAAGTGAAAAAGACCTGCTACTTTATCATGGGTTCACTACGAATCTGCAGGAAAGATTAAAGAACCATAATAAAGGAAGAACCCCAAGTACGTCAGGCAGAATCCCACTTAGATTGATCTTTTGCGAATTTTTCCTTTTGAAAGGCGATGCATTACGCAGGGAAAAATATTTTAAAACTACACAAGGGAAAAGAATGTTGAAAATAATGCTTCGAAATACCCTAGAATTCACAGATTATCCTAATAGATAAATGCGCTATTACATAAAATAAAAAAGTCTTTTATATGATTTTAGGCTGGGCTCTCGCCAGCGCACCACCTGGCCCCTCACTTTTAAAGATCCACCGGATCTTTAAACTTCTTCGAAGACGTTCGGTCCGGTTCGAGCCCAAGGGGGGGAGCCAGGAAGCAGAGCGAAGCTCGCTTCCTGGCCCAGAAGTAAACGTTAGTTCTACTTCAGGGCCAAAAGAGTCTAAAAGTCCTGGTATCGCCAGGACTTTTTTGTTTTGTCCACGCAGAGCGAAGCTCGCTTCCTGGCAGTGAAGTGAACATCCGACTTACTTCATTGCCAGAACACTATAAAGCCCTGAAAATATCAGGGCTTTTATTTATATCCGCAATTCAGGATTGAACTGCCGGAGTCATTGAATAATTAGTTTTCTAACGGTTCCGCGATATTATTCATGCGTGAGTATTTTCTTGGCATATACAACCCTCATCGTAAGGGCTCCATAGGTAATGGCCAGCACCACTATAGAGAGGACGATGCCCGCAAATGGGATCATAGTGAGTGCCCGCAATACAACCACAAAGAACAATGCTAAGAGGGTAACCGTCCAAAAGCCCCAGGCTTTGTCTTTCTTGTTTCGCAAATAATACGCCAGCATCAAGGCGGCGATCATTTGACCCAGTAAAAGGCTGAATATAAAGACAGCAGCTGTAAAGAGCCCTAAAGGGATCCCTATCACCATCAGGAAGGCAATTAAAATGGCTATCGGAATCCCGATCAGGTAGATCAGGCCTACGCCAAAATGTTTCAACCAGTGGTGGTCCAGGTCTCCGACTGCGTTTGAAAAGGCATCTTTAAAGAGTGCGTGTAATACCAGGATAACGAGAAATGAGGACAGAATATAAAATAGCCACATTTTTAAGGACTTGGTGCCCAAGGTGGTCATGGAAAGGTCTGAGGCATCATCTGCCAGGTCTTCATTGAATTGAGCTTCAGTGAGTACCAGTGCCGTATTGAAGTCTATTTCCCCGTCCTCAGAATAATATTGAACTTCATCGAAGAATTTGGCCTCAGGGCCAATGCTCAGGTCTTCGACAATTATTTTTGAAGTTCCTATAATGCTTCCGTCTATCAGGACATCGCCCCCTTTGACAGTCATATCCCCAAATACCTTGCCCATCATGTTGATTTTGCCTCCGGCACACCTGAGGTTACCACGGACTACGGCATTTTCGGTAAGGGTTACTTCCCCTCCGAAGATGATCAGGTCATCTCCTATTTCGGAATCGATGGTAGCCCTGCCAAAAGCCAGTCTGGCGTCATCGGCCACGTATCCGCTCAGATAAAGTTCACCTCCGGCTGCGGTAAGGTCACCATTCACACTGTCATTCACAGTGAGCTTTCCTCCGGCAATAACGAGATCGCCATGTACTACGGCATCAACCTTGATGGTTTCTCCGGCTTGGTAGGTATCATCTGTTTGTGTTTCATTAATCCGAATCTCATCGCTGTTTTCCATTTGGCCAAGGCATGCCATAGCATAAAAAGCGGCAAGTAAAAAAATCTTGGTTTTCATCGGTACTAAGCTTTATAAGTTCAATACCAAAAGTATTGGCTATGAGGTTTTTAGGCAATGATGAAGGTCATCATCATCCATTTAATTCCACCGCTCCCTTAAAGTTGGAACGAAATGGCATTGTTCATTTCAAATCCGCATAACTGCCGCCCCAGTCCAGTCCTCCGCCCATTCCACTGCACCCGCCAGCGACACAAATAATTATGCCAATCACTAATATACCTCCCACAATAATTAGGGTCCAGGCCCACCAGGGTAATCCTTTTTTCATCAGTACGGCCTTCACCTCATCTGTAGTAATTAGCAATTTCACATCTTCTCCGGGATTCTCTTTTACCCCGTAGAACTGGCCGTCCGAGTACATGATATATTTCTACTCATGAGAAGCTTCATCAACGGTAGTTACCTTTACCGCTTTTTCATTTTGCACAGCTTGTTCCAGTGTTACAGGGGTTTTATAGCTGCTACAACTTTGTAACAGGATTAGACCTGAAAGAAACACTGCGATGGCCTTAAGCCTTCTCTTTAGATTTTTCATGGTAATAGGTTTTCTAATAAATGTATCGCTCAGAGGTTATTTGGGCAATGATCTTTATCAAACCAATGAAGTGTGATTTAATATTTCTTATTCGAGCTTTGCCAGACCTGCTTGTTGATTTTAAGAGGATATTAGCGGCTATAGATTCTATAAAAAGGGGTCCAAATGAGATAAAAAATTATGATGGATTTACATTTGTGATATCCGTATTTTAGTACCTTATCTTCAAAACCATTGTAATGAAAAAAACTGTCTTCAGTCTACTATGTTTGCTACCCCTTTTCGGATTTACCCAAAACTCAGAATATCAGGTATCCTCTTATTTGGAGGAAGGCACAAAAGCCCCCAACACCCATTATATAGGGGAGGCCTGGCTCAATGGTTTGCTTCGGGCAGATGAAGATTTAAGCTATAACATCACAAAAGCCACCTTTAAAGCAAATTCAACTCTGGACTGGCATAAACACGCTACGCCGCAGGTGCTCATCATTGTCGAGGGTGTGGGATATTATCAGGAAAGGGGTAAAGAACCAATTCTTATGAAGGTTGGGGACGTTATCAAATGTGATAAGGACACGGAGCACTGGCATGCTTCCTCAAAAGAAAATGATGTTACCTATCTGGCTATTTATGGAGGCTACCAACCGACCACCTGGACCGAAGTGCTTACTCAGGAAGCCTATGACGAAGTAGCTCAAAGCCTCAAAAACTAAATAGGCTAAACCGTTTCTATTTTGTAAATATTCCTGCTGCAGGAACCTTATTTGATATACTTGGAAGTAAGGGTATTAACAAAGAGTATGTTGCCAATACGATCATAGCCTTCAAAGAGCTCAATGCTGTTTTCAGATTTCATCATGCTGCCGTGAAAACCGATCAGGGTAAGGTCTGCATCACTTGAAATATCATTGATTATATCTCTGCGATTTACGCCCAGTTCTATAGGGAGAACCTTGATATTATGAGAAGAAATAGGTAATCTGCCACTGGAGGTCAGCTCGGTCAGGTGGTCCTGTTCTTCTTTCAGGTCTTTTTCGGGGAAGGTTGCAAAAATCTTTATCTCCCCTTTGTTCCAGTCGGGATGCCCGAGAATTATATAAGACAGCAGTATCATCAGGTTGGCATTCTCGTAATCCTCCCTCCGGATCCAGATATGTATGTTTTTTTTGTAGCCAAAACCTTTATCTGAACTTGCCAGAATACACAGGTCGTATTCAACTACTTTGAAAATACTGTAATTCTCAATGACCTCAGCCAACCATTCACGCTCTCCTTTTTTAAATTCAAAAAGCATGGTATTATTGGGCTGCCCCGATATCCCGGGCTGCTGTATGGCCTGTGCAATGGCTCCTGTACTGGAGGGGGAAACAATGGTTTCGATAAAAAGGTTGGATTTACTCGAAGAAGCCACCTCAATGAGCTTGCGTAAATCTTTTTGTGATTTGGCCCGTGTTTTTTTCGACAAATACCCCTGTTCAAAATGGATATAGGTGCCAAAACCATACCGGTAGGAAATCCATTTCATGACCTCCAGGGCGCCGTATCTCTTAAAACTGTCTTTGGAAAGGCATAGGATGGCCGGGCGCCAGTACTCCTCCGTATTCTCCTTTTCTGACTTTTGAAGAAATACCTGTACACTCCTGCTGAATTGGTAGATTACCCCCTGGAATATTTTAGCCATCCCCTTTTGGTTATCCCCCTTGTAGGTGATGTATAAATACAGCAACACCATTACGAAAAGAGCGGTAACGGCGTACCCAGTATTTATTTTAAACATCAGGTAAATGCAAATAATGGCTCCGAATAAGGACAAGTACCATTTGGACTTGAAGGAAGGCCTGTAGGAGGGGTCTGCTGCAAAATGCTGCATAAAGGAAATCAGACAAAGCGAACCATAGGTTACCATAAAGAACATGGTAATGATTTCGGCTACGGCATTTACATCACCCATCAGGACAAAAAGGATGGCAATCAGGCTGGTGATGATTGTTGCATTCCTGGGCTCATTGGTTTTGGTTCCCTTTCCCACCCAGAAATTGACAAACCTGTTTGGGAATACCTTATCCTTCCCGATTGCCTGCAGGGTCCTGGGGGCTACCATAAAAGAACCCAAGGCCGATGAAAGGGTCGCTGCTGCCAAGCCGATGGGGATTATCGGCCCCCATATAGCAATCTTACTCATAATTAACTGGTCGTTTACCAGTGCTTCGGGGCTTGCGGAAGAAGCAAGTTTATACGCTATAAATACGTACACTACCATACCCACGATTGTAGCTGTCAGGGTCCCCAAAGGGATTGATTTCTTAGGGTCCTTCAGGTCGCCGGATAACCCCACCCCTGCTGTCATTCCTGTAAAGGCAGGGAATATTATGGCAAAAACATAGAAAAAGCCATTCCCTTCGGACAGGCTTTCGAAAAGTTTGGAATTGTCAAAAACTTCAGAATAGGGCGTTGAACCTAAAAAGAAGAATATCAGGGATATAATAAGAATACTCACTACTACATATAAGGCCTTCATCCCCAGATTGGCTCCTTTGGATATCATGAGCCAGATCATAAGGACCAGGGCCGGGATACTGAACAATCGATTGTCGTACAATTCATAACCAAATTGGTCCATCACCCAGGGCTTAATGGATTCGAAGGCTTCTGCGAAAGCTATGATATAAAAGGCCACACTAACGGCCTGGGAAAGGTATAGCGTGATTCCAATGGCCGCCCCAATGTTGAGGCCAAAGGATCTGGAGATTATAAAGTATTCACCGCCTCCTTCCACCTTTTGATTGGTGGCGATTTCAGCCAAGGCCATGGCAGTTGGAATGGTAACCATATGGCCAACCAGAACAATAAGCAAGGTTCCCATAAACCCTACAGAACCCACTGCAAATCCAAACCGCAGGAACATTATAGCACCCAATATGGTTGAGATTGCTGTTAGGAAAACAGGCAGGGTTCCGAATTTGGCCTTTTGTATTTTAAGTGTTTCGCTCATACCTGTAATGAAGTTAATCTGCAACGGCTTAAAAACAAAGGAATGATTCAATTTTATGGCCCTTTCTGTTTTGTTTTTAAGATTCCATAATCCATGATTTATTTGCTACATTTAGGGCCCTAAAAAATATCAGCACTATGAAACGCACCACTCCTCTATTACTGGGCGCCCTTATGATTTTCCTTTGCGCCCCACTACAAGCACAACGAAAAAATAGTAAGACCCCCGAAAAAAAGGATGAGTTGCCTCTGCAGGCCTTTTCCTTCCGTAACATCGGGCCCGCCTTTCTTTCAGGAAGGATTGCGGATATTGCGATTCACCCTGAAGACGACAACATATGGTATGTTGCCGTGGGTTCCGGCGGTGTCTGGAAAACCGAAAATGCAGGGACCACCTGGACCCCCTTATTTGACCAGCAGAGTTCCTATTCCACAGGCTGCGTTACTATAGACCCGAATAACCCTTCCACCATTTGGGTAGGATCAGGGGAAGACGTAGGTGGCCGGCATGTTGCCTACGGGGATGGAGTCTACCGCTCAAAAGATGGCGGCAAGAGTTGGGAAAACCTGGGCCTTAAGGGTACAGAACACATTGCCCGCATAGTTGTACACCCAGATAACAGCGACGTGGTCTGGGTTGCTGCTCAGGGACCCCTCTGGAATAAAGGAGGCGAACGCGGGGTTTACAAGACAATTGATGGTGGAAAAAACTGGAAACGGGTTCTGGGGAATTCCGAATGGACCGGAGCCACCGATCTGATCATGGACCCAAGGGACCCAATGGTTTTATACGCGGCCACCTGGGACCGGCACAGGACTGTTGCTGCTCTTATGGGAGGCGGGCCCGGATCGGGGATCCATAAATCCACAGATGGTGGAGAGACCTGGATGGAGCTGACCAATGGGATACCCAAATCCAATAAGGGTAAAATAGGGTTGGCCATTTCCCCTCAGCAACCGGATGTCCTTTACGCCGCTATCGAACTGGACCGAAAAACAGGAGGTGTTTTTCGCTCTGCAGACGGGGGGGCTTCCTGGAAGAAAATGTCCAACACGGTATCCGGAGCCACCGGACCGCATTACTATCAGGAATTGTATGCAAGCCCGCATAAATTTGACCGGCTATACCTGATGAACGTGCGTGTGCTGACCTCAGATGACGGAGGGAAGACCTTTGTGCAGCTTAAAGAGGAGGACAAGCATTCAGATAACCACGCCATAGCGTTCAAAAAAGACGATCCGGATTATCTGATGATAGGTACGGATGCAGGAATATATGAAAGCTTTGACCTGGCGGAAACCTGGAAGTATCATAAAAACCTCCCGCTGACTCAGTTTTATAAGGTTGCCGTGAATAACGCAGAGCCGTTTTATCATATTTTCGGGGGAACACAGGATAATGGTTCTGCCGGTGGCCCATCGGCTACGGATGAAAGGGAGGGAATTGCCAACAAGCACTGGTACAAGACCCTTTTTGCAGACGGGCACCAGTCTGCAACCGACCCGGTTTACAATGATATCATCTATGCCGAAACCCAGCAGGGAGGCCTGCACCGGGTAGACCTCAGCACAGGAGAACAGGTGTTTATCCAGCCCCAGGCCCGCAAGGGCGATCCGCATGAGCGCTTTAACTGGGATGCTCCTATCCTGGTATCTCCCCATAACCCGGCCCGGCTGTATTTTGCCTCTTACCGTGTCTGGAAGTCTGAGAACCGCGGGGATGATTGGACCCCTATTTCTGGAGACCTGACCCGAAACGAGGAACGACTCTCGCTTCCCATTATGGGGCGGCAGCAATCCTGGGACAATGCCTGGGATGTAAACGCCATGTCTAATTACAATACGATTACCTCCCTGAGTGAATCCCCGCTGCAGGAGGGCTTGCTCTACGCAGGAACGGATGATGGATTTATTCAGGTTAGCAGTAATGGCGGCGGGGATTGGACCCGAATCCCGGTAACCCGCCTGGGGCTGCCCGGACGCAGCTTTGTAAACGATATCAAGGCAGATTTGCACGATGTGAACACTGTATATGTGGCCCTGGACAATCATAAGGAAGGCGATTTCAGCCCTTACCTCTTTAAAAGTACAGACCGCGGACAGACCTGGAGGTCCCTTTCAGGTGATTTGCCGGAGCGAACCCTGGTTTGGCGTATTGTTCAGGACCATGTTGATAAAAACCTCTTGTTCGCCGCCACTGAATTTGGGGTGTATGTTTCCCTGAATGGAGGGGTAAATTGGCAAAAACTCCCGGGAACGCCAAACATGGGCTTTCGGGATCTGGTGATCCAAAAACGCGAAAATGACCTGGTGGCTGCCTCTTTCGGACGCGGGTTTTATGTTCTGGATGACTATAGTGCCCTTCGTGAATTTACGCCGGAGAACCTGAAGGCCAGTGGGAAACTGTTTGCGCCACGGACTGCAAAATGGTATATCCCCAGAAGTAATTTGGGGAATACAGGAGCCGATTTTTATCTGGCCAAAAATCCGGAATTCGGAGCGGTATTTACATATCATTTGGCGGATGAATTTACCACTGCAAAAGAGGCTCGTCAGAAAGCTGAAAAAGAAGCCAATAAGAAGCAGGAGGATATTCCATTCCCTGGCTATGAGGTCCTTGATGAAGAAAACAGTGAACAACCCACAAGGGTTTGGATTACCATCAGGGACCAGGCAGGCAATATAATTCGTCACTTGCAGGAAAAAGCCCAAAAGGGAACCCACCGCCTGGCATGGGATTTACGACATGCCAGTACAGGGGCTATTGATCCGGAAACCAGCGGGGGTGGTGGTTGGTTTAGCCGTGGCCCACTGGCGGTTCCGGGGACCTATTCGGCAACCCTGGCCCTGGAGAAAGAGGGAAAAGTAACACAACTGGGAGAACCGGTCTACTTTGAGGTAAAACCCATCCGCGAAGGGGTTCTCGGCGGTATGGATTACGATACTTATAGCCAGTACCGTCAGGAACTGGAATCTGTACAACGGCAATTGGAAATGCTTAGTGACCGCTTTGATGAGGCCGAAACGGCCCTTAAGGGCTTCAAAAAGGCCCTGGGGCTAACCCCGGCTTCGCCAGCCAATTTGGCTGCTGACGTTTTTGAACTGGAAGAAGCCATCCGTGAACTCAAAATCCAAACGGAAGGAAGCCCTGCCAGAGACGAGATAGGGGAACGCAACCCCCCATCCATACAGTCGCATTTCAGCACTGCCTATCGCGGGATGACTACCTCCTATGGCCCTACTGCCCTGCACCGCAGGAGTCTTGAAATAGCCAAGGCGATGCTGGCGGAGGTCGCTCCTGAAATCAATAAAATCTCAGAGCAGATGATACCTGCATTGGCACAGAAATTTAAAGATGCCGGAGCGCCTTATATAAAAGGTCAGGAATAAGTTTAATGGGTACCGATAAGAAAAGCACCGGCAACACCCGGTGCTTTTTTATTTCGAGCTAATCCGGTTATTGTTTTCCTCAGCCACCTTACTGGGAAGAATTCCGAATCGCTCTTTAAAGCTTTTGGTGAAGTAAGACATATTGGAGTAGCCTACCGAATAGGCAATTTCAGAAACGGTTCCGGTTTGGTTCTTTAATAGAATACGCGCCTTGTTCATTCGGATTTCGTTGAGCAGCTGACCGGCAGATTTATTGGTAAGTGCCTTAAGCTTTCGATGCAGTTGTGCCCGGCTGAATCCTACATTAGATGCAATATCCTCTACTGACAGCAAATCGTTGTCTATGTTTTCTTGGATGAATTTTACAACTTTTTGCAGAAAAATATCGTCTACTGCACTAAGCTCCAAATCCTGTACCTCATTTAGGTCCAGAGATTTAAAGTGATCCCATATCTTCTGTCGGGCACGTATCAGGTTTCCGGCCCGCAGCAACAATTCATCTGCATTGAAGGGCTTGGTTAAATAGGCATCGGCACCCTGGCTGAGGCCCGCCATTTTGCTGGATTGCCCTGCTTTGGCAGTAAGCATGATTATTGGGATATGGCTGGTTTTGATATTGTTCTTCAGATTGTTACAAAGCTCAAAGCCATCCTTCTTGGGCATCATTACGTCGCTTATGATCAGATCGGGGATATGCTCAAAAGCCATGCGTTCCCCCTGTAAACCGTCGCTGGCCGTCAAAACTGTGTAGCGGGACAGGAGGATGTCTGAGATAAATTCACGCAGGTCCGCATTATCTTCAATTAATAAAACTACATCAAGATGTTTCGTTTTTTTGGCAGCAGCTGTAAAAGCTTCATCGTCTGAGGATGTCCCTTTTCGTTTTTCAGGGGATGCAGGCTCACTATAGCCAGGACTTTCGACTAATACGGACTCCGGGAGGTCTTTCAGCAGAATGGGTAGCCGTACCTTAAAAGTGGTTCCCCTTCCTTTCTCGCTCTGCACACTGATCTGTCCCTGGTAAAGGTCGATCAATTCCTTGGTCAGCGCCAGGCCAATACCAGAACCCTTAACCTCTGTCCCTTCCACCCTGTAAAAACGCTCAAAGATCCTGTCTACCTCCTTTTTATCCATCCCGTTGCCCGTATCACTGATATCCAGTAGAAGCATATTGTCTTTCTTGCTGAGCGATACGCTTACCGCACCTCCGGCTGGGGTATACTTGAAGGCATTAGACAACAGATTGTTCAATATTTTCTCCAGCTTATCCCGGTCGTAGTAGGCCCTGTCTATTTCTTCAGGAAAATGGGTATTCAGGCTGATGTTTTGCTGCTCTGCGAGGCTCTCAAAGGAAAAAACCTGGGATCTGACAAACTGTACGATGCCCCCCTGCCTCAATTGAAGGTGCACCGCACCGCTTTCAATCCGGGACAGGTCCAGGAGCTGATCTACCAGCATCTGTAAACGGGTCGTATTCTTTTTAATAATGCTGAAAGCCTTGTTATTCAGATAGAAAGACTCATCCCCGTCCCGTATCCCTTTTTTGGCCTGTTGTAATGGGCCATTAATCAGGCTCAGCGGTGTCCGGAACTCGTGGCTGATATTGGCAAAAAATCGTGTTTTGACCTCATCCAAATCCTTCATCCGTTGTATTTCTGCCAGGGATCGCTCCATTTCCAGGTGTTCCTGTTGGCTGCGCTCGTTTAATTTCTGGCTCCTGTAGGACATTCCAAAGGAATAGATCACAATTTGCAGGAATATCCCGGTGGCATATGGATCCAGACGGAAAGGGGGTATGATGACACCCATAGACCAGAGGGTTCCAATAATCAGAAAAATACTGGCTATCAGGGACCCTATCCCGAAATACCTTGCAAAAAGGTCTTTTTTTAAGGTCAGAACCACAGAAACAATCAGGCACAAAAGGGTGTAGATATTTAATAATTGAAAGTGGATTCCCGGACTCATAAACTGAAAATCGGGCTTGAAAAAGAAAACATATAAGGTCATCAAAACCAGTTCCATAAGTATTATTACAGCCATACCTAAAATGAACTTGTCCAGCAGTGGAAATTTGCGCTTGGATTCGATAAAGGAGCGGCCAAAAAACCAAAAACTGAAAAAGATCGCGTTGGAAGTGATCATGCTGAATGGAAAACGGAAGTCCCCCATGTAACCGATAATCAAGCCTATGGTCATCGCCTGGGTAATAGTACAAAAGAACAGCCATATGGAAAACCACATATAAACCTTGTCCCTGAGATAGCAGAATTGCAGAAAAAAGTAGAGGAAAATGATAAAGGTAACCCCAAACATAAAGGTGTTGAAGCCGTGATGAAACTGGTTAAACTGATGGTAATAGGCTTGCTCCGGGCTCCTGGCGCTGAGGTTGAAAAAAGCAGGGTAACCGAAGCTATTCCCATCTGTTTTGATAAGCAGGGTAACCTCCTTTCCTATTGGTATTTCATCCAAAGGAATCCTGTTGAGCATCCAGGCATCGTTGGTTGCCCGCTCTGCTGGTGGTATATCTACTCCAGTCTTTAGCCTGAATACCAGTTTCCCTTCTGAAAAGGCATAAACGGTTGCGCTCCCATTGCTTTTGGTCCAGGCCGGGGGCCCGATCATTTTATCTTCAAAATTCAGATGCCAACCTTTCAGCGAATCTGTAGCCTTGAATTGTAAGCGACCCCAATACGTTTGGTTGGGCTGTAGCAATTTAGGCAATTGCGTGCCAGGCATGAATTCCAATTCTGTAGAAGAGAGCAGCTTTTCCGTGTTTAGCTTTTCCTCCGGGTCTGCAATAACTTCCAATACCTTGTTGAGGTCGTGAACGGGATAATAGGGATCCAGGACATATACCTCCTGGGAGAATAATCCCTGCAGGGCCAGCAGAAAGCATAGAATATGAAAAGACAGGTACTTCATTGTCACAAGGAAAAGGTACTGATTATTTTGTTTTATGAATCGCTGCATCTAAGATCAACAGAATAAAAAAAGCCTGCTAACGCCTGTGTCTCATCAAATAACACTTTCGTCTCAATCCGAATAAAATGATACAATTCAGGCAGCATATGCAACCTGAATGATACATCTCGGAAAGGCCTTTGGATAGCTTTGTACTATCCTCTTGGAACAAAAACTCGGTTAATTAAAAACAATAGCAATGAACAGAAAAACATTTTTAAAAGGTGTTGGAATAGGTGGGATGCTTCTTTCGATACCAGGCAGTAGCCTGATGGCTGCGCTTAAAGACAGTCGGGAATTATTAAAGAAAGCAAAGGAAAAAATCGTGAGAGCCGGTGAGGGGACCAGGATGCACATACTGGGAAACCCACAGCGTCATCTGGTTATTGGAGTTGACACGGAAAATCAGATTTTCGAATGGATAGACGATTTGGCGCCCGGATCGGGGATTCCTCCGCACATCCATAGCAGGGAAGACGAAATTTTCCGGGTATTGGAGGGACAGGTAGAAATTATGGTAGACAATAAAACTACTGTACTTAACTCCGGTGATATGGCATTTGCCCCTAAAAATATCGTCCACTCATGGAAAGTTGTGGGAAATACAAAGGCAAAAATGTGGGTAAGTGCATTTCCGTCTGGTATGGAACATATGTTTGCGGAACTCAATGAACTACCAGCAGGTAAACCGGATTTTACAAAAGTGGCAGCTATCTGCGATTCTTATGGTATACGCTTCGTCTGAAATAAGCGCTAATCAAAATTTAAAGATCAAATTATGAAAACAAACAAAAGATTTTACTGGAAATGGGGTGTTTTGACCTCTCTTATTTTACTTTTTACCGGGTGTAGTGATGATGATCCTGAACTAGCCTCGTGGGAACTTGAAGTGGCAGAACTTAAAAGCGCGGTTTCGCGATATAGCGATATTGAGGCCGCCACCTCAGAGGGTTTTTTTGACGCCTCAGGCTTTGTTCCGAATATGGGACATCATTATATCTTACCTCCGCGGATAGACAACATCTTTAGTCTTAAAGAGCCTGAAATTTTGTTGTATGCGCCTGATGCCAATGGGAACATGGAATTTGTGGCTGTGGAATACGCTGTCCCGGTTGAAGACATAGATAACCCCGGGGTTCCACCAGAAGGGTTTAGCGGCGATGAAGATGTATGGGAACTCAATACAAACCTGAAGCAGTGGCAGTTGCACGTATGGATTATGAAGGAGAACCCGGAGGGAATATTTGTTGCCCATAACCCGGCAATAGGAGACGGAAATTAGGATTGAATTAGCCATTTATGAGTAGTCACTCCTAAAAAACCCAGGGACATCCCTGGGTTTTTTGATAAAGCAGGATGCCGGAATTCTGGTTTTGAATGGCCTTTTGACCGAAAATCGCTTGCACAAACTATCACTGGATTTTTATAACTTACATACAAAACCAAGTTTATGAATGGCAGTGTCTTTAAATCCGGAATCCTTTTTGCATTCTGTTTCCTGATCCTGATGGCCGGATGGGGATGTAAAGAAAAAAAAGAATCAAGTGCCCCGTTGGCAGAGACAACGGAATCAAATCGCGCCTGGGAAACAGATTTTTTTGATGACTTCGATAGTTTTAACCCGGACAACTGGCAGGATCAGATGATCTGGGTCAATAATGAAAAGCAGTGCTATGTGCCTGATAATGCATACGGCACCAGGGAAGTAAGCGACGGCACCCTGAAGATTAAAGTAATCAATATTGGGGAGGAGATAGTCTGCGACAACCTGGATAAGCATGGAAACCAGCATCCAAAAACAAAATATGTAGCCGGGCGCATCGCTTCCAAAAACAAAAAGGAATTTATTAAGGGCCGCTGGACTGCAAAACTACGTATCAGAGGGGAAAGCCAGGCCAGCATGTTCCCTGCCTGGTGGCTCCTGGGCGCGCAAAACAACGAGGCCCCAGTGCAGGAAGCAGATGAAAATGTGTGCTGGCCGCTTACCGGTTCAGGAGAAATAGATATTTTTGAGCACCATGGCGATTACGCCGGAGACCATTACACCACCGGCGCCATAAAAAGTTTGGGAGAGTGTGATAAAGGGGATTGGGAGCACTATCGGACCAACGTGGAGACAACGCTTGGAGAATATCGTGAATACGCCGTGGAATGGGCGGGAAGCGACCTGGTGTACCTGCTGGACGGGGAAGAGGTCTACCGCAACCCCGGAGAAGGGGATAATTACCCGGAACCCATGTTCGCTATCCTGAATTTTGCAAAAATAACCGATGCCCCCATGGAAGGGGAATGGGTGATGGAGGTAGATTGGGTCAGGCACGAGTCTCTGAAATAAAGCCAGTAACCAGACATTGCGTTTTGATCTGGGTAACTAGTCCAAAAAAACAAAGGGAAGCAAGGTTTGGTCTTTGCTTCCCTTTTTCGTGTTTGCATTAATTGGGATATTACCCATTTATAATCTGCCTTTCAGATCCGAAGCTCCGTTAACCTAGAACTTCCTCCAGTTGCTGGCTTTTCTTTTTGTGAGCAACTGATTTTGGCCCTTCCCTTTCGGTTTCTGAAGAGGCCCATTCCAGGTTTTTATTGTATTTCAGAATGCGATTATCCTGAAGCGGATCCATCACCATTAAATAAATCCATTCGTTGTCCAGCAGGGTTTTGAGGTTTTCGTTTCTGCTGAGGATCTCATTGATCCTGGAAAAAGGGCTCTGAATGACCACCGAGAGACGTAAGGGCTGGTGGTAGTATTCGTCATCCGTCTGCAGGAGTGATTGTAAAGGCAGTCCTGATTTCAGGTCGCCTCCGTTCCCCTGTACCACTGCGAATTTACCTGTAATGTTATGGGTGATTTTAGAACCTCCCCCGAAGGTGTCATTGTCAACGGTAGAGAAGTAGTAGTGGTTGTTAATCCATTGGGTAACCACCATAGGGCCCTGCATGATTCCTTCCAGGGCCTTGCCTGTTTTATCTTCTTCCCAGTTGTAGGAATGTAGGAAACAGCGGCCATCCAGCCTGGTGTTTTTTGTGAGCTCCCTGGGACCGACTATAAACCCGGCGTTCTTTGCCAGACCCCACTCAGGCCGTGTCTCAGCCCAGTCATTAGCTTTCTTGATGGCTGCGGCAACACTATTTGCATTTCCTCCCAGTCGCTCCCGGGTAGCCGTTTGTTGGGCGTGAGCAAGATTTGCCTTCAGCTTTTCTACTTCAGAGCGGAAGATATCCGGGATATCGGAGTCGAACAGGACAATCTCATCCGTGGTTGTATTGTGTTCGGCTCCTATAAAGAGTGTGCTTTCCGGAATAACCAACTGGTGCTCCGTGGCCAGGGAATTTCTAACTTCAGGAAGGTTTGCCAGTTTGGCCAGCATTCGGGCATTGTGCCGGCCGGGGCTGGCCGCGCAGGCGCCGCAATCCAGGCTGGACCCAAATGGGTTGTTGGCCGAATGGCTTCCGTGGCCCGCAAAGACTACCAGCGGGGCAAATTTCCGCCAGCCGGTGAGGTCGAAAGCCGATTTTACGATGGCTGTTTTTTCTTCAAGGGAAATCTGCAGGGTAGTATCTTCATTACAGTTCGCAGGTCTGATTTCCGGTTCGCAGGCCTCCTCAAAAGAGGAGGTGTTTTTGCTCCTGACCATGGTGAGGAAACCGGGGATAAGGGTCCGACCTAAAAGCGACAGGCCGTAGAAGAATCCGGCACCTTCCACAAAGCCAAAGGAGGAAGGCAGCATATTTTTCATCCTTTTCAGGAAGTATTCCCTGAATTTCGTGCGCTCGAATTTCCGCTGAAAGGACTTTTGCATTTCAGCCTTGTTCGGTTGGGCCTGCTCCGCAACAGTGTAGGCCGAGGAAACAATTGGCGGGCAGGATTTACGTGTAAACCCATCCTCCGGACTCTTATAATCCATTGCAATTCCGAAAAATCCGGCGTACCCGAAGGTCTCGTAATTTCCGGCTGCTTCCACATGCCTGCGGATCAGCTCAGAGCGGGTGTCTATACAGAATGCAAGTTGGGCATCTGCTATTTCTGCATCTGCCGTATCCGATGAAGGAGCAGATGTGAATTGGCTCAAGGTTTGTTCCAGCTCGTTTTGCCAGCTTTTTTCCCAGGCTTTTAACCAGATGTATTGTATCTCGGCAAGCTGGTTCTCGCGTTCATTGTCTTCCGAGAGCGGGAGTAATTCAATGTTGAGCTGCCTGGCAATCCAAAGGCGTACCGCCAGGTAGTCTTCGAGACTTATGGGGTATTCCTGTTGCCAGGGGGTGCCGGTTTCAGTGCGATAATTTATATAGCCTGTCCATCCGGGAAGAGCGGCCAGCTGGTAGCTTAAGATTTTAGTGAATTCTTCTGCAGAATGGCCTGACAAGGCAATTTCAAGGGCCTGCGATGAGCTGCCGGGTATTTCCCGAAGGGATTTTATCCCCAGCTCTCCGTCGTATGGTGCCAGTTGGCGCCAGGCATTGTAAAAACCTTTTTCCTTGCCGGGCATTTCCCATTCAGCCAGACCTTCATCCATAAAGGCGGCCAGCCACTTGGACATGATTCGGTTCAGTTGCTGATTTTCGGACCCTTGCTCTGTACTTTTCAGAGTTTCCATCTCCTGCAAATAAAATTCAGGGGATTGGTTAAGGCCTTTCGCCTTTAGGGCGTTCAGCAGCTCTTCTTTTTGTATGGCTCCTGTATTCCAGGCTTTCCGATAGAGGGAAGTTTCTGGGAATACTCGGGCATCCAGAAGTTCCCGGGCATTTTTAACAGCCTCTTCGAAGGGCAGTTTTTCGTAGCCGGTTAAAGGATTCGAAGTTACGAAGGAATAGAGAGGCCATGTTTTACCGACCACCTTCGAGGCTTCCCGGATACTGTTTGAAATTTCCTGTTGCATCATGCCGTTTTTGAATTTTCTGTGAATACTGTTGTTCTAAAGGGTTGAGATATGTTCATCAGTTTTACATACAGCCAGGGAGCTTTTCTGTATATCCCGAGTTTCATGATGAAAAAACCGATGAGGAATATCACCCCAAAAATGATTTGTGTCGCTGAAAGCGGTACGGGTCCGGCAGTTAGGGGCATGTCGGACATTAGTACGGTTATGCCGTTATACAAAAAGGCATAGGCCCCGATCCCGGCTGTGAAAAGCAGGGCTGGCAAGATTATCTTCTGCACCGGATTCAGGCTTTTTTGTTTCACAATATTGTAGGTAACCTGCCCTACAGTGATGGAGACAATAAGGGTCAGGAAAATACTGCTGTCTGCCGCCAGTTCTTTGCCGGTGATGCTAATAAAAAGAAAGGCTCCCAGAATCCCGAATACGAGTACCGCCAGAGCCTGCAAAGGCTTGATGCGGATGTGGGGGGGGTTCTGTGGGAGGGAATGTGCAATTTCCTCTCCCGATGAGAGAAACAGGTAAGCCTTGTAAAACCCGTGTAAGATAAGGTGAGCCACTGCTGCATTGAAAAACCCTAACCCACATTGCATGATCATAAACCCCATTTGTGCAATGGTGGAACAGGCCAGTTTTTGCTTTACATTAACCTGCAGCAATTTGGTAAACTGTGCGATAATGGCTGTTAACCCACCAATGATCAGGAGCAGATCCAGGGTATTGGACGCAAAAATCAGGCTCGAAAAAATGGCCAGGATAATCCCGGCCCCATTAACGAATCCAGCATGCATAAGCGCCGATGCCGGTGTAGGTGCGGTCATGGCCGACAGCAACCAGCGATGGAAAGGATAGATTGCCGATTGAATAACAGAGGCTGTAATGATGCACAGGGCAGCAATCAGCAGGACAATTGGATGTAATTCGTTAAAGGACTGTACCAATTCGCTTACCAGAAACTGATCGCTTAAGAAGGCTGGCAACAGCAGCCCGATGCTCAACAGGGATGTGCCAAACAGAAAATAGCGGAGTGCCAGTTTTGAAGCTTCCCGTGCTTCCTTCCAGTCCGAGTTTACACCGATCAGGCGAGACATAAAGAAGCCCATCAGCAACCAGCTCAGGAGTAAGGGGATGAGGTGATCAGACATGACCAGAAGCATTACTGAAAGTGTAAATCCGAGGCAACGGAGCATAAATTGCCCCTGATACCTGAATCCCAGTAGGTATCTGCTGGCGTATGTGCTTACCAGGGCCCCGAAAAAGGAAACCACCGTCCAGATCAGAATGGTAAATCCATGAATCTTAAAGGCAGGCCCCAGCTTCAGGGTGGGAATTGCAGGGTAGTGATATATTAAATACCCACTGCTGACCAGGAATAGACCCCACAATATTGCCGAAACAATTTTAGAGAGCGGATGCGCTTTTGGCTCCTGCTCTTTTTGCAATTGTTGTTTAGCGGCCTTTTGCATTATGTTATTTTGCTTTTGCATTGTTTTTTTCTGTTTATCGCTTTCAGATTTGTTTGTCTGTGAGCTGTATGGCCAAAGTGCTGTTTATTTCCAGGTCCAGGCCTTCTTTATGTGCCATGAGTACCAGTTCTTCCACTTTTTTTTTGGCCTCCCTGAGCGCTCCTATTCGGGCAGCTGAGTGCTCCTCCGATTGGGAACTCCCCGGATTGAGTTTAAGCGATTTTACGGTGTGAAATTTAATTTTGTCGTTTAACAGGGATAAGAGTACGTCTGCGGCTTCTGCCGGGTTGAAGCTACCCTTAATGAAGACAATTTCTTCTGTCATGCTGCGGATCTCCTGTCGCTTTGTTCCTGACGGCTTTTGCGGATACCACCTGTTACTTCCATTTTGGATTTACTAAAGAGTACCATTCCTATAATAAGGCTGGCTACCAGGAGCTGGTTCATAAGTACGAAATCTGTCATATAGGACCAGAGATTCAGTATCAGCAAGCCTGCGAGTGATAATATGCTTGTTTTAGAGAGTGTCATTTAATTTTATTTTTGCGGTTTTGTTTATTCTGTTTCTCTGCCAGTAGCGAGTAAATCCGGGATGTAATGGATCGGTCGCTCAGCTTTGCGGTTATTCTTCTGAAACAGTGATTTCCAGTACCCCATTAATGGATAATTTCTTCCCCTGCGCCCGCAAGCTGTTTATAAACTCCCTCGCAGTTTGCTTTTCGGCGGCCAGTTCTTCAATCCGACCATCCAATTGATTGGTAGAGCAGTTGTGGTCCCCTTCCCATCGTTGCAGCCTTTGGATTTTGTGAAAATTGATTTTTTCATCGATCAAAGCTGAAACGACATCAAAGGCTTCTGAGGGTGTGAAATCTCCTTTTACCAGTTGAATTTTTTGAACTTTAGTCTCGGTTTTCTGCAGTACTTGTGTTTGCATTTGAATTGAATGTTTAAAATTCCGCTGCAAAGATTACACATATAATGCATAAATTATTATTTATATTTATAATTAAATACATAAATAAATTTAATGTTAAAGAATATATATTTTTATTCAATGGACATTTAAAACATTCAAAAACAGTCACTTAAAACCTTTTTCGGAAATAATCTGGCGAGGGAATATTGTAAGTATTTCATAAAAATTTTACCATAAAAAAAGAATGATAATTATTTATTTAAAGGCCGAAATACTAGTAATTGGTATGATATGCAGATTGTTGGGAGGCAGTGGCCTTAATAATTTCTAAGCCACTAAAAGGTATTTTAGGATTTTTATCGCGCGGAAAATCGGGAAAGTCCTTCTTTGGCATTTGACTTTTTTGGTCCGGGCAGTTAGTTGAGCAGCAGGAATCATAAATTTGCCTAATTTACCGGTCTGCAGGCAATTTATCTGGTTTACAGTACAAAATGCCTGCAGGTTTTTATTCGCCAGACCCCAATTATAGAATTTAAATAAAGATCAAATGAAAAAGAAGTCTTACTATCCTTCCAATGTCTACCTCAACGGAGAGATCGTCAGGGCAGAAGCAGCCAAAATATCCGTTTTTGACAGGGGATTTATTTTTGGTGACGGGGTCTACGAAGTGATGGCTTGCATCAAAGGGCATTTTTTTTATAAACAGGCACACATGGACCGTCTTAAACGCAGTATGGCAGCCATCGGACTACAGGCAGATGTTCGGGTACTGGAGGCTGCGATCCCCGGGCTGCTGCAGGAATCGGGTCTGAAAGGGAAGGATTGTTTACTCTATATACAGGTAACCCGGGGTATGGCTCCCCGGCAGCATTCCTATCCCGTTGGGACCCGGCCAACGGTGATGATGTATGCCTGGCCCAAAGTCCTGCCAGACCAAAACCCAAATCCTGTGCCTGTTGTTCTTCGGGAAGATTTTCGATGGAGTCGATGCGATATTAAAATGACCTCCTTACTGGGAAATGTAATGGCCAATCAGAACGCCGCGGAGCAGGGTTGTTATGAAACGATTTTTGAGAGAGCGGGTATAATAACGGAAGCCTCCCATTCAAACGTTTTCTTTGTAAAAGAGGGGGTTGTATACACCCATCCGGCGGATCATCACATATTGGATGGGATCACCCGGCAGGTGGTTCTGGAGCTTTGTGAAAAGCTTGAAATAGATGTACATCTCCAGGGAATACCTGCAGTAGACATTTTTGATATGGATGAAGCTTTTCTTACAGGAACCAGCACGCAGATCACCCCAATTAATAGCATCGATGGCAGGGAGTTGCACACATATCAGCAAGGCCCCGTCACCCAAAAATTGCAGCAGGCATTTTCAGGCGTAAAGAACAGTCTGTAAAAATTTAAATTTTTCCCTAATCAGAAATCCGCATCGTATTCCCCTTCACCTACGGGTTCTTTTCCAGTTCTCAAGAAGCCCTGGTTCAATGCACTATTGTACCTAAAGTAAATAGGTTTTTCATTTCTGAGGATGTCAATTACGTGGGCATACATGGACATTGGATACCTCAGATAAACCAGCTTGTTTCTTTTATCGTAGTGATTGGCCGGAATGCTTTTGCCGTCCTGATAAAAGGTCATTTGCAGTAAAAAATCATCACCGTGATAACACTTTACCAGGGCAATGGGATACACCTTTTTGCCCTTATCTCCGCCCGCCTGGAAATGTATCCAGTACTGGTCTATTTCACTGTCTATAAACTTCATAAATTATAAGGTTAGAATAAGTTATTCAGGATCATAAGTTAAAGAATATTTTTTGACCTTGATAATTCTGGGCCAAATATAATTGTGAGCTCCGGCAGACAAGGCTTTAGAACGGGTATTTCCGAGCATATCGGAAGTCAGAAAATGGTCTTTTTTAGTTCAATTCATAACCGTTCGCTATAATATAATTCACGCTAAAGCCGGAATAAAGCTCGGATCTCTCAATTCCTGTCCTATAATTTAATATATTTAAGAATAGAATACTCCTAACCTCTTCTTCAAATGTCCGGGCATGCTATTGAAGTCATACTGAGCAGGCAGCTGGCAGATTGTCTGTCTGTTCCCGTATTTATTGTCGATCCTGAAGGCAATTTACTTTTTTACAATCCACCGGCCGAAGAAATTCTGGGTAAAAAATTTCAGGATACGGGCCCTATGCCCGTTGGGGACTGGGGGACTTCATTTCTTCCCCACGATGAAAAGGGAAACGCTATACCCCCGGAGGAACTCCCGTTGGTTCAGACCATACATAATCATAAACCCGCACACAAAACCTTTTGGATTAATAGCCTCAATGGTAATTCTACTGAAATATCGGTAACGTCAATCCCCATTATTGGCAGGTCTAAAAAGTTTTCCGGTGCCATGGCCATATTTTGGAACAAGGAGGGTAAATCATGAAAGTTATTCTACATGGAACCCGCGGAGCTTATCCAAGTTCACGGATAGAAAACCAAACCTATGGCGGAAACACTCCCTGTATTGAGGTAGTAGATGGGAAAGACCGTCTTATCGTAGATGCCGGCACGGGTATAGTTGGATTGGATTTTGATCCTATCTACAAGGCCAAAAGCATGAATATTCTCCTGACCCATTTACATATGGACCACATCCAGGGACTGGCTTTTTGTAAACCCCTTTTCAATCCGAAGATGGAAATTAATATTTGGGGGCCCGGAGGCAGTAACGAATCCTTGCAAACCCGCCTTAACCGTTTTATGTCTCCTCCGCTTTTCCCAATCCCGATTCGGGATATTCCTTCCAGCATAGTCATTCAGGAAATACCCGATAAGGAGATGGAAATTGGACCTTTTAAAATTAAGGGAGAATTTATAAGCCACCCCGGGCCTACCCTGGGCTATCGTATTAGCTCTGGCAACAAGTCAATAGCTTACCTTCCCGACCACGAACCGGTGATCGGAAAAAATCACTTATTTCCTGAGGATAACTGGATATCAGGATTTTCTCTGGCCTACAAGAGCGATTTATTGATTCACGATTCCCAATACAGTAGAAAGGAGTATGAGAACAAGGTGGGGTGGGGGCATAGTTCAATTGCAATGGCCGCTGAATTCTGTTCCCGGACGGAAGCTCGCCACCTCGTCCTTTTCCATCACGATCCCGCTCATACGGATGAGCAGCGTACAGAAATGTTCCGGAAATTTATGAAGCGGTCTGAATACGATTTTCCTATTGAACTGGCCGTGCAGGGACAGGAAATTGAATTATAACAGAGCTGCGGCACATGGTTAAAATCATTCCTTCCCTCTTCAAATCAACCCAAAAAATCATTCAAACATGAAGAAAGTTGTTCTGGCAATCGTTTTTCTGCTGCTGTTTTCCTGTAAAGAGAAATCTGAAAATGAGAAGGAATTACCGGGCTTGCAGGAAGTAGTTGAAGTCCTCAGGGATCCCTATGGAATCAATCATATTTATGCGGAAAACGAATACGATCTGTTTTATACCCAGGGGTACCTTGCGGCTCGTGACCGATTATTCCAGTTTGAGATCTGGAGGCGGCAGGCAACCGGGACCGTATCAGAAATTTTGGGGGAAAGGGCCTTAAAAAGGGATATAGGAACCCGATTATTTAAATACAGGGGAGACCTGGATACAGAGTTTAATCAATACCACGAAAATGGGGTGGCCATAATTAATGCCTATACAGAAGGGGTAAATGCCTACATAGACGAAGCATTGAAGGAGCCGGATAGCCTTCCGGTTGAATTCAGGGCCCTGGGGATACTGCCCGGGAAGTGGACGCCGGAAGTTGTGATTTCAAGGCACCAGGGCCTGCTCGGAAACATTGAAGATGAATTGGCAATTGGCAGGGCTGTGGCGGCCCTTGGAGCAGAAAAGGTAAAATCCCTCTTGTGGTTTCACCCCAAAGAACCGGATCTTAGCCTGCAGCCCGGAATTGATTCTGATGCGCTTTCCGAGAACATCCTGGAATTGTATGAAGCCTATCGCACTCCGGTGACCTTCGAGCCCGCAGACCTCTTACCTGAGTATCGCAATACCGGGATGGCTGAAATTTTACCGACAAAGGAGAACCCAGCTCCGGACAGCCTGTCTGTTGGGAGCAATAACTGGGTGGTTAGCGGGTCACTGATGGCTAATGGAAAACCCTTTATGGCCAATGACCCGCACAGGAGTATTAAAGTACCTTCGCTGCGATATATGGCACATCTGGTAGCACCTGGCTGGGACGTTATAGGCGGAGGTGAGCCCGAGATCCCCGGAATTTCTATCGGACACAACCCTTACGGGGCCTGGGGACTGACCGTTTTCAGAACAGACGGGGAAGATTTGTATGTTTATGAAACCAATCCGGCAGATGCAAACCAGTACAAATACAAGGGGGAATGGGTCAACATGGAGATTATTGAGGACAGTATCCCACTAAAAGATGGCAGACAAGTTGGTGTACAGCTAAAATATACCAGGCATGGGCCGGTAGTATTTGAAGATACAAAGCGTAAAAAGGCTTATGCAGTGCGTTGTGCCTGGATGGAACCTGGGGGCTCACCTTACCTGGCTTCCCTCAGGATGGATCAGGCAAAGAACTGGGATGAATTCCGGGCTGCCTGTAATTACAGCAATATCCCCGGAGAGAATATGGTGTGGGCAGATGTGGATGGGAATATTGGCTGGCAGACCGTTGGGATAGCGCCTGTCCGCAGGAATTTCTCCGGACTGGTACCCATTCCGGGAAATGGTAATTTTGAATGGGAGGGTTATCTGCCCATTGTAGAGAAACCCCATATATTAAACCCGGAAAAAGGGTTTATCGAAACGGCGAATCAGAATGTTACCCCGGAGAGTTATTCCAATTGGGATGCTATCGGTTTTACCTGGGCAGATTCCTTCAGAGGTAACCGCATTGAAGAAGTTCTCAGTGCGAGTAAGACACACACCCTGGATGAGATGGCTGCCCTGCAAACGGATTACCTTTCGCTTCCGGCACGGGAGCTCCTTCCTTTCCTATTTGATCTGAGACTTGAAGGCGCGCCATTACAGGCACGTAATTATCTCGAAACCTGGGACTATATCCTCTCTCCGGATTCCAGAGCGGCGGCCATTTATGTTGCCTGGGAAAATGAAATAAAAAAAGAGGCATTCCGGCAATTCGTCCCTGAGGAAGGACAGGCGTATATCCAAAGCCTGCAACTGGAAAAAATTATTGAATGGATCAGGGCTCCTGAAAATTTCTTTGGGAACGAGGCAAATCGGAATGACTTTTTGCAGCAAACCTTCAGCGGGGCGGTAGATGCATTAACTGAGCGCCTGGGTCCTGATATGGAAAATTGGCAGTACGGCCAGGAAAACCTGAAACATATCCTGATAAGACACCCGCTGAGTGCCTCCCTGTCCCCGGATAAAAGGAAAGGGCTGGATTTAGGCCCCCTCCCAAGAGGAGGAAACGGGTATACGCCCGGTTCTACCGGAAATAATTACAGGCAGAGCAGTGGCGCTACCTTTAGGGTACTCATACCTGTTGGCGACTGGGACAATGCCCTGGGGATAAATAGCCCGGGTCAATCCGGAGACCCGGACAGCCCTTACTACGACAACCTTTTTGAAATGTGGGCGCAGGACCGGTATTTCCCCTTGCTCTATTCCAAAGACTCTATTGCGAAATATGCAGATTCGCGCTACCTGCTTCTCCCGGAAAACCGGAAATAAACCTTATATAGATATTAAAGGAGTAAATAATTACCAATAATTTAATATTTCTAGTCTTTAGAGGGATGCATACCTATTTATGATTTCCTGTCAATGGAGATCTCGTCTATTAATTTGAATGAAATTTAAGTCTTAGAAGGTTTAATTTCAGTATTCGCCTGAAGCAATGATTCTTGAATTATTCGTATTTTACCGTTTAAACACATTCCAAATGATATTGAATAAACGCACCTTCGGAAAAGTACTCAGGCTTGGGTTACTACTACTGATTTGTTTAACTGCAAACGCTCAGAAGAAATACGCCAAATCTGCAATTAATAAACAAAAAGAAGCGGCTGCCGAACTGGTTCAGAATGACGCAAAACAAACCCAGGTAATGGTGGATAAAATTTTCAGTTTTGCTGAACTTGGTTTCCATGAAACCGAGTCAAGCAAATACCTCACCAGGATACTGGAAAATGCCGGTTTTGAAATAATTTATGGCGTTTCGGGTATTCCTACGGCCTGGTTTGCCAGCTGGTCTCAGGGGGAAGGCCCGGTTATTGCGCTGGGGAGCGATGTGGATTGTATTCCCAAGGCTTCCCAATATCCTGGAGTTGCCTACCATAAACCGATAGTTGAAGGAGCTCCTGGCCACGGCGAAGGCCATAATTCCGGGATTCCCCTCAATATCACTGCCGCCCTGGCAGTCCAAAAGCTCATGAAGGAAAATAATATAGGAGGGAAGTTGGTTATCTGGCCCGGCATAGCTGAGGAATTGGTAGCTTCAAAAGCCTGGTTTGTGCGTGACGGGCTCTTCGAAGGAATAGACATGTGTATTTTCACGCATGTTAGCAGCAACCTCTCAGTATCTTACGGACAGGCCCGGGGGACCGGCCTGATTTCGGTAGAGTACAGTTTTGAAGGAGAAGCTGCGCATTCTGCTGGCTCTCCCTGGAGGGGACGTTCGGCCCTGGATGCAGCCGAACTGATGAATATCGGCTGGAATTATAAAAGGGAACACCTGCATCCGCTGAAGCGATCACATTCCATTTTTACCGACGCAGGAGACCAGCCCAATGTGGTGCCTTCCAAAGCATCAATCTGGTTTTACCTGAGGGACATTACCTATGAGGGTATTATGGAAATGTATGAAGATGCCAATAATATTGCGAAAGGGGCAGCTCTGATGACAGACACGGAAGTCAGTTCGCGGGTTGTGGGTGCCGCCTGGCCCAGGCATTTTAATAAGGTCATAGCCGAAACCATGTATGAAAACATAAAACAGGTAGGCTTACCACAGTGGTCTGAAGCAGACCAGCAATTGGCTGTGGCAGTCCAAAGGGAAGTGAATTCACGAGACACCACCGGCCTGGCAACAGAATTATCGGAACTTGGCAAGCCGGCAGAGCGGCCCATCAGCGGAGGTTCTGATGATATCGGGGACATTTCATGGACCGTGCCAACGGTTACCCTCAGGTTCCCTTCCAATATCCCCGGGTTGCAGGGTCACCACTGGTCTAATGCGATAGCCATGGCAACCCCTATAGCCCATAAAGGCGCTACGGCCGGTGCCAAGGTAGTGGCCATGACCGTTCTGGATTTCCTTATGCAACCCCAGCTACTGGCCGATGCAAAAGTATATTTCAATGAAGTACAGTCTAAGGAGACCCAGTACAGGCCCATGATTACGGATCAGGACCCACCACCTGTTGAGTTAAACACGGCAATTATGCAAAAATTCAGGCCTGAAATGGAACCGTATTATTTTGACGAAACCAAATACGACACTTATTTAGAGCAATTGGGTATTTCCTACCCAACCCTGCCGGAAAAGAATACAACGGCGGCCGGATCCGGGAAAAACTAAGTTAAAGGATTAATTATTGCCAGGCAGATCTGAATATTTTCCGAGCTAAGTGGAGGAACCTAATTTAAGGTCAGGACCATGAGGTAATCATCCATCACAAACCCCTGCCCGATGTCCTGCACCACTGCTTTTACATTCCTGAAGCCCATCCCTTCATAGGCTTCAATGGCACAGGTGTTGTTCTTGTTGACTGTAAGTCTGATCTCTTTACAGTTTTCCCTTAAGGCGCATTGCTTTACAAAGTCCATGGCGCTGCTGCCGTAGCCCATTCCGCGGAATTCCTGCTTCAGGTATATCTTGCTGAGAAAGAGGTGCTTTTCTTCTATACTGAAAGCGAGGTAGCCTGCTGTCTGATGCGCTGTTTTTAAAAGGTAATAGCGCATCCCCTCATTGATCTGATCTTTTATGGCCTCTGCAGACTGGTATTTCTGCAGCATATAGCCTACCTGATCTGGCCCTATTATAGGGGTGTAATGTCGTTTCCAGATTTGTCCGGCCAGTGCTGCGACTACTTCAATCTGCATTGGCTCGCGTACCCGGATAGCTTCAATTGCCGGCATGATTTCTGCAGGGATTAATTGGGTTCCAATCGATCCGAAATACCCAAAGTGATCTGTTTAGGGGTATTCTTTGGATTTAATTTCTAAATTTATAAAATCGGGAGGACATCAGTGCAGATTGTAATGCCCGATGACGTTTAACGTCAAAACCAATAGAGATTTACTTGATAATTGATACAATGAAGAAATTATTTTTTTATGCGATCCTTGTAATTGTAATGAGCAATCCGATTCACGAACTATATTCCCAGGAAGGAAATCCGAAACTGGTTGTAGGAATAATTGTGGACCAGATGCGGTTCGATATGCTTTACCGCTATCAGGAAAAATTCGGGCAGGGGGGATTTAACCGGCTAATGCGGGAAGGATACAATTTTAAAAATACCATGTTCAACTACGTCCCAACCGTAACGGCTGCCGGACACTCTTCCATTTATACTGGAACCACCCCTGCGGCACATGGGATAATTGGGAACAGCTGGTATGACCGTAACCGAAAACAGGTCATCAGCAATGTAGGGGATCCAAACGTAAGCCTGGTAGGTGCTGAAACCGAAAGCAGCAGCGGGTACTCACCAACAAATTTGATCAGTACAACTATCACAGACCAGTTGCGAATCGGATCTAATTTCAGGTCAAAGGTTATCAGTGTTTCTTTGAAAGACAGAGGGGCAATTTTACCTGGCGGACGGACGGCAAATGCTGCTTATTGGCATGACTGGGAAAACAGCCCCGGGAATTTTGTAAGCAGTACTTACTATATGGAAGAAGTTCCCAAGTGGGTAGAGAAGTTTAACAAGCTGGGAAAAACAGAGGCATACCTCTCGGAAACCTGGCAAACGGCATATGACCTGGATGCATATACAGAAAGCACCCCGGATGACAATAACTACGAAAGGAGTATTGGTAGCAAGAGCAGTCCGACCTTCCCATATAACTTCAAAGAAATGCAGATGGCTTTTGAAGGGCGTCCTGGCTATCACCAATTATTGTGGGGCAGTCCGGCCGGGAATACCATTGTAAAAGATTTTGCCATGGAAGCCCTGAAACAGGAGTCATTGGGCAAGGATAATATTACGGACATGCTATGTATCAGTTTTTCAGCCCCCGATATAGCCGGACACGCCTTTGGCCCGCAATCCGTTGAGGTGGAAGATATTTATATCCGCCTGGACAAAGACATCGAAAACCTGCTGGAAACACTTGACCTGGAAGTAGGGAAAGGGAATTATACACTATTCCTGACCTCTGATCACGGTGTTATGCAAGTTGCCTCATTCCTCAATGACAACCGCCTGCAAACCGGCATTGCCCTGATCAGTAAATTTAAAGTGGATCTTGAATTCTACCTGAACCTGAAGTACGGGGCCTTTCCCTGGGTGGAACGTTTTGAATACGAAAACATTTACCTGGACCATAAACTGATTGCCGAAAAAAAGCAGTCTCTGGAAGAGATACAGCGCGCCGTAGCTGAATTTATGGGAAATCAGAACGGAGTGCGTCATGCCCTCACCGCAACGGACCTAAAAAACCAGGAATTTACCCAGGGGATACCGGCTTTGATTCAGAATGGATTTCACCCCAAACGCTCCGGAGATGTGCTACTGGCTTTCGAACCCGGTTTTATACAGTCTACGGATATACGATTGAAAATCCCCGGTGTGAAGGGTACAACCCACGGCTCCGGTTATGCTTACGACCGGCATGTTCCATTGTTGTGGTTTGGTAAAGGGATTTCACGAGGCAGTTCCGTACGACCCGTTTCCATAACGGATATTGCCCCAACACTTTCCATGATCCTCAACCTGCAAATGCCAAGTGGGGTCAGTGGAAAACCACTTGAAGAATTATTTCGTTAAAGCTGCTGTTGGCCTATTTTGACGTGCGCAGGGAGCTGATGATTTTATCGCGGTAATTTTCCTGATCTTCCAGCACTTCAAAGAATCCCGCAACAAACTCTTGCATCTCTTCAAACTGTTTGGAACTTTTGAATTCGGATTTATAGCTATTTAACAAGGCCATAATTTCCGGTTTTTTGGAGATATAGCGCTGCCGGGTTTCTTCATATAGGGCAGCATCCCGTTGCCATCCGCGGAAAAGTCGCTGTGTGACCCGGGAAATCGGTAATTTTTCATTCTGTATTTCGGAAACTACCGCGTAATTGGCGTTCACCAGTCCGGACATATCAAAATCATAGGGAACCGGAATAGCCTTCATGCCTTCTACAAAAATCAGTTTACCATTATGCTGGTAGGCGGCCGAATAATCTGTATTTCCAATCAGAAATTGAAAAAAGTCATTCTGGATGGAGCAAATATCTTCTTGCTGTAAGGGATGTACAGACCTTTTGAGTTTTTTGCCACCCACCCGGTCTGCTACCCGGCTGATGTCTTCTATCAGAAAACCTTCCAGTTCGTAATCTTTACCTTTTTTACCCCGCTGGTCCGTATAGGCAACAGCCAGGCGCCTGGTCTTAAAGTGATAGGGAGTGATGATCTCATACATTTTATAAGCCAGCAACTCTTTCAGGACCCAATCGTTCCCTATATCGGAATTTGCACAGGGCAGGACCACCTTTAATTCCTTATTGCCTTCAAAAAGGGTGCCCTTGGCTGCCGCTTTGCGGATCCTGATTTTTACCGGTGTCAGAAAACAGTTTTTCATCCGCCAGTTTCCCCTGGCCCTGACGCGGATTTCCATTGAATCCCAGTTGCCGTCCGCTTTCTGATATTGCATTACCGAATTCAGATAGGTGCTGTCATTGGTCTTACGCTTCATTTCCGTATTGGAGTAATTCAGGCGAACGGGCAGCGCCCCTTCATCCGCGAATAGCGGAGTGGTTTCTCTTTCCGCGACACTTTGGGTTTCCTGGGCCGAAAGGCCTGCGAATAGTCCGAAAAATAACAAGTAAAACAGAGGTGTAAGCCGATTTTTCATTATCTTGGTGATAGGTTATTTCCATAAGGTACTAAAAATTAGAATATTAGTCTATATACTGTCATAATAAATTTAAAAACCCTCTGGGTGGCAATTATTTCTGTAATTGTTACATACCTTTCTATTCATTTTAATCTGGATTTTAATGTTGATCTCACCCTGCTGAGCATCGCTATTGTATTTCCCCTGGTTTTCAATATAAGGGGTGCCTTCAAACGTCGGGAAAAAGCCCTTGAACATATGAGCCAGTTCCGGTCGGCCATGAAAACGGTATACTTTTATATTCAGATGAGCTTCAACCTCAATAAGGAAGACAAGGATAAACTGGAAGGGATACTCATTGATATCAGTGATGCGGTAATCCATAATTTGGGAGAAAACGGGACCAAACCCCAGTTGGTGGATGAACAAATCAGCAAACTGCACAATTTTACCCTGGAGCTAACTGAATTTATTCCGATGAAAGTGAAAGACAGGATCTTCCGTTATATGAATGGCT
Source organism: Robiginitalea rubriflava (assembly GCF_052540725.1). Lineage (NCBI taxonomy): Bacteria > Pseudomonadati > Bacteroidota > Flavobacteriia > Flavobacteriales > Flavobacteriaceae > Robiginitalea > Robiginitalea rubriflava. Next base: position 1,055,103 of record NZ_CP199309.1, on the reverse strand, counting down.
TGCAGGAAGCATTTGAAAATGCCTATGCCATAAATACGCATCGTACCCCTCAGTCCCTGAAGGCCTACTGCCTGATATTTATTTATCTTTTTCCATTGGTATACGCACCCACCATCATTTACAATATAGGAGCCGAAGAAAACGCATGGGTGGTATATTTTATCATCCTCCTGACGGAATTCATCCTGATTTCCCTCTACAACATACAGGACCAGATGGAATACCCCTTTGATAATGACGGTCCGGATGACGTAAAACTGGAGAGTTTCAAAATTAATCGATAATATCAAAAATCCGTAACGCTAACAGATTTCAAACGGAGGAATTAATCAGCCAACAGATGAAGCAAATTATTTTACGGCAGGCAAGCCTGCTAGCATTCCTTTGCCTATTTAGTAGTAGTATTCTGAAAGCCCAGGACGAAATAATCGGTCGCTGGGATTTAAAGGTTTCCAATGGGGAAAGATCAATGCCTTCCTGGCTGGAGGTAAAACAATCGGGCAATAAGGCCCTGGTGGGTTATTACGTCAGTTATGCCGGAAGTGCCCGGCCCATTGCTGAGGTAATGTGGAAAGACGGCTTGTTCTCCTTTAGTATTCCCCCTCAGTGGATAGGAACCCACTATATGCACTTAACAGGCACGGTAAATGCAGACCGGATGGAAGGCAATATTGTGGACCATATGGGGAACGCGCTTTCCTTTACAGGGGAAAGAGCTCCAATTTTGTTGCGGGAAGCTCCCGCTGCCTGGTCCGAACCACGCTCCCTTTTGGATAAAAATAGCTTGAGCGGCTGGATTCCGGTTTCAGAAAATGCAGCCAACCAGTGGTTTGTAAAAGACGGGGTCCTTACCAGCCCGGCATCCGGCGTAAACCTCAGGACGGAGGAGACGTTCGAAGACTTTAAATTGCATATAGAATTTCGCTATCCGGAGCATTCCAACTCCGGGGTTTACCTCAGGGGCCGCTATGAGGTGCAGGTGGAAGACAGCTTTGGCAAGCAGCCTTCATCAGTATACCTTGGCGGGGTTTATGGATTTCTCACGCCCAATGAAAATGTTGCAAAAAAAGCGGGTGAATGGCAGTCTTATGATATTACGCTGGTGGGCAGAAGGGTAACGGTTGTGGCCAACGGAAAGACCATTATCGGCAACCAGATCATTCCTGGGATAACGGGTGGGGCCCTGGACAGCAATGAAGCTGCGCCCGGTCCTATTTACCTGCAGGGAGACCACGGCCCTGTAGAGTACCGCAACATCACTATTTCGGTTCCTGAGTAATAGGCTAAGGCATTACTATTCGGAAACTTTTTTAAAATATTCCCCAAAAGCGCCCAGTTTTGAAACGGTCCCCTCTGGCCCTATCTCAAAGGTAAAGAGCAGGCGGCTTTGCAGCTTGTTTTCCTTGTCAGAGATAAAGGAGTTATAATGCCAATGTTCCGCATTGAAGTTTACAAACCCATTGAAAGTTATCTCCAGCCCTGATTCAGCAACATTAACCATTGCCTCCCCCAACATAGGATGGGTATATCTGCCCCTAAATGCCTGTAATGACTGGCTTGTGGAAGTGCCGGGTATTTGACTCTTATTGAATTTTTCAAGAGCCGCTTCTGCAAGTCCCTTTCTTTTTTCGTAGAGATCAAAAATTTCCCGGTGCCAGTGTCGCTCAGAATCGTTAAAGGCCCAGAGGTCCATTGCTTTATATAAAATAGCATGCCGCAGTTCGGCGTGGTCCCGGTTTGCCAGTACATATACTGCGGTTTTGGTATCGTGAATAACTCCTGCAATGGCCACCAGCCCCGCTATACTGCCGGTATGAAAATCCAGTTTATGTCCGCGGTAGTCATGCTGGAACCAGCCCAACCCATAGGTCATCCAATCCGGTTTGGTAAGTTCCTGAGTCGGATAAAAATTTGTTGCTCCCACAAAAGCATGCGGCTTAAATAAATAGGAGAAGGTTTCCGGACTCAGCAGGCGGTTTCCTTTATAAACGCCTCCCTGGGACAGCATCTGCAAATAATGCTCCATATCAGCCGTACAGGTCCAGATCATCCCTGCGGCCCCAATCTGGTCGGAGCGGTTAAACGGTGCCGGATCCAGGCCTTCGGCTGTATCGTACTGGTAAGGGGTCACATAATTGCCCGAACTAAAAATATCGGATACCCTGGCAACGGTCCGCTCCATTTCCAGCGGCTTGAAGATATGCTCTTCAACAAATTTTGTCCAGTGCACCCCAGAAACAGCCTCTATTACTTCACCCGCTACGGCGTACATCATATTGTTGTAAGCGAATCCTCCCCTAAGCGGGTATGACTTTTCCGAGAGGGCAAAACGCGCCACTGTCTGCTCTGTAGAAACACTGTCTATCACCCAAAGCAGGTCCGCAGGAGCAATTCCCAGGTTATGGGTTAGTAAGTCCTGCACCCTGGCCTCTTCCGTTATATAAGGGTCTGAAAGCCTGAATTCAGGCAAGTGGGAACGAACCTTATCGTCCCACTTTAGTTTTTTTTGATCTACTAATTTCCCAAGGGCCATGCAAACCACAGCCTTGGTTGTAGACCCCATATTGAATAGGGTTTCCCGGTTAACGCCCTTCTGGCTCTCTATGTTTCTGACCCCGTACACTTTACTAAAAACCACTTCCCCCTCCTGAACAACTATGGCGGTCATTCCCGGAATATGCCAGTCCTGAATCCCTTCCCGGATCATGTCATCCAAAAGGGCAACCTTATCCTGTGCTTGATTGCTGGTTAAATAAAACAGACTAAAGAGTGCAATTAAGAGGAATCTGTAGTTTTTCATCGGTCTAGTATTCGGATTTAAAATGTACGAAACTATTCCTACATTTATAAGCCTCTTTAAAAACCAGCTGAAATGAAAAAAATCACCCTTGCGCTTATTTTCTCCTTTTCCGGGATTCTCGGCTTTTCACAGGAACTCAACACCTTTTTAAAGCCTGCAAAATTCCGGAACATAGGTCCTTTCCGCGGAGGCCGGTCTACCGGATCATCCGGGGTGGTGGGCGACCCGCTCACCTATTATATGGGTACCACCGGAGGCGGTTTGTGGAAGACAAGCGATGCCGGACAGAAATGGGAGAATATTTCGGACGGGTATTTTAAGACGGGTTCGGTGGGAACGGTGAGCGTCTCTGAGAGCCATCCAAATGTGGTTTACGTGGGCATGGGCGAGCACGCTCCCCGGGGAGTTATGACCTCGTACGGGGATGGGGTTTACAAATCCCTGGACGCCGGGAAAACCTGGGAACATATGGGGCTGGAACAAACCCGTCATATTTCAAGGATCATAATTCATCCTCTTAACCCAGATATTGTCTGGGTGGCTGCCCAGGGGGCCCTTCATGGCCCCAATGCAGAGCGCGGCGTTTACAAATCCACAGACGGGGGCAAAAGCTGGAAACGGGTACTGTTTGTAAACGAGCTTACCGGATGTAGCGACCTTTCCATAGATTACCAGAATCCACAGGTTTTGTACGCGGGGATGTGGGAGCACCTCAGGACGCCGTGGAAAGTAATCAGTGGGGGTGACGGAAGTGGCATATATAAGTCTACAGATGGGGGTGAAAACTGGGAAAAGATCCATGAAGGCCTGCCGGAAGAAAAAGGGAAGGTTGCAGTGGCCGTTTCCCGGGCCAACCCAAACAGGGTGTATGCCCTGGTCGAAAGCGATACCTATAAGGAAAAAGGAGGATTGTTCACCTCTTCGGATGCCGGGAAAAATTGGAGCCGGGTAAGCGGGGACCACCGCCTATTGCAGCGCGCCTGGTACTATATTGAGGTATTCCCGGACCCTAACGATGAACACACCGTATATGTACTCAGTGCCGACACCTACCGATCCATAGATGGCGGAAAGAGCTGGGAAGAGATCCGCACCCACCATGGAGATTACCACGATTTATGGATCAATCCTGATAATTCAAATAATATGGTTATTTCGGACGACGGAGGGGCAGAAATAACCTTTGACGGGGGAAAGAACTGGTCTCGGCAGGATAATATGCCTACGGCCCAATTCTACCGCGTGGCTACGGACAGCCTTTTTCCCTACAATTTATATGGAGGGCAACAGGATAACAGCTCGGTTAAGATTGCCAGTATTGGTATTGGCAGCCGGAGTATCGGGGAGGAACACTGGGAGGCATCGGCCGGGGGAGAAAGTGCCTTTCTCGCCTTTGACCCCGATAATCCCGAAAAAGTCATGGGGGGGAGTTATCTGGGAACAGTCAACCTTTTGGATGTAAATTCAAAAGCCAGCACCAGGGTGATGATTGAACCCAACCTGTATCTGGGATTGCCGGCCCGGGAAATGAAGTATTTGTTCAATTGGAATGCCCCGATTATAAAATCCATGCATGAACCGAACACCTACTACCACTGTGCCCAATATGTACTGCGTACTCGTGATGAAGGCTATTCCTGGGAAGTGATTTCGCCCGACCTGACCCGTAATCAGGACGATAAACAGGGCAATGGCGGGGGGCCGTATACCAATGAGGCCGTGGGTGCTGAGAACTACGGAACCATCAGTTATATTGCGGAGTCGCCTCACCAAAAGGGAGTATTCTATACAGCCAGTGATGACGGCCTGGTGCATATCAGCAGAGACAACGGGGGCTCCTGGCAAAATATCACCCCAAAGGGAATGCCGGAAACGCTGGTTAATGCCATTGAGGTGTCGCCACACGATCCGGCAACAGTTTATATTGCCACTACCCGTTATAAGTTTAATGACCATGCCCCGGCCCTTTATAAAAGCACGGATTTCGGAAAAAGCTGGAAAAATATCACCGCAAATATCCCCGTTGGGGCTTATACCAGGGTTGTACGGGAAGATCCGGTCCGTAAGGACCTGCTGGTTGCGGGGACGGAGACCGGCCTCTATCTTTCTTTTGACGGGGGATCGAGATGGCAGCTCTTCCAATCCAACCTGCCAGTGGTTCCCATTACTGATTTACAAATCCGGCACGGGGATATGGTCCTGGCCACTCAGGGCAGGTCCTTCTGGATTTTTGACGACATGCATGTATTAAGGGAACATAAGGGCGCGGTCCCCAAAGCACATTTGTACACGCCGGAGCCTGCCACTATTCCCAATTGGGGCAGTTCCATGAATGGGAATGACCCCAGCGGAACCGGGGCGTTCGAAGGAGTAAACCCTGCCAGCGGAATGGTCATTTATTACAACCTGCCTGTACTTGCGGATTCGGCGCCACTGAAGTTGGAAATAAGGGATGCCACAGGCGCACTGGTGCGTTCCTACAGTTCCCTTCCCGATCCGGATTACAAGGCATATGAAGGGGCCCCGCCCAAGGCACCCCTGCTGCCTAAAAAGGCCGGCTTAAATCGTATGGTCTGGGATTTGCGCTACCCCATCCTCCCAGGGGCTCCCGAGGTGTATATTGAAGGAAGTTTTCGGGGGCATCAGGCACAACCCGGGGAGTATACCCTTCAGCTTAGTTTCGAAGGAGAGCGACTTACTTCCAAGGCCCGTTTGTTGCCTAACCCAATGCTGCCTGTCTCTGCCCAGGATTATGCGGAATATCACAGTTTTATGAGTGAGGCTGAGGCCACCTATAAGGAGATGACCAATATGACGAACAAGCTCTTCCGGGCACAAAATCGCCTGGCAGAAGTAATAGAAAAGCTGGATGCAGGAAGCCAAAAAGAATTACATGCAAAAGCAGTGGCTTTGCAGGAACGCATGAAAACCTGGGACTCCATAATGGTGCAAAGGCTTTCCAAGGCTTATGACGATGTAGAGAATTATGTAAATGGATTTACTGCTGAATATATCACGGCCTTTAATCACGCAGACAGCAGCATTCCGAAAGTCAATAAGGGCACGGTGGAATTGGTTGGTCGCTTGAACCAGCGATGGTTGAAATATCGCTCGGATGCTGTGAAAATCCTTGAGGAGGAATTGCCGTCACTGAATAAAGCGCTATATGAAGCCGGGATAGGAGCCATTGATGCAGACTAGCGGGTGGTTGAACGATAATTGAGCTCTTATGGTCTGCTTTTGATTTCAAATCGCCATAAAATGTTTTCTTTTATAGAACATATACTTTAAGACAGTATGCTTAAAAGCTACAGGATTTTTATTCTTTGTTTATCCTTTCAGTTGCTGCTGGGTTGTGGCGGCCTGAAACAACAGGAAGATCCGTATGCCGAAGCATGGCAGGAGGTGATCCGCTCCAGGCAGTGGGAACAGGCAAGTGTTTCTGCAGCTATGGCAGATGAGCGAGATTCACCGGAATTCTACGCCCTCCCTTCTGTAAAAATGACCGAAGTGAGGCCGGAGGCCTCGCCGGTTTTTCTGGATCGTTATCCCAAACTGGTCAGCCGGGCCTATTTTCGTTTGATTGCAGAGGCGATTGAGGCCGACCGTCGCGTTACTATGGCTTTTCAGGAACTATATGCAGAATCCAGCAAAGAAGAAAACAAAAACAAGCGAAGGGTTCAGCGCGATTTTGAAACGGCCCGAAGGCGGTTTGTGGCCCATCGCAAGATGCTCGAAGGGCTGCGGTCCTGGAATGCCTTCCATGATTACGGTTCAGACGACCTTGATTTTTTCCTGAAAGAGCAGTTTCCCGATGCCTATAAATTCTACCAAAAAGGGGCCTCTGAGGAGCGAATAGTGGAATTTCTCATGAACGAACTGGCAGACTTGTATCACGAACAAAATCAGGATGCGCCCCGGCTGAGGTTCTGAGTTGAAAGGCTCCCAGGTTATTTGGGCGAGGTGTTACTAAAATACCATTTCTTCTTTTCAATTATCCAGCACAAAATTAAAGCCGGCGGTTACAATATGAGAGGAGAAAGGGGAGTTCCGGTCGTAATAGTAGTATTTGAGCTGTATGCTCTTAAGCCCGAAATGGAAAAGGCGTAACCCTGTGAAAATATCGGTATACCCCAGGCCCAAACCGTATTGATTGGCGTTGTATGCAGACAGGTCAAAATCCGAGGTGTAGAAGGCTGCTGTTGAGAGATGCTCATTATAGGAGCTAAAATAATCGGTTTCGCCCTGACTGTAATAGCGGTATGAAGGATAAAGGGTAAAGCGGTCTGTAAGCTTCCAGGGAATTTCCAATTGGGCCGTATGTGCAGACAAACCCCAGTCATCCGTATAGTAGCGATAATAGGTACGGATACTCAAAGTAGCATTCAGGAAATAATTTAAGCGACCACCTATGGCAATTTTGAACCGGTTGTCCGGCAGGCGCTCTATGTCCTCGGCAAGGTGGAAACCGTCCATAAAACTATCGGGCACATCCTGGAAATAAACCCTTTGAAAAGGGGTAGAGAGCAGGCCCTGCTGGCTGATCAGGTCCAGGGCGAGGCTTCCCTGCATATTTTTTGAAAGGATTTGGGAAAAACCAAACCCCAGGGTATACGAATTCCGACCCTTATCTGAAAACCCCGTAAAATCAGGGTTGTAGTTGGATTCACCCGTGATGGGAAAAAGGGCAAAGAGTGGGTCGTTCAATCCGCTGCCCCCTGTATCAAAAGGCCTAAGCTCTATGGGGTAAATTGTGGTCCAGCGGTCAAAGTAGGCGTTGGCCCGAATGCTCAGCTCTGTATTTTTCTGGTTGAAAAGCCGGGTATAACTCCCCCCTGCCCCCAGAGAAAAATAGTCGTATTCCGTGGCAACGGAAAAGCGGGCGCCCCAGATTGCGTTCCTGTCGTCAGAACTATGAGAGTAGTTAAAAACGGCGCTGGACCACACATCATTACCAGAGGCCCCGCTACTGGCCACAAAGGGGTCGGCGGGCCCGTCAAATGGATTGACATTGCTAGAGGAAGCCGAGGTATAGGCAGAAACCCCGGCGTCTATACTTAATATATCATTGGCGTTAAGCCGAATGGTTATGATTACATTTCCGGTAACATCAGTGAGTTCTTCCGTCCCAATCCCCCCTGTAACCGCTGCATTTTCCCCGTCTTGTTGGTAGTAACTGCTCAGAAAGTCTATCTCGGTACTTTCCAGCACACGTTTCTGATAGGGTTTCTGAGGATCCTGCTGTTGGGCAAATCCAACCGAGAGCGGTAGCAACATAAAGATGTACAGGACCTTCTGCAGCATGTATTTTCTTAATTGCAACCGCATCCGCCTCCGGTTTTACCGCCGTTTGCCCCGGCTGCTCCTTCCCTGTAGGAATGCATTACAATAAGGTTTCGGTCACACTTCTGATCCGTAAGGGACATGTCGGGGTCATTGAGGTTTACCATTTCGTATTCCTTGATGACCACGCACGATTGGAGTTGCAGCAAACCTGCCATAAGCCCTAAAACAATAAATTTTCTCATCTCGAATAATTTAACGCTATACCCCTGGAAGTATGCAATGCTCCTGAGGAATCCACTATAATACAATCTACCTCCGGGATCTGGTTTATGCGGTCCAGCCCGGCTTCAATCCCCATCACGAAAACAGCTGTAGACAGTGCGTCTGCCAGCTCGGCTTTAGGAGCAAAGACCGTTGTACTGATAATCCCGGTACTCGGATATCCGCTACGCGGGTCAATGATATGGGCATAGCGAACCCCTTCAAAGGTGACGTGTTTTTCATAATCCCCTGAAGTGACCACAGCCCTGCCCTGAAGCGGAAGCATACCGTATGATTTGGTTTTGTACATGGGGTTGGTAATAGCCACTTGCCAGGGTTTGTCATTATTTTGTTTCCCCCAGGAGTTCATGTCGCCGGAGGCATTTATGATCCCGGCTGGTACCCCGGCCCTGACCAGGACCTCTTTTGTCCGGTCTGCAGCATAACCCTTCCCAATACCGCCAAATCCTATTTTCATTCCCTTTTTAACCAGGTAGACAGTTCCTTCCTTTTCATTCAGGAGGATGTTTTTATAACCCACAAGCCTTACGGATTGTTCAATAGCTTTTGGATCGGGAAGGTCCCTCATGCTCCCATCGAACTTCCAGATCCGGTCCATGGCGGCATAGCTGATGTCAAAAGCCCCGTCAGTAAGTGCAGAGATCCCGATGGCCCGCTTTATGAGCTGGTACAACTCCCGGGATACCTTTACAGGTTTAATCCCGGCCTGACGATTGATTTCTGAGGTTTCGGAAGCAGGGTCCCAGGAAGAAATAAGGGCTTCAATCCGGCGGATTTCGGTAACAGCCAATTCAATCCACTGATCGGCCTGGCGAGGGGTATCTGCAACAACTGTAATCTCAAAATTACTACCCATCAGGGTCACGGCTTCCCGGTGGGTTTGTTGTCCAGCCGCAGAGAGCGTAACCATAAATGCACAGAGTAGCAATTTTTTCATGGGTCTGACTGGATAAAGGCTAACAGTTTTGCAATATAGGCCTCCGGGCCGAGTTTCTCATAGCTGGCACGGCCTTTTACCCTTCCTTTGGTATCCATAATAACTACCAGAGGGAAGACGCCATTGGGGTTATAGTGATCGGCCAGGGCAGCATTGGCCTTTGCCTGCTGCTCCGGCAGGGCATTTTTCTTTTTTCTTGGAAAATCCGCTTTTACCATTACAAAGTGGGAAGCAGCAAATTCTTTGAAAATAGCGGTATCCCATACTTCCCGGTCCAGTTTTATACAGGGGGCGCACCAGTCGGAACCCTGAAAAACCAGTACAATGGGTTTATTCTCCTTAGCGGCAACCGCCTGCGCCTTTGGGAAATCGGTATGCCATTGCTGTGCGGAGACTGCAATGCAACTAAAATAAAGGCATATGCTAATTAAATGATGAGACTTCATACCTGAATAAAACGATTTTGGGAACGGATAAGTATGTAAAGGATTAAAAATTTGGGGTATGATAAAACCCGACGCCAAAAGGTGCCGGGTTTACATAATTATTTCAATTCCAAACGGTTTTACCAGCTCTTCAATAATACGCGCATGCCTGAGCGCACCAGAGTGACATCCCCGCTGTTAGCCCTTGATTCCTCCCAGGCCGCATCCATTGTTTTTTTCTGGGCATCAGTCATCAGGGCATCCACTCCACCAATTGCCGCTTTGAAGTCTTTAAAGCCATTAATTACCCAGACATTGGCCCCGTCTGGTCCTCTACCGGCTGAAATGGTGCCCATCATACTCAATCTTCCTGCCGGATTGATTGTGGTAAGTCGCTTGTTGTAGGCATCAGTGAATTTATCCATTTCAGCTACATGTAAAAGGAAGTAGCGTTGTACCGGATGAGGCGTACTGGTATCACCGTGAATAGCACGACGTGACCCCATGGCCGAACTGAAACCTTCCTTGATGTGCTGATTGAGTTTCGTAAGGAATAGGTTCCATGTATCATTCCCCCCGGAATACATATTTCCTAAATTCTCCAAAGACCCCCCAAAAACTACAGAATGAGAAAAGTTATTCTCAGGATCGTTGAAGTGGTTCTCATACAATCCTACGCTAACTCCGGCAGGTTTATTTTTGGAGTAATACGCGTCAAAAAGATTGTAAACCGTTTCCACATTTTGTGGTTCAACCGTAAAATTGTAGGTGGTGAAATAGTACTCTTGTGCACTTAATGTAAAAGCAGTGAACAAGACCAGTAATAGACTTAGTTTTTTCATTGTAATAGGTTTTAGGTTGTTTCCTATAAGATACGGAATAAATAGGAGTTAAAGCACTGATAAACAAACAATAAAGACAAGCCAAAAACAATTGTAGGAAAAGTACTATGTTTTTGACAGAAGTGCAATTTGGGAAGGGCTATGTAACACATATTTAGCGTGTTAGGCTACTATCTACTCACAAAAAGTAAATAAGACTTGACATTTTAAAAATAATGTTTATATTTGTCAAATAAACTTTACATAAAGACAAATAGTATTGACATGAAAACAATAGATATGAATAAAAAAAATCAACGTAAACGGATAACGGGTAATCTGGCCGGATGGACTCTGGCCTGGACTTTGTCCATAGCTCTGGCTACCTTCGGCAATAAGTTCCTTTGGGATGGGAACAAAGCCCTGACCATTGCAGCTATTGCAATCAGCCTGCTGCTAGGAGTAAGAATGATCCTGGCCAACAGGCGGTTTATTGAGCAATCCGATGAACTGGAAAAAAAGATACAGCTGGAATCCATGGGGCTAACCCTTGGCCTTACCCTGGTAGTGGGCCTGGCGTATTCCCTCCTGGATACCACCAATGTCATTCCCTGGGATGCCGAAATCAGTTTTCTGGTAATCTTTATGGGGATTTGTTATATGGCATCCGTAATGGTAAACAACAACAGGTACCGCTAATCCCGAATTGAAATGAAGAATAAAATTCGCGTGTTGCGGGCCGAAAGGCAATGGACGCAGGAGGCCCTGGCTGATTCTGTCGGGGTTTCCCGGCAAACAATAAACGCTATTGAAAAAGGAAAATTTGATCCCAGCCTGCCCACCGCCTTTAAAATATCCAGGTTGTTTGACCTCCCTATTGAGCAATTATTTGAATATGAGGAGGAGGAACTATGAGGGAGTTGCCAGGGGAAACCCGGGCCAATCGTATTAATAAGTTCATTGGGGTTTTAAGGTCAATTCCTTTGTATATTTAAGGCTCATACCAAACCTGTGATCCATGAAAACATCTTTTGCATTATGCTTAGCCTTTCTTGTTATAACTACAACTGCATGTAAAGAAGAGCAATTAAGCAGACCCCTTCCTGAAAGTAATGAACTCGCAAATGCCGATTTTGACCCGGAAGCAAAACTCCAGGAATTGGGGATTCGCCTGCCGGTGGCCGCCACTCCAGTGGCTAACTATGTGAATGCCGTGCGCAGCGGTAAGCTGTTGTTCCTGGCCGGGAAAGGGCCCAAAAAGGAAGATGGGACCTATGTAACCGGAAAACTGGGGGCAGACCTCAGTATCGAAGAGGGGTATGAAGCTGCCCGCCTGGTAGCGCTCAATCAGCTGGCTGTATTAAAAGCTGAGCTGGGAGACCTGTCCAAAGTCAAAAGGATTGTCAAGGTATTGGGGATGGTCAATGCCACTCCCGATTTTACAAACCAGCCGGAAGTGATCAACGGATTTTCTGACCTCATGGTGGAGGTATTCGGGGAACGCGGCAAACATGCGCGTGCCGCTGTTGGAATGGGCTCTCTGCCCAGGGGGATTGCAGTGGAGATTGAGTTGGTTGTGGAGTTAGAAGACTAAATAAATACAAAAGTCTATCCTGCTGACGCAGGCTGGTATTGATCTCGTTTCAGCAGTTGGATGGACAATTTAGCAAGAGATAGCTTCGCTGTTCTTTTGGACCTCGTGTTGAAAATACAAAAGCCCATCCTGCTGACGCAGGCTGGTTCTTTTTTTACTGAAGTGTTTAGTTGGCGATAATGGCAAGAGATAGCTTCGCTGTTCTTTTGGACCTCGTGTTGAAAATACAAAAGCCCATCCTGCTGACGCAGGCTGGTTCTCTTTTTACTGAAGTGTTTAGTTGGCGATAATGGCAAGAAATAGCTTCGCTGTTCTTTTGGGCCTCGCGCTGAAAATACAAAAGGCCATCCTGCTGGCGCAGGCTGGTTTTGATCTCGTTTCAGCAGTTGGATGGACAATTTAGCAAGAGATAGCTTCGCTGTTCTTTTGGACCTCGTGTTGAAAATACAAAAGCCCATCCTGCTGACGCAGGCTGGTTTTGATCTCGTTTCAGCAGTTGGATGGACAATTTAGCAAGAGATAGCTTCGCTGTTCTTTTGGACCTCGTGTTGAAAATACAAAAGCCCATCCTGCTGACGCAGGCTGGTTCTCTTTTCTCGTCCTGTCCTCACTCAAGCCAGCTTGGTGAGGACAGTCCTCAAAAATAGAAGCCTTTGCTTTCGCAAAGGCCTTTTGTGCTTATTCGTAGCCCCGGCAAGAATCGAACTTGCATCTAAAGTTTAGGAAACTTCTATTCTATCCATTGAACTACGGGGCCAAATGGGTCTGCGAATTTATGAATACTTTTTGAAAACTTTGGTACCTTAGTCAACAAAGGCAGCTGTTATGAAAGCAAAGAAGAAGACCCTTTTTGTTTCCGGGGCCATAAGCCCGGAATTTATCGCTAATTCAATAGCCAAACATCAGTCCAAAACCGATATCGGGGCCCACGATATCTTCCTGGGGCAGGTGCGGGCAGATGAATTGGAGGGTAAAAGGGTACGGGCTATAGAATATACAGCCTATGAGGAGATGGCAGAACAAAAAATGCATGAGATACGCGAAGCCTGTTTTGAAAAATATCAGCTGAGTTGCATGCATGTCTACCACAGCCTGGGCGAGGTGAAGGTGGGGGAAATTTGCCTTTTCGTCTTTGTTTCCTCTCCCCATAGGAAAGAAGTATTTGAAGCGCTGCATCATTTGGTTGAACGTATAAAAAAGGAACTTCCTGTTTTTGGGAAAGAGCTGCTGGAAGACAGTTCATACAGCTGGAAGGTCAATACCTGAGTATGGTTGATATTACGAATAAAAAGGTGACCCTTCGGATTGCAACTGCTGAGGCTGTGGTCCTATTGGGAAGTAGGGAAACACTTGATGCCATTGAGCAGGGTAGGGTTCCCAAAGGAGACGTTTTTGAGATGAGCAAGGCGGCCGGGCTGCTGGCAGTTAAGAAGACTCCGGACCTCCTGCCCGATTGCCACCCATTGCCCATTGAAAGTACCCAGATCGAGTATGAGATCAGGGACCTCAGAATCTATATCAGGATTACCGTCAAAACAAATTATAAAACCGGGGTTGAGGTAGAGGCCATGCATGGGGCCAGTGTAGTCGCACTCAATATGTATGATATGCTGAAACCCCTGGATAAGAAGATCGAAATACACTCCATCCGGCTGCTCAGCAAAAGTGGTGGAAAGTCTGATATTGACAATACGAATGGAGGATAAGGCGTTCAGGCCGGCTAAGGCCTATTAACGCAGTTGCCAGATTTCATACATGGGTTCCCCACGGCTATTCTTTCCCCTGTGGTGCCAGTCTGACCCTTTTCGCTCAAAATTGAAATCCAATTCGGCTCCGACCCTGGAATCATCCCTTGAAAAAAACTGTATCACTTCAGTATATTTCCCGTTATCGGCAGCATAACGCCCGCCCCCAGTGCCTCTAAAGTCCATGGTTTCCGTATTATAGGCAATCCACTGGAAATAGCCGTCTTTGAGGAATTTCAGCGTTTTTCTCGGGCCTGAATCTCCCCTTCGCTCCTGGCCGGTGTCCGGCCCGCGGGTTCCGAACAACCAGGTGCCGTCCAGGGTTTGCTCCAAACCCGGTTCTTTTTGGTAGGGCCTGTTATCATTCCCGTTCAGGATCAGTTTCCCGTCTGTATACCCCAAAGTAGTGAGATACTCTCTTTTGCCGGTTTCGCTGAAATCGGAATTGAATTCCAGGGCTACTTTCAGGCTGTCTTCCAAAATCTCATAAAACCCTCCCATTGTTGAAATAAAACGAGCAGGTTCTGAATCATAAATACTGTGAATCAGGTAATCTTCGGATACCAACAACAGGTAATTGCGTTTTCCATTATCCAGTCGCTCAGTGGCCCGGTACACTCCCGTTTCCAATTGAGCATTCATAGCCAGTGGCCCCAGCAGCATCAAATTCAGAATCAGGTAAATAACTGTTCTCATCTGGTTTAGATTGTATTTCTCAAGAATCTAAATTACAATAAATACCGGCTTAAAACAGCTCCTGAGATAAGGGGTTAAAAAAAAAGTGCAAAAAAGATTATTATTAAAAAAAATTGACTTCATTTACACCCGAAAAATGCAAAGTTTTTTAATCCTAACAGCGTATCTAGAAGCGTGGGCCTTTTTACTTTCAAATGGGCGGAAAACCGCAGCCAGCAGCAAGCTGACCGACCGGTTTCCGGAACTCAATTTTCCTCAGTATTATTGAGTGGTTTTTGCAATATATTTCCTGCTTATTTTCTTTCTATTTTAAAATCGCCTTTTAACTTGCAATTTCTATTGTAAATTAAACTTTCATATGGGTAAAAGGGACGCACCCTGCAAACCCGAAACACTTACAACCGAAATTTTAATGAATATCACCTATAAAGATCTGATAGATCAGACCTATTATTTTCCCACCGAGGAGTTTGAGCTGAAGGATTCCAACCTGATGTTTCACGGCATTCCGCTAATGGACCTGGTTGCCAAATACGGAAGTCCGCTGAAATTTACCTATCTGCCAAAAATTTCTGAAAACATCGGAAGAGCGAAGCAGTGGTTCGCCAATGCTATTGAAAAACACAATTACGCCGGGAAGTATTACTATTGTTATTGCACCAAGAGCTCCCACTTTCAGTATGTGTTGCACGAGGCCCTAAAGAATGATATCCATATTGAAACCTCCTCTGCTTTCGACATAAATATTGTTGAAAACCTCAAGGCTGAGGGGCGTATCAGGAACAATACCTATGTGATCTGCAATGGGTTTAAAAGAGCTGCTTATATTGAAAACATCGCCCGGCTGATCAACGGCGGCCACCGGAATTGCATCCCAATAATTGATAATTATGAGGAAATCTCGCTGCTCTCCGAAGCGATTGAGGATCCGTTTAAGGTAGGAATTCGAATCGCATCCGAAGAGGAACCCAAATTTGAGTTTTACACCTCGCGCCTCGGGATTGGCTATAAGGATATTGTACCCTTTTATGAGAGTCAGATCAAGGAAAATGATCAGGTAGAGCTTAAGATGCTACACTTTTTTATCAATACCGGGATTCGGGATAACGCCTATTACTGGAATGAACTCAATAAGTGCCTCAAGGTCTATGTGCGGTTAAAAAAGATATGTCCTTCCCTTGACTGCCTGAATATAGGAGGAGGATTTCCGACTAAAAATTCCCTGGCCTTTGATTACGATTACGTGTATATGATTGATGAGATCATTAATCAGATCAATCTCACCTGTAAAGAAGAAGACATCCCCGTACCCAATATATTTACAGAATTCGGGAGCTTTACCGTTGGAGAAAGCGGTGGGGCCGTCTATCAGGTACTCTATCAGAAACAGCAGAATGACCGGGAGAAGTGGAATATGATTGATTCGTCTTTTATTACCACCCTTCCGGATTCCTGGGCGATCAATAAACGATTCATTATGCTTCCGGTCAACAGATGGAATGAGGCCTATGAGAGAGTGCTGCTGGGCGGGCTTACCTGCGATAGCGATGACTATTACAATAGTCTGCAAGATATGAATGCCATTTACCTGCCGAAATTCCATTCTGAGAAACCCCTGTATATAGGCTTCTTCAATACGGGGGCCTATCAGGAAAGCATAGGTGGGTTTGGGGGCTTGCAACATTGCCTGATCCCACATCCGAAGCACCTGCTGATCAACAGGGATGCCAAAGGAAAATTATCGGTTTCCGTATTCCGGGAGCAACAAACAGCGGAAGATCACCTTGCAATCCTTGGGTATGATCCGGCTAGGAAATCAAAAACGTAAATACACTTTAATCGGAACTAAAAAAGTATAAACCAATAAAAAAGATAAAATGAAGGTATCGGAAAATTATGCGGGAATCCCGGATGAATTTGCGCAACTGGAGAAAGCAAAAATAGTACTCGTACCCGTACCCTATGACGGTACCAGTACCTGGGGGAAAGGGGCAGATAAGGGACCTGAAGCATTCCTGGAAGCTTCTGCCAATATGGAACTCTACGATATTGAAACGGAATCTGAAGTCTATCGCCAGGGCATTTACCTGACGGAACCCATAACCGTTGATGAAAGCCCTGAAGCGGTTGTAAATGAGGTTCATAAAATAACCAAAGACTATATCAAACGGAACAAGTTTGTGACCCTTTTCGGGGGAGAGCACTCCATTTCTATAGGCTCTATCCGGGCCTTTAACGAGTGCTTTGACAACCTGACCGTATTGCAGATCGATGCCCATGCAGATTTGCGCAAGTCTTATGAAGGCAGCCAGTATAACCACGCCTGTGCCGTGCATGAGGCAGCCCAGACAACCAATCTGATACAGGTAGGGATCCGGAGCATGGACGTTTTGGAAAAGACCTATATGGACCCCGAAAAAACCTTTTTTGCACACGAAATGGTGGCCGATGAATTCTGGATGGACAAAGTAGTTGATCTGATGACAGAGAATGTCTTTATTACCTTCGACCTGGATGCACTGGATCCGTCCATAATGCCTTCAACCGGCACTCCGGAACCCGGCGGCCTGCTATGGTATGAGACCCTTGAATTTCTAAAGCAGGTTTTTAATGAAAAGAATGTGGTGGGATTCGATATTGTGGAACTTTGCCCGAACCCGGCAGAACGCTCTTCCGATTTTCTTGCTGCAAAACTTTATTATAAAATGTTAAGTTATAAATTTATGGAGGAAGGCCAAGACGAGTTGCTGGACGACGATGCTGACCTGATGGATAACAAATTGGGTTCTGCCTTCCCTAAATTCGATGACGATGACTACTAAGGGACCGATTTCTGATTTCATTACACATTATTACAAGCACTTCAATGCTGCGGCATTGGTGGATGCAGCCAAAGGCTATGAAGAACAGCTCAACCAGGGGGCCAAGATGCTGGTTTCCCTGGCGGGTGCCATGAGTACTGCAGAACTCGGGAGGATTTTTGCTGAAATGATCCGTCAGGATAAGGTGCATATCATCTCCTGCACGGGTGCCAACCTGGAAGAGGATATTATGAATCTGGTAGCCCATAGCCATTACAAGCGGGTTCCGAACTACAGGGACCTTACCCCTCAGGATGAGTGGGAATTGCTCGAAAAAGGCCTGAACCGGGTAACCGATACCTGTATCCCTGAAGAGGAGGCCTTCAGAAGGCTGCAGGAGCATATATTCAAACTCTGGAAGGAAGCGGAAGAAGCAGGGGAGCGTTACCTGCCTCATGAATATATGTACAAAATGCTCCTCTCAGGGGTACTTGAAGAGTACTATGAAATAGACCTGAAAGATTCCTGGATGTATGCTGCAGCGGAGAAAAACCTGCCCCTGGTTTGCCCGGGATGGGAAGACAGTACTATGGGGAATATTTTTGCCTCCTATGTCCTGAAAGGAGAGCTTTCCGCCAGCACGGTCAAGTCGGGAATTGAATATATGACCTACCTGGCAGACTGGTATACCGAAAATTCCGGAAAGGGGATCGGGTTTTTCCAGATAGGGGGCGGTATCGCAGGGGATTTTCCCATTTGCGTAGTGCCCATGCTGTACCAGGACATGGAACGAACAGACACTCCTTTCTGGAGTTATTTTTGTCAGATCAGTGACAGTACCACCAGCTTTGGCTCTTATTCCGGGGCGGTTCCCAACGAAAAAATAACCTGGGGGAAGCTGGGGATTGAGACCCCGAAATACATTATAGAAAGCGATGCCACTATTGTTGCCCCACTTATTTTTGCTTATCTTTTGAACATGTAATTATGGATAACCTTAAAAGAGTAATAGTAGATTTTAAAAAATTAACCCCTGAGGTGCTCAAACTTCTGGTGGAAAGGTATCCCGATGGATATGATGACGACCATATTATCAGTTTCCGCAACGCCCAGGGAGAACGAATAGAAGCGGTGGAGGTAACCACCGAGGACACCAAATACCTTGTCAAGATCAGTGCCCGCCTCGAAAAAACGATGGCGAATTACGATGAGGAAGATTATGAGGATTTTGACTCGGACGACCCTGAAGCCATTCCGGACATCCCATTAGAGGATGAGGAGGATGACGAAGATTAACTTCAACTGCGAAACATGCACCAGACCCCTTTTCATTTATCGCTTCCCTGTGTAAGCGTATCGGCTACCAAGGCTTTTTATACAGAAACCCTGGGTGCCAGTTTGGGCAGGATGTCCACACAGTGGGTGGATATAAACCTGTTCGGCAACCAGATCACTTTTACCAAGTCCGGGGATTTCAGTTTCCATTATAAATCCTATAAGTTTGAAGAGGCGATATTGCCCGCCTTTCATTTCGGCGTCCTGGTTAGCGATACACAGTGGAATGATTTATTGGAAAAACTAAAAGGGATGTCCCTTGAGTTACCTGTAAACACACTGTTCCTTCAAGGCAGGACCGGGGCACACCGCTCTTTTTTTGTGGAAGATCCCAACGGTTATATGGTGGAGTTCAAACACTTTCTGGACCCGCAACAAACCTTCCTTGCAGACTAACAGCAGGCCTTAAAACTTAACTGCAAATTAAAGCAGGCTTATCTAAAGCTTATCGATGAAAGAATTAAAGATCCTCGGGAGTGAGGAATGGTGCATTTTTGAGGAACTCGGGATCCCGGCCATTAAAGCACGTGTAGATTCGGGAGCCAAAACGTCCTCCATACAGGCGACCAATTTTAAGGTCTTTATGAAGCATGCCGAGGAATGGGTCCGATTTGAAGTGCATCCTTTACAGGATAACCGCAGCATTGCCCTCACTTGTGAAGCCCGGATGGTAGACCGGAGGACGGTTAAAAGTTCCTCCGGGATTTCAGAGGAACGTTTTGTGATACGTACCCCTGTAAAACTGGGAGCTGAAAAATTTGAAATAGAACTAACCCTTGCCAACCGGGATACGATGGAATACCGGATGCTTCTGGGAAGGGAGGCCCTTACAGACAGGTACCTTGTCAACCCTGCTGAAAGCTGTACCCAGTTGGATATTACCGATGAGGAATTGAACCGCAAGTATTCAGCCTATCAGAAGAAAAAAACCGGGCTTAAGATTGCCCTGCTGGCCAGTAACCCACAGTTGTACAGCAACAAGCGTTTAATGGAGGCCGCCCAGGCCCGCGGCCATGAGATCGTTTTTCTCAATGTGGAACTAGCCTACATGAAACTCGATGCCAATTCGCCTCAGATCCGTTACCGGGGTGGGAACATCCTCAATGAATTCGATGCCATTATTCCCAGGATCAAACCGTCGGTAACCTTTTATGGCTGTGCCCTTATCCGGCAATTCGACAACCTGGGGGTGTATTGCCTGAATTCCGCAGAGGCCATTACCCAGTCCCGGGATAAACTCTTTGCCTCCCAGCTATTTGCCAGGCACGACATCCACATCCCCATAACCGGCTTTGCCAAATCCCCCAACGACACCAAAGACCTTATCAAAATGGTCAATGGGGCTCCCCTGATCATTAAACTGCTGGAAAGCACCCAGGGGAAAGGAGTAGTGCTGGCTGAGACAAACAAGGCTGCAGAAAGCGTTATTAATGCCTTCAAAAGTGTTCAGACCAATATCCTGGTCCAGGAATTTATAAAAGAGGCCAATGGGCAGGATATCCGTTGCTTTGTAGTAAATGGTAAAGTTGTGGCATCTATGCAGCGGCAGGCCGAGAAAGGCGAGTTCAGGGCAAACCTGCATCAGGGGGGTAAAGCTTCCATAATCAAAATTACCGCTGAAGAACGCAAGCTTGCCCTTAAGGCGGCCCGGGTTTTAAACCTGGCTGTAGCCGGGGTAGATATCATCCGGTCGAATCGCGGACCCTTACTACTGGAGGTAAATTCCTCCCCGGGGCTGGAGGGAATAGAAAATGCAACCGGAAAAGATATTGCCGGCAGCATGATAATGGCCATTGAGAAAAAGCTGAAATTCCACGCAGATTAGAAGGCCTGAATGCTATTTTATTTGTTCGCGTAGCTGCGCAAGCATGGTTTCTGTGGTTTTATCCAGGTCAAACTCCGGATCCCAACCCCAGTCTTCTCTCGCCCGGGAATCATCGATACTGCTGGGCCAGGAATCTGCAATTTCCTGTCGAAAATCCGGTTCGCAGGTCATCTGAAAATCCGGCAGGTGTTTCTGTATGCTTTTTGCAATATCTGCCGGGCTGAAACTCATGGCCCCCAGGTTATAGGAAGAGCGAATGCTGAGCTGTTCTCCATCGCTTTTCATCAAGTTAATGGTAGCACGGATAGCATCGTCCATATACATCATGGGCAGGCGGGAATCTGCCTTTAAAAAACAAGTATAACGGTTATGGGCCAGGGCTTCGTGGTAAATTTCAACAGCGTAATCGGTGGTGCCCCCTCCGGGTTGGGTTTTCCAACTGATCAGTCCGGGATAGCGGATGCTTCTGACATCAACACCGTACTTCCTGTTATAATACCAGCACCAGCGTTCCCCTGATTGTTTGCTGATCCCGTAAACGGTGCTGGGCTCCATAACGGTAGATTGCGGGGTTTGTTCCTTGGGAGTGTTGGGGCCGAAAACAGCAATGCTGGAAGGCCAGAACAATTTCTCGATCTTACCCTCCTTGGCCAGGTTCAGTACATTGAAGAGGGTATTCATATTCAGATTCCAGGCCCTTGAAGGAAATTTCTCGGAAGTGGCACTCAACATGGCAGCCATCAGGTAAATTTCCTCCACTTCATAATGCATAACGGCCTCCTCCAGGGCATTGTAATCGGTAGCATCCAGTAATTCAAAAGGACCGGACTCCATTAATTCAGAACCTCCCTCCCGGATGTCACTGGCAACTACTTTCTCATCGCCGTGCATCTGCCGGAGGGCCAGAGTTAGTTCAGTCCCGATTTGACCACAGGCTCCCAGAATGAGAATAGTTTTTGCCATTTTTAAAACGCTTCAAATGTTATTGGGTATAAATATAACTGTTCTTAAAATTTGTACATTCGCTATATGTGGAAATTCTTTTGCGCGATGCTCTTGTTGATGCTGTGCGGGGCTTGCCGGGAGACCCCCGGGCAGGAAACGGTTACAATTACAGAACGCACCTTTCAATCAACGGACTGGCCCCGGGCAGTACAGATCAATCCGCAGGCGAGTGCTATTTTGAATTCCTGGCCTGAGTTCAAAACTTTTGAAAATCGCTTTGAACGCTTACGGGAGGTCAGGGGGGAAGAAGAGCTGGGTTTGTTGCTGGAAGAACTCATTGAACTGAGTAAAGAGCTGCAGGCATCCGTATTTCCCAAAGACTTTAACGAGATGTCTGTAAGGAGCCGGCACAAAGTAGTAGATACCTATTTATATAAAGTACAGGCTGCCATTGTTTACAGGCAGGATATAAATGAGGCGCTACAGGAATTAATGGGGGCTTATAATGCCTTGCGGGAGCAGTTTAATGTAATTAAATCCAGTACGCTGGACCCTAAATTATTTGAGAATGATTAGATATTTGATCCTATTCATACTATGGGCTCCCTTGGGCATGAATGCGCAACAAACTGCAGAACAGGAAGTTTCAGAACTCCTGGACCAATGGCATACAGCAGCCGCACAAGCAGATTTTGAAGGGTATTTTAACGCCATGGCAGAGGGGGCTACTTTTATAGGGACGGACGCGACGGAAAATTGGGATAAAAAAGAATTTATGGCCTTCTCCAAACCTTATTTTGACCAGGGGAAAGCCTGGTCCTTTAGAGCTCTGGAAAGAAATATTTACATTGGAGCCTCAGCAGAGGTGGCCTGGTTTGATGAAGTATTGGATACCTGGATGCAACTATGCAGGGGTTCCGGGATTGCCGTCAACCAAAACGGGGAGTGGAAAATTGCACACTACGTACTTTCTCTGACCGTCCCAAATGAAAAAATTGAGGGCGCTATTGCCCTGAAAAAGGAATCGGACAGCTTGTTCATGCAGCAGCTGGCCAGAAGCAAAACAAATTAAAATAATGAACGGATTACCTATGAGGAAATTCAGGTTTTTCCTGCCCCTGGTTTTGGGCGGGCTATTGCTAACGCAATGCAGGGAAGCGCAGCAAACAGAAATTGCAGCAGAATCGTTCTATCAGACCGAATTGTTCAAAGATGTACAGATGCGGGGAATTTTTGAGGATTCGAAGACCTTTGTGGATTTACGCAGGGATCGGTCCTTTCAGGATTTGGAACGCTTATATCTGGAAGAGCGGGACAAGAGTGGATTTGACCTGCAGGCCTTTGTGGAAGAACATTTTAAGGATGCCAGCCGTCAGCCCAGCGGCTTTAAAACGGATACAACCCGCAACATGTATGAACATATTAGCGGAATGTGGGAGATATTACGCCGCGGACCCGATTCTGTAAATGCCTTTTCTTCCAGGATTCCCCTTCCTGAGGAATATATCGTTCCGGGGGGGCGTTTTAAGGAGATTTACTACTGGGACAGTTATTTTACGATGATCGGGCTGATGTCTGATAACAGGATGGACCTTGCAAAAGCCATGCTTGCCAATTTTGGCCACCTCATTGATTCCCTGGGATTTATCCCAAATGGTACCCGAGACTATTACCTGACACGATCGCAACCCCCGTTTTTCTCGAGTATGGTAAACCTTCTCGCTCAGGAAGACAGTATTATAATGGATCAGTACTTCCCGCAGATTGAAAAAGAGTACGCATACTGGATGGAGGGAGCGTCGGATTTAGAGCTCAGTGAAGGCGGCAGGCGTGCCATCCGTACAGGGGAAGAATCATTTATGAATCGTTACTGGGACAGTTCAGAGCGCCCAAGACCGGAGTCGTACAGGGAAGATGTTTTGCTTGCAGAGAATATCCCAACAGAAGAAGGCAAGGCCAAGCTGTATGCCAACTTACGCGCTGCGGCTGCTTCAGGCTGGGATTTCAGCAGCAGGTGGTATGCCAGGGAAGGGGAATTTGCCTCCACCCAGACCAATGAACTGATTCCTGTTGACCTCAATAGCCTGATGTACTTTACCGAACGCCTTATGTCTGACCATTACGCGAAAAAGGGAAATACCGAAGCTTCACTGGAGCTGCAAGAGCGTGCAAATTTACGCTCGGAAATGGTCAACAAAATGCTGTGGAACCGAACCGAAGGATTTTATGTAGACTACAATTTCGTAAGCAACGACCGTTGCAGGGAACTTACCCTGGCAGGGGTGTTTCCTCTGTATTTTAATATAGCGAAACCAGAACAGGCTGAGGAGGTAAAGGACAGAATCATGACTGATTTCCTGAAACCTGGCGGGCTGGTATCTACTCTCAGGTTTACCGGGCAGCAATGGGACGCTCCAAACGGATGGGCGCCACTGCAGTGGGTTGCTGTTAAAGGGCTTCTGAATTATGGATATACGGAGGAAGCCAGGGAGATCATGCAACGCTGGCTGACCTTAAATGAACGCGTGTACAAGGAAACGGGCAAAATGATGGAGAAATACAACGTTCAGGATATAACGCTCCCCTCGGGAGGCGGAGAGTATCCTACCCAGGATGGTTTCGGGTGGAGCAATGGGGTAGCCCTTGGATTCAGAGATTTGCTGAAAGCAACTGAATAGGGGCCAGGCCCTGTTTAATTTTTTTCCTCCGTACCTTCCTTCTCCTTACGAGACTCCAGGGCTTGTTTGCTCAGGCTTGCCAGGTTGAAATTAGGGTCCAGGGCCAAAGCTTCATCAAAGCTTGCAATAGCCTGGTCTATATTATTCTTGTCTATATTGTATTGCACCAGGCCCCTTAAATGGATAAAAGCAGCCTTCAGGGAAACCTCATAGGGTTGTTGCCGCTCATAGAAGGCGTGTTTCATTTCTTCGGTAGCGTTGGCAACTCCGTATTCGATTTCAGCCATGGCCCCTTCATTATCCCCTACCTGGATTTTCAGGTCTGCTACTTCGTAGGCCAGGTACGGATTGCGATTTCGCTCGTATAAAGCCATAAATTGTTCCAGGGCCCTTTTGGGCTGATTCAGCGATTTTAGGGAAACTGCCTTTACCTGAACAGCCAAATCCGAATCATTTGCATTTTTCTCAATCCCAATGGTATTGAGGGCCTGCATATGCATATTATTGTTTGCGTACACATATGCCAGTGTATCCCTTCGCTGTATCGATGGGTCCAGTACGTTCAGATGGGTGAGTGCATTGATGACCCCACGTACATCGCCTTGTATGCGCATTTGTTTGTAGTAGGATTCGTAGTGTTTTTTTAGGGCTTCATTACCGCTTTGTCCCTGAAGGGATAAAGTTGCCAGCCCCAGCATTAAAAACAATATTTTTTTCATTTTCCCGAAATAATTAAGTGCGCAAAATTACATTATTTTTTTGGTTCAAAGGGCATTCCTTTTCTTAAAAGATGGGGCAGGCAGGCCCGTGGGAGGGGCTTTAGTGAAGCGTTTGAGGCTCATATTTTCAGAAGGATTCGTCGGAATACAGGCTTTTGCTAAAATGTATTCCGGCGGCCCCGAAGATTGCGCTGTTGATTATTTTTCCACTGACGGGCCCGGGCGTATCCTGATACAAGGGTGGCTTCAGACCTCTTTTAATAGCTTCTGTGGCATAATAATCCCGTTTGCGCGGATGTTCAGGGCTAACCGCATTAAAAATAGATGCTTCAAATGGTTGTTCCATTAAGGACAGAATGGCAAGGATAGCATCACTCCTGTGGATCAGGTTAATAGCGTCATTTCCCCCTGAACGGATCTTTTTCCCAGATAGTTGGTATGCAGGATGCCGCTCCTGGCCGATAAGCCCACCCAATCGCAAAACCTGAGTATGTGTGCCTTGGAGGCTCAATAACAGCTTTTCTGCTTCCAGAAGCTCTCTGCCCTTAGCGTCCTCCGGGATGGCAGGGACCTTTTCAGTTATAAGCCCTTGCGTATTTCCATAAACGGCTGTACTACTTACATAAATAAGCCTTGGCAGCCCTGCATGCTTAAATGCCTTTATTAAATAACTGAGTTTGCTGAGGTAGCTTCCGGAAGGCCCTGTGCGCAGTCCGGGTGGGATGTTGAGAATAAGGCAATACAACCCATTTAGAAACCCTGTAAGGTCACCCTCTATGCCTGAAGTTTCTGCCTTGAGGAAGAAAGGCTGAATACCGGCTTCCCCGAGGATCTGCAATTTGTCTTCCGAGGTGGTACTGCCTTTGACCATGAAACCCTTCTCCAGCAATCTTTCCGCCAGCGGGAGTCCCAGCCAGCCACACCCCATCACACCTATGGTCTTATTCAAAGCGAATATTTTTGGTAACCAATACCGCATCGTTCAGTACAAAGGGCATAGGGATTTCTGTATCCGGCCTTGGGGGAACCGTGAACAGCGGATTGGATAGCAAGTCATTTGAGGCTTCGTATAACGTAAGTTCCAAAGGCTGGTCGGCAGGAAAAAATAACTCGAGTTCCGTGGATTCGTTATCGCTGATATAATGTGTCAGAAGCTTGGATCCGCGGCGGTTTTTCAGGTAATATTCCGAGAGCTGTACGCCGTTCACAATCGCCTTGTTCAGTCCGATCTTATTGGTGAAAATCTCCAGTCGGTTTACATCTCGCTGAGGGCTGATGCGCAACCGGAGCTGGCGTTGTTTCTCTGAAATGGTATCCACCAAAACTGTAACTTCCGGAGGGGGCACTTCTTTTACCGGGGCCTTACGGACAAAGGAAAAACCGGTGCTGTACTTACTGCTGAGGGTTTGATCTGTCACCGGCCCCGGAGCTGAAGGCTCCGTACCCAGAAAGGCCTGCGTCCAGGAAGAAGGTTCCTTTTCATAGGTTGCCCATAGGGCCTCCGATTTATCAGTATCCAGAACGTATAGTAAACTGCTCGGTTTTGGTTGATCTTTGGTAAAATCACTACTGAAATGAGCTCCCAGCATGCAAATAAGGAATAAGCTGATACCCAGGCCAGCCAATTGTTTCTTTTTTGGAAATTCCAGGAGTACAGGAAGTAATAACAGGAAAATAAGTACGCTCAGTACGCTGCTGGCAAGAATCATTTTCAGGCCAAGGCCAACCGGGAACATTTTTACAAAAGGGGCAAAGATCCAAAGAGCCGGTATTGAAAGAGCCGTTAGCACAAAAGGGTTAGGAGAGACCTGTCTGATGTGGATAAACATGGATATCAACAAGGCATAAACCGGAATCAGAAAAAAGGCCGCTCCGGGGAGATAGGCATTGAGAAAACCGCACAAAACAAGCCAAAGTAGGGCGGGGGCAATTAAAAGATCGGTTGTTCTGACATGCTTATAATAGGAGTAGATCCAGAAGCAACTCCCCACAGCCAGGCTGCTCAGGGCTGTAATATATAAATATCCATTATAGGTAAATCCATGGAGCATGTCTGCATACCCCGGATAGAGATATTTCAGGATAGGCCAGGAGTAGTATCCGGCCAAAGCGTTCAGCAACAGGCAGAACAGGGCCGGAAGGAATCCTGTAAGTACTCCCTTGATCCGTATATCCCCATTTTTAAAGCCCAATGTCAAAAGCACTACAAAAAAGACTGCCGCCAGAAGAAACATTGGCCAGATCCATTCATAAGGATAGGAAAGCAGTTTAAAAAAGGGTACGTTGAAATACACCCTTTCATTCAGGCTTTTTAGTCCACCCAGTTCGGCGTTTGCAAAATAGTTTAGCAACGGCATCAGATAACTTCCCTGATGGGCCAGGGTATTGCGGTCCAGTCGGTCTGCAATATCCAGGGCTGTATGGTAGTCAAAGTGATCGTCTATAAAAGCAAAATTGAAACCTTCTATGTCCGCATCTTCCCTGAAAACGGTAAGGTCTGTATCGTTAGGGAGCATTTTATAAATACTGTAGGCCAGGGAATTGGCAACAGGGTAATCCGGCATTGCCGCCTCAAAGCCTTTGATCAGGTTTTCATTCCCGCGGTTGGTCTCTATGAGCATATAGGACGGACCGCCGCTGCCCCTTGCTTCAAAGTTCAGAACCAGCCGTACATCTTTGACCCAGGGGTGCTGGTTTACAAAGAGATCGGCCCCGTTTAAACCCAGTTCTTCCGCATCTGTAAACAGAATAATCAGGTCATTTTTATGTTTCTTTTTACCTTCGAGATAGGCTCTCACCCCTTCCAGAATGGTTGCCACCCCGCTGCCTGCATCGCTGGCTCCGTAAGAGGAATGCGGACTGCTGTCGTAATGCGATAGTAGCACAAGGGCATTACCCCCTTCACTTCCTGGAATGCGGGCCATAATATTGGTTGCCCGGCTGAAATTACCCCAGTCCCCCGCGGTATAACCCGTCTGAAGCCTTACTTCCAGGCCCATGCTTTCCAAGGCTTTAACAAGATATTCGCGAACGGTACGGTGTTCGGCAAAGCCTACCCCATGGGGTTGTTCTGAGAGGGCCTCCACCTGTTTCATTGCCCTGTCTGTTGAGAAGTTTGCCGGCTCGGAGTCGAAATCGGCCTGGTACCCGGGCATGGCACCCTCAAAGGCCCAGAAAGCAATCAGAAATAAAAGTAAGAGGCAGGTGGCTGCAGTGATCGGTTTCATTAGCTCCAAGACTTTTTTAAATGTATGAAAATATAAGCATCCGGCGGAGAGGCAGTTATTAATTTAAAAAAGTTCTTAAAAAAATGGTATATTTAAGATTAACCTTTCTAAAAACAACAATATTATGGGTATTAAAAGCTTTATGGGCCGCAGGGCCAAGGAAGCATCCAAAAAAGAATACGATGCCCCCATCCTGGTCAGCGATTATATGACCAAGAAACTGATTACATTCAGTCCTGAACAATCCATCCTGGAGGTTATGGAATCCTTTGCAAAGAATCGCATCTCAGGAGGTCCGGTTCTCGACGACAATGGTTTTCTGGTTGGAATCGTCTCAGAGGCGGATTGCATGAAACAGATCTCGGAAAGCCGGTATTTTAACCAGCCAATTCTCGATAAAAGTGTTGAGCGATTCATGACCAAAACAGTGGAGACTATTCCACACGATATGAGCATTTTCGATGCAGCCGGAGTATTTCACAAAAGCCACCGACGCCGCTTGCCGGTTATGAAGGACGGTTTGCTAATTGGCCAGATAAGCCGCAAGGATATTGTAATAGCTGCCCTCAAACTCAATTCCCATAACTGGAAGTAAAAACTTTTTCTGTTTCTTTTTTTGGGCTCTCAGCAGTAGGTATAAACCGGATATGGCACTCGCCTACGGCGTAATAACCTATGTCGTACAGGAAGTACGTTTTAATTCCGTTTACACTGGTGTAATGTCGGGTAACTGACCCAAAGTCAAAACCAATATCGAGCAGGGCCTCTCTGGATATCAATCCATCCTCCTGATGCTTCAGCAACTTTTTAAGGAGGCGGTAATTCCTTCTCAGGCGGTTGTTGGTTTTGAGCAATACGCGGTTTTTCTCACGATTTCTTCTATTGTTGAATGTATTCCTGCAGGAATCACAGCAGAATTTCTTATCTGATCTTCCCACCAGCTTTTCGGCGCATTCCAGACAGGCTTTATGCATGCTAAAAGGTTTTATACAGGACTCGAAGGCTACCGTAAGATGTGAACCAAAGATTAGATTATAAAAAGGCCGGCAGCGCTTTTGTTCAAAGAAAACCTGCCGGCCCGAAAAATCATTTCAGTTATCTACCCCTAATCTTTAAGGATAAGAGCCGGGAGTCCGAGTTCCTGGTATAGCGTATTATAAGCCTGCATTCCCTCATTGACAATGGCATCCCTTTCCCTGGCAAATTGATCCCAGGCAATGTTAAGATCCTTCAGGCGTTCTTTTGCACCCCCTGTCAGTGCCGGCTCCGCCACATCAATAAAACCTTTCAGGTACATCAATTCGGCATTGAGTTGGTTGTTGAAATTTATGACATCCTGGAATGTTTTCTGCTTGGGCTGGATCAGCTGCTCTTCCCATTTCGTAATGCGGTCCAGTAATTCTTTTCCCTTTTCAATCAGGGGAGAGGCCTTTGCATTATCCTTCAACAGGGATTCATAGGCCTGCAACTGTTCTTTAACGGAACGGAGTTGGTTAACCGCCAGGTGCATATCCCTGATAGCATCTTCAATCTGGTCCAGGGCCTGCTGTTGTTCTCTGTACGCAGCAGCTTCTGCCTTGATTTTTGGATGCGCAAGGATAGTGAAAGAGACACTCCTCTCCAGGCTGTCAATTTTCAGCTTTGCCGTATAGTTCCCCGGGGCAACCCTGGAGCCGCTGTAGTCTCCGTAAACAAATACCCCATCAACTGCCGGAAGACTGTTTTTCCTGAAATTCCATGTAAACCTGTTATACCCCATTTTTGCCGGTAAAACCTCGGGTTTAGATGGTCCTCCCGGCCAGGATTTGAATGTTGAAGGCCCTTTACTGCTCAGGCTCCTGATGATTTTGGTACCATTTAAAATTTCCAGGGTTATTTCTGTAGAATCTGACCCCTTAGGCAAATAATAATCCAGGATAACCCCGGATTTTGGGTTGGCTCCCAGGGAAGGTATGGGTTTGTCTGAATACCCCCCTTCAAATAGATAGGTGTCCGAAGGTTTCAGTAACCGTACTTCGGCGGGATTAGCTGGAGCTTGCTGCAATGGGGCCAGTTCATCCAGTATCCAGAAGGACCGCCCAGCGGTAGCCGCAACCAGGTCATTATTGCGAAATGTGAGGTCGTTTATGGGCACAACAGGCAAATTGCGCTGGAAGCGTTGCCAGAAATTTCCTCCGTCAAGAGAAATATAGAGGCCTGTTTCCGTTCCTGCATACAACAGGCCTTTTCGAACGGGATCCTCCCTGACTACCCTTACAAAGCTATGTGGGTCATTCAGACCGTTTACAATGCGGTTCCAGGACTTTCCGTAATCCGTTGTTTTGTATATATAGGAATTCAGGTCCATAAATTTATAGCGCATCAGGGTAATATAGGCTGTGCCTGGGTCGTGCGGTGAAACTTCTATACTGTTTACAATTCCCTGTGGCATTCCAGAGGGGGTAACATTTTCCCAATTAGCTCCCCCATTACGTGTAAGATGAACCAGCCCGTCATCCGACCCTGCCCACAAAACTCCTTTTTCATGTGGCGAGGCTACCAGATACATGATTGTATTGTAATTTTCGCCCCCTGCAGCTTCATTGGTAAAAGGTTGCCCGCCCGGGCCATGCTTCTCCGTTTCATTCCGGGTGAGGTCCGGACTGATAATATCCCAGCTCTGGCCGCCGTCAGCCGATTTAAAAATGACATTTCCAGCGTGATAAATTACCGAACGGTCATGGGGGTCAGAAATAATAGGGGCATTCCAGTTATAACGGAATTTGAAATCTTCAGGGGCGTTGCCCAGAGACAATTCCGGATATTCTTTAATGGGCTTGCCTTCCCTGGATGCACGCACCCATTTTTCAATAATACCCTGGTAACATCCCCCATACACAACTTCGGGATTATCCGGGTCAAAGGCCAGATAGGCGCTTTCACATCCCGCAACGGAGTACCAGTCTTTCCAGTCTATTCCCATGTCATTGGTACGGCTGGCTATGGCTATGGCAGAATTATCCTGCTGTCCGCCATAGACCATGTAAGGAAACTGGTTATCGGTAATAACCCTGTAAAATTGTGCGGTTGGTTGATTTTGCTGGCTGCTCCAGCTTGCGCCTGCATTGTTTGAAATATTTGCTCCCCCGTCGTTGGCGTTGATCATTTTTTGGTTGTCCTTCGGATTTATCCAAAGATCGTGGTTGTCCCCATGGGGTGTGGAAACAGGCTGAAAGGTTTTCCCTCCGTCAATTGATCGTGTAACCGGAGCATTAAGCACATATACCCGTTCCGGATCTACCGGATCTGCAAAGATTTCCATGTAATACCAGGAGCGGGCTACGTTAATGCGGTCTTTATTTACCTGCCGCCAGTTTTTACCCCCATCATCCGATCGGTATACCCCTGCTTTCTCGCCTTCGGCTTCCAAAACGGCATAAACCAGATCGGGTCGGGCGGCTGAGGCAGAGATACCTGCCTTCCCAAAGGCTTCCGGGAGGCCCGATTTTAATTTAGTCCAGCTGTTTCCTCCATCCGCCGACCGATATAAACCGGAATGTTCTCCTCCGGATTTCATGGTCCAGGGATAGCGCTGGTGTTCCCACATGGCCGCATATAAAACAAGTGGGTTGTTTGGATCCATGCTAAGGGAGGACGCCCCTGTAGTATTATTGATAAATAGCACCTTCTTCCAGCTCATGCCGCCATCCGTGCTTTTATAGACACCCCGTTCCGCACTGGGCCCGTATTGGGCACCCTGTACGGCCACAAAAAAGGTTTCAGTATCCGTGGGGTGAATGATCACGTCTGATATGTGCCGGCTCTCATCAAGGCCCAGGTGTTCCCAGCTTTTTCCGGCATCCCTGGAGACGTATACTCCGTCTCCCATGGAAGTCATTACCCCGCGGGCTGCGTGTTCGCCCATTCCGGCCAGTACAATGTTCGGATTGCTCTCAGAAACATCCAGGGCACCTACTGTGCCTGTTTTAAGAAAACCATCGGAAATATTTTTCCAATGGATCCCGTCATCGGTTGTCTTCCAGATACCCCCGCCGGTGCTCCCCATATAGTAAGTGCCGGGTTGGGATACCACTCCGGTAACGGCCACACTCCTTCCGCCGCGGAAAGGACCGATATTACGCCATTGAAGGGAATTATACAGCGAATCGCTTACCCTCTCAGGGTTTTGCTTTTGATTTCTTCTCTGAGCATTGGAAGCCGGGGCTGCTATGAGGCAGGCAACAGCGAGTAATATCCAGTATTTCATTTTAGAGTTTTTAAGGTTGGTTTGTATTTGTTATCGGGGAAATAAGGTTGGTAGCTCAATCATCGATGGCAGCAAAAACCATTTGTCTGAATTTCCAACCTGTGGTATCTCCCTGCAGAGCCTGGGTTTGCTTCATCAGGATTCCGATCAGGTTTTCTCCCGGGTCTGCAAAGTAGGAGGTGTTGAAATACCCTCCCCAATCGAAGGTGCCGATTCCGCCCATACCGCCCATTTGCACTCCTTTTTTATTGAGTACACCAAAGGCAATTCCGTAATCTGCCGTATTGCCGTCCCACAGATCGCCGATCTGGTTTTGCATCATCATATCTATAGTGGTACGGCTCAGCAACCGATTTCCATTATAGACACCTTTATTCAGATACATCTGCAGGAAAGCTGCGTAATCGCTGGCGGTACTGGAGAGGCCCGCACCTCCGGCAAAATAGGATTTGGCCCCGTTTATAGGATAATCAATTTCAAAGACTTCTGTGTCGAAATTTGCCCACCCATTCTCTGTTTTATGCTGCACCTTTACCAGGCGATTAGCTTTGTCATCAGGCAGGTAGAACCAGGTATCGTTCATCCCAAGGGGGTCGAAAATCCGTTCTTTCAGGAATTCATCAAAATCCTGTCCCGAAATGATTTCGACAAAACGTCCCAAAACGTCCAGACCCTCGCTATAGGTCCATTTTTTGCCGGGTTCGTGGTGCAAGGGCATGGCGGCCAACTTGGGAATATTATCTTCCAGCGTAATTGGCTTTGAAGTAAAGGCATCTATAATACCTGCTTTGTTGTATGCTTTGCGGAAGCGCTCGTCACCATCTATCATCCCGTATCCAATTCCGGAGGTATGGGTCAGTAAATGCCTGATAGTGATGGGTTTATTTAATGGTTGAACGGTAAAAGAACTATCTGCTTCGTTAAAGGTTTCAATTACTCCGCTGTTTTCAAATTCGGGTATGTATCTGGAAATCGGGTCTTCGAGCCTGAATTTGCCTTCTTCCCAAAGCATCATTACTGCTGTTGCAGTTATGGCCTTGGTTTGAGAGGCAATTCGAAAAATATCGTCTGTTTGGTAAGGGCGCTTTTTTTCAGCATCTGCATTCCCAAAGGCTTGCAGGAATACGATTTTGCCATTTCTGGCGATCAGGGCTACCCCGCCTGGAATTTCATCAGTGGCAACAGCCTTATTGAGCATATCCTTGATTTTTTCAACTCTGGCAGTAGAGAGGCCGGCAGCTTCCGGCTTGTCCCCTAAAAGTTTTTGAGGATGTTGGGCGGCCAGGAATTGAACGGAAAGTGCAATTAATGTAATACAGGCTAAAAGCCGAAAAACAGGTTTCATTTTGGTTGATTTTAGGTGCTGAGAGTTCCTCTAAAGATAAGCATTCGAAAAAAATAAGGATTATCCGTTTTTAATTAATTAGATCCGAAACTAAACATTTAATAACCGTGTATTTACCCGACAGCCCCATAAGTTTGAAAGACGGATGAAAACCGAAAAATAGAACAGTTAACATCAAACAATGTAAAAATGAATGCACTCAGAAACAAAGTACAACTAATTGGAAATTTAGGTCAGGACCCGGAGGTATTGAATCTGGATGGTGGGAATAAAATGGCAAAATTTTCAATTGCCACCAATGAAACGTACAGAAATACGAAAGGGGAGAAGGTGACGGATACCCAATGGCATCAGGTGGTAGCCTGGGGAAAAACTGCTGAAATTGTTGAAAACTATCTCGGAAAAGGAAAGGAAGTGGCTATTGAAGGCAAACTGATTCATCGAAGTTATGATACCGCTGAAGGGCAGCGGAAATACGTTACCGAGGTCAAATGTACCGAACTGCTGATGCTTGGTAAATAACAACCGGGTTATTTATCGATAAAAGGGGCGGATAGCCCCTTTTTTTATGCCATTGGTACGGGAGTTTGTACCTTATATATGAGTATTTTCTCCCAGAATTCAAAAATGCCGTAGTGATGTTGAGCCGCTGTTTTCTTTGGCTGTTGGTTTTCGGTTTAGGCTGCAATCAGGCTTATGGCCAGCAATTGCTTTCACAACGGGACGATTTCCACTTCTTTGATAATCAGGGCCAGCACGATGCGCTTTACGAACAACAAATTACTTTTGGCGGGGAAACCGAAGAACTGGATTTCTGGAGGGATCAGCGAAGTTATGAGAGCGAACTCTATGCCAAAAGACCCGCGGCTTACAAGATATACCTCCTGGCTAAAGGGAAAGCCTATTCGGCCCACCAGCTCCAGTGCAACGCCGCCTGTGAGCACGGAGACTATTACTACCTGCAGGCGTCCTACTATCTTCAGTTTGGCACTGATGCCGATAAATTAGGGCAGGGATTTGAAAATTCTTCTGCTGAATACAGATTGCTGGCATTGGGCAGCAACCTTCCGAAATAAAGCTCAGGGACTGAAATTATAAAAGGTGGGGGTCCAGCCTTGTAGGTTCAGGCCACTTTTTGAAGCGTTGTATTTTTTTCAAGGAGTTGCAAAAGGTCTGTACAGGGGCACTTCTTACATCGACGACTTTCGCACTTCTTGAATTTTTTACAGCATTTGGACTTGCAATTCTGCAGGTTGCAATCCTTTTCAAGGAGTTTTTCAATCCTTTTATTCCGGATCTTGAGTTGTTTGGAAGGTTTTTTTGGTTTTTTCTTTCCCATGGCCGCTTATCTCCAAAGCAAAAATAAGCAACAGTTTTAATTTTTAATTAATCTAAATAAGATTTAACATTTTAAACCCCGGTATCAGAAGCAGCACTGTCTACTGTGATCTGTTGCACGTCCCTGTCAAACAGGTATAAACCACCCTTGTCATTTCCAATCAGCTTTATCTTGTCCAGAATGGTACGGGCCAGGGCTTCTTCCTCTATTTGTTCTGCAACATACCATTGCAGGAAGTTATGGGTGGCGTAGTCTTTCTCCTGCAGGGTTACATGTACCAATTCATTTATTTGGTTGGAAACAAATATTTCATGCTCGTATAATTCCTGAAAGAGTTTTTGAAAGCTGCCGTATTCCGTTTTTGGAGCACTGAGGTCCGTAACAATGGCATGTCCGCCACGTTCATTTACATACTTTATCAATTTTAGCATGTGCATGCGCTCTTCATCGGAGTGCTTGTACATAAACTGGGCAATTCCTTCCAGTCCTTTAACTTCCGCCCAGGAAGCCATTGAAAGATATACCTGGGAAGATTCTGCCTCCACCCGGATTTGGTCGTTAAGGGCTTTTTCAACTTGTTTGGTAAGCATATAATATTTTCAAATAAAGTTACGAATAAGGCTTCTTAATTTCAAGCTGAAAACTAAGGCTTTTCCATCAGATATAATAAAATCAGAAAAAGACCTGCCCCGCAATCCTGAAAGTGTTGGCATGCGCATCAACAATGGTACTTAATTGGGGGGAATAGCCGCCTCCCATACTGCAAACTACGGGTAAACCGTGGTTGTGGCACCATTCAAAAACCATAATATCCCGCTGCCGGCAACCTTCAGGGGTTAAACCAAGCGTACCCAGTTTATCGGTTTGCAAAACATCAACCCCGGAGAGGAAAAAAACAAAATCAGGTTGCTGTAATTTAAACAATTCATGCAATTGTTCCTGCAGTATTTGCAAATAGGGACCATCTGTTGTACCCTTTTCCAAAGGAATATCGCGATCTGAAATTTCCTTTTTAAAGGGGTAATTGGCCTTACCATGCATGGAAAATGTAAATACTTCCGGAATATTTCTAAAAATCTCTGCTGTACCATTGCCCTGATGTACATCCAGATCCAGAATCAGAATTCTGCGGGCCAGGCCCTTGGCCAGAAGGTAATGCGCGGCAATGGCCTGATCATTCAGCATGCAAAAGGCCTCCCCCCGATCGGAATAGGCATGATGGGTACCTCCGGCAATATTCATGGATACACCGTAATCCAAAGCAAAATGGCAGGCCTGGATAGTGCCTGCAGCAATGATACGTTCCCGCAGTACCAAAGCCTCGCTCCAGGGAAACCCTACTTTACGCATAGCCCGCGCCGGAATCTTTCCCGCCCTGAGGTCCGAGTAGTAGGCCGGGGTATGTGCTCGTAAGATATCGGCATCCTCCGGAAGGCCCGGTTCAAAAAAATTGTCCTCCGTACAGCTGCCTTCATACAACAGTTGTTGGGGCAGCAATTCATACTTCTGCATCGGGAATCGATGCCCTTCCGGGAGAGGATGCTTATAAATGGGGTGGTAGGCTATTTTTAACATCTGATCCCCAATCTGTGGTTCTGTTTGGACACCGGGTTACTGGGATTTAGGATTCATCAGGAAATGATGGCTCCATTTTCTGCTCCCGCCTGCTCCGGACCCACAAAAATCAGTTTTCCTTCGGCATTTTCTGCCAAAAGGATCATCCCTTCGCTTTCTACTCCCCTTAGTGGTCGGGGGGCAAGGTTTATAAGGACGGTGACCTGCTTCCCAATCAATTCTTCGGCGCTGAAGTGCTCCGCTATACCGGAAACAATGGTGCGCTCGTCCAGGCCGGTTGCTACTTTCATCACCATCAGTTTTTTGGTTTTGGGCATTTTTTCGGCTTCCAGGATGGTTCCTACCCTCAGGTCCATCTTTGAAAAATCCTCGTAATTGATAGTTTCCTTTTGGGGGGCTGCAATTGTATTTTCCATTTCGTTTTGTTTTTTGGTCGCTTCCAGTTTCTCGAGCTGCTTTTGTATTTCAACATCTTCTATTTTACGGAAAAGCAGGTTGGTTTCTCCCAGCAGGTGGCCTTCGGGAAGTAAGTATTGATCTTTTGCCACCGCTGCCCAGTCGGGTGCGCTGCCGAGTTGTTCAAAGTTCAGCAGTGATTTGAGTTTTATAGCCGTAAATGGGAGAAAGGGATCGCAAAGTATGGCCAGGCCAGCTGCGACCTCCAGGGCAATACGCAAAATAATACCGGCTCGCTCTGCATCTTCTTTGATGACTTTCCAGGGTTCTTCTTCTGCCAGGTATTTGTTCCCGAGGCGGGCCAGGTTCATCAGTTCCTGTGATCCCTCCCGAAATCGAAAACGGTCCAGACAATCAGATATACGGGAAGGATACTCCCTTAGTTCATTAAGCGTATTCTGGTCAGATTCAGTCAACACACCAACACTTGGGATTTGACCTTTGAGATATTTTTGTGAAAGTACGCCCACACGGTTTATAAAATTCCCGAATATAGCAACCAGTTCATTGTTGTTGC
The DNA here is from genome assembly GCF_052540725.1 of Robiginitalea rubriflava. Classification (NCBI taxonomy): domain Bacteria; kingdom Pseudomonadati; phylum Bacteroidota; class Flavobacteriia; order Flavobacteriales; family Flavobacteriaceae; genus Robiginitalea; species Robiginitalea rubriflava. Next base: position 1,017,509 of record NZ_CP199309.1, on the reverse strand, counting down.
GAGCCTGAAAGTCTTTCCAGGTAAAGTCATTGTCTTTGGTTTCCGGGGCGTTGGCTGTTAAGGTATACCGGAGCACATCCTGCATATCGGGAAAATCCTCCAGGTATTCGTGCAACCATACCGCCCAGTTTTTGGAGGTGGATAATTTCTGGCCCTCCAGGTTGAGGAATTCATTGGCAGGGACGTTTTCGGGCAGGACAAAATCCCCGTGGGCCTTGAGCATGGAAGGGAAAATAATACAATGAAAAACAATATTGTCCTTCCCGATAAAATGCAACAGGCGAGTGTCTTTAGCCTTCCAGTAAGGCTCCCAGTCCTTTCCTTCCCGGGCTGCCCATTCTTTGGTGGAGGAGATATACCCAATGGGCGCATCAAACCATACATAAAGGACCTTGCCTTCGGCGTCTTGCAGAGGGACCGGTATCCCCCAGTCCAGGTCACGGGTTACAGCCCTCGGTTTGAGTCCCTCATCAATCCAGGATTTACACTGCCCGTAAACATTGGGTTTCCAATCGTCTTTGTGGCCTTCCAGTATCCATTCCCGCAGAAAATCTTCAGAGCGATCCAGGGGGAGGAACCAGTGTTTTGTCTTTTTCAGAACCGGGGTTGCCCCGCTGATGACCGAGCGTGGCTGGATCAGGTCGGTAGCGTTAAGGGAAGACCCGCAATTCTCACACTGGTCGCCATAGGCTTCTTCATGCCCGCATCTCGGGCAGGTTCCCACTACAAAACGGTCGGCCAGGAATTGCCCGGCCTCAGGATCGAACAGTTGTTCGGTTATTTCTTCTATAAAATCTCCCTGCTTGTAGAGTTTGGTAAAAAATTCAGCAGCCGTTTGGTGGTGGATCTCCGCAGAAGTCCTGGAGTAATTGTCAAAAGCAATCCCGAACTGCTCAAAAGACTTTTTGATGATTCCGTGGTACTTATCGATGAGCTCCTTTGGGCTGATTCCTTCTTTCTTCGCCTTCATGGGGATGGCCACTCCGTGCTCGTCACTCCCACAGATAAACAAAACTTCTTCCCCCTTGAGCCTCAGGTACCGGCTGTAAATATCCGCAGGAACATAAACCCCGGCCAGATGCCCGATATGAATAGGGCCATTGGTGTAGGGCAGGGCTGCTGTAATAGTGGTTCTCTGATAAGGGCGCCGGGCTGCAGACATAAATTGCTTTATTAAGCCACAAAAATAACCAATTTTACAGGTGGCCTACAAGCAGCTGCAAAAAAGAAAAGCCCTCGGGACACTGGACAGATAAGAATATCCGGGGCGTCCAGTGTCCGAGGGCATTAATCTTAAGGTATTGGGGTCAGGAAACCATGATAGACTTGGCCAGCCTTCGGTCCTGTACATCAATCCTGTAGATGTATTTTCCGGTTGCGAGATGTCTGGGTACGCGTGCACGCACATCCAGATCCAGGCTACCTTCAAACATCATTTCGTTATAAAGGGTAGCAACCTTTTGTCCCAGAATGTTGAAAAGGGTAATATCCACATGACCGCTGAAAGGAAGCTCCACATGTATGAATGGATTTTCCTCAGTGGGGTAAAAAGGCCTGTGTACAATGGCGTCCAGTTCTTCCTGAGTTGGAGGAGCCGCGTTCGGATCGTCCGGATAGACAGGAGGAGTGGGTGGATCATCATTATAGGCAATATCAGGAAAATCGACTCCGCTACAATTGAACCCGAGGTTTACCGGGTTATATGGGTGTCCGAGCAGGTGTTGTTCTACCAGAGGGATAGGGACACAAAGCCATTCAGCCAGAACGGTAGCATAAAGGTCCCTGAAATCCATAGTATATTCGAGGTTTCCACGGCTGTTGGGGTCTTCCAGAGAAGGATGTTCCCCCACAAAGGCACTGCCTTCCAGTCCGGATCCGAAGAACAGGGTAGGTGCTGCCTTTCCGTGATCTGTTCCGTTTGAACCGTTTTCAAAGATTCGCCTTCCGAACTCTGAGAAGGTCATGCTCAATACTTTATCGTCTTGTTGTGTAAAGTTCAGGTCATCGTAGAAATCCTTCACGGCCACAGAAAGGTTGGTCATCAGCCTTTCGTGTGCCAGGGGCTGGTTACCATGAGTATCAAAACCTCCCATGGAGATCATGTATACCTTGGTGCCCAGATTTCCCTTGATGAGTCGTGCCAGCAGGGCCAGTTGCCGGGCAAAGCCGTTGTCCTGGTATTCAACCTGGTTCTGCCCGCGCTCATAGGCTTCATGAATCAGCCCGGAGTATTCGTAGGTTGTATTGGCAACACCTCTGAGGAATTTCACCTGGTCTCCGTACATACAACCATCGAAAAGCATCGGGTCCAGACTGTACTGCTGTCCTGTTTCAGCTATTTCTTCCAGCTGGTTGATGTTGGAGGTAACAAAGGCGTAATTCGTTTCTTCTCCCTGGAATATCAGGTTCCCGAAATTACCGATCTGGATGGCTGCCGGGGCAGCCGGTGGGTTAATCAGGTAATCCGGGTAAATGTTTTCGAAATAGCGACCCATCCATCCGGTATCCAAACCGCTGAAACCGGTAGTGGTCAAATCCGTATTGGCATAGATATCAGAGCCGGTAAAATGGGACAGGCTCTGGTTTTCATATCCGACCCCATGGACAGCCTTAAAGGCACCTTCCCCCCACATTTCCTCAAGGGACTGCATATAGGATGGAATCCCGAACTCATCCGTAAGTTTCAAAACCTTACTCTCCGGAATATAAATGTTGGGCCTGGCATTGGCATAGGTATCGTACTGTTCAATGGGGATAACAGTACTGAGACCGTCATTTCCACCCGAGAGGCGGATCAGGATCAGGATACCATCGCTGGGGGCGTTTGCAATAGCCGCCGTTAGCGGTGAAGGGGCAGAGGCTGTTAGCATATTGCTGCCCAGCATCATGGACCCGGACCCTGCTATACCGAGGGCCTGTAAGAAAGAGCGCCGGCTCCAGAACTTATGTTCCTGATCGTGAATCTCAGAATTATTTTTGGGGAAGTGTATATGATTGTTGCACATAGTCGTAGGGATTATTTTAATTGAAACTCAGGTTGACGGGAAAGATGCATTAAGAGGAGGAATACCTGCTGCGGTACTTCCGGGCTGATGGACAAAATCCATAACCCCAGACCACCGGCTATATAATCCGAGCCGTAGTAATTCTCGGGTATATCCTCAATTTTGAATACATCCATGGCATTTTCGAAATCCTGGGCTGTAAGCAACCCTTTAGGCAAAAATTTGTCTACAAGGGCCCGAACCACAGTTTCCGGGTTGCTGGTGCTGCTGTCTGCTGGCCCCACGGCATCCATAGCGAGGGTTCGGAATTGTTCCGCGTTATCTGCAAAAAATCCCTGAATCATCACCTCGCTGGTGAGCCAGCGGCCAATCATAAAATTCGTATTGATCCAGCTGCGGTCGCGTTGCCAACCTGCCACATCTACGGGGTCGAAAAGTTCCTGACCCAGAAGTCGGGACGACTCTATGGCAAATGAAAGATTTGTATCGTCAAAAGTAAAGTTCGTTTCATTAATAAAATTTAGGTAGATATCAAATGGACTCTTGATGATTACCCCTATGGCATCATCGTCAAAAAAGTGCTGGCTCTTAAAGAGCTGGGATAAAACCGGAGCGATTTCAAAATTATTTGCAATAAAGGTACCGGCCATTTCCGAAATGATTGCCTGGGCGTTCCCGGCATCATCATCTGCATCCGGGTGGACAAAAAACTGGTAGAGTTTCTTACAAATGAATTGTGCTATCTCATTGGGTCGCTGCTGGAATAGGATATTGTGGACATCGTCGTATCCCCAGTTCCCGGTTTGCCCCAGGATCGTCTTGGGTCCGGCATCGAAGGCTGTAGGATCAAAAGTTACCGGGGTCCACTGGACATCCCCGCGTTCTGTGTAGCCGCTCAGGGCCTTGGCCGTTTCAATGATATCCTCTTCAGTATATCCGTTTCCTTCGCCAAGGGTAAAAAGCTCATAGAGCTCACGGGCGTAATTCTCGTTTGGATTATCTCCGTTGTTGTAGGCCCCGTCCAGATAAAATAACATAGCATTGGTAAGGCCTATTTCGCTTACAAATGTCCGGAAATTCCCCAGGGCATTGCGTTGCAGACAATTGATATAATAGTATAGGAAACCGGGACTGTCATAGACATCGAGCTCGGTTACAAAGTGATTGCTCCAGAAAAAACTCAGACGGTCCCTTAGGTTATTGGAAAGCATTTCCCGGGTATAGTCCAGTCTCCAGGTGTCCCTTTGAGTCCGGGCCAGTTGCCTTGCGGCATCATCGTCAGCAGGGTAATTGTCGCGGTTCCAGTCTGCCCAGGCAGGTGCTGCCAGGGGCGGAAGGGTTAATGCCTGGTTAATAATACTGTCTACCAGGGCATTGGCACTCTGTCCGATTCCCTGATTTACGGTAGCTACCGATGCGCTGAACCCCAGGCGCCGGTAAAGATGTTCCACCCTCGTTCGATCTAATGGGGTGATATACAGCGACAAGGGCGCCGTATTACAATTCACGAAGTACTCCATAGTTGTTGTAGGCTTTAAGAACGTTCATGTGTTTAGGGGCAAATTCTTAACGCACTAACAAACCACTTAGTATGGTGTTGAAAGATTTTTCGTTGTACTACATGTTAAATTACGGTCTCTGATCAAAAATTGCGGGAAATACCACTTTTTTTCGATGAATTACCTAAAATTTTCACAATTACCCATTGTATGACTACCGATTCCACTACCATGTTGGGCAATAAAGGGGAAGCCCTGGCAGTGGCGTATCTCAAAGAAAAGGGATATACTATCCTTGCCCGGAATTATCGTTACAGAAAGGCCGAAATTGATGTTATTGCAAGTGGGGAAGGATTTTTGGTCATTTTGGAAGTAAAAACACGTACCGGAGGGTTTTACGAAAGCCTTTCCGAGAGCATTACAGCAATCAAAATCAGGCGACTTATTGCAGCGGCTGATCATTTCGCATTGGAAAATGACTTCAAGATTGAAATCCGCTTCGATATTATACAGGTGATTTTAAAGGCTACGGGCCATCAGATCCATCATATAAAGGATGCCTTCTACTTTTTTTAATAATTTGTTTTATATATAACAACTTGTTAATTTTGACTCAAATTTAAAAGATGAAGACCATATCTTCCGTAGTGGAAGGCTACATAAAAAAGAAACCCTTCTTGCAAACTGCATTGGCCCAGGGGATTATCAACCTGACCTCCCTGTCGCGCCGGATCAAACCTGAGATTGAATCGCATTTGGGGAAGGAAGTTCGCAACGGCGCAATTGTAATGGCCCTCAAAAGGCTTTCCGACGACCTTGAATTTCGGGCTACCCACAGGATTGTGAAGGTGTTGAAAAATATAGGCGAGATTACAGTAAGGTCCTCCCTAACCGATTTTACCTTCCTGGTTTCCGATAGCATCCTGGAAAAGCAAACCCGTTTACTGGAAGAAATCAACAGGCATACGGATATCTTTTATACATCTTCCAGGGGTGTGAATGAATTGAATATTGTGGTCAGCAATAGTCTGGATTCCCTGATTGAAAAGCAGTTTGGGGGAGAACGGCTTACGCAGAAAGCCGAGAACCTGGCGTCTATAACCGTTAAACTACCGGCTGAGAATGTCTCCGTGCCCGGAATCTACTATTTTATTTTTCAGCGACTGGCCTGGGAGGGTATCGTACTATATGAAGTTATCTCCACCACAAATGAGTTTACCATCCTGGTAGATGAATCACAGGTAGATACTGCTTTTACGGTTATCAAGGACTTAAAGTCTTTATAGGTATGTCTTAAGACCTCTTTAAGTTTCTGTTGGTTCTGTTACGGGAATGAGTTCGCGGTATAATGGAGCTACGGCCCTTTGTGCTTTATCTATAGTGGTCACGCCTTCCATGGTGAGTAAAAGCCTGAGCCCGTTACGGGTTTGTTTTTCTTTCATTCGCAGCTTTCCCGGATGCAGCTGGACAAACTGCAGTACCTTGTTAAAACGTGCCGACTGGTAAAAGGGAGATTGCTGATCCGAAATAAAGTACCCTATAAATTTACCCTGTTTCATCACCACTTTTTCCAGCCCTATGGCAGCGGCCATCCATTTAAGCTGAACAGACTTCAGAAGGTCTTCGGCCGGCTCCGGAAGTGGCCCGAAACGATCCTTTAACTGTCGCTCGAATTCGTCCAGTTCATCCTCAGACTTCAGTTCATTCAACTGGGTGTACAAAGACAGACGCTCGGAAATACTATTGATATAAGTATCCGGGAAAAGCAGTTCAAAATCAGTATCTATCTGGGTGTCTTTTACGTATTTCTTATCCTCAGCCTCCTGATCTTTATAGAGATCCCTGAATTCATTATCCTTTAATTCCTCAATGGCCTCCGCCAGTATTTTCTGATAGGTTTCAAAGCCTATTTCATTGATGAAACCGCTCTGTTCGCCACCCAGGAGGTCTCCCGCACCCCGAATCTCGAGGTCTTTCATGGCGATATTAAACCCGCTGCCCAGTTCGGTAAATTGCTCCAGAGCCTGAATCCTTTTGCGGGCCTCAGGGGTCATGACATCGTAGGGTGGGGTAATAAAATAGCAAAAAGCCTTTTTATTACTGCGTCCTACCCGACCCCGCATTTGGTGCAGGTCGCTCAGGCCGAAATTGTTCGCGTTGTTAATCAGTATGGTATTGGCATTGGGTACATCCAGGCCGCTTTCAATGATGGTAGTGGAGACCAAAACATCAAATTCCCCTTTCATAAAGGCCAGCATGAGCTGTTCCAGCTTGCGGCCTTCCATCTGCCCGTGCCCGATGCCGATCCGGGCATCCGGCACCAGCCGTTGTAACATCCCTGTTACCTCTTTTATATTTTCGATGCGGTTGTGTACAAAAAAGACCTGCCCGCCCCTTTGGATTTCATAATGGATGGCATCGCGTATACTGGCTTCGTTAAACCGGATAACTTCACTTTCAATAGGGTACCGATTGGGAGGAGGGGTATTGATCACAGACAAATCCCGGGCCGCCATCAAGCTGAATTGCAGCGTCCTGGGGATAGGGGTGGCCGTAAGGGTCAGTACATCCACATTTTCTTTCAGGGCTTTGAGTTTGTCTTTTACCCCCACCCCGAATTTTTGTTCTTCGTCCACAATCAGCAGCCCCAGGTCTTTAAATACGACTTGTTTATTCACCAGCTGATGGGTGCCGATAACGATGTCAAGCGATCCGCTGCCCAGGCCTTCCAGTACGGTTTTACGTTCTTTAGCCGTTCGGAAGCGGTTCAGGTAGTCTACACTAACGGGCATTTCCTTCAGACGTTCGGTGAAGGTTCGGAAATGCTGGAAGGCCAGGATGGTGGTGGGTACCAGTACGGCCACCTGTTTGCCGTTGTCCACAGCTTTGAACGCTGCACGTATGGCAACTTCTGTTTTCCCAAAGCCCACATCGCCACAAACCAGGCGGTCCATAGGCCTTTCACTTTCCATATCTGCTTTTATGGCTTCTGTAGAGGCGCTCTGGTCCGGAGTATCCTCATAGAGGAAGGAGGCTTCCAGTTCGTGTTGCAGGTAACTGTCCGGTGCGTATTGAAACCCTTTTTGCAGCCGTCTTTTGGCATAAACCTGAATCAGGTCAAAGGCAATCTTTTTGACACGCGACTTGGTTTTCTGCTTGAGTTTCTTCCAGGCTGCGGACCCCAGCTTATAAATTTTTGGAACGGCCCCGTCCTTTCCGTTATACTTGGCAATTTTATGCAGGGAATGGATGCTGACATAGAGGATGTCACGGTCTCCGTAAATCAGTTTAATGGCCTCCTGTTTTTTTCCTTCCACCTCAATTTTCTGCAAACCCCCAAATTTGCCGATCCCATGGTCAATATGGGTCACATAATCGCCTATCTCAAGTTTATTGAGCTCTTTCAGGGTGATCGCCTGCTTTTTGGCATAACCATTCTTAAGGTGGAAGCGGTGGTAGCGTTCGAAGATCTGGTGGTCGGTATAGCAGCAAAGACCCAGTTCTTCTGACTGGAACCCCTGGTACAGGGCCATCACTATTGTAGTGTAGGGGACGCTTTTACCTATTTCATCAAATATGTCGTGAAACCGTTGTGCCTGTTGTTGTGAGGAACAAAACAAGAAGTTTCTGAGGCCTTTTTTGTGGTTTTCCGCCAGTGTCTCCAGAAGGTATTCAAAGCGCTTGTTAAAAGCAGGTTGGGGCTTGACGTCAAATTGCAAATGTGACCCGATATTTGCATTCTCAGTACGGTTTTCCAGTAAAACCCTTGTAAAGGGAGCTAAATCTGCCTGGAACAGGGTGGCATTCATAAAGAGTTTTTCGGGGGTGGCATGTGAGAGCTCCTGCGGTAGTTTGGCAAAGGCCTCTTCTGCCTTTTGGAAAAGCTGGTCCAGAATGCGATAACTAAGGTCTGGATGCTTCAGGAAAACCACGGTGTTTGCTGAGATGTATTTGAGAAAGCTCTCCCGCGATTCGTGAACCACCTTATTAGCCACATTCGGGATAATGGAAATTTTCTTTCCCTTTTCCAAAGACAGCTGTGTCTCTACATCAAAGGTTCGTATACTGTCTACCTCGTCCCCGAAAAATTCAATGCGGTACGGCTCATCGTGGGAGAAGGAGAAGACATCCACTATCCCGCCCCGAACCGAAAACTCTCCTGGTTCGGTAACAAAATCTACCCGTCTGAAATGATACTCAAAAAGGACTTCATTGAGGAAATCCAGGGATATGGCATCCCCGGTTTTAAGTTTCAGGGTGTTTCTTTCCAGTTCCTTGCGGGTAACTACCTTTTCAAACACCGCATCCGGGTAGCTAACGATTAAGGCGGGTTTTTTTCGGGAGTTGATGCGGTTCAGCACTTCGGCCCGCAGCAGTACATTGGCGTTGTCGGTTTCTTCTATTTCATACGGGCGGCGGTAGCTCCCGGGATAAAAAAGCACATCCTTGTCTCCCAGTAATTCTTCCAGGTCGTTCAGGTAATAGGCTGCTTCTTCTTTATCCTCAAGCAGTAATAGAAAGGGGCGTTCAGCCCTTTTAAAACTTTCTGAAATGACAAAGGAAAGGGAAGATCCGGAGAGTCCGTTTAATGTTGCTACTGCTCCATTTTGGGCAATAAGTTCCTGCAGATTTCCAAACTTTGGAACCTGTGAAATCGTCTCCCGGATGAGTGCAATACTCAAGGCAAATTTTTTGTGCAAAAATAGGACTAAGCGAGCGCCCGGGCAATTTTCAAGGGTATTTAATGACTTTTTCTAACTGCTTACGGGGATCACCTCTTCTTCGGCAAGGGCAAATGCGCGATCTGTAGCAGTGAGTTCCAGCACGTGTGAGCCTGTAAAATTTCCAAAGGCGGGCAGGATAAGCTGGTTTTGGCGAAGGAAAAAGCAGGAAAGCCTGAGCCGTTGCCTTCCATGGCCCCCCAGTCTGACCGCCGGATGTATATGTCCTGAAATATTAAAGCCAGCTGTGGAGTCTGTAGGGTGATGGGTAAAAGTAAAAGGTCCTCTTTGCAGTTCTTTGTACAGACGCACACCCAGGGCCTCATACCTGAGAGGGGAAATAATGTCGTGGTTGCCCACTATCAGTTCTAATGCGGCAGGGCAGTTGCTTACCCACTGTTCAAACAGTTCCCATTCTTTATTGATATGGGAGTGAAACAGGTCTCCCAGAAAACAAATAGTCTCGGGCTGGAAGGTCTGATACAACACATCCAGGCGCTTAAAATTCTCATATATGGCTGCCTGTGGTACCGCCGCTCCGTATTTACGGAAGTGCATTATTTTTCCAAGATGTACGTCGCTGATCACCAGCAATTTTCGGTCTTTCCAAAACAAAGCTCCCCATGGATGCAGTTCCATGGCCTCTCCGTTTATGTCTACAGGGTATACCACAGGCGTAAAAGTACCAATTCAAATGAATTGCAAAAAAGGTTCCTGGCCTATTATTTTTTCTTCCTTCGCCCCCGGGTGAGCACCTGGGTCATTTTCCGGATTCGGTCCGCCAGTTTCTCGCTGGAGAGTTTTTCCCGGAGCCGGTCCGTTATGATGGGAAAGGAGAAAGGGGTTGGCTTTTCACATTGCATCCAGCGAATTTGCTGATGGTCTATCCGCTCCAGGGCCTGCCGCAGGCGTCCCTCCTCCAGCTGATGCTCAAAGGTCTCGGTAAAGGCCTGCTGGAAGAGCAGGTGGTCTGGTTCGTAATCCCTGAAAACTTCGAATAACAACTGTGAATTGCTCTGCAGGTGCTTCATCTTTATTCCCTTCTTGGGATATCCCGTAAAAACAAGGCCGCTGATGACGGCAATATCCCGAAACTTGCGTCTGGCCATCTCAGTGGCATTCAAGCTTTTTTCCAAATCTTCGACCAGGTAATCGGTGGTAAATAAGTTGTTATCCAGAATTAGCTGGATATCCGGTTGCTGATCCGAAAGCAGCTCAAAACCATAGTCGTTATAAGCCAGGGAAAAAGTAATGGGAGACAACAGGCTTATCCGATAGCTGAGCAGGCTGGCCATGGCTTCGTGAACAAACCTGCCTTCAAAAGGATAAAAAATAGTGTGATATCCCTCCCGTGTTTTAAAGGTTTCAATCAGGAATTCGCCGGGCTGAGGGACAATGCTCTCCAGCCGTTGCCTTTTAAACAATGGGGCAAGGCAACGGATTTCAATGGCCTGCTGAGCTTCCGGCAGGCTGGCGGAATACAATTCTTCCCGCAGCAACTGGGACATCTGTGCAGATAAGGTAAGCCGTCCTCCCATCCAGCTGGGAACCTTGGAGGTCTTTTTGCTGGAGTTGCGAACCAGCACCTGCATATCGCGGATCCGGATAAATTCCAGGTTCCGCCCCGCAAAGGTAAAAACATCCCCCTGTTGCAATTTTGAAATAAACCACTCTTCAATAGACCCTATATACCCGCCCTTCTGGTAGCGGACACTCAGGTTTGCATCCCCTACAATGGTACCAATCTGAAATCGGTGCCTCATGGCAACCCCCCTGTTGGTGACCTTAAACAACCCGTTGTCCAGAACCTCCACCTTTTTGTATTCGTCATAACTGCTAAGGCTCTGGCTTCCCAGCACCAGAAATTTCAGCAGCCATTCCCACTGTTCTCTGTAGAGTGCCTGATAGCAAAAGGTTTGCTGAACTTCCCTGAAAATCTCATCCGGATTAAAACCATCTGATACGGCAAGGGTAGTAAGATACTGTACCAGAACATCAAAACTGTTGAGGTAGGGGATACGGTCTTCCACTGCCTGATTGCGAACTGCATTTTGCAGTGCTGCTGCTTCGATCAGTTCTATGGCGTGGGTTGGTAAAAAGTAAATCAGGCTTTCTTTCCCCGGCCGGTGACCGCTTCGCCCTGCCCGCTGCATAAATCGGGCCACGCCCTTGGGGCCTCCTATCTGTACAACGGTTTCCACCGGAGCAAAATCTACACCCAGGTCTAAACTGGAGGTACAGACCACTGCCTTGAGGCTTTCGTTGCGGATGGCCTGTTCCACCCACAAGCGGGTCTCCTTTTCGATACTGCCATGGTGCATGGCTATTTCCCCGGCAAATTCGGGATAGCGTTCCAAAATTTTTTGGAACCAGATTTCACATTGGCTGCGGGTGTTGGTAAAGAGCAAAGTGGTCTTGCTTTCCCTGATGATCGGGATAACAGCATCGAGCAGGTGGAGCCCCAGATGTCCCCGCCAGGGAAAGGTTTCCATTTTTTCTGGGATGATACTTCGCACAGTAAGCTTTTTTTTAAGGCTTGCCCTGATCAGGGTGGAGTTTTCAAGTGCCGCTGAATCCGGGCCCAGCAAAACCTGCCGCGCCTGTTCCAGGTTTCCGATGGTGGCGGAGATCCCCCAAATCCGCAGGCCTCCACTGATGGATTTAAGCCGGGACAGGGCCAATTCCATCTGCACCCCCCGTTTACTACCTAAAAGTTCATGCCACTCATCCACTACGATGGCATAACACCCCTTGAAAATATCTTTATAACCCTTTGTGGCCAGCAATAATTGAAGACTTTCCGGGGTAGTGATCAGCAGGTCTGGCATCGTTTTTCGCTGCCGGCTCCTTTCGGCTGTTGAGGTATCCCCGGTGCGGATGCCTACTGTAAAAGGTATTTCCAAGTCTCTGGTGATGCGCTCGGCGGATTGATAGATTTCCTGGGAAAGTGCCCTGAGCGGGGTAATCCAAACCGCCTTAAGGCCTTTTTGGTGCCGTTGTTTATATTCCGGGTTATCCTTAATGTATTGCAAGAGGATGGGAAACCAGAGGGCATAGGTTTTTCCACTGCCTGTAGGCGCATTCAGCAGGCCGTGTTTACCTGCTAAAAAGGCCTTCCAGGTTTTTTCCTGAAAAGGGAAGGGCGTCCAGCCCTGGCTGGCAAACCAATCCCGGGCGAGGCCGATAAGCGCGTAATTTGTAAGTGCTTTGGCTTTCATCATTCAGGGATGAGCTTTTTTAGTTCTTCCAGGCTGTTGGCATCTTCAATTTTCTTGTCTGTCCTCCAGCGCAAGATGCGCGGGAAACGGGTGGCTACACCGCTTTTATGCCTTTTGGAACGCGCAATCCCCTCAAAGGCAATTTCAAAAACATGGTAAGGGGTTACCGAGCGAACCGGCCCGAATCGTTCCAGGGTATTTTTCCGGATCCAGGCATCCAGCCTTCGGAATTCTGCATCGCTTAAGCCGGAATACGCCTTGGCAAAGGTCACCAGCTCAGGGTTTCCTGCTTCATTTCGGTCCCACAGGGCGAAGGTGTAGTCTGTAAAGAGGTTGCTGCGGCGGCCATGCCCTCTCATGGCATAGGTAAGGACGGCATCAATGGTAAAGGGATCTACTTTCCACTTCCACCAATCCCCTTTTTTTCGGCCAACCCTATAGGGGGAAGAGCGCTGTTTGAGCATCAGGCCTTCCGAGCGGACTTCCCTGGCACGGTCCCTTTCTTTTGCAGCCTGTTCCCAGCTTTCAAGCTCGAGTACAGGGGACAACTGCAATGGGATTTCAGCATTCTCTGCATGCGGGCCGACCAGCGCATCCAGTTTCTCTCGTCGCCATTGGAAAGGGCGGGTCCTGATATCATCCCCCTGCCATTCCAGCAGGTCATATGCTTTTAGGATTACCGGGATTTTTTGGAGCAGGTTTTTGGAGATGGTTTTGCGCCCCAGCCTTTTCTGGAGGTCGTTAAAACTTCCTATCCGGCCCTCCGGGTAGGGGAGAATTTCCCCGTCCAGGACGGTTCCATCAGGGAGAATTTCCGTTAAAGCCTGAAATTCCGGATAGGAATCCGTAACCAGTTCTTCCCCCCGGCTCCAGACAAAAAGGGTGTTGTTGCGAATAATGAGTTGGGCCCGTATGCCATCCCACTTGTGTTCCATAAACCAGTCTTCCGGACTGCCTAGTGCTGTTGCTTCTTCTTCCAGAGCATAGGCCAGGTAGAAAGGGTAAGGCTTGGAGAGAAAATCTGCCTGTTTTTGTTTGAGAACCAGATCCTCGAAGCTTATCTCTGCCGGTTTCCAGTTACCCATTAGTTTATATGCCAGCACGTCCTCATCCAGGCCTGTGGCCTGGGCAAGGGCCCGTGTCATCAGTTTCTGACTGATCCCGATACGGAACCCACCGGTTATGAATTTTGTAAAAACAAAGCGTTCGTAATAATCCAACTGTGGCCACAACGCCAATAAATAATCTTTTTTTTGCGCTTCCTCCTTCGGTTTCAGCGCAATGAGTTCTTCCATTACTTCACTCAGGGGCTTTTTGAAGGGGCTTTTATTTTCCTGCTCCGGGATGACCAGGGCGATAGTCTCTGCCAGGTCTCCCACAATGTGATAACTTTCTTCAAACAGCCATAGCGGGATTCCTGCCAGTTCAGAGGCCCACTCTCGCAATAAAGTGGTGTTTACCGGGCGGGAAGGGCGCCTGTGTGAGAGGATGGCAATGGTCCAGACCTTATCCGGATCCGGGGCCTCTTTAAAATAATTACTCAGGGCGGCAACTTTTGTATTGGTCTTATTGGTTGCATCCAAAGTTTTAATAAGATTGGCAAATGCTTTCAAGAATCTTCCTCCTTTCCTTCTTTTGGGTTTAATTCTGCCAGTTCGCCCTCGTATTGTGTATCTTCTGTACGGGCATCATATCCCTCTTCCCGCAAATAGCGGGCAAATATATCTGAATACCCATGGGTGCAAATCACTTTCTCTGCCCCTGTTGCCTGGATACTTTCCAGCAGACCGCTCCAGTCACAGTGATCGCTTAGTACAAATCCCTTGTCTATTGCCCTTCTCCTCCGGGCACCCCGGAAAGTCATCCACCCACTGGCAGAAGCCGTTTGGAAGGGCACCAGTTTTCGGATCCAGGGACTCCCATGAGCACTGGGGGGTGCCAGGACCAGGTTTCCCCGGATAGCCTTTCGGTCCGTTTCCGGAAGGATTTGAACGGTAGGGGGCAGGGGGTGCAAATCCCGGATAACCGAAGTCATTTTTTCAATGGCTCCATGTGTATAAATGGTTCCTATACCGGTATCCAGCATGGAAAGCAATCGCTGGGCTTTCCCAAGGGAATAGGCAAACAGGACCGAGGTAATGCCTGCTCGCTGGTTTTCGGCCCACCAGTTATTGATTTCCCGCATTACTTCATTTTGTGGCTTCCATTTAAAGGCAGGCAGCCCAAAGGTGCATTCCGTGATAAACGTATGGCATTGTACAGCTTCGTAAGGCGTAGCTATGCCATCATTTTCGGTTTTGTAATCTCCCGAGAATACCCATACCTCTCCTTTATGGGCCACTCGTATCTGTGATGAGCCCACAATATGACCGGCCGGATGAAAACTGAATTCCACCCCGTTGATCCTGAAGGACTCTCCCCATTCCCTGCCATCGATCTCAATGGCTCCAAGCCGGTGCTTAACTATGGGAACATTTATTCTGTGCGTAATATATTTTTTGTGCCCCCAGCGACTGTGGTCTGCATGACCGTGTGATATAAGGGCTTTATCAACAGGTTTCCATGGGTCCAGGTACACATCTGCCGCTGCACAATAAATCCCTTTATTCGTAAATTCCAGAAGCGGTTTTTTCATAGCTGCGTGAATTTACGGAATATTCATTTTTCCCGGAGGTTTTTAACGCTTCTTAAGGTTGGTACAGCGGGTAAGTAACCATAAAATATTCTTATTCTTCTTGGGATAAAAATTATCCAAAACGGTATCTTTGTAGTGTAAAATAAAACCAAATCATGCCCATTTTAGATCTTTATAATCACTCTGAGAAGCGACGAAATCTGGCGCATTTTGCTGCATTAGCTTCCCTGGCTGCAATTGATGGGGAAATCAACCCTCCCGAAAGTGAAGTTATCGCACGTTTTCGCTCCAAACTGGATATTTCGGATGCAGAGTATAAGGAAGTGATGAAAAAGGAAAACAAATATCCTATAGAAGCTCCCTTTGAAATTGAAAAGCGATATGAGCGGTTATACGATTTCTTCCGGATTATTTTGGCGGACCACAGCATCGATCAGGAAGAAATTGACCTGGTCAAGAAATATGCTCTGGCAATCGGCTTTTCACCAGCTGTAGCCAAAAAGGTAATCCAAAGTTCCATTGACATCTTCACCGGCAATATTGCCTTTGAGGAGTATATATATTTAATGGACAATCGAAAATAGCCTAGCGGTATTGCTCCATAAACGATTCTGCCTTTTCTACCATTAGCCGGCTCCCGCAGAAAAAGGGTACCCGCTGGTGTAGTTCAGTTGGTTGTATCTCCAGAATCCTTTCATAGCCATTGGAGGCTTTGCCTCCTGCCTGTTCAGCAAGAAAGGCCATGGGGTTGCATTCATATAACAACCGGAGTTTTCCATTGGAAGCCACACTGCTTTTCGGATAAATATAAATCCCGCCTTTAATCATATTTCGGTGAAAGTCCGATACAAGGGAACCGATGTACCGGGAAGTGTAGGGACGGTCTCCTTCCTCCATCTGACAATATTTAATATAGTCTTTCACCCCTTGCGGGAAGTGGATGTAATTTCCCTCATTTACAGAATAGATCTTACCCATTGGGGGAAATTGCATTTCCGGATGGGAGAGGTAAAAAGTTCCAATGGCTGGGTTCAGGGTAAACCCATTTACACCGTGTCCGGTTGTGTATACCAGCATGGTAGAGGTGCCGTAGATTATATAGCCGGCAGCCACCTGCTTCACCCCGGGTTGCAGAAAATCATCCAGGGTAACCGGGCTACCGATAGGAGTAATCCTGCGGTAAATCGAAAAAATGGTTCCAACGGACACATTTACATCAATATTGGATGAGCCATCCAGCGGATCAATCAGCACAACATACTTGTTCTGATGATTTTCGTCCTGGCTGTTGATGCTGATAAAGTCTTCCTCCTCCTCGGAGGCTATGCCACAGACAATTTCCCTGTTCTTGAGGGTCTGTATAAATTTTTCATTGGCCAGGACATCCAGTTTCTGCTGATTCTCACCCTGTATGTTGACATCTCCGGCAGCACCAAGTATATCGATAAGACCGGCCTTGTTAACCTCGTGGTTGACTACCTTTGCAGCCAAACGAATGGCGTTGATCAGTTTTGATAATTCCCCTGAAGAGTACTGGAACTCGGCCTGGTTCTCAATGATAAATTCCCCCAGGGTTTTATTTTTTCTCTGCATTAAGGCTTAGGTTGCGTTACAGAGCACAAATATCGCTTATTTTGTGAAACTACAACGTTTTCGTTTCTGGCTTCTTTTGAAGATATTTAACTTTGTGTTTTATTTGTAACAATTATGAATTACATCATTCGACCCGCGCGTGAAACAGACATGGACCAGGTGCACCAGCTCATCTGTGAATTGGCTGTCTATGAAAAAGAACCTCAGGCCGTTGAAATTAAGGTGGCAGATTTAAAAGTAGACGGCTTTGGAAAAAACCCCAAATTTCAATGCTTTGTGGCCTGCAAAGATGAAGAAGTCCTGGGGATGGCCCTGTGTTACCCGCGATATTCTACATGGAAGGGCCCTGTTATCCACCTGGAAGACCTGATCGTAACAGCGGAGGCTCGCGGTAATGGGTTGGGGGGCAGGTTGCTGACACAGGTGGTGCAGTATGCAAAGGAACAAGGGGCCCGGAGGGTCAGCTGGGAGGTCCTGGACTGGAATGAACCAGCAATCGAATTTTACAAGGCACGTGGGGCCCGTGTGATGAGGGACTGGGACGTAGTACAATTGGATCAAAAGGGGATTAACACGTATTTGGATACTTATGAGAGTATATAAATTTGGAGGAGCTTCCGTAAAGGATGCAGAGGGGGTAAAGAATGTCCTGAAAGTTTTGCAGGAAACGGGTACTGAGCGCACCTTTCTGGTTGTATCGGCCATGGGAAAGACCACTAATGCCATGGAACAGGTAGTGGACGCTTATTTTAAGGATAAAAAATCCCTGTCTGTATCCCTGGCAGCCGTTGAAAGCTTCCATATGGAGATTCTGCATACAATATTTCCTGCTCAAACCCATCCGGTTTACGGCCGGGTAAAGGAACTTTTTGAAGAAATCAGGGGGTTTTTAGCCTGGAATAAATCGCCTAAATACAATTTTGTATATGATCAGGTAGTCTGCTACGGGGAATTGCTTTCCAGCGTTATTTTGAGTGCCTTTTTAAATGAAAATGGTTTTAAAAATACCTGGTTGGATATCCGCCGTTACATCAAAACGGATTCCAATTACAGGGATGTAAAGGTTTTATGGGAAAAGACACAGGAAGCTATTGCTACCATAGACGGAAGGGATGAATTATTCATCACCCAGGGGTTTATAGGGAGTGACGACAATAACTTTTCGACCACCCTGGGGCGGGAGGGGTCGGATTACACCGCAGCCATTGTAGCCTATTGCATGAACGCAAAATCGGTAACCATCTGGAAAGATGTTCCCGGGGTCCTTAATGCGGACCCCCGTTATTTCGGACAGGCAAGCCTGTTGAACCGCATTTCCTACCGCGAAGCCATAGAGCTGGCCTTTTACGGCGCATCTGTTATTCACCCCAAAACCCTGCAACCCTTGCAACGCAAGGAAATCCTGCTTCATGTGAAGTCTTTTATAAGGCCCGCGGATGCCGGGACCGTGGTAGGCAAAGGAAAAGGGATTGAACCTGAAGTACCCTGTTTTATTGTAAAAAAGGACCAGGTGCTGATGAAACTCTCCTCCCTGGATTTTTCCTTTATAGTGGAAGACAATATCAGTGACCTCTTCAAGTTATTGCACGACCATAAAATGAAGGTAGACCTGATTCAGAACTCCGCCATTAGTTTTTCGGTTTGCGTGGACAATCGTTTTGGCAGGCTGCACGACTTATTGCAACAATTAAAAGGGCGGTTTAAAGTGGTTTACCAGGAAGGGGTTTCCCTCTATACCATCAGGCACTTCAATACAGAGGCCATTGAATCCCTGCAGCAGGGGAAGCAGGTAATCCTGGAGCAAAGAGGCCGGGAAACGGTGCAGCTGGTAGTGAAATAGGACGAATTTTCGTCGAAAAATCAAAAAATTGACCCAGCCACAGGTCAATTTTTTATCTTTACCCGCACCCTAACCAAAACTGATTTACATGGGATTAGTTACTGCCAAAGAAGTAGCCAAAGCAATTCATCTGGACAAGTATGGGTTCCTGGGTACTTTTTTTGGCTGGCTTTTGATGCATCTTACCCGTATCAGCAGTATCAACCGATTTTACCGCAAACACAAGGGGCTCTCCGGAACAGCCTTCCTGGATGAGATCATCGACCATTATGAAATTGATTTTGAAATTCCTGAAGAGGATTTTAAGCGCCTGCCAAAGGATGGGGCATATATTACGATAAGCAACCATCCATTGGGAGGCATCGACGGGGTGCTGTTGCTTAAACTTTTATTGAAGGAGCGACCCGATTACAAGATCATTGCAAATTTCCTGCTGCAACGCATTGCCCCGCTGGCCCCATTTATAATGCCTGTAAACCCATTTGAAAACCACAAGGATGCCAAAAGTTCGGTTGCCGGATTTAAGCGGGCCATGGAACACCTCCGGGAGGGTCACCCCCTTGGCATATTCCCGGCCGGGGAGGTTTCTACTTACAAGGACGGAAAACTGATTGTGGATAAACCCTGGGAGGAAGCGGCTCTGAAATTGATCCGTAAAGCCGAAGTGCCAGTAGTTCCAATTTATTTTCACGCGCGCAACAGCCGGATGTTTTACTATCTCTCCCGTATGAATGAGGTCTTTAGGACTGCCAAATTACCCTCTGAACTCACCAGCCAGCGCAACAGGAGCATCAAGGTACGCATCGGGCAGCCCATTAGCGTACAGGTACAAAAAGAACATGAATCTCTGGAAGATTTTACCGACCTGCTCAGAAGGAAGACCTATATCCTCGCGAATGCCTATGAAAAAGAACGGTTAATTGACCAGCTACCAGGAACCCTTAAGATTCCCAAGCCCCCCAAACGAATTGCCACCGCGGTTCGGACCGAAGTAATTGAGGGCGAGATTGAGAAACTACGGGAAAAAGACTGTCGTTTGTTGCAAAGTAAAAATTATGAGGTGTTTCTTGCCCAGAAAAAAGACATGCCCTTTATCCTGCAGGAGATCGGGAGGCAACGCGAAACCACCTTCAGGGCGATTGGGGAAGGAACCAATAATGCCATAGACCTGGATCGTTTTGACGAGTATTACCACCATCTCTTTCTTTGGGATGACCAGGATAAACAAATAGTGGGGGCTTACCGTATGGGGATGGGATCTCAAATTTTTTCAGAGCACGGAATTGACGGGTTTTATTTACAAGACCTGTTCCGCTTTGAACCGGAACTGTACGGGATGATGAAAAGGTCTATTGAAATGGGCCGGGCCTACATCATCAAAGAATACCAGCAGAAGCCCATGCCTTTGTTTTTATTGTGGAAGGGAATCGTACACACCACCCTTCGTTACCCGGAACATAAATATCTGATTGGCGGGGTAAGTATCAGCAATCAGTTTTCCAATTTCTCCAAATCCCTGATGATTGAATTTATGAAATCCAATTACTGGGACCCCTATGTGGCCCAATACATAAGGCCTAAAAAGGAGTTCAAGGTAACGCTTAAAGATGCAGATAAGGAATTTGTCTTTGACGAAACCGAGGCAGACCTCAACAAGTTTGATAAACTCATAGAGGAGGTGGAACCAGGAAGTCTTCGCTTACCGGTGCTTATTAAAAAATATATAAAACAGAACGCCAAGGTGGTTGCTTTTAATGTGGACCCGCTTTTCAATAATTCCGTAGACGGTCTGATGTATATTAAAATTGCAGACCTGCCGGAAAGCACCGTCAAGCCAGTGATGGAAGAATTTCAGGCGGAATTGGAACGCAAACTCAGCGAAGGGAACAGCAACCTAGCCCGCTAATTTCTCAGCGATAAATTTCCTGCAATAATCGCGAATCTCATTGCGGGTATTTTCAAAAGCAGCATGCCGTGCTTCAGGGCTGCCTTTCAATTTAGAAGGATCTGAAAAGTTATGATGTAGTCTTTCAGCCCCATCAGCAGGGATAAAGGGACAGTTTTCCTTTGCGTGATCGCAGACGGTAATGATAAAATCCCAGGAGATGCCGGCGTATTCATCCACATGGTTGGAAGTATGGCCTGAAATATCAATCCCGTCTTCCTCCATGATAGCCACTGCTTCCGGATTGAGGCCATGCGTTTCTATCCCGGCGCTGTATATTTTGGCCAGGGGTTTCGGTTGAAGTGCCTGCAGGTAGCCGTGGGCCATCTGACTACGGCAGGAATTTCCCGTGCAGAGTACGAGTATGTTTTTCATTTTCTACGTAATATTTAGTTAATACCAACCACTTTACTGCGTCTTTCATAAACCACATTATCCTTCCAGACTCCTTTGTATCGCCCTACTTTTTCGCGCGTGCCAAGTAACCTGAATCCGGCCTTTTCATGCAAACGGATGCTGGGGAGGTTTTCGGGGAAGATACCGGATTGAAGGGTCCAGAACCCGGCTGCTTCGCTTTCCTGTATCAGGTGGTGCAGCAATTTTTGTCCCACACCCTGCCCGCGGAACCTCTGCCCGATATAAATGCTGACCTCGGCTACCCCACCATAAACGCAACGACCCGATACAGGTGACAGGGCCGCCCATCCACACACCTCATTTCCTTTCAGGGTAACAAAGCGGCATAACTGCATGTGGCTGCTGTTCCATTGGTCATATTCGGGAACCTCCGTTTCAAAAGTGGCCATACCCGTACTCAGGCCTTCTGCATAAATACGGCTTACTGCCGGCCAGTCCTCAGAAGTCATGGTTCGGATTTCCATGGGGACCATTTTAACAACAACCGGAACCCGGAGTACATTCCTGAACGTCACGGCCGGTTTCTGCAGGAATCCCGCAAAGATCCCTGGCTTTACAGGTGGTATGCTCAACCCCCAGGCTAACTATCAGCTGATCATTCTCCAGCCTGTGACCTGCAATGTTGAGTTGTGCTGTATGGAAATCTCTGTCTCCATATTCGATTTTGACCGGAGTGTTTTTCATCAGCGGCTGCAGGCTGCTTACGCGCTTCAGAATATCCAGGACCTTGTCCGAGCTGAGGCGGTGGTTTGGTTCTTCCCTTTCAGGATTCGCCCACAATTGCACTACGGTTTCCTTCCAGGAATCCTGTCGGCCACCGCAATCCGTGGCTTCTATATGGACGTTCTTCACTTCGGTGACATGGTAGTCTGCCCGGACGTACTTACCGGGGGCATACTCAAAGCATAAGACTCTTTCAGGATGCTTTTCGAGTAACTCAATAAATGCTGCTGTTTGCATATAAAAAAATTAGGTACAACACTGTTTCCCTATACGGGTAAAAAAATTGGTAAAAAGGGTCTGCAGGGCTATCCATCGATCCTTATCAATACAATAACAGAGGTTTTTGCCCTGAAAGTTGCCTTTTAAAAGACCAATTTTCTTTATCTCGGCAAGATGTTGGGAAATGGTGGCCTGTGCCAGGCCGGTTTCTTCCACCAGGTCACTGCAGATACAGGCATCCTGCTGGCTAATATATTGCAGGATGGCCACCCTTGCCGGATGTGCCAGTACCTTAGCTACTGCAGCCAGTTCGTTCTGTTGAGTATTGAATAATTGTGTTTTGGATACACCCATTATTAAATTGTATATCGCAATATTACGATAATAAAAGGAATAATAAAAACCAGGAATAAAAATTCCCGGCTTTGGTCCTAAAACCAGGGCTTACGTCCTGCCTGATAGGTGTTGTAGAAATCGGCATCGGACTTGGTCAGGTAAATGACACCTTCAACAAATCCTACCAGCCACACGGCCCAAACGAGGAAAACCCCTATGCCAATGCAACTTAGCACCAGGCCGATAACTGAAATCACCAGCATGATAATCCCTTCTTTCTGATAGCCCAGTACAAATTTATGGATACCGGCCCAGCCTACCACGAGTGCCAGTATGCCCGAGAGAATCTTTTTATTTTCCCCGCTGGCCTGTTTAAAACCCTCCTTAAATTCTTCGGCAGTCTTTTTGGCTTCCTCACGGAATTCCCCGGCAGCCTCTTTGGCTTCTTCACCCATTTCCCGGGCCTTTTCTTTGGCTTTTTCGAAGCCTTTGCCTTCTTTTTTTTCGCTATTATCCTTTGCTTCCGACATGACTTTTAAATAGGGTTGTTTGTATCTTACAATTTAGAAAAATTATCCCTATTCCTGAAATGCAGAATCAATGGGTTCCCAAAGCTCAATTTTATTGCCTTCCGGGTCTAAAATCCATCCGAACTTGCCATAGTCATAGGTCTCCATTTCACCAACAACCTGTACGCCTTCTTTTCTTAGGGCCTTCAGCAGTTCTTCCAGGTTCTCCACCCTGAAATTCATCATAAAGGGCTTGGTACTCGGATTGAAATAGGACGTGTCTTCTTTAAAAGGGCTCCATTGTGTACTACAAGCGTTCCCGTTTTCATCCTTCCACCAGAAGGTCCAGCCATAGGAATCTGTGGGAATACCCAAATGGGTTTTATACCATTGCTTTACATTATCGGGATCCTTGCACTTAAAGAAGAACCCACCTAAACCTGTTACGCGCTTTTTCATGACTTTCCTATATTTTTCTTATACAAGTCGATGTATTCCTGTACGCTGATTTTGGTGCAAAGTTCCCCTATCAGCTCGTAAGGGATCCGATCAGCCTTCTTAAAACGAATGCAGCTTTTCCCCATATCCGGTTTTCGGCCCATTTGTTCTTTGTACGCCTTTGTAAACCAATCCAACAGCTCCTTACTTGCGTAAACTCCTGAATGGTACAGGCTGATATAATTCTTTTGGGAAGCCAGGTGCATAAAGGGTAGTGGGAGGGTAGGGTCGCAGTGATAGCCGTCTGGGAAGGTACTGTGGGGGACCACATATCCGATCATCCCGTAATTGATGGTTTCCTGAAAACCCTTTGGAAGGTTTTCCCGAATTTTTTTTCGCAGCTCGCGCATTGGGGCTTTACGCTCTTCAGGTATCTGCTCTATATATTCTTCAGGGGTACTGGCTTTGTATTGCATGGTGAACGGCTTTTATTTGATACCCACCTGGGTTGCCTTAATTCCTCAGGAACAGACATACCTTAAATTTAAGAAAAATGTCGCGTTATTTTGTCCAAAATTGTTTGAGCCAGTTTTTCCTTACTCTCAATGGTCCAGCCGGCAATATGTGGGCTCAGCAAAACATTGGGGGCCTCTGTCAGATATTTAAAGGCCTCGGGTAGGGAAGCCTCTTTAAACAGGGACTCAAATGATGATTTTTCATACTCCAGTACATCCAATCCGGCCCCCAGGACCTTGCCACCCTTCAGGGCCTGAACCAGGTCTGCTGTTTTAATGCATTTCCCCCTGGCCGTATTCAGGATCCAGATGGGTTTATGAAAGGCCTCCAGAAAACTCGTGTTAACTATCCCGATAGTAAGTGGTGTCTCGGGGACGTGCAGGCTCACTACATCAGAACGCTGCTGGAATTCCATTATACCCACTTGCCTGGCGTTTTCATCTCCTACGCCTCCAACAATGTCATAACATATTACCTCTACCTCAAACCCGCGCAGTTTTCGGGCAAAGGCCTTCCCCATATTTCCATACCCGATAATCCCCACTGTCTTCCCGTCCAGTTCCACTCCGCGGTTGGCCTCCCGCTGCCAGATGCCCTGTCTGACTTCCCGGTCTGCCGTATGCAACTTGTTGAAAAGGCTTAACAGCATCCCCAGGCTGTGTTCGCCCACAGCATTTCGGTTGCCCTCCGGGGCTGCTGCCAGGAACACTCCCATACTTTTTGCGTGGGCTACATCTATATTTTCCAGGCCGGCACCAACCCGTCCGATAAATTTCAATCGATTTGCTTTCTCCAGGAAGGTCTTATCAACGGGGATGCGACTTCTCAGGATAAGCCCGTCATACTGATCGATTTTAGCAAGAACGGCATCGGCAGGACTGCTATAATCTGTATGGTTTTCATAGCCCAAAGCCGCCAGGCCTTCAAGGAGCAAAGGGTGATTGGGATCCAGGTGGAGCACCTTCATACTGTATTATATTTTTGGATAATGAGTCTGTGTTAACGGGTGGGAAACCCCTCCGGTATGTTCTGTTTGTTGATGTTCAAAGAGCAAGACATGCACCTCCTTCCCCTCTTCGGTACGTGGCCTATGCTCAATTCCTTTTGGCACCACAATGATTTCCCCTTCCCGTACCATTTCCGTGCGGTCCCTGAATTCCATATACAGGGTTCCCCGGATTACCTGGAACAATTCATCCTGATCCGGGTGCTGATGCCACACAAAGGAACCGCTGAGCTTTGCCAGCAATACCTGCATTTGATCAACCACTGCAATTTGCCGGGGGTGCCAATGGTCTTTAAAGCGGGATAATTTTTCCCTTATGTTGATAGGTTTCATTATTATTGCGTTTTAACGGAACGGATTCCAGGAAATGAAATAAATATTCCCCAAGCCGTTTTCGGGTTGCCGTGCGAACTCCCTTATTGACTGAATACTGCCCAGTGTATCTTTTGTAGTTACGATTCTTTCACTGCTAAAATAAAGCACTTTATTCTTTGCATCCCAAAAGGGGGAGTAATCCAGCCACTTCGAATTCACCGGGGATTCCAAATGAACCGCCTCAGACCAGGCGTCATCCGGTCCCTTCAGACTGTAATACAAATCGCCACCTCCAAGCCCATCTGCTCTTCCATAGGAACTAAAAATCAGCAGATTCTCTTTGGGGCTGACATAGGCATTGAATTCATAAGTTGCCGTATTGATAGTGCTGTCCAGTACCCTGGGAGGAAGATACCCGCCTGAGGTATATTCACTCCTGTAAATATCCTCCAAACCGATACCCCCTTCACGGGTGGCTGTAAAATAAAGATCCCCGGATTCTGAAACAGCCGGAAAAAATTCATCGCCTCTGGTATTGATAAGCGTATCAAGGGGGTAGGGCTTTCCCCAATTGCCATTGGAGAACGGAACTTTCCAGATATTGAAATCCGTACGTGTACTGTCTCCGTTAACCGGCCTGTTGGAAGCAAACAACAAGGATTCCCCTTCGGGGCTAAAAAAGGGTTCTATGTCCTGAAAGCGGCCTGAAAAAGGCAGGATCCGGCCCGATGCCCATTCTCCGTTTCGCTGGGCCATCGCCACAAGAACCCATCGGTTCTGGCGAGCATCTGCAAGGGTATAGATCAGGATATTGCCATCCGGACTCAGGGCCAGGTCTCTTTCGTAGAGGTCTGTTGAAATTATCCCTTCGGAAAGGAGTCTGGGATCCTGGGATTTTTTGGAAACGGTCTCCGGCGATGCCCCATCTGGCTTACAGGCTGCAAGCAGCAAGACAGACATCCAGAATAAAAGTGATTTGGCCATTGTATTTTACAAGCGAAAGAAAACAAGATACGTAAGATTGCACTACTTCCCGAAAATTGGGCCTTAAATTCCCAGGATCAGTTTGGCAATCCAGAAGTAGATCAGGATTCCGAAGATATCGTTGCTGGTGGTTATAAAAGGGCCTGTGGCTATAGCCGGGTCAATACCGCGCTTATGCAGGAATAATGGGATAAAGGTGCCTATAATCCCGGCAACGATAATAACGGTTATCAGGGATATGGAAATTGCCAGGGCCGTAGCCAGGCTGCCTTTCCAACTCCAGGTAAAAAACAGTAAAACTACAGAGAGGATAAAGCCGTTCAGGGCAGCCAGCAACATTTCTTTAAACAGGCGGTTTCCGATGCTGCCTTTTAGGTCGTCGTTGGCAAGCCCCTGCACTATTATCGCGCTTGACTGCACCCCTACGTTCCCAGCCATGGCCGCAATGAGGGGCGTAAAAAAGAAAAGGATGGCATGCTGGCTGATCATGGATTCAAAACCTCCCATGATGCCTGCAGCTCCCACCCCGCCAATCAGCCCCAGAAACAGCCAGGGCAGGCGGGCACGGGTTAGATCCCAGATACTGTCGTCTGCTTCAACATCCTGCGAAATACCGGCGGCCAGCTGATAATCCTTATCAGCTTCTTCCCGGATCACATCCACAATATCGTCAATGGTAATCCTGCCCACCAGGCGCCCGATCTCGTCTACAACCGGAATCGCTTCCAGGTCATATTTAGACATAATTTTGGCTACCTCCTCCGGTTTCTCATTAACGTTAACCGAATCCACTTTTGCGATATAGACATCTTTAATGGG
Organism: Robiginitalea rubriflava; assembly: GCF_052540725.1. Classification (NCBI taxonomy): domain Bacteria; kingdom Pseudomonadati; phylum Bacteroidota; class Flavobacteriia; order Flavobacteriales; family Flavobacteriaceae; genus Robiginitalea; species Robiginitalea rubriflava. Next base: position 990,771 of record NZ_CP199309.1, on the reverse strand, counting down.
GGATTTGGTGGAGGCGGTCAGTAAATCTTTCAGGGACAACCTTCCTTTCAGCAAACCCGCATCGTCCACCACATAAATGGAATGTACCCGGGTAACATTTTCGGCCTGCTGCCGCATTTCCTTCACACAGGTCAGTACCGTCCAGTTTTCGTTAACTTTTACGAGTTCTTTAGCCATCAGCCCCCCGGCAGAATTCTCGTCATAGCGGAGCAGGTCTACAATATCCCGGGCGTGATCCCGGTCGGAGATTTCAGAGATGACCTCCTGTACAATTTCCTTGGGCAATTCCGCAACAATGTCGGCCGCATCATCCGTATCCAGTTCTTCAAGCTCCCCTGCTATTTCCTTTGAGGAGAGGTTTCCCAGGATGGCTTCCCGAACATCCTCATCCAGTTCTGTCAATACATCGGAGGTTTTCTCACTGTCCAGTAACTTGATCAGAAAGGTTGCCTCATCTTCATTTAGTTCATTGATAATTTCCGCAACATCCGCGTAATGGACCTCCTCCATCATTTCACGCAGGGAGGCATTCTGACGGTTTTCTATCAGATGTTCTATCTCGGCAAGAAGTTCCTCTGTAAGTTTAAAGGGTGTCATCCTGGATTTTCTTTGTAAGCGCTATAAAGTCCGAAACCGTAAGCTGTTCGGGGCGCCGCTCAAAGATAGTATCTTCTCGGAGATTATCAGAAAGCTGTAAGCTTTTTAGACTGTTGCGCAGGGTTTTGCGCCTTTGGTTGAATGCAGCCTTAACTACCTTAAAAAATAGTTGTTCGTTGCAGTCCGCAATGGTGTGCTGCTTTCTTAGCAGCCGGATCACCCCCGATTCAACCTTTGGCGGGGGATCAAAGACCTCAGGGGGAACCGTAAAGAGATATTCGGCCTCATAATACGCCTGTACCAAAACGGAAAGGATACCGTAAACCTTACTGCCACCAGTTGAACAGATCCTCTCGGCTACCTCTTTCTGGAACATCCCGCTGAACTCCGGAATACGCTCGCGAAATTCCAGGAGGCGAAAAACAATTTGGGTTGAGATATTATAGGGAAAATTCCCAGTGATCGCGAATTCCTGCCCCTCGAATAAAGACCTGAGGTCCAGAGATAAAAAATCAGCCTCCAGTATTTCCAGGCGGGCTTGCGGGTGTTTTTGATCCTGCACTTCCAGTGGAAATACCTCCCGCAGGTATCGGACCGATTCCCTGTCTAGTTCCACGGCAATAATGTCAAGGGGCCGCTCCATAAGAAAGCGTGTAAGTACCCCTGTACCCGGTCCAATTTCCAGGATCCTGCTGATCTCAGGTTTTTTTATCGTATTGGCAATTTTATACGCCACTTGCGGGTCCTTTAAAAAATGCTGACCCAGGTGTTTTTTGGCAGCTACCCCGGTCTGAGAGTGGGTTGTCCCCTTATGGAAAGATTTCGATCGCGACTTTTTACGGGAACTCATAGGCACTTACAGTGTGTTAGTGGGTAAATATACCCATGCTTTTTTACCAGAAGCCAGCTCCAGTTCCCTTCGGAAATACAAACTGGTTTCGTAGGCATCTGCTTTTTTCAATTCGATGGCCGACAGGCTGTAGCACATTCCAGAGACCTCTGACCCTGCCTGTCCCTTCCAAATGGCCGGGTACCGATCCAAAACCGCCTTATCCTTTAAATAATATCCTGCCAGGGTATCGGTGTGCCCGCTAAGGGTACGCCCGAATACGTAAACCTGTACATGCGGATCGCACAGCGTTCCATAGGCGAATAAGTTCTCCTGGCCTTCTTTTTTCAATGCTGACTGATGATTTCCAGTTCGGTTCGGAAAGCTACGCACTTATCCCCAAAACGTTCCATGGAATCCTTGCGCAAACGTGCCGCGTCTTCCTGATAATAGCGTTGGAGGGTGTCCCTGTCCGGGGCCTGGTACTGAACGGCATAGGTAATGCCCCCGGTTTCTTCTTGCACCAGCACCCTGCAAATTTTGGCCTGGCTGAATTTTCCGGTTGCCAGCATATCCGGGATATGAGTTTTTTGCATCCATTCCAGCCAGCTATGCTGAATAGAAGGATCAATGTTGATGGTTACGTTATAAATGTACATCCGGTATTTGTCTTTGTATGCTAATTAACAGGATCGCCCCTTAACTGCCGGAATTTTTTCCGTGCATCGGGGAAAAAATAACTGTCCTGGTACTGAAAAATGATTTGCTGGTAATGTTCCATAGCTTTTGCAGGTTCATTCAGTTGTGTGCGGTATAACTCAGCGAGTCCGTAATGGGCATCGTCTGCCAGAATACCCTGCCCATAGAACTCAATGATTTTGCGGTAACTGAGTGCCGCTTTGGAAAATTCACCTTTTGCAGTGAGTAATTCTGCCTGCATTAAAAGGGCATCATCTTCAATTTTTTCTCCTTTGTGTTGTTGTAAAAGCTCTTCCAGCGATTCCAGGGCCTCCTCGTTTTTTTGCTGATAGGCCAGCAGGTCTGCCCAGGCGAATTTTTTCAGTGCAGTGCGTGTAGAGTCTTCCACCGAATTATCGGAAATCAAAAGGCTCAATTGCATGGCGTCATTGGCGATTAACTGGGAAGTAGAATTGCGAAGCACCTTTAATTGGGTCAGGGCCCAATCAAAATCTCCCTTGTAAAAACTGGTCTGAGCTACCTTATATCGGGCCTGCTGGCCCATCACATCATTTTTCAAGAGTTTTTGAACCTGTGAAAACAGTATCAGTGCTTCATTAAAGCGCTGGCTGAAAACAAGGATGTCGCCCAGGTTTAATTTAAGGTACCCTTCCGTATAATTGGAAACCGGAAGTTCCAGGCTCTTTTTTAAAATAGCCACAGCGCGCTCCGCCTCCCCCAGGCGGAAGGCCAGGAAGTTGGCGAAGCCTACCTGCAATTGTAGCGTGTTTCCCTGGTAACCATAGGTTTCCATCAGGTCTTCATAGGCTTTTTCTGCTGCTGGCAGAAAGCCGGACGGATCTTCCAACAGGCCTATGTCAATAAGGTGCAGCTCCGCATTAAGCCTGCTTACCGGGTCCGAACTTTCCTTACGGACGTATTCAAAAGCGGCACGGGCTGCTGCCAGGTCCCTTGCATCTTCAGCAAGCCGGCCCAGGTTGATGATCCGCTCCAGGCCTTTGCCCTCAGAGCGCCTGTAAATAGCCTTCTCCTGATTCAGTGCGCTCGCGTATTGTTCCTGTTGGATAAAGAGCCAGCTTAGCAATTCATTCCAGACAGGGTCGGGTTTACGCTGGGCACGGGTCAGTAATGTCTTTCGCAATAACTGATTGTTTTCTGCACTGGCATCCGTCGAAACGAACCCTTCCAGTACCCTGTAGATATTGGATTTGGCAGCCGGACGTTGCTCCAGTTGAACCATGTAGGCTTCGAACATTTCTTCAATACGCCCCTGCTCCCCGTATATCCGGGCAATCTGGAAATTAAAGTCCAGGTCGGGATTCAGTTCCATGGCCCGGTTATAGGCCTTCAGGGCATATTCGAGCAGCGTATACCGCTGAAACTTAAATCCGATACCATAGCCGAAATTGGGATTCTGTTCGATAGTGCCTAAGGCTTCCTCATACCAGATTTCCGCCATCTCCGGCTGCTGCTGCAGGCGGTAGGTGTATCCCAGGTCTATCAGCAGTGTGGGGTAAGCCATTCCCGATTCTATACGTGCCTTCAGGTAGGATATGGCTTTGTCGTACTGTTGCAGTTGCTGGTAACAGCTGATGAGTTTTTCGGAATAATCCGTACGGCGCGGATCTTCGCTGACCAGTTTCTCGTAGAAGACAACGGCTTTTTCAAACTCCCCGTCTTCATAATAACGCTTGGCCAGGAAATCTTCCTGTCCAAAAAGCTCTCCCACGGTAAGGCATAGGAGGAGGATCAGGATTTTTTTCATATCGGCACTTTTTCCAAAGATACAAACTAGAAATACACCCCGGCGTTAAGGAGATGATAAGCCTGCTCAGGAGATACGGTCAAAACCGGTATATGGAACCAATACTTCCGGGATATTGATCCCATCCGCATCCTGGTAATTTTCCAGGATGGCTGCCAGAATGCGTGGAAGTGCCAGGGCACTGCCATTGAGTGTATGTGCCAGTTGTGGTTTGTTGTCTGCATCCCTGTAGCGCAGTTTCAGGCGGTTGGCCTGAAAGGCTTCAAAGTTTGAAACGGAACTCACCTCCAGCCAGCGTTTCTGGGCTGTAGAATACACTTCAAAATCGTAGGTAAGGGCCGAAGTAAAGCCCAGGTCTCCCCCGCAGAGCCTGAGGATGCGGAAAGGCAGTTTCAGCGATTCCAGCAACCCTTTTACATGGCCTACCATTTCTTCCAGGGCCGCATATGAATTTTGGGGCTGCTCTACCCGCACTAGTTCCACTTTGTCAAACTGGTGCAGGCGGTTGAGGCCACGCACATGAGCCCCGTAACTCCCCGCCTCTCTTCTGAAACAAGGGGTGTAAGCCGTATATTTCTGGGGCAGGTCGGCATTATTCAGGATCACATCCCTGAAGAGGTTGGTAACGGGTACCTCAGCCGTGGGGATAAGATACAGGTTTTCTTCCCCTACATGGTACATTTGCCCTTCTTTATCCGGTAGTTGTCCGGTGCCAAAACCGGAAGCTTCATTGACCAGATGGGGTACCTGAACTTCGGTGTATCCGGCCTGCGTGTTGTAATCCAGAAAATAGCTGATCAATGCGCGTTGCAAGCGGGCACCTTTTCCTTTATAGACCGGAAAGCCTGCACCCGTAATTTTTACTCCCAACTCAAAATCGATCAGGTCAAATTTTCCGGCCAGTTCCCAGTGCGGAAGCGCTTCGCCTGATAGCTCTGGAACCTCGCCTGCTTCGAGAATTACTTCGTTATCCTCCTCTGTTTGCCCGGCAGGAACCGATTCATGAGGAACATTGGGGAGTTGATACAGTGCCTGCTGCAGGGCTTCCGCTGCCTGGTTCAGTGAATCAGACAGGCCTTTGGAAGCTTCTTTCAGATCTGCAGACTGCTTTTTCAGAAGATTGGCCTCGTCAGCCTTGCCTGATTTATACAGGGCCCCTATTTCCTTTGAAAGGCTGTTGGATTCGGCAAGGGCGCTGTCCAGCCGGGCCTGCAGGCTCCTTCTTTCCGCATCCAGATCCAGGATTTCCTGTATCATGGAATCGGCATCTATTCCCCTTTTCTTCAATGCTGAAGCGATTAAATCCGTTTTTTCACGAAGGAATTGTAGTGGCAACATATCGGTCTCTAATTGAAGCGCAAATTTAATGTTAATTTGTTGAACCTGCCATAGTCTGGAAACGACCCCGGCGGGCTTTTATGGGCAGGGGTTTACTCTTTATTACCGTAGGCCTCCGGAAGGATCCAGCTATGGTGCCCAAAGGGGTCCCAGGGCTCGGAAGCCAGGTCGGTGGTAGGGTCGATAAAGGGAGCATATGGCCTGCGGTTAATCCGAACCTGGCTTTCGACATAGACGGCAATGTCTTCACCCTTTCTGTTGTATTCGCTTTTCAGGTGTTGTGCAAATTGCCAGATAAAATCCGGATAGGCTGCTACCTTGCCGATCTGTTTTTCACTGAGGTATTCCCGCAGATTGACCCTTTGCTCACGGCCGCTTTGCTTGTTTACAACCCGGAACTGAATCCTGCCGGTTCTGCTGCGCAGCATCATTCTCCAACTCATCCGATGGCCTTCCTCTGTCCACAGTACATCCCCTGCTATAAAATGGTGGCGGAGCGGAAGCGCAAGCTGTATCAGGAAATAGCAGCCCAGGCCAATTAGCAACCATTGGCTGTGACGGGGTTTGGCTGGCTCAGTAGCAGCTATAGGCTTTCGCCTGGGGAAAAACTTGCTGCGGATGGTTTCAGGCGGATAGAAAAAGATAATCAGGGCCAGGGAAAGGTATGGGAAAATCCCGATCTGAAAGACAATTGAGTTAAACAGGTGGAAGAATAAAGACAGCGCCAGGGCTATTCCCCTGCTGGGTTTCCAGAGCAAAAGGGGTACGATGAGCAGGTCAAAACCCAGGCCAAACCAGGCAATCCCGCGGTGCACCTCCGGGTATTGCAAAAACTCCCCGATGAGCGGATACCCTGCCTTGGATTCCATCAAAAGTGATATAAAACTCAGGTCCATCCAGTCTGTGTACATCTTTGCAATGGCCGCGTAGGTGTATACAATGAATAACTGTGCGATAAAGAACCAGCGAACCCAGGCATACATGCTGTTGGATTTAAGGGATGGATTATCCCGGCTGTCCAGGGAAAAGGCGCGTTCAGCAGGTAAAAAACACATAAAGGCGCAAAGGAGTACCAGCAGGTAATAATGGTTGTTATAAGCGGTTTTTTGAAGCAAATACGACCCGGTCCAAAGCAAGGTAAAGAGGATAATGCTCAGGCGGTACCGGAAACCAAGGGCAATAAATACCCCCAATAGCCCCATAAGGGCATAGTAGGCAAACATTTGCGGCCCAACCAGGGGCTGCAGCCAATCAAAACCGATAAAATTAAAAGTGAATTCGGGTAATACCAGAGTCCTGCTAACCCAGCCGGTAAGGATGGCCCCGAAACACTCCAGGGAGAGTAAGATTCCAAAAAAAACTCTGAAGAGAACGAGCGGACTGTTATCTACCCGTTTGAAGAGTGGCCCGGACATCAGCGTTTTGCAATTAATTCCAAAGACTGCAGCCTGTCCTTCTCTAATTGGGCCTTGAGGGCTTCAACGGATTCAAATTTTTGCTCATCCCTAAGGCGATCCAGCAGAGATACCCGAAGGGGTTGGCCGTAGAGGTTTTTATCGAAATCAAAAAAATGGATTTCTATATGCTGACCAGTCCCGTCAACCGTGGGGTTGCTGCCGATATTCATCATGCCGTATGTGGTTTTGCCATCTATGCCGGCTGAAACAAGATAAACGCCCCCTGCCGGAATCAGCTTATAATCTGCTGCTATCTGCAGGTTGGCAGTGGGGAAATCGAGCTGTTTTCCGAGTCCCTTCCCCCGGATTACCTTTCCTGAGAGCATATAGGAATAGCCCAGGTACTCATTAGCCGTTTGCAGGTCACCGGTTTGCAGTGCCTTCCGTATTTTGGTAGAACTTACCGAAACTTCATCGATTTCCTGGGCAGGGATCTCTTCCACTAAAAAGTCTAGCAGGTTGCCAAAGGCCTGCAAGTCCTGTATGTTGGCATTACGGTTCCTCCCGAAGCGGTGGTCATAGCCGATAATTACTTTTTTTGCATGCAGCACCCCTACAAGTTTATCCCTCACAAATTGGGTGGCCGTAAGCCTGGAAAAGGAACGGGTAAAGGGGTGGATCACCAGGCAATCCAATCCTATTTCCCTGAGGATATCGGATTTTTCCTCAATGGTATTGAGCAATTTGAGGTTGCTGTCTTTTTGCAGCACCATCCGGGGATGCGGGAAAAAGGTGAGTAAGGTTGCCTGCATTCCATGGGAGCGCGCATCTGCAATCAGGCGATTCAGAATTATGCGGTGCCCGATGTGCACCCCGTCAAAGGTGCCAATGGTCACCACGGCAGGTGTTTTTATATCGTAATTGGGCAGGCCCTTGATGGTTATCACAGACTCAAAATAATAAAAAAGGCTTACTTTTAGCGCAGGAAATCTTCGTTGATGAAGACAAAATTACGTCTTGTTTTATCAATTCCCATATTCTTTGCCTGCTTTTATGGAACCTCACAGGATTTGCAGGCAATCTGGCAAAGGGCAGACCGGGCTTCAGAACAACTGACCCTGTCTGGCGAAAAAGTAAGGAATACGGGTGGGCAGGCCTTTAAAATGCAGGCTGAGAGGCTGGAGACTGCCCTCAAACCATTGCAACAGGGGCAGGCCAGTATTGTTTTATCTTTTCCGGACGCCTCCGGGACCCTGAGGCGCTACCAAATTGAGGAACGCTCCGTCCTGGCCCCGGCACTGCAGGAGAAATACCCGGGCATCCGATCGTATGTCGGAAGGGGGATAGATGGTTCTGAGCACCGGATACGTTTTAGCCTGACCCATAAAGGATTTCAGGGGATCATACACAAGGTGGGAAGCAACAGTGCCACTTTTATAGAAAAGTCCGGTGTGCAACCCGACAAGTACATACTGTTTAAAAGAGGAGATCTCGAAAAGCAGATGAAAAGCTGGAAATGCGAAACCCTGCCTTTGCTGGAAAAATCTTCCCCGGACTTCTTTACCGCCAAATTAGCTGACGACCAAACCCTGCGCCGGTACCGACTGGCAGTTGCCACTACAGGTGAATACACTCAATTCCACGGAGGGACGGTTCCGGATGCCCTGGCGGCTATTGCAGCCACCCTGACCCGCATTAATGAAGTATTTGAAAGGGATTTGGCCATAAACCTGGAATTAGTTGCCAATAACGACCAGGTTATCTATACCGATCCGGCAAGCGATCCCTTTGGGGGGAATTTCAGTGCCGAGGTACAGACTACCCTGAATACCGTAATCGGCAGCGCCCAATACGATATTGGCCACCTGTTCCATCAGGGAAGCGAAGCCGGGAATGCCGGTTTTGTGGGGGCGGTGTGCCAGGATAACCGCAAAGGCTCCGCTTTTGCGGCAACCCCGTCTCCTCAGGGAGACCGTTTTGACCTGGATTTTGTAGCCCACGAAATGGGGCATCAATTCGGGGCAAACCACACCTGGTCCTTTGATTCCGAAGGAACGGGGGTACAGGCAGAACCTGCAAGCGGTACAACCATTATGGGATATGCCGGGATTGCCCAGGGTAACAATGTGCAACCCGCCGGAGATGATTATTTCCACTATTACAGCATTTCGCAAATTTTCCAGTATATAGCGGGCACCAGCTGTGCAACGGAGGTTTCCCTTTCCAATTCGCCACCACAAATCACTCCTTTACCCGACTACCATATCCCGCAGGGAACGGCATTTGTCCTGGAAGGGCTGGTTTCTGACCCCGATCCTTCAGATGTGCTGACCTATGCATGGGAACAGGTAGACGACGGCCTGGTTACCACCACTTCCTTCGGACCGCAAAACCCCAGTGGTGCTAATTTCCGATCACTGCCACCCGAGTTGACGCCCGGCAGATATTTTCCCAGGCTTGCAAGGGTCGCCAGCGGAAACCTGACCCAGACAGAGCCCCCTATTAATTCGGCATGGGAAACCGTTTCCACTATTGCCCGGGACCTGAACTTTGCCCTTACGGTACGGGATAATGCCGCTGGAGGTGGTCAGGTAGTTTCCGATTTGGTACGGGTAAGCGTGGAGGCAGATCGGGGACCCTTTACAGTCCTTTCACAGGCCAGCCCGCAAACCTATGCGGCAGGGAGCGTACAAACGATTAGCTGGGATGTTGCCGGAACCACGGCTGCCCCCGTAAATGCACAACAGGTAGATATATACTATTCGGATGACGGGGGCCTTGATTTTTCAACCCTCCTGGCAGCTGAGCTTCCGAACAACGGGATGGCATCGGTTCAGGTGCCGGCTACCCCAAGCACTCAGGGCCGCTTTATGGTAAAGGCGAGGGACCAGATATTTTTTGCCGTGAATGCCAGCAATATTACAATTGAAGAGCAGGCCTTTGTGTTGGATTTTCAGGAGTTAGCCCAATCAGTTTGCCAGCCAAACAATGCCCAGTACAGCCTTACGTTTAATACCTTTGGGGGCTTCAATGAGGAAGTTACCCTGAGTACTGTGGGGCTTCCTGCAGGGCTCTCTGCTTCCTTTTCAACCAATACGGTGCAGGCTGACGGAACCCTGGTAAGTCTTACTATTTCCAATACGGCCGCGCTGCCACCCGGGCTGTATACGTTTACAGTGAACGGTACAAATGGCAGTATTTCGGCAGACATTCCGCTGGAACTACAGATCAGCTCCGGGAGTTTTTCGGATGTGGTCCTGACCGCTCCGGCCGATAATTCCCTGGATGTAGCGCTGCGTCCGGTATTCAGCTGGCAGGCCAGTGACAATGCAGAGGCTTATCAGCTGCAATTGGCAACGGATGCGGCCTTTTCCAGTATAGTGGCAGATCAGGTGGTGTATGGTACCTCCTATAGTCCGCAAACCCTCCAACCCGATACCGACTACTTCTGGAGGCTTAAGGCCATCAACTCCTGCGGGGAGGGTGCCTTTGGCAGTGCCTTTACCTTCAGGACGATCAGTACGGAATGCCGTACCCTTGCAGCCCAGGGCTTACCCCTTACTATATCAGCCAGTGGGACTCCTACTGTTGAATCCTCCGTGACCTTTATAGATGACCTGCCCGTAACATCGGTAAGCCTGGACCTGGACCTGGCTCACAGTTTCCTTTCAGATCTGGTGATCACCCTAATTTCGCCATCAGGTACCGAGGTGACCCTTATAGCCAATTCCTGCGGACAGGCCAATGACGTAAATGCCACTTTTGAGCAGGGGGCTGCCCCATTTGTATGTGCCAATAACCCGGCTATTTCCGGAACCGTAAGGCCGCTGGGATCGCTTGATTCTTTTACAGGGGAATCAAGCCTGGGAACCTGGACCCTGCGCATAGAAGACACGATTCCGGCAGACGGAGGCCAGTTAAACGGTTTCTCACTGCAATTATGCGTTGAAGGCGCTTTCCGCCCGGATGCGGACGGGGATGGGGTTTTTGATGATGGAGATGATCTGTGCCTCGGAACCCCTCCGGGAACGGAAGTGGATGAAGACGGTTGTCCGGTATATCGCTTTGCCCCCGATCAGTTTGAGATCAGCACTACAGCGGAAACCTGTACAGGTGCAAATGACGGGAGCATTTTGGTACAGGCCAGTGAACCGCTGGACTACAACATTCGCATCCTCGGTCCGGGAACAAATGTGAACGCCTCTTTTACCACTGTTTTTGCACAACCGGACCTGGCCCCTGGCACTTATCAGCTATGTATCGATGGGACGGATGGCAGCATTGTTTACGAGGAGTACTGCGTGGATGTGGTGATTCAGCCACCACCATTTTTTGAAGTAACCGCCTTACAAAGCCCTGACAGCAAAACGGTGGAGCTGTCCCTGAGTGGCTCGGACAGCTATCTGATCCGTTTGAACGGCCAGGAACAAACCGTCAATGGGCCGGCCTTAACTCTGCAGCTGCCCGACGGGATCAATACCCTGGAAGTAGAAGGCATCCCCATCTGCAAAGGCACATTCCAGGCTACCTTCCTGAGCGGGAGTAAAATTTCTGCCCTCGAGAACCCGGTTACGGATGTACTAGAAATATTCATTACCCGGGCGGATACCCTGGTGGATATCAAAGTCTTTGATACGGCCGGGGCGCTGCTCTTGATGCGGGAAACACAGCCTTCCGGAAATACGGTACAAATATCCCTGGGAGGGCTTCCTACCGGCCTCTATTTTGTTCAGGTAGAAAACGGGAGGCAAAAACGGGTGCTGAAAATCCTTAAAAGATAAAGGGAACAACGTAATCAGGTCCCGTTAAACTGGTTCATGGTTATTTTGGGCCCTGCAAGGACAAAGGACTCAAGCAGTTCAACAGACCGTTTAAGCCGCTCCGGCAGTTTTTCCAACTCGGTTTCATCCCACTCCCCCAGCACATAATCTACCTGCCTTCCCTTGCTGAATTCGTCACCAATTCCGAAACGAAAGCGGGCATAGGCCGTAGTCCCGAGAACCTGCTGAATGTCTTTAAGCCCGTTGTGCCCCCCATCGCTTCCCTTGGTTTTCAGGCGCAGCGTCCCAAATGGGAGGTTGAGGTCATCGGTGATGACCAGCAGGTTTTCCAGCGGGATGTTTTCTTTTTCCATCCAGTACTGTACTGCTTTCCCGCTGCGGTTCATATAGGTGGTTGGCTTTAAACAATAGATGCTGCGACCTTTGATCCGGATATTTCCTAGATCGCCCAGGCGTTTGCTTTCAAAAGTAAACTCCCTGCTATCCGCAAAAGCATCCAGGACCTTAAAACCAATATTGTGGCGGGTTTTGGCGTATTCGGGCCCGATATTTCCGAGTCCTGCGATCAGATATTTTTTCATAGGGGGTATTGCTTCTGCTTCGGAATCTGTTTTCTTAAATATTCTTTGAAATAGGGACCACATGTAACTATTATCCTAAAATACAAAAAGCACCCTTATCGCCTTTGGGAGATAAGGGTGCCTTAATGAATACTTATCTAATACTTATTCTGCAGCTTCAGTAGCCGTTTCTTCGGAAGCAGCAGCCTCAGCTCCTTCAGCAGCTCCTTCTTCTCCTTCAACACCTTCTGCGTCTTCATCTTCCTCAACCACGATAGCCGTACGGGCAGTTTTAACCTGTACTACCACTGTAGTATCCGGGTGGAGGATGGTAAAATCATCGCTCTTCAGGATTCCCACGGTGATGTTATCCCCAATTTTCAATTTGGAAATATCCACATTGAAGAAGTCTGGCAGGTTGTCCGGCAGAGCGCGGATAACCAATTTGCGTTTTCTGAACAACAGACGCCCCCCGTTTCGAACCCCAGGAGAGTTGCCGAGCAGGCGAACCGGGATTTTCAGGGTCACTTCCTTGTCCGGGAAGAGCTGGTAGAAGTCTACGTGCAGGATGGCATCCGTAACCGGATGAAATTGAATATCCTGCATAATGGCGCTGATCTTCTCGCCCTTGTCCATCTCAATTACCACGGTGTGGGCATTGGGAGTGTACACTAAATCTTTGAATGAGATTTCATCGGCTGAAAAGTGCAATGGTTTCTCCCCCCCGTATACCACGCAAGGGACCTTTCCAGCATTACGTAAGGCCTTGGTCGATGCCTTGCCCACGCTTTCTCTTTGTGATCCTTGGATTGTAATTGATTTCATTATCTAAGTTTAATTAATATGCTACATTAAAAATTTGGAAGAGATAGAAGTATTGTGATGTACCCGGTGCATTACATCTGCAAATAAATCGGCACAGCTCAATACCTTTACCTTCTCACTTTTTATTTCGATTGGGATGGAGTCTGTAATGATCAGCTCCTCCAGTTTTGATTTTTCGATGCGTTCATAGGCATTGCCCGAAAGCAGCCCATGGGTGGTGATGGCCCTCACGCTTTTGGCGCCGCGCTCCATCATCAGGTCTGCCGCTTTGGTGAGCGTTCCAGCCGTATCTACCATATCGTCTACCAGTACCACATTCTTATCCTGAACGTCCCCGATGAGTTCCATATGGGAAATAACATTGGCCTTGGCCCGCTGCTTGTAACAAATCACTACATCGCTTTCCAGGGCTTTGGAATAAGCATAAGCCCTTTTAGAACCCCCCATGTCTGGAGAGGCAATCGTTAAATTATCCAGCCCAAGGCTTTTGAGGTAGGGCAGGAAAAGGGTAGAGGCAAATAAATGGTCTACCGGTTTTTCAAAAAAGCCCTGTATCTGGTCTGCGTGCAGGTCCATGGTTACAATTCGGGTAGCTCCTGCGGCCTCCAGCATCTTGGCTACCAATTTGGCAGCAATAGGAACCCTGGGTTTGTCTTTGCGGTCCTGGCGAGCCCAACCGAAATATGGCATCACAGCGGTGATGTGACGGGCCGAGGCCCTTTTTGCAGCATCCAGCATCAACAGCATTTCCATCAGGTTTTCCGGACCGGGATGTGTAGACCCGATTACGAAAATACGGGCCCCGCGAATAGACTCTTCATAAGAGGGTTGAAATTCCCCGTCACTGTAACGGGAAAAAATAACCTTCCCCAAATCCGCCCCATAGGCCTTGGCAATTCGCTCGCCTAGCGCCTTGCTCTGGGTGCAGGCAAAAATCTTGGGTTCCGGTACCGTATACGACATTACAGCAACTTTAAATAATTGGGCTAAGTCCCTCTTTTAAAAGGAGGTGCAAATTTACACATTTATTTGAGTTGCTAAAGTATATTTAAATGGAATTTGAATGCCCGATCAAAAATATTTTATAGTTTTGCGAACCCTTTTGCCTCGGTGGCGGTCCCGATAGTTATCGGGAGGTAGACGCAGACCGAGAAGGCGTACGCCTCGGTGGCGGAATTGGTAGACGCGCTGGATTCAAAATCCAGTGGTAGCAATACCGTGTGGGTTCGATTCCCACCCGAGGTACGGATAAACCACAAAAGAGTGGAAGTATGAGCGAGCTTCAAAAAAGAAGCTCGCTTCTTTTTTTGAAGCGAACGAAGTGCTTCCTTTTGTGGTTTTCAAAACGAGCGCGAAGGGAAGCTTTCCGACAGGAAAGCATTCCTTGCGAGTTTTGAGGGAATGCTACTTTCCACCCAGATCACATTTGAAAGTGTTTCTTTTTGCGGCTTTCAAAACGAGCGCGAAGGGAAGCTTTCCGACAGGAAAGCATTCCTTGCGAGTTTTGAGGGAATGCTACTTTCCACCCAGATCACATTTGAAAGCGTTTCTTTTTGCGGCTTTCAAAACGAGCTCGAAGGGAAGCTTTCCGACAGGAAAGCATTCCTTGCGAGTTTTGAGGGAATGCTACTTTCCACCCAGATCACATTTGAAAGCGTTTCTTTTTGCGGCTTTCAAAACGAGCTCGAAGGGAAGCTTGCCGTTAGGCAAACAATCCCACCGCGAAGTTTTGTTCTCATCCTTTTTGAACAAGCGGCGTGTTTTTTTTTGCGGCTTTCAAAACGAGCTCGAAGGGAAGCTTGCCGTTAGGCAAACAATCCCACCGCGAAGTTTTGTTCTCATCCTTTTTGAACAAGCGGCGTGTTTTTTTTTGCGGCTTTCAAAACGAGCTCGAAGGGAAGCTTGCCGTTAGGCAAACAATCCCACCGCGAAGTTTTGTTCTCATCCTTTTTGAACAAGCGGCGTGTTTTTTTTTGCGGCTTTCAAAACGAGCTCGAAGGGAAGCTTGCCGTTAGGCAAACAATCCCACCGCGAAGTTTTGTTCTCATCCTTTTTGAACAAGCGGCGTGTTTTTTTTGCGGCTTTCAAAACGAGCGCGAAGGGAAGCTTTCCGTCAGGAAAGCATTCCCGGCGAGTTTTGAGGGAATGCTACTTTCCACCCAGATCACATTTGAAAGCGTTTCTTTTTTCGGTTTTCAAAACGAGCTCGAAGGGAAGCTTTCCGTCAGGAAAGCATTCCCGGCGAGTTTTGAGAAGACTCTCGCCCAGATTGCTCGCTTCTTTTTTTGAAGCGAACGAAGTGCTTCCTTTTGTGGCTTTCAAAATGAGCTCGAAGGGAAGTTTTCCGTCAGGAAAGCATTCCCGGCGAGTTTTGACAGATAGCTACTCTTTTTTGGGATCATTATTGAAAGCGTTTCTTTTTGTGGTTTTTTAGCGCGAGATTGAAGAGAAGCTCAAGAGATTTTAAATATTAGAGGATTTATTCAAAATCTCTACTCGTTTTTATTTATTAGTTTTTTTTCTTTTATTGTAAGTCCTCACTTCTTCAAATTGACCTTCCTGCCGCAGTTAGGTGCCTAGTTCCCCCTGAACGAACATTCTAAAAACCAACCAAAATGAGATTCTCATTCAAATTTCTTATTGCCCTTGTATTCCTTTTCGCATTAACCAACTGTTCCAAAGACGAATCAACCTCCAATAGCGTTACGGATATTGACTCCCCGGCTCCTGATCCTGATCCTGATCCAACTCCTGTTCCTTCCAATACGGTATCTATTAATTTAGAAGGTGCTGGTAATTTAATTCTTGAAAACCTTACCTCTTTTTCCTCAAGCGGCACTGCCGAAATAGATGCAGTAGGTAACATTGATAATATTGCAGATCAGGAAAATATTGAGGCCCCGGTTATCTTTTCAAATGATGAAGACGAGATCATCCTGGGATATTTTCCACAAGCAATCACAGAAGATCAGATAACCATCGATGATGTTGTGTATTTCTTCGTTAAGACCTATCCTCGAATTTCTATTCGTGATTTAGAGGACAGTGTATTAAAAGCTTCATTGATGGGGTCCGATATCTACCCTACACTAAAAAGCCAGGTAGAAAAAGCTTTGGATCAAAATGTATCAGTAATAAATAATCCTGATTTTGACGCCAATGTCAGGGTGTTTTTGGCAGAATTAGAAGATAACAATTCTAATTCAGGAAAGGATATCGTTGCCCAATTCAAAGTAAATTACCAAAGAAATGGCACAATTGTATTACCTACTGAAGCGCCCATATTTTCTTCTTATGGTGTTCAGATTTCAAACCAAAATGGCACGCCGGTCTATGGTCCTAAACTACTAACAAGCAAGGAACTTGTACTCTCCCCAGGATCATTTACTAATTGGTTGATTGAAAAGGTTTTTGAAAAGCCAGAAACTGGAACAGAGAACTTCACTCTCAGCAGTGACGGATCCTACACTATATATTTTACAAATGGGAAGGGTGATACAGCGTTAGATGAATTGGTCATTAATCAAAACCAGAGGAATTTTACGGCCATGTTATTGGGATATATTCTTCCTATTGGATCAAAAGAATGGATGACTACTGGTGGTTGTGATGCTATAGTTTTGGATTTAACCCAAGATATTATCAAATGGTTTACCGACGAGGTGATTTTGAGCGATCAGGCTTTTACTGATACTGAGGAAAAATTAACTCTATTAGTAAAAGATATAATTGCCCGTACTGCAGAGCTTACTGCGTGTATTTCAACAGAAACACTTAAACAAAAATACTGGCAGCTTTTATTTAAATCTATAAGCAAAAGATTAGAAATTGCTGAAGATATTGCGGAATTGTTATTTCAAATCCGGGATTTTGACGGCTCAGATCTTCGGATAACAGAAACCCGATTTTTTGACAACAATATTGCATATGGAAACTTACGGTATGGAGATATCACAGAGAGAATATTTAATCAAGCTCCGGGAACCTCTTTCAACTATGAAGGCCTAGTTCAGGAATTAGATATAACTTATGATGTTGATAGAGGATTTTTTAGCACACAGTTTATTGCCCAAAATGAATGGGATGCAGCAACAGACATACCTTTTGGATTTAATTTAACCGGTGATGCAAGTATTGAAGGTAACAGTTCTATTATCTTCACCGATGAAGTCGGTGTACTACAACTTTCAGGTACCGTTGGGAATGAACCTTCAGACCTAAGCTTAACTCCTTTGGTTTTAAATAGAGGTGAGATACCAGAGGAGATTGTCGTGAATATTAATGCTACAGTTGATATTACGGGAATTTGGAATATGACTATCGCAGATGTTTGTGTCACCCCTGATGGGCAAAGTACCCCGGGGGGCTTTAACGGTCCGGTGGAGATAAATCCGGATGGTACATTTGACTGGATCGGAGAAACCGGTATAACCAGCTCTGATTACACCTTTACCGATAATACCTTAACCATTACGTTCTCCTATACGGAGACCGTTTGCGGTGTGACCCTTAACTTCAATGAAACCATCACAGCCCAATACGATCCGGCTACCGAAACATTTAGCGGCACCTATACATCCTTTATTCCGGCTGTTAATGGTCCAGATTGTTCGACACCTGAAGAGGATTGTGAGGGAACAGTTTCCCTGGTCAGGTGATTTGTTTTGGGTTAATAAGGGCTAAGGGATAGATAAAATATTCAATCTTCCAAACTAACCCTCAATGTCAACCCCAGGTAATCCTTCCCGGGCTTCAGCCCTGAACAAGCAACAGGGCTGCATTCTGTGGTAGCGAAAACGCCCGGGACTTTAACCCGAATAAGCAGGTAATCCACATTTCCGGGTACAGTAAAATCCAGGGCAAAAGCCCCTTCCGTGTTCGTGATGGCAGCGGTACTGCCACGTTGCCGGTCCGTACCGAATAAAGAAGTGTCTTCATAACCAATAATATTAACGACACCATCCGCTATAGGTTCATTTGTTGAACTATTTAGCAGGATACCGCTAAAGGAGCTGACGGGCTCCACATCTTCTTTGGAGCAGTTGCAAAGCAGTAATACCAATAGAATTAATTTGAATAGAGATTTCATGACTGACAGGTTTTGAAACTAAATTCCTCTTTTCTTCAGGATAAGATATCCCGGAATCTGCCATGGGCAGGATTTGGGACGAAATCTTTGCAGTGTCGGAGTTTTGAATACCTGGGGTTAAGTAGAACCTATTGATTACTCAAGTCGATCATTACGACCCTTTTATCGAATAAGATGAATCACTTCCAATTCCACTAAACAAAGCACTTCATCGACAAAATGCATTCTTGCTTCCTTTGGTGGGGTAAGAAAAGTCGCTCATCGATATTTCAAATGTAGGAAAAACCTTCAGCCTAATTTTGGGTTTGTAAATGTCCTCTATGTTGTTTAATTCTTTTATCTCCCTATTGATTGGCATTATTTTACAGTATACACCTCTATAGAGGTATCATGGATTTGCCGGAATTGGAAATAAAATAACAGCGGAGGAGACTTTATACCCAAATCAAATAAACACATGAGCTCCCTGAAGAAAAAAGTAAGTGACTTTTTTGAAAAATTTCATGGCAGGATTGAAATTATTGTCGTGCTTATTCTGATAGCCTATTTGCTCATAATGGGGGTGATGCTTTTCTTTAGTTTACAATCATAAGGCTCTTGTCTCTTTAATTATTGTTTGTAATCTTGGGGATTGGAGTATTATACGACCATATCTCTCTAAAAACTTTAGCTGTAAATACATTGCGGGAAAATCGTATCTTTCTGTATAACCTAAACAATATCGTTATGAACAGGATTTTCTTCAGTTTATTTTTGGCTTTAATGGTTCTGCAGGGCTGTAAAGACAATTCCGCTTCTGATACCACCATGGAAGCAGCCTCACCTTCCCCTGAAGAAGAGGTACAGGCAGTCCGAAAGGAAATAGAGGAAATTAATAACAAGGTTACGGCCCTGATGAAGGCCGGGGCGTATGAGGAAGCAGGCCAATATTTTGCCGAAGACCTGGTACAGTATATTTCGGGACAGCCTCCTGTTTTAGGCAGGCAGGCCTGGGTCGAAAGCCGGATGGCAGTAGCGGACATGGGGGAGTGGGATTTACAACTGGAAGTGCTGGACCTTGCCCTTGATGGCGACATAGCCGTGGAGCGGGGCCGTGGCGTGCAGACCTTTACCGCCAACGAAACCAGCCCTATGCCATCATTCCAGCTTACGGGAGACTATATGGTCTATTGGAAACGTAAGGATTCTACCTGGGTAATTCAGTGGGATTACGTGGCTATGCCACCTCAGGAGGGTACAGACGCACCTTCGGAGTAGGCCATTTAACTTTGGGCCAACAACCTAGGGCCCTGTTGCGGTATAAATTATTAATTGATGTTGGGTCAAAAAAAAACCTGGGCTTGAACCCAGGTTTTTCTTTATATAAAAAAAGGTTTAATAGGTACCCACAACAGAGACGTTAGCGCTCAATTGGAGAGAGGAAGAAATACTGATGGCACCCAGGTCAATTCCGGTAGCAGATTGCACTTCCAGGAATGAATTGAATCGCAAACTTCCGTTTTCTTCATTGTAGGAGGCAAAGATAATTTCATACTCTCCTTCTTTAAGGAAGCTAAGATTGAATTCGTTGTTTAACCCACTTGCCGCACTGCTGGTTATAGCGTTGGCAAAGCTTAGCTCGCCGGAAGTTTCAGACTCGGCGTTGAAGGTTCCTTTTTCATAGGCATATGCAATTATTTTATCCGAATTCGATTGCGAATCCTCAATGGTTCCGCGTAAAGATCCGGTTACTTCCTGATTCACGGTACGGATCCCGGTGCTCATCCTGGAGGCACTGGCAAATTTATAATCCGCAGCCAGGTTGCTTTCTTCCTTTACGATGGTCTTACGCAGGTCAAAGTCGATAATCACCCGGTTGCTACTACGGGCCAGGACTTCAAAAGTGCTGTTAACAGGTATCCTGCTAAAGGATCCTTCCAGTTTATCCTTTTCGCCATTGGCCAATTCCACATAACTTCCCGGGCTGTTTCCAGAAGCATCGGTTTCGTTGTCCAGCACCAATTCCAGGGAACTGTAGTTCTGGGCACGCAGATCCAGATTTCCAAGGGATTGCGTCTGTCCGTTCACCAGAGAAGACAGTTCAATGGTAGTCTTGGTGAATCCATCGAGGCTTTTGCCATCTACCTGAACATCAGCTACCGTTACAAAAACTGCCGAAACATTGCTGTCATCGACAGGGGCATCCGTCATCTCGAAATTGGTTTGGTAGGTTTCCTGCGACTCATTAGGTCCTGCGTCGTCCTTGCTGCAGGAAACCAGGGCAAAAATTCCAAAAAATAAAATCAAAGATTGGGACTTAAAATTCATATAAATATTGATTTTGGTTACACGTTATACGTAACGAAGTTTAAAAGGCGAGGGGTGTTAAAAAAGTCTTAAAAAATGAGCTCACCTTGTTAAAACAGGGGAGTCTCCAACGATGTTTATTATTTCATTTTAACCGATATTCTCTGCATTTTATCCAAATTTTAGCTCTTTAATTAATCCTGGCACGGCTTCTGCACTCCAAGAGGTAAAAGTTACTGTTATGAAAACTACATTACTACTTAAGGAAATTTATTTCGAAGCTTTCCGAAATCTTGGAAACTACCTTGTTAAGAACTCATTGAAGGTATTCAGCTGGTTTTGTTTTGTACTCTTCTTTATAGCCTTGTACGCCCTGGTATACCGAATGGCCACAGGTTTTGTCTTTGATTAAGAAGCCAATACCAAGGATATTAGAATCCTGATTGAATTCTGTTCTTTGATTTTTAACAAAACATCTTTGATCAATTCGCAAAAAACCTGAGGAAAAGCGAGCCCTGTCCGCAAGAAGGAGCAGCCGTATTTTTAACACATTAAGCGTATCCGGGTATGCTATTTTTGCCTACTTTTTAATTCAAGGATGAAAATTAAATTATTTGGATTTGTTTTGCTGTGGGTCCTGAATGGATGGGCCCAGGCTGGTTTGCCCCTGAATACTTCAGATTCAGAGATCAGGCCGCTCAGGGAATTGGTTGACAATTCCCTTCAGGCCAAGCTGGCCAGGGAATTGCGTTCCAATCCTAAATGGGAGAAACTGATTGCGGAAAAACGCATGGCAGTGGGGGTAGTAGACCTGAGTAACCCGAATGCGGTCAGGTTTGCACGCCTGAATGGCGATCATATGATGTACGCCGCAAGCCTTCCCAAAATTGCTATCCTGCTGGCGGCCATGGATGCCCTGGAAAAAGGAGAGCTGCGGGAGACTCCCGAAATCAAAACAGACATGCGGCGGATGATCAGCAAATCTGATAATCAGGCCTCTACCCGTCTGATAGACCTTCTGGGATATGACAAGATCGAATCGGTTATGACTGACCCCCGCTACTCCTTTTACGACGCCCAAAAAGGCGGAGGCCTTTGGGTGGGAAAACGCTATGGAAAGGGAGGGGGAACCAACAGAGAGCCCTTAAAAAACCTAAGCCATGCCGCCTCTGTAAACCAGGTTTGCCGCTATTATTATCTGCTGGCGAACGGTAAACTGGTCAATGAAAAAAGATCCCGTCAAATGCTGGACATTTTTGAAAACCCTGAACTGCACCACAAATTTGTGAAAACACTGGATGTTTTGGCCCCTGGAGCCCGTTTGTTCCGCAAATCCGGTACCTGGAAAACCTATCATTCAGACTCCATCCTGGTTTGGGGGAAAGACCCGGCTCGCCGGTACATTCTGGTGGCGCTGATAGATGATCCATCAGGGGAACAGATAATCCGGGACCTGGTCCGGCCCGTGGAAAAGATTCTGAAAAAGTCCTAACTTCAACTGAATTTTAGAAAGGACCAGCGTTACAATGATCCACCAGTTTATAAGGGATTTGTTCAACATCCGGAAAGGGGAATATCAGATTTCCCTTTTAATGTTTTCCTATATTTTTATTGTCATAGCTGTCCTCCTGATCATCAAGCCGGCTGTAAATGCCTTGTTCCTGTCGGAACTGGGCCCGCAGCAGCTTCCGCTGGCGTTTTTGATTGTGGCCGGGGCTGCCCTGCTGGTTTCCAGGGTGTATAACCGCCTGCTGGAAATCTATTCCCTCAAGGCAATCATTAAGGGCAGCCTGGTTTGTTCGGCCGTAGTCCTTTTCCTCCTGTCTGTTTTGTTGTTGTTTGGATGGTTAGAGGGATGGATGCTATATTTTTTCTATACCTGGGTGGCTATCTATGCGGTGCTTACCGCTTCACAGTTCTGGATCCTGGCAAACCTGGTGTACAGTATCCGGGATGCGAAACGCCTTTTTGGTTTCATAGGTTCCGGGGGTATTCTGGGAGGTATTTTTGGCGGATACCTGGCTTCACTGCTGGCGCCCTTTCTGGGAAATGCCCTGGTGCTTGGTTTTGCGGGGCTGCTCTTGTTGGGCATTTTCCCTATTCTTGCGGCCATCTGGAAGCTGCGGGTGGAAGGATTGGGGTTGTACCGCAAGAGCAAAAGGGAACCTGCCGTTCGCGAACAGCCCTGGAAGCTAATTCGTAAGTCCAGACACCTCACTTATATGGCCGCTATTGTCGCAACCAGCGTGCTGGCCGCCAAACTGGTAGACTATCAGTTCAGCGATTTTGCGGCCCGTTCTTTTAATGACCCGGACGAGCTTACTGCCTTCTTTGGCTTTTGGTTTTCCACTTTTAATCTGTTCTCCCTGGCGGTACAGCTGTTCCTGACCCATCGCATTGTTGGGATTTGGGGTGTTGGCCTATCCCTTCTCCTTTTGCCGCTTGGCATCTTATTCGGGAGTATTTTTTTCCTGATCGTCCCTGAATTATCCGCAATTGTGATGATTAAGGCCATGGACGGTATAATGAAGCAATCTGTGAATAAAAGTGCCTTTGAGATGCTGGCACTTCCGTTGTCTGCCGAACTGAAGAAAAAGACCAAGGCCTTTATCGATGTGGTAATTGATAGCCTGGCAACTGGGGTGGCGGGGATATTGCTTATTTTCTTTATTAAGGGGATGGATTTTAAAAGCCTTTATGTTACCTGGCTCATCCTGGGAGTGGTAGGCCTATGGATCTTTTTAATTTATAAGGTTCGGGGGGCTTATTACAAGGTTTTCAGGGAAAACCTGGAGGCGCATACCACGGGCAAACAAGAGCAGAAGCCTGTACGGTATTCAAATGAGTCTGTACTGTCGGGGATGCGCAGGGTTTTTGCCGAAGGCTCCGAATCCCAAATCCTGTTTATGCTCAGCAAACTGCTGGAGATAAATGACAAGCGGTTCACTGAAGATATGTATCGTTTGTTGGAACACCCTTCCGTTCGTGTAAAAACAGAGGCCCTTCGTAATTTATATTACCTGGATCACCAAAGTATGGCGGCGGGTATCCCCTCCCTTTTAGCTGAAAAGGATGAATCCCTTAATATAGCCGTAATGGAGTACCTTTTAATGCATTCCGGTGGAGCCGTTGACGATATTTACAGCCAGTACCTTGATCACGAAGAACTAAGTATACGGGACGCTGCCTTATTTTCTCTGGCGCGTGAATCCCGCGAAAATGCACTTTTAAGGAATCGGTTCCACCTTGCCGGTCGCATTCGGGACCGGATAATGAATCAATCCCGGGAACCCCTTTCCCCCACCTTTATTAAAACCCTTGGGGTTTCGGGGATGCCTGAGTTTTATCCCGAGATCAAAAAAGTTATTGCCTCAAAAGAGCCAGCTGAGGTAACAGCGGCTATTGAGGCTTCCGGGCTCAGCATGGATGAGCGCCTGCTACCCGGCTTATTAGGGCTTTTGCCCTCCAAACCGTACAGGAAGGAGGTGATTGCCGCATTACTGCAGTATGGCCCTCGCCTGATTCCCTATTTGCAAAATGCAGTCAAAAAGCGTTCGCTGCCCATTGAAACTTGCAGAATTCTTCCACAGGTTATCAAACAATTTGGGGATGATCTTGCCGTGAATTCCCTTTTGGAATTATTTGAGGATGTGGATTTAAGCCTGCGGATAGAGGTGGTACGCGCGCTCAGCGAGCTGAGAAGGGATGTTCCCGGCCTCAATTTCCAGCAAAGCAGAATAGTAGCCAAGATATTCGGGGAATGCCAGTTGTACCACAGGACCATGCAGGCTATGCAGACCCAGATCCTGATCTATTATCGCAACCGTAAAAAGAGCAGGGCAGAATTAAAGGAACTTGAAAGGGATGCCCGGGCTTCCCTGATGGACCTGCTGGAACGCCGTCTGGATTCGGGTCTGGAACGTATTTTTAATTTACTGGGCCTGCGTTTTCCACAGCAGGATATGCAGATAGCCTATGAAGGCCTTATGAGCGATCAGCAGGAAGCCCGCAGCAATGCGATTGATTTCCTTGATAACCTGCTAACGGGGAATTTACGTCGTAAGCTGTTGCCCATTATAGAGGAGGCCGCACAAGACTGGAGCCCGGAGGAAGCCGTCCAACGGATCAAGGAGCAGGTAATCTCCGAGAGGGAATGTTTCAGGGAATTACTGGACCTGGAAGACCTCAAGCTGAGGTTGGCCGTTTTATACCTGATAGAAGTAAGCGCAGATCCAAAATATATGGAGCTGGCCCGACCCTTTTTGGAAGATCCGGACCAGAAACTACGGGATTTTGCCAGCCGTGCCTGCCAGGCCATGGAGGCAGCTACTCCTTCCGGATGACCTTGTCAATCGAGGCGGCCAGGTACATGTGGTCGGAAGCAGAATTTTTTCGCAGCACGTTAGACATCAAAACTACTATATACCTGCATTTATTTGGGTGTTCCACAATGGCCACCGAGTTCATGTAGTTCTGTACGTTCCCCATATATTTTCCACAGGCTTCCCCTTTGCTTCTGTCGCATTTATACAAGCTTCCGGATTTAAAATACAGGGCGGCTTCCTTCAGGACCCCCGCCTGGGCGTAGCGGATCCTGCGGTCAGTCATATACATCAGCCGTTTCATTTCCAGGCTTGAGAGGGAATCCACTACCTTTCCCTGTTCCAGTTGAATAAGGAATTTCATCAATCCCAGGGGTGTTCCGATACTACCCCCTTTATCGCCTACGTATGTGTTGGCCCCACGGGTAAAAAATCTGCCCAGGCGCCATTCGTCAGGGCCAATCCCCAATTGGCGCAGGGGAAGGTTGACCACATCGTTGCTGAGGTCAGTTAAATCTTTTTTCGGGGTTTCCTTAAAGTAGGCCGTGGCCTGTTCCTCGCTCAGATCCGGGTAATCCTGGCCAAATGCTGCCATCAGAACGGCTTCCCGCCAGACAATGCTGGCTGCCCCATTGTTGCTTACAGAAAGCATATGGTCTGCCCATTCGTACAGGGAAAACACATCGGAAGCGATCACCTGTCTTTTGACGAGTTGGTCTTTTTCGATGTCGTAGATCGGGATGGTATGTTCATCGGTCAGCCCCCAGACCCCTGCTTTTACATAACGGGTTTTCAGCAATTCGGTGCGCTGCTCCCATGAGTCCGGATAAATTTTTGCCAATTGATCAAAGAGGGCCAATAAGACTGCCAGCTTTCCCACGCTGCCTGGTTGATAACCCAGGCTTTCATTGCGTTGTGCATACCGGGGTTCAAAAGGGTTGGAGATGTCGATAACAGCCAGAGAATAGCTTTTGTCCAGGCCCCGGAACAAGGCGCTGATCTCCTTTTGCAGGGTTTCGTCCACCTGCAAAAAGGTCTGTGCGCTATCCTGGGGCCTATCGGCCAGGGTTAAATCAATTTCACTCCAGGACTTCAGGGCACCTGCCGGCAGGGGAGTGGTAGTTTTGAGCTCTCCTTTCTGGATGCGTTCCAGCCTTTTGAGCCTGCGGATGCCGGTTTTCTCGTATCCATCAATCGGATAGGGCGGGAAAACCAAAAGCATTCCTGCCATAAAAAGACCACCAAGGGTCAGATAAAACTTGATCATGGGTTAATTTTTTTCGTGAGTGATATGGATCGATTCTTATCAAAAGCAGGGCTAATGGATTCCAAATAATCAGAACTGGTGGCTTTTTTATTCTCAACAAAGGGCCGGATCTGGAAAAGCCACAGGCGGTTTTTTAGAAAGCCCAGCTCCACGTCGTAAGCTCCCTGGTAGTCCGACCCGGTTTCCACCGGGATCCTTTGCTGGATTGCAGCGGCCATTTTCCGGATTTCCCTGAGGTTCTCTTTGCTTAGTACCGGCTTTTCGAAGCTGGCCCGGTCTTTTCGGGTACCTCCGCCTGCCGGCAAACGGGTGTAGGTCACTTCCCGTGCCGGGGCCAGGAGTACGTTTTCCCCGTTTCCCCGTAAAAGGTAAGATTCTGCCGCCTGCCCGTCTACCGCCCCGCCGGCTCCGCGGCTAAAGGCAATGGTGAGGTCTGTATCCGAACCGGACACAAGCCCCTTGGTAATCAATACCCCGGAGTACTCCACGTCCACACTGGGGATAACCAGGATGGAAGGATAAACATTTTCCGGGTTCAGGAGGAATTTCTGCCGCCATTTAAAGCTCCTTTCCGTATAAGGGGAGGCCCAGACCGCCCGGATCCCGTCCAAAATCTTCTCTTTGTCCCGGCTGTTGAAGATAGTCAGGTTCAGCCCGGCTCCTGTAAAGTCCTTCAGGTCCTCCATATTGGTGTCACTCCTCAGAAAAACCGCTATCTCGCCCAGGTCTGCTCCCAGTATTTCCCTGAAACCTCTTTCCAATTCATCTGCAAAAAAGTCCTGGAAAGGCATTTTTAAAATGGCTTCCCGTAATACCTTTAGCTGGCGTAACTGAAAGTTTTCAACCTCTGCTTCAGGGATATTTTGGGACCGCATGCGTTCTGCCTCGGCAAAAACGGTTTGCAGGAAGCCCCAGTAACTGCTCTGCTGCCCGGGCATGGGCTGGTCCATATGAGACCTGAAAATCCCGAAGGGTATCACCAGGCCTTCCACCACTTTTTCGGGAAACATTTTTTTCAGCTGCCCCAGGTTGGCTGCCTTGGGCCCGCAGAGCTGCCCGGAATCCCCGGCATCTACCGATCGCAGGTTCAGTACCTTGTTAACATCCAGCTGCATTTGCTCCGTGGGCACGGCCACTCGTTCGTCTCGTCGTTCCCTTTTGGCAAAAAGTGCCTTTTCTTCGGCAGTCATCTCAATGACGGGTTTCATGATCACATTTCCCTGGTTGGAAACGGCATAGAAAACCATGTTTCCATTGTGTTTTCGAAGATCCAGTAAGTTCTGGTCCGAAAGGGCAGCGTTTGGGATGGCCAGGTTCCGGGCCAGCAGCTGTACATGGGAAACCATGTTCCCTTCGGCTACTGTGGCGATCCCGGCCACAGGTTTCAGGTCGGAAGGGGGGCGGCGGAAAATATAGATCTTGTCCGAGGCAACTTCAACGCCTTCCGGAGACCCCTCTATTACTACTAATTCTCCCATGGCAAAGCCTGGGTTAAGCCCGCGGATAGTACTTTGGTTGGGGATTTGCATCATTTTGTTGGTCAGGGAGGTTTCCTGTGCAATAAAATTTCCAAGTTCCCCAATGCTGTGGCCCAGGTGCAGGGCTACCGAGCCGCGGATCCTGTCATCTATAAAGCCAGAGACCAGCGGTTCAAATTCCAGGTAGGTGGCAACTTCTGCCTCGTAATGCGCCTTGATCATACTGGCGCTCCATTCCACCGCACTACGGGATCGCTGCAGTACCCAATCCAGTGCATCCAGCGACAGGGTGCCTTTGTCAAATACCGAAAGCTCAGAGACCAGCTCGTTCCATTCCCATATTTCCAGGTAACCCGCACCGGCAGCAGCCATCCCCAAATGGCAAATTTTTTCAAGCAAGGTGGCCAGGGTAGGCGTCTGCCAGGCAATGGCGTTTTTAAAGGCTATTTTTTCGAGTTCCAGGGAAATATCCAGTAATTCCAGGCGGGCAGCGGCATCCTTTTCTTCAGATAATTTTTCGCGAATCAGCAACAGAAGGCGGGAAACTTCTTTGGTGAGTTCTGCCGGGTTTCCGGACAGGGATTCCCAGGCAGCCAGATTTTCAAGGGCGGCTTTCAGCTCGGGCTGCTTTACCGCAGGCCCCATTTTTGAAATACTGACCAAATCTGCAGGTTTGTGAAATTCCCGCATGGTTTTTAAGAGGGCTTCAAACTGCCTGCGGAGTTCGGGGGTTAATGCCGCATCGTTTTTCCGGCGAAAGGCAAGTACCTTTTCGATATCGGAAGGTTCCGGTTCACTGTGGATCTTTACCCGCAGGTCCATAAAGTTTGGATAGGTATCGGAGATCACTTTGGATTGTATGCGCATTTGCTGGGCCGTATTGCTCTCCTCGCCATGGGGAATGTCTTTAAGCGACTGGCGGATGAGGAAATAACGGGATATCAGCAGGCTGTCCTGCCCCAGTAGCCAGGTATAGAAGCTGCGCCCCCAGGCCTGTTCATCTTCTGCCTGTATGGCGCCCCTGTAGTATTGTCCCTTTTGTAAGATCCAGCCGTTGTCTACCCCTTTCAGGTATTTTTCCAGCTGATATTGTATCAGGCGGGAATGCCCGTTTTCGGCATCCCAGAGGGCCTCCTTATCGGTATAGGCGAGTATCTGTCCAAGATAAAGGTGGTTGCTCTCGCCCAGGGCTACCACAGCATCTTTATAACGGGCATGCTGAACCCCCGGGCCGATGGCTTCCGGACAGGGGTCTTTTGGCGCCCGGATACTGCCGTCTGTACAAAACCAGCGGATGTCTTTGTAGGGACCCCGCAGGTCGTTTTTAAAGGTCTTTACCATGGCCTTTATGGTTTCCGGGTCTTTTTGCTGGGAAAAAAGCGATGCGGAAAAATAAAAAAGGAGCAGGGTCAGGATGCTTAGGGTGCGCATGGGTTTTAATTGTTTATAACACTCCAAAGGTAGGTTCTAAAAGGATTCATCAACATAAATTTTTTTGTAGTTCAGGCTGTTTACGCCTGCCTTTTAAATTAACAATTTTTATATTGGGAAAAATTCCATAAAATAGGAAATAATCCATAAATTAGCTTCCCTCTTTTTGATGTAACAGATGCAAAAAACCATTCTCCATCTCGATCTGGATACCTTCTTCGTTTCGGTGGAACGCAAGCTGGACAGCCGGCTGTGCCGCAGACCCATACTGGTGGGCGGCCTCAGTGACCGTGGGGTGGTAGCTGCCTGCAGTTATGAAACCCGGGGGTATGGGGTGCATTCCGGGATGCCCATGAAAATGGCCCGGGAACTCTGTCCTGAAGCAGTGGTTATCCGTGGCAATGCCGGGACTTACAGCAAGCATTCCGATGAGGTTACGGAAATCATCAAAGAGCAGGTGCCGCTGTTTGAAAAATCCAGTATAGACGAGTTTTATGCAGACCTCTCGGGGATGGACCGCTTTTTTGGCTGTTACCGCTATGCCTCGGAGCTGCGGCAGCGAATTATCCGGGAGGCAGGGCTTCCTATTTCCTTCGGGCTTTCGGTAAACAAGGTAGTTTCCAAGGTAGCTACGGGGGAAGCCAAGCCCAACAGCCAGCTTAAAATTGATTTTGGGTATGAAAAGGCATTCCTGGCCCCGCTGTCGATAAAGAAAATCCCCATGGTGGGCGATAAGACCTACCAGACCTTGCGCAACCTGGGGTTACGGCAGATACGCACCCTGCAGGAAATGCCGATAGACCTGCTCCAACGGGTACTGGGGGCCAACGGGGCGCTTATCTGGAAACGGGCCAACGGTATAGACAACAGCCCGGTGGTGCCTTTTTGCGAACGCAAATCCATCTCTACCGAACGCACTTTTGACCGGGATACCATAGACGTGCACCGCCTTAAGGGCATCCTCATTGCGATGACCGAAAACCTGGCCTTCCAGCTCAGGCGCGGGGGCAAGCTCACGGCCTGTGTAACGGTCAAAATCCGCTATTCCGATTTCAATACCTATTCCAAACAGCTTCGTATCCCCTATACCAGTGCAGATCACAAACTGATCCCGCAGGTACTGGAACAGTTTAAAAAATTATACGACAGGCGGCTGCTGGTACGCCTCATCGGGGTGCGGTTCAGCCACCTGGTCCCCGGGAATTACCAGATCAACCTTTTTGAGGATACCGAGGAAGCCCTCAACCTCTATGCGGCCATGGACCGGATCCGCGAACGCTATGGAGACAAGAGCGTGATCCGGGCTTCCGGCATGGGCGCCCGGACCATCGGGCGCATGCAAAACCCCTTTAACGGACAACCCCCCACGGTGTTAGCTCACCGGAAACAGTAGGCGGTGGCAGTAGTCAGTTTTAGGCTTCCGCTTGTCATTTTGGAGGGTATTGAATATTGGGTTTCTCAGGGATGGCGCATAGGGGAATTGAAATTAGGGAAGAGTTCGAAGGATTTTAGTAATAGCGGGGATGCAAGCGGAAGTGCGTTTCGCGAGAGCGAAAGAAAAGCATGAAGCGACCAGCATCAGCCGCGGTTTTGGCCTTGGCCAAAAATTACCTCAATCCTTCGGGGAAAGCCTTTTTCTTTGCTTCCTTTCTTTTGGGCGAGCAAAAGAAAGGAGGAAAAACAACAGCGAACCACTGCAAGTGGTGAGCAAATAACAGATACTGATGCAATGGGCCCTTGAAGTAGTCATTTTCGATTAGAAAGCTTTGATGTGCACTTTGAACCTTAAAAAAACATGTACATAAACTGTCACACATACTACAGCCTGCGCTACGGTACTTTTTCCGAGGCCGACCTGCTTTCCCTGGCACGGGAAAATGGGCTGCGGCGCCTGGCCCTTACCGATATCAACAATACTTCGGCCGCCCTGAATTTTGTGCGCAGGGCAAAGGAGTTTGATATCCGCCCTATCCTGGGGATTGACTTTCGCAACGGGATAGACCCCTGCTTTGTGGGGATCGCCCGCAACAACGAAGGCTATTATGAACTGAACCGCTTCCTCTCGGAACATTTGCACCGGAAGCTTCCTATTCCGGAACGGGCCCCTGCTTTTCAGAACGCTTTTGTAATATATCCCTTTGAAAAAGTACTGCTGAATGAACTGAAGGATTTCAGGCCGTGGGAATTCATCGGGGTTTCCCTGCGCGATTTGCGGCGGCTGCCCTTTTCCCGGCTCAGGGAGTACAAAGACCGGCTGGTGGTGCTGCAGCCGGTGAGCTTCCGCAACAAGCGCGATTTCAATGCCCACCGATTGCTCCGGGCCATCGATAAGAATGTGCTGCTCAGTAAGCTGCCGGAATCCGAACAGGCCCCGCCCGACGAGATGATGTACCCGGTTGAAAACCTGGCAAAGGCCTTTTCCGAATTCTCTTTTATCCTGGAAAACACCCAGGCCCTGATGGATGGATGCCACATTTTTTTCGATTTTTCAGAAGACCGGAAACCGCAGAACCTGAGTACGTATACCGGGAGCCGGGAGGAAGATGAACAACTGCTGGAACAACTATGCCGGGAAGGCCTGCCCTATCGTTACGCCAAGCCCGGCCCCGAGATATACAAGCGGCTGGAAAAGGAGCTGGACCTGATCAGAAAGAAAGAGTTTGTGGCCTACTTCCTGATTAACTGGGACATTGTAAGCGAGGCGCGCCGCAGGGGGTTTTTCTATGTAGGGCGTGGCAGCGGGGCGAACAGCATCGTGGCCTACCTGCTTCGTATTACGGACGTAGACCCTATAGAGCTGGACCTGTATTTTGAGCGCTTTATCAACCTTTTTCGCGCAAACCCCCCGGATTTTGATATCGATTTTTCCTGGAGGGACCGGGAAGCGGTTACCCGCTATATTTTTGAGCGCTTTGAAAACGTAGCCCTGCTGGGTACCTACGTGACCTTTAAAGACAGGGGCATTATCCGGGAACTGGGGAAGGTTTTCGGTTTGCCCAAGGCTGAAATAGACCAGTTATGTGATGGGCAATACGAGTCTTCCCGCCTGGATGAGGTGGCCCGGCTGGTGCTCCGCTACGGGGAACTGATCCGGGGGATGCCCAATTACCTGAGCGTACATGCCGGGGGTATACTGATCAGCGAAAAACCCCTGCATTATTTTTCAGCCACCCACCTCCCCCCCAAGGGATTTGCCACCACCCAGTTTGATATGGTGATTGCCGAGGATGCAGGCCTTTTTAAGTTTGATATCCTGGGCCAGCGCGGCCTGGCAAAGATCAAGGAAGCCCTGGAAATCGTGCGCTTCAATCAGCCGGAGGCCTTTGAAGGGATCGACATACACGATATCCGCCGGATCAAGGAAGACCCTGTGATCAACAACCTTATCAAAACCGCCCAGTGCATGGGCTGTTTCTATGTGGAATCTCCTGCCATGCGGATGCTGTTGCGCAAGCTGGAGGTAGACAATTACCTGGGCCTGGTTGCTGCCAGTTCCATTATCCGCCCGGGGGTAGCCCAAAGCGGGATGATGCGCGAATACATTCTCAGGCACCGCGACCCGGAGCGGGCTGCCACCGCCCACCCGGTCTTGCTGGATATTATGCCCGACACTTACGGGGTAATGGTCTACCAGGAAGACGTGATAAAGGTGGCGCATTATTTTGCGGGCCTCAGCCTGGGGGAAGCCGATGTGCTCAGGCGTGGGATGAGCGGGAAATACCGTTCCCGGGACGAATTTGAAAGGGTAAAGAAGGCCTTTGTGGATAACTGCCGGAAGAAGGGGTATGCAGAATCCCTGATTTCGGATATATGGAAACAGGTAGCGAGTTTTGCAGGCTATGCCTTTGCCAAGGGGCATTCTGCTTCTTATGCCGTGGAAAGCTATCAGAGCCTTTTTTTAAGGGCCTATTACCCCCTGGAATATATGGTGGCCGTACTCAACAACGGAGGCGGCTTCTATCGCCCAGAAACCTACGTGCATGAGGCCCGGATGCTGGGGGCCGTAATTCACGAACCCTGTATCAACCATTCTGTGGTGCAGACCCGCATAGAAGGCAGGGATATATATCTGGGGTTTATGTACCTGAAGGAACTGGAGGCCCGGGTCATGGACCGTATTGTAAAAGAACGGGATGCCCACGGGAGGTATCACAGCCTGGAGGATTTCCTGGACCGGGTTCCTATTTCCATCGAACAGATCAGTATCCTGATTCGTATAGACGCTTTTCGCAGTACCGGGAAGGAGAAACACAACCTGCTCTGGCAGGCCCATATGCTGCTTTCCGGGGAGAAATTGCCGGAACACCCCAGGTTGTTCCCGCCCCAGCACCGCAAATACAGTATTCCCCGCTTGCACGCCACCCGCCTGGAAACAGCATTTACCCAATTGGAACTGCTGGGGTTCTGCCTCTGCAGTCCTTTTGAATTGCTTGCCCGCCCGGCAGCCAATACCCATGGAAGCAAACACCTGCAGGATTTTCTGGGCCGTTGCATCGATATTTACGGCTACCTGGTTACTGTTAAAAACACCAAAACGCATAAAGGGGACCGCATGCATTTTGCCACGCTTATAGACCGCTACGGAGAGGTGTTCGACACGGTACATTTCCCCCCGGTAGCAGCAAAGTACCGCTTTCGGGGAAAGGGGATTTATCGTTTCTACGGGAAGGTGGTGAGTGAATTCGGATTCCTGAGTATTGAGGTTTTGAAAATGGAAAAGCAGGATTATATCCCGGACCCCCGCTATGCAGATATGAAAACAGGTACCCGCCTGTTGCAGCAGCGTAAAAAAGCCTCCGGACCGGTTGGATACGGGAAATTTAAGACAGATACCAATGAGCCTGACGGCCTCATTTAATACACAATTAATGGCTGTAACTCCAACTTATTTTCGTAAATTTAACATAAGCTACCCCGCGTCGGAAAGGAAATGGAATTACTAAAAAATAAAGCAATGGTGGATTTCAATTTAGCAGAAAAGTTAGCCATTATTAAGGCAATAGATGAGGTGCTCACAATCGACGACCGCATTTATGAAGGAGAGGTTTTTTTTATTCGACAATTATCCAGTATTCTTAAAATAGAAATGGACATGATCCGGGAAGCTCGTAAAATTGATGCGACCCAGGCAATGGGTATTCTCAGGGCCCTTCCGGAACACAAAAAAAACACTCTTGCCCGCTTGTTAAACGAGGCGGCCAATGCGGACGGAAAGGTTGCGGAACAGGAAATCAGGCTCATATACCGTATCCTCTCAGATATAGGGGTTGAAGTCGATTACCTGTAATCCATACAATACCTTGGCAAAAAGCTTATATAGACCCGTTAAAGGGGGCGCGTCCTCCAGTAGTTCAGAATGCAAACCCATCATATAGGCAAACAAAATTCGGTATTGAACCAGTTCATTTACGAACTGCGCGACAGCCGGGTTCAAAAAGATCCTATGCGCTTTCGCAGGAATATTGAACGTATAGGGGAAATCCTTTCTTATGAGCTCAGCAAGACGCTCCGCTATAGCACCCGTGAAGTAAAAACGCCTTTCGGGACCAAATCTATGGCAGTACCCGATAATCCTCTGGTACTATGTTCGGTACTTCGGGCAGGCCTGCCTTTACACCAGGGAATACTCAATTATTTTGACGGAGCTGAAAATGCATTTATCTCTGCCTATCGCAGGCATGAAGAAGCTTCTGATGATTTTGAAGTGATCGTGAAATACTTTGCTGCCCCTGCATTGAGTGGCAAAACCTTGATCCTGACCGACCCCATGCTGGCCACCGGGAAAACGCTTGAAAACGTTTTGAAGGCACTTAGTGCTCACGGGGAGCCGGCCCAGATACATATAATTTCAGTTATAGGGTCACAAGCCGGGGTAGAACGAGTAAGCCGTGTTTTCCCGGAACAAACCCAACTCTGGATTGCAGCCATTGATGAAATACTGGATGCACGGGGCTATATAATTCCTGGGTTGGGCGACGCCGGAGATCTGGCTTACGGAATAAAACTCTGACCGTGTTCTTAATCTACGCTATACTTGTGTTCCAGCAGCCATTCAAATTCCACGAAATCCAGCACATTTTTATGGGTTGCCTCCAGCACAACGGCTGGTGCTACTCCTTGCAAATACGCTTCTTTCCAACGGGAAGCACAGAGGCACCATTTGTCTCCCGCTTTGAGGCCCGGAAAATTAAAATAGGGCATGGGGCTGCTCAGGTCATTTCCGCGGGAGCGAGTAAAATTCAGAAAGCTTTCGGTCATGATTGCGCAGACCACGTGGGTACCCGTATCGGAAGGCCCTGTCCTGCAGAAGCCATCCCTGTAAAAGCCGGTTAGCGGATCTGTGCAACAGGATTGCAGGGTACCGCCCAGCACGTTTTTCTCCAGTTTCATGGGATGAAAATACAAATTAATCCCTCCCGAATGCTCTGTAGGTTCAGAAACAAATTAGAAATAGCAGGGCCCCATCCTTAATTTGCAATCCCGAAGGGAGAATCCTATATTAAGGAAAAAAGTGATATGGAATATTTAATACTGGCTGCGAAAATCATCATATTTATAAGCATCGTCAATGTTTGGCTGATTCGCTTTAACCGGCCCACCGCCTGGCGGGGTGCCAATGCCGCCTCTATGAAGGAAGAATTTGCCGCCTACGGCCTTTCGGAAGCCATGATGTATATGGTTGGGGCTTTGAAACTGATTTGCGCCATCTCCCTGATGGTATCAATTTATATCCCTTTCCTGGCCATCCCTGCTTCAGCCGGGATGGGGTTTTTGATGTTCGGCGCCGTTTGGATGCATTTCCGGGTGAAAGACCCCCTTAAAAAATCACTTCCGGCTTTTATTTTTCTACTGCTTTCTGCCCTAATTTGGCTTGAAGCGACCGGTACTATTTAGTATTTTTGTGACCTGAACAGATAAAGGAAAGTCTTAATGAAATTTAACCTCATAGAAAAACTCGCTGTCATCAAAGCTGTAGATGAAGTTTTCAGGATTGACAATAAGGTTACAACCGAGGAGATCAAATACATGGATAAACTGGCCAAGGTAATGGGTTTTGATGATGAGCTCCTGCAGGCAGCCAGGGACTGTGAACCGGCAGAGGCCATTGCGGTCCTGAAAACCATGCCGGACCCTCAGAAACAAACCCTGGCGCGCTTACTCAATGAGGCCGCCAACGCAGATGGCAAGGTAGATGAGGTTGAAATACAGTTTATTTACCGCCTGTTTACGGCAGCAGGTATCGATATAAGGATATAGAGATTAATTAATTACCCGGTAGGTAACCCTTCTGTTACTGATGATCATCCCGGCCTGTACCGTTAAAGTGGCCGGATTTGAGAAAGTCACCGGGCAACTCCCCCCGGATGCTGTCATCCGCACCCTATAGATATAACCGTCTTTGGCCTGGTCTGCAGCAAGTACTGTCAGGTCTGAGGTTTGGGTACCCGAGTATTCCACTCCATTGGAAATATTGGAATAATTTGTACCCCCGTCTGTGCTGACCTGCCATTGGTAGCTTAAGACACCACTTGCGGTAATACTAAAAAGCGCATTGCTTCCCGGGCTAACCTGCTGGCTGGCTGGCTGGCTGGTGATGGTTACCCCGCTGTTTACAACTACTTCCGTACTCGCGCTATATGAATATCCCCCTCCATCCGTCACAGTTACCGTATAGGTGTAGGTACCTGCTGCCAGGCCTGTTTCCGTCGGGTCCTGGGCTGTTGAACTGAAACTGTAAGTTCCGGGCCCCGTACCCACCCAGCTATAGGAGGCTCCGGAAGAGCCAGCACCGGTCGCATTGGCGAATAAGGTAAGGGTGGTTCCTACACAAATGGGGCTGTTGGAGGAAGGGTTGGCTGCCAGTGATCCTCCTTCGTTTTGCAGGTCTTCAAAACTGTAATCTACCCCGGCACCCCCGTTACAGGTGGAGTATATCTGGGAACCGATAACTAATCTCTTGGCTGCACTACAGGGTTTGCCGTCATCCAGTACTCCTCCTGCAATCCGGAATTGGGCCCCCGAAGGCAGAAACAGGCTTACATTATTGGTCCACACCATAAACCCTCCCGTACGGATTTCCACTAAAGGAGTATTCAGGGTGGCGTTGTTACTTATCTGAAAGGTGTCCGTACCTCCGACGCCGTCACCTATCAAAAGGCTATTGATGGCATTGGGAACAGCGCTGCCAAGATCCACGGTATACCCACCCTGTATATAGACATCATTGGTTCCCGCAAGGGCACCCGGATAATTGGTGGCAGCAACCCAGGTGGTACCATTATAGGTTTGCCAGATAAGCGGGTTAGTCCAGTTTCCGGAACCCACAGAGCGGAAGTCTCCGGCTACCTGGGCAAAAAGGTTGGGCGCCAAAAAAGAACAAAAAACCAGTACGAACAGGCCTTTTCGAATAAAACACTGATAAAGTATGTTGGGCATAGCTGTTGAACACAAAGCAGCTAAAAATAAGAGCTGTTTATTGCACTGCGCAGAAATTGTTGTGAACCTAATGAAAGCTGTGGTTTATGGATCTGTTAAAGTATCTGCAAATAAAAATTAAGGCCCTGGTATTCAAGGCTAACAGGGCCTAAATTTTGAAGGAAGGCTATTTTGGCAAATGCAATACAGAAGCGCAAATAGCCAGATAATCAAAGCTGAGATAGCTACCTTAACAATAGCAAGCGCGCTTGATAAAAAGCTTAATTCTTGCCTTTTTTCATGGTAATGGTACCCTGCCAGTGGTGGCTGGTTTGCTGGATGCCATCCTTATTTATAAAATTATAATCATTGGTGACACCTTCTCCTGAAGCCCCTTCAAACTTTCCGGTCCCGCCAAGGATAACGAAAGGGTCTTTGAAATACGAAATGGCATAATTGGGCATACCTGGAACCCTTCCGGCAAACACTTCCCCGGCCACTTCAATGAAGAGGCGGTCTCCGTTTTCGTCTTCAAAATACGCATTGATGTAACCCTCCGGATAGGAGCCGGATCCCGGGCCGGTTGGCCTGACGCAAAATTCAAAGACAGAAGTGAGTTTTTTAAAATGGGTCCCGGTACCTGCTCCCGCATTTCGTACCGGGAAGGTTCCTTCAGCACATTCTGCGCCATGCGTCGGGAATTCGTAATTGCCTGTAAATACCAGGTTCAATCCGAGGGTACGCATTTGTGATGCCTGGTATTTTAGTGGCGTTGCCTCATCATATACCCTATCGTCGGATTGTTCGCATGATGCCATAAAACCAATTACAGCCATGGCGATCACTGTTGTCAATAGCTTTTTCATAATAGTTGTTTTTAGTGATTAAATAGAATAGAAATAGAGAGGGGTTAGCGAATGGTGGATGCAAATCCAAAGCTTGTGCTTAAAGCTTTTCAAATATATCCACAGGGGTATTTTATCCCAATGATTTGGGTCAGGCTCGGAGACTATCAATGAATTTGGGGTAAGCCCAAAAAAAGCGGGTTATAAACGGAGAGCGGTCCTTCGAGTAGTTGCAGGATTTGTAGCGGTTACCAGGATATAGCGGAGGTCCTTGAAAACAGAGTGTATAACGGGGCTTCGGAATCCCGCAAGGGCGGGCAGGCGGAGGGTTATTAGGTTATCGATACTTAGTAGGCTGATCATTCCAATTAAAATCAACTCAAAGGAAAGGAATCCCTATCTTTAGGAAGCAACCAACCCTCATTAGTTGAAAAACCTAATATTAATTACTACTTTCTTTTTTGCGATCTGCCCGGGATTCGGGCAGGACAGCGCAGGACAGAATACCTACAAAGTCACCCTTTCCTATCAGGAACTGCTGGATAGGATGGCAGCCTGTACCGACTCAGTTTTTCGGCTGGATGGGGCCGTTGTTGCATATGATCCGGTAAAAGATGCCAGGTTTACCAAAGCGAGAGATTCACTGTATATGGCTGAACTCGACACCATCTATGTTCAGGGGCAGGTTTTATTAAAAAACATTGAATTTGGTCCAATCGCCGTAGAAAACCAACAGCCATTTTTTGCAAAGGTAAAGTTTCAAAAAGCAGTTACCATTTCAGATGCAAAGGGCCAGGACGGATTGTATTTTATCAAATGTAAATTTGATTCAGAAACCAGGATTTCCCTGGACCCGGAAGTTGACGACGGCCGGATTGTATTTGTAGAATCTGCCTTTAACAGTTATGTCAATTTTCGTCTTGCCAAAGGGGCGATATACGCATTCAGCTGTGTTTTTGACCCTGTAAACAGAAAAGACTTAAAAAACAATATATTTTTTACTGACCACGAGGAATCTGGGGTATTTCTTCCCAGGAACAAATTTGCTCAGAGGGACAGCCTCGGTAAAACTATAATTTCCGGAAGGCTATATACCTTGCGATTATGGAAGAACACTTTCGAGACGGACCTGGCTTTTTCTGAAATGAGCATTGATGATATTACGATGATCGGGAACGACTTCCAGGGGTTGGTCGATATGACCAATGTTGAATTTGGCAGCTATAAAAGTGAACTCTATTACGATCAGCTCGGAGGGAATATAGGGGTATATAGCAATGAAGACAATGCGGCAAAGACTTGGCGACCAAAGTCTTATGAAGCTTTTCACGACAGCATTGCCGCTGAAAGGTTTTTCAATGTATACAGGAGGGTTACCGAACATTTCAGAAGCAGGGGAAATATCCGGGATTACAACAGGATGTACTCCGAAATGAAGGATTTTGAAACCATGCAGCTTCATTATTATTACAATAAGGAGAGCAGTTTGTCTGCCCTGTTTTCATGGAAAATGAATCAGTTTTTGGGGATTATATCGGATTACGGCACCAGGCCAACCCAATCAATCATTTATTCCCTTTATATAGTCCTGATCTTTGCTCTTTTCTATATGCTCTTTCCCAATTCCTGGGATAGTGAAGGCCGTAAGAGGCTTATTGATCGCTATACTTTTTTCTTGAAATACCTCAGGAAGGATGCTGGTATAGACGAAGTCTTTCTTGAAAACAAGCAAAGGAATTTAATGCAATATGAAGAATTTAAAAACCTGATAAGGGATTCAGGACAAAAGGTGCCTAAATTTTTTATAGCAACCGGCCTCCCTATATACAAGTGGGCCATTTCGGGAACCACCCTGTCAGCCAGGATTCTAAAAAGGTTCGATATCATCAAAGGGCGCTGGGAAGACCTGCCACCGTCCAAAAGGATATGGAAATCCATCCTGATTACAGGGGCATTTATTATGACGGTAATCTATGACCTTTTCATCAAGGCCCTCAATGCGCTGATGCTCTCGGTAAACGCCTTTACTACCCTTGGTTTCGGGGAAATCCCCATCAAAGGCATTCCCCGCTACCTGGCCATTATTCAGGGGTTTGTCGGGTGGTTTATGCTGACTATTTTCAGTGTAGCCCTGATTTCGCAGTTATTGAATTGAGCTCATTTACAGAGTAAAACATATCTTTAGGATAACCTGGACATAACCGTGGTTTAAGTTTTTATTATCTGCAACTTATTATATGAACTCTATTTTGACTTTCTTTCGCTGCCCTTTCAAACAGCTTAAACGCATCCGAACAAACAGCTTGCTATTGGGGTTAATATTGTTAAATAATCTCTTTGTTCTAAAAGCCCAGCAAG
This sequence comes from Robiginitalea rubriflava, assembly GCF_052540725.1. Lineage (NCBI taxonomy): Bacteria > Pseudomonadati > Bacteroidota > Flavobacteriia > Flavobacteriales > Flavobacteriaceae > Robiginitalea > Robiginitalea rubriflava. The sequence continues at coordinate 950,489 of NZ_CP199309.1, read as the reverse complement.
CGGAAGACGTGGCCACCATTGACGGGATCATCAAAGCCTATTACGAGGTAGTCTCGGGGCCGGCCGGGGAAGCCGCCGATATTGAGCGGGACCGTAGCCTGCACCACCCGGATGCCTGGGTAGCCATCTCCAACATGGATGAAGAAGGCCATCCCAGGGTAAGAGTGATGCGCCTTGAAGAATTTCACGGGGATAACAAGCCACGTACACAGGGTTTTTGGGAACGGGAAACCAGCAGGGAGGTAAAACGCAAAGGCAATATGGCCCAGGTCTGGAGCCGGAAGGAGATCTCCAGGACGCCGGAGGGAGAAGCTTTTGAAAAAGGGGTGAATAACATCACGCTATTTTATGACGGCAGCCGTTGGTGGATCATGGGGTGGATGATCGATAATACCGTCTTTGGAGAAGGGGAGTAATCGGGCAGGCTGCTAATCGCAGTTATAAAGGCAATCTACCCAGTCTCCGGTAGAAAAATACCAAAACCCAAAAGCCAATAACCCTACTGCGGGTGCCCCTGCAAGAATTACAGACCTCCTGTTCGAGGCTTTCAGGTCTTTTATTTTAACGGTACTGACGGCATTGGAAGGAAGTACTTCATCAATCATGTTTTTGGAGGCTGATTCGGCTGGTTTGACCCCAAAATACTGCTCATCCCTGTAAGTGATGTAGCTGTATTTTTTAACGGTTCCATCAGCCATAGTTATTCTGGTCTTTTTACGTGCTTGTACAGCCTCTTCCAGAGAGACAGCTTGCTTTTTGTAAACCGTACAGCTTTGGAATACCATCAGGAGAGCCAGTAAGAAGGTGAGGGGGATGTGGTAGGTTCGTTTGTTTTTCATGGTGCCTGTATTTATCTGATGACAATTTAAAAACAGGGGCTTTTATGGATATCCGGAATCTTGCCTGGAGTAGGAATTGGGACAGGTTTTAAAATTTTCAGGAGCGATTTGTGAAATTAGCATGGCTTTTCGAAATTGCCACGGGACTCTTTTTTTGCGCTGTCCGGAAAACATCCCCAAGTTGGAATTTAAGGGGAAACCGGAAATGATCAGCAATTAAAGTGCTCCTGCTGCTTCCAGGCGGGTGACCTCGTCCCGCACCGCGCGGATCTCGGCCATACGTTTATTGATGATACCTTGGAAGGCTTCTGCTCCCCGGATATTATCATACATTGGATCTAGCTGTATAAAGTGCAGCTTACCTTCATCCCAGCGGTTGATGCTATCGAACTTATAAAGGGTTTCCAGGGCCTGCTGTTTCTTTCCAAGCATGGCATAAATACCGGCGCTTTCGTATAATACCCCATGGGCGTTTTTATAGTTGACCGACAATTTTTTGTTCAGTTCCAGTTGCTGCTGCATCAACTTCTGCCCTTCCTCATTTCTTCCCAGCGCCAGGAGTACCTGCCCATACCGATGCCAGTCCCTCAGTTCAGACCCGTCCTGTACCCCTCCACCTCCAACCAGTTGCTCCCATGCCTGGTAGTACCCCAAAGCCTTCTCGTAATCCTCCAGAAGCAGGTTAAAAAAGCCCAGGGCTGCCAGGCCGGCTGCTGACTGCTCCCAGCTTTTATCTGCAAGGTTTATGGCCTCCTCGAACCTTCCCAGCTGTAGAAAATACCACGCTTTAAGACCTTCCAGCACGCCCGGGCGCAAATCCATTGCCTGCTCCAGGTACCCCAAACTCTTTTCATGATCCCATAAGTGCCAATAGGTCTGTGATAAAGAGACATAGGACCCGAACTGGCCATCGGGAGACCGGTCCAGTTTTTGCAATTTTTTAAATAACCTCAGGGCAGAGACGATATCATGGGAATGGACTTTCTTTAACCAGGCCAGTTGACCGATCGTTTGTACGTGGTTGGGGTTGAGTTGCAGGGCGCGTTCCAGGTCTTTCCGGGCCTTGGGGATTTCGTACATAAAATCATCATAGAATTTCCCCCGTATCCAGTATGCGTCCGCTAATTGAGGGTCCAGGGCAATGGCTCTGTTACACAGGTAAAGCATGCTGTCCAGAAGTATTTTATTTTCAAAAAATTCAAACTGGTGCTGCTGCTGGAAGACCATCGCCCGGCCTACATAAGCCTGGGCAAAGGTACTGTCACGTTTCAGGGCCATTTGAAACAACCGATCCACTTCTTGCAGGTCCTCCCTGCCACTTCCGCCCAGGTCACCGGTCAGGTATTTCATTCCCTGCAGGTAGTAATCATAAGCCCTGAGGTCTTCTGTTGGTTTCTCTGCTATATGCTCCAGCAACTGTGGTGAAATGGTCGTTTGAAGGGCATTGGCTATGTTGCTGGTTACCTCGGTGAGCACTGTAAAAATATCCTTCAGTTCCCTGTCGTACTGTTCGGACCACAGATGACGGTCCTCCGGGGCGAAGATCAGCCTTGCCCGGATGATGGACCGGTCCTCAAGGCGCAGCACACTTCCCTCCAGGATATAATCTACCCCCAGTGTTTTCGCGATTTCAGTTACGGAAGGGGGATTTTCCCTGAACCGTTCCACGGAGGTTCTGGAGATCACGCTGAGGCCGGGGATCCTGGAGAGATTCTCCCTTACCCCCTCAGTGATCCCATCGCAAAAATAAAGGTTAGAGGCGTCCGGGCTGTCGTTTTGGAAGGGAAGGACGGCTATGGAGGCTTCGGAGTTGCCTGGAGCCATTTCGGATCCGGTAAAAAACACACGCTCCACCAGCATAACACATAGGGCCAAAGCAAGTATCCCGATAATGAATTGATTGAGCCTGCGGCCCACTTTTTTGTTCTCCGGTGTTTCAGCCTGAGAACTCCCTGTCTTTTTAAAGCCCTGGGGAGTTAATTCGTAGATCCAGGCAAGGATAAGGGCTATTGGAAAGCCTACGATAAGGATCCTGATAAGTAAGGGAGTGACCGATTCTGGCCAGCCCAGGCCCGACCCCACAAGATCTGTAACCTGCAATAGCAGCCACGCTGCCACAGCATAGGCTGTGCCCACTTTGTAGACATTTCGCTTTTTAAGCTCTTCAAAAAAATCCTTCATGAAGCCGTTTGCCTTTAGGTGATGGGTCCCTTAAAGTTAATGGGAATATTCCAAGGTAGCTCCTTCAGAATTAATATGATATGATAAAAATCAAGTAATTAGCCCTGGATCCGGCCGTACTTTTGAGGTTTTTTTGGTTCTTTTGTTCTATCTGAATCCCCGTGCTTTTAATGAAATTATAAGTTCGGTATTTCGCTTCTGCCTTCAGGTTTCCATCCAAGTCTGAATAGATTTCTGCAATCTTAAACAGTAAGGAAGTTTATAGGGATGTACTCGCGATAATTGCAAACAAACCAAAAGAAATTGCCGAGCCTATCAATGCATTTCCACCGGATTTTTTCTTTGCACCTCTGGCATAGCCCAATAAATAGTCAGTGTCATCCACAAGGGCTTTGTTTGGGCCCTCAGTGGCTTTGTAGCTGGGCATTTGGTCTGATGATGCGTAGACGACTGCGGTGCCAATGAGGCCGAAAAAAAACCCAACCGCCAGATTGCCGCCTTTGTTCTTTGCATACCTTTTCCCATCCAGGATTCCCAACTTCATTTTTTCCCCTGAGGTAAGCTCCTGACCAATGGCGACCAGGGTAACATCCGCGTTTTTGATCCGGATCAAACCTTTATTGGTTTTAACTTTAAATGCATTGGATCCGAATTTTACGATTTCGCCCGATACAATCTGTCCATCAGTAAGCAAGAAATAGTCTGCGTCCGGGTTTGTTGGATTGCCCCTAAGAACGGGGGTTAGCATCAAAAGAAAGCTTAGCAGGAAAATGGTTTTTTGTTTTTTCATAGCGGTGGAATTTGAGATTAAGTTTATTACAAAAAACTGGGTTTTGCAATTTAGCCTAAAGGGCTATCTCTATTTAATTTTAAACCCGCTTAAAGCTATAAAAGAAGCAGAGTCTTTCCGCCTGCTTCGCAGCCTGTAGCTGTTCTAGAACTTAAGACAATATTAGTACTGCCAACTGCTACTGCGAACTGAATACTGAAATAGACGGGATTCTTTTCTCGGCTCCGCCTCGAAAAGGGCCCTGGGGGTGGTCCTGCAAAGAGGCAGAGCCCTTCCGCCTGCTTCGCAGCCGGTGGTTCTTTTCCATTTCTTCGCGCTGGCAAGCGAGCTTGCGCGCTGCGAAATGAAAAAGCCCCTCACACTCTCGTGCGAAGGGCTCTGCTTCTCTGCGGTCTGGACGGGACTCGAACCCGCGACCCCCTGCGTGACAGGCAGGTATTCTAACCAACTGAACTACCAGACCAATGATTTTATCTTTTAGAAGACTCTGACAACAGTCAGATTCAAATCTTGTTCAACGCCTTTTGCAAAGCGTGTGCAAATATAAGCCACTATTTGAATCCGGCAAACAAAAAAAATAAAAATAGCTGGGGTGATTAGGCAAAGCGCTGCCTTTCCACCAGGAAGGTGTTGAATACCCTGGCAAAGGGTTGGGCGATGTCCACAGCCTGGTATTTAATGTTGTATTTGGCACAAACCAGCCGAATAGACTGCAGGTACTCCTCCAGGGTACTTTGGTACTTTTCACGCACACTTTCCGGATAGAGGTCTATATGTTTGCCAGTTTCCACATCCATAAAACGGCGGGGGCTGTTCTCGAAATTAAAATTCAGTTCGGTGGCCTTGTCGCTGAGGTGGAAAAGTACCACTTCGTGCTTGTTGTATTTCAGGTGTCGCAGGGCCTCAAATAACTGCTCCTCATCCACGGACTCCTGGAACATGTCTGTAAACAAAACCACCAGGCTGCGCCTTTTCAGTTTCTCGGCTATCAGGTGCAGGTGTGCGTGCAACTCCGTTCGCTGTTTAAGTGGCTGTTGGCTGCCCAATTCGCTGAGGGCTGCCAGTAGCATCTGGTAATGCCGTTCACTTCCTTTTTCGGGGGCGTAATATTTATAGCTGTCCGAAAAAACACTGAGGCCTATGGCATCCCGTTGCTTTTTAAGGAGCTGCATGAGTGCCGCCGAAGCCAGGACCGCAAAGCCCATTTTATGCAGGTGGCTGAGGTCCAGTTTTTTTTGTGGCGGGTAGTACATGGAGGAGGAACTGTCCAGGATCAGATGGCAACGCAGGTTGGTTTCCTCTTCATAGCGTTTGGTGTACAATTTATCGGTCTTGGCAAACAGCTTCCAGTCTATATGCTTGGTGCTTTCACCGGTATTGTAAATTTTGTGTTCTGCAAATTCGGCCGAGTAGCCGTGAAAAGGACTTTTGTGAATCCCGCTGATATAGCCTTCAACAACCTGTGCCGCTAAAAGGGAGAGGTTTTCAAATAAGGGGGCTTTGTATAGTTCCGATTGCAGATCCATTCGCTAAAGATACAAAAGTGAGGTTCCTTAAAAACAAAAACCCGGCCACCGGGCCGGGTTTTAATAAATATTTAATAGAGCCGCTTATAGTGCTGCTTCTATAGCCTCAGAATATACTTGTTTAGGGCTAACACCAACCTGACGGTTGACGATTTCTCCTCCTTTGAAGACGAGAACCGTAGGAATGTTTCGCACTCCGTATTTGGCCGCGTATTCCTGATTGGAATCCACATCAACCTTTCCCACAACGGCTTTGCCGTCGTATTCCTGGCTCAATTCGTCAATGATCGGGCCTACCATGCGGCAGGGACCACACCAGGCTGCCCAAAAGTCAACAACTACTGGTTTATCGCTTTTTAAGACTACCTCGTCAAAAGTAGCATCTGTTATTTCTAGTGCCATGATTATTTTTGATTATAATTAGTGCAAAGTTAGTCAATTATTTGCCTGATTCCTTACGGGGCAAAGATTCGTTTTCCCTATGTATGTATCAGTATAATTTATATGTAATTCAGGGTCTTAGCTAAAGGAGGAGCCACTCTTTGGACCCTCAGTTCAGCTTGTAATGGATTTCCTGTTTTTTCAGGGTATCCAGCAGCTCTGAGCTGATGTGTACTTTCTGTTTACGGCTGCTCATGTTTACCTTAATGGCCTCCTCCATCTCATATACAATAAAATTGAGGGGTTGTTTGCCTTTAAAGGATCGGAGGGTATCTTTCAGGGCTGCAATGCGCTTTTCATGCAATTGTGAAATATCCAGCTGTATGGTCAGTTTCCTGGCAAAGGCCTCCATAACATCCTGCAGCAGCATCACCTGGTTGAATTGCATCCTGGGATCTCCCTTTTTACCGCTTTCCCGGTTAACCCAGCCTTCCCTGATAAATACCTTCATATAAACAAAGGCGTTAATGGTGAGGAAATGACGGTATTTCAGGTATTCCTCTCCAAAGATCCTGAATTCAAAGCTGTCTGAATAGTCTTCAACCGTAAAGGCTGCCCAGCCCTTGCCGTTTTTGGAGATCCGATGCTGCACGTCTGTGATTACCCCGGCTACCGCAAGTTCCCGGTTCAGGTAACTTTCCAACTCATTAAAGGCGTGTACTTCGGCATTGCAGAAGGACTTGATTTCCGTTTTGAAATCATCCAGCGGATGGCCGGAAATATAAATACCCACTACTTCCTTTTCCCTTTTAAGGGTTTCCATGGTACCCCAGGGCTCACATGGCGGAATTTCCGGTTCGGCGATCTGTACTTCGCTATTGGCCCCGAACAGGCTTACCTGAGAGGAGTTTTCACTCTCCTGGAAGCGGGCTCCGAAGCGGATTACTTTTTCCAGGAAGGTGATACTATCATTGCCGGCATCGAAAAACTGGGCCCGGTGCGCTTCACACAGCGAGTCAAATCCACCGGCCAGGGCCAGGTTTTCAAAGGCTTTCTTGTTGGCAGCCCGCAAATCAATCCGCTTGGCCAGTTCAAAGATAGAGGAGTAGGGCCCATCCGCTTTCCGGTTCTCAACAATGGTTTCCACAGCAGATTTTCCTACACCTTTGATAGCGCCCATCCCAAAGCGGATCTGGTTCTCTTTGTTGACGGCAAACTTGTAATAGGATTCATTGACATCCGGGCCCAGCACATCCAGGCCCATCCTGCGGCATTCTTCCATAAAGAAGGTAACCTGCTTGATGTCGTTCATGTTGTTGGAAAGGACGGCCGCCATATATTCCGCCGGATAGTGGGCTTTTAAGTAAGCGGTTTGGTAGGCGATATAGGCATAGCAGGTAGAGTGACTCTTGTTAAAGGCATAGGAGGCGAAGGCTTCCCAGTCTTTCCAGATTTTCTCGAGCACCTCACGGGGATGGCCTTTTTCTTCACCCCCGTTCAGGAATTTGGGCTTTAATTTCTGCAGCAGGGCAAAAATCTTTTTCCCCATGGCCTTTCTGAGTACATCTGCCTCGCCCTTGGAGAAGCCTGCCAGCTTCTGGGACAGCAACATCACCTGCTCCTGGTATACCGTAATACCGTAGGTCTCCTGCAGGTTTTCCTCCATTTCGGGAAGGTCATAGGTAATATCTTCCTGCCCGTGTTTTCGGGCAATAAAGCTGGGGATGTACTCCATTGGGCCCGGGCGGTAGAGGGCGTTCATGGCGATGAGGTCATCAAAGACGGTAGGTTTTAAGTCCTTGAGGTGTTTTTGCATGCCGGGGGATTCGTACTGGAAAATCCCCACGGTGTCGCCCCTCTGGAACAATTCGTAGGTTTTTTCATCGTCCAGCGGAAATTCATCCGGGATCAATTCAATCCCCTGCCGGGCTTTTACGATTTTAACGGTATCCTTGATCAGGGTCAGGGTTTTCAGGCCCAGGAAGTCCATTTTTAGCAGGCCGGCACTCTCCACCACCGAGTTGTCGAATTGGGTAACATACAGCTCAGAATCCTTGGCTGTGGCGACCGGGACAAAATTGGTAATGTCGTCCGGGGTAATGATCACCCCGCAGGCATGTATCCCCGTATTTCTCAGGGAACCTTCCAGTACCCTTGCCATATTGACGGTCTGGGCTTCCAGGTCATCCCCTTCAGAAATGTTCAGCAGGTTGTTGACCTTTTCCAGTTCGTCTGAGCGAAATTTCTTTTTAAGATCTGCCTCCGGGACTCCGAAGATTTTGCCCAGTTTGGACATATTGGGGATCAGCTTGGCGATGCGGTCCGCATCGTTCAGTGGCAGGTCCAGTACACGTGCGGTATCCCGGATGGAAGACTTGGCTGCCATGGTCCCGTAGGTGATAATCTGCGCCACCTGGTTGGCCCCGTACTTTTGAATGACGTAATCCATCACCTTGGAGCGCCCTTCATCGTCAAAGTCTATGTCAATATCCGGCATGGATACCCGGTCCGGATTCAGGAAGCGCTCAAAAAGCAAATCGTACTTGAGCGGATCTATATTGGTAATCCCGAGGCAGTAGGCAACCACCGAACCGGCCGCCGAACCCCTGCCGGGGCCTACGGAAACCCCCATATTGCGGGCTTCCCGTATAAAGTCTTCCACGATGAGGAAATAGCCGGGATATCCGGAATTTTCGATGGTCTGCAGCTCAAAATCGATACGTTCGCGGATGGCATCGGTGAGTTCCCCATACCGTTTTTCAGCGCCCTGATAGGTGATATGCCGCAGGTAGGCATTTTCCCCGCGTTTCCCTCCGTCTGCCAGATCTTCCTGTTGTTTGAAGGTATCCGGGATCTCAAATTTGGGCAGCAGTACTTCCCGTGCCAGGTCGAATGGGGTAATTTTGTCAATGATTTCCTGGATGGAGAGTATGCTTTCCGGCAGGTCCCGGAATTGCTCCTTCATGGCCTCAGGCGATTTGAAGTAATACTCTTCATTGGGAAGCCCGTAGCGATAACCTCTTCCCCTGCCTATAGGGGTGGCTTGTTTTTCCCCGTCTTTCACGCAGAGCAGGATGTCGTGCGCTTCGGCATCTTCCTTCTCGCAGTAGTAGGTATTATTGGTGGCCACCAGTGAAACCCCGTGCTTTTGGGCCAGGGGCACCAGCACCTGGTTTGCACGGTCTTCATCTTCCTGTCCATGGCGCATGATTTCTAGGTAGAAATCCGGTCCGAAGACCTCCTTCCACCAAAGTAAGGCCTCTTCGGCCTGCCGTTCTCCTACGTTTAAGATTTTTGAAGGGATTTCCCCATACAGGTTCCCGCTGAGGACGATGATGTCATCCTTGTATTTTTCCACCACTTCCCGGTCTATACGGGGCACGTAATAAAACCCTTCCGTATAGGCGATGGAAGACATCTTGGCCAGGTTGTGGTAGCCGTTCTTGTTTTTGGCAAGCATCACCACCTGATAACCGTAATCCTTTACGGATTTGTTGTGCCGGTCTTCGCAAACGAAAAATTCGCACCCCAGGATGGGAATGATTTCCTGCCCTTCCGCTTCTTCAGACTCCCTTACTTTTTGGTTGTGGGCCTTGATCTCGCGTACGAAATGAAAGGCGCCCATCATATTGGCGTGATCAGTAAGCGCAACGGCAGGCATACTGTATTTGGCGGCCGCAGCAACCAGGTCCTTTACCTTGATGGTAGACTGCAAAACAGAGAATTGTGAGTGATTGTGCAGGTGCACAAATACCGCCCCCTCCAGGGTTTTCTCGTTTTCTATAATTTCAGCCTTGCTCAGGCCCGCATCGGTGTCCTGGTTTTCCGAGGCCAGCTTACCCGATAATTTCTTGAGGTTCGTATGCTTCAGCCCTACAGGTTGAATCAACTGCGGGTTGGCTTCTTTAAAACGGTTGAAATAATCGGCGGTTGTCTGCAGTTCAGAAGCAGAGAACTGTTTTTGGCGAATCAGCTCGAGGAAGCAACGGGCTGTAGATTCCACGTCGGCCGTTGCGTTGTGTGCTTCTTTAAATGCCTCCCCGAAGAGGTGCTGGTGCAGTTCTGTAAGCGTAGGGAGTTTGAACTTCCCGCCCCTTCCGCCCGGGAGCTGGCAGAGTTCAGCAGTGGTTTCGGTACAGGTATCGAGTACGGGGAAAGCTTCCAGCGGGTTTTCCATGCCTGCACGGAGGAACTCGGCACCCATTATATTGATGTCGAACCCCACATTCTGCCCGACCAGGAATTTGGTCCTTTCCAGCGCAAGTTTGAATTTCTCCAGTACTTCCGATAAGGGTAAACCACGTTCGCTGGCAAGCTCCGTGGAAATTCCATGGATTTGCTCGGCATCGTAAGGGATATTGAAGCCTTCAGGCTGTACCAGCGCATCAAATTGCTCAATGAGCTGCCCCATTTCGTCGTGGAGCTGCCAGGCAATCTGCACGCACCTCGGCCAATTATCCGTATCGCTTACGGGGGCATCCCATCTTTTGGGCAATCCTGTGGTCTCAGTATCAAAAATAAAGTACATAGTATCCTGTCGGTCTAAAGCAGGGTTAAAAATACAGTTTAGCCAGCGACTATAAAAAGGTAGTTTTTATGAGTTATTAACCAAAAAAAAATCCGGACGCAAAGTCCGGACTTTCTTCAAAATGCATCTGAATTAGGATACTAATTCTTCGTACATAATGGATGTGTTCAGGGCTGCCTGTATGGCATCTCGCTGTCTGATGAGAATTTTTTCAGTGGATGGTGGCAGCACCATATCCTTGTCATTTAAAATCTCATTATAGGCTTCCAAACTGGCTTTTTCGCCCCGCTCAACTTCTTTGAGCATTTTTTCTGTTCCATTGCTGCTCAGGGTCTCGGTTAAATTCATCCAGAGTCTGTGAAGGTCTCCTTTGACACTTCCACCTTTATCCGGCAATTTTCCGAATTCCTTAATTTCTGATTTCAGCTCGTGTCCAAAGGTATAACGCTGTTTCACTTTATCATTCAGGAAGTTTCGTACTGTTGGGGAGTCTACCTTTTCGGCAGCCAGTTTATACCCCTTCTCTGCATCGTATGTTCGTTCGAGTAATTCGTTTAATTTGTTGGAAATCTTTTCCGTGTATCTCATTCTTCAGTCTTCATTTTAAGATTATATGCTTACTGTCTCTCAGTAATGCATTAAAAACATAACAATTAAAAAGCTGATAATCAAATAATTAGCTTCATTTAACTGGATTTTAACGAAACAGGGTTGAAAATGTTAAAGCCATCTGCCCATCCTGAAAAAACATCAATCGGACAACGGCTCACCGTATCTGGTTTTAGCAAACAGATCGGGAAGGAAATAATTGCGTGAATTTTTGGCTAAAACGGTAAGGCTTAATGAAAAACATCTTATATTTGCACCCGCTTTAGGCAGATTGCCAGGGCAAAACAGCTTTTGATTGCTGTAACAAGAATTAATAACCGGGGTCGGGCACCCCACTTAAATTAATGTGAAATGCCAGTAAAAATCAGATTACAGAGACACGGAAAAAAAGGGAAGCCATTCTATTGGATTGTAGCAGCAGATGTGCGTTCAAAAAGGGACGGGCGTTACCTTGAAAAATTGGGAACCTACAACCCCAACACAAACCCTGCTACCATAGACCTGAATATAGACGGTTCAGTTCAATGGCTGGATAACGGGGCGCAACCTACCGAGACTGCCCGCAGAATTTTATCCTATAAAGGGGTACTGCTGAAGCATCACCTTAAGGCAGGCGTTCGCAAAGGAGCCCTTACCGAAGAGCAGGCCGAAAAGAAATTTGCAGAATGGGTGGATGCCAAGGAGCAAAAAGTAATGACCAAGGCTGAAAGTCTTGAAAAAGCAAAAGCAGAAGCAAAGGCCAAAGCCCTTGAAGCTGAAAAAGAAGCGAATGAGAAGCGTGCCCAGGCTGCAGCCGAAGCAGCTGCCCCGGCTGAAGAAGAAACCGAAGCAGCAGCAGAAGCAGCTCCGGAAGCGACTGAAGAAGTAGCAGCAGAAGCAACTCAGGAAGCAACTGAAGAAGCAGCAGCTCCTGAAGCTGAAGCACCTGAAGCAGAGGCTACTGAAGAGCCTGCAGCAGAAGGCGACAAAAAAGAATAAGCCCGTGCGAAAGGAGGACTGTTTTTACCTCGGTAAGATCGTCTCGAAGCATGGTTTTAAAGGGGATCTGCTTATCAAACTGGATACGGATCAACCCGAATTATACGAAAAACTGGAATCAGTGTTCATTTCAATGGGAAATACACTGGTTCCTTTTTTTATTCACAGGTCTGCCCTTCACAAATCTAACCTCCTAAGGGTTTCCCTGGAAGATGTAAGCGATGAAGCAGCGGCCGATCGGTTAATGGGATTTGAGCTGTATCTGCCCCTGAAATTTTTGCCGAAACTCAGCGGTAATAAATTCTATTATCACGAAGTGATTGGTTTTAGCCTGAATGATAAAGAGCACGGTGATGTGGGTATTATAAAAGGAGTGAATGATCAGGGAGCGCAGGCCCTCTTTATTGCTGAAAAAAAGGGAAAGGAATTATTGATTCCCATTACGGATGATTTCATTAGCAGAGTAGACCGGGAAGCCCGCATCATTTATATCCAAACCCCTGAAGGCCTGATTGACCTTTACCTTTAGCGTTTTTTCAAGTAGAAAAACTCATAAATATCCAAGGTTTGGACAAGCCTTTTCAATTTAAACAGTTCGCTGTAGCCCAGGATCGTACCGCAATGAAAATTGGTTCCGATGGAGTGCTTTTAGGCGCCTGGACCCCACTGGAACCACATCCCGGAAGTATCCTGGACATCGGAGCCGGAACCGGGGTGATTGCCCTGATGCTTGCCCAGCGATCTGAAGCAGAACTAATCGATGCTATTGAATTAGAGGAACAGGCTTTTGAGCAATGTGTGGAAAATTTTGAAGCCTCTCCCTGGAGCGATCGGCTTTTCTGTTTCCATGCCTCCCTGGATGAATTGGTATCGGAACCCGACCAGAAATATGACCTGATCGTATCCAACCCCCCTTTCTTTAGCGAAGACACCACTACCGGAAATCCTTCACGTGACCTGGCTCGCAGAAGCAGTTCCTTGCCCTTTGAGAATCTTCTGGAGGGCATAAAGGTTTTATTGGCCCCAGCTGGTTTGTTTTCGGTAATAATTCCTTTTCGGGAAGAAGAAAAATTTCTGGATCTGGGCAAGCAAGCCGGGCTTTTTGCAAACCGGATTACCCGGGTCAGGGGTCATGCAGCCGCACCTTTAAAACGGTCTTTGATCTGCCTTTCTTTCCGGAAGCAACCTCTGGTGGAAACGGAACTGACCATTGAAATCAGCAGGCATCAGTACAGTGCCGAATACATCCGGCTCACTTCGGAGTTTTACCTGAATATGTAAGTTTAAACCTGCCTTTTAAGAGGTCGTGTCAGGCAGGTAGGCCCGCCACCTCCCTTCAGGCTTATTTCGGTTCCCTTATAGGTATGCACCTGACAACCGGCCTTTTTCAGGGATGCTTCTGTAAGGGGGTTTCCCTCAGCCATAATACAGACCCGCGGGGCCACAGCCAGTACATTGCAGCCCAGGCTGTCGAACTCGCTTTCCGGGACTTCAACCAAGGTATACCCCCTTTTTATAAGGTCTTCCCGGAATGAAATGGGCATTAGCGGGGAATAGACCAGAGCGAGGTCTTTGTCCAGAGGGCTTAAGATGGACATCAGGTGAAAAACATCCGAAGGTCCGCTGAAGTGGGGTAGCTCAGCGACAACTACCTGCACCCCCAGAGGCGCCAGCAATGCCTTGAGCTGTTTAATCCCTTCTGAATTGGTACGGTAACTCCTTCCCACGGCAAGGGTATGCTGGTCCAGCCAGGCCACATCTCCTCCTTCCAGGGTTCCCGGTGCCTCAATTTTCCCGAGAATGGGAATCCCTTCCTTTTGAAACAAGCGGGCCTGCATGTCTGGTTCTTTCTGCCGGGCAGCTTTCCCCATATTGCATAAAATCATCCCGGCATCGGTGGCTACAGAGGCATCCCTGCAGTAGATGGCATCCATGCTAAGACCTTCGCCCGAAGGGAAATGATGTATTTGCGGTGCCCATTGGGCCAGGAGTTCTTCAAATGCTTGATATTCCTGGGTGGCCTCCTTCAGGTCCGGATCTGCAATATAATTTAGCCTACTCCATTCGGAGGTAATTTTGGCCTGGCTTTCAAAGGCTCCGGATGCAGGTGTTATAAACACTGATGCCAGTGGCAGATATTCGGACTGGGCTGTTAAAGTATTCTCTTTCACAATTCAGGGTTTTTATTTTTCCATTTCATCCAGACAAAAACAGGAGTACCAAGCATCAAAAAGAAAAAGCCCCAGAAGACGGATTGTTCACCTGCCCCGAAAATTGCCCATAAGGCAAAACTAAAAGTGAGGCTGCCCAAAATAAATACCGAAACCTGTTCCTTTAATTTCAAGGATTTCTGGAGGGAAAGTATCACATAGGCAGCTGCGGAAAACAGATAGGGAACCAGGCAGCAGGTAGTTGAGAGCAGGATGGTAAACTTAAACTGCTCCACCAGGCTATCGGAATAATTCATCAGCAATAAAAGGGAAGCCAGGCCACTCCCAGCAATCAGTCCCCAAACGGGCACTCCGTTTTTATTTTCTTTCTTAAAAATTCCCGGGAATAACCCGTCATTGGCTGTAGCCTCGGATACCTGGCCAATAATCAGGATCCATCCGTTGAGTGCCCCAAAGGTTGCAACGGCTACCCCGGCTGCGATGATTTCTTCTCCGATTTCTCCGCTCATGATTTTCATGGCATCCGAGAAGGGGGCGGTAGACTCCGATAACTCAGCCATAGGGATCATTCCCATGATGGCCACTGTGCTCAGAACATACAACAGGGTAGTGATAAGGGTTCCAGTCATGGTCGCTTTCGGGATCGTTTTTTCGGGATTCTGTACTTTATTGGCAGGTACGGTCGCACTTTCAAGACCCAGGAAGGCGTAGAGCGTGAGGGTGCCCGTTGCGGCTATGGCCATAATGGAAGAGTCTCCGCTGGCATTAAAAGGAACGAAATTTTCCGGTTGAAAAAAGAAAATACCTCCTAATATGATTGCCAGGACGGGAAGTATTTTGAGGGCGGTGGTGACCATCTGCATTTTCCCTGATGCCCGAACGCCCCTGGAATTAACCCAGGTAAGCAGCCAGATGGCACCCAGTGCGGTGCCCGCAGCCAGTAAGGCATTTTCCTTCAGGCCAGGAAAGAAGACGCCAAGGGCACTTACAAAGGTTACAGCGATAGTGGCAAGGGCTACCCAAATGGAAATCCAGTATCCCCAGGCCACCAGAAAACCAATATAATCTCCAAAACCTTTTCTGGCAAAGGCATACGGCCCCCCTTTCGAATCGGCTACCATCCTGCTGAGCCTGCTGAATACTTTGGCCAGTAGCAGCGCTCCGGCAGAAGAAACCAGCCATCCGACTACACTGATGCCTCCAAAGGCGGCCAGGGCAGAAGGCATCAGAAAAATTCCGGCTCCGATCATATTTCCCACGACCAGGGAAGTACTCATCCACAAGCCCATTTTGGAACCGTGGTCAGTGCTTTCCATATTCCGTATCGGTTATCAAAAAGAAATCCATATTTTTAAAAATACAAATAAGCTGAACGCTTGGCCCATAAATTTTATATCGATCCGAAAATTGAACGGGCATCCACCCTTCCTGCCTCCTTTTACCGGGATCCGTCTGTATTTGAAGCACTAAAAGACAAAATCTTTTATAAATCATGGCAATGGATTGAGACCGAGCTACCGGAAACCAGTGGGTTCACTGTTCCTTTTACAATGCTACCCCAATACCTGGACGAACCCCTTTTATTGACCCGGGATGAAAATGGAAGGCTGCATTGCCTCAGTAATGTATGCACGCACAGGGGAAACCTGCTGTTTACCCAGGCCAAAAAAACAAAAAAATTGACCTGCGGCTACCACGGCAGGCGCTTTGGTCTGAATGGTTCCTTTGAGTTTATGCCGGAGTTTAAGCAGGCCCGGGATTTCCCATCCCCCTGTGATGACCTGCATAAATTTCCGATTGCCAGTTGGGGCCCCCTGAGTTTTGCAGGGCTGGAACCGGCTTTTGATTTTAATGAAATCCTGCATGCTATTGACCAGCGGGTAGGCTTTCTGAAACAGGAAGCATTCAAACTCGATAAAACACTTAACAAAGACTATTTTATTGAGGCGCATTGGGCGCTTTATTGCGATAATTTCCTGGAGGGTTTCCATATCCCGTTTGTGCACAATGACCTGAATGCAGTACTGGATTATGGCAATTACGAAACCGTAGTCGGAAAACACTACAACCTGCAAATTGGCTACGCCGAGGGAAATGAAGATGTTTTTGATTTGCCTGAAGGGCATGTGGATTACGGCAAGGATGTGGCCGCCTATTACTTCTGGGTCTTTCCCAATATGATGTTTAATTTTTACCCCTGGGGGCTTTCCTTTAACTGGGTACAGCCCTTGGAGCCACAGAAAACAAAGGTCAGTTTCAGGAGTTATGTTTATGACGCCTCAAAATTAGGGAAAGGTGCCGGCCACGGTTTACATACAGTTGAAATGGAAGATGAAGCAGTGGTGGAAGGCGTTCAAAAAGGCTTGTTGTCCCGTTACTACAAAAGCGGGCGCTTCTCCCCGAGTCGTGAGGCCGGGGTGCATCATTTCCACTCCCTCCTGGCAGCTTTTCTAAATCGGGAATGATTCTAATTACCAAGCTAATAAAGCCTTTTTCTATCCCTAGAAAGTAGTCTTCCCGTATTGGTTTGTTATGCTGCTTTAAGTACCTTTGGACAAAATTCTCTGGCATGAAACCCGATCTTTTCGAAGCACCTGATTACTACCTTTTAGATGATCTTTTAAGCGATGAACATAAACTGGTTCGGGATGCTGCCCGTTCCTGGGTAAAGCGCGATGTTTCTCCCATAATTGAGGAATATGCTCAGAAAGCCGAATTCCCGGAGCAAATCCTCTCCGGCCTTTCAGAAATAGGTGCCTTTGGGCCTTATATCCCATCAGAATACGGAGGTGCCGGGCTGGACCAGATCAGCTATGGGCTTATCATGCAGGAAATTGAAAGAGGAGACAGCGGGGTACGCTCTACTGCATCTGTACAGTCTTCCCTGGTGATGTATCCTATTTACGCTTACGGCAATGAAGCACAACGTCAAAAATACCTGCCAAAGCTGGCTACAGGGGAAATGATGGGGTGTTTCGGCCTTACCGAGCCGGACTACGGCTCCAACCCCGGAGGCATGGTCACTAACTTTAAGGACAAAGGGGACCATTACCTGCTCAACGGAGCAAAACTCTGGATATCCAATGCACCTTTTGCAGACATAGCCGTTGTCTGGGCCAAAAATGAAGCCGGGCGGATACACGGGCTGATAGTGGAGAGGGGAATGGAAGGCTTCAGTACACCCGAAACGCATAACAAATGGTCTTTGCGGGCATCTGCCACAGGCGAACTGATCTTTGACAATGTAAAAGTGCCCAAAGAAAACCTGTTGGAGGGCAAAACGGGGCTGGGTGCCCCCCTGGGGTGTCTGGATTCGGCCCGTTATGGAATTGCCTGGGGCGCTATTGGAGCGGCTATGGACTGTTATGATACGGCCCTGCGCTATGCAAAGGAGCGCGTTCAATTTGACAAGCCCATTGCGGCTACCCAGCTGCAGCAGAAAAAGCTGGCGGAAATGATCACGGAAATCACCAAAGCGCAGTTGCTAGCATTCAGACTGGGGCAGCTAAAAAACGAGGGCAGGGCAACCACCGCCCAGATTTCCATGGCTAAGCGCAACAACGTGGAAATGGCCATCAACATTGCCAGGGAGGCCCGTCAGGTTTTGGGAGGCATGGGAATTACAGGGGAATACAGCATTATGCGCCATATGATGAACCTGGAATCCGTCATTACCTATGAAGGAACCCACGACATCCATTTATTGATCACCGGACACGATATCACCGGCTTTAGCGCTTTTAAATAATACCTTTATTTTTCGCAGATTAACTGCAGTTGCGGCAGCTTTTTTCGGGAAGCTTCCGAATGCTGTAAAAGCACTGCTGCCCGCCTGAGGTTTTCGCCGGGGAAGCCTGTTTTATAATACAGGTCATTCTGCAGATAATCCGTCAGGGCCCGGACCCCGTGAAGCAGGGGCATCAGTACAAGTCCCCAGGGCAGGCTTTTGCGCTCTGCAGCATTCAACTCCAATCCTGATTGGATAAAGCCTTTATAATAAGCTTCGAATAAATTCAAATCAAAGGACTCCTCGTTTTGTTCCACAGCGGTTGTTTCAGGCCCCAGTACCAGGCACCTGCCGGCATCCCCGAAATCGTAGAGCAGGTAACCCGGCATCAGCGTATCCAGGTCGATCAGGCAAAGCGCTTTTTTGGATGTGGAATCGAAAAGGATATTCGAGAGTTTGGTGTCGTTATGGCAAAGCCTTAACGGCAATTCGTCAAAGGGGATGGCCTCACAGAAACGGGATAGTTTTGCTGCCAGTTCCCGCCATTTAAGCGAATCTGCAAGTCTTTCCGGCCGGGCTGCAGAAAGCGTAGTTTCCAGCTGTTCCATCCGGGTGTTTAAATTGTGGAAGTCAGGCAGGGTAATGTGTATGTCCTTTAAGGGGATATCTGAAACCAGTTGGTGGAATTGTCCGATAATTCGGCCACTTTCCCTCGCAATTGCCATGTCTGATGACTGCTGGAAAGTACTGCTGCCCGGGATGTAATTAAAAGCCCGCCAATAGCTGCCCCCCGTATCCACAAACCATGGATTGCCATCTGTCCCGTTAAGCAATTTTAATTCAGCGTAATCAGCCCCATTCAGTTTTGGGAGCACCCTTGCGATATTTTGCATCAGGGGGAGGGTATTGCTGAATACTTCGGGGTTTATTCGCTGAACGATGAGTCCGTTTCCTGCCGGCAGCAGCACTTTGTAAGTGTCATTAATAAGCCCCTGTTCCAGCAACTGTGCCTGAAACTTTGTGGAGGAAACTCCAAAAGCTTTAAGCGCCAGTTCGGGGCCCGATAGTGCCATGGGTCATTATTATTTCCAAAGCGGGGCCGGGTATTTTCCGGCTGCACTAAGGTCTTTTAAAGCCTGCATGGCTGTATCCTTATCCTCGGCATAGGTCACCCCAAACCATTGACTGTTCGATGGGATTACCTCCACTGAAGTCTTTCCGCTTTGCAGCATATCCTGTATCACAAAGGGCAGGTATATTTCCCCTTTGGAAGCATCTTCAGCCGTTGCCAGGAATTCCCTGAAATCCTTTTCGATCTGAGGGAAGATTTCTGGGCTGCACACCCAAAAATTCATGCTTACCAGTTCTTTCCCGCTGAATTCCATACCGCTGTCTGCATCCCGGATGCCGTCCTCTCCGGCGGCAATTTCCAGGCGTTCGTCTACTGATTTCAACTGCTTCCCATCCTGGCTGCAAACCCCGCGGGAAACCGAACCATAGGGTGAAAGTGTATCTTGGAGCGTATAGGCAACCAATCCAAAATTTCCTTCCTCAGTCTTTTTTATAAATTCCCCTGCCTGTTCGTAGGCATTTTGTCCGTAGTAATCATCTGCGTTGATTACCGCGAAAGGATTGGTGATCACGTTTCGGGCAGTCCAGACCGCATGTGCGGTTCCCCAGGGCTTGGGCCGTTCTCCGGCAAACTGTGTTCCCGCAGGCAGGTCTGTTAGTTCCTGGGCCAAAACATCCAGGGAAATATTGGCCGGAAGCCTTTCGCGAAGATAGTCCCTCAGGAAGGCCACATTGTCTTTTTGGGTAATGACAACTATATGGGTAAAACCATTGTTGATTGCATCGTATATTGAGAACTCCATCAGAAACTCTCCATTGGGTCCCAGATCGTCAAATTGTTTCAGTTTTCCATAGCGGCTTCCTCTTCCCGCCGCCATCAATAGTAAGGTCATACGTTGCTGTTTTTGGCTCGCTAAAATAAGGTTTTCGGTTTGAAATAAAGGCTAAATACCAATATTTCATACCTTTCCGGGAAGAACATACAGTGCTTTAAAATGGAAACCAGAAGGTCTTTTATTACAAAATCAACCCTCGCCGCAACTGCCCTGGGATTAGTTCCCTCGGGCGCCTATTCCTTTACCAAGCCCAAAGAGGATGGTAAGCTCAAAATAGGCCTTATCGGCCTGGGGCTGAGGGGAACCAATCATTTGAAAAACCTCTTGCAAAGGGAAGATGTGGAAATACGCGCACTTTGCGATATTGACCCGGATCGCCTGGATCTTTGCCTGAAGATGATCGCTGAAGCCGGCAGGGAACGTCCAGCTACATTTGGGGAGCATTCCCATTCTTACAGGGATTTGCTCAGTATGGAATCTCTGGAGGCAGTGGTAATATCCACCCCCTGGCTCTGGCACACCCCAATGGCCGTAGATGCGATGAAGGCCGGCAAGTATGCAGGGCTGGAGGTATCTGCTGCAACCAGCCTTCAGGAGTGCTGGGACCTGGTGCAGACACATGAGGCTACCGGGACCCACCTTATGCTGCTCGAAAACGTAAATTACAGGAGGGATATCCTGGCCGTTTTGCATATGGTTCGAAAAGGGGTCTTCGGGGAATTGGTGCATTTCAGATGTGGCTATCAGCACGACCTCAGGGAGGTTAAATTCAACAATGGAAAACAAGCCTACGGCGGCGGGGTGGAATTTGGGGAAAAGGCCATTTCAGAGGCCCGCTGGCGAACTCAGCACTCCCTGAAAAGAAATGCGGATGTTTACCCTACCCACGGCCTGGGCCCGGTGGCCGTTATGGCAGACATCAATCGCGGGAATCGTTTTATGAGCCTTACTTCCCATGCCAGCAAGGGAATAGGCCTGCACAACCATATCGTCAAAGTCGGGGGTGAAGATCACCCCAATGCCTCCCTTAAGTTCAAACAGGGAGACGTGATCACCACTACCCTGGAAACGGCTCGTGGCGAAACCATTATTATCACCCATGACTGCAACTTGCCCCGGCCTTATTCCCTTGGTTTCCGGGTACAGGGTGCTAATGGCTTATGGGAAGTAGACGGGAACCGCATGTACATTGAAGGGGCCTCCCAGCCGCATCGGTGGGACGAGGCTTCTGCCTGGCTGGATCGATACGATCACCCCCTTTGGAAGAAATTCGGCGTATATGCTTCGGGTTCCGGGCACGGGGGAATGGATTTTTTCGTGCTTAATGCCTTTGTAGAGTCGGCCAAAAGGAACCTGGCGCCCCCTATAGATGTTTATGATGCGGCAGCGTGGAGTGCGGTTACTCCCTTATCGGAGCGATCTATAGCCGCCAAGGGAGCACCGCAGCCCTTCCCGGATTTTACCAAAGGTTCCTGGATTAACCGAAAACCCTATGATTGGATGAAGGACAGCTTTTGATTCCTCTTAGGACCCACGCTCGAAGCTGATTTTTATCATATTCTGTCACAGGTCATTACAATAGCTTTGTTAAAAACAGCAACAGCTATGTGTGATTTGGTACAGAAATATAATGTTCCAGGCCCCAGGTATACCAGTTACCCTACGGTTCCCTACTGGGACAAAACCGGATTTTGCGGGAAAACCTGGAAGAAAACGGTTCGCCGGATTTTTACGGAAACCAATTCTGATAAAGGCATCAGCCTTTATATCCACCTTCCTTTTTGTGAAAGCATGTGTACTTTTTGCGGTTGTCACAAGCGGATAACCAAAAGGCACAGTGTGGAGCGTCCTTATATCAAGGCTCTTCTGAAGGAATGGGAACTCTACCGGGAGTTATTTGGAGCCCGTCCGATAATCAGGGAATTGCATCTGGGTGGCGGTACACCAACTTTCTTTTCCCCGGAAAACCTCCGGATGCTGATAAGGGGGATCTTCCGTCATGCAGACAGAAGTCAGGACTGGGAATTCAGCTTTGAAGGCCACCCGGGTAATACCACGCTGGAACACCTGCAGGTTCTGTATGAAGAGGGTTTCCGAAGAGTGTCTTTTGGGATACAGGATTACAATGAGGCCGTGCAACGGGCCATCAATCGCGTTCAGACCTTCAAACAAGTCAGTGAGGTAACTCGTACGGCACGGGAGATAGGATTTACCTCTGTGGGCCATGACATCATTTACGGGCTGCCCTTGCAAACAACAGCCCATATAGGAGAAACCCTCCGAAAGACTATGGATATAATGCCAGACCGTATCGCCTTTTACAGTTATGCGCATGTACCCTGGCTAAAAGGAAATGGTCAGAGGGGGTATAAGAAAAGCGACCTTCCGGATCCGGCAACAAAACAAAAGCAATTTGAGCTTGGGAAACGAACCCTTACCCGTGCAGGATACGCCGCTATAGGCATGGACCACTATTCCCTCCCGTCCGATGGCCTCTACAGGGCCCGTCAAGCGGGAGCTTTGCACCGGAACTTTATGGGGTACACGGTTTCCAATACCCGCCTGATGATTGGCCTGGGGGTTTCCAGTATCAGTGATAGCTGGTATGGTTTTGCACAGAATGTTAAGAGTATAGAAGAATATGAGCACCTGATTTCCTGTGGAATCTTCCCTTTACACAAGGGCCATTTGCTTACGGATGAAGACCTTGTAGTGCGCAAACACGTGCTGGAACTGATGTGTGGTTTTGAAACCCGGTGGGGGAAGGGGTTGGCAGCTTTCAGGGAAGCAGAAATAAAAGAAAGACTTAAAGAACCCGAGAGGGACGGCCTTGTTGAATTAGAGGCAGATCGCCTGATCGTAACAGATACCGGACGCTTGTATATCCGCAATATTTGTATGGCTTTTGACCTGCGGTTGCACAATAAAGCCCCGGAAAATAGGTTATTTTCAATGACCGTTTAACTTAATCCCGAACCCATGAAAACTATTATCGTTCCTGTTGATTTTTCCGAGCAATCGGAATACGCTCTCAAAACCGCGGCATCCCTTGCTGCCAAACACAAGTCTGAGATCATTGTTCTGCATATGCTGGAACTGAATTATGCTATGATTTCTTCTTCTGAGGCCTATCATCCCGAACAGACCGTATTTTTGCTGAAAGCTGCAGAAAAGCGTCTTGGAGACTTCCTGGATAAAAAATACCTCAAGGGAATTTCAATAACCCCTGTAATAAAACACTACAAGGTATTTGCCGAAGTCAATGAGGTAGCCGAAAAGCACAAGGCAGATTTAATTGTAATGGGCTCGCATGGAACAGACGGGTTACAGGAGATATTTATAGGCTCCAATGCCGAAAAAGTAGTGAGGAACTCGGATATCCCAGTGCTGGTTGTAAAAAAGGAATTGCCAGATTTCAAGGTTGATACCTTTGTTTTTGCCTGCGATTTCAAGGAGGAGAATGTGCCTGCTTTTCAAAGGGCCAAGGCCTTTTCTGATAAACTGGGAGCCGGCTTTAAAGCTGTTTACATCAACACCCCGGGGGATCATTTTATGAGCACTTCTGACGCCTATCAGAAAATCTCAAATTTCCTGAATAAGGCAGTTTCAGGAATGGAAGTGGATATTTACAATGATTACAGTGTAGAACGCGGTGTCCTGAATTACAGTGAAAAAATAGGGGCAGACCTGATTGGAATTCCTACCCATGGCCGGAAGGGAATTTCTCATTTCTTCATGGGAAGTATTGGAGAGGATATTGCAAATCATTCGCCCATCCCTGTGATAACTTTTAAAATATAGACAAAGTTGCTGTTTAGTAAAGGGGGTACCCGTTTTCGGGGCCCCTTTTCTTTTTGTGCCACAACGGACTATTAAGAAAGGTTAGCGGTATTTTCACACCCGGCCAAAGCGATCAAAGGCGGCCCTTTCAAGATTTTCCCGATGATCCGGATGTGCAATGGAGATTAGGGCTTTGGCCCGTTGTTGTAAATTTTTCCCAAACAGGTTAACTACCCCGTGCTCGGTTACCACATAGTGAACGTGCGCGCGTGTGGTGGTAACCCCGGCTCCGTTCTTCAGGAATGGGGATATTTTGGATATTCCCTTATTGGTGACGGAACTCAAGGCAATTATAGGTTTTCCGCCCTCGGAAAGGGAGGCCCCCCGGATAAAATCCATCTGCCCCCCGACCCCTGAATACTGGTAACTCCCTATGGTATCTGCGCAAACCTGTCCTGTTAGATCTATCTCAATGGCACTATTAATGGCAGTAACCTTGGGGTTTTTACGGATATTGGCCGTATCGTTGGTGTAACTGGCATCTTTGAAACTCAGCTGGGGATTTTCGTCAATAAAATCATATAGTTTTTGTGATCCGGCTGCAAAACAACTCACGATTTTATGGGCATCAATAGCCTTGTTTTCTCCGGTTATCACCCCTGATTTGACCAGTGGCAGGATCCCATCTGAAAACATTTCGGTATGAATACCTAATTGCCTGTGATTCCCGAGGTTTTTTAATACGGCATTGGGGATATTACCAATGCCCATTTGCAGGGTCGCCCCGTCTTCAATAAGCCCGGCAACGTTTTTCCCGATACTGTGTTCTACTTCAGAGATCTTACCTTCGGGATAGCTGTGTATGGGTTCCGAAACTTCCACAAAAGAATCAATATGGCTCATGTGGATGATCCCATCCCCATGGGTCCTGGGAACTTGTGGATTGAGTTGCGCAATCACTTTTTTGGCGTGCTGTACGGCCGGAAGGGTTATATCTACAGATACCCCAAGGGAGCAATATCCGTGTTTATCCGGTGGGGAAACCTGCACAACTGCCACATCCAGGGGCAGCAATTTACGCCTGAAGAGCTGATGAATTTCAGATAGGAAAATCGGGATATAATCCCCCTGATTGGTGTTTACTGCTTTCCGCACATTGGAGCCCACAAAACAGGAATTGATTTTAAAGGCAATATTATAGGGGGGGATTGCAAAATTGACCGGGCCATCCGTGTGAATGGATATAATCTCCACATTGCTCAACTCCCTGTAATTTTCGCAAATGGCATTGATAAGCGTATTGGGGGTCATTGCTGCTCCCTGTACGAATACGCGGTCACCACTTTTTACAACAGAAGCAGCCTGTTCTAGAGAAACGAGTTTCATCCGGTTTAAATTAGGAATTAAGGATAAGGCTTAAGCCTGTCCTGCAGCCTTTTATTGCTTTAAAGTTTGCCTGTTCCCAGGTGTTTCTGGTAAAATTCCCAGGCCTGCTGCGCAACATCCCTGCCCAGTTGAAGCCCAGCCACGTTATCGGCCTGAATATGATAGCCTCCCATCACCCGGGAAATTCCTGCCATTT
The DNA here is from genome assembly GCF_052540725.1 of Robiginitalea rubriflava. NCBI lineage: Bacteria > Pseudomonadati > Bacteroidota > Flavobacteriia > Flavobacteriales > Flavobacteriaceae > Robiginitalea > Robiginitalea rubriflava. The sequence goes on along the minus strand of NZ_CP199309.1, from coordinate 925,490 downwards.
CGGCTGTCTGGGTAAAGGTTGGAAATTCCAGTATTACGGTATCCCCGTAATTGGCCGGATCCGTTTCAGTAAGGCTTCCGGGAACCAGTTCAACCGTTTCCCCGAAATAGTCATCCCCGGTAAATAGCCTCAGGGCCTCGGAACAGGCCCCGCTGATAGTACTATGGCCGGAGACATATGAAGGGAAGGGCGGACAGAGGAATTCTTCAGGGGAATAGGGCCTCCATTGTTCTCCCTTCATTTCAATTACGCCTTTGCCGGGGCCTCCCCAGGCTTTGATCAGTTCGCCCTGAAAATAATCGTGGACCAGGGCGTAGGGCCGTGCAAAATCGTAATACATCTTGGACTCCCAGGAGGCGATAAAAGCATCCATGGCGGTTACCTGGTTCAGAAAATACATTTTGACGTCCTGGTCCAGGGTATGCTCATCTCTTCGGGAAACATCCTGTGCAAATTTCAGCCAGTGCCCGGCCTGCTGAACAGATTTTGGCCCATCCCGCATGAATTCCACAAGGGCTTTTTCTTCATCCGTCAGATTGGCCTGCATTTCTATTACCTCCCGAACTTCTTTTTCCATTTGCTCGGAACCTACCATGGGCGGTGGTCCCGGACGGAACTGACTGGCAGAATCCAGACTGATAGGGGTTACTAATTGCCAGTAAGGGGTAAGGCATCCGGGAGCATACTTTCCCCCCTTGCCGTCAGAGAAGTATTTGGGTTGCCAACGGTTGATGTCTACGTTTTCATCCGGGTTATTAACAGGGGTATATCCTGTATAATCAAAATACGCTTCCCCATTTGAACCGGCCTCCTCGCCATACTGGTTGGCACCGTCGTTTTTCCGGGCTTCAATCACCGCCTGTGCGGCCAGATTTCCAATTCCCGCCGGGGTAGTGGGGTCCAGGCTTTTATCATTTGGATCCATCCCAAGGGATCTCATAAAATCTTCAAACAGGGCCTGGTCTGTATAGTAATATTCATTCATAGCCCTCAGGGCCGCATAGCTAATGGCGATTTCCTTGTTTTTCAGATTGTGTTCCCCGGCCGGACGGCGTTCTACTCCCTTGAGATACACGGGAATGGCATTTTCATCGTAACGCGACCAGGCATCAAAAACCGCTGTAAAGATAAGTCCCAGATAACGCGAGGTTATGGTAGGCCTGGGTTTAAAACGTTCGGTATCCAGGGCCGTGGCTTCCAGGGCCATCTCCCCCCATTTATAGGCTATATTTTCAGTCCCGCTGGGCTCAGGTGCGGCCTCGGCATTCCCTTTTTCTGATTTGCAGGCAGTTATCAGTACCAGGATACTGATGGTCAGGCATACTATCTTCTTCATCTTGTTATAGGTTGTTTGTAAAACGGCGAAATTTATAAATTATGGATGACATTCTATATGGGTAGCGGTTATCATTGACGGATCTTTTGGAGAAATATATGGAATCCCAAGGCCCATGCCCCTCAGGATAAATAGAATTCCCAGAATTACCACAAAAACAGGTACCCAATTACGAATGCGCCCCAGCCATTTGCCTTTGGCCATTTTCCCCAGCAATGCAGTGGCACTCATCAGTGGGATAGTTCCCAGGCCAAAGGCCATCATATAAAAAGTACCTGAGGCGGCGGTAGCCATAGCCATTGCCCCAATAAGGGCAATATAAACCAGACCACAGGGTAAAAATCCGTTTAAGAATCCAATACTCAGGAAAGCATCTGCGCTGTTTTCCTTCAAACGTTTCCCCAGGGCTGCCTGCAATTTTCCCAGCACCCTGTACATTGGTTGCAGTACCCGCCATTTCCGGCTAATCCGGGAAGGGAACAAAACCGCTACAATCATGATGACTCCCATGGCAATGGAAATTTTTTGCTGAAACCCAAAAAGGTACAGACCTCTTCCGATCAGTCCAAAAATGAGGCCTATAAGGCCATAAGCCAGCAACCTCCCCACATGGTAGAGACCCAGCTGCCCCCATTGTTTCCAGGAGTTACTCCGGTCCAGCGGCAACATAAAGGCAATAGGGCCGCACATTCCAATGCAGTGCAGGCTCCCCATAATTCCAAGTATCAGGGCGGTGCTTATCAAAACGATTATCGTATTTGGTTCATTTTTTAATCCTCTATTTAAAGTACCATCCGCTTTCTGTACAGGTAGGGTACTTCCTCATACTCCCAGAAGATTCTAATGTCCCAGCGGCCAGCCAGCAAACGACTCCTGGGTATGAGCATTTGAGAGTCGGACAGACGAATGGGCTCGTCAAAGTCCAACTGTTTACTGGATGGCCTGTATAGGGACACTGTTCCTTTTACTTTTTCTTCGAGCATAGATTCCGGGAATTCGATTAACAGCCCTTCCGGCCGTATGTATACCCGCATATTGCTATTTAGCTCATTCAGATTACGGGAGGCATCGAGATCGGCCTGATAGCCCAGCTCTTTTTGATAGTAATCTTCTGTAACCAGATCGTGATTGGTCCTTTCAGTAGTATTGGCAATTACAACGAAATAGCCTATAAATACTATAAAGGCTATAAATACTAAAACAATTGCAGTTCCCCAGTTTATTTTCATCCTTATCAGTTATAATTCCGGGGCGCCAGAAAACGTGCCCGGGTTGTTTCTATTAGTTCTTCCCCGCTGTAGACCCCAATTTTAAGTTGGTCCTTATCCCCGTTCAGGGCAGCATTGTTTATTTCTATAAAGAGCGTTCCCTCGTTTAAATCCTGTGCTGGTACCGTAAAGCCATCGCCTTTTACAAAGATGATGGTCCCCGGATGGGATAATAATTTAAAATGTATGTCTGTCACCGGATGAGTGGTTTTATTGATCAGCTTATAGGTGTAAACATTGCTGATTATGTTGTTTTCCTTATGTTCATAAAGTTGCCCTGGCAGGCGAAGCACGTTCGCTTCCAGGTCATTCCTTAAAAAAAGCATCCCCACAAAAACACATATGAGTATTCCCAGTATCGCAGAATATCCTTTCAGGCGGGGGGTAAATGAAAATCTCGCCTTTTTTACAATATTATCTTCGCTTGCATAGCGGATAAGGCCTTTGGGAAGGCCAACTTTTTCCATAATAGTATTGCATTCATCGATACAGGCTGTACAATTCACACATTCCAGTTGTGTCCCGTTCCGGATGTCAATGCCTGTGGGGCAGACATGTACACATTGGAAACAATCGATACAATCCCCATATCCAAGGGCTGCCCTGTCTTCATTCTTGCGAAATTTCTTGCGACCGTTTTCACTTTCGCCCCTTTTGTGGTCGTAGGCCACCACCACGGATTTATTGTCTAGCAAGACCCCCTGCATGCGGCCATACGGACAGGCTATGATACAAACTTGTTCGCGGAACCACGCAAAGACAAAGTAAAAGACAGCAGTAAAAATAAGCAGGGCGGTAAGGGTTCCCGCATGGCTGCCGGGCCCTTCTTTAATATATTCCAGTAACTGATCGCTCCCGATGAGGTATGCCAGAAAAATATTGGCGATCACAAAAGAGATCAGGAAGAAAATCACCCATTTCAGAAGCCTTTTTCGTATTTTTTCTCCATTCCAGGCTTGTCGGGCAAGTCGCATCTGTGCGCCCCTGTCTCCATCTATCCAATATTCTATCCTGCGAAAAACCATTTCCATAAAAATGGTCTGAGGGCACATCCAGCCGCAGAAAATACGCCCGAAGGCAACGGTAAAAAGGGCTACAAATATCACCCCTATGATCATGGAAATCACAAACAGGTGAAAATCCTGAGGCCAGAAGGGTTGTCCGAAAATATTAAACCGGCGCTCCAGGACATTGAACATCAGGAACTGGTTGCCATCAATCTTAATAAAAGGAGCACTAAACAGGAATAGCAACAAAAAATAGCTAACCCATTTTCGGTACTTGTAAAAAGGACCACTGGGCTTTTTGGGAAAAACCCAGGCCCTTTTACCTTCTTTATCAATGGTGCCAATGGAATCCCTGAAATTTTCTTGTTCCTCTTCCATCCTCTTCATTTAAATGCCTGTCGGCCGTATCCTATTCTTCCTGCAAAGGGTCCGGAGTATCGGTTTCCATAATGATTTCTACGGTAGTCGAATCCCGTATTTCCACAGACACCGAATCTACAGGAGCATTGGGGTCCATCCAGATTTCTCCTTCCGGATCCTTGGCATCCACAGGATTGGTGCCGTGCATGGTGAGCACATAACTGGCTACCTGGGCCATCTCTGCCGGTTTCAGATTCGTTTTCCAGGCTACCATCCCTTTCCCGGCCCGACCGCCTTCCGAAATGGTATTGAATACGTTGCGGATTCCCCCGCCCAGGATCCAGTAGTCATCCGTGAGGTTGGGGCCAATCCCTCCTCCGCCGTCAACTTTGTGGCAAACCGCACAATTGGTGACGAAGATGTTCTCGCCTGCCTGCAGGTCGGCCGCTTCCGTCAGTAAGGTAACCGTATTGACATCAACCAGGTCTTTGGCATTTTTCTTATACTCTTCAATAGCCATTCGGGCCTCGGCAATTTCCATTTCAAATTCCTCATCCTGGGTGTAATCCCCGAAGACGTGGAAACGGGCGAGGTAAACCACTCCAAAGATTATTGTAACATAAAAAAGGTAGACCCACCAGGGGGGTAATTTGTTGTCCAGTTCCCGGATCCCGTCGTAGTTGTGGTCCAGGATAATCTCCGATTCTTCTTCCACCGGTTTGGACCCCAGGAGTTTTTGATACATCCTTTTTCCCCAGGCCCATCCCTTGCTTTCCTGGGAAGCGCTGAGATAGCGTTCCTGGGCTTCCTTGGAGAGTGTCTGGAACATTACCTGCTCAATTGATTTCAGGATCAATTCTATGGCAATGAGCAACAGCAAAATGAGTAACAGGAAATAGCCCGTCATGGGGTATTCTAAAAATGCGGGTTTCTCCCCGGAATCAATAAAGTATTCCATCAGGGCGAATATTGTAAAGAAAAGCAGCGGAACCCGAATCCACCAGGGTGTTGAATTTCTCATTTTTCTGAAGCTTTTGGTTGTTGGTCATCTAAGGGCATTTCGCTCATCTCCCGGATACGCTCTTTTGAGGTGCTAAAAACCCACCAGAAAAGGGCGCTAAAAAACAAAAAGAAGATCAGCAGGGAGATCATAGGATAGGTCGCTATCCCGTCTATAGTCTCCATATGGCTTTTTACAAATTTTAGCATGGTCTGTCAGTTTTGAGTTGCAGCCGTTTCAGCTTGTTCAATTTTAATATCTGTCCCCAGCCTTTGCAGGTAGGCGATGAGCGCTACTATTTCCCGGTCGCGCATCTCAACAAAAGGGAGTCCGTTTTCCGAAGCGTATTGCTTATCTGCTTCGTAAGATTTCGCAAAGTCGGGATCGCTGTAGAGATTCTCTTCTATTTGCGTGGCCTGGGCATCCATGGATGCTGCAGCCCCCGTAATGTCTTCTTCGGTATACGGAACCCCTAGGCTCACCATGGCCCGCATTTTTGCTTCTGTCTGGCTTCTGTCGTGTTCATCGCGAATAAGCCACTGATAGGCCGGCATAATGGAACCGGAAGAAGTGCTTTGTGGGTCGTACATATGGTTCAGGTGCCAGTTATCAGAATACTTCCCGCCTATCCGCAACAGGTCAGGCCCTGTCCGCTTACTGCCCCAGAGGAAGGGGTGGTCGTAAACAAATTCCCCTGCCTTGGCATATTCTCCGTATCGCTCTACTTCCGAGCGGAAAGGGCGAACCATCTGGGAATGGCAACTAACGCAGCCTTCCCTAATATAGAGGTCTCTTCCTTCCAGCTCAAGAGGGGTATAGGGTTTTACACTGGTTATGGTGGGGATGTTGGATTTTACCAGGATGGTGGGGACAATTTGTATGATCCCTCCGATTAATATAGCTACCGTAGCCAGCAGGGTCAGTTGAATGGGCTTGCGCTCCAACCAGGTGTGATAGGTCTCTCCGGCCGTTCTGCGACGCGATACACGGGCTAGGGCGGGGGCTTCTGCAAGATCATCCTCCACACTGCTTCCCGAGCGGATGGTTACCACAATATTGTAAAGCATTACAAACATCCCTATCAGGTACAAACTTCCGCCAATGGCCCGCATCCAGTACATGGGCATGATTTCGTTCACGGTTTCAAGGAAATTCCCGTACACCAGGGTTCCATCCGGATTGAAGTCTTTCCACATCAGCGCCTGGGTAAACCCGGCCACGTACATGGGCAGCGCATAGAGCACAATCCCCAGGGTCCCGATCCAGAAGTGGAAATTTGCCAGTGGGGTAGAGTGCAGGCGGGTTTTGAACATTTTAGGAACCAGCCAGTAAATCATCCCAAAGGTCAGGAAGCCGTTCCAGGCCAGAGCCCCCACATGTACGTGTGCAATGATCCAGTCACTGAAATGCGCAATGGCGTTAATATTTTTGAGGGATAACATAGGGCCTTCAAAAGTGGCCATCCCGTAGCCCGTAATGGCAACTACCATGAATTTCAAAACAGGGCTGGTTCGTACTTTATCCCAGGCCCCCCTTAGCGTTAACAACCCGTTGATCATACCTCCCCAGGAAGGTGCAATCAGCATTACAGAGAAGGCCACCCCCAGGTTTTGGGCCCAGTCCGGAAGGGCGGAATACAACAGGTGGTGTGGCCCAGCCCAGATATATATAAAGATGAGGGACCAGAAATGCACAATAGACAGCCGGTAGGAATAAATAGGCCGGTTGGCTGCCTTGGGGACGAAATAATACATCAGCCCGAGGAAAGGAGTAGTCAGGAAAAAAGCTACCGCGTTGTGGCCGTACCACCATTGTACCAGGGCATCCTGTACCCCTGCATAGACCGAATAACTCTTCAGGGCCCCCACTGGAAGTTCCAGACTGTTGAATATATGCAGCACGGCCACCGTAATTATGGTAGCCAGATAAAACCAAATGGCCACATAAAGATGGCGTTGCCGCCGTTTGAGCAGGGTTCCGATAAAATTCCAACCGAAGGCTACCCAAACCACCGCAATGGCAAGGTCAATGGGCCATTCGAGTTCTGCGTATTCTTTTGAGGTAGTGTACCCCAGCGGCAATGTAATGGCTGCGGCTACGATTATGGCCTGCCAGCCCCAGAAATTAAAGTTGCTCAGCGCATCGCTGAACATGCGTGCTTTAAGCAACCTTTGGGTGGAGTAGTAAACCCCGGCAAACATGGCATTTCCCACAAAGGCGAATATTACTGCATTGGTATGCAGTGGCCGGAGGCGACCGAAACTCAACCAGGAGATTCCGTCTGTCAGGTTGGGAAATAAAAACATAAATGCCAGCAGGAGGCCTACCAGCATGCCAACAATCCCCCATAGCATGGTTGCATAAAGGAATTTCTGAACGATTTTATTGTCGTAGTGAAATTGTTGAACTTCCATAGAAAGCGTATTTAATTGGATGGTTTTTGTGGGTTAGTTTCTTCTTGTTGCGAGGTAGAGGATTTTACTTCGTCCTCAAAAAGCATGCGGACGGAAGGGGTGTAGGAATCGTCATACTGACCATTCCTGACCGAAAAAATAAAGGCTGCAAAAAAAATAAGGGCTACTAAGATGCTAATAGCCAGCAACATATAAATTACGCTCATACCCAAGCAAAATTTAGGTGTAAAACTAATGGCCGGATTTCGCCGAAAACATGATAATTATCATGCTTTGGCGTTTATTTTAACTTCCTGCCAATCCAGGTACTCGCAAGGGTGGTGAAAGCTACAATGCTGATGGAACTCAGTGGCATTAAAATGGCGGCAATAACGGGTTCAAGTTGTCCGGTAACGGCAAAATACAGACCTACGAGATTATACAGCAGGGAAAGCGCAAAGCTCAGGCGGATGACCCCCATGGCCTGCTTGCTTATTTTCAGGAAACTTCCAAGATCAGCAAAGCTGCTGCTGTCCAGGATGGCATCGCAGGCAGGTGTAAATAAGTTCGATTCTTCTGTAACGGCAATCCCCACCTGGCTTTGGGCCAGAGCCCCGGCATCGTTCAGACCGTCTCCTACCATCAGGACTTCTTTGCCTTCCTGATGCAGGGTTTTGACGAATTGTAATTTTTCTTTGGGCCGCTGGTTGAAATACATGGGAGTAAGCGGAGGCACCACCTCTTCCAGTGACTCTTTTTCTGCAGAGTTATCTCCCGATAGCAAGGCCAGGGAATAATCATCAGCGAGTTCAGACAACATGGCTCCCATTCCTTTGCGGTATTTATTCTGTATACTGAAACAACCTTTATATGAATCGTTGGTACTTATATGTACCTCCGTGCCCGAGGCTTCTGAGGTAGTTTCAGCCCCCACAAAATCCCTGGAGCCTATTCGGATACTATCTTCTGCGATGCGCCCTTCCAGACCCTCTCCCACGTATTCCTCAAAACGGTCCAGGGGTACTATATTGTAAGCCGCCAGTTGCTTATACAACATCTGACTCAGCGGATGACCCGATGCCCGCAAAGTATTCTTCAAAAGGGCTACTTCCTTTTGGGTGAGCTCTACTCCATTGTATCGGATACTGTTTTCGCTTCGGGTAGTAAGGGTTCCTGTTTTGTCAAAAATAATGGTGTTGATTTGGGCCATTCTTTCAAGGCTTTCCGTGTCTTTTACATAGAATCCTTTTTTACCAAAAATCCGCAGCAGGTTCCCCAAAGTAAAAGGGGCCGCCAGGGCAATGGCGCAGGGGCAGGCAATAATCAAAACAGCTGTAAAGACGTTCATTGCCAGGGAGGGATCATACCATAGCCAGAAGGCCCCTGAGGTAAATGCAATGCCGAGCACTACCCAGGTAAACCGCTTGCCGATGCGATCTGTGAGGTTTCGGAAAGGAGTGTCGTTGTTTTTGGAAAAAGCCGAATCGCTCCACAGTTCTGTCAGGTAACTTTGGGATACGGGCTTTAGCACTTCAATTTCCAGGGTAGCCCCGAGTTGTTTTCCCCCCGCAAAGAGTTTGTCTCCAGTAGCTTTAAAAACAGGACGCGCTTCCCCGCTTACAAAGCTGTAATCAATTTCACCTTTTCCTTTAAGCAGGACGGAATCTACAGGAATAAGGTCACCGTTTCTAATGAGAAGCCGATCTCCCTTTACAATTTCATGGACCGGTCTGCTTTGCTCGGTTCCATCACTGCTTAGTCGTGTCACAGCAATGGGGAAATAAGAGGTATAGTCCCGTTCAAAGGAGAGATAGGAGTATGTTTTTTGCTGAAAAAACCTCCCGAGCAACAGAAAGAAAACCAGCCCGCTCAGGCTGTCAAAAAATCCGCTGCCCCAATCGAAGGCGATTTCCAGGGTAGAGCGCAGAAAAAGGGTTATGATCCCCAGCGCTATGGGGACATCAATATTGAGAATTCCGGATCGCAATCCTTTATAGGCAGCCGTAAAATATCCCGAGGCGGAGTAAAATACCACTGGCAGGGAAAAGGCAAACATGATCCAGCGAAAGAGCCCTTTGTACTGTTCCAGCCAGTATTCCCCGCTTTCAAAATACTCGGGAAAGGACAGGAACATAATATTGCCGAAGGCAAATCCGGCAACACCCAGCTGATAGATCAGTCTGCGGTTGGAGGTCGTTTTTTTTCCACCGTAATCTTCCAGGGTAATAGAGGGTTCATATCCGATGGCGACCAGCAGGTTAACCAGTTCTTTTAAGCTTATACGGTCTCCGTCAAAGTGGATGCGGGCTTTTTTTTGCGGGAAATCTACCTGACTGCTGAGGACACCCGGGTTCAGTTTTTGTAAATTTTCCAAGATCCAGATACAGGAACTACAGTGGATCCCTGGAATAGAAAGATTTACCACCTTATGGCTGCCATCGTGAAAATCCAGCAAACGTTCAGTAATCTGGCTGTCATCAAGGAAATCGTATTTTCTTCCGGTCTGCTTAGGACTGTTCCCGGCTGCTGCCTCCATTTCGTAATAATACCCCAGGTCATTCTGCTGAAATAGCTGATAAACTGTTTTACACCCCCGGCAACAGAAGTTTTTCTCTTTAAAGATCTGGTGGGAATCTCTGCAGGGATCTCCGCAATGAAAACAGGAATGTTCCTTTTCTGGCATAGGTTGAGGCCGGTTCAGTCAGGTAGAATTAAAATTGGTTCAAAGATGAAATAATCGAGACAGGCAAAAGATGATTATTATCAGTTTTCATAAGAGATGGAATTTAGCTACATTTAGGGTATAGATTACATGGTTTATGGACAATCGCTGTGAGAACTGTATCGTTCGGAAATTCAATGCCCTCAGGGCTATGAGCAAGGAAGAACTCAAGTCTGTTTCCGACTCCAAAACAAGCAAAAAAATAAAAAAGGGCGAGGTAATCTTCGAAGAAGGAGAGAAACTCGGAGGAGTTTATTGCGTGCGCGGAGGCGTTTCCAAACTCTCAAAATTAAGTGCTACAGGCAAAGATCAGATCGTAAAATTGGCCTCAAAGGGAGAAGTATTGGGCCAGCGCTCCGTGGTCGCAGAAGAGTCAGCAAATCTCAGCGCCATTGCCGTGAACGACATGGAAGTTTGTTTTATCCCAAAAGAGGCTATAGTAAGTACGCTGCATAAAAACCCGGACTTTACCTATGAAGTTTTACGGCATATGGCCCATGACCTCAGGGAGGCAGACGATGTTATTGTAAATATGTCCCAGAAAAACGTAAAGCAGCGCATCGCCGAAGCGCTGCTATATTTAAAACACAATTTCGGCACGGATTCGGAGGGGTACCTCGCCCTGGTGTTGTCCAGGGAAGATATCGCCAATGTGGTCGGGACGGCTACCGAGTCCTGTATCCGAATACTCTCGGAGTTCCGTAAAAAAGAGCTTATAAAAACCTCTGGTAAACGCATGATGCTTCTGGAAGAGCGTAAACTTCAGGACCTTGTAGACGGTTTTTGAGCTGTCAGTATTCTTTCCGCAACATTCTTTCCAATTCATTTTAAAACCTGATCGATATCATACTTTAGGCCGGTTCCCGCTTCTACCTTTAACACTTTAAAGAACTGGTTTGGCATGAATCGGATACTGATACCCACTGATTTTTCAGAGACCGCCACAAACGCTGTGGAATACGGCATGAAAATTTTCGAAAAGCAACCGGCGTTATTTTATTTTTTAAATACGTATACCCCGGATTTTATACATAGCCGGGTGATGGCACTTGCCCAGGGCAGCTATCGGGATGCCGACAGGGCTCAGCTTGAATCGGAACAGGGACTTGCTGATTTGGTTCAGGACATTGAGATGAGGTACCCTGAGAGCTCGCAGCAGTTTTCAAGTATTTCGTCCTTTAATCTTTTAACAGAAGAAATTAAGGAACAGATCTGTCTGAAAAATATTGATTTGCTAATTAGCGGTACTACCGGTGCCAGCGGCCTGAGGGAATTGTTTCTGGGTAGCAATACTATCCGTATCCTCAGAACGGCATCGGACATCCCGGTGCTGATTATTCCCCGAGAGGCGAAGTTCAGAAAAGGTATCAGGCTTGCTCTTATTACTGATTATTCCAATTCGTATTCCGATATTCAACTAAAAACGCTCCGTTTTTTTACTAAAAAACTCCGTGCAAAATTGCACATAATGCACATTGGGGAACTGAGTTCGCTCAGCGGAAAACAACATTTTAACAGAAAGCAGTTGCTGACGGAGGCAGAAGCGCTACAACCCTGTTCCGATTGGATCCCCTATTCAGAAGGAAAAGCCAATACTATTGAAGATTATATCGCGGAGCATGATATCGGGTTTCTGATGATGATCCGTAACGAACACAGCCTTATCAGTGACTGGGTCCGGGAACCCGTTGTAAAAAGGATGGCTTTTCACGTTGAGATACCCTTCCTGGTAATGCAACCTTCAAAAGACTAAGCATTATTGCCGGTAATTTTCTCTGGGGATGGGCCGGTCTTCATAGAAATCCTCAAAGGTTTTGTCGGTAGTGTAATTGTCCTTCAGTACCTTATAAACCATTACCAATATCAGCGCCTGGCCAATAAGGGTTCCAAAGAAGATCCAGCTGAATCTGAGGTTTAGCGCTGCTCCCATAGCAAGCAGCACAAGCAGGCTGGTTGTAATACCAATCCATGCCATTGCAGAGATTTTCATAAGCATCTTTTTGGCTGAATATAAAAAGATGTGCCCTGAAGTATTGTTAAAGGAATAATAAACTCCCGTTTATTGCACCAGGAATGAATCCGGGGCTCCCGGGTTTGAAAGTTGCAGCGGGTTGAATCCCGATTTTGCAAACAGGTACCAGGCCGTTGAGGAAACCGCACCTTTTTCGTCTGCATGGTCCCACAGAGGGGTAGCCCCGAAGTTTGTACCATGGTTTGCGGTATAGGGAAGCCCTTGCAAACCGGAACCATCCTGTTTGGAGACAAAGGACTTTTCCAATTCCCCTACAGCCATTTCGTAAGCCTCACTCATTCCTGAATATCTATAGGCCAGTGCCATTTGAGCTGTTCCTTCCAGCCAAACCACATCCAGGTCTTCATCAAAACAAAATCCACCCAGGGTGAGCTGGTTTACCGTATGCTGTTGCACGGTAAAGAAACGGTCTGCCGAATCCAGAAACAGGCTGGCATCAGCCTTAAAGATCATTGCCGGCAGGGAATGCAGGTCCATGGCGTGAGCATAAGGGGCCTCATAACTATGTGTTTTCAGGATTGCCTGTTGCGTATCCCAGCGATGGGTCTGCAAAAACGTCAAAATACCCTGGTGAAAAGCGTCAAAGCCTTCCACTGCTGTAAATGCCGTTAGGATACCTTCGGTAACTTTAGGGATTTCTGAACCGTCTTCGTTTATGCCGCCTGACAATGCACCATCCTCAGTTTGCAGGGTTCTAATCCAGCTATCCAGTATAGTAATCATCTCGTTATAGTCCTGGCTGCCACTTAACTGCTTATAATGCCGCAGTGCAATGAGCAACCAGGCATTATCCCCAAGCCAAACCCTGGAGGCATTGGTACCCTCAGTGTCCCTGAACTGGTAGAACCCTCCTCCGCTGGAGGCAAATTCTGCAGGCTGTATGGCCCTGAAATAGTCAAGAATATTTTTTGCCCTTGGATAGTCACCCATTTCCATAAATGCCAGGGCGGCCAGGGCGTTGTCGTAGAGTGATACAAAATTGGTATTATAGGCACTTTCCACAAGTCCATTGGAATGCTGCATGCTTTTTAACCAATTGTAAGCCTGTGTTTCCGGATCCAGATCAATGGATTCTTCAAAAAGGGAAACTTCAGGCACAGGGTTGTCTGAATAAAGCTCTTCTGAAGAAGGTTCTTCGTTACAGGAGAGTACTAACAACACAGTCAGGGCGTAACACAAGTACTTAATTCGCATAATTTAAGGTCGATTTGGGATTACAAATTAGACTGCATCCGCAAAGTCCTCAAATACTAAGGGTTAAATACCTTTTTGTAGGATAAATAGCAATTCATTTTCCGCTCATCGGCCTTTTTGGCTATTTACAGAAATGGCCCAAGAGTTGATTCCTGCAGCTTTTATCGATAAACGGTTATACTATGCCTATTTTTGAAATAAAGCAGCTTTATGAATTTACCCAGGACCCAGGAACCCAGGATAGTAATTATTGGAGGGGGTTTTGCCGGAATCTCCCTGGCAAAACGGCTCAGCGGGCTAAGGGCACAAATAGTATTGGTAGACCAACACAATTACCATAATTTTCAACCATTGCTCTACCAGGTATCTACCGGAGGCCTGGAGCCTGACAGCATAGCCTACCCCATCAGGAAAATTTTAAAACGGTTGCCGCAGTTCTATTTCCGCTGGGCAGAGGTCTCTTCTGTAAATACTGAAGCCAGGAAAATACATACCGACAAAGGGGATTTCACCTATGATTACCTGATTTTGGCTACCGGGACCCGGACAAATTTCTTCGGGAACGCTCAGATACAAAAAAATGCCATGCCCATGAAGACTATTCCGCAGGCACTCAATATCCGGAGTCTGGCGCTGCAAAATCTCGAAAAAGCGGACTATGTGGAAGACCCTGAGCTCAGAAAGGGCCTGATGACCTTCTGCATCATCGGGGCCGGGCCAACAGGGGTGGAGCTGGCAGGTGCCTTTGCTGAATTAAAGAAGCATGTTTTTCCGAGAGATTACCGGCACCTGGATGTTTCAGGCATGGAGATTTACCTTTTTGAAGGCTCCCATCAGGTATTGCCTCCCATGAGCGAGACCGCTTCTGAAAAGGCCCATTCTTTTCTTGAAAAACTGGGGGTTAAAATTATTTTGAACAGCAGGGTGAGTAGTTATGACGGAGAGTTCTTAGAAACCGAAGACGGGATGGTTCTCAGAACAGCCAATTGTATCTGGGCGGCCGGAGTGACCGGGGCGCTTATTGATGGTTTTTCAAAGGAGATTACGGATAAACGGACGGGACGCCTTGAGGTAGATCGATATAATCGCGTACAAGGGTTTGATGATATTTTTGCCATTGGGGATATTGCATTGATGCGTACAGAGGCGTATCCTGACGGACATCCGCAAATGGCGCAACCGGCCATTCAGCAGGGAGAATTGCTGGCAAAGAATCTTAAAAGGCTTCTCGCCGGAGAGCAGCTTCAGCCCTTTGAGTATAAAAACAAGGGGAACATGGCCACCATTGGGAGGAACAAGGCCGTAGTAGATTTGCCCTGGCTGAGTTTTGGAGGGGCCATGGCCTGGTTTATCTGGATGTTTGTCCACCTGATGTCACTGGTGGGTTTCCGCAACCGGGTGGTGGTGTTTTTTAACTGGGCATATAATTATATCAATTACGACAAGGCGACCCGGCTGATCGTCAGGCCGTTTCCCGCGAAGGTTGAAAAGGACAGGGAAATTGCAGAATAATTCAAAAGCTTTCTTATCTTTGTCATGTTGTGTTGTATTCCCTGAATGCAGGGGATATCGGTCGGCGGCAGCAAGTTTGCCGCTTCCAATGAAAGGCTTTCCGTTAAGGGAGGCTTTTTTTGTTTAGGCCCCTTTCACCTCTTCTGATCAATTTTCAAATTGCGCCCGAACCCTCCTTTTGAATTTCTTTTAAGCTTTAAAAAATCGTAAATTTAAGGCCTATAAAAGGAATTAAATTATGCCACTATATCACCGGCTCGGTAAAATCCCCCACAAACGACATACAACTTTCCGAAAGGAGGACGGAAGCCTGCATTATGAACAACTGTTCGGGACCATCGGCTTTGACGGAATGTCTTCGCTAATGTACCATTTGCACAGACCCACTCAGGTAAAGGAAATCGAAAAAACACTGGATATTGCCCCGAGGGCAGCTGTGGAATACAACATCAAATCCCGCCTGCTAAAGGGCCTTGAGCTTCCTCCAAAAAAAGACTTTCTGGAAAGCCGGACGGTTATCCTGTTCAATTCGGATGTGCACCTGGCCCTGGCGGCTCCCTCGGCTTCACAAACGGATTATTTTTATAAGAATGCCGATGCGGATGAGCTGTTGTTCATTCACAAGGGCTCAGGTGTGTTGAAAACCTTTATGGGGGAAATCCCATTCGAATACGGAGATTATTTACTGATCCCAAGGGGTATGATCTATCAGATACACTTTGATGGCGAGGATAATCGCCTCTTTATTACGGAATCCTATCACCCCATCTATACCCCCAAGCGTTACCGTAATTGGTTTGGACAGCACCTGGAGCATTCCCCTTTCTGCGAGCGGGATTTCAAATTGCCGCAAAACCTCCAGACCCATGATGAAAAAGGGGAATTCCTGATCAAGGTGAAGAAGCAAGGGCAGTTGCACCAGCTGATATATGCCACGCATCCCTTTGATGTGGTCGGATGGGACGGTTATAATTACCCATACGGGTTTTCCATACACGATTTTGAACCCATAACCGGAAGGGTCCACCAACCACCACCTGTGCATCAGACCTTTGAAACTTCAGCCTTTGTGGTTTGTTCTTTCTGTCCGCGCCTTTACGATTACCATCCGGAGGCGATTCCGGCTCCCTATAATCACTCAAACATAGATTCGGATGAGGTCCTGTATTACGTGGACGGGGATTTTATGAGCCGTAAAAATATCGACAAGGGGTACATTTCCCTGCATCCGGCAGGTATACCCCACGGCCCGCATCCGGGCACCTATGAGGCCAGTATCGGCAAAAAAGGCACGGAAGAACTTGCCGTGATGGTAGACACCTTCAAGCCACTGCAGCTAACTCAGGCTGCCTTGAAACTGGACGACGGCAAATACTATCAATCCTGGCTGGAATAAGTACTTAATACTGAAGGGCTCTGTGGCATAAGCTCGCGGCCAGGGTCGCGGTCTGCGCATCCCTGTCCAGTTTCGGACTAAGCTCGGCCAGGTCCATACTGATTACCTTGCCGCAGCGGAGCAGCATCTCATAAAATGGAAGGAAGCTCGCCGGACTGAATCCCATGGGGGAGGCTGCACTTACCCCCGGGGCAAATGCCGATGAAAAGCCATCCAGATCGATACTCAGATATATTTTATCCACTTCCTCTGCAAAGGTCATTAAGCTTTGCAGGCTTTCTGCCCTGTTTGTATCCTCCATCAATTCCCGCTTAAGGCAAAGCACGCCATAGGCTTTTGCGCGATCCATCAGCTCTTTTGTATTTGCATCATCCCTCAGGCCCACACAGGCGTAACGAAAGGCCGTATCCTGCTCCCTGCACAATTCCGCGATCTGATAAAAAGGGCTGCCGGAATGCCCGCGCTCTGCGGGCAGGCGAAGGTCCAGGTGCGCATCAAAATTGACCACCCCCAGTTTAATATCCTTTCCCAAAAAATCCCGTATTCCCCTGTAGTGTGCATAGGCAATATCATGTCCTCCTCCAATGCCAAGCGGGAAATAGCCCTTTTGTAGCAGTTGTGTTACATACATGCTAAAACATTCCTGAGTACCCTCCATGTTGGCATCCGGACAGTGAACATTTCCGGCATCCCATAATTGTCCTTCTTCCCTTCCCGGCCAGGGCATTTTCCCGAGGGAGGTTCGTAAGGCAAGCGGTCCTTTAGCAGCCCCAATGCGCCCCAGGTTCCTTTTGATACCCGCCTCGCAGGCATAGCCGATTAAAGCGGTTTCACGGGAAGCTGCTTTTGGCAGTGCCGGTTCCGACAGGTCTAACAGCCCTATCCTTTCGTGTACGTATGCCCTGTTGTCGGAGGGGCGGCCCTTCCAGGCTCCGGGGTCCGGTTTTTGATAATATTTTTTCATAAGGTACTGGCTAAAACAAATCTTTTAAGACCGCATCATCTACCAATTCCGGGAGGGATACTTTTAGTCCTGGACTTCTTTGCATTTCTGTTTTAAGAGCCTGCATGGCTTCGGCATTCCTGGCCCAGCTCCTGCGGGCAATTCCGTTGTTTACATCGTAAAACAGCATGTTCTGCAGTCGGGCTTCGGCCTGATCTGAACCATCGAGGACCAGTCCGAAGCCCCCGTTGATTACTTCCCCCCAACCAACGCCGCCCCCATTGTGGATGGAAACCCAGCTGGCACCACGGAAGCTGTCGCCAATGACATTGTGGATAGCCATGTCTGCCGTAAAACGACTCCCGTCAAAGATATTACTGGTCTCCCGGAAAGGACTGTCTGTTCCGCTAACATCGTGATGGTCACGGCCCAGGATTACAGGTGCTGAGATTTCCCCTGAAGCTATTGCCCTGTTAAAGGCCTTTGCAATGGCAATGCGTCCAAAGGCATCGGCATAAAGGATACGTGCCTGGGAGCCCACAACCAATTCGTTGTCCGCAGCTTCCGAAATCCATTTGATGTTGTCCCTGAGCTGTTGCCGGATCCAGGCGGGGGCTTCCCGCAACTGCTCCTGCATTACCTGTAAGGCCAGATGGTCTGTGAAATCAAGGTCTTCCTTTTTCCCTGAAGAACAAACCCAGCGAAAGGGGCCAAAGCCGTAATCAAAACACAGTGGCCCCAGTATATCCTGCACATATGAGGGGTAACGAAACGCTATCCCGTCAGCTGCCATTACTGCAGCCCCGGCCCGGGATGCTTCCAGTAAAAAGGCATTCCCGTAATCAAAGAAGTACATGCCTTTTGCGGCATGCCGGTTTATAGCCGCAACCTGTCTTTTAAGTGAAGCCCGGACGGCTTCCCTGAACGCTTTGGGGTCTTCCCGCATTAATTCGTTAGCTTCATCATAGGTAAGGCCAGCAGGGTAATACCCACCTGCCCAGGGATTGTGAAGCGAAGTCTGGTCACTTCCCAGGCTTACCTGAATCCCTTCCAGGTCCAATCGCTCCCACAGCTCCACTACGTTCCCGATATAGGCGAGGGAAACATTTTCTTTGCCTGCGATGGCCGACCGGGTCCGTTCTACAAGTGCATCCAGAGAGTCGTATAATTCATCCACCCATCCCTGTTCGTGCCTTTTTCGGGCAGCCATGGGGTTGACCTCTGCGCAGAGGGTGATGCAGCCTGCAATATTTCCAGCCTTGGGCTGGGCACCACTCATCCCTCCAAGGCCAGAGGTAACAAATACTTTCCCTTCCGGGGATTGATCCGGCCCCAGCACTTTTCTAAAGGCATTCAACACGGTAATGGTGGTTCCGTGGACGATACCCTGAGGCCCGATGTACATGTACGAACCGGCAGTCATTTGCCCATACTGGGTTACCCCCAGGGCATTGAACTTTTCCCAGTCGTCCGGTTTGGAATAGTTGGGGATCATCATCCCATTGGTGACCACCACCCGAGGGGCAGCAGCAGAGGAGGGGAAGAGTCCCATAGGGTGCCCTGAATACACATGAAGCGTCTGGGATTCGCTCATCTCAGAAAGGTATTTCATGGTAAGCAGGTACTGGGCCCAATTTTGAAATACGGCCCCATTCCCGCCGTATGTGATGAGTTCCTCTGGGTGTTGCGCAACCTTGGGGTCCAGGTTATTCTGTATCATCAGCATTATGGCAGCAGCAGTCGTATTTTTGGCAGGGTAATCTGAAATTTTCCTGGCGTATATCTCATAAGCGGGTTTAAACCGATACATATAAATCCTGCCATATTGCTCCAACTCCGCTTTAAATTCCAGGGCCAGTTCGGCGTGCCATGCAGGGGGAAAATATCGCAGGGCATTGCGCAGAGCCAGTCTCTTTTCTGTCGGGCTCAGGATATCTTTTCGGTTTGGGGCATGCGAGTATTCGGGATTTCTTTCCCGGTAAGGGGGTAATTCGGATGGGATCCCCTGCAGGATAGCTTCTTTGAATGTTTTTGTACTTGTCTTAGTTTTCATACCGTTAATTGTCTTTTGAAAATACCAGCTGTCCGCTTTTCCAAACCGCTATTGGTTGCATCTGGCCCTGTTGGTACAGGATTTCATTGAAGTTATCTGTGGGGAAGATTACCAGGTCTGCAAGCAGGCCCGTCATGATTTTACCCCGGTCCTTTAAATTGAGGGCTGCCGCTGCCCTGAAGGTAATCCCGGACAAGACTTCTGCATTGGTGATTTTCTCAAAAGCGCCCAGCAGGGAAGCCTGTGTAAGCAAATCCCCCATAGGGGCCGATCCGGGATTAAAATCGCTGGCGATAGCCAGGCAGGCCCCTGCGTCCAGCAGCGCCCTTGCAGGAGTAAAGCCGCAACCCAGGCCAAGCGTGGCTCCGGGCAGGGCGGTAGCGATAACATTGGATCGCGCCAGGGCCTTAATTTCATCTGGCCCGCTTGCTTCCAGGTGGTCAGCACTGAGGGCACCACATTCTATGGCAACCTGGCTTCCCCCAACCGTGAATTGATCTGCATGAACCGTTAACGAAAACCCCATGGATTTTGCCTTTTTGAAATAAGTGATGATTTCCTCCGGACCAAAAGCACCTGCTTCCACAAAGGCATCCAGCCGGGTGCTCAACTTTTCACTGAGAATTTGGGGGAGGAGTTCCTCCAGGATATTCCGCAGATAGGCCGTACTATTTCCCTTAAAATCCCGGGGTAGCGTATGGGCAGCCAGGCAGGTTGGTATAAGGTCTGAGGCATGGGTTTTATCTATGCTGTTTATGGCCCGAAGCATTTTCAATTCCTCAGCCGTAGATAACCCATATCCGCTTTTTACTTCTAAGGTAGTGATGCCCCTCGAGAGAAAGCGATCGCATTGGGATTCCAGCCGGTTCGCCAGAAATGCTTCCGACACCTTCCGGGTTTGGGTAACGGTATCCCATATTCCGCCGCCAGCTGCTGCTATTTCCTGATAACTGCTCCCGCTATTGCGAAGGGCGTAGTCCGAAGCCCGACTCCCTGTAAAACAGCTATGGGTATGGGAGTCTATAAAACCGGGAAGGCACACAGCTGGTTGCTGCAGGCTGTATATGCGGGCCTTTACCTCCTTTGCCTTGACTTGAAGACTGCTGAAATTTGCTACTGCTTCAATTCTGTTATCCTTAATAAGAATCCCAGCATCCGGGATGGGCTGCAATGACTGGTCAGCAACCGGCCCCCTTAGATCCAGGTTGCTCATAGGAAGCAACTGACTAAAAGGCCCCAGAAGGGAATACTTGTTCTCTGATAAATCCGGTTGTGTCTGCATTTCAGGGCTCAGAATTGTTCAAAAATTTCGTTATAAGGGGTTTGCAGGCTTAGTTTTTCCTGTTCGGACAGATCGTTGAGCATATGGATGAGCATCCGGGAACGAATCAGTTCAATCCCCTTCTCTATATCTTTAGAAAAGACCCGGTCTGCAGCCGCAAAGGAAACCCTGGAGCGAACCAGTTGATGGGCTTCTTCCAGGAACCACCCGGATTTGAGGGGTTTCCTGAATTCAAAAGCCTGGGCTGCAGTCAGCAGCTCTATTGCCAGGATTTTTTCGATATTTTCCAGTACCTGCAACGCCTTGCGGCCACTGATGGAACCCATGCTCACATGGTCTTCCTGCCCCATGGAAGTTGGTATACTGTCTGCACTGGCGGGAAAGCATAGGCTTTTATTTTCGCTGGCCAGGGCAGCCGAAGTGTATTGCAGCATCATATAGCCCGAATTGAGCCCCGTATCTTTCATCAGCAGTTTGGGCAGGCCGGTGTTGTTTCCTTCCAGGGCCAGGTAGATCCTGCGGTCTGATATATTCCCGATCTCCGAGCTGGCCAGGCAGGCGTAATCCAGGGCCATGGCAAGGGGTTGTCCGTGGAAGTTTCCACCGCTGATCGTAAGCGCATCATCAATAATAACCGGATTGTCCGTGACAGCGTTCAATTCTATCTCCAGCAATTCCTTCAGGTGTAACCAGGCATTTCGCGAGGCCCCGTGCACCTGTGGAATACAGCGGAGGGAATAGGGGTCCTGAACCCGCTCGCAGTCTATATGTTCTTCCAGGATTTCGGACCCCCTCAGCAATCGGCGAACGCGCTCCGCCACATGCAGGCATCCCTTAAAGGGCCGGAGGTTGTGCAATTCTTCCTGAAAAGGTTTTACCGAACCCTGAAGACCCTCTATCATCATGGCCCCGATGATATCTGCCTGTGCCAGACAGGAGTGCATTTTTTCCAATACTGCAACTGCATACGCTGCTATGAATTGCGTGCCGTTTATCAGGGCAAGGCCTTCCTTAGGCCCGAGGGGAAGGGGTTTTAGCCCGTTTTCTTCCAGTAGGCGGGAAGCAGGGATGCGTTTTCCCTTTACAAACACCTGCCCTTCACCAATCAGTGGAAGAAATAAATGCGCCAGGGGAGCCAGGTCTCCCGAGGCCCCTACAGATCCTTTTTCGGGCACACAGGGAATGGCATCTTCCTCTATATGCCATAAAATACGGTCCAGTGTTTTTTCGGCAATGCCAGAATATCCTTTTGCCAGCGACTGTAATTTCAGGATAAGCATCAATTTGGCGATTTCCTCGGGAATCGGATCACCCACCCCCACGCTGTGGCTTTTAAGGATATTCAGCTGCAATAAGTTCGTATCGGCTGTGCTAATTCGCGTGGTGCATAAAGGGCCAAAGCCGGTATTGATCCCGTATACCGGTTTGCGTTCCCGCACAATGTTGTGCACGATAGCCTCACTTTTGGCCACTTTTTTCCGGGTCTGTTCGGTAAGGACCCCCTTTATTTTTCTCCGGGCCAGGCCCAGTGCGATACCGGCTGTAAGGCTGTCTTCCCCAAAGGCAAAAACGTTGGTTTTGGTTGTCATTGAAAAGGTGCTTGTCAGAATTAAAAATACATATTATGTTTGATAAGTATTGATATTATTTATATCATAAATTGATAACTATGAATTATCAAATAGAACTCCGGCACCTCAGGTATTTTATGGCAGTAGCCCGGGAACTCAATTTTCACAGGGCTGCAGAATCGCTTTATATTTCTCAGCCGGGCCTGAGCCGGCAAATCCAGCAACTGGAGGGTGAATTGGAGACCTCGCTTTTTGATCGGGATAGAAGGAAGGTGCAGCTAACCCCTGCCGGTAAGTACTTTTATGAACAACTCGGCCCGCACATGAACCGCCTGGAGTACATTTTCCGTCAGACCGGCCGGATAGGACAGGGCCTGGCTGGGGAGATCCGGATCGGTTTTCTGGGGTCAGCCATGCAGAAAGTGATCCCGGATTTGTTGCTGGAGTTACGGGACCGATATCCGGAAATACATACAAGCCTGGAGGAATTGTCGAATCGGGCACAGATCAGGGGGCTGCTTGAAGAACGACTGGATCTTGGTTTTGTGCGCCTTTCGGGAGTACCGCCTGGTTTGGAACTGTATCCGGTGGTTCGTGAAACCTTTTCCATTGTGGTGCCCGAAGACCATCCGGTCCGGGAAGAAAATTTTACTTCCATCGGGCAGTTCCGCGAGGAGCCCTTTATTTTTTTCAGCCCCGCCTACAGTCCTGATTACTACCAGACGGTATTGAGTATCTGCGAGGATGCAGGTTTTCAGCCGGAGGTGTCTCACAAATCGGTTCATGCCCATACCATTTTTAAACTGGTGGCGAATAAACTGGGGATTGCCATTGTTCCTACCTCCCTCAGCCAGGGTTTCCGCCTGGCCGTCCGCTGTCTGGAACTCGGTAATATTCCGCAGCGGGCAGTACTATCTGCGGTCTGGAAAAAAGAACACTCCAGCCCAGTGTTGGACCATTGTATTGAGCAGTTAAAAGTTTCACATCAGGCACCTTAAATTGTAGTTTTGAAAAAAAAATTAAGCAACATGATTTCAGAGATTATCAAAACCCGGCGGTCAGTTTATCCGGATCAATATATTCCTAAACCCATCCCAAGGGAACTCCTTCTGGAAGTGCTTGAAGCGGCTAACTGGGCACCTACCCACCGAAAAACAGAACCCTGGCGTTTTAAGGTGCTGCAGGGAGAATCGCAACAACGCCTGGGCCAGTTCCTAAAGGAAAAATACCTGCAAACTGAGCAGCGTCCGAAAAAGATCAAAATCAGGAAACTGGAGGAGAACCCGACCAAAGCCGGGGCCATCATAGCCATTTGCATGCAGCGGGACCCGGAAGGGCGGATCCCGGAATGGGAAGAAATAGCGGCGACTGCCATGGCGGTTCAGAACATGTGGCTCACTTCCCATTCCCTTGGAATAGGAGCCTACTGGAGTTCTCCCGGTCTGATCCGTTTTATGGATGAGTTTTTTGAATTGGCGGAAGGAGAGCGCTGCCTGGGGTTCTTTTATATGGGGTATTATGACGAGGCATTAGCCTCGTGGGAAAGGGGAGCTATTTCGGAAAAAATCAGCTGGGTTTAGATTATTCAAAATAGGGAAAGAGGGTGGCTTTGTGGTCCCATACCTTTAAGATAAAAATCCCTAGATAGACGATACTGACCATAAACTTCAGGAAGGTCCCGGTAAGGAAACCCAAAAATGAACCAAAGGCTGCCTTCAGCGCGGTTTTACGGTCAGACTTGTTGATGATTTCGCCTACGAGAGCCCCTATAAATGGCCAGATAATGACCCCAACAAGACCTAAAACGGGAAAGACAATGGCCACGAGCAATCCAATTACGGTTCCCAGCATTCCTGCCCGGCTTCCCCCGAACTTTCGGGTCCCCAGGGCCGGGATCCAGTAATCCAGGGCTACGACCACCACGGCCACCACAGCAGTGATTCCGATAAGCCACCAGTCATTGGGAACGCCCTGGGTAAGGATCAGCAATAGCAAGCCCAACCAACTGATGGGAGGGCCGGGCAGGACGGGGAGAAAACTTCCGAGTATCCCCACCAGCATACAGGCCAGCCCCAATAATATCAAGAGAATATCCATGGTTAGTGTTTACAAGTAAGTCAGTAAAGTACTAAAAATGTTACATCCAATAGGAAGGTGCTTTTAACTAAAAAATTAGTTTAAACTAAATATTTAGTTATATTTGTTTTGTCAGAATAAAATGTTATGAAGCAATTGACCAAGGCAGAAGAGGAAGTCATGCAGCTCTTGTGGCAACTCGAAAGAACTAATATCGCAGGAATCCTGGAGGAACTGCCAGATCCAAAACCTGCTTACAATACTGTGTCCACCATAGTGCGTATCCTGGAAAGCAAGGGTTTTGTAGACCATGAACAAAAGGGGAAGGGATATCTATATTATCCACTCATTTCCAAAGCAGACTATAGTCAGCAGTCTATAAACAAACTGGTAGACGGGTATTTTCAGGGTAGCTTTAAAAGCCTGGTTTCCTTTTTTATGAAGCGGGAAGACCTTAGCCTGAGGGAATTGGAGGCAGTGTTAGAGGAGATAAAAAGCAAGGAATCATGATGGGGGATATATTAGAGACCATAGGGTTTCAGGCGGCTTTTCTATTGCTTTACCAGTATGGTTTCAGCAGGAATACCTTTTTTACCTGGAACCGTTTATATCTGCTGGGAAGTTGCCTGCTTTCATTTATACTTCCTTTTGCAGTACTGGAACCTATCCGGACTATTCTGCCGGCTCCTGAATTTTTACAGCCTTTTGAGACAGGCTTAATCGTCTTGCCCGAAATTACCCTGAGGGCTACCGGGGAGGAGTTTTCCGGGCTAAATCTCATCCCCTTTTTCTGGGTCTTGGGTACCCTTGTATGTGGAGTGTTTTTTTGCCTGAAACTTTGGCGAATCCTTAGAAAACGCAAGGAGGGGAACCTGATTCCCGGACCTGGCTTTACTTTAATTCGCATAGAGGATAAGCGCTTAGCTTTTTCTTTTTTCAAATGGGTCTTTGTCGGAAGCGGCTTTGAAAAAAAGGAAGAACAGGTACTACTTACTCATGAAGGGGTACATGTGCGGCAGTGGCACAGCCTGGATATTTTGTTATTGGAATTGCTCCGGATCGTCTTTTGGTTCAACCCACTGCTATGGCTTTACCAGCGCAAGCTCAGTGAAATACACGAATTCCTTGCCGATCGGGCCAGCATAAAAAACGGCAGGAAGCAATACTATCAGCAAATGTTGTCACAGGTTTTTCAGGTAAAGTCCCTGGAGTTGGTAAACCCATTTTATAAGAATTCATCAATCAAAAAACGAATCGTCATGTCATCAAAACAAAACAGTCACAACCGCTTAAAACTAAATTATTTGATTTTACTTCCGGTCCTTGCAGGGATGCTGGTTTATGTTTCCTGTATGGAGCAGCCTAAAGAAGACCCTTCAGTGGAAGACCTTGTAGAAGAAATTGCAACCGCTTCAGAATATGAGCAAATTCAGGAGAAGGTTAGGAATTCCGATATGACTACTGAGAATAAAGAAAAAGTAATGCGTCTGATAGAAGAAGCCCGGCAGGCAGAAGCATCCAATACTGCCAAAAGCGGGTCTACGGATATTATTTTCCTGGAAAACCAAAAGGAAAACAATTCTTCCGTTATCGACAACCAAACCGGAGAAGCCGTTCCCTTTGCCGTAATTGATGAAGTACCGGTGTTTCCGGGATGCGAGGAGGCCGAAGATAAGAGGGCTTGTTTCAATGAGAAGATCATGGAGCACATCATGAAACATTTCAGTTATCCCGAGGAAGCAGAGGAAAAGGGCATTGAAGGACGGGTTGTAGTGATGTTTACAATAGGAAAAGACGGGCAAATCAGGGATATTAAAAAAAGGGGACCGGACCCCCTCCTTGAAGCCGAGGTAGACCGGATTATTTCCACCCTTCCCAAAATGCAGGCTGGGCGCCAGAATGGTCGGGCAGTTGATGTTCCTTTTTCAGTCCCGATAACCTTTAAGCTCGACTAAGACGGGAATAACTATCATGACCCTATCTCCTTAATTTAATCGTTGTATCCGGAAGGCCTTTAAGAGGTACTTACGTCAGGCATTCTTCAAAAAAATCGTAATTTCCCGCCGATTAGCTTTAACCATGTACAGCAGGTCCGGGACCCTTTTACTAGCATTGATATTTTTGCTCTGCGGATGCCAGTGGTTGCCTTCCCGTGAGAAGCGGACCCAAAAACTGGTTGACCAGGAACTGGCTGCCATCAACTGGAATGAGGTGGATCAGTTTCCTTTATTTGAAGCCTGTGATGAAAGCGTTTCAAAAGAAGAGCAACGCCAGTGTTTTGAAAAGACACTGCTGATGCATTTTTCCATGACCCTGCAGGATTTTGAGTTCCAAACCGAGCAGTCACTCAAAGACACCCTGTTTATCGATTTTATGATCGACAACCAGGGGACCATTACGATTCTCGAAATGGAAGAAAATGCAGCCATCCGAAATGAAAATCCGGAGTTTGAAGGGATCGTATCGAGAAGCCTTAAAAGTCTTCCCAGAATACAACCGGCACTCAAGAGGGGGATTCCGGTAGCTACCCAATTCAGAATTCCTTTAGTGATACGAACAGATGAATAAGCAACAGCCCAGTGAGCAGATTATTTTAGGAATCGATCCCGGTACTACCATTATGGGATTTGGTATTATCAGCGTTGTTGGCAAGCAGATGGAATTTGTCCAGATGAACGAATTGCTGCTGCGCAAATACGAAGACCCCTTTACAAAATTAAAACTCATTTTTGACCGCACCCTGGAGCTGATAGACACCTATCACCCCGATGAAATAGCCATTGAAGCTCCCTTTTATGGAAAAAATGTTCAGTCTATGCTCAAGCTGGGGAGGGCACAGGGGGTGGCCATGGCTGCAGGTCTGTCCCGGCAGGTGCCCATCACGGAATATTTGCCGAAAAAGATTAAGATGGCCATTACGGGTAATGGCAACGCCAGCAAAGAACAGGTTGCGCGCATGCTGCAGTCGGTTTTGGGCTTAAAAACACTGCCAAAAAACCTGGACAGCACAGACGGCCTGGCCGCAGCTGTATGCCATTTTTACAATCAGGGGAACCCTACTATCGGAAAAAAATACACAGGCTGGGAGGCCTTTGTCCGGCAGAATGAGGAGCGGATGAAAAAGTAATTTGTAAATTCCATCATCCTCTCGGTCCAGCGGACCCCACTTCAGGATGAAACCATATGAGCGGCATTTATCTCCATATTCCATTTTGCAAGCAGGCCTGTCATTATTGCGACTTTCATTTTTCGACCTCCCTGAAACATCGCCAGCCACTTCTCGAGGCCATGAAACAGGAATTGCAAATGCAAAAAGAGGCCGGATGGCAGCAAACGGTTGAAACCATCTATTTTGGCGGGGGTACCCCCTCCCTGTTATCGGTTCGGGAAATAGAAGAATTTATTGAGTTGATATCCAGTATTTTTAAGGTTGTTCCGGAGCCGGAAATTACCCTGGAGGCCAATCCGGACGACCTCAAACCGGATATTATAAAACAACTGGCAGCCAGCTCGGTTAACCGGCTTAGCATAGGGGTGCAAAGCTTTGATGAAAAGGAACTCCGCTGGATGAACCGGGCCCATACCCACAAAGAGGCGCTGGAATCCCTGAAAGGAATACAGCAGCATTTCCCGAATTATTCCCTGGATCTGATCTATGGTGTCCCGGGCAGTAATTTGGATATTTGGGAGGCAAACCTGAAGCAGGCCCTGGAATTCAACCCACCCCACATTTCTTCCTATGCCCTGACCGTGGAACCGGGTACGGCCCTGAAGTCCTTTATCGAAAAGGGGGTGAGCCCGGATGTGGACGAGGCTTTTTGCGAAGATTCCTTTCAAATGCTGGTTACTGTCCTTGAGTCAGAAGGTTTTGAGCACTATGAGATCAGCAATTTTGGAAAACCGGGATTTTTCTCGAAAAATAATACAGCGTACTGGAAAGGAAAGCCGTATCTGGGGATAGGCCCATCGGCCCATTCCTTTGACGGGCGGAGAAGGATGTGGAATATTTCGAACAATATCCGGTACACCAAAGCGATTGCTGTGGGCAAGCCGCTTCGTGAAATTGAAACCCTCAGCCAAAGAGACCGTTACAATGAGCTGGTTATGATGGGGCTGCGTACACAGTGGGGCGTTTCCCTGCAGCAGATACAGCAAACATTCGGCCCTACCTATAAAGCCTATCTGATGAAACAGGCACAGCAATATCTGGATGAGCACCTGTTGTTTATGGATGGGAAAAGGCTGTACACCACCCGTAAAGGTAAATTCCTGGCCGATGGCATTGCAAGTGATTTATTTATGGTTAATTTAAAATAAAAAATGAGCCCGGAGCGCCTTTCTTTTACGTATCAGCAGACCGAATACCTGGCAGATCTGTCTTCTGGGGTAGACCTTTCAATCCCCGTTCAGAGCGGGAGGCAGGGCCTGACTGCCTGGGGGGCAGTGCCGGCGCGGATAGAACCCCACAGGGAAGGCGATTTTGTCGGTAGCATCCGCCATGGGGCAGCGGTAAATTTCAACGATATTGCTTTTAACCCGCATGCGCATACCACGCATACCGAATGTCTGGGGCATATACGGGAAACATCCGAATCTGTCTATGCAGTTCCGCCTCCTTCCCTGATGCTGGTCGCACTTATAAGTGTGGAACCGGAAAACCGGGAGGCCGACCGCCTGATCAGTCGCAAACAGATCGAGGCGGTTGCAAAATATAAGGGTGTGGCGGCCCTTATAATACGAACGCTTCCCAACAGCCCTGCAAAGAAATCCCTTGATTATTCCGGGAGCAACCCTGCTTACCTGGAAGCGGATGCAGCCGCCTGGATCCGGGAACTGGGGGTGGAACATTTACTGATAGACCTTCCTTCTGTAGACCGGGAGCAGGATGGGGGTGCCCTTGCAGCACATAAGGCATTTTGGGGAATTCCCGATGCCCCGAGGGTACAGGCAACCATAACCGAATTCGTGTTTGTGCCCGACTCGGTACAGGACGGGCTGTATTTACTGAACCTGCAAATGGCAGCCTTTGAAAACGACGCCTGCCCCAGCAGGCCTGTTTTGTTCCCAATCAGACAAAAATGACGAATTTAGAGGCAAAAGGAATTAAGGGATAGATAAGCAGGGTTTAAGCTGATCTTATGGTCGGTTTAATAGCAAAATAAAGAACAAAAGTTGAAACAATAAGAGAGGAGCTATAATGATGGATATATTGGAACTTTTTCTGGGCTTGCTGGCCGGGGCTGTACTCATGTACTGGATCTATAGCTTTTTTACCCGAAAACGATCCCGTGAGATCACTACCCACCAATCTACCGTTTTGCTCGAGAAAATCCGGGCGGTTTGCAAGCTGATTTCTGTTGAGGGGGATTTTGCCGAAATCTACCGTTACGAGAACAGGCGGGATCACTTTATGAAATTATTCAGCAGCAAAAAGAAAGCCCTGATAGTGATCAATGCCCGGGCACATATCGGCTATGATTTTAAAAAACTTCAAATAAGTTCGGATCCGGAACGCAAGACGATTTTCCTGACCCATTTTCCGGAACCCGAAATACTATCCATAGAGCCTGAGCTGGAATTCTACGATATTAAAAACGGCCTCTTTAATGCCTTTACCCCTGAGGATATGACCAGCCTCAACAAGGAAGCGAAATCCCATATACGGGATAAAATCCCGGAAAGCGGACTAATGGAAAGTGCACGGAAGGAAGCCCTGGAAGCGGTATTGCTTATCGAAAAAATAGTAGAAACCATTGGCTGGAAATTGAATTACGAGGCACTTTCTCTTGAGGAGCATCAACTGAAAATCGACAAAACAAAATCCAAAGAAAGACCGGAATGAAAAGACTTTTCACTACCATCCTGCTACTATTCCTCATGACTGCTGCCCAGGGGGTAACCGCACAGGAAAATAAAGCGGTTCTGGAGTTCAACCCTGCTTTTTCACACACCGTTTATTTCTGGCTGCATCACCCGGATAAGCCAGAAGACCGGGCCAGATTTGAGAATGCCCTGCGGAGTTTTCTGACTGAATCCAGATATGCCCGCACAAAATTTATTGGAACTCCTCCAAAGGCAAGCCGTGAGGTGGTGGACGATTCTTTTACCTATGCCCTTATCCTGAGTTTTGAATCTGCAGCAGACCAGGAGGCCTATCAGCAGGAGGAGGTACATTTAAAATTTATAGAAGAGGCCGGTCCGCTTTGGAAGAAAGTAGTGGTCTATGATGCCACAGGATTGGAAAAATTACCCGACTAGCATGCATATTGATCAGTTCAGGGAGTATTGTTTATCAAAAAAGGGCGTTACGGAAGGCTTTCCTTTTGATGAGGTCACTCTGGTCTTTAAAGTGATGAATAAGATGTTTGCCCTGGCCTCCCTGGATGCCATTCCGCCAAAGGTCAGCTTAAAATGCGAACCGGAAAGGGCTATTGAGTTGCGTGAGCAGTTTGACGGCCGGGTCATTCCAGGCTATCACTTAAACAAGCAACACTGGAACACTATTTTTATGGAACAGATCCCGGCAAAACTTTTGCTGGAACTAACCGACCATTCCTATGAACTGATTGTAGCCTCCCTCCCAAAGAAGGTACAGCAAACCCTCAGCGAACTCTTGTGAATTCCCCCGAAGCCACCTACCAAAAAAGGGTATCGAACCTGGAGCTGTCCTTAAGCCTTCAGAAAAGGCGTATACAGCTCTCTTCCCTCATGCGGCTGTTGGTATTTGGGGTTTTGGCCGGATGCCTGTATTATGCCTTTGCTGAGTCCCAGGGTTATTTGCTGGGAGTCGTTGTTCTTTTGGCCCTTTTTCTGTTCCTGGTCTCCCGGCATCAGGAATTAAAATACCAATGGGATAAAACCAGGCATTTGATCGACCTGAATAAAACGGAGCTGGAGGTCCTGCAAGGCAATTTCTCCCATTTGCCAGATGGAATGGAATTTCGGGATATCACCCATGGATACAGCGAAGATCTTGACCTTTTCGGTAAGGGTTCCTTTTTTCAATACATCAACCGAACGGGCCTGGAATCGGGTAAGAAAGAATTAGCCCGGCGCCTCACATCGAATGATATCACAAAAATATCCTGGAAACAGGCTGCCATACAGGAACTCGCAGGGCAAATGGAATGGCGGCAGGAATACACGGTTACTTCCGAGTTGCTAAAGTCTGAAATGCCCTTTACTACCATAGCCGAATGGTTTAAAGGGTATCAGGCCTTTATCCCGTCCAGGATCCGCTGGCTTCCTCTGATATACAGCAGCGTATCCATCCTGGTTTCGATAATGCTCCTGCTTGGGTTTATCTCATTTTGGTGGCTGGTGCTGCTTTTTTTTGGCGGCCTGCTGCTAAACCTGCCCTATTTGAAAAGGATACAACGGCTCTCCGGGCAAACGGCAAAAATTCAGAATACCTTCCTGCAGCTGAAGTGGCTGGTTGCCCTTGTGGAATCTATGGAATACGAGTCTGCATTACTTGCAGAAGAACAGCAAAAGATGCAGCATGATCAAAATAAAGTTTCAAAAATCTTAAGAGAATTTGACCGGCTCCTTGCGGCCCTTGATCAGCGAAATAACCTCCTGGTCGCGGTTATTGGCAATGGTTTTTTCCTTTGGGATTTACGGCAGGTTTGGGCCATAGAGAAATGGATAGCGAATTACGGAAAACACGTGCCTGTTTGGTTCAGCGGTCTCGCCGCTTTTGATGCCTGGAACAGTCAGGCAAATTTTGCCTACAACCATCCTGCTTTTTCTTTTCCGGAGCCAAAGGAAAACGGACTGGCTATGAAGGTTGAAGGCTTGGCCCATCCATTACTGCCCGAAACTTCCAGGGTAGCCAATGATCTGAATATCGGGCAGGAGACATTTTTTATCATCACCGGGGCAAACATGGCCGGGAAAAGCACTTTTTTAAGGACCCTTGGGCTGGCCCTGCTAATGGCGAATACCGGGCTTCCGGTATGTGCCGCTACTATGCAATACAAGCCCATCCCGCTTATCAGTTCCATGCGGACTACCGACTCACTAAGCAGGAGCGAGTCCTACTTTTTTGCTGAACTCAAAAGATTGAAACAAATTGTGCAGGCCCTGGAAAGCAGGCCTTATTTTGTGATTCTGGACGAGATCCTAAAGGGCACCAACAGCAAGGATAAAGCCGCTGGTTCCAGGCAATTTGTCAAACGTCTTCTCAAACTGAAGGCTGTTGGGGTAATTGCAACACATGACCTCAGTTTGTGCGAGTTGGCGGATGAAATGCCACAGGTGGAAAACTACTTCTTTGATGTGCAGATCCGGGAAGGAGAACTCTTTTTTGATTACCGTTTGCACCAGGGGATTTGTACCAATATGAACGCCTCCTATCTCTTGCGGAAAATGGGGATTATTTCCGACGATAAAACCTGAATGGTTTAAGCCGGTTTTCCAATAAGTTGGCAAGGATCTGTGCTTGCTCGTTGCAGATTGGAACGGTATTTTAGTAACAGGGGGTTTAGGGGGTGCCCCAAAGGAAATGCGGTTTTATGAAATGCCCTTTATCTGAGCTTGCTGAAAACGATCTGCCTGCAACCGCAATAACTCTTCAGCCTTTTGTTTTTTGTAGGCATATACTGCTTCCTCTTCGGCGATTTCTCCGTATATCCTTTCGTTCAGGATGCGATCCGTTTCCGTGATCCGCCTGCGCTGGTCCACCTTTTGAGTGACCCATTCGGCAATGGTAGATTCTTCATCCTGTAGTTTCAAATCATAAGGGCCTTTAGGGCTCATGAGTTTTACCAGGATAGGCGCGGTTTCAATGGCCAGGAACAATAAAAAGATAAAAAAACTGGGAAACCAGGCCAGTTCCCCCAGCGCATTGATGCGGGCCATCAGCCCGTCAAAACCATCTATAATGGGTTGTGAATTCTTTACCGCGGCTTCATAGCTGGTTTCAAGGCCCGCTATTTCGGTCTCTACAGCCGCAATTTTTGCATTGTTCTGTTCACGCAAGGCTAGCAGTTCGGACAGGGAAGCATCGTGTTTCTCCCTTTTTTCCTTATAAACGGGCCCCTTGCCAATAAGCAGGGTTCCCTCACGCCCTTCTGCCTCCGCAATATAGGTGCTGTACAAAGCATTGGTTTCTGCCTCTTTCTCCGTAATCTCTCTTTTGAGGCCATCTATTTCGGCCTGCTTCTCGGCAATTTCAGGTGTGAACTGTAAAGCTATTTGATCCTGGTTTGCCAGGGTCATTTCATTTTTTTGTTCCAGCAGGACCTGATTGATCTCCTTTTCAAAAATTTTGAGTTCCAGGGGTTTTGAGATGACCACTGCGATGATCAGGGCCAGTACAATCCTGGGGCAGGCTTGTAAAAGCTCTTTCCAGAATTTGTCCCGTTTTCGCATGGTCGAGACAATATAGCGGTCCAAATTAAAGATCAGTAAGCCCCAGACCAAGCCAAAAGGCAAAGCCAGCCAAACATTGTCAAAAACGGTGTAAAGGGCATAACCGCTGGCAATAAAGGCCATTACTGCGGTAAAAAAGACTGTGGCGCCAATCCCGGCGTATTTATTTTTTTCCCCTTCAGAGCAGGAATCCAGGATCGCCCTGTCCGCCCCGGAACAGAGGATAAAAAAGCTGCGTATCATAATAGTGTTCTTTGTTGATGTACCTATTAGAACGCAGCCTTGTGGTTTTTGTTACTCAAATTTCGAAAGAAATTTTACATCCCTTCTCAGGGGAGAACCTTTATTTGAAAAAAGCTTGGAGTAAATTCAGTTATTAATTCAATCAGTTCTCCAGAGCCTTCAAGCGTGTAAAAGACTGGTAAAAATAAGGGATGGTTTCTATACCCTTGAGATAATTCCATACCCCGAAATGTTCATTGGGTGAATGGATGGCATCACTGTCCAGCCCAAATCCCATCAGGATGGTTTTGCTGTTCAATTCATTCTCAAAAAGGGATACAATGGGTATACTCCCGCCACTGCGTTGGGGCACCGGGGTTTTTCCGAAGGTTTTCTCATACGCTTCACTGGCTGCCTGGTACCCGATATGGTCTATCGGGGTGACGTATCCCTGCCCGCCATGATGCGGTCTTACGCTCACCCGAACGCCTTCCGGCGCAATTGCTTCAAAGTGCTTGCAGAATAATTCCGTTATTTCTTTCCAGTCCTGGTTGGGGACCAGTCGCATGGAAATCTTGGCATGCGCCTGGGAAGGGATCACAGTTTTTGCTCCTTCCCCTGTATATCCTCCCCAGATCCCAT
This sequence comes from Robiginitalea rubriflava, assembly GCF_052540725.1. Taxonomy (NCBI): domain Bacteria; kingdom Pseudomonadati; phylum Bacteroidota; class Flavobacteriia; order Flavobacteriales; family Flavobacteriaceae; genus Robiginitalea; species Robiginitalea rubriflava. Next base: position 891,106 of record NZ_CP199309.1, on the reverse strand, counting down.
TTACATCCAGGGTCGGGCGTATTGCGTTTCGCTCGTTGGTAACATAACCTATTTCGCCATGAACGGCATTTATATCCAAAGATTTCTTGTAGGCATCCAGATCAAAAGGGGCCTCCGCCATCAGCTTCCTTTCTTCATCGCTGAGTTCAATGACTTTGTCGTAAAAACCAGGGATGGTAATGTGGTTGTTTTCATCGTGCAGGGAGGCGATCATTTTAGCCAGGATATTTATGGGGTTGGCTACCGCCCCACCGTATAAACCGGAATGTAAATCCCGATTGGGCCCGGTAACGGTTACCTCCACATAGCTCAGCCCACGCAGCCCGGTGGTAATGGACGGGATCTCGTTTGAAATCATCCCGGTATCTGAAATAAGGATGATATCGTTGGATAACTTTTCGCGGTTGGACCTGACGAATTCAACCAGGCTGTTACTACCCACTTCTTCCTCTCCTTCTATCATAAACTTTACGTTACATGGAAGCTGGTTTTGGCGCACCATAAATTCAAAGGCCTTTACATGCATATACATCTGGCCCTTATCATCACAGGCGCCCCTTGCAAAAATCGCTCCTTCCGGATGGATTTCCGTCTGCTGAATAACCGGCTCAAAAGGAGGGGAGTTCCAGAGGTTCAGCGGGTCTGGCGGCTGTACGTCGTAATGCCCGTAGACCAATACGGTCGGGAGGGATGGATCTTTTATTTTTTCACCATATACTATGGGGTAGCCCTCGGTTTCACAGATCTCCACTTTATCGCAACCGGCGTCTGCCAAGGCCTTGTAAACGGCGTCTGCGGTATCCAGCACATCCTGGGAAAAAGCCGGGTCTGCGCTAACGGAGGGGATTTTCAGAAGATCTATAAGCTCATTGATCAATCGTTCTTTGTGCTCAGATAGATACGCCTGTATGTCTTCCATGAAAAAAGTTTTGCAAAAATCAAACATACAAAAAAGAACTATTTCCGCAGGCATTAAAACAAATCTGCCGGGTGTATTGCTTTTTTTGTATTTTTAGTAACAGCAGGTCATCTCCCCAGGCCTTAATAATACCAACCAACATGCAAAAACAACCTTTCCTCTCCTCGGCAGTACATAACTGTGCGCTGTTGTTAGTCTTCTGTCTCTTATTTGCGCCCCTCAACGCCCAGGAACAGATTGGCAGGCCGCTGATCAATAATTATGCCTACCGGGATTATGAGGGGGCTCCCATTAATTGGTGGGCTCTGGAAGACGAAGACGGTATCATGTATTTTGCCAATAACGCTGGCATACTTCAATATGATGGGGTTAACTGGAGGAACATAGAATTACCCGTGGGCGGAACGCGTTGCCTGACAAAGGATGATAAAGGTACCATATATGTAGGTAGTAATGGGGAATTTGGCTATCTCGAACCCAACGAGGTTGGGGAATTGAAATATGTGTCACTCGTCGACAAAATCCCCGAGGAACATCGTGTTTTCAGTGATGTTTGGGAGGTGGATTATTTTAAAGGCCGCGTAATCTTCAGAACTCAATTCAAACTCTATTGTTGGGATGGCTCCACCATGAAAGTGATTACATCCGAACAGGGATACCATGTGGGGGCAATTGTACGCGATACGTATTACCTCAGGATATGGGGTCGCGGACTATGCTATCTCACAGAAGAAGATACTTTCGAATTAGTTCCCGAAGGAGAACAATTTGCAAATGAAAGGATCTATGTTATCCTGCCTTATGATGAAAACAATATACTGATTGGCACAAGGAACTTGGGGTATTTTCTATTTGACGGAAATACGTTTACGCCATTTGATACGGAAGTGGACGAGTACACCAAAGGAGATATTTACCTGCCCGGAGTGGCCATGGATGATGGTCGTTTTGTGATTAATTCCTTTAGTGATGGTGCCTTTCTGATGGGGCATGATGGCCGGCTGATTCAAAAATACACAGTGGAAAACGGCCTTCAGGATGGGGCTGTGGACTATACCTATGTTGATTCCAGGGGAATACTCTGGCTGGCCTTATTCAATGGGATTTCAAGCGTAAACCTTAAAAACAATTTTACATTCCTTGATAAGAACATGGGATTACCAACTAATGTGGTATTCTCGGTTTACAGGTTTAAGGACATACTTTATCTAAGCACAAATGACGGGATAGCCTATCTGGATGAGGAGAATAAACGAATTATACCTATTGAGGGAACCTTTGGGCAAGGTGGTAACTTTGTGGAATTCAAGGATCGTTTGTTTGTTGGGACAGGGGATATGGGGTTACTGGAAATAAAGGACAAACGATTCGAATATGTTCGACAAAGCCGTAATTATGATCTAAGAGTTGGCAATATTTATCAATCCAAAATTGATGAAAACAGAATTATTGTTCCTCATCAACAAGGGATAGCCTTTTTTTATTTCGATACCCAAGCCAATAATTTTGTGTTGGAACATAATATAGAGGGATATTCCTTTAGCGGGGGAGCAGATGTTATAGCTGAGCGCGAAGACGGAAACATCTGGCTTAACAGCGATGAAAAGGGCGTGGTATTGTTGTTAAAACTTAATTATAAGGACGATAAAATTATCCCGGAAGCTGTGGAGGAGATTGTATATGGTGAGGACAAGGGGTTGCCGGACTATCGAATTTACTTTTCCGATATCGACGGGGAAATCCATTTTTATTCAACGAGGGAAGGAAAAGGCACTTATATATTCAATCAGGAGGAGGATAGGTTTGAAAAAGCGAAGTTTTTTTATAATGACCTCATTAATTGGGAGCGTGGCGGGACCTGGACTCCTTTTACTGCAAAAGATAGTGAGGGGCGTACCTGGCTCAATAAAGGATCTGGTGTTTTCTTTGCACAAAAAGATTCAGCCGGAAAATGGGTAGTAAATACTGAAGTCTTCCGTGAATTGAAGAACTATATTCTTTGGGACATTTATCCCGAAGATCCTGCTCCGGATGGAACTCAGGTAGTTTGGATATCCGGGCCCGACGGGGTTGTTCGATATGAGGGAAAATTAGAGGATCCTTCCAACCCAAATTTTGAAGTGAAAATCCGGAACCTTTCCGTTTCCGGCGACTCTTTGCTATACGCGGGGAATATTGATTTCCCGGAAAATTTTGAAATACCTTACGAAAGTAACTCAGTTTCCCTGAGCTATGCAGCACCCTTCTACATCGGACAAAAGGAAATGCAGTACAGTACCCAGCTTCAGGGGATTGACGACGACTGGTCTGACTGGACAAAACAGACTACCAGGGAATACATAAATCTGCCTTTTGGGAATTACACCTTTAAGGTAAAGGCGCAGAACATATATGGGGACATTAGTACAGAAAGTTCTGTCTCCTTTAAAATTTCAACTCCCTGGTACCGTACCTGGTGGGCCTATATGCTTTACCTTTTGTTGTTTATGGCCATCGTCTATTTTGTGGTAAAGGTCCGGACCGGGCTTTTGATCGCCCAACGCGAGATGCTGGAGGATAAAGTAGAGCTCCGTACCCGTGAAGTACAACAGCGCCTGAATGAACTGGCCACGGTAAATTCCGTCAGCCAGGCCCTGAACGATAAATTGGAACTGGACAAACTGATCAATCTGGTGGGAGACAAGATGAAGGAGGTCTTTAAATCAGACATTACCTATCTGGCCATTCTGGACAAGGAAACGAACATTATCAATTTTCCCTATCAGGACGGGGATAATATGCCTCCCATGAAATTAGGGGAAGGGCTTACCTCTCGCATCATACAAACCGGGGAACCTCTTTTGATCAACAGAGACAAGGATATAGTAGCCGAATATGACAAATACGGCTTAAAGCAAACCGGGAAACAGGCCGTTTCCTACCTGGGGGTTCCCATCTCTGTTGAGGATGATATTATTGGCGTCCTCAGTGTGCAGAGCATGACACAGGAAGGACGCTTTAACGAAGAGGACAAGAACCTGCTGGGCACTATCGCCATAAATGTGGGGGTGGCCCTGCACAATGCGGAACTCTATGAAGAAGCCAAAGAAGCCAAGGCCCGGGCAGAAGATGCCAACGAGGCAAAAAGTGCTTTCCTCTCTACAGTAAGCCATGAGTTGCGAACACCCCTCACTTCTGTGCTGGGCTTCGCCAAAATTATCCGCAAACGGTTGGAAGACAAAATTTTCCCGGTGGTGAGCGTTAATGACCAGAAGATCAAGAAGACCATGAAACAGGTAAGCGAAAACCTGGAAGTGGTGGTCTCGGAAGGAGAGCGGCTTACCAGCCTGATAAACGACGTGCTGGATCTGGCGAAGATCGAATCCGGGCGGATGGACTGGAACATGAAACCCATTTTTATTCAGGATATCCTGAGCAGGGCTATGTCGGCCACCTCTTCCCTGTTCGAGAACAAGAAGCTGGCGCTTAAGAAAAAAATACCCAAGGACCTGCCCCTGATCAGCGGGGATGAGGATAAACTGATTCAGGTGGTTATCAACCTCCTCTCAAATGCCGTCAAATTTACGGAAAAGGGGACGGTTACTATTGAGGCCTACCAGGATAAGGGGCAAATCATCGTTGAGGTTCAGGATACCGGTATCGGTATTGCTGAGACAGACAAGCATAAGGTATTCGAGCGCTTCCGGCAGGCCGGCGACACCCTAACAGATAAGCCCCAGGGAACCGGGCTGGGACTTCCCATTTGCAGGGAAATCATAGAGCATCACGGCGGGATTATCTGGATGAATAGTGAATTGAATGTAGGCAGTACCTTCTTTTTCTCTGTCCCGACACTGGGCGAAAGCAATGAGCAACCCATCCAACTGGAGCGCATCCTGAAGAGCCTGAAAAAGCAGATAAAACACAGTTCCAAAAAGACCCTGGAGGACATCCCTACTATCCTGGTGGTTGATGATGACACCCCCATCCGTTCCCTGCTGCGGCAGGAGCTCTCAGATGCAGGGTACAACGTAAAGGAAGCTGCAGACGGGAAGGCAGCCCTGGATATGGTAAGGGTCAGCAAACCCGACCTGATTATACTGGATGTGATGATGCCCGAAATCAATGGCTTTGATGTTGCTGCCGTTCTGAAAAACGACCCGGCCACCATGGATATCCCCATCATAATCCTCTCCATTGTACAGGATAAGGAACGCGGCCTCAGGATTGGGGTAGACCGCTACCTGACCAAGCCCATCGATACCGAGAAGCTTTTTCACGAAGTGGATGAACTCTTGGAGCAGGGGGTTTCCAAAAAAAGGGTATTGGTGGTGGACGAAGACGCCTCTACCGTTAAATCGCTAACAGATGTGCTTACGGCACGGGGATACAAGGTGGTTGAAGCCAATCCCGACAAGTTGCTGGAAACGGCTTCCGAAATCAAACCGGATATCATTATGCTGAACTCCCTGCACGAAAACGGAGACAAATCCATCAAGGAACTCAAATTCCAGAAGGGGATGGAAAATGTGATGTTTTTTGTTTACCAGTAGCCTAGTATTCATTTAAAAACCTTAGAAAATAACATGGATAAAAAATTGCTAATTGTAGATGATGAAGCCCATATCAGGATGCTGATCGAACAAACCCTGGAAGACCTGGAGGATGAAGGGGTTGAATTGCTTTTTGCTGAAAATGGGGAAGAAGCCCTCAGCCTGATCCAGAAGGAACGGCCCAACCTGGTATTCCTGGATGTAATGATGCCAAAAATGAACGGGATGCAGGTTTGCCAGAAGGTAAAAAAGGAGCTGAACCTGTCTGACATTTATATTGTTTTATTAACTGCCAAGGGGCAGGAGGTAGATCGGCAGAAAGGTCTTGAGATGGGGGCGGACAAATACATGACCAAACCCTTTGACCCGGATGAAATGTTATCTGTTGCCGAATCCATATTAAGAGGTTAAGACCCGACAATGATCCAGAAAGCCGCATTAAGAACTCTCAAGTATATCTTGAAACGCGATGAAGCCTCAATAAAAATATTAGGGGATATTTCTCGTAACTCAGGATACGAGTTTAGCGTTAAAGATAGTAGTGGGGCAGTTTTATGGGGAGAACCGGAGCACCTGGAGCACTCTTCTCCTTTAAAGTTTGAAGAAACATTTTTGGGAAGCTTTTATTACCGGCAGGAGAAAGCTGTTCTTATCAGGGATACCATTTTGTTACTATTTCAAAAGGAATGGGATAAGAAGAATATCGGGAAGGAAGTACTTGGGCTTTATCGGGAAATCAATATGATTTATGGGCTGAGTGAGATGATTTCTGAAAAGATTGACGCCGAATCCATTGCACAGGTGGCGCTGCAGGAGGCTTCCCAGATCATAGAAATGACCCACGGGCTTTTCCTGATGTACGAGGCCGAACAGGACAGGGTGATCAGTATAGCCCAGTTCGGACAAAATCCCAGGCGACAGGATTTTATAGACAGCCAGAACAATATGCTGAAGGAGCTGATCAAGAGGGGGACTTCCTCAATCGTTCCTGCTGAGCGCATAGCCAGTAATCCGGCACTGCAACATTTAAAGACCGTCATGTACGCCCCTTTGAAAGTAAAGCACCGCACCCTCGGAATGGTCCTGCTGGGGCATGAGGACTCAATTGAATACACGGCTGCCGAATTAAAATTACTGACCACCATTGCACTGCAGTCTGCTACTGCAATAGAAAGTGCCCATCTGTATCAAAAAGGACTAAAGGAAGTGCAGGAGCGGGAGGAGGCTATTCGAAAAATACACGATGTAAGCCAGAAGTTTGTCCCATCAGAATTTATAAAGTCGCTTGGAAAGGCTAAAATCACGGAAGTTTTCCTCGGGGACCAGGTGGAACGTGAGGTTACTGTGGTCTTTGTGGATATCCGGGACTTTACCAGTATCTCAGAAAACCTGAGCCCAACAGACAATTTCTTGTTTGTGAATTCTTTTAATAATCGGATGGGGCCTATAATCAGAAAAAACGGCGGCTTTATTATGCAGTATCTGGGAGATGGCTTTATGGCTTTGTTTACAGAAGGGTCGCAGGGAGCCCTGAATGCATCGGTGGAAATGCAGGCTGCGCTAAGGGAATACAACAACGAAAGGGCATTGAAAGACAGGCAGGCTGTTAGGGTTGGTGTAGGAATGCAGAGCGGCAAGTTAATCCTGGGGATCACTGGCGATCGCGAAAGGCTGGATGCAGCCATCATTTCAGATACCGTAAATACGGCTGCCCGGATTGAAGGGCTTTCCAAACATTATGGGACCACTATCTTACTCACACAGGAGTGTTTGGACAATATGATTGCGCCAGAAGAATTTGATTTCAGGTACCTGGGAAAGGTACAGTTAAAAGGAAAACAGAAACCGATCAAATTGTACGAGTGCATCAATGGGGATGAACAGGGGCTCCAGGATCATAAACTGGAAAACCTGAAGAATTTTGACAGGGCGATGGAACTTTTCTTTAAAAAGGAGTTTGCCATGGCTGCCGTAAGTTTTCAGGAAATTTTTAAGAAAAATACCAGCGACCAACCGGCAAAATTATTCTTAAACAGGTCTGCCCATCTTATTACCCAGGAAATAGAGGATAACTGGAAAGGGGTGGAGACTATGACTTTCAAGTAGCCCTTAACCCTTTAAAGGATTTTAACAGCTTGCCAATACTCATAACTGAGTATTTGATATTCCATATGGTCAGAAGTATTAATTATGGAAGCTCTGGTAAATATTGAAAATTGAATTATATTTGCAATCCCTTTGAGGAAAACCATTTTCCGTTCCGGGAATTTAGTTGCAGGCGTGGTGGAATTGGTAGACACGCTAGACTTAGGATCTAGTGCCGAAAGGTGTGAGAGTTCGAGTCTCTCCGCCTGTACAACTCAAAAAAAGCTGTCCAGTATGGGATGGCTTTTTTTATTTTCTTTTTGTAGGGGACGCCGAAAAATTACTACATTTGTCGCCCAATTGGCAGCCAATGTCAAAATGCAGGTGTGGTGGAATTGGTAGACACGCTAGTTTCAGGTACTAGTGCCGCAAGGCGTGAAGGTTCGAGTCCTTTCACCTGTACGTTCAAAACCCGTCCCTTTAGGACGGGTTTTTTGTTTGTGTCTTTCGCATATCTCCAAAAATCGTAACTTACTGTAGTTAAATCTGCATCCCTGATCCTCCGGGGAGCCATAATACTAAAAAGCATGGACCAGGCCCTCCAAACTATGATAGCCAACATGCCTGAAAAAACAGGGAAATCCCTGGAAGGGTGGAAAGCAGTTCTTAAAAAGAAGTCTTTCGCAAAACATTCTGAGGCAGTCAATTATCTAAAGAAAGAACACGGAATAACCCATGGTTTTGCAAATACCATTGTAAGTTTATCCAAATCTGAAGACAGTTCACCCGAAGATTTGGTAGCCGCTCAATATAAAGGGAAAGAACAACTGTACCCAATTTATGAAATACTTAAATCCGGCATTCTCAAGCTTGGGGAGGATATCACGGTTAGCCCCAAAAAAGGAAGTGTAAGTTTTATCCGCAAACGCCAGTTTGCCCTTGTTAAGCCAGCCACAAAATCCAGGATTGATCTGGGGTTGAAATTGCCCGGGAAGGCTACAAGCAATAGGCTGGGGGATTCCGGTCCATTTGGCAGCATGTGCACCCACAGGGTGCAACTCCACAGCACAGAAGAAGTGGATAAGGAACTGCTGGCCTGGATAAAGGAGGCATATGAAGGTTCCTGAAAGGAATCTGTAAGATACCAATAATAAGAAGCTGAATGGTGTATTCAAACAACTTTAGCATAGTTAAATAGCATTGTGAAAAAAATCATCAGCCATCCGGAGTATTTTTTCTGGCTAATAGCCTTTGTTTTCCTGCTCTCTGTTTTCCTGTTTCGGCAGGAATCCGTAGACTTTGACCTGGCAGGTACCTATTTTGTTGTTGCGTACCCCCTCTTTGCTTTGTTTCTGGCACTTACTACCGTTTTGACCGGCTTGGTTTACTGGTTCTTTAGACGCAGGAAGATACCACTATCAGATATTTTGACTGTGGTTCATGTATTGTTAATGGCTTTAGGCCTCAGTGCCCTTTTCGTGTTTTTTCTTTACGGAAATTCCAGGCCCGTACCGGAAGGCCCTGAATTTTTCGAAAACGTCGAGCAACAAATGCAGGCCTATTTTATGAATAGGAGGATTAACTGGCTGGTACTCGCTGTTTTTATGCTTACGGCCCTTGCACAACTTGTCTTTGTACTGAATATGCTTTTTTCCTATTTAAAAGGAAGGAAACAATAAGTACCTTCTTGCCAATACCCATTTAATAATTTAATAGTTTTGCTGCCATAAACTGTATTGGGGCTATAACTCCATGGTTACTATGGCATTGTCAGAAACAGATTCCATAAAAAAAGCAGCCAGTTGCATCCAGAAAGGCGGGGTAGTTGCATTTCCGACTGAAACCGTTTACGGCCTGGGCGCAGACGCCCTGAACCCTTTGGCAGTTGCCCGTATCTTCGAGCTAAAGGAACGGCCTTCTTTTGATCCGCTCATTGTTCATATTGCAGATATCGGCATGCTGCCGAAACTGGCAGCTTCAGATGATGACCGGATTGGATTACTTGCCGAAGCTTTCTGGCCTGGCCCCCTGACCCTGGTATTGCCCAAAATGGAAGTCATTCCTGATATAGTTACCTCGGGTTTGCCAACCGTGGGAATCCGCATGCCCAACCACCCGGTAGCCCTGCAGCTCATCCGGGAAGCCGGATGCCCGATTGCTGCTCCCAGCGCCAATAAATTCGGAAGGATCAGCCCTACCGAAGCCCATCATGTTCAGAGGAATTTGCCTGAGGCAGATTTTATTTTGGAGGGAGGACCCACCCGGGTGGGGATAGAATCTACCATCATCCGTCTCAATGCGGATGGTTTTCAGATTCTTAGGCCGGGGGTAATTACTGCTTCCGATCTTGCCGAGGTACTCCCTGAATCCCGGGAGCCCCTGGCAGAAGGCCTGCCTGCTCCCGGCATGCTGGAATCACACTACAGCCCAGAGACCCCTTTTTATCTGTACAGCCCTGAACTGGCAGATACGCTGGATTGGTCCAAAGCCGGGCTAATCAGCTATTCCCTGCCGGAGGATAAACGCTATGCGAAATATATCCGACTGACCAAAACGGCAGACCTCACAGAATATGCGTCCAGGATGTTTGGGGCCATGCATGAAATGGAAAATGCAGGGCTGGATTGTATTGTAGCTGAAGCCGTACCGGAGGAGGGGATAGGAAAAGCCATTATGGACCGGCTCAGGAAGGCTGCCCACAATTATCGGAGGTAACAAACAGGCACGGGCCTGTATTCTTTACTGGAGACTTGTCCCGGTTTGTTTGGCCTCCCAGACCTCCTGCCTTATTTTTGTATTTCTACAGATGAATAAACCCAGTTGCAATATTTTTTGGTTTAAGCGGGACCTCCGTCTGGAAGACAATGAGGGGCTCGCCAGTGCGGTTGCCTCCGGGGAAAAATTATTGCTCCTCTACCTGCTGGAACCCAGCCTGGAGGCGGACCCTCATTACAGCCAGCGGCATTGGGATTTTGTGCGGGAAAGCCTGTTGGATCTGCAGGAGCAATTGGCCTCATACAATACGGCCATTTTAGCAGTACGTGCCGAGGCAATTCCTTTTTTCAAAGACTTTAGCCGTTCATATAAAATCAAGACCATCTTTAGCCATATGGAAACAGGTATCGACCTGACCTACAGAAGAGACCTGGAATTTGCAACTTATTGCCGTGAACAGGGAATAAGCTGGAAGGAATTTCAAAACAATGGGGTTCGTCGTGGCAGTACCGACAGGGAAGATTGGGTAGCAAACTGGAACACTTACATGAGCAGTCCATTGCAAATGGCTCGCTGGGAACAGGCATTTTTATTTAATCCTTCAGAAATCAATCGGATGGGAACCAGCTGGGAGTCTATAGGCCGGCCCACCCGAAACCACGGTTTCCAGAAAGGTGGCCGGAAAGCAGCCCTTAAGTACCTTAAGAGTTTTCTTCAGAGTCGCATTGCAAATTATTCATCTGCCATATCCAAACCGGAGGCTTCCCGCAGCGGTTGCAGCCGGCTGTCTCCCTATATCGCCTGGGGGAACCTTTCCATCCGGGAAATTTATCAGCAATTGCAGGAGTGCAAAGGCCGTGGGAAATGGCTAAGGCAAACCAGGGCGTTTGGCTCCCGGCTAAGATGGCAGAGCCACTTTATACAAAAATTTGAAGCCGAGCCCCGGATGCAGTTCGAAGCGGTCAACAGGGCCTTCCTGTCTTTAGAACAGCCTGTAAATACTGAATATATAAAGGCCTGGGAAAAGGGCCAGACTGGTTACCCGCTTATCGACGCCGCGATGCGCTGTGTACATCAGACCGGATACATTAATTTCCGACTCAGGGCCATGGTAGTTTCCTTCCTTACCCATCACCTCTTTCAGCATTTCAGCCAGGGGAGCCACTGGCTGGCCCGTCAATTCCTGGATTTTGAGCCCGGGATACACTACGGTCAATTGCAAATGCAGGCTGGATTTACAGGGACCAATACACTAAGGGTATACAATCCGACAAAAAATGCCATAGAACACGACCCGGAAGCCATCTTTATAAAAAAATACGTTCCGGAATTGAGGACTCTGCCCCCGGCTTTGGCAATAGAACCCTGGAGGATCCAGCCACTGGAAATGCAATTTTATGATTTTAAGTATACAGTAGACTATCCCGGACGAATTGTGGATATCGCGAAAATCCGCAGCAGGGCGCTGGATGCACTTTACAGGCAAAGGAAGTCCCCCATTGGGGAAAAAGAAAAGATTCGCATCTTAAAAAAGCACAGTATTCCGCCATCCCATTAAACAAAAAACCCTCCAAAGGAGGGATGTTTTTGCTGAGGTTAGAAGTCACTCAAAACTTCATAAGATTTGTAATGTTTGGGGAAAAACCGTCTAAAATACGCCAAAAGCGGCCAGGATCAGGCACACCACAACGGCGGCCAGCACCAGTATCAGAACCACGACCATAACACTTAGAAACCCATTCAGAAAACGGGTGCCTATGGATATTTCATTTCCCATAATTCATATAATTTCATACAATATACTAAAAAGCAAGGCAATAAAAGCCGTATTCTGTCAGGATTTTGATCAATGTATAGGGGTATGTCGGGGCCCAGGACAAAACACCCATTTCTTTCGATTAACGTCTGTAGAATGCTCCCGGAAAGCCTGATGGTCCTTTTTTTTGAGGAATTAGAGGGTTTTCAGGATGCATTCCTGCCAGTAAGTTTTTTGCTTAATTCCTCCAGGGAAACCCCTTTGGTTTCCGGCATCATAAAATGAACAAACAGCAATTGAAGGACCATCATAAAGGCAAAGAATCCAAATACCGGCCCGGGTCCGATCCAAGCAAACAAAACCGGGATAGAGGAGGGGATCAGCCAGGCAAGGATCCAGTGAATGGAACTTCCGAATGCCTGTCCGGAGGCGCGCAGGTGATTTGGGAAAACTTCACTGATAAAGACCCAGATTACGGCCCCCTGCCCAATGGCGTGGGCTGCAATAAAGAGGAACAGGAAGGTGGGTACCATCAGGCCGGTCCAGTTGAGCAGAAATGCCATGGCTACAAGGGTCAGGGAAATAATATATCCAAAAGATCCGAAATACATGAGTTGCCGGCGTCCGAGCCGATCAATCAGGTAGATCCCAAAAAGGGTAAAGACCAGGTTGGTAAAACCAATGCCGATGCTGCTGAGCAGGGCCGTATCCTCCCCAAGGCCCGCCGCCTCAAAAATCCTTGGGGCGTAATACAGAAAGGCATTAATGCCTGAGAATTGGTTAAAGAACGCTATCAGGAAAGCGAGGATCAGGGGGAAGCGGTATTTTTTAATAAAGATGGTTTCAGACTTTTTACTGGCCATTTGACTTTGCAACATATCTTCCTTTATCTGCTCTATGGTTACTTCCAGCCCCAGCCGGTCCAGAATGGCAGAAGCCTCGGATTCCTTTCCATGGGTTAATAACCATCTGGGACTTTTCGGGATGCCAAAAGCAAAAACCGTATAGATAAAGGCCGGGATGGCTTCTACACCAACCATCCATCTCCAGTCATTCTCACTGATTCCGTTGAGCAGATAATTCGAGAAAAATGCTATAAGGATACCAAAAACGATATTGAATTGGTACATGCCAACCAATTTTCCCCTGTTACGGGCCGGGGCGATCTCAGAAATATAGGATGGGGCTGCCACAGTTGATGCCCCGATGCCTATCCCGCCTATAAAGCGGAAGATTCCGAAAGTTACGGGGTCATTTGAAAGGGCAGAGCCCAAAGCGGAAGCTGTATACAATAGCCCGATCAGAATCAGCGTTTTTTTTCGGCCCAGCTTATTGGTGGGGATCCCGCCAAAAATAGCCCCCAAAACGGTTCCGAAAAGGGCCATGCCAATAACCACAGTTCCATGGAAGGCATCAGATGTCTCCCATAACAATTGCAATTTCTTTTCTGCCCCACTGATTACCACGGTATCAAATCCGAAAAGGAAGCCGGCTAAAGCTGCAATAAGGGAAATACGAAAGATCTTGGCGCTCATAAGCGGGAATGGTTTGGTCCCGTTAAAGCTAGCCAAAAAAAACTAATGGATTCTTACTTGCTTTAATCGCGCAGCGCCAGTATTGGACGAAGTGTGTCCTGCTTCTTTTTGGTATCCGGGATTTGCGGTCTGGGATATTGTCGGAGTTTTGCTGTGTCCGGAATGGGTTTGGAATCCAGAGCAGGTGCCTGGCTTTTCTCCCGTTGCAGACAACTACTGAAGACCAGGCAAAAAAGGATGGAAGCCATCAGGCAAAAGGTGGGTTTCATGAATTTGGGGGCTAATCATTTTAATAATGTACGAATCCCGTCCAGGATTTGGATGCTGGCCCCCTTGTTTTCTGTAATATATTTGAGATTTATGCTACCGATTTCTACCTTTTTTGCCGGACTATTTAAAAATTCCAGTACAGTCTCTTTAAATTCCGAAGCATGGCCTGTGACCCGGACACCCCCAAGCCTTACCAGGTCTTCAGCCTCTTTAAAACCCTCGTATTGAGGTCCGCAAAGAACGGGAATGCCATAAACTGCAGGTTCCAGGGTGTTGTGCAGACCTGTGGCAAACCCACCTCCCACATAAGCAAGGTCTGCATAACCGTAGATTTTTGTAAGCAGGCCAATGGTATCAACAATGAGTATTCTGGCAGTATCTAAATCCATTTCTTCTCTTTGGGAATACCGGACTGCCTGCTCACCCAAAATACGATGTAGTTTCTCAATGGTTTTTGAATCCGTTTTATGCGGGGCAATAACCAGGCAAAGCTTTTCTTTTTCAGAGTCTTCCAACAATGGGGGTAACAGGGCTTCATCTTCCGGCCAGCTGCTGCCCATTACAAGGCAAAAGCGATTGCCTTTAAAGTGCTCCATGAAGTCAAGGGAAGATTGCTGGTTACGGATTTTATAAACCCGGTCAAAACGGGTATCCCCGCTTACACTCAGGTTTTGAATGCCAATTCCCAGCAGTAATTCCTCAGACCGTTTATCCTGCAGGTAAAAATGAGACACGCTATCCAGAACTTTACGCATAAAGGAGCCGTACCATTTAAAATATATCTGCTTTTCCCGGAATATGGCAGAAACCATAATGAGCGGAATTTGCCTGTGCTTTAATTCCCGAAAATAATTGGGCCAGATCTCATATTTGACAAAGATGGCTATCTCCGGGTTTAGCGTATCCAGAAACTGTTTCACTTTATTTCTCTGGTCCAGGGGCAGATAACAGGTATGAGCTCCCTTGACCTTACCCTTTTTTACTTCATAGCCCGAGGGAGAGAAAAAACTGACTAAAAACTGGTAGTGAGGGTATTCCTGCTGGAGTTGTTCCAGAACGGGCAATCCCTGTTCGAATTCCCCAAGGGAGGCCGTATGCATCCAGATAAGTTTTTTTCCCGGTTCCCTGAAGTTTTTCAATATGCCAGCTGTCTGCTGCCTGCCCCTGACAAACAAGTTTATTTTTGGGGAAAAGAATGCGAGAATTCTCAGGATAAATGCGGAGAATTGGACGGCCAGATCGTATAGGAAAAACAACGGTACAGGGTTTTGCGCTAAAATACGCTTCTTTGATTAATTCATTGTTGAGGGCTCCTTTATTTTGTAAGTTTGTGAGAAGAATCTTCTGCTATGCGAAAAATCCAAATGGTGGACCTGGTGAATCAATATCAGGACATTAAAGATCAGATAAGGAATTCCTTTGACAACATTTTAGAAAGTGCTGCCTTTATTAACGGGCCTGAGGTTCAAAATTTCCAGAAAGACCTCGAAACGTATCTGGGCGTTAAACACGTGATTCCCTGTGCCAATGGTACAGATGCCCTGCAGATCGCCATGATGGGTCTGGGGCTTAAACCCGGAGACGAGGTAATTACAGCCGATTTCACTTTTGCCGCGACCGTGGAGGTTATTGGCCTTTTGCAATTAACCCCTGTTTTGGTCGATGTAGATCCGGAAACCTTCAATATTGATCCCAAGGCCATTGAAAAAGCCATTACTCCAAAGACCAGGGCCATTGTGCCGGTGCATCTTTTCGGACAGTGTGCAGATATGGATGCGATTCTGAAGATCGCCAAAAAACACGATCTCTTGGTCATAGAAGATAATGCACAGGCCATTGGTGCAGATTATCAGTTTCCCGATGGCAGCAAAAAGAAAGCTGGGACACTAGGCCATGTGGGGGCCACTTCTTTTTTTCCTTCCAAGAATCTCGGATGCTATGGTGATGGAGGAGCAATATTTACTAATGATTACGACCTGGCTCATTATATCAGGGGAATCGTGAATCACGGAATGTACGAGCGTTACCACCACGATGTAATAGGGGTTAACTCCCGTTTGGATTCCCTGCAGGCAGCAGTATTGCGAGCGAAACTACCCCACCTGGACCGCTATTGTGAGCGGCGGCGGGATGCTGCCCGGTATTACAATAAGGCTTTCAGGGCGCACCCCCTGCTAACGGTTCCCAAGACGGTCCGCAGCTGCGAGGGGATTTGCGACACCTGTGATTGCCACGTATTCCACCAGTACACCCTCAAAGTTGGAGCAGGCAAGCGAGACGGGCTGGCCACAGAACTTGGGGCAAAAGGGATCCCCTTTGGGATCTATTATCCCATCCCCCTGCACCGACAGAAAGCGTACCAGGATTCCCGCTACAGGGAGGCCGATTTTCCAGTAACCAACCAGCTGAGTGAGGAGGTCATTTCCCTTCCCATGCATACTGAACTGGACGAGGAACAATTGAACCATATTACTCAAACAGTGTTGCATTATCTGGATCAATAGCAACTTTGTCTAAAGTTTTTGGGATTTTCTGCCGCCTGGCGTAACATGCAGGCGCTTTAATAAAATACTATGCAAATACTCGTTACGGGAGGACTGGGGTTTATAGGATCCCATACCGTTGTGGAATTACAGGAGGCAGGACATGATGTGGTCATTATCGACGATTGTTCAAACGCCTCGGAAGAGGTGCTGGACCGGATTACGGCCATAACCGGCAAACGGCCCGCTTTTGAAAAGATGGATTTAAGGGATCGCACTGCTGTGGAGAGCTTCTTTAAGGCCTATCCGGAGGTTTGTGGGGTAATCCATTTTGCAGCCTCCAAGGCGGTTGGAGAAAGTGTGGAACAACCCCTGAAATATTACGAAAACAACCTGAGTTCCCTGGTTTATCTGCTGCAGCAGCTGGTTAAAAAAGAGCAGGCGCATTTTATTTTCAGTTCCTCCTGTACCGTGTACGGGCAGGCAGACGAGATGCCCATCACCGAGCAGGCTCCGGTAAAGCCAGCAGAATCACCTTACGGGAATACCAAGCAGATAGGGGAGGAGATCATTCGGGATACCTGCCGCGTTCAGGATAATTTCAGGGCGATTGCTCTGAGGTATTTTAACCCGATAGGGGCGCATCCCTCAACTGAGATTGGTGAGTTGCCGATTGGGGTACCCCAGAACCTGGTACCTTTTATAACCCAGACCGCTGCGGGGCTTCGCAAGGAGTTATCCGTGTTTGGAAATGACTATCCTACCCCTGACGGTACCTGCATACGAGATTATATCCATGTGGTAGATCTTGCAAAAGCACATGTGGTAGCCCTTGAACGCTTGCTTCAGGAGAAGCAACAAGGGAATTATGAGGTATTTAATATTGGTACGGGCACCGGAAGTTCCGTTTTGGAAGTTATTCAGAGTTTTGAACGGGTTTCCGGAAAAAAGCTGAACTACAAAATAGTGGGCAGGAGGCCAGGGGATATAACAACTGCCTATGCAGACACTTCAAAGGCAAACAACGTGCTCGGATGGAAGGCTAAATCCACCCTTGACGAGGCAATGAAATCGGCCTGGCAGTGGGAACAAAAGATCAGACGGGTAACCACCTGAAATTGAGAAGAACCTAAATGAGAACACTATGAAAAAATACAGCGTACTATTCTTGATCTTATGGGCAGGCATTTTGTCCTTCGGACAGCAAACCTACCTACAGTGCGGCAGCCTGCTGGATGTGGCCAGTGGAAAACTGCAAAACGAAAAAACCCTGGTAATTTCAGATAACCGAATTGTTGCAGTAGAAAATGGTTTTACACAAGGCTCCGGTCAGGACCAGGTGATAGATCTGAGGGCCTTAACAGTGCTGCCCGGCCTTATCGATATGCATGTTCACATAGAAGGCCAATCCAGCCCTGATCGCTATATCAAACAGTTTACGGCTAATCCGGCAGATGTTGCCTTTGAAGCTGCAGTCTATGCCGAACGCACGCTGATGGCCGGCTTTACAACCGTCCGTGACCTGGGAGGATCCGGGGTAAACATTGCCCTGCGAAAAGCGATAGGCAGGGGACTGACTCCCGGCCCAAGGATCTTTACAGCCGGAAAAGCTATCGCCACTACAGGCGGGCATGCAGACCCGACCAATGGCCGCAGTTATGATTTAATGGGAGATCCCGGACCCAAGGAAGGGGTCGTTAATTCGCCGGAGGACGGAAGAAAAGCGGTGCGGCAACGCTACAAGGAAGGAGCAGATGTGATTAAAATCACAGCTACGGGAGGAGTGCTCAGCGTGGCTAAAAACGGGCAAAACCCGCAATTTACCATAGAGGAAATCAAGGCGATCACACAGACGGCAAAGGATTACGGAATGCTTTCTGCCGCCCACGCTCATGGGGATGAAGGAATGCAGCGCGCAATAAAAGGCGGGATCAATACTATTGAGCACGGGACCATGATGAGTGAAGAAACCATGGAACTGATGAAGCAATATGGCGTATACATGGTACCTACCATCTCTGCCGGCAAAGAAGCGGCCCGCAATGCTGAAATCCCAGGGTATTTTCCTGAGGTAGTTGCCAAAAAGGCCAAAGAAATTGGACCGCTCATTCAGGACACCTTTTCCAGGGCCTATAAAAAAGGAGTCCCGATTGCTTTTGGAACCGACGCGGGTGTATTCCCGCATGGTGAAAACGCTGGGGAATTCGTCTATATGGTTGAGGCTGGAATGCCTGTAGAGGCCGCTATCCGGGCTGCCACCGTCACCAATGCAAAGCTGTTGGGAATGGGGGATTCCCTCGGACAACTTAAATCCGGCTTTTTAGCGGATATCATTGCAGTTGAAGGTAACCCGCTGGACGATGCAGGCCTGCTGGCAAAGGTAGCGTTCGTCATGAAAGACGGAAAGGTTTACAAGAACTGAGCCTAAAGGGTTACAGGCAGCCACTTATCTAATGAGAAAGGAGTTTGACAATAGTGCAGAGTTGCTGGCCTATGCCGGGCAACAGCAAATGTACACAGAACTCCTGTTGCAGTTGGAAAAAGACGTAAACCGGGCCGGAATTTCATTTAGCCTGCAGCTAAAGCCCGAACCAACCGCCGCTGAATTGACGGACTACCTTAAGGAGCTCATTTACCGTTTGTTGCTCGAAAACTTTGACCAATACCTGACCCTGATGTATGCCATGGATATTTCCGAACGGGCATTCAGGAATTTCACACCCTCAGATGCCGTAGAGGCCTCAGAGCAAATTACCTTTAAAATACTGCAAAGGGAATGGTTAAAGGTATGGACCCGACGGCATTACAAACCCTGACCTTAGAAATAAAACCTGAGGAAAGGGGCCCACGGATCCGCATACAGACTCCGATTTTCATTGAATAAAAGGTCGTATCGAATACCAACAGTCACGTTCCCGGAGCGGTATCCAAGCCCGGCATATAAGGCAGGCAGCCAGTACTTTTCCCGTACCCCGTCATTGTTGTAATCAAAACGTACGCGCAACTGTTCAAACTCCAGGGAGGTTTGTAATTGCGGAATGGGATTAAAAAGGCTAATCAGGCTCCCTCCGTAAGCGAGCAGTTTGTCATCACCAAATTTCGAGCTTGAAAAACTGATCCCCAATCCAATTGCTATTTGCTCACTGGCCGGATAGATAGCACTTGGAGCGAGGTTTACAGAATAGGCATCGCGTCCAAAGCTGAGGCCCAATCCGCCCCCATACTGCAGTTTGGAACCGAAAGATGCTCTTTGGGACTGAAGCAGGGCTGGGGCAGTCAGGCAAATGAGCCAGAAAAACACAATAAAGCACCGATATTTTGGAAGAATGGTCTTAAATGAGGCCATACTGCAACAGTTTTGCGTAAAATACCCTCCCAAGTTACTCTATACATCTGAAAAATTGTATTTTTGATAAATTATTTTAAGCGAGATTTACCAGCTTTTCGATGGACAAATATTCCTTTTTAAACGCGGCTCACACCGCTTTTTTTTCAGACCTATACGACCGTTACCGAACGCATCCGGACAGTGTAGAGCCCAGTTGGAGGGCTTTTTTCCAGGGATTTGATTTCGGGACCGAAAGTGCCCTGGAAGATCTGGACATCGATGCCCTTTCCGGGCTGGTACGACATGGTGACGGGGCAGTAAGCTCTATGCCGGAGACCCTGCAAAAAGAATTCCAGGTTGTCCGCCTGATTGATGGCTATCGCAGCCGGGGGCATTTATTTACAAAAACAAACCCGGTAAGGGAAAGGAGAAGTTATTCCCCAACTCTGGACATCGAGAATTTCGGCCTGGATGAATCCGATATGGATGCTACCTTCAGCGCAGGGGAGATCATAGGGATTGGTCCGAATACCTTAAGGGAAATCATTGACCACCTGCAGCGGATCTACTGTGAGGCTATAGGGGTTGAATATATGTATATCCGAAGCCCCGAGCGGGTTCAGTGGATTCAGGATTGGCTGAACGTAAATGACAACCATCCAAAATTCAGTGCAGATACCCAGAAGCACATCCTGAGGAAATTAAATGAAGCCGTTTCGTTCGAAGCCTTCCTGCACACCAAGTATGTGGGGCAAAAACGGTTCTCTCTGGAAGGGAACGAATCCCTGATTCCGGCCCTTGATACCATTGTGGAACGGGCTGCTGAAATGGGGGTAAAGGAATTTGTTATGGGAATGGCCCACCGGGGTCGTTTAAATGTGCTTACCAATATTTTTGGGAAATCAGCCAAGGATATTTTCAGTGAATTTGACGGCAAGGATTATGAACAGGAGATCTTTGACGGGGATGTAAAATATCATTTGGGCTGGACTTCCGAGCGTAAAACCGATTCCGGGGCCCGCATCAATATGAATATCGCCCCAAACCCTTCGCACCTGGAAACGGTAGGTGCCGTAGTGGAAGGAATAACCAGGGCCAAACAGGATGCGCATTGCCCGGATAATGTAAGCAATGTTCTGCCCATTGTAGTACACGGAGACGCTGCCATTGCCGGACAGGGGATTGCCTATGAGGTGGTCCAGATGGCCAGTCTGGATGGCTATGGAACCGGGGGTACCATCCATATGGTTGTCAATAATCAGATAGGGTTCACTACCAATTACCTGGACGGCCGCTCATCCACTTACTGTACGGATGTGGGAAAAGTTACCCTTAGCCCGGTACTGCATGTCAATGCGGATGATGCGGAAGCAGTGGTGCATGCCGCGCTCTTTGCCCTGGAATACCGAATGCGGTTTCAGAGGGACGTTTTCCTGGATTTATTGGGCTACCGAAAATATGGGCACAACGAAGGCGATGAACCGCGCTTTACACAACCCAAGCTTTACAAGGCCATATCAAAGCATAAAAACCCCAGGGATATCTATGCGGAAAAGCTGATTTCCGAAGGGGTTATCGATGAGGATTTCGTGGAGAAATTGGAGGCCGATTACCGCGCCAGCCTGGAAGAAAAACTCGAAGATTCCCGAAAAGAAGATAAAACCGTGATTACTCCTTTTATGGAGGATGAATGGAAAGGTTTTGAGAATGTAAGGGAATGGGAAATGATGGAACGGGTAGACACCAGCATCCCCAGGGAGAAGCTGGAAAAAATTGCCAGTGTGATCACCGAATTGCCCAAGAATAAAAAGTTTCTTCGCAAGGTTGAAAAACTGGTGGCCGACCGTCGCAAAATGTTTTATGAAACCGATAAGCTGGACTGGGCCATGGGGGAATTACTCGCCTATGGTTCCCTGTTGCAGGCTGGCTTTGACGTGCGTATGTCCGGACAGGATGTGGAACGGGGAACCTTCTCCCACCGCCACGCGGTAATGAAGGTGGAGGAAAGTGAAGAGGAAGTGTTGCTTTTGAACCACCTCTCTGAAGATCAGGGCAAATTCCAGATATACAATTCCCTGCTTTCAGAATACGGGGTGGTAGGATTCGATTATGGGTATGCGATGGCCAGCCCGGGGACCCTTACCATTTGGGAGGCTCAGTTCGGGGACTTTAGCAACGGGGCGCAGATCATGATCGATCAATATATTTCTGCCGCTGAGGACAAGTGGAAAATACAGAATGGACTGGTGATGTTACTTCCCCATGGTTACGAAGGACAGGGGGCGGAACATTCCTCTGCGCGTATGGAGCGTTATCTGCAGCTCTGCGCACGCGATAATATGTTTGTGGCAGATTGCAGTACCCCTGCAAGCTTATTCCACCTCTTGCGTCGGCAAATGTTGGTAAACTATCGTAAACCCCTTATTGTGTTCACCCCAAAAAGCCTGTTGCGTCACCCCAAATGTGTGTCATCAGTACAGGAATTGGCAGAAGGACACTTCCAGGAAGTCATAGATGATGCAGAAGCGCAAGTTGATAAAATTAAGACGCTTGTCTTTTGTACCGGAAAATTCTATTACGATTTGCTGGCTGCCAGAGAAGAACTGAGCCGGGATGATGTGGCCCTGGTGCGCATCGAACAATTATTCCCCTTGCCTTCAGAGCAAATGAAGGCGATTATGGAAAAATACAAAAAGGCGGATGACATCGTATGGGCACAGGAAGAACCCCGAAATATGGGAGCCTGGAGCCATATGATGATGCATTTCAGCGAAGCATCCCGCTTGCGGGTTGCCTCCAGAAGGTTCTATGCGTCTCCAGCTGCCGGAAGCGCGGTTCGTTCAAAAATGCGTCACCAGCAGGTCATTGACTATGTATTTGACAAGAGTAAAGACAATATGACCAGGCCGAAACAGCCTGCGGAAGCATCGAAATAAAAACAAGAGTTAGAATAACTATAACCCAGAGTGCATGATTTTAGAGATGAAAGTTCCCTCACCCGGGGAATCCATTACAGAAGTTGAAATTGCCGAATGGCTGGTAGCCGATGGAGATTATGTTGAAAAGGACCAGGCCATAGCGGAGGTAGATTCAGATAAAGCCACCCTGGAACTTCCTGCTGAGGAGAGCGGAATTATTACCCTTAAGGCGGAAGTGGGAGATGCAGTTGGCGTAGGGGAAGTAGTTTGCCTTATCGATACCAGCGCGGAGAAGCCTGAAGGAGATTCTAAGTCCGGGAAGGCTTCAGAAGAAAAGAAAGAAGCCAAAAAAGAAGAAAAGAAAGATGTTTCCGGGGATACTGAAAAAAGTAAACCGAAACAGGAGGAAAAGAAAAAAACCTACGCCAGCGGAACGGCCTCCCCGGCAGCTCGTAAAATAATGGATGAAAAAGGGGTAGATGCCTCTGAAGTATCCGGATCGGGCAAAGATGGGCGAATAACCAAGGAAGATGCTGTAAAGGCTGTTCCTTCAATGGGCAGCCCTGGGTCAGGATCCAGGGGGGAGACCCGCACCAAGCTTTCCATGTTGCGTCGCAAGGTAGCAGAGCGACTCGTTTCCGCGAAAAACGAAACGGCCATGCTCACCACCTTCAACGAGGTGGATATGTCTGCCGTTTTTGAAATAAGGGAAGCGCATAAAGAGGCCTTCAAGGAAAAACACGGCGTAAGTCTGGGCTTTATGTCTTTCTTTACCAAAGCGGTCATCAGGGCCCTTCAGATGTATCCGGCAGTGAACTCCATGATTGACGGCAAAGAGATGATCAGCTACGATTACTGCGATATCAGTATAGCCGTATCCGGTCCGAAAGGCCTTATGGTTCCGGTAATCCGAAACGCAGAGAACCTGAGTTTCCGGGGAATCGAAGCTGAGGTAAAACGGCTGGCACTGCGCGCAAGGGATGGGCAGATTACAGTTGATGAAATGACCGGAGGAACCTTTACAATTTCAAACGGCGGGGTATTCGGATCGATGCTTTCGACGCCAATAATCAACCCGCCCCAGAGTGGTATCCTTGGAATGCATAATATTGTGGATCGCCCTATTGTCAGGAATGATGCCATTGCAATAGCCCCTGTTATGTACGTGGCGCTTTCCTATGACCATCGAATTATAGACGGAAAGGAGTCTGTAGGATTCCTGGTGGCGGTTAAGGAAGCGGTAGAAAATCCTGTAGAGCACCTGATGGATGGGAACCTGGAAAAGGCACTGGAGTTATAGCGTTTGAATAAATATTAATTGTTTTGCTACTTCAGAAATAGCCGGCATTTTTTGCAGTCTATAACTGCTTTGCCTTTCCTGAGGATGTCTGCTCCAATGATACCGTCAACGGCAACCGCCTTATGCGCGGTCAGGGCCTGATTGACATGGCTGAGGTCGAAAAGCACAATCTTTAGTTTTTTCTTTTTCCAACTGGCTACTTCCAGGGTGTTTTTGGTGGAAATCAGTGTCTCCATATCCACTGCCCCGGCTCCTGCAGCCTTAATTTCAGAGGTTTCGGACTGCAACCCGAAGGTTTCAATGCCCTCAAAACCAACACAGGTATTTGAAGCTCCTGTATCCAGAATAAATCTTCCAGCAACCCCATTGAGGACAACATCCAATTCAAAATGTTCTGTATTGGTACGCCTGAGGGGTATGGCGGTATACCCTTTTTTCAGCAAGTGCTTTTTCAGCGATGCCATATTATTTTTTGACAAAGATAGTTCTATTTTTGCGGCATGAATCTTACAGATACACATGCCCATCTTTATGTAGAGGCTTTTGATGAGGACAGGGACGAAATGATTGAACGGGCAATGGCAGCGGGGGTTAAGCGATTTTTTATCCCGGCCATAGATGCGTCTTATACCAACGATATGCTGGCCCTAAAAAGAAAATACCCGCAACTTATGCATCTGATGTGCGGCCTGCATCCAACCCATGTAAAAGCCGATTACGAAAAGGAATTGGAACACGTATCCCAACAGTTGGCCAAGAGCGAATATGTAGCGGTAGGCGAAATCGGCATTGATCTGTACTGGGATAAAAGCCACTTGCAGGAACAAACCGATGCTTTCAGGAGGCAGATCCGAATGGCGAAAGCCCATAAGCTGCCCATCGTAATCCATTGCAGGGAAGCCTTCGATGAGATATTTGAAGTGCTCGAATCTGAAAAAGGCCCTGAATTACGAGGTATATTCCATTGTTTTACCGGGAGCTATGAGCAGGCGCAGCAAGCAATATCTTACAATATGAAACTGGGAATTGGGGGAGTGGTCACTTTTAAAAATGGAAAAATTGACCAGTTTTTGAATAAAATCCCAATAGACCACATTGTTCTGGAAACCGATTCCCCATATCTTGCTCCTGTGCCATACAGGGGAAAAAGAAATGAAAGTTCCTATCTTCGGGAGGTCTTAAAGAAACTTTCAGAAATTTATGGAAGTACACAAGAAACGATAGCTTCCGCAACCACCACAAATTCCAAAGAGGTATTTGGCATTTAGTGTAAAACAGTCTGAACCCGTGAAAAACAAGCCGCCACAAATTTTACTGATCTACACCGGAGGTACCATAGGGATGGTTCGGGAATACGATTCGGGATCGTTACGGGCCTTTAATTTTAAAAACCTGGTACAACAAATCCCTGAATTGCATCAGTTGGATTGTACTATACATTCGGTGTCCTTTTCCAAACCAATAGATTCGTCCAATATGAATCTCTCACACTGGAAACAGATTGCCTCCATTATTGAAAAACAATACAATGATTACGATGGCTTTGTTGTTTTGCACGGAAGCGATACGATGAGCTATACAGCCTCTGCCCTGAGTTTTATGCTGGAAAACCTGGCTAAACCGATAATTCTTACGGGATCTCAGTTACCGATAGGCGACCTGAGGACTGATGCCAAAGAAAACCTCATTACCTCTATTCAGTTCGCTTCCCTCAGGGAGGGAGGGAAGGCAGTAATACAGGAAGTATGCCTCTACTTCGAGAATAAATTATTCCGTGGCAACCGGACCACCAAGATGAATGCGGAACAGTTTGAGGCTTTTGATTCCCCAAACTACCCTGCTCTGGCTTATTCAGGGGTACACCTGAATGTTCAGCGCGAATTCCTGTTAAAGCAGCAAAACCGAAAGGCACTGAAAGTACATCTGAAACTGGATAACCGAATTGGTATTCTCAAACTGTTTCCCGGCATACACGAGCACTGGGTGAGTGCCCTTTTGCAAACCCCTGGATTGAAAGCACTTATACTGGAAACCTATGGAGCGGGAAACGCCCCTACGGAACCCTGGCTGATCCATGCCTTAAAGGAGGCAGTGAACAGGGGGCTGCATATTGTAAACGTTACCCAGTGTAGGGGTGGCAGTGTTCTGATGGGCCAATATGAAACCAGTGTTGAACTGGCTCAGATCCCTTTGATTGACGGGAAGGATATCACAACGGAGGCCGCCCTGGCCAAGTTAATGTACCTTCTGGGTAGCAGGGTTTCCTCAAATTCATTTAAAACGATCTTTGAGGCTTCCCTAAGGGGAGAAATGGCCTAAAATTAAAGCGGCAAAATTTTACGGATTGCTAAAAATTTCGTTTCTTGGGCACCCCTGTATGGGATCAATTTTTAGAGAGGTGGCCGAGTGGTCGAAGGCGCACGCCTGGAAAGTGTGTATACACCAAAAGTGTATCGAGGGTTCGAATCCCTTCCTCTCTGCTCAAAAGGGAATCGTGCGCGAAGCGCACATTTCTTTGAAAAGAAGCGCGTCAAAAGCTTGCTTTTGCAAGCGCTGAAATTTCGAAGAAAAAAGACCGGCGCAGCCGGGCTATGATTCCCATGCTTGTCCGGCCCCATGATAGAGGTTGAGGGATCAGCGAAAGCTAATCCCCACAGGTGGGTTTGAAAAACTGAATTGGGAACAGACCGGCGCAGCCGGGCTATGATTCCCATGCTTGTCCGGCCCCATGATAGAGGTTGAGGGATCAGCGACAGCTAATCCCAGTGACAGGCTTGAAAAACTGAATTGGGAACAGCAAGAAACAGCCGGGCTGTTGATACCTGAGACCGATAAGATTACAGGGGTTATAGCAGCACTTTTAACAAACAAGTTTTGCTGCAATTGACTTTAAATGGGAGAAAAAGTGAATAATCCAGTCTCTCAATTTCCCATCCCGGGAACTGCCTGGGTCAAACCCCTTTTTATGGAATATTCAAGGATATTCAATTTATTGGATCAAAAGCTTTAGAATATCCCGTGAATTTTGGGAAAATAGGGGCTAAGGCCCCCTAATTTTAATTTTTTAATTCTATTTTTTTTTTATCTTTAACCCTAATAACTAATCTAAATTTAAGTTTGAAAGAAATGAAAAAATTATTCTCTATCCTGGCAATGGCTGGGCTATTTGTCCTTAGTACAAATACGGTAAGCGCAAAAGCGAATGTAATGGTTTCGAATCTGTCTTCAACCTTGGCCACAGCGTCATTAATGCTTCAGGATGAGGCCGCAGCAGCTTCAGAGGATCGAGGGTTTACCCAAGTCTTAAAAGAGCAGTTTATTCAGGGGGGTGCCGGATTCATGGGAATTGTACTTCTCTGTTTAATTTTAGGACTGGCTGTTGCCATCGAAAGGATTATTTATCTGAATATGGCCAGCACCAATACCACCAAATTAAAGCAACAGGTTGAAGATGCCCTTGCTTCTGGTGGAATTGAAGCCGCAAAAGAAGTATGCCGTAATACCAAAGGCCCCGTTGCCTCTATTTACTATCAAGGCCTTGACCGTGCCGGTGAGAGTATAGAGTCTGCTGAAAAAGCAGTAGTTGCCTACGGTGGTGTTCAAATGGGACAGCTTGAAAAGAATGTATCCTGGTTGTCGCTCTTTATCGCAATTGCCCCCATGCTTGGATTCATGGGAACGGTAATTGGTATGATTCAGGCCTTCCAGAAAATTAGCGCTGTAGGTAACCTGAGTGCATCCCTGATTGCAGGAGATATCCAGGTAGCACTTTTGACTACGGTTTTCGGTCTTATTACTGCGATCATTCTGCAGATCTTCTACAACTATATCATTGCGAAAATTGACAGCATCGTTAATGATATGGAAGATTCATCGATCTCCTTGATCGATATGCTTGTTGATCACAAGAAATAAGTCGGACTCTTAAAACAAAAGCATGCATAAAATTGTAAAAATAGTATTGATTGTATTGGGAGCTATCGGAGCGATACTCTGGTTCCAGCTGCCTGATAAGAATGTACCGGTAGGGGAAGCCGTTGAAAACGGTGCGATGAATTTTATGTTCATCATTACCTATCTGCTGTTGGCAATAGCAGTGTTGTTTAGCCTGGTATTTGCGCTGAAGAACTTGTTTTCCAATCCGGAAAGCCTCAAGAAATCCTTGTTTGTAATTATTGGATTTGCACTTGTGGTTATTCTGTCCTACGCCCTGTCCAATGGGGCAGACGGTACAGTAGAGGCAATGGCCAGCAGAAATGTTTCTACCACTGAAAGCACAGTTAAGAATATTGGTGCAGGATTGAATGTATTTTTCATCCTGGTGATTATTGCCGTGGTTGCCATGGCATGGGGAGGAATTAAGAAAATGTCGAACAAGTAAATCTTTAGACAATGCCTAGAAGAGGAGCACCACCAGAAGTTAACGCAGGATCCATGGCGGATATCGCCTTCCTGTTGTTGATCTTCTTTCTGGTAACCACTACCATTGAAACGGATTCAGGGCTGGACCGTATGTTGCCGCCCATTGAACCGCCGGATCAGGACGTGGTTATTAAGCAAAAAAACATCTTTACGGTGAATATCAACAAGAATGGCCAGTTACTGGCTGAGGAAGAGTTGATTGAACTGACCCAATTGCGGGAGCGGGCGATTGCCTTTCTCGATAACGGAGGAGATGGTAGCTGTAATTATTGTAAAGGGAGGAAAGATGAATCTTCATCAGATAACCCTACAAAAGCAATTATATCCCTGAAAAACGATCGGGAAACGCGGTACGGCACCTATATTACCGTTCAGAACGAACTGGTGGGAGCCTATAATGACCTGAGAAACCGGGAGTCACAAAGGCTTTACGGGAGGGATTTTACAGAGATGGAAGCGGAATACCTGAACCCCGAAACCCCGACAGAAATTCGGGACGATTTAAAGGATAAGGTAAAACGGATCCAGGATTTGTTTCCACAGAAACTTTCAGAGGCTGAGACTTCTACTAATTAAAAAGACGAAAAATGGCTAAGTTTAATAAGAAAAAAGACGGAGACGTACCAGCTGTATCTACGGCCTCGCTTCCCGATATTGTATTTATGCTGTTGTTCTTCTTTATGACGGTTACCACCATGAAAGACAGTACGCTGATGGTGGAAAATACCTTGCCCAATGCAAGTGAGACCAAAAAATTAGAGAAGAAGGATAGAGTAATCTACATTTTTGTAGGAGCCCCTACCAGTCAGTATCAGAAGGTTTTTGGTTCTGAGCCAAAAATCCAGTTGAATGACAAGTTTGCCGATGTGTCAGAGGTAGGCGATTTCATTCTTCAGGAAAGGGCCAAGAAACCACAGGAACTTCAGAATGTACTGACAACAGCTCTTAAAGTTGATAAAGAGGCTAATATGGGGCTAATATCCGATATTAAGCAGGAACTTAGAAAAGTGAATGCCCTAAAGGTAAATTATACCACCTTCGAGGGTGATGCATTCCGAAATCTGCAGTAAAGCAGGTTTCTTTTCAAACCTAAATAGATGCTTGAAAGCGCTTCAGTTACTGGGGCGCTTTTTTGCTAAACCACCCCTTTAGATGCGGTTGTTCATTGTGCTTTTAATCAGTATCACGGGAGCCAATCTGATGGCGCAGATGCCAGACGAACCGGCAGATCCGCGCTATTTTGAAGACCAGTTTTACCTGGGGTTGAACTACAACCTTTTACAGGATAAGCCCAGTGCTGTATCACAAAATAATTTGTCATATGGGATACATCTGGGTTTTATCAAAGATCTACCGCTAAACAGCAATAGGACTTTTGCTGCCGGGCTGGGCCTTGGGTATGGGGTAAATTCTTATTATTCCAATTTAAGAGCTATTCGAAATGGTTCTTCATTTCAATATCTGTTTCTGGACAACACAACATCTTATCGCAGGAATAAATTGGAAACCCACTTAATTGAGCTGCCTGTGCAATTGAGATGGCGGAACTCAACTGCAAGTGAGTTTAAATTCTGGAGGATTTATGCAGGAATGAAGTTTGGATATATTGTAGGAAGCCGATCTAAATTTGTTACTTCAGATTTTATCGACAGCTTTTATAATACAGATACCGAAAATTTTCAATATGGCCTTACCCTGGATGTGGGCTATAATACTTTCAACCTGCATGTATACTACGGGCTAAATGGCTTATTTGAAGCTGGAGTAGTGGGCCCGGACGGGCAATCCCTGCAATTGACCCCTTTAAGGATTGGGTTGATTTTTTATATACTCTGAAACGGGTTATAGAGGCAGAACTTCATACCCCCTAAAGTTTTGTTATCTCCACCTGCTTATGGATCATCTTAAATAGTGCTAGATCCAGAATTGTATAAGGATTAATTGAGAGATCACCCCTAAGAGCCATCCCGTAAGCAGGCTTGCCCGACCGTGTATATTGGAATACAAACGCGATGAAGCGATAAGCCCGCTTACCAGGGTGCAGAGGCTTACAGCAACGATAATGTTTTTTTCAAAATGCAGGCTCAGGTTGATCAGAAACATGAGCAAACTGCCAATGCCCACCATATGCAGGCTGATCACTTTTTTAAATATCGCCATTAGCAGTGCGGCTGTATTGGCAAGGACAAGCCCCATAAAAAAATAGTAGATCTCCGGGCTGTAATGGTTGGGGATAATCCTGGAAAATATAAGTAGTAAAAGCGCCAAATTGATCAGCAGTGGATAAACCCTTTCTTCTGAGGAAAGCAGCTTATAGGTGCGCAGCATTCCAAGATTTCGCAAGATGAGCAGGCTAATCGAAGGTATAACCACACTTAGTATAAAAATGGGCAACAGGCTTCCGGTTTTCATCCCTTCCGGACTGTATTTGGGAGTGATTTCAAAGTAGAGGAAAGTACCGTAAAACGGAATTAGCAGCGGATGAAAGGCATAGGAGATAAGTTTACTCAGCCAATGTATCATATCTCTTTACGAAGTCTGGCAACCGGTATTCCCAGTTGTTCGCGGTATTTAGCTACTGTTCTCCTGGCTATGGGATATCCCTTTTCCTTCAGGATCTTAGCCAGTTTATCGTCAGTGAGGGGTTTGCGCTTTTCTTCATCCCGAATGACGGTTTCCAGGATTTTCTTGATTTCCTTGGTCGAGACATCCTCCCCCTGCTCATTCTTCATGGACTCTGAGAAGTAATCCTTGATCAATTTGGTCCCGTAGGGAGTGTCTACGTATTTGCTATTGGCAACCCTGGATACCGTAGATACATCCATCCCGATCAGATCGGCAATATCTTTCAGAATCATGGGCCTCAGGTTGCGTTCATCCCCCGTAAGGAAGTATTCCTGCTGGTAATTCATTATCGCATCCATGGTGACGTAAAGGGTCTGTTGCCGCTGTTTTATAGCGTCAATAAACCATTTGGCTGCATCCAGTTTCTGCTTGATGAACATTACAGCGTCTTTCTGCGATTTTGATTTGTCTCTCGCATTTTTATAACCGGCCAGCATATTGCTGTATTCCTTGGATACATGTAGTTCGGGGGCATTGCGTCCATTCAGGGATAGTTCCAGTTCTCCGTCAACAATCCTGATGGAGAAGTCCGGAACAATATGCTCCACAATTTTATTGCTTCCGGAATAGGATCCTCCCGGCTTGGGGTTTAACTTTTCAATTTCCCCAATAGCTTCCTTCAGTTCCTCTTCGCTGATGTCGTGCTTCTGCAATAATTTCTGATAGTGCTTTTTGCTGAAATGCTCAAATGACTTTTTAAGGATTTCCATCGCCATTTCGATGGAGGGGCTGCTCTCTTTCCTCTCAAGCTGGAGCAACAGGCATTCGTCCAGGGAACGGGCTCCTACCCCAGGGGGGTCCAGTTGCTGGACTTTTTTAAGCACCTGCCGGATAGTTTGCTCATCTGTAAAAATGTTCTGGGTAAAGGCGAGGTCATCCATAATGTCCGAGATTGGACGCCGGATATAACCACTTTCGTCTACACTACCCACCAGGAATTCGGCAATACTCCATTCTTCATCACTCAGATATTCCGTATTAAGCTGGTTTAAGAGGTATTGGTTAAAAGAGATGCCTGCTGCATACGGAATCTGCTTTTCCTCATCATCTCCACTATAATTATTGGCACGGGTGCGATAGTCAGGGATTTCGTCATCACTGAGGTAATCGTCAATGTTGATCTCATCTGCATTGATCACTTCACCTTCATCCCCTTCATCGTAGGAATCCTGATAATCGTCCTCTACGGAAACGGGGTCCTCCTTGCCCGGTTCAAGGGCCGGATTCTCTTCCAACTCCTGCTTGAGCCGCTGCTCAAAAGCCTGTGTGGGTAACTGAATCAGCTTCATAAGCTGAATCTGTTGCGGAGAGAGCTTTTGTGATAATTTAAATTGCAGGTGTTGTTTCAGCATAATCTTAAGCGGAAAGCCGTTCTTTAAACATAAATTTAATCAATTAGGCTTAAAACTCGGCGTTTTGCGGGGTTCTTGGAAAAGGGATTACATCCCTGATGTTCCCCATTCCGGTAGCGAACTGCACCAGCCTTTCGAAGCCCAGGCCAAAACCAGAATGCACAGCTGTTCCAAACCTGCGCAGATCCAGATACCACCAGAGTTCCTTTTCATCTATCCCAAGGGCTTTCATTTTATCAGTCAGTACATCCAGGCGTTCCTCTCTTTGGGAGCCTCCCACAATTTCTCCAATGCCCGGAAAAAGGATATCCATGGCACGTACGGTTTTACCGTCTTCATTCAGGCGCATGTAAAAAGCCTTGATCTCTGCAGGGTAATTGAAAAGGATTACAGGACATTTAAAATGCTTTTCTACCAGGTACCGTTCATGTTCGCTTTGTAAATCCGTACCCCAGCCTTCAATCGGATATTGAAATTTTTTCTTCTTGTTGGGTTTGCTGTTCTTAAGGATATCGATGGCTTCTGTGTAACTAACCCTTTTAAAGGGCTGGTCGGTTACAAAACGCAATTTCTCCATCAGGGGCATGTCGCTTCGCTCGGTCTGTGGCTTGGATTTTTCTTCATCAAGTAAGCGCTTTTCAAGAAATTCAAGGTCTTCTTGGCAGTGCTCTAGTATATAACGAATAACCTGTTGTATAAAGTCTTCTGCCAGATCCATATTGGCATCCAGGTCGTAGAAAGCCATTTCCGGTTCTATCATCCAGAATTCAGCCAAATGCCTGGAGGTATTTGAGTTTTCGGCCCTGAAGGTTGGCCCGAAGGTATAAACCTTGCCAAGCCCCATGGCGTATGCCTCTGCTTCCAGCTGCCCCGAAACGGTCAGGTTGGTCTCCTTGCCGAAAAAATCCTCTTTAAAATCTACAGTCCCCTCCGGGGTCAAAGGGGGTGATTTCGGGTCAAGCACACTAACGCGAAACATTTCCCCGGCCCCTTCAGCATCCGAACCGGTTATAATGGGAGCGTGGAAATAATAGAACCCCTCTGATGTAAAATACTGGTGAACTGCAAAGGCCAGGGCAGAGCGGACCCTCATTACGGCACTAAAAGTGTTGGTTCGTACCCTCAAATGTGCCTGCTCCCTTAAAAACTCCATACTGTGTTTTTTGGGCTGAATCGGATACTGTTCCGGGTTGGCTTCACCCAATACCTGCAAGGAGCTCACCTGTAATTCAATTTTTTGTCCTCTCCCCTGGCTGGGAACCACTTCCCCAACTACGCGCAGGGCCGCTCCGGTATTGATTTTGCGCAAGACCTCGGGATCCATTTTTTCAAAATCCACCACACATTGCAGGTTCTGAAGCGTTGAGCCGTCATTCAGGGCAATAAAACGGTTGCTCCGAAAAGTTCGTACCCATCCGGATACAGTAAGTTCCTGGTGTAAAGTGGCTTCTTCAAGCAGTGATTTGATACTAGAGGATTTCATGGTATTATTAAACTGGTTTGAATGGGCAAAGATACGCTATTGAAGGAAATTGCTGAGCGCTGCCGTCCTTTAAAAAACCTGAATAAGAGCAGGTGGTACTTCTTTTAATCTATCGCATTTCCATTGTCCTCTGCCTCGGGTAAAATATCGATTTGTGGCTTTTTCAGTACCTGTTTGTTGGCGATGTTTCGCTCCAGGGAAAGCAGTAGGGAAGGAAGCAGGATCAGGTTGGCCAGCATTGCAAAAAGCAAGGTAGCCGAAACCAGGGCGCCCAGGGCTACGGTTCCCCCGAAATTAGAAATCGTGAAGACCGAAAAACCAAAAAAGA
The DNA here is from genome assembly GCF_052540725.1 of Robiginitalea rubriflava. Lineage (NCBI taxonomy): Bacteria > Pseudomonadati > Bacteroidota > Flavobacteriia > Flavobacteriales > Flavobacteriaceae > Robiginitalea > Robiginitalea rubriflava. The sequence continues at coordinate 857,055 of NZ_CP199309.1, read as the reverse complement.
GCACTATGGAAGTGTAAAACATGCTTACCCCGGTCTCCCGCAGGGCTGCATATACGGATTTGCGAATGCGCCAGTGATGTGTGGCCAGTTCCTGCCGGTATTTTGCCAGAAAATGAATGGTATCATCTACGGATATTCCAAATGCGATACTGAATACCAGGATGGTAGATGGTTTAATAGGGACCCCTGCAAAACCCATCACACCGGCTGTAACTACCAATGGCAAAATATTGGGTATCAGGGAAATGACGATCATTCGGAACGACCGAAAAAGATAGGCCATAAAGAGCGCAATCAGGCCAATGGCCAGGGCCAGCGACATGACCAGGTTGCGAACCAGGTATTTGGTGCCTTTCAGGAAAAGCAGCGCTTTACCCGTCAGGAAAACCTCATAGCGTTCTTCCGGGAAAGTTCTGGCAATTTCCTGCTTGAGTTCGCGTTCAATTTCTTCCATGCGGTCTGTCTTTACATCGCGCATGTAGGTGGTCATCCGGGCTACCTGCCCGCTGCTGTCCACAAAACTTTTCAGAAGATCTCCGTTTTCTTTTGATTTCCGGGCAACATCCAGGATAAAGTTGCTTTCCTGGGAAGTAGGCAACTGGTAGTATTTTGGAATCCCGTTATAAAAGGCCTGCTTGGAATATTTGACCAGGTTCACTACCGATATCGAACGGGAAAGCTCCGGGGTTTCCTCAATGAAATTTCCCAGTTCATCCATTCGCCTTAAGGTTGCAGGTTTTAAAATGCCGTTCCGCCTTTTGGAGTCTACCACGATCTCAACAGGCATGATCCCGTCAAACTCCTCTTCGAAAAAACGTATGTCCTGGAAGAATTCAGCTTTCTTTGGCATGTCTTCAATAGGGCTGCCTGAAATATCTATTTGGTAGATCCCGATTATACTAACTACCAGCAGGCTGATTGAGACCGCATATACCGTAATACGGCGATGCCGCACCATGCGTTCCATCCAATTGACAAAGCCATCAATCCATCGTTTATTGAGGTGTTTGAGATGCTTGGTTTTGGGCAGCGGCATAAAACTGTACAGAATGGGAATGATCAGCAGGGAGAGCACAAAGATCCCAAGGATATTGAGGGATGCCACGATTCCAAATTCGGTCAGCAATTTACTGTCCGTGATAATAAAAGTTGCGAAGCCCGAGGCCGTGGTGACATTTGTCATCAGGGTGGCATTTCCTATTTTGGATATAACGCGCTGCAGGGAAAGCGCCTGATTCCCATGTTTATTAACTTCCTGCTGGTATTTATTGATCAGGAAAATGCAATTGGGTATCCCGATTACGATAATAACAGGAGGTATCAGGGCAGTGAGTACCGTAATTTCATATTGTAGCAGCCCGAGGGTTCCGAAAGCCCACATCACTCCTATGATCACCACGCAGATCGAAATGAAGGTGGCGCGAAAAGAACGGAAAAAGAAGAAGAAAATCAGAGAGGTAACAGCCAGGGCGGCGAAGATAAATTTCCCGATTTCATCGATGATGTTCTGCGAGTTCATCGTTCGGATATACGGCATCCCGGATACCCGCACCTTTAGCCCGGTTTCTTTTTGGAAATCGGTTACCAGGTTCTGCAAATCATTAAGGACAAAATCTTTGCGGACAGGGGTGTTTACGAGATCCTTGTCCAGATATACTACTGTTCTGAGCGTCTGGGATTCCTTGTTGAAAAGCAACTTTTCATAAAAGGGGAGCTGGGTAAAAAGCTCATTTTTCAGCTGGTCCATTTCGGCCTGGTCCTCAACAGGTCCTTTTAACCAGGGTTCCAACACGAATTCCTGTTTGACAGAATCTTTTACAAGCCGTTGCAGGTTATCAGTTGAAAGCACAAAGTCTACTTCCGGAAAGGCCGCAAGTTGTTCACTGAAGATATTCCAGCGATTAAATTGTTCAGGGGTATAGAGGCTGCTATCGCGAATAGCCAGGACGATGGTATTTCCTTCTTCCCCGAATTTCTTTAAGAATTCCTGATACTCAAGATTGATGGGGTGGTCATCAGGAAGCAGGTTTGCTTCTGAATTCGAGAAGCGCATGTGCTTCCACTGTGTAGCCAGTAAGACGGTTGCCAGGACAATGAGCAGCAGGATCAGGATCCGGTTCCTCAGAATAATCCTGGCCGTTTTTGCCCAAAAACCTTGTGTTAGTTTCGCTACCATCCCTACAGTCGGGCGCAAAGGTAGAAAATGATTGTCAGTGTACCCAACTTTTGCCGCTTTTGAACGCTTTGTGTATTACCTTTTAACAGTTGGTAGGCGAATAGTGGTCTGTTTAAAAAACGTATCTTTTGTGGTATGGCCTCAAAAGAAGAATATTCAAAACAGCGCAGGTATCGCAAGCTGGCACGCAGAGCCTACAGGGGGGTTATCCTGGTATGTATCCTGGCTTTGATTTGTGCCGTTCTGATCTGGTATGTTGCCGATGCCTCGCAGTAGGAGGATCTGTAGAATAGCAGTTTGCTAGTAAACTGGAAAAAAGGCTTTTTTACACTTTCATGATTTCAGCCTCCTTCACTTCCAGAATTTTATCTATCTGTGAAATATATTTATCTGTGAGTTCCTGAATATCTATTTCGGCATTTTTTTCCAGGTCTTCGGAAATATCCAGGGCTTTGATTTCCTTATTTGCTTCCTGACGGGCAGAACGTACGCCTACTTTTGCATCTTCGGCTTCTGCCTTAGCCTGTTTTACAAGTTGCTTGCGTCTTTCCTCTGTTAAAGGGGGTACATTGATGATTACCATCTCCCCATTGTTCATAGGGTTAAAGCCCAGGTTGGCATTCATGATAGCGCTTTCAATTTCGGGGATCAAATTTTTTTCCCAGGGTTGCACTGAGATAGTTCGCCCATCCGGAGTGTTGATATTGGACACTTGAGAGAGCGGGGTCTGACTCCCGTAATATTCTACCATAACAGAAGAAAGCATGGAAGGGCTGGCCTTGCCTGCACGGATTTTAACCAATTCCTTTTCCAGGTGTGAAATAGCTTTTTGCATACTGTCCCTGGTTGCCTCTAAAATAAAACTTACATCCTCATTCATAAGTGCTGTTGCTTAGCAGATAGAAATAATTTATTGTTTAATATCAAAGATTTACCACAGTTCCGATATTTTCTCCGGCCACGATTTTCAGTAAATTCCCCTTTTTATTCATGTCAAAGACAACGATGGGCAATTCATTTTCCTGGCTGAGCGTAAAGGCTGTGGTATCCATAACCTTTAGACCCTTGCTGAGTACATCTTTAAAGCTGATGCTGTCAAATTTTGTCGCGCTTTTGTCCTTTTCCGGATCGCTGCTGTAAATGCCATCCACTCGGGTACCCTTCAGAATTACATCTGCCTCGATTTCAATAGCCCGGAGAACTGCTGCGGAATCTGTAGTAAAATAAGGATTCCCGGTACCACCGCCAAAAATCACCACTCTTCCTTTTTCAAGGTGGCGCATGGCCCTGCGGCGAATAAAAGGTTCTGCAACCTCATTGATTTTGATTGCCGACTGCAAACGGGTATCCACCCCGGCATCTTCCAGGGCAGCCTGCAGCGCCAGCCCGTTGATTATGGTTGCCAGCATCCCCATATGATCGCCCTGCACCCGGTCCATTCCGTTACTGGCACCAGCCAGACCGCGGAATATATTACCTCCTCCTATCACTATAGCCACTTCTATACCCTTGTTAACCACTTCTTTGATTTCCTGGGCATATTCGGCCAGCCTTGAGGGGTCAATCCCGTATTGTCTTTCACCCATCAGGGCTTCACCGCTCAATTTAAGGAGTATGCGCTTGTATTGCATGAATTAGCTGTCTAGAATTCGAACAAAAATAATCAAAAATATTTAGCATTGCCTTTGTAATGGCAGGGCTTATAATTCCTAATTTTTTCTAAAAAAAAGCAGCGAAACATTTTAAATCGATAATCTTGTAGGTGTAAACCAGTATTATGAGAAATTACATTGTCTTCCTTTTTGTAAGTGTGCTTTTGGCAGGCTGCGGTTCCCTCAAACAAAACAACAGTATTACGGATGTCCCTGTTTTGGTAACTATAGATCTGGTCGGGGTGGAGGCAGACCGTGTGGAAGTCTTGCTGGACCCGGGAAGCATCCCGGGATCACAGTTGCGTTTTTTTATTCCCAAAACGGTACCCGGCACATATAGTGAAGATAATTACGGGCGTTTTGTGGAAGATTTACAAGCCCTTGACGCCGCTGGTAAACCACTGCAGGTAAAAAGGGACGACATGAACAGCTGGACCATCTACGGGGCACAGCATATGGATAAAATACGCTATTTCGTCAATGATACTTTTGACACGGAAAGTGAACAGGACGAAGCTGTATTCTCCCCGGCCGGAAGCAATATCCTGAAAAATCAGAACTACCTGCTAAACCTGCATGGGTTTGTGGGGTATTTCGAAGGCTTAAAAGAACTCCCTTACCGTTTGGAATTCATTGTCCCGGCTGAAATGCGGCCGGTTACTTCCCTCAGGGAATTGCCCCTGGAAAACGGGAACTTCGGTTTCAGTGCAGATCGTTATTTCGAGGTAATTGATAACCCGGTTCAATTTACGTCACAACCTACTGCGAGTTTTCAGGTTGGGGATATCCGGGTACGACTCAGCGTTTATTCCCCTAATGAAACCTACTCGGCAGCAGACCTGAAACCCTCCATGGAACGGATGATGAAAGCTCAGAAAGCCTTCCTTGGCGAAATAGACGGGACCCGCGAATACAATATCCTGCTTTATTTGTCTACACTGAACCCGGACGATGCTGCCGGTTTTGGGGCTCTTGAACACCATACTTCCACAGTAGTGGTATTGCCTGAACAAATGTCCAGGGAACAATTGGAACAAACGATGACGGATGTGGTTTCTCATGAATTTTTTCATATTGTTACACCGCTTAACGTGCATTCGGAGGAGATACAGTATTTTGATTACAACAACCCCAGCATGTCCCAGCATCTCTGGATGTATGAGGGTACTACAGAGTATTTTGCCAACCTATTTCAAATACAGCAGGAGCTGATTGGCGAGGAAGAATTTTATGGCCGTATGGCTGCCAAGATACAGAACGCAAGCGGTTACAATGATTCCCTTTCTTTTATGGAGATGAGCAAAAATGTCCTTAAAGATCCCTACGCAGCCCAATATGCAAATGTTTATGAGAAAGGAGCCCTGATCAACATGGCCCTGGACCTTCGCCTGAGGGAACTCAGCAAAGGAGAAATGGGGGTGCTTGACCTGATGAAAGCACTTTCTGAAAAATACGACGTAGATACACCCTTCCGCGATGATATCCTGATTGATGAAATAGTGAGGCTTACCTTTCCGGAGGTTCGGCTATTCTTTGAGAAACACGTAATGGGCGGGCAACCCATCCCTTATGAGGAGTACTTTGCAAAGGCCGGCCTCGGTACACGGGACGTGGCAGTTGAATGCGGCTTCTTTCTCAACGGACAGATTCCCTTCATTGATGTGGATCCATCCAATACAGATAAAATATTTATCCGCAAGGGGATCCGCCTGAACACCTTCTTTACCGAATTAGGAGCAGAAGGAGGGGATGTAATCCAACAGATAAACGGGGTGCCCATTACCCTTGAGTCTGTCAGGAATATTGTAGGCGAAAGTTTCGGATGGAATGCAGAAACACCCATTGAGATGGTTGTTGAGCGGGAAGGGGAGCAGATTATCCTGAAAGGAACCGCTGGAAAACCTACTGTAGTTCAAAACCGTTTGGCTCCGCTACCGGACGCGACTGAACAACAAAAAACCCTGCGGGAAGCATGGTTGCGTGGTTAAAATAAAAAACGCCCCGTTGAGGGGCGTTTTTTTATGATCTTTTGGAAGTTAATTATCCAAGGGCAACACGTTCAAAACCGGTTACTTCCAGATTGGCTCCGGCAGTTTTGACATATTGGGAAACGCTAATTTTACTGTCTTTAATAAAATCCTGGTTAACCAGGGTATTGTCTTTAAAGAAACGCTTCAGTTTTCCCTGTGCAATTTTATCCAGCATGGCCTCGGGCTTGCCTTCCTCACGAAGCTGATCTTTTGCAATTTCAATTTCCTTATCGATGGTTGCCTGATCTACCTGCTCCTCATTCAGGGCTACAGGGTTCATGGCAGCTGCCTGCATGGCAACGTCTTTAGCTACCACTGCAGCATCGTCTACCACTTCAGACAAACCAACCAGGGTTGCAATCTTATTTCCTGCATGGATGTAAGACCCAACAAAGGGGGCACTTAACTTGCGGAATCCGCCGATTTCAATTTTTTCTCCAATAACTCCGGTTTGTTCGATCAGTTTCTCCGAAACGCTTAAACCGTTATAATCGGCATTCATAAAGGCATCCAGGGAATTAAAAGACAGGGCCAGGTCTGCCAATTCATTGGCGAGGGTTACAAAACTTTCGTTTTTGGCTACAAAGTCCGTTTCACAGTTAAGTGAAATAATAACCCCTTCAGTATTGGCATCATTTACTTTGGCGATGGCCGCCCCTTCCGAAGAATCGCGGTCTGCACGCTTTGCAGCTACCTTTTGTCCTTTTTTCCTAAGGATTTCGATGGCTTTTTCAAAATCGCCTTCTGCTTCTACCAGGGCATTTTTGCAATCCATCATTCCGGCCCCGGTGCTCTTCCTTAATTTATTTACCTCTGCTGCGGTAATTTTTACCATTGTTACAATTTTTATGGGACCCTGAGAGATCCCGTTTCGTTATTGATAATTCTGAATTAAAGGATTTATTCTACGCCTCCCTTGGCATTGTCCTGCCATTCTTTCAAGGCATCCCAATCTCCATCTGCAGCCATTTTCGCCTGCTTCGGCCAGCTGGTTGGATCCAGGTGGGCCATCCTTGAACTCGCTTCGGTAAGGATTTCCTTAATTGCATCCGGTTTTGCTTTGGAAAGGGCTTCATATCCTGCAATTCCTGCCTTGGTTAAGGCCTCGGCTGCTTTGGGGCCAATACCTTCAATTTTGGTCAGGTCTTCGGCAGCTGCCTTTTTGGTTTCCTTTTTTGGGGCTTTTTCTTCTTTAGCCGGAGCTGCTTCAGTTTTTACTTCTTCAACAGCGGCTTTTTCAGCCTTTTCAGCTTTCTTCACCTCTGTTTTTTCTTGCTTGGCAGGGGCTTCTGCTGTGGTTGTTTCAGTCTTTTTGGAAACCGCCTTTTCTTCTTTCCCTTCCTTTTCCGCAGCTTTTTCAGACTTCCTTTCGGCAAGACCGGCAGCAACTGCTTCTGTTACATGAGACATGATAACCTCGATAGATTTGGATGCATCGTCATTGGATGGGATCACGAAATCTATAGGCCGCGGATCTGAGTTGGTATCCACCATAGCGAAAATAGGGATGTTCAGCTTTTGGGCTTCTTTAACAGCGATGTGCTCCCGCATGGTATCTACAATGAACAGGGCCCCGGGTAAACGGGTCATCTCTGAAATAGATCCGAGGTTTTTTTCCAGCTTGGCACGCAGGCGTTCCACCTGCAGGCGCTCTTTCTTGGAAAGCGTGTTGAAGGTTCCGTCTTTCTTCATCCTGTCGATAGACGCCATCTTCTTTACAGCTTTTCGGATGGTTACAAAGTTTGTAAGCATCCCTCCCGGCCAGCGTTCGGTAATGTAAGGCATGTTGACCGCAGACACTTTGTCTGAAACAATGTCCTTAGCTTGTTTTTTGGTTGCTACAAAGAGAATTTTGCGGCCGGAGGCAGCGATTTTCTTCAATGCTTCACTGGCTTCATCCAGTTTTGCAACGGTTTTGTAAAGGTTGATTACGTGAATCCCATTTCGCTCCATGTAGATGTAAGGAGCCATGTTCGGATTCCATTTACGGGTGAGGTGCCCAAAATGCACCCCTGCTTCCAATAATTCTTTAACTGCAGCGTTTGTCGCCATTTTAAAATTTAGTTTACGTTCTTTGAATGAGCAATGGTTAAGTGGTCGCCCGCAATAGGGTTCGCCTTCACCATTTAGATGCTAAACTAAAAGGTATTCAGAGGCATAAAATATGCTTCCGAATGTTAACTAGTTTCTCCGAAGAGAACTTTTCAAGGAACTAGGGTTAATATTAACCTGCCAGGCAGGCTTAAAACATATATAATCGGTCCATGGTTTCCCATGGAAAAATTTTATCGCTTGGAGAACTGGAACTTCTTACGGGCTTTCTTCTGACCGAATTTCTTACGTTCCACCATTCTCGGGTCTCTGGTAAGCAGCCCTTCAGGCTTCAATACAGAGCGGTTTTCCTCATCTATTTCACATAAGGCTCGAGATACAGCCAGGCGAATGGCTTCTGCCTGTCCTGTAATACCACCCCCGTAAACGTTGATGCTCAGATCATAATTAGAATCTGTATCCGTAAGGGTAAGGGGTTGTCTTACCTTGTATTGAAGTGTCGCTGTTGGAAAATATTCCTTGAACTCTTTTTTGTTCACGGTTATGTTTCCTTTTCCTTCTGACAGATATACACGGGCCACAGCGGTTTTCCTTCTGCCTATTTTATGAATTACCTCCATTATTTAAGGTCATTTAAGTTGATTGCCTTCGGTTTTTGTGCTTCCTGGTCGTGAGTAGCTCCTGCATATACCCTTAGGTTGCGGAATAGGTCAGCTCCCAATCGGTTCTTTGGCAGCATCCCTTTAACAGCTCTTTCAACAAGCGCTGCCGGATTTTTAGCCAGCAGGTCACGGGCCGTTTCAGACCTTTGCCCACCTGGATAACCTGTGTATCTGATATACTCCTTGGAATCCCATTTTTTTCCGGAAAGGGATACCTTCTCAGCATTGATAATCACAACATTATCCCCGCAATCCACATGTGGAGTGAAATTGGGTTTGTATTTTCCCCTCAGTATTTTAGCAACCTTGGAAGACAATCTTCCCAGGGTTTGCCCTTCCGCATCAACCAGTACCCATTCCTTCTGAACGGTATTCTTGTTGGCTGATATCGTTTTGTAGCTTAATGTATCCACTACCAGTTTTTTAAATATTAAACACTTCAATCCCGAATAACGGGCTGCAAATGTACAATTATTAAGTTGAAATACAAACCACTGACGGGCAATATTTTTTTTGCTTTTAACGAATTATTAGCTCAATATCCCCAGTAACATTTAATGTGCCTCCAGCCAGTTGTCTCCCACACCGATGTCTACCACCAGGGGTACCGACAGTTCATAGGCCTGTTCCATTTCAGATTTGATCATGTCCTTTACCCTCTCCAACTCTGGTTTATATACGTCAAATACGAGTTCATCATGAACCTGAAGCAGCATTTTGGTCTTCAGGTTACTTTCCCTGAGCTTTTCGTGAATACGGATCATGGCGATTTTGATAATATCGGCAGCACTTCCCTGAATAGGCGCATTTACGGCATTTCTTTCAGCAGCACCCCTAACCACTGCATTACTTCCGTTGATATCCTTCAGGTACCTCCTGCGTCCGAGTACGGTTTGAACGTAACCGTGTTCCCTGGCAAAGTCTATTTGCTCGCTGATGTAATTGCGCAGCTTGGGATAGGTTTTATAATAAGTATCTATCAGCTCCTTGGCCTCTGTACGACTCAGTTCGGTCTGATTACTGAGCCCGAAAGCCGACACCCCGTAAATAATCCCGAAGTTTACGGTTTTTGCATTGGAACGCTGTTCCCGGGTTACCTCCTCTAGGGGTACCTGAAAAACCTTGGCTGCTGTAGAAGCGTGAATGTCTTCCCCGCGCTTAAAGGAATCAATCATATTGGTTTCCTCACTCAGGGCGGCAATAATACGCAGCTCAATCTGTGAGTAGTCTGCCGCGAGCAGGCAGTATTCTTCATTTCTTGGAATGAAGGCTTTTCGGATTTGTCTGCCCCTTTCGGTTCGAATGGGGATATTTTGCAAGTTGGGGTTGTTACTGCTCAGCCTTCCGGTGGCTGCAACCGTTTGCATATAATCTGTATGCACCCGGCCGGTAACCCTGGAGACCTGGTCTGGAAGGGCATCCACATAGGTGCTTTTGAGTTTGCTAAGCCCACGGTAGTCCAGTACTGCCCTAACGATTTTGTGGTCTTTGGCCAGGTCTGAGAGTACGTCTTCTGCTGTGGAATACTGGCCAGTTTTTGTCTTCTTCGGTTTATCGACCAGTTTTAGTTTGTCGAATAAAATTTCCCCCAGCTGTTTGGGAGATCCTATATTAAATTCTGCCCCGGCCTCTTTATATATCTGAGCTTCCAGGGCTGCAATGTCCTCTTCAAGTGCCCCGGAAAGACCGTTTAGAAACGCGGTATCCAGATTTATGCCTTCCAATTCCATATCTGCAAGTACCCTTAGCAGTGGAATTTCTATGTCCGTAAAAAGTTCACGTGTATTGGCATCCTGTAATTCCGGCGCAAATTTCTGCGCAAGTTGCAGGGTGATATCTGCATCTTCAACAGCGTATTCGGTTTGCTCCTCCAGCGGTACCTCCCGCATGCTCAATTGATTCTTCCCTTTTTTCCCGATCAGCTCTGTAATGGAGATAGGGGTATAGTTCAGATAGGTCTCGGATAGTACATCCATATTATGGCGCATATCCGGGTTGATCAGGTAATGCGCCAGCATGGTATCAAACAGCCTGCCATGGACCTGAATACCATAGGTACTCAAAACCTTAATATCATACTTCAGGTTTTGCCCGACTTTCTCAATTTTTTCCGATTCAAAAAAAGGTTTTAATAATTCCAGTAACTCCAGGGCTTCCTCCTTCTCAGGGGGAAAAGGAATGTAAAAACCCTTATGCGCCTCCCAGCTGAAGGCAATCCCGACCAACTCTGCCTCCAAGGGATCCAGGGAAGTAGTTTCCGTGTCAAAGCATACGGTAGTCTGTTCCATCAGGCTTTTTATAAAGAGCTTTTGTGCCATACCCGGCTGAACCAGCTGATACAGATGGGGTACATCTTTAATGGTTTTCCTCCCGCTGAAAGCAACCACTTCAGAGGTGTCCGCATCGGATCCGAAAAGGGAGAATTGACCACTACCGGCTTCCCGCTGTTGCTTGCGAGCCGTTTCAGTACTGCTTACCTGGGTGGTCTGGGTATCGTCTTTTTCTGAGAATATCTTGAGGAACTGATCCCTGAGACGGCGAAATTCCAGTTCTTCAAATATTTCCTGCACCTTTTGACTGTCGGGAACGCTTAACTCGTAATCTTTTTCATCGAAAGTCACATCGCAGGTAATACAGATGGTGGCCAGCTGTTTGGATAATTTTCCGAGCTCTGCATTCTCGATAATTCGTTCCTTCATTTTTCCTTTAAGCTGGTCCGTATTTTCCAGCAAGTTTTCAAGGGAACCGAACTCATCTATAAACTTCTTTGCGGTTTTATCTCCAACCCCGGGAAAGCCAGGGATATTATCACTGCTGTCTCCCATCATCCCCAGGTAATCTATTACCTGTTCCGGGCGCTGTACCCCAAATCTTTTCTGCACTTCAGGGATGCCCCAAATCTCAATGCCGTTACCCATACGCGCCGGCCGGTACATGAATATATTTTCGGAAACCAATTGTCCGAAGTCTTTGTCCGGGGTCACCATAAATACCTGGTAGTCCTGTTTTTCAGCCTGTTTGGCAAGCGTACCGATTATATCGTCTGCCTCCAGGCCAGACACCTCAATACAAGGAATATGCATGGCCTTCAGGATTTTTTGAATCCAGGGGATGGCTATCCTGATGGCATCAGGGGTTTCATCCCGGTTGGCCTTGTATTCAGGATACAACTCGGTTCGCTCGGTGCTTCCGTCTTTGTCAAAGCAGACGGCCAGGTGGTCCGGTTTCTCCCTTCGGATCACGTCGAAAAGCGAATTCATGAACCCCATAATTGCTGAGGTATCCATCCCCTTGGAGTTGATTCTGGGATTCTTGATCAGGGCGTAATACCCCCTGAAGATAAGCGCATAGGCATCGAGTAAAAAAAGGCGTTTTTTTTCAGACATATCTGTGGGTTTCTCAGCGTTTCAAAGCTAAGAAGAATCTCATGATTTCAGGTAACTCTCAGAGGGGATATTGCGATGCCCCTGCGTATCGTATTTCCGATAGCTGAACCCCGGGTGAATGCAAAAGGCCCCGGTTTCCCCCTTTTTATTCAGGGCGAGAAATCCGATCTGAAAATCCAGTTTTCCATTATTTTTAGCAATAATACGGGCTACACCTTCTTCACAGGCTTTTTGCGGAGACATACCCTGCCGCATTAATTCAACAATCAGGAAACTACCCACGGTACGGACTACTTCTTCTCCCACCCCGGTTGCTGTAGCACCCCCCACTTCATTATCAATATAAAGGCCGGCACCAATAACCGGGGAATCTCCAACGCGCCCGCGCATCTTATACGCCATGCCACTGGTAGTGCAGGCCCCGGCAAGATTTCCGTTTTTGTCCCTGGCGAGCATTCCGATGGTATCGTGGTTTTCAATATTAATTATAGGGTTATAACGGGAGGTTTTCTGCCATTCCAGCCACTGATTTTTTGATTTCTCAGTAAGCAGATCTTTGAGCTTAAAACCGGATTCCAATGCAAACTGCTGGGCACCGGCCCCTGCAAGGATTACATGCGGAGTGTCCTCCATTACTTTTCGTGCCACAGAAACGGGGTGAACAATCCCTTCCAGGGCCATTACGGAGCCACATCTCCCCTCGGAATCCATAATACAGGCATCCAGGCTTACGACCCCGTCCCGGTCGGGTCGCCCCCCGTAACCAACAGTCTGGTTTTCGGGGTCTGCTTCCTCAACCATTACGCCCTGCTCTACAGCATCCAGGACGCTGCCATTTTGATTGAGCACTTCCCAGGCCCTGGCGGTGGCATTTGCAAAGTCCCAGGTGCAAACGGCAATTGGGCCACCCGATTCAGCGGCGACGGCTGCCTTTGTGGTTTCCCCTTCGCAGGACAACAACGAACTGCCACTGAGCAGTCCGGCAGATCCCAAAGATGAATTTCTGATAAATTTCCTTCTGTCCATACCCGGAAGCGATTACTTTTAGTGAAATAAATATACATAATATGATTCTGGAAGTTTGTGCACATTCACTCGAATCTGCCCTTATTGCCCAGCAGGCCGGCGCAGACCGGCTTGAATTCTGTTCGGAACTGGCAATAGGGGGTATAACGCCTTCTCAAGGGATGCTAGAGCAAGTACGGGAGAAAATTCAGATTCCGGTCCATGTGCTGATCCGTCCGCGTTCCGGGAATTTCACCTATTCAGAGGCGGAAACCGCAGCCATGCTTCGGGATATTGAACTTTGTCGTTCCCTTGGTTTTGAAGGTGTCGTTAGCGGGTGTCTGACCCCTGAGCACCGGCCAGACCTGGCTAAGTTGAAAGTTTTAAGGAATGCTGCCAGGGGGATGCATTTTACCTTTCACCGTGCTTTTGATTGGGTTGCGGATCCTGAACTCGCTTTCGGTGAACTCGTTGCGCATGAAATGGATGGCCTGCTTAGCAGCGGGCAAAGGAATACGGCAGTACAGGGCCTTGAATTGCTGAAAAGATTACAGGGGTTTGCTGCGGAGCCGATTATTGTAGCAGGAGGGGGTATCAACGCTTCCAATATCGGGGATTTTTCAGGTACCGGTTTTCAGGCGGTACATCTTTCAGGAATACCCAGGCAAACTGTGCCATCAGAAAGGGTTCCCCTTACTATGAATAACCTGCAATTGTTGCGGGAAGACTTTCCGCTGCAGAGTGACCAAAAAACTCTGGAAGCCATCCGTGAACATCTGGATAATACTTAACAGCAGACTGTGTAAGCCCTAAAAGAGATATATTTGTAAAGCCATATGATCCGTTGGATTCTTTTTATTATCGTCTATCTGGCGATGGGCCTGTACACCTTACAGGCGCTTCGCTCAGGGACCCGTTTTCCCTGGGTGTATTTTCTGTATATGGCAGTGGCGCTTCTGATCCTTGGAAATTTTATCTATCAATTCAGTTGGGCGGAAGAAGGGGGCAGGGTCCTGAGCCGGCCTAAGAGTTATGCTGTCGGATTTCTTCTGGCTATACTTACTTTTAACCTGATCACCATTCTCTTTCTCTTTTCGGAAGACATCTTCAGGCTTATTTTTGCCGCCTACCACAAAATAGGAGGAAAGTCGGATGAATTTACACTGCCTACCCGGAGAAGGTTTTTAAGCCTGATGGCCCTTGGCATTGCTTCTATCCCTTTCGGGGCGTTGTTATACGGCATGTACCGGGGCAAATACCGGTTCAGGGTTCTTAAATACAACCTGGAGTTTAAAGAATTACCGGAAGCTTTTCACAATTATACCATAACGCAAATTTCGGATATCCATAGTGGCAGTTTTGACAATCGTGAAAAAATTGAATACGGCGTCTCGCTGATCAATGAGCAAAAAAGCGATGTGCTATTTTTTACCGGGGATATGGTAAATAACAAGGCTGAGGAGATGTTGCCCTGGAAGGAACTTTTTGGAACACTCGATGCCCCGGATGGGAAGTATTCCATTTTGGGAAACCATGATTACGGAGACTACTATAACTGGGAGACCGAAGAGGCGAAGGTTCAGAACCTTGAAGACCTCAAACGAATGCAGAAAGAAATGGGATTCGATCTGCTCTTAAACGAACACCGTTATCTGCAAAAGGGGAATGATAAGATAGCCCTGATAGGGGTTGAAAACTGGGGCAGGGGGGGCTTCAAGAAAGCCGGCGATCTCAGAATGGCCACCGCGGGCCTGGAGAAGGATGTTTTCAGAATTCTCCTGAGCCACGACCCTTCCCATTGGGAAGACCGGGTAATCGAGGATGAATTACACTATCACCTTACCCTGAGCGGGCATACCCATGGGATGCAATTTGGGATAGAGATTCCCGGTTGGGTAAAATGGAGCCCGGTAAAATGGCGCTATAAGTACTGGGCCGGGATTTATGAAGAATTAGGACAGTATATTAATGTAAACAGGGGCTTTGGGTTTCTGGGGTATCCCGGAAGGGTTGGGATATGGCCCGAAATAACAGTAATTACCCTTAAGAAAAAGGGAATGGCCTGAAGCGGTTTGTGTGATTCCAGCTAAAACAGGCAGTTTCCGTTAGGATTTAACAATTTTTCTTACTTTTGATTTGTAACCCAATCATTGCTATATGTCTAAATTCGGTGAACTTATAGATCAGAGTATCCCGGTGCTTTTGGATTTCTACGCCGAGTGGAACGAACAATCTACTTCTATGCATCCTGTTCTAAGGGATGTAGCCGCTGCCCTTGGTGATAAAGGCAAGGTAATTAAAATAGATGTTGACAAGAACAAGGAGCTCTCGCAGGCCCTGCGCATTAAAGGCCTTCCGACCCTTATGATTTATAAGAAGGGGGAGATGGTCTGGAGGCAAAGCGGGGAACAGGATGCCAACACCCTTATCGGTATTCTCAACGAGTATATATAGCAGCCTGAAAGTTTTTTTACTGCTTTAGCTGCCTATCTCCGGCTTTTAATTTTCTATAACCGTATCCCTTAGCGAGCTGCTATCTGGCACGATAGTGCTGTCTGGCAGATCCGGATCGGGTGCCGTTACTTCCGGAATCTCGGGCAGGCTTTCTTCCAGGGGATTTTCGGTAAACTGGAAACGATCCAGCTGCTCATTAAAAATAAGGGTTTCCTTTTCGGCCAGCTCCCTCAGGTCATTTTCTATAAGAATATCGATAATACGCCTGTAGGCTTCCATATCTCCCAGGATTTCTTCAATATTGTCGTATTGCTCGTCAAGGGGAATGCCTGCATAATAATCCAGGCGGTCCAGGTAGATGTCTTTTAGCTGATTGAACAACTCCCGCGCCTTTTCCGTTTCCCCCACCTGGTAATAGCCATCCACAAAGGGTTCCACAAAGGTGTAGAATTCAAAATATTTAACGGGCAGGTGGGTCATTGCCAATTCAATGACATTTTTGGCCTTTTCAATTTTGTTCTCGGCAATGAGTGCTTCCATTAGCCGCGCAAGGTTACTCCTGAAGGAAAGGCCCTGTGAGCGGGTTTGAGTGTCGTGATAAATTTCAGAACTTCCGGAATTGCCCCATTCCCAATTCATGACTACTTCATACATGCGATCGGTATCGATGCGACCCAGTTCAAAAGCGGAGCGGTTTTGGGTTTTTATAGGAACCAGTTTATAAGCAAGCCCTTCCAGTTGCAGGTAATCCTTCATCCATAAATATTCGGCATCATCAAAACTACCCCCGGAGAAATATATGGGACGCTTCCAGTCATTATTTGCAAGGATATCGAGCATCATAATCCGGTTTTTGGCCATAGCGTTGGGGAGGTCTATATCGATATAATCTACTATAAGGGCAGAATCTCTGGGCTTTACAATTCCGTACTTCAGTACATTTTCCTTATTTACCGGCACCCTGATCTTATTGGTGGGATAATAAACAAGGTCCAGAGTGCTTTCGGGATACTCGTTGATATCCCCGCCATTTTTTTCAAGGTAATAACGCAATTTAGTCTCCGGCCGGTCACTCCCGATCCAGTTCATAAAATCCTTGATATTCCAGCGGTTTTCCGTAATCTGCTGATAATAGATAACATCCCTGTTGCCATAACGATAAAGGTTATGGGTGAGTTGAGAAGGGATGGGCTCGCTTTCATAAGCCTTTCGTTTCATCTGGTCTACATACCAGTCTGTCGCAAAAAGGCTGGTGCAAATAACACGCACATCCGTTCGGTATTTCTCTATTTCCTGTGCATACCACAGTGGGAAAGTATCGTTATCCCCAATGGTAAATAACATGGCTCCGGCATCTTCCACGCAGCTATCCAGATAAGCTTTGGCACTGGAGCGGGCCGTATACCTTCCCGAGCGATCGTGATCGTCCCAGTTCTGGTAAGCCATCAGGGTAGGCACAGCCAATAAGCAAACCAGGCTGATAACGGGAGCCCAGATTTTAGGACTGATCCATTTCTTGAATTCTTCGTACAGACCGAGTACTCCCATCCCTATCCAGATAGAAAAAATATAGAAGGACCCTACCAGGGAATAATCCCTTTCCCGGGGTTGGAAGACATAGGGATTGGTGTAAAATTGAATGGCGATCCCGGTAAACATAAAGAAGACAAACAAAACCCAGAATTGCTTCGGGTTCCTGGAGATCTGGAAAATTATTCCAATTATCCCCAACAGCAAGGGCAAAAAGAAGTAGGTATTGCGCCCTTTGTTATCCAGTTTGTCCTGTGGCAGGTTATCCTGACTCCCCAGGCGTATCGCGTCAATAAATTTGATTCCGCTGAGCCATTCGCCCTGCCCGTTATAACGACCTTGCTTATCGTCCTGTTTCCCTACAAAATTCCACATAAAGTACCGCCAGTACATGTAACCAAACTGGAACTGGAACATAAAGCGGATATTATCCCACACAGAAGGCGGCTGTACTTCCAGTTCTTCCCCGAAGCGTCTTAAAAATGTAATATACTGGCCCTCATCAATTTCCCCGTTGGCAAGTGCCGCACGCAACTGTGAGGTGGCTCTGCGCAACTCTTCATTATTCTTTTTCAGGCTGAAGTCCAGCGGCCCAAAATACTTCATGTAGTTTTCGGCGTGCTGGCTGCTCCACATTCGTGGGAGCGGGCCAATGTGTTTTTCATTGGGGCCGGGCAGGGCTTCCTTATAATGGTTAACTATAATGTACTTCCCGGTTTTTTCATCTCTTTCATATTTGGGCTTATCATCCCGGTTGGGTCCGGCAGGTGCAAAGAGATCGGAATAATAGGCGCCGTAAACCGGACTATCTGTACCCGGGTACTGCTCCCGGTTGTAATAGGCCAGAAGGGCCCGGGCATCGGCCGGGTTGTTCTCGTTGATAATAACGTTTGCATTGGCACGAATGGGCAGCATAAGCCAGGAAGAGAATCCGAGAAATAAAAACATGCCACAGAGTACCAGGGTGTTGGCTTTCCTGTAATTATTGCGGCGGGTATAATTCAGGCCAAAATAAAAAGCGGAAGCGAACAATATCCCGATAATAATGGTTCCGGAATTGAAAGGTAGCCCTACTTCATTGATAAAGAATACCTCGCCCCATCCGAATAATTTAAGGACATAGGTGAGGGAGAATTTATAAACGAGGATAAGGACCGCCACAACCGCCACATTGGCCAGGAGGAAGTTTTTAACGGTTGTAGTTTTATATCTTTTAAAGTAGTACAACAGCCCGATGGAAGGGATGGCCAAAAAGCCCATAAACTGTATCCCGAAGGTCAGGCCCACAACGAAACAGATCAGTACCAGCCATCGATTACCCCTGGGGCTGTCCAGATTATCTGTCCATTTCAGGCCCATCCAAAGCAAGACAGACATAATAAAGCTGGCCATGGCGTAAACTTCGGTTTCAACAGCGTTGAACCAGAAACTATCTGAATAGGTTAGTGTGAGACATCCAACCAGGCCAGCACCCAGCATGGCCATTGCTTTCCCGCTGCTCATTTTCTCTCCTGCCCCAAGGAGCTTGCCACTGAGATTGGTAATTGTCCAGAACATAAACAGTATGGTTAAAGCGGCCGAAACTCCGGAAACATAGTTGACCATTTTTGCCACCTGGTCTGCTTCCAGTGCAAATAGCGAAAAGAAGGCCCCTATCATCTGAAGCAAGGGGGCTCCCGGGGGGTGGGCCACCTGAAGTTTGGCAGAAGTGGCGATATATTCCCCGGCGTCCCAGAAACTGCCGGTGGGTTCTACTGTAATACCATAGGTTATCAGGGCAATAAAAAAAACAAACCACCCCATCAGAGTGTTGATCTTCTCGAAGTTCTTAACTAGCATGTAGTAGTCCTTTTGCGGGTACGGGGCGAATTTAGTAATTAATGCCCAGAAGCTATGGCATTTTTTATAAACGTTTAACAGCCATCCGCGCACAAAAGGTTTCGATAAATCTGATGTAAATTGTTTGTGCAAATCAACATTTGTATTAAATTTGCACGCTCAAGAAACACTGGCCTATGGTGTAATTGGCAACACTACTGGTTTTGGTCCAGTCATTCTAGGTTCGAGTCCTAGTAGGCCAACTTAAGACCCATCCCGCAAGGAGATGGGTTTTTTGTTTCTATTAATCTAATCATTTCCTTTTATAACCATTCCCTGGCTTTTCCTTCTCTTCTCTGCATACCTCCAGTTTAATGACGAATTCAGTTCTATCGGTGTAATGGGGAATGCTTCTTACAGGCAGGGTATGGCGCCTGGATCAACCCTTGAAAAAAAAATTCCGTCCGCTTTGCAATTCTTAAAATTTTCTTAAATTCAGCCAAAACATTAAGACCATTAACATTATGAAGCACTCTTTTTTTAAGCGCATGGCTGTCTGTGCCGGCGCCGGAATCGTATTGTTTGCCTGTACAGACGATACATTAAACAACGATGAAACCCTTGATCTGCAGAACGTCCTGGAAGAAACTGTAGACCCCGCTGTCTTTAATCAGGGCAGTTATGTCATCGAAGGATCTTATATCGTGGTTTTTAACCGAAAGTTAACCGGGGATGTCGGGGCACGTTACGGCAATGATTACAAGGCGGCCAATGCGGCCGTGAAGGATTTGGCAACCAAAATACTGGGAGGCCTTCAATTGAAAGGAGAGGCCATTGAACACGTGTATAGCAAGACCCTTACCGGGGTTTCGGTTAGCATGAGCGAAAAGCAGGCCGCTGAACTGGCTACAGATGAGCGAGTGGCCTATATTGAAAAGGACCAGATGTTTACCCTGGCTCCCCCACCTGGAAAAGGCCCGGGAGGTGGAGGTAATGATGGGGGAGGCTCTGCCGGCCAGGAAACCCCATGGGGGATCACCCGGGTTAACGGAGGTGTAGCTTATACGGGTAGCAATGTTGCCTGGATCATTGATTCTGGTATTGATGCCACCCACGAGGATCTCAATGTAGATGTGTCCAGGGGCTTCAATGCATTTACCAAAGGCCGGGATGCTGACCTTTCAGCCGATGGAAATGGGCACGGAACCCATGTGGCCGGGACAGTAGCTGCTAAAGATAATAATGTAGGCGTTATAGGTGTTGCCGCCGGGGCCACAGTGATACCGGTGAAGGTGCTGGATAGCCGCGGCAGTGGGTCCTATTCCGGTGTGATTGCAGGCGTAGACCATGTTGCTGCTAACGGCAGTACCGGCGATGTTGCCAACATGAGCCTGGGCGGTGGCTTTTCACAGGCCGTCAACGATGCAGTAATTGCAGCATCTGCCAAGGTTAAATTTGCTCTGGCTGCCGGGAATGAAAGTACGAATGCCGCAACGAAATCCCCGGCTTCTGCCAATGGAAATAATATTTACACCATCTCTGCCATGTCCGAAGGGGATGTCTGGGCTTCTTTTTCCAATTACAACAACCCTCCTGTTGATTATTGCGAGCCGGGAGTGGCTATCAAATCTACCTGGAAGGGGGGTGGTTACAATACCATCAGTGGTACGTCAATGGCTGCGCCACACGCCTGCGGACTCCTGCTTCTGGGAAATATCAGCAGCTTTGATACCGTGATCGGAGACCCCGATGGTAGTCCGGATCCAATTGGAGTTAATTAATACAACAAAGATTTATCATAAATAAGTGAAGGCCCCTGAAAAGGGGCTTTCCTTTTTCTGACAGGCCACCGCAGAACTTTGCTTTATCTGTCAGTTGCCGGAAAACCTTCTTTAAGGGAGCTTAATGGCCCCTAAAAAGTATATCCCGCAAGGAGATGTTTTTTGTTTTTGTAAATATCCCTAAGGTATAGGGTCACCCGGATGGGTATCCCCTTCATACTCCTCTGGATCTTGTGGCCTGAGGGGCGCTTGCGGATCCAGTTCTACAGGTCGCGTAGGGAGTTCCTCTTCATAAGCCAGCTCAGGCTTCTGAAATTCCTTGTCCGGCTCATCCAGCGGAACTGCTGTTTGCTGTTTGTTCCGAATCATGGCCCAGGTCATGATAAGGCTGGTTCCGATGATTATAAATAAAAGGATACCCGGTTCAAAACCGGCCACAACAGCATCTGAAGGGATTGCATAAAACAGTAAAACGGTTATAAGCCCGCGGGGAGCCACAAATAGCTGCGGGAGGATATCCTTGCCAAAGAAAATCCGAAGTATCAGAAAGCGTATCCCGTAAATGGATGCCAGGATCAGAACGCTTATCAACAAAACTTTCAGGCTGAACAAGGAGGAAAGCACAATGGTCAGTCCGAAGACTACAAAGAAGAAAGTGCGGACCACAAATGCAGTTTCCAAGGTAATTATATGCAATTCGTGATATATTTGATCAGCTCTTTCGACCTTTAGGTACTTCCTTAATTTTCCCCCGAAAAACAGTTTCATATTGGCGATGACCAGTCCGAATATAAGGATGATGATGAGGGAAGACAGGTGTAATTTTTTCCCGATGGCATACAGCAACAAAAGCACAGCAATAAGAAGGAACTGCTTGGCCTGGCTCTTGATTTCCTGAAAAATAAGGATGATGGCATAACTGGCAATTACTGCGACCACTATAGTCAGGAAAATACTTCCGGTAAAACCAGCCGCGCCCATCGCCTCGGCAGGATTCATCTGACCGGCCAGATAATAGAATAGTATGATCCCTGCGATGTCGGAAAAGGTACTTTCATAGATATGGAATTCTTTTTTTTCAGCTTTGAGGCCTCCTACACTCGGAATGATAATGGCACTTGAAAGGATGGAAAGGGGGGTTGCATATATCCAGGCCGCACTCAGGCTCATCCCCGGAACGAGCGAGTGCAGGATCCAGGCTGCCGCCCAGGCTGATAACAGCAAACCGACCAGGGCTATTAATAAGGATTTGAGAATAGCCCATGTCTTTTCCTTTCGAAGCTCCAGTTCCAGTGCTGCCTCCAGGACAATCATAATAAGGCCTACGATTCCGAGGATTTCGAGGGCGGGGAAAAGGTCGGGAAGGCTGCTTACAAAAAACTTGGCAACATACTGCAAGATCACGCCCAAACCGATAAGCATCAATACGGACGGGATATTGGTCTTTTTCGAGAGCCCGTTAAACCAGAAAGACAGGATCAGGATAAGGGAGGCTTCAATAATAAGGTTGTAAGAAGAGAAAATTTCCATAGGGAGATTTTGGCATTTGCCCTTAAAGGTAAGTTGTATTGGGCATATGGGCTAAAACATTTATTTTAAAAGCATTCTTAAGTTTTCCGAAAATGTTCGTATATTTGCCGCACTGAAAGAATAGAAGGTATTCATGAGGGGACAATTTGTCCCCTCTTTTATTACCGGTATTTAAATGCAGACAGGCAATATGGCAGGGACGCAGCTCGAAGAAAAAGTTAAGGAATTACTGGATGATGCATTTGCAGAAAAGCCAAATTTATTCCTTTTAGAGCTAACCATCCTGCCGGATCAGACGATAAGGGTAATCATTGACGGAGATGAAGGGGTTAACCTGCAGGATTGCATGGATGTCAGCAGGGCCATTGAACATTCACTGGACCGGGATGAGTATGATTTCTCCCTGGAAGTAAGTTCGGCAGGGGCAACCCAGCCACTGGAACTGCCCAGGCAATACCCTAAACATATCGGAAGAACACTGGAAGTACAGACAGCGGTCAAAACGGTTAAAGGAACCCTGACAGCAACGAGCGAATCAGGAATAACCCTGAACTGGAAGACAAGAGAGCCAAAGCCGGTAGGCAAAGGCAAACATACCGTAAAGAAGGAGGCTAAAATCCCCTTTGCGGATATTGAACAGGCAAAAGTAGTTTTAAAATTCTAATGGCAGCGTAAAATGGAAAATCTCGCGTTAATTGAATCATTCTCAGAATTTAAGGATGATAAATTTATCGACAGGGTAACCTTGATGGCAATTCTGGAAGAAGTCTTCCGAAGTGCTTTGAAGCGAAAATTCGGATCGGATGATAATTTCGATATCATTATTAACCCGGACAAAGGAGACCTTGAAATTTGGAGGAACCGGGTTGTTGTGCCCGATGGGGAGGTAGAAGAGCCCAACGAGGAGATTTCTCTGAGCGAAGCCAGGAAAATTGAGCCGGATTTTGAAGTGGGGGAAGATGTATCTGAGGAGGTGAAGCTTAAAGATCTTGGCCGTAGGGCTATTCTGGCGCTTCGTCAGAACCTGATTGCAAAAATCCACGAGCACGACAACACGACTATCTACAAGCAGTTCAAGGACCTTGAAGGGGAGATCTATACGGCGGAAGTTCACCATATCCGTCATAAGGCAATTATACTGCTGGACGACGAGGGAAATGAAATTCTTATGCCAAAGGAAAAACAGATCCCGTCAGACTTTTTCCGCAAGGGAGATAACGTCAGAGGAATTATCGAGAGCGTTGAGCTGAAAGGCAACAAGCCCCTTATAATAATGTCCAGAACTTCTCCTGTATTCCTCGAGCAGTTGTTCCATCAGGAAATCCCTGAAGTATTTGACGGCCTGATCACCATTAAGAAGGCCGTGCGGATCCCAGGGGAAAAGGCAAAGGTTGCTGTAGACTCCTATGATGACAGGATTGATCCGGTAGGGGCCTGTGTGGGGATGAAAGGTTCCCGTATTCATGGGATTGTCCGGGAGTTGGGCAATGAGAATATCGATGTCATAAACTGGACCAATAATCCGCAGTTGATGGTAACGCGCGCCCTGAGTCCTGCCCGGGTAACCCAGGTAAAACTCAATGATGAGAACATGACGGCGCAGGTATATCTGAAACCGGAAGAAGTTTCCAAGGCTATCGGAAGAGGCGGGCATAATATCCGCCTGGCAGGACAGTTAACGGGATACGAGATCGATGTATTCAGGGAAGGTGTGGAGGAAGACGTAGAACTCAGAGAGTTTTCCGATGAGATTGAAGCCTGGATCATTGAAGAGTTTAAGAAAATTGGCCTGGATACGGCTCGTAGCGTCCTTGAACAGGACGTTGAGGATCTGGTGAAAAGAACCGATCTGGAAGAAGAGACGATTTTGGATGTGATTCGCATCCTCAAAGAAGAATTTGAAGATTAAGCTATATATTAGCAACGTAATAGCGCAAAACGAAGGAATTTTTTATGGCAGATAATGCAACCATAAGGCTTAACAAAGTCTTGAGAGAACTCAATATTTCACTGGATAGGGCAGTGGACTATCTGGCGTCCCAGGGGCACCAGGTGGATGCACGTCCAACCACCAAGATATCCAATGAAGTATACCAGGTATTGCTGGATGAGTTCCAGACCGATATGAGCAAAAAGGTTGCTTCCAAGGAAGTAGGAGAGGAAAAGCGAAAGGAAAAAGAAGCCATCCGGCTTCAATTAGAACAGGAACAGGAAGAGCGAAGGCTAGCCAGGGAAAAGCGCGCAGCCGCCAAAGAGGTTGTAAAAGCAAAAGCGGAACTGAGCGGGCCTAAAACCGTTGGAAAAATAGACCTGGATGCCCCTGCCAAAAAGGAAGTTAAGCCAGTAGCTGAGGAACAACCTGCCGAAAAAGAGGAGGAAGCTGAGGTAAAAGCACCTGAAAAGGCAGTTGAAAAGACTAAAGAAGAAGCGCCTAAGGAAGTTGCCAAGGAGGAAAAGGAAAAGCCTGATACTATAGAAACCCAGTACCAGAAGCTTAGCGGACCGAAGATTACCGATAAAATTGACCTGTCCAAATTTGAAAAACCCAAAAAGAAGAAAGAGGAAAAGAGTTCTTCAGGGGATGATCGCAAACGCAGGCGCAAGCGAATTGTAAGCAAGGCAGATTCCCCGGGTGGACGTTCCAGAGGAACGGGTCGCAGAGGTCAGGGAGCTGCAACAGCTAAAGTAGAGCCTACCGAAGAAGAAGTTCAGAAGCAGGTAAGGGAAACCCTGGAAAAATTACAGGGTAAATCCAAAAAAGGCAAGGGAGCCAAGTACCGCAGAGACAAGCGGGACCAGCACCGTCAGCAAACCGAAAAGGATCTTGAGCAGCAGGAACTGGATAGTAAAATCCTGAAGGTAACTGAATTCGTTACCGTAGGAGAGGTTGCTGTCATGATGGATATTCCCACCACCAGTATTATATCAGCATGTATGTCCCTGGGGATCATGGTGACCATGAACCAGCGCCTGGATGCCGAAACCCTGTCTATAGTAGCCGATGAATTCGGATATGAAGTGGAATTCGTTACTGCAGACATTGAGGAAACTATAGAAGAGGAGGAAGATGCCCCTGAAGACCTGAAATCAAGAGCCCCCATCGTTACGGTTATGGGGCACGTAGATCACGGGAAAACATCCCTTCTTGACCATATAAGAAATGAAAATGTAATCGCGGGAGAAAGCGGGGGTATCACCCAGCACATAGGTGCATACGGGGTAACCCTCAAGAATGGCCAGCGTATAACCTTCCTGGATACCCCGGGTCACGAAGCCTTTACCGCAATGCGGGCAAGGGGTGCCCAGGTTACGGATATTGCGATTATCGTAATCGCTGCAGATGACGACATCATGCCCCAAACCAAGGAGGCGATCAGCCATGCACAGGCAGCGGGAGTACCAATCGTCTTTGCGATCAATAAAATAGACCGCCCAACAGCCAATCCGGATAAAATCAAGGAGGGGCTGGCCAATATGAACTTACTGGTTGAAGATTGGGGAGGTAAAATTCAATCCCATGACATTTCGGCCAAAACCGGAGCAGGCGTCAAGGAATTGCTTGAAAAAGTATTGCTTGAAGCAGAATTGCTGGAGTTACAGGCCAACCCGGATAAACTTGCCAGTGGAACGGTAGTTGAGGCGTTCCTTGACAAAGGAAGAGGGTATGTCTCTACTGTATTGGTACAGGGGGGAACTCTGACCATCGGCGATTATGTGCTGGCAGGGACCTGCAGCGGAAAAGTTAAAGCCATGCAGGATGAGCGTGGGAAAAATATCAAAAAGGCCGGACCTTCTACCCCTATCTCCATATTGGGGCTGGACGGAGCTCCTCAGGCGGGGGATAAATTCAACGTCCTGGAAGACGAAAGGGAAGCCAAACAAATAGCTGCCAAGCGCAGCCAGTTGTTAAGGGAGCAATCCGTACGCACACAAAGACATATTACCCTGGATGAAATCGGAAGACGAATTGCACTGGGTGACTTTAAAGAACTCAACATTATCCTTAAAGGGGATGTGGACGGTTCGGTGGAAGCGCTGTCGGATTCTTTCCAGAAACTTTCTACGGATGAGATCCAGGTAAATATTATCCATAAAGGTGTTGGCGCCATCACGGAATCTGATGTGCTGCTGGCCTCAGCTTCGGATGCGATCGTAATCGGCTTTAATGTAAGGCCTATGGGTAACGCACGTGAACTGGCAGACAAAGAAGAAATAGATATCCGACTCTACTCGATTATCTACGACGCTATCAATGACCTGAAAGACGCCATGGAGGGAATGCTTTCGCCTGAAATTAAGGAGGAGATAACCGGAACTGCCGAGATCCGCGAAACCTTCAAGATTTCCAAGATCGGAACCATTGCCGGGTGTATGGTAACCAGCGGTAAGGTTTACAGAAACTCCAATATCCGTCTTATAAGGGACGGAGTTGTAATCTTCACCGGGGAACTGGCTTCCTTAAAGCGTTTTAAAGACGACGTCAAAGAAGTTTCCAAAGGATATGACTGTGGTCTTCAGATCAAAAATTACAATGACATCAAAGAAGGGGACGTTGTGGAAGCCTTCCAGGAAGTCGCAGTAAAGAAGACCCTTTAAGAGATATAACAGCAGTGTTAAAGAAAAAAGCCCGGATGCTATTGCTTCCGGGCTTTTTTAGTGGTTTTCTTTAGTTATTAATTCTCTGTGCCGGGCCGCAAAATAAGTGCCCCGGGATATTTTTTGCGAACTTCCTGATATTGCTTTTCGGCTTCCAGCTTTGTCTTAAAGCGGCCGAGCTGAACGCGGTAGGTGGGAGAATCAAAAACAATTTTTGACCTCCATTGCGGAAATTCATCAGAAGCCTCGGCCTTCAGCTTTTCGGCCAACTCGTAATTTCCAAAACCTATCTGAATGGTATAGTAGGAGGAACTGGATACGCCTTTTTTGTAAATATCCATAAGTTTCCCAATTTTGGGATCTTGTTCTATGGAAACCTGTCCGGTCTGGGCATGTAATTCGGAAAGGCTGATAACCAGACATGCCAGGATGATCATTGCATTTTTCATAGGATACATCATTGATCGAATTGAGCCATTAAAGGTACTTGATTTCGGCTATTTCAGGAATAATTTTCACCTTATTTAGAATAATTATAAATTATAAATTATAAAACCTTTAAGATTTCCAAAATAAAGTCTATGTCGTATTTTTGACGACAATTTGAACCCTGCAAAATCCCAGTAAAATCGGTAAGAAATTATGGGAATTTTGTTTGGCCAAACGAAACAAAAAGCCTTAAAAGACGGTCATTCAAATGTTAGAATGCACAAAGCGTGCCAGCTTGAATACAGCATCGTCAGGGCTAAGGAAAATATTGAACAGCAACACATGAAAAAGGTTTCCAACCGCCATCCGTTGACAGCGATTTTTGGTTTTTCCCTAGTAGTTTCCCTACTTTTTTCACCCGCACTTTCGGCTCAGGACGAGGCAGCTGCCCAGGCGGCAGCCAATACCGAGGCCGTTGCAGCAAGTGGTGACGAAGGGCCTTGTGGCCCGGGAGACCCGGAAAAAGGAAAGCAATTATTTAACCAGAATTGTGCTGCCTGCCACAATTTAAATCGAAAAATGACGGGCCCGGCCCTTGCCAATGTGGCTACCCGCCTGATTGAGGAGGAAGGCTTGGATTGTGAATGGATCTATTCCTGGATCAAGAACAGCGCTGGGATGATTAGTTCCGGTGACGCTTACGCCAATAGTATTTACAACGAATACAACCAGGCGGCCATGACTGCCTTTCCAACACTTTCCAATCAGGATATAAACGATATCCTGGCTTATACGGAAGCACCGCCTCCGGCTCCGGCAGCGGCAGTGGCTGTTACTGCAGCGGGAGAAGTTCCGGCTGCTTCGGGAGGGGTTTCCAATGAATTGATCCTGGGGGCGCTGGCCTTGGTTTTTGCCTTGCTGGTAATGATGCTTATTCTGGTAAACAAAACCCTAAGGCGAATTGCCGAAGCCAATGGCGTGGTTATGGAAAAGGCAAAAGCCGAAAAGCGTACGCCGATCTGGAAAGCCTTTGCTCAAAATCAATTTTTAGTATTGGTTACAGCTATATTCTTTCTGCTGGGGTCTGCTTATTTTGCCTATGGGTGGATGATGCAGGTGGGGGTAGACCAGGGATATGCACCCATACAGCCAATCCATTATTCCCACAGAATACACGCGGGAGTGAACAAGATTGAGTGTAAATATTGCCACTCATCGGCCCGTGTGTCCAAGCATTCGGGGATCCCATCCCTAAATGTTTGTATGAACTGTCATAAATCTATCTACGAATACAAAGGAGATGGCACGCCACCTTCAGCTGAAGATCTGGCAAACGGGTATACCAATGAATTTTATACCGGTGAGATAAAGAAATTGTACAAGGCCGTGGGCTGGGATGAAGAAAACCAACAATATACAGGAGAGACACAGCCTGTTGAGTGGGTCCGAATCCACAACCTGCCTGACTTCGCCTATTTCAATCACTCCCAGCACGTAACGGTAGGGCAGATTGAATGTCAGACCTGTCACGGGCCGGTCGAAGAAATGGAAATCATGTACCAGTACTCCCCGCTCACCATGGGGTGGTGTATCAACTGCCACCGTGAGACCAACGTAAAGATGGAAGGCAACGAGTACTACGAGCAAATTCATGAAGAGCTTGCCAAGAAATACGGAGTAGATAAAGTAACGGCAGCCCAGATGGGTGGGCTGGAA
Organism: Robiginitalea rubriflava; assembly: GCF_052540725.1. NCBI lineage: Bacteria > Pseudomonadati > Bacteroidota > Flavobacteriia > Flavobacteriales > Flavobacteriaceae > Robiginitalea > Robiginitalea rubriflava. The sequence continues at coordinate 828,238 of NZ_CP199309.1, read as the reverse complement.
TGCGGCAAGTGTCATTATTAATCATAAGGAGATAATTGTAAAGATCGTATGGCATCAAACAAAAAATATTGGAAAAGTGAAGCGGAACTCTCCGCAGACAATTCCATTGTTGAGACGCTTAGACAGAACGAGTTCCCTGAGGAAGTACCCGTAGATGAATTTCTGGGGGATAAAGAGCAACTGGCTTCCAGTCAGACCAGTCGCAGGGATTTTCTCAAATACGTCGGCTTTAGTACGGCAGCGGCTTCCCTGGCAGCCTGTGAAGGTCCTGTTCATAAATCCATTCCTTATGTATTTCAGCCGGAACGAATTATCCCAGGTGTAGCCAACTATTACGCTACCACTATGGCAGATGGTTACGACTTTGCCAGTATTTTGGTGAAGACACGTGAGGGACGTCCTATAAAAATAGAGAACAACAAGGAGGCCGGCGTATTGGGAAGTGCCAATGCAAGGGTTCAGGCTTCAGTCCTCTCTTTGTATGACAGCACCCGCTTACAGGGTCCTACTGCTCAGGGAAACCCTGTGGAATGGGATGTATTGGATGCCACTGTAAAGGCAAAACTGGCAGGCTTGCAGGCTTCCGGAAAAGAGGTGGCCATACTGACGCAAACCTATGCCAGCCCATCAACAAGCCGTCTGGTAAATGCCTTTAAAGAGGCATATGGGAATGTAAGGCACATATCATACGATGCTATATCTGAAGACGCAGCCTTAGCTGCTTTTGAGACAAAATATGGGGAACGCGCCCTTGCAGATTATCATCTGGATAAGGCAGAACTGATCATCTCTTTTGGGGCAGACTTCCTGGGAGACTGGCAGGGAGGCGGATTCGACAGCGGTTATAGTAAAGGCCGTGTGCCCAAAAATGGGAAGATGTCACGCCACGTGCAGTTCGAATCAAATATGTCACTGACCGGGGCAAATGCCGATAAGCGCATTCCACTGAGCCCGGCAAAGCAAAAAGTAGCTCTGGCACATCTCTATGCCAAACTAAATGGCAGTAACGTTGGAGGCGAGTTACCGGAGCGCGTAGATGCTGAGCTCGATAAACTGGTTGCCGGTATCGGAAAAAACAAACGGAAGGCAGTAGTGCTGACCGGACTGGACGATGCAGATGCCCAGGCAGTAGTGCTGGCGATTAATGAAATGCTGGGCAGTGAGGCCTTCGATACGCAAAATCCCCGATATGTCAGACAGGGTAGCACAGCAGCCCTTCAGGCCATGATCGGCGATATGCAGGCAGGGAAGATAGGCATGTTGCTAATAGACGGGGTAAACCCGGCCTATTCGCTGCCCAATGCGGCAGACTTTGCTGAAGCCGTCGGAAAGGTGGAATTATCCGTTGCCTTTTCAATGAATAAAAACGAAACTACAGAACTTACCACCTATACGGCAGCAGCCAATCATTACCTGGAATCATGGGGTGATCTCTCTCCCAAAAAAGGACATTACAGCCTTACCCAGCCGGTGATAAGGGAACTTTTTGACACGCGTCAGTTCCAGCACTGTTTGCTTAAGTGGATGGGGTCTGAACAGACCTATTACGAATTTATACGCGAAACCTGGGAGACCGAAATCCTTTCCGGAGCAGACTGGAACCAGGCCCTTCACGACGGGGTTTATACAATGTCCGAGGGTGATCCGGTTGAAATGCGAGGGATGCAAACCGATAAAGAATCATCAGACAGCATGCCGGAATCTGCAACTGTATTACCTATTGCTGCCTCAGTCAGAAAGCTGGCCTCAGCTTCTGAAAACGGAATGAGTCTGGTACTGTACCCGAAGATCGGGATGGGAGACGGAAGGCAGGCAGGAAACCCATGGCTACAGGAGTTCCCGGATCCGATCAGCAGGGTATCCTGGGATAACTACCTCACCGTTTCCAAGAAAGACGCTATGGAAATGGGACTGGTTAATGAGCATGTTGCCAACGGAGGCCTGGATGGAAGCTATGTAAATATTACTGCCAACGGCAAAACCCTTAACAATGTACCTGTAATTATTCAACCCGGGCAGGCGGAAGGAACAGTTGGTTTATCCTTCGGTTACGGGAAGAAAACAGGAATGAAATCTGAAATGCAGGTTGGGGTAAACGCCTTTAGTCTGTATCAGAATTTCAGCAGTATCCAGTCAGTAAGCCTTGAAAAAGCAGCTGGCATGCATGAGTTTGCTTGTGTGCAACTGCATAAAACCTTAATGGGTCGCGGGGATATTATTAAGGAAACCACTCTGGAGATTTTCAATACAAAGGATCATTCTGAGTGGAACCATGTGCCTCAGGTTTCTCTGGACCATCAGGAAGTACCTGCTACCACCGTAGACCTTTGGGATAGCTTTGACCGGTCTATAGGTCATCACTTTAATATGTCCATAGACCTGAATGCCTGTACCGGTTGCGGGGCCTGCGTTATTGCCTGCCATGCAGAAAACAACGTTCCGGTGGTTGGAAAACAGGAAATCCGCAAATCGCGGGATATGCACTGGTTGCGTATAGACCGATATTATTCCTCTGAAGATACTTTTGAAGCCGATAACATCAAAAAAGACGAGATGTCAGGAGCATTTGAGTCCAAGTCTGGCTTCGAGGAAATGGAAGACCCTGCTGCTAACCCGCAGGTGGCTTTCCAGCCGGTTATGTGCCAACATTGTAACCATGCTCCCTGTGAAACAGTATGTCCGGTAGCTGCAACTGCGCACAGCCGTCAGGGTCATAACCACATGGCCTATAACCGCTGCGTTGGTACCCGTTACTGTGCGAACAACTGTCCTTATAAGGTACGTCGTTTTAACTGGTTCCTTTACAATAACAACGATGAGTTTGATTACCATATGAACAATGATTTGGGTAAAATGGTACTCAACCCAGATGTAAACGTGCGCTCACGCGGGGTAATGGAAAAGTGCTCCTGGTGTATTCAGATGACTCAGAAATCGATTCTGGATGCCAAGCGGGAAGGGCGCAAAGTTACCGATGAGGAATTCCAGACAGCCTGTTCCAATGCATGTAGCAGCGGAGCGATTGTATTTGGAGATATAAATGATGCTGAAAGCGAAGTTTCCAAACTTAAAGAAAGTGACAGGATGTATCACCTCCTGGAGCATGTGGGTACCAAACCCAATGTGTTCTACCATGTGAAGGTCCGCAATACAGACGAAGCATAACAAACCAAGAAACGAAAACAAGATTATATGGCGTCGCATTACGAAGCACCAATACGGAAACCCCTTGTTCTAGGCGATAAAGGTTACCACGACGTTTCTGTAGATATTGCAGCCCCCGTAGAGGGAAGGGCCAACAAGCAGTGGTGGATAGTGTTTTCCATCGCTCTGGCTGCCTTTCTTTGGGGAGTCGGGTGTATCATTTACACTATTTCCACCGGTATCGGAACCTGGGGACTGAACCGCACCGTAAACTGGGCCTGGGATATTACCAACTTTGTATGGTGGGTGGGTATTGGTCACGCAGGAACCCTTATTTCTGCTGTTCTCCTGCTGTTCCGTCAGAAATGGAGAATGGCAATTAACCGTTCGGCGGAAGCCATGACAATTTTTTCGGTTATACAGGCCGGATTATTCCCGATTATCCACATGGGGCGACCCTGGCTGGCGTACTGGGTATTGCCCATCCCGAACCAGTTCGGTTCCCTGTGGGTAAACTTCAACTCCCCGCTCTTATGGGACGTATTTGCGATTTCGACCTATTTATCGGTTTCTTTGGTGTTCTGGTGGACGGGATTATTACCTGATTTTGCAATGATCCGGGACCGCGCTGTGAAACCATTCCAGAAAAAGATTTACAGCCTGGTCTCCTTCGGCTGGACCGGAAGGGCTAAAGACTGGCAGCGTTTTGAGGAAGTATCCCTGGTTCTGGCCGGATTGGCTACCCCCCTGGTACTTTCTGTACACACCATTGTATCTTTTGACTTTGCGACTTCTGTTATTCCGGGATGGCATACCACCATCTTCCCGCCCTACTTTGTTGCTGGGGCAATCTTTTCAGGTTTTGCCATGGTACAAACCCTGCTCATTATCATGAGAAAGGTCTGTAACCTTGAAGCCTATATTACCGTACAGCACATCGAACTGATGAATATCGTGATTATGATCACGGGGTCCATCGTAGGGTGTGCCTATATCACCGAATTGTTTATTGCCTGGTATTCCGGAGTGGAGTACGAGCAATATGCCTTCCTGAACCGTGCAACCGGACCTTACTGGTGGGCCTACACCCTGATGATGACCTGTAATGTGGTTTCCCCTCAGGTAATGTGGTTTAAGAAAATCCGGACCAGTATCCTGGTATCCTTTATAATCTCAATTGTGGTAAATATAGGGATGTGGTTCGAGCGATTTGTGATTATCGTAACCTCCCTTCACAGGGATTACCTGCCGTCTTCCTGGACGATGTTTTCACCCACCTTTGTGGATATCGGGATATTTATAGGTACCATCGGATTTTTCTTCGTATTGTTCCTGTTATACGCCCGCACATTCCCGGTAATCGCTCAGGCAGAAGTGAAATCCATCCTGAAATCTTCAGGAGAGCGTTATAAAAAACTCCGGGATGCAGGTAAGCCTCTTTATCAGGTAACCCCACTTTCTGGCGGAACAGTAAAAAGCATTAAAACCGAGAAGGCCCCTCCTGCAGAGGAAGGCACTGCCCAGGTCAGCAGCCTGATGGATAGCCTCGGCACTTTTGATCCGGATACTCAAACTCCCGATGACCTTAAAAAGGTTAAGGGAATTGGCCCTCAAATGGAAAAAACCCTTAACGGGATAGGAATTTATTCTTATGCGCAGCTCAGCAAAATGAGTCAGCGGGAATACGACTTGCTGGATTCAATCACCGGTTCCTTCCCGGGAAGGGCGCAACGGGATGATTGGGCCGGGCAGGCAAAACGTTTAAACGAAAATAAATAGAGAATGGCATCTAAAGTGATTCACGCCTATTACAACGACGATGACGTCCTGATGCATGCAGTTAAGAAGGTAAAAGCTGCTAAGCACCATATTGAAGAGGTTTATTGCCCGTTTCCCGTCCACGGACTGGATAAGGCGATGGGCCTGGCACCTACAAGGATTGCCATCACCTCATTTATGTATGGGTGTCTGGGATTGATTGTAGCCATCGTTATGATGAATTATATAATGATTGAAGACTGGCCCCAGGATATAGGGGGGAAACCCAGTTTCAGTTATCTGGAGAACATGCCCGCCTTTGTGCCGATCATGTTCGAGATGACCGTGTTTTTTGCAGCTCACCTTATGGTAATCACTTTCTACCTCAGAAGCAGGTTATGGCCATTTAAGAAGGCTGAAAACCCGGATGTTCGCTCTACGGATGACCACTTTATAATGGAAATTGAGCCACATGGCGATACAGATGGCCTGATTGCTATGCTGAGAGAAAGCGGAGCAGTTGAAATTAACAGTATTGAAAAGTAAGATCGTACGATGAAAAATACGCTTATAAAAATTGGGTCCATGTTACTGGTTTTCGGGATTTTCTCCTGCAAGGATGATAAAAGCCCCAATTATCAGTATATGCCCAATATGTATGAATCCGTTGGCTATGAAACCTATGAAAAAGTGGAATGGCTTCCAGCGGGTACAGAAGCTATGTTGCCGGCAGATCATACCATTGCACGTGGAATGGTACCCTATCCGTTCGAGGATACCCCGGAAGGCAAGGAGCTATCCAGGGCCGCAATGAGTCCGCTGGATTCGCTGCAGACAGAAGAAAACCTGGCAGTGGGAAAGGAATTATACGATATCAATTGCGCCATTTGCCATGGGGCAAAAGGAAACGGTCAGGGATGGCTTGTGCAACAGGAAAAAATTCTCGGTGTACCCTCCTATTCCGATCAGGCAAGGAATATTACAGTGGGTAGTACCTATCACGTGATATATTACGGACTTAATTCCATGGGCTCATATGCCAATCAGTTAAACCATACCGAGCGCTGGCAGGTTTCTGAGTACGTTATGAAACTTAAAGAAGACCTAACAAAATAAGATACCGATTGCAGATGTATACCTTCTCAAACAGATTAAAAATTGGATCCCTAATTCTGATGGCCCTGGGGCTTTTTGGAATGGGAATAGGATTTGTATCCGTACCTTCTTCAATTGAAGAGGCCAAGGAAATGGTTGCTGCACACGACGATGGTCATGGTGGCGGTCATGAAACGGCTGCAACAGAACAGGCGCATGCAGAGTCCGGGCATGCAGAGGCCGGCCATGCCTCGGAGCACGATGAGCATGTATACCACCAGCTGAGGAACCGGCCATGGTCCGCAATGTATGTAGCCGCATTCTTCTTCTTTATGATCGCGTTGGGGGTATTGGCTTTTTATGCAGTACAGCGCGCTTCCCAGGCGGGGTGGTCTCCGCTACTGTTCAGGGTCATGGAAGGCATAACGGCCTATCTGGTACCCGGTGGAATCATCATTTTTGTTATCCTGATCTTGTCGGTGCTTCATATGAATCATATGTTTGTCTGGATGGATTCTGAGGTAGTGGCCCACGATGAATTATTACAGGGGAAGGCCGGATACCTGAACCCGACATTTTTCCTGATACGGGCGGCTTTCTTTTTAGGAGGTTGGATCCTTTACAGGGAAGTCTCCAGAAAATTATCTCTTGCTCAGGACGCATCAAACGACAATGCGAGTTTCAAAAAGAATTTCAGATGGTCTGCGGGCTTCCTGGTATTTTACCTGGTTACCGAATCCATGATGTCCTGGGACTGGATTATGAGCGTTGATCCTCACTGGTTCAGTACGCTTTTTGGCTGGTATGTTTTTGCCAGTATGTTTGTTTCCGGGATCACTGTGATCGCCATGATTACCATTTACCTCAAGTCCAGGGGGTACCTGCCGGATGTAAACGACAGCCACATCCACGACCTGGCAAAATTTATGTTCGGGATCAGTATTTTCTGGACCTATCTCTGGTTCGGGCAGTTTATGCTTATCTGGTATGCCAACATTCCGGAGGAAGTGACTTATTTTGTCCAGCGGATAGATCAGTACAGGTTACCATTTTTTGGGATGATAGCTATGAACTTTATCTTTCCCCTCTTACTTTTGATGAACAGTGATTACAAGAGGGTAAATTGGTTTGTGGTTATGACTGGGATCGTAGTACTTTTGGGCCATTATTTGGATGTTTTCATTATGATCATGCCCGCCACAGTCGGGGAGCAGTGGTCTATTGGTATTCCTGAAATAGGAGCTGTCCTCTTTTTTGGAGGAGCCTTTATTTTCTGGGTTTTCCGGGCGCTTACCAAGGCACCTTTGCAACCTAGCAGGAATCCGTTTATTGAAGAAAGCAGACAATTTCATTATTAGAAGAATTATTAGCGAAAAATATCAGATCATACAATGACAGCATTATTGACGATCACCGTTTTAGTTTTAGTGGCCATCGCTATCTGGCAGATGACCAAGATTTTTGAATTGTCTCAGGTTAAGGCTAAAGCAGGAAGTTCAGAAGTAGCTACAGATGAGGATAATAAGAACAACGGGTACCTGATGTTCATATTCCTTATTTTTATATACGGGATTACCATTTTTAGTTTCTGGAAATACGGCAAGTTTATCTTACCGGAAGCAGCCTCTGAGCACGGAGCAGAGTACGACGAACTCATGGTTTGGACCTTTGTGGTGATTTTTATCACACAAATCTTTACCCAGTTTCTGCTGCATTACTTCGCCTTCAAATACAGGGGGAAAAAAGGACAGAAGGCCTTGTTTTATGCCGATAACGATCGATTGGAATTTATCTGGACCATAATTCCGGTAATCGTTCTGGCCGGTCTTATATTATATGGGTTATATACCTGGACCAATATAATGGACATTAATGAAGATGACGATCCCCTAATAGTGGAACTCTACGCCCAACAATTCAACTGGACCGCCCGTTATGGGGGAGCCGACAACGTTTTGGGTGAAGCTAACGTACGGATGATTGACATCAACAGAGCGAATGTTATGGGGCTGGACGAGTCTGATCCCAATGCCTCAGATGACATTATTGTTAAAGAGTTACACCTACCGGTGGGACGGAAGGTGAATTTTAAATTCCGGTCTCAGGACGTTTTGCACTCGGCTTATATGCCCCATTTCCGGGCACAAATGAACTGCGTTCCCGGAATGATCACTGAATTTTCATTTACTCCTACCAAAACCACTGCCGAAATGCGGCAAAATCCGGATATTATCGACAAGGTTAGGAGAACCAACGTCATTCGGGCAGAACGAGCAGCAAAGGGAGAGCCGAATTCCGAACCATGGGAGTTCGATTACATCCTGCTTTGTAATAAGATTTGTGGAAAATCACATTACAATATGCAAATGAAAATAATTGTGGAAACCGAAGAAGAATACAATGCCTGGATGGAAAGCCAGCAGACCTTTTCCCAGACTGTTGCCTCCGTTCAATAATTAAAATGCTATAAAAAGAAAAAAAGAAAAAGATTATGTCAGCACAAGCAACTGCAGTAGTCGATGATCATGCTCACGATCACGGACATCATCACAAAGAAACTTTTGTAACGAAATATATTTTTAGCCAGGATCATAAGATGATCTCTAAACAGTATCTGATAACAGGTCTGATCATGGGATTCATCGGTATCGCTATGTCACTTTTATTCAGGATGCAATTGGCCTGGCCAGGCGAATCTTTCCCGATTTTTGAGGCTGTTCTCGGAAAATGGGCTCCTGATGGCGTAATGGATGCAGACATTTACCTGGCACTTGTAACCATTCACGGGACCATTATGGTATTCTTTGTTCTGACTGCGGGATTAAGCGGTACTTTCAGTAACCTGCTTATCCCCTTGCAGATTGGAGCAAGAGATATGGCCTCTGGCTTTTTGAATATGCTCTCATACTGGATGTTCTTTACCTCCAGTGTGGTAATGGTTATCTCACTCTTTGTAGAAGCCGGACCCGCAGCAGCCGGGTGGACCATCTACCCGCCTTTAAGTGCCCTGCCTATGGCACAACCAGGCTCTGGAATGGGAATGACCCTCTGGCTGGTTTCTATGGCTATTTTCATTGCCTCTTCGTTTCTCGGGTCGCTTAACTATATAGTTACCGTATTGAATCTCAGAACCAAGGGTATGTCCATGACAAGACTTCCCTTAACGATCTGGGCATTTTTTGTTACTGCAGTAATTGGGGTTATTTCATTCCCAGTATTGTTGTCCGCAGCATTACTGCTAATCATGGACCGTAGTTTTGGGACTTCTTTCTTCCTTTCAGATATTTTTATTCAGGGCGAGGTCTTACACTATCAGGGGGGATCACCTGTATTGTTCGAACACCTTTTCTGGTTCCTCGGACACCCGGAGGTTTACATCGTTATTTTACCCGCTATGGGGATTGTATCTGAAGTTATGTCTGTTGGTGCGCGAAAGCCTATTTTCGGATATAGGGCAATGATCGCTTCCATATTGGCTATCGCCTTCCTTTCAACCATTGTTTGGGGCCACCATATGTTTATATCGGGAATGAACCCGTTTTTGGGCTCAGTATTTACCTTCACGACTTTGCTGATTGCGATACCTTCGGGAGTTAAGGCGTTTAACTGGATAACAACCCTCTGGAAGGGTAATCTGCAGTTAAGTCCGGGCATGCTCTTTTCAATTGGTATGGTATCTACTTTTATTACAGGGGGTCTTACCGGGATCATCCTGGGAGACAGTACCCTGGACATCAATGTACACGACACCTATTTTGTGGTTGCTCACTTCCACCTGGTAATGGGTATTTCTGCCCTTTACGGATTATTTGCCGGGGTGTATCACTGGTTCCCGAAAATGTTCCAGGGAAGGATGATGAGCAAAAACCTGGGCTATGTCCACTTCTGGATAACCGCCGTAGGGTCTTATGGCGTATTCTTCCCGATGCATTTTGTTGGGATGGCCGGGGTACCGAGACGCTACTATCAGAATACAGCCTTCCCCATGTTCGATGAACTGGTGGATGTACAGGTACTAATGACAGTATTTGCGATAATTACGGCAGGAGCCCAGCTGATTTTTGCCTATAACTTTATCCGTAGTATTTTTTACGGAGAAAGGGGCCCGCAGAATCCATGGAAGGCCACTACCCTCGAATGGACCGCTCCGCAGGAACATATTCACGGAAACTGGCCTGGTGAAATTCCTGAGGTACACCGCTGGGCATATGATTTCTCTAAAACCTATGAGAATGGCGAATACATTATTCCAGGTCAGGATTTTGTAATGCAGCACATTCCATTGCAGGAAGGGGAAGAAGAATTACAGCACTAAGGCAAAATTAATTCACATTCAGCCCATCTTTACGGATGGGCTTTTTTTATCGCTTAATAGTAAAGAGTATTGTTTTGGGGGATTTGTAATATCTTTAAACAACCCAAATGCACATCTTATGTTTCGCAATACCTTATTTCGTATTCTTGGCCTTACGGTCCTTTTATGCTCGGTAGGCCTGGTAAACGCTCAGCGTAAACCAAAAATTAAAGGCAGCAGGAACGTTGTTGTAGTGGAGAATCCGCTTCCTGAATTTCGCCACCTGGTGCTTGTGGATGATCTTGAGATAAAGCTGGAACAGGGAGCAGAAGGCTATCGTATTGAGGCCGATGACAACCTCATAGACATATTAAAATTAGAAGTACAGGACAGTACGCTTCGAATAAGTTCCTTCTATGATATTACCGCCAAAAAGAAATTGGATATAACCCTTTATATCAGGGACCTGCAATCCATCCGGATGGATGAGGGATATGTGGAAACCCCTGAACTCATCAATCTGGACCAGACCGAAATAAAATCAGGGGGGTATTCTCGCTTGAAGCTGTTTTTGAAAACAGCTGTCTTCAAAATGGAGATGTCAGAAAATAGTGTTGCAGACCTTAACATAAGTTCGGATTCCCTGTACCTGAAGATGGGTGACCGGACCGATGCCCTTCTCTTTTCAGTCAATAATGCAATGGGGGTAAACTTAAGCGAATCTGCTTCTTTAAAACTGGAAGGCATTAGCGAACGCTTTTATGTAAATGCAGCGGAGAACACGGAAGTGAAAGGCGATCGGATGGAGGCTGCCAGGGTAGAGGCAACCCTTTCTGAATCGACCACTGCAAGACTACAGGCCACCACAAATATCGAAGTAAGAGCAGGAGGCAGTTCCCGTTTGTTTCTCTATGGACAGCCTGAAATTCGCATTCTCAGTTTCACTGAAAATGCAACCCTTAAAAAGGTGCCGGACTAGGACCTGAAAAGTAAAGCCCTGCTTCCATAAAAAAACAGGGCTTTTATAATTTGGTTACTAAGGTTAAACTTTGGGTCCTGCGGCAATAATGTCCTTATTTACCCCAGCTTCAAATTTCTTGAAGTTTTTATTAAATAACCCGATCAATTTAGACTTGGTTGTTTCAAAGGCGTTCTTATCCTTCCAGGTGTTTTTCGGGCTAAGGACCTCAGCTGGCACTCCCGGACAGGATTCAGGAATTCGGAAGCCGAATGCAGCATCTTCCTTAAATGCAACCTTATCGAAATCTCCATGATGTATGGCGTCGATCATGGCGCGGGTATATTTCAATTTGATTCTGGATCCCTCTCCATGCGGTCCGCCGGTCCATCCGGTATTAACCAACCAGGCTGTAACCTGGTGTTTTTTGATCTTTTCGGCAAGCAACTCTGCATACCGGTTGGGATGCCACATCATAAAGGCGGCCCCAAAGCAGGCACTGAAAGTGGCCTGTGGTTCTGTCACCCCCATTTCGGTACCGGCTACTTTGGCCGTATAGCCTGAAATAAAATGGTAGCTGGCCTGTTCCGGGGTGAGTTTGCTAACCGGGGGTAGAACCCCAAAGGCATCACAGGTTAGGAAAATAATGTGCTTGGGATGCCCTGCTATACATGGCATCTGTATATTGTCTATAAACTCAATAGGATAAGAGGCTCTGGTATTCTGGGTGATACTTGTATCTGTGTAATCTACCTCTCTTGTCTGCTTGTTGTAAACCACATTTTCCAGTACCGTACCAAAGCGGATCGCATTGAAGATATCCGGCTCATTTTCTTCTGACAGGTTTATGGCCTTGGCATAACAACCACCTTCAATATTGAAGGTGCCTTCATCCGTCCAGCAATGTTCGTCATCTCCAATGAGTTTGCGTTTCGGATCCGCACTCAGTGTGGTTTTACCTGTTCCCGAAAGTCCGAATAGGATGGTAACATCTCCCTTATCTCCCACATTGGCGGAGCAGTGCATTGGAAGCACCCCTTCCAAAGGCATGAGATAATTCATTACCCCGAAAATACCTTTTTTCATTTCGCCGGCATACTGTGTCCCCAGAATCACGATTTCCTTTCGCTCCAGATGTACGTCAACAGAGGTTTTGGAAGTCATTTCCGAGGTATACATATTGGCCGGGAAGCCACCTGCATTGAAAATGACATAATCCGGTTCCCCAAAATTTTCCAGCTCTTCTGCAGTAGGCATAATCAGCATGTTCTGCATGAAGAGGGAGTGGTAAGCACGGGTACAGATAATTCGAACCTTAAGTCGGTATTTGGGATCCCATCCCGCGAAGGCGTCTACAACAAACAGTCTCTCGCATATATTTAAGTAGTCGATGGCCCTTTCGTGATTTACCATATAGGTGTGCTCGTCCAGGCCAATATTGATATCTCCCCAGTCTATGTTTTTTTCTGATTCCGGGTGGCGCACTATCCTTTTATCTTTTGGACTTCGGCCAGTCTTTTCACCTGAGTAAACCAATAGGGCCCCAACATCTGAGATGGCCGTCCCGGCCTCTTTTCTAAGGCCTATTTCATAAAGTACCGGCACACTGCTGTTGCGGTGTATCGTTTCCACCCTGATTCCGTATTTTTTGAGATCGATTGCTGTCATGTTGTAAATGGCTTTTGCTGTTTAGGATTATTTTACTTCTCTCTTATTCCTTTAAATACATTAAGAGAGTACAAAGTAGCAGAACTTTCTGTTTGAAAAATATGATAAATATCAAGGAATATAAAGGAAATACCGTCTATGCGAATAAAAATTCCCACTGCAGTTTTCCTATCTTTGTTTGTATATGAATGAAAACCTCGATCCTACGGCAGATCGTTTTTCTCAGGAAGAACTTGATATTGAAAGGGCACTGCGGCCGGTAACGTTTGATGATTTTACCGGACAGGCACAGGTGCTTGAAAACCTGAAAATTTTCGTACAGGCTGCCAATCAAAGGGAAGAAGCCCTGGACCATACTTTGTTGCACGGCCCACCGGGCCTGGGGAAAACCACCCTGGCGCACATCCTGGCGAACGAATTAGGGGTGGGGCTGAAGGTGACTTCCGGCCCGGTACTGGATAAGCCAGGAGACCTGGCGGGTTTACTGACCAACCTCGAACCCAGGGATGTCTTATTTATAGACGAGATTCACAGACTTAGTCCTATTGTGGAAGAATACCTGTATTCGGCAATGGAAGACTACAAGATCGATATTATGATTGAGACCGGGCCCAACGCCAGGTCTGTACAAATCCACTTAAACCCTTTTACCCTGGTGGGTGCCACCACTAGATCCGGTTTGCTCACAGCACCCATGCGGGCGCGATTCGGTATTTCCAGCCGCCTGGAGTATTACAACACGGAACTGCTCTCAACCATAGTACAGCGAAGTGCAGAGATACTAAAGGTGCCCATAACCGAAGATGCTGCTATAGAAATTGCTGGCAGAAGCCGGGGAACCCCGAGGATCTGTAATGCCCTGCTGAGACGGATTCGGGATTTTGCACAAATCAAGGGAAACGGAAATATCGACATGGAGATTTCCAGATTTGGCCTGAAAGCATTACATGTGGACGCCTACGGGCTGGATGAAATGGACAATAAAATTCTGGCAACCATTATCGATAAATTCAAGGGCGGCCCCGTAGGGATTACGACCCTGGCAACAGCAGTATCCGAAAATGCAGAGACCATTGAAGAGGTTTATGAACCCTTCCTGATTCAACAGGGATTTATTATGAGAACGCCCAGGGGGAGGGAAGTAACTGAACTGGCGTACAAACACCTGGGGAGGATCCCGGGCGGTTCCCAGAAGGGCCTTTTTAGTGGAGAAGGACTAGCAAACTGATACTGTGAACTCCAAATCACCAAAAACGAAATCAGACTCCGCAAATAGCGTCGGAAACCTAAGATCACTTCAAAGTGTTTCGTTGCTCACCGTTTTCAGGAACCGTAAAAGGATCCTGGCCAACCCGCTGCCTTTTCACCATGAAAATTTTGAAAAATTCGGGAATACATTCAAGGTGGATATCGGACCTAAAAACAAGGTCATTTTTACCAGGGATGCGGGGATTATACAGCACATTCTGCAAAAGAACCATCGCAATTACTCCAAATCCAAACTACAGACCCGGGATGTTGCCAAATATATAGGGAACGGCCTTTTGACAAGTGAAGGAGATTTCTGGAGGAGGCACCGCAAGATGATACAGCCGGCCTTCCACAAACAAAAGCTGCAACTGCTCTTTGATCGGATGTTGGATGCTATTACAAATGAGCTAGGCCGTATCCCGGAAAACCAGATGGTGGACATCTTTCCATATATGAGCCAGTTGGCTTTTCAGGTAGTGGCCCAGTCCCTGTTTCAGACCCCTAACCTGAGGGAAGATATGAACCGGCTGCAGGATATAGCTCAGGAAAACCAGCAGATGCTGATTCAGGAAATGCGTCAACCCTATTTTAAGTGGTGGTTCCGGCTGTCCGGGAAAATATCCAGCCAACTCAAAATGACTGCTGAAGCCCGCAATATCCTGAAGCGGTTGATCGAAAACCGGATGCAGACAGAGCAGCGAAAAGGAGACTTGCTTGATATGCTGCTGGAGGCCCGCTATGAAGATGGAACCGGGATGAGTATTACGCAGTTAATTGATGAAGTGTTTATTCTTTTTACGGCAGGCCATGAAACCACAGCCAATGCCTTAAGTTTTACCTTTCACCTTATTGCAACACACCCGGAGGTCCAGCAACAGGTATACGATGAGGTTTCCCAACAGGAGTTTGAGCGCGGAAACCTGATACAGACCCTCCAGGGCCTGAGCTACACCCAGCAATGTATAGAGGAAGCCCTGCGCCTATATCCGCCGGCATATGTAATTGACAGGGTTTCACTTTCGGAAGACACCATAGGGGGTAATTCATTTAAAAAAGGGACGACCTGGTTAATGAGCCTTTACGAATTACACCGCCACGAGGATTTATGGGAGAATCCTCAGCAGTTTGACCCTGCTCGTTTTGAAAAAAACCAGGCAAAGCAGTATTCGCATCAGTATTTTCCCTTTGGGGCAGGTCCGAGGATGTGTATCGGGAATAATTTTGCTATGTACGAAATGGTGTTGACAGTGGGTTGGCTCATTCGTAAATATCACATACATGCCGAACATAATACTCTAAAAATAAACCCTTTGATATCCCTTAAGCCGGGAGTGGTAAGGCTGCGAATGGAACCGAGAAATTCCTGATACTCACTTGCGCTTAAATTAAATTGGCAGACCAGACCACCAAAAAGTAAATGTTGTGAAATCCATTGACAGGCATACCCGGATTATCAAGGAAGAGGCAAAACGTCTGGGTTTTCTTTCCTGTGGTATTTCCAGGGCAGAATTTCTTGAAGAGGAAGCACCCCGTCTTGAGGCCTGGCTCAAGCAGGGTATGCATGGCGAAATGGCCTATATGGAAAATCATTTTGATAAACGGCTGGATCCGCGCAAACTGGTACCCGGAGCCCGTTCGGTGGTTTCCCTTTTGCTGAACTACTATCCGGAAGAACAACAGGACTCCGAATCTTATAAAATCTCAAAATATGCCTATGGAACGGATTATCATTTTGTGATTAAAGCAAAATTAAAGGAAATGCTGGCCACCCTTCAGGATGAAATCGGGCAGGTACACGGCAGGGCATTTGTAGACTCCGCTCCGGTTCTCGACAAAGCCTGGGCCGCCCGCGGTGGACTTGGGTGGATGGGTAAACACTCTAATTTGCTTACCCGGCGGGTAGGGTCATTTTATTTTATTGCCGAATTGATCCTGGACCTTGAATTGGTATATGACCATCCAGTAACCGATCATTGTGGTAGTTGTACCGCCTGTATCGATGCCTGTCCCACACAGGCTATAGTCGCTCCTTATGTAGTAGACGGAAGCAAATGTATTTCGTATTTCACCATTGAATTAAAAAATGAAATCCCAAAGGCGGTACAAGGTCAATTTGACGATTGGATTTTTGGATGCGATGTTTGCCAGGATGTGTGCCCGTGGAACCGTTTCTCAAAACCGCACCGAGAGCCTTTGTTTAATGCCAGTCCGGAATTACTGGAGATGGACAAAAAGGACTGGGAGGAGATAACAGAAGAAGTTTTTAGGAGGGTTTTTCGTAAATCTGCGGTCAAAAGGACCAAATGGAGCGGCCTTAAAAGAAATATAGACTTTGTAAAAGAAAAGGGTTCAGGTTAATTCAATTGCAATATAATGGCGATTACACCCACCCCAGTGGCTGAACCTACCCAACAATCCCGCAAACTCCCATCAGCACTTAATATTAATTGTTTCAATGTTCGGATCTTCTCTGGTATTTTAGGGAACATCTGATTACAAATTCAAGAAACCCATTACTTTTGTGATACAAACCCACTTGCCATGAGCAAAGAGAAAAAAAGAAGAGAGGCGTTAATCTACCACGCCAAACCGCAGCCCGGAAAAATAAAAATTGTTCCTACCAAACCCTACGCCACCCAGCGCGATCTGGCACTGGCCTATTCCCCGGGAGTGGCAGAACCCTGCCTGGAAATCAAAAAGGACATCGAACAGGTATATAAGTATACCGCTAAGGGAAATATAGTTGCGGTAATTTCAAACGGTACTGCTGTTCTGGGCCTGGGGGACATTGGTCCCGAGGCCTCCAAGCCGGTGATGGAGGGGAAGAGCCTTTTATTTAAAATTTTTGCCGATATAGATGGGATAGACATTGAGTTGGACACCAAGGATGTAGACAAATTTGTGGAGACCGTCAAGATAATGGCTCCTACCTTCGGCGGGATCAACCTGGAAGACATCAAGGCGCCAGAAGCTTTTGAAATTGAGCGCCGGTTAAAGGAAGAACTGGACATCCCGGTAATGCACGACGATCAGCACGGCACGGCCATCATTTCTGCCGCTGCACTGCTCAATGCCCTGGAGCTGGCCGATAAGAAAATGGAAAAAGTGCGCATTGTGATCAGTGGCGCCGGGGCGGCAGCTGTTTCCTGTACACGCCTGTATAAGGCGTTCGGGGCCCGTGATGAAAATATAGTGATGCTGGACAGTAAAGGGGTTATCCGATCGGACCGGGAGAATTTATCCACAGAGAAAAAAGAGTTCGCTACGGATCGAAAAATTGACACCCTTGAAGAAGCTGTAAAAGGCGCCGATGTGTTTATCGGGCTTTCGATTGCCGATATCCTCTCTGCCGAAATGCTGAAGAGCATGGCTAAAAAACCGATTGTCTTTGCCATGGCCAACCCGGACCCGGAAATCAACTACCAGTTAGCGGTAGAAACCCGTAAAGACATAATCATGGCCACTGGCAGGTCTGACCATCCCAACCAGGTGAATAACGTACTCGGTTTCCCCTTTATTTTCAGGGGAGCGCTGGATGTGCGGGCCACAAAAATAAATGAAGCCATGAAGATGGCGGCCGTAAAGGCACTGGCCAACCTCGCCAAACAACCGGTACCCGAACAGGTAAATATCGCCTATGGAGAAACCCGGCTCACCTTTGGGAAGGAGTACATTATTCCAAAGCCTTTTGACCCCAGGCTGATAGCAGAAATTCCCCCGGCTGTTGCCAGGGCGGCCATGGAAAGTGGTGTAGCCAAGGCACCGATTACCGATTGGAAACGCTACAGGGAGGAATTGCTGGCGCGTTCCGGGGACGACAAGAAGGTGATGCGCCTGCTGATGAGTCGCGCAAAGGCCCGGCCCAAAAAGATCGTTTTTGCTGAGGCAGACCAACTGGATGTTTTAAAAGCGGCACAGATCGCCTATGAAGAAAAAATTGCCCATCCGATCTTGCTTGGAAATCGCGTCATAATCGAAACCATGATGAAGGAGCTGGAGTTTGACGCAGATATACCCATCATTGATCAATATGAAACGGCATCCCTTAAAAAACGCGAGCATTATGCCCAGCGCTACTGGGAGGGTCGCAGGCGTAAGGGATCTACCCTCTACAGTGCAAAAAGCCGTATGCGGGAACGCAATTATTTCGGGGCCATGATGGTACTCGAAGGAGATGCAGACGGGATGATCTCCGGATATTCCCGTTCCTATTCTTCCGTGGTTAAGCCCATCTTTGAAGTCATTGGCCGGGCCGGGGAAGTTTCCAAAGCGGCCACAGTGCATATTATGATTACCTCCCGCGGACCCCTGTTTTTGGCAGATACTTCTATAAATATAGACCCCACGGCAGAGGAACTGGCTGAAATCAGCAGGATGACCGCAAACCTGGCACATGCCTTTGGTTTTGACCCCGTTATCGCATTGCTGTCTTATGCCAACTTTGGGGCATCTAACCACCCGCATGCCCGGAAGGTACGGGATGCCATCAGCATATTACACGAAAAGCACCCAGAGATGGTAGTTGATGGGGAAATCCAGACCGATTACGCTCTAAACCGGGAATTACACCAGAGCCAGTTTCCGTTTTCAAAACTGGCCGGGAAAAAAGTGAATACGCTTATCTTTCCGAACCTGGAATCTGCAAATATCACCTATAAGCTGTTGAAGGAATTGCATGCTGCCGATACCATTGGTCCTATAATGTTGGGGCTGCGAAAAGCAGTGCACATTCTGCAAATGGGAGCAAGTGTGGAGGAAATGGTCAATATGACTGCGGTTGCCGTAATTGATGCACAGGAACGGGAAAAGCGTAAATTGGCCAAAAGCAAAGGTAAATCCGGATTTCGGGCTTAAAGGGGATTTAATATTTTAAAGGGAATATATGATACATCACCTCAGAGGAAAGCTCATTGAAAAACACCCTACTCATGTGGTGTTGGAATGTTCCGGTGTTGGCTATTTTATTAATATATCCCTCAATACGTATTCTGCCATCCCGGACCAGGAATCCCTCGCGCTGTACACCCATCTGCAAATACGGGAAGATGCCCACACCCTTTACGGGTTTTATACCTCAGCCGAACGGGAGATTTTCCGCTTGCTGCTTTCTGTATCCGGGGTAGGGGCCAGCACGGCCAGGACCATGCTTTCCTCCATGAGCCCACAACAGGTGCGGGATGCCATAGCCACTGAAAATGTCCCTGCTATACAGGCGGTTAAAGGCATCGGAGCCAAAACGGCACAACGGGTCATTTTGGACCTGAAAGACAAAATTTTCAAAATCTATGACCTGGGAGAAGTTTCCCACAAATCAGACAATACAAATAAAGAAGAAGCGTTATCTGCATTAGAGGTTCTTGGTTTTACCCGCAAGCAGTCTGAAAAGGCGGTCGATACGGTGCTGAAACAAGACCCGACCTTAAGCGTGGAGGGCATTATTAAAAACACGCTTAAAAATTTGTAGAAAGTTTGAAAACAGGGGCGTTAGCATTTTTCACATCCTTTTGCAAACCGTTATTTTTCATTTTTTTCCTGCTCTGTTGCTCCCTTTGGAGTGCCCGGGCTCAGGAAACGGAACTTCCTGAAACCGATTCGGTGCAATCCGGAATCGCTTTGGGGAGGCTTAAACTGGAAAATCCGGCAAGCATCGTATCCAAATACTCCTATGATCCGGAATTAGATAGGTATATCTACACGGAGAAGGTTGGGGAATACGATATCCGCTACCCGGTAATCCTTACCCCGGAACAGTACATGGAACTGGTCCGTAAGGAAGATATGAAATCCTACTTCAAGGATAAGATTGATGCCTTCTCCGGTAAAAAAGAAGGTAGTGAAGAGGCCCGGAAAAACCTGCTCCCCAACTTTTACGTCAACAACAGTTTTTTCGAGAGTATTTTTGGGGGAAACACCATAGAAGTGATCCCGCAGGGGTCGGTGGCAATGGATCTTGGGGTTATCTGGCAAAAAAATGACAACCCGGCCCTATCTCCCCGGAACCGCACCAACCTGGCTTTTGATTTTGACCAGCGAATCAGTCTCAGTATGCTGGGAAAGGTTGGGGAGCGCCTGCAGGTTACAGCCCAATACGATACGGAAGCTACCTTTGACTTTCAAAACCTTATCAAATTAGATTATACTCCAACCGAGGACGATATCATACAGAAAATCGAAATCGGAAACGTTAACATGCCCTTAAACAGCTCCCTGATTACGGGAGCTCAGAGCCTCTTTGGGGTAAAGACCCAATTGCAGTTTGGCAAAACCACAGTTACGGCGGTATTCTCCGAACAACGTTCTCAAAACAATACGGTGGTAGCCCAGGGGGGTGGAACCCTCAATGAATTTGAACTCACCGCACTGGACTACGACGAAGACCGGCACTTTTTCCTCTCACAGTATTTCAGGGACCGCTATGACCAGGCGCTGGAAGACTACCCCTATATCAGAAGCCAGGTACAAATTACCCGGCTGGAGGTTTGGGTTACCAACCGAAGCCAGCAGACCCTTAACGTTCGGAATATTGTTGGGATACAGGATTTGGGGGAGGCCATTGCTGCGCAGACCCGTATCGGACGCAATGGGGGTGATCCGGCAGGGTTCTTCAATATTTCAGGGGCCAACCCGGAACTTCCGAGGAACGGGGCCAATGATTACGACCCGGCCCTTATAGGAAATGGCGGGGTACTTACGGACGATATACGTGACATAGCCACGGTTGATAATGCCTTTCAGATCCCGGGGGGCTACGTGGCCAACCAGGGCTTTGACTATGCATTTCTGGAAAACGCAAGAAAACTGGAACAGGGGCGGGACTACAGTTTCAATTCACAGCTGGGCTATATTTCTCTCAACCAGCGATTGAGCAATGATGAGGTCCTGGCTGTAGCCTTCCAGTATACTTTCAACGGAAATGTATACCAGGTAGGGGAATTCGCCAATGGAGGCCTGGATGCAACCACGGTATCGGGAGGGGTTACCCCCATTCTTGAGAACAACACCCTGATTCTGAAATTGCTTAAAAGCAACATAACCAATGTCACAGACCCAATCTGGGACCTGATGATGAAAAATATTTACGCTACCGGCGCCTTTCAGCTGTCTGAGGAGGACTTTAAAATGAACATCCTCTATACAGACCCCACCCCGAGGAACTATATTACCCCGGTTAACCCCAATAACGGCTGGCCGGATATTCCCAAGCCATTAGAAGAACGTATCCTTATCGATGTCTTTAACCTGGACCGACTCAATGTATACAAAGATGTACAGCCGGGAGGGGACGGGTTCTTTGATTTTATACCGGGTATAACCGTGAATACCCAGGGCGGGCAGATCATTTTTACCAAGGTGGAACCTTTTGGGGAATATTTGTTTGAACTGCTGGGTGGCGGGGTTTATGATGTGGCTGAAGATCAGGGATACAATGAAAACCAGCAGAAATACGTATTCCGCAACATGTATGCCCAGACCAAGGCCGCTTCCCTCCAGGATGCTGAGAAAAACCGCTTCCGTATACGCGGTCGCTACAAATCCCAAAGTGGTAGTGGGATCCCTATCGGGGCCTTCAATGTCCCGCAGGGGTCTGTACGGGTTACTGCCGGGGGAAGACAATTACAGGAAGGGATTGATTATACGGTGAATTACCAGGCTGGTACTGTACAGATACTGGACCCAAGCCTGCAGGCTTCGAACACCCCCATCAATATTTCGGTAGAAAACAATGCGGTATTCGGGCAGCAAACCCGAAGGTTTACAGGAGTGAATATAGAACATCAGTTCAATGAGAAATTCGTGCTGGGAGCAACCCTGCTGAACCTTAATGAACGCCCACTTACTCAGAAGGCCAATTTTGGGGTGGAACCTGTTAACAATACAATATTTGGCTTAAACGGGAACTTTTCAACTGAGGTGCCATTCCTGACACGGCTTGCCAACATGTTGCCCAACATAGATACCGACGTGCCCTCCAATGTGTCTCTGAGGGGGGAAGTTGCTTTTTTAAGCCCTAATTCCCCCAAGAACGCGAACTTCCGGGGAGAAACCACCACCTACCTGGACGATTTTGAAGGCGCGCAGGCGCTGATCGATATCCGGTCTTCCCTGGGATGGACCCTGGCCAGCACCCCGCTGGAATTCCTGGATGAGGGAGAGGTGGATCTGGAAACCGGTTACGAACGCGCCAAGATGGCCTGGTATACGATAGACCCTATTTTTTACACCAA
Source organism: Robiginitalea rubriflava (assembly GCF_052540725.1). Classification (NCBI taxonomy): domain Bacteria; kingdom Pseudomonadati; phylum Bacteroidota; class Flavobacteriia; order Flavobacteriales; family Flavobacteriaceae; genus Robiginitalea; species Robiginitalea rubriflava. The sequence goes on along the minus strand of NZ_CP199309.1, from coordinate 805,845 downwards.
CCAACGCCCACCTGGCGTATCCGATAGTGATATTTCACAGAATGCCACGCGACGGATTTTTATAGATGAAGTATTCCCGAGGATCGATATCGCACAGGGGCAAACTACGGTACAAAACACCCTGGATATTGCCTACTACCCCAATCAGAAAGGTCCGTATAACGCAAACCCAGCCTTTGGTTCAGAAACCCCTCAGGAAAAGTGGGGCGGGATCATGAGGTCGCTCAGCAGTACTAATTTTGAACAATCCAACGTGGAGTTTGTTCAGTTCTGGGTGCTGGATCCTTATGTGGACGGAGAGGCAACCGGCCCGGGGGAGCTGGTAATCAACCTGGGAAATATCAGTGAAGACATCCTGCAAGACGGAAGGAAACAGTATGAAAACGGGCTTCCCGGACTTAATACTAACGATCTGGTAGCCCCTACCGTATGGGGTCAGGTCCCGGCAACCCAGGCACTTGTTTATGCTTTCGATGCCAATGAGACTAACCGGACCCTTCAGGATATAGGATTTGACGGGCTTGATGATTCGCAGGAAGCAGCTTCGGGTTACAACGGCCCAGCTGAAGATCCCGCTTTGGATAACTACACCTACTACCTGAATCGCGATGGAGGTATCCTGGAGCGCTATCTGGATTTTAACAATACCGATGGAAATTCTCCGGTGGCGGTTACCAATACCAACAGGGGGAGTACCACCCTGCCGGATGTGGAAGATGTAGACCGGGACCTTACCATGAATACGGTAAACAGCTATTACGAATACCGCATCCCAATCCGCCCGGGTATTTCGGTGGATGATCCTTATGTAACGGACATTAAAGAGGGCGTTACCCCAGACCTCCCCAACGGCTCTCAGCTCAATAGGCGCTGGATACAATATAAAATCCCCCTGACCGATTTTACAGATGCCATCGGGGGTATTACTGATTTTCGTTCCATCAGCTTTATGCGGATGTACCTTACCGGTTTCAGCGATCCGGTAGTATTGCGTTTTGCTACCCTGGACCTGGTCCGTGGCGACTGGCGGGCGTATACCAAAACCCTGCAAACGGATAATGACAATCCGCAGGATGATGTTACCACTATCGATGTTAACGCTGTCAATATAGAAGAGAACAATGCCCGTATCCCTATCCCGTATGTTTTGCCTCCTGGGGTGTTTCGGGAACAACTCAACAACAACAATACTATTGTCCGGCAAAATGAACAGTCCCTTTCATTTGTAGTGAACAATCTGGAGCCTCAGGATTCCCGGGGGGTGTTTAAAAATGTCAATATAGACATGCGGCAGTATGAGCGGATCAAAATGTTTATGCATGCCGAAAAGATTGCAGCAACCGATGCCTTTGCGGACGGGCAGTCTACCGTAGGATTCCTCAGGATAGGAACGGATTTTTCGGAAAACTTTTACCAGATTGAGGTGCCGCTGGAATACACAGATTTTTCTGCTATAAGTGCAGAACAGGTCTGGCCGGCCATCAATGAACTGGATATAGCCCTTGCCGATCTCAATAAGGTAAAGTCTGAAGGGATTTCTTCACAGACTTTAGGAAACATTACCTTTTATGAGATCATTGATGGAGTAGCCGTTCAGGTAAATGAATTTGACCCGCGACAGTTGGGGCAGATCCGGATTGGGATTCGCGGAAATCCTTCCCTGGGGAGTATCCGGGCCATGATGGTGGGAATCAAAAACATAGACAACGTCCCTCTGCGAACCGAAGTCTGGTTCAATGAGTTGCGGCTCGCAGGGCTCGACAATAAAGGAGGATGGGCGGCCGTTGCGGCCATTGATGCGAATATGGCAGATTTTGCCAATGTTTCTGCTACCGGTGCCACCAGTACCTCAGGCTTCGGGGCTATAGACCAGATGCCCAATGAGCGCAGCCGGGAAGATGCTATTTCCTATGATGTGGTTACCAATGTGGAACTCGGGCAATTATTACCCAATAAATGGAATTTGCAGATTCCTTTTAATTACGGAATATCCGAACAATTGATTACCCCGGAATTCGACCCGGTTTACGATGACCTGAAATTACAGGACAGGATTGATGCTGCAACCACTCAGGCAGAGGCAGATGAAATCCTGGAACAGGCCGAAGACTACACCAAGCGTACCAGTATAAATTTTATAGGGGTGCGCAAGAACAGAGGAGAAGAAGCTGAGGCGAATTTCTTTGACGTGGAGAACTTCACTTTTAATTACTCTTACAATGAAACAGATCACCGGGATTTTGAAATTGCAAACCTGAGGGATCAGAATGTGCAGGCCGGAGTGGTGTACAACCATAATTTCAGGCCTGCCAGTGTTGCCCCGTTTGCCCGAAAAGATTCGTTGTTCATGGGGAAATACTGGCGCTGGCTTAAAGAATTGAATTTCAACCTGCTTCCAACCAGCATTTCACTTCAGTCCAATATTAACAGGCAACTGAATCAACAGCGATTCAGGGATGTGCTGGAACCGGGAGTGGAAAGACTGGAACTCCCGCTTTTACAACAGCGCAACTACCTGTTCAACTGGCAATACGCCCTGAACTACGCTCTTACCAAATCCCTGAGGATCAACCTGACCGCATCGAATAACAATATTATTAGGAATTATTACGAGGAGGAAGGGAACCCTTTTTCGAATATCCTAACCGATCAAACCCTATGGGAAGGCTTCTTTGACGTCGGCGAGCCCAACCGACATGCCCAGCAGATGCAGCTCAATTATGAATTGCCCCTGAATAAAATCCCCATTTTCGATTTTATAAATGCCCAGTATACCTATACCAGTAACTTTGACTGGCAAAGGGGAGGTGACGCCCTGAACCTGGCTGTAGCTAAGGCCCAGAACCCTGGCGTGCCGGATAACCAGCTTACTTTGCCTACGATTAATACCATACAGAATGCCAATACCCATTCCATAACGGCTGCCCTCAGTATGCAACGCCTTTACGATCGGCTGGGGCTGCGCAAACGCGACGGGAAGGTTACCAACCAGATTGCTGCGCCCCGCAGGGACAAGGCGGGCAATACCAAAGGGGAGGCCTCCGGAAAAAGCCCCGGAAAGTCCAGCGGCCTTTTCAATACAGCTGTGGATGTGCTTACCATGGTCAAACGGGTGAATGTGAATTACAGTGAAAATAACGGAACGGTTTTGCCCGGTTATACCCAGTCTATTGGATTTATTGGTACCACGCGTCCCAGCCTTGGCTTTGTATTCGGAAGCCAGGCAGATATTCGCTATGAGGCGGCCCGGAACGGTTGGCTTACCAGCTTTAATGAGTTTAACGAGCAGTTTATTCGCAGGACCAATAAGCAGCTCAACCTTACTGCCACGGCCCAGCCTGTTCCGGAACTGACGATAGACCTGATCGCAGACCGGCAGTTTTCCAGCAGCCTGCAGGAAAATTTCCGGATTGAAGATGGGGAGTACATCCCCCAAACCCCCAATACTTTTGGCAATTTCAGCATCTCAACCCTGATGATTGGAACGGCCTTTGGCAAGAGCGATGAGTTTGACTCCGAAACCTTCGAAACCTTAAAGGAAAACCGGCTGATTATCGCTAACAGGCTGCTGTCTGACCGGGGTGGGCAGGATGAAGGCCTGGATGCAGACGGCTTCCCGCTTCGATATGGGAAAACCAGCCAGGATGTTTTGTTACCCGCTTTCTTTGCAGCGTATACCGGGCAGAGTGCAGACCGGGTAAATCTGGATGCCTTCAGGGATATCCCCATTCCCAACTGGAATATCAAGTATACTGGGCTGATGAAAAATAAATGGTTTAAAAAGAAATTTAAGCGGTTCTCCCTCAGTCATGGTTACCGTGCAGCCTACAGCATCAATTCCTTCCAAACCAACCTGGAACGGGATCAGTTGCTGCAGGACGGGCAGGCACCCATCAAGGCAGAAACCCTGGACCTGATGCCCGAAAACATTATTAACAACGTGGTGCTTAACGACCAGTTCAATCCTTTGATCCGGGTAGATTTTGAAATGATGAACTCCCTGAGCATACTGGCAGAAGTTCGAACAGACAGGGCACTCTCCCTGAGTTTTGACAATAACCTGCTTACCGAGATTAACGGAAAGGAATACACCCTGGGACTGGGGTACCGCTTTAAAGATGTGAAGCTGGTTACCAATATTGGAGGGGAAAAACAACGCCTTAAAGGAGACCTGAATTTAAAGGCAGACATCAGCCTTAGAGACAATATCACCATAATCCGTAATCTGGATATCGATAACAACCAGATTACCTCCGGGCAGAACCTGCTCTCCATTAAATTCACGGCAGACTACGCCCTGAGCAAAAACTTAAATGCCCTTTTCTTCTTTGACCATTCCTTTTCACAATTTGCGGTTTCAACGGCCTTCCCGCAAACCACTATCAACACCGGGTTTACTCTCCGCTATAATTTCGGTAATTAAGAAGTCTCCACTATTTATTTGCTAAACTGATAGCCCTATTGCCTCCAATTCTAAGGTAGTCTCTGTGGCAATCGAATTTTTTATCCCGGCTTTGGTATCTCAGGCGGGAAAAAGTTACATTTGCGGGACAGAAAAATTTAAATCCTATGAATATACCGGCCGAATTAAAGTACACCAAAGACCACGAATGGGTTCGCTTGGAAGGTGACATCGCTACTGTGGGAATCACAGATTTCGCACAGGGCGAACTCGGAGATATTGTCTATGTAGAAGTAGAGACTCTGGATGAAACCCTGGAGCGGGAAGAGGTGTTTGGCACTGTGGAAGCCGTAAAAACGGTTTCCGACCTGTTTTTGCCTTTAAGCGGGGAAATAATTGCCTTCAATGAACTGCTCGAAGAAGAGCCCGAAAAAGTCAATGCCGACCCTTACGGAGAAGGCTGGATGGTTCAGATTAAAATCAGTGACCCGGCGGAAGTGGAAGACCTGATGGATGATTCCCAGTACAAGGAATTAATAGGTGCTTAAAGGGTACGTATTCACAATATTGTTTTTCGGCTGGATGGCGGCCATAACCCTTGCCAGCCTGATGTCTCTTTCAGGAATGGCTAAACCGCCCATAGAGATCCCTCACATGGACAAACTGGTGCATTTTGTATTCTATTCCACCGCAATGGTTTTGGGCAGTTTGTTTGTCTGGGAACAATTCCGGCAACACATCACCCTGGGTCGAACATTTTTACTCGCATTCGCAGGACTTTTGCTATACGGCATGCTTATTGAAGTACTTCAGGAGGTACTCGGGATGCAACGCAGCGGGGAATGGTGGGATATACTTGCAAATGCGGCGGGCCTGGCAGCAGGGCTGTTGTTTCTGAGATATCTCTTTTACTGGCGAAAGGCGTTAAAATGGAATGATTAATTGCGTTTTTGACAAATTATTAGTTAAATTAGCGAATATTAAATTCATAAAATCATGGAAATCAAAAAGAACCCGAAGGCCGACCTGAGCAGAAATAGCGGTTTGTATTTCGTTCTGGGATTGGCATTGGTAATGTTGTTGGTGTTTGTCGCTTTTGAGTGGAAAACATATGACGAGGTAAATGATTATGACATCTCCCTGAATGTGGAGGATGCATTGGATGAGGAAGTGCCGATGACGGAGCAGATAAAAACTCCGCCACCGCCACCACCGCCTGCTGCCCCTGAAGTAATCGAGGTGGTAGAGGATGAAGAAGAGGTAGAGGAAACCGTTATCGAGTCTACAGAGACCAGTCAGGAAGAGGAAATTATTGAAGTGGACGATGTGGAGGTAGACGAAATGGATGAAGACATTGACGTTCCTTTTGCTGTAATTGAAGATGTACCGGTCTTCCCGGGATGTGAAAGTGAATCTGACAAAAGAGCTTGCTTTAACGAAATGATGCAGAAGCACATCCGCAAGAATTTCCGCTATCCTGAAATTGCTCAGGAAATGGGAATACAGGGAAGGGTAGCCGTAATGTTTACCATTCAGAAAGATGGAAGTATCGGAAACATCCGTATGAGAGGCCCGGATAAAAACCTGGAAGCCGAAGCGATGCGTATTATTCAGAAGCTTCCCAAAATGACCCCCGGGAAACAGAGGGGTCGTCCGGTAAGGGTTCCTTTCAGTATCCCGATTACCTTTAAGCTTCAATAAAATTTTATCCCGACCACTGGTCGGGTTTTTTTTTGCGCTTTTTTAAAAAGTCCTCCCTCATTAAAACTCTGGTTTGCCTGTAAGGATACAGCATGCCTGTTTCTGTCCAATTGGAATCAGAAACTCAGGCAGAATGTACTGATGAGGCAAAGGTGTATTTTATGCATCCGGGTTGGATTGCAAGTCGTTGCTGCGTATCTTTGCGGGCCCAAGAAAGGTCAATTTGATGAAATCCGCAGCAGGGACCGTAAAGCCGTCAACTTTTCAAATGGTAATCACCGATTTTAAGGAGATCACCAAAGCCAGGTTAGCCCTGAGTGTGGTCTTTTCGGCCGTGGCCGGATATTTTCTGGGAACTACTGAAATTCAACTTTCTGCCCTCGTACTGCTGGTGTTGGGGGGGTATGCTATGGTAGGGGCTTCCAATGCCTTCAATCAGGTAATTGAGAAAGACCTGGACGCCAGAATGCATCGAACCAAGAGCCGGCCGCTGCCCTCAGGAAGAATGACAGTTGCGCAGGCAATGGCCATTGCTATCGTTCTTACCCTTACAGGCATCATCTTACTGTATCTGCTAAACCCAAAAACTGCCCTCTTCGGGGCAATTTCCATATTTCTGTATACCTGTGTTTACACTCCACTGAAGACCATTACTCCGCTCTCAGTTTTTGTGGGGGCCTTTCCCGGGGCCATTCCTTTTATGCTGGGATGGGTTTCGGCCACAAATGATTTCGGAATAGAACCCGGAACACTGTTTATGATACAGTTTTTCTGGCAGTTCCCTCATTTTTGGGCACTGGGCTGGATGCTGGATGAAGATTATCGAAGGGGAGGCTTTAAAATGTTGCCTACCGGTAAAAAGGATACCGGCACGGCAGTACAGATCATTATGTATACTATTTGGATGATTGTCATTTCCATTATTCCGGTTTTTGGGATAACAGGCCGTTTGCAATTATCCGTTCCGTCAGCAGTCTTGATCTTTTTAATGGGATTGGTTATGCTGTGGTTTGCCCTGAAATTGTATGAAAAAAGGGACCGGAAATCTGCCCGATCCCTGATGCTTAGCAGTGTAACTTATATTAGCCTGATACAAATCATTTACGTAGCCGATAAATACCTTTCATGAATATGAAGATAGATGAATTAAGTCCTTTAGAAAAAAAACAGCGGGCCAAAAAGATGATGCTGTGGTTTGGGATTGCGAGCTTACTGATGAGCTTTGCTGGCTGGACCAGTGCCTATATTGTGAGTAGTTCCCGGGAAGACTGGATGGAAAATTTTCAGCTTCCGCAGGCTTTCTGGATCAGCACCGTCATTATCCTTTGCAGTAGCCTGACCTACTGGCTGGCCAGGAACAGTGTGCAAAAAGAGCAACAAAAACAGGCCACAATTTGGCTGGGGTTAACCCTCCTTCTTGGGATTTCGTTTATTATCGCCCAGTTTTTCGGGTTTTCAGAGATGATTGCACTGGGGTACTATTTTACAGGCCCCACCAGTAATATTACCCTTTCCTATGTATTCCTTATCGCCGTTGTGCATATTTTACACGTGGTAGCAGGATTAATAAGCCTGATTGTGGTTTTGGTACAACAACTAAAGGGCCGCTACTTTCCCGGAAATATGCTGGGAATGGAATTAGGGATGACTTTCTGGAATTTTGTAGATTTTCTCTGGATTTATCTGGTGTTATTTTTCTATTTCTACAACTAAAACGCCAGGTGCGGATTTTGTAAGCGCATCTGCTTTTCTTACAACTAAAAAAATGTATTTTTGCTAAAATTCTCTTAATACGAATAGCTGATTTATGGATACTACGGTTACAACACCTTCGGAGGAAAACGTTTGGGGTGGAGGCAACAGGCCACTGGGAGCCAGCTATGGGAAACTGATGATGTGGTTTTTCATCGTTTCCGATGCCCTTACCTTTTCTGGCTTTCTCGCGTCTTATGGTTTCTCGAGATTTAAGTTTATTGAAACCTGGCCTATAGCTGACGAGGTATTTACCCACGTGCCTTTCTTTCACGGGAACTACCCCATGTACTATGTTGCCTTTATGACTTTTATCCTTATTATGTCTTCGGTAACCATGGTACTGGCTGTGGATGCCGGACACCGCATGATGAAAAACAAGGTGGTTATCTACATGTTCCTGACCATTATCGGAGGAGGGATCTTTGTGGGTTCACAGGCCTGGGAATGGGCAACCTTTATCCGTGGTGATTACGGGGCCCTGGAAACCAATGGCGGCCGGATCCTTCAATTTGTAAAAGCAGACACCGGAGAGCGCGCTGCCCTGGCAGATTTTGCGGCTACTATTCCGGAAGAAAGGGTAGACCACGAAAAGCGTAACGGAGTGTGGTACTACGAGGGAGAGGCATTGCCCAGCTACTCGGTAAACGAAGTGGCCGAAGGGCTGCGTACCAACCCCAATATTCTGATCCGAACCGAACAGATTAACGAGGAAGGGGAGAAAACGGTCCTGAACCGGGAAGAATCCCTTCAGAAAATAAAGGATGCCAAATTAGTGGTGGAAGGGGCAAACCTGATCCGCAATGAATACGGAAGCAGGCTTTTTGCGGATTTCTTCTTTTTCATAACAGGCTTCCACGGCTTCCACGTATTTTCAGGGGTAGTGATCAATATCATTATTTTCTTTAATATAATCCTGGGCACCTATGAGCGCAGGGGACATTATGAAATGGTCGAAAAAGTCGGGTTGTACTGGCACTTCGTAGACCTTGTTTGGGTATTTGTATTTACCTTCTTTTATCTTGTATAAGCGCCAAAAATCATAAATAAAGATGGCACACGAACATAAATTAGAAATTTTCAGAGGGCTTTTAAAATTCAAGTCCAACACCCAGAAAATCTGGGGAGTATTAATATTCCTTTCCCTGGTTACGGCCGTAGAGGTGGCTTTGGGGATTACCAAGCCAGCTGTACTCACCTCCAACACTTTTGTTGGGATGAAACTGCTGAACTGGATCTTTATCATCCTCACCCTGGTAAAGGCCTATTACATTGCCTGGGACTTTATGCACCTTCGGGATGAAAAAAGTTCGCTCAGAAGGGCCATAGTATGGACCCCTATCTTCCTTGTTTCTTACCTTATATTTATTCTCCTGTTCGAAGCAGATTATATTTATACGGTTTTTAAAGAAGGGTTTGTTGCCTGGGACTTTTAAAAGGAATTAACAGAATCTAAAGACGGTTTCACAACCGTCTTTTTTATTTTTGTAATCCTTTTGTAGCTGATGAAAAAGACTTTTGTTTTAACCGTACTCTTTATCCTTCCCCTGGTAGTTTATATGTTCTTTGCATCCGGGGTTACCAATTTTGGCAGATTACCCGTTCTGACGGAAAATGTCATGGAACTGCAAGCGTTTAATACACCGGAGCGTTTGTCTGATAAAATAAGCGTAGTAGGATTTCTGGGCACGGATCCGGAACTGAAAAAAGGGATAGCCTTTAATCTGAACCAGAAGATTTACAAGCCCTTTTACGAGTTTAACGATTTTCAGATGGTAATGCTGGTTCCGGAAGGGAATCAGGAGGCTGTTGAGGAAATAAAAAAGGAATTGTCGGGCTTTACCGACTTGCGGAACTGGCGCTTTGTTTTTGGTTCCCCAGCGCAGATCCGATCATTTTTCGACTCCCTGCAATCCGATCTGCAACTGGATGCGGATTACTCCAGCCCCTATGTCTTTATAATTGACAAAGACAGAAACCTTCGAGGACGCAAAAAAGATGAGGATGAAGGGACCAAATACGGGTTTAATGCCATTTCAGTGGCAGATCTTAACAACAAGATGAAAGACGATGTTAAGATCATACTGGCGGAATATCGTCTGGCTTTGAAAAAGAACAATGCAGAAAGATCCAACTAAGGACAGCGAAAACTAGCAAACTTGAAAAAAGGAAAATACTATTATATCTGGGTAGGAGCAGTGATCCTGATATTCGGGATCATCTTTGTACCCAGGATCGTAGAGCGGCTCCAAAATGACGATGTGGTAGACATCAACCGCATGAACACCGATCCTGAAGATGCACCGCTTTCCTATGTTTACCTCAATGGGGAAAAGCGAAAAGTTCCCGAGTTTACACTGCTTAACCAGGACAGCTTGCTGATCACAGACCAGGATTACCTGGGAAAGGTGTATGTGGCGGAATTCTTTTTTACAACCTGCCCCAGTATCTGCCCCATAATGAACCGCAACCTGGTGGAATTACAGCAGGAATTCAAAGACTATGAGAATTTTGGGGTGGCTTCCTTTACAATAAACCCTGAATATGATACGCCATCCGTATTAAAGGAGTATGCAGAAGCATACGGGATTACGGATATGGACTGGCACCTGCTTACAGGAAATTCAGATACGATCTATGCCCTTGCCAATTCCGGCTTTAACATCTTTGCGGCAGAAATGCCGGATGTCCCCGGAGGCTTTGAGCACTCAGGCCTCTTTGCGCTTATTGACCAGCAGGGCTATATCCGTTCACGTAAGGATTCCTTTGGTAATCCTATTATTTATTACCGGGGTGCGATCAGCCTGGATCAGGAAGTAAATGCCCAGGGAGAAACAGAACAAATCAGCCTCCTGAAAGAGGATATTGAAAAACTTTTAAAAGAAAATACAAGTGGAAAGTAGCCTTCAAAAGAACGCCCCTAACCTCAATCGCTGGATCAATATCATCTCCATAGCCATCCCTGTGGTGGTAGCTATTCTATTTGGGGTACGCCTGCCCAACGTGGAACCCCTTAGTTTTCTTCCCCCGATCTATGCCGGGATTAACGGGCTTACAGCGGTCCTGTTACTGGTTGCCCTCTGGGCCATCCGAAGTGGAAAAAGAACACTGCATCAAAATTTAATGACAACCTGTATTGTCCTTTCCCTGTTGTTCTTACTAATGTATGTGGCTTACCATATGACCTCGGATTCCACTCCTTTTGGGGGAGAAGGCTGGGTGAGATACCTGTATTACGCCATCCTGATATCCCATATTTTGTTATCGATAGCTGTAATACCCCTTGTTTTGCGCACCTATGCCCGGGCCTATCTGAAAGATTTTGCAGCGCACCGTAAAATAGCCCGGATTACCTTTCCCATCTGGCTGTATGTTGCCGTTACCGGGGTAATTGTATACCTGATGATCTCACCTTATTACGTATATTAGGGTATGTCAAAAAAAGGCTTGCTATTCTGTGTTACCTTACTTCTGATCGTCCTGCCAATAGACCTTCAGGGACAGTGTGCCATGTGCAGGGCTGTTCTGGAAAGCAATGGGGACCAGTCTGTGGCAGAGGGGATCAACAATGGCATTGTTTACCTGATGGCCATACCTTACATCCTGGTAGGGTCCCTTATTTTTATTGTTTACCGCAAGCTTAAATCCTGAAGATTTATTTTCAGCCCCTGAAACTGTAACAATTTCTCCCGCTCTAAGTCTTATTAGTACCCTTTGGGTACATCATCAATCAAAAGTACTAACCTCATGTTCGATTTGGAGCGGTGGCAGGAAATCTTTGAGACCATCCGCAAAAACAAGCTCAGAACTTTTCTTACCGGATTATCCGTTGCCTCGGGTATTTTTATCCTGGTAATACTGCTGGGGTTTGGACAGGGGATGCGCAACGGGATAGCCTATGAATTTGAGGAAGATGCCGCTACCTCCGTCTGGGTTTGGCCAGGGGTAACTTCAAAAGAATTCAAAGGGCTCAACCCGGGCAGGCGGGTACAACTCAGAAATGAGAACTACGATAATTGGGTGGCTCTAAACCGGGATCGTATAGAGTATGACGCCGCCCGTAATTTCGTAAATGGGGTTTCCGTCACCTACGGCAATCAGGCATTGGTTTACAGCATTCAGGGTGTTCATGACAATTTTCAGTTTATTGAAAATGCTAAAATGCTGCAGGGGCGTTTTATCAATTATTCGGACCTGGAAAACACAGCAAAAGTTGTAGTGATCGGGGATAAAATAAGGAAAGACGTATTTGGGGATTTGGATACTCCCCTGGGAGCCTACATAGATTTTTCGGGCATCCCCTTTAAAGTAATTGGTGTCTACCATGAACGCGAAGACCGGGAGGAGGAGCGCTTGTTTATTCCCATAAGTACCGCTCAGCAAGTATTCAACGGAGGAGACCGCGTCAATAATATGGCCTTTACGCTTCCACCTGCTGAGAATTTTGAGCAGGCCGTGAGCGAGGCAGTGGCCTTTAAAGACCAGCTGCGGCAATACCTTTCCCAGATACATACTATTGCACCTGATGATACCAGTGCCCTTGAGGTGTGGTCTGCCCTGGAGGAGGCCAAACGCTATTACAGTCTTACCAATAACATAAAACTGTTTTTCTGGTTCGTGGGAATCTGTACTATTATTGCCGGGGTAGTAGGCGTAAGCAATATTATGCTGATAGTGGTAAAAGAGCGCACCCGGGAAATAGGAATACGAAAAGCCCTTGGTGCAAAGCCTTGGGAAATTGTGGGTATGATCCTGCATGAGGCCATTTTTGTTACCGCCATTTCCGGTTTCCTCGGGCTGATTTTCAGTATGGGGCTACTGGAACTGCTAGGCCCTTATGTGGAGGTGGATTATGTCAAGAATCCCTCGGTAAACCTCAATGTTGCCCTTACCACTGTATTTGTGCTGATCCTGGCCGGAGCCGTTGCCGGTTTTTTTCCAGCCTGGCGAGCCGCCAATATTCAGGTAATCAATGCACTCAAAGATGAATAGGGAGTTGGCATATCGCTTATTAAAACCTGGCTGCCATGTTTAACAAAGACCGGTGGAAGGAAATCCTGGAGGTGCTTACCAGCAACTGGTTTCGCACGGTCCTGACGGCATTCGGGGTGTTTTGGGGTATCCTGATCCTGATCATCCTGCTGGCAGCCGGTAAAGGGCTGGAAAACGGGATTAAGGCAGACTTTGGAGATATCGCCACCAATACCATGTTTATCTGGACCCGCAGCACAACCAAGGCCTACAAAGGACTTCCGAAAGACCGGGAATTTCGATTTAAACTGGAGGATGTAACACTGCTCAATCAGCGTTTTCCGCAATTGCGTTTTGTTTCTGCCAGAAACCAGCTCGGAGGTTTTCGAGGGGGCAGTAATACGGTCCGAGGGATCAAAACGGGGGCTTACAATATTTATGGAGATTATCCGGAGATCATCAACCAGGACCCGATGAGCATTACCTCCGGGCGATTTCTGAATCAGAATGATATTGTTGAGAAACGCAAAATTGCCATAATAGGAGAGGGGGTTGTCCGGGAATTATACGAGAAGGGAGAAGAAGTTCTGGGTACCTATATAAAAATCCAGGGGGTGAACTTTATGGTGGTGGGGACCTATAAAAAACGCTCCAACGACGGCGACGGGGAAGAAGGGCAAAAGCAGATATTCATTCCTTTTTCTACTTTCTCCCAGGCCTTTAACCGGGCCGACAATGTTGGCTGGATGGCCATTACTGCCAATGGTGGCACTTCCATCACCTCCATAAAGGAAAATATCGTGAGCGTTTTGAAAGAAAAGCACAAGGTGCATCCTGAAGACCCCAGGGCCATTGGGTATTTCGACCTTTATGAGCAGTATAACCGCGTAGAAAGCCTTTTTGGGGCTATGCGCTTTATCGCCTATTTCGTGGGGATTCTGGTACTGCTTTCCGGTATTATCGGGGTGAGCAATATTATGCTGATTGTGGTAAAGGAGCGCACCAAGGAAATAGGAATCCGTCGTGCACTGGGTGAACAACCGGGAAGCATACGGAAACAGATCCTGTTTGAATCACTCTTTTTAACCATTATCTCCGGAATGGCCGGAATCGCTTTTGGCGCCTTATTTATATATGGAATCAATTCCCTGCTGGATGCAAGCGGGCCGGTGGATATGTTTATGAGTCCAAGTGTGAGCGTGGGGGTGGTTTTAACTGCCTTGCTTATACTCACCATCTCCGGCTTGTTGGCGGGCTTAATCCCCGCCCAGAGCGCCATAAGGGTAAAACCCATAGACGCCCTTAGAACCGAATAATAAATTGAAACATAAATCCCTGTTATAATTAGGAACGAAAATGAAAAAATCAGTTACCGTAATCATTTTAGTAGCCATTGTACTGACCTTTTCAACGGCCATGTATTACCTGTACCAGAAAAATGCGGAAGACCCTGTGGTATATCAGACCGAAAAACCCAGCCGCCAGAATATTGTCAAGAAAACGGTGGCTACCGGGAGTATCCTCCCGCTGGAAGAGGTGCTTATCAAGCCCAATATTTCAGGTGTGATCGAAGAAATCTATGTGGAAGGGGGAGACTATGTCAAATCTGGTGATATGATTGCCAAAATCAAAGTGGTTCCCAACCTGAATGCCCTGAACGATGCTAAAAACGGCATTGAGGACGCCAGAATTACCCTGGACGACCAAAAGCGCAATTTCCAGCGCCAGCAAAACCTATTTTCCAAAGGGGTCATTTCGCAGGTAGACCTGGAGCGGGCCCAGGTCAGTTATGACCAGGCCAAACAGGCCTATGCAGCTGCCAATGAACGCTATGACATCGTTAAAACCGGTACTACCCGAGGCCTGAGCAATGCTGCCAATACATTGATACGGGCCACTGTGAGCGGGATGGTGCTGGAGGTTCCCGTTGAAGTGGGCAACCAGGTAATTGAAAGCAATACCTTTAATGAGGGTACCACCATTGCTTCCATTGCCGATGTGGATAAGATGATTTTCGAAGGGAAGGTAGATGAATCCGAGGTCGGTAAAATCAAGGAAGACCTGCCCCTTGAAATCACCGTTGGGGCCCTTGAGGGTCAGGTCTTTGAGGCAGTGCTGGACTACATAGCCCCAAAAGGAAATGCGGAAAACGGGGCCATACAGTTTGAAATCAAAGGGACCCTTAAAAAGCAACAGGATATTTTTATCCGGGCTGGCCTGAGTGCCAACGCCTCCATTATTCTGGGCAGAGCCGATAGCGTACTGGCGTTAAAGGAAGCTTTGGTTCAGTTTGATCCGGAAACCAAAAAGCCCTTTGTGGAAGTTTCAACAGGCGATCAGCAATTCGAACGCAGAGATCTTGAATTGGGATTGAGTGACGGCATCTATGTGGAAGTCAAATCAGGTATAGACGAGAAGGATTCTGTTAAGGTCTGGAATACTTTGGTACAAGGTGTTGATATATAGTTTTTTAATAATAATTTAATAAGAAAATACCTATATTTAAATAGAGGGTATCGCCTTAACAAACCATTAAATTTTAAACTATGAAATCAACTTTAATTTTATTACTCGTTTTTTTTACTGCCTTTGAGATAGGGGAAGTAAATACCATGGACCTAAACTCTATCTTGAATAATTCAGAGAATTTTAAAACGATACAGGCGATTCAAAAGGATTTCTCTGAAAGGCTTAAGGGGATTGACAATTTCTCGGAAATTTATAAGACAAATAACTTTGATGAGCTGGCTTCTGAAGACATGAATATTTTGATGTCTGAGCTTCTGGGGTTTAGCAGTATTGACGAATTTCTATCCTACAATGAAAAGTATCAGCAAGCTTATTCTGAACTAATGAAAGAATTTGGGGACCAAACATTCGAACAGAAAACGAGGGTGGATCGTCAGATTGAAGAAAGTTTGTTTAATTATTTGACAAATGGGCCTGATATTGAAGGTTGTATCAGTCATTGTAAGGATGAGCGAGGGGATTGCTATCGAAAAGCAGCCTCGACTATAAATATTCCTGGGGCTGGACTCGTTTTTTTTGCTGCGGCTGCGGGTCAGGCGATCGTATGTGAGTATGATTATGGTATCTGCGGCGGAAAATGTTCTACTGGTAGTCACCCTTATTATAACTAGGCTACTGGCGGAGAATCTAATCCAATCAGTTTTAATCTAGCGATACCCTTTTTAATAAATTAGATTACAACTATACTTCATCTCTATTAATTCAATAGAAATTCACCATTTCATAAAATATTAGACAGAATTTTGTAACAAAATTGCTATTCGTAGGTCTAACACTTAGAATTGGTTTTAAAACACTCAACCAAACATGATTGAAATTAAAGATTTACATAAATCCTATAAGATGGGGAGCAACTCCCTGCACGTTCTTAAAGGGATTAATTTCACAGCAGAAGATGGAGAATTAGTGGCTATTATGGGATCTTCCGGTTCCGGTAAATCCACCTTGCTCAATATCCTGGGAATGCTGGATGAAGCAAATTCGGGCGAATACAACCTGGACGGGGTTCCCATCAAAAACCTAAGTGAAACCAAGGCGGCCAAATACCGCAATAAATTCCTCGGATTCGTATTCCAGTCATTCAACCTGATCAATTATAAAAGTGCCCTAGAAAACGTGGCCCTGCCCCTCTATTATCAGAAAGTTGGCCGAAAGGAAAGGGAAGCACGTGCCCTAAAATATCTGGAACAGGTTGGGCTTAAGGAGTGGGCACACCACCTGCCCAACGAGCTGTCCGGGGGTCAGAAACAGCGGGTGGCTATCGCAAGGGCCATGGCTGCAGAACCAAAAGTGTTGCTGGCAGACGAACCCACCGGGGCCCTGGACAGTACCACCTCTTATGAAGTGATGGACCTGATCCAGAAGATAAATGACCTGGGCAATACCATTTTGGTGGTTACACACGAAGAGGACATTGCACACATGTGCAAACGCATCATACACCTCAGGGACGGGGTGATAGTTGAAGATAAAAAAATAAAGCAGGTAAGAGCTTCGGAGTATGTTCAATAAAGACACCTGGCAGGAAATCTGGCACAGCATCAAGAGCAATAAGCTGAGGACCTTTTTAACGGGTTTCTCGGTAGCCTGGGGTATCCTTATCCTGGTATTATTACTTGCGTCCATTAACGGGATGCAGAACGGGTTTGCCAAGCAATTCAATGACGATGCCACCAACTCCATTTTTATATATCCCAACGCTACTTCCAAACCCTACGGCGGGTTTGAAGCCGGCCGTCGCATCGTTTTTCGCAATGACGACTTGAATTTTATCCGCAGGAGCTACGAGGGATTTTACGAGTACATCTCCCCGCGTTTCTCCCGTACGGCGGTCACTAAATTTCAAAAGGAGACCGGATCCTACAACGTGATAGGGGTTAGTCCGGACCATAAGGAAATTGAGAGAACTGTTATCAATAAGGGCCGATATCTGAACACCAATGACCTTAACAACAAACTCAAGGTGGTCGTGATTGGCCGGCAGATACAAAAAGAACTTTTTAAGGATGAAGACCCCATAGGCCAGAACATTATCCTGAATGGCCTGGTATTCAAGGTTATCGGTTTATTCTCTGACGATGGAAACGAAAGGGAGGAGAGCAATATGTACGCTCCCTACACGACCATGCAGCAGATTTACGGGAATTCCGATGAGATCAATACCATCGCATTGACCTACAATCCGAATTTCGATTTCACCAAGGCACTTAATTTTTCCAACACCATGGAAGTGGTGCTCAAACGCAGGCTGGTGATCCATCCGGACGACCAAAGCGCATTCTTTATCAATAATTATGCAGAAGGCTTTTCCAACGTACAGACCTTTACCAACTTCCTGAAGTTTGTGGCCATTGGCGTGGGGGCACTCATCCTGATTGCCGGGATCGTGGGGATCGGGAACATCCTGATCTTTATTATCAAGGAACGTACCAAGGAAATTGGGATCCGAAAGGCCCTGGGGGCACGGCCCATAGAAGTGATAAAGCTTATTTTGATGGAATCCATAGTCATTACCACCCTTGCCGGTTTCGGAGGGATGTTATTCGCAATGGGGCTGGTAGCCATAATATCCCCGCTGGTGGATGCGCCTGCCTTCTCCAATCCGAATGTGGACAATGCCACAGTCATTACCTGTACGATCGTTTTGATCATAGCGGGTGTATTTGCCGGCCTGATCCCCTCGATCAAGGCGGCGCATATCAAACCTATTGACGCACTTAGAGCAGACTAACCATGGGAATATTTGACAGAGACTTATGGAGTGAGGTATTCACCACCCTGACCAAGAACATGCTGAGGACTTTTCTCACTACTCTGGGGGTGATCTTTGCCATCATTATCTTAATTGGCCTGCTGGGCGCTACCAACGGCATGAAGAATGGCTTTAACCAGATTTTTGCGGGTACAGCCACAAACAGCATGTTCCTATGGACCCAGCGTACCTCTATGCCCTATAAAGGCTTTGAAAGAGGACGCTCTCTGGATCTCAGTCTGGATGATGTGGAACTCATAAAAAGCCAAGTGCCGGAGGTAAATACCATTTCTCCGAGAATCCAGTTGGGCAACTTCCGCGGAACGGTAACGGTACTCCGCCAGGGAAAATCGAGTGGTTCCAGCGTATATGGAGATTACCCCACAATAGACCTGATGTCCAAAAAGAAGATTGTTGAGGGGCGCTTTATCAATCAGAACGATATTGAACAGGCCCGTAAGGTTTGTGTAATCGGGATTGATGCCTATAAGTTGCTCTTTGAAAAAGGAGAGGATCCCATAGGGGAAAGTATAAAAATCAACGGGATATACTTTACGGTTATAGGTACTTTTAAACGAAACGACAACATAAACTTTGAGGGGGAAAACGCCGTTTTTGTACCCTTCACTACCTTCCAGACCGCTTTCAATAGCGGGGATGAGGTTGGCTGGATGGCCATCCTGGTAGATGAGGATAAATCAGTGGCCCTTGCTGAGAAAAAGATTAAAGACCTCCTTAAACGAAAATACAATGTACATCCCGATGATCCGAGGGCGTTTGGCTCCTTTGATTTTTCCAAAATCTTTGAAGGAATCAATGCCTTTACGCTGGTGCTCTCGGGATTTTCCTTCTTTGTGGGGATATTCACCCTGCTTGCCGGGGTAATTGCCGTAAGTAACATTCTGCTGATTACCGTGAAGGAACGCACCAATGAAATAGGAATCAGACGTGCCCTGGGCGCCACTCCGCGCGTTATCCGAAGGCAGATCATTATGGAATCCATCGTCCTGACGTTCTTTGCAGGGCTGATTGGTTTTATCATTTCCATCGGGATCCTGCACGGCCTGGACGAAGCATTCGGACAGAGCGATGATGCCCCCTTTACCAATCCAACGGTAAGTATGCTGCAGGTAATTGTCTCTTTTGTGCTGATGGTTGGCCTGAGCATCCTTATTGGCCTGATCCCGGCAAACAGGGCGGTTAAAATCAAACCCATAGACGCATTACGAGAAGAATAATAATTAGCTATATAACAAGAAAACTAACACTAAGTAACCATGAATAAATACGTAAAATACGGACTGATCACTGTTTTGGCTCTTGGAACGCTCTACGCAGTTGCCAGGGTGCTGAAAACCAATAGCAAGCCTGCCGTAGTATTTGAAACGACCACTCCGAGCAAACAGACCATCGTCAACAAGGTGGTGGCAACAGGAAAGGTCATCCCGCAGGACGAAATTGAGATCAAGCCTCAGATATCCGGAATTATAGATAAAATTTACCTGGAAGAAGGAGCCAAAGTAGCGGCAGGAGACCTGATTGCAGTAATCAAGGTTGTTCCTAACGAGCAGGCCCTGTATCAGGCACGTGGTCGTGTACGCAATGCGGAAATCGCATTGAATAATACCAAGATCGAATACGACCGGAACAAGAAATTGTTTGACCGTGGTGTTATCTCCAGCCAGACCTTTAACAACCTGCAGCTGCAGTATGACCAGGCAATGCTGGAAGTGGAAAATGCAAAGAATGACTATCAGATCATTCAACGCGGCTCTGCCGGGGGGTCCAGCTCGGCCAATACCAATATCCGGGCAACCGTTGCCGGAACCATCCTGGAAATACCAGTTGAGGAAGGAGACCAGGTTATACAGTCCAATAACTTTAATGACGGGACAACCATTGCCACCATTGCAGACCTGACTAAGATGATTTTTGAAGGGCAGGTAGATGAGGCTGAGGTAGGGAAATTAAAACTGAACATGCCTTTGAAAATTAGCCTTGGGGCCATTCAGGATAAGGAGTTTGACGCCAACCTTAAGTTCATTGCCCCCAAAGGAGTGGAAGATCAGGGAGCTGTGCAGTTTCGCATAGAGGGGGATGTAGCCCTGAACGAAGACTTTTTCATCCGCGCGGGTTATAGTGCCAACGCCTCTTTGGTACTCGAACAAAAGGATAGTGTTCTGGCGGTAAAGGAGGCCATTCTGCAGTTTGACAAGGAAACTGAAAAACCTTTTGTGGAAGTTGAGGTAGGCGAAAATAAATATGAAAGAAGGGATATTGAAACAGGAATTTCTGACGGAATATATGTGGAGATTCTCTCCGGTCTCAAAGAGGAAGATAAAATCAAGATTTGGAATAAGACGGAACCTGTTGACGATGACGCGGACAATAACTAATTCATCAAAGCTTCAAAAAATGAACGAATTGAATCAATTGAAATTAACACGCTGGTTGCCTATAGGGATTCTAATCTGTATCCTGAATGTAGCAGTAACCCAGGGTCAAATGAAAAAATGGACCCTGGAGGAATGCGTAACCTATGCCGTGGAAAATAATATTACCATACAGCAATTTGAACTGGACCTGATGAACGATAAAATCGATCGTTCCGATGCCATCGGTGGCTTGCTGCCCAGTTTTAATGCACAAATTCAGGGAGGTGGAAATACCGGTCTTACCTTTGACCCTACCACTAATGCCCCGGTAACCACTACCATTATAACGGCTACTGGTAACGCTACGGCTGCCCTTACGCTCTTTGATGGTCTCAGGAATATCAACCGCGTCCGACGTGCAGAAATGCTGGCACTTTCCTCCCAGTACCGCCTGGATGACCTGGTAGACGATATCCGGCTGAATGTTGCGAACGCTTACCTGCAGGTGTTATCCGACAAAGAATCCCTTAAGGTTTTCCGTGCCCAGTACGCCGTAACCGAGCAGGACTTGTTCCGTACACGCGAACAGGTAGAAGCCGGGGTTTTGCCCAGAGGAGACCTTTTGGAAATTGAGTCTACTGCTGCCGGGCAGGAACAACAGATCATCAATGGGGAAAACCGGGTATTGCTTTCGCGTATTGCCCTGGCCCAATTGCTGCAAATTACGGATTACGTAAATTTTGATATAGCCGATGAAGATTTTGAAATCCCCCCATCCGATATCCTGAACTACAGTCCCAAAGAAATCTTTGGCAAGGCTCTTACCTTCCGAAACGATATTAAAAATTCAGAGGCCAATGTTGAATTGGCCCAGAAGGACCTGCAAATTGCCAAGGGGGCATATTACCCCACCCTGAGTGCCTTTTTCAACTATAATACACGGTATTCAGACCAGACCAGAGACCCGCTTACCGGAGGGGAAATCAGTTTTGCAGATCAGCTATGGATCAACGATGGTATCTCGTACGGGGCCCGGATCAATATTCCTATTTTTAATGGGTTTAGTACCCGTAACAGTGTGAGGCGGGCTGAAATTTCCATGAAGAGGCAGGAATTGCAACTGGAACAGGACAAACTGGATCTGGAAACTACTGTAAACCAGTCTTATGTGGATGTTCAGAATGCTGCAAAAACCTATGAAGCGGCTCAAAAGACACTTTCTGCAAGGCGACTGGCCTATGAATATGCAAAGGAACGTTATGAGGTAGGCCTGATGAACGCCTTTGATTTTAGTCAGGCGCAGTCCCGTCTGGATAATGCCGAAGCTGAAGTAGTACGTTCGAAATACGATTATATATTCAGGATTAAAGTTCTGGAATTCTTCTACGGGATTCCGATTTCCCTGGACTGAGAATGAATCGCTAACGGTTAATGGCCCCGGGTTTGCTTTTGCATGGCCCGGGGCCTTATCTTTGCTGGCTATGGCATGGATACTGAATCTGGAAACCGCCGGAACAAATTGTTCGGTAAGTCTGTATAAAGCCGAGGAGCTGGTGGCGATACGTGAAGACAACAGCCCTGGCTATTCACATGCGGAATTGCTGCACCTGTTTATTGAGGAAGTGGTTGCTGAAGCTGGTATTGTTCTTGCCGATTTGCAGGCAATTGCCGTAAGCAAAGGCCCGGGTTCCTATACCGGCCTGAGAATTGGAGTTGCCTCGGCCAAAGGGCTTTGTTTTGCCCTGGATATTCCGCTAATCAGTATCCCCACCCTGGAATCCCTCGCCAGGCAAATAACACCAGCAGAGGGCCTGATCGTTCCGCTGATGGATGCCCGGCGCATGGAAGTCTATACCGCCGTTTTTGACAGTGACCACAAGCAAATGGCGCCTACAGTTGCAAAAGTTGTTGAGCCGGATTCTTTTCTGGAGCTGGCCCAAAAAGGGAAGGTACATTTCCTGGGTACCGGAACTTCTAAATGTGCTGATGTCCTGGAACACCCCAATTTTATCTTTTATCCCGGGCTTTTTCCATCGTCCCGTGAAATGGGAAAGCTTGCCTTTGATAAATATCAGCGGCAAGCTTTCGAAAACCTGGCTTATTTTGAGCCATATTACCTTAAGGATTTTATCGCACATGGCGGTAAAAATCCTGGAAAATAACACCCTAGTTTTTCATATGAATGTCCCTCTGTGGGAATGGGATTTCAATTCCTTCCTTGTCAAAGCGGAGCTTCAGGGTCTCCATAACATGGAAATGCGCTTTCCAGAAATCAGGATTATTTGCCCAAAAGCGCAGCGTAAGGTTTACGGAACTGTCTGCAAGTGCTCCCACATACACCTCGGGGGCAGGTTCCTTTAGGATGCGTTCGTCCTCAGCGCAAATTTCAAGCAGGATATCCTTTGCTTTTTTGATGTTGGACCCATAGCCGATTCCTACATCAATTTTGTTCCTTCGGGTATCTTCCGCATTGTAATTAATTATGTTGTTATTGGATAGCTGTCCGTTGGGAATGATGGCTACCTGATTACCAAAGGTATTGAGTTTGGTAGTAAAGATCGAAATCTCCTTGACGGTACCGTCTACTCCCTGGGCAGAAATAAAATCCCCCACTTTAAAGGGCTTAAAGAGCAGTATCAATACTCCCCCGGCGAAGTTGGCCAGAGACCCCTGTAAGGCCAGCCCCACCGCAAGTCCGGCGGCACCCACCATGGCTACCAAGGAGGAGGACTGTACCCCTAACTGGGTAATTACCAATACAAAGAGAAGGAGTTTTAATGCTATTTTAATAAAGCTCATCAAAAAGGATTCCAGGGCCTCATCGTAATCCTTTTTATCAAAAAAGCGTTTCACCAGGCGGTTGATAAAGCGGATGATCCAGGAACCCACCACCAAAATGATCAGTGCCGTGATAAGATTGGGTAAGAACTCCCACATCAGCCTCAGACCATCTTCAATATAACTTTCGTAATTCTTTAATTCGTCCATTGTTGTAGTTAATTAATTTTAGCTTCTCAGTATACAAAAATTGAAAGAGGTTCCCAATTTAATAAATCTAAAAATCTGTTAAGTCTTAAAGGTTTTTTGGAGAACTGATAGGGCTTTATCCGGTGAATTGAGTGGGTGAAGGCAGTGCCCCTTTTTGCAAATAAAAATACGTGTTTGGTCAGCAGTGTATCGATTGCGGAATAAAGGCAGGTCCGATGCCTGAGGGGAAGCAGCAAATAAGGTATTGGGCAGATAATGCCGGAACATAGCTTCCAGATAATCCGAGGCCTCCGGCCCTGTAATGACCACTTCAGAAAAGTCTTCTGTAAGCCAGAGGGCCAGCTGCATCCAGTTGCTGTATTGTGAAGAGTATTTCTCTATAGCCGGAGTCATGGCCGAGAGCATCTTCTCGGCCTGAACGATGTAGGATTCCTTCCCGAAAAACAAGCCCAGCCGAAACAGGTTTTTGCCCATAATGGAATTTGAGGCCGGGATTACGTTGTCATTAACTTCTTTGCTTCTGCGGATCAGGGGTTCATCAAAATCGGACACAAAGTAAAGCAGGGGGCTCTCACCGTCTGAAAAGTGATCCAGGCAAAATTCCAAAAGTTCTCTTGCGGCTTCCATAAAGCGCAAATCCTGTCCGGCTTCATACAGGTCAATATATCCCTGGATGACGGTGGCGTAATCTTCAAGAAAGCCGTTGATGGAAGCAGTTGTTCCCGGCATGGTATGATAAAGCCCGCCATCCGGGCTGCTAAGGCCCGATCTGATAAACTCCGCCAGCGTGGTGGCCGCTTCCAGACTTTCATGAAGCCCGCAATAGCGGTATGAATCTGCCAGGCCACTGAGCAACAGGCCATTCCAGGAGGTAATTATTTTATGATCCAGCCCGGGCCGGGGGCGTTGGTTACGGATTTCAAGCAGTTTGCCCCGGGTTATTTGGACACGCTCGCGAAATTCCTCAAGGGTCATCTGATGGGCTGTGGCGACCTCCTTTTCAGTCAAACTCCGGCAGAGGACGTATTTTTCTTCTTCCCAGAGTCCTTTAGAGTTCAGGTTGTAATAATCACTGAACCAATCAAAGTCTTTTTTCAGAATGGATTTTAATTCGGCTACAGTCCAGACATAGAAAGCTCCTTCTTCGGATACTCCATTCACATTAAGGCTGTCTGCATCCAGGGAAGCCTGGTAGCCACCTGCTTCGGATTTTAATTCCCTTTCTAAAAAGGCCAGGGTGTGGCGTACTACATTTTTGTAATCATCATTATTGAAAGCTGCATAGGCTCTGGAATACAGGGAAAGCAATTGTGCATTGTCATACAACATTTTCTCGAAGTGGGGAATATGCCAGCGTTCATCCACCGAATACCTGGAAAACCCTCCACCAATCTGGTCGTAAAGCCCGCCCGCAGACATAGCATCAAGGGTTCTCCTTGTGTGGCTGATGATTTGCTCATCCCCCGTTTTAAAACCCCAATGCAGCAATAGCTCCATCGAAACAGGCATCATAAATTTCGGGGCTCCCCTGTTCCCTCCGTATTGCGGGTCAAACCGCGGCTTCCAGTCCTGAATCATCCCGGATAGTCTTTGCCTGTCCAGATCTGGTCCGGATGCTTGACCGGGAACTATTTCATTGATACGGTGCAGGGCCCCCGTGAGGTCGTCTGCGTATTCCCGGATCTTATCCGGATCTTCCCTGTAGAGTCTGGACAACTGGCTCAGCACTCGTATCCAATCCGGCTTTCGCACATAGGTAGCCCCCCAGAAGGGACGTCCGTCAGGCAAAGCCACTATGTTTAAGGGCCAGCCACCGCTTCCGGTCATGATCTGCAGGGCATCCATATAGATCTGGTCTACATCCGGTCGTTCTTCCCGGTCTACCTTAACCGGGATAAAACGTGTATTCATGACCTCCGCTACTTCGGGGTCTTCAAAACACTCGTGTTCCATTACATGGCACCAGTGGCAGGCGGCATAGCCAATACTGATAATCATCAATTTTCCAGACTCCCTGGCTGCCTGAAGCGTTTGTTCATTCCAGGCCTCCCATCTGACCGGGTTGTGGGCATGCTGCAACAGGTATGGGCTGCTTTCGTGTATCAGATTATTCGGTTCCCGGGTATTCAAAATTGATTGTTAAATGGTGTTTGTATAAAAAAAGCGCCCGCAAGATACGGGCGCCAGTCTTTTTCAAGGGAATTGCCTATTTAACCTCAAAGGTGATTTTTACATTAACCCGGTAATCATGAATTTTCCCGTCCTTAACGGTAGCGCTTTGTTCATTGATATAAACGGAACGGATGTGCTCTACTGAGCGCGAGGCCTGATCCAGTGCTTTTTGTGCCGCGTCTTCCCAACTTTTATCTGAGTTCGCGAGCAGTTCAATTACTTTTAATATTGCCATAATCTTGAATTTTTAAGTGTCCCTTCAAGATACTAAATAATGGCAGAATACTCAAGTGATTTCAATCAAATCATCCGTTGATAGCCACTACCTCTTCAACCTTGTCTCCCATCATGTTCTGCAGCATGGTCTGTATACCATTTTTGAGGGTGAAGGTAGAAGATGGACAACCACTGCAGGCACCCTGTAGAATGACGTGTACGGTTTTGCTTTCGGCCTCATAAGACTGAAAAACAATATTGCCGCCATCACTGGCAACAGCCGGTTTTACGTACTCTTCCAGAATATTCACAATCTCCTGTGAGGTTTCATCAAGGTTCTGATCCCCGGTTGCAGAGCCCGTTTGCTGTGCTCCCGAAGATCTGGGGGTATCCGCGCTGATAACTTCCCCGCCCTGTGCGAGGTATTCCCGTATAAATTCCCTGAGTTCCATGGTTACCTCGTTCCAGTCTGCCACCTCGTATTTAGTGACTGAGATGTAGTTGAGGTCCATAAAAACCTCTTTTACGAAAGGGAATTCGAATAATTTGCGCGCCAGGGGAGAAGTGGCGGCCTCATCTATATTTTTAAACTCGAATACGTCAGGCACCAATTTCTTATTGGCGACAAATTTCATTACCGCAGGATTGGGGGTCACCTCTGCATAGACGGTAACAGCCACCTTATCTTTTTTGGGTTCCTCAGTAACCACAGGTTCGCCTGCATTCAGGTATTCTACCAGTTGCTGGGCCACCTCGTCTTTTACGTCTTCCCACTGCACGATATCAAAGCGTTCCATGGCAATAAAATTCCCGGATATATAAACCGTTTTGATAAAAGGCAGGTAAAACAACTGCTGGGCCAACGGGGCATTTTTTGCCTCATCGATGTTCCGGTACTCATAGTGACCGGCTTCCACCAGGGGATGATTGGCTTCAAACTTCAAAATGCTCGGATTGTTCGTTTCCTTTACGGTGATCACATATTCTTTCATGAAATCCTGTATTTGATGCAAAAATAGGGTATTTTCAAGGGATACGTCAACATAATAATGTCTCTTTTCTGCCGTTATACTCTATATTTAACCCAATGACCAACCTGCTCCCAGTCTGATTAGATGAAACGAATCACCTTGTTGTTCCTTTTTGTTTTTGGCCTTGCTATTCACGCGATCAGAGGACAGGAGGGTATACCGGTTTACTTTGACTATTTATCCGATAACTATTACCTGGTCCACCCTGCCATGGCAGGAGTAGGGGAAGGGGGTAAAATCCGTCTGACAGCCCGAAAACAGTGGTTTAGCGTAGACGAGGCCCCTAATTTACAAACCCTTAGTTTCCATTATCGGATTCCACAGACCAGCAGCGGGGTAGGTGCCATTGTTTTTAACGATGCCAACGGATACCATTCGCAGACGGGTCTGAAACTCACCTATGCCCATCACTTGCAATTCAGCCCGGATTACAGGGTGCTTAATCAGCTATCTTTCGGTATGAGTGCCGGTTACATCCAAAGCAGCCTGGACGAAACTGAATTTCGCTCCGTGATTGCGGACCCTATTATTACCGGCGGCCGTAACAGTGTGGGTTATTTCAATGTGGATTTTGGGATGTCCTATAATTTCCTTGAATTTTATGCACATGTTTCCGTATTGAATGCCCTGGGTACAGGCAGGGATTTGTATACAGCCATAGAATTTGACAATCTGAGGAGATACCTCTTATCTGCCGGCTATGTTTTTGGCAGGGGGAAGTGGCAATACGAACCATCCGTTTTATTGCAGCTTACGGATTTTACCAAAGAAAAGACCATTGATATCAACGCCAAAGTGTACAGGGAAGTCGGGTTCGGAACCCTTTGGGGCGGTTTGTCTTACCGCCGCAGTTTTGACGGCGCCCAATTTCTCGCCAATGGAAATTTTGGGGAACAGCGACTGCAGTTGTTTACTCCCATTGTGGGCGTAAATGTGGGTCAGTTTATGTTTTCCTACAATTATTCATATCAATCAGGAGACATTCGCCTGGATAACGGCGGCTTCCACCAAATCACGCTGGGGTATGACTTCGGCCAGTTATCCGCAAAAAGATACGATTGCAACTGCCCGGCGGTGAACTACTAAATGAAAAACCCGACCTGAATAAACAAGCCGGGTCTTTCTCTATCAACACCATCCTCCTGCTATCGATTAATCACTTGATCCAGTGATAATTCTTATTTGAAACCTGTTTTCTTATTGCAGCTTTCAATGCACTTTCAAGCGCATCTGATGCGTCTGTCCTTTGTTCTGACAGATAGGCTTCCCTTTTTTGGTTTACTTCCCTGATCTCCTTTTGAATGCGCCTGCGCTCACTGAGTTGGGTTTGCAGGTGTTTTTCCAGGGTGGGCTCATCCATAGACCGAACACTGGCCGGCAGGGAGGTTTTGTCAACACTGGATAGCTTTATTTGGTTTTCGGCATAGGCATCTACCAGGTCCCACTCGCTGTTGCGATAATATCCGGAACTCTTACTGACTGCCCTTTCCGCCAGTACCGCCTCTTCCATTTCCATGGCATTTGCGTCCTGTGTAGCCTGCATTTGCTTTTTGGCCGCCCCTTTGGCCCCATAACCGATATAGGTCTGGTTCAGTTTCCGGTTTAATTCAATGATAACTTCATCATAAGGGGTCTTTATGTGTACGATTTCCCGCAGGTGATCTATGGCTGAGTACTGTCCTCCGCCCCGTTTGGCCCCGTCTTCCCATAGGGTACGGATTCCAAGCTGGTAATCTCCGCAAAAAATGGTATTGACGATCAGGCCTTTTTCACAGCTGTCCTCAAGGACGCTTTTATAGCTTATTTCCCCCTGATTAAAAGGCTCATTTCCGGCAATAAAAACAAACTTAAGGTCCTTTTTATCCCGGCTCCAATCCAATTGTCGCAGGGCTGTGGCGATCACCTGCCCGCAATACTCATCCCCCCCCTGCGTACTCAGCGAAAACAATTTCTCTGATATTTCATCCAGGTCGCTGCTGAAGGGTAACACCTGCCGGATGTACCCGCCCCTCGGGCTCAGGCGGCTGTTGCCATATTCGTAAAGGGCGATTTCCAAAGACGGGGCCATATCTTCAGAACAACGCACATAGGCAAATTCATTTACCAGCTCCCATAGGGTGGCCTTGGCCTGATTGATCAGGCCATCCATACTGTTACTGGTATCCAGAAGCAGCGCAATCTGAACCCTGGACCTGTGGTATGCTGTTTCGGGTGACTCCTTTTCAGGCCTGGCATACACAGAGCAGGCAAAGGCCAAAAAGAGGCTAACGGTTGTAGTAAACATTTTTGTTTTCATAATCTTTCCAACTTTTAAGGGCAATCTACCCGCATATTCCCAAACAAAAAACGGGTGATGAGCGAACCGGCCTTTTGGATGAGTTAAGCCGGCAAAAGCATTAGGGATCTCCTGAAAAGGCAGCTTATATAGCTGGTTTTCGGCTTCAGGGTGTTTTACGGACTGAGGGAAATGGATTAAGTTTATACTTCTCTAAGCGTGTTCCTGATGAAAAGCCGGCTGGCCCTCATACTGATTCTATTACTGCCAATGGCATGGCTTTATAGCCAGGCACCGGGGATGCGGCAGGAATTTACGCTGAAGGGAAGAGTGGTTTCAGAAACCGGGGAAGTACCCTTATCCGGAATTGAGGTAAGTACAGACCAGGGGGTCTTTACACTTACTGATGGTATGGGCGAATTTCGTTTGAAGGCGGCTGCAGGAGATGTGCTGATCGTAAGGGGAGCTGATATCCAGACGGTCCGTTACAGGATTAAGGATAATGAGGATATCAAGGTAGTTGTTTCGGGGCCGGATACGGTTTCGGCAACTAACCGGGAGGAGGTTTCTTTAACGCCTTCCGAACAACACCGGGTCTTGCTGGATTCAGCCAATTGGTTTAAGCGCAAAGATTTAGGCAAAAGCCTGGATTTTATTTCCCGCTCCATTGAAATCCTGGACGGGCGAAGCAGCAGGCGGGAGCTCGCCCTCTCCCTGACTACCCTGGGCGAGATTTACCAGTTTCACGGGCAGCTGGACCTGGCCATTTCCAATTATGAAGAAGCCCTGGAAACCTTTGATAACCCCAGAACACTTTTACTTCTGGGGAAGGCTTATGTCCTGCACAAGGATAATGACAAGGCCATTGCCCTGTTATCCCCAAGAGTGGATCAGGCCGGGCTGATTCCCTACCAAAAACTGGAATTGTACGAAACCCTGGGAGACGCCTATCGCAACCGTGTCCAGGCCAATACGGCTGTTTCGTATTACCAGCAGGCGCTAACCATTGCCAGCAAAAACCAGATTGCCCCCAAGATCCCGGATCTGAATTCTAAAATAGCAGATGCCTATCAGCGGGCCAACCGGTCTACGGAGGCCGAAACCTATTACGGGAATTCCCTGAAGCAGGCCAGGGCACAGAACCCAAGGCGTGCTGTTCAGGAATTTGAAAAAGTGGCAGATTTCTATAACCAGCAAAGCAGGTATCCGGAAGAAATTGCCCTTAGAAAACAAAGCCTGGAACAACTTAAATCCCTCAATGTGGGGGTGCCGGAATCTCAGCCAGATTCCATCAGCACACAAGGGGTGAACTATAAAATTGCCAGTGCTTATATAGCCCAGGACCAGAACGACCTGGCCATTCCCTTTCTTTCCGAAAGCATTAAGGAGGCCGATAACCAGGGAGACCTGGTAGTTCAGAAAGATGCTACCCGCAAA
This sequence comes from Robiginitalea rubriflava, assembly GCF_052540725.1. Classification (NCBI taxonomy): domain Bacteria; kingdom Pseudomonadati; phylum Bacteroidota; class Flavobacteriia; order Flavobacteriales; family Flavobacteriaceae; genus Robiginitalea; species Robiginitalea rubriflava. The sequence continues at coordinate 775,244 of NZ_CP199309.1, read as the reverse complement.
TTATCGGAGGTTTATCGGGACAGGGGCGATTTCAAGAAAGCCCTGGACCTGTACCAGCAATACGTCACCCTTGTAGATACCCTCTATATCAGAAAGGAACAGGAGCTCTCACAGGCAGCACGCTTTAGCAGGGAAATTTCAGAGAGTCAGAGCCGGATCAACAGCCTGGAGCAGGAGCGGGAACTCTCCCGCAGCAAATACGAGCTGGCCCTTACCGAACAGCGGCTCACCGAAGAGATCAATAAACGCCAGCAGTGGATCATCTATTCCCTGATCTTTGGATTACTGCTTACCGGCCTGGCGGCCTTCTTTTACTACCGCAGTAATCGCCAGCAACAACTGGCCAATTACCTTTTGGCACTGAAAGGCCTGCGGACCCAGATGAATCCCCACTTTATTTTCAATGCGCTGAATTCGGTAAACAACTACATCGCCAAAAATGACGAACGGGCTGCCAATCGGTACCTGAGCGATTTTTCGGTTTTAATGCGGCGGGTACTCGAAAATTCAGAAAAAGACCTTATCCCGTTATCAGAGGAAATCGAATTGCTTGAACTCTACCTGAAATTGGAGCATACCCGTTTCCCGGATAAATTCGACTACAGCATTGAGGTGGATCCTGCCCTGCATGTTGAGGCTTTTGAGATTCCCCCCATGTTGCTGCAGCCCTTTCTGGAAAACGCTGTCTGGCACGGGCTTCGCTATAAGGATGACAAAGGACTTCTCAAGGTACAGATAAGACCCTTGCTGGCCGATGCAATTAGTATAGAAGTAACAGACAACGGGATTGGCCGTAAACAGTCGGCCCGCCTGAAAACCAAAAACCAGCGTCAGCAAAAATCCCGGGGGATGGGGAATATTGCTAAGCGTATTAGCATCCTGAACCAGATGTACGGAGACAGGATCTCGGTGGAAGTTAGCGACCTCCATGCGGATGGCTCCGGTACACGGGTGCTTTTAAAAATCAGAAAAAAATAAGCATATGGAATTAAAAGCGGTACTGGTAGATGATGAAGCGCAAAGCCGTGAAATCCTGGAAAATTATCTCCTGAAATACTGCAAGGGGGTACAGGTAGCGGGGCAGGCCTCAAATATCAATGAGGCTATGGAGGTGATTGGTAAAACAGATCCCGACCTGCTGTTTCTCGATGTGGAAATGCCTTTCGGGAATGCCTTTGATTTGCTTGAAAAATTACCCGATCGAAATTTTGAGATCATTTTTGTTACCGCCTATCAGCAGTACGCAATGGATGCCCTGAATCAGCATGCAGCCTACTACCTGATGAAGCCTATTTCCATAGATGCCCTGCTCAGTGCGGTGGATTACGTCAGGGAAATCAAAGCGCGGGAAACGGCCCTGAATGATAAAGTACTTCAGGGGGTTAAAAAGGTTGAGGGGAAGATTACAATCCCCATGCAGGATGGTTTTGAGGTACTGGAAGTAAGCCAGATCCACTATTGCCAGGCAGATGATAATTATACGAGGATCTTCCTGGCCAACCGAAAGATTTTAGTTAGCAAAACCCTAAAATATTTCGAGGAGGCACTAAGCGCCTTCCCCTTTGCCCGCGTTCATAAATCGTATCTGGTAAATGTGAGTGAAGTGGTGCGCTACCGCAAAGGGAAAGGGGGCAGCGTTTTGCTGAACAGCGGAAAGGAAATCATGGTCGCTCCTTCCCGAAAAAGAGAATTATTGCGCTTTTTTGAATAAATTTAAACGAATCATTACAAGTATTCAATGGCATATATTCAGGCCGTTTTGGGCAAATCCCCGCAAATGGGGCAGGATTGTTTTGTAGCTGCAAATGCTACCCTGGTGGGAGATGTGGTCATGGGGGAGCAGTGCAGTATCTGGTTTAACGCCGTTATCAGGGGAGATGTTCATTACATCAGAATGGGGGACCGCGTAAATGTACAGGATGGGGCGGTAATCCACTGTACGTATCAAAAGGCCCCTACCAATATCGGGAATGATGTCTCCATAGGACACAATGCCATTGTCCATGGCTGTACCCTGAAGGACAATGTGCTGGTGGGCATGGGTAGCATAATAATGGATGATTGTGTAGTGGGCAGTAATTCCATCATCGCTGCAGGGGCCGTCTTAACGGCAGGCACCATAGTGCCGGAAGGATCCGTTTATGCCGGGGTACCCGCCCGGAAAATTAAGGATATAAGCCCCGAACTAAGGGAGGGGGAGATCCGCAGGATTGCCCGCAACTATATTGAATACGCTTCCTGGTTTAAACCCTCTGAAGGGCATTGAAAGCAATTAAATCAAAATATTCTTATTGATATACCGCCTGAGCACGTCGGCTTTAACAGCATGAGACCCTGCTGATCCGGGAGAATTATAAGAAAAACCAGTATCTTTATTAGAGTAAGGGTTTGCCTTAAGGGCATACCCCATACTTATTCATTATGGCCACACGGATTTATCAGGGAATTAAATTCGACCTGGACGGAGCGGTTCCTGTAGGGGACCCCCTGACCGTTGAAGAAGCGCTGCAGATCAATATCAATGGAAAAGCCTTTACCCTTTCCATGCGAACCCCGGGTTCCGATAGAGAATTGGTCCGTGGTTTGCTGCATTCCGAGGCCATCATTTCGGATAGCGGCTACCACCCATCCATGGTTTTGAAAAAGGAAAATGAGGAAGGGATCGTAAGCGTTGTGGATCTGGATATCCCTAAAAACCTTTTGGGGAGTGGGTATTCCAATAGCAGAAGCCTTTTATCCGTCTCTTCCTGTGGAATATGCGGGAAAACGGAATTGGGGGAACAGGCATTTTTGGGAAAATCCATTGAGGCGGCCATTCAGTTCCCTGCAGGGAGCTTTAGCGAAATGTTTGAGCAGATGAATCGCGGGCAGCACGATTTCAAGCAATCAGGAGGCACCCATGCGGCTGCAGCCTTTGATTCTGAGGGGCAGCTGCTGGTGGTACGCGAAGATATAGGCAGACATAATGCCGTAGATAAGGTGATCGGCTGGTTATTGCTCGAAGAGCGTTTAAAGGAAGCCATGGCCATGACGGTCAGCGGAAGGATTTCCTATGAAATAACCATTAAGGCATTTAAGGCCGGCATCCCCTTTCTGGCGGCGGTTTCAGCCCCCTCATCCCTGGCTGTCGATTTTGCGAAGGAACTGGGGATCACGCTGCTGGGATTTTGCCGGCAGGGCCGGGCAACCTGCTACTCTCATCCGCACCGCATCAACAATAATCGGGAATTGGTAAAAAAACCTAAAGTAAGTTAGCCCATGTCAGAAAATTTAAGTGAACTTCTCGGTCGCAAAGGCTTGCATGACAATCTCTTTGACAAAATGGGACAACTGTCCAGGCCTTCGGGCAGTCCGGACGAGGAAGCCCTCGCCCTGCTCGCGGAGGAATTCCTTATTGGCAAGGCGAACACCTTCGGGACGGCTTCTTTTTACGACTTTATGAAGCCTGAAAACCGCGGAAAGCAGGTTTATGTCTGCAACGGGTCTGCCTGCGAATGTGCCGGAACCCAGGAAGGCGTTCTGGATAAGCTAAAGGAACATTTTGAGGCAGAGCAGCTCGGGCACATGACCTGTCTGGGGAGGTGCCATGAAAATGCCGCTTTTCACTATAAAGGGAAGAATTATTCAGGGGATGATATAGCAGCGCTGAAGGCCATCATAGACGATGAAGCCGAGATTGCAGCCGACAGCTATAACACGGCAAGCAGTGGAGTTGAAATTCTCATCAAGGCCTTCCCCGGAATCGAAGAATATTACAGCCCCTGGTTAGAAATTTTAAAGGGACCTCCGGAAAAGGCCCTGCAGGAGATTAAAGATTCAGGTCTCAGGGGAAGGGGAGGAGCCGGTTTTCCCATGGGCAGCAAACTGGATTTCTGCCGGAAAGCAGCAGGCACTGTCAAGTTTATAATCTGCAATGCAGATGAGGGGGATCCGGGAGCCTATTCCGATCGGTATTTGCTGGAACAGCGACCGCATTCTGTCCTTTTTGGGATGCTGGTTAGCGGTTACATAACAGGGGCCCATCACGGTATCGTTTATATCCGGGCGGAATACCCGGAAGCTGTGGAACTCATGAAAAATGCTATTGATTCCCTGAACACTGCCGGTCTGGCCGGGAAAAATATTGCCAACAGCGGATTTGATTTTGAGTTTAAAATCATACAGGCACAGGGTTCCTATATCTGCGGGGAGGAAACAGCGCTGATCAATTCAATTGAAGGGCAACGCCCCGAGGTACGGGTACGCCCGCCTTATCCTGCCCAAAAAGGCTTGTTTAACAAGCCAACCGTTGTAAATAATGTTGAAACGCTGGCAGCCCTTCATTTTATAATTACTGAAGGCGGGAAAAGCTGGAAGGCGATCGGGACCCCAAAGTCTTCCGGGACGAAACTGGTTTGCCTGGACAGCTTTTTTAACCGGCCGGGACTTTATGAAGTGGAGATGGGAACCCCGCTAAGGGAAGTTTTCGATACTTTGGGAGGTGGTTTTAAGTCTCCCGTAAAAGCGGTTCAGATTGGTGGCCCGCTTGGGGGGGTGGTCCCGGTTTCCAAAATTGGAGACCTTACATTGGATTTCGAGTCTTTTGCAAGCCAGGGCTTTTTACTGGGGCATGCCTCCGTGGTTAGTATCCCGGAAGACTACCCAATGATGCGCTATATCGAACACCTATTTGATTTCGCGGCCTATGAAAGTTGTGGGAAATGCTTTCCCTGCCGTCTGGGGACCAAAAGAGCCCATGAATTGGCAGGCAAAGCCCTGAAAGGAGACTACACAATAGACAGGGAGCTTTTTGACGATCTGCTCACCACCCTTGAAAAGGGTTCTCTGTGCGCGCATGGCGGAGGCATTCCCCTGCCAGTCAGAAATATACTGCAGTATTTTGATTCCGAATTAAAAGCTTTTTTTAACTGATTGATGCCCATGAAAACTGCTTATATAAACGATGTTGCCCATCCTTATAAGGAAGGAGATACACTTTTGTCCTTTATCCGCAGGCATGCCGATGGAAATCTGGTGCCGACCCTCTGCGATGCCCCTAATCTGGATCCCTTTGGGGCGTGTCGGGTTTGCAGTGTGGAGATCAGCCAGGAAAAAAATGGTGCCGTCAAAACAGTAGCGGCCTGTCATACCCCTGTTGCAGAAGGCCAGTTTATCTACACCAGCAGCCAGCGCATTCAGAAGTTGCGTAAGAACATCATCGAACTCGTATTGACGGACCATCCCCTGGATTGCCTTACCTGCGAGGTAAACGGGAATTGTGAATTACAGACAGTGGCGGCACAGGTAGGGATCAGGGAGGTGCGCTACCCGGAAGGAGATAATCACCTCGAGCGGGAAAAAGACCTCAGCCACCCCTATATGACCTCGGACCTCAGTAAATGCATTAATTGCTACAGATGCGTCCGGGCCTGCGATGAGGTTCAGGGGGAGTTTGTGCTGAGCATGGCGGGCCGCGGCTTCGATGCCCATATAGTCAAGGGCCTGGACCAGAGCTTTATGGACTCGGATTGCGTGAGTTGCGGGGCCTGCTCACAGGCCTGCCCCACCTCCGCCATTTCGGATATATTTCAATCCAAAGCCATTCAGGCCACCGAAACAACTCGTACGGTTTGTACGTATTGCGGGGTGGGTTGTAATCTGGACATTGCTACCAATTCAGGGGAAATCCTCAGTATTACGGCCCCGTACGATGCCGAGGTGAACCAGGGACACACCTGCCTGAAGGGTCGGTTCGCATTTAAGTTTTACAATCATCCGGACCGTTTGGATTCCCCGATGATCAAAAGGAACGGGCATTTTGAAAAAGTTGGCTGGGATGAGGTGTACGATTTTATTACCGAAAAGTTTAAGCATTACAAGGAAACCTTTGGCCCGGACAGCCTGGCCGGAATCAGTTCTTCCCGTTGCACCAACGAGGAGAATTACCTGATGCAGAAATTTTTCAGGGCTGTAATCCAGACAAACAATATTGATGGCTGCGCCCGCGTCTGTCATTCGCCAACCGCCCTCGGGATGCAGCGTACATTCGGCACCGGGGCTGCTACCAATTCCATTGAGGACCTGAAACACACCAACTGCATCCTGGTGATCGGGGCGAACCCTACCGATGCCCACCCGGTTACCGGGGCCAAGCTCAAGCAATTTGCCATGAAATCTGATTCGGTAACCATCGTTATAGACCCCAGGCGGACCGAACTTGCCCGTTATGCCACCCACCACCTGGCACTGCGACCCGGCACCAATGTGGCGGTCCTGAACATGATGATGTATTACATTATTACAGAAGGCCTGGTGGATGAAGGCTTTATTTCGAAGCGTACGGAGGGGTACCTGGATTTTAAGGAGGAATTGATGAAAATAGACCTCAATAAGCTGGAAGCCGTTTCAGGGGTACCCAAAGAACAGGTGCGCGAGGCGGCTATCGCCTATGCCACGACCCCTAATGCCATGTCTTTCCACGGCCTGGGGGTTACGGAACATTCCCAGGGGACCTTTACGGTTATGCAAATTGCCGACCTTGCCATGCTAACCGGCAACATAGGCCGCAAAGGGGTAGGGGTAAACCCGCTACGGGGGCAAAACAATGTCCAGGGCAGTGCAGATATGGGGGTCCAGCCCCATCAGGGAGCCGGCTACCTGGATGTGACCAAGGATGAGGTTAACGAGCGCTACAATACATTTTACGGTACCACGGTGCCCAAGCACATAGGGTACAAAATCCCGGAGATGTTCCAGGCTGCCCTGGAGGGCAAACTAAAGGCTATCTGGATCATTGGGGAAGACGTGGTACAAACCGACCCGAATACCCAAAAGGTTATACGGGCCCTGGAAGCTACCGAACTGGTAATTGTACAGGAGTTGTTTATGACTGAAACCGCCAAATATGCCGATGTTATACTGCCGGGAGCCTCATTTTTGGAAAAGAGCGGCACCTTTACCAATGGAGAGCGAAGGGTACAGGCCGTACGGCAGGTAGTGGAACCTATAGAAGGGTCCAAGCCAGACGGGCAGATCATTGTGGAGCTGATGAACCGGATGGGATATGCCCAGCCCGATTATACCCCGGATGGGATGCTGGAGGAAATTTCGCAAATCGTGCCCTTCTTTGAAGGAATACGCTGGGAGCGCCTTGGCAAAAACGGCCTGCAATGGCCGGTGGCAGCCAACGGCACGGATACTAAAATTCTGCACCAGCAGCAGTTCAAACGCGGTTTGGGGTATTTTGAATTCCACAATTGGGAGGAAACCCAGGAAATCACGGCACATGGAAAAGATTATCCATACATCCTTACAACCAACAGGGAGCTGGAACACTATAACTGCGGGGCTATGACACGCCGTACCGCCAATGAGAAAATCCTTAAAAGCGATTACCTGATGATACATCCTGAAGATGCCGCCGCCAACCTGATCCGGGAAGGGGACTTTGTCTGTCTGGAATCTCCGAGGGGGAAGGTAGACGTAAGGGCGCGCATTACCGACGAGGTAAAACCCGGAATCCTCAGTACCACCTTCCATTTCCCGGATATCATGGTGAATAATATTACCAGCGATATACATGATTCCGAAGCCATGTGTCCTGAATACAAAGTGGTTGCGGTCAGGATCCGAAAGAGCAAGGGGAAGTACAAAAAACAGTTGCAGGATCGCTAGTAGGTGTTTTCAAGGCAAATTAACCTCAGGAATTTCTGAGGTACTTTTCAGGTGTTCTGCGTTTTATGAGCATTTACTAAATCAACCTATTTCCATATCTTTGGGGTCCTAAAAACCATCAGCATATGAAAGCCTATATATTCCCAGGACAGGGAGCACAATTTTCCGGAATGGGACTGGATCTATACCAAAATCATCCTGTGGCCCAGGAGTTATTTGAACAAGCCAATGAGATCCTCGGTTTCTCTATTACCGATATTATGTTCGAGGGATCGGCCGAAGATTTAAAACAAACCAAGGTAACCCAGCCGGCCATTTTCCTGCACTCTGTAATACTGAGCAAGGTGCTGGGAGATACTTTTAGTCCGGATATGGTTGCCGGTCACTCCCTTGGGGAATTCTCCGCTTTGGTGGCCAATGGAACCCTTTCCTTTGAAGATGGGTTAAAGCTGGTTTCCAAGCGGGCAATGGCCATGCAAAAAGCCTGTGAAGTCGCACCAAGTACCATGGCTGCAGTGCTGGGTCTGGAAGATGCGGTGGTGGAGTCGGTTTGCCAGGAAACCCCAGGTATTGTGGTTGCTGCCAACTACAATTGCCCTGGTCAACTGGTAATCTCGGGGGAGGTTGATGCGGTTACGGCCGCCTGCGAAAGGCTAAAAGAGGCAGGTGCCAGACGGGCTTTACTCCTGCCAGTTGGGGGAGCTTTCCATTCCCCTATGATGGAGCCGGCCCGGGAAGAGCTGGCCGCCGCCATAGAGGCTACCACTTTCAATGCGCCTAGTTGCCCTATTTATCAAAATGTTACCACCACGGCTGTTTCGGATACGGCTGAAATACAAAAAAACTTAATGGCCCAGCTTACCGCTCCGGTGAAGTGGACCCAGAGTGTCAGACAGATGGTTGCCGATGGCGCAACCAGCTTTCTGGAGGTTGGTCCGGGCAAGGTTTTACAGGGGCTGGTCAAAAAGATCGAACCTACCGCAGAGGCCAGTTCTGCAGACTTGTAAGCCGGGATTCAAAACCTGCCTGTACTTTATCCGAAAAAGTGCTATTTAGGTAGTAAAATTCGGTCAGGCCCTTCTTTTTTTCGTATTATTGATTCCCTTATTCAGAAAATGCAAAAGCGGGATATTGCTATGGTAGTCCGATTATTTCAAAAGCTGGTTTTCGGGGCATTTTTTTTGCTCTGTTTCCCCCTTTTTGCACAACAGGTGAATGTTGCCGTGGATGATGGTGATGCCTCTGAAGAGGGGTCCAATCCGGGGACATTTCGAGTCACCCTTTCCCTTCCGGCCGTGGGGAATACAAATATTACGTATAGTGTGGCGGGTACGGCCACCGGAGGAGTAGATTACACAGCGCTTTCCGGGAACCTTACCATCCCTTTGGGTTCCACTATCGGATTTATCCCGGTTGACGGCATTGTTGATGATACAGATATTGAGGGACCTGAATCGGTTATCGTGACCCTGACCGGAACCTCAATTGGAACCCTTGGCCCCAATAACAGTGCTACGATTTTTATTTTGGACAATGATTGCCCGGCTGGGAACAGTCCGCCCGAACTGGATACCAACGTTGAAAGGATTTATTGCACAGACGATACCATCCCCAGTCTCAATGATTTTACCCAGAGTATTCCTCCAGCGGGCACGGAACTGATCTGGAGCCGAAACCCCGATCCACTGGTACTCGCCGGACATTTAAGCGATGCAGAAGTGGCCAGCCCCATTGCCGGGACCTATTATGGGTTCTTTTATGACGCTGATGTTGATTGTGCCAGCCCCACCCTGGAACTGACCATTGTTGAGAACCAAACTCCCGTAATCGACTCCACAACAGAGGCTTCCCGCTGTGGCCCCGGTTCTGTAACCCTTTTGGCGGAAGCCAGTATCCCCAATAGCGGTACGGCCCCGGAAATTAATTGGTACGATGCCCCAACGGGCGAAACGATAGTTGGTACCGGCCCCAGCTTTACAACCGATATTCTTAATGCTACCACTTCATTTTACGTGCAGGCCAACGCCAATGGGTGCTTTAGCCCGCGAATAGAAGTAGTCGCCACCATTATCCCCACGGTAACTGCCGGAACTCCTTCAAACGGAACGGCCTGTAATGTGGCAGCAAATGGACCGGTTAGGGTGGATCTGGATAACCTGCTGACAGGGGAAGATGCGGGTACCTGGCAAATACTGACAGATCCCTCTTCCAGCCTGGTAATTGAAGCCGGGAACATTGTAAATTTTGAAGGACTCGCATCTGGGGAATACCAGTTTCGGTATACTACTACCGGCGCCGAAGCCCCCTGCACCAATGAATCTGCAGATGTCAGTATCACAGTTTCGAATTGTGACCAGGACACAGATGGGGATGGCCTATTTGACGGGGAAGAACTTCGGCTGGGGACGGATGTAAACAACCCCGATACCGATGGGGATGGCATTGATGATGGTACAGAAGTAGGGAGCGACAGCCTGAATCCCCTGGACGAAGATAATGACGGGATCATAGATGCCCTCGATTCCAATATACTGGATTCCGACAGTGATGGGGTAAACGACCAGCAGGATCCCGCCAATGACAACCCCTGTATTCCGGACAATACCAATAACCTCTGTGATACGGATGGTGACGGAATAACAGACGGCGATGAAATCAGAGACGGGTCTGACCCGCTGGACCCCTGTGACCCGAATTTAACTCCGGACTGTCAGCCAGACCCAATTGATCTGGAGGTTGTAAAATCAGTAGACACAGATCAGGCAGCCGTAGGGCAGGAACTGCTGTTTACCATTACCCTTACAAACCTCTCGGACCAAACCGCCAAGGCCATTGAGGTGGGTGATTTGCTGGAAACCAGCTTTGAGTTTTTAAGTGCTGTTGCCACACTGGGAACCTACGACGATCAAACCGGGATCTGGAGTAATTTTCAGCTGGTATCAGGTCAATCAGCCACCTTGGAACTTACCGTTGAGGTATTGGAAAGCGGGGTCTTTACCAATACGGCAGTCTTGTTGGAATCCTTCCCAATTGACAATAATGCCAGTAACAACCAGTCAACCGTTAGCATAAATGTGGCCGTTCCGGAAGGCCTGGATCTGGCAATAGAAAAAGCCGCTGCTATTTCTGGCAGTAATTTTCAGAATGAAAGAATTAATCCTTTAGTGGGCCAAGAAGTCGTATTCAGGATTTTAGCAAGGAATGAATCCAGGGAATTACGGCTTAGCAATATTGAAATTGAAGACATCATAGGCCCTGCAGATGCGAGCGGCTTTGAATACGTCTCACATACTACCACTCTTGGAAATTACAATCCGGGAAGTGGCTTGTGGGTTATTCCGGGCCTGGAACTCGGACAGGAAGCCGAACTGCTTATCAATGTACGGGTACCTGTCGCAGGAACCTTTTTAAATACCGCCCGTTTGCTGGATGTCTCCCCCGGAGACGGCAATGCCGATAATGACCAGGATTCGGTAGAGGTAAGGGTCAGCAATCCTACAGAAGCAGATCCTGGTTTTGTTTTTAATCAGTTCTCACCCAATGGAGACGGCACCAACGATTTTCTGGTCATCCGTGATATCGATTCGTTCCCGAATAGTTTTATTCAGATATTCAATCGTTCCGGGCAATTGGTATTTGAAGACCGGAACATGCAGGATGAGAAAGTTTGGGATGGGTTTTATGAAAACAAACAGGCTCCGGAGGGCACCTATTTTTATATCCTGGAATTGGGTGCAGATCGTGAGGTTCAAAGAGGATGGATACAGCTGATACGCTGATAAAAAGAATTATGAGGGCATTGACGAATTGTAGCGGAAAACTAAGGAACGTCCTTTTTGGGGTGCTGTCCCTGACTGCCCTGTTTGCGACAGCCCAGAGGGAGCCGGTATATACCCAGTATATGTATAATATCGGCAGTTTTAACCCTGCGTATGTGGGTAGCGTTGAACACACAGACCTGTCACTGCTGTACCGCTCTCAATGGATTGATTTCCCGGGGGCACCGAGGACCATCCGGTTTGGGGCTAATATTCCCCTTGGAAACCAAAAACACGGTATAGGATTCAATGCCATTAACGACCAACTCGGGCCAAGCAGCCAGACTTTTATAGATGTTTCCTACTCCTTCCAGGTACGCCTCGGGGAGGAAAGCTTTATTTCTTTTGGCGTGGATGCCGGGGGTAGCATCCTGGATGTGGACTTCAGCAAAGGCAGTTTTGAAAACCCGGGAGAACCCATTCTGGACCAGCAATCGGTAAATGAGTTCTACCCCACAGTAGGGGCGGGGATATTTATTTACGGAAGTGACTGGTACCTTGGGGCATCCACCCCGAACCTTCTGACCGATGGGCTCTACAACAATGAAGTGGCCACGATAACCGCAGATGTATTGCAGTACAATTTTATCGCCGGGGTCGTTTTCAATATTTCGGACGGGCTTAAATTCAAGCCAGCCGTTCTACTGAACTACCTGGAAGGAAACCCCTTAACCTTTAATGGCTCAGCGAATTTCCTGATCAGTGATTTGGTGACTGTTGGCGCGTCCTACCGGGTAAATGAATCGGTTAGCGGGCTGGCCGGCTTTCAAATTTCAAATTCGTTATTCCTCGGGTATTCGTATGATTACAATACCAACGGCTTGGGAGCCTTTAACAATGGTTCACACGAGGCCATACTTAAGTTTTACTTCGGAAGGGAAAAACGGACGAAGAATACCAAAATCAAGGGTAAAAAGGAACCCAAACAAATCGATTCACCCAGATTCTTTTAAAGTGACAGCATGCGTTTGAGATCAATTTTTATCGTTTTTCTAATCTTCGCTACTATAGGAGTTGTGGCCCAACAATCCAATGGTGACCGGCTGTTCTATGCTTATAATTACAAGGAGGCAGCAGAGGCGTACCGGCTGGAAGAGATGAGGGAGCCGCTTAATGCGACCCAACAATTGAATTTCGCCGAAAGTTATTTTAAGGTTGGGCAGTATACCAAGGCCATGGAAGGATTCCTGGATATTTTCAAAAAGGATTCAACCATGTCCAATTATCACTTCAATACCATGTTACAGGCCATGTCTAAGTCGTCAGGCCTGGACCGGGTAAAAGCTTTCCTCTCCACAAGGACCGATAAGCTTTCCGGGGAATTACTGGAAAGTGCCTCCTTTAATTTTGAACTCCTGGAAAACCAGCTGGCACCCAGGCTGAATTATAAGGTCTTTCAGTTGTACTGCAACAGTAACCAGTCCGATTTTTCAGCCAGTTTCTACGAAGATGACCAACTGTTGTTTTCCAGTGCCAGGCCGCAGCCTGATAAAGAAACCTATTATCCTACCGGGGAAGGATACCTGGATATATACGTTTCCCGTATCACAGAAGGAGGTCAGACCCAGGGAGTACAATTATTCGAGGAGCTTCCACCCTCAGATTACCATAAGGCAACCCCCTATTACGATCCCGGAATCCAAAGAGTATTTTATGTGCTTTCCAATACCAATTCCGGCAAACTGGCATTTGATAAACGCGGAAAAAATGCCCTGGCAATTGCTATGGCAGCCTCGGGAAAAGAGAACACTTTTCTTTTAAAAGACCTTAGTACGTCCTTTTATTACCCGTTTTACGACAGGGCTAACGATCGTTTATATTTTGCGGCGGACCTGCCCGGAGGCTTTGGTGGCACAGACCTGTATTATGTAAATACAAATGGCGGGGTTATCATGTCGAGCCCGGTCAACCTGGGGCCCAGAATAAATACCCCCGGCAATGAAGTGTCTCCTTATATTTTTGAAGGCAGTTTATTTTTTGCCTCCGACGTATTCTACGGTCTTGGGGGAATGGATTTGTATAAAGCACAACTCCAGGCAGACAATTCCCTGACAACGCCTATCAATCTCGGACCGGAAATTAATACACAGCACGACGAATTTGGCCTGATCATTAAAGAAATTGAATCCGGATATATGGGGTATTTTTCTTCTAATCGTCCAGGGGGCCTTGGGGGCGATGATCTTTACGGGTTTAGTGTGGACGACCTTCCAGGACTCCGAACTTTGGTTTTTCGTGGACGTGTAATTAAGCAAGGGACGCAGAGAGGGATTGAGAAGGTTGCCGTGCAGCTAAAAGATAACAAGGGAAGTGTGATCCGGGAATATTACACAGGTGAAGAAGGCGAATTCTGGATGGAGATTCCCTGGCGTGAGCAGGTAGGGATGAACATTTCCAAAGAAAAATATGAGCAGCTAACAATAACAGATGCTTCGCAACTCGCCGATCAGGGCCAGGAAGTGAAAATTGAACTGTTTGCCCTTGAAGACCTGGTGCGGCGCAGAAATAACCAGACGCTATTAAAAATAGAACCTTTTTATTTTGCTGCGAACCGGGCGGAACTGACAGATGAAATTGCTATGGAGCTCGATAAGGCAGCGGCAGCCCTCGTAAAATTTCCGGGGATGAAGCTGCGAATTGAAGCGCATACTGATAGCCGTGGCAGTGCCAGTACAAACCTGAGTCTTTCAAAGAGAAGGGCCCAGGCTATCAAAAATTATCTGATATCCAAAGGCGCATCCCCGGAAAGCATTCAGGAGGCCATGGGATACGGGGAGGAGCAAATCATCAATAATTGTACAGATGGGGTGTATTGCCTTGAAATGCTGCACCGGCAGAACGAGCGCTACCCAATGATTATCCTTAACTACGAGGAGCTCTGATCTATTTTGCGATCAGGCAGTCTTCACAGTCCTTTACTTCACCGTAATAGGTTTCCCGATATTTGTGAAGGGTACGAACAGGGATTCCAAGGAGGAATTTGCGAATGTAGGTAACACGGGTGTGTAAGCGTCCCATTTCAGGACTGTAGCGTTTTTCGGTTTTGGTTTTTCGGTCTACTCTTATCAGCTTCATAATGCTCAAAATGAAGTGCAAAACTCCGAAAAGCAGTGGCCAATGTCAAGTTCAAAGCGTTAAACCTATGTTATTTATAATATAAGTAACAGATATACAATTAGTTACAATAATATTATCCAGCAATAATAAATGGCAAAGCAGGAAAGGAACAGGATGCCGGCATAGGTGAGCCATCTCATGGCTTTGCCGGGATGCGTGTTTTGAGGGAGGTCGTCACTGGTAACATTCCTGAGGTTCATATATCCAACCACCGGGGCCAGGACGAAAGAAATAAAAGTGGCGAGTGCTACCAATACCCCCATATTTGCAGAAAAGGCGGTGAGGACTATGAAATTTACGCCCGTGAGTACCAGCACGGCAACGGCGTAATACCACGGTTTTTCATAGCGCTTTTTCCTGGGTTGCAGATACTCCAGTACATCTATACTAACCCGGGAGATAGCATCATGTGCCGTCATGCAGGTGCTGAACATGGTGGCGAAGGCAGAAACTGCAATAAAAATATAGGCCCAGTCTCCAATGTGGGTTGTGAAAAGTTCTACCACCTGATCGGCAAAGGTCACCGCATTGCCGCTGAGTTCGGTGCCGGTTCCAAAGAGGGTCCGGTAACCGATCAGCAGGAAAAAAACAGCCAGCAGGGCAGTGGTAATATACCCGACATTGAACTCCTTCAGGGCATCTTTAAGGGGCGGTTTTCCTGTGGTTTTATATTTTTCCAGGCTCCACAGGCTTATCCAGCTGCTGGCTTCTACCGCAGTGGGCATCCATCCGATCAGACTGATCAAGAACAGTATCCCGACTTCATTGAAAATAACTGGTCTTTCAAATCCGGAAACCGCCTCAACCGGGGCTTTATAAAGCACAAGTATGGTAGTCACCAACAGTGCGATAAATAGTATACTCACCACAAATTTCAGGGAAGTCTCCAACAGGCGATACCTCCCCACAATCAGTAACAAGCTGATAAAGGCAAACAACCCCAGGGCAATGACGCTCACCGACACACCTTTAATTCCGAATAAATTGGCGAACAGCCCTGCTGTAACCACATAAAGCGCAGCCAGGATGGTAAAGGTAGTTACCAGGGTGATAACTGCATACATCCAGATATAGGCCTTACCCCTGCGGGAATAGCCTTCAACCAGGCTCCGTCCCGAAACGTTTGTATAGCGGATGCCAAATTCAAAGAAGGGATACTTAAAGAGGTTCGCCAGCAGGATGGGAATGATCATCAGCCATCCATAGGTGGCCCCGGCTTTGGTAGAGAGGACCAGGTGGGAGGTGCCAATTGCCATACTGGCAAAGAGCAGGCCCGGCCCCAGGTTTTTTAAGAGCGTTCTGAATTGGTTCATACCGTTTGGTCTGAAACTAAAATACAAAAGTTTTGGACTTACTCAATCCGGATACGGTTGCCATAAAAACGGGGTTGTGTATTAAAAATCAGATCCAGGAAAACCTTAACACGTGCAAAGTATTCACGTGTATGTACACGAATACCCTGGCTTCCCTCAACATCCCGGGCATTGAAGCCCACTGCGGCAAGGCCCTTTTTTCGGGCGATAAAAATAGCCCTTTCATTGTGGAATTCCTGAGAAATTACGGTTGCCGAGTCCAGGCCAAAAATTATTTTGGCCCGCACCATGGAATCAAGGGTTCGGAACCCGGCATAATCAAGAAAAATACGGCCTTCGGGAATCCCCCCCTCCATCAGATCTTTTTTGATGGTATTGGGTTCATTATAATAGACACTGCCATTGTCCCCGCTAACGAGGATATAGGATATTTTCCCGGCCTTATACAACCGAAGGGCTGCATCAATTCGGTGCTGATAATAGGGATTAATACCGCCCTCTACCCGATGCCTTGCCGTACCCAGCACTATACCTACCTTGTTGTAGGGAACCGTGTTCAGGCTGTCGAAGACGCTGTTCTTGCTTGAAATTTCTATAACCCAATAACATCCCAGAATAATTAAGAGGGGTAAAAGAGCCAGTAACAAAAACCGGAATTTAAATTTTTTCAGCATGGGTATACTACAGGAAATTAAAGGTACAAACTCCACTTAAAACCGCGCTTTGATCCCGGTAATATTTTCCTATGTACACCTCCAGAGAATTAATCAGTCCGCAGATACTTTATAAAATAACGCTCAAACTGTTGGTCATCCCTTAGGATTTCAAAAAAAGATTCCAGAAAACTTCGCGCACTGCGATACTCCCGTGGGTCCTCGAACCGGTTTTGCAGGCTGTCGGCCACCGCCAGCAGTTCTGCCTCCTTATCCAGATAAAAGCTGCGTAGCTGTTCCCTCAAGGCAGCTCCGCGGTCATATCCCTTGTAGGCCCGCTCGGTTACACTACCGATGTCCCTGGGCAGGCGCTGGGTGTTGGATACGGTGGCATAGGGAGCATTAACCAGACCAGACATATCAAAATCATAGGGGACGGGAAGGATCTTTTCATCTATATAAAAGAGTTTTTCATTGTGCAATTTGCTGGTGGAATAATCGGTATTCCCGATCATAAATTGAAAAAAATCCTGTAGCACAGAGTGATAATCATCCTGTTGACGCGGGTGGACTTCCCTCTTTACTTCTTTGCCTCCGCTTCGGTCTTCCAGGTTGTCCATATCTTCTATCAAAAAGCCGGTTAGCTGGTGGTCCCGCGTGCGTTTTCCCCTGACTTCGGAATAGGTAATTTGGGCGAGCTTCGTTTTTAAGTGATAGGGGGTCACTACCTCATAAAGCTTGTATGCCATATATTCCTTAAGGACCAGGTCGTCCTTGCCCCGTTCCAATTTACAGGGCAGCACTACTTTTGTTTTTTTGATATCTGCAAATAAGGTCTCTTTTACCCGCCGCTTTTTAAACTTTATCCGGATGGGCGTAAAATAACACTGGCTTCTACGAAAAATACCCCTTGCCCGTATTTTTACCTGCATAGAGTCCCAGGGGGCATCTGCTATTTTATACCAGAGGTCTGATTTTAGGTAGGTGCTGTCATTCGTCTCCCGTTTCAATTCTTTTCCGGAAAATTGAAATTTCAGGGCCAGGGGATCTTCCGTTTGAAAAAGGGGGGCGGCCGGGACGTATAACGCCGTTTCCTGAGCCTTACAAAGGCCAAGTGAACAGAAGGAAAGGACCAGAACATAAAGAAATATAGATGAACGCATCGGCTGGTATTCGGTCTCTTAAATATACCAAATTTATTTCCGCTCTTCTGTTGTCAAACCAAAGTTGATGCGACAAATAAAAAACCTCAGGATTTCCGGGGGTTTTATATGAATGCCAAACAGCGCTTACCACTTATATTGGGCTCCGAACATGATCACAGAGGTGATCCTTTCGCAGCAGAACTCACTTCCCGCAATGCTTCCGTATGGAGTGAAGTTCCCGATAAATTGGGGAACGTAAAGCAGGACTGTAGTTGCATCTATGCTGAATCCATTATGGATTACTCCGTCCATTTAAAAATAAGAACCGGCTGCATTGCCAGCAATATGTTGCTAAGGGCGGATGGATTTGTCCGTTTGCAAAGTATTCTTTTATCCCAGCCCTGAAGGGTATTTTAATAAAAGCAGGGATAATTTGCTATTCGTGAAACGGGGTTTTGACAGTTATTCTAGAAATATGGGTTGCTTATTGGGATGTTAATCTTTTGATAAACAAGGGTTAATAATGTTTAATCTTTAATTATATTCGTTGAACATCGTTTAAACCAGCTACTTCCATGAAAGCTATACTATTTAAATTCAGTTTTTTCGTTTTGATTCTGCTTTTTTCCCTCAAACCTGAAACCCAGGAATTTCAGGGAAGGGCAGTATACTACTCCAAATCCACCATGGAACTGGGTAGCTGGGGAGCCCGTATGAGTGAGGCGCAGAAAAAACAGGTCTATGCGCGACTGAAAAACAGACTGGAGAAGACCTATACCCTGAATTTCAATAAGGAGGCTTCTGTCTTTAAAGAAGAAGACAAACTGGACGCCATGTCTGGTGCTACGGATTCCTGGGGAAAAAATTTCGCCAGAGGGGAACAGTACAAAAATGTGAAGGAGAATCAACTGGTACAGAGTCAGGAATTTTACGGGAAGCGATTTCTGGTTAAGGATGAATTACAGAAGATCAACTGGGTAATGGGCAGTGAAACAAAGCAGATTGGCAAATACATGTGCTTTAAGGCAACTGCGGTGGTCCCAACAGAAGAATTGACCTGGTTTGACTTCTCCTGGGGCGATCTGAGGCAAAATGAGCAGACGGAAAGTGAAGGGGAAACCTCGGAGCCTGCTGTAGATCTCACGCAAATAATAGCCTGGTATACCCCACAAATCCCTGTTTCTCATGGCCCGGCCGAATACTGGGGCTTACCCGGTTTGATTCTTGAAGTAAGTGCCGGTAACACCACAATGTTATGCTCAGAAATTGCCCTGAATCCGCAGGAGAAAATCGTAATTGAAGCTCCGGACAAAGGCAAAGAGATAACCAAAAAAGACTACCGGGTCACCATCATTTCCAAAATGCAGGAAATGCGGGATAACAGAGGCAGAAGGCGCAGCCGTTAATCTTCCCTCAACATATTCCTTAAACAGACTACCTCCCTACCCTCATGAAACAGCTTATTTTTATTTCGCTGCTCCTTGCCACTATTAGCAGCCAGGCGCAAATAAAGTTTGAGGGGGTAGTTCAGGACAGCTTAAATACTCCGCTGGAACTCGCCAACGTAATCGCAATCAATCAACAGAGCAAAGCGCTGGAATCCTATGGTATTACTGATGAGAACGGCAGATTTAAATTACAACTGGCCAAGAACGGGACTTTCGAAATCCAGATCAGTTACGTGGGGATGCAGACCTTTAAGGAAATCATTACGGTGGCTGAGAGTGATATAGACAGGGAGTTTACCCTGAGGGCAGAAAACATGCTGGACGAGGTGGAACTGGTCTACAAAATGCCCGTAACCGTAAACGGAGACACCATTGTCTATGATGCAGACTCTTTTCAGAATGGTACGGAGCGGAAACTGGAAGATGTCCTGGAAAAACTCCCGGGGGTAGAGATAAATGAAGACGGGCAAATTGAAGTGGAAGGGAAGGTGGTAAACAAGCTGATGGTAAACGGGAAGGATTTCTTCGATGGAGATACTAAACTGGCAACTAAGAATATTCCTTCAAAGGCGGTCGACAAAATCCAGGTGCTGAGAAATTATTCAGAAGTAGGCCAGCTCAGAAGCGTTACCAACAACCAGGATAACGTGGCCATGAACATTAAGCTCAAGGAAGGAAAGGAAAATTTCTGGTTTGGCAATGTGACGGCAGGGGCGGGGAGTTCGCCTGAAAAGGCCCTTTACTTGGTGCAGCCGAAGCTTTTTTATTACAGCCCGAAATACAGCCTCAATTTTATAGGGGATTTCAACAACACCGGCGAAGTAGCCCTCACCCGAAGGGATATCCGGAATTTTGGCGGGGGTTTTCGATCTCCCAGCCGCGGTAGCGGTACCAGCCTCAACCTGGGGGATAACAGCCTTAGTTTCCTGACGAATCAGGCCAACGCCCTTGAAATAGAGAACAAACTGGGCACGGCCAATTTTAGCTATTCCCCGAATCCCGCCCTGGATTTAAGCGGGTTCCTTATTTACAACAGCAGCAGGATCCTTTCCAGGGAAACCAGTTTTATCCAGTACACTGATCCGGATCTGGGCATTCCCGACGAAGCTACTGAGCAGACCAGCAATGAGCGTTCCAACCAGGGCTTGTTAAAATTAAGCGCCTCTTACCAGCCCAACCTGAACAATCAAATGGATTACGACATCCTGGCCCGTATCTCTAACGACGGCCAAAATCAAAACGTGTTTTCATCGGTTATTGGAAACACCCGGCAACTGGATGAAGTAACCCCATACAGTATCAATCAAAACCTGAATTACTACTACACCCTGGATGAGGATAACATTTTTGCCCTGGAGGCGCAACACCTGATCAGAAATGAAGACCCTTTCTACAATGCGGTTCTTGTGAATGACCCCGCAGGGCCTGATGCGTTCGATACCACGGCTGAGGCCCTTGGATTGGATACAAGCCAGAATGCATACGACCTGGGGCAGAACAGAAAGATTAAATCCAATCAGTTGGATGCGAAACTGGATTATTATCATATCCTGAACACCAAAAGCAATTTAAACCTGACCCTGGGAACCATATTGAGCAGGCAGGAATTCAATTCGGATATTTTCCAGTTCCTGGAGGACGGGTCTTCCCTTGAACCCACACCCACATTTAATGACGGGCTGGCCGTTAATGATACCGAATACAATTTCAGCGATATATACCTGGGGGTACACTATCGCGTAAAAACCGGAATCTTTACCATAACCCCGGGCTTTTCCGTCCATGCTTACGGCAATAAGAATATACAGTTCGGAGAAACGTATACAGATAA
Source organism: Robiginitalea rubriflava (assembly GCF_052540725.1). NCBI lineage: Bacteria > Pseudomonadati > Bacteroidota > Flavobacteriia > Flavobacteriales > Flavobacteriaceae > Robiginitalea > Robiginitalea rubriflava. The sequence continues at coordinate 754,266 of NZ_CP199309.1, read as the reverse complement.
CTTTTTCAGGTTTTTACCCGATTTCGAGACTCGTCTGCAGCTGAAAAAAAGTGAGGCGCTTACCCTTAGATATGAAATGCGCAATCAGTTTACCGACGTTACCCGTCTGGCCAGGGGGCTGGTTTTAAATAATTTCAATAGTATCCAGTTCGGGGAACCCGACCTGCAGAATGCGCTTTCCCATAATGTAAGCTTGTTTTACAGTAGTTTTAACCTGTTTAATTACACCAATGTATTTGCCAGGGCCGCTTATTCCAGCAATATTGACCAGATCAGGAGCCTGACCAATTTTGAAAGTGTTATCCGTACCAGTACCTTTTTCAATTCCAGTTTTGCGGACGAAAACTTCAATTTCTTCGGACGGATACAGCGAACCTTTGGCAAGGTACGGGCAACCCTCAACGCAAGTTTTAACTACAGTAAAATCAACCAGTTTATTCAGGGCCAGCGGTCCCTTAATGAAGGCTTTACACAGACCTACACGCCAGGGCTTCGGACGAATTTCAAGATTGCCCCCAATATCAGCCTGCGTTACCGCTACAGCGTTACCAACAACAACCAGGGTGGTGGCGAAACCACCTTTATCACCAATGCCCCTTCCATTGATTTTGATGCCTATATCTGGAAAAAAGTTACGCTGCGCAGCGATTACACTTATACCAACCAGGACCTGGGCAACGGGAATTCACAGTCCTTTCAGACCTGGAATGCCACCCTTTCCTATCGCAAGGACCGGGATGCCAAATGGGAATACGAAATCAGGGCTACCAACATCCTGGATATAGATTCACAGGTCCGTAACAGCGCAAACAACCTGTCTGTATTCAGTTCGGAGACCTTTATACAACCTCGCTTCGTAACCTTCAGGCTGGTGTATACCCTCTAAGCTTATAACAAATTAAATGTATCTGCAGTCTGAGCTTAATTTATTGGCTTCAGGACCATCGTACGTACACCATCTTCCGTTGTAAGGGTAAAATAAATAGAATCCTGTTCAATGGTGAGATGCTCTGCCCTGCGGGGGTTGTCGTTCATGTTATTGGGGTATTTGGCAACGATGATATTTCTAACCAAAGAATCCCCAACTATTTCATACCGGCCAGAATTGGACCAAAAGCCCTGATAGGCATTTTTAATGTCGTCCATACTGCGCTTTTCACCTTCGGCTAAATCAGCCCAGGAAGGCCGGTCTTCCATGGCTATTTCCTCACTGTAAAAAGAATCGGTATAGATAATAATACTTTTGTAGGGCTTCCAGTATACAGTTGTATCCGGGCTTTCCCATTTTATATGGGACATTTCCCAGGCCCCTTCAATGGAGGGGGCTTCTTCCATGGCAACTTCAGCTGGTTTTTCTTTTTTTTCTGCGCAGGCTATAATCAGTAATGCTGCAGCTAATACTGTAAATGTAGTTTTCATATTTGTTTATTAATTGGTTTTCAGTAAGGTACAAAAATTAAGTGCAGCTATGGTCAATAAGATAGCTTTGTCGGAAAGCATATAAATGTTCTCTAACCCAATGAGGTCAGCCTCTTTCCCATTCAGCCTTACTGTTTTGGCCATTTTTTGATTTGGTAGTATATGTATCCTTAAATACGCTACAGTTCTTTCTCCAGCTTTATCCGGTTCCAATTGCCCGTAATGGCAGCCGCTTTATAAGTGCTCTGCAAAAAGGACATAAGGGTCTTGTCCGGATTTTTTGTGGCCACAACATCACTGTACTTTAAAAGAAATTCACCCAGGTCTTCACTGTAAAAAGCGCTTTCCGGTGAAACTTTTTGCCCGGCGAATCGCTCGCCGGCCGGATAGGCATATGAATAGAAAACGGGTTCCGGAAAGTCTTTGGAGCCCGGCCAGAACCCGGCACTGCTAACCTCCTGTGAGTAGGCCTCCTGCATGACTTCTGAAGGCATGTTGGGCATACTTCCCTGATGCAGGGGGGCAGGGTTCCCGGAAAAACGCGTTACCGCCAGGTCAAAGGCGCCCCAGAACAAATGGACAGGGCTCGCCTTACCGATAAATTGGGACCGAAACTGGTTGAATACCTCGTTGGTCTTTAGCATGGCCTGCCAGATAGTATAGGCAGCTTCCGGGTCGTAAATTTTATTGACGGTATTTTCTGCAAAAGGAATGGCCGGCTCCATTTCATTGGGGTGGGGGTGGATGCTTACATCTATACCCAATTGAGACAGGCGCTCAAAAAGCTCCCGGTAAAAATCGGCAACAGTCCGGGGGCACAATGCCATCTCGGTGGCTCCGGCATTGGAACATTGTATATACAGCCTGTGTTTGAGAAAATCAAAATCGATCTGAAAAATGCGCCCTTTATAGGGAATCCCATGGGTAGAAAAACCAGTGGGGGTAACATAGAGGGTAACATGCCAGGAATGGTTTCGCCAGGGCATGGTCTTCAACCGGACCTTACCGACAATTTGTATCCATTGATGCAGGGTCTCCAAAGTGTCGTGTATTTTGGAGAATTCCAGTTCCGGCCATTTTTTTAACTGATCCATCTTGTTTTTTTATAAAGATCAGGCATCAAAAAACTGCCATTACTTCGGTTTAATCTTATTATTTTTCCGGCCGTTTGTATCGATCTGAGTTAACGCGGATCAGCAAATAGGGAAGCCCCAGCAGGGTAGACGCAAAAAGGCTGATCCACTCCAGGTCTGGCATATTCAGGTAACGGGCCAAAAAATACCCGGCAATGATTATAAGGGCCATCCCAAAAAAGGTATTTCGGAAAACCGTCGCGATCCCGGCTATGTCATATTTTTCTTTCTCTTCCTTTGGGAGGGTATTGTAACCTGCAATCAGGAAATACATTTTACCGTATTTAACCAGGATTCCTATCAGAATAAAAATAAAGGCTACTGCAAGCATGGGTTATACCGCTTAACTCCTTAAAATTTTCTCCATAGCCTTTCCCCTGGCGAGCTCATCCACTATTTTGTCCATATACCGGATTTTTTGCATCAGAGGTTCTTTTATTTCCTCTACCCGATGCCCGCAGATGACCCCTGTTATTTTGGAAGCATTGGGGTTGAGTTCCGGTGCCTCCTCAAAAAAGGTTTCCATACTGACCTTTTTGTCAATTTGTGAATGCAGCTGCCCTGTGTCATAACCGGTGAGCCAGCAGATTACCCGGTCTACTTCCTCCTGAGACCGGCCTTTTTTCTCGGCCTTGGTTATATAATGCGGATACACCCCTGCAAATGACATTTTGTATACCCTGCTATAGTCCGCCATACTTTTGTAATCTTAGGTTTATAAGGTATTTATACTATTGCGTTGTCAAAGCCAGCTTCGTCTTTGGCAACTTTATGAAACAATCGCCCGGAGACTGCAAAAAGAAATGCAAAAAAACCGCTGAAAACAAATACTCCGAGAATCCCGGGTGACCACGAAATTTCCGATGGCGGCCATATCATCAGGCCTATCACCGGAATAAGCATCTGTGCTGCGGCCATGGCATACAAGGTGTTGCGCATTCCGAGGGGCTTTAAACCAGAAATGGCTGCTCCGCTCAGGCCAATCAGTAAAACCCCAGCAAAAAGCAGGTTTACATCCTGGTTTTCACTTCCAATGATCCCAACGGCAGCGTTGACCCAGAAAAGCAAAAAAGCTCCTGCCAGGCCTATGGTGCATGCGATCCGGAATAATCGATGTTTGGATTTCCGGGAAATAAATTCGTAGGCAAAAGCCATTAAGGCAAGGACTCCGCCCATTATCAGGAAATCCGATACGGACCATTGCACTTCCTCGGTAAATTGCATGGCCAACAGGGGAATACTTAACGCAGCCAGAATAAAGGCCATCCAACTTATAATTCTTTTGCTATTGATTGACATTCCAAATAGTTTTTCAGGCCCGAATTACCTTTCTGTTATAATATATTGTGCTGTTAGTGAAACAGATACCTATTAAAGATACGAAGAATCCCTCTTTACGGCAATACCAAAGGACGATTCGGAAGCTTGAGTTTACCGGAAAGGACCTATTTACACGTGTTATATTTTGTCCGAAGCAGCAGGTTGCCATTTTGTAAACATAAACGTGAGGGCAGCTTACCTCTGACGCTACTCCCGGGGTGTTACGTTTGTGATTTCGTTCGTACAAAGATGGCAACCACTGCGGTGGTAACCACCCCCATCACAAAGGTGAAAATGGTGCTTTGTATCATGTAGCTTTTAAGGTTGAAAAAGGCTTCAGCTTCTTCCAGGTTTGCATAATAGCCCGTTTCAACGGAATGTGCGATCACATTCGGGAAGTATTCCGGGGTAATGACGGTTGAGATAATCCACTGTGTTAAGGGGGCAAATACCGTGATGATGAGGGTTGTAATAAGACCGAAAACAAAACCCTGTTTGTAGCTCATCTGCCCTTTGTAATCTGTTTTCTTTTTGTCTTTTAGGGCCAGGACATAAACAATAATAGCCGGAATGGCAAAGAGGTTGGTCAGGTACAGGTGCATATCAATATGCGTACTGTGCAGGCCGCTGAGTTTTTCGAGTAGCATCCAGAGCAGGGACATGACAATGAAGATCACGGCCCATTTAAATTCGAGACGGAGAGATTTCATACTTTGATCATTAAATGGTTAGCGATGTTGTTTGGTATTGAATTTAGGAAATTTTCCGATACCCAGGGCTTCTGTTCTATAATAGGGGCAATGCTTTGCACGCCCCTACAGCTGTAATCACTCGCTTTCAGAGATAACCCGAGCCTTGAGAATGTACAGGTTTTTTGCCGGCCTCCCGGCTTCATTAACGGGAACCCTGGCAATGGAATCCACCACCTCCATTCCACTGATTACCTCCCCGAAAACCGTGTAATTCTGGTCCAGGTGGGGGGTACCCCCAAGGGTTCGGTATACTTCCCGATGTGCTTCCGGTATTCGGTAAGGGCTAAATTCAAAGGATTCAGCCAGGGTGTTGATGGTGTCTGTAAGCGCCAAAAACAATTCCCGGTCTTCATCAGCCTCTGCCTGGGTCAGGGAATCTTTCCATTGTTTATTTTCAGGTGCATTGAGAAAAAAATGCTGCTGCAACCAGGTGTTGATCCGTTCTTCATCGCGCTTGATCAGGCTATCGGGGCGCGGCCCCCGTTGAACAATGTAGAAGGATAAGGGGGAAGAAGCCCGTTCAGGATTGGCTGTTCGGGCCGCTCCCATGGCACCGCGTTTATGGAAAAGCGAGCTGTCGATTTCTGCTGGGATACGATAATTGAGGGCCTGTAGTTGCGTACTGTCCATACGGGCCATTCGGAGGCTGTCGTATTCCCCGGCCTGGGCGACAAAGCCCTCCAGCACCCTGTGAAACAGCATGCTGTCCAGCCGGCCTTCCCGTGTTATTTTTATAAAATTATCCCGGTGCAGCGGGGTTTTGTCTGAAAGTTCCAAAACAATGATGCCTTTTTCCGTCTGCAGCTCTACCTGTATGGGATCTGCTGTTTCTTTGGAGGCTTCTTCGGTTTGCTGCCGACAAGAAGTGGCAAACAAAAAAAAAATAGTAATAGCGGAATGTACTTCATAAGGCTGTTTACGGTTTGGTTCAGGAGGTTTAGGTTTAAAAGTATTGCATTATTATTAAATCCGGGCTATTCCGGTTATTTTCCAAATTTCTTTTTGATTGCTCTTTCCACCCGATAGATTGAGATAAGGGAGGCTATCAACATTAAAAAGATAGCAGCAAATGCTCCAGTGGGTGAGTTCGGTAGCATAAAAGTTCCGGGAAAACCCAATAGTAGTATTACGATTCCAGCTTTTATAAATTCATTGGCCGAATATATTTGGGCAAAATCCCATCTTTCCTGGCTCTTCTGGGAGGCCGGTGTCCGATAACCGTACCAGTGGTTGATCTTTTTTGGGGGATACTTCCGCATAATAATACCTGCCAGGATAAAAATGCTGCCCGTTAAGAGGTTAATAATAAAAAAAGGGCTGGTGAGAATAGGAACAGACATTTATTGGTTATTTCTACTGCTTTTTCAGTTAAGGAGGACTTTCTTTAAGAGTTGCTCCAGGAGGTGATGCGGGTCATAAAGTATTTGAAATCCATCCCTGACGACCTTTATAGTTCCCGGGTCTGTTGGATCTGTGGCAGCCCAACATTGTTCTGCAAAGGTAAATTCAATTTTTGATCCACTGCGCAGGCTTACATGCCGCGACCAGACATTTCCATAAGTAACATCTCTGTGGCTGATAATGGCATCATCCATACCATGCAGGTTCAGTTCCTGCAGCCATTCGGAATTTTTTAAAAGGACTTTTGAAGAAACCAGAAACAATAAATCTATATCAGAATGCGGGCCGGCTGCTCCCCTTGCATAGGATCCGCATAATGCCAGTGCAAGTACATCCTCCCTTTTAGAGACAAAATGCTTAACCCTTGAAATGATTGGCTGAATATCCATAGCAGACACAATTCTCAAGATCGGGATAATCTTTTAAACCGGGATGCCTGAAGGTGCCTCTTTTTTCCATTCCAATCTTCTTCATGACGTTTTCGGATCGGAGATTGACAACAGGACAGACAGCAATGATGTCTGTAAGGCCGATCTGCTTAAAGCCATATTCCAGGCAGCGCATGGCGCCTTCAGTGGCATAGCCCTGCCCCCAGGCTTCTTTTTTTAATCGCCAGCCGATATCTGTAGCCGGGGTGAAGGGGGAAGTGTAATCCTGATGCGAAAGCCCGATAAAGCCAATAAATTCCCCGGACTGGAGTATGTCAGTTGCGAAATAGCAATAGCCATGGGTGAGCATTTGGATTTGCTGTTTCGCCACAAAGGCAGTGGTCTGTATCTCGGTAAGGGGTTCCGGAAAGTACTCCATTACTGATTTATCCGCATTGATTGCTGCGAATTCTGTAAGGTCGGCATCTGTCCATTGACGGAAGCCCAGCCTTTCGGAATTGAAGAGGTAGTCTATAGTGTCGTTTCCGGACAAAAGTATTGGTGTTTCATTAATTATAAGATGCCATTTGCAAAGATCCCATTGTAAACCAGTAAATATGTATTGTGGGTATGTAGCTGTTTGCAACCCGTAAAATAATCCTTTTGCGCAGTATATACCTTAACGGTTTATCTCCTCTTCAATCATTTGTATAAGGCCCTTCACGTATGCCGTCAGGTTTTTGTGCAAGCCCGATATATAACTGTTATTCATAAAGGCCAGTCGCAGGCCATTGGTAAAGGTTTGGTTGTTGTGTTGCCATTGTGCATCTGCAATCAATTTACCGTGCAGGGATTTGGGAATATCGTCTATGCCTATTCGTCCTGGCAGGCCATAAGCAGGTTCGCTGAGGTCAAAGAAGGTCAGGGCCAGGGTGTTCTCTATATTAATGTCATAGAGGTAGACTTCGTATTCTCTGCGCATATGGAATTCTCCTGTGGCTATTTCGGCGTATAATTTTTCCAGTTCCAGCAGGCCATTTTTGATGGAGTCGTTTTTGATCAGGCTGAGGTTTCCTGAACTCAAGAGTTCCTTAAAGGTATTGTTATTGGGGACGAATGTATCCCAAATAAAGACTTGCTCATATCTGTCTGTATACAACTGTACTTCCTCAATGGTCTGGGGGGCTGCAGAATTAAGTAAATGGGAGCAGGCTTCTGCTTTTCCGAAATGGTATGCGGCAAATTCTGCACTGTTGGCCAGCTCGCTCTGCAGGTCAGTTTTCACGTTTTTCAGATAATTTACCTCCTTTGCTCGTTCTTTCCGGGCCTCATTCTGGTTATTGATTTGCAGGGCAATGAGTATACCTATAACCACCAGCACAATTTCGCCTATAGCGTACAAAAGGTATTTGCTGAGTTTGTTTTCGCTTAGCAATTTCTGGCGGATGCTCCTGAAGAATTTAATCATCTTTTCGCATGGTGTTAATTAGGTAGTGAGGGTGCTTTCCGGGAGTACAGAAAAGGTCAAATAGAATCGGACAGCGCATTTTTTTCGTACTGGTTGTGAATTAAAATGATAATTAGGCCAAAAAGGGCGGCTACTACAATCAAAATGGTACTGATTAACCCACTCACCCCAAAAGACATTCGGATCAGAATAGTGGAAACCACGAAACCTGAATTCCGGATGATCTTGTGAAATTTATCTGTATAAAAAAAGGAGATCAATAACAGAATGACATCAACCAATATCAGCACCGTAAAGAATTCATCAAAAAACAGGTTGTTGATGCTTTCAAAGGAAGGTAAATTATTGGTTGTAAAGCTGATTCCGGCAGACCAGTCAATTAGCGTATAGAGGGCCATAACAAAAAACAGGGGCACCAAAATAAGGGCTATTACCTTTTTTTTGCGGATAAACCCTTCAATTCTGGACGAAAGTTCTTTTTGTGCCCGGCCCTTTCGTTTGCCCTGTTTTTGAAATTGAAAAATCAAATAAAACAGGATGAGAGATGCCAGCAGGTCATAGGTGAATTGCAGGTCTCCTTTTATATCAAACCAATTCGCCGTCAATTCAAGAGCCGATAAGTCCTTGAATAGTTTCCTGATTATAATAAGGGTGATGATCTCGTATTGTTTTGTTATGTAGGTGGTAAAGGACTTGGGCAGGTAATAAATAAGCAGGTAAACCTCGTAAATAAGGATAAAGGAAAACGGGGTGTAGATAGCAGAAATGGGGTTTTTGAGCAGATCCGATCCGGCCATGAAATCAATCCACCCGAATTTTGACAGGTAAATGAGCAGCAGATGGATGAAAAAGCTAACCAGGGCAATGTAGAGGATGCTTTTTTCAATGCGTTTCTGGGTTTTTTCGGACAGGAATATTTGATATAATGTACTCAGCAAAACCAATTTTTTTATTAAATTCCTTATGCTACAGATGAGTGCGGGGTTGAGCAATCATTAGCGAAATCCGGAACATAACTAATATAGGCAATTCATATTAGCCTTTAACCGGATGTGAGGATTTTACAACTGGTCATTTTCCAGTAAATACCTAATGGCCTTTGTACAAACACCCGGCAAATCTTCAGATGTATCGAAATACGCGATCTGGTTTTTGACACAAGACTTTTTTATTCGCTTACTGTAGTTAATCATATTTTGGATGTGGTCATGGATATAGGTATCCGGCTCTTCAAGGAGCCAATCGTTTCCTTCTGGTTTATAAGTTTTCAGTTCACGGACTTTTTCCGCCACGGCAATTTCTGCAAAGCCCAGAAAGCAAACCTTCAGTTTATCCGGGTAACGGTCTTTGAGTTCCACTATTAATTCAGGAAGCACAGCCTCTCCTTCAATTACACAATCCGCACCTACATAGATCATACTTTCCATCATGGCCTTCAAAAATGGCCAGGCGCGTTCGGCAATCTCATCAGGCATCAGCTTATCGTGTATACCGTACTCAGGGATGCCATTGGTAAAGCCCATCACCAGCCAGTCCAGGGATAAATAAGTAAGTCCCTTTTTGACAAGTAATTCCTTTGCAATAAGGGTTTTCCCGGAGCGGGAGGCACCGCTGATTATATATAACATGGTCTCAGTTGATTGGAATCCATTCAGGAATCGGAAGGGCTTTGTATGCTTATCAGTTGACTATCGATAAAACTACAATTAATTTATTCGAATTTTAAATTATTAAAGCAGGTTGGGATGTCAGGACCTTTGGTAAAATGCTTTGTTCACGCTGCTGAGAACAAGGGTATTTGAAAAAATTCATAAACTTGCAGACAACTCAGGGTATTAAGGGGGGACGGCTGCCGGAATTCCATAAATATCCTTTTAGAATGCCAGATGAGAAAACTACTGTATTTTTTCCTTCTTTTCCCCTTCCTGCTTAGTGCTCAAATCAATGAGAGCGACACCCTGAAATTTAAAGGCCGGCTTTCGCTAACGGGTTTCTGGCAGGGCGGGAATGTGGAAACGCTGATCTTCAGGGCGAAATCCGACCTAAGCTTTGTACCCTGGAAAAAGTGGGTCTTTAAAACCCAGAACTCTTATGTTTATCAGGAGTTCGGGAAATCCAAGGCAGATGAGGACATCCTGAGTTTGAATTTCCTGTATCTGAATCCGGACCGCAAGGTCTATCCGCTGGCACTGGGTTTTATCAGCACCAATTTCAGGAGGAAAATTGATTTGCGTTCCCTGGTGGGGGCCGGGGTGACCTTTCAATTATGGGAAAAAGATAAGAACTGGCTCAAATGTTCCCTCACCAGCGAATACGAACAAACCAGCTTTAATGAAACCGATTTTAACCGTTCTGCTTATGACGGCAGTGAATCCATAAACACCTGGCGGGCCACCCTCTGGGTAAACGGGCGCTACCAGTTATTAAAGAAACGGGTCATTGTCACCCACGAAAGTTATTTCCAGCCTTCCCTGGAAGCAGGAGACAATTACCGCTGGCAAATGGACCTGGGCCTGGAACTGCCGGTCTGGAAGTTTTTAAATTTCAAGATCAATTATCTGCATACTTTTGAGAGTGTCGTCATTGCCAACCAGAAAGAGGAAGACCAGTTCCTGACTTTTGGGTTTACCCTGAAGAGTTATTAACCTGCCAAAAAACCTAAAGGAAGTCCTTATATGCTTATCAGGGAAGTAATTCTTCTTCTGTTATCCGCAGCGTGTATTCGAACCTATTCTGTGATGGCTCATCAAACTCCCAGAGTCCATCATCGAGGGGGTTTTGCTCATAAACCAGGATAAAATCCTGATTTTCCATCTGGTATAGCCTAATCTGACTGATTGAAGGGTTTTGCGATGGTGGAATGGCCTGGGTTTCTGGATTGAGTTCGCTGCCAATATCCAGTTGAGACTGATCAGGAATAAGTGTAAAATTTCCGGAATCACTCAGAAAATATAAGTCCGTTCCGGCTTCGTTCTGAATAAGGTAGGTGGTTACAAAGCCCGAGTTATCATAATCGTCATCACACTGCATAGCCATCAGCAAAGGGGCAACCAACAATAAATAAAATACTTTTTTCATGCTAATTTTTATATCTAAGTTATAAAAAGCTGATTACGCAAATGTGAATCTTGTGTTATTCTTCAGTTGAAAAAGAAAAGGACGCTGAACTATTCCTTATCCGCATGCGATGCGTAAACTTGCTTTTCATACAATTTGTAAAATTCATATGATTCCTTATCGTTAAAAGGCAGGAATTGGGTAAAGTAGACAATAGCGATGTCTGTTTCCGGATCTATTGTATAATAAGAATTGGCAATACCTGCCCAATAGGCAGCGCCTTTGGTCCTTACAGTCTCATCTGCATTGTTTTCAAGTGCCCAGGCCAGTCCGTACACGTCTTTTTCATCCGGGAAGCGGCCTACTGAATCGGGTAGCCCTTCTTCCGGTAAATCGTAATTAAGGGACATCCCCTGAGGAAGCTGATTTGTAAAAAGCATCTGTACGCTTTCTGGCTTCAGGATATGACCGCCTTCGAATTGGCCGTTGTTTAAAAGGCATTTCAAAAATCTCAGGTAATCCTTGGGGGAAGCGTGCAAGCCACCCCCGGCACTGTAGGAAGTTGCTCGCTGAGGGACCCTTTGGTTTTCCACAAAACCTGTGGAGTCACGCACGCCCCAGGAAACAATGTACTGCTGCAGGCTGTCTGGTACATTAAACCAGGTGCGTTCCATTTCAAGGGGGCCTGTAATATTTTGCCTGAAATAATCTTCCAGGCTTTGCTCAGTCACTTTTTCAACCAGCTTCCCCACCCAATCTGTATTGGTACCATAGTGCCAACGTTCCCCGGGCTCAAAAAGCCTTGGTTGGTCTTCATAGTCCCATTTTTCAGGCCTAAATCCTGCCAACCTTGTGGAGGTGAAATCGTAGCCGAAACCTGCCGTATGTGTGAGTAACTGCCTCAGAGTAATTGTTGCATCACTGGTGTAGAGTTCTCCTTCGGCAGTGAGGATGGGGATGACTGCCATTTCCGGCATAAGGTCATTTAACGGATCGTCCAGGCCAATTTTCCCGGCTTCTACCAGTTGCAAGGCTGCCACTGAGGCAATGGCTTTTGTCATGGAAAAAATCCGGAAAATATGGTCTTCACTGATACTATCTGTACCATCCCAGATGGACGGGCCGAAACTCTGCCACTCAAAGCTCCCGTCAGGTTTTACATGCCCCATGACCACAGCTGGGAGCCCGCTGTCAATATAATAGTCCGAAAGCCATTCTGAGGAAGTGGGTTGCGGGGGTTGCTCTTTATTGGTTTTACATCCGAAGAAGGCGGTAGTCAGAAAAACAGCTAGAATTAATTTTTTCATAAGGTTGATATTTTTATAGCGTTGGTCTTACAGGGGAATCTACTAAGAAAACCCCAGCGGTTATAATTGTGGTTCATTCTTTCTTCATTTCGATCCCCTTTATCCAGAAAACCTTGGACTCAAAGAATTTAAGGCGAGTTTTTACGGGGCGAGCCGTAATGACCCTGGGGGATTGGCTTATAAAATGAGCCCTGGAGTTACCTAAATCCAGGGTAAATTTTTCATTCAGGTCTGCTTCCGGTTTTGTAAGGAAAGCCACCTGCTTATCCCGAAATTCCCATTTACCCTTCCCGTACTGATGTGCTGCTTTGGGCTCGCTTATTTTGCTTTCGGTATAGGCATAAAAAAGGAAGGTGCTGTCCGCATTTAAACTGAGCTGGTATTCAATGAAATGACTATCCTTGCTCCCCATTTGTAAAGAATAGTCCCCAACAGCCTCATTTATCTGGGAAAAGGCCTGAAGGCCACCAAGGAGCAGAAAAATGGTTTGGAAAGTCTTCATAATCTATTTAACTCCTTTTGAATCAACTCCAGAATTTCAACGATTCGCTTTCTTAAGCTGATAGACTGGCTATTGGTCAGTTCATTTAAGGAAGCACATTGAGCCGCATAGGCTTCAAATTCCACATCATTCAGTACTGCTGAAAAATCGATCCGGGCTTTTGAGCTCCCTAAATTAAAATCGTACTGGCTTTCCCTGTCTAACTGAAAGCTGCTTAGCGTGTTATTTTTCCAGAACAGATCTGTAACACTCCTGCTCAGGCCCCGTCGTACCAGATAGGGAGAATACCCGCTGGATCTGACTTCAACCCAGACTTCTTCTTCTTCCGTAACCTGCACGATTTCACTGGTCCAAAGGGATAGCTTTCGCTTCAGTTCTGCATTTCTAAGGAATTGGATCCTGCCCGAGCTGCTGAGGTCGTTGCGGATCGGATCAAAGGTAGGGGTGGTCTGGTTCCGGGATATATACAACAGGAGGCTATCTGGCTTGAGTTTTTCGGGATGGTCGATAATGTCGAGAATTTTAAAGGAAGCGCGGATCATCGTATTTCTCATGGAGATCTTCTCGTCCAGTTGTTTCAGGTTGCTTTCAAATTCTGATTGAAGTTGTGTCAATAGCTCCTTTTCCTGTTCCCGGTCTTTGTTGAACTCGTTCCAGTTGTTGATTTGAAGGGCTATCAAAATCCCGATCACCACCAGTATGATTTCCCCTAATGCATAGAACAGGTATTTGCTGAACTTGTTTTGGGTAAAGAGCTTTTGGCGAATCCTCCGGAAGAATCGTATCATAGTCGTTAGATGGGGCTTTTTGTATTTCTAAATAAGTATTACAGGAACAACTGCAGCTTATCCTTAAAATAAGCAGCACTAAAGGCGGCACTTTTCATAGAGTCTTCCGTGTAATTTCCCCCCTGTTCAATATAGTAATATTCCAGGCCGGAAGTTTCAGGATCCGGCAGAATATTCAGGTAATTGACAGAGCCGTTTCCCAGTTCGGTATAGTCCCTAGTTACCGGGTGCATGTCCTTCAGGTGCCACATCACAAAACGGCCCGGATGTTCTTTTACCAGTGAAATGGGGGTTGTTTTGGCCTGGTACATAATCCAGTACATGTCCATCTGCAGTTTTACAAGGGACGGATCGGTTTCCCGGGTGATGATATCAAAGCCGGTAACCCCGTCAAAACCCTCAAATTCATAGCCGTGGTTGTGATAGGCAAAACCAAGGCTGGCTCCAGAAACCATTTCCCCCATACGATTGAGGAGCAACGCGAGTTTTTTATAGTCTTCCGGGTTTCGGTGGGATTCTTCAACCAGAGGCCAGACAATGTATTTGCTGCCCATGGTCAGCGCCCCTTCAATACATTGTTCCAGATATCGGAACATCTCCGTCTCCGGACCTTTGAAAAAGGTTGCAAAGGGGTAATGGCCGCTGCTGATCCCCAACTGCATATCATCCAGAATCGATTTGAATTCACTCGTCTCAATACCGTAATAGGTGCCCGCCTGCGCATCAAAGCCATAGTGCTCGAAATCCTCATACCCCATTTTCTTTAGGGCCTCCAGGGTTGCAATCGGGTCTTTTGCCATTTCGTCCCGGATGGAAAAGAGCTGATAACCCAATTTGTAGCGGGGTTCTGGCGATTTTAAACAGGAGTAGGGCAGCAGGCTAAGGGCTCCGAGGGCACCCCCGGATGCCAGGAAGTTTCTGCGTTTCATTTGGATTGCGCTTGTTTGCTCCTAAAAGGTACTTAAATTTTAAAGACCTCCGGAGCCGCTGACAATATAGTATGGACTTTTATCAAATGTTCTGATCTCATACTCCCTACATTTATGATGGTTATTAGACTAAAAACTTTGCTATTTAACTATCCTCCTCTGTATAAACAGAAGGACAGTTGCAATAGAGAGGGCAATATGAGGAGTGTAAGATGGATTACCGTCAATTAACATCCTTATTAGGAGGTAAATGCTGAAGGTATTCAGGCTGATGATTAAAAAACCCAGAAGTGCATTTGCAGGGACGGGTTTGGCAAGTAGGAACTTAATGGTAACTACCACTTCAATTAGAGCAATAAGCAAGGGAAAATACCCCCAGATAATTTCTTCCAAATCCATTTCAGCTTTTTATACAATCATTTTCTAAATTGCAATATCCGAAATACTCCCCGCATTACCAGTACAAATACCAAAGTTCCGAAAACAAACCATTTGTTGGATATCAAAGCTGATTTTGTATATGGAAACTATTGTGGTTTTTGTAATTACCGTATCAAGCGTATTTGCCGCTCGAATTACTTAATTTCTTGGCCTATTTTATTGAATACAGTAAGCTCAAACTTTGAGCCCGGGCTTTTGGGATAAGTTTCCCGATTAATCTCCCAAATCATGGTATCCCTGGTTCCCCCTGTTGCAGGGAAGGGTTTATTTCTTATAACTTTAACCAGCGTATAGCCTAACTTCTCGGGAACTTTCCGGCTTCTTACATTTAAGGGGTCACAGTGGATTTCAATACGCTCGAGCTTTTCATATTCAAAACCGACTTTTGTGAGGGCACCTGCCGCCTCCGTTGCCAGCCCCTGGTTCAGGAATTCAGCATGGATCCAGTATCCGATTTCCCTTTCATTTTCCCCCAGGCGTGTATGCAGGCCGGTCCCGCCTAACACCCGGTCTTCCTTCTTGTTGAAAATCCCGAAAGTATAATCAATGCCGCTTTCAAATTCTTCCCGGAATTTTTTAAGGAGATCCCTTTTGGCTTTAAGGCTACTGGGCTCTTGCGCTGCCCATGGCATCCAGGGTTTGAGGTGCTCCAGGCTTTCCGTTATGGCTGATAAAAGCTTTTTGGCGTCTGCGGGGGCATAACAGCGAATAACAAGGCGGTTGGTCTCTATTCGGTAGGTTTTCAATGAATTGTGATTTGACTACAACTTATTCCATTCCCAGATTCCGTATTTTAATTCGTTTGGGAGTTTAAATTCACAGCGCTTAAGTGTGAGCAGTATATTTCCCCTGTGATGCGCTTCGTGGTGGATAAAATATCCCAACAAGGGTACAACTCCCCGTTTAAACCCTTTTACACGCCCGTTGTTTTCAATACCGCTCTGCAACATTTCGGCAACCAGGGAAGCCGTGAGAGTGTGGCAGTCTCTTAAGAGGCTGAGGGTTTTAAGGTCTGTGGCTCTTATGGTGGTCAGATCGGCAATCAACGCCTTGTTAAATCGCTCCAATTTCCAATACCGAACGTTGTACATGTGTGCCAGCTGATGCCCCACAGTGCCCCCGCCACGGGGAGAAGTGGTAAGTAAAAGTGCATCGACTGTTAGATGCTTTATCAGCATAAGATTCGTACGGTGGTTAATAAACCAGGTATCCAGAATCTGTTTTTCAATGGGAGTCATAAGTTGCACTTTATCCAAAGTAATACAGGCCTGGTCCTGCTTGATGGGAAATCTGCCAAATATTGTAGAACCTGCCCGAAGCCCATTAAAGATAGCATTTTTTCAAAAAGTTGCTCCCTTAAGTCTTGAAAGGTACAAGGGGTTATTCTGCCAGTTCCGATATGAGCCTAGCTGTCAAAACTCTCCGCCGAATCAATCCGGAATCAATCCAACCTGAAGCCGTTCTTCCTTAAAATACTGGCATACCAGTTATAGGAGATATCGCCTCTCTGATAATATTCCTCTACTTCCTCAATAGATCCTTTTTCGCCGTAATCCACAGTTTTTTTAAGGCTGCCATCGGTATTGAAATACTTCCATTCCCCTATTTTGACGCGCCAGTCTTTATAGGTGCCCTCAGCTTTGAGGCTGCCGTCTTCATAGAATTTGCGGATGGGGCCTTCTACCCGGTTCTGGTTGTAGAATCCTATTTCCTTGTAATTCCCGTTATCGTAATAATTAATCCACTGGCCCTGTCCAACACCATCAACGTATTCCTGCCAGGAGGAAACCTGCCCATTCGGGTGTTTGCCGTAGAGAATGCCTGTGTAGGGGGTATCTTCCCCTTTCAGGTAATAGCGATAAACCCCATTGTTGTTTTTCCCGTCAACATCGGCCATGGAATACTCCATCCTGCCTGTAACTTCACCCATGGAGCGGGGTTCCTGTGCAGAAAGTGCTGCGCAGCCTAGAAGGAAGAAAATAAAAAATCTTTTCATTGCAATTGTTTAGTTTGAAGATACGGATTGGTCGGCACAGATCGTACACCTTCCGGAGTTAAAGTATTCATAAATAGATGTATAGATCGCTAAAAGCACGTAAAAACAGCTGGGGTTTTTATTGAATTTTGAGATTGAAAAACCTGGGTATAAGACCTTATATTCCTGATGGATTTATAAACAGCTATTTTTCCTGATTCGTTTTAACGCTTTGGGGAAGGTTTCCTCCATAAACGCGCGGTGTTCCTCAAGCACATCAATTTCAACAGTTAGTTTAAGGCCCCCCTCGCTTTCGGATAATCGGTAAATCTCATTGGTCCCAGACCACTTTCTGGTAGGTGCATCCATGGGCTGTTCTTTTCCGTTTTTAACAAGTCCAAGATGTCGGAAATGCATGATCTCATTTGGCACATGTTTCACAATGGTACTGTAGATTCCGGATTTGTCAGGAGATAGGAAAAAAACCCGGCTGCCTTCCTTCCAGTGGTCGGTTATGACATGGGATCCTTCCTGAAAAACACTCACCCAATCCCGGTAGGCTGCCTCGTCCCAAAGTACGCTCCAGATGGTTTCTCTGGCAGCCGGGATGTTGATTGAAAATTCAAGATGGTGTATAGTCATTGGTTTTAAATTTCGCGTTGCATAGCTCTACTATTTATTCCGCCCGGAAGCTGAGCGATCCTTATCAAATTGACTGTAAATATTCCCTGAACAAAAAATTAGAAGGACTAGCAGAAATGTCTTTTTCATAGAAGCTAAATGCGTTTATGCCTGACAACCATTTAATCCCTTCCGTTTTGAAGGCAGTTGTTAATTGATTATCTGCTGAAAGCTACTGATAAACCCTTATATAATCTACCTCCATGGCACTTTCGGTGAATTCCGGATCAATGCCGGGCTCAATGGCGATGTTTAAAATGAAATAATAATCATTGTCATAAGGCCAGGTTTCTGAATTCTTAAGCGCTGGTTCATAAGTAAAATGGGCAACCCCATCCACGCTAAAGACCATTTTCTCTGCAGTCCATTCCAGACCGTAGATGTGAAAGCTGCTGGAGGCCCCATCTATTTCCTGGCCTCCTACATTTTGGACATTGTAGCCGTAACTGGAGGCATTGTGCACGGCACTTGAAACATAATCCTGGTTTTTACCCCAGTGTTCGAGAATATCAATTTCCCCACAGAAAGGCCACTTTACAGTGCCATATCCGTTGTTGTCCCAGTAGGCACCATCTTCGTCAATGTTGGTATTGAGCATCCATATGGCCGGCCAGGTACCCTTGCCTTCCGGGAGTTTAGCTCTGACTTCCACACGCCCGTGTGTGAAGGCAAATTTTGAATTCAAACGGGCAGAGGTATAGTCTTTGACCTCCCCCTGCTCTTCCAACCGTTCTTTCCTCGCTACCAGGTATAACCTCCCATCTTTGAGATAGGTATTGGCGGGCCGGTCTGTATAATGCTGGATGATGCCTCCCCACCAGCTGCCCCCCGGGGGTAACTGGGTTTGATGGAACCATTTCTCAGGATCCGGAGCGCCAGAGCCGTCAAATTCATCGGACCAGACCAGGGTTGTGAAAGAGGTTTCCCCGGATTCCAGGTTCGGCTCTGCAGAATAGCTTTGGGCGAAAAGTACCCCGCTGTTTCCCAGAACAAAGGAATATGCAATTACAAAGTATTTGCAGCTATTTCGGATAAAAAATTTAGTCATTTTGTAGTATTATTAAGTGCATACTGAGGTTCCATTTTTATCAGGCATGTGATAATACCGGAAACCGCAATTGCCATTGCCTGAAATTAGCAGCCTGCTCCTTAAAAACAAAAAGCGTATCGTCTGGCACTAACAGGCATTTCTCGAAACCGCTGTCATCTTTCGGGCTAAAGCCCAGCACCAATTTGCGGATAGCCCGGTGTGCCATAGAGTCTATAATTTCTTCCAGGGCAACTGCCTCTGGCGAAAATACATCATTCAGGTATAAGGTATCCCCATCAAAAGAGGCAATTACCACGGCCTGCTTATTTGGAAGATGGTAAACGTCATTTTTCATAAAAGACAGGCAATAAAACATGATCAATGCTTCGTTCTGTAACACGGATAGCCGTGCGATGGGTACAGCAGTCCGTATAGCCCTCACCAATAACTCCACATCATTGCTGTCATCCATATTCAGCTTCCGGATATCTTCCGCCGTTTTCTGTTTGCCATTTAACAGTTTAAAGTGTTGATATTCATCCATTTTTTCAAAATTGAACTTAGGATAGAAATCCAGAACGGTCGGATTGGCAAACAGGAATATAAAATCAGTTTTTTCCTTCCACTCCCCAACGAGGTGTTCGGTCAGGAACCTGCTCAGGCCCCTTCCGCGATGCGTCTCTGCCGTCATTACCGTACCGATTTGAATGGCAGACAATTTCTGATCATCAAGGAGAAATTCCATCGTGCTTGCCGATACGTTGGCGATTAATTCCCCATTATCCAATAAAGAATAGGGGATATACTGCTCCCCCCAGTACCCACTCTGATACCAGTTTTCCAAACTGAACCCGAAGATTGCCTGCCCAAGTTTATCCAGGCCCTGCCAAAGTTTCGGATCGTTTCGGTAATCACTTACAAATTCATAGGCTTGCTGCCCTATCTTAATTTTTTTCATCTGTTTTCTGATAGCGGTGTTTGCCTGAGTTTGAGGAAGAATTGAATCATTGCTAAGGGTTGGGTTTACGTATGCTCCAAGGCCTCCATGCTCAATGGCAACTTAAGTCATACGTATTTTAAACATAATAAAAATAGGCAATTTGATTATTGGAAAGGGTAAAGGCACTGAGTGATTATGTACAATCTCTAAGTTAATGATCAGGTTTTCATATTTCATAATCTCCTCCAGATCCTAATCGATGCTTTCATCAAATAACAAACGGAATCCCTATTCTTGAAGCCTCCTGAATGCAAAAGGTATCTCCATCCCATCACCGGATACAGATGCCTGAATGCCCTCTTCGCTTTTCCAGTACCGAATTTTCTTGGGGAAATCCCATTCCGGATTTTCGAAGGTAGCCTCCTGATGATTTTTCTCTGTCAGGCGGAAAATTACCGGCTCGGGATCATCCGGACTATTGATAACCAGCGCCCAGCCGCTGTTCTCTTTTTTTAAAAGCATGTGTTCCTCCCAGATCGTGTCGGACGCCTGTAAGGTAAAACCAAAGCCGGAGTATTCGTTTTTACTGGTCCTCGTCCAGAATTCAAAAGTTGCTTTTCCTTCTTCTTCATTGGTCCGCTGCCAATTTCCCAAAAGCCAGTCAAATGTCTCTTCGGTTTGGGAGACCGCCGGGCTGTCTGCTTCCGGTGATGCTGGTTCCGTTGGGTTTTGCTTACAACAGCAAAGGATCCCAATGAGAGATATAAGAATCATTTTTTTCATCAGTTGCATCAAATTATAAGTTTAGAAGCAGTGTACGGCCCTAAGTTATCGTTTCAATTCTTTGTCAATTAAGGCTTTTATAGTGTCAATTTCCACAAGCATATGCTCCAACCGGCCAAGCGCTTCCCGTTCCGTAATGCTCTTCCATCTGTGGATCCCTTCATACACCAGTATCATCTGCCTCAGGTTCTGCTCGATATTTAAGAATACTGCCAATTCATTTTGCTCTTGAAGCCTGGCCGGTAAGGTTGTAGAACCAATCAGCAGGCTTATATTCTGAGTAATTTCGCTTTTTCCGTCATCGGTATCTTCAAAGCGTTGGATGGTCAGGTTTTGCAGGCGCCTCAGGTCGATCAGGCGGTTGCGGATATTTGAGGGGATCAGCCCGATCTCCCCGCTGTTCTGCAGTGATTCTATAGTGCTGGTGTTGAAGGTCAGGGGTTTTGATATCATATTCAGCTTAAAAAGCTCCCGATAAACCTGCTCAGGTGAAAGCTTTTCTTTATGGTAGGAATCCGTGTAGGCCTCGTATGCTTTTATGTCCTTGCTGTATTCTTCTATGGTGGTTCTGGCAAAGCTGGTGTCGCTGTTCAGGTCTTCTAACAAGAGTGCATAATAGTCCTGTACTTTTGATTCTGTTTTTTGCTCTTCGTTCCAGTTATTGATTTTGAGGGCAATCAAAATCCCGATAACCACTAAAACAATCTCGCCTACAGCATACAGAAAATAGTTCCTGAACTTGTTTTCGGATAAAAGTCTTTGTCTGATACGCCTGAAAAATTTAATCATAGGGTTTTAATTGGTCACAAAAGGTTATAGTGGTTAAAGCGAATCCCAAAGGAACTAACTAAATAAGCCTATCAGCCCCTTAATTCTACCTCTTTTTTAATTCCCGGTCAATCATTTCAGACAAGGCCAAAGATTCTTCGATTAGTTCCCTATAGGTACTTATAATATCGATTTTCCATATCCGCCTGCTGCTTAACATATTGGTAAAGGTTTTATCCTTAAAAAGATCTTCAGAATCAACCACAATGGCTTTTCCCTGTTCGTCAAATTCAATATACTTAAGGTACAGGGTATTCAGCTGGCTGTGTTCCGTCATACTTACTTTTTGTATTACGTCTGAAATTCGGGTATACCTGATATTGAACAATTGGATAATATTATCCCGCAAAGGGTCTGAGGAGATTAAATCGAAACCCTGTGTCTTCAGGGTTTCAAAGGCAGAATTTGCAAAATTGAACTCCTCGGTCCAGGCAATGGCAGCATATTTCACCCCCAGGGAATCGTGATAGGGCACCTCGTTTTTGATCTGATCCATAATAAGGCTAATACTCTCCACAATAGACCCCTGCATCTTTGCTTCTGTTGTAAACTGCATCACATTGGTTTCCAGGTTTCGCTGTATTTCCTTTAAAATAGTAATTTCTTTCTGCCTGTTGTCCCTTTCATTATTCCAGTTGTTGACCTGTAGGGCGATCAGGATCCCAATGACCACCAGTAAAATCTCGCCTATTGCGTACAAGAGATACTTGCTGAATTTGTTTTCAGTCAGGAATTTATGCCTGAGTTTACGGAAAAATTGAATCATGGAAAGGCAGTTTATTTAGTTAGCTGTTGGGTTCCCCGGGCTTCGAATATTCAGTCGGGTTGCTCTGCTTCAGGCCTTCCAATGCCGTTTCCATACTCCTGAGGAGCTGTTCCTCCTTTATCACGATATCTGTCATGGAAATAGATAAAAAACGGGCAATTTTTCGAATCGATTCTGCATCTTCTTTAAAGTCCAAAGAAATCAGACCGGATAATAAGACGGTAGAAAAATCTTCATAATTGCGTTGTTTGGTATATACCTCATTGATGGCCTGTATGTTTTCCAAATCCAGTTTATTGAATAGGCCGGTTTGAATACCCGTTTGGTAGGCGCTGTTAGAAAAGGAAAGGGTGTTGACCCCCCTGAAAAAAGTGGGTTTAATATTTTTCTTTTCCTTCTGGATGAGCAGGTAGCGGGTGCTGTCGCGCAGCATCCTGTGGTAATCGATAATTTGTTCTGTTTTCTGTTGGTTTGCCTGTATTTCTGAGGTCATATTGGTCATAAGGGCATCAAACTTTGCCTTCTCTTTTTGGCTTTCAGACCAATCCGAAATCGCAAAGCCAAGGAATACACCCAGCATAACAGAAAAAACTTCAATAACTAATGCACCTATTTTATTTTTCATAAACCCTTATAATTTCACCAGAATTTTTCCCTCTTACACTGCGAACATAAGCATTTACTACCTTTTCCATTGGGACAGGATTATGGCCCGGAAAAAAGCTCCTGTATTTTTCATAGGCGTCTGCCACTACCCCAGACGACACTGCATTTACCCGAATCCCTCCTTTAATTTCCAGGGCAACGGCTTTTACAAAACTGTGAAGGGCACCATTAACCAGGGCTGCACTGCTGGTCTTGACCACCGGGTCATCTGCCAGGATGCCCGTGGTGAGGGTAATGGACCCACCGGGGTTCAGATATTTCTGGCCGATGCGCACCAGGTTGACCTGCCCCATCAGCTTGCTTTTTAGACCGATGTAGTAATCTGTTTCAGAAAGTTCCTCAAAGGGCGCCCATTTGGCTTCTCCGGCAATACAGATAAGGGCATCCAGTTTGCCCGCCTCTTTAAACATCTTTTCTATGGAGGTGCTATCGGCTATATCAACCCTGAAATTGCCGCTATTCCTGCCAGCGGTAAAAACTTCACAGGTTCGTTTAAAGTGGGAAACTACTATTTTGCCAATGGTTCCATTGCCCCCGATAACTACTATTCTCATATCTTTTTTGGTCTGGTCCATTCTTCAGGTTGTAACAATAATCTTTCCTTTGGCCCTGTTGGCTTCCATATACTCATGCGCGCCGGCAACCTCATGAAGCGAAAAGACAGAATCTATATTCAAGTGGATATTTCCCGCCTCCACATGGTCTATAAATTCCTGAAGCAATGGCTGTGAAAGGTTGCTGGCCTCTCCCATGTAAACGGTCAGCCTGCCTAAAGAAGGGATGTCTCCCATGGGGGTAAACTCTTTTAAAGTCCATTCATTCCCGAGGATACCCGTCATACAGACGATTCCTCTGGGTGCAATGCACTGAAGTGAATCCTTCAGGGTCCGGGTCCCCACCAGCTCCAGCACTTTATGAACTCCTTCGGGAAATAATTTTCGAACCTCCTTTTGAATACTTCCCGTATCGATAACTACCTGATCCGCACCATTGTCCAGCAAGGCTTGTTTTTTATCCGGGTTCCGGGTGGTTGCAAGGACCGTTACCCCTTTTGTTTTGGCGAGCTGGCAGGCTAGCATCCCGATGGAAGAAGTGCCACCACGGATAAGCAAGGTTTCCCCTTCGCGTATTTCCAGGGCCTGGTTCAGGGAGCCGGAGACCGTTTGGAACATCTCCGGGATGGCCCCAAGAGTTTTCCAGGGAAGGTCGCTTTGAAAGGGAAATACGATTTCAAGGGGAACAAGGGTATACTCGGCATAGCTCCCGTCAAAAAACCGGCCCATCCCTCCCATAAGTGCGGCAACCTGCTGCCCTGGGGGATAAGTCTTGGAAGGATCTGAGGCCACTACTCCCACGCATTCAATTCCCTGAATACGCGGGAATACCACCCCGGGTGAATCCCCTCTGCGGGTAAAGAGCTCCGATCGGTTTAAGCCAAATGCTTTTACCTTAATGAGCACCCAATCCGTTTTGGGTTTCGGGATTTCAACTTCCTGAAGTTCGATCACCTCTGGATTTCCGGCTTTTGTGGTTACGGCTGCTTTCATTTCTTCAATTCGCGTTCTTGGATTCAAGAAACCTCTGGTCTGAATTTAAACAGTACTTTTATCTGTTTGCACACCTTAGTTTCCGATAAGAATCAGGGGTGCGCCACCCGTTGATATCCTGTTTGCATCTGCTGCCACTTCCTGCATCCCGGCGGAGGTCATGGTCTCATTTAAGGCTTCGGCCGATTCAAAAGGCATGGTAAACATTTGAAAATAGGGTGGATCCCCGGCCGGGCCCGGTACAAAACGGGTTAACGTATAGGGTTTCTGATCCGGCGGAATCCCGGTTTTATCATGCAGCAGTGCAATATGTGCATCATAAGCTTTTTTGAAGGCTTCCACGTCTGTGGGTTGTGGGTAGAGGACAATTAGTTTCATAATTGATGGCGTTTGATTGTTTATACTTTAATTTCTGTTTCTCATCACAATCATGTGGGTTCCGGCAATCTTTCTATGGTAATACATGATTTGTTTATCCACTGTGAGGGTTGGGGCCTCAATGATGTCTGCTACCACATCGGAGAACAACACCCGGGGTTCAGAAAAGACATCAGCCAGGTCGGTACGGACTGCCACGCAAATTTCGATCTGTGTTTCAGGGGTAATTTGTCCTTTCCGGTATCGTGTAAAATACAACTCCAGTCCGTCACTGCTAATACAGGGTGCATAATAGATATAGTTGGAATCATTGATGTTTTGGAGGATAGAAGCCTCATTGGAGAGGACCCGGAATTCAAAATCATTTACCCTTTCGGCAATCCCCAGTTCCGTTTCACAGGGTCCCTGGCAGGCAGAGCTGTCAAAGCGGGCATTGTTGTAATACAGGAATTGCCCATCCGTGCTGATACCATGATCCATAACCAGCCAACCGGAAGTATTTTTGTAAAAATCTCCCTGAACCCGGCCGATGTTATTTACCACCCCATTGGTGAATGAGCCGCGGAATAGGTTGTTCAATTCAGCCGGATAATTGCGGGTTGAGGTCCAGTAAAAATTTCCGTCGGCATCCAGATCCGGCACAGCATCCAGGTGGGGCGGATTGGTCTGATTCGGCCCATTGAGTTCCCCTGCAAAATCGAATACCGAATCATTGACCCGTACTGCATAATACAGCCGGGTGTTGGTACCATCGTTTAAATTATTGAATAGGAGGTAGGTACCGTCAGGTGAAATAAAAGGTTCCATCGCATCAAATGTGAGGCCGTTAATGCTTACAACTCTTTCCGCTCCAAATGAGGGGAAGTTGAAATTCTCCCCTGTGTTTTTGTCATCCGAGGCACAGGAAATTCCAAGAATGATAAAAAAGAGGCCAAGTAGCGGGAAGTATATTTTATTCATTTTAGTTTGATTAACCTGCAGTGGGCATTTATTCCATACAAATTAGATTATTTTATCTATACTTTTTTACCCGTTCATCATTGATGACCCCCTTCCAATTCAGGCCATAGGCAAAATCATAGGAATTGCCTTCTGCATCGGTATATGGGGTCATATCCCGGGGGACATCCTCAAGCTGGGCCTCTACTGTCAGCATATCGGCTGGCATCTGAAAGGGCAATAGCCCCGATGGTTCAGCCCTGCCGGATATCAGTTCCATCAGAGCCTGGTCCTGAACACCCATATGAATCAAAATAGCTGAGGCACTTTTTTCAATTTCAGAAAAAACCATGGGCTTGGATGCTTTCACAACTACAATGACGGGTTTATCGCCCATTTCTGTTTTGGTATCAATGACCAGATCCATATCCGAATTGTTTACCGTCTGCACGTTTTTACCTTTATAAGATCTGTTTGTAAAGCCTTCCAACGGACTTCCGCCAGCCAGACTCACCTCACGGGCCGTTATAGCGATATAAGGGCCATACTGTAAATTTATAGGCACGTAACCATTGCCGCCATTCTCCAGGTCAGAATCATCATAACCAACCCCTCCGTTCGGGCTTTGAATCCCCACCAGGGCAAAGTCTGCATCTCTGGGATCTCCAACTACTTCATAATACCTGGCTATAACCTCCATATTAAATGGAGATTCGGTTTTCTCGGGAGTCACATTGCCAAACCAATTGGTAGTTGGAGCTATGTAGCGCTGGGGTACAAAGACTTTTTGCTTCTCTTCCAATGGAAGCGTACTGTTCTGATTTTTTAGCAGCACCACCGAGCGCAATTGAGCCTCAAACCCGGCCTTCATATAATCGGGATTCCCTACAAGGGTTGTGGTCTCTTCAATATCCAGATAGGGGTTTTCGAAAAGGCCAACCCGGAAAATGTTCTTTAACAGGCGGACGGCTGAGATTTCAAAGCGCTGGCGCATATACTCCTCGCCGTGCTCCTCCACCCCTAATTCGTAGGCCGCTATCACCGGTTTCATATCGTTGTTGCCGCCAAACTGGTCCATGCCTGCTGCTATTGCCTTATAATGCCGTTCGGCTTCCGTGAGGTTCTCTACCCCCCAGGGCTTGCCCTGGAAGGTACTGATGGAAGAAACATCCCGCGTTATGCCCCAATCCGTGCATAGTACGCCGTCGTAGCCGTATTTGCCACGGAGCAGGTCGGTAATCAGGTATTTGTTAAACCCATTGGCCACAGCCTCCCCCTGCCCGTCGGAAATGGTGTAATACGGCATCACGGCAGCTGCTTTTTCGGTGACCCCATCCAGTTTAAAAGCCCCTTCGGTGAAAGGCTGTAAATGGTCTTTAATATTCTTACCGGGATAGACGGCATAGGCCCCGTAGCCAAAGTGCCCGTCCCGGCCACCTTCCTCAGGGCCACCTCCCGGCCAGTGTTTTACCATGGTGTTGACGCTTTCAAAACCCCAGCCCCCGCCTTCGGAGGATTGGAACCCATCTACATAGGCCCTGGCTAAATCCGTTGCCAGGTCGGGGTCTTCCCCCATGGTACCGTCAAAACGGCTCCATCTGGGCTCCGTGGCCAGATCAATTTGCGGTGACAGGGCAGTGGCAATTCCGAGCGCACGGTACTCTTTGGAAGCGATCTCCCCGAATTGTTTCATCAGTTCCGGGTCAAAGGAGGCGGCAATACCCAGGGTTCCCGGCCACAAGGAAATGTCACCCCCGGCCCCTTCATTGAATTCGGCATAGGTGTCGCTTCCGTGTCTCGGATCCGAACTGGTGTTAACAGGTATTCCCAGGCCAATGCCTTCCACATGGGCCTGTGCATTGTTATTCCATTGGGCTGATATGGCCGCGCTTTCAACACTGGTAATCAAAACGTGCCTGAGGTTATCCTCGGTAAGGAACTTCTTTTGGTCATCTGAAAGGTCGCTTGCCTGGGCCCCGCTTTCCCTAAAGGGTTTCCCTCCGTAGGCAGACCCTCTCCGGCCTGTAGCAGGAATAGCCTGATGCCCGCTATAGAGCATGAGCCCCGCAATTTGTTCCACAGACATTTTGGAAGCCAGATCTGAAGCCCTTTGCTCAACCGGCAAACGCCAGTCTTCGTAATCATCCAGGGTACCGTTTTTGTTGAGGTCTTTAAAGGCATATCTGTCAACGGTCAGCAGGCTTACTCCGGAATTGGCATTATACCCCAGGGTACTGCCGTTTTCGTTTGAAACGACAATAAAGCCGTCTTTAGATTCGGTGGTGAATTTATCACCACAATTCAAAAACAAAAAGGAAAGTGCAATAGCACCAACGGTTTGCATTGTTTTAGTTGTTTTCATTATTATTTGTTTAGTCGGGTAATTTGTAACCAGATCGATTGCCCATTCTATTGTTTATTATTTTGATCAGATAAAGCAAGGCCACGAAAAAAAACAACCCACTTTCCCAAAATTTTCCTTCCAGATAAAAATAGATCCCCCCGGCCATGCCAAATCCCAGCCAAATGATGTCAGTTAAAAGGTTACCCTTAAGTATTTTAAGTATCATAGAACGGTTTTAATTTGAGCGGGATGTGTCGTTTACAGGATTTCCGGGCGTTATTTCTGTTCCCTCATATCCGTAAATACCATCAGATTTAATGTCTGTGGACATCAGCAGCGCATCTACATAATCCCGGTATTCCTCAAAGAAAATAGATTTTCGCGACTTCCAGTACAACTTAAATCCCGGTTGGTCTTTTACCCCGTAAATAACCTGCATTAGGGATTTCGGGATCCGCTTATCCAGGGTGCCTTCCAGAGAAAGGTAATAGCTATTCTGAAAGGCCAGGAAAAGGCCATGAAAGTTAAAGATGTGTTGCAGGCGTTCCTCTTTGGTCATGGATTCCGGGTCGGCAAGGAACCTGAAAAAAGAGGCGCTGGCCTCCTTGTTGGTACCCATGGCAGCATACCAGTTGGTCATGGTATCTATGGTGGCCGTTGCCGTGGCCGATCGGGTAGCTTTGGTATTTTCCCTTAACTGGATACTAACAAATACCAGGGAAATCAGGATGGCAACGCCCCCCAGTACTTCCACCAGGAGGGCTACTTTTTTGAGTTTGATTTTCATTTACGGGAATCTTAGTAGTACACAGCGGTTCTTTTAAAAGTAGGGATTTTATTCTTATAAGGATTAACAAGGGTCCTCGTAATCCAGGGATTCTATTTCACACTGGTAATGGTAGCTTTCTTCAGAAAAAAGAGTTGATAATAATCTCTCTTACCTGGATTGCTTCTTTAGCCTTTTGCGCATAAATACACCCAGTGCAATAAATACAACTACTAAATGTATTCGGTACTCCCCCAATGGGCCCTCTGGCCATAGGTCTAGCAGTGCGATAAGTAGGGCCAAAGAAACAGGGATCAGTATTACCCAGAGTACTATTGTGATGAGTCGGTTCATGGTTTGGAGGGTTTTTAAATTGTCGCTTTTAAGCATTATTGTAGCTAACTTAGCATGTGTTTTATAATCAGAGCTCATTCCTGATCTGGTATAACAGCTCAACCATTCCATCTTTAAAGGCGGTTACGTTTTTTAATTGTAATCTTTGTTCTTTTCCTATATAGTCAAAGAAAAGTGTACCGTTTCCCAAAAGGATGGGCATGATTGAGATGTTTATTTCATCGGCCAATCCTAGACGTAAGAGTTCCTTTGCTAAACTGGGGCCTCCACCCATCCAGATAGAATTGAATTTAGGCCTGAGCTGATCAGAAATGATCTTTGCGAGATCTCCGGATACGAAATGCACAGATTTGTTGAATGGCTTTAGTTTCCTGCTGGTGAGTACAAAAACTGGTTTTTCTCCGTAGGGCCAGCCGAGCTCCACCGCCTGCGCGTAGGTATGCGAACCCAAAAGGTAACAGTCTATCGACTGGAGAAAATCTAAGACATAGGTTTTACTAAGCTCCACCCCGTCTTCGTATGTATCTTCAGAGCGCATCCACGAAAGATCACCGTCCTTTTTGGCAACAAAGCCGTCAAGACTGGAAACCATGTGGATGGTCACCGTTGAGGAACCCGTGTTCATTGTAATATTTGTGCAATGGCCCGCATCGCAGCTTATATAGGATTATATTTTCTTCAATTTAGGAAATTAAACCAGTCTTTCTTCATCGGCAGACCAGAAAATGGCAAACATGTCCCCGCCTAAGCCTGACATAAAAGGTTCCACGACCCCAAGGACGGCTGCTGCAGTTACCGCTGCATCTACGGCATTACCACCTCTCTGCAGAACCGCCAAACCGGCCTGACTGTCCAGGTCATTGCTGCTTACTACAGCCCCATTTGGGGCATAAGCTGCACGGGCAGGATACTGCTCAGCAGCTGCGCCCAGGGCGACCCGAAAACTGAGCCCGGCAACAATCGCTGCAATAGTGCTTATTAATAAAACCAATAAAGACGAAACTAAAATTCGTTTCATTTTTTTATAGTTTTAACGAACAGTACGCCCGTGTTCTTTACTCATGCGGTTAAGGGCTCGAGGTAAGCCTTACAATCTCCCTTAAATAGTATTCAATAGGCTCTTCCTCAATTGCGCTGGTGATATTGCTTACATAATGTATCCTCCGTGCAATTAAAGATTTGTGAACTGGAGACTTAAGTATGCCCAGGGCTTTGTCCATATCCTCAATAGAGAAAACGGCCTGCGCTATTAAAAATGGTTCATATCGGGTATTCCAGAAATCAGATGCAGACACTTCTTCTTCCGTGTAATCCTGAAGCACATCGTTCCAGGAGATAATCAGACTTTGTAAGGTATCATTTTGCAAAAGCTGGTAATTTCCGGAACTGATCAGGGAATGTACTACCCCATTGGAAGGGTTATAGGTATGACCCTGCAACGCCTCTTTTATCATTGCAATGTTTTCTTCCGTAAAAAAGTTTTCTTCCTCCGGGCTGTTGAGAAGGTCCAGCAACTTTTCTGCATTCTCCCTGGCGGTATAATGGATTTCCTTTGCTGTTTCAAACAGTTCCAGGTTCTTTGTGAAGTCCTTATGGAGAGCAGCAAGAATCTGTTGTTCTTCCTGCCGGTCCTTCCTTCCTTCATTCCAGGTATTTACCTGCAAGGCAACCAAAATCCCGATTACCACAAGGATGATCTCACCAACAGCATATAGAAAGTACCTGGAAAAACGATTCTCTGCCAAAAGGGTTTTTCGGATTTTGCGGAAGAATTGGATCACGGCTTACAGTTTATTTGATTTGTTGGAGCACAGGGCACGGTCAACCTTTTCTTTGAATTCAGCCGGCGCATCCAGATGCAGCCCGAGTACTTTGTATTTCCTGGAGATCCCGTAGAGCCCGGTAATGGTGTTTTCATTTTTAAGGTGGATTATAATATTGTGACCTTCCAGGTCCCCCAGAAAGGAGAGTTTCCGAACTTCCTTACCGAAGTCAAGTTCCCTTGAGGAAACTTCTATGCTTTCAATATTGTTCAGGGCCAGTGTGGTTTCATTCAGGATACCATATCGCAGCTGCAGTGTTTCGGGCCCAAGTATGATCGGTCTTTTACCAAGGGCCCTGGCAAACCCAAAGAGTTGAAGGGCAGTATACAGGCTCAGGCCCGTGAAAATCCAGGCTGCTACTACGCTCCACTTTGCGAGTAAAAAATGGACGGCAATGGTTTCTACCACGATAATCAGCAGGATTCCACCCAATATGGACAGGGATCCGCTTTTTTTATGGTAGGTAAATTCATTTTTCCTGACCTCCCTTTTTTTCCAGGCTACAAAACCGTAGTAAAAAACGGCTATTTCCGTTGCCACCGCTGCAGCCAGTTTTGAAGGAAGCATTTTGCCACAGACGTCTTTGAGTGTGTCGTAGAAATCGGGGGTGGTATTTTTTAGTTTTTTATAGGTTTGAACAGCCTTCCTGACGTGGATCACAACATAGGTCACAACCGCTAGTTCTATTAGCGGTAAGCCCCAGGTTTTAAACAGGTCCAGATAGTCCTGATGTTCTGCCGGCAGGAAGCTGTAACCAACCAACAGGCCCAACAGCATTATTGGGACCACGGTTGTTTTAGGAATTTTGGATTTGCGGATAAGCAGGAAGTAGACCATTGGGACGGTGAGCAGCAGATCTGCGGTTATTGCCAGGGCCATGCTATTGCTCGTAAGGAGGGCGGGGGATCTCATCAGCAATATCAGTATTCCCAGGAGCCCGAGAGGGATTCCGAAATAGAGGGAGTACTGTTTAAATCCAAGGGCTTTGTCCAAAATCTTTATTTTAAGGCTAAGGGACTGATGACTCCCTATGAAATTAGTCCTTTTGATCGGATTTTCGTTACATTTTTAAAGTTTGAATGTCAGGTGAGTAACCCACTGTAGATATTTATGGACTAT
This sequence comes from Robiginitalea rubriflava, assembly GCF_052540725.1. Lineage (NCBI taxonomy): Bacteria > Pseudomonadati > Bacteroidota > Flavobacteriia > Flavobacteriales > Flavobacteriaceae > Robiginitalea > Robiginitalea rubriflava. The sequence continues at coordinate 722,442 of NZ_CP199309.1, read as the reverse complement.
CTATATCTCATCAGAGAAATGCCCTTTGTGTTTTCCTTTGGCAAATTTCACTTTGTTGAATTCATCAGATTTTCCTTTGGGGATGGTTAAGCTCTTCCAATTAGGTCCCAAAACCATCCTGCCGATATAGGCAATTTGCCCTGTGTGGTAGGCGTAATGCGCGAGTTGCCGGTTTATGGCTTCAACAATAGAGTGTTCCTGATTCCGGATATAAACTTTGGTATCGAAATTACCCTCATTAATCGTGCTTAGGGCATCAAATAAACAGGCCCATCCCTCATTCCATTTTTGAAGCAGTTCCGCTTTGGATTGTATTACCGGCTCAAATTCCATATCCCTGTTGCGCCACTTTTTTTCGCCATCCGAACTCAAAAAATCAGTCCATCGGGATTTCATGTTTCCCCATAGATGGTTTACAATAATTGCAATGGAATTAGACTCCGGGTTATACTGCCAGAAGAGATCCGCTTCGCTCAGTTGGTCAAAAGTCTTATCACCCACTGATTTGTAATATTCAAATTGTTTTTTGGCGCTTTCCAAATATGCTTTTTTCATTGCAATAAAGTTTTTTGAGTGGAGCCCGTCTTCTTTCTTTTCCTGGGAAATAGCGGGGTTCTTTTTCTGGCATCGCGAAAAATTTCCCGCTAAAAGCAGCCCCGTTATTTTGATCCTTAACCCGGGCTATTTAAAGCTCCCCGTGTTTTTTACGAAATCTTCTTTAACCGGCATATAGTCCTTTCTAATTTCGCCATTGACCTGTATTTCTTTAAAATACAGTTTTGCACCTATGGTATTATATAAATCTGGGGTATTCTGCAATTGTAAATGCAAATGTGCCTGGGTTGTATTCCCGGAGTTGCCGCACTGGGCTATGACCTGGCCCTGCTTAACAAGCTCTCCTTCTTTTACCTGAATGGAGTTGTGTTTGATATGTGCAAATAGCAGGTATTCGTTTTTTACCGTTTGAAGGATAATGGTATTTCCCGTCAGATTCTCCGTATTTACTTCCCCTGGCCGGTTGTCCTGTATCCCATCAATTACCTTATAAACACGGGCATCACACGGAGCCATAATATCCTTGCCAAAAACAAAAAAACTTTCATTTTTTTCCGGATCCCCGTTGTAAGGTGCTCCATTGGCTACCATCAGGATGTCATAGGCGTATTGCTGGTTTAAATCTTCCATATGATAGTTAATGTCCCTCTTTTCTCCGCCCCAATAGACAAATGCTTCTTCCTTAAATGGAAAAATCATTTCGGTGGTGTTTCTTTCCAGCCTCGGGGCATTTTCAGCCCTATTTCTGGGGATAAACCAGCTACCAATTTGATTCTGGCTACTTAAGTTGAAGTAAATGTCGCTTTTGCCTTTTTCAAAAGTGGTGCTGTACACATGTGCTGAATTGTATGTGCCAGAATACTTCATCTTCTCAATCAACCCAAAACCGGACCTCACTTCATCCATAAATTCAGATGTATTTTCGGGTGACAGGAAGGTTTTCATAACCTTGTCAAACATGTTATAAATTCCCCTGTCATCTGTATTATTATAACAGTTTTGAAATTCTGTGGCTACGGCCCTGATATTTTCAGGCTCGTATTGTGAATAACTGAAAAAGGAGGAAGCCAGAAATAGGGTTAGTAGTAAATATCTCATTTTATAATTTAAATGTTCCTCAAAAATTCCCAAACACTTTGTTATTTAAGACCAAGGCTACACTCAATGGAATTAGGTTAAAATTCTGAAACCGGCTGTCCATTCCTGAAATGTCAGGCAAATAGATTTTGACTGAATATGCACATAAATTAATTATTTGGATTTTGAATTGCAATGTCCTTTTTAAAGGCCAACATAAGGATACCCCAACTAAGGATAATATGCCCTATGATAATTGTTAACCTGCTGTTGTAAATAAAAGAACCTGTACCGATTATGATAACTCCGGCGATGGCTAATAGGGCCCATATTGCAGCTCTCCGTATTAATTTACCTGCATGGGTTGCCAACCCCAGGTAAAACAATGCAGGGCCTATAGTTATAAAAGGGATGCGGATAGACGGCCTTTCCATAACCTGATTTATTAATTGATCCATTCCGCCATAATCGGTTCCATAACTCCACCATAAAAAATCAATGGTTGCCTGTCCGATAAGGGCTACTACCCCCAGGGATGTTAAAACAGTGGCGGTATTACTAAAAAGAGAATCTGAAAAAATGTAATTCAGAGACAAACAGAACAGAACCCCAATAAACAGTAGCCAATGCGCATAATCTATGGGCTGTTGGTTTTGGATGAACTCGTTCCCACCCAAAAGCATTACCTGATTCAGTATTAAAAAGACAAGGCCTGTTATGGCGAATACTTTTAATTTCATAGGTCTTCAATATAAAACGTGCTGATAGAACTGGGCCTGCAGACAGATGTAGTCCTGCCTCTAACAGTAATCCACTCCATTTTAAGGCCTGAGGGGATATTCTTTTTTTGGCAATACGATCTTATTTTACGCTTTACTTTTAAATTACTTTCAATTTCAAATTCATTCTCCAAATAAGGCTTACTTTTAATACAAAAGGTTCCTTTTCCTGCTCCCGATATGAAAATCTACATCAAATATATGGTAAGTCTAAGATGTAAGCTGATGGTAAAGCATGAGTTGGAAAAACTGGACATCCATTATATAAGTATTGAATTGGGGATGGTAGAATTAAAAGAAGCTATTCCCGATAAAATCCTGCAGGAACTAAAAACAAACCTGGCAAAATCCGGCCTGGAATTACTGGATGATAAAAAGAGTATCCTGGTCGATAAGATCAAAAACATCATTATCAAAATGATCCATTATTCCGATGAAATTCCAGAGATAAATTTTTCAGATTATTTAGCCGAGAAATTAGACTATGATTACACCTACCTATCCAATCTGTTTTCCGAAGTAAAAGGGATCACCATACAGCATTTTATCATTAAGCACAAAATAGAAAAAGCCAAAGAATTGATCCTCTACAACGAGCTCAATCTCACTGAGATCGCTTATAAATTAAATTACAGCAGTGTGGCGCACCTGTCCAACCAATTTAAGAAAGTAACGGGCCATACCCCAACCTATTATAAAAAAATAGGAGAAAAAAGGAAGCGCAATCTTGAAAACCTGTAAGATGTATAAACATGCGTTCCCCATGTGTAAGGCTATTGGATGAGTTATTCGGCATCTTTGTAATGGTACAATTAAGTACCGTTAAACAATACAATAATGGAAGCCAAGAGTAAAGAAGGTGAAAGAAAGTCGAATGAACTCTTTAAGTTTACTGGAGATTGGGAGAAACAGTCTCAGGCCCTGAAAGTCAAATACCCAAAACTAACCTCAGAAGATGTAAAATTTGAGAGTGGAAAGGAATTGGAGCTGATTAAGCGATTGGAAAATAAATTAGCCAAAGACCGCCATGAAGTGGTGGGGATTTTAAAATCCAACCAGGCCAAAGTAGCTCAGGCGGCTCATTCATAGAACACCATTTGTTAAATCACAGGGCAGGCTATTTACAGTCTGCCCTATTTTCATGTTCGGCATAAGCAGCATATAGGGCACAAAAAAAAGCAGACTTTTTAAGTCTGCTTTTTTTTTGGTTCAATTTGCGTTTATTTCCATATCATGGGTTCTATTTTCCTGGTAAACTGTATTTGTTTCCTTCCGTTTCCGGCCACACATAAAAGGACGGGCTTCTCTTGGAAGACCCTGAGTATTCCCTGGATTACCGGTTTAAGTTCTATCCTGTATTTCGTAAACATGCTTTTTTGATTTGCATTTTCAGTAATGGTCTTGTAATCTATTTTTAAAGGGCTCATAAGCTTTTTTTTGTTCTGCAAAGTTGAGGCTCTTCTACAGGATTTATGTTACAGTCTACTTTTGAAAGCTTATATAAGTTACAGATTTTTTGTGGGTGGAATAAAAGACCAGGCTGGCAGGCTTTTCCGAAAAAGGCCTGAATACCTGTGAAATATGTAACTCATGGATTTTTTATTGCAAATGCATTGGTCATAAAGGCAGTATCTTAAAGGAAATCTAATTAAATACCTGCACGGCATGTCAAAAGAGAAAAAAGGAAAACTAAAAAACGATAAAACGCCTGCCGCCAAAACGGCAAAGGAGAAAAGAGCAGATAAAAAATTGAAGCGGAATCAAAAGCCCCACGCGGAGTAGACATTAAATTGCGGGATGCTAAGGCTGAGTGGTCTTTTACTTATCACCGACTACCGCAGTGTACACCATCCCTAATGGTATTTCCCTTTACGAAATATTATTCCTGCTTTGCCTGCCGTATCCCAAAAACCAATAAATAGCCAATCATCCAGAACTCCCCGACCGTGGCAGGAAGGGTTAAGTATCTTGCCCAGGAAATTTCAAGCCCTGAATAATTAATTGCAGTGCTTATCAGGTATCCGAAACCACCCGCAACAAGTGTACGGCCCAGCCAGACGGGCATCCTTTTTGAGCTGATTAAAATATACCCCAAAGGGATCAGCCACAGCCCGAAGAAAAGCCCGCCAACTCCCCAGGCATTTCCGAGTAAACCAGTCAAAAGTTGAATGGACATCAATATATCCTCAGGGGGGGAGGAGGCGCCTGCCATCTCAATGGCGGTCCCCATGGCAATTGCGCTAACCATTATGGCAACGGCATTGACAATACCCCAAATACCTACAGTCCACGCTGCCCATTCGTTTATACCCCTGAATAATTTATAAAACCATACTGCAGTGAGGGCCTGTGAAACGATAATGGCAAATTCCAGCAGCAGGCGGGTTCGTGCCAGGGAGTCCTGTTCAATAAGGTTGGTCAGCGTTTTTTGAGGGTCCGATGAGTCAAATATCTGAGGATGGATTATCAGAAATCCCACAATGCCTGAAATGGCCATCAGCAGGTACCAGACTCCTGCCGTTCTTGCCGTGGTTACCAATTGACTTTGGTTGTTGTATGTGTTCATGTTTTTCATGAATTTTCTGTTCTCGGCCATTTCCATGCCTGAGCTATGATGAGGATAAAGACGAGCAGTTCTATCAGGTTAAATAAAACATAGAAAGTATACCATTCAGACCCGAAACTGGTAATGACAATCAAAAGGGAGATACAGGCATATAAAAAAGCCATGAGAATATTCAGCCATTTGTTGATCTGCGGCCTTAGAAAAACAGAAAGAAAGATCATCAGGGCCGGGATAATCAAAATTGTTGAAAAAATCACCAAAAGCCCTGGTGAGGTAGGCCCCATGGGTGTTTCAAGGGCTATAATGCGTTCCAACTTCCCGGGAGTCATCAGCTGGAAGTAGTCGGCATAGATGTATAGGAACATCAGGCTTGTCCAGAGTAAGGCCAGTTTTATTTTTGTGTTGATTGTGTAATGCGTCAGGGGTCTGGGAGGGGTCTTTTCTCTGCTCAATTTGGTTGGATATAATCGGTTAATGTTTGTATAAGACGTCCCATCGGTAATCTTGTTACATGGTATTTCAAAATGTTCTCAGGCAGGTATTTTTCCAGGATCATGGATATTATAACCTAACTGGTAATAATCGCGGTATTGTAAAGATCGTACAGGTCATTGTCTTTGGTAACCTGGTAGCCTTCAAACATGCTGGTGATTGAGGCCACATCCTCTTTAAGTTGTAACAAATAATCCAGATGCCTCCAATAATCCTCTTTGTATATTCCTGCCTCTTTTAGATCAACTTTTTGAGTATGCTCCCTACAGGACATACAGAATAAGGAATATCAGAAATAAGTTTTCCTTCATTTGTTTTAAATTTTGAAACAGAATGGGCGACCTTATTTCACGACGGATCAATACCTATTCAATTCAGGGAAAATCTTTAAGAATGATTGGTTCTGTCAAGTACCATTTTGGCGACCTGCATCGATTCTGTATCGAAGAAGAGCATTCCCTCTTGGTCAGATTTGAGTTGCCCCAGCAGGCTTCCCTGAGCACTCCAAATAGCAGATTGCCCTGCGCTCCGAAAGGTATCGCAAAACCCAATACAATTACACATCAATACCGGCATATGGAACTCCCGGGCCATTGCAGGGTAGTGGGCAAAGGCTTTTTCAAGCCCGTTTTGTGCCTTGGCTACACTGGCCAAGTAAATGTCGGCCCCCAGATTTTTTGCCTTCGCTGCGTGCGGCCGCTGCAGGGACTCATAGCAAATGCCCGGGGCAATCTTTGTACTGCCAAGGGTTAAAAGCAGTTGTTGGTCCCCTTCCTCAAAATAGGGCAACTCGTCCGGATGCAAGCGTTGTTTCGAATATATTTTCCGGCCTTGCTTGGGTTGAAAAATAATCATGCTTATCCGTATCCCGGTCGCAGATTTGGTGGGTGCACCCAGCCCGATTGCGATATTGTTCCGGTCACTTAGTTTCTGAAATACGTCCAGACGTGAATCAGAGGGGTTTATTGCCAGCTCCCCGGCAAGTGCAGGTTCGTAAGCGGTAAGCGACAATTCTGGAAAGGCAAGCAGGTCTGCATTTTTGGCCACCGCCTGCTTAACCCATATTTTATGGATTTCAATATTATTCTGAATATCCCCCTTAATCGGTTTTAGCTGGGCTAAGCCTATCTTCATCTGCTTATTTCAAATTGGGCCAAAGGTTTCTCAGTATTTAGTCAGAAAGCAGGAATTGCCAGGAAATGCCGTATTTGTCTTCGCACCATCCGAATTTTTTACCAAAGCCATAATCGCCGGTTTCGTAGGCATCCAACGGGACCATTATCTGACCACCATTTGAAGCAAGCGTTTCGAATGCGCTTTGTATTTCCGCTTCAGAATCACTTTCAACAAAAAGTGATACCCCCGGCGTAAAAGACCAGGGGTGATTGAAATTACTTTCGGAGACCCTGTATTCCGTGCCATTAAGCGTAAAAACCCCGTATTTGATGAGCTCCGGGGTTCCTCCGGCCTCACCTTCGTCGTATTTTACAATGCTTTTAATTTCCGAATTCGGAAAAATGGAAGTGTACAAATCCAGGGCCTTTTTGGCCTTCCCGCATTGCTCTCCCACAAAGGTCAGAAATGTTGTTGTTTTCATATTTCGGGTATTGGTTCAGATATTATTTTCAAAAAATGCGTAATCTGCTTTTTCTTATAGTAGCTCTGGCAACAGAGTGGCTACCCGGAACAGCTTGAAACTTAACTTCAGGTTATCTGTGGTATATGCCCTGTTTAACGCCCGGTTAAATAAAATTAGTGATTTTTCTTCTTGGCAGGGAGCTATGACGGGGCATAGACCATATGGACGGATGGTTATATCTATATAGCTAGTTCAAAGGTTAACAGGTTATGGTCAGGGTCTATTATTGAATTTTTTTGGTCCCAAGGGCTTGATTACCGGTTTTCGGTTCCGTTTTAATAGGTTTAATAAATCCACCATATTTGATAAATGGACAACTGTCCAACCTATTACAAAAACGTCACGGCCCGTTTTGCAAGTATTTTCAGTTAATAGAATAAACATAAGCCAGCCAGGGCTGTACAAGCACAATGACCAATATATGCGATACCATTACGGGCATAAGTTTATAATTGCTCTGCCTATAGGCAAATGCCCAGGCAGCCCCTAAGCTAAATGTTCCGGCAAATGGCATCAGAGTGGTCCAAACAGTATTGGCCAGGTCCGGTCCCGGATAGGAAATATACGGTATGTGAATGGCCGCAAACAAAGCGCCTGAAAGGATAATTTGCCACAAGGACGAAACACCGGACCTTGCCAGCCTGAGTATTACATACCCCCGAAACAGGACCTCTTGTGAGATGCCATCCACAGCAGGCACAATGGACATGCTAATGCCAAAAGTGCTGCTGTCTGTTAGTTTAGAAAAGTCTTTGATCCATCCTAAATAAAGCACTAATACTTGTATAAGCAACACGGAAATAGCTATTTTCCAACCCTTTGATGAAGCGGGCTCACGCAAGCTCAATAATGCCTTTCGGGCATCTGGAAAAAAAGGGAACAATACCAAAAGGAGCATTAGCAAAAATTGAGTTAGAGCGCCGGTGGTAAAACCTCCTGCTATAGCCGATTCGACCGCAGAGAATTCAGAGAACCACTGGGTAGCCCCAAATATATCTTTAGCAACAGCCGCGTTTGAGACCACTATATAGACGCCACAAACAAGGATGGATTCCAGGAATGCAGTGGTTTTTGAATCTGTAAGATGTCTCTGTTGCATTTATTGGTTTATGCGGATTCGTGAATCAAGTACGGGGCCAGCCATTTCTTTATTCTTCGTACCTTTTTTTTACAAGTCGTTTTGAGATCCACCAGTAATTTCCGCAGGGGTCAATAATTCCGGACTGCCGGTCCTGATAATCCATATCTGCAGGTTCAAATTCCACTTTCGCCCCGTTTTCTACAGCCCTCAGATGCATCTCATCTACATTTTCAACGTATAAATAAAATGAGCTACGCATATTTGAGAATTGATCTCTGGCCTGGCTAATCATAAAACAGGAATTGCCAATCTTTAAAATGACATTAGCAATTTCTCCATTTTTGGGGTTAACAGAACGATTGATTTCCTGGGCAAAGAAGGCTTTTTTCAGAAAATCGATTAACTCCAGCGGTTTTTCGGCGAATAGGTAGGCGGTTACCGTTCCAAATCCCTCCGGTCTGTAAGTGTCAAATATCCTGTTCATTATCCTGGTTTTTTGTCTGGTTAACTGTAATTGTTCAAATATGTATTTTCATAATCCCTGCAAATAGCCGAAGAATTGCACCTTCAATTTGTCAGGCAATGGTCGAAAATAAAGCGGGTTTGAGATTGCTAGATCTCTATATCTCTTGCCAATCGAAAACCCGGTCTTTTAAAGGTTGGTTCAACAAATGCACGGCTTGCCGAACGGGAGTGCCAGGGGTCGGCATCGTAACTTCCTCCCCTGCCAACCTTGGCTTTTCCGGAAACAGCGCCCTGAGGGTTTACTGTTTTTTGATTAGGATAAGATGCGTACCAGTCACTGCACCATTCCCAGATATTCCCGTTCAGGTCATATAAGCCCAGCTTATTTGGTTTAAAGGAACCCACGGGAGCCGTAAATGCATAACCATCATCGTAACCTGCCCAGATATTGCTTCTTGAAGTTTCTTTCCGTAAGGATTCATCTGCCAGGTTTTCGCCCTCGGGCTTGCCATTGCCCCAGGGATAATTACCTTTTTCGCCTCCATTGCGCAAGGCGTATTCAAATTCTGCTTCTGTTGGCAAACGATACTTTTCATCGGTTCTGGCATTCAGCCACTCTATGTAGCTGCTGGCATCATTCCATGAAGTATTTATAATCGGATGCGTATCGATCCAGCCCCATCCGGGTTCTTTTGGCATGTCCCTGCCGGTGGCTACACAGAATGCTCTGTATTGCGAAACGGTAACCTCAAATTTTGCGAGGTAGAAATCCCTGATTTCAACAAGGTGTTCGGGTTTTTCGTCCTGTTCCCCATCCTTCTGCCCCATAGTGAAGGTTCCCCCTTGGATCCTGACCATTTCCGGTTTGTCGATAGCAACTTTAAGGGAATCTGCATCTTTTGAAAACCCCAGTAAAGTAAAACCGAGTAGGGCAATAATCCACTTCTTTGAATTCTCTGCGATTGTTTTCATTTTTTCAAGGATTCAAATGGGAAACAGTTTAAGACAGTTTATCTTGTTATGAAATATTCTGCCCAAAAGTAAGCAGGTTGTTGTCCGGGTCCAGTATGGAAAACTCCTTTTGTCCCCAGGGCTTGATTTCTAAGGGTCCATTCGGGTGAATAGCGGTACCTTTCTCCAATAGCGATTGGTAAAAACCTTCGATATCATCCGTTCTTATATAAACCATTCCATAATTCTCTCTTGGATTCAATTCCTTAAATTCAAAAAAGTGAATTTCAATATGGTCTTTTCCCAACATCAAATACCCTTCATAATCTGTGTTGCCCAGTACCTTAAAACCCAATTTATTCTGATAGTATTCTCGCGTAATGGCTTTGTCACGCATGGGTAATTTCGGATGTATGTTTTTGAGCATAATGCTACAAGATAAATAATATTCCGCCAGGGTTTGGTATGGGCTTCGTGAGAGGTTTACCGGCCATAATAATTATTAAGGCAGCCCTTTATTCCATTATGTATTATTCAGCAAATCCTTTAATTCCAACTGAAACTGCTTTATAAGCTCTGATTCAACGAACCAAGACTTTCTTTCTTCATTACAGTTGTTGATCTGGATCGTAATCAAAACCCCGATGACCAACAGTTATATCTTCCCGACGGCCCAAAGGGAGTATTTGGTGATTATGTTCTTGCCGGGTAATCCCGCTTTTACTTTTCTAAATGATGCCAGCACCTAGTGCAAGAGATATTATAATCAATAAAATAGCCACGGTAACCTGTACAAACCTCAATGTAACTTTTTTCAGTAGTTTATTTCCAATAAATGACCCGGCAACTCCGGAAAGTGTTGTAAAAATTACCAGGCTCAGGTTATCGATCAGGCCGGATTTTAAAAACCCGGAAGCATAGACGCTCAATCTTGTAAAATCAACAAAGGTGGAAACCACTACTGCCGTTCCAATAAATGCCTCTTTTGATAGCCCGGCCTTAATCAGAAAGGCAGTGCGCAATGCGCCCTGATTGCCCGAAAGCCCGCCGAAAAACCCACTTAAGGCCCCACCCAAAGGCAATTTGTCTTTTCCAAATTGAAGTTTATTGAAATAGGGGATAAGATCAATGGAGGCAAATATGATCAGGAGAATTGATATCAGGAATTTTACGGGATATACTTCAAAAAAAGAACCAAAGGCATGGTAAGAAAATAGCGGTTGGACGTCTTTAATATTTATTAATACCCAGGAACCAAAAAAGGCTGCAATTACTGCAGGAATTCCAAAGCGGATCAAAACATCCTTGTTTGCATTTCTGCCCACTAACCCAAGCTTATAAATGTTGTTAAAGAAATGCACCACGCCTGTAAGGGCGATTGCCAGTTCAACAGGGAAGAATATCATCAGAACCGGCGTAAGGATGGTGCCCAATCCGAAACCAGAAAAGAAGGTCAAAATGGCGACCAGAAATGCTACGATTGAAATTATTACGATTTCCATCCGAATTTTTCAGCTAATTAATACAAATTTCCTGAAATCTGATATCCAGGATTCCCTTACAAGGAGGAAGACCAGATTATCCAGGGCGTTGCCAGAAGGAAGATAACCGTATTTAAAATGGTGATAACTGCCCCCTGTTTATATATTTCCTTCGACGGTAAAAACCCACTTCCGGCAAACAGCACATTGGAACTGGAGGCCTGGGGTGTCATGACCGCAAAATAATTGGTAGCGAAAGACAACATAAAGGCCATAAGTGCAGCGGGTACCTCTGCATTTACCGCCACTTGTAAAAAAACGGCGTACAATGCCAGCAATTGGGCCGTCTGACTTACAAACAGATAGTGGATCAGCACATATAAGACAGTCAAAAGGATATAGACCGTAAACCAATTATAATCACTGATGTATGTAGCTATCTGCGCTCCCAGGGTCTTCATAAAACCCATGTCGTTCAGGGCGGTACTCATCATATACAAAATGGCAAACCACACATAGGTTTCCAGTGCATCTCCGGCACCTTCTCTGATATCTTCAAGGGAGTACACATTGGTCAGTATCAAAATCGATAGCCCAAAAAAGGCCACGATGGCTAAATTCAGGTTCAGGACAGGGGAAAGTGCCCAAAGGAGGATCATTCCAAAAAAGGTCACTCCCATAATCCATTCCTGACTGCTCATGGGGCCCATTTTGTCCAATGCCTTCCTGGCCATTTTGGGGGCTTGCGGGGTGAACTTATTTTCAGGGGGAAACAGCTTATACAAAACGAAAGGAATGGCAACGAGCGCTATTATACAGGGTACAGAGGCCACTAAGAGCCAATTTCCAAAATTCATGTTTACGCCAAATTGGGCAGCAATTCCGGCACCCACCGGGTTGGCGGCCATTCCTGTAAACCAGAGTGCTGAACTGATGGTGTGTCCGGATATGGCAGTCATCATAAGGTAACTTCCGGTCCTCTTTCGGCCTTCTGCTGTTGGCAGGGACCCGGTATCTAAAGACAATGCATGGGCTATGGGATAGAGTATTCCCGACCTGGCCGTATTGCTGGGGATGGCGGGTCCTAGCAGGGTGTCCGTCGCAACAATGCAATAGCCCAAATTCAGGGTAGATTTCCCGAAGCGGCGGATCAGTAAAAAGGCAATCCGCCTGCCCAGGCCAGACTTAATGACCCCTTTTGCCACTAAAAATGCGGCCAGGATAAGCAGGATAAAGCTCTCTGAGAACCCTGAGAAAGCCTGTTCGGGGGGGAGCACCCTTAACAGCACCACAGCCACCAGTGCCAGGACAGATGCCGTAAAAATAGAAAGGGCTTCGATTAAAACCCCCAGGATGGCCGTTATAAAGACGGCGAACAAATGCCAGGTATCAGGTGTCAGGTCCCAGGGAACAGGAAGGTTCCAGATAAGTATCCCAAATAAAAGGGTGAAGCTTCGTTTTCCCCAAAGTATTTTCTGATGTTGTGAGAGTTCTTTCAAGTTATAAGGCTGATAAGGTTAGATCTATACCCATCTTTAAACCAATGGGTCTGCTTTCGTCAATTATTTTTCTATCATATTAAGTATTTTATCAGAAGCTGTAATTAATTCTTCGTAAAAGGTTTCTAATGAACTGCATTGGTAGTATCGGGACACTAAAAGGGTTTCCAAGGTTTTATCCTTAAGAAACTTTTCTGCGTCAATCATGGATACTGGCCTTGGGTCCTTTTTGTAATATTCTGAAATGAACCCCCACTGATTGTTCTTTTGAAAAATGACAGGATAATGTTCATTCAGATAGGGTTCGTACTTTGTCTGTATTTGAGTGTTGGAGATATGCTCTCTTTCTTTAGTTCTTTCAATTAATGCGTAATAGTCCAGGACAACAGTTCTTAATTCGTTATTCAATGCAGGTATTTCATTGGACTGGTTTATTGTTTCAATTGCATTTGTATTTGGACTGAACTTAAATTCCTGATATAGCATTATCAGATACTTCTTTAATTGAATATCTGTTGGCCTTATGGTCATCATCTGAAATAGTGCGGAATCTGCGGCCTGCTTCCTTTCAGTCAAACTGTTCTTCAACTCCCGCAGTTGTATTTGGTCTTCGTTTAAATCCTTTTTGAGGATTTCAAGATGCTCAACAATCGATTGATTCAGCTTGTTTCGTTCATTCCAGTTATTGATCCCCAACGCAATTAATATTCCAATAACCACAAGCACAATTTCGCCAATGGCATATTTCAGATACTGTCCAGTCTTGCCTTCTGAAAGTAAGTTTTGTCTGATTCGCCTGAAGAGTTTGATCATTGAGAGTGCGTTATGCTAAAGATAGGATTTTCAGAAACAGCAGTGAACGGTATCAATTCTGACAGTCCATTTTGAATCGGTTCTTAATCAAACAGTGTTGGTTTAAGCACAAGCCTATTTACCTTTAAATTTTTTCCTTTAAAAAAGTCAAGTAGTATATCCCCGATAAGGGGGGATGCCATATACAAGTCGTGTCCGGCATTTTCAATTATCAGGTGTTGCCCCTTTTTAAACTTTTTGGCTATTTCAAACCCGCTCTCTAGGTAGGTCCGGCCATCCAGGGTCCCACTTAAAAGCAGCGCATCAACGGTGTTTGTTTTTAGTACTCTAAAACTATCCGGTAGTTGTGGAAAGCTGTTAGATTTCATCCATTCATAAAGCAAGAAGTTTATGGTACTTCCAAGAATGGTGTTGTCTATTTGTTCTCCAACTGCCTCAGCTCTTAGATCAGAGATACCGCTCTGCATATCCATGGCAAAGGGCATGGGTCTGATGCCATTGAAAATGTACCGTTTTACAACCATTACATCAGCTGCAATTCCAGAGAAGTCTCCCTGGTATAGCTGTGAGTAGGTTTTGGGCAGCTTCCTGGAATCGTCAGGGTTTTTTAAATAGAATGTTGCTATGGCAGCTTGCAGTTCAAAATTGGAAATGCCTATCGTATCCATCCCGCCACTCCTATTTTTATAGGAAGCGGTTACTGCTTTATTTTTGAGTCTTTTATGTACCGCAAGGATCTTTTCTTTAAGGTCAGGGTATTTTTTGTCAGCGCCGTAATTGTCTTTTGCCAATTCGGCTATTTTAAATACAAAAGCCTCGGTGTGCTTTGGCAATTTTATGGTTTGGTTCGGGCCTTCAAGACTGGCCAGCACCATTTTATTAATATTGTCTTCAAAAAGCCTTAAGTATTCAAAAGCGAGATGTGAGCCGTAACTAATACCCCAGATTGAAATCTTTTCAGCGCCAAGGACTTTTCTCAGTTCGTCAATATCTCTTGCGCTTTCGGTGGTATTATAGGCGTTTAGATTTACATTTTCTTCCTCCCAGAAGTTCAGGCATTTTGTAATGTTTTCTCTTGATTTTTGAAGGTATTCAGCCTTTTCAATCGGTCTTTTTAGTTCAAATACTGCCCTGTACGGGCAATCGGGAAGTTGATCGGACATCCCGGTACCGCGCTGGTCAAAGGCGATCACATCTGCAATTTCCCGCAGTTTCATAAACAATTTAAAACGGCCTCCTTCGGCTGTTCCCGATCCTGAGCCACCGGGGCCACCTGCCAAATAAACTATGGGGCTTCCCGGCTTCGGATTGGTACTTTTAAACCGGATAAAAGCAAGGCGGATTGAATCTTTTGAAGGGTTTGCCCGATCTTCCAACACCTTAAAATTCCCCAGTTCGGCCAGCACGGTATCTTGTGCCCTGGAAACAAACACATAGGGTTCTAAATCCAGTTTTTGGGCTAGCAGGATTGACTGAGCAAAAAGCAATAGTAATAAGGTCCCTATTTTAATCTTCATTGCCTGTTTTAATGAAATTGTGCTTAACGACCCCGACTCTTTGACATTGTGCCTGGGTCTTAGTTATGCTTAGGTCGAACTACAGCTTAATCACTGTTTATTTACAATCTAAGCTGTAGTTAATTATTAATTATTTAAAAATAGGAAATTTCTTTAGGGCGGTCGGGGTTAAGGTGAACAGCTTCTTTTAGTAAGGGCTATTTAAGAATATTCAGCGATGCTATCATATTGGAAATTCTATATTCTCCCAGTCTATGGTCGTTTAATTCAATGTCCGTGTAATCAATTAATACCTTCTTTTCTGTTTAACTACTCGCTATATACAACTGTGCCATAAGTATGGTGTCCATATAGGCATGGGCTAAAATTAAAATCCAAAGTCTCTTTTTTAATTTGATATAACTGATTCCCAAGGCTAATCCCATAAAGCCTATTTGCACAATCCCCATGGGCCCCCAGGCATAATGAATAAGCCCGAAAATAACTGAACTAAGGATAACAGCGATAATGGTGGCTTTTTTAGAATCATTGCCGATTTGGGAAATTCTGTTTATCAGGAATCCTCTGTAAATAACTTCTTCGCCAAATGAAGAAACGATATAAACACCTGCAAGTGTTATGATAAGCATCCAAATATTACCTTTTAAATAATCATAACCGCTCATGTTGGCTCCTTCGGGAATGCCCGTTATATTGGCCATGATAATGGACCCTATTAGGAAGCCGGTTACTGCGAGAGCAAACACCAGTAGGGAGAGCAGTGTAACTTTAACTGCGCTCCTCAAAGAAATGGATCCAAAGACCAGCCCAAAGTCTTTCCAACTTTCGCCGCGGAGTTTTAGTCCTATCCAAACATAAATCAGCATCAGAATATTCGCCGTCCAGACAACTGCTTGTATTAAAAGGGGGTTGTCTCCGGTGAGAGGTATTATTAGCGTAATGAAGGTATATGTTAAAATGAAAAGCAAGAATATTTCCCCTGCTTTAACCAGCTTATTTTTATGCAGCTGATTTCCAAGTTTGGCCAATAGAGCATTGTTTGCTTTATCTGTCATTGCAACATTTTTTATTTGGGTACATCCCAGGTAAAAGAACCTTTCTACCTGCACAAGTACTGCCTTAAAACAGCCCGCAGCAATCAAACAGGCAAGTTTTTTAATTACCTGGGTTACTTAAAAGTAGGAAATTTCTTTTTGAAAAATTTAGAGCAGGTAGGTAGCTGCTTATGCAATTGAATGGACGATAAACAGGTATTTCATTATGGTCGGTTTTTATAGTCAGTGAAGCATCTACGTTTAGTACCTATAAAATATGCCTTTATCGGCACAATAGCAGGGGTAAGGATATCAATTTTAAATGGTTTAACCTTAACCTAAACATCTGGGGATACAGAATTGACAATTGGGCAACAAATATCAACGATTAGGTATTTAGAATAAGGAAATAACCACTGGTGGGTGGTAATTTTATAAAGATGGCTTAGCAGCCCGTGAATTAACCAACAACCACAGATATGACTACTGCACAACCTGTTACCTCCGGAGAACGCATACAGGCGCTCGATTTTCTAAGGGGATTTGCCCTCCTAGGCATCCTGATTATGAATATTCAACTTATGGCCATGCCTCTTGCGGCCTACCTGAATCCCACCGCGTTTGGTGACTTTAGTGGAATCAACAAAGGGGTCTGGATATTCGGCCACCTGTTCGCTGAAGAAAAATTCATGACCATTTTCTCCATTCTTTTCGGGGCAGGCGTATTGCTTATGACCCAGCGCGCGGAAGCACGTAGCGGTAAGTCTGCCGGATTGCACTACAGACGTACGTTCTGGTTATTACTTATCGGGCTTGTGCATGCCCACCTGATCTGGTCCGGGGATATCCTGGTGTCCTATGCCATAGCGGCCCTATTCGTGTACCTCTTTCGCAAAGCAAGGCCTGTTACGCTTGTCATCGTTGGTATTTTGGTAATCTCCGTACATACGCTGATATATGTATTTATGGGATCGACCATGGAACACTGGCCCCCTGAAAGCCTGGAGATGGCCAAACAAAGCTGGATACTATCCGAAGCGGAACTTCAGCATCAGATTGATGCTGTGACCGGATCCCTGAGCGAACAGATCGCCTATAATTCGGCCGAAGCTACTTTCCTGGAGACCTTCGTGCTCTTTATGCAGCTATTCTGGCGAGCAACAGGGTTAATGCTAATTGGCATGGCTTTGTATAAGTGGGGTGTGCTTTTGGCAAAGAAGTCGAAAGCATTTTATATCCGGGGCCTGATTATTGGATGTAGCCTGGGTCTGCTCATTTCGGGTTATGGGATGTATACAAACTTCAATGCCAATTTCTCATTTGAGTATTCCATGTACCTTGGGTCGCAGTGGAATTACTGGGGTAGCCTGTTTATGAGTTTTGGATATATCTGTGGCATCATGGCTATTGCCAAATCAAATGCCTTTCCCTGGGTACGCGACCGATTGGCGGCAGTAGGCCAAATGGCCCTGACTAACTACCTGATGCATTCCATAATCGGGGTATTTATTTTCTGGGGGATTGGCCTGGGCTTGTGCGGGCAGTTAGACCGCTGGCAGCAATTATTGGTTGTAGTAGGTATATGGACCTTGCAGATATTTTGGTCCCGTCCCTGGCTGAACCGCTTCCATTTCGGACCCTTTGAATGGCTATGGCGCAGTCTCACCTATATGAAGAAACAGCCGATGAGGAAAAACAGGATCAAGGCAGGATCTTAGGCCCGGTGTTTGATTTTAAGGCATGGCCAGCACTCTATATCAGATAAAGCGAACCTGCCGGCAACAGTAGAGCCTTATATACCCCTGCTTTAACCAGCTTATTTTTATGCAGCTGATTTCCAAGTTTGGCCAACAGGGCATTTTTCGCTTTATCTGTCATTGCAGCATTTTTTCTATGGGCATAGCCCAGTTTATACAACCTTTCTGTAGCGCGATTGTTCTGCCTTAAAACGACCCAGAGCAATAAACCAGACAGCTGTTTTATTTGCCGGGGTTGCTTAAAAGCAGGAAATTTCTTTTTGAAAAATTTAGAGCAGGTAGGTAGCTGCTTATGCAATTGCTAATACATTATTCCTCTCTGGATAATAGCCCTAAACGTTCTCCCATTAACAGGTGTTTGTATGAAGTTCCATCATCCTGCATGGGGGCATCTAAAGTAAAGGTAACGCCCTCCTGGAAGATCATGATAAAATCGGATCCGCCGAAGGCAAAATGGCCCAGCATATCACCTTTTTTTATTGTGGTGCCCGGAGTGATATTGTCTTCAAAATTGACGGAACCCACAACTGCCATCCCGATAGGTAATAAGGCCACAAGGCCATACTCCTCGGTTTCCAGTATCACACACCCCCTTGTTTCAACGGCCTGCCATCCGGTCTTGGCACTCGGGTTAAAGGCATAACGGTTGTTCTGCTGGTCCCACCACAGCTGGCCACCTGTAGGATTGATACCCTGGATGATCCTGGCTTCTTTTATGGTTCCGCTTAAGGGAAAGTGATATCTGTGATAGTCGTTTACGTTCAGGAAGGAGTGGGTAAGTGAACCACCTGCAAATACGTCTTTGTACGCACTGTCTTCACCAATAAGTTCTGATACAGAATTGAGCGTGGCAGATTTTACCGGGACCCCGTCTTTGTCCAGCAGGTTGGAGTTATCGTCTATTTTCCAGACACCCATAGGTTGGGAATCGGCAAAGGAGACCACCACAGAATCCTGTTCAGGATTTGCAATGGGCCGCATATCGGGAGACTTCAGGTACCTGGCAAAGAATTGATTGAAGGTTTTCCAGTTTGAAGGGTCTTCATACCAGCCCTTTTGCAATCCAAAATTCGGGTCATTTAATGCCATTTGATAATATTCTTCATTCCAGGAAGCTTCGGTATCGAGAAACGCACCCCAGGATTTGCTGAAGGTTGTGAGCCATGTTGCAAAGGGTTCATAGTACTGCAAGGAATTATTGACCAGGCCTTTTCCTTCAAGCGCTGCCAGGGGCTGGTCAATCAGGAAATAAAACGCACAAAAACCCTGAAAAATATGATCAAAGATCTCGGAATATTCTTCCTTTTTTACGATTGCCCAGGGCATGGTGGTTTCTGTCCAGCTAATAAACTCATAATACTCCTCAAGGGTCTGGGCAGGATTTGTATCCCTGTCTGGATTGATTTCCTTTGCCTGGTATATAGAAGACTGCAGCATTGCTTTTAGTTCCGGGTTGCTTTCAACCAGGGTAATTAATTCTTTGGTTGCATCACCGTATACAACTTCCTTTTTGGGGGAATTGCAGTTAACAAGGCCAACAAGCAGGAAGAATATGAGAATGGAATTCTGAAGCTGTTTCATTTGCAAGGATTATTATGCTTTTATTTATTAAATAACTGTTACTTTCTGATGTATTCCCCTCCCATAATTTTGGAGAGTCCTTCTTCGGTTTTTGCAAAAAGCGACCAGTTAAAACTATTATCATTTAGAAATTCCCAGTTCTCCTGATAGGTTTCTGATACGCCATTTGCCGTGTAAGTGGTTAATGCATTCATCATATTTTTTCCTTCAAATGCCGTGGTGTATTCAAAAAAACTATAAGGCATATCCACCGCCGTGAAATAGCCTTTTATGACTTTTAAGCCCGGATGCCAGAACCATGCACCTTCGGCTACAAGCTTTGCCTGCCCGTCTACCAGAAAATAGCTTTTAGATATTACAGACAGCTTGCCCACACCCCACTCAAAGGTCTGATATGAATTATCCAGGTACCATTCGCCTCCAATCAAAACAGAAAAGTCTGCCAGGGGACCATCAATGGAAGGCTTATTGTCCTGCGCCGACGATTCCCAGGAATTAAATAATAAGAGGGACAGGCCTAAAATAGTCGCAGTTACGAATTTGGAAGGTTTCATCTTCATAAGATACGACTTAATAATAAATTCTTTTTAAACTCTCTTTGATTCAAAAATCGCCTGGGCCTCAGGTATAGGATATAAAAGCATGGGCCAAACCGAAATAAAAATTAGCAAAAGATTCTGATTTTGGGGTAAGAGGGAAAGCCGTTTAAGGCTGAGGTCATTGGCGAATCAAATAGTATGATCTAAACTGCCATTCTCTTCGAATTCCAGTCGGTCTTTCTTGCGAAAGAACCATATCCCGCCATGAATCTGGATAATATAACAGACAAGGGCAGAAACAAAAATAAAAACTGAACCAAGTGCCAGAAGAAAAATGGTTAACCCCCAAAGGCCAGGGGTGGAATCAATTCTTGAATTAAGATGATATTGAGAATCATCCGGATCATACAGGATTTTTACTTTTTCTCCAACAAAATAAGCGGGTGGATTGGTTCCCGTCTTGGAATAATGCGTGCGGGTAAAACCGTTGTGGTCAGAATATTCTACCAGAGGCCGAGATGTCCCATCCTTTTTCTGAAGGCCAACAACTATGCCATCTACAGATATCGCTTTCTCCACAAAGGTATGGGTAGTGGAATAGCAATAAGAGCCTATCGCCAGGAGCAAAACACCAACGGAAAATATTATTAGCAGTAAACCCTTTTCTCCAGAAGTCATGGTTGCAATAACAGGTTATGTATACTAACGATAGATTTGGACATAAATTCTATCTGTTTGAAGCATGATACCAGGTTGTTCCGGGAAGCTGACTGATCAATTAAAATTAGGAATTCCCTTTTTGGGAAAGGGAAGCGATAGTCGTTTCGGCTCTTGGAACTATAAAGATGTTAATCAGCGGAACCATCTGGCATCTCATTCGAATTGCGCCATTTGGCGTTGGCCCCATCAAAAACCTGAAACATTTTAAGCCTGAAATAATAGGAGTTCAGGTCCTTTTCAGACAGGTCTTCAGCCATAAATTCAACAACCCGCTCCGGGTTTTGTTTGAGTTCCGGGGAGTCAGGATTGAGCATCCTGCGCCATTTGGGATCGCTCTCCTGTAAGGATGCAAGCATTTCCTTCTCGCACTCCATTACGGCCAAACCGCTACTCTGAACTATTTTGATGTAAGGATCGTTTTCCATAAAGGCCGGGGCCTGAATGCGATAACCTTTATCTGTGTATACTTTTTGCAACACGGCCAAGTAACTCTCACTGGAGCCATCTTGTAAGACACCTTTTTCGATTAATACTTTTTCATAATCATCTATGATGGTTTTGATGTCATAGCCTTCCGCCTCGTATCTGGAGGCATAACATTCGAGTATGATCCGGTCGAGTTCCGAAGCTGGCTCCTGGCAGGCATTGCCTAAAAGCATTAAAGCGCATATAAGTAAGATTCTAACGTTCATTTTTAAACCGGGATTTTAATTTTTCACATCGTCCTTTGAGGGTAGCCCTTAAGTTAGATAAAAACAGGGACAATCTGTAGCCTGGATCACGGCAGGAGGCAGGTATTTTGAGTTTCAACTTGCTGTGGTTGCTGTCCAATGTATTTTGAATAATCAGTACGGTTCAGAAGGCTTTGTCTAAGGATTATATTTTGTGTAGCAATCTTTTTCATAAAGGAGTTTACTACAAATAGTGTTTTCCTTCAAATCAAAAACGTAACGATTCCTGTAAACAGGCTGTCCGGATCCGGCGATTAAAACATTTCCCTTTAGAGTATACGCAGTATTGTTGTTTAGCATTAACTGCCCGTTCTGAATAGTAAGTTCTAAGGTGTCTCCAAGGTTATTTAGATAGCTGCCGACTAGTTTTTCTGTATCCGATGGGGAGAGTTTCAGGTAAAAATTCGCAATAGCATCCGGATACTCTGTGGGTTGTGTCAGCACAACATTTATTTCAATAAAAAGGTCGACAAGCTGCTGTTGCAAGCCGGTGAGGGCGGCCATCATTTCCCGCATCCTCAGATGAAAATTAAACGCCCGGTTTTTGAAATGGTAATCGTCCATCAAATACTTGATAAACCCCGGGTCTATGTCTTCTGCATTCCTTTTTAGAAAGGAAGTGTACCAGGGCTGGAAATAACTATTCACCTGGAGAGCTTTTGTAGCTCCTGGCGGATTTTTTCCTGTACTACTACTGTCTGCGCCCTCATTTTATAAAGGTGGGACACAAAGTTCGCTCCTTCTGCCGCGATATAGGACAGGTTATTGATGAATTCGTGGTCTGTCCGGAGTTTTTCAAAGTTTGTGGGAACCGTCCGGTTTACTTCATTCAGCGTTAGGAATCGCTTGTTCGCTAGGGTCATGGAATTGATATGGATGTCTTTCCTTAAATCCAGCATGAGCGTATTGAGGGGATATTGCTCATCGTAAAGCCGGATTATGTCGGATCGCAGCTCCTCATTGTGGATAAGGTCCAGGCTTTTGGATTTCAGGGCCTCGTAGGCCATCCTTCGGGGGGAGAAAACATCATAACGGCTAATTTGCCCGAAATAGGTTTGCAGGGAATCATGGTAGGCAGCCTGAGGGTCCTGCATAAAGGCGAGCAACCGTCTGTTATCTACTACCTGCAGGGAATCTTCTGCATACACCCTTCGAAGTTCAAGCAGATTATATTTAAGGTCATCATTCAGGTTTTTTAGTATTACTATTTCCTGCCTAGCTTCTTTTTGCGCCTCATTCCAGTCGTTTATGCTAACAGCAATTAAGATACCGATTACAACCAATATGATCTCCCCTATGGCATACAGCAGGTAGGTGGAGAACCTGTTTTTGGTTAACAATGCTTTGCGGACTTTGCGAAGGAAGAAGAGCATGAATTTACGGTTTTAGTTCTCGGGAAATATCAGCCAGGATCTTTTGGGTGAGGGACTGTATTTCTTTTCGTTTACCCTGAGTACGTTGCAGGAGGGTTCCTTTCGTTAGCATCAGGTGCAAAAAATCTTTGGCGTGCTTTTCGGAATCAATATCTGAAAAGGAGGTAAACTTACTGAGATACAGTTTATTGCTGTTTAATCCGGCATACTCTTTAAAGTACAATGAGCTTACTTCAAAATATTGTGGCTGGAAATTATCTGCGATGTCTTTTAACTCGGAGTGCAGGGCATCCAATTCCAGAAGCGGTTTTTGGATCGCTCCCAGCAATTCGATCTTCCCAGACGAAATGAGTGATTTAAAGGTAGCATCTTTGAACCTTCTGATAGGAGCAAAATAAACGTCAAAATCATTTGCGTTCAGGAACATCAGACTGTCTGCAGTGAAAGCAGGGCGTTCCATTTTTTGTCGTAATGTTTCCAGCTGTAGCAGTTTTTCATCATTAAAGCCTATGGATATTGCCAGGTCTGTGGAATCTTTTTTCAGATCTTGCTTTAGAGATATAAGGAAGTTTCTGGCAGTCGATTTTGCGATGCGATCCTCGTTCCAGTTGTTGATGCGTACTGCAATCAGTATCCCAATAACCACCAGCACAATTTCCCCTATGGCATAAAACAAGTATTTG
Organism: Robiginitalea rubriflava; assembly: GCF_052540725.1. Classification (NCBI taxonomy): domain Bacteria; kingdom Pseudomonadati; phylum Bacteroidota; class Flavobacteriia; order Flavobacteriales; family Flavobacteriaceae; genus Robiginitalea; species Robiginitalea rubriflava. The sequence continues at coordinate 699,109 of NZ_CP199309.1, read as the reverse complement.
CTGACTTTATTTTCGGAGAGTAGTTTCTGTCTTATTTTTCTGAAAAACTTGATCATGTCTTTTGTTTTTTAAGGCCAGCGTACCGTCTGGCTCCTCACTTACAAAGGTCTGCGAGACCTTTGTTATCCGTTCGGCCCTCTGAAGAATTTTATCATGGGCTGGCAGCGACTTTTATTGGGAATAAAGCACAAGTTCTTCGGCGGCCCCGGCTGCCTTAAACTAAGATAGGGAATATGAGCCGATTGGGATAACGAAGGTTTATTTCAGTCTTTTGAGTCTTAAGAATTTAGTCCTTCCAATTGTCCATTACTTTTTTTAAGTCGGAGCCTTCAGTTGCCTCGAGTATTTCAAAATATATTCCATTTGGATCTATTGCATGTGCAATGTTGACATGGGTAAATGGACTGACAGTGGATTTTGTGCATTCCATGCCCAAACTATGAAAATGGCTAACCACCGCTTCATTGTTTTGGGTCTCCAGGCCGAAGTGATCTATCCCTTCAGGATGTTCTTCAGTAGCCGGCAACAGCTCTATAAAGGTGGACTGACTGATCTGAACGTAAGCGAAAATGGGCTTGCCTTCTTTGTTGTCGAATTTATATGTCATCGGGAAACCCAGGTCATTTTGATAAAACTCCAGGGCCTTTTCAAAATCAGCCACCCTTAAACCCACGTGATTGAGGCCAAGGATTTTACCTTCTTTTTTAGAATCAAAACCAATATAATGTCCCGTTATTAATCCTGAAACGAATAAAATGGGTACAGCCAGAATGAAAATAATTTTATGCTTCATATAATTCGGTTTCTTAAAATATGTTGGCTTCACTTAAGGAGAGGCATTTAGAAGAAAAGGCCTGGGAGGGCAAAGTGCAGCTACTATCAGCAGTGGTTAGTGCCGTAGGATCTACTCAGAAGAACAGTGGTCGGAATATATACGACTGCACTTTCAATCAGACTTATAGGCTTCCAGTTCAATTTCAACCATAAATTCGGGGAGTGCCAATTCCTTCACCCCGAGCCAAGAACCTGTCGGGAAATTGTTTTTATATATTTCAGCCCGGTACGCAGATTTTTCCACCAATAAAGGCATATTCGTCGTAAAAATATTTTCTACTATTACATCATCAAAGGTGCAGCCATAGTGTTGTAGGATTTTCTCCAAATCTGCATAACAGTTTTTCAATTGTTGTTCTATATCACCAACTGCGGTAGGGTTCCCCTGATTGTCCATACTCACTGCTCCGGAGATTTTAATCTTTTTGCCAATTTTTACGGCATGGGAATACCCATAGGCTTTTTCGACCTCAGGCCGTAACAGAAAATATTCAGGTTTATCGGATTCGACTATTATTTTCTCTTCTACTTCTTCAGTTTTTTCTTTTTCTGCTTGTTCACAACTTTGTAACCCAAGGGCCAGCGCAAAAAGGGTTGTGGTTAAAGCCAGTTGCTTGCTTATTGTTTTCATAATTCTGATCGTTTAGTGCCCGCTTTGTTAGGGTATGGCTACCGCCGGGTGTCTTTTGGTTTTACCTAAGATAGGAAATAAGCACTGAACATTGCTGCCAACCGTTTTGCGCCAGGTTTATTTACTATCATCCAGGGATTGAATGACCTGTTCAGCTACTTCTAAGGTCTTTGTCTGGCTCCGTATCCAGGCCCCTCTTAAATCATCGTATAAATATAAAAGGGATACCGCCTGAATTTTGGTGTACCCGCCCCTTTCTATGTCCAGTAATGAAATACGCTTGTTGGTAACAGTGAGGTTGCTGAAACTCAAGCCGGTTTTGATAATAAAATCGGTTGATTTTGAATTCCAGTACTCGTCAAGAAAGAATTCAGTCTTTTTGACATTCAAATGTTGGGCCGTTAACTTTCTGAGGGAACTTACAAAGGCTTCATCCTTCGTTTTTAATTTGGTATCTGAACTCAGAATATCTTCCAGGACAAAGGTATTGAGTTGGGGAGTGGCGTAATTAAAACAATTTACCAAAGACAAGACTGAAAGCGTTGTGAAATGGTTATTGATGGAATCTACTACCTTGATGGTATTGGCCCCATGCTGCTTATTTTCCTTTATGGAAGCTTTTAAAATGGCAATATTGCTGTTTATTTCATCTTTTAAAGATGCCAGTATCTCTTGTTCTTCCCTGCGTTCTTTGCTGTATTCATTCCAGTTATTAATCTGCAGGGCAATTAAGATGCCTATTACAACCAATACTATTTCTCCGAGGGCATATTTAACATAGGTTGCAGTTTTCCCTTCTGAAAGCAAGTTTTGTCTGATTTTCCTTAAGAACGTGAGCATAAGCTGTAGGTTTGTTAATAGGTTTATTGTGATGAAGGATGACCACAGGTGCTAAGTGCTTGCCTTGCACAGTATGCCTGAAAAACAGTTAAGGTAAGACTTTCAGGCTCCTTTCCCCCAGGCCAGGAAAATATAAATGATGGGCTCATCATTTTCATTCCAGAAAACGTGGTCGTGATCAGGTGGTATGAAATAGGCTTCGTTTTCTTTTACTGCAATGGTGTCATTCCCAATTTTTGCATACCCCTGCCCCTGGGTGATTATAAAATACTGCGGAAACGGATTAGTGTCCCCGGGTTCGTTTACCTGTTCGCCTTTGTTTATTTGATACCATGCGCTTCTGACTCCAATATCATCCGCTTTTTGGTAGAAAATAGGGATCGCAAGCCCGCCATGAACCACTCTTGCATGCTCCTGCCCCAGTTTAACGAGGTCGTAAGGAGTGGTGTTAAAAAACCGCTGTGCTACAAAAATAAAATCATTGGTTGCATTATCGGATATGGCCCTTTGTATCTCGAAGTTTAAGGGGATGGGATCAGAAGAGGTTGCCTGCCCCATTGAGGTCATGGCAGTTATATCGCCCCTGAAGATTTTATTGTAGTGATCCTTAGTAGCAGAAAAAGACAGATTAAAACTGTCGGTACTTTGCTTTACCAGCTCAAAGTTGTTTTTTGCAATGAGTACGTGGCAGGCTTCCGAGGAATCTGCCAGATAAAAGTTGATGGTAGCCCTGTAGGCAGAATCTATTTTTGTAACGAAAGATTCAGACCATTTTTCAACCATATAATCCAATTCATAGTTTGGCGCCTCAGTTTCGTTTAGGGTGATTAAAGCATCCTCCTTGTTTACGCCACCTGTACAGCCAAAAATGCCTAGCACAATTAATACTGAAAAAATTTTCTCCATCGTATTTAATATATAATTCTTTAAGATTGGATATAATCTATGATTTTGATGCCAGCAGTACATTCATAAAGCTGATTGCTTCAAGCCCTTTCTCTTTTAAAAATGTCATAGGCTCCTACTTCCTGAGTCCAATTTTGGCAACTAAACAAACCTCCCTTTCGCATAAGCATCTTAGTTTTTGTTATTTGTAATGCCCCCGTTCTCAGAATTTACTTCAATAAAATGTATGATTATTTGCCTATAGATGCTTTGTTCACTGAAAGACAGGTTTTTCCAGAGCCCTGCATGCGACAAGTCGTAGGCATATACCACCTGCATGTCCCTGAATGCTGTTTCCCGGACTTTTTCTTCAAAGAGTTTGGAGTATTTGTATACTTCATTGTCACAAATCAGCAAGAGTGGCGTTGATAAGTTTGAAAGATAGGTTACGGGCGATGCCTGTCTGAACCTTTCTGCACCTTCGCCAAATACGGCTTCCACGTGTAGTTTTGCAAGTTCAGGCCTTTCGCTGTTGGCCAGAGCCCTGTGGTAGTCCACTATATCAAAACCCCCTGAAACCGGAATAATCCCTTTGAATATTTCAGGAGAGAGCCCAACCTGGTTTAAATAGGTACTGTCCATACCAAGGAGTGCCGATAAATGGGCACCCGAAGAAAATCCTCCGATAAAAATATTATGGGTGTCATATCCGTATGTATCGGCATGATCGTATAACCATTTTACTGAAGCGGCCACATCCTCTATATGTTTGGGGTGCTGAATCCCTTTGTTCAGGCTGGAATCGCGCCATACTGCCGGGCTTAACCTGTGCCCGATACTGGCTACCGCTATTCCCCGGGCAGCGAACTTTTTTGCCAGGTCCATTTCCTTATCCTTGTTCACATAAGACCAGGCCCCGCCACCAATCCATATCAAAAGCGGAACGGCATCTTCCTTTATCGGCAGTACCAGATTCAGTCGCTGCAGCGAATTGACGGGTATCACATCGGGCAAATAGGAAATATCATTATGTTCAACTACCTTATAACCTTCATGGTTCTGGCTCTGGCCACAGGATAAATTCAGGCCAAGGCAAACTATGGCTATCAGGATAAAGGAAGCTTTTTTCATACTGGTATTTTATTTTACAGCAACCAATGGGCTGGAGAAAGCGAAACGCCAATAACCAAATACCAAATAATGGTGCCTGGAATTTACCTAAAGGTCCGTGCTAACAAAAACTAGCCGGGCAACCAGGCATTAGTTTAATATCAATTTAGGGAAAATGTTTCATTCTGACAGGGCCTCACAAGTGGGGTATCAACATTAAACTTTGAAATCTTAATCTACCCTCCTGAACTTCAGATAGCGCATGCTAATCAAGGCAATGAGAATGAATAAGGCTACAGACAGGAGCATGAAGGATATTGAGTAATTCAGATCGTAATACTCAACTATTATAAAAGCAATAACAATGGGCATAATTGAAATAAGGGATACAAGTACTCGGTTAAAGAAAGAATGCTCATAAATAGCTTCACAATGCTGGCAATTTATTTTTTCATAGCCCAGCCAGGCAGACCTGAGCAGTTGTTTGATTGAAAATTGATTATTGCAACTAGCACATTTTTTCATCTGCTTACCTCTTTGGGCCCCGGCTACAAAACTTGCTTTTGAACGGTTATTATGCCTAATAAATTTCTCCAGACATAAGCACTAATTATGTTCAACTTAAGCAGGGCTTAATTTTTGATTAATTAAAAGTAGGATTTTTCTTTTTTGGAAAGGAAGTGATAGCCAATAACTAATGTTGTAATTACGCTATTTATTCAATCAATAAATAACCGTTTTTTACACTGGCATATTTCTCCATACACTTTCCATCGGCATCTAATTTCTCAACTATTACGGTGTAATCCCCGCCAATACCGGCATATTCGGGTCTCGTAAATCTGAAGCTACCGGGCTTCATTGTATAGGTTCCGGTAATTTTATCGTCATTTTTTACCCTTAGGATAACATCATGCTTACTTAAATTACCCAATAAAAAACTCCTCCTTCTTTCTTTATAATCCGTTTCAGGCAACATATCGTTACATCCGAGGTGCTTAAAAGGATGCATGTCTTTGCTATTGTAAAGCATTGTTAATTCTTGTATGCCCTGTTTCTCCTTTACCACATTTATGGTACTTAGTGTTGCCATGACCTGTGCTCTGTATCGGGAGACCTGGTCAGAATAATCCTGTGCAGAAATCCAGTACAACTCAATCATTTTTTTGTATTCTTCATTTGAAAGCATGTATTCAAACCTTTCATTTTTTGAAACACTATCAATTTTAATCAATGAGACCTTGGAGGTGATTTTTTTGATGTTCTCCTGAATGGTAGTATTTAATCTTTGCCATTCAGCGTGCATGATGGTCTCTCTGTCCTTTAATAGTGTGGCAGCATTGATAATGGGCTTGTACGATTCGGGGGCACCCTTTTGATTATTTAGCAGATAATCGAGATTTTCAGATTTAGGTGACGTAATAAACCAATTCACGGCCACTATACTTATTAACTCATTATTTCGGTAATCATCTATGCTGAGTTTATCAAAAAGAACCGCTTCACAGATACTTTCCTGGGTAGCATAAAATTCGAGGATACCTGTTGCATCGTCAAAATTGTAGATAAGGTCATCCTTAAGCTGTTCAATGATTTCGACAATTTCATTTTCGCTCTTTTTGGCTTCGTTCCAATTATTGATTGCGAGCGCAATCAATATTCCAATCACCACGAGGATAATTTCGCCAATGGCGTATTTCAGATATTTTCCGGTATTGCCTTCTGAAAGTAATTTTTGTCGGATTCGCCTGAAGAATTTGATCATCGGAGGTTGGTTTCTCTAAATATAGGATTTTCTAAAATAGATACCCTTCAGAAGAACACATCCCAATCGTTAACAGACGGACAGGATTGTCTGTGACCCTTCAATAATGGAATCGATTCAATTTTCCTGTGAAAAGGATAGTGAATAATGGAATAAGAATGCCTTTTCTCTATTTTAGTGGTAATAACCGCAATATCTATCTTCTAATTATCTGGTTTATTATGGGCCGCACTTCTTTTTGCAGATATCTTTTTTACACCTTAATTGCGGTCCTGATGCTGTCCGTTTTTTCAGGCTGTTCCGATTCAGCTAAGAGCCCTGATAGGCTGGACATATCGCCCTACACCACTCTCTTTGGGGAGAACGTACTGGTATTTGATGAAACCATGGATCCGGAGGGTATCCGGACAATTCTGGATTCTATAAACCAGCAACAGATGTACAATGAATTTGGCCCGGAGCGGTACGCCTTGCTGTTTAAGCCCGGAAACTACGAGATAGATGTAACGGTCGATTATTATATGCAGGCCCTGGGGTTGGGGAGGTACCCGGGCGGGGTGACCATCCACGGAGCGGTGCAATCCACCACCACTACCAGTAGCAACAATATTCCGAATAAGGTCACTACTATGTTTTGGAGGGGTGCAGAAAACTTCAAGGTGGTGCCCAAAGATGGCGAGATGATCTATTGGGCGGTGTCCCAGGCGGCTCCCTACCGACGCATGCATGTGGCGGGCGATATCAATTTTGACAAGGGCAGCTGGGCCAGCGGGGGCGTCCTGGCCAATTCGCTTATAGAAGGCAGGGCTGGCTTGACTTCCGGGCAACAGTGGATGACACGAAATTCAGCAATCGGGTTTTGGGAAGGAGGAAACTGGAACAGGGTATTTATTGGGGTGGAAGGAGCCCCGGAAGATACCTGGCCCGATAAACCCACTACAGTGATTGACAAAACACCGGTAGTACGGGAAAAACCGTTCCTGACGTATACGGAGTCCGGAGGTTACGCTGTTTTTGTTCCGTCCCTGCAACGGGAAGCCTCCGGCCCTTCCTGGAGAGATCGGGAGGAGGACGGGGAGCTAATACCAATAGCCGGGTTCCACATCGCCTTTCCGGAAAAAGATGATGCGACGTCTATCAATAAGGCCCTGGCTAATGGAAAGCATCTTCTCCTTACACCGGGAATCTACAAGCTCGATAAAACCCTAACCGTAACAAAGCCCAATACCGTAATCCTGGGACTGGGCCTGCCAACGCTCATCCCTCAAAAAGGTAAAATTGCCCTTGCTACTGCAGATATTCAAGGGGTAAAACTGGCAGGCTTTATGGTAGATGCGGGGCCAGGGCTTTCGCCAACGCTTATTCAGATTGGGACAGTAGAATCGAATGCTGATTATCCAGACAACCCCATTTCGCTTCACGATATCTATTGTAGGGTAGGGGGTGCCTGGGCCGGGCAGGCAGAAACAACAGTGACCATCAACAGCAATTATGTGATTGGCAATCATTTTTGGTTATGGCAGGCCGACCATGGGGTGGGTACAGAATGGATGGATGGGCAAAACAAACACGGACTAATTGTCAATGGGGATCATGTTACCATTTACGGATTGTTCAATGAGCACTTCCAGGGGTACCAGACCCTTTGGCAAGGGGAATATGGCCGCACCTATTTTTATCAATCCGAAATCCCCTATCACCCGCCCAGCAATGAGGTGTGGAATGATGCCGGAAAACCAGGCTATGCCTCCTATAAGGTTGCAGATAGTGTGCAGCATCACCAGGCATACGGCCTGGGTGTCTATAGTTTTTTTAGCGGGGAACCAACGGTCTCCAATAAGGTGCGGCTGGAAAACGCCATGGAAGTCCCGGACCATCCGGGTATTTTAATCCAACATATTTCCACCTTTGCCGGACTAAACGGGAATATCAATCATCCCATTAACGGTCTGGGCCCTGCCACGAAGTCCGGAGAACTAAAACTGTACGACGGGTTTAAAGGGAGGCAATAGTGTAATATGGTTGTTAGAAGTTGCTTTTTCCTCCACTGTGACTAATTCAATTACTTTTAGAGAGAATTATTCCTGTTCTTACATCAGTTCGGTTTGGCCTTAATCGGGAAATTATGTGCTTTCATAATTTCAATATAACGAGTATCGTTTCGGTAAGGATCAATAGAAGGGCTTCCATTTATCTCCGCTAAACTGTAATCCCTGAGATCCAGTTTTGCATAGTTTGAGATCTTATTCAAATAATGAAACAAGGAATCGGTCTCTTTCAAATGGGCAAAACAGATTACTTTGAAATAATCCATAGGCTTGTATTCGGGCCTCTTAAAGACTTCATGGGTCGTTTTTGAATCGCCCTTTTTTGAATACAGCCAAGCCTTATTGGAATAATAACCTATAAGATTAAGGGGTTTTAATTGCTCCAGATATTCCTGGGCCTTTTCGTAATTACCCTGGAAGGCGTAATAATCATGAAACACTATTATTTTTTGAAACGGATTTAACAAACCCGTGAGAGCAGTGTCATTTAAAATTTTATGGGCTTCTTCAAACTGCTTATGGATATAGAAATAATTTAATTTATCCAGAATATATCCGGGATTAGTTGGATCGATTTCAAATATTCGCTTTGAATATTCCAGACTCTTTTTTCGATCCACCAAAATCCATGTGTATAATTGGTTTAATGAATGAAGTAATGAGAGATTGTCAGGATCTTCTTCTAAAGCGCGCTCATAAGTATAAATAAGTTCTTTGAGATCCTTTTTGATTGCACTGTTTATTAAACCTTCAATCCTGATGATTTCCATTGGATTTAATAGAAACTTGATTTTTTCCAGGTGGGTTTTGGCTTCCTGAATCTGATCGTTTACCAAAAGAGCTTCCAATCTTGTCTGATTTACAGGCCTGGAAAGTGGGTCCAGCTTTTGGGCTACCGTAATGTGCTTCAATAATTTTTGTGCATCATGTTGAGGCCTGTCGCGCCAATAAATGGCAAAATGGTGATGTGCCGTAGCATCATTCGGGTTGAGTTCAATGGCCTTTTCAAAGTTTGTCCGTGCCTTTTGCCAATCTCCATCCCTTATGTTCAGCATGGCCCTGACCGTATAGGGCCTGGAAATATCCGGATCGATCTCTAAAGCTTTATCAATATATTCATTAGCCTGTTTGGCGGACTCTTCTTTGCTCAGATCCCCATAAAGATAAAGCAGCATATAGGAATTGGCTATTTCGGCATAACCTTCCGCAAACAGGGGATCCAACTTTATCGCTTCTTTGAATAATTCGATACTATTTTCAAGGTTATCCTGTGCCCTGTTGTCTGCAATGTTCCGGCCTTTGGAAAACAGTTCCACTGCCATAACATTCGTAGTGGTTTCTGAGTTTAAGGCTTTTTCTTCTTCAGGGCTTATAAATATTTTAAGTTGTTTTACGATTTTTTGAGAGACCTCCTGCTGAATCTTAAAGGCATCTATTAGATTTTCATTGTAGTTATCTGCCCAAAGATGCTCATCGTTGGCTTTTATAAGCTGTGCTGTTATCAGGACCTGGTTGTCCTGTTTGCGAACACTGCCTTCAACGATATATGCCACATCCAGCTCTTTGGCAATTTGAGGTATGGATTTATCGGTGTTCCTGAATTGCATCACCGAGGTTCGTGAAATGACGCGTAAGCCTTTAACCTTGGATAAGTGCGTTAATATGTCTTCAGTAACACCAACACTAAACCATTCATTTTCCTGGTCATCACTCATATTGGTGAATGGCAGTACTGCGATAGATAATTTATCAGGGGATACGGAAGTGACCGCTCCGGGTTTAATCCAAATTAACGCAATGGTTGCCAGCAGGGCAATCATGATAACCGTATTTAAAACCCTGTTGCTGCCAGACCTCCTGGTATCGCCAACCAATTTCTCGGTCTTCTTAATTCCGGATGATGTAATTTGGTAATGCCATGAAAAGATAATCCAAAGGGGCAACCCTAAGCCCAGGGTAATGGTGATGATTTGTAAAATCCAGGCGGGTGCATTCCAAATGGGTAATACGGTTGAAAATACCTGCAGAACAAGCCAGGCGACTACCAAATAAGCGATGGTCTCTTTTAGTACATTCCTACGCTTAAGTTCCTTGATTAACTTATTCATATGCAGCAAGGCTTCTTTAAAGATAGCACATATTATCAATAGTGCTTATGGATTCGGGAAAGTCCAGATTGCAGGTTGTTATCATCAATCAACTATTTTATGGCTTACGGATTGTCTTGGAAAAACAAACGATCCTGTTCACCTCCCGGAATCCCGTAGATTTGTGAAAATCTATGCTGCCTGTATTATTCAATTCAGCATCAGAAGCAATTTCCGTACAATTTTGTTCAAGCCCCCAATCTTCTGATTTTCTGACCAGACGGCTGGCTACCCCCTGATTGCGATAAGATGGTTCAATATAGAGTCCTTCTATGTACACTATTGGCGAAGTGGTCGTCCCTTCTACATAATCAGTCCTTAATGATAATTGAATGAATCCTATAATATCGTCACCAGCTTTTGCAACAAAAATGTTTTGACGATCAGTGTTAAGAATTTCCCAGCAGTTTGCAAATTCTTCTTCATAAGAACAGCCTGGCCAAAGTTTAATGGCCAAATCGGTTATTTTGGGAATATGATTTTCGGATATTTCTTCTATTGTCAAAGTAATGTAACTTATTATCTATTCTTCTTTCATTACAAAGTCGCCTATTAACTTCACTATCCTGTCATCCTCATCGAGAATGTTAGAAAGTAGGGTCAGGTGGTCCCTGTTTGGCACTTCTTCGGTATAGACACGAAGGTTGCCAATACCTGTCATGGCTTTGGCAAATCTTTCGTTTTGTTCTTTCCTCCAGGACTCGTCCCCATCAGCATAAATTAGTAAAATATTATTCCGGTCAGGCAAAATATGGGGTGTTACAGAGGCCTGTAACCAATTTCCGGGCTCATTGCCCCAAATGCTTTTGTAGACTGAATCCCTCTCAATCCTAACTTTCGCCGTTTCTTCCACATATAGAAAAGGACTGATCAATACAGCGCCTTTTATTTTTGCGGGCGCAATATTATGGTCTTGTAAAACAGAAAAATCAATGGAAAGGAGTGCGGCAAGATACGCCCCGGCGGAATGACCCGCAACGTATATCTTTTTAGGATCACCGCCATACCTCTCTATGTTATTGATAACCCATGCTGTTGCAGCTGCTGCATCCTGTAAATGAGCCGGATGTTGAAAACCTGGAGACAAACGATAGTTGACACTTACCAGGCCAATTCCAGACTCAGCCACTTTATTACCAATATCCTTACCCCAGCTTTTATCTCCCATCAACAAGGCTCCCCCATGTAAATAGACAATAACGGGAACATTTTTGTTGCCTTCAGGCATATATATGTCCAAAAAGTCTTTGTTATCACTGTATTCAGACTCAGGAAGGTAATCAATGTCTTCATTTACAATTACCTGGGCATTAATACAGCCAGTAATCAGCATAAACAATAGTAAACTGGCGCAAAGTTTCAGGTTCATAGTTTTTATGTTAGATACCATTTAAAGTATATGAGCTATTAGCATTGGTTCGTACTGAGGATGAATCAGAACACCACAGCACATTTGTTCTTTTCGGGAAATTTTACCCGACGTTTATTTATACTAGTCATCGGTTTTAATTTCGGCTTTTATCAAATTCAGTATTTCCAGTATTCTGCTGCGTAAAGCCTCGGACTGCAGATTGGCGCCTTTGTTTAAAATAATGGCGCTTCCAAGTATAGCTTCCAGCTTTCTGCTGGTTAATATTTCATCCAGTGGCGCCCCCAGCTTTGAGGTTCCAATTTCTGCTTTAAAGGACTCTTCATTATGATCCAGTAGCCAGAGATGTCTGGAATCGTTCATAAAACTATTGTAGATATCCCTGCCCAGGCCTATTTCCGACAAAATTAAACCGAATTGCTCATATACAGCTTTAGTCCAGTTCTGCTCAATTTCCCTGACCCCTACTACATCTGACGACCAGTTGGACAGCAGGCGTTTTAATTTTGGGTTGCGAATTAAGATTAGATTGCCTGAACTTGTTAAGTCATTTTGAATAGGGTCGTATGTAGGGTCATGGAAAACGTTGGCAAGCTCTTTGACAAGACTGTCACGAATAACCCCATCGGGTTGGTCAAAGGCATTTAATGATTTCATTGCCGAAAAAATTATTCTTTCTCTGGTCGTCATTTTCTCTTCCAACTGCGCAAGATTAGCCTGATAGTCTTCCTGTAGTTGTTTCAGAACAGCCTGTTCCCTTATCCGGTCCTTTCTCTGTTCGTTCCAGTCATTCACCTGTAGGGCCAGGAGAATTCCTATCATCACCAGGATGATTTCACCAATGGCATATTTGAGGTATTTGCCCGTTTTATTTTTCTCCATAAGGCCGTATCGGATTTTCCGAAAGAATTTTATCATGGGTTATCTGTTTTCTATTTCTAATTGTAGCCTCTTTTCAAGCGATTTCATCTGGGATAAGGTCATTGCTATCCAGCGGTTGTAATATTGTCTGTTGCCCATATTTGTCTTGAGAATGGCCCTGTACGTTTTGTTGTTTTTTAATGCTTCATAGTCATTGGGAACATTGCCTCTTTCCGGCAAATACCAGGTTTTGTCAATGGATTCGAATAATTCGATCAATACAGGAGTAACCGTATTGTAGTGAAATAAAGACTGTCTTTCATCCATAGTTTGGCCAAAGGTCTGAACCTGTTCGTATAATCCCGAAAGCAATATTCTGGTTGAATCATTTTTAATAAAATCCAAACCATAGGCCTTGGCGGTCTCATAAGCATTTTTTCTTATCACCATGGTCCACCACAAATTGGCATTTTCAAAATGCAGGTCTAAGGAATCGTGATAGGGAAGGTTCTGATCAAAATGATTCAGAATTATTTCACATGAACGCGATGTCCGATTATTGCCATCAATGGCCATCTGCAATAAATTATAGTCCGCAATGATTGTACTTCGCAATTCTTTAAGCAATTTGTTTTCATACAGGTTTGAAATTCTTTGCTCATTCCAGTTATTAATCTGAAGGGCGATCAAAATTCCAATCACCACGAGGATAATTTCGCCAATAGCATATTTAAAATACTTCCCGGTTTTTCCTGCGGAAAGTAAATTTTGTCTGATTCTTCTGAAAAACTTGATCATGTCTTTTGTTTTATAGGCCAGCGCACCGTCTGGCTCCTCACTTATCCGTTCGGCCCTCGAAGAATTTTAGCATGGGTTAATGGTTGATCCCGATAACTATCGGGAATGAAGCACAAGGGCCGCTGTGGTCCAGGATGCCTTTAACTAAGATAGGGAATATGAGTAGATTAGGATAGCGATGGTAATAGCAGATGCCGTGCGCTGTTGGTATTTAATCCTTCCAATTGTCCATTACTCTTTTTAAGTCAGAGCCTTCAGTTGCCTCGATAATTTCAAAGTATATTCCATTTGGATCTATTGCATGTGCAATATTGACATGGGTAAATGGACTGACAGTGGATTTTGTACATTCTATGCCCAAGCTATGAAAATTACTAACTACCGCTTGATTGTTATGGGTTTCCAGGCCAAAGTGATCTATTCCTTCAGGATGTTCTTCATTAGCCGGCAACAGTTCTATAAAGGTTGACTTGCTGATCTGAACGTAGGCGAATATGGGGTATCCTTCTGCGTTGTCGAATTGGTATATCATCTGGAAACCCAGATCATTTTGATAAAAATCCAATGCTTTGTCGAAATCTGCCACCCTTAAACCCACATGATTGAGGCCCAAAATTTTGCCTTCTTCTTTATTTTCAGATCCGTGATGCAGTCCTGAAATAAACCCAGCAAAGAATAAAATGGGCACGGCCAGAATGAATATAATTTTTGCTTTCATAAAACTTGGTTTAAATGAGCTAAAAAATCTGTTACAACGGCAGATATGGCTTTTTAAGCGTCAATTTTCGGTTTGGTAAAGACTTTAGCAATTCTGAGTGGATTCGGACCGTGCGAAAACCGAATAAACCGAGGCTATAACTTATTTTCGCCTTTTTTAATTTCCATTGAGTTGCCTTGCATAATCATCAGCATCGTAGGTTCCGATTGATTTTTGTACAAGCCCTTGCTTATTTATTGTCCATTCCTCAAACCCACTGAATTCAACTTTATTCCCAGTCCCGTTCGGGCCTGAATTTGTTCCTTTATTGATCTTCAAAGTAATAATTACACTAATATTCCTGATCATTCTTTCCATTTGCGGAATCCTGGGAGATAATTTTTTTAAGCACCATCCCAATTTCCCAGTTCCGATGTATATCTGCGAAATTTTCCGCTCCGGGACCATCCGCCAGAAGGGGAACAACGGCTGCTGTATGATTTTTGGTTGACCATCTTATTTGCATATTGGGGTAACGATCAAAATCAGATACTGCAGAAAGGCCACCTGTTTCATGATCTGCAGTAAAAAGGACCAATGTTTCCCCGTTTGTTTTCGAAAAATCGAAAATAAGGGAAAGAGTTTTTTGAATCGATTTTAATCCGTTTAAAACTCTTTTCGAGTCATTTTCATGAGATGCCGCATCCATCTCTTCACTTTCCACCAGCAGCACAAAAGGATTATCTTGAGTTGACATGTAGCTTAAAGCCGTTTTGGTTAGATTAAAGAGGTTTGGCGATGATTGCATATCCTGAATTTCATCTTCCCTGAAAATAGCTGCGATAGGTTTTGAGCTGTTGCCACCGCCTGGAAGTTCTAGCGAGCGGTCAAGCATTATAAACCGCTTTCTTAAAATATCCAGGGATTCATTTTCTTCGGGTACATCTCCTTCACCCACATCTTCGAGTTCCCCAAAAAGCAAATCTAACTCACTTGTGGCAATCTGCTGGAGGATGCTTCTGGCATCATCTTCATTTCTAATGTGTGCCGAAAAGGCTGCAGGTGTGCCATCCCAGACGTAGGAGTCTGTCACAATTCCGGTATTATAATGCAGATCTGAGGCTAACTCAAATATGTTTTGAACCGGGTTTCCATCTTTATCCAATCCAATATGACCAAAATTCGTTGATGTTCCGGTAGCAATTGCCGTTGCAGAGGCTTCTGAGTCAGTAAGAGATCCGTAAGCGGATCTGGCGTCGTGCCAGCCTTTAACATCAAATTGCTGCCAAACCGAAACCTTTTTTTCCGACTGCTGGGTTTGCAGCGCTAAAGATAAATGACCAAACCCCATACCATCGGCTATAAAAATGATAATGTTTTTTGGTTTTTTTCCTTCGTTTGTAAAGTTTAATGGTCTCTTGGCATTGCTGGGTGAAAACTGAATATCAGAGGAAGGTATTGAAACAGAAATATTGAATAGATAAAATATTCCAATCAGCAATACCAGTAGTCCAGCTATTGTCAAAAGACTAATTTTCTTCCAATTTTTCATAATTAATCCCTGACGGTCCCGGCCATGATTCTGTTTTGATTGCAGTTAGCCAGGCGTTGGGTCTTCATCGCATTACGGAATAAATTTGCAACTGGCGCCGGCAGGTTGTTAAGGCGAAACTGCTGTAGCTAGTGTTTGGCCTGGTTGTCCTTTTAAAATTAGGATAAATTTTTAAAGGAAGGAATGGCCAACATAAATGATAGCTATTGTTGTGCTTTCGCACCGTTTTCTTTAGTAATTAAAAAGAGAATGAATACTCAATACTATTTTCTTTTTAGTCGCAGTAGGAAATTACGTTCCTTCACTATACTCTGTACAATAATTATGGCCAAAACAAGAAGCGAAACCAAACCGGAAACTAAAATATACATATAGAAAGCTTCGGAAAATTCCCGTTTAAAATAGGGCAATAATTTTAAGAATCCATAAAGGTATATTGCAAAACATATCGGTGTAATAATGTAGTTAACCTTTAACCTTAATTTGTAATGCTTTTTCAGGTATTTCTGGAATGAAATATTGTCCATGGTAACAAGCCGGCTTTCTTTTCGATAAAGCGAGACGAATTCTATAATAATGCGAAAAGTAAGGCTGGATATCATTAACAAAAGCCCGAGACTAAAGTTATTCCATTGGCTTCCGGTATAATAGGCAGCATAGATCACCAAAACTAAAACAGTTATTGACATAATTGCAATGGATGCAAATTGGCCGTTGCGTTGCTTTTTTGCTTTTCTGATAACCAACTCAGGATCCGAAAGTGGAGAATCCTTCTTTTGACTTTTCCATATCTGCGTAAGCTTATCATTTTTCATCTGTAATGCATTTTAAGAGTGCTTTTCTGATTCGGTTTAACCGCGTTCTGACTGCGCCGTGATTGATACCCAGGGTTTCTGCAATGGAGGCTTGGGGAATTTCCTCTAATTCCATTAAAATAAGGGTCTTATTGTTTTTGCTGAGTTGATTGATACAGTCGTACATTTTTGGGACTTTATCCTCCTGCTCCTCCTGATCGGGTTCCATTGTCATTTGCAGCATATTGTCCTTGATTGGAAACTGTTTAGTAGATTTTTTTAAATCGGCCAGGCAGGTGTTTACGGCTATTCTGTATATCCAGGTGCTTATGGAAGATTTCCCCTTAAATGATTTTCTGTGGTTCCAAACCTTTATAAAGGTATCCTGCTGCCATTCTTTGGCCAATTCCGGATTGCCTGAAGCGTAACCCAGGCATAATCTAAAGACCCTGGAAGCATGGTTATTATAAATAGCCGTAAACTCCTTTTCTATATCCATTTAGTTCAATGACAGGATTCTCTGAATTTGCTCCGTAAACCATTCTGGTTTATCGAACATCACAAAGTGAGCTGAATTCTCGGCAATTATCAAATCAAAGTGAGATAAATTGGCATATTGGCTTTGATAGGTTTGAGTAACCATTTCTTTTCCAAAGGGCTTCTCTGCTGCTATAATGGTTACGGGGATGGAAATATTTTTCAAGTCATCCCTCAAATCCAGTTTTAGATAATCGGTATATCCATAGACATAGGTTTTACGGTCTGCCATTATAATCCATTCCTCAATCTTTTTTTGAGCGTCCGGATTAAGGCTCATCCCTTGAGACATGCCTGTAGCCATTTGTTCGAATTCAGCCTGGTTCATGGCCAGCTGTTGATTGTTAAACGGGCTGTCATACGCCAGATTATCAGGGTTAAAATTTGGAATCATAATAGCGCCTGTGGCGGGCAGGGCATCTACCAGTACAATTTTCGATATTTTATTGTTTTCCCTGCTGGCAAGCCAGGTAGCCACGGTTCCGCCCAAGCTGTGTCCGATTACCGTTAAATCTGATAACTGTTTTTCCTCTATGTAGGCTTCAAGGGCGTTGTTAACTTTTGGGAGCCAGGGAAAATCGATTGGGTCTTTCCCTGCGAATCCCGCAATTGTAATGATATGACACTCGTGGTTTTCCTGTAGTTGCTCAACGGTGCTTTCCCAGATTTCGCCGGGAACAGTAAAGCCGGGGATGAGCAACACGGGTTTTCCCTTACCTGTTACTTCAACATGAATGGGCGGGTTTTCTTGTGCCTGAACTGCTACATAAAAAAAGAATGCTAAGAATAAAAAGAGGTTTTTCATGATTTCTGTATTTGATTTTAGCTTTAGATACAGAAATCAAAAAATGTTACATCTGTTTCATCGCATTCCTCAAGGGCATTTGGTTATTTGTTGATCTTAAAGCTTTTTAAAGTACACTGCAAAACAGTATTGACAATGATTATTGGCAGTCAGGCGGCAATGATTCAGATGGCCTGCAATTCACGGAGCGTTTGTGCGAATCAGAGGTGGGGGTAAAGGCGCTTATCTATTTTATTAGCCAGACCGACCTGCAATTAATTGTGGCGACTGGTTGTCTGGCCGATTGAGGCATAGATTAGATGCGATATTGACTACTGTTTTAGTTTGTGATTCCAACTGCTTTGTGCAGATACCTGTCGGATTCCAAATTCTCTAGCATAAAGTGGGCAACGCTGGCACGTGAGATCATTTTGGTCAGTACATAATGCCCAACCTTAATGCCATGACGATAACTCGTTCTTAATTTTCCATTGGTCAGTTGAGCAGGACGAACGATTGTCCAATCCAGATCACTTTCCATTATTCGTTTTTCTTGTTTCGATTTATCTAAAAAATAGAAAAAGAGAATTATAGGAATAGTGAAAAGAGTGTAATATAGCCCGAGCTTAAATCTACTGTCATTTATACCAAGAGAAGTGATGCAAATAAAACGTTTAACACCGTTTTTGTTCATAGCACTTATAATATTTTTTGTGCCCCTCGAAAGAATGGTTGTCTTTATAAAGAATCGTTTATGGCCTAAGGCAGATAGGGCGGCATCCTGTCCCTGAAATGAACTTTCTATGCTTTCTGGTAACAATACATCTCCTTTTACGATCCGTAAATTTGGGTTATTGATTTTTAACTTTTTAGGATTTCGGACAACAGCCGTTATTTGATGTCCCTGGGCGAGCCCTTGTTTAATCAATTCGCGACCCGTCTTGCCTGTTCCTCCGAATATCAAAAGCTTCATAGGGCTATGTTTTACCCGGGGAAATTCTCAAATTATATGTTGTTGCCAAATTTAAATTGCCTGAAGTGTCGATACTTGAGGATGAAATGAATTCGGATTGGGGATTGCAGCCGCAATTCACTAAACACCTTTTTAGCCTTGCTTTATTTCTTTGTCTAATAATTCAAGAATAAAATCAATCCTGTCGTTTGTAGGTTCAATCCATTCTTTTTGAGTGGATTGCGAAAAAGAGATAAATAGTAACAGTATATTTTGAAATTCTTTGGAATTAATTAAATCTAAGTTGCTCGAATTATTTTGGCTTTTTGATAGCCCAAAAAAGTTTTCAGATAAT
Organism: Robiginitalea rubriflava; assembly: GCF_052540725.1. Classification (NCBI taxonomy): domain Bacteria; kingdom Pseudomonadati; phylum Bacteroidota; class Flavobacteriia; order Flavobacteriales; family Flavobacteriaceae; genus Robiginitalea; species Robiginitalea rubriflava. The sequence goes on along the minus strand of NZ_CP199309.1, from coordinate 680,150 downwards.
CCTGAATCATCCCACAATCTTTTTATATCCCCTTTTTTGCTAAACAAGTCCAATAAATTATACCATTCGTTGTGAAGATAGTTTAGATTAAGTTCCAATTCCGAATCCATAATGTCCCACTCAATTAACTGTTTTCTCAATTCCAGATTTGAAATATCTTTTAAACTCCCGGTACTTTTAATTTCATCCAGTAAGCCAATTTTAGTATTGAAACCAACAGTTCGAGCAAACGTTGCTATTAAGATTTTTGATAACTCAGGTTCATCTTCCGCCTTAATTCCATTTGCTGTTAGTTCAATTATTTCTTTAGCCGAGTTGTAAATATGAATGTTCATTTTAGATTGTTCCTCAAAGGTAATTTGGACCCGGGTAAACTCTTCTTTTAGCTGAATCAAATAGATCTGCTCTTTAGCTTTTATTATTTTATTTTCATTATTGTTATTAATATTTAATGCTATGAGTATTCCAATTACTACAAGAACAATTTCTCCTACAGCATATAATAAATATTTGCTTAATTTATTATCAGTCAGCATTTTATGTCTAATCTTACGGAAGAATTTTATCATTGCTTAGTGGTTGGTCCCGATAACTATCGGGACTGAAGATAACAGAATCGGCTATGCAAGGCTGCCCGCGCGGGTATTTTGCCTTAAAACGGCACACGGATTTAGAGCCAGACAGGCGCTGTATCTACCTGGGTTGAATACTGATTAATTAAAAGTAGGGATTTTCTTTTTGGGGAAAGGATGTTAAGGGCCTAGCCGATGTTGTAACACCTTATAGCCTTTACCAAATATCTATGGTTTCAATGAATTCTGCTTCACCTGAGACTTCAAGGGTAAGCCTGGAGGGAATAAAACTTCTTCCTTTATATTCAGGGTTTGCGTCAAAACTTAATTTTTTCCCGTCTAAGAGTAACTTCTCAACTATCCTGTCAAATCCTTCTTTGAATTCCTGGACAAATTCCGGAACGTAGAGCGTGTTAGCCGGGATATCTTCACCTCCAAACTCCAATGGCATCATATAAATTTTAGACAATTCACCTTTTTCATATAACGCAATCGCTTTTTCAATGCTATCTATATCACTAAAATCTGGTCCGTTTTCCACTTCCTGCGAAAATGAGTGTTGGGCAAATAATATAAGAAAGAAAGATAAGATTGCTTTTTTCATAAAGGATATTCTTTTTTAGCGAAGATTCGTATTAAGCAAAGAGAATAATTTTAATTTTTTTGATTTCCCTTATTAATCCTAAAGGGCAAAGTTAAGAACTTGGTAAATATTTATAAAGAAGAAAAAACCTGGAGTATAAAACTTCCTGCCTATGTTTTAAACACCTTGTTGGAGGTTCACTTTTTTTAATGACTGCCAAGGTCATGTGAATGGAGTGTGTCCCGGGAGGAATGCCTTTATAGTTATTGTTGAGGTATTGGGTTTATTTTTTTCTTTTCTCAAATTCTTCTCTAATCAGTTTTTCCAAATCGTCATATTTTATTTTCAGCGAGTTTGAAACTATGGATAATGGCGAGCCGTACATTTTATGATTAGCTTTCAATGCTCTTTTCGAAATGCCATTTTTTGCTCGATTGATGTATTTGTCAGGTTTATCAGTCTCAAGCATTAAAATTTTTGTTGAAGCCACCTGAATTGTTCCAATATCACTAATGTCATCCCATTCTATAAGTCCTACGCTTGTTGAATTGGAGTTATCGGTTATTCCCTTTTGGTCAATTATAAGTCCAGCTTTTTGGTCAAATAGTTTTTTCGCGATAAAAATCAGACATAGTCCAAAAAATCCAACTGCTACTATTCCTGCAATCCTTATCGTTTCTGGATTTCGGAAAAGGGGACTTCTAAATGGTTCAGGGTTCATTGCGAGTAGTGTTCCCAGTACTACAAAAGCGATTGCCCCGCTTAAGAGAAGAAGAATTTTGGTCTTACTTAATTGAATTTCAATTTTTTCTTCCATCCTTGGCTGTAGTTTTTCCTTTTAATATTACTTGCGCTGTTTCGGTATTATATAGTAAAAGGCCTTCTTTGTCTTTTTCCAGTTTTCCTGAGATTTCCCCTTTTTCGTTCCAAACGGCACTTTGTCCGGCACATAGTAAATTGTCGCATAATCCAATGTGATTCGCCATTATTACGGGCACTGAATATTTTTTCGCTATTTGGGGATAGTGTGCGAAGGCCTTTTCAATTCCGTTTTGAGATTTGGCAACGCTTGCCAAATAAATGGCGGCACCCAGTTTTATGGCATTTTCAGAATGCTCCTTCTGAAGGGACTCATAGCAAATAGCAGGCGCAACATTTATGTTTTTAACCGTCAAAATCAGTTGCCCCTCCGCTTCCACAAAATATGGGAGTTCATCCGGGTGCAACCTTTGTTTTGAATATTTTTTTCGGTCCTGGCCAGTTTGGAATATTGCCATGCTTATCAGAATCCCAGAATCTGACCGGGCAGGTATCCCAAGTCCGATTGTAATGTTATTCAGGTCACTTAATTTTTGGAAATCGTCCAATCTCGGATCGTTTAGGTCTATTGCCAGTTTAGCAGCCAATTCTGGTTCATAACCTGTAAGAGATAATTCCGGAAAGACAATTAAGTCTGCCTTTTCCATAATCGCAAGTTCAATCCAGGTTTTATGGATTTCAATATTCTTCTGAATATTTCCTTTACTTGTTTCTATTTGTGCTACGCCTATTTTCATCCATTTTCTCAAATTGCCACTAAAGGGCCCGGCTGCTTGAAAGGTATACCAGAGCGGGTTTGTTTGGTATACTCTAATGTAGGAAAATTTGTCCAAGCCCTGGCCGGCTAAGGGCTATAGGCGTTTTTGTAAAGCGCATTAAAAGTTCAAGTTGAGAAGCCCCCTTAATCATAGTATTCATATTCTGATTCAAAAATATTTGGGCCCTCCGCCTGTATAAGATTCTCTCGTTGGGTCTTTTTAGCCTGATTTTTTCCAAAGTCAAAGTCTTCAGGTAAATAGTATTCAGTATTTACGTAGTAGTTTAAGTTTCCTCGTTCATCAAATTTTCGTTCACTTAAGAAGCTTTTCTTATAAGGAAACTTATCTGTCATACTAGGAAATATGCCTCCGATTAATCCTTTTTTATCATGAAGTTCATATGATATGGGCTTGTCAATATTTGGGGGATAGAAAACCCAGAGCGTATCATTTCGCTTCAGTTTGCATTGCAGCAATGTGGTGTCTCGATAAAAACAAGTTTTATCACCAATTTTTTTCTCATAACTTTTTGCATTGATCCAGACCGTGTCTTTAGGATACAACAGGAAATTAATTGAATATGTCTGATTGCCATTTTTGTCAAATCCGATTTCAAAATCAAATTCGATTTCACCTTTTCTAATTTCGCGGGTTAGAGGGTCTGTTATAGCAGAATAATGTCTTGTGCGCTGTTTTTTGATCTTAGCTTGATCGCTGTTGTATTGTTGGCAGGTGCTCAAATTCAACAATATTAAGAGTAAGAATAAAAATTTCATAACAATAGGTGCCTTTTTTGCAACGGTCTTGTATATGGCCAGTGCCGCTGTTGGCAACACCTGGGAAGACTAAAACTAATTAGACCAAAAGGTAATTAATTTTGGGAAAGGGCAGAGGCATTGGCAATAATCCTTGGTGTTTTTAGATTTGTTTCATTAAGATGATCACTAAATAAACAAGAGGTATCCCGAACAACAAACCGATTAGAAAAGGGGACAAATAACTCTCCAGTTCAGGATAAAACCCCAGTCCGTTTAGAATAGATGTCAGTGTCAGAGAAAAGCAGGTAAAGCTTATGGCAGTGCCTAAAACCCTTAACATCTGTGATGCCATTTTATAGTTGTATTCGACATTTTCGGGCTTAATTCTAATGGGGTAGTTAAAAACCCATGGATACTGACTGAGCTTGGTAATGATAAGGACAATAATGCCCAGAATTATGGGTAATTCCCACAATACGCTTTTGTTACCATAACCATGGGAATCCTTCTGGGGTGTGTTGAAATGGATAGGCAGATCCTCCGGAAGGTGATTGTAATACATTAGAATAATCAGGGCTGAACTCAGTATTAATACAAGGCTCAGAATCTCTAATACCCTGTCAAATTTATTTTTCTTAATCTTTATTTTGGGGTGGCTCATTTTTTAAATTACGTACACGGTCTCGTATAACCCTCAGTCAGGGGCTTTTAGGGGATAATTTTTGTTATTCAAGCTATAATAGGATAAAATGGTTTCACCTTTTTTATAATTGCCTGTGTATTGAAGCCCAAGTTTATGCAATAAGTTGATTGACTTTATATTGTCAGGCAGTGTAATTGCAATTATATTGTCGTAGCGGTTTAAGCTTTTTATCCTTTCAAGATAAGATTTGCTTGCTTCAAAAGCATAGCCCTTTTTTTCAAACTCAGGCAAAAGGGCAAATCCTATATCGGGAAATATTTCATCTTCTCTTTTCAGAAATGTAATTATTCCAATGGCTTTTCGGGATGTTTTTAATTCAAAAATATTGTAATAAAACTCTTTATTGTCAAGTATCCTTTGAATGTAATTTTCAGCATCTTTTTTGTTCGAAACGTTTCTGTCTCCAATAAATGCTAACCAGCCTTTAGAATTCAACAAATCAATTATAAAATCAGCATCTTCTAAAGTGATCGGTCTTAATTTTAACCTCTTTGTTTCAAAGTTTATATACACCTTAATTTACATATTGTTGGCTCCTTGGTATCGTCTCGGCTTTAAGTATTTGCCTGGTTTAGTGATTAATTGCCAGTATACGCCAAACGGAGAATAAGCAATTACTTATAGCCTTGTTGGCTTTATATTATTCTTACAGGTAAAATTTAAGTCTTATAAAGAGTGTGTTTGCCCTCTTTAGTGATTTTTCTTACGCGCGTTTTATTTCTCCTGGAGAATTCCATTATCCAATGTGTTCCATCGGGTGCCATTAATCCTCCGCAAGGAGACCAAAATGTATTCGATTCGAAAATGACAGTCATTTTTCCATTAGGGCTAATTTTCTTTACATGACCTGCTCCATAAACGGCTACGAATAAATTCTTTTTCTTATCCGACCACATTCCAAATACATAGTGACGGTCAGCCACGCCTCCGAAAGACATTTTTTCCTCCTTTAGATTATCTGCTATTATGGTTACATCTCCGGCAGGGGTCACTTTTTTAATGGTCAAATGATCAACTACATAAAGGTTGCTGTCATGTTTTGAAAAATACATCCAGCGTATATCTTCGAATTTTTCATCAGTAACATAGCAGTTCTGCCCGCTTAACGTTTGCTTTATCAAAACATCATGCCCATCAGATTTTTCTACCCAATAGGTGTTATTTTCAAGATCTCTAACCAATGTATTGTTGTCGAGAAACCCTTCAACATCTGGTATGGTTTTTTCAAATACACCGTCATTGCTTAAACGCCATACATAATTGCCCCACTTATCCGTAGCTTCTCCTTCATACCATTCATGTTCTCCATATAGATTATCCTCTGGGTCTATATAAAGTTCATGTGTATGAATATTCCTGACCGCAATAGACTGTTTGCCATTTTTTGATATTTTCCATACATGATTCAAGTCTGTGTAGAATACATTACCCTTACTATCCATAACAATTCCAATACCCGGATGCGCCTCAAGGGTAGTTAAGCTGCAGATAAAACATAAAAAAAATGCGAATAGCTTAAACATTGTTCGGTGCAGATTTATTTTTCTTAAGGTGTTCGATCACGGCCTTTTTCACCTCATTATAATTTGTCTGAATTAACCAATGGCCGCCATCTAAATCCAGGAAGGTATAATCACCTTTCATATACTTATGGTTGTTTTCAGCAGCTACCTTCCCAATAGCCAAATCTTTTTTACCCCAAATAAATAATGTTGGCCGGGTTATTTCCCCAACAGCTTGTCTATTTCTTTTGCCCAGGTTTGCCCTGTAATAATTCAGAGCAGCGGTTAAAGTATATTTTCTCCTGAAAACGGAAAGGTAGTTATTCAGTTCTTCTTTCGAACTGTGTTTCCATAACCTCCTGAATTTTTTAAAATCGTTTTTCCGTAACATGATTTCAGGAATAACAGGAACCAAAAATTGTCCTATATAACGACTCTTTTTTCTTTGTTCCTTATCGGATTTAATTGCTTTTGCAAAGCCTCTGGGGTGGGGAACCGATAAGGCTGTCCAGCTTATGATTTTTTCAGGGTTTTGAAAGACAATATTCCAGCCTATACCAGCACCCCAGTCGTGACCTATAAGATGAAATTTATCGGCATGCATGGCAGCGGCAATGTTTAAAATATCGCCGCTCAATTTTTGAACGGTATAGTTATGAACGCCTTTGGGACAAGCATCCTTGCTATAACCGCGCATATCCGGGGCTACGCAATAATAGCCTAATGGAGATAGTTCTTCCATCAGATTTATCCACATGTACGAAGTTTCTGGAAACCCATGAAGTAAGATTACCAGTTCGTTTTCTTCCTTACCCGAAACCCTGCAGTCAAATTCAAACTCGTCAATTCTTATTTTGCGGATTTGCATGATCTATGAATGTTGCACCTAACGGCCCCCGGCTATACAAGGTCTATCTGGCGGCTGTTTTGGCTTTAGTTTCTTGCTTCAATTTCTTAAAGAATGATACCAGTGCTTTTATCATTACACTAGCGTTTATGTTCCGGACTATCCATCCCAGTGGTACAGCCCGCTTTCCATTCGTCTGGAAGGTTGCCATACGCGGGCACGCCACCCTGGTCTTTTAGCATTCGCGCCAAGTGCAAACAATTCCATACCAGGAAAGTGGTGTTCCTATTGGTAAAATCATTTTCCGGACCTCCAGAGCCCTCATCCATATAAGATGGTCCAGGTCCTGCTTCACCCATCCAGCCGGCATCCGCCTGTGGGGGTACGGTATAGCCAATATGAGAAAGCGAAAATAAGATGTTCATTGCACAGTGCTTTACTCCATCTTCATTCCCCGTGATGAGGGTAGCCCCAACTTTTCCGTAATCCCTGTATTGCCCTTTTTGATTAAATTGATGTGTATATCCATACATGCGTTCTAAGGTTCGGTTACATACTGATGACTTCTCTCCTAACCAAACCGAAGTACATAAAATTAAAATATCACAGGCATCCACTTCTTTTTGAATTATTGGCCAATCGTCCTTATCCCATTCAGGAGTCTTGGACATATCAAGGCCTAATCCTGCAGGAATATCGTAATCCACAGGTCTAATTATTTTGGTTGAAGCACCAACCGACTCAAAAATCATCTGAGCCTTTTTAATCAAACCTTCTGTATGCGATTGTACCGGCGTTCGATTCAATGTGCAATTAAGAAACAGCACTTTAAGGTCATCATATTTTGCAGGTGGATTTTTGCAATGCTTTTCAGTTATACTCTTAAGTTGTTCGCTCATTTTTTTGCTTTTATATTGTTTATATAAATTTTATTGCGGGCAACGAATCATATAACCCTCAGTTACCGATTAAATTAGCAATTAAAAGTGGATTAGGACGCCGTCGAATCGACCATTGCCAGCGCAGCGAACAATACAACAAATTGTGGTTACAGAAGGCTAGCCTTTAGCTATTTCCTTATTAATCAATTCAACTACTTTTTTGTTCAGGTCTTTCATTCTCTTATACTCATCGATAATTAAGGAATTCGTAAATACTGATAAGACAAATCCATTCTTAAATACTTTATCACTTATCAGGCTATCAATTTCTTCTTTTGAAAGGGGAGTATTATCAAATTCCCCGTTGTTAGCATAGAAAACAAAACTTTGGGCAAAGGGGTCTAAATCAACAGTTTTAAACCAGGGATCATAGAAATAATGCTCCATATCGTTTCTCAGATGTTCCCGATCGGATATTATTTTTTTGTGAATTAAATCTAAGTTCAGGAGCCCATTTTTTATTGAATCATTTGAAATTATGGTAAGGTTGCCTGAATTTAACAGCTCCAGGAATGTGTTGTTATTTCTCTGAAACTCCTGCCATATACCCACGTTGAACGTATGGAAATTAAACATATGTAAATTTTCCACTGGCTTGCCATTGAAGTGTTCAAGTACAATTTGAGCAGAGCTCACTATACTTTCTCTTATTCCGATATAGCTTTCAAGCTCGCTTTCTTCAAAAATTAAGTCACTCTTCAGGTTTTTCAGGAACTGAACTTCCTTGGCCCTTTGTTTATTCGATTCGTTGGAATTATTGATTTGTAATGCAATCAGAATACCGATTACAACAAGAATGATTTCACCAATTGCGTAAAACAAATATTTACTGAACTTATTTTCAGTGAGTAGATTTTGTCTGATTCTTCTGAAAAACTTTATCATTTCTTTTGTTTTTTAAGGCCAGCGCACCTTCTGGCTACACACTTATCCGTTCTGCCCTTTGAAAAATTTAATCATTGGTTATTGGATTCCATGCCTTCCAAATAATTCAGGACTGTTTCTTTTATTTGGGCAGAATTGTCTGGCGTTTGTGCCAAAGCAGGGCTATTTTGAATTAATAGCAAAACAGCAAAGAAATAAAGAGGGGTCATTATTTTTTTCATATTGAAATAATTTAATGATTGCCTACTCTATTCAGTTTTTAGCTTCCCTGTGTTCAGTTGCACTCAATTAATTATAAGTGTTTGGTTTGTCAGCAGTCTTGCCAGCGGCTGGTATAAGAATAGCATGGCGGTTATAAGCCATTCTATTTGGATGAAGCTAATGTCGTTTTTTTAATTGTCTTTTCTTTTTTAATTAATCCAAATGTTCAAAATTTGGCAACGGGCAAATTCACACAGACACTTCCATTTAGCAATTTTGCCATGTTTTTCGTACGTAGCCAGCTGCGGGCTTTGTTCATTTTGCTGGTAAATATTTATCTAAAAAATCATAAACGAAATTGAAATTTTCTAAAGGGGCAATGTGTCCACCCTCTAGTTTTACATGCTGGTAATAATACTTAAAATTTTTATTTTTTAATCTTTGAATTAATTGGTCAGACATTTCTGATGCTGGCCATTGGCCGTCATTTTTCCCTGATAGTATTAATATGGCCCCATTAATGTTTTCGACTTCAATTTCTGCTTTCTTTGAAGCTTCTTTATCTTCAAGCATCATTTTGTGAGCTGCTAACAAATCTCCTTTTAATGCAGGACCGATTGTTTTAAAAGGTGCAGGCACATAAGGAACCTCTTTATCTTTATAAGTCCAAGAAGAAGTGTTTGCAGACCAAGTAATTGCAGGGAAGCTAACGTTTGATGTTGACATTGCAATAACTGCCTTGAAATGGTCAAACCTACTAGCTAAATTCAAGACTAATTCGCCACCACGTGAACCTCCGATAAGTGCAATTTTAGACTCATCAATTTTTGGATTTTTAGCAATGTTCATTATCGTGTCTGAAATTGCGTCCAGTGAAATTCTGTCGAGATTTCTTGGCGTTCCTTCTGCGTTGAAATACCCAATCGCCAAAATCGCATAGCCTTTTTGAATTAGACTATCCCTTTTACTTTTCATGTGGTTTCTGTGCCAGTCAATGCCACCTTCTGCGCCTCCAAAAGCTACAATCAGAGGCTGATTGTCAGAATCTCCCAGGTACAAAAGCGTTTCGACAACTCCGTGTTTTTTTGATAGACCTGGCACATAAGTAAAGATGTAAACTAGCCCAGAAATGAGAGCGAGAGCGATAATGAATAGTAGTCTTTTGGTTTTTGGCTTCATTATGTGTTTTAATTCAGACTTAAAGCTACTGATTAGAATAATCAGAACTTTTGACTTAAATCAAATAATTACTTTTGAGCCCTAACCCTGCTTAAGGTTTCTTGAGTTATCCCTAAATACGAAGCAACCATTCCCAATGGGATACGATGATAAATATTAGAGTAGGTTTTCTGAAAATGAAGATATCTTTCTTTTGCTGATGTAAACCTCATAGAGGTTATACGTTCCAAAAAATGACCAAAAACAGTTCCCATAGACAGGCGTGCATAACGTTCCATTTCCGGAAAATTGTCAAAAAGATAGACAAGGTCTTTTGCCGTTATAAAATAGGCCTCTGTATTTTCTATGGCGTCAATATAATATATGTCTTTTTCTCTTTGCATAAAACTCCGAGGTGAGTTGACCCATTCATTACTTCCGCTAAAATATTCACTGACTTCTTTTCCGTCTTTAATAAAGTAAGTTCTAAGAATTCCTTTTTTGATAAAATAACTTTTTGTACAAATTTGGTCTGCATCTAATACCAGGTCTCCCTTGCGAAACGCTATCGGTTTTATTCGTTTTGTCAGTTCAGAGTTCAAATTTTCAGAAAGTCTGATAAACTTTTCAAAATGAGCGAATATATTTTCTGTTGTTTCGATGTAGTTCAATTTATGTGCGAGCGTTTCTTGAGCTTGCAACTAACGGATAGCATATAAGTCGTTTCCAGCAGCATATAGTGTAAATACATTATCAGGCTCAATTTTTTTCCATTTCATTTAAAACGGATTGTGCAATACTTTCAGCTTCTTCTACTATTCCATCTCCATTAGTGTTTGCCGAAATACATACAACCAGTTTCTTTTTTGGGTAAATTACCAACGCATTTCTTCCACCTCTGCTACGCCCGCTATGCCATGCATAATATCGTCCTTTCGCATCTGTATCATACTGCAATCCGAATCCATAATTGGTCTTGTCTCCGTTGTTGAGCCTCATTGATGTCATAACCATATTCAAGGACTCCTGGTTTAATACCTTACCCTGATGTACGGCCAGATTGAACAATACGACGTCTTTAGAAGAGGCCGAGAAGCCTCCGCCTCCAAATTTGCAAGTGTTGTTAGCATATCTGGCATTATACATTGTACCTTTCCAATATTCATAAGGCTTAGCAGTTAAATTATCAATTTCATCTGCGTTATCGAGGGTGATATTTAATTTTAATGGCTTGAAAAACGATTCTTCCAGATACTCCATAAATGGCTGGCCTGACACTTTTTCAATAACCGCACTCAACAGCACATAGCCAAATGAGGTGTAGGAATACGCCTCGCCTGGTTTAAATTCCAACGGATCATTCTGAAAGGAGATAATAGACTCAAAGGGAGTGATGCAAACACTATTCGATACTTTTTGCCACTCCTCATCTTTATAGGCACGGATTCCGGCAATATGCCCAATAAGTTGTCTGGATGTTATCATATGAAGATTTTCGTCAAGAAATGGGATATATTCAATTATTTTCTTGTCAAGATCAAGCAAGCCATCCTCGTGTAATTTTGCTGCGGCAATTGCTGTAATATGTTTTGACAAGCTGTAGATTCTGAACTTATGATAATCTTGAGTAGGCACTTTTAATTCTCTATCAGCTAATCCATATCCTTTTGAAAACAGAATGGAATCAGCAAGCCCAATGGTTATTGATGTCCCAACTATGTCTTCTCTTGCCGTAATTTCACTTAAAACCTTATCCGTGAAGACTAAAGATTCATCAAATGATTTTTGTGCATTTAAAAAGGTTGCTTGAAGTACAAATGGGATTAGCAGTAAAAAATATCTCATTCTATATTTTATTAAGCCTAACGGCCCCCGGCTATGCAAGATCACTCGGGCAGGTATTTTGCCTTAAAACGGCTCATGGCAAAACAGCCAGGCAGGAGTTGCTGTTACCTCTGGCAATTATTGGTTAATTAAATTTAGGGATTTTCTTTTTGTGAGAAGGAAGCAATGGGGTATAGCCAATGTTGGGCTCAGAATTTATTTTTAATTTCTTCGTTCCCCATAAGACTTGCAATTCCACTTCCCAGATAACCTAAGGTAATTTTGTGATGCTCCTCATCATACGATTTTACGCAGTCGGTCGCTATTATAACCTTTATGTCTCTTTGATATGCATCTATTGCCGCCATTCTAACGCAAGCATGGGTATTTATTCCGCAGATAATCAGCTGTTCGATATTTGCCCGACTTAGGATTTCATCAAGTTTGGTTTTGTAAAAAGCGCTATAACGCTTCTTTACAATTTCATAATCATTCTCGTGTATGATCAGTTCATTGAGGATTTGCGAACCTTCTGTTTTCTCAATGGTTTTGGATATGTTTTTTTCTCTCATAATCAGAAAAGCATCACTCAGGTCTTTCTTAAATTCTTGTCTAACCCAAATAACATCAAAACCTATTTCTCTGCCCAGGCCTGTTAACTCATTTATTTTATCACATAATATCTTTCTATGATCAGCCAACTTCCCATCCTGGAAGTAGTCATTCAGCATATCTATGATTAATATCGCAGTTTTCACTTTTTATTGAGCCTAACGCTTGCAGCTATGGCCAGGCGCCACTATAGACAGATCAAGCCGGTTTTGATTAATAAACCCTAATGTAGGAAAATTTACAAAGCCCGGGCAGGCGATGGGCTATAGCCATTTTTAGGCGTCGTTATTATTCTCAAACTTCTGAAGTTCATAAAATTCATCCTTCTTCACTTCCCTCTCCGCTAGGATTTCATAATTATCTTGAAGTCCAGGCCGGATCTTTGCAGAATTCCCAGAATATTCACTCAGGCGCCGTGCGGCAGCTCCAGAAATTTGGCGATTTCCCTTATGCCATTTGAAAATCATTCGCCATTGCTTGTTTATACGGATACTATAAAAGCACATGAGGTTTCCACTCAGTTTTTCAAGTGGGTTGGAAGGTGTATTCTGGAGTCAGAATTTTTCTTCATAGAAACCCAGTACCAACCCATTTGGTTCCCGTACATAGAAACTTCTATGGCCCCATGGTTGATCAATTATCTCTTGTTTGAAAGGAACATCCCTTGCTTTATATGTATTAAATAGTTCGTCTATATTCCAAACCTGGATACCGGTAAAAACACCTTGCGGCATGCGATAGTCCAAAGCAGGATACTTATTTTCAGAATCTTTGGGCCTTTGTAGTATTTCAATCAACCCTTCACCAATCCTAAAAAGAGCGCCTTTATCATCTTCATTTCTATCCCAGGAATGTTCTAAACTAAAATCTAAGCTGATCTTGTAAAAGTCAAAAGTTTCATTATACTTATCGGTAAAATATGTGAAACGAAAAGTACCTGCATTGTCTTTCATTCTATCTAATCTATTTGTTCTCAGAGATTATACTCAAGGTTCTGGTAAAAAATTAATAGCGCCTTAAAAACCTAGCACATTCAAACAGCCATCAACTTACTGAATTGCTTTGACCTCAGTATAACCCTGATGCAGCTATTGCTTATACACCGCGTTGGCGCCAGTAATCTTTCTATTCTTGTGGTTTTAGTTTTTCTATAACCTCTGAGCTTACCCAAAATATGTCTACATTCTCATAATTATCTGAGCCCATATTCCTGTTAAAGAATAGATATTTTCCATCTGGTGTTACACTTGCAGAAGCTTCCCAAGCACTGGTGTTTATTTTATCTCCTAAATTAATAGGATTGCCCCATGAACCATTTTGTTGACGAAAACTAATATAAATGTCAGAATCGCCGTAACCGCCTTCTCTTTCACTATCAAATAGTAAGTAAGATTCATCGGGTGCTATAAAAGGATGAAAGCTTTTTCCAGTATTGATCTTTTCACTGAGTAATTTTGGTTCTTCATATTTACCATCTATTAATCTTGAATAGCGAATATCGCCTGTAAAATCCTGTTTGAATTCATCAAAATAATAAGTCCCTTTTGAAGAAGCTGTAAGACGCATGATTAGTAAACTATCGAAAGGCGCGTCTAGTTTTTTTATTTCAGACCAGTCTCCATTTTTCAGACGTTCCTTATATCTCCTGCCCAGATGCATTGTCTTGCCATCTGGAGAAATAAAAGGCTGTCCCTGGCGAGAAGAGATGACTGTCTCATTCCATTTATCCCCCACATTTTTGTAGACAACAAATTCTTGTTGCTCAGTTCCTTCAACTTGTCTGAGGAAATAAAATTCTTTCATATCAGGACTAAAGACTCCACTGTACTCCCAACCTCCTGTTGAAACCAGATCAGATGCGAAAGGTTCAGGTGTTAAACCAGGAGGTTCTTGGTCAAGATAAAGTCTTTCTTCGGCGGAAGAATTATTTTCTTTTGTCTTTGATTTCTCGGTTTTGCAAGCACTTAATAAGAGTATAAATGCCAATACTGAGAATTTAATACTGCTATTTCTCATGGTTCAATTTGTTTTTAATTACCGGCAACGGTCAGTATATGAAACGTAGCAACCCAAAGAAGCTATGACTTCATATACATTGTTGAGTCGTGTTTTTCACCTTTCACTTTCAGTTCCGGATAGAAAAACTTTCTGACACCAATGAAAACAAAAACCATGACTGTATAAACTAAAAAGAAAGGCAGAATAATGGCTTTCAAGCCTAATACAAGCATAGCTGCAATAATGAGCAGTTGGAAACCCAAACCAAAGGTAGAAACACAAGTCATCAACCAATTGGGCAATACTGCTCCTTTATCTGCATTACTATCTAAGGCATAAATGGTTTTATCAAAAGCACTATATAACAGTTTATACAAGCCAAAAAGGATATTCACATGCTTTTGGTTTTCGCCATCTAATGCTTTTGGAGTTTTGTTTTCAAACACACGACTGGTAGTATCGCCATCAAATTTATTTCTTAAAATGACATAGTAGTAATTATAAAGCGTGCCTTGTAATTGCAAGCCAATGAATGCCGCAATGCAAGTCCAAATGGTAGTATTGGTAATATACCAGATAGAAATAAAAAATAAAGCATTCAATAGAATGTCTGCTACAGAATCCAAATAACGACCTGTATACGATGGTTTTTGTTTTACGCGAGCCAATTCACCATCTGCAGCATCTAAAATTGACTTAAAAATCAGAAAGAATGCAGCCAGCCAATAATACCCCTGTATAATACAATAAATGGCAATTAGGCCAGATATTATAAATCCAATAGTAAGGTGTACAGGAGTTATAGCAGTATTCTTTAATGAGTTCGCGATAACTTTGGCTATGGGTCTTCCATAGTCTGAAAGATCAACAAATTTATTCTCTTTGGGTAATTTGGACATGTAATAGTATTGCAAACCGTAGTGTGGAAGATACCAGGAATAGCATAAAGATAAAATTAAATTATGGCTTGCC
Organism: Robiginitalea rubriflava; assembly: GCF_052540725.1. Lineage (NCBI taxonomy): Bacteria > Pseudomonadati > Bacteroidota > Flavobacteriia > Flavobacteriales > Flavobacteriaceae > Robiginitalea > Robiginitalea rubriflava. Next base: position 665,017 of record NZ_CP199309.1, on the reverse strand, counting down.
TATTGGTTTTAAGAAGTAATTATGTTGGATAAGGAGGGTTCTATTTTGATGTTTATCAGATGAGGCAATGTTAAGTCAAATGGAACACAACTGTCTGATGTGCGGTCTGCGCGGTGGCAAACACGTTGTGCCGTGATTCACCAATATTTTTGATACCGTGTTCGTGATTGGAGCGCGCTTTTAAGTGCGAACTGCTCGGGAATACAAAAATTTATTATTCTGAAAGTTAGTGATTTTTTGTGCTAGCCCGCAGCGTGAGCTATTCACGTTGTTGGCAATAGTACCAGTTGAAAAGGAATATGTTAAATGTTGTTATTAAGGTGTATTACCAGTGTTTTTATTGTTGTAAATCAGGACAATTGCAGCAGCAAGAACAATCAATGAAATAATAAACAACCAGAATTTTTTAGCACTGAAATCCACACCGAAGTCATAATTCAAAATGATAAGGATCATTGCTATTGCAATAAGAACAGGAGAGGGGTTTTTTTGAAACATTGATTATCTTGATTGGTTTGTTGTTCTAATTAATGCCATCGGCCCTGGCTATGGCCCGACGGGACCGGAAATTCCAAAAAACAAATTACAAATTCCATAGTGATTTCTTGGAATTTGGAATTTGAGATTTATGACGCGCCAGCCGAATCGATGGTTATAGCCGTTGTGGTGTGCTGCCCTTTTTATTAGCGTATCTAGTGTTCAATTTCATGGGTGTCACGAACACTGCTAAATGTCAAGTCCAATAGTTTCCAGTCATTATCTTGCTTTTGATATATTTCTGTGACTGTAAATTCATTGGAAACTTCATTACCACGAACCACTGCTATAAGAGTTCTCCGATTCCAGAGAATTGCTGTATTGCCAATTATTTCAACGGCAACATCATGAACATCGGCATTTTTGTACCAAATATTTCCAGTTTCAATAATCTCAAGCTCTCTCTTTTTTCCATGTTCCACTCATGTGAACATATTTGGATTTAGCGTCAAAGAGATTAGCAAGTTCTTCCACATTTTTATCTGCCATCCATTGCCATTTTTCTTTAGAGAGATTAATAATTTCTTGTTAAGTAGCAGGTTCTTGAGAGAAGGACAGGTTAACTGGCGCAATTATTAAAGTAAATACCATAATTAGATTTTTCATGATAAAAATATTTTATGAATTTAAATTTGATGCTGGTTTTACATGTGCGCCTTGTTATCCTCTGGTTACTTTTGTTCAAGTTTTCTCAATTCATATTCAAGAGATTCCAATAATTTGTCTCCATGTTGTTTCGCGTCTTTTAAAGGGGATCTAACATACCAGTATAACTGGTTCTTTTGGCTTCTTAAAAAATACAGATACTCTTTGTCATTTTTCAATGCCTCATAATCGTTTGGAATCATCAACCTTCCGCCACTAAATTCTTTATCTGGGTCATTCCAGCTATTGTTCCAAAGCGCATTGAATCGGGAAGGAAAAATATTCTTACTGGCATCTTCAATTATATCGGCATACCGATTAATAAAAACATCAAATCTTCTTTTTGCAAACGAATAATATGAGATGATATCTTTTTTCAAAGTATCATTCGAAATGATATTCAGGTCAGTGGAGGTAAGGGTGGCAAAAACTTCCTGGTCAAGCCTGGGCATCCAAAGGGCAGTTGAATTCATGAAATAACCATTGATGGAATCATGATGCGGCAAATCTTTTTCTATATGACGAAGGATAACATTAATATAGTCATTTCTTAAATCAAAATCCTTAATATACCCAATCACCCTCGTTGTGTCCGCTTCAATACTTGACTTGAAAACTTGTAACAACTTAATTTCCTCTGCTTTCAATTTTTGATTTTCATTCCAGTTATTGATTTGTAAGGCTATTAAAATCCCGATAACCACAAGCAAGATTTCACCAATGGCATAAAGTAAATACTTGCTAAAGCGATTTTCCCTCAGCAATCGTTGGCGAATTTTACGGAAGAACTTTATCATTAATTATTTTTTAATTCTTGAAGATCAAGTATATGAGCCGTTTTAATGGCTTATATACATTGTTAGCGGTAGTTTTCTTTTTTTATCTAAAGTGAAATTCGCCACAAGGAATAATAATACACCCCTCAAAATCTAACTTAAGGGCTAAAGACTTCTTTGGCTTCTTTTGTTGCCAATTTTCTGATAACCATTTACATTGCTCATATAAGGTTTTGTCACTTATTAAGAATAAGGCTTTGACATCAATGCCACCATTCTGAGGAGGCAGGGGGTATAGGGTTCCAATCCCAATTTTAATAGTTTCATCAGGTTCCAAGGACAAGTTCATTTTTGGTTGGTTTATGTAGTCCTTTAATTCATTCCGCATCATTTCAGTAATTCCTTTGCCTTCAACTGCCCATTCAGTTGGAAGAGGTATTACTTTGAATTTTTCATCAGCATTGGGATATTGATATTCTTTATCGAATACAATTGATGCTTCCACATGAACACCGGACTCATTAGTGATAGTAATTGGAATATATCTCAGCTTATAGTTATTCCCCAATGAATCAGTGTACTCTGTTCCGCGATACATATGATTTTGGATCAGAATTCCATTGTCTGAAACACTTTCAGTAATTGAGTTTACTGCGTTTTCTGAACTATTATGCCTGACTTGTTTACAAGAACAAAATACGACCAAAATCGATAGTCCAATTATAGTCTTAATTTTCATGTTATTTATATTACCGCCAACTGCCCGGGCTATGAGCAGTTGCGTGGGTTAGAACTAAACGTTGAAAGCCCTTTATAAACTTAAAAACCTTGCGTCCCGACAGCTATCGGGATTCGGAGGTAGCCAAGAACAAGCAATTACTTATCGCCACTTTTGGGCAATGTTTTTTCACCCTTTATAATTATTTCTTCTCGATACCGGATTTCTTTAAGTTCATCGTTGTAATAAGTAAGTTGTTCAGTCCAATTTTCATCCGCCTGAGGTCTGTATTCATATTTAACCTTGAAGGTGGGATTATCTTCAAGGTCAACTATATTCTCTAAAACAACTATTCCATTGTCGTTGAAGGTCCTTTTATAATATTCAATAACTTCTTCTTTTGAGTTTAAAGACCCGGTAGAAATGTGATTTCCATTTTTATCATATTCATTTAAATAACCATATAAAGGTTCATCTGTTTTTGCATTAAATGCCATCCCTTTCAAAATTCGGCCTTCATTACCTAAATCATATTTGTAAATCGTAGTTAATGAATCGCCTTCAAAGTATTTTGAGCCTGTTTTGTATCCTTCATTGTTGTAATTATAAATTTCATATCCATACATATCTGTCATATTCGATTTATAAAAACGTAATTCCGTTTGTTTTCCATTTCTGTCATAGACTTCTGCTTGATTACATGAGAAGCAGTCTTTTAGGCTATCCTTTACTGCAATTCCGTTTTCCATCTTAACGGAGTAATAATGTGTTACTAACATTTTGGGTTCCGTTCCAATCTCAGTTTCAGTATCTTTTGTTGTCTCTTTTTGTTTACAAGAAAAAGTAAAAACTAGAATTAGCAGAATTATGATATTATTGTATTTCATAGTTTGTTTTTAAATGTTGCCAGGCTCGTATTATATCTGTTCTTAAATATATGTAAATAGTCCAAACTTATAAGAAAGCAGCTGCGGATTATAGCGCTTTGGCAGCAACGTTCTTTACTTAAATTCGTTCGTGATTCTGGCGTTTTCATTTTATTTTAAAAAAGAATCCTAAGTTGGAATAATGGGGGTTATTTCATTTTCACTTCTGTTCACATGCCAATTCGAAACCGCTTTTGCTTACATTTGTTGCTGGCAAAAAATGGACAATCATTTTCTTTGCTTTTTCATTTAAAATAGTCACTTCTTTTTAAGCAATAAGGGTAAAACGCAATTTTAGCGATAACAACTTGCATCTGATATAGCTCTTAAGAGTGCTGCCAACTTGAATTAACTCTAATCAAATGAGAATAATACCTCTTTTATTGATTCTGGCATTTTTTTCCTTTCATCCTCCTGCAATCAGTCAGACATTAATTGATAATAACAGCACTCCCAATAAACTCGGGGTGTTTATAGATGGCTGCGAGCGGTGGGATGGAGGCTGTGATTTAGATTATATTAGGACAGAAATTACGGCCGTAGACTTCTACAGGGATAATCAGAGGGCTGATGTCTTTTTGCTGATTAACTCGAACAGGTCTGGTGGAGGGGGAAGACAATACCAACTGATTTTTATTGGGCAACAAAACATTCATGCGGGAAGAACAGACACCCTCTATGTAGATAACAAACAGACCGACACAGACTTTGAAGTGCGGAAAAAACTAACCCGGTTTATCAAATTAGGTTTAGCTCCGTATGTTGCGAAAACCAAAGCTGGAGAGCAGATCGAAATCAATATGAAGACTGACCCTGGCACTCTGGAAGATACAAGTGAGGAAAGCCTTGATCCCTGGAATTACTGGGTTTTTAATGTGGGGAGCGATGCGAACATTGAATTAGAGGAATTGAGCAGTGAAATCAATATTGGTGGAGACATCAATATTAACCGTATAACGGATAAATGGAAAATATCCCTGTCCGGGAGAATAGATGAAAGGCTGAGAAGAACGATTCAAAAAGTACCAAGAGTTGATAACGATGGCAATCCGGTTCTTGATGGAGACGGTAACCAGATCATCGATGAGGTTGTGAGTAATTTTGACGTTTCAGAATTTGGATTTAGCCACCAGCTTGTGAAGTCTATTTCCCCCCAATGGTCTTATGGATATGATATTGCAGGGCGTCAGAACACCCGGCTTAATTATCAGTTTCAGACCAGCTTCAGGCCAGCTGTAGAGTATAATTTTTTCCCGGAAGCCGTGCAGAATTCCAGATTTCTAAGAGTGAACTATGGGGTTGAAGTCAGGAATAATCGATATGTGGAAGAAACGATTTACGATGTTCTTAAAGAAACCAGGGTCCTTCAAAGTTTGAGAGCCAGCCTGGGACTAAATAGACGCTGGGGAAACCTGGAGGTGGGATATCGTCTGAGAAATTATCTGGATGATTTTAGCTTTTGGTCCACAGGCTTGAATATCAGAGCAGAAGTCCGTATCACCGGGAATTTTTCTTTCTATGTAAGGGCAGAAGGCAACTACGTAAAGGACCAGATATACCTGGCATCCGGAGACTTCACCGAGCAGGATATTCTGAGCGGGAGATTTACCTTACCCTCAGCTTACAACATAGATACCAGATTTGGATTTAATTATCGGTTTGGTTCTAACCTCAATAACTTCGTGAACCGTAGATTTTTTGGAAGGGCCAATTTTGTTGGGAATGATTAATAAACCCTATTGTAGGAAAACTTCCCGCGCCCTGTCGGGCGATGGGCTATAGCTGGTTTTGGCCATTCGTTACTTCTTGAGTTCTAGTTCAATCAAATCCAGAATTTCAATAATTCTGCTTCTTAAAATGTCTGACTGGCTATTTGCAATTTTTGCCAAAGTAGCACAAAAAGCGATGTGGTCTTCAAAATTAGAATGGTCTAATAAATGATTGAGATCAATTTCTTTGTTCGAATTTCCAACGTCAAACTTCGACTTTTTGCCTTTATCCAGAAGATAAGATTCAGTCACATTGTTCTTCCAGAATTTGTCAAGAATATTTCTCATGGAACCATATTCGAGTAGTGTTGAATAATGCCTGTTTTCATATTGCGCCCATTTAGCTTCTTCCTCAGTTACTTGTACTACCTCGCTTGTCCAGCTAGACAATTTGCCTTTGAGTTCATTGTTTCTTAATAGTTGAACTCTTCCTGAACTTAAAATATCATTGACTATTGGATCAAATGTTGGTGCTACTATAGTAAATCCTATTTTGGTGTAAATGCTGTCAATATTTCTTTTTTCCGGATGATTTACGTATTCAAGTAATTTCAGTGACGCTAAAATCATATTGTTCCTCATCTCTATTTTATCATCAAGTTGTTCCAGGTTACTTGTGAAATCCGATTGCAATTGCGATAAGAGCACTTTTTCTTTTTTACGTTCTTGCTTTTCCTCATTCCAGTTGTTAATCTGCAAGGCTATTAAAATACCGATTACTACAAGTGCTATTTCACCAATGGCATAGAACAAATACTTACTGAACTTATTTTCAGAGAGTAGTTTCTGTCTGATTTTTCTGAAAAACTTGATCATGTCTTTTGTTTTTTAAGGCCAGCGCACCGTCTGGCCCCTCACTTACAAAGGTCTGCAAGACCTTTGCTATCCGTTCGGCCCTTTAAAGAATTTAATCTTTTTTTGTTCTAATTAAGGCTAACGGGCAAGTGCATAAGCCGTTTTAATGGATTATATACATTGTTGTGTTTAGTTTATTACCCTATTCGCAGGATATCTGTTTTTACCCATAACCCATTCCAAGGTTTTAAATCTACCATTCTCACTATCACTGAATTCTAGAATAACCCAATATTGAATGTAAAAAAAACGGTTACCTCCTAGAGAAATTAACTTGTCTGCCGAATCCATGTCAGCCGCGCCATAAGTCAGCGAATTCCCTTTTACCAGAAGTTTACGTATGGGGCCAAACCCAAAATCATAGTTGCCTTCATATGCCTTTAGTTCTTCAACGGGAACTTGAGTTTCCTGACCTAGATAATTTAAAGGAATGGCATAAGGGTTCCCAGAATAGATATTATAAATGTCATCTGAAATTGGTAGTGCTAGATTCGAATAGTGATTCCCCAAAACCATTACGGTTAAATCACTTGAAAATCTATGTGTAATTTGATGGCAAAATCCCTGGACCCTCCCGCTTGCCTGGAAGGCTTGCTCTCCTTCTATTTCATTAAAGTTCGGAAGCTCATTCAATGAACTCTGAATTAATTCCTTTCTAAATAGACTTTGAAGAAAAATGTTTAAATCTCCAGCTGTAGAGTACATAGAACCACCACCTATTTTAATACTCATATTTACATAGTCCGCATTTGCTAAATCTCCTGAACTATTGAACATATATCCTTTGGCTCGTTTTTCTAATATCTGCTTGTTGTTGTCAATTCCGGTATTGGCTAGCCCTAGAGGGTTTAAAATTTCCGTTTGTAAGTAGTCCCCATATTTCGCTTGGCTTACTTTTTCAATGATATAGGCCAATAAGACATAGCCGGAATTGCTATATCGATATCGAAGGCCAGGATCAAAATCTAAAGGTTTGTTTTTAAATAAGTCTATAATGTCATCAATTTCATAGTCATATTTAATCAGGTCATTGTAATGGGGAAAATTGTTTAAATGAGGTATTCCCGCACGATGATTCAACAATTGCTTAACGGTAATTTCAGAGCCTCTGGGATAATCTATAATGAATTTGGATAAAGGGTCGCTTAACGAAATAGTATTTTCTTCAACCAGTTTCAGGATTGCCACTTCTGTAAATAACTTGGATATTGATGCTATGCGAAATTTGGTATCCTTTGTATTGGGAATTTTCCATTCACGGTCCGCATATCCATATGCTTTTTGAAATATCGGTTCACCATCTTCATATATGGAAATAATTCCACTCCATGCGTCCATGTCTAGATATGGCTGCAGATATTCGTCAATTTTAGATTCTATTGTTGTGTTTTTTTGTGCAAAGGCAGTAATAGAATTGATAATTATAACGAGCACACACAGTATGAGGTAATATTTTTTCATTTTCTTTATTAAAACTCAACATGTTCGTGTATGGCTCGTGCAGTCCCGATAGCTATCGGGATTCAGCAGAGTAATTGACACGAAAATTTATTGAATTAAAAGGTAATGAATTTTTGTGTTTGCAACGGCATGTGCTATACGCGTTGTTATGCTTTCGTTATTTGTTTATTGCATTTTGCAACTCGTTTCTGATTTGTTTTATTTGAGGGATACCTCTTCTTAATCGAGGTACGTAATTATTATAAACCTGTTGGTAAATATAGATTACATTATGCCTGTACTCTTGACTGTTCACGAAGTAATCTTGTAATTCCGGACTGCCGTTGTCTTTTGTTATTCTTTTGTTTATCCATTCAGGATACCAACTATAATTATCTTTATAGTTAATGGTCAATAATCTTTGGCTTTCAGAAATTGTTTGTTCTTTTCTAATGAACCACTCTAATTGCTCATACATTTCTATCACTTTCAACGATAAGCTATCATTAACAGATATTGTTTTTAGGCGTTCAACTCCTGATTTATTTAGGATAGTATTTGGACTTCCAGCAATTATTCTAGATAATCCATCATCCAATAATTCTACTGTTCTGGAATCTGAAACAACATTATCGAAAACAGGCTTTATAGATTCATACCAATTCAAATTTTCCGAAAGTTCAGCTATATCGTTATCTAGTTCAAAAACTATTTGGTTGTAGATTTCTCGAATTTCCTTCTGGACTTTTCGATTTTCATTCCAATTATTGATTTGCAGTGCAATTAAAATTCCAATTACTACTAGAAGGATTTCACCAATGGCATAAATCAGATACTTGCTGAATTTATTTTCAGAGAGTAGTTTCTGTCTGATTTTTCTGAAAAACTTGATCATGTCTTTTGTTTTTTAAGGCCAGCGCACCGTCTGGCTCCTCACTTACAAAGGTCTGCAAGACCTTTGCTATCCGTTCGGCCCTCTAAAGAATTTTATCATTGGTTAGCGGTTGGTCCCGATAACTATCGGGAATGAAGTACAACGGATCTGCGACATCCGTCGTGCTGACGAAGAAAGCATGATCGTGATTGTCGCTTGTTAGGCTTTCGTTATTTATTATTTTTTAATTCAATGTCAATCTTATTAATAATATACTTTGCTACCTGTACTAAATTTTCTGATCCATTTTCTATAAGCAACAATAGTGACATTCTCATAGCATAATTATTTTCTATGTCAGAATCTTTAAAATATCCATCATAATTGGACTTCATAGCACCATTTGGCATTGATTGAAAAGGAATATTTCTATACTTAAACAGCTTCATTTGGTTAGTCTTGGATAAGTATTTACTACTATTATTATCATATTGATTATAGCTTAAGTCTCTAAGTATTATTTCTTCTTCCGTCACATCATCAACAAGTCCTGGCCAAGTAATTAAAAGATTTTTTATTTCATCATTTGAAATAATATTCACCTTTCCTGAATTAAAAAGCATTTCCAGGGTTCCCATTTGTCCATTGTAAGTAGGTGGTACCGAAGCGTACATTACCAAACTGTCTAACTGCTTTTCAGAATAAGGATTTGTTTTGGTTTCAATAATTGAAAAAATAGTTTTTATACATGATAAAGAAGATTTTCTAATTTTATTTAATTCATCTAATTCTTTAATTGAAGCCTCAAAATCTGAACGAAGATTTTTAAGTATTTTAACTTCTTCAATTCTATTGTTTTTTTCAATGTTCCAATTATTTATAGAAAGTGCAATCAAAATTCCAATGACCACTAGAACAATTTCTCCAATGGCATATTTTAAATACTTTCCTGTTTTATTTTTTTCCATAAGGTCGTAGCGTATTTTTCTAAAGAATTTTATCATTTGCTAATTGTTGGTCCCGATAACTATCGGGAATGAAGGCTAACGGTCTCGGCTATGAGTAGTGCGGGATTTCAAGACACTTTACTTTTCGTTTGCCGAACAGTATATTTATTATAATTCATTTTATATCAGCACTTTAACCCGCGTTCGGTATAACCATTGTTGTAGCCAGTACACTATTTAAAAATTATTAATCATCTACACTACTTTCGTTTCATCTAAGACTCTTTTCATCAATAATGGTCCAATAACAACATAAATTAAAGCGCTATAAAGCCCTGAAAAATATCCACCTACATAAATTGCAATTAGAATATGAGCTATGGAATTTAATACTACTCCCGCAAGAATGAAAAATAATGGGATTATCATAAACTCTTTAATTCTCTTAAACAAGATGATACCACCAATTATAAAAACAGAATAAGCCAACATATTGAATACTACCCAATAATCCATTGGATATCCTTCCAGACCCAATAATTTAGGAACTTCTATTGTAAAATCAGTTAAATATTCTTCAGTAAAGTGTATAAATTGAATTCCTAATGCCAACAAGTAAAGAGGCAGTATTCTTTCTGGGCTTGGTGTTTTCCTATAAAAAGTATTTAAGTAAAATATATACGATACAATTACTGCGGGAATAAATGCTATTACCGAGTTTAGAGTTAAAGAAACAATCCAGAATATTGCAATCGCAATAGTTGCTATCCCTAATGGAATTAATATGTCTTTATTCAGCTTAATCATTTACCTATTATTAGGTTTCAATAATCAATTGTGAATTTCTTTGAATCGGCTACAACGGTCTCGTATAGGGCTCGTTGCGCGTAAAAAGGCACGGACATTTCGATTAAGAACCTGATTAGCAATGAGCTATATACATTGTTGTAAACAGTTATTTACGGATTATTGTTGTACGGAATATAATTTTCCCACTCCCAAGGTGTATAAGTATCCCCAATGCCTATTTCTAAAAGCTCCATAAATATACTTTCTCCATTATCGCTATTTGAAAGAATTACCATACCCATTTGCTTTTCGGGAAAAACAATTGAATAATGTTGAAATCCTTCTGAATGACCTTCTTTGAAAGCACCAAATCCATAAGGCGTTTCTAATAAACCCCAGCCTAATCCATATCCTAAACCGATGTCCTCATTTTCACTCGTTTCAACTAATGCATTTGGTCCAAACTGTTGTTTGCTGTTAATACTAACTTGTTTGTTAAACATTTCATCGAATGAGTGTTTACTTATCAGTTTATATTTCAAAAGGGCTTCGATAAATTTAGAATAGTCAGCTAAAGTCGTACATAAGGTTCCTGCGGCACCAGCTTCATCTGCTTCATCAAAAGGAATCATCTTTTGGTTTTTATCGTTTCCATACACGTATTGATTCTTAAACTTTTCCTGTTGAACATAAATATAACTCGTCCTTTTCATTTCAAGGGGTTGGAATATCTTTTCTTGTGCGATTGCCTCAAGTCCTTTTCCTGTTATTTTTTCCACGACGAATTGAAGTAGCGAGATTCCTTCTCCAGAATAACTGTAACGTGTTCCAGGTTCGTGACGAAAATGAAGTTTTCCATTGATATCAAATCCACTTTTCGTTAAAAATCTCCAATTTGGTAAACCTGTTGTATGGGACAAACACATTCTTGCGGTGATACACTCATATCTTTTATCATCTTTCAAATCGTCGTAACCTCTCCAATCACGATTAAATTCATATTCTGAAAGCGGTTTGTCCAGGTAATTCTGAAGGGGTGTATCCAGATTTATTTTGCCTTCTTCTACTAACTGCATCACTAATACAGCAAACACCGCTTTGCTCAAGGAAGCTCCGTAAAAAATGGAATTATTGTTTAAAGTATCTTTAGTACTCCAATTACTATAACCATAAGTCTTCTGATATACTGATTCATTATTATTAAGAATTGATACTGCCAACCCGTTTACGTCTGCTGATTCCATCAGGGATTTTATTTTTTCAGTCAGTTGTTCTTTTTCAATTTCTGAACCATCTATTCTCTCAATTTTTGATTCATTAGAACATCCGATCAGTATAAGGATAGAAAGTATCGCTACTATTCTCACGGTTTTGTTTTAGTTGTTTACAACGGTCTCGTGTATGGCCTGCGATGTTAAGTGCACATTGCTTTGTTACACGAAATTTTATTAATCTGAAAGTTAATGAAATCTTGTGTTTAGTCCACAGCGTCGGCTATACACGTTGTTGTTGTGCGTTTTTTTAATTATCCGCAAAACCTTGATCCCAAGTCTTTTTTGGGTCATGATTTCTCAAATCACATTGAAAGTCAGCTACTGCCTTAAGGTTCATTAGGACTGATATCCATCCGGCGTTTACCTCAGAAAAGTCACTTTCAGTTACATTTTCATTAACTAATGTAAGGTTAGTTCCACCATTTTCAGCAGGCTCTAAATGAAATTTTACCAAACTATTGAAATAGTCTAAATGGAATTCTTTGTTGGGAATCGTTTTTATTATCTGGCTATCATATGTTTGGCCATTGGGAAACAAGAAGTGAATTACACTACCTTTTTTAAATGCTTTTTCGGCCCAGAAATTGTTTCTTCCCTCGGAAGTAGTGAGTAAATCAAAGACTGTATTTGGATCAGATTTTAGATGTAATTTCCAAGTAATCGTCTTCATTTATCTATTTTGACATCAAATGCACTGCAACGGTTCCGGCTATGACACGGCGCTTGTGTGCGCACGCACCATCAGACAAGATTTGTTTTAACTAAGATAGGAAATAGGCACAGACCTCGGGGAGCTATGTGTAACAGCCGTTGTTATGCTTTCGTTATTTGGAGGTAATATTCTCTACTATTAATTGTTTCACCGAATCTGTTTGAAACATTGCACGCTCAATTAAAAATTTGTGATAAAATCTGAACTCATACCGTCGGTTAATAATTGAGAAAAAATATTTATCCTCTAATATTTGGTTATAATCAAAAGGAATTAAATTGATTCCATTCCTGTAAAAATTAGCCATTAGATAATTTTCAATAATCACATCAAAACCCGCATCTGTAGTGCTCGTTTCAAGAATGGGATAATCAACTTCAAACAACTCAATAATTGCATTTTTTAATTCCTCATTAACAATAATATCAAATCCGGTATTCTTTAAGGATTCATAACCAGGCTTTGGAATAGTTAGAAGTGCTGTACCTCTATTTTTGGCCCTGTCAAAATGATAACTTAAACTATCGTAATATGGTAATCTATTTTTTAGCACATCTAAAACGATTACCGATGACTTTGAAAGCTTATCATTGTATTGCAGAGTCTGCTTAAACCCAGACTCGATTGTTTCCAAGTTTTTAACTAATTGTTTTAGAATTCTTTTTTCAGTGGCTCTGTCCTTTTTGTTCTCATTCCAGTTGTTAATACTTAATGCAATCAAAATACCAATAACCACAAGTATAACTTCTCCTAGAGCATATTTGAGATACTTTCCAGTTTTTCCTGCTGAAAGCAGGTTTTGTCTAATTTTTCCAAAGAATTTTATCATTGGTTATTGGTTAGTACCGATAACTATCGGGAATGAAGCGCAACGGTCTCGTGTAAGGTGCGTGCCGCCTTACGAGAGACGTTTAGTTACAAAAAAAATTAATAGGTTAGAAGTTAGTAATTTTTTGTGTGTGCGGAAGGTATGCACTTTACACGTTGTTGTGTGCAGTTATTTATTTTTTGTCATTACCCAATATGCAGTGTACAAAGCTCCGGGAATAATTGGTATTGCCATATAAAAATTGCCAAGCAAATCTGGTCTTGTTATAAAGAGTCCAATCATGCCGATAACGGTAATAATTCCTCCAAGACCTTCCCATTTTAAAGCAAGACCTAAACCCAAAACAGTACTAATGGGAAAAAAAACGAATGAAATGATCTCAGCGGTATTTCTAAAACCATCACTTGATTCTTCCTCTCCGAAAGCATACGCAAGCACAAAGAATAGAAGAAATGCTAAAATTAATGAACCTGAAATTCGGGCGATCCATCTGATCGATGTTGTAAGATTGTTTCGATTAGCCATAATTTAAATTGTTTCATTTTGAATAACAATTTATACAGGTAATAATTAAATTTGGTTAACATGGGTTAAGAAATATTTTTGGCAAATCGTCTTCTTATCCGACTTAAAGATTGCGGTTTTACACCGACATATGAGGCTATTAAATACTGAGGTATTCTTTGGCTCAAATCTGAATAATTGCTAATAAAACTTTGATATCGCTGTTCATGGTTTTGCATGTAAACAGCCAGGAGCTGATTTACCATAACATCAAATCGATGTTCCACTATTAGGCGTCCAATTAAGTTTCCGTTTTTGGTTGTATTGAAAATTGTTTGAACATTATCAAAGTTGATAATCAATATTTCACAGGGTTCAATAGCTTGAATATTCTGAACCGAGATGCATTTGTTGTTAAAACTCTGATAGTCAGCAATAAATTCACCCTCTTTGGTAAATTCGAAAGTCGATTCCTCTCCATCTTTATAAACGAAATATCGAACCAGGCCTTTGTTAATAAATCCTACATGTCTGTTTATTTTACCCGCTTCTAAAAAGTAATCCCCCTTATTAATATTTAAAGGTTTAAAGCTACTTTTAATAAGTTCAATTTCATTGTTACCTAAGGTGGTGATTTGATTTATCAGATGTATTAAATTTGAATACATGATCTTATCTGCTTTGGACAGGGAGATTATTGCACACCGTGTTCGTGTACGGTTAGTTGCGTGGTTAAGCAACTAAATTAAATAAACATACATGAGCCAAAAGAATTTCCGAAATAAATTCTGAGTAGATCTGTACTAAGCAATTAATTATACACGGTGTTGGCCTTTCGTTTTTATAAATTATTTAGATCTTAGCTACCAAATTATATTTTGATTATTTAATTTATTCTTTTCGATCTAAACCAAATCCTATAAGCGTATTTGCAATTTCCCATATCGGGTCTAAAACAGCTTGATTGCTCAACAAAGCAACGGTTACATTTTTCTCGCGATAAGAGATCAATAGTGCACTTGTGCCAGATTGCCCTCCAATTCGATGGCATACCCATCCATGCTTATTATGCTTCCATATATTCCATCCCAATCCAGCATTTTCATCAAGAATCTGACCGTTGAATTCAATTGCATCCACCATTTTCTGAACATTTTCAAAAGAAATTAACTCTCCATTTCTCCAAGCTTCAAAAAAAAGAAGAAGGTCGGTGGCTGTTGAAACTAGCCCACCAGCAGGATAGATGTTGCTTAAATCATTATCAACATCTGAAATGATCTCATTCTCTTTCTTTTTGTAGAGTTTTGCTTGGTTTAACTTTATTCTATTATGATCCTCAACATGTGTGTTATACATTCCGGCCTTCTCCAATATTAATTCCTTTAGGTTGACTGCATACGATTTACCAGTTGCGGCCTCAATAACTGCTCCTAGGAGAGTATATCCGTAAGAAGTGTATCTGTACTTTGTTCCTGGTTCAAATTTTAATTTTCTTGTTTCAAATAACCTACTTGCATCTCGCAAATTATCATAATGCATAAATGAACGGGTTTCTTTCCCTTTGTAATGATCGATTCCTGAAGTATGACTTAACAAATGAAATACTTTTATCTGTCCTTTCTTATCTATTGGATAATCGGGTAAATATTTTTGAATCGGATCCTGTAAATCGAGTTTGTCCAATTCCACTAACTTTAATACTAATGCTGCAGTTAACACTTTACTTATCGAACCTATGCGGTAAAGCGTCTCAGTACTGGCTTCAACTTGTAGCTCTCTATTTGAGAATCCAGCGGCACCTGACCAAATAATTTTCCCATCAGCCAAAATGCCTGCTGATATTGAAGGTATGTTATACTCATTGACTACATTTTCAAGATATGTGGTTATTTGATTTTCAGATGTCTGAGCCCAACCTATATTTGAAAGACCTATGGATATAATCAGAAAAAAGAATGTTGGTTTCATAAAATACTTCTTTAATAATCTAAATTGATTTCATTTCGATAGCATTCGCCTATATGACCTAAAAAGGATGGGGATGTTATAAAAATATTTTGTTTATTTCTAGGGTTGTCATTCAAAAAAAGCACCTGGCTTAGAAGTTTATACCTAATGAAAGCCAACGTCCACGGCTATGACCCGGCGCATCAATGCGCAGACCACCCCAGGATTGATTAATAAACTCCAATGGAGGAAAATTTCCCAAGCCCTGGCCGGCGATGGGTTATAGCCGTTGTTAGCGGTTGTTTATTGAAATATAGTTTTGAAACAGCTCCGTCCAATCGTCATCATCATAATTATCGGACTCAAGTCCATGACGAATTATAATGGTATTATTTTCAGGAGATAGATACAAAAACTGACCAAAACGACCATTCCCAAAAATGTCATATTTTGAAGAATCTTTTAAAACAGACCACCACATATAAGAATAGCCCCATTTTTGACCACTGTTAAAAGTAAGAGTATCATAGGGCTTAGTTGATTCTTCAAGCCAGCTTTGCGAAAGCAAGGCTTGTCCGTTCCATATTCCTTCATTTAGCACAAGCCTGCCTAGTTTGGCCATATCAATTGGGCGAGCATTGTAGCCACTTTCCATTTTTTCAAATCCGTTCTCATCTGTACTCCAACTTGCATTATAGGAAGTTCCTATTTTCTTCCATATTTTCTTTTGCATAAAATCACTTACTGATTCTCCGGTTGAACGCTCTATTATCAATCCTAATAAAATAGCATTATAGTTATTATATTTAAATCTTTTGCCAGCTGCCGATTCAATTCTTACATTATTTAAGGCCATTCTTTGAAGATCAGTAAAGTAATAGGTAAGTGGATCATCACAATTTAACAAGGGAAATTTCACCTCACTATCATATGCTATACCGGACTTCATTTTCAGTAAATGAGCAATTGATATATCTTTAAACCTTACATCTTGGTCAATTAATTCAGGAATGAATTCTGTAATAGGAACGCGAGTACTTTCAATTTTTCCATCTTGGATGGCCAATCCTATCAATATTGAGAGAATTGATTTTGATACTGAGAAAGAGGTTTGTAATTGTTCTTTACTTTGGTTATTAAAATATTCTTCAAACAACAAAGTATCATTCCGTATAACCAAAAAAGCATAGGTCTGATTCCTCTCGAGGAATTCTTCAAATGAATTGATTCCATCAATTTCTTCAAATTCAGAAATCACTTTGGCTTTTTGCTGCAGAGTTCCATTGATAAAATCATACGGCACGTCCGCTTTTTCGATGAGGTTGAACTTAAACTTTTTAAAATCGTCATAACTGGCATCCTGCCAGACTAAAACCCGATAAACATATTTTGGTGGATAAAAAATGAAAATGACAATAAAAAAGAGGATAATACCTGATATAGAGGAGAATAATATTTTTTTAAGTGTTTTCATCAAATTACCGCCAACGGTCTCGTGTATGGCCTGCGATGTTAAGTGCACATTGCTTTGGTACACGAAATTTTATTAATCTGAAAGTTAATGAAATCTTGTGTTTAGTCCACAGCGTCGGCTATACACGTTGTTGTGCGTTGGCCATGCACTAAGAAAATTCTACATCAATTTTCAATGATACATTTCCATGTTCCATCTAACTGTTTTCGCCAAACACTTAGATATGGTTTAGTAGTTGAAATTATTTCACCTGAACTGCTTGTTCTTCGTACGTTACCTATTCCAAAAGTATAACCCATATCTGCTTTATCCGACAAATTTGCGCCTTGTACTTCCCAACTAATTTCAAAATTTGGATCTTTTCTTGCTTGAGTAGTAAATCTTTTAATTTGGTCAATTCCCGAAATAGTCATTTCTGCGGACATTAAAATGATCGCGTCATCAGCCCAAAAAGACCATAACCTTTCCATATCATTAGTATTTGCAGCAATTGACCAGGCCCTGTCCGCTTCAAGAAGTAATTCCTTTTCTAATTCGATATTACTTGACTGGCCAGTTCCAACTAAGGGTAAGAATGGAATCAACAAAATGAGTAGAATTTGAATTTTCATCAGATAATTATTTAAAGTTTCTAATGGGTGACGCACAGCGGCCCGGGGTATGCCATCGTGGCGATTCGCAGCGGTAGGTTTCGCCGTAAAAACGGCTTCGTAGCGAAACCCCGCTGTGGCCAGATAGTTTCCCGGGATTGATTAATGTTTTTTTAAAAGTAGGAATTTTCTAATAAGGAAGAACTAGCCATGTGGTATACCCGTTGTTAGGCACTGTTCTTCATCTTTTTAACTGAAAGTAGAATAACAAACAAGCTGGCCCCAAAAAGGGAAGGAAGATGAAAAGGACCGATCATCTTGATTAATATGTCTGGAAAAACAATGAATGAGATAAGAACTCCAATGCAACAGGAAACAACTAAAAATGCGCAATTCTTAAAGAAAATTGGCCACGAAAGAGCACTCTTAAACTTGAGTATAATTACTAAAATGATCAAAGTAGCTAGAAACGTAGGTAGACCTAGATAAAGAATTAAAAATAAGAGTTCCGATGTTGGAACTGGTAATTGATCTTCCAAATTAATAGTGCCTAACGGCCCCGGCTATGCAACGTTGCGTTTGTGCGGGTGTTTTGCCTTAAAACGGTTCACGGCAAAACAGCCAGCCAGGGGTTGCAGTTACCTGGGTTTGATTATTGATTAATTAAAAGTAGGAATTTTCTTTTTGGTAAAGTGAAGCGATGGGGCATAGCCGATGTTGTGGTACGTTATCATATATATCAATTAATCCACAAATAGATTTTTGAAAGGACAATGGATAAGGCCAAACAGGCTATGAAAGAGTAAAATATCCACTTCGTAGTTTTAAAAATCATTCTCACAGTGAACCAAATATTAAGAAAAGTAACTATGATTAAAAGAATGAATAAATAATAAAAGTCATTTACCATATTCAATTCATTATTGTATTCCACTAACCCAAGTGGTAAGATTGATACAATGGAGGTAAATCTTGTGATAACAGCAATTAGGGCCCAGAAATAAAGGAGTGCATATGTTTGACCAAGTTTAGTATAGATCTTAGATCTGATTCTTACGGGATTTAAATTTATTAACCAGATAGTGATAGAAACAGATAGGCCAAGTACTGCACTTATTGCTGCAAAAAAATAAGAGAAAAATTTTCTTTCTTGTATTCCTAGATAGATATCATTCCCCAAGGCCTTGGTCAAATATGCCATAAGTTCTTCGAACTGACTGAAGAAAACCGCTAGGAAGATGGAAATAATAAACCCAGATAAGATTCCGATCCAAAATTCGATTTTTCCAATTTCATTAATTGAAATATGAGGTCTTTGGATCTTATGTTTTATCATTCAATGAAGCTCTCTTTTAATGTACCACAACTGCCCGGGGTATGCCACGTTCCGTACTTGTTTTGCGCCACGGGCGGCGCCGGAAAAGACACCGCCCGAGTAAGAAGGCGCCCAATGGACGGTGAGCAAAACAAGTTTAGAAACGGGGTGTTTCCGGGAATTAATTTCAGTTCAATTTAGGGAAAATGTTTCAGTTTGGAAGATAACGGAATGTGGCATACCCGTTGTTAGCTTTACGTTGAAACTCCTTATTCATCTTCTTTCTTTTTCTTGTTTCCTATAAGCACTAATACCATGGCAATCATTAATAGAATATTAGAGATTATACCGTAGATGGAACCATCTTTTAGAATGTTCAAAATAAGAAGAACCAAACTGGCTAATAATAAAAGTCCAGGTAGCAATCCTTTTTTACCATACATATTTATAACAATTAAAGCTAACGGCCCGGGCTATGCAACGTTGCGATTGAACAGTTGTTATGCCATAAAAACGGTTCACGGCATAACAACTAGTTATGTGCAACATAAGCTAGGGTTAATTATTGATTAATTAAAAGTAGGAATTTTTTTTTTGAGTGAGTGTAGCAATGGGGCATAGCCGATGTTGTAGGTAGTTTCAATTAAAGCTCATTATCCAAATAATTGCGACAATTGACAGGAAGATGGCAAAACATCCTTTTTTGTTAATTGGTTCCTTCGTGGAATAGCGCAAAAACCAACCTCTTCCATTATAATCAACAGGATCTCTCAGCTTCCACTTTTCATTACAAGTTGTACATTTATATATGTATAGTCCATCATCCTTATCATGTACTCCGTCGTTTTTAAAATATAAGGGAACAAGCTTTTCCGCACCAAGTTTTTTGGACAGTTCAAGATCAAAACTTTCCCAATGTTTCCTATCCTTAAATTCGGTTTCATTAAGGAAACAATTCTCACACATATATAATTGGTAACTATTAAAATTACCTACAACGGTCTAGGCTATGAGTAGTTGCATGGGTTAGCACCCAACTTTGCAAGCCTGCCTGCCGGCAGGCAGGTACACACCAAGTTGGAAATTCCGCAGGAATTTCCAAAGTAGGCGAGAACAAGCAATTACTTATAGCCATTGTTGTGCTTTCGTTATTTACATTTTTTATTTTTTAATAATTCTATAGGTTCTTGCATTTCCTTCTTTAAATTAGACAAATGCTGTTTCTGTCTAATCAGCATAGCCATATACACAATAAGATTGTCCTGAAACTTTAAGAATATTGGATTATTAGGGTCATTTGTCCAGTTGTTTTTTGGTAAAAGGGTAATATGTTCTTTATCAAGTTCTCGTTTTAGATAATCAATATCTTGATATCCAAATTCACTTATTAATTCAAAATCACTCATCCTGGTAATAATGACATTCCGATTTTCTTGAAGTAGATTTAAAATATTATCCAAAAATGTGCTATGCTGAATAAGTCTGTTTTTAAGTTTTAAATCGGTTAATAGCTTTAACTGTCCAGAAGATGTTATATCTTCAAAAGCAATATTACTGGGAACAAAAACATCTTGTCTTACAGCAACTACAAATTTATTCAGTATTTCACTTCTGTCATTTGGTATTTTATTTAAATCTAATATTAGCTCTTTGCATAGCTTTATTTTGTTAGTAGTGTGTTTAGAAGTTTCATCAATTAATTTTTCATTTAACTCAAAGTCATCTAAAATTCTACAGTAGTAATCAGCTTCAGCGATTTTATTTTTTCGGTTTTCATTCCAATTATTTATTTGAAGTGCAATCAAAATTCCAATTACAACGAGCATAATCTCTCCTATGGCATATTTAAAATACTTTCCTGTTTTTCCTTCGGAAAGTAAATTTTGTCTAATTTTTCTAAAGAATTTTATCATTGGTTAGTGGTTGGTTAGTGGTTGGTTATAATGAAGCACAACTTGTTTTAAGTCACTAAATATAACGTTTATCCGAAACAAAACCCTTGGAAAGCGCAGGTTGGTATAAGGCTTTGCAGGTTGAGAATGTTTAGCAATTTAGGTAAACTTGATTTCAGATAATTCCCGTCCAATGGCTTGTATGCCCTCAAGGATCTTCCGGGTTTGCCGGGCGGAGGGTTTCTTTTTCCCACGAACATACTGGGAGAGCAGTGTAGGGTTCATCCCAATCCGTTCTGCCAGGAAGGAAGCGTTCAGCACCCGGTAGTATTTGAAAAATTGCTGCAGGTCCAGGTGTAGCCTTAGTGAATCAGCGTTTACTGAATAATTCTCGTCTTCATAATACTGGTTCAATGCCTCCAGCAGGGCCTCATAAAGACCTGAAATGCTGCTGGCGGTGGTAAAAACATTCACATCATCCGCATATGCGGAATATCCGGTCTTTGTCTTCTCTACGGTAATGTCGATTTTTTTCTTCAATCCATTTATTTTTCAATTAATCCCGGCTTGTTTGAATAATTTATTCAGCAAACCCTTTCCCAGCTCCCGGCTTCCATGATTGGGAAAGATGATCATTCCCTTCCGCTGCGGATGCCTCAGTTTGACATGGGATCCTTTTTGGCTCACAACCTCCCACCCATGCTTTTTTAAAATGGACAAAGCCTGTGAACACTTCATTACAAAGGTAAATAATTATTTACTTTATTGTCTGATGAATCTGGAGGTTTTGGTAAAGCTGCCTTGTTTTCCATCGTTTCGAAAATAAGGTCTAGCGGGCTTTTGATCTGCAGTAAATCCTGCCGGCTTACATGGGTATAGATCATGGTGGTTTCAGGTTTGGCATGGCCCAGCAGTTCCTGTATCAGCCGGCCTTCAGGTGCGAAATCAATTCCGCTATACAATCGCTGTCTGTCAGGTACCAGTACCCCCATTCCGGGCTCCATTTGGTGCCGGGAAAGGCCTTTACCCATTCTTTCAGGGCATAGGTATAGGGAAAGCTAATGCGGACATACTCCTGGCTGTTATAGGGGAATACAGCAATATGGACTTCAGGGCTGGCCATGGGCTGCCAAGATAGTTTTCTGCCTACAAGACGGTTGCAGTCTGTCCGTGCCGCAAATTCATATCAGTCCTTATTACTTGTTATTCAGGGGGTTGGGCTGATATTTATGAACTAAGTAAAAAGTTACAGCAGCCATCAGCTTGCTCTGAAAAAAATCGAGATGAAATGTTAAAACAACGCTTTTATTCCCTACTTTGTTAAAGAAATCTTAAAGAACACACTTATGGACAATGAAAAATTTAAAACAGCAAGGTCCGGGCTTCTGGCCTTGTTACTGTTCTGCCTGCCCCTTTGGGCCATTGGGCAGGAAGTAACCGGAACCGTTACCAGTAGTGCAGACAACCAGCCACTACCTGGAGTAAACATTGTAGAGAAAGGTACCACAAATGGTACCAGTACAGACTTTGATGGCAATTTCAGTATTGTGGTGAGCGGGTTTCCTGCTACTCTGATAGTTTCCTACATTGGCTTTGGTACCAAAGAAGTAGTGGTAAACCGTGCAGGAAATGTCAATATCCAGCTGGATGAAGGAATGGCACTGGACGAAGTGGTCATGACAGGATCCAGGGCTGTGGCCAGGTCCAGTACAGATACCCCCTTGCCGGTAGATATGGTAGGGGTGAAGGAACTGCAGAATACGGGGCAGGTTACTTTTGATAAATCCCTGCAGTATAAGATTCCTTCCTTTAACACAGTACAGACGCCGGTAAATGATGCTACTTCTTTACTGGATCCATATGAAATCCGGAACATGGGTCCCAGCCGTACGCTTATACTGATAAACGGCAAACGAAAAAACCTCAGTGCTCTGTTGTACACCCAAACCTCTCCGGGAAGGGGTGAAACGGGTGCAGACATTGCCGCAATCCCTACAGATGCGATCAAAAGGGTCGAGATCCTGCGGGATGGGGCTTCTGCCCAATACGGGTCAGATGCCATAGCCGGCGTAATGAACATAATCCTGAAGGACAACCCAAGTGGGGGCTATGCTTCCCTGCGTACGGGTATCTCCTCTGAGGGCGATGGGGAGGCCTTTGCCTTTGCCATCAATAATGGAACCTCTATTTTCGAAGACAAGGGCTTTATAAACTATACTATTGACTTGTCTTCAATAGGGCAGTATAACCGCCCGGGCACCGTTAATGCAGAAGGGGAAGTTGCCGACTTTACAGGAGGTACGGCTGCAGATATTGCCTTTGTGAATGAATTTCTTGGGCGCAAGCCGGATGCTGGAAATATCAATGGCTCTCCCGAGACCACTGCTGCCAAGTTTTTGATAAACGGGGGAGTGGAGCTCAGCGAAACGGCAGACCTGTATTTCAATGCCGCCTATGTATATAAGAAGGTCAATAGTTTCGCAAATTACCGGACGCCTTACTGGAGGACCATAGAGTCTTTTCCCTACCTGGGGAATTTCTTCCCGGGAAATAACCCGAATAACACAGGGCCTTTCACGGACGCCTATGGCAATACCTTCCAGGGGAACGGTTATGATGGCTACGTTCCAACCTTTGATGGTGACCTGAACGATTACAATGCCACGGTTGGTGTTAAGGCCAACAAGAATGGCTGGTTCTACGATGCCGGTATGACTGTGGGGGGCAACCGCCAGACCTACCGGGTGCGCAATTCGCATAACAGGAATGAAGTTTTCTCCCCGGCTGTCTTTAATGATGCGAACGGCAATGGGGTGGCAGACCCCGGCGAACTCATCCCCAGCTCTCGCCTCTATCAGGAGAACAGCCAGATCAGCTTTGATCCGGGGGGGACCCAGTTCAACCACGTGGTAGGAAACATAGACATCTCCCGCACGCTTTCAGACCAGATAAGTATTGGTTTTGGAGCGGAATTCAGGACCGAGAACTTTACCATTATCGAAGGAGAATTATCCTCCTATGACGGAGGCGGGGCAGATTCCTTTGCAGGGAACCGTCCGGAGAATTCCGGGAAATTCAACCGCTATAACTTCGGGGGCTATTTTGATCTGGCCTGGGATATAAACGAGGAATTTTTGATTAACGGAACCATCCGAACCGAGAATTATTCAGATTTCGGAAATGCTTTTGTCTGGAAGGTGAGCTCGCGATATAAACTACTGGATGACAAGTTTACCCTCAGGGGGTCGCTCTCAACCGGTTTCAGGGCGCCAACCCTCCACCAGATTTTCACACAAAAGGCCCAGTACAGCTTTGTGCCAGGGCAGGGGATTCAGGTGGGAGGCCTGGTTAGTAATGTATCCCCACAGGCGCGCTTATTGGGTATCCCGCAGCTGGATGCTGAGGAGTCTACCAACTTTACCGTAGGGGTAGGGGGTAAGATCTCCAATGACTTTAATTTTACCCTGGATTATTACAACATTGCAGTGAGGGACAGGATTGTTCTGGGAACGGAAATAGGACCTTCAGGTGATCCCGCTAACCCGCTTGATGTGCTGTTGGCGACCAATAGTCTAAGTGATGTAAGTTTCTTTTCCAATGCCCTGGATACCAAAACCTCCGGGATAGACCTGGTGGCCAATTACAGGAACGTTGGTTTGGGAGCCGGGACCCTGGATTTTAACCTGTCGGGTAACTATACCATTACCAACGAACGGGATGGGGCTGTAAAGAACATCCCCCTGGTGGAAAACGCCGGCCAGTCCGTAGTTAATGAGACACAGGAAGCCCTGTTCTTTACCTCCAGACCGCAGACCAAATGGATTCTGGGGGTCAATTATGATCTCAGGGATTTAGGGTTTACTCTAAACAATACTTATTTTGGGAAAACAACCTTTAACCAACAGGGTATGGATGCTGACCTGTTTACAGAATTTATCCCGAAGGTTGTTACCGACCTGAGCGTTAATTGGAATGCGACAGATAAGATTACGGTGCTTTTTAATGTCAACAACATCTTCAATGTATTGCCGGAATGGGAATTTAAAGCCGAAAATGCTGCCGGGCAGGCCATTATTGATGATACAACAACCAATGCCCTTGGCTTAACGCCCATTGAAGAGCAAAGCAACCTGATCACCTTTAATCAGCGGTACTCACAGATGACTTATGACGGCTACCATTTTAGCCAATTAGGTACTTTATTCAATCTGGCAATTACCTATAGATTCTGATCGGAATATTTATTTAATGTCAAAAAGAACCCAATAGCCTGGCTGTTGGGTTTCTTTTTTTTAGGCCAATAGTACTGTGCAAAGCGGATTAGCTTAATAAACCCCCGACCTGAAGGAATAACTTATCCAATTCTATCTTCATTAGCAGCAAATCGGCCCAACTTGAATAGGAGTTTCATTTGCTGGGAATAAAAGCCAGGTACCGGCCTGCTAATAATAATCATAAAATTTCCTCCGGGGGGTCCCCATATTTGGAGGCTACAGGCGATTACTCCAGGGTCTTCAGGCTCTCCACCCTGGCCATCGGCTGTAAAATAGCAGGCTGTCCTGCAGCAGGCTTGCAGGAAGCAGCGCAAATCCACAACTTTGGTTATCTTTAAGAGCAGTAGCCTTTCCAATGCGTTCTAAAATAATCCTCGGTTGTTGCATTGGCCTGATCTCGGCCTGGGCCCTGCAGGGGCAGAAGTACCGCTATGCCTATTATCAGGGAGAGGAGCTGCCCTTTACAGCTGTAAACGAAATGGTGGAAGGTCCTCAGGGCTATGTATGGCTGGGAACAGACCAGGGGCTTTACCGTTTTGACGGAAGCCGTTTTGAGGATTTCAATACGTTCCTCAGGAGCAGGACCATCCGCAGTTTTTCCCGGATTGGGGATTCTACCCTGCTTTTCACCAACGATACAGGCATTCACCAAATTAGCTTTTCAAAGGGGCAGCCGCAAATAAGCAACTTTGATGTACAAGCCCGGCTGCATTACCCAACCAACCTCTTTACGGACAGCCGTGGCCGGCTCTGGTCAGCCCAGATGGATGGTACCGTGGTGAGCTTTGAAAAGGGAGCCAGGGAGGGTGCTGTGTTTCCCCTGCAGCAAGGTGTAAAAACACCCCGGATGGCCTTTGCGGAAGATGCCCGCCAAACGCTCTGGGTATTGGTCCCTGGCAGTGGCCTCTTTTACTTTGAAGACATAACGCATCGCTTTAAGGAGGTGCCGGGTACTGACGGTTTCCAGGATCTGGCAATTGGACAGGGACGGCTATGGCTGGCAGGGGAAGTGTTGCAAAGCTTCAATATTACGGCAGAGAAGCAACTGGTCAACAGAAAAGTTTTCGGGGCTTCAGGGCCTTTTGACCGCCTGGGGGTAGACAGCAAAGGAACGGTTTATGCCAGTTCTGGTTCAGCCCTCTTCAGCCTGCAAGGAGGGGCAGGCCTTACCCGGGTTTTCGGGGCCAACGACCCCCACCGGGTTGAGGAGCTTTCGTACGGGGCCATTCGACACTTGCAGTTTTCAAAATCTGAATCACAGGACAGCGAATTGATTTGGGTGGCATCCGACCGTGGCCTTACCCTGATGTGGTCCGGTTATTTCCAGAGTGTCTCGGGGCTGGGGCATGATAATATCAGGGCCATAAACAGCAATCCCAAAGGGCCTCTAATCATCTCACAGGGAGATGCGGTTCGTATCCTGTTGGATCAGCAGGGGCGGGATATTGGTTTTGAAAGAATTCCCGGGCTAAATGGGGTAGTGGGCATTACCTCTGCCCAGGACAGGGTGTGGTATGGGACCGCAGAGGGCCAGATTCATTCCTATAGCGGAGACCGGCGATTGCAAACCCTGGATCTGAGCCAGCGTGGGAGTGGAGTCTTCTTTCTGATATCGGACCACCGCAATAACATCTGGTTTTGCCAGGCCGCTTCGGATAAGCCTGTGGTGGGGACTGCGCGCCTAAATCCCCAGGGAAGGCTTTTTGAATACGGTAAGGACAAAGGTTTTGAAAATCGGGTATTGGTAGTGCGCGAAGGGGGGAAGAACGAATTGTATGCGGCAGGGATTGGCCTCTCCACTTACCTGTATAAATACGATGCGGTTAATGACCGCTTTGAAAACAAAAGCCTCCCGCTACCCTTTAAGGCCAGTAGCACCTTCGAAGTGCACGATATGGTGGTAGACCGGCTCGGGCTGGTTTGGCTGGCTACTACCGATGGGTTGCTGAAGTACGACACGGAAGGGATTCACAAAATAGATCTGGGTCCGTATTCAGACCAGGAAATCCGATCCATAACCGCCCAGCCAGGCGGGGAACTCTGGTTGGCGACGGCCACGGACGGCCTGCTTTACCTGGATGCCGCAGGAAATTACGTGAATTTCGATGAGGCAAGCGGTACGCCTTCCAGGATCGCTTCCTACCGTTGTATGGTATTAAATCAAAATGGGCGGCTCTGGGTAGGGACCCCGGAAGGCGTGGTGTATTCCTCACAGCCTAACCCTGTGCCCCACCATACAAGCAGCCCGATAATCAGGCGTATTTTGGTAGATGGGTTGGATACGACCCCGTCCGATAGGCTTCGTTTCGGGGAGGGACAACAAGCCCGCCTGGAGCTGACGACCCTTACCTTTCCCGGCGACGGCCTGCTCTATCAATACAAATATTTTGAAGAGGGATTGCCCACAGAAGATATCGAAGACCTCCCCTGGGTAGCCCTGTCGGAAACGGCTTTAGAGTTGCAGGAGGTGACGGGCGGGATGTATCGCCTTTATGTAAGGGTTCAGGATTCCGGAGGCTATCGCTGGAGCCTGCCCCTGGAAATCTCTTTTGAAGTCACCAGGAAGTGGTACCGGACCCTCTGGGGGATGGGCTTTTTACTGGGGGCTGCCTTCTTTTTTTTCTGGTTTTTTGTAAGGCGTTGGTTGTTCAGGCGGCTGGGTCAGTTACAGTCTACCCTGAACAGGCAACAGAAGCAGCTCGCGGAAAAGGAGGCCCTGCTTAAAAGCACGGGGGTCAATACTTATCTGTTAAACCGGTTGATTGGGCAGTTACCCACAGGTGCTTCCTGGGAAACAACCTTGAAGGTGATGGCCCGGCTGGTGGAACTCCCAACGGGAATCGATCGTTTTGCCCTGGCTGCGAAATTCGGGGAGGTGTTGGTCTGCCGCGGCTATGCGAGGGGCAATGATACAGAGCAGCGATGGGAAGAACCCTTTAATGAAAAAGAAAACCTGCTCAGCTTTGTGATGGTCGCCGAAAAGCCACTACTGATCGGAGACTTCGAAAAGGAAGTAGGGAATTACGTCAGGCCACAGCAGGCAAAGGGCTATGCCTCCCGGATTTTAATGCCCTTTGAACATAAGGGAACCCCCCTGGTTTTTTGCCTTTATTCCCGGGAGCCCAAGGCCTTTTCAAAACAGACCCATGCGCTGTTGGGGATTTTGGTTAAATTCTTAACGATAAATACGGTTGATGGATTCAGGTAAAAGCAATAGAATACAATTTCAGCTGCTCTTTTGGATGGTCCTTTTTTCCGGGGCTGCAACCTGTGTTGCCCAGGCAGACACCCTGAAGGTTGGCCTGTACGAAGACCCACCCTTTGTGGTTAAGGAATCGGGAGGGTTTACGGGTGTGTCCATTGATCTTTGGGAGCAAATCGCCTCCGGGTTGCAGCTGCCTTACCGTTATGTGGAATTCAGTGATGCCGTTGCCGTGATCCGGTCTTTGGACTATGCAGAGCTGGATATTGCCATCAACCCCTTGAGCAATAACCCGGGACGTATTGAACGCTTCCAGGTCAGCCAGCCATTTTATATTTCCAGTGTAGGGGTGACCACCACCATTAGAAGCCGCAGCCAGTTCCAGGTCTTTATCAATAACTTCTTTTCACGGGATTTCCTCAGGATCGTACAGTTGTTACTGCTGGTGCTGCTGGTTTTTGGCACCCTGTTGTGGTTTGTGGAACGCAAGGCGAACAAGTACCAGTTTCGCCCGGGAATCCTTGGTTTATTTGACGGTTTGTGGTGGGCCGCCGTAACCATGACCACGGTAGGCTACGGGGATAAGGCCCCCAAGACCCACCTGGGGAAAACCATTGCCATCGTTTGGATGTTTACGGCCATAATCATTATTTCCGGCTTTACGGCTACCATCGCCTCTACCCTCACCGTAAACAGGCTGGAGGCCGATATAAGCGGGATGGAAGATTTGCAGGCCGTTGAGAAGATCGGGGTGGTCGGGGCCTCGGAAGCTGCATTTTTCCTCCAACAGCACGAGTTAAATCCTGCTGCGGTTTACCGTACTCCCCTGCAGGCGCTACGGGCCCTTTCCCGCAAGGAAATAGAAGTATTGGTATCCGATAAGACCAATACGGAATACCTGATCAAGACCTATGACATGGCAGAGCGGGTGCACTTGCTCCCGCTTTCCTTTCAGAAGCAGTACAGAAGTTTTATTATGGCCAGGAATCAGCCCTTTTTCAATTCGGTAAACAAAGAGCTCATTGGGCATATACAGTCTGTTTCCTGGGGGGAGACCTTGCGTAAATATGGCCTTGAAGAGTAATGTGCGGAGGATTTAAAAGATAAGGGTGGGTTAATTTACAGTTATCCGGCAGATATCCCCCAATTAAGTTAGAGTTATGCTTTTGCTCCAATTTTGGGGGTGCCCGGGGCTTGGGTTCGCACTTGGTGCATCACCCTGTTTTCAACTCTTGGGGAGTACCTGTTTAAAAGCAAACGAAGGGTGTGGTTGGCAATTTTTTTTAGAGTCGGTATTTCATTAAAATTTATCCTGCTGATAATTATCATAGAAATCAATCCGGTACTACTGCATATTTGGAGGCTATAGGGAATTCAGTTAATTTCAGGTTTCACAACCTGTAAACCAAAATCGATTACATGCGCTTAGATGCCAAGATCCCGGAAGGCCCGCTGCAGGAAAAGTGGCGGAATTACCAGCTTAAAAGCCGGCTGATTAACCCGGCCAACAAGAAAAAACTAAATGTAATAGTCGTGGGTTCCGGCCTGTCCGGGGCCGGCGCAGCTGCCACCCTGGCGGAACTGGGTTACGATGTGCAGTGTTTCTGCTATCAGGATTCTGCCCGCCGGGCGCATTCGGTAGCCGCACAGGGTGGGATCAACGCTGCCAAGAATTACCAGCACGACGGGGACAGCGTCTACCGCATGTTTTATGACACCCTCAAAGGGGGAGATTTCCGTTCCCGGGAGGCCAACACTTACCGTCTGGCCGAGTTGTCTGCTCCGCTTATAGACCACTTTACCCAGCAGGGGGTACCCTTTGCCCGTGAATATGGCGGGGTATTGGTTAACCGCAGTTTTGGCGGGGTACAGGTACAGCGCACCTTCTATGCACGAGGGCAGACCGGGCAGCAGCTCTTGCTGGCAGCTTACTCCCAGCTATATAAAATGATCCGCGCCAAAAAAGTAAGCATGTACCCCCGCACTGAAATGCTGGACCTGGTACTGGTGGATGGGAAGGCCAGGGGCATTATTGCCCGCAACCTGGCAACAGGGGAGATACAGCGCTACGCGGCCGATGCCGTGGTGCTGGCTACAGGCGGTTACTCCAGGGTATTCAGGCTATCCACCCTGGCCATCGGCTGTAATGGCTCGGCTATCTGGAAGGCACACAAGCGGGGAGCCCTCTTTGCGGCCCCCAGTTTTACGCAAATCCACCCAACGGCCCTGCCACAGTCCAGCGAGGCCCAGTCCAAACTTACCCTGATGTCCGAATCCCTGCGTAACGACGGCCGTATCTGGGTTCCCAAAGCTAAGGGAGACTCCCGCAAGGCCAATGATATCCCGGAGGAAGAACGGGATTATTACCTGGAGCGGCGCTACCCCAGTTTCGGCAACCTGGCCCCCCGGGACATCGCCTCGAGAGCCGCCAAAGAGCGCATCGATGCGGGCCATGGTGTGGGCCGGCTAAAAAATGCCGTCTACCTGGACTTTAAGCACGCTATTGAGCGGCAGGGGCTGCAGACCATAAAAGACCGCTACGGCAACCTCTTTAACATGTATAAAAAAATAACCGGGGTGGATGCCTATAAAGAACCCATGCAGATTTCCCCGGCTGCCCATTTCTCCATGGGAGGTTTGTGGGTAGATTACGAGCTGATGACCACCATCCCCGGTCTGTACGCGGTAGGGGAGTGCAATTTTTCGGACCATGGGGCCAACCGCCTGGGAGCAAATTCGCTCCTGCAGGCCAGTGTGGACGGATATTTCATCCTCCCCAATACGATCAACAATTACCTGGCTGCGGAATTAAAAAGCGAGGGGGTAAGCACGGCCCACCCGGCCTTTGAGGAGGCGGAAAAGGGCGTAAAAGACCATATAGCCCGGCTGCTCTCCATTAACGGGAATCAAACAGTAGATCATTATCACCGGGAGCTGGGCAAAGTAATGTGGCAGGAGTGTGCCATGAGTCGCAACAAGGCAGGCCTGGAGAAAGCCCTGTCGCGAATAGAGGAAATTAAAGCCTCCTTCTGGAAAGACGTTAAGGTAACCGGGCATGACCGGCAACTGAATACCGAGCTGGAAAAAGCGCTTCGCCTGGCCGATTTTATCGAACTGGCTTTGCTGATGTGTACCGATGCGCTGCAGCGGGAAGAGTCTTGCGGGGCCCACTTCAGGGAGGAATACCAGACGGCAGACGGAGAGGCGGTTCGCAAGGATGAGGCTTATTCCTATGTATCTGCCTGGCAGTATACTCCTGATGGCTTTAAACTGCATAAGGAGCCGCTGGAATTTGAATATGTACAACCAACCGTGAGAAGTTATAAATAAGGATAGATGAAAGTTACGTTCCGAATATGGAGACAAGAGGCCCCCGGCCAAAAAGGTCGTTTTCAGGAGTATGAAACCGATGGCCTGAATGAAGACATGTCTTTCCTGGAAGCCCTGGACCACCTTAATGAACAACTGGTGCTGAGAGGGGAGGAGGTAATTGCCTTTGAATATGATTGCCGCGAGGGCATATGCGGGCAGTGCGGGGTTTTTATAAATGGAAGGGCCCACGGCCCGCATCGCAACATGACCACCTGCCAGCTGCATATGCGTAGTTTTGAGGACGGCGATAGCATTACCGTGGAGCCCTTTCGGGCGACGGCCTTCCCGGTGCTGAAAGACCTGGTTGTAGACCGCTCTGCCATGGACCGCATTATTGAACAGGGGGGGTATATCACGGCCAAAACGGGGACGGCCCCTGAGGCCAATGCCATCCCCATTGGCAAGGAAATAGCAGACAAGGCCATGGATGCAGCGGCCTGTATTGGCTGCGGTGCCTGCGTGGCCACCTGTAAAAATGCCTCTGCGGCCTTATTTACAGCTGCCAAAATCAACCATCTCAATACATTGCCCCAGGGCAAGCCGGAAGCTTACAAGCGGGTCGTAGGGATGACCGAGCAGATGACCCTGGAAGGCTTCGGCAACTGTTCTTTGACCGGCGCCTGTGAAGTGGAGTGCCCGGAAGGGATTTCCATTAAAAACATCGCCGAGATGAACGGCTGGTACCTCAAGGCGAAATTGTTTGGGTAGATACGCACCCACTTTAGAAGAACGCGCAAGTATAACGCATAATGGCTTAGGTGTTAGTAAGCCATACGTAAGAAGTAAATAATTGGGTCAGAATCTTATTTAATTGTTTAAATCAGCCAGGGAAACAAAATACATCTCGATTTCACCTTTTCCCTTGGCCTGTATCTTTCCACGCCTTTCAAAACGAAATACGGGATCATCCTTAATAAGGTTAAAAGTCTGTTCCGATATGTTAACCTTACCAATGGACCCATGGCTTTCCAGGCGGCTTGAAGTATTTACTGCATCCCCCCAGATATCGTATTGGAACTTTTTGGTTCCCACAATCCCGGCTACCACGGGGCCTGTGTGAATACCTGCTCGCATCTGAAAGGCATGTTTCCCTTTGCCATCCATCGACATTTTACGCCTTAAAATGTAGTCTTGCATTTCAAGGGCTGCCAATACTGTGTTTCTTACCGAATCTTTGCTGGGCACCGGCAGGCCACCGGCAGCCATATAAGCATCTCCGATAGTCTTGATTTTTTCGATACCGTATTTGCTCATGATACTGTCAAACTCTTCAAAACAGGTATTGAGTTCGCTGACCAGATCTTGTGCACTAAGCTGGGATGAGGCTTCCGTAAACCCTTTGAAATCTGTAAACAAGATAGAGACATTTTTAAATTCACGGGCTTCGGCCTTTCCTTTTGCTTTGAGTTCTTCGGCTATTTCAGCCGGAAGGATATTTAACAGGAGCTTGTCCGAACGGTGTTTTTCGGCTTCAATAATACGGTTGGTTCGCCTTACAAAGGTATTCCGCCTGTATAACCCGAATGCCACAATCCCAATTAGCAGTACCACAGCGCTCCCTATAATACGCTGGTTTTTTTTCTGCTGGTTTAAAAGGTCTACCTCTACCTGCTTCTGGGAAACTTCAAAATCCGTTCGCAGGTTGGCAATCTGCTGAACGTTTTCAAGGTTTATGATACTGTCCCTATAAATAATATAATTCTTATAGTGCCGCAAGGCCGCCTGCTCATTCCCTAATTTTTCATACAGTTCAGATAATTTCAGACTTGCTTCACTTATTTGCTCCTTGAGGCCATAGGTGCTGGCCAGCTGAAGGCTCCTCTTTGCATATTCAAGGGCGAGTGGGAGATCATTTTTGCGCTCGTATATATCGGAAATGAAGGTTAAATAGACGGAGATGGGGTAATAATCCTCGAGCTTCTCCAGGATATCAATCGCTTTATTGATATTTTGTTCGGCCTGGATGTCCTGTTCTTTTTCGGCATAAATCATTCCCAGGTTTCCCAGGCTGTAGGCCCTGCCCAGCGGAAAGCCGATTCTCTCAAAAATCACTTCGGATTCCTGCGTAAACATAAAAGCAGAATCCAATTTGCCTGAATTGAAATAGTCGTCCCCGGCATTGAGTAGCGCAGTGCCAATTTTCACTGAATCCTTCCCCTTTCTCAGGATAACCAGGCCCCTGTTGAAATAGGTCTGGGCATTGCTGGAATTGCCCATTACTGTATAAGTACCTGCAATTGAGATCATTAAAGAGCCGATGGCTGTTTCATCTGAAGTCTGGTTTGCAAATTCAAGGCTTTTGAAGTAGGCCTGCAAAGCGGCGGCATTATCACCTTTATACTTCAGGGCGTTCCCCTTTTGTAGGTAGCCTATTTGAAGGTAATAAACCGCTGTATCCGGGGCTTTTGAGATCAATAGCTCCGAGAATTCCAGGTGTTTATCCGGATTGGTTTCCTCTTCTGCAATGACAGACAGGATATGCAGCTCGTTTCCCTCGTAGTTTCCGGATTTGTATTCCCGTACCAGGCTGTCAGCCAGGTGTTGGTCCTGGCCCATCACGATGCCCAAGGTCAGCAGGACAAAGGTGGTTGCGAGAAGGGTCTTCATATTACCACGGAGAGATACCAATTTCCTGAACCTATTTCATACGAAGTTGTGGATCTACATAAAAATCGCCCACAATCTGGTCGGCAACCCCAACAGAGAAGTTTATTTTATAGGAAGTGATTCCTTTGTTTCCACCGGAAACAAATCCATCAATATGGGTGTTTCCGGATCCCGTTTCCCGATTTCTTAGTGTAATGCCAATCGGGTCTTGGTTTGGATACATTTCAATACCGGTAATAAGCACGTAATGATCCTGGTTATTGGCAATATCCTGTGCAGCTCCCATCCAGGCCAGCTGGGAATTTCTCTGTATATCGGTTTGAAAAGTAGTCTTGCCCCCCTGCCCAGTAAGCGTTTGGTTGGGCGAATCGGAATCCGTCCAGTTACTTGAAATAAATACATGTTCCAACACTTTGGGGTCTGCAGGATTATCGATGTATTGCTGTATACCCACAGTATCTACATAAAGAACGATTAGGGCATCCGTGGTGTCTGGTCTTGGCATAATGGTTTATTTTTTCATTAAAAAGGATACTCTGCTTGGACCTTGAATGCATTAAAGCTTCAGGGATTTGAGTAGAATAGTAATGTACGAAAAAAAGGATGACGCCTGACATGAAATAACTGGAAAGCCTTGAATGGGAAAATGATATGGCACGGGAATTTCTTGCCCCTTACGGAAATATGCAAATTCTGCCAGGAAGGCATTTCCATCAAGAACATTGCCGAGATGAACGGCTGGTACCTCAAGGCGAAACTGTTTGGGTAAGTTTTTAATTAACAATATTTAGAATCTTTAGGAATAACCCTTTGATGACATAAACCTGCATGATATACCCGAAAAAACGTCTACACAGACCGCTAATCAATAATAGCTGTTATTCGTTTTGCAGGGCCTTAATTTATTCGGTGGATACTGGTTTGTAGGGTTTCAATGTCAAGAGTCAGGAAAGTAGCCGGAACATCTTCCAGGCTGCCTCCGTGAAAACCCATTACGGGCCCGGGGTTCAGCAGCAGGGTAGTCCCAATTTTCTCTTCTTTCAGGCTGTGGTTATGCCCATAGCAAACAAGGTCATAAATGCCCAGATCTGCCAATTCCCGGGCTTTGTCCGGATAGTGGCTCATCGCTACTGTTTTACCGTTAAATTCACCACGGAAATACTCCCCGTGTAATTGCATATGAGGATACTGGCTTATGATCTGGATAATTGAAGCCACATCCCCATCATTATTGCCTAAAACCAGGTGTGATGGTTTTGTGTAGGCCTGCCCCAGCATTTTTATAATAAAGGGGGCGCAGAGGTCTCCGCAAAACAAAAGGGCATCTGTGGTTTGTAATTCAGGCATCTCCAGTGCCTTTTTCAGGTTCCATACATGGTCATGGATGTCAGAGAGAATGGTGAGTTTCATGTCATTTCATTATAAATTCACAGATAAAGCGCACGAGCACTTGAAATGTAATGCAAATCCTTTTAATATAGTTATAAATTAAGATTATCTCGTGGCTGATGAGGGCTGGTTAAACATCTTGAACAAGAAAAAGCCGGGCCTGCTTTTTTCCATACTTGCTGACCTTTCTTTTCAAAACTAATTTATTGCTAGAGAAAGTCAACGTTCTATAATTATATAGAAGAGTTTTTATAATGAGGTTTCCTTTATCGTAAGCGAAAGAGATGAGCTCCGTCAAAAATTGGCAAAGCCCTGGAGGCAATTTAGGAGCTCGTCTCTGGTTTGAATGCAGCGCATTCAAATCGCCTATGATAAAGTGCCTTTTCTTTTGATTCGTTTTCTTTGGGCAAGCAAAGAAAATGAATAGAAAACGAGCGGGAATTACCTCCTGCTGCGCAGTCGGTGAG
Organism: Robiginitalea rubriflava; assembly: GCF_052540725.1. Classification (NCBI taxonomy): domain Bacteria; kingdom Pseudomonadati; phylum Bacteroidota; class Flavobacteriia; order Flavobacteriales; family Flavobacteriaceae; genus Robiginitalea; species Robiginitalea rubriflava. The sequence continues at coordinate 628,893 of NZ_CP199309.1, read as the reverse complement.
TCCCCGTTCGAACATCTTGAAGAAAGAAAAGCCAGGCCTTCGGCCTGCTTTTTTGTTTTCGGCCCATTCGCTCGAGCGAGCTCGGCTCTGCGCCTAAAAACAAAAAAGTCAGAGCAATTGCTCTGACTTTTCTTCCTATCTGTACTCGAGGCGGGACTTGAACCCGCACGGCCGCAATGGCCATTGGATTTTAAGTCCAACGTGTCTACCAATTCCACCACTCGAGCCCGTGGTGAACAAAAAAACGCTGCCCTGCAGCGTTTTTGGTCGAGCGAAAAACGGGATTCGAACCCGCGACCTCCACCTTGGCAAGGTGGCGCTCTACCAACTGAGCTATTTTCGCATTATTAAAGAACCCTGCATCGCTAAGATGCGGAGGCAAATTTAATACAATTCTGATAAATAGAAAGAACTTTTTCTCTAAAAACCAACTCCCGGCAAGCGGTAAATTTCTAAGAGGTGGCCCGTTTTTTGGCAGTGAGTAGCCGTTTGATCTCGTTGAGCTTCATCAGGGCCTCCACAGGGGTAAGTGTATCGATGTTGAGGTCCAGGATTTCCTCCTTGATCTCCTCCAACAGCGGGTCGTCCAGGTTGAAGAAACTCAATTGCAGGTCGTCCGGGCTGGCTTTAAGTTTCCCGGTCAGTTCATCGCTGGAGTGGCTTTTCTCCAGTTTCTTGAGGATTTTCTGGGCTTTCTGAACCACCTGTTGTGGCATCCCGGCCATTCGGGCTACATGAATCCCGAAGCTATGGTGGCTGCCGCCGGGTTCCAGCTTGCGTAAAAATAACACCTTGTCTTTAAGCTCCTTTACGGAAACATTGAAGTTGCGGATCCGCTCAAAAGTAGTGGCCATCTCATTGAGTTCGTGGTAGTGGGTGGCAAAGAGCGTTTTGGCCCGGGAGGGGTGTTCGTGCAGGTATTCGGCAATAGCCCAGGCAATGGAGATGCCGTCGTAGGTGCTGGTCCCCCGGCCAATTTCGTCCAGCAAAATCAGGCTGCGCTCCGAGAGGTTATTCAGGATGGAGGCGGCCTCGTTCATTTCGACCATAAAAGTGGATTCCCCCAAAGAGATATTGTCACTGGCACCCACCCGGGTAAAGATCTTGTCTACCACACCCATTTCGGCTGCCTCGGCCGGTACAAAGCTCCCTATTTGTGCCAGCATTACCAGCAGGGCCGTTTGCCGCAGGATGGCAGACTTTCCGCTCATATTGGGCCCGGTGATCATTATAATTTGCTGCTTTTCCCGATCCATTTCCAGGGAATTGGGGATAAAGGGTTCCCCGGCCGGCAGTTGCTTTTCAATAACCGGGTGGCGTCCGTTGGTAATTTTTAAGGCAGTGCCCTCATTCATTTCCGGGGCGGTATACTGGTTTTCCAATGCCAGGCGGGCAAAACTGCAGAGGCAATCCAGACGGGCGATCAGCTGCGCATTTTGCTGCACGGCCTGCACATATTCCTGCATCCAGACCAGCAACTGTGCAAACAATTGCTGTTCCAGGTCCAGGATGCGTTCTTCCGCCCCCAGGATTTTGGCCTCGTATTCCTTGAGTTCTTCGGTAATGTAGCGTTCGGCACTTACCAGGGTCTGCTTGCGGATCCATTCCGGCGGCACCTTGTCCTTATGGGTATTGCGCACCTCAATGTAGTAGCCAAAAACGTTGTTGGAGGCTATTTTAAGGGAAGTAATCCCCGTGCGCTCCGTTTCCCGCTCCAGCATCTGGTCCAGGTAGTCCTTGCCGGAGTGGGCCAGCTTGCGCAGCTCATCCAGCTCTTGAGAAAACCCCTCCGCAATGGTAGCGCCCTTGCCAATGCTAACCGGGGCCTCTTCCAACAGCATTTGTTTAATGCGATCCTGTAGCGGCTCACAGGGGTCCAGGGCTGTACCCAGTGCGGCCACTTCCGTTTCCGTGGCTGCAGATACCAGGGCTTTAACCGGCACCAGGGTTTCCAGCGCATTTTTAAGTTGCACGGTTTCCCTGGGGCTGATCTTTCCGGCAGCCACCTTGGCGATCAGGCGTTCCAGATCGCCGATCCGTTTGAGCAGCCCTTGCAGTTTCAGGGCTTCCTCGTCCTTTTGGACGTAGTGGGCAACCACACGGTGCCTTTTGCCGATAGCTTCTATTTCTTTCAGTGGCATGGCCAGCCAGCGTCTGAGCAGTCTTCCACCCATGGGAGTGGTGGTCTGGTCGATGACTTCCAGCAGGGAAACACCCTTGTCTTCCCGGGTATTGAAAATTTCCAGGTTCTGAATGGTAAAGCGGTCCATCCAGACATGCTCTTCCTCAGCTAGTCGCTTCAGGGTACAGATGTGCCCCAATTGCCGGTGCCGCGTTTCATTGATGTAGTGCAGCACCGTCCCGGCAGCGATAATACCTGCGGGCATGGTCTCGACCCCAAAGCCTTTCAGCCCGGCCGTTTTAAAATGGCCCATGAGGGTTTCACGGGCATAATCTTCCTGAAATACCCAGTCTTCCACAAAGAAATGGTGGAAGCGGTTGCCAAAGAGGGACTTGTATTCCTCCTTGTGTTTTTTGGAGACCAGGACTTCCTTGGGCCGGAAGTTCTGAAGCCATTTGTCAATCCCTTCCCGCCCCGCCTCGGCCAGGAAAAACTCCCCGGTGGAAATATCCAGGAAGGAAATCCCCATACGGGTATTCCCAAAATGCAGGGCGCATAAAAAGTTGTTGTCTTTAGCCTGCAGGAGTTCGTCGCTTAGTGAAACCCCGGGCGTCACCAGTTCTGTAACCCCACGCTTTACAATGGTCTTGGTCTGCTTGGGGTCTTCCAGCTGGTCACAGATGGCTACCCGTTGCCCCGCCTTTACCAGCTTGGGCAGGTAAGTGTTCAGCGCATGGTGCGGAAACCCGGCCAGGGCAGTCTGGTCGCCGCCGTTGTTGCGCTGGGTAAGCACAATATCCAGGATCTTTGCGGCCCGCTCGGCATCCTCTCCAAAAGTTTCATAAAAATCACCCACCCTGAAAAGCAAAAGCGCATCCGGGTATCGGGTTTTGATACCGTTATACTGCTTCATCAGCGGGGTTTCTTTTTTTCCTTTGGACGCCATATAGAGTAAAAGTGATTTTGAGTTGCAGACAAACGAAAATAAGGGATTCGCCGCCACTGTTCAACGGATGTTGATATTTTGGGATAACTTACCTCAATGATACGCCGGATGTCAAAATCTGCTTTTAGTGTATTTTTGTGAAAGCTAAGAGATACGGATGCGCAAATTAAAAAACGAGGAACTGGATCGCCTGGATGTAGAAGCCTTTAAGGAAGCCCCCAAAACCCCTGCTGTGCTTGTCCTGGATAATGTCAGGAGCCTGCACAATGTAGGTTCGGTTTTCCGTACGGCCGACGCCTTCCGTATAGAGAAAATATACCTCTGCGGCATTACGGCCCGCCCCCCGCATAAGGAAATCCGTAAAACCGCCCTGGGGGCCACCGAGAGTGTGGCCTGGGAATATGTCGAAAGCACCGAAGACCTGCTGGCATCTCTCAGGAAAAAGTACCAGTGCTATGCGGTAGAACAGACCGAACAATCGATTGCCCTGGATCGTTTTGAGCCGGATCCCGGCAAGCCCTATGCCTTTATTTTGGGCCATGAGGTCAAAGGGGTTTCACAGGCAGTGGTCAACTGCTGTCACGGGGTGCTGGAGATTCCGCAACTGGGCACCAAACATTCACTGAATATCTCTGTGGCAGCAGGAATAGTGGTCTGGGACTACTGGTCTAAGACAAAAAAAATCCCGGCTCCTTAGAACCGGGACAGGTATTAGTATTTGAGTTAGTCAGTTTGGTTATTTAAACCGGTGGACAAGAAATAAAAAAACCGGCATTTTTGCAAATTCTGCCCTGATAATTCGACTACTGCTACTTTCCGGCCGTAAATCGGACCATCTGGTCGATAATGATTTCGTAGTCTGCCCGACGGGAGACAAAATCCAGCTCGCTCACGTCTATGATCAGTGAATTCAGGTCCGGCGAATTCTTCATAAAGGCAAAATAGCCTCTCTGAATGTCTTCCAGGTAATCTGCAGGGATGCCCTGTTCGTAATCGCGCCCGCGGCGGGCAATCTGTTCCAAAAGGCGATCGGTTTGCTGGTAGAGGTAAATGTACAGTCGGGGCTTGCGTACCTCCTTGTACATAAAACCGAAAAGTTTGCGATAGAGTTCAAATTCTTCAGGCCCCAGGGTTACTTTTGCGAAGATCAGGCTCTTGTAAATATCGTAGTCGCTGATCATAAAACTGCTGAACAGGTCCAGCTGCCGGGTATCCTCAATAAACTGCTGGTAGCGGTCTGCCAGAAAGGACATTTCCAGCGGAAAGGCATAACGCGCCTGGTCCTGGTAAAATTTGGGCAGGAAGGGATTGTCTGCAAAGCGTTCCAGGATGAGTTTTCCGTTCAGCTCTTCGGCTATCTTGGTCGCCAGGGTGGTCTTTCCGGCCCCTATGTTCCCCTCAATGGCGATAAAGTCATGGCTGGCGAACAGGCTTTTCAGATTGGGATATAACTGCACGCCCGTTTTCTCTAAAGGGGTCTTGTCACGGCATTCCTGCAACAGGTTCCGGCTGTCTTTGTTCAGTACCGGGTGATAAAACTGAGGGGCAATGTCTGCGAGGGGTTTCAGGACAAAACGGCGCTTTTGCAATTGCGGATGCGGGACCTTGATGTGGTCTTCCGAAACTATTTCCCGATCGAAATACAGTATATCGATGTCCAGTGTTCGTGACTGGTAATTCCCATCTGCCGAGCGCAGTCTTCCCAATTCCGATTCAATGCGGAGTACTTCCCCTAACAGTTCTTCAGCAGTATGGCTGGTCTGCACTGCAATGCAGCAGTTTAAAAAGTCTTCTCCCTCGAAGCCCCAGGCCGGAGACTCGTAAACAGGGCTTATCTGCAAAACCTTTCCGACCCGCTTGTCAATTTCCAGCAGCGCTTTTTGCAAATGGTAGGCGCGGTTCCCCAGATTACTGCCCAGGGACAAATAAGATGTTGTAAGGCCATTCATATCCGGGAGCAAAGTAAGGAAAAGCTGCGGACTTTGCTTCGCTGTGGTGGCATAGTTCCGGGGAAGGGAAAATATCGCTGCTTTATAGTTATCTTTGCGCCTAAAATTGTAAGGTACACATGGCATTTTTACGCAACTTGCTGGCAGCAATCCTGGGAACACTGATGGCTTTCGGGATCATTTTCTTTATGTTCATCTTTTTTGCAAGCCTTCTGGATTCGGGCAGTAAAGTGGCCGTTCGTTCCGATTCTGTACTGCAGGTGAATTTCCCTTATCCCATTGCCGAATATTCAGATACCGATCCGGAAGACCCTTTTGCCGTGCTTTTTAACGGAACACAGGGTCTCAATGAGATTACCAAAGCTATCCACCTTGCTAAAGAAGACGACCGCATCAAAGGGATCAGCCTGAACGGGCCATATCTGCTTGCCGGGATTTCACAGACGCGGGCCATCCGCAATGCCCTGGAAGATTTCAGGGAATCCGGAAAGTTCGTTTACGCTTACGGAGATTTTTACATGCAGAAAGACTATTACCTCTCCAGTGTGGCAGACAGCATTTTTATGAACCCGGTAGGCAACCTGGATTTTAAGGGCCTGGGCGCAGAGGTGCTGTATTTTGCTGATTTTCAGGAAAAAACCGGGTTGAAGATGGAGGTGGTGCGCCATGGAAAATACAAGAGCGCTGTAGAACCCTTCCTTTCAGATCAGATGAGTGCTGAGAACCGGGAGCAGATCAGTGAACTGATCGAGTCGATCTGGCTGCAGATCCGGCAGGAAATCAGTGATAGCCGGGGCATAGGTGTAGAGCGGCTGGACGCTATTGCGGAAAACCTGGAAGCCCGTAATGCCCAGGGAGCCATTAATACCGGCCTTATTGACGCAACCCTTTACAAGGATGAGTACAATCGTAAGCTGGCCAAGGCCAGTGGCTCAGGGGAAGACAAGCCGGAGATCCTCAATCTGTCTGACTATCTGGTCTATACCAAAGCCAAAAGGCAGTATAGCGGAAAAGATAAAATAGCTGTTGTTTTTGCCCAGGGAGAAATCCTTTACGGCGAAGGCAGCCCTGAATTCATCGGGCAGGGGATGATGCAAAAGGCCCTGAAAAAAGCCCGTGAGGACGATCAGATCAAGGCGGTGGTCATCCGGATTAACTCCCCCGGGGGAAGTGCCCTGAGTTCTGAAATCATCTGGAGGGAGATCAGACAGACACAGGAAAAGAAACCGGTGGTGGTCTCTATAAGCGATGTAGCCGCTTCCGGGGGCTATTATATGGCTGTGGGTGCAGACCAGATCATTGCGGAGCCTACGACAATTACCGGATCTATCGGGGTCTTTATGACCATACCCAATATGGGAGGCCTTTCGGAGAAGATCGGCATCAATGCAGAGCAGGTGGGAACCAACCAGTACAGCATAGATTATTCCTTTTTTGAGCCCATGAGCGATGGTTTCCGGGAAGTCCTGACCGAAGGGGTTGAAGAAAGCTATCAAACCTTTCTCAAACGGGTGGCCGATGGCCGGGGCATTAGCTTGCAGCGCGCAGACAGCCTTGCACAGGGCAGGGTCTGGAGTGGTACCCAGGCACTGGAACTGGGCTTGATTGATGAGCTGGGTGGTCTTGATAGAGCCCTGGAAGTAGCGGCAGAACTTGCAGGCGTTTCTGAATTCCGGGTGCAGAACCTGCCGCGTTATAAATCGGGCCTGGAACGGCTGATGGATGATCTAGGGGCCACAGCAAAGGTGTCAGAGGCAAGCCTTGAGGCGCAACTGGGTTCCGAATGGGCCCAGATCCTTAAAGAAATCAGGACCCAACTGGGCCGGGAAGGGCTTCAGGCGCGGATGCCATACACCCTCAAGATCCAGTAATTTATGAATCTTAAAGACCAGAAAGCGGCTTATCGTATTTACCTGTATCTGGGAGCCCTTTTTATCACTTCCCTGGTAGTTTCCAACCTCATTTTCCAGAAATTTTTTTACTGGAGGCCTTTTGGGGATATAGAATTTCTGGGGGCGCCCCTTTTCGAAATTTCGGTTGGCGTATTGCCCTATCCGATTACCTTCCTCATTACCGACCTGATCTCCGAAATCTACGGGAAAAAGAAAGCCAACCAGGTGGTAACCGCCGGGATTTTTGCTTCCTTTTTTTCCATGGGGATTATTCTGCTGGCCAACTGGGCACCGGCCATTGAATCCTCCCCCATCGGGGATGATACCTTCAGTCAGGTATTTGCCCTTTCGCCAATAGCGGTTCTGGCTTCAATGCTGGCCTACCTGCTGGCACAGTATGTGGATATTGCCATCTACCATTTCTGGAAACGGGTAACCAATGGAAAAATGCTCTGGTTGCGGAATAACTTTTCCACTTTCTCCTCTCAATTCATAGACACCTTTACGGTGGTAAGCCTGCTGTGTATCTTCGGTGTTATTCCCTGGGAGCTGTATTATGGCCTGGTAATCAGCGGCTTCCTCTTCAAAGTTTTAATTGCCTTTATCGACACCCCTTTTCTCTATTTATTCGTATATATATTGAAACGGCGGTTTGGCCTGAAGCAAAACGAGGAAATCCAGCTAGACTTTTAAGAAGCAGCCGGAAAATCCGCACAGGCAGGACCGAATAAATACAAAAGCGAATACAAACTCCTGAATCACCCATGAAGACAAAGAAAATTTTAAAATGGCTGGCCATCTCCCTGCTGGTACTGCTGGGCTTGTTAGTGGCCATCCCACTGTTTTTGGAAGCCAAGATAGGCCCCATCCTGAAAAACAATGTCAATAAATCCATCGATGCCCGTTTCGATTTTGCGGATGCGGACCTGAGTCTGCTGCGCAGTTTTCCCAATGCCCGGGTCTCGCTTACCGACATGGTCATTATCAATAATGCACCTTTTGAAGAGGATACCCTCTTTAAAGCTTCTGAAGCTTACCTGGTGATGGGGATTTCTGAATTGTTCAAAGGCGAAGGGGAACCCATCGGCATTCGCGAACTATTTGTTGACGGGGCAGATTTACGCCTAATAGTTGACACTGAAGACCGGGCCAATTATTTAATTGCGCTTCCGGATGAGTCCCCGGAAACTGCTGAGGAGGATTCTGAAGGGTTCACCCTGGATCTGCAGGAATACCGCCTGCAAAATGCCCGGATACGGTATGAGGACATGAAGGGGGGAATAGAATTTGAACTCTCTGAAATCAACCATAATGGACGTGGCGACCTCTCTCTGGCGCAGTCGGAATTACAAACCCATACGGATGCCCGGATCAGTTTTTCCATGGACAGCCTGCAGTACCTCAATAAAAACAGCCTGCAACTGGATGCCCTTATAGGGATAGATCTGGAAACAGACACTTATACCTTTAAGGAGAATACGGGTACCATCAACCAGATGCCGCTGGTATTTGAGGGCAGCGTCCGCCTGACGGAAGAGGGGCAGGACCTGGACCTGCAATTCAAAACCCCGGATTCCGACTTTAAAAATTTCCTGGCCCTGGTACCCGAAGCCTATTCCGGTAACCTTGAGGGGGTTGCCACAACCGGGCAGTTTAACCTGGAAGGGACTATAAAGGGGCCAAATACAGAAACCCGTATCCCCGGTTTTGAAATCTTAATGCAGGCGGAAGGCGCGTCCTACAAATACCCCCAGTTACCCAAAGGGGTGAGCGATATTAACTTTAAAGCCGCCTTGCACAACCAGAGCGGACAGGCTGAAGATACCTGGCTCGAAATACCCGGCGCCAGTTTCCGAATTGATTCAGATGTTTTTGAATTCAGTTCCACCATTCGCGAGCTAACGGCAAACCCCCGTGTAAAGGCAGCCCTGAAAGGCAACCTGGACCTGGGGAAGATTGCCCAGACCTACCCGCTGGAAAGCGATCCCGGCCTGGCCGGCCGTTTGCAAATGGACCTGCAATCCGAATTTGATATGGAAGCCGTCGAAAAAAAGAACTATTCCAGGATTAAAACCTCAGGAACCCTTTCAGCAAAGGAACTCAGGTTTGAGTCGGCCTCGTTTAAGGATCCCGTAAGCATTCAGAATGCCGCCATAAGTTTTGACCCTGCCACAGCCCGCCTGCAACAACTCAGCGGTCGTCTGGGGCAAAGTGACTTCAGCCTTACCGGCAGCCTTCGGAATTATCTGGGGGCCCTGCTCAGTGACGGGCTGCTCCAGGGAAATTTTGATTTGAACTCCCAGAAGCTGGTAGTCAGTGATTTTCAGACCCCGGAGGCAACCAATCCTGGGCAGGGAGGGGAACCGGCTGCAGCGGCCTTCAAAATTCCCGCCAAGCTGGATTTGGTGATCAACGGCAGGGCAGGGGAGGTACTGTACGATCAACTCCCGCTCAAAGAGGTGAGCGGGGAATTGCGGATACACGATCAGAAAATCGAATTTAAGGAGGTGCGCAGCAGGGCCCTCGAAGGAAGCCTTTCCCTGAACGGGGAATTGAACACCCTGCAGGACAAACCCCGCTTCGATATGAACCTCGGTATCAGCGATTTTAAAATTTCAGAGACCTTCAGAGCCATAGAATTGTTCAAGACCCTGGCGCCTATTGCCTCCATACTGGAAGGCCGCCTGAATTCCACAGTAAACCTTTCCGGCGCGCTTACGGACGATTTTAGCCCGGACCTCATGAGCCTGGGTGGAAAGGTGGCAGCAGAGCTGTTAACCTCGGAAATCAACGGGCGTAAAGCCCAGGTTATGCAGGCCCTGGATTCACGCCTGGAGTTCCTGAATATGGAAAAACTCGATCTCAGGTCCCTTAAAACAGCATTGTCCTTTGAAAATGGACGGGTACAGGTTAAACCCTTTACGATAGCCTATCAGGATATTGCCATTGAAGTAAGCGGAGGCCACACCTTTGACCAGCAACTCAATTATAAAGCCGTCCTTAATGTGCCCTCAAAATATCTGGGCCCGGAAGTCAATAAACTGATTACCCAGCTGAACGACCCTTCCCTGCAGGGACTAACCATCCCCGTAACGGCTCAAATAGGAGGGAACTACAACTCCCCTGAGGTCAGCACCGATTTTAGCAGCGGGGTAAAGCAGCTGGGCGAACAGTTGGTGGCCTTGCAAAAACAGCGCCTTATTGACAAGGGCAGCGAGAAAGCCAAAAGCCTGCTGGGCAATATCCTGACCGGGCAGCAGTCGACCACTGACAGCACTGCAAGTGGTGGCGCAGCGGAAAAAGGAATCGGCGGGATCCTTAAAGAGGTAAGTGGTCCCGTAGCAAAAGACAGCACGGCTCCAAAAACCAGTACGGGAGAGCAGGCAGCCAAAAAAGCAGCTAAAGATCTGTTAGGCGGTTTGCTTGGGAAAAAGAAAAAAGACACGGTAAAAACCGCTAAAGATTCGGTTCAGTAAGCCTTGTTTGAGCAGTCTTTCTAAAGAAGGCTCAGGCCAATGTAGTACCCTTCACTCCCGCGGACGTTAAAGACGGTATTGTCTTCAAAAAGGAGGTACTGTCCTTTGATGCCTTTTAGGGTACCCTTGTATTCCGGGGTTTTATCGAGGTTCAGGCTTTTGACCTTTTCCGGGTACTGCAGCACCGGGAATTTCAGTACGGTTTCCTGGGTACTCCCTATAAAATAGGGGGCCGCTTCTTCCGGAATATAGGGTTTCAGGCGTTCCCGCCAGGCAAACAAATCCACATCTTCCAGGTGGTTACTCAGCATTTTGCGCCAATTGGTCTTATCACTCACATGTTCCTTCAGGGCTACTTCCGTGATCCCTGCCAGGTAGCGGTTGGGGGTTTCTACGATTTCGATAGCTTCATGTGCCCCCTGGTCTATCCAGCGGGTCGGGACCTGGGCCTTTCGGGTAACCCCTACTTTCACATTACTGGAGTTGGCCAGGTACACAATATGGGGTTGCAACTGCATTTTTTTTTCATATTCCAGGTCCCGGTCTTCTTTGTCCAGGTGGGCGGTGCTTTTTTCTGGATGCATGATCCAGTCCCCGGCAGCAGGGGTCTCAAAAAAACAGTTCCGACAATATCCCTGCCGGTAAATGGGGCGGTCTTCCCCGCAGTTGAGGCACTGGAATTTGATGAAATGAATCCGGATCTGCTGATCCAGCAGCAGGTTCATATGTATAAAATCTCCCGGGAAGACCAGATAATAGTCTATAGGGGAGTGGAATTCGGTCTGCATTTTTCGTAAAACACCCTCGTACTGCATGAATTCTTGGTTTAAGAAATAGAATTTTATAGTATATTTAAAAACTGTCCCCCGGCCGTAAAGATACCAAAAATGCCTATTCCGCTTTTCAATTCAATTGCCTCCTGGTTACTCAAAAAAAGGTATCATCAGATCGAATTATTCCTGAAGTACCCGGAAGAAGTGCAACAGGAAGTATTGCTGAACCTGCTCGATTTTGCGGACGAGACCGAAGTGGGCTTGCAGTATGGTTATGAAAGCATTACCAGCTACCAGCGCTTTGCGGAACGGGTACCCATCGTCACCTATGAAGAGATGGAGCCCATGATTGAAAGGGCCCGAAAAGGGGAACAGAATATTTTCTGGCCCACAGCCATCAAGTGGTTTGCCAAAAGCAGCGGTACCACCAATGCCAAGAGCAAATTTATCCCGGTGAGTACCGAGGCCCTGGAAGATTGCCATTACAAGTCCGGCAAAGACCTCTTGTGCCTTTACCTGAACAACAACCCGGATTCGCAATTATTTACAGGCAAAAGCCTGCGCCTGGGTGGCAGTAAGGAATTATACGAAGACAATGGCACCTTTTTCGGCGACCTCTCCGCCATCCTCATCGATAATATGCCCTTCTGGGCAGAACTGAGCAGTACCCCCAGCAACCGGGTTTCCCTTATGAGTGAATGGGAGCACAAACTGCAGGCTATCATTGAGGAGAGCATTCAGGAAAACGTTACCAGCCTGGCCGGGGTACCCTCCTGGATGCTGGTTTTGCTCAATCAGGTGATGGAGAAAACCGGAAAAAGGCACCTTTTTGAAATATGGGAGAACCTCGAGGTGTATTTTCACGGTGGGGTCAGCTTTAACCCCTACCGGGAGCAGTATCGCCAATTGTTGCCCCGGGAGCGCTTCCGTTATTACGAGATCTACAATGCATCTGAAGGTTTTTTTGCCATTCAGGACCAGAATAACAGCCAGGACCTGCTGCTGATGCTGGACTACGGGATTTTCTATGAATTCATCCCAATGGACACTTTCGGCAAGCCCGAACAAAAGGTCATTCCGCTCTGGGAAGTGCAGCAGGGCGTAAACTATGCGATCATCATCACCACAAATGCCGGGCTCTGGCGCTACCAGATTGGGGATACGGTGCGCTTTACCAGTACCAGCCCCTATCGCATCCGGATTACGGGCCGTACCAAACACCATATCAATGTCTTTGGAGAGGAGCTTATTATAGAGAACTCCGAAGAGGCCCTCAAAAGGGTTTGCGCCCAAACCGGGGCTAGTATTAAAGAATATACAGTTGCGCCAATTTTTATGTCGGGCGGAGAAAAGGGTGCCCACGAATGGTTGGTGGAATTCAGAAATCCTCCCAAAGACCTGGGTCAATTCTCAGAACAACTGGACAAGGCCCTGCAGCAGCTTAACTCAGATTACGAGGCCAAGCGCTATAAAAATATCACCCTGAACCCCATACAGCTCAATGTAGCAAGGGATAACCTGTTTTACGACTGGCTGAAAGCCAAGGGGAAACTGGGAGGCCAGCATAAAATACCCCGCCTCTCCAATAGCCGGGAATACATGGATGAGCTACTTAAAGATAACCAACCCATAAGTCAGGTTTAAGACTATATTAATCGAAAATGGACTGGACTGCAATTTTTAATTTTCTGATGATTGCAGGGGCTGTCCAGGGCTTTATCTTTAATATCGCTACCTTCCTGACCCGACGAAGGCTGGAAAAGCCGGTTGTTTTCCTGAATCTCTTTGTGCTTTTTATATCCCTGAACAACCTGCAATCCTGGTGTGTGGATAAAGGCCTGTTATCTTTCAATTATTATGTGGAGCATTTTGTGTTTCCCTGGTATGTGCTCATAGTTCCCTTCTTCTACACCTTCCTGGTGTATTATCTGCAGATTGAAAAACGGAAATTGCCCTTTATCCGGCTTACCCTGACCATTTTTTTCCTGGAGGTCAGCTGCAGGATCATAATGCTTTATCTGATCTCACGGGGCATTATGAACCGGGAGGACATCAATATGTACGACTATCTGGAAGACCTGGTTACGCTGGTTTATTCCCTTGCCCTCTTTGTGAAATGCATCCGCATTATCTATAAATACGATTCCCTTTACCGGCCTATACTAACCTTTGACAACCTGAACTGGGTGAAGACTTTCATGAAGCTGGGCGGGGTGGTCATTGCACTTTGGCTGGTAGCCATCCTTTTGAATATCTTTTCCGAAAACATAAAGCCACCTTATAGCTATTACCCGTTGAGAATCGGTTCCTCCCTGTTGATTTACTGGGTGGGTTACCAGGCTTTTTTTCAGTATGTACTGCTTAAAGACCGTCTGGCACTCAGGGAATTCGTCAGGGTAGGGCAAGGGGGATCCGGTCCGCTTATACAGCCCGCCCAATCGGGGCAGTCCAATGCGAAGCACCATCGGGATTTTGAAAAATTTGATGCCTTTATACGCGAGGAAAAAAAATATCTCGACCCCTATTTAAGCCTGGACGGCGTGGCGGAAGAACTCAACATGGGCAGCAGTACGCTCTCCAGGCTTGTAAACCAGCATTCCGACAAGAACTTTTCAGATTATATCAATTCCTATAGGGTTGAGGAAGCCTGCAGACTGCTTTCTATGAAAGAATTTGCTCCCTACACCATTGTTTCCATTGGCCTGGAATGCGGCTTTAATTCCAAATCCACCTTCTATAACGCTTTTAAGAAATTTGCCGGGATGACCCCTACGCAGTATCGCCGGAACGCGCCCACTGTTTTGCAATAATTGTCCGGATTTTTGCCTGCTACAGGATATGGGATAGCCACAAGCTGCACACTCATAGCTTTGCGGTGAACCAAAATCCAAAGTTATGAAACCCTTGATGTACGTATGGCTTTGTCTTTCCCTTGGGATGGCAAGTGCCCAACAGCCCACCGATCCGGCTTCGGGCTCTAACGAACTATCGCTGAACCTTTTGTATTCCGTATTGGAAATTCCCGAAATAACGTATGAACGTATCCTTTCAGACGAAATGGGCATAGGCTTTTCCCTGGCGATCGCCCTGGATAATGAAATCGAGATTCAGCAGGGTCTGGCTCCTTTTTTCAGGTATTATTTTGGGAATAACCGGGCGGATGGATTTTTTGTGGAGGCTAATGCGGCAATTTATAATTACAATGATGTATTGGTCTTTACTCCAAGCGGTAGTTCTTATGATAAGAAGATTTCCTTTGGTCTTGGGTTTGCTGCCGGGGTCAAGCTGATCAGTGTTAAAGGCTGGATGGGAAAGGCCTACATAGGACTCGGAAGGCGCTTAGATGAAGGGGGAGATTTTTTGAACTGGGGCTACCCCAGGGCGGGAATTAGTTTCGGAAAGAGGTTCTAATATGCTGATAAATAGTTTCTTAACTAAATGTATTGTTTTATGGTAAATAAATGCCTTATATCCTTGTAAAATGTGCCTTACAGGGATGTACGTCGATAATTTACCTCTGCTGAACTAAAAAATGGCTGGTTTCCGTAAATAATACCCAAATTCATGTCCCGAATTAACCTGCTTATTCTTATCAATACTACAACTATGGCGGAAAGGCTTGTGATTTTATCTGACATGTGGGGCTCCAAAAAAGGGCTGTGGATTACCTCTTACCTGGGATATCTGCAGCAGTATTTTGATATCGTGTTTTACGATAGCCAACAATTAAGCGGAATTGAATCTGCCGGAAGTACCCCTGAAAATATTTGTGAAGCCCTGGCCGCGGGTGGAGTGGAAAGAGCAGCCCGGCAATTAATGCGAAAAGAGAAAACCCCCAGCCACTACCTGACCTTTTGTGCCGGGGGCACCATCGCCTGGCAGGCTGCCCTTATGGGCCTTCCTGTAAAATCTTTATATTCTGTCTCCCCAGTTTTGCTCAGCGAGCAGCTTGAAAAACCTTCCTGCCCGGTAAAACTGATGTTCGGAGAGTACCAGGAAGATGCGCCTTCAGCCTCCTGGGCTGTATCCCGGGGCATCGAATATAAAAAAGTTCCGCGCTTTGGCCGTGAACTGTATTCGGATGAGAAAATTATCCGGGAAGTGTGTATGAACCTTCTGGACGATGTATTGAAAAAGCAATATCAGGGATAATCAGGAAACAGCCTTCAGTTTCTTGATCGTTTCAAAAGACAATTTCTCCTCAGCATAGGGCTTGGTTACCTTAAACTCGTCTTCATCAGAGCTCGGCAATTCAAACATGGCATCTGTAAAGACCGCCTCGCATAACGAACGCAACCCGCGCGCCCCCAGTTTATACTCTATTGCCTTGTCCACAATGTAGTCTAAGGCCTGTTCGGTTATCTTAAAACTGATGCCGTCCATCTGGAATAACTTTTCGTATTGTTTGATGATGGCATTCTTGGGTTCGGTAAGGATGGCCCGTAAGGTCTTGCGATCCAGGGGGTTCATATGGGTGAGTACCGGCAACCTGCCGATGATTTCAGGAATCAGTCCAAACTCCTTTAAGTCTTTGGGGATAATATACTGCAGTACATTTTCGGCATCCAGGGTTTCTTCGCGCTTGGTGGCACTATAGCCAATGGCCTGCATATTGAGCCGCTTGGTAATAATGCGTTCGATACCGTCAAAGGCCCCGCCGGCAATAAAGAGTATATTTTCAGTATTGACCTCAATAAATTTCTGGTCCGGATGCTTCCGCCCGCCTTTTGGCGGTACATTTACGGAAGTACCTTCCAGTAACTTTAAAAGTCCCTGTTGTACGCCCTCCCCGGAAACATCCCTGGTAATAGAGGGGTTATCGCTCTTGCGCGCAATCTTGTCTATTTCATCTATAAAGACGATCCCTCTCTCTGCTTTTTCGAGGTTGTAGTCAGCCGCTTGTAATAATCGGGTAAGGATACTTTCCACATCTTCTCCCACATACCCGGCCTCCGTAAGTACGGTTGCATCCACAATGGCCAGGGGAACATTCAGCATGCGTGCAATGGTCTTAGCCATAAGGGTTTTTCCGGTCCCGGTTTGCCCGACCATGACAATGTTACTTTTCTGTATTTCGATTTCGTCTTCCTTGGAAGAGGGCTGCAAAAGGCGCTTGTAATGGTTGTATACAGCTACGGATAGAACTTTTTTGGTGCGTTCCTGCCCAATAATGTAGGTGTCCAGGAAGCCCTTTATTTCCATGGGTTTTTTCAGGACCAGTTCAGAAGACAGGTCATCGCTTTTGGCTTGCCGGGACTCCTCTGCCACAATCCCATGAGCCTGTTCGATGCAGCGGTCGCAAATGTGCGCGTCCAGCCCTGCAATCAGCAGATTGGTTTCGGGTTTCTTCCTCCCGCAAAAGGAACATTCTAAATTCTCCTTAGCCATAATTGAGCGCGTCTATAAGATAAAAACGTTTTTTGTCCGTAAAATTGTCTTCAGGCCCCGGTTTTCGGGCTTCAGTCCAGAAGGTCCGACCAACGGTTATTCGCTGTCCCGCTCCAGGATTTCATCGATCATTCCGTATTTCTTGGCTTCTTTTGCATTCATCCAGTAATCCCGGTCGCTGTCTTCATAAACTTTGTCAAAAGATTGCCCGCTGTGCTTGGCAATGATCTGATAGAGTTCATCCTTTATTTTCAGGACTTCTTTGGCTGCAATTTCGATATCGCTCGCCTGTCCCTGAGCTCCCGACATGGGTTGGTGGATCATCACCCGGGAATGCTTCAGCCCGCTGCGTTTTCCTTTTTCACCTGCACAAAGCAGTACGGCAGCCATGGAGGCGGCCATTCCCGTACAGATGGTAGCCACATCCGGCTTAATAAACTGCATGGTATCGTAAATACCCAGCCCGGCGTATACACTTCCGCCCGGGGAGTTGATATAAATCTGAATGTCTTTGGAAGAATCCGCACTGGCCAGGAATAATAGCTGGGCCTGTACAATATTGGCTACCTGGTCATTGATCCCTGTTCCCAGAAAAATAATCCGGTCCATCATCAGCCGTGAGAACACGTCCATGGCGATGGCGTTGAGCTGCCGTTCTTCAATAATATTAGGGGTCATACTGACCGGGTACATGCTCTGTAGCCCGCTTTCCAGATACAGGCTGCTCAGCCCCTGGTCCTTAATGGCGAAATCTTTAAATTCCTTTGTATAGTTCATCAATTGCCTTCACTAGTGGTTAAAAAAAAGGTGCCGAAAGAAATTTCTCCGGCACCGTAAAGATACTATTTTTAATAATTCCCGCTGAAATTCGCGCTAATTTGTGCCAGCCGGGTCTTCCCTAGCCGTACACTTCTTTTACGAACTCCTCGTAAGTAACCTCTTTGTTCTTTAAATTGGCCTTTTCCTTGTACAACTTCAGTAGCTTCTGGCTCATCAGCTGTTCAGAAAGCCTTTTGACTTCTTCCTGGTTGCTCATAACCCGGGATGCGATATTTTCAAGGTCTTCTTCCCTGGGGTTGAGCTGGCCGTATTGGGCCATCTGGGTTTTGATAAAACCTTTGGCGAATCCCTTTAATTCATCGTATTGAATATCCAGCTGGTGATCCTTAATGAGCTTCCCTTCAATCAGCTGGTACCGCAGCCCTTTTTCGGAACGTTCAAATTCATCGCTGGCTTGTTCCTCAGTTAATGGGTTTTCCCCTGTGGTTTGCATCCACTTTTTCAGGAATTCGGTAGGGAGATCAAATTTTACGATCTCAATCAGGCGTTCGGTCACGTCATTGAGAAGCTTCTGGTCTGATTGCTGCTGGAACTGCCCTTCTGAATCTTCTTTGATCTTTGCACGCATTTCCTTTTCAGAGCTTACCTTGCCTTCTCCGAATAACTTGTCGAATAATTCCTGGTTTAACTCTGCAGGCTCCCTCTCATTGATTTCAGCAATGGTGAAATCAACTTCAATATGGAGTCCTTCGGCCTTTTCTTTTTCAATTCCCAGGGTGCTGGGCAGTAAATAGGCTTCCTTGAACAGGCCTTTTGTTTTTAAGGATACCGTCTCGCCAACCTTACTACCTTTCAAGGCGTCAATAGCTTTCTTGCTCTTGATCTTGGAAAGTTCTATGGTGCTTTTCTGATCGATCCCTTCTGCTTCATTGGTAAAGGTTCCATTCACTTCATCCTTTGGGCCAACTTCCTTTTTGGAAACCAGCTTCCCGTATTGCTTACGGATCCTTAAGACCTGGTCATCGATCATTTTCTTGTCTGCAACAATCTTGTAATGCGGAATAGCTTTTTTGGTTTTCAGTGAAACCTCAAATTCCGGCGCCAGGCCCAGTTCAAATTCGAATGCAAATTCATCGGCATCCCAATTGAAATTATCCTGTTGTTTCGGCAGGGGGTTCCCCAGCACATCCAGTTTTTCTTCTACCAAGTAGTTGTTCAGGTTATCCTGGATTAATTTGTTTACCTCATCTACCAAAACCGCCCGGCCGTACTGCTTTTTGATCAGCCCCATTGGGACCTGACCTTTGCGAAAGCCCGGAATATTGGCATTCTTTCGGTAATCTTTGAGTATTTTATCGACCTTCTCCTGATAGTCTTCTTTGGTAATAGCAACTTTCAGAACGGCATTCAGCTCATCTATTTGCTCTTTGGTAATATTCATTTAGCGATTTTTTAAGCATATAAAAATGGGATGCAAAAATAGCTTATTTTATATCGCCGGGCAAGTTTTTAACCGACTGTCTTTCAATAAGTAGTTTGCTATTTGGAATCCTGCTTTAGGAAGGAAAAAAGAATGGATTGCAGCAGCGACAAAAGCAGGGAAAAAAGCAATGCCCACCAGATTCCGGCAACATCAAAGCCATCCACCAGCCAGTCTGCCAAGAGGATAATGATCGCATTGATGATCAGCAGGAAGAGCCCCAGTGTCAGGATGGTAACCGGCAGGGTAAAGATCACCAACAGTGGTTTAACCACAAAATTAAGCAGGCTCAGGACCACAGCCACCAGGATGGCTACCCAATAGGAGGCAACACTTACCCCCGGAAGAATGTTGGCCAATAATACAACTGCCAGGGCGCTCAGTAATAATCGAATGACAAAGTTCATAACGGTCAGGATTAAAAAAGGGTACCACCCTTTAAGCAGTACCCTTAAATATAATATTAAATTTTTCTAATTGATATACAGGCCGGTGAAATTCAAAGGGTTTACCCTTGGCAGTTCAGCACCGTAGGTATTTTCAATCACCTCAATAAACTCATTCGCAATCAAGGAATAGCCGCGCGGGGAGGGATGCACCCCGTCCAATGAAAACCCTCCACCTGTAGCGTAGGTTGCTGTAACAACGCTTCCGTCACTCAGTTGAACCCCTGCGGTGGCCACCGTATTCACATAGGCATTGGCATCCACAAGACCCAGATTGTAGGTATCCGCCAGGGCCTCGATGGTAGCATTGAAATTTGCAGTAGCATTGGCCACCATATCCTGTTCCTCAGGCGTCAGTACCCACTGGTCTTCCAGGGGGTAAGTGATTCCATTTATGGATAACTGCCCGGCTGTTTCTGCAGGAAGCCCCAGTCCCTGCAACATGGCGAAAGCATCTGTATTGAGTTCTGCAATTACCGTCTGGCTGGTAAATACAATTAAATCGTCAGCCGTTGCCTGGCGGGCTTGTCCGTAGAGCATTCCCAACAGGCCTGCTGTGGGAGCATCCAGGCCACCCCCTATTAGTGTGGCTGTTATCTGAGCAGAAAGATCAGGGAGATCCTCATCCTTTATCAAAAGAGCGCTTGCACCAGTGGTACTGAAGGTTATGGAGCGCTCCGGTACTCCTAAAAAGGCAAAGACATTGTTAAGGTCTTCAAACTGAGCATTAAGCAGCGGTATCTGCGGCCCGAAATCCGGATTGGTCGGATCCAGGGGAGCAAAAGGGACCGTAGTAAAAAACGGAATGGTCGTTACATCAGGTATGTTGGCAACTACCCCTTTGGCTCCGTTAGCCGTCAGACTCTGTAACAAGGTATTGTAAACGCTTCCAAAAACCTGAGGGTCAGTAAGGTCGTTCCCGCCGTAGGTGGTAGGGTCCAGGTTGCCGGTTTGATCTACCCCGGCGCCCCCTGAGGTGGCAAAGCTGAGTACATCGTTGTTTCCAATCCAAAGCGTGAAAAAAGTTGGGTTCTGGGCAACGGCATCCGCCAGGATGGTAGTGCCCGGATCACTTGCAAAGCGCACAAAATAAGGATTGGCAAGACCAGCGGATACCCCTGCGACATTTCCATAGCCCGGGGCTACCAGGTGAAAACTTTTGGCACCGGGTACGCCCATGTTGTTAAAGGGCCCTGCGAGTATATTTGCCGCATCAGTGGTTCCCTGTCCGGGAACCGGGGTAGGTAAGGGGTCTCCTGTTGAAAAATCCAGGAATAAGCGGTTTCCGAAAATTGGATTGCCCCCAAGTGATAAGGCCCCCAGGTTGTCGGCCATAAAAGGGATGGTAAAATCCCCACCCCCCGCCAGGGCAAATGAACCTGCCAGCATATTAGGATAGGAGGCAGTTTGTCCATCTATAAAAAGGGCTGCATCGGAGTAACCGGCAGTGAGTGAATTTCCCACGGCAACATAGTTGCTGAAGTCAGCAGAGCCACTGGTATAATTGACAGGATCAGGATCCGGTCCGGGATCTGTTATAACATCATCGTCGCTACAGGACACGAAAAAAAGGCCTAGAGCAGCCAGTAAAGCCAAAAGCTTTTTCATAAGATCAAATTTGAGTTAGTTGATAGTACCGCCCCTCGGACAGGCATTCTCAAAATTAACTAAAATTATGACACTCGCAATATGACCCCTAAAAAAATTATGCATGCATAATATAAGGGCCAATTGATTCAGGATTTGATAAATGTGATCGTTTTTTCAAAGAAAACATCTGGCTTTTCAGCATGCAGCCAGTGCCCCGTTTCGGGGATGGTTACCAGCTGATAGTCGGGGAAATGCTTTTTCATCAGAGGGGCATCTGAATCCTTGATGTAGTCAGAATTCCCGCCGCGCAGAAACAAAACAGGCCCGTTGTAGGCAGCGTTTGATTCCAGGGTCGCGCCGATCGCTTCCATGGAGTTGCTCAGCACTTCCAGGTTAAAACGGAATCCCAGCTTTTTAGGGCTTTCCCAATACAGGTTTTTGAGCAGAAACTGCCTTACGCCCCATTCGGGGATGCTTTCGGCCAGATAATCATCGGCCTCGGTCCGGGACTGCATTTTTTCCAGGGGGATGGTATTGAGTGCATCCAGAATTTGTTTATGGTGAGGGGGGTAATATTTAGGGGCGATATCTGCTACCAATAAGGTTGACACCCGGGAAGGGTAGCGGCAGGCAAATTCCATTGCGGTTTTCCCGCCCATAGAATGCCCCAGCACATTCGCAGTGGAAAGGCCCTTGTTATCCATATATTCCAGGAGGTCAGCTGCCATCGTAGGATAGTCAAATTGCACTTCCCAGCCGCTTCTGCCGTGATTGCGCTGGTCCAGCAGATGTACTTCCAGCCCGCTGTCTGCATATTTCTTTCCAAGGGTTTTCCAGTTGTCAGACATGCCCAGAAAACCGTGGAGGATTATCAGCGGCTGTCCTGCTCCGAGTACTTTAGAATATAACTCCATCAGGACAGGCGATGTTTATACATGTTTATAGTGTTTTCAAGACCCAGGTATAATGCCTCACAGATGAGCGCGTGGCCGATGGATACTTCCAGCAAACCCGGGATTTGCTCCTTAAAGAAGCGGATATTCTCAAGATTCAGGTCATGGCCTGCATTGAGGCCCAGCCCTGCTTCGAGGGCAGCTTCTGCAGCTCTGCGGAAGGGCGCAACGGCCTTTTCCGGATTTTCCGGGAAGCCTTTGGCATAGCTTTCCGTGTACAATTCTATCCGATCTGTTCCGGTATCTTTTGCAGCCCGAACCATTTCGGGGTCCGGATCTACAAAAATAGAGGTACGTATCCCTGCTTTTTTGAACCTTTCAATTACTTCCCTTAGGTATTTCTGATTTTTGACGGTGTCCCAGCCGGCGTTGGAGGTAATGGCGTCAGGGGCATCCGGTACCAGAGTAACCTGTTCAGGAAGCACTTCAAGTACCAGCTTTTCGAAAGAATCAATCGGATTTCCTTCTATGTTGAACTCTGTCCGGACTACGGATTTAAGGTCCCGGGCATCCTGGTAACGGATGTGCCTTTCGTCAGGACGGGGGTGAATCGTAATGCCCTCGGCTCCAAAGGATTCTATGTCTTTAGCTGTTTTCAGCAGGTCTGGGAGGTTTCCGCCCCTGGCGTTTCTGAGCGTCGCTATTTTGTTGATATTTACACTGAGTCTAGTCATCAATTCCATGGGTATTATTGAAAATCCCCGCAAAAATACAAATTAGGCATGCCTTTTGCTCTTTAAAATTAGTAATTTGCAGCAGGATTTGCCCTTATGGATATGCAGGAGCACATAATCAGTACTATTCCCGTCTTTGAACTGGAGGATTCCCTGAAGGAGGTAATCCACTTTTTCACGCACAGCACCTATTCCCATGTGGCCATTGTGCATGAAGGGCGTTTTGCAGGATTATTGGGGGAAGCAGATCTGGATAGTTTCCAGGAAACCAGTTTGGTGGAAGAGTTTCGCTACCAACTGGAATCCTTTTCGGTTCGGGAGGATGCATCCTGGCTGGATATCCTTGAGGGATTCACACAAAATGAAGCGAACCTGATGCCGGTGATCGATGCCCAGGAACAGGTGCTGGGGTACTACGACCTGAGCGATATTGTGGGTATTTTTACGGAAATGCCATTTTTTTCAGAGCCGGGAGCCGTTCTGGTAATCGCGAAAGCCATACAAGACTACAGTTTCAGTGAGATTGCACAAATTGTGGAAGGTAATAATACGAAGCTGCTGGGGGCTTTTATTACCAAAATGACCAATGAAACGGTGCAGATTACCCTGAAAATGAACGGACAGAATATTAACGAGGTCATTCAGACCTTCAGGCGGTATCGCTACAACATCCTGTTCGGGAACATGGAAGACCGTTTTCTTGAAGAACTCAAACAGCGCTCCAATTACTTGGACAAATATCTAAATGTATAAACCTCATGAAGGTTGCACTCTACGGGCAAACCTACAACGAGGAGGTTGCCGGCCCGGTCTCGGAATTACTTTCTGCACTGGAATCGGTACAGGCATCGATAGCCATTGAAACCGAATTTTCTGATTTTTTAGGATATGGTGCGGATCGCTATCCGGGTTTCACACTTTCTGAAGGCCTGGATTCCAGTTTTGATCTGATGGTCAGCTTTGGTGGTGACGGGACCATTCTCAGGGCTATCACCTACATCAGGGATATGGGAATCCCCATAGTAGGGGTCAATACAGGACGGCTGGGATTTCTTTCAACCTTTCGAAAGGAAGAAGTTGACCGCCTGGTACGGGAATTTGTGGCAGGAAATTACCATCTGGTAGACCGTAGTCTGGTAGCTGCCAGTTTTGATGGACAGACCCCAGGCGGGGCGCAGCTTAACTTTGCACTTAATGAAATCTCTGTAAGCCGCAAGGATACAACCTCCATGATCACGGTAGACACCTACCTGAATGACGAATATCTGACTTCTTACTGGGCAGATGGTCTTATCATAGCAACACCTACAGGGTCTACCGGATACAGTCTTAGCTGCGGGGGGCCTGTAATCACGCCAACCGCCCGCTCCCTGGTGATTACCCCCATTGCGCCGCACAACCTGAATGCACGCCCTATGGTCATTTCAGATGATACCGAAATTCGGCTGGTGGTGTCCGGGCGTGAAGAACAGCACTTACTCTCTATGGATTCTCGTATTGCCAGTTTGGACAATGGTACCGAAATACGGGTCAGAAAGGCAGACTTTAGTATTAAAATGGTGGAATACGCCTCCGAAAGTTTCCTGAAGACGATTCGCAATAAGCTGCTTTGGGGGGAAGACCGCAGGAATTGAAAGGGCCCTGCGGGCAATAAATACCTACAAAAGTTGTTTATCAAATGAAACATAAATATGGTGTTTTTACTGCTGTCGTAGGGCGTTAAATTGCTATATTTGCAAACTTTTGGATTAGATGAGGATCGTTTTTGCCGTATTGTGCATGTTGATTTTCAGTTCGCTTCAGGGGCAAACCTACGAAGTGGGCTTATTTGCCGGAGGCGCCAATAATATTGGCGATATTGGCCGGATGAATTTCATACTGCCCAGCGGGCCTGCTTTTGGAGCCATCTTCAAATGGAACAAGAGCAAGCGTTACGCCTGGAGGGCTAGTGTGATTCAGGGAAGTTTTACGGCAGACGACAGCAA
Source organism: Robiginitalea rubriflava (assembly GCF_052540725.1). Lineage (NCBI taxonomy): Bacteria > Pseudomonadati > Bacteroidota > Flavobacteriia > Flavobacteriales > Flavobacteriaceae > Robiginitalea > Robiginitalea rubriflava. Next base: position 604,439 of record NZ_CP199309.1, on the reverse strand, counting down.
ATCATCGCTCCAATCGAGAAGTCGGCGCGGCCTGAGAATGGATAACAGCATTCTGGAGGCATCAGCCGGTTTGGAAGTAAATTTTGTGGAGTACAACCTTCATAAAACTGGTCCGGCATTTACCCCATATTTGTATACGGGGATTACCTATTTCAGGTACGATTTTAATTATTTCGATGCCGGCCTGTTAATTGATGTGAATCAGCGAGAGGGATCATTTGCCATTCCGATGACGGTTGGGGCCAAATTGCGGCTCAACCAGCAATTAATCCTTGGGGCTGAAATTGGCGCCAGGTATACCTTTACGGATAACCTGGATGCAAGTAATCCGGAGGGTTCGAATTTCGAAGCCTTTCGGTTGGGGAATATTTTCAGTGATGACTGGTATGTTTTTTCAGGAATTACCCTGACGTATACCTTTGGAAGGAAGCCCTGCTCGGATTGCTTTGAGTATAATTAGGTTTGATGAACACTATAGAAGACTTAAAAGAGGGGCGTATACCTGCGCATCTGGCCATCATTATGGATGGCAATGGCCGCTGGGCCAAACAGCGGGGTAAACTCCGTGTCTTCGGTCATGAAAATGGAGTGCAGTCTGTGCGGGATGCCGTGGAGACCTCCGGAAAACTGGGAATAAAATACCTCACCCTATACGCCTTTAGCACAGAAAACTGGAATCGCCCCAAACTGGAGATAGACAGCCTGATGAGCCTTTTGGTGGCTTCCTTAAGGAAAGAAGTAAAGACGCTTCACAAGAATAATATCCGCCTCAATGCCATAGGTCGAATAGACAGCCTCCCAAGAAAGGTGCTGAGGCAGCTTAATGAAGTGATGGAACAGACCCGTCAGAACACTGCAATGACCCTTACACTTGCCCTTAGTTATGGTTCCAGGGAGGAGCTAACATCGGCTTTTAAGGCTATTGCATCCAAAGTTAAAAATAATATAATTTCACCCGATAATATTGATGAAACCATTATTAATGATCATCTTTACACGCACAATTTGCCGGACGTGGACTTGCTTATCCGAACCAGTGGGGAACATCGGATCAGCAATTTTTTATTATGGCAGATAGCCTATGCGGAATTGTATTTTACGGAAACATTCTGGCCGGATTTCAGAGAGGAGCACCTCCTAGAGGCTATTAAAAGTTATCAGAACAGAGAACGAAGATTTGGAAAAACAAGCGAACAAATTCATTAGTGGCAGTTCTGCAACCCTTCCACTAAAGCGGCTACTCCTAACCATAGCATTTCTTCTTACCGCCCTTGCCAACGCTCAGGATATATCCTATGAGAACGGGAAGACCTATATTCTCGGGGGTATTGAAGTTACTGGCTTACAGAGCTATAACGAACAAACCGTTAAAACCTATACCGGCCTAAGGGAAGGTCAGCCGATAACCATCCCGGGAGATGAGATAAGTGAAGTCATCAATAAGCTCTGGGGCCTGGAACTATTCAGCGATGTCTCCTTTTACATTACCCGAATAGAGGGGGAAGAGATATTCCTTGAATTGAATATCCTGGAACGCCCCTCGCTTTCCAAGGTGACATTTTACGGAGTTAAAAAGCGTAAGGTAGATGATCTGGTAAATGATACAGACCTCAAAAAGGGAAAGAAAATTACGGAAAGCCTGATTTCCAACACCCGAAACTATCTCGAAAACAAGTACAAAAAGCAGGGGTTCCTGAATGCCAGGGTCACCATTGCCACTTCCGCAGATACTTCGCAGACTAACGCACGCAACATGGTGATAAACGTCAATAAAGGCGACCGTGTTAAGGTGAAGGATATCGTTTTTGAGGGCAATGAGAAGCTCTCTGGTGGCAAACTACGGGGCGCCATGAAAAACACCAAGGAAAAAAAATTGGGTCGTTTCTGGAAGAAATCAAAATACATTGAGGCAGATTATCAGGAAGACCTCAAATCCCTGATCGACAAATATGCCGAAAATGGTTACAGGGATGCCCGTGTACTCTCCGATTCCATCGAGCGCATTGGCGATAACAAGATCAATATTCGCATTGCCGTGGAGGAAGGCAATAAATACTACTTTGGCGATATTGATTTTGTAGGTAATAGCGTTTACACAGACCGGCAGCTCAGCCAGGTCCTTGGGATTAAAAAAGGGGATACCTATAACGGGGTCTTATTGCGCAAAAGGATCGCAGACGACACCAAACCAGACGGCGAGGATATCACCAACCTCTATCAGAATAACGGCTATTTATTTTCACGGATTAACCCGGTAGAAGTTTCAGCCGAAAAGGATACCATCGATTTTGAAATTCGCATTATTGAAGGGAAGGAGACCTTTATCAACCGCGTAACAATCGGTGGAAACGAGGTAACCAATGACCATGTGATCTATCGGGAGATAAGGACACGGCCCGGCCAGCGATACAGCAAGGAAGACATTATCCGAACGGTGCGGGAACTGGGACAGCTGGGCTTTTTTGATCCGGAACAGATCAAGCCCACCATTGACAACCCAAACCCCAATGAGGGAACGGTGGACCTGAAACTGGATCTTGTAAAATCAGGCTCCAGCCAGGTAGAGTTGCAGGGAGGTTACGGCGGCGGCGGCTTTATAGGTACCCTTGGCCTGTCTTTTAACAACTTTTCAATTCAGAACCTATTTAATGGGGAAGCTTACAAGCCGGTACCCATGGGAGACGGCCAGACCTTTGCCCTGCGTTTACAGGCAAGCCGTACCTTCCGTGTCTACAGCCTGAATTTCTCGGAACCCTGGCTGGGTGGGCGTAAGCCGGTACGCTTTAACTTGTCGCTTTCCCGTACCCAGCAGTTCCTGGCGTCCTTTAACAATAGCGGAAGGGTACAGGTAGATAAAAACCAACAGTTCTCTATTACGGGTATTTCGGCCGGGTTGGCCAAGCGGGTGCAGTGGCCGGATGACTTTTTTACCATCTCGCATGCCCTGAGTTACCAGCTGTATAATTTCCAGAACTACAGGACCGGGCTGTTTAACTTTGGTAATGGCCAGTCCAATTCCTTTGCCTACACCTTTGGTATTTCCAGGAGTTCTGCAGGCCCGGGATTCATCTTCCCGCTTACAGGAAGTATTTTCGAAATTACAGCCAAGTTTACCCCGCCCTATTCGCTGTTTAGCAATAAGGATTTTTCGGGTCTGAAAGAGCGCAGTGAAGAACTGAACGAATTGCAGGTAGAACGGGCAAGGCTGGGGCAATCCCTGACCCCCGAAGAGCAAAGAGAACTGGAACAGGTAGACCAGGAGCGTTTCCGCTGGCTGGAATACTATAAGATCAAGTTTAAAGGAGACTGGTATTCCAGAATTGTAGGGAAACTGGTTTTACGGACCAATGCCGAATTTGGGTTTTTGGGAGCTTACAACAGTGAGGTTGGAAAAGTTCCTTTTGAGCGTTTCTTCCTTGGGGGAGACGGATTGGGGAGAAACTTTACCCTGGATGGCCGCGAAGTTATTCAGCTAAGGGGATACGAAAACAACTCCCTAACCCCGGTTGATCCGATTACCCAGCAACAGGAGGGCGGGATTGTATACAATAAGTATTCCCTGGAACTGCGCTACCCGCTTACCCTGAAGCCCACGGCCTCTATTTATGCCCTGACTTTTATGGAAGCCGGTAATTCATTCAACAATTTTACTGACTTTAATCCGTTTGCATTAAGAAGATCGGCCGGGGTAGGGCTCCGAATTTTTATGCCAGCCTTCGGACTGTTGGGAATTGACTTTGGATACGGTTTTGATGAAGATCTTAGGCCACAATCTGCTGGCCAGGGACCAAGCGGGTGGCAAACGCACTTTATTATTGGGCAACAATTCTGATCCCATGTCTGTTTTTAGATACAGTCCTTTTTTGTTAAATCGTTCATTTTAAAAGATTTAGTAATTTTGGCACGATATTTTCTATCATACAAAACAGTTCTGGAATGAAACACAAAATAATTATCCTTCTGGGCGTTCTTGGAATGTCATTAGTGGCTACGGCGCAGCGCGGAGTACGGATCGGTTACGTTGATATGGAATATATCCTTGAAAATGTTGAGGAATACCGGGAAGCAACTGAGCAGTTAGACAAGAGGGTTAACCAGTGGAAATCTGAAATTGAGGCCAAACAGCGCCTCATTGAACAGGAGAAAAAGGATTTGCTCGCAGAACGCGTATTGCTAACAGACGAGCTCATCCTTGAAAGGGAAGAGGAAATTCAGATTATGGAAAAGGAATTGCTGGATTATCAGCAGGCCCGTTTTGGACCCAGGGGGGACCTGGTGTTGCAAAAACAGCGCCTGATCCAGCCCATACAGGACCAGGTTTTTAATGAAGTACAGAAAATAGGAGCGAATAAAAAGTATGATTTTATTTTCGATAAATCGGCGGATGTCGTAATGTTGTACTCCGAAAAAAGGCATGATATCAGTGACCTGATTTTAAGGGGAATAGCCAGGACCAGAAGGGTCAGTAAGCCCCAGAAGAAAGCAGATGATCGCCTGGAACAGTTTGAAGGGGATGATGAGATTGAGGAATCTGTTTCAGAGGCCTTGCTCGAGCGGCAGACCCGGGCGGCAGAGGCCGAGGCAGCACGCCAGAAAGCTGCAACCGACAAAAGGTCTGAGGCACTGAAATTGAGAGAAGAGCGCAAGAAAGCATACGAAGCGAGAAGAAAGAAATTATTGGAAGAAAGGGAAGCCCGCAGGAAAGCCAAAGAGGAAGAACGCAAAGAGGCCACCGGAAAAGAAAAGGATTCAATAAACTAACATAGGATCAATTAGTAATAACTCAAATTAGCAAATTAAACATCATGAAACATTTAAAAAAGGTAGCTGTAGCGGTCGTTTTGTTTGTAGCTGCTACTGGCTTTATGCAAGCCCAGAGCAAGGTAGCTCATATTAACGTGACCGAGTTGTTAGCGCAAATGCCGGAGATGAAGGCTGCCCAGGCGGAACTCAAGAAATTGGAAGAAACCTACAAGGCAGACATTCAAAGTTCCGTAACTGAACTGAGAAACAAATACACTCAGTACAATAACGAAGCGAGTGCAAAAACCGATGAAGAGAACCAGAAAAGAGCACTGGAGCTTCAGGGGTTTGAAAAGAATATTGGAGAGGCCCAACAGGCCGCCCAGCAGGAACTCGGCAAGAAGCAGCAGGAATTGTACCAGCCTATATTGGAAAAAGCCAACAACGCTATCCAGAAAGTGGCTGCAGCCCAGGGGTATGACTACGTTGTTGATGCCAGTCCTGGCCTCGGATTGCTCGTCGCCAAAGGGAAGGACCTGATGCCTGAAGTTAAAAAGGAATTGGGATTCTAATAAAAAGAAAACCTGTTTAGTGAAACCGCCCATGTGATGGGCGGTTTTTTTATTTTTACAGATGCCTATGAGCATACGAGCAAATGAATAAGGAAAGAGCAGCAATTGGTATTTTTGATTCGGGGGTAGGGGGCTTGACGGTCTGGCGGGAACTCCTGCGGCTGCTTCCTGAAGAAAATACGATTTACCTTTCTGACGCTGCCAATGCCCCCTACGGAGAGAAATCCGTAGAAGAAATTTACCAGCTGAGCCGCAAAAACACCCAGTGGTTACTGGAAAAGGGCTGCAAGTTAATTGTAGTTGCCTGCAACACCGCTACCACCAATGCCATTTCCCGGCTGCGAAAGGAATTCGATGTACCTTTTATCGGAATCGAACCCGCCATCAAACCGGCTGCACTACAATCCAGGAGCAAGCGGATAGGGGTGCTAGCCACCAGGGGTACCCTGGCCAGCAATCTGTTTTCTTCCACTTCGGCATCCTATACAGCGGGGATTGAGGTAATCGGGCAGGAGGGTACCGGCCTGGTCGGGCTAATCGAAAAGGGCTTGCAGGATTCTGAAAATGCCCGGGAGCACCTGACAGGGCTACTCAGTCCGATGCTGGACAGGGGCATTGATCATCTGGTGCTGGGCTGTACGCATTATCCACTGCTCATACCCCAGCTCAGGGAAATATTACCCGAATCGGTGCAAATCGTGGACTGCGGCCCTGCCGTTGCCCGTCAAACCCGTGCTGTATTAAAAGCTGAGGCATTGCTGAATCCATCCGGGGAACCGGGTACCCATCAGGTGTACACCAATGCAGATCCGGCAGTGATGAACCGGGTACTCAATGAAATGGAAAGGCCCGAAAAGGCAAATGCGGCAGAATTTTAAGATCTCGGCACATAAGACAAATAGGTAAAGGCATACTTATGCCGCTCGTCTGCCGGATGGTGTTCTTCCGCTATGAGTTTCCAATTTGCTTCCTCGATTTTGGGGAACCAGGTATCTGCTGCAAAGCTGGCATGTACCCGGGTGAGTTCAATTGAGGTGGCGTAGGGCAGGAACTGATGGTATATTTCACCTCCCCCGATAATAAAGGCTTTGTCCAGTTTTGATACAACTGAAAGGGCGGCCTTTACAGAATGCACAACCGTACAATCCGCGTGGGATACAGTATACTGGGTGTCCCTGGTAATGATCAGGTGCTTCCGGTTAGGCAGCGGCCTGGGAAAACTCTCAAAAGTTTTCCGACCCATAATGATGGTATGTCCCGAAGTAATTCGCTTAAATCTTTTGAAATCATCCGGAAGGTGCCAGGGCAGGTCGTTATCCTTCCCCAATTCATTGTGCTCGCCTGCGGCTGCAATTAAAATCAGTTGCGTCAAAGGTCTTTTTTTTTAGGTGGTTCGGGAAGCGGATGGGAAGCTTCCACTTCTTTCTGAAGCGCACGGATACGCTCCTGCTGTTTCTGGAGCAATTGTTCCCGCTGTCTGCGTTCCCATTGTTGTCCCATAAAGGGGTCCATAATGAAAACCTGCACCAGGTGGACCAGTAGAAAAAAACTCCACACCAAAATTACCCAGAGATACCAGTCATAGGTTTCGCCGTACTTCAGGATCTTGTTCAGGAAAACAATGAAAACTGATCCGATCAGAAAAAATACGAAATGGCGATAGAGGTTTTTTTTCTGCCGGATACGCCTCTGGGCGTATTCAACTTGTTCGTGCTGTTCAAGGTCCAGTGTAGTTCCCTTTTTGTTTTTAGATAACATCCGAATATGTATCTTTAAAAGCAAAGATAACGGAAATTCAACTCAGTCTTATGGATGCTTTTAAGAGCTTCAGAAAACATTTTCCAGCCCTGGAGGTGCATACCTATCTCAACACAGCAGCCTGGGGCCTGTTGCATGACGGCTTACTGGAGTGGCGGCAGGAAGACGATCTGGATTATCTGACGGGAGGAAGTGAAATGAAAATCCCGGCGCTGAAGATCCTGGACCAGACCCGTAACCGGATCTCGGACTGCTTTAATTGCGTTTCTGACCGAATAGCATTGATTCCCAATTTTTCACTGGGCCTCAACCTGCTTCTGGAAGGCCTGCCCAAAGACAAAAAGGTTCTGTTGCTGGAGGGAGACTATCCTTCTGTAAACTGGCCCTTTGAAACCCGTGGGTTTCAACTGCAGCATATTCGGGTTTCCAATGAGCTGTTGCAGGATATCCGGGAGGCAGTCAGCACCCATCAAATTGAGGTCCTTGCCCTGAGTATGGTTCAGTGGATAGGGGGAGAAATGATCTCCCCTGAGAAGCTTTCACAACTGAAAACGGAATTCCCAAACCTGCTGATCATTGCCGATGGCACCCAGTATCTCGGCGCTTTTGAAATGGATTTTGAGAAATCCGGAATAGATGTTCTCGGGGCCAGTGGTTATAAGTGGCTTTTGGGGGGGAATGGGAATGGTTTTATGTGTTTCCGTGAGGGAATAGAGGCAATTTTTGATATCCCAACTTCAGGCTTTAATTCGGTGGAGGCCGATCTCAGCCGGAAGGATGCAATTCCCTTCGCAAAGAAATTAGAGCCCGGACACCTGGATACCCATAATTTCGGCAGCCTGTATTTTTCCCTGGGATTGTTGCAGGATTTGGGGCTGTCTGAAATTGACCATTACAATCGCCTACTGAGCCAAAAAATTCAAGTTGAATTACAGTCCCTGGGTTTGTGGACCAATGGTTTGCCTACAAAACAACACAGTACCATTTTTAATATTCCCGATACAAACCATCGCTATTCAAAGCTTCGCAAAAACGATATTGTCTGTTCGCGAAGAGGGGAGGGGATACGCTTAAGCTTTCATTGCTATAATTCTGAAAACGACCTGGACAGGCTTCTCGAAGTGATAAAAACCACCTGAGCCCGGTTTCAGCTTAATAATTTAACCCCCAATATTTTAAGAAGATTAAGGCAATCTATTTTCTATTTTACGAAAATGATAAATCTATTTGGCCAAATTGTGTTTTAAACCTTTTATGCGTTGCTTTGCACTAAAATTTGAAAAACAACAAATCATGGCAATAAAGAAACAATATCTGAAATCCAAGCCGGTATGCAAGGTAACTTTTACCGTACCTGCTGAAGAAGCTAAAAAAGTAGCTGTAGTGGGAGACTTCAATAACTGGAATCCCAAGGGCAGCCTTTTAAAGAAATTGAAAAACGGAACCTTCAAGGGTACTTTTGACCTTCCAAAAGAGAATTCTTATGAATTCCGTTACCTGGTAGACGGCTCCTACATCAATGAGACTGAAGCAGACCGCTACCAGTGGAATGACTATGCCGGAGCTGAGAACGCAGTTCTGGAAGTGTAAACAACGAGCTTATTGCAAAGCGCTAAACGGGTCTTCCTCAGGGAAGGTCCGTTTTTATTTTTCAGGAAATCACCTGAACACCTTTCCAGAAAGCTATTCGCCCTTCAATTTCCCTGGCCGCATGGCTGGCTTCAGGATAATACCAGGCGGCATCCGGGTTCAGTTGCCCTTTAACCAGAAGGCTGTAATACGATGCCTTTCCTTTCCAGGGGCAGTGCGTATGGGTATCACTTGGGATAAAATATTCTTTACGAAGGCTTGATTCGGGAAAGTAATGATTGTTTTCCACTACTACAGTATCCTCGCTTTCGGCGATTACCTCGCCCTGCCATATTGCTTTCATACGTTTCTTTTTTTAAAGAGATAGTTTTTATAGTATCCCCGGCTGTCTGAAAATTCCTCCAGGACTTCCAGCCCGGCCTCCCTGGCCAGCCATTGAACCGTGGTGTTGTCGTATTTTTGGGATAATTCAACGTGTATGCTTTCCCAGGGGTAAAAGGATACGCTTAAATCCAGAGCCTCGATACGTACCTCCATGGCCTCTGTAGCCAGCAAATAGCTTTTGGCCGAACCGCTTTGCGGGTCGTAAACCTCCCAGTGTGTGAATTTATCCAGATCAAAAGCTCCCCCGAACTCCTGGTTGATGCGCCTCAGTATGTTCTTATTAAATGCCGCGGTTACCCCTGTAGCATCATTATAGGCATCCAGTATTTTCTGTGGGTCCTTTTTCTGGTCAAAGCCCACCAGCAAAAAGTCCCCCTCCCGCATTGCCTGCTGCAGGCCCCTTAAAAATTGAACCGCCTCCGGATGCAGCATATTGCCGATATTGGATCCGAGAAACAGGATTACCTTACGATCTTCGTTGAGGGTATTGATTTGCTCCAGCATTTGAAAGTAAGTGCCCTTCCAGGGGTCTATGGCCAGCCCGGGAAATTCGCTATTCAGACGGTTTTCCAATTCCTCCAGGGCATTTTCACTGATATCAATAGGCATAAAGGTGAAAGAGGCCCCACGGGTTCTAAGGGATTGCAATAATAGCCTGGTTTTGGTCCCGTCCCCGGCACCCAGTTCAATAAGGTTAAAGTGATTTTGGTCAGGGGAAAAGATTTCTGCCAGTGCCGTTTTATTTTCCGCCAGGATCTCCATCTCACAGCGGGTGAGGTAATACTCCGGCAATTGCATAATTTGCTGGAACAATTTATCTCCCTGCTGATCGTAAATATAGCGTGAAGGCAGGTGTTTCGGATTGTCGCTAAGGCCGTTCACCACGTCTTGAGCAAAATCTGATAGTAATTGGTTTTTCTTTTTATGCATATAAATCTTTAGTCGGAATTAGCGCGCAAACCTTAAGCCCGTATACTGCCAGCGCAAATGCGGATGAAAAAAATTGCGGTAAGTAGCCCTTGAATGCCCCGGAGGGGTGGCTACGGATGCCCCCCTTAAGACTTTCTGGTTAACCATAAATTTTCCGTTGTACTCCCCCAGGGCTCCGGGAGCTTTTGAAAAGCCAGGGTAAGGGCTATAGGCGCTTTCTGTCCATTCCCATCGCAGCCCCCAGTCAAACATACTTTGGGCTGCTTCCCATTCAAATTCCGTAGGCAGGCGAAAGCCTTTCCACTGGGCTAGGGCAAAGGCTTCGTAATAGGATATGTGCGCCAGCGGGGCTTCCGGTTTAACCGGTATCAGCCCTTGTAGTGTATAATAATGCCAGACCCCGTCTATACAATGCCAGTATAGCGGTGCCTGAATATTTTCCGCATTTACCCAGTCCCAGCCCTCGGCATGCCATAGTTCAAATCGTTTATAACCTCCATCAGCAATAAAGTCCAGCATTAACTGATTGGTTGCAGGCTGGGAGGCAATGTCAAAGTCCTGCAACAGCACCTGGTGGCACCCCAGTTCATTGTCAAAACAAAAGCCCGCTCCCTGATGTCCTATGGTATAAGTGCCAGCCGGGATGGAAATCCAATGGGAAGCTTCCGCAGGCTCGGGGTACTCCTGTGGGGGCTTGTCTGAATAAGCGGGTAGCAAGGGGTTATGGCCAAGGATGTATTTGATGTCGGTTAGCAGTAACTCCTGATGTTGTTGTTCGTGATGTATACCAATCTCCAGCAATGACAGTAAGTCATCGGATACTTCCCGGTTTAGCAATTCCAACAGATGGTCCGTTACATAGTTGCGGTAGGCATATACCTCAGATACCGGGGGGCGGGATAAATTTCCACGCTCTCCGCGAATGACCCGTTTCCCCATGGCCTCGTAGTAGCTGTTGAAGACAAAAGCAAAGTCTTCGTGGAAATTACGGTAGCCGGGATACTTTCGTTCCAGGATAAAGGCCTCAAAAAACCAGCTGCTATGCCCCAAATGCCATTTGGGCGGAGACACAAAGTCTACCGGTTGCACTACATAATCTTCTGTCTGGAGGGGGGTACAGATTTTTTCTGTGAGCGATCGGGTGGTTAAAAACTGTTCGGCCCGGTTTAAGGTAAGCGGCATGGCATCTTTTCCCTAAAGATAGAAAAATATCACGTCGGGGCCCAAAGTTACTGGGGTTACCCTCCCGAACTCAGTTGACCGGATTCAATAATTTATGATTTTAGTTATTCCTAAAAGGGCTTTAAGTGATGCCTTTAAGGGATAGACAATTAGCAGAGAAAGGGTTGGCGGCTGTTACTTAAAACCTTAAACAGCTACAGCTCCTTTGATATGTGGGTGCGGGTCGTAATTTTCCAGTTGGAAATCTTCAAAGCGGAAGGCAAACAGATCCTTGATTTCCGGATTCAGTTTCATGCTGGGTAAGGGGCGGAGTTCTCTGCTCAGTTGTAACTGAATCTGTTCCATATGGTTGTTATAAATATGGGCATCTCCGAAGGTATGTATAAAATCTCCTGGCTGCAGATCGCAGACCTGAGCAATCATCAGGGTTAACAGCGCATAGGACGCGATATTGAAAGGAACGCCCAGAAAGATATCGGCAGAGCGCTGATAGAGCTGGCAGGACAATTTACCGTCTGCCACGTAAAACTGAAAAAAGGCATGACAGGGAGGTAGGGCCGCTTTACCGGCTGCTACATTTTCGGCAAAGGAAAGCGAGGTGTCCGGTAATACGGACGGATTCCAGGCGGCAACCAGCATCCGGCGGCTGTCCGGGTTATTTTTCAAGGTGCTGAGCAGATGTTGGATCTGGTCGATATTTTCAGAATTCCAGTTGCGCCACTGATGCCCGTAAACCGGCCCCAGGTCACCGTTTTCGTCGGCCCATTCATTCCAGATCCGCACGCCGTTTTCCTGCAGGTATTCCACGTTGGTATCTCCTTTGAGGAACCAAAGCAGCTCATGGATTACCGATTTAACATGGATTTTCTTGGTGGTCACCAAGGGAAAGCCTTCAGACAGGTCAAACCGCATTTGGTAACCAAAAACACTTAGTGTTCCGGTTCCGGTTCGGTCTGTTTTGGATTGTCCGTTTTCCAGTACGTGGTTCAGCAGGTCGTGGTATTGTTTCATAAGGGCCTGATTATTTTTCGCTCTTGATCTTTTCCAATAGGCGCAGACTAAAATAAACAATGCGGAGGTGGTTCATACTGATGGTGCGGGCTTTTTTTCCACTACTTATCAACCCCTGAGGACAACTAACAGATCAGCCCAGTATCATTCCGGCCAGGGTGGCCGAGAGCAGGGAGGCCAGGGTACCTCCGAGAACTGCTTTTAAGCCGAATTCGGATAGGGTCTTTCGCTGTCCGGGAGCGAGGGAACCGATACCACCGATCTGAATGCCAATGGAGGCGAAATTTGCAAATCCGCACAGCATATAGGTGGCCATCAGTACAGACTTCTGGTAGTTCAGATGGGTGTCATTGGTAAAGTCTTTTAATTCGGCCAATTGAATGTAGCCTACAAATTCACTGGCCGCCAGTTTGATCCCCAGCAGCTGCCCCATCATCATGATATCCTGGGAATTTACCCCGATCAGCCACATAAGCGGGGCAAAAATTGCCCCGAGAATGGCTTCAAGCGAGAGGGAGTCATAGGGGGTGTTAGCAGCAATCCAATCATTGAGACTGCTGAGGTCTCCCACCCAGCCTAAAATGCCGTTGAGCATGGCAATGAAGGCCACAAATACCAGTAACATAGCCCCGACATTGACCGCCAATTTCAGGCCTTCGGTTGTTCCGTTGGCAATGGCATCCAGGATATTGCTCCCAATTTTTTCATTGGAAATACGAATAACGCTGTCTACCGCTTCGGTTTGCGGATAGAGCATTTTGGAGATTACAATCGCTCCAGGGGCTGCCATTACTGAGGCGGCAATCAGGTGGCGCGCGAATTCCAGACGCAATTCCGGGTTGTTGCCCCCCAGAAAACCGATATAAGCTGCTAAAACGCCACCGGCAACCGTGGCCATCCCGCCAATCATAACCAGCAGGATTTCAGAGCGGTTCATCTTCTCCAGATAAGCCTTTATCAGCAGCGGTGCCTCAGTCTGGCCAAGGAAAATATTACCTGCCACACTAAGGCTTTCAGGACCAGAAATCCCCAGGGAGCGGCTTAGCAGCCAGGCCAGGCCTTTTACAATTTTTTGAATGATCCCCAGATAATACAGTACCGAGGTTAGGGCTGAAAAGAAGATGATGGTAGGGAGGATCTGGAAGGCAAAAACATAACCGATGTTGGCATTATCCAAATCCATCAGGTTCCCAAACAAGAAGGTGCTACCGGCGATGGTGAAATTGAGGATACTGTTGAAAAACTGTCCCAACAGGTTAAAGAACCATTGTACGGCCGGCACTTTCAGCACCCCTATGGCCAGTAAAAGCTGTATGGCCAGCCCGATTCCCACCGTCCGCCACTGTATACGCCTGCGGTTGGCGCTAAACAGGTAAGCCACCGCCAGCAAGACCAACATTCCCAGGATACCCCTTAGCAGCGAATCTGTCCCGAACCCCTCATTGGGGATAATCTCCCGCAGCACTGGTTCGTTTATATCATTTAGGACACTTGTATCTGCCTGTTGGACTATGCTATCGGTAACGGGAGTTTGGGCCTGCAGGGCTGATGTCCCAATAATGGCGTGACCCATTAGTACAAGACACCAAAAAATAAAGGTCCGCGGGGCTTTCAAATCAGCTTTTTCGTTTAGAAATTTCGTCCCGTAAATGGGCCGCTTTTTCGTAGTCTTCACTGGCAACGGCCTTTTCCAGTTCTTTGTGTAATTCGTCCAGGCTCATTTCTTTATAGGCGGAGGTGGCGGCAGAGTCAATCTCGACAGCCTCGCTTTCCTGCAGAATTTCGTCCACTACAATACTGTCGTCCTTATCTTCTTTTTCCTTGTCTTTACTCGAAAATTTCAGGAAGATTCCCGCCTTGTCAAGAATGGTCTTGTAGGTAAAAATAGGCGCGTCAAACCTTAGCGCCAGGGCAATGGCATCGCTGGTTCGGGCATCGATTATCTCTTCTATCTTGTCCCTTTCGCAAATAATACTGGAATAGAACACCCCGTCTACCAGTTTATGGATGATTACCTGCTTGATCACTATGTCGAAACGGTCCGCAAAATTTTTAAAAAGATCGTGGGTAAGCGGCCGGGGGGGCTTGATTTCTTTTTCGAGTGCTATAGCTATAGACTGGGCTTCAAAGGCTCCTATCACGATAGGTAATTTTCGGTCACCTTCCACTTCATTAAGAATCAGGGCGTAGGCGCCATTTTGTGTCTGGCTGTACGAGATTCCTTTTATTTTCAACCTTACTAGGCTCATAAATATCTGTAAATAAAGAAGGGCTGTTAAATAACAGGGTTGTCCGGTCATTTAACAGCCCTTTAAAGGGACAAATTAACAAAAATTAGCCGTTTTGAGCTTTAAATTCCTTTAATTTTTCGACCAGTTCGGGTACCACATCAAAGGCATCACCCACCACTCCGTAGTCTGCCGCTTTAAAGAAAGGTGCTTCTGGATCGGTATTGATGACCACTTTGGTTTTTGAGGCATTTACCCCGGCCAGGTGCTGGATGGCACCCGAAATTCCAATAGCGATATAAAGGTTGCTGGCAACTGGTTTTCCCGTTTGCCCCACGTGCTCCCCGTGTGGCCTCCAGCCGAGGTCGGAAACCGGCTTGGAACAAGCGGTGGCTGCCCCGAGTACCTCTGCCAGTTCTTCAATCATCCCCCAGTTTTCAGGACCCTTAAGGCCCCTTCCCCCGGAGACGACAATTTCTGCATCTGCAATAGTTACTTTGTCTGTGGCCTTGTCAACCGATACCGACTGGGTACTGAAGGCTTCTTCGGGCAGGTTGGCCTCAAAAGTTTCAATGACGGCATCTCCTGCTTTCTCAATTAGTCCGAAGGCATTGTTGGAGACTCCTATAATGGCTTTATCGCTCTTGATTTCAGTAATGGCAAAACCTTTGTTGCTGAATGCGGTACGTTTTACCGTTAGGGGAGAGGTGCTTTCCGGCAGAGCTACTACATTTGGGGTATAACCGGCTCCGAGCATACCTCCCAGCAGGGAAGCGGCGAATTTAGAGTCCGTACTGGAGCTCACTATTACAATACTGGAACCTGTTTGGTCTGCCGCCTGTTTTAAAGCCATGGCAATTGCCTTGGCGTTAAATACGGACAAGCGGTCTTCTGACAGGTTCAAAACCTTTGAAATGCCATAGGCCCCCAGGGCTTCCGGTTGGGACGCATTAACAGCCAGGGCAATGGCATCTGTTCCCAGCTCTGAAGCCAGGGCAGTGGCATAACTGGCCACCTCAAAGGCAGATTTTTTAAAATTTCCTTTTTCTGTTTCGGTATATACGAGTACTGACATGTTGTGTAAGACTATTTTTTTATTTGGTTTTGGGATCTTTAAATGACCTTAGCTTCGTTATGGAGCAATGAGATCAATTCATCCAGCTTATCGGGATCAACCAGTTTAACGGGGCCTTTGGGAGCCGGTTTTTCATATCGGACCTCCTCGGTACCCTTTGCGGCATCGGTGGCAGGTATAACTTCCAGTTTTTTCTGCCTTGCCATCATAATTCCGCGCATGTTTGGAATTCGCAGGTCGCTTTCCTCCACCAGGCCTTTCTGACCCCCTATAATCAGTGGGAGGCTGGTTTCCAGGGTTTCCTTTCCTCCGTCAATTTCCCGGACCGCCTTGGCCTTGTCCCCTTCAATTTCCAGTTGTATACAGGTGTTGACAAAATTCATACCCAGCATGGACGCAATCATTCCGGGCACCATCCCGCCGTTATAGTCAATGGATTCCCTTCCTGCAATTACCAGGTCGTAGCCCCCGTCTTTAATGATTGCTGCCAATTGGTTGGCAACAAAAAGGCCATCGGTGGGCGCTGCGTCAACCCGGATGGCTTCGTCAGCTCCTATTGCCAGTGCCTTGCGCATAACGGGCTCCACGGTGGCCAGGCCAACGGTTGCAATATGGACAGTAGCCCCTTGCTTTTCTTTGAACCACATGGCACGGGTAAGGCCGAACTCGTCATTCGGATTAATTACAAATTGTACCCCATTGGTGTCGAAGGCCGTATTGTCGGCAGTAAAGTTAATTTTTGAAGTAGTATCCGGAACGCTGCTGATACAGACTAAAATCTTCATATGACCGTTATTTTCAATTTTTTTTACGGCTGCTAAGATAGCCAATATTTTTCAAAAATACTATGCATGCATAATAAAATTCTTCCAAATTTTACTTTTCCCGAATCTGGTTTTGCCGTATTATTTTCTATTTTTACGGGCATTTTAATGATAAAAGCCCGGAGGGGCAGAATTTAAACGGAATGAAGACATTACAATTCAGAGAAGCCATTGCCGAAGCCATGTCGGAGGAGATGCGCCGGGACGATTCCATTTACCTGATGGGAGAAGAAGTTGCAGAATACAACGGGGCCTATAAAGCTTCAAAAGGAATGCTGGATGAATTTGGTCCGGAGCGGGTAATAGACACTCCTATTTCAGAACTGGGTTTTGCCGGGATCGGGGTAGGTTCTGCCATGATCGGAAACCGTCCGATAATCGAATTCATGACTTTTAATTTCTCCCTGGTAGGGATAGACCAGATAATCAATAATGCCGCAAAAATGAGGCAGATGTCCGGAGGGCAATTCAATATCCCTATCGTTTTCAGGGGCCCCACCGCTTCTGCAGGACAACTTGCCGCCACGCATTCACAGGCCTTTGAAAGCTGGTTTGCCAATTGCCCGGGTCTGAAGGTGGTGGTACCTTCCAATCCAAAGGACGCCAAGGGGTTGCTCAAGTCTGCCATCCGCGACGATGACCCTGTTATTTTTATGGAGTCCGAACAGATGTACGGAGACAAGGGGGAGGTTCCCGAAGGAGAATTTACCATCCCGCTAGGAGTGGCCGAAATAGGCCGGGAAGGAACAGACGTGACCATTGTTTCCTTTGGCAAGATTATCAAGGATGCCTACAAAGCGGCTGAAAAGTTACAGGAAGAGGGCATTTCGTGTGAAATAATTGATTTGCGCACTGTAAGGCCGCTGGATATAGAGTCTGTATTGCAATCTGTACGCAAAACCAATCGTCTGGTGATACTTGAAGAGGCCTGGCCTTTCGGAAATGTAGCCACAGAAATAACCTATCAGGTTCAGGATAAAGCTTTTGACTACCTGGATGCGCCTATTGTCAAAATAAACACAGCCGATACCCCGGCTCCTTATTCCCCGGTGCTCCTGGAGGAATGGCTTCCCAACCATGAGGACGTTATCAAGGCGGTAAAGAAGGTGATGTACAAATAGAAACAGCTTGCGCAAGCTGTGTAAACTTCGCAGACGAATGATAAGTATGCGAAGTTTTTTAATTAAAACCATAAGCTATCCGGACAGTACTTTACTCTTATAATAAAGAATTTTCGGCACTGTTTTTGACCGATTTCATAAGCTGAACAAAGTCTAAAGTACATGCGTATATCCTTTTGTTTGCTATTCCTGCTAACGGGTTTTCTGGCTTTAGGCCAAACCAAGGCCGGTGGGCTGGTTACCGACAGCAACGGAGAGGAGGTTGCCTTCGCCAATGTCTTGTTCAAGAATTCAACAGAAGGCACTATCACCAACGATAATGGCCGTTTTTACCTGGAATCAGAATCGGATTACGACACGCTGGTCGTTTCCTTTGTGGGATATGCCACCCGCGAAATAGTTCTGGAAAGGCGCGTCAATCTGCAGATGGAAATTGTTTTAGATGAGGGGGAACAACTGGATGAGGTAATCCTTTACGTGGGGAGGCAGTCCAAAAAGAACAATCCCGCTATCGATATCCTCAGAAAAATATGGGCCAAAAAGCGTATCAACGGCCTGAAAATGTTTGATCAGTATCAGTACGACGAATACGAAAAGGTTGAATTTGATCTTAATACCATAGACAGTGCCCTGATGCAGAGCAAGGTCTTCAAAGGGCTCGAATTTGTGTTTAAAGACCTGGATACCTCCCGAATTACCGGAAAGACCTACCTGCCCATCTTTATCAATGAAAAAATCACCAAGGTGCAGGGAGACAACAAAATGGCCGTGGAACGACGGGACGTACTGGGGAATAAAAATTCCGGCTTCAGCAATAACCAGGCAATTATCGCCTTCGTGCAGGACCTCTATTCCGAATACGACATATATAGCAACTACCTCAAGTTCTTTGACAAAAGCTTTACCAGCCCTTTATCACGAACGGGGATAGATACCTATAATTATGTGCTTTCAGACAGCGCCTACATCAACGATAAATGGTGTTACAACATTATTTATTACCCCAGGCGGAAAAACGAGCTCACTTTCAAGGGAGATTTCTGGGTAAACGATACCACTTTTGCGATTGCAAAAATAAACCTGGAAGTAACCAAGAGTGCCAATATCAATTGGGTCAAGGAGATTTACATCGAACAGGATTTTGAGGTCCTTTCCGATTCGGTATTCCTGCTCAAAAGGGATTATATGCTTTCTGATTTTGCCTTTAGCAAAAAGGAATCCTCCAGGGGGGTCTATGGAAAACGGACCACGGTGTATGACAACTACTTTTTTAACAGGGAGTTGCCCAGGAGTTTTTACAAAAACGAATCCGACCCCTTTGATCCCAGGGTGTTTGAGCGGGATTCAATTTTCTGGGAGCAAAACCGGCTGGAGGCTTTAAATAAAGATGAAGCGGGAATCTATAAACTGCTGGACACCCTGCGGACCGTACCCAAATTCAGGACCTATTACAATATTGCCAGTATCCTGGGTTCCGGTTATATCGAAATTGACAAATGGAATCTGGATATAGGGGATATCTACAGCATTTTCGGGTACAATGACGCCGAGGGCATCCGCCTCAGGGGTGGAGCCCGCACCTATTTTGGCCAGAACGACCCCTGGCGGCTGGAAGGATATATGGCCTACGGTTTCATGGACAGGCGGTTTAAATACGGGATCTCAGGGAAATGGTTGCTGGATCGGAAAAACCGCCTGATTATTTCAGGGGGTAACCGGCGCGATGTGGAACAACTGGGCCTCAGCCTTACCTCCACTACAGATGTGCTGGGAAGGAGTATAGCTTCCAGTGCGGTATTTACCGTGGGGCAGAATAACCGCCTGACCAATATCAACCTGAGTACGCTGAACATAGAAGCGGAGCCCCTTGCCAATTTCAGGTTGCGCTTTGGAGGTAGTTTCAGGACACTTCGCTCCGCCCTGCCGGATGCTTTCAGCCTGGATTATATTGACCCGGATGCCCCGGGAGGGATTTCTTCGAAGATCAAGCAATTCGAACTGTCCACTACCCTGATTTATACCCCCGGGAAACGCACCATCGGTTACGGGGTTGAAAGACGCGATATCAACAATGATTACAGTACCCTGTTTTTGCAATATACCCAGGGGCTGCAGGGATTTCTGGAAAGTGATTTTGATTATCAGCGATTGCAGTTTTCCTATAGCCAACCCTGGCAGGTTGGGGGATTCGGTCGCCTGTACAGCACCGTGGAAGTCGGGAAGACGTTTGGGGAGGTACCTCTGGGGCTGCTCAATGTGATCCCGGGAAACCAAACATTTTTCTCCATTTACAATACTTTTCCGAACCTTGATTTTTATGAATTCGTTACAGATACCTATGCTTCGGTGCATCTGGAACACAATTTTAACGGACGCTTGTTTTCACGTCTGCCCCTGATCCGGAAATGGAATCTGCGAGAGATTGTCGGGATAAGGGGGGCATGGGGATCCCTTTCCGATGCCAACATCGCTCTGAGTGCTCCGGCCAATATACCGTTGCAGGCTCCTGATGAGCAGATTTACTGGGAGTATTCTTTTGGAGTGGGCAATATTTTTAAAATTTTCAGGATAGACTTCAATTTCAGGGGAAATTACCTCGACAATCCTGACGCCCGGGCCTTCAGTATTACGGGTGCCTTTGGGATACATTTCTGAAATAGATTCAGAGGCTTGTCCAGATTTCAGGAAGCATTTCGCGATGGAAAAATAGCTTTTATATTCTAAACCCTTTTACTACTTTTGCAGCCGCTTTAAATAACTAAATAACTGACATGATGGAACAAATCGTGAATTATTTATGGGTCTTCGGACTTTTGGGACTCCTCTTTGTATTTGTTAAAAATGCATGGGTATCCAAACAGGAAGAAGGAGATCCTAAAATGGCTCGAATCGCCAAAAACATTGCCGACGGTGCGATGTCCTTCCTCAAGGCTGAATACAAAGTTTTGATGGTATTTGTCGCCGCCGTTGCTGTCCTTCTTTTCTTTAAAGGACAAAATGAGGCAGGATCAAACGGAATGGTTGCCGTATCCTTTATTGTAGGGGCAATCTGTTCTGCACTTGCCGGGTTTATTGGAATGAAAGTGGCTACCAAAGCCAACGTGCGAACCACGCATGCCGCCCGTACCTCTCTTGGAAAAGCCCTTGAGGTTGCTTTTGCAGGAGGTTCCGTTATGGGGATGGGTGTTGTAGGCCTCGGCGTTCTCGGATTGAGCGGGCTGTTCACGTTTTACAGCGGACAAGGCTGGGCCATTGGGGAAGTACTGAATGTACTCTCCGGCTTTTCACTTGGCGCTTCGTCCATCGCCCTTTTTGCCCGTGTGGGCGGGGGGATTTATACCAAGGCTGCTGATGTGGGAGCCGACCTGGTAGGAAAAGTGGAGGCCGGGATTCCGGAAGACCACCCGCTTAATCCTGCCACCATTGCTGATAACGTTGGGGATAATGTTGGGGACGTAGCCGGAATGGGTGCCGACCTTTTTGAATCTTATGTAGGGTCCATCATCGGAACTATGGTATTGGGAGCCTCCTTTGTAGTGCTGCCCGAATTCCAGGAAGCTTTTGACGGCCTGGGGGCTGTATACCTTCCATTGGTTCTGGCCGGTGTCGGGATAGTAATGTCCATTCTGGGAACTTTTTTCGTTCGTGTAAAGGATGGAGGATCTCCGCACAGAGCCCTCAATACTGGAGAGATCGTATCAGCAGTCTTTATGCTGGTAGCCTCTTACTTCCTGATCGACCTGATGCTGCCTTCCAGCTGGGTTGAAGGTGGGAAGGAATTCTCTTCACTAGGCGTATTCTGGGCAACTATCGCAGGATTGGTTGCCGGCTTACTGGTTGGAAAAGTAACTGAGTATTATACCGGAACCGGAACCAAACCCGTAAAATCAATAGTTCGGCAGTCAGAAACAGGGGCGGCTACCAATATTATTGCAGGATTGGGCGTGGGGATGATGTCTACCGCTATTCCTATCATTTTGATTGCAGCAGCCATCCTGGTATCCCATTATTTTGCCGGGCTCTACGGAATTGCTATTGCAGCCGTTGG
Organism: Robiginitalea rubriflava; assembly: GCF_052540725.1. Lineage (NCBI taxonomy): Bacteria > Pseudomonadati > Bacteroidota > Flavobacteriia > Flavobacteriales > Flavobacteriaceae > Robiginitalea > Robiginitalea rubriflava. The sequence continues at coordinate 582,973 of NZ_CP199309.1, read as the reverse complement.
AATGCTGGCCAATACCGGAATTCAGCTGGCGGTAGATGCATATGGTCCTATTTCGGACAACGCAGGAGGTATCGCAGAGATGTCTGAACTTCCGCCTGAAGTAAGGGAGCGTACCGACAAACTGGATGCGGTTGGTAATACCACTGCAGCCATTGGAAAGGGATTTGCAATTGCCTCTGCAGCTCTAACAGCCTTGGCGCTGTTTGCTGCCTTTATGAAAACAGCCAATGTAACCGCTATTGACGTATCCCGTCCGGATATCATGGCAGGCTTACTGTTAGGAGGGATGCTTCCCTTTGTATTCTCAGCACTGTCAATGAACGCTGTTGGACGCGCTGCCATGGCTATGATCGAAGAGGTGAGGCGTCAATTCCGTGATATTCCACAGCTCAAAGCAGCTCTGGAAGTCATGCGGAAGTATGATTCGGATATGTCTAAAGCATCAGAGGCAGACCGCAAGATATTTGACGAGGCGGATGGAGTGGCTGAATACGAGAAATGTGTTGCTATTTCCACCCAGGCTTCTATTAAGGAAATGGTGTTACCAGGATTGCTGGCTATTGCCGTGCCTGTTGCTATCGGGTTTATCGGCGGAGCCGAAATGCTCGGAGGCCTGCTGGCAGGAGTTACCACTGCCGGGGTGCTGATGGCTATATTCCAGTCCAATGCCGGAGGTGCATGGGACAACGCCAAGAAAATGATAGAGGAGCAGGGGCGTAAGGGAACAGACGCCCATAAAGCTGCTGTTGTTGGGGATACCGTTGGAGATCCATTCAAGGATACTTCCGGGCCTTCCCTTAACATTCTTTTGAAGCTCATTTCGGTTGTGGCCCTGGTAATAGCACCCAGTATTGCCCTTTCAGCAGATGCTATTACGGCCTATGCTGAAAAATCGGAAACCAGCACCCGTGTGGAAGTGAAAATGGAAAGTGACGAGGCAGGCATGTATACCGCCCTGGTTACGACAACCACCACTGAGAACGGGGAAGCTTCTGTTACTGAAGAAACCATTAAGGGAACCAAAGAAGATGTTCAGGCCCAACTGGACAAGCTGGCACCTGTAGGAGCTTCAAAAAAGGTAGAAAAGGAAATAAAGGTCATAACGGAGTAAACAGACTGTTATTCATACCTATTGAAAGCCCCGGGAGTTCTTCCGGGGCTTTTTTTTGACAACCGTTTGGGAAGGGGTGTTCTTTTGTACATTTAAGGCATGTTTATCCGTGGTAAAAACGACCCCCTTCAACTAATCTCCTTTCTGAGTTATGGAACGGACACCCAATTGTTCGCACGTGGCAGGGCTCTGGAAGATCCTGAAATAGACCTGGGGCAGAAGGGCTTGTTCCGGCTTATTTTTAACAGCTGGGAACGCTTTGATACGGACCAGATACGGAACTGCCCGCTGCAACTTCGCCTGCCGGATGGCAGAAGCCTGGAAGCACAAACCGACTCCCAGGGTTATTTCCTGGTCGATACCAGGGTCGAAAACCTGAAGGCTTTGGCAAATTCTGAAGGATGGGTCCCCTATGAGGTCTCCTTTTCAGCCCCGGATGGCAAGCGCAGCGTGCTGCGCGATAACCGCTTCCCCGGAACTTTCCTGATCCCTTCACCTTCAGCCCGCTTTGGGATTATAAGCGATATAGATGATACCATCCTGCACACGGGGGTGACCTCATATATGAAATGGCAGGTAATCATCAATACCCTTTTTAAACATGCGGAAAGCCGGATCCCCCTTCATGGCGCGGCAGAGCTCTATCAGAAACTGCATGCCGGAACCGACGGAAAACAGGCGAACCCGGTTTTTTATGTAAGCCACAGCCCCTGGAACCTATACCGTTACCTGGAATATTTCCTTAAGAAAAACCATTTTCCAAAAGGACCCATCCTGCTCAGAAGTATGGCCAGCTTGTTAGGACGGAAAAAAACACCCGGGCCCCACAAACAGCTCGCCATTGAAAACATCCTTCAGACCTATAAGGAGCTGCCTTTTATCCTGATTGGAGACAGCGGGGAACGGGATGCCGATATCTATCTTGAAATTTCCCGGAAATTTCCCGGTCGGATCAAAGCAATATTCCTGCGCACAGTCCGTCACCGGGGGCGGATGAGACGGGTAAGGGCACTTATAAAACAAGAGCAGCAGACCCCGGTATTTTTGGTAGATGATAGTTGGGAGTTTCAGGCGTATGCCCGAAAATTAGGATTGGTTTAAAACAGACCGTGGATTTCGGCATCAATTTTATTGATTACCTCTCCAAGGTGTTCAGGGTTGTCCACAAAATCGAGCCGGTCTACGTCAATGACCAGCAACTTGCCCTTTTCATAACTCTGAACCCAGGCCTCATACCGCTCATTGAGCCTGCTCAGGTAATCGATAGAGATGGAATTTTCGTAATCCCGCCCTCTTTTATGAATCTGATTGACCAGGTTCGGGATGGAAGACCTCAGGTAAATTAACAGGTCAGGAGGGAGGACCAGGCTTTCCATCAGCTCAAACAGGCTGGAGTAATTGGTGAAGTCCCGATTGGTCATCAGCCCCATGGCGTGGAGGTTAGGGGCAAAAATATGAGCATCTTCATAGATGGTGCGATCCTGAATCACATTTTTCCCGCTTTCGCGGATTTTCAGGATCTGCCGGTACCGGCTGTTCAGGAAATAGATCTGCAGGTTAAAACTCCAGCGTTCCATCTGGGTGTAGAAGTCGTCCAGATACGGATTGTCCACCACGTCCTCAAAATGGGCTTCCCATCTGTAGTGTTTGGAAAGGAGCTTCGTTAGGGTTGTTTTACCGGCGCCAATGTTGCCGGCAACTGCAATATGCATGCTGATCTTATTTGTGTTTAGTTGTCTGGAATAGGGTTGAGCAATATACGAAGTATCTCCTGCTATGGGAAAAAAATTAGATGAAATAAGGGAGAAATCTCAACAGATCAGTTTGTATCACGCATCTCTTTCATTGCCAGGAGATAAAACGGGCCTTTACTATTTAAAACGGAACTTCTAAACTTTATCATCCAAAGAATTGTAATAAATCTGGTTGGGATATGCTGGGGGTTTAAAAAAGTAGCTTTTTTAATTTCCAATTTTGCCGACAATAAGAATTGGGTTATTTTTGCGTTCCATTACAGAGGATAGATTTGACTGATTGCAACCTCGGGGCTTAGTTGCTCCATAAAAATGCTAAAGCAGTTTGCATCGTTTTAAAAGCGAATGCAATCTACCTTTCAGGCATTATCTCAGTTTTATCGGTCCCTTAAACACAAGATAAAAATGCCTTATTTATTTACCTCAGAATCCGTAAGCGAAGGACATCCCGATAAAATAGCCGACCAGATCAGTGATGCCCTGCTCGACAATTTCCTGGCTTTTGACCCGGAGAGCAAGGTAGCCTGTGAAACCCTGGTAACTACCGGGCAGGTTGTATTGGCCGGGGAAGTAAAAAGCCATACCTATGTGGACCTGCAGCAAATTACCCGGGAGGTGATCAACAATATTGGCTATACCAAAGGGGCCTATCAGTTTAGCGGGGATTCCTGCGGCATCATATCCCTGATACATGAGCAGTCCCAGGATATCAACCAGGGGGTAGACCGGGGTGAAAAAGAACAACAGGGGGCCGGAGACCAGGGGATGATGTTTGGCTATGCCACGCGGGAGACAGATAATTTTATGCCCCTGGCCCAGGATATTGCCCACAGGATCCTCTTTGAACTGGCCCTGCTGCGGAAAGAAGGGGAGGCTATAAAGTACCTTCGCCCGGATGCCAAGGCGCAGGTCACCATCGAATATTCAGATCAGAACGAACCCATCCGTATAGACACCGTGGTAATTTCCACCCAGCACGATCCTTTTGACAAGGATGATGCCGTAATGTTAGGGCAAATAAAAAAAGACCTGCTATCCATCCTCATACCCCGGGTCATTGCCAAATTGCCCGAACGTATTGCGGCCCTGTTCAATAAGGACATCACCTATCACATAAACCCCACGGGTAAATTTGTAATCGGGGGGCCGCATGGGGATACCGGCCTGACGGGAAGAAAAATAATCGTAGACACCTACGGGGGGAAGGGTGCCCACGGGGGCGGGGCTTTTAGTGGCAAAGACCCGAGCAAGGTAGACCGTTCGGCTGCCTATGCAGCGCGGCATGCAGCCAAGAACCTGGTGGCTGCCGGGGTGGCCGATGAAATTCTGGTACAGCTCAGTTATGCTATTGGCCTGGTAGAACCCACTTCTGTTTATGTCAATACATACGGGACTTCCAAAACCGGCCTTACTGACGGGCAGATCGCTTCCCGGGTCGCCAAGCTTTTTGACATGCGCCCATTTGCAATAGAGCAACGCCTTAAATTGCGCAACCCGATTTACCTGGAAACAGCGGCTTACGGACATATGGGAAAAGAACCACGAAAGGTTTCCAAAGTCTTTGAATCCCCTTATAATGGAAAGGTGGAACTGGAAGTGGAGTTGTTTACCTGGGAAAAACTGGATATGGTGGATGCCGTAAAAGAGGCATTCGGCATTTAAAATATTTGGCGGATATTGTGAATTTGCCCGATGGCATCCCTATATTTGCCCTAACGTTCAATAGTATTTTGACAAGTTATCAAGAAAGGCGGAGGGAATAGACCCTGTGAAGCCTTAGCAACCCTTCAGCCCGCCTGAAGAAGGTGCTACGTTCTATCCCGGAAGGAAAGACCGCAATGTGGCGGTATACTACCCGGGGGAGATAACATCAGCGTTCACTGCACTGACCTACCTTTCTTCTTAACTTTTACATCTTGCTTTTTTCGAATCTATCTTGAAGATAGACCGTGGCAATTTTATAACAAACTATGGAAGATTTACAGTTGCAAACCCTTCACCTGGACAGCTATACAACCCTTAGCGGGCATGAGCAGCCTGTTTCGCTCTCCTACCATATTTTCGGGCAGGATTTGCACACCGCTCCGGTAGTACTTGTAAACCACGCCCTTACCGGAAACTCACTGGTGGCTGGTCCGGATGGCTGGTGGGCTTCGCTTGTGGGGCCAGATAAATGCATAGATACCAACAGGTATACAGTGCTCTGCTTTAATATTCCGGGTAATGGTTACGACGGGTTTTTGATAGACCTTTATAAGGAATTTGTAGCAGCCGATATTGCACGAATCTTTTTGATGGGGCTGGAATCCCTTCAGATTCAAAAGCTATTTGCCCTGATAGGCGGTTCCCTTGGCGGTGGGATTGCCTGGGAAATGGCAGCCCTAAGGCCCGGTTTGTGTACCCATCTGATCCCGGTTGCCTCAGACTGGAAATCCACAGACTGGCTGATTGCCAATTGCCAGATACAGGAACAGTTCCTGGTCAATTCCAGACAACCGGTTCACGATGCCCGTATGCATGCCATGCTGTGCTACAGGACCCCTGAATCCTTCAAACAGCGATTTCAGCGATCTACCGACCAGCTCCTTCAGCGATTCAATGTGGAAAGCTGGCTGTTGCACCATGGAAAGAAATTACAGGAACGCTTTCAGCTGGCCGCATACAAATTAACCAACCAGCTCCTGAAGACCATTGACATAACCCGAAACGGGGATGCGGCCTTTGAGGCCTTGCAGCAAAGCGATACCATAATCCATATTATTGGGGTAGATTCGGATTTATTTTTTACAGCCACTGAAAACAAGGAAACCTATAGACAGCTTGCACAGGCAAACAACAATGTGACCTATGGCGAAATCCAGTCTGTTCATGGCCATGACGCCTTTTTGATCGAATTCGAACAAATGGAGCAGTTGCTGCGCCCCATCTTCAGGGAACCCGAAAAGGAGGGTCGTCTGAAAGTACTCAAATTCGGGGGTAAATCCCTGGCAAACGGAGAGGGTATGGAACGCGTGCTGCAGATTATCAAAAAACAGACGGCGGCCGGGGATCGCCTGGTGGTAGTGCTTTCTGCCCGACAGAAAGCCACAGACCAGTTAATTGAATTGCTCAATACAGCGGCTTCGGGAGAAGATTTCTCAGAGGGGTACCAGGCTTTTGTAAACTACCAGCAGTATACCTATTCGGAAATTGACCTGCGCGAATCCTTTGAGGCACTTTATAGTTTGCTGCAAGGTATCCGCCTGGTTGGAGATTTCAGTGCGAAAACAAAAGACCAGGTCCTGGCTTTTGGGGAGCTTATATCGGCACGCGTTTTAACGGAGCTGTTGCTTAAGGATGGCCTGCAGGCCATCCGGGTAGATGCCCGTGAGCTAATCAAGACCGATACCCGGTTTGGGGATGCCCAGGTGGATTATCCGCTATCCGAAGAAAATGTGATCCGCTTTTACCATGCCCTGAAACCTGGAGACATCCCGGTGATTACCGGTTTTATCGCCTCCAACCAAAAAAACGAAACTACTACCCTGGGCAGGAATGGAAGCAATTACACCGCTTCCCTGCTGGCCAATTTTCTCAATGCAGATGAATTGCAAAACTATACCCATGTAGATGGGATATTCACTGCAGACCCGGGCCTTGTCCCCGAGGCGCAGAAAATCAGCCGGCTATCGTATAGCGAGGCCAATGAACTGGCAAATTTCGGGGCAAATATTTTACATGCAAAAACCATTATCCCCCTTTTGGAAAAGAATATCCCCCTTCGTATCCTCAATACTTTTAAGGAAGATAGCGAGGGCACACTTATCAGTGCAGAGCCCAGTAAGGAAGGTATAAGGTCTCTCTCCGTAATCGAAAATGAAGCCCTTATAAACCTGGAAGGCCGCGGTCTCTTGGGCAGGGTAGGGATAGATGCGCGGATCTTCAGGTCATTGGGGCAAAGCGATATCAGCGTAGGGATTATTTCCCAGGGCTCCTCCGAAAGAGGGATAGGCCTGGTGGTGAAGGCAGAGCAGGCCGGACAGGCCAAAGCCGCGCTCGAAAGGGAGTTTGAAGATGACCTGAAGCGACAGGATATAAACAGAATACAGATTGTTTCAGATGTCTCCGTTATTTCCATTGTGGGACAGGATCTCAGTAGTTTTCACAAACCCTATACGGCCCTGATCCGCAATCAGATTGTACCGCTGCTTTTCAACAATACGGTTACCGGAAAAAATGTAAGCCTTGTGGTCAAAAAAGCGGATATGCTCAAGGCTGTCAATGTTATTCACGGTCAGATATTTGGTATTAGCCAGAAAATAAACCTGGCACTTTTTGGTGTCGGAAATGTGGGGGCAACCCTGATTGAACAACTTCTGGATTCGGCAGAGAATATTGAATCCCGCAAAAGCATCCGCTTTAATATTTTTGCCATTGCCAATTCCAGCAGGTTGTTACTGGATCACAAGGGAGTCGGGAAGGACTGGCAAAAGCGGCTCCAGGCTCTGGAACCGGGATATTCCCTCCAACAGTTATTCGACTTTGCCCGGAAACACCATCTGGAAAACCTGATAGCTGTGGATAATACGGCCAGTTCGGCATTTGTGGGGCATTATCCGGAATTGATCCGGAACAGCTTTGATCTGGTCTCCTCAAACAAGATTGCCAATACCCTCGAATTTGAAGCATATCATGAATTGCGCGAAGTACTCAAACGCAATCAGAAAAATTATTTGTACGAAACCAATGTAGGTGCCGGGCTGCCGCTGATAGACACAATCAAATTGCTGCATTTGTCCGGGGAAAATATAACCGGTATAAGGGGTGTGTTTTCAGGTTCCCTCAGCTATATTTTTAATACCTTCTCTGCAGAAAACCTGTCTTTTTCCGAGGTCTTGCAGCAAGCGAGGGAAAAGGGGTATACCGAACCGGACCCGCGTGAAGACCTGTCGGGTAATGATGTGGGCCGGAAATTGCTCATCCTGGCCCGGGAGCTGGACCTTAAAAATGAGTTTGAAGATATTCAGATTGAAAACCTGATCCCGGAGGTCCTTCTTACTGAATCTGAGAAAGATCTGGCAGAATTCTCGGCAATACTGGACGAACACTACAGTTCAAAAAAGGCAGAATTGCCCCGGGGATTTGTGTTGCGCTATGTGGGGGAACTCTCCGGTGATTTACAGCAGGAAAAAGGCGTACTGCAGGTTAAGCTGGTTGCGGTTCCTAAAGAAAGTACACTGGGGCAGGTTGAGGGGGCAGACTCCCTTATAGAAATTTTCACTGAATCATATGGGGATAAACCCCTGGTTATTCAGGGTGCAGGAGCCGGGGCAGCCGTCACTGCTCGCGGGGTATTAGGGGATATCCTCAGGATAGCGGAAAAGGGCTATGCGGATTAATTATTAAATATCAGGAAATGGAAAAGAACCAATTCGAAACAGATGCCATCAGGATACAGGCAAAACGCAGTGATTTTCAGGAGCACTCAGCCCCTGTGTATCTGACTTCCAGTTTTGTTTTTGATGATGCGGAAGACATGCGGGCATCCTTTGCGGAAGAGAAGGACCGCATCATTTACTCCCGTTACTCAAACCCCAACACTTCTGAGTTGATCGAAAAAGTTTGCCGGATGGAAGGGGCGGAAGCTGGTTTTGCTTTTGCCTCGGGGATGTCAGCGGTATTCTCGACTTTTGCAGCCTTATTGCAGAGCGGGGACCATATAATAGCCTCCCGTTCCGTTTTCGGTTCTACCCATACCCTTTTCAATCAGTTTTTCCCTCGCTGGAACATTGAGCATTCCTATTTTCCGTTTGATAAACCCGAGGAAATAGCAGCATTAATACGGCCAGAAACCCGCATTTTGTACGCAGAATCCCCCACTAATCCCGGGGTGGACATCCTGGACTTGGAACAGCTTTCTCAAATTGCCCGGCAACATGGCATCTTACTGATTATAGACAATTGTTTTGCCACGCCTTACCTGCAGCAGCCCATCCGTTTTGGGGCCGACCTGGTCATCCATTCCGGAACCAAACTCATGGACGGGCAGGGCAGGGTACTGGGGGGCATTACCGTCGGAAGCCGGGAATTAATAGATAAGGTATACCGATTTTCACGCATTACGGGCCCGGCCCTTTCTCCCTTTAATGCCTGGTTGCTATCCAAAAGCCTGGAAACCCTGGCTGTCCGGGTAGACCGCCACTGCGAAAATGCCCTGGCCGTTGCGAGGTTTCTGGAGCAACACCCCAGGGTGAATTGGGTGAAGTACCCCTTCCTGCCTTCACACCCACAATATGCACTGGCCAAAAAGCAAATGAAGGCAGGCGGTTGTGTTGTGGCTTTTGAAGTGCAGGGAGGGGTAGCGGCAGGACGGAAATTTTTTGACCAGATCCAATTGTTGTCACTGTCTGCCAACCTCGGGGATACCAGGAGTATCGTAACCCACCCGGCCTCAACCACCCACAGTAAACTCAGCCCGGAGGAGCGTGCCAAATCCGGGATTACTGATGGGATGGTACGCATTTCTGTTGGGTTGGAGCATCCGGAAGATATCATAAAGGATCTGGGGCAGGCCCTTGGAAAACTGGGCTAGGGCATCTGCCTATTTTTCCTATCTTAGTACTATGCTTTCCAAGAAAACCAAGTATGGGCTCAAGGCCCTGACTTATCTGGCCGCACGGGAGGACCGCAAACCGGTTCAGATAGCCGAGATTGCCCGTCATGAGAATATCTCACAGAAATTTCTGGAAAGTATTCTGCTTACCCTGAGGAAAAACGGATTCCTGGGCTCCAAAAAAGGAAAGGGGGGAGGTTACTACCTGATCAAGGATCCCGCTGCTATTCCTTTAACAACTGTTATGCGTGTACTGGAAGGACCGATCGCCATGGTTCCCTGCGTAAGCCTCAATTTTTATGAGGCCTGTGAGGATTGCCCGGATGAACAAAAGTGCTCCGTACATAAATTAATGTTATGGGTACGCGACAGTGCCCTGGAGGTGTACCGGAATAATTCCCTTGCCGATATCCTGTAAAATTTCCTGATTGTAATTTGCCTCATCCGGGGTCCGGTATGTGAAATCCTTAAAAATGAGGACTTATTTTTATTAATCTATTAAAACTATAGGGTAATAGGATAAATTTTCCTTTTAGTTTAGGCTCACTTGCCAAAAGAGTGCTATGTTTGCTTACTCTACTAAAACTATAGGATAATAAATGATAGCTGACCAGTTACTCTTTAATAAATCAAACAAGAGCCATAATCAGTACGAGGCTGACCGAAAATCAGATCACCCCAAGCGTAGTATTGCCAAGACGTTGAGCTGGCGGGTAGTGGGTACCCTGGATACCATTCTGATTTCCTGGATCATTACGGGGACCCTTTCTGTTGCTTTTTCTATAGGCCTGGTAGAATTGATCACAAAAATGTTGCTTTATTTTTTCCACGAACGGATTTGGAACGCCATCTCCTGGGGGAAACAATGATAAATCCCATTATCAGATTTATGAAATATTCGGCAAAACAAATAGAACATCTGAATCAGCAGTTCAAGGGGATCCCACCTTCCGAAATCATCGGCTGGGCACTGGATCTTAGACAAAAGGCGGTGGTAACGACCAATTTCAGGCCCTATGAGGCTGCCATCCTGCATGCCGTAACCGAGGTTGACCCTGGCATTGAGATAATCTGGTGCGACACGGGATACAATACTCCACAAACCTACAGACATGCTGAGGAGCTTATTAAGAGCCTTGATCTGAACCTTCGTTTATACGTGCCCTTAAAAACCAGGGCGCACCGGGATGTGATTATGGGCATTCCGGAAATTAACGATTCCCGGCATGCAGCTTTTACCGAGGAAGTAAAATTAGAGCCCTTCCGTAGGGCCATGCGGACACACCAGCCCAAAATTTGGTTTACGAACCTCCGCAAAGGGCAGACGGCCCATCGCGATTCGTTGGATATCCTCAGTTATTCATCCGAGGGGATACTCAAAGTGAGTCCTTTTTACCATTATTCCGATGCAGAACTGGATGCCTATCTCAAAATGCACGGATTACCAAATGAGCAGAAGTACTTTGACCCAACCAAGGTACTGGCCAACAGGGAGTGTGGCCTGCATCAGTAAAATGCCCTCATAAAATATTTATCAATTAAATCCTATTCATTTTGAATACACTAACAGAAACCTTAAGCCGGCAAGCCCTGGATTCATTCCAATTTTCCGGGAAGTACCCTGCAAATGCACTGGAACACGAGGCAATCTTTATCATTCGCGAAGTGGTTGCACAGTTTGAACGACCAGTGTTGCTGTTTTCGGGGGGCAAGGATTCAATTACCCTTGTAAGGCTGGCACAGAAGGCATTTTACCCGGCGCGCATCCCGTTTCCGCTCTTGCACATTGATACGGGTCACAACTTTCCGGAAACGATTGCATTTCGCGATTCACTGGTTGAAGAACTGGGGCTGGAACTTATTGTGAGGCACGTACAGGATTCTATAGACCAGGGCAAGGTAGTAGAGGAAACCGGAAAATACGCCAGCCGAAACCAACTGCAGACCACCACTCTGCTGGATGCCATTGAAGAGTTCAAATTTGATGCCTGTATTGGCGGGGCCCGCAGGGATGAAGAAAAGGCCAGGGCCAAGGAGCGGATTTTTTCGGTTCGGGATGATTTCGGTCAATGGGATGAGAAAAACCAGCGCCCGGAATTATTTGATTATCTGAATGGGGAGATTGACCATGGCCAGAATGTCCGGGTTTTTCCGATCAGTAACTGGACGGAACTGGATGTTTGGTCTTATATCCGGGAAGAGCAGATAGACCTGCCCAGTATCTATTTTGCACACGAACGCGAGACCTTTATTCGGGACGGGCTAATCTGGTCTGCCGAGGATGAGGTAGTATTCCGGGCGCCTGAGGAAGAGGTGGAAAAGCGTAAAGTCCGCTTCCGAACGGTTGGCGATATGTCCTGTACGGCGGCAGTATTGTCCGAGGCAGACACACTGGATAAAGTGGTATCGGAGATCAGGGACTCAAAGATTTCAGAACGCGGGGCACGTATAGATGACAAGCGGTCCGAAGCGGCCATGGAAAAAAGAAAACAACAGGGATATTTTTAAGAGGCAGATATGAACGTATTAAAAATTGCAACGGCAGGCAGCGTAGACGACGGAAAAAGTACACTTATCGGGAGGCTGTTATACGACACCAACTCTCTTACGGAGGATAAATTGCAGGCCATAGCCGAAAGCAGCAGGAAAAAGGGGTTTGATTACCTGGATTTTTCACTGGCCACCGATGGATTGGTAGCCGAGCGGGAGCAGGGTATTACCATTGACGTGGCCCATATTTATTTTTCCACTCCAGCCAGGAGTTATATTGTGGCGGATACTCCGGGGCACGTGGAATATACCCGAAACATGGTAACGGGCGCCTCCACTTCTCAGGCTGCAATTATCCTGATAGACGCCCGTAAGGGCGTGGTGGAGCAAACCTACCGGCACTTCTTTATAAACAACCTGCTACGGGTAAAGGAAGTGATCGTTGCCGTGAATAAAATGGACCTGGTTGATTATAAGCAGGGAGTCTTTGATGGCATACGGGAAGCTTTTGAAGCTCTTAATGAAAACAGTACCTACGATCAGCAGCGGATTACCTATATCCCGGTAAGCGCTCTGCAGGGGGATAATGTGGTGCGTAAATCAGGGAAAATGTCCTGGTATACCGGCCCGAGCCTGTTGCAGTATCTGGAAGGTCTGGATTTGGCTCAGTTGCGTGAAGATTCCGGTACCGCTCGCTTTCCGGTACAACTGGTCATTCGCCCGAAAACTAATGATTTCCATGACTTTCGCGCCTATGCTGGGAAATTGTACGGGGGAACCCTGAAGCCTGATGATGAAGTCACCATCCTGCCTTCCGGTACCCGCAGCAGGATAAAGGAGGTGTTTTTCTTTGACCGACCCCTGTCTGAAGCTGCACCCGGGAGTAGCATTACCATCACTCTGGAAGACGATGTAAACGTGGTACGAGGGGATATGATCGTGAAAAGTGGTGAAAAGCCGGTAGTCGAAAAGGATCTGCGGGCAACCATCTGCTGGATGGACCAGAAACCACTCAGGGCAGGAGCCCGGTACACCCTGCAGCATCACTCTAACAAGGTTGCCTCTAAAATTATCAGCCTGGACAATACCGTGGCTACGGATTATTCCGGTCATGTGGATTCGCCTGAGGCATTAGGATTAAATGAAATAGGGGAGGTGCAAATCAAGCTGGCAAAACCGATCTATTTTGACGATTATACACAGAATAAAGAAAACGGGACCTTTATCCTTATCGATCCGCAAACCCATCATACGGCAGCTGTGGGCTTTCTGAACATTTAAATAATTGAATAAACAAACAGGTTTTTTTAATTTTTAAAAACCTACTAAAACCATAGGAATAATATGGAAAGTTTTAGGAGCGAAATTGAGAATCCGGTCGTAGCTCAGGATATTATTGATTTGGAGCGCAAAATTCGCGCGTTCAAAGCAGGTGAGTTAGATGCCGAGAAATTCCGCAGCCTGCGCCTGGCACGCGGCGTATACGGACAGCGACAGCAGGGGGTGCAAATGATCCGCATTAAGCTGCCTTATGGAAAAGTAAGTGCAGCCCAATTGCGGAGGATAGCTGAGGTATCCGATACCTATTCTACCGGGAAGCTTCATATCACCACCAGGCAGGATATACAAATCCACTATGTGGATTTAAACGATACCCCACAATTGTGGGCAGAACTGGAAAAGGATGCCGTAACACTGCGGGAAGCCTGCGGCAATACGGTTCGCAACGTGACTGCCAGTGAAACTACCGGGATTGACCCTGAAGAAGCTTTCGATGTCTCCCCTTACGCACAGGCCGTTTTCGAATATTTCCTTAGAAACCCCGTGGGGCAGGAAATGGGACGAAAATTCAAGGTATCCTTCTCCTCCAGCGACAGGGATACAGGGCTATCCTATATGCATGATCTCGGTTTTATCGCGAAAGTTTCGCAAGGTGATAAGGGATTTAAGGTAATGCTGGGAGGGGGCCTGGGATCCCAGCCACGGCATGCCGACTGCCTTTATGAATTCCTGCCACAGGAAATGATAATTCCCCTGATGGAATCTGTGTTAAGGGTCTTTGACCGTTACGGAGAACGCAAAAGCCGGTCAAAGGCTCGCTTGAAGTTTCTGATAAAGGATCTGGGCCTTGAGGTTTTCAGGCAGTTGGTTAGCGAAGAAAAAAAGGCGCTCCCCCGGCAGCAATATCCAATTAAGGCAGAAACCTATCCCTCCCCGGAGATATCGGACAGAATAGTCCCAAAAGTTCAGGTATACGGAAAAGACTATGAGCTCTGGAAGGCCAGCAATCTGATCCCCCAGAAACAAAAAGGCTATGTCGCCATTGGCTTAAAGGTCTTTTTGGGGAATTTCAGTACCGATCAGGCCCGGCAACTGGCAGAGCTCACAGAAAACTATGCGGCATCGGAAATTCGCCTGAGCCTGCGCCAGAATATCCTGATCCCTTTTGTGAAAACGGAAAACGTCCCTTATTTCTTCAAGCGGCTTAAAGAGATCGGGCTTGCAGAGCCCGGCTACAACAGTGCCCTGGATATTACGGCCTGCCCGGGTACCGATACGTGCAACCTGGGGATTGCCAGCAGCACCGGGATTGCCACTGAACTGGAACGGCTAATCCGCTCGGAATACCCTCAATTTATAGGAAATAAGGATGTGGTGATCAAGATCAGCGGGTGTATGAATGCCTGCGGGCAGCACACCATGGCCCATATCGGCTTTCAGGGGATGTCTGTCCGAACGGCAGACAAGCGGGTAGCTCCTGCCTTACAGGTACTCCTGGGAGGGAGTAACCTCGGGAATGGGCAGGGGGTTTTTGCAGACAAGGTGATTAAAATTCCTTCCAAAAAAGGCCCGGATGCACTGCGGTTGATCCTGGACGATTACCTTGAGTTTGCCAGCGGGGCCCAATATCAGGAATACTATGCCAAAAGAGGGCAAATGTATTTTTATAATCTACTAAAACCCCTGGCGGATATCTCATCCCTTACTCCGGAAGATTTTATTGACTGGGGCTCGCGGGAACGATATAAAAAAGCCATTGGAGTAGGAGAGTGTGCCGGGGTAGTTATCGATTTGGTGGTCACACTCTTTTATGAAGCCGATGAAAAACTGGCAGAGGCTGAGGTTTCCTTTGAAAAGGAAAAATGGGCAGCAGCCGTTTATTACGCCTATTCGGCCTTTATCCATGCGGCAAAAGCGCTATTGACAGCAGAGGATCACAAAACCAACACCCATGCGGGAATCCTGAGGGATTTCCAGGCGCTGGCGGGCAGGCAGGAAGGGTGGGCACAATACGCAGAATTTGAAAGCCTGGTATTGGAGCTCAACAAACAGGCCCCTGATAAGGACTTTGCCTTCTATTATCTTAATCAGGCCAAAGAATTTCTTCAGTGGGCCCGGGAGACACGTAAAAAAGAACTGAATTATGTACACTAAGGGAAAATTAAGTCTTATCGGTGCGGGGCCCGGGGATGTTGAACTGATCAGCCTTAAGGCCGTCAGGATCCTCAAGACCGCAGATGTAGTCCTTTACGACGCTTTGATCTCGGAGGAACTGCTGGGTTTTGCGACAAAAGCAGAGCATATTTTCGTTGGCAAGCGAAAGGGTTGTGCGGCCTACATACAGCAACAGATCAATGAATTGATTGTTGCGCTGGCGGCCGGAGGAAAACACGTGGTTCGTTTAAAAGGGGGGGATCCCTTTGTGTTTGGCCGCGGGGGAGAAGAAATGCAATATGCAGCCAGTCATGGCCTCGAAGTTCAGATGGTCCCGGGAATATCCTCCGCACTGGCGGTCCCGGCAACCCAGTTTATTCCGCTTACCCACAGGGGGAGTTCAGAAAGTTTCTGGGTCATAACAGGTACTACAAAGAACCACCAACTGAGTGAAGATATCCGGCTCGCATCCAGATCTTCGGCCACGGTTGTCATTCTGATGGGAATGTCCAAATTAGCTGAAATAATGGCTGTATTCCAGGCCTCCGGAAAAGGACGGACGCCTGTGGCTGTCATACAGGAGGGCACAACCCCCAATGAAAAGGTTGCGATAGCTACTGTTGATTCCATCGAAAGGGCGGTCAATGATAAGGGGCTTTCCAACCCAGCTATTATTCTGATTGGAGAAGTAGTTCGCCTGAGGGAGAAGGTGATTTCAGTTTTGTCTTCTGAACATTTGCTTTCAGGTCATAATCAAAAGAGTGCTTCAGTATTTAATAATCACTAGTAAAGACTATGGAAAAAAATAATCTGTATCCGGTTTTCTTAAAAACCGCACAACTGGAAATCCTGATTGTTGGAGGGGGCTTTGTAGCCGAGGAAAAATTACATTTCCTTACAAAATCCAGTCCGGACGCCCAGATAACCCTGGTAGCACCCCTAATACGGGAGGGTACGGCAGAGAAGGCGAAGGCATTTCAGGTACATTTAGTACGGGCTTCATATCATGCAGGGTATCTGCAGGGCAAGCACCTGGTTATCGCCTGTACGGACAAACCCCAGGTCAATGAAAAGATATACCAGGACTGCCGCCTGCGGAATATTCTGGTAAATGTGGCCGATAATCCGCCCCTCTGCGATTTTTACATGGGAGGAATTGTTACCAAAGGCCATGTTAAGATAGCCATCAGTACCAATGGCAAGTCACCCACTACGGCCAAAAGGCTGCGGCAGTTTTTTGAAGAGATACTTCCTGAGGATATAAGCTGGATGGTCGAAAACCTGAACCGTTTTCGAAAAACCCTGAAAGGGGATTTTGAGTCCAAGGTTCACAAAATGAACGAAGTTACCCAGCATTTAATTACCAATAAAAATTAGATACTAATGATATATTCTGATATACTCATCATCGGAGCGGGGCCCACGGGCTTGTTTACTGTCTTTGAGGCAGGACTGCTTAAGATGAAATGCCACCTGATAGATGCGCTCCCGCAACCAGGCGGGCAGTGCGCCGAGATCTATCCCAAAAAGCCCATCTTTGACATTCCCGCATATCCTGAAATACTGGCAGGCGATCTGGTAGACCGGCTTATGGAACAGATTGCTCCTTTCGAGCCTGGGTTTACACTTGGCGAAAGAGCGGAGCATCTGGAAAAACAGGATGACGGGCGCTTTCTGGTGACAACCAATATGGGCACACGCCATTGTGCTCCGGTTGTTGTTATCGCCGGCGGTCTGGGATCCTTCGAGCCCAGAAAACCTCCTTTAGAGAATATCGCGAATTTTGAAAACAAGGGAGTACAGTATATGATTCGCGATCCTGAACGGTTTAGAAATAAAAATGTAGTGCTGGCAGGAGGTGGCGATTCTGCATTGGACTGGTCCATATTCCTGGCGGAAATTGCATCGGAAGTGAGCCTGGTGCATCGGCGGAATGAATTCCGTGGAGCGCTGGATTCGGTAGAAAAGGCCACTGCCCTTTCAAAGGCAGGCAAAATAAAACTCTACACGGAAGCTGAGGTCAGTCGTTTATATGGGGATGATCATCTTGAAGCCGTAGCCGTTCGCTTTAACCATCCGGAAAAAGGAGAATCTTATGTGGAAACGGATTTCTTTATTCCCTTGTTCGGGCTCTCCCCTAAGCTGGGTCCAATCGGAAATTGGGGCCTTGACATTGAAAAGAATGCCATCAAGGTTAACAACGCCTACGATTATCAGACAAATATCCCCGGGGTTTATGCCATAGGGGATGTCAATACCTATCCGGGAAAATTAAAATTGATCCTCTCAGGATTCCATGAAGCAGCAGTTATGTGTCAAAGTGCCTATCAGCGGGTTAATCCCGGGAAACGGTACCTACTGAAATATACAACCGTAGGGGGTGTTACCGGATTTGACGGAAGTAAGAAAGAGGCAAAAAAAGAGGTGATTCAGGCTATTGGCTGAGCCTTGAGAAAGTTGGTTGGTAAGGCCGGGTCAATAACCCTTAAGGGTTTCCCGGCTTTATTTTTTAATAGTAAAAAGCAGTTATATTGTTTGCTTTTGACATTGTACTGCCGTTACTTTGTTACAGTTCATTGCCACTTTGCGAAGTTATCAAGAAAGGTGGAGGGAATAGACCCTTTGATACCTTAGCAACCCTTTGCCGCTCCTTGCCGGCAAAGAAGGTGCTACATTCTATCCCGAGGGGAACACTGAAGCGGTTCACTACCCGGGGCAGATAACAAATTTCTATCCGGGCCTCTAATAACCTTTTCTTTTCTTGATTTCATTTCCCTAAGGGAATTGCGCAACAGGCCTGATACATTACACATGTCAGAAATAGAATCAATATTAGAGAAAAGGATCCTGGTACTCGATGGTGCCATGGGGACCATGCTGCAGCAGTATTCTTTTAAGGAAGCAGATTTCCGGGGAAAGCGATTTGCGGATTGGGGGCAGCCCTTGCAAGGCAATAACGACCTCCTTTCCCTTACCCAACCAGAGGCTATCCTTGAAATTCACTCCAAGTACCTGGAGGCGGGAGCAGATATAATTGAAACCAATACGTTCTCGTCTACCTCAATTGCTATGGCGGATTACGGAATGCAGGAGCAGGTTTATGAAATCAATAAGGCGGCTGCCGGGATTGCCCGGGATGCTGCTGATCGATTTAGCCGCATGCAGCCCGAGAAACCCCGTTTTGTTGCCGGAAGTATAGGACCTACCAACAAAACGGCGAGTATGTCTCCGGATGTAAACGACCCCGGGTATCGCGCCATCAGCTTTGACCAGCTGAGGGAATCTTATAAAGAACAGGTGATCGGTCTTCTGGATGGAGGTGTTGATATACTGCTGGTGGAAACCGTATTTGACACCCTCAATGCGAAGGCAGCCCTTTTTGCAATTGAAGAGGTTCGGGAAGAACGTGCCATCGATATTCCGGTTATGATAAGCGGAACCATAACGGATGCCTCCGGCAGGACCTTATCCGGGCAGACGGCTGAAGCTTTCCTAATTTCCATATCACATATTCCCCTGTTATCCGTTGGGTTCAACTGTGCCCTTGGAGCCAGCCAGTTGGTACCGCACCTGGAAGTCCTTGCTGCCAAATGGGAGGGCGGGGTATCGGCCCACCCCAACGCCGGCCTGCCGAATGCTTTCGGGGAATACGACCAAAGCCCGCAGCAGATGGCACGGCAGATCAGGGAATATCTTGACAAGGGCCTGGTGAACATAGTAGGGGGTTGCTGCGGCACCAATCCGGAACATATCGCTGCTATTGCCAGGCTGTGCGCAGATTACAATCCGCGGCCTGTTCATGTAAAGCAGCCTTTTTAAAACAATCGCCTGAAGTACTTCCCACCCTAAATGATAGAATGAAAATTGATTTGTGTTGAATAACGGACAAAAGAAATATTTAAAATTAGCGGGACTGGAACCCCTTGTGATTACTCCGGAGAGTAATTTTATCAATGTAGGGGAGCGTACCAATGTTGCCGGTTCCCGTAAATTTCTCAGGTTGATCAAGGAAGATCGCTTCGAGGAAGCCGTCGAAATAGCCCGCGATCAGGTTGAGGGCGGGGCACAGATCATCGATGTGAATATGGATGATGGCCTGATAGATGGTAAAAGGGCCATGGTAACTTTCCTGAACCTGCTGATGGCGGAACCAGACATTGCGCGCCTTCCCATCATGATCGACAGCTCCAAATGGGAAATAATTGAAGCCGGGCTGCAGGTGGTACAGGGGAAGTGTGTGGTCAATTCCATAAGCCTGAAGGAAGGGGAGGAAACCTTCCTCAGGCAGGCGAGGCTGATACGCAGATACGGGGCAGCCGTAATTGTGATGGCCTTTGACGAAAAGGGGCAGGCAGATACACTGCAGCGGCGGATAGAAATTGCGAGCCGTTCTTATGACTTACTGATAAACCAGGCCCGTTTTCCGGCTGAAGACATCATCTTTGACCTGAATATCTTTCCGGTGGCAACCGGGATGGAAGAGCACAGGCGCAATGCCCTGGATTTTATAGAGGCTACCCGCTGGGTTCGGGAAAACCTTCCGCATTGTAGCGTAAGTGGTGGGGTGAGCAATGTTTCCTTTAGTTTCAGGGGGAATAATCCGGTACGGGAGGCTATGCATTCTGCCTTTCTGTACCACGCCATAAAGGCCGGCATGAATATGGGTATTGTGAATCCATCTCTTTTGGAGGTATACGACGATATTCCCGGGGAGTTGCTGGAACATGTTGAGGACGTGCTGCTCAACAGGAGGGAAGATGCAACCGAGCGCCTGCTGGAATATGCCGAAGGGGTTTCAGGCAGCCAGAAAACCCGTAAAGTAGATCTCAGCTGGCGGGAAGATTCCCTGCAGGAACGGATAACCCGTGCCCTGGTCAAAGGCATAGACGAATACATAGAGCGGGATGTTGAGGAGGCCCGGCAGACCTATAAGCAGCCCATCGAGGTTATTGAGGGCCCGCTGATGCACGGGATGAACGTGGTAGGAGATCTTTTTGGCAGCGGGAAGATGTTCCTGCCTCAGGTAGTGAAGTCGGCAAGGGTCATGAAAAAGGCTGTTGCCTACCTTACGCCCTTTATAGAAGAGGCCAATGCCAAAGGCGGGGAATCCCCCAAAGCAGCTGGTAAGATCCTCATGGCTACCGTAAAGGGAGACGTTCACGATATAGGGAAAAATATAGTCAGTGTTGTATTGGCCTGCAATAATTACGAGATCATTGACCTGGGGGTTATGGTTCCTCCCGAGAAAATAATACAGGCCGCAAGGGAGCATCAGGTAGATATCATAGGCTTGAGCGGGCTTATTACCCCCTCCCTGGACGAGATGGTTTTCCTGGCAAAGGAAATGCAGCGGCAGGGTCTGGAACTCCCCTTGCTGATTGGGGGTGCCACTACCAGCAAGGCCCATACAGCTGTAAAAATTGACCCGGAATACCAGGCTGCGGTGGTACATGTAAATGATGCCAGCCGTGCGGTTACGGTGGTTGGTGATCTACTGCAAAAAGATCAGGGAACCGGCTATAAAAAAGCGGTAAAGCTGGATTATGAGTCCTTCCGTGAAAAGTTCCTGCAGCGAAAAAAACAGAAAACCTACCTCTCTTTGGAGGAAGCCCGCCAAAATGCGGCCGACATTAGCTGGCGTAAGGAAGATATTACGGTTCCCAGACAATTGGGGATTCAACAGATCGATCAGTTTGAACTCCATAAACTTGTGCCGTTTATAGACTGGTCACCTTTTTTCAGGGCCTGGGACTTGCATGGAAAGTTCCCGGAAATCCTGGAAGATGAACTGGTTGGGAAACAGGCCAGTGCCCTTTACAACGATGCCGGAAAAATGCTTCGGGAACTGATTAGTAAAAAAAAGCTGGTAGCCAAAGCGGTGTTCGGGCTGTTTCCAGCCAGGCGACAGGGGGCTGATGATATTGAAATCAAAGCCGGGGAAAAGGAAACTTTCGTCTTTCGGACCCTTCGGCAACAGGGAAAGAAGCGGCAAGGTGTTCCCAATCTGGCCCTTGCTGATTATATAGCCCCTGCTTCCAGCGGGTTGCAGGATTACATGGGCTGTTTTTGTGTTACAGCGGGTTGGGGAGCCGAGGAGCTGGCTACAGACTATCAGGCGAAGCTGGATGATTATAACAGCATTATGGTGAAAGCCCTGGCAGACCGGCTGGCAGAGGCCTTTGCGGAATACCTCCACCGGGAAGTACGGATCCGGCACTGGGGCTATGCCCTGGGTGAACAGCTGGACAATGATGCCCTCATCCGTGAATCCTATACGGGAATCAGGCCTGCACCCGGGTACCCGGCCTGTCCGGACCACCTTGAAAAGCTTACTATTTGGGAGCTACTGGAAGTGGAAGAGCGCATAGGGGTGAAACTAACGGAAAGCCTGGCCATGTGGCCGGCAGCCAGTGTTAGTGGCTATTATTTTGCACATCCGGAGGCCCGTTATTTCGGCCTGGGAAAAATAGGGCAAGACCAATTAGAAGATTATGCAGTACGTAAGGGAATTTCCATGGAGGAGGCTACACGATGGCTGAATCCGAATCTGGCAGAAGACTGAAAGAAGTGATGAAGGGCGCAGCAATTTTATTTATACCGATAAAATGAAAGTAACAGAACATATTAAAAAGGCAGAAGAAACCCTGTTCTCTTTTGAAATTATCCCTCCGGTAAAGGGGAAGAATATAGAGGAGCTCTACAGGAATATAGATCCTCTGATGGAATTCAAACCTCCGTTTATAGATGTTACCACTTCCCGTGAGGAATATGTGTATATAGACCGCGATGGCCTTTATGACAAACGGGTTACCCGTATGCGGCCGGGAACCCTCGGTATTTGTGCGGCAATCAAACACAAATACAATGTAGATGCTATCCCGCACGTACTTTGTGGCGGTTTTACCAAAGAGGAAACCGAATACCTGCTTGTAGATTGTCACTACCTGGGCCTGGACAACGTCATGGCCTTAAGGGGGGATGCCATGAAGGAGGAGAAATATTTTGAGCCCACAACAGGTGGTCATAATTATGCCTCGGATTTGGTGGCGCAGATTGTCAAACTCAACAAAGGCAGGTATCTGCACGAAGTAATCGAAACCGACAATTGCCCGGATTTTTGTATTGGGGTGGCAGGCTATCCGGAAAAGCACCTGGAATCCCCTTCACTTAAAACCGATTTAAAATGGCTGAAACACAAGGTGGATCTGGGTGCAGACTATGTGGTAACCCAGATGTTTTTTGACAACCGCAGGTATTTTGAGTTTGTGGAACTGGCCAGGGAAATGGGGATAAAAGTTCCGATTATTCCGGGGATCAAGCCCATTGCAATAAAGCGCCACCTGCAGCTCTTACCCCAGGTTTTTCGAACGGAGCTCCCGGACCTGCTTATAGAGGCTGTGGAGGGTTGCAGAGATAACAAGGCAGTAAGGCAGGTGGGGATTGAATGGGCTATCGAACAGTCCCGGGAATTGAAAGATGCAGGGGTGCCCGTCCTCCATTATTATTCTATGGGTAAGTCCGATAATATCAAAGCAATTGCAGAAGCAGTCTTTTAATCTCAACCCCTCCTTGCCCTGAGACTTGATGCAAAAATACTACCTTTGGCCCCCATGAGGGTATGGATTTGGTTCTTAGTCGGAAGCCTGTTATGTATAAGTGAAGCGTCTGCTCAGGCCCGGGAGACCTCCAGATACCTTGATTTTAGTCCTTTCTATGGTTCGGTGCTCCTGCATAATACCGATATTTCTCACCTGATTGCTTCACATCCTTCCGGATTTATCTTCGGCCTGAACAAAAAGACTTTTGGGGAGGAAAGCTGGGAGTCCCTCTTTAATTATCCCGATACGGGTATTTCCTTCGTTTACCAGGACATGCGCAATGCATCCCTGGGGGTCAACTTAGGGATTTACGTCCATTACAACTTTTATTTTCTAAGTCGAAAGCTTCAATTCAGGATTGGTCAGGGAATTGCCTATAACACCAATCCGTACGATGCCCGTGAGAATTTCCGCAATAATGCCTATGGCAGTCATTTGCTGAGTTCTACCTATTTGATGTTACAGTATCAGCGCGAGCGACTGTTCGGACGCCTTGGTATTCAGGCCGGAATCAGCCTGATTCACTATTCAAATGCCAATTTCCGGGCCCCGAATACCTCAACCAATACCATCGGAATTGGAGCAGGATTGCTTTACGATCTCGATCCGGAAATTTCCCCGGACTATATAGAATACGAAGCCAAAAAAGTGACGGAACCCATACGGTTTAACGGGGTTTTTCGCTCGGGTATCAATGAAAGTGACGTGGTGGGATCCGGACAGTTTCCTTTCTATATATTTTCTGCATATGCAGATAAGCGCCTGGGCAGGGTCAGTGCCATTCAACTGGGGAGCGATGTATTTTTCTCCAACTTTCTCAAAGAACTCATCCGTTTCCAGAGCAATTCTTTTCCGGAGTTAGGTGTGGATCCCGGAGCAGATTTTAAGAGGGTGGGCCTGTTTTTGGGCCATGAATTGTTTATAAATTCCCTGAGCGTTGTGACGCAATTGGGATACTATGTTTACTATCCCTTCGATTTTGAAGGAAGGGTGTATAATCGTATTGGGCTGAAGCGTTATTTTGGGTCGCGGTGGTTTGCCGCAGTAAGCCTGAAGTCGCACGCAGCCAAGGCTGAGGCCCTTGAATTTGGAATAGGGGTTCGATTGTAATGCAGACAATGATAACAAATACAATGCAGAGAAAGATCACCTGGCTTATTCCGGCTTTTATATCCCTCTTCTTTCTGAGTTGCGGTGAAAACGGCCCGGACTGTTTCCAAACGACCGGTGACCGTATTAGTGAAGAACTGGTATTGCCTGCATTCAGGCGCATCATCGTTTTTGAGAATGTGAGGCTTGTAATACGTCAGGGCCCGGAACAGCTTGTGCGTCTGGAAACTGGCAGCAACCTTAGGGCAGATGTTAGCGCAGCTGTTAATTCGGGAGTCCTTGAACTCCGAAACACCAATAGTTGTAACCTGTTCAGGGAATACGGACAGACAACTTTTTATGTTACCAGCCCAGATTTGACTGAGATCCGCAGTAGCTCGGGCTTGCCGATACGCTCAGATGGAACACTCGGGTTTACCGACCTCAGGCTGATTTCGGAAAGTTTTAATTTACCAGAGGCTGAGACCACTGACGGCTCCTTTGAGCTAAGCCTGGATACCCAGGCCGTAAGCATAGTGGCCAATGGCATTTCCTATTACAACTTATCGGGCCAAACCGCCTCTCTGGACGTAACCATCGCAGCCGGAGACTCCAGGGTGGAGGCTGAAAACCTTGAGGCGGGCAGTGTAAGTATAAACCATCGGGGCAGCAATGAGATACTGGTAAATCCGCAAAACCAGATTTCCGGGATTATAAGGGGGTACGGGGACGTCCTTAGTTATTCCCGCCCTCCAGAAATCTCAGTTGAAGAAACCTTCAGGGGAAGGCTCATTTTTGTCGATTAAACATGAACTTCATTCAGAAACTGCTTAAACGACTTTTTAAACATGGAAAGGCCACAACTAGCAGCCCCAATACCTTTGGGCCGGAAGAGGCCAGGGAAATTTTAGAACAATTATATCTGCAGCAGAAAATACCCGGCCTGGCCATACAGGTAAACCGGGAGGGATCCCCTGTTCTGAATTTTGGGATCGGGATGGCCAACCTGGAAGAAACAATCCCTGTTGAGGCAGAAAAGACTGTTTTCCGGATTGCGAGTGTATCCAAGCCCGTTACGGCTACTGCCCTGGCCCGACTGGTGGCCAGTGGTTTGATCGATCTGGAAGACCCTTTGCAAAAATATGTACCCGAATATCCCCAGAATGACATCAGGATCCGCCACCTTGCGGCACATACGGCCGGCATACGGGGGTATAAAGGAAAGGAATACGCACTGAATAACCCCCTGGATATAGAAGGAGGCATGAAATTGTTCCTGAATGATCCGCTGGTATTCAAGCCGGGAAAAGGGTATCTCTATAACAGTTTTGACTCGGTACTTCTCTCCCTGGCTATGCAACGGGCAGCCCGTATACCCTTTGCCGATATAGTTGAAACGGAAGTTTTAAAGCCCCTCGGAATGGATAATACTTTTGTTGAGGTCCCCGGGCAGCCCGTTCCCGGGCAGGCCATTAGCTACACTCGTTTTGCCGGGGGGTTTCGACAGGCTATTTCTGTGGACAATCGGTATAAACTGGCAGGAGGCGGATACCTCTCCACCGTTGGAGATTTGTGTCTTTTTGGCGAGGCATGTCTGAATGGGCAGATTGTACCGCAGGCGCTGCAAAGCCAGTTTACTTCAGCCCAAATGATAAAAGGAAAATCTACCTGGTACGGCCTGGGTTGGCAATTGGGAGAAGATATCCCTGGGGCTCCCTATTATGGTCATATTGGCAATGGGGTAGGGGGCTACAGCAATTTTTTTGTTTATCCGGAACAAAAAATGGTGGTGAGTATTCTGATCAATTGTACGGATCCCAAAGTGCAACCGGAGCTCAATGAAGCAATCGGGGCCTTACACGATTTTTATTCTTTTCAGCCTTAATTGATTACGGTTTAAGGGCATTGTACTAAATTAAGGCTTTGAATCTTTTTCTCTATAAACCAGCCCATGATGAAAGCCAGCAGATCAAGCAATTTTTTAGTAGTCTTTCTTTTTATGTCTTTCCTGCTACAAGCCCAGGAATCCGAAAAGGAAATTGCACCGGTCCCGGACCCCAGTTCCTTTATTACGGAACACCAGATTGTAAATGGCGGAAAAACCATCCGATACAAGGCAACGGCTGCAGAGACCTACCTGAAGGATGACAAGGGGGAGGCGGTTGCCTCCATATGGTCTGTGGCCTATACCAAAACAGGTGTGACCGATCCTTCCACCCGCCCGGTAACCTTTGTTTTTAACGGAGGGCCGGGCTCTGCCTCGGTCTGGTTGCATATGGGCCTATTCGGGCCAAAACTTGTTAAGGTAGCTTCAGACGCTTCCGAAGATGACGGGGCTGCACCCTATCCGGTAGTTGAGAATACCATGGGGATCCTGGACGTGACAGACCTGGTCTTTGTAGATCCCGTGGGTACCGGATACAGCCGGGTAATCGGAAAAGGAAAGGTTGAGGATTACTGGGGCCTGATGGAAGATGCGCGTTCCATTGCCTCTTTTATGCGGCAGTGGATCACCACCCATAAAAGGTGGTTCTCCCGCAAGTATATTGCAGGTGAAAGTTTTGGTACTACCCGGGCGGCGGCAGTTGCCAATGTCCTGGAAGGCGGTGGCCAGAATATGGCACTAAACGGACTTGTTTTGATTTCCCAGGCCCTGGACTACGGTGGCTCTACCTCCATCCATTATAATATTACATCCTATATCACCTACCTGCCCAGTATGGCCGCTACGGCCTGGTATCACAAAAAGGCAGGTTCGGGCAAAAGCCTTGAGGAATTTATTTCAGAATGCCGGGACTTTACCTATAACGCTTATATCCCGGCACTGTACAAAGGAGCCCTGCTCTCCCGGACAGAGTCCAGGGCTATTTCGGAAAAACTGGCTTATTTCACCGGTCTGGACGCCGGCTATATCGAAAAAGGAAACCTCCGTATCCTGATGCCGCGTTTCCAGAAAGCCCTGCTGGCCGAACAGAACCTGGCAGTTGGCCGGCTGGATGGTCGCTTTATGGGCCCGGAAATAGACCCCTATTCAGACGGTCCGCATCTGGGAGACCCGGCGAGTTACCAGATTGGAGCCGCCTATACGGCTTCCCTGAACCATTACCTGGCAAAAGAGTTGGGAGTGGAAATGGACCGGCCCTATCTTACCTCCAATGGGGCTATCGGGCAGAAGTGGAAATGGCGGCCGGTACCGGAAGGGCGCTACTGGGAACCTTCTATGGTTAATGTGGCCCCGCAATTGGGGGAGACCATGCGTCGCAATCCTGAAATGAAGATTATGGTAGCCAATGGGTATTATGATCTGATCTGTCCCTTTTTCGACGCGGAGTATACCTTTTCGCGTAATGGGATTGAGCCGGAAAAAGTAGAGATGCGGTATTATGAAGCCGGGCATATGATGTACACCCACCAGCCCGATTTCGAAAAACTCATAAAGGATATCCGGGACTTCCTGACGGCAGAATAAGCTCATAAATGAGGCCGCTCAAAAATGTATTTTTGCTTCCCGGGCAACGGTTTAATATCCTGATTTTGAATATCGACAATTGTTACGGGAGTTTAACGTATATGGCAGATGGGGTAGAACTAATCAACGAAATCAACGGTATTATTGACCAGAAAACAGGACAAGAAAAATAGCTTTAGCGTATGGATAAAATTGGAATACAGGGAGTTTGTTATGATGAAGGTTCTTCCTTTAAGCAAGGGCCTGCCAAAGCACCGCCGCTGATCAGGGAAGCCCTGCAATCTGGTGCAATGAACCATTACTCAGAAAAAGGATTTGAGTTTGGTTCAAACAGCATAGAGGAACTCGGAGATCTGCACCCAAAAAACTACATGGATATTTACATACGAACGGCGGAACACCTCAAAAAGATGAAGAGGCTGATCACTCTGGGAGGAGACCATTCCATAACTTATCCCATCATTAAGGCTTACGCAGAAAAATATCCTAAACTGGCCATTTTGCAAATAGATGCGCACCCGGACCTCTATGAGGATTACGAGGGAGACCCGCATTCCCATGCCTGCCCTTTTGCCCGGATAATGGAAAATAAACTCTGTGCCCGTCTGGTGCAGGTAGGCCTGCGCTGTTTTAACCCGCATCAATGGAATCAGGCAGTAAAATACGGTACAGAAGTCATAGAGATGAAAGACTGGATGCAGGGAAAATTAGGCCCTTTTAATTACCCGCTCTATATTTCCCTGGATCTGGATGCCCTGGACCCGGCCTATGCCCCCGGGGTTTCCCACCAGGAGCCCGGCGGATTCTCCTCACGACAGCTTATTAATCTGATTCAGGGCCTGGATGCCGAAGTAGTGGGAGCCGATATTGTGGAATACAATCCGGACCGGGACAACGGAATGCAAACAGCTTATGTAGCCGTTAAGCTACTCAAGGAACTGGCCTGGAAAATTCACAGGGGGTATTGAGTCTCGGGTATTGGTTGCGATAAGAACGTCCATAAGTTGTAAGAATTACCTACATTTAATAGGAATCGTAAATTAAATCAAAATGAAACTGGGAGCATTTTCAATCAGCCTGGCGGTAAAGGACCTGCAGGCCTCAAAAGCCTTTTATGAACAACTGGGTTTTTCCGTATTTGCGGGGCAGGCAGCACACCATTACCTGATCATGAAGAACGGACAGACGCTAATAGGCTTGTTTGAGGGCATGTTTGAGCAAAATATCCTGACCTTTAACCCTGGCTGGGACCAGGATGCGTCCCCCTTAAAACAATTTGAGGATGTTAGGGAAATTCACGGGCATCTTCAAAAGGCCCGTATCCCTACCCAACAGGAAAAACTGGAAAACCCACAAGGCCCGGGTAGTTTTGCAATCCAGGACCCCGATGGCAATACAATTCTCATAGACCAGCATGTTTGAGGACAGGCTTTTATGCGGCCGCCTCCCAACTAACATTAATCAGTTTTTCTAAGTCGGGGATTGACTAATTTAGAGAGTTGCTAAACACGCAGAGCAACCCCTTCATAATGGAAAACCTGGAGTACCTCTCTCAATGGATGGAAGCGCATCCTACAGCTGCAGCCCTGATCAAGTACCTTTTTTGGGCTGTTGTAGTACTCGGTATAATCCAGTATTTACGGAGGTTACTCAGGAAAAATATAACCGATTCCAATGTCCGCTATAAATCCCAGAAGGGTGTTGAGGTTTTCGGGTACCTCTTGCTCCTGATTCTGACAGTATCCTATTTTACGGGAAATATTAAGGATGTTGCCCTGGCGATAGGGCTTTTTACAGCTGGCATTACTATCACCCTGCAGGAATTGATCCTGAGTATTGCCGGATCGGTTTACATCTTCCTGGTAAAGGTATACCAGCCGGGAGACCGGATTGAGATAAACAAGATAAAGGGAGATGTGATTGATATCGACAGCATTTACACTACCATGATGGAAATTGGGGAGTGGGTAAGCAGTGACAATTACAGTGGGAGGATTGTTAAACTCAGCAACGCCTTTGTTTTCCGTGGCCCTGTTTACAACTATTCCCGGGATTTTCCCTTTATCTGGGACGAATTCAACTTGCCCATCCGATACGGTTCGGACCGGGAACTGGCCAAAGAACTGATCCTCAAAATAGCTTCAGAGGAATTGTCTTCATATGTACATCAGTCAGAAGAACAATGGAAAGCGGTGGTTGGACGCTATTATATTGAAGATGCACAAGTGGCCCCCAGCCTGGCCATAACCCTTACGGATAACTGGATTCAGTTTAACCTTCGTTATATTGTGGATTATAAAAAGCGCCGTATTACCAAACACCGCCTGAATGAGTTGATCGCAAAAGCCATTGAACAGACCGGCGGCAAAGTGGTCCTTGCTTCGGCTACCTTTGAAATTGTTCGCGTTCCGGTACTGCAGCTGGACTCTGAAGAGGACAATAAAAAGGGGATCAATTAGCTTTCTATACCACAATAGGTTTCTCACGATAGAACAAAAAAATACTTATAATCAGATAATCAAGCGTTTAAATTAAGGGATTGTGCTTCCTAATACCTGGAGCATGCATAGGCCATTTTTATAAGAAGTGGTATATTAAAAGGGCTAAAACCCAAGGCTGCATGCCCTATACCTATCCTGATTTTGTGACTCGCATCCAAATTGATGAGGTGCCCAATAAACGCCTTGCACTGCAAATTGGATTAAAGGGAACGGGAAAGAAAAAGCTCCTGGTGATACAGAAAAACCCCAGCAGGGCCAACAGCCATATTTCTGACCATACCGTTAACCGCGTCCTTAATTATTGCAATCGAAACAGAGACTTATACCCACAGCTCAAGGAGGTTGGAAATTTGGAATTCCTGAACCTGATCCCTTACTATCTCACTGATTCCAGGAAATTGCGCAAGCTGCCTTTTAAAATTGTGGATGAAGAAAACTTGAAAAGGGTGGAACTTGCCATAAAGACCTCCGATTATGGTATTCTGGCCTGGGGAAATCCTCCACTCGGCCTCAGACAGGACTACGAGCTGTTAAAACAAAAAGTATTTGCCTATCTGCATCATTACCTGTTGCATACCTACTATGTGGGATCCCTCTCTGCCTCGGGAAATCCCAAACACGGTCAGATTTGGGGCTATTCAGACCCGCTACTGCCTTTTGATTTAGGCGCCTCTCTGAGCTTAGAAAAGAATATTTTATAATTGCATAGATCTTAATAGATTTAGTTCTTACTAAGTTATATCCATATGTTAACAAGAGCTGCCTGTATCCTGATCGCTGGTATCCTTTTGACTGGGCTTTCCTGTTCTCCCTTACCAAGTGAACGATATTACCAATTTAAAATGGGCTTTGATTATGAAGTTCAAGGAGATACCCTGAATGTTAATATTTCGAATCCATTGAAGGCCCCCATTACTTTTAGGATTATTCCCAAAGATTCACTGCTGGCCCTGCAGCCGGGGGCACTGGAACCCATGCGTTTGGAAGCAGAGAAAGATACCTTGTTGCAGTATGCTGGTTTTACCGGTAAAAAGAAACCAGAAATTGGACTAAACCTCCAAATGGGAGATCCTGGCAGGCCTTATAAAGTTGATTCCCTGGTATTTCCATTCCCTGTGGATAAAACCTACAGGGTGATGCAGGGGTACAATGGCAGATTTTCGCATAATTCCGATTATTCCAGATATGCCCTCGATTTTCAGATGGCTGAAGGCGATACCGTTTGTGCGGCGGCCGATGGCTTTGTTGTTGGGGTGATTTCCGGATATAAAAACGGAGGTGATGACCGAAAATGGCGGGACTATGCCAATTTTATAACTCTTTACCATCCGAAGGGGAATTATTTTACCCAATACGTGCACCTCTTTCACGAGGGAAGTTTTGTGAAGGTAGGAGACAAGGTAACCGCTGGCACACCCATAGGGCTTTCAGGTGCTACTGGTTTTGTTTCCGGGGCACATTTGCATTTCAATGTACTTGCGGCGGGCGCCGATAATCTCCAATCCAGCAAAGCGGTATTTAAAGGCGGGATCGGGGGGGATTCCCTGAAAAAGGGTAGCATTATACGAAAACATATGCTGCACTAGCGCAGCACCCTTTCTCATAACTATCCAAAGGGGTTTTATAAAGATAATATCTTACCGAAAAGTAGGGAGTCCTGTTATTCGGTAAAGACCTGTAGCTTAAAGGAACTCAATTAATTTCCCCCAGTCTTTTAGGGTTCTTACTCACCCGGACTAAACCTTCCCTCATTTGCAGAATAAATAGCCTAACAGCCTTTTTATCATCCGTTTATTTCTTGTTAGCTTTGTTTAAAAAATAACGGTAAATGAAACGATTCATAATAGTATTTGCGCTGCTTTTGGTAGGTAACCAAATCCTTGCCCAGCAGAAGAATTTCCTGGACCAGCCCTATCTGGAAACATCGGCCCGAAAAGACAGCCTGGTCACCCCGGACCGCCTCTATTTTTCCATCCTCCTTCAGGAAAGCGATACCAAGGGACGGGTCAGCCTGGAAGAACTGGAACAAAAAATGGCACAACGCTTAACGACTATTGGTATTGATTTGCAAAAACAACTGGAGGTGGCAGATCTCTCCAGTGATTTCAGGAAGTATTTTTTGCGCAAGCAGGACATACTAAAGGAAAAGGCCTTTCAGTTGGTAGTCTATACGGCCGCCCAGGCAGGGCAGGCCTTATACGAGCTGGAGCAAATCGGGATATCGAACGTGAATTTATTCAAGACAGAATATTCCAAAATGGAAGAACTGAAGCTCAGCCTGAAGGCCTTGGCGGTCAGCCGGGCTCGTCAGCAGGCGGTTGTGATGACAACTGCCCTGGGTCAAACCCTGGGAAAGGCTATTTATATTTCAGACAATGAGCCCATGGTTTATGGTAATATGCAGAGGGATCTGCAGGAAGTAGTCATGACGGGAATGGCCAGTACCAAAGACGCCTACACGCCTATCACTTCGGAGTTCAAGAAGATCCGGGTGGAGGCTAGTGTGCAGGTGAAATTCAGCCTCGAATAAACGGAAGCAAATGCATAAGGTGATATTAATCTGGTTGTGTCTGATGTCAATGAAAGCAATGGCCCAGGATTTGGATCGCCACCGCTGGAAGGAACGGCTGCTTATCCTGTACAGCCCGGGTCCAGAGGATAAGAGCTACCTGCAGCAATTGGAGGTAGTCCGAAAGGCAGCGAAAGGACTTGCAGAGCGAAAGGTAGTGGTATATTCCTTGTTGCCCGATTGTTATGTAAAAGGTATGCAGTCAAACAAAAAACAGGATGGGCCCTCCCGACCAATAACTTCCTTCGCCATTGAACTGCTCGGACTGGAAGGAGGCCGGAAACTGTATTCTGAAAAAATAGTCACCGCACAGGAGTTATTTGCCCTTATAGATAGTATGCCGATGCGCAGGAGGGAAATGGAAAAAGGACATAAGTAACAGGTAGCTGTTATAGCTGGTTTATACGCCTGGTGAATTAAACTGCTTGCTTTTTACAGGGAGCGTTTGTAATTTGTTTGACGGGGAAAAGATGGGGGTATTTCCCCTAAAAATGTGCTTAAGATCAAAATATGTGCTACGACATCAAAGCCAGCCTGGAAACCCAGTTAAAGAGGGCGCTTCGGCGGGGTGATGCTGAGGCTGCAGAACAGATTGAACAGCAATTGATTCCCTTTACGGACCTGCCCTTACATCATGCATCCGGCTTCAGCCACCCCAGGCTGCTGATCTATCCGGACTTTGATCCGGATTTCCCAATGGTGGCTACCTGGGGTCTGGTACCACATTGGGTAAAAGACCAGAAGCAGCAGCGGAAATTATGGAACCAGACCCTTAACGCCCGGGGGGAGACTATCTTTGAGAAACCTTCTTTCAGGCGGGCTGCGCGCTCCAATCGCTGCCTTCTATATATTGATGGTTTCTACGAGCACCACCATCATAAAGGCAAGACCTATCCTTACTTTATCTATAGAAAAGACCGTAAGCCTATAGCCCTGGCCTGTTTGTATAGTGAATGGAGGGATCCCGAGTCCGGGCAGTCCCTTACCACTTTTTCTATTGTGACCACTGAAGGCAACCCCATGATGGCTGAAATTCACAATAACCCGAAACTAAAGGGGCCGAGAATGCCACTGATCCTTCCCGAGGCCCTGGAAGATAAATGGCTTCGGCCCATTGAGGATGAACTGGATCAGCAGCAATTGCAGGAGCTGATACACGCTTTTCCGGAAGACTTGCTTCAGGCCCATACCGTTTCCAGACTCAGGGGAAAGGAATATAGCGGGAACCATCCCGGAATCAGTGAAGAGGTGGTTTACCCAGAGCTGGCCTCTTAAATAAAATATAAATGATCAAAACAGCCCATCTGCAGCCCGCTTCTTAACCGTAAATAGTATACCCCGTGTTGAGAGAAGTTTACACATAAACAATAGGATATGAAAAACAATAATTTACTCCCTTTTTTAATAATCGCATTTGCCCTTGCCCTTGCCGGTTATTTTATTGGTAATACCTATTTGAAGGGAAGGAGTTTTGATCGGTTTGTAAGTGTAAAGGGCTTGTCTGAGCGGGAAGTACCTGCAGACCTGGCTGTATGGCCTATCAACATTATGCTGACCGGGAATGACCTGGCAGAACTACAGCGTAAAATTGCAGATCAGAACCAGGAGGTTTATAATTTTTTTACAGCACAGGGCTTTGAAGCGGCAGAGATTACCCAGGGTACTGTTAATATTAGCGATGCGAGGGCAAATATTTACAACAGCAACGCCCAATATGCGGCATTCCGTTATGTGGCTAAATCTGAATTTACTGTTAGGACCTCGGATATACCCAAACTGCAAAGAGCTTTAGGAGCTTCTCTGGAATTACTTTCCAAAGGGATTTTGCTGGGTTCAAAAAATGAGTGGCAACCTGTAGAATACATCTTCACCGGATTGAACGAAATCAAACCGGAGATGGTAGAGGAGGCCACCCGAAATGCCAGGGAAGTAGCAGAAAAATTCGCCAGGGACTCAGAAGCCCGCGTGGGTGCTATCAGGACCGCCCGTCAGGGGCTGTTTTCCGTTGCGGACCGGGATGCAAATACGCCGCAAATTAAACGGGTTCGCGTAGTATCTACCCTTGAATTTCAATTGCTGGAATAGGAAGGTAGTGTGCAGCTCAGGGAGCGGTTAACTCTGTGAAGAGGCTCTCCAGGTTTTTGGTTTTCCGACTCAGTTGCAGCGTTTTCAATTGATTGTCGTGAGCGAAGTCAAAAACGGCTGGCCGCATGTCTTTGGAGGTGCTAAATTGCAGTTCATAGACAAAGCCTCCTGTGTTGCGAACAGTTTCCAGGTTGGGCAGCCTCTGCAGCAGAACTTCTTCCACACGGTAATCGAATTCCACCTCAATGATCTGAACATCGTCCTTTCTCAGGCGTTCGAGGGAAGTATCAGCTACCAGTTTCCCTTTGTTGATAATCAGGACCCGGTCGCATACAGCCTCTACTTCCTTCATGATATGGGTAGATAAGAGGATGGTCTTTTCTTCCCCTATCTGCCTTATCAGCCTTCTTATTTCCATCAGCTGATTGGGATCCAGCCCCGTGGTAGGCTCATCGAGGATCAATACGGGCGGATCGTGGATAAGGGCGGCTGCCAGGCCCACCCGTTGTCTGTACCCTTTTGAGAGTTGCCCTATCTTTTTACCTGACTCGGGTCCCAGGCCAGTCTGTTCTATAACCACATCCATCCTTTCTTTTGGCATTCCGTATACAGATGTACAAAAGGAGAGGTACTCCTTAACATAAAGTTCTAAATAAAGCGGATTGTGTTCCGGCAGGTAACCCAGGCTGCGTTGTACCCGGGAAGCTTGCTGAACCACATCAAAGCCATTTACCGCTGCAGAGCCCGAATCTGCCCTGTAATAGGTAGTCAGGATTTTCATAAGGGTGGATTTCCCAGCCCCATTCGGCCCTAAAAACCCGACAATTTCCCCTTTCTTGATAGTGAAGCTAACAGCATCAAGTGCCTTTTGACTGCCAAATGTTTTTGTGATATCCTGAACCAGAATGGACATACTACAGGTTTTTGCGTAAAAATACACA
Organism: Robiginitalea rubriflava; assembly: GCF_052540725.1. Lineage (NCBI taxonomy): Bacteria > Pseudomonadati > Bacteroidota > Flavobacteriia > Flavobacteriales > Flavobacteriaceae > Robiginitalea > Robiginitalea rubriflava. The sequence continues at coordinate 547,339 of NZ_CP199309.1, read as the reverse complement.
AAGCCGGGAGATTTGCTGCAGACAATATAGCAGCTGATAAAAGAAGCCGGTTGGTATAAACTGTAGTGTATTCGCAAAAAAAAATAATAATTCGTATCGATCTTACAGCAACTCCGGCGAATTGTTGGATAAAACAAAAAAATATACTGATTTTTAAGGCATTCAAAAATGAATGGCTACATTAGCCGATATATTTGAAATTATGCAGACTTATTTCTGGAATGGTTTTTATTTCTACTTCTTTTTTAAAAGGGGTAAGGGACCATTTTAGGCATACGTCAATGTACAAAACAGGTCCCGTTCTAAACGGGACTTTTTTTTTAACCAGTGTTTATCCTGGTCTTAACTCCGGGATATCAGTTGTATATGAAAGCATTAAAAATAGCTATTCAGGGAATTAAAGGAAGCAACCACCATGCCGTGGCCCGGGAATATTTCGGGGAGGGGATTGATATGATCGAATGTATGTCCTTTCATGGCCTCGTAGACCGGCTAACCGAGGGAGTAGCAGATAAGGGTGTAATGGCTATAGAAAATTCCATAGCCGGTTCTATTATTCCGAATTATGCCCTGGTTTGTGAAAGCGGCCTGCATATAATCGGGGAACATTATCTGAATATACACCATCATTTAATGGCATTGCCCGGGCAGCAAATAGCCGAAATAACGGAAGTCCACAGTCATCCAATGGCGCTTTTACAATGCAGGGAATACCTTAAGACCCAACCCCATATCAAAATGGTGGAGGATGTAGATACAGCTGAAACCGCGAGGAGGATACAGAATGGGAAAATAAAAGGGCTTGCAGCCATTGCCCCGGCTATGGCTGCCGAACTATACGGCCTGGATATCCTGGCAAGCGAAATACAAACTATAAAAAATAACGCCACCCGTTTTATCATTGTAAAAACCAAAAACAAAGCAATTCCCAGGGAAGCAATTAACAAGGCCTCCATTCGGTTTTTGACAGACCATAAAAGGGGCAGTCTTGCCACAGTACTCAACGTTATGAGCGATTGCAATTTAAACCTTACAAAGATTCAGTCGCTACCTGTTATTGAGACCCCCTGGAAGTATTCTTTTTTTGTAGACGTTACCTTTGAACAGTACGGGCATTTTGAAAAGGCCAAGGCCTTACTGGAGATAATGACCGAAGATTTCAGGGTGTTGGGGGAATATAAAAACGCAAGATTATGATACCGGAAGCAGATCGGTTAGGGCAAGTACAGGAATATTATTTTTCCAGGAAACTGAGGGAAGTTCGGGGCCTGGTGGCACAGGGCCATCCGGTAATCAATCTGGGGATTGGCAGTCCGGATCTCGCTCCTTCTGAGGCGGTATTGGAAATGCTTACCGAGGCCGTTCGGGATTCAGGTGCGCACCAGTACCAAAGTTACCAGGGCTTGCCCGAACTTCGCGCAACAATTGCAGACTTTTATCTGAAGAAATTCGGAGTGGAGCTGAAACCGGAATCTGAAGTGCTGCCCCTGATGGGTTCAAAGGAGGGCATTATGCACATCAGCATGGCTTTTCTAAATGAGGGCGATGAGGTATTGATTCCCAATCCGGGCTATCCTACCTATGCCTCAGTGACCCGCCTTGTGGGGGCCATCCCCAGGTTTTATGAGCTTGAAGGCAAAGCAAACTGGTTCCCTGACCTGGAAGCGCTTGCCAATTCTGATCTGAGCCGCGTTAAGCTGATGTGGGTGAGCTATCCGCATATGCCAACCGGCGCCATGGCCTCTCTTGAGCAGTTCGAGGAACTACTGGCATTCGCCAGTGACCACCAAATTCTGGTGGTAAATGATAATCCCTATAGTTTTGTGCTCAGTAAGGAGCCCCTCAGCATCCTCAGTGCCCCGAGTGCGGCAGGAAATGCCCTGGAATTGAATTCCCTGAGCAAAACTTTTAATATGGCAGGATGGCGCGTAGGGATGTTATTGGGAGCTGCCCCTTTGCTGAATGCAGTACTAAAAGTCAAAAGCAATATGGATTCCGGAATGTTCTATGGTATTCAAAAGGGTGCAATTGCCGCCCTTAAAAGCGGACAGCAGTGGTTTGATACCCTGGATGCCACGTATCGTAAAAGGCGGCAGGCGGTGTTTGAACTGGCCGGGCTGCTGGGCTGTTCTTTCGACCGGGAGGCCGTGGGAATGTTCGTCTGGGCCAAATTACCGGAAGGGAGTGTGGATTCAGAAACCTTTATTGACGAACTGTTGTATAAAAAACACCTTTTTGTGGCCCCGGGAACCATTTTTGGCTCCCAGGGGGCGGGCTACATCCGCTTTTCGCTATGCGTTCCCGAAGAGAAGATACGGGAAGCCATTGAACGCGTTGGGGAATATGTGCCCGGCGGGAACCAAATAACCAGATCAGAATGAGAGTAATTGTAGTGGGAATAGGCCTGATCGGAGGATCTTTTGCAAGGGATATTAAGGCACACTATCCCGAAGCGGAAGTGCTGGGGATGGACAAAAATCCGGATCATATTAAACAAGCCCTGGAACTGGGGCTGATCTCGGCTCAGGCGGGTGATTCCGACCTGAAAAAGGCCGATATAATTATGGTAAGCATCCCGGTTAATGCACTGATCACTGAGCTCCCTGCCATCCTGGACCAGGTGGCCGATGAGGCCCTGGTGCTGGATGCAGGATCCACTAAATCCCTGATCTGCAAAAGCGTTGAAACCCATCCGAAGCGTCGGAATTTCCTGGCCTGTCATCCTATTGCCGGGACCGAGTTCACAGGGCCTGCGGCAGCTGTAAGCGGGCTGTATCAGGGTAAGACCAATATCATATGCGAAGTAGAACAAACGGCTTTTAAAATTCAGGAGCGCGCTTTGGAGGTGTTCCGGACCCTGGGGATGCGTATTCGCTATATGAACCCTGTAGCCCACGATAAACACATCGCCTATGTATCCCATTTGTCGCATATCAGTTCCTTTATGCTGGGTAAAACCGTAATTGAAAAGGAAAAAAATGAACGGGATATTTTTGACATGGCCGGCAGTGGTTTTGAAAGTACGGTACGTCTCGCCAAAAGCTCTCCGGATATGTGGACACCCATTTTCGAACAGAATAAAGAGAATGTGCTGGAAACCCTGGATGAATATATCAATAACCTGAAGGACTTCAGGGATAAGTTACAGAATGATGCCTATTCGGAACTATATGCCGAGATGGATCATACCAATAGAATAAAAGAAATCTTAAAAGGAATACAACCCAATAAAATCTCAGAATAGACTATGGAAAATTCAAGACAGATGCGTAAATGGCTGGATGATATGGCACTGCCACACCCGCTGGTAATTGCCGGCCCGTGTAGCGCCGAAACAGAGCAGCAGGTATTGAAAATAGCACATGAGCTGAAAGATACGGATGTAAATTATTACCGGGCGGGCATCTGGAAACCCAGGACACGACCCGGAAATTTTGAGGGAGTAGGAGCCATCGGGCTGAAGTGGTTGCAAAAAGTAAAATCTGAGACCGGGTTGAAAACCGCAACCGAGGTGGCAAACCGAGCCCACGTAGATCTGGCCCTGGAGCACGATATAGATTTACTCTGGATCGGAGCCCGCTCCACGGTAAGTCCCTTTATTGTTCAGGAAATTGCAGATGCCCTGGAAGGAACGGATAAGATCGTACTGGTTAAAAACCCTGTCAATCCGGACTTATCCTTATGGCTGGGGGCTGTAGAGCGCTTGTACTCTGCCAATATTGAAAAACTTGGCGTAATCCACCGCGGGTTTTCCACCTATGAAAAGACGAAATACCGTAACATTCCGGAGTGGCAGTTAGCTATCGAATTACAAACCCGTTTTCCGGACCTTCCACTTATCAATGACCCTTCCCATATCAGTGGTCGCAGGGATTTGATTTTCGATGTATCCCAAACCGCCCTGGATTTGAATTTTGACGGATTGATGATCGAAACCCACTGGGATCCGGACAATGCCTGGTCTGACGCCGCGCAGCAGGTTACCCCTGCGCGCCTGATAAAAATCATGGAAGACCTGAAGATTCGGAAAGAGACAGACGAGGAGGCCGAATACACCTCTAAATTGAATAATCTGAGGGCACAGATCGATATTATTGATAACCAATTGATCGATACCCTCGGCAAACGGATGAAGGTTGCAGATTCGATCGGAACTCTGAAAAAACAAAAGAACGTAGCCGTATTGCAGACCAATCGCTGGAACGCCATCCTCGGCAAAATGATTCTGGAAGGGGAAGCCCATGGTTTGAGCGAGGAATTTGTGCTGAAAATGTTCAAGGCTATCCACCAGGAATCCATCAACCATCAGGAAAAAATCATCAATGCCTGATTTGATATTGCGATTTCTTTAAAAACATAGGGGTTTACTGTAACAATTCCGTCCGGGTCTTGTCTTTTAGTTATTCAATTAAACAAGACACTATGAGAACATTTTTGATTGCTATCCTGGCAATTTGCTCTGCCCAGGCCTGGGCGCAGCGTATGGTAGACCGGGAAGTAGGTGAATTTCACGAGTTAAAAGTATTTGACCTGATTGAGGTAAACCTGATTAAATCCGACCAGAATCGGATCCTTATAAAGGGGGATCATGTAGATGATATCCTCTTTGTAAACCGGGATGGGGTTTTGAAACTTCGTATTGCCCTTGAGAAAAAATTTCAGGGCGAAGACACATTTATAGAAGTATATTATACCGATATCCACACCATAGATGCCAATGAAGGCGCCAGGATCGTGGGTAATGAATTAATTTCCCAGGACCGTATTGTACTCAAGGCCCAGGAAGGGGCCCATATAGAGGTGGGCCTGCAGGTAACCGATGCGGATATACGGGCGGTGACCGGGGGTATAGTCAGGGCTTCCGGCCTGGCCAGTAACCAGGTAGTTGTATTGAATACCGGTGGTATTTTCGAAGGGAGAGACTTGAAAACAGGGTACAGCAGTGTAAAGATTTCGGCCGGGGGAGAAGCTGAGTTATTTGCATCAGACGAAGTGGATATACAGATCCGCGCCGGGGGGGATGTATATGTTTACGGCAATCCGCAGCGGGTCAACAGAAAGAAAATGATGGGGGGACGCATTTATATTCAGGATTAACCCCAAATAATTCTACAATAAAAAAACCCCTGAAACTTCAGGGGTTTTCTGTATCCGTTAAGGAATCGTACTATTTTTTGAAAATATAGCGGGTGATGAAAATCCCCTGTCCGTCTCCTTTTCCGCCTTCGCTTTCAACAGCACTGCTCACAAATGTCAGTTCCCAGCCATTTGCGGTCATGTCATTGATCATAGAGGTAATCAGGGCATCGTTTGCAGCGATATTCTGAAAACGAATTCCTCCGATGTTGTAGAAGTTCAGCAGTTTGGTTTCTTCGAAATTCTTTACGCGGATCTCGCCTCGGTCAGACTTATTGCGTGTGTTGTCGTCTTCGCTCTGTACACTGGTGAATTCCTTGTAGTCTTTTTCTTCCAAAGCGTTGATGATTCTGGACCTTCCCAGTCCGTTGGGCACGATGGATTCAACGCTGGTTACAACCCGATACTGCTGGGCACTGAGTTCTAGCTGGAAAACCAGCAGGCAAAAGGCGATCAATAAAATGTTTTTCATAAGATACTGTTATAAGGTTATTTGCATGTGAAAGTAATCATTTGCTTACAATACAACGTTGCACTTTAATTGTTATTTTGCAGCGCATAGATGTTTAAATGAAAGGAACGGTTTACAAATCCACAGGAAGCTGGTATACGGTAAAGGATGAGGCAGGGCATTTTCACGAATGCCGTATCAAAGGCAAATTCCGAATACAGGGTATCAAAAGCACCAATCCCATTGCGGTGGGGGACCAGGTGCTTTTTGATCTGGAAACCCTTGGGGACGAAACGGTGGGTTCGATACATGAAATCCTGGAACGCAGGAATTATGTGGTTCGCAAATCGGTAAACCTCTCCAAGCAGACCCATATAATCGCGGCAAACATCGATTTGGTTTTTCTGATGATCACCATGGAGAACCCCAAGACCTACACCACTTTTATAGACCGGTTCCTGGCCACTACCGAGGCCTATGAAGTACCCTGTGTGTTACTCTTCAATAAAACAGACCTTTACGGTCCTGATATGCTGGATGAAACCAAATACCTGGCGGCCCTTTACCGGGAAATCGGGTATACCTGCCTGGGCATTTCAGCGAAAAAAGGGAAAAACGTGGAAAAAGTAAGGGATTTAATGAAGGGTAAAACCTGTATGTTTGCTGGCCATTCCGGGGTTGGCAAGTCTACCCTTATCAACCGTATCGCCCCGGAACTGGATTTAAAAACAGCTGAAATTTCCGAGCAGCACGGGCAGGGCCAGCATACTACTACTTTCGCACAGATGTATGACCTGTCCTTTGGCGCCAGTATCATCGATACTCCGGGGATTAAGGGATTTGGCCTGGTGGATATGGAAAAAGAAGAGATCGGAGATTATTTCCCGGAATTTTTCGCCCTGAAATCAGGATGTAAATTCAACAACTGCCTGCACCTGGATGAGCCTAACTGTGCTATTAAAGGGGCTTTGGAAGAAGACCGTATTTCCTGGAGCCGATATCGTTCTTATCTGCAGATGGTCACCGGGGAAGAAGACACGTATCGCATGGACCCATATCAGGAATCATGAGGGCACTCGTTCAAAGGGTTTCGGAGTCTTCCGTCACGGTGGAAGGAGAAGTTGTGGCCCATATCGGGGCCGGGCTGCTGGTGTTTTTAGGGGTGGAAACGGAAGATTCCCCTTCCGATGTAGCCTGGCTAGCCCCGAAGATTGCCAACCTGAGGATATTCAATGACGACAAGGGCGTAATGAACCGCTCCCTGCAGGATGTTCAGGGCGGCCTTATTGTAGTGAGCCAGTTTACGCTGCATGCACAAACCAGAAAAGGCAATCGCCCGTCCTATATTCGCGCAGCCAGGCCCGAGCAGGCTATTCCCCTGTATGAAGACTTTGTAAAGCAGATGGAAACCCTCTTGGGAAAGGAAGTGGGGAAGGGTATTTTTGGGGCAGATATGAAGGTGTCCCTGCTCAATGATGGCCCGGTTACCATCTGGATAGATACAAAAAGGAAAGAGTAGGAATCAGATAATTAGCAGGCAGCAATACAGAGCCCTTAATTAGAATTGTTTAAAAATATTATGCAAAAAGGATCGGAACAAGTAGTTTTGGCAAAAACGACTTCGGATGGATCTGCACAACGCCCAGGAGGAGGTAGATAAATGGATTAAAGCCCACGGGGTCCGTTACTTCAACGAGCTGACCAATATGGCACAGCTAACGGAAGAAGTGGGGGAGGTAGCCCGGATTATTGCCAGGCGGTACGGGGAACAAAGCGAAAAGGAATCGGACCGGGAAAAAGATCTCGGGGAAGAATTGGCCGATGTCGTATTTGTGGTATTGTGCCTGGCCAATCAGACGGGGATAGACCTGGAGGAGGCTTTTCGAAAAAAACTGGATTTAAAGGCCCGGCGCGACCACAGCCGGCACCAGAATAATCAAAAACTAAAATAATTGCCCCCGGGCTTTTATTTGTAATCTGCTGGTATTTTGAATTTAGAACTTACCGCCCCTACTGACCTCAGGATACAGCAATCCGTTCAAATTACGGGTTCAAAAAGTGAAACAAACCGCCTTTTATTGCTGCAGGCGCTCTTTCCGGAACTTACAATTGAGAATATCTCCAATTCAGACGATGCCCGGGCTATGAGGCAGGGATTGGCCAGTAAAGGGGGTGTGGTGGATATTCATCATGCCGGTACTGCCATGCGCTTCCTGACAGCATATTTTGCCAGCAGGGAAGGAACAGAGGTTGTACTTACAGGCTCAGCTCGCATGAAGGAGCGACCCATTCACGTTTTAGTGGAGGCCCTGCGTTCCATGGGTGCAGATATTACCTACATGGAAAACGAGGGTTGCCCGCCCCTTCGGATTAAGGGAGTGGCACTGAAAGTATCCAGGGTCACTTTGCCGGCAGATGTCAGCAGCCAGTACATATCTGCCTTGTTGCTGATTGCCCCTTCCCTGCCTGAAGGACTCAGGCTGCATTTAAAGGGCAACATTACTTCTGTTCCCTATATACAAATGACTCTGGGTTTATTAAGCCGGCTGGGAATCAAGAATAGTTTTACCGGAAACACGGTTGAGGTATTGCCAAAACAAAGACTCTCTCCTATAACGCTTACGGTAGAGTCTGACTGGAGCTCTGCATCTTATTACTACTCCCTGATGGCACTCAGTGCAGTGGGCAGCAGTGTCCGGCTTTCAGCTTTCCGGGAAGATTCCCTTCAGGGAGATAGTGTGCTGCCGGAAATCTTTAAAAACCTTGGGGTAGTTACAGAATATACCGAAGGCGGTATTTTCCTGAAGCACACGCAGGCTGCTAAAATTGATCGTTTTCAGCTAAACATGGTAAAGTGCCCGGACCTGGCACAAACCCTGGCGGTTTGTTGTTTTGGCCTGGGGATAGGATGCGACCTCGACGGCTTACACACTTTGAAAATAAAGGAGACGGATCGGCTGCAGGCCTTGAAATCGGAATTGACCAAACTGGGTGCAGAAATTTCTGTTACCACACATTCGCTCCACCTGGAACCGGCCACAACCATTATAGAAGCTCAGCAAATAGCAACCTTTAACGACCACCGCATGGCAATGGCTTTTGCGCCCCTGGCGCTTAAAACCCGTTTGATAATCGCCGATGCCGGGGTTGTTTCTAAGTCCTATCCGGGTTTTTGGGAAGATATGGAAAGCCTGGGCCTGCACCTTCGCCAATGCTAAGAGAAAACTGCATGCATACTGATTTCACAGGCTTTTAACAGTCGGGTATGCAGGCTGTCAGGGAACTAATTACATCATTTACTTGACTTCCCCTCCTTCAGGGTAGTATATTTGCAGCTGCTAAACCAGAAAATAGCTATACGCGCATGAAACTATCCCACTTTAATTTTGAACTTCCTAAAGAATTACTGGCTGAATATCCCGCAGAAAACAGGGATGAATCCAAATTAATGGTAATCCACCGTGAAACGGGGAAAATCGAGCACAAATTATTTAAGGACCTGATTGATTATTTTGAGGAGGGGGATGTAATGGTGCTGAACAATACCAAGGTATTTCCGGCCAGGCTTTTTGGAAACAAGGAAAAGACCGGGGCACGGATTGAAGTGTTCCTGCTCAGAGAGCTCAATGAAGAACAGCGGCTTTGGGATGTATTGGTAGACCCTGCGCGGAAGATCCGGATTGGGAACAAACTATACTTTGGTGAAGATGAATCCCTGGTAGCTGAGGTAATCGACAATACCACTTCAAGGGGGCGTACCCTGCGTTTCCTCTACGATGGTTCCTATACGGATTTCAGGCGGAAATTGCGGGAGCTGGGACAAACCCCACTGCCCAAATATATCAAAAGGGATGTGGAGCCGGAAGACGAATCGCGCTACCAGACTATCTACGCCAAGCACGAAGGGGCTGTTGCTGCTCCTACGGCTGGCCTGCATTTTTCCAAACACCTGCTGAAACGCCTTGAAATAAAGGGCCTGGAATTTGCGGAACTCACCCTGCATGTGGGGCTGGGAACCTTCAATCCGGTAGAGGTAGAAGACCTTTCCAAACATAAAATGGACAGTGAGGAACTGATCATTGATGAAAAGGCAACTGAGATCGTAAACAAGGCAAAAAGGGAAAAAAGACATGTAATAGCTGTGGGAACTACCGTCATGAGAGGGTTGGAAAGTGCAGTCTCGTCTGAGCATATGCTCAATACGCACGAAGGCTGGACCAATAAATTTATTTTCCCCCCTTACGAATTCAGTATAGCCACGGCAATGGTAACGAATTTTCACCTGCCGAAATCTACCCTGCTGATGATGGTATCTGCCTTTATGGGGCACGACCTGATGAAGCGGGCTTATAAGGAGGCCATACTGGAAGGCTATCGCTTTTATTCCTACGGGGATGCCATGCTGATCCTTTAAGCACCGGAACCGGGCCCAGGCAGCCCACAAATGAACCCAAGGATATGAAAGGAAGTGAGAAGCGGGATATCAGGGCCATGAGCCGGGAAGACCTGCGTGCTTTTTTTATGTCGGTGGGGGAAAAAGCCTTCAGGGGAAATCAGGTTTACGAATGGTTGTGGCAGAAAGGGGCTCATTCTTTTTCGGATATGACGAATCTGTCACTGGAGCTCCGCGAGCATCTCGACACTAATTTTACCATCAACCATATTGCTGTAGACAAGATGCAGCGAAGCAAGGACGGTACGGTCAAAAATGCGGTAAAACTGCATGACGGACTGGTGGTAGAGTCTGTTCTGATCCCTGCTGAAAACAGAACAACTGCCTGTGTTTCCAGCCAGGTGGGCTGCAGCCTGGATTGCCGTTTCTGTGCCACTGCCCGCTTGAAACGGATGCGAAACCTCAATGCGGATGAAATTTACGACCAGGTTATGGTGATAGACCGGCAGAGCCGGCTGTATTTTAACAGACCCCTGAGTAATATTGTTTTTATGGGGATGGGAGAGCCTCTGATGAACTACCCGAACGTGATGAAGGCCATCGATAAAATAACCTCCCCGGATGGGTTGGGGATGTCTCCCAAGCGTATTACTGTATCCACATCGGGCGTTCCCAAGATTATTCGTAAAATGGCGGACGAACAGCCCAGGTTCAGACTGGCTGTGTCTTTGCATTCAGCCATAGAGGAAACCCGCACCTCCATTATGCCTTTTAACAGCACCTTTCCCCTAAAAGATCTCCGCGAAGCGGTTTGCTACTGGTATGAGAAAACAAAAAGCAGGGTTACCTACGAATATGTAGTCTGGAAGGGGATTAATGATGGCCCTGAGGACATAGAGGCCCTTCTGGAATTTTGCAAGGCAGCCCCCTGCAAAGTCAATCTTATCGAATACAACCCAATTGAGGGTGGTGAATTCCAACAGGCCCCAGATTCGGCTGTGGAGAATTACATACACCACCTGGAAGCTGCGGGGATTACGGTAACGGTAAGAAGGTCTCGTGGGAAAGATATAGATGCTGCCTGCGGACAACTTGCCAATAAGGAAACCGCCTGAACCCAGTTTAAATTACGTTTTATGAATAGCGCAAAGGCACAGAAAGCTGTTACAGCTCTTCTGCAGGGAGGTAGTAATGCTTGCGTATCTGCCGTTTAACATAAAGAAAACGGGCAATTCCGATGGTTAGCATAACTGGTGAAAGGGCCGTAAGGAAATAACCGACAGCCACAATTTCCTGTAATACTTCAATTTTCAGGATGGCAAAGCCAGAACTGAGAAATACTATAAAAGTTCTGAAATAAGCCAGGAAGGTGCGTTCATTGGCCAGGCGGGTTCGTTCAACAGCAAGTAAATCAGTACGGCTTAATTTTAATTTTTCCACATCCAGGAAGTTGCGATCCAATAATTTTGCAAGTTAAAAATACTTTTTAAAAGGACCTTAACCACAAATAAGGGGCCTAAGGCTTTTAAGAAGGCCATTTTCGTTATTTTTACGACGCATTAGTACAAATGGCGGTAAACTCGTAACTCTTGAAAATAGCCTCCCTGATCAAGGAACCTATCGAGCGGGAAATGGAACTGTTTGAAAAGAAGTTCCATGAATCCATGGCTTCTCAGGTGCCGCTGCTCAATCGGATAACCTACTACATAGTAAACCGGAAGGGAAAACAGATGCGCCCTATGTTTGTATTCCTTACAGCCAAACTACTCAATGAAGGGAAGGTTAACGAGCGAACCTACAGAGGGGCATCGGTAATTGAACTGATCCACACCGCAAGCCTGGTACACGACGATGTGGTAGATGACAGCTACAAGCGCAGAGGTTTTTTTTCCATAAATACCCTCTGGAAAAACAAGATTGCCGTTTTGGTGGGGGACTTCCTGTTGGCCCGGGGCATGTTACTCTCGGTGGATAATGGAGACTTTGACCTGTTGCGGATTATCTCGGTGGCCATGAGAGAAATCAGTGAAGGGGAGTTATTGCAGATTGAAAAGGCACGGCGCCTGGATATAACCGAGGAAGTCTATTATGAAATAATCAGGCAAAAGACCGCCACCCTTATTGCGGCCTGCTGCAGTTTAGGAGCCTGCTCTGTGCGGCCAGACTCGGAACACATTGAGACTTTCAGAAAGTTCGGGGAACTATGCGGGATGGCCTTCCAGATAAAAGATGACCTGTTTGATTATGGCGAAGATCGCATAGGGAAGCCTACCGGGATCGATATAAAAGAGCAAAAAATGACTTTGCCGCTTATTTACGCCCTGAACCAGGCAAATTCCAAAGACCGCAAATGGCTAATTAATTCCGTTAAGAACTACAATAAAAACCGCAGGCGTGTAAAGGAAGTTATCGCTTACGTCAAAGACAGTGGAGGCCTGGAATATGCAGAGTCTAAAATGATGGAATTTAAAAATGAGGCCCTGGAGATACTTGCGTCTTATCCCCGTTCGGACTATCGGGAAGCCCTGGAGTTGATGGTGAACTACGTTGTGGACCGCAGGCAATAAGCAATGTTATTTATGCTTTGCGGACTTTTGTTTGAAGGAATTTACTTAGGGGGAAATACCCTCCCCACCCCGGCTTTAAGATAAACGATCCCCCTGCATTTTACTGGCACAAAATTTGAAGTTTTAGAGAATAAGGAAAAAATTTTCCAGCTCAGGCAACCTTTTTAAGACTTATTACGTCTGGCATAATAGAACCCTGTATGAAAATGAAGATTATTTCATTGTTTCAGTCTGAAAAAGCATTGCTGCGCAAGGCGAAATCCGGGAATAGGGAGGCACAAAAAGCCCTTTACGACCAGTATGCGCCAATGATGCTGGCAACATGCAGACGATACATAAAAGACCTTCATTTTGCCGAAGACGTAATGATTGAAGGCTTTGTAAAGGTATTTAAGAACCTCCATAGTTTTCGCTGGCAAGGCAGTTTTGAGGGTTGGATGCGGAGGATTATGATCCGTGAGGCCATCGATTTTCTCAGGAAGCGACAATTTGTTGTCTTTGATCAGGAGCAATATGCATTTCAGAGCAGTTCCTATCAACCGGGAGACTCTCTTGAGTTGGAGCAACTGGAAGAACTGATCGATCAATTGCCGGAGGGTTATCGCCTGGTTTTTGTCCTTTATGCAATAGAAGGCTACAAACATGCGGAAATCGCTCAAATGCTGGAGATAACTGAAGGCACTTCAAAATCGCAGCTGTTTAAAGCGCGAAGGATTTTACAGGAACAGATACAAGCAAATGAATTAAGCAGATATGGCACCCGTTGAATTTGAAAAGAAACTACAAAAAGCCCTGAGCTCCCGTAAGATTCAGCCAAGTGAGGCTGCGTGGGAACGGCTGGAATCAAGGCTTGACGCCGGGAGGCCGGGCAAGCGACAAAACAGCTCCTACAGAATCCTGTTGGTCGCCGCTTCGCTGGTTGTATTAATAGGGCTTCCGTTTTATTTGGGCTTGTTCTCCAAAGAATCCCAGGAGCCTGCCATAGTGGAAAGCCCCGTGGAAAAGACTAAGAGCGAGCAACCGAATAATGCTGCAGAAGTACCATTAAACGAGCAGAATTCGGAAGGCTGGGCGGCGGTACCTGAAAATGAGGAACCTGGAACAGCTGTAAAGCAATCCTTACCGGAACCGATTCCACTATCGGAGGATTCCCGTTTACTGGGCATTGAAGAAGCCAGGCTGTCTGATCCCGGTTCAAAAGTAGTATTGGATTCGGTTAGTTTAAGTAGCCTTGATGCTTTGGTTGCTCTTCAGGTAGATGCTGTTTTGTTGCAGGTGGAAGGCATGGAGGCAGCATCCGGGGAGGTAAGTGATGCTGAGATAGACTCGCTACTTCGGGAGGCACAGGCCCTGATCAGGATGCAAAGCCAAACGGCAACCGATTCTGTGGATGCCCTGGCCTTGCTAAGTGAAGCGGAAGCCGAAATGGACCAGACTTTCAGGGAGCAACTATTCAACAAACTGAGAAAAGGCTTTAACAGAGTGCGGACGGCAGTTGCAGACCGCAACGAATAAGGAACCCACAAAAACATTGAAATATTAAAGGACTCCCGAATAAGGAGGAGGGAGCGGTTTATTCATCAATCATTAAAATCAATTCAAATGAACACCATTACAAGAGTAGTTATCACATTCATTTTAGTGCTCTGTATTTCCGGTCTTAATGCACAGGAGCAAAATCACACATCTGAAATTGCCAAATTAAAGTCGCAGCGCGAGCTGGTGGAAAAGCAGGAGAAGGAAGCCCTGAAACTGGAAGTAGCTGAAATAGATGAGCGCTTCCAAAAGGGAGAAATTTCCGCTGAACAGGCAAAGGACCTGAAAAGTGCTGCTGCACAAAAGAGGGCCCTTAATATTGAAAACCGCCAGCGGATTATAGATAATAAAATTGCGCTTTTGGAACGCAATGGGGAGGACACCCTGACCCTGTCGGATACACTGTCTTACAAGACTCGAATCCGTGTGGGCTGGGGGCAGGAAGAAGATGACATGCGGGTTTTCGGAATCCGTTTTGATGAGAACTGGAAGGAGCAGCCTGTAAAATATGACCGCCGTACCTATTCGGACCTGGTGGTTGCCGTAGGCCTGAACAATGCTATTATCGAAGGGTCTTCCCTCAGTGATTCACCGTATAAAATTGGAGGTAGCCGGTTTTTTGAATTGGGCTGGGCCTGGAGGACCCGGGTTTTTAAGAACTCCAATTTTATGCGATTGAATTATGGCTTCTCCTTTCAGTTTAACGGCCTGAAGCCAGAAGGCAATCAATATTTTGTGACCGAAAATGGACAAACCGAACTGCAGGATTTTGAATTTGACCTGAAGAAATCAAAATTTCGGATGGATAACCTGGTTTTCCCGGTTCACCTGGAATTTGGGCCTTCGAAAAGGCGGGACTATTCGGATAAATTCCGTTATTCGCTCAGGAATCAGTTTCGTATCGGATTAGGAGGATACGGCGGCTTTAACTTGGGTACCCGCCAGAAATTAAAATACAACAGAAACGGGGAAAGCGTAAAGGATAAACTCAAGCGGGGATATAATGCCAGTGATCTCATCTATGGCCTCAGTGCCTACATTGGCGTAGATGGTGTCCTTTTGTATGCCAAATATGACCTGAATCCGATTTTTAAAGATGCCCTGGTGGAACAACGCAATGTATCGCTTGGCCTGCGTTTTGACCTTTAACAGGTAATTAGTAAATACAAAAAAGGCGCTCTGGCGCCTTTTTCTATTCTAGTTCGGTAAGGGCTTCCTGCATTTCCCTACTGAGTTCCTCCCCGGAATAAACTTTTTTGCAATGGCTGCAGCTTACCTGTTTAAATGGTTTGAGGCGATAAACGGGTAACCAGAATAAGTGGATATAATGTGGCAGGACAACAGCGGTTAAGCTATCCTTTTGCTGGCAGAAGGGACATTTTACCCCTTGCAGAGGCTGTTGTTTTTCCTTACCGGTGCGTGTGCCAAAGAATAAAATCATTGGGCTGAGATTGAATGCATATTCAAAGGTATAAATACGGAGCCTTTAAAACCTAAACCATATTCTCCTTTTCCGGGGCAAATCCTTTTCTTATTTTTACCCAACGCCAAAACAACCCTATTGATAGCCAGAAGTACCATAGACAAAGTTTACGAAGCCGCCCGGGTCGAGGAGGTCATCGGAGATTTTGTCAACCTGAAAAAATCGGGTTCTAATTTTAAGGGCCTGAGTCCGTTTACGGATGAACGCACCCCCAGTTTTATGGTCTCGCCCGTAAAACAGATCTGGAAAGATTTCAGCAGCGGAAAGGGTGGGAATGTTGTGGCCTTTTTAATGGAACACGAGCATCTTTCCTATCCGGATGCTATCCGTTACCTGGCGCGGAAATATCAGATTGAAATTGAAGAAACCCAGCAATCTGATGAAGAAAAGGAAAAGGCCAGTGAACGGGAGAGTATGTTCCTGGTAACCGAGTATGCCAGTGAATTTTACGAGGACTGTTTGTGGAACACGGAAAAAGGAAAGGCAATAGGCCTGTCTTACTTAAAAGAACGCGGGTTTAGCGAAGACACTATCAGAACCTTTAAGCTGGGGTATAATCCGGATCAATGGGATGTCTTTACGGAAGCTGCCCTGGAAAAAGGATATCAGTTAAAGTACCTGGAGGCTACCGGGCTTACAATCGTAAAGCCTGCCGCAAACCCGGGAGAAAAAGAGCGCAGGTTCGACCGCTTTAAAGGACGGGTGCTTTTCCCGATTCATTCTATGAGCGGGCGGATACTGGGTTTTGGGGGAAGGACACTCAGCAACGACAAGAAACAGGCGAAGTACCTGAATTCCCCAGAAAGTGATATCTACCACAAGAGCAAGGTGCTTTATGGAATCTACCACGCCAAAAAAGCTATTGCCCGGGATGATGTTTGTTATCTGGTAGAAGGCTATACGGATGTCATACAGATGTATCAGGCAGGTATTGAAAATGTGGTTGCATCCAGCGGGACAGCCCTGACCCCTGATCAGATCCGCCTGATCCGCAGGCTCAGTTCCAATGTCGTTGTCCTTTTTGACGGGGATGCTGCCGGATTGAGGGCTTCCCTCAGGGGTATAGACCTTATTCTGGAAGAAGGGATGAATGTTAAGGTATGTACCTTCCCGGCAGGGGAGGACCCCGATAGTTTTGCCCGTAAGAATTCCAGGGACGCAATAGAGGCGTATTTGAAAGAGCACTCCCAGGACTTTATACAGTTCAAAACGGCGCTGCTACAACAGGAAGCTGCCAACGATCCTATTAAGAAGGCAGAAACAGTAAGGGATATAGTAGGGAGCATTTCAAAAATCCCGGATCGCATCAAAAGGGAGATTTACATACAGCAATGTGCCTCCCTGATGGGGATATCCGAAGCGGTATTGTACAATACCCTGGCACAGATGGATCGGAAACAGCAGCGGGATGCTACTAAAAAAACACTACCGCAGGGAAGTGTTCAAATGCACAAGGAACCACCCGAAGTCCGTGTGGATGTACAGTACGAACTGGAGCGGAAGATTATAGAGATGTTACTGCTATATGGAAAGCAGTCTGAGGAGTTCGAAGACCTGGTGTTAAAGGAGAACGAGGCAGGAGAACTGGTTTTGGAACCCGAGCGGGTTCAGGCAAAGGTTTTTGAGAAGGTCTATCTGGATTTGCAGGATGACGAAATAGAGCTGGCCAACAGCCACTTCAGGCATATTTATTACCGGCTTATTGAGCGCTTAAATGCCGAAGCCGATTTTGAAATCCGGGAACTGCTCAACGAACCGGACCAGGAACTGGTACAGGAAATTTCATCCATTCTGATGGAAGAGGAGCGATACCAGCTGCACCATTGGGAACGAAAAGATATTTATCCTAAAGGGAAAGAACATTCCATTGCACAACTGGTCAGCGAAACGATACTGTCACTTCGTTGCTTCCTGATCAAGAAACGGATAGCTGCCCTGCAGGAAAAAACCGGAGAACAACTCTCAGAGAGCAATCCGGAATTGCTGGACGAAATTATGAGCTACCTGCATCTGAACAAACTGCTCAACAAGAAACTGAACAGGGTACTCTCCTAAAAGGAAATAAAAAAACCACGCCAAAGCGTGGTTTGTAATGCTTTAAAAATCAAATACTTTAATACAATTCGAGGGCTTTTGCCTGCTGTAAAAGGTCCACCATATTATCCACATTGAGTTTTTTCATCAACCGCGCCTTATAGGTACTTACAGTTTTCTCATTGAGGTGAAGGCCTTCTGCCACTTCTTTGTTTCGTTTGCCGCTGGCAAGCATTTTCAGCACTTCCACTTCTCTTGTAGATAATTTCCGGAAAAACCTTCTCGGTTTCTGGCTGCCTTCATCAAAGGCCAGGCGTTGAGCCAGTTCGTTGGTAATAAACATGCCTCCCTGACTGATTTTTTCAATGGCATCAATGATGTATGAGGGATTGGCGCTCTTGGAAAGATAGCCGCTGGCTCCTGCACGTATGGTACTCAGGGCGTAAACGTCCTCAGATTGCCCGCTGTATATCAATACTTTAACCTCCGGATACTCCTGTTTCATTTTCCTTAAGGTGGCTATTCCGTTTATTTCGGGTATATCCATTTCAAGGATAACAACGTCCGGTTGCTGGGTGCTGAGTTGCTGGAATAATTCATTGGTAGTTGCTACATCTGAAATGATTTGAAAATCAGAATGATCATTTAACAATTGATTGATTCCAAGCCTGACAATGGGGTGATTGTCTGCAATTATAACTTTTGTCATCGTTAGTTGGTTTTCGCCTTGAAAACACGCCTGTCTCCAAAGACTGACATGCAATGTAGGGTTAAATTTGAAATGTTAAGTTACAAAATTGTCAAATTTTGCAGTAGAAAGCGCATTTTTCACATATTTATTCGAGGTAATACCCTGATTGTTAGCTAAGAGGTTTATTTCAGATCCGAAGGAATTTCGCACACGGGGATGGGAAGCATTTTATGTCGATTAACGGTATTGTAGCGTTTGTAGATACGAAAAACTTCCTGTTCCCTGCCACTGAAATCATCAATGGTTCTTCCTTTTGAATCCATATCCATGGCCCATTCCAGTTCCGGATAGGATGCCCCTATCTGCTCTTCATCCGTCCGGTCATCTCCCCATAAGCCATCTGTTGGCGGTGCTTTGAGAATTTCCTCATTGACTCCCAGATGTTCAGAGAGGGTATAAACTTCAGTCTTTAAAAGGTCTGCGATCGGGCTGAGGTCTACCCCGCCATCCCCGTATTTTGTGTAAAAGCCAACCCCGAAATCTTCAACCTTATTGCCGGTACCCGCTACCAGCAGTCTTTTGAGGGCAGCGAAATAATAAAGGGATGTCATTCGTATACGGGCCCTTGTATTGGCAAGGGACATCAGTCGGTCTTCCTCGTCCTTAACATCCGGGAAAGCCTCAATCAGTCCGTCAAATACTGGGGTGAGATCAATCCACTCTGAACGCACATTGGGATACTGCTGTTTTAACCAGAAAATATGATTGGCGGCACGGGTTATCTGATTCTTGGATTGGTGTATGGGCATTTCCAGGCAGAGTACCTCCATCCCCGTCATGGCGCAAAGCGTACTGGTCAGGGCGGAGTCTATACCCCCGGAAACCCCGACTACAAATCCTTTCATTTCTGCATCGGTTGCGTAATCCTTTAGCCAATTAACTATATGATCAATTACCTTTTCTGTGTGCATGTCAATACTGAATCAATTCGAAAACCATTAACTTTGTCGCGTAAAAATAGCATCTAGAACCGTAATAAGGAAACCTTGAGAAAAATAGTTGATTTTGACTTCAAACCCCTGATACTGCTTTTTATTTGTGTGCTTTCAGCCGGTTGTGAGGAAAACGGAAAACAGGTTTCGGATGCGGTATTAAGCACCCCGGTGGAAATCAGGCTCAACCGCTTTGATGTGGCTTTTGACCAGATGGAAACGGAAGGGCTGCCTGCCCTGAAAGCTAATTACCCTTACCTTTTCCCTGAGCAGTATGCGGACAGTATCTGGTTGGCAAAGCACAGGGACAGCCTGCAAAGAGAAATCCGGGCAGAGGTCCGCAGGGCCTTCTCCAATTTTAAACCGCTAACGGCAGAATTGGAGTTGCTCTTTAAACATGTCCGCTATTATTTCCCCGATGAAAGCCTGCCGCAAATAACCACCCTCACCAACGATGTGGACTACCAAAACCGGGTGATCCTTACAGACAGCCTGCTTTTGATTGGCCTGGATAACTACCTGGGGGCCGATCACAGGTTTTATGCAAATATGGATCGTTATATCGCCAAAGAACTGGATTCCCGTTATCTGAGCAGCGATGTGGCCACAGCATTTGCCAGGCGTCGGGTCCCTTTTCCGGCGGAGCGTAGTTTTATTGCCCAGATGATTTATTACGGGAAAATATTGTACCTGAAAGACCTGTTGCTACCCTTGGCATCGGATGCCGTAAAAATAGGGTACGAGGATACAGAACTGCAATGGGCAATGGATAATGAAGGGCAGATCTGGCGCTATTTTATAGAGCGCGAACTTCTCTACAATACAGACCGGGAACTGGCGCCCCGCTTTCTGGATCCTGCTCCCTTTAGTAAATTCCGATTGTTGCTGGATAATGAATCCCCGGGCAGGCTGGGTCGCTATATGGGCTGGCAGATCGTTCGCTCTTATATGGAAACAAACGAGGTTCCCCTTGAAAAAATGCTGAGGCTGAGCGGGGAGGAACTTTTTAAGAATTCAAATTATAAACCCCCTAAATAAATGGCTAAAACACATACTTCTGAAATTACCCTGAAAGTTACCCTGGATGAAAACCGGGTACCTGAAAAATTAAACTGGTCTGCTGAAGACGGGGGCATACAGGACGAGGAAGCCAAAGCAATGTTGCTTTCAGTCTGGGACAGTAAGAACAGGGAATCCCTGAAAATTGACCTCTGGACCAAAGACATGCCTGTTGAGGAGATGAAAATCTTTTTCCACCAGACCCTTGTGGCCCTGTCGGATACCTTTATGAAGGCTACTCAGGATGAAAAAATGACGGCGACCATGAAAGATTTTTGCGATTATTTCGCAGAAAAGCTGGAACTTAAAGGGGATTAAGCGGCCTAGACGCAATTCCCCGGCCTGTCCCGCTAATTCCTAAACAGACTGATTTATGAATTCAGATAACCCATTCGGCATATCGCAACTGGGAAAACCGCAGAGAAAGTCCCCGCTTCACCTTGGCAGCAGAGACGGTGATATGTTATTCAATTTTGTGGATGATGCAGATAAAATTCTTTTTAATACTTCCATAGGGGAATTCACACGTTGTCTGAATCAGAAAAAGTATCCGCTGGCCCTTGAAAAAGCCGGGCCCAGGCAAAATATATTATTTGAATCCGGAAAGTCCCGTGCAGCTATTGTTACCTGCGGGGGGCTGTGCCCTGGGATCAACAACGTAATCCGTAGCCTGGTCATGGGCCTCCATTATTTTTACGGGGTTAAAACCATTTATGGTATTCCCTACGGATATGAAGGCCTTACTATGGACTGCCCCCATCCGGTGCATCACCTTTCCCCTGATGTGGTAAAGGATATCCACCAGTTTGGCGGGACCATCCTCGGATCGTCCAGGGGTGCCCAGGATGTAGGGGAGATGGTGGATTATTTGGTTTCACATAAAATAGATATGCTCTTTACCATAGGAGGGGACGGAACCCTGAAAGGGGCAGATGCCATTGGGAAAGAGATCGGTCGCCGGGGGTTGAATATTTCAGTAATTGGTATTCCCAAAACCATTGACAATGATATTGACCTGATAGATAAGTCATTTGGTTTTGAAACATCATTTGATGTGGCTTCCCCCATTATCCGTGACGCCCACAACGAGGCTACTGGTGCCTTTAACGGGATAGCGATTGTAAAGCTCATGGGGAGGGACAGTGGTTTTATAGCAGCTTCGGCTGCTATGTCCATGCCGGTGGTCAATTTTGTTCTTATCCCAGAGATGCCTTTTACCCTTGAAGGTGATAACGGGTTTTTAGAATTGCTGGAAAAGCGCCTTGCGCTAAAACACCATGCAGTAATTGTTGTGGCTGAAGGAGCCGGCCAGCACCTTTTTGAAGAAGGTTCATCTGTAAGGGATGCCTCAGGCAACATCAAACACAGGGATATTGGTATCCTTTTAAAAGAGCGGATATCAGCCTATTTTGAAGCGCGCAAAATAGAGCATACCATCAAATATATAGACCCCAGCTACATCATCCGCTCCGCTCCTGCCAATGCCAGTGACAGTGTTTTTTGCAACCGCCTGGCCTATCAGGCAGTTCATGGCGCCATGGCTGGCAAAACCCGCTTTGTTGTCGGATTGTTGCACAATAAATTGGTATATCTTCCGATAGCCACAGTGGTCAACCAACGCAAGAAGATCGACCTGGAAGGTGAATTCTGGTTTGCCGCGCTACAAAGTACCGGGCAGCCCTATCGTATCGGTTAAGACTTAAAAAGCTGTTCGTAATATTCCTCAGCCATGCGATGGCTGGAGAAGGCAGGGTCTACTTCCTGCATAGCCGTAAAAACGATTTGTTGCCATTTATCCGGCTCTTCATAATAGATGGGAACTACCTCCGTTTCCAGGATTCGGTATAATTCCTGGCTGTCCTGCTCATCCTGTACGCTGTGAGGTTGGTGGTAATCTGCCTCGGGGAGCACAAATGCATTTTCACCATGCCTGGCAAATTCAGGTATCCACCCGTCGTTCACCGACAGGTTTACGGAGCCATTCATGGCGGCTGTCATTCCACTGGTACCGGAAGCTTCCCTTGTAATTCTCGGGGTATTGAGCCAAACATCGGATCCCTTTTTCAAAAGGGCTGATAAGGCCATTTCATAGCCTGTGAGGACGGCAAGGTTTGGAAATTCCCTGCTGAAATCGACCAGCTGGTTAAATGTATTAATGGCGTGGTAATCTTCCGGATAGGGTTTGCCAGCCCAGATTATTTGCAGGGGTTGATCCGGCCTTGAAAGGAGTCTTTTAAAGCGTTCAATATCCCTGAGGAGCAGGTCAGCTCTTTTGTACCCCGCAAATCTGCGTGCCCAGACTACAGTCAGGACCTTGGGATCAAACAGTTTTCCGGTCTGGTCCAGTACCACATCAAAAAGCTCTCTTTTAAGGGTTTCTTTACGTTTCCAATAAGCCTTTGACTGCTTTTTCTCAAAGGCAGCCCTCAGGGGTTTATCTGTCCAGAAACCGGGGTGCTGCGCATTGGTTATTGGGAATATCTTGTGGTCCAGGCCAAAGGGTCGCCACATATCCTGGGCTACCCTGGAATGCAATTTGGAAACCGCATTGGCTTTTTTTACAGCACGCAGGCCAGCTACTGTATAGTTGAGGTTTCCATCTATGCACTCTTGTTGTAATTCCTGATGATTCAAGGTCCTGGCAAAAAAACCTCTGTTGTTCAGATTTTCGCCCTTACGCACCATATTCCCGCCGGCTTCAGGAGTGTGAGTTGTAAAGACCATTTGGGAGGAGGATACCCCCTTATTCTTCAGGTAGTAAAAAGCCGGAAGCGCATGTCCTTCGTTCAGATGATAGATATCCGCTCCCCCGAGGGCTTCAACCACTTTGGCCCCTCCGATACCCAGTACAATATTCTGGGAAATTCGGGTCTCCTCATTGGAGTCATACAGTTTATCCGTTATGGTCCGGGATAAATAGTCGTTTTCCGGAAGGTCGGTACTCAACAGATAGATTGGGACGGTCCCGAAAATTTCAGGTTTGAGTACATATGCCTTTACCCGGACATCCGGATTGTTATTTATCCTTACCCGGATATCCAGGCCGCTGTCTTCGAGAAAACTGTATTGCTTTTCAACCCAGTCTACCCTCAGGGTCTGGTCTGAATAGCGGAATTGGTCATAATAGCCGTACTTCCAGAGCATCCCGATTCCAATCATATTCTGACGCAGATCATAAGCAGACCGCATATGTGATCCGGCCAAAAATCCCAGACCGCCTGAATATATTTTCAGGCCCTGGTGTATGCCAAACTCCATACTGAAATAAGCTACCCTTTTACTGTATTTTTTTGCGGTGCGGTAGGGATGGTGCCAACTACCGTATTTTGAAGCTATATTCATCTGTTGGTGTACTTTATAAGGTCCCGAAAATACGGATTATTATGTTCGGTACATTGGTTTTTTAATGGCTACTCGGTTAAAAGACAAGTTAATAGGTCCATATGATTGGAACCAGGAGCAGGGTAGTCAGCAGGAAAAGTATCAAAAGGGGAAACCCCACTTTAAAGTAGTCTGTAAAGCTATATCCGCCTGCGGAAATTACCATGGCATTTGTAGTAGTCCCCACAGGCGTCAGGAATGCCGTGGAGGCGCTTACCGCAACGGCAATCATAAAGGGTTTCGGATCCAGCCCCAGTGACTGTGCCGCCATCAACGCTATTGGGGCCATCAACACTGCCGTTGCAGAGTTGTTAATGGTTTGGCTGAAGGCGGTAGTCAGGACAAAGATACCCCCCAGCAGCAGGGTGGGGTGCCAGTTGCCCAGGTATGTTACAAGGGAATTGGCGGTTGCCGCCGCCAGGCCTGTTTTCTGAAGGGCCAGGCCCATAGGGATCATGGCAGCGATCATAATTACGCTCCCCCAGCTAATGCGGTTATACGCCCTGGATATAGGGATACAACCCGTAAGCAAAACCAGGCCGGCACAAAGCAGTGCAGCTATGGCCCCGGGAAGCCAGTTGAATACAAGCAACGAAATCAACAGCAGCAGACTGCCCAGGGCAATATAAGACCTGGCGGTAAGTTGCGTAACTTCTTTAGACATGGCTTCAGGGCTTCCGGTAATTACGATATTCCGGTAGGTTTTTTTAAGGTTTTCCATATTTTCCCAGGAGCCCCTGATTATAAAGGCATCTCCTGCCTTTACATTGATCTGGTGGTCTGTTAGCGGTTTGTTATTCCGGGAAGCCCCGAGCAGTTGTATTCCGTAGTTGCCCAGATAGGATCCCATAGACAGGGTACGTCCCACAAAATCAGATTTGGGGGAAATCAGGATTTGAGCCATTCCGACCTCCTGGTTAATAAATTCTTTTTTAAGTTCTTCCTGATTGAACTCTTGCGGAATCAGCCCCAGTTTGCATTCCAGAATAAGGCGATCTACCGCATCAGCAGTGCCCTTTACCGTAATGATGTCATGATATCTCAGTTCCGTATCATTTTTTGGGAATTCCACATAAGTAGAGGGCTGTTCTATAAGTTTGGGATGTCGCCTTCTCAGGCGTAGGACTGAAATCCCGTAATTCGCCTCCAGTTTCCATTGCCCAAGGTTGGTATTGAGCATGGGAGACATAGAGCGTATCCTGAGCCGGTACACCTCGTTGCCGATACTGTAATTGGAAATCCAGCTGTGCATTTCGGCATCAATATTAACAGGTTTGTTACGTGTCTCCCGCTGTGGTAACAGGTGAAACCCCACAAAGCGGAAATACAGAAGTGAAATGATCAGCAGGGGCAGGCCAATCAGGGAAAACTCAAAGAAGGAGAAGCCCGTTAAGCCTTCCTGCAGCAGGGCGTTACTCACAATAATATTGGGAGGCGTACCGGTAAGGGTGAGCAACCCCCCGGTATTGGAGCCAAAAGCCAGTGGCATAAGCAATTTGGAGGGGAAGGTTCCCGCACTCCAGGCGGCTGCCAGTGTTACCGGCAACAAAGCGGCCACCGTACCCGTATTGCTCACAAAACCAGAGAGAATGCTGGATCCGGAACTGACAATCAGCAGCAATCGCCTGACGTTATTCCGGGCCCAGGAAACAAACAGCTGTCCGGCCAGGGCAGTCCATCCGGTTCTCGAAAGCGCCTCGCCCAGGATAAAAAGGGCTGCAATCATGATAACGGTTGGATTGCTGAACCCACTCAGGGTTTCCTCAAGATTCAGTATTCCACTTAAAAATAATGACAACATGGCCATCAGGGCCACTACATCAGGGGGCCATTTGCCCCAGATAAAAAGCAGGATTGTACCGCCCAGGATGAGGAGTAATACCGTCATGAGCCAGGGGTTAGTTTTCTATGGCCAGCAACGGGGTTTTGGACTGCAGGCTCAGAATACGGGTAAGCCTGCCTTCAGAAGGGGTCCCTTTGAGGGTATGGTTGTTGGGGAAAATAGCGATCATATCCATTTCATGCTCTTCAACATAGTCGAAGATGGCAGCCACTACATCGTCTTTTTCGATAAATACGTGGTTGGAGTAAAAAGATTCCAGATAGTATTCCAGCAATTCCTCATTGGTTTCTTCTTCCTCAGAGTATCCGTAGCCACCTTCATGCCCGGCTACCGTAAGAACATGTACCACGGCATTAAATTTCCGGCAGACATCCAGCAGGGTTGCCAGGTTTCGCTTATCGTCAATTTCCCGCTGGCCGAGGATCAGCGCTATCTTTTTAAGCCTGAATTCTTCTGTGATCTCGCCCGGGATCACCAGAACAGGACAAGTTGCCTCCAATACCATTTGCGAAGTATGGGTTGTGGCCGTTGGATCGTCAGAGCCAGAAGTGCCCATGATAACCAGATCGCATTGCAAATCCAGCTGTTTTTGCAACAATGCCTCAACCGTGGGTTCCGGAAGGGAGGTCCAGCTGAGCTTAGCCACGAAGGCCTTGTTTAAAGAGGCTTTAATGCCCGTAAAGGCATTCTCGAAATCCGGGTGTTTCTCATCGGCGCCGATAAAACAAATTTTAAGGTGCATGCTGCTGTGCCTTCCGGCAAATTCAAAAGCGTATTGCAGTGCTTTTTCGGCGGGTTCCGAAAAATTGTAGGGAATAAGGATAGAAGCGATTCGTTCCATGGAATGCATTTAAGTATTCATCCCATAAAACTACATCCTAGAACTTTAAAATCACAGCCAAAAGCCTTAATTCTTTACATAAAAACCGGATGCATCCATTTGTACAAATGCAAACCACTTAATTACTCATGGGTACTTCCATCAGTAAAACCTCGCTTTTTTCATTGAATTGAAAAAGAACCTCAGAAATATCCCAAATTCCCAGGGCATCCCTTTTGCCGAGTTGTTCCCCGGCTACCTGAACACTACCATTCAAAACGAAAACATACAGGCCGTTTCCGGGTTCCCTGATTGTATAGCTTTGCTCTGCATCAGTGTCAAATTGCCCCAAATGGAACCAGGCCTGCTGGTGAATCCACAACCCGGAATGTTTGTCTTTCGGCCCCAGCAGGGTATGCCAGTTATTTTTCAGGTCGCCTGGGTTCAGGCTTACCTGGTCGTAACGCGGGCTAACATCAGCCGTATCCGGGATAATCCAAATCTGGAGGAAGGCCACTGCCTTTTCTTCGTTCTTGTTGTATTCGCTATGGCGCACTCCTGTGCCCGCACTCATAACCTGTACGTCCCCCTGTCTGATGACAGCTGTATTCCCCATGCTGTCCTTGTGTTCCAGGTCCCCTTCAAGGGGTATGGAAATAATTTCCATATTCTGGTGGGGGTGGGTCCCAAAACCCATGCCAGGGGCTACCCAGTCATCATTAAGTACCCGGAGCACTCCAAAATGCATCCGCTGCGGGTTGTAGTAGTTTGCGAAACTGAAGCTGTGGTAGCTTTTCAGCCATCCGTGGTCTGCTCGCCCTCTGGAGGTGGCAGAGTGAAGTTCTTTTTTCATACCCTCGGTGTTTTTTAAGGCCTGGTGAAATTACAAAACATTGTCCCTTTTGGGTTTTAAGGAAAGGTTAAAGCCTGGATTGAAATTATCCCAGTGGTTACTGATAAGCTGTAAGGATATGGCTATCTTATCTACTGATTAATGCGGGAATATCTTTTGGATAATGAAATCTTCTGAACTACTCTTTATTTACAATGCCGATTCAGGATGGGGAAACGCCCTTTGGGACAGCCTTCATAAATGGATACGCCCTGAAACCTATAACTGTAGTCTATGCCGCCTCACCCATGGAGCCTTCGGCAGCCGAAAAGTCTGGAAGGATTTTATCGATGAACTCCATTTGCCGGTCCGCTTTCTACACAGGGATGAATGGCCTCAAATGGGACCTGAAGGCCTCACTGCGCCCCGGGAGCTACCGGCAATTTACCGCATAGATCAGGGAAAAGCCGAGTTGCTTATGGGGCCGGAATTGTTGAATTCCTTTAAAGATATTGGAGAGCTGATAGGGGCTCTGCGCGCGAAAATCCAGGGCTAAATTCTCTTGCTACCCATTGGGCCGCGACTGCCGGAAGGCCTCGTTAACGGAATCGATGTATGCCAGCAGTTCCTCCCTGCCCAACCTGTGGGAGGAGGAGGTGATAAAATAAGGAGGGGCAGCCTGCCAGCCCTCCTCAAGCATCGCCTGCAGATAGTTTTCCACCTGATGTTCACGGGCTTTTGGTTTAAGTTTGTCGGCCTTGGTGAAAACAATGCAGAAAGGAATCTCCTTGCCAACCAGCCATGCCATAAAATCCAGGTCTATCGGCTGAGGATTGTGCCGGATGTCGATCAGGACGAAGGCTGAAATCAATTGCTGTCTTTTGGTAAAATATTTTTGGATAAGAGCCTGAAACTCTTTTTTATCCTTTTTGGAAACCTTGGCATATCCATAACCCGGCAAGTCTACCAAATACCAGTTATTATTGATCTTAAAATGATTGATAAGCTGTGTCTTTCCGGGTCTGCCGGAAATTTTCGCCAGATGTTTGCGTTCGGTCAGCATATTGATAAGGGAAGACTTCCCCACATTTGACCGCCCGATAAAGGCGTATTCCGGGATGGGCTCGGAAGGGCAACGCGAAACATCGGTGTTGCTGGTAATGAATTCAGCTGATTTTATTTTCATGCTATCAGGTAGGAACCCGCAGGAAACGCGGACGCTTAAAATTTCCGCTTTTCGAGCCAGGCAGCCAGGATGCTGTTAAAATCGGTGGGGTGCTCCATCATTGGGGCGTGCCCGCACTTCGGAATCCAGAACAGGTCTGAATCCGGCAGTAGTTCATGGAATTCCTTGGCTACCTTTGGAGGGGTTACCGAATCGTTCTCCCCCCAGATTATACAGGTAGGCGTTTTCATTTTTGGCAGGTCCTTGGACATGTTATGGCGGATGGCACTCTTGGCAATAGCCAGGGTTTTCACTAGTTTCATGCGGTCGTTAACCGTGGCGAATACCTCATCCACAATTTCCTTGGTTGCTACCTTCGGATCGTAGAATACGTCCTGGGCTTTTTTCTTGATGAATTCATAATCACCCCTTTTGGGATATCCGTCCCCCATTGCGCTTTCATACAGGCCGGAACTGCCAGTAATAACCAGGGCACGAACCATATTTGGGTATAGTTTGGTATGCAGCAGGCCTATGTGTCCACCCAGTGAATTTCCAAGTAGGATAACATCTTTAAAACCTTTGTACTCAATAAAACCCTCCAGGTATTTGGCAAAGTTCTTGACATTGGTTTTGATCAGAGGCATATCGTAAATTGGTAATTCCGGCACCAGTACTTTATACCCCTTTTCCGGAAAGTAATTGGTGACTCCCTGAAAATTACTTAACCCACCCATTAATCCATGAAGGATGATCATGGGTGTGCCTTCTCCTTTCTCTATATACCGGTACTTTCCGTCGGTTACGATATGCTCTTCCATACAGGTATTACTGCTTGTCAGTTGGCAAATATAGGTAATTCCACCCAATACCCTAAGAGATCTCATTTATCTGAAGCAGGTCTCATAAATTACTTTTTAGAGGTATGAGGGATTCTTCTTCCCACCTTTCAAATCCATACAGCCCGGTTAATTGCAAGGCAATTTAACAGATGCAGAGCAGCATTTTATCAACAAAGTGGTAATTTGTGGTAAATTGTGGTAATAAATTCTATATATTTGAGTTTATAAATAGAATCAACCAGCTTTTTTTGTGATTAGTTTCATTGGGACATATGAATGTAAGGCCGATACCAAGGGGCGTATCATGATCCCTGTGGCCCTCAAGAACCAAATGGTCCCTATCCTCAAAGATGGTTTTGTGATCAAGCGTTCGGTTTTTCGTTCCTGCCTGGAATTATATCCTATGGCAGAATGGAACCAGCTGATGCAGCAAATGCACAAAAAGAATCGATTCCGCAAAAAGAACAATGATTTTATACGCCGGTTTACAGCTGGCGTAAAGATGGTTGAAATAGATGGGACCGGCCGTTTGCTAATCCCAAAAAACCTGATATCGGTTGCCGGTATTGAAAAAGAGGTAGTGCTTAGTTCTGCCATCAACATTGTCGAGATATGGGATAAGGATAGCTATGAAGAAGTACTGGAAGAGACAGCAGTAGACTTTGCCGATCTGGCAGAAGAGGTGATGGGTGATGACGGGGATGAATTATCATAGTCCCGTCCTTTTAAAAGAGTCCGTAGCAGGGCTCAATATCCGTCCAGACGGCGTTTATGTGGATGTCACCTTTGGAGGTGGCGGACACAGCAGGGAAATTTTGAAACAACTGGGCCCCGGGGGCAGGCTGATCGCATTTGATCAGGATGAGGATGCCCGGGCCAACCAACCGGATGACGATCGGTTTTTGCTGATCGAAGAAAACTTTCGGTTTATAAAGCGGTTTTTGAAGTTCTATGGCATTTTGAAGGTAGATGGAATCTTGGCTGATCTGGGGGTGTCTTCCCATCAGTTTGATCAGCCCGAGCGTGGGTTTTCCACTCGTTTCGACGGGGCCCTGGATATGCGGATGCGGCAAAAGGATGCCCTTTCTGCCAGGGAAGTGGTAAACTCCTATTCTTTTGAAGAATTGCGCAGGATTTTATATGAATACGGGGAACTGCGTAAAGCCGGCCCCATGGCAGGAGCAATCGTCAGGGCGCGGGACAAGCACCCGATAGAAAGCACGGTTGAATTGAATGAAGTAATCATGGATTACCTGCAGAAGGGAAAGGAATTCAAAGGGCTTGCACAGGTATACCAGGCCATTCGAATGGAAGTAAACCAGGAATTACCGGCACTGAAAGAATTATTGCAGCAGGCCGAGCAGTTATTGAAGATCGGAGGACGGCTGAGCTTGATCAGCTACCATTCCCTGGAAGACCGGTTGGTAAAAAGATATATGCGAAGCGGGAAATTTGAAGGGGAAGTGGAAAAGGACTTTTACGGCAACCCGCTGGCTCCTTTTAAGAGTATTGGAAAGCTCATTACTCCATTACCTGAGGAAATAGAACGCAATCCCAGATCGCGTTCAGCAAAGCTTCGGATCGCCGAGAGGATAGAAGTAATTAAGAAGAACAAATAATAAGATGAAAAAAGGATTGGTAGCCATTTTGAAAGGGACCTTTTTGGTTAGTGGGGATGCCACGCGCAATTGGATGCTTATCGTGTTTTTCTCCCTGCTGGCAACAGTAATGATTGCCAGTTCGCACGCAGCAGACCGAAAAGTACATCAGATTGCCGCCCTTAGTGAAGAAGTAAAGCAACTCAGGAGTGAGTTTGTGGAAATACGCTCACAGGCACAGCGCCTGAAACTGGAATCTGCGATTCGTGAAGCCGTTGCACAGGCTGGATTGCTGCCGGCAGAAACACCCCCAAGGAAAATAATCGTAGCTGCAAAAAAATAAACATGGCCGTCACCCCAAAGAACATCATGATCCGTTTATATATAGTAGCAGGAAGCCTGTTCTTCTTTGCAGTTGCGGTGATGTTTAAACTGGTCAATATACAGACGGTGGATGGAGACAAATATCGCGAACTGGCCCTGCAGCGGACGGAAAAAATGTTCACCATTGCCCCAAACCGCGGAAATCTCTATTCCGATGACGGGAGTTT
Organism: Robiginitalea rubriflava; assembly: GCF_052540725.1. Taxonomy (NCBI): domain Bacteria; kingdom Pseudomonadati; phylum Bacteroidota; class Flavobacteriia; order Flavobacteriales; family Flavobacteriaceae; genus Robiginitalea; species Robiginitalea rubriflava. The sequence continues at coordinate 515,965 of NZ_CP199309.1, read as the reverse complement.
GCTGGCTACTTCCGTTTCCAAGTATACCATTCGTTTCGACGCCATGACGGTGTCTGAAGAAGATTTTGAAGCAGGGGTGGGCCCCTTGTCAAGGTCCCTGGCCCAGTTGCTGGATAAGAGCCCGGACCATTACGAGCGACTCCTCCGAAAGGCTCGGATCAACAAAAACAGATATACCCTGGTAGCCCGTGACCTGGATTATTCATCATTTACGGCTGTGAAGGAATTCCCGCTTTTTGAAAAAGGCCCCTATAAAGGAGGTATGATTGTGGAGCAGCGCACGGTTCGGGAGCACCCCCTGGGAAAGATTGCCGAACGCAGCGTGGGCTATGAGCGCTTCGACCAGGAAGGCTACGCCACCCGTGTAGGGCTGGAAGGTGCCTTTGGGAGTTATTTAAGGGGGATTGAAGGCAAACGGCTTAAACAAAAGATTGCCAAAGGACAATGGAAACCTATCGGCCTGGATAATATTATTGAGCCCAAGGACGGTTACGATGTCATATCCACTATAGATATCAATATTCAGGACATTGCCCACCATGCTTTATTAAAGCAACTGGAGCATTATAAGGCTGAGCACGGGACTGTAATTGTTATGGAGACCAGTACCGGGGAGATCAAGGCGATCAGCAACCTGGGCCGCACCAGTGAAGAGACCTATTACGAACGTCTGAACTATGCCATTGGGGAATCGCACGAACCCGGCTCCACCTTTAAGCTGATGTCTTTAATTGCTGCCCTTGAAGACGGATTAGTAGACACCAGCACCGTTGTGGATACCGAAAAGGGGCGCTGGAAGATATACGACCGTGTAGTGAGGGATTCCAAACACGGTGGATATGGGAAAATAAGTGTCGGAAGGGCTTTTGAAGTGTCTTCCAACACAGCCTTTGCCAAAATCATCCATGAAAATTACAAGGATCGCCCGCAGCAATTTGTAAACCGCCTGATGCAGATGGGTCTGCACAAGGAACTGGGAATGCCCATAAAGGGTGAAGGGAAACCGGTATTGCGAAGCCCGGGTGACAAAGGCTGGTCCGGTATTTCTCTGGCCTGGATGTCTCACGGGTATGAGGTGTCCCTTACGCCTTTGCAGACCCTGGCTTTCTATAATGCAATTGCCAACAATGGCGAATTGCTGAGACCCAGGTTGATCAAAGAAGTGCGGGAGTGGGACCAGACCGTAGAACATTTTGAAAAAGAAGTGCTGAACCCTGCTATTTGTTCCCCTCAAACGGTCCGTAAGGTTCAGGATTTACTGCGAAATGTTGTAAGCGAAGAACACGGTACGGGCCACCGCCTCTATTCTCCTAATTTCTCTATGGCCGGGAAAACCGGTACAGCCCAGAAAAACTACGCTTCAAAAGACCCGGACAAGCTTGGGTACATCTCCACATTTGCGGGATACTTCCCGGCAGAAAAGCCTGAATATTCCTGTATAGTCGTCATCCACGAACCGGATAAAAGCGTTGGCTATTACGGGGCCGATGTTTCCGGACCGGTCTTTAAGTCGGTAGCACAAAAAATTCTGGCCAACCGGCCCATGGTAGAGCATCTGGCGACTACTGAAATCGATCCGGGTAATATAAGCCAGGACTACGAAGTTTATTTTGAGGTTTCACGAGACAAAATCAAGGCTATCCCCGATTTACGGGGAATGAGTGGGATGGATGCGGTTTCCATCCTTGAAAACCTCGGGATTGAAGTTGAAATTCGTGGAAATGGGAAGGTGAAAAAGCAATCTGTAGGTAAAGGAACCGCCCTGAAAAATGTAAAGAAAATAATACTGGAGCTCTCATGAGACCATTGAAAGACCTTTTGTTTGGAGTTTCCCTTCGGGCGGTTAGCGGGCAAACCGCTACCCCGGTTGGCGGGATATGTTTTGACTCCAGGAAAGTAGGTAAGGGAGATGTTTTTGTGGCTATTCGGGGTACCATTTCTGACGGACACCGGTTTATCGGACAGGCCACATTATCCGGGGCAGTGGCCATCATTTGTGAAGAGCTTCCGGATACCCTGGAAGACGGGATAACCTATGTGGAAGTAGCCGATGCTCAGGAAGCCCTTGCCATTATGGCTTCCAATTTTTACAATAAACCGTCGCGAAACCTCAAACTGGTTGGCGTTACCGGCACCAATGGAAAGACCACGGTTTGCAGTCTTTTATATCAGTTATTTCAGAAAGCAGGATATAAAGTAGGCCTTATCTCCACAATCCGCATTATGGTTGACAGGCAGTCTTACCAAACCCAGCACACTACGCCGGATTCGCTGACTATCAACAAGTATCTAGCAAAAATGAACGAGGCCGGGGTGGAGTACTGTTTTATGGAAGTGAGTTCACACGGAATTGCTCAGAAAAGAAGCCTTGGGTTGGAATTTACTGGGGCTGTGTTTACTAATCTGACCCATGACCACCTTGACTACCATGGTAGTTTTGCGAATTACAGGGATACCAAAAAATTGCTTTTTGACGGGCTTCATAAACAGGCTTTTGCACTGGTCAATACAGATGATAAGAACGGCCTGGTTATGCTGCAAAATACTGCTGCTAAGAAATATACCTATGCCCTGAAAACCTATGCCGATTACAGGGCCCAGATCCTGGAACAGCAGCTGGACGGACAGCTACTAAAGATTGAGGACCAGGAGGTTTGGACCAAACTGATAGGGGAATTTAATGCTTACAATATACTGGCTATCTATGCCACAGCCCGTTTACTGGGGTTGGAAATATTAGAAATCCTGAAAGGGATCAGCAGCCTGCAAACCGTGGATGGCCGCTTTCAGTATTTTATCTCAAAACAGCGCATAACAGCCATAGTTGATTATGCCCATACGCCGGACGCCTTAAAAAATGTACTGGTTACTATCAGTGCATTGAGGACTGGAAATGAAAACGTCATCACCGTAGTGGGGTGTGGTGGTGATCGTGACAAGTCTAAGCGTCCGGTAATGGGGCATATCGCAACCGAATTGAGCAACACCGCCATTTTCACCTCAGACAATCCAAGAACGGAGTCTGCGGAGGGTATTATCCGCGAAATGGAGGCTGGGGTTGAGCCACAGCATTTAAAAAAGGTGCTTTCCATAGCAGATAGGGAACAGGCTATTCGCACTGCCTGTAAACTGGCGCGGCCCGACGATATTATTCTGGTAGCCGGAAAAGGACACGAGACCTATCAGGAGATTATGGGAGAGCGCAGGGATTTTGATGATTTCAAAATTGTAAAAGGTATTCTGGACAGCCACCAGTCTTCGGAAAAAGTCTGAAGGGGTAGAAGGAGATATATAAACAAGGAATAAGAGAGACAAAATGTTGTATTACTTATTTGAATATCTGGAAAAGCAGTACCAGTTTCCCGGTGCAAGTCTGTTTCAGTTCCTGACATTCCGGGCAGCCATGGCAGTGCTGTTGTCGCTTATCCTTGCAACAGTCTATGGAAAACGCATTATCCTGTTTCTCCGCCGTAAGCAAATAGGCGAGACGGTCCGGGACCTTGGGCTGGAAGGTCAGAAGGAAAAAACAGGAACCCCGACCATGGGGGGCATTATAATAATCTTATCCACGCTTATCCCCACCCTGCTTTTCGCCAAGCTGGACAACATCTATATAATTCTGCTGATCGTAACCACTCTTTGGATGGGAACCATTGGGTTTATCGATGATTATATCAAGATTTTCAGGAAGAACAAACAAGGTCTCAAAGGTCGCTTCAAAGTATTGGGCCAGGTAGTCCTGGGGCTGATGGTTGGGGCTGTACTCTATTTTCACCCGGAAGTGACCATGAAAGAGAAGAGCACAACGGTCATTACCCAGGCGTATGAAGTGGAACAGGTGGAGGGCAGGGAAGTAAAGTCCCTGAAAACGAACGTTCCCTTTTTTAAGAATAATGAACTGGATTACAGCCGTTGGGTGTCCTGGATAGGAGAAGGCGCCGAAAAGTACGCCTGGCTGCTTTTTATCCCCATTGTAATCTTCATAGTAACCGCAGTTTCCAACGGAGCAAATCTCACCGATGGGATAGATGGCCTGGCCGCCGGGACCTCCGCCATTATTGTACTCACCCTTGGGATATTTGCCTGGGTCTCGGGTAATGTCATTTTCTCCGATTATCTGGACATATTCTTTATCCCGCGGGCAGGGGAGATGGTCATATTTATAGCCGCCTTTGTGGGGGCTTTGGTAGGGTTTTTATGGTACAATGCCTTTCCGGCCCAAATTTTTATGGGAGATACCGGCAGCCTCACCATAGGCGGGGTGATTGCGGTTATCGCCCTGATCGTTCGAAAAGAATTATTGATTCCCCTGCTTTGTGGCATCTTTTTCGCCGAATCCATTTCGGTAATGCTGCAGGTGAGTTATTTCAAATATACCCGTCGCAAATACGGAGAAGGAAAGCGCATATTCCTGATGTCGCCATTGCACCACCACTACCAGAAGAAGGGATACCATGAAAGCAAAATCGTAACCCGTTTCTGGATTGTGGGAATCCTGCTGGCCATCATAACCATTGTAACCTTAAAAGTGCGCTAAAATGGAGACTGGGGATATGCGTTGCAGGCCGGAGCTGGTAGCCCAACTAAAAGCAGGAGGCCGGCTGGTTGTACTGGGGGCAGGAGAAAGCGGGGCGGGTGCGGCCCTTTTGGGGAAACAAAAAGGCTATGAAGTTTTTGTCTCGGACAAAGGCGAAGTAGCTGCCAGGTATAAAGACGTTCTTACAAAGACTGGAATACAATGGGAAGAAAACGGCCACTCTGTTGAGCGTATTCTGGAGGCGGACCTTTGCGTGAAAAGTCCGGGTATTCCGGATACGGTTCCCCTGGTGGAGCAGCTTCGGCAAAAAGGGATACCTGTATTATCCGAAATTGAATTTGCCTCCTGGTTTACCAATGCCATACTAGTTGGTATTACGGGGAGCAACGGAAAAACCACCACTGCCATGCTTACCTATCACCTTTTAAAGGAAGGGGGCCTGGATGTAGGACTGGCAGGGAATATTGGAGATAGTTTTGCCCGGGTAGTGGCTACTGAAAAGCATGCTTACTACGTGCTGGAGATCAGCAGTTTTCAGCTGGACGGAATCTGTTGTTTCAGACCGGATATTGCGGTGATTACCAATATTACCGAAGACCATCTGGACCGGTACGGATACCAGATGGAAAACTATATCCGCGCAAAGTTGCGGATTGCCGAGAACCAGCGGCCAACGGATCACCTGGTCTACGACCTGGATGATCCTATCCTGGCGGAGCGGATCAAAGCAGAACAGATCCCGTCCCGCTTATGGCCCGGATCCCTGGATAAACCCCTGCAAGCAGGAGCCAGTCTTAAAGGAAATGAAATAAAAATTAGTACAGATAACGAAACTATGAAAATGAAAACGGACAGCGTTGCCCTCGAGGGTCGTCACAATTTGAAGAATACCATGGCGGCAGCTACCGTTGCCCGACTGTTAGGCATTCGAAAAGAAAGCATTCGCCAGAGTGTGGCAACCTTCCAGGGTGCCCCGCACCGCCTGGAAAAAGTACTGAAAATCCATCATGTTCAGTATATCAACGATTCCAAGGCTACTAATGTGAATGCCACTTATTTTGCCCTGGACAGTATGAGCACTCCCACGGTCTGGATTGTGGGAGGTATCGATAAAGGAAATGATTACAAGCCATTAATGCCTCTGGTACGGGAAAAAGTAAAGGCCATTATCTGCCTGGGGCTGGATAATTCCAAGATTGTGGAGGCCTTCGGAAATGCGGTGGACCTTGTAGTTGAAACCTATGCCATGTCGGAGGCCGTAAAAGTGGCCTATAAGATTGCAGAGCGGGGAGATACCGTATTGCTGTCTCCAGCCTGTGCAAGCTTTGATTTATTTAAAAATTACGAAGACCGCGGAGATCAGTTTAAGGCCTGTGTAAAATCATTATAAAAGTGAAAACAATCCTGAAAAACCTGGAAGGAGATAAGGCGATTTGGGCGGTATCTGCCCTGCTTGCCCTGTTTTCATTCCTGCCGGTATACAGCGCCAGCAGCAATCTGGTTTACGTGGTGGGCAATGGGACTACCATGGGCCATCTGCTTAAGCACGGACTACTGCTGTTTCTTGGATTCGGGATCATTTACGGGGTTCACAAAATCCCTACTCATTTTTTCAAGGGGCTTTCCATAATCGCTTTACCGGTGGTATTGCTGCTTTTGATTTACACCCTGGCTCAGGGTACTACAATAGATGGGGCTAACGCCAGCAGGTGGATTCGCCTGCCTCTTGTAGGGATTACATTCCAGACCTCCAATCTGGCCGCTGTTGTCCTGATGATTTACACCGCGAGATATCTGAGCAAGATAAAAGACAGGAAAATTCGCTTTTCCGAAAGCCTTGTACCCCTTTGGCTTCCGGTATTTCTGGTCATTATGCTAATTCTTCCTGCAAATTTTTCTACGGCTGCCATTTTATTTGCCATGGTGCTGATATTGTGTTTTCTCGGAGGCTATCCACTTAAATATCTTTCGGGGATAGTGGGTGCCGGAATGGTTTCCCTCTTGCTATTTATTTTACTGGCAAAAGCCATGCCGGGGGTTTTCCCCAATCGGATAGATACCTGGGCCAGCCGGATCGAGAGTTTCTGGGATGGAACTGACAGTGAAGGAGATTACCAGATTGAAAAAGCTAAAATAGCTATTGCGAGCGGAGGCCTGGTGGGCAATGGGGCTGGAAAAAGCGTTATGAAGAATTTCCTGCCGCAGAGCTCATCAGACTTTATATATGCCATTATTATAGAGGAATACGGACTGATAGGCGGTTTTTCCCTGATGTTCTTTTACCTGTTGTTGCTATTCAGGATTGTGGTTGTTGCCAATGCAAGCAGCAGTGTCTTTGGTAAGCTGGTGGTAATGGGCGTGGGTCTGCCTATTGTATTTCAGGCCCTGATCAATATGGCGGTAGCCGTGGAATTATTCCCGGTTACAGGACAGACCCTGCCACTGATCAGCAGTGGGGGAACTTCCATATGGATGACATGCCTCGCAATAGGGGTTGTATTAAGTGCAAGCAGGAAGCAGCAGGAATCTGCTGAAATGGAGCTAAAAAATGATGAACATCCTTTGGAAGTATTAAGTGGACAACTATAGGTTTTTACTATCCGGGGGAGGAACCGGAGGACATATATACCCGGCAATTGCGATTGCCGATGAGCTGAAAAAGCGTTATCCGGCAGCAGAATTCCTTTTCGTGGGAGCTAAAGACCGGATGGAAATGCAACGGGTCCCGGAGGCGGGCTATCCCATAAAAGGCCTCTGGATCAGTGGCCTTGAGAGAAAACTAAGCTGGAAAAACCTGGTTTTTCCATTAAAACTAATAAGCAGTCTGATGCAGGCGAGGAAAATCATAAGGGACTTTAAACCACACCTGGTAATAGGGACAGGGGGCTTCGCCAGTGGTCCAACCCTCAGGATGGCGGCTGCCAAAGAAATTCCCGTGGTGCTGCAGGAACAGAATTCCTATGCCGGGATCACCAATAAATGGCTTGCAAAGAGGGCTGCAAAAATATTTGTAGCCTATAAGGGAATGCAGCGTTTTTTCCCTGAAGACCGCCTGGTTTTTACAGGTAATCCTGTCCGGGGGAATCTTTCACAGGCCTTGCCTGGAAAGGAGGCTGCACTAAAGCAATTCGGACTAAACCCACAGCGCCAGACTCTGCTGATTCTGGGAGGCAGCCTGGGAGCCCGGCGGATCAATCAACTGATTGAAGCGGAACTGGAATTTTTTAAAGCCTGCGGGGTACAGTTGCTCTGGCAATGTGGTAAAGGATATTTTGAACAGTACAAACACTATGACGATAAGCAGGTTCGGGTACGCGATTTTATTCGTGAAATGCCGGCTGCCTATGCCGCAGCAGACCTTATAATTTCAAGGGCAGGAGCTGGATCCGTATCTGAATTAAGCCTGGTGGGAAAACCGGTAATCTTCATTCCATCCCCCAACGTGGCAGAAGACCACCAGACCAAAAATGCCGAAGCCATTGCTGCCGAAGAAGCAGCCCTGCTGATAAGAGAAGCAGAATTAGAGACAGCCTTCCAAAAGTCCTTTAAGGCGCTTTGGGAGAATAAAGAGCAAAGGCAATTAATGGGTGAGCGAATTAAAAATCTGGCCAGGCCAAAGGCAACAGAGCAAATAGTGGACGAAATAATCGAATTACTAGGCGGGAAATAATGGAGCTGAACGAGATACAACGGGTATATTTTATTGGAATCGGGGGGATAGGAATGTCTGCCCTGGCCCGGTATTTCAAAAGATTGGGAAAAAACGTACGTGGCTATGACAGAACCCGGGGAGCGGTTACCGATGCCCTCGAGAAAGAAGGGATCCCTGTTCATTTTATGGATCTGGGCAATGGAATCCCGGGGGCGTTTTCAAGTCCGGAGGGGACGCTGGTTGTCTATACCCCTGCCGTACCTGCCGACCTGGGAGAATTGCAGTTTTTCAGGGAAAATGGTTTTACCCTTAAGAAAAGGGCCGAAGTTTTGGGGATGATCAGCAATCATACCCGCTGTCTGGCGGTGGCCGGAACCCACGGAAAAACTACTACGAGTTGTATTCTGGCACACCTGCTTCAGCAGGCAGGGCTGCCCATTATGGCTTTTCTGGGAGGGGTATCTGAAGACCTCGGAAGCAACTTTGTGATGAACGGAACGGACTTTTCTGTAGTGGAGGCAGATGAATTTGATCGTTCCTTTTTGTGGCTGAAGCCGGAGATAGCCTGTGTCACTTCCATGGATGCAGACCATTTGGATATTTACGGGACTAAGGAAGCACTTGAGGATACCTTCCGTGCCTTTGCCGGGCAACTCAAACCGGGAGGCAAACTTATAGTCCCAAAGGGATTGCCGCTGCAGGGAATTACCTATGGAATAGAAGATGATTCGGATTTCTGTATCCGTAATCTGAGAATAGAATCGGGGGCTTATCTTTTTGACCTGCATACCCCCTCAGAACGTTTTGATGCCGTCCGTTTTCAAAAACCAGGAAGGCACAATTTAATGAATGGATTAGCTGCTTTTGCCATGGCGGTTCAGGTTACGGATCAGACGGACCGCCTGGTAAATGCTTTGGGAAGTTTTAAAGGGGTACAACGCCGTTTTTCATACAAGATCAAAACGGAGGAACTCATCTTTATCGATGACTATGCCCATCATCCTTCGGAAATAGACGCGGTTCACCAGGCAGTCCGTGAAATGCATCCCGATAAAAAAGTGCTGGCTATTTTCCAACCGCATTTGTTTTCCAGAACCAGGGATTTCGGGGAGGCTTTTGGTAAAAGCCTGGGTCATTTTGACCAGATCCTGCTGTTGGAAATCTATCCGGCAAGGGAAAAACCAATAGAGGGGATTAATTCAGCCTGGCTCATGGATCGCATTACCAACCCCAACAAAAACTTAATTGAAAAAGCCGAATTGATTTCGGAAATAAACCGACTCAAACCCCAAATCCTGATAACCATGGGAGCGGGTGATATAGGAAATGAAGTAAACGCTATTAAAAATGCATTAAGCCATGCGAGTTAGTTGGAATAGTTTAAAGTTATTCGGATTAAGTGTCTGTATAGTAAGCATGTACGCTTTTTCTGAGCGCAGGAGTACAAAGCGAAAAATAAGTGAGGTATCGGTTCAATTCGAGGGTTCCGACAATTTATACATGACCGAAATTATGGTTAATAAATTGTTAATACAAAATTATGGCCCCCTCCGTAATGCACCCAAAGAAGAAGTAGTTTTGAATACTATAGAGTCGGTTCTTCGGACCCATGATATGGTGAAAAATGCCCAGGTGTATCTTACAATTGACGGTAAACTTAACACCAGAATTAAGCAAAGGCAGCCAATCGGGCGCGTAGCGGGAAATACCCAGTATTATCTGGATGATGAAGGTGTGAAAATGCCACTTTCCCGAAATCATTCTGCGCGCGTTCCTATCATTACGGGTAATATAACAGGCGAAAGTCTGGAGGACGTCTATGTGATCTTGAAATACATAAATGAAGATCCATTTTTAAGTAAAAACGTAATCGGAATTCACATCGAATCCGTTTCGGATTACCGCTTAAAATTTCGTCTTGAGAATTTTGTAGTGCGGCTGGGAGACGTCGCCGACCTGCCTGCAAAATTCAGCAACTTTAAGGCGTTTTACGCCAAGGCAGTACAAGACAAAACCCTGGCGCACTATCAGGTAGTGAGCCTTGAATTTGAAAACCAGGTAGTGTGCACTAAAATTTAAATGATCATGGAAGAAACGAAATATTCTGTTGGCCTCGATATCGGAACTACAAAGATTGTTGCGATCATCGGGAAAGAAAATGAGTATGGAAAAATCGAGGTCCTCGGCATCGGCCGGTCCCGAAGCCTGGGTGTCCATCGCGGGGTGGTCAATAACATTACCCAAACCATTCAGTCTATACAACAGGCGGTGGAACAGGCAGAAGCAAATTCGGGTTTAAAGATCAATACAGTAACCGTAGGAATAGCGGGGCAGCATATCCGGTCCCTGCAGCACAGCGACTACATAACCCGGGCCAATTCCGAAGAAGTTATAGGGGAGGAAGATCTCGAAAAATTGTGCAACCAGGTCTATAAACTGGTCATGTTGCCGGGAGAGGAGATCATCCACGTATTGCCGCAGGAATATAAAGTAGACGGGCAGGCCGAAATCAAACAACCCATTGGGATGTATGGCGGGCGCCTGGAAGCGAATTTCCACGTTGTTGTCGGACAGGTCTCTTCCATCAAAAATATTGGAAGGTGTATTAAAAGCGCCGGCCTGGACCTGGACAATATTACCCTGGAACCCCTGGCCTCTGCCAATGCTGTGCTGAGCCAGGAGGAAAAGGAAGCCGGGGTAGCCCTGATCGATATAGGGGGTGGTACTACGGACCTGGCCATCTTTAAGGACGGGATCATCCGTCACACAGCTGTTATTCCTTTTGGGGGTAATGTGATTACAGAAGACATCAAAGAGGGCTGTTCTATTATCGAGAAGCAGGCTGAACTGCTCAAGATCAAATTCGGATCGGCCTGGCCTGGCGAGAACAAAGACAATGAGATTGTCTCCATCCCCGGCCTGAGGGGAAGGGAGCCCAAGGAGATTACCCTGAAAAACCTCTCAAAGATCATTCACGCCAGGGTTGTGGAAATTATCGAACAGGTATATCTGGAAATAAAAAATTACGGGCACGAGGAACAAAAGAAAAAGCTGATTGCGGGTATCGTCCTAACTGGAGGAGGAAGTCAGTTAAAGCACCTGAAGCAACTGGTGGAATACATCACGGGCATGGATACGCGTATTGGCTACCCCAATGAACACCTGGCCGGCGATTCCGAGGCAGAGATAGCCAGTCCGACCTATGCCACAGCGGTGGGCCTGCTTATGAATGCAGTGGAGAACAAGAATCGCAATTCCGTCCGTGGAGATGAAAAATTGACTGATGAAGACCCGGAAATGGTTTTGGAGGAAGTCGAGAACTCCGGCCAGACAAATGATGGCCGTAAAAAAGAACGCAAATCGGTACTCGATAAATGGGCCGATAAGCTGAAGGAATTTCTGGATAATGCAGAATAGCGCGAATTGAAAACAACGAACAGTATATAGTAACCCAACGAAAAAACAAACACATGGAAATGGATAACATCACCTTCGATCTGCCCAAAAATCAAAGCAATGTGATCAAGGTTATCGGTGTAGGCGGTGGAGGTAGCAACGCAATTAACCACATGTTCCAGGCAGGAATCAATGGGGTGGACTTTGTGATCTGCAATACGGATGCCCAGGCGCTTCAGAACAGTTCGGTACCCAATAAAATACAACTTGGGGTATCCCTTACAGAAGGTTTAGGTGCCGGAGCAAACCCGGAAGTTGGGGAGCAGGCGGCCCTGGAAAGTATGGAGGAGATCAAGCGGATGCTGTCAACCACTACCAAGATGGTATTTATCACCGCCGGAATGGGAGGAGGCACGGGTACCGGAGCTGCCCCTGTCATTGCCAAACAGGCAAAGGAAATGGATATTTTAACCGTTGGGATCGTTACCATTCCATTTCAGTTTGAGGGAAAAATGCGTTGCCAGCAGGCCCAAAAGGGTATAGAGAAACTTCGCGGCAATGTGGATTCGTTGATTGTTATAAACAACAATAAATTAAGGGAAGTTTACGGTAACCTCGGGTTTAAAGCCGGCTTTTCAAAGGCTGATGAGGTTCTGGCAACCGCAGCCCGCGGGATTGCCGAGGTAATTACCCACCACTACACTCAGAACATTGACCTGAGGGATGCCAAAACGGTACTCTCTAATTCTGGTACTGCCATTATGGGTTCTGCAACTGCCACCGGGGGCGCCCGTGCCCAGGAGGCCATCATGAAGGCACTGGATTCTCCTTTGCTCAACGACAATAAGATTACAGGGGCTAAAAATGTCTTACTGCTGATCGTTTCTGGTTCACAGGAAATCACCATTGATGAAATTGGTGAGATCAATGACCATATTCAGATAGAGGCCGGCCACGGGGCGAATATCATAATGGGAGTTGGCGAGGATCAGGACCTTGGCGAGGCCATTGCGGTAACAGTTATTGCCACTGGCTTTAATGTGGACCAGCAGGACGAGATTGTCAATACCGAGTCCAAAAAGATTATCCATACCCTTGAGGATGAACAAAAGGCCCAGCAAAACCTGATGGAGACCAAGGAGGAAACCACGGATACACGGGTGGTGCACACCCTGGATCTGAGTGAAGACCCTGAAGTTCTTCCCGAGGAGAAGGCAAAACCGGATCAGCGAACGGCTATGGACCTTATCCCGACCACCAGCTATATTAAGAATTTCAATGTTTTTTACGAAGAAGTGGTAGCCGAGGCTGTGGAAGAAGATGGTTTTATCATAATCGATTCCAAAGATCTGATCAATGATATTGAAGTGATAGACCCACAGATTGTTTCCGCTACTGAGCAGGAAGACCAGTTCGCCCTCCGCTTTGATATGCCCCTTGATCAGGTAACCGAAAACGAGGAACCCGAAGAAGCAGAAAATGTGATCACCTTTGACTTGAATGACGATGACATCCGGGATTTGAATGTCAGGGAACATATAGAAATCACGCCTGTTCTGGAATATAAAAAAGAAGGGGAGACCCGTTACAGCCTGGATGACTACATGGAGTTGGAACGAAAGCTGACAGGGGCCACCTCCAAGGCTGAACAATACGAGCCTAAATTGGTGGAAGACGATCTGGTTTTTGAGAAGAAAACCATAGACAAACCGGCCGCGCCGTCCCAGGACGAGTCTGCAGACCCAACAGACAGGCCCATTGATGAAATATTGCGGGAACGTGCCGATGAAAGACGCCGGAAGCTAAAGGATTTCAATTACAAGTTTCAGCATAACCGTTCCAGCATAGAGGAAATTGAAAAGGAACCAGCCTACAAACGACAGGGGGTAGACCTCAATAAGAATACAGATAAGGATGCCAAGGTATCCCGTACGACTTTAAGTGAAGACAGTAACGATGAAATGCGTTTGCGATCTAACAACTCTTTTCTGCATGATAATGTGGATTAAACGCAGCGGATCCTAAAGGCCTTAATATATGCAAACCCGGGAAGCTATCGCTTTTCGGGTTTATTTTTTTATCTTTGCTGTCCTTTAAAAATACAGGAATATGAGTCTGGAAACACGGGTAATGACAGAGATGAAAGCCGCAATGAAGGCCAAGGATTCGGTGGCTTTGGAATCGCTGAGGGCCATTAAATCTGCCCTTTTGCTCGCCAAAACTGAAAAGGGCGGAGCAGCTGGACTGTCTGAGACAGATGAGATTTCGCTGGTTCAGAAATTGGTAAAACAACGCAGGGACAGTGCGGAAATATATACCCAACAGGGACGGCAAGACCTGGCAGATCCGGAATTGGCCCAGATCGCTGTCCTGGAAAAATTCTTGCCAGAGCAATTATCCGAAGCCGAGATAGAAGCAGTAGTCACTTCAACAATCCAAAAAGTGGGAGCTGAAGGGATGAAGGATATGGGCAAGGTAATGGGCATGGTCTCCAAAGAACTGGCAGGAAAGGCAGATGGCAAGACCATTGCCGGTATTGTTAAAACACAACTGGCGTCCTGATTTAATATTGCCGGGAACCTACCATTTAGGTACACTAAAAGGGGTGCTGAAAAGAAATACCAATTGAGCGCATTTTATTAGCTTCGGAAAGTACTTTTTACGTAAATTGCGCCCTCAAATAATCAGGCATTTAATGTCACCGGCCGCGTAGTTCAACTGGATAGAATATCAGATTTCGGCTCTGAGGGTTGGGGGTTCGAATCCTCCCGCGGTCACATCAAGCACAAACCCCGCAACGCAAGTTGCGGGGTTTTTTGTTACCCAAAAGCCGACAAAGCTCGCTTAAGATCGGCTTGAGGGGGAACAAAAAACCGCAAGGCCACTAGGCCTTGCAGGCTTGTATTTGCAGGAGTGAGTGCAATGAGGATCAGGAGCGCAGTGAATAATCCTATAAAGCCTGCCTGGAGGAAAGAAACAGCCGCAAGGCCACTAGGCCTTGCAGGCTTGTATTTGCAGGAGTGAGTGCAATGAGGATCAGGAGCGCAGTGAATAATCCTATAAAGCCTGCCTGGAGGAAAGAAACAGCCGTAAGGCCACTAGGCCTTGCAGGCTTGTATTTGCAGGAGTGAGTGCAATGAGGATCAGGAGCCGAGCGAGTAATCCTATGAAGCATTCTAAGCTTGCTCTGGCATTTCAAACAAACAAAAAGTACAGCGCCGACAGGCGTTGTGGACTTTGCATTTGCAGTAGTGAGCGCAGTAAGGATCGGGAGCAGAGCCTGAAATCTTATTTAATCGGAATCTGTGTGCAAGGTTTTTTCAGCACGACGCCCTAACTTCATAACCGGGGAGGGGAATAACTGTTCCCCTTTCCATTACCGTCAGGACTTCTGAAGGACCAAATGCGGATTTTCGCGGTGCTTTTACTGGGTATTTAATTTTGTATCTTAGAAATACTCTTCAATAAAAACCAAAAGTTATGAGAACCGTTCTTTTATTAATCTGTATTTCAAGCCTTTCCTTTGCCTACGGACAACGTGACTGGGACCAGGTGGAAATAACTTCTGAAAAACTGTCAGATGGAATATATGTTCTTTTTGGTGCGGGCGGCAATATGGGATTGGCTGTAGGCGATGATACGGCCTACCTGATTGATGACCAGTTTGCTCCGCTTACGGAGAAAATATTAGCAGTGATATCTTCCATTACCCCCAAACCTGTAAAGTTTATAGTAAATACGCATTTGCATGGGGATCATACGGGCGGAAATGAAAACCTCTCGGCCAGGGGCGGGATCATTATCGCACATCAGAACGTGCACAGCCGCATGAGTGACCCTCAGGGCAGGGGAGGGGGCAGGAACTTTGGCGCATTACCCGAAATAACGTATACAGAACGGATGACCCTTCACCTGGACCCGGAGCGGGCTATGTATGTCATGCATGTGAACAATGCCCATACCGATGGGGATTCCTATATCTATTTTCCGCAGGATAATGTACTTCATATGGGAGACAATATGACAAACGGCTATCCCTTTATTGACCTGAATTCAGGAGGCGATATAGACGGATTGATCAAAAATCTGAATATGGTACTCTTTATGGTAAATGATGATACCCGTATCATTCCCGGACACGGCCCTGTGGTTGGCCGCACGGATATAGAGGTATACAGGAACATGCTTATGAGCATCCGGACGCGGGTTAAAAAGGCCAAAGATGAAGGGGGAAGCCTGGAGGAGGTACTCCAAATGGGCCTATCCGCAGAATGGGATGCTGAAAAGGGCCAGGGCTTTATAGGCCCGGCTCAGCTAATAGAGTCGGTTTACAAGACTGTGGATTAGTAGATCCCTGAAATTAGGTTATCTCCCTACTTTCTGAGGAAAGGTATAGAGGATTCCCAGATTTACGGTAGCCCAGGGACTCCCGTCAACCTCTATTCCCACATAAGAGATATTTACTTCAGTCTGGGCTCCCATCAGGTAGCCGATTA
This sequence comes from Robiginitalea rubriflava, assembly GCF_052540725.1. Classification (NCBI taxonomy): domain Bacteria; kingdom Pseudomonadati; phylum Bacteroidota; class Flavobacteriia; order Flavobacteriales; family Flavobacteriaceae; genus Robiginitalea; species Robiginitalea rubriflava. Next base: position 499,884 of record NZ_CP199309.1, on the reverse strand, counting down.
TGGGCCGGTAGTAGAGCCCTCCGTCATTGCCTTCATTGATGCCCAAAGCATAACCGCCATCGGCCCCGAATGAAAAGGAATTGGAAAGCCAGATGCGAAACGAGGCGGCCAGGGGCAGGAATTGTACATTGGGTAAATCTACACCAACCACCTGGTTGTCAAATTTTTCCGGAAAACCATTAATAAAACCGGTTGCAACCCCTACATCCACCACTTCTCCCAGGGCGTGCATATAACCGGCATCCAGTCCGGCCACCAAACTGACTGCGTCATTGGCTTCACTGCTCATGGGCAGTGCTCCGTGTATACCGAGCTTAAAGCCCTGCTGGGCAAATAGGGAAGTTGTAAGAAGGACAAAAGTCAAACAGAAGAATAGTTTTTTCATAATTGATGGTTTGGCTTTTAAACGCTGAGGGTACTGGATTTAGTGGATCAATCCCGATTTTGTTGTAAAACAGCTGAAAACTGAGGTGATTTGATCTTTTGTCCGACCTCTGAAGGCCATTTCCCAATCGATCTACCAGAACCAATAGGCCAGGTTCCATAGAAACAGAAACGTCCAGAGGAAGGTCCGGCTGGTATTCCATTTTACAAGCTTTTGGAGATCGGCCGGGCTTGCTTCCCCTTTTGAAATCTTATTATGCAGCGGTACAAAAATGGAAAACGTAAGTAACCAGGTCAGCAGCACTCCCCCGCAGTAGATTAGATTGTGAAGGTCTGCCAGTTGGAATACCCGCAGCAGCGACCCTATCAGCTGACTGATCATCAGGGGCACCACCAGGTAGCTGATGCGAAACGTATAGCTGTAATGCCAGCTTTGTAACTGCTCTTTGGAATAATACAGGAAACTCGGGTAGATAATCAATTGTACGCAGCAGATGAGTAAGAACATTGCAGCGTCGGCGAGCAGGGTCGCGAACTCCAGAAGTTGTATCATGAGAGCTTTTTTTAGCTTTTATGCCCGAGCGACAGGCTTTACAATAGCCCAGATTACCTCCTTGTAGTGGTTACGAATAGTCTTTTAGATAGTTGTGTAATTCGTTTAATTTTTCCGGCTTGTTAAAGGCTCCACCATAAAAAGCTGTTACGGTGGTTGAGCTGTCGTCCTGTATTCCCCGGGAGCAAACACACATATGTTTGGCATCCATTATTACGGCAACGTCCTTTGTCTGTAAAATTTGCTGCAATTCTGTGCCAATCTGGTTGGTAAGGCGCTCCTGAACTTGGGGGCGTTTGGCAAAGTATTGTACTATTCTGTTGAGTTTTGACAGTCCGATAACCTTTCCGGAGGAGATATATGCTACGTGTGCCTTTCCAAAGATGGGCACAAAGTGATGCTCGCAGTTGGAATAAAAAGTGATATTTTTTTCCACCAGCATCTGGTTATAGCGGTATTTATTTTCAAATAGCGTTACCGATGGTTTATTGGCCGGGTTAAGGCCGGAAAAGATTTCTTCCACATACATTTTAGCCACCCGCTCCGGCGTTCCTTTCAGGGAATCGTCTTTGAGATCCAGTCCGAGAACCCCCATTATTTTTTCAAAGTAAAATGCGATTTGCTCCTTTTTTTCAGGGTCGCTCATTTGAAAAGCATCTGCTTTCATAGGTGTTTCCATCCCCGTTAAGAGGTGCTCATTTCCTATTTCCTCATGGGCATGCCCATTGAGCCCTTTTTTTTCTTTAAATAAATTATCAAGCATTTTCCTCGGTTTTCTAAGTACTGATTTATAATAAGGCGGGAATCCTAATTTTGTTCCTCCAGTTGTTTGATTTCGTTTAGTAAAGCCTCAGCCTCGGCATATTTAGAGTCTCCTTTACTGCGGTTGACCTGGGAGAGCTTGTGCGCTTCCTTCAGCAGTTTCTCATAGCGTTGCTGTAATTTTTCGAGAGGAGTCTTCTTTTTAAATATTCCGTACATGGTGTAGTATTTGAATGAGGATCCAAATTACTTATAATGTTTAATAAATACTGTTAAAGATTAAACAAAATTTTAAAAGTAACTTATCTTCAAGATAAGTCCTCTTTAAGCGGTAGTTTATAAAAATTACCGGGACACCCTTCAAATTGCAGATGGAAAGGGGTTTATACCGAGGCCGGATCTTTTTGCTTGGCTACAATATGCCGTAAAATCAATTGGGCGTGTTCCCTTGAATTTTCTATGAACCATTTATGTGTTTCCATTCCGCCACAAATAACCCCTGCCAGATATAGTCCTTTAATATTGGTTTCCATTGTTTCCGGATTATAGTCAGGTAACCTTTTAGGGTCGTCCGACAAGCGAATCCCGGCCGCTTCAAGAAAGTCAAAGTTGGGTTGGTAGCCGGTGAGGGCCAGTACGAAATCATTTTCAAGCGTTCGTTCTCCCTCAGGGGTATCAATTATCAGTTCATTTTCCCGTATTTCGGTAACGGTGCTATTGTAATAAGCGGTAATACTGCCTTCTTCAATCCGGTTCAGGATGTCTGGGCGCACCCAGTACTTGACGCGCTGCCCTACTTCAGGCCCCCTGATAATCATACTCACCTCAGCCCCTTTCCTCCAGCACTCCAGAGCTGCATCCACAGCCGAATTGCTAGCCCCGATAACGGCCAGTTTCTGACTGGCGTAATAGTGCGGGTCTTTGTAGTAATGCGATACTTTTGGCAGGTCTTCTCCGCGGACGCCCAGGGGGTTGGGAAGGTCGTAAAATCCGGTAGCTATGATCACATTTTTGGCGCTATAAGAGGCTTTGTCAGTTTGGACTGTAAAGGTTTCCTCCTCCTTTGCTATTTCTGAAACCTCCTCAAAAAGATGGATATTGAGCTTGTTTGAGGTCACTATTCTCCGGTAGTATTCCAGGGCCTCATTGCGTTTGGGTTTGGCTTCCTTGCTTATAAACGGGATTTCATCAATTTCCAACCGCTCTGAGGAAGAGAAGAATTGCATATTGACAGGATAATTAAAAAGGGAATTTACAATTGTACCCTTTTCAATTATCACATAGGGTATTCCTTTTTTTTTGGCTTCCAGACCGCAGGCTATTCCGATAGGTCCTCCGCCAATGATGATCAGCTCCATATATTCCTTTATTTTCTTTCAGCAATCCCTGCAAAGCTAGCCAATATTCATGAATCTTTAAATGGCTCCTGAAAATGCGGAAGCTTATGATAAAAATCATCTTTTTAAATGACAGTTTGGAGGATCTTTAGATAACTTATTAAAGCTAATGATTATGACTGTTCAGGACCGCATTCCGATTTCCTCTATCATGAGTACCCAATTAGTCGTTTTAAATACCACGGATGGTCTGGAGAAAGCAGAACATTTGTTTAAAAAACACCATATTCGCCATATCCCGGTTATTAAGGGCAAGGGAATTGTGGGTATGCTGAGCCTTACGGACCTGCTGCGGATCAGTTTTGCAGATGGGGCCTATGAGGAAGAGGAGGAAATAGAGTCAATTGTCTACGATATGTTCAGTATTTCCCAGGTCATGGCGAAGAATGTAAAGACGGTCACTTCCGATACCACCATAAGGGAGGTAGCCAAAATCCTTTCTCAGGAGGAGTTTCACGCCTTACCGGTAGTGGATAATGATGAATTGGTGGGAATTGTTACCACCACGGACCTTATCAAATATTTACTGGCTCAGTACTGATTACTGATTGCCAGCCAGTAAGCGAATCGCATCTGTGGGGTTGTCTGCACCAAAGACAGAACTTCCAGCAACCAAGACATCTGCCCCGGCCGAAACGAGCTTTGGGGCATTTTCGAGGGTAACCCCTCCATCCACCTCAATGAGGGTGGAACATTTCCGTTCTTCAATCATGGATTTCAGTTCCGTGATTTTCCTGTAAGTGTTCTGAATAAAGCGCTGTCCTCCAAACCCGGGATTAACACTCATTACACAAACCAGATCAATGTTTTCAAGGGTATCGGCCAAAAAGGAAACAGGGGTATGCGGGTTTATGGCAACACCGGCTTTCATCCCTGCTGCATGTATAGCCTGCAGGCTTCTGTGCAAATGGGTACAAGCTTCGTAATGTACCGAAAGGACGTCTGCACCAATGTCGGCAAAGGTCTGTATGTAGCGGTCCGGGTCTACAATCATCAAATGCACATCCAGCGGTTTGGTGGCGTGTTTTTTAATAGCCTTGATCACTGGCATGCCATAGGAAATGTTGGGTACAAAAAGCCCGTCCATTACATCTATATGATGCCAGTCTGCCACAGAGTGATTGACCATTTCAACATCCCGTTGCAGGTTTCCGAAGTCTGCGGCAAGCAAAGAAGGGGCGATAAGCGGACGGTGCATAATGCTTGGATTTTGATACGCGTAAAGGTAGTTTTTTTCCAGAATGTGGCAGGCCTGAAAATCTGTCCAATAAAGACATTAACACGGCTTTGACCTGGTTGAGCCGTAATATATTCTAAAAATTCAGTTCCTGATTACCCAAAAGAAAAAACTCCGGTAATCAGCCGGAGTTTATTCATCAATCAAAAAACGAACAGTCATGATAAACTGCTGTTGCACTTCACAAATTACAATTTTAATACCAAATATCCAATATAAAATTTGGCTTTGATCGCATTCGTGCCTCCTTATCCGAGGTAGGTTTTCAGGATTTTGCTCCGGGAGGTATGCTTCAGCCTCCGGATAGCTTTTTCCTTGATCTGACGCACGCGCTCACGGGTCAGATCAAAGGTTTCTCCAATTTCTTCAAGGGTCATGGAATGCTGGCCTGCAAGACCAAAATACAGTCGGATGACATCCGCCTCCCTGGGGGTTAGCGTCTCCAGTGCCCTTTCAATTTCAGTACGCAATGACTCGTGCAATAACTCTTTGTCCGGATTGGGGGATTCCCCGCTTCGCAAAACGTCATAGAGGTTGGAATCTTCCCCGTCAATCAGGGGGGCATCCATGGAAACGTGCCGGCCTGAGTTCTTCAGGGATTGTTTAACGTCTTCAACGGTCATGTCCAGCTCCTTCGCGATCTCTTCTGCGGAAGGGACCCTTTCGTGGGCCTGCTCCAGAAAAGCAAAAGTCTTGTTGATCTTATTGATAGACCCGATCTTATTCAGCGGCAGCCTTACAATCCTGGACTGCTCTGCAAGGGCCTGCAGGATAGACTGGCGAATCCACCAAACGGCATAGGAAATAAACTTGAATCCACGGGTCTCGTCAAATCGCTGTGCAGCTTTAATCAAACCCAGGTTTCCTTCATTGATAAGGTCCGGGAGGGTAAGCCCCTGGTTCTGGTATTGTTTGGCAACAGACACCACGAATCGCAGGTTGGCTTTGGTCAATTTTTCCAAGGCAGCCTGGTCTCCGGCCTTAATCCGCTGGGCAAGTTCCACTTCTTCATCGGCAGTGATCAGATCCACCTTGCCAATCTCCTGAAGATATTTATCCAGAGAGGCGGTTTCACGGTTCGTTACCTGTTTTGTAATCTTAAGTTGTCTCATCTATCCTTCCTTAATAAATGTGTAGTAATGCTACTACTGCATTAAGTTATACGTACAAATCACTCAAATGTTACATTTGGGGTGAGAAATTTAGTTTTTCCGGGTGAACGGCATAAAAAAACCCCTCAGCGAGGGGTTTTAAGTATTTCAATAAGGATTGTTTAATCCCTGGAACGACTCGGTCTGCGATCTCCACGGCCTCTGTCATTCCTTCCTCCGCGATCGTTTCTGCCGCCACGGTCATTTCTGCGGGGCGGGCGTTCAACGTATCCTTCAGGTTTTGGCAATAATGCCCTTCTGGATACCTTGTCTTTCTTGGTACGGGGATCAATACCCAGGTATTTCACGTCAAAGACATCACCCATATTGACAACATCGGTAACATTTTCGGTGCGCTCCCAGGCCAGTTCGGACACGTGCAGCAGCACTTCGTTCCCCGGAGCTTCCATGTATTCAACTACAGCCCCAAAATCCAACATCTTGATCACTTTTACTTCATATATACTGCCTTCGTCCGGTTTAAAGGTTATAGAGGCAATTTTATCAAGGACCTGGTCAATACCGTGCTGATCGGTTCCCAGAATCTCAACCAGACCTTCCCCGGTAACCGGATCTTCATTGATTACAATGGTAGTCTTGGTCTCTTTCTGCAGTTCCTGTATCACTTTTCCGCCAGGCCCGATCAATGCGCCAATGTAATCATTTGGAATGGTGGTGTTCACCATTTTAGGAGCATGCGGTTTTACATCGGAATTAGGTTCGCTGATTGTGTCGATTAGCTTTTCCAGGATATGAAGCCTTCCTTCACGTGCCTGTTTCAGGGCCTTTACAAGAATTTCATAAGAAAGTCCCTTTACCTTGATATCCATCTGACAGGCTGTAATACCATCGGCTGTACCGGTCACCTTAAAGTCCATGTCTCCAAGGTGGTCTTCGTCTCCCAGGATATCAGAAAGTACCGCGTAATCTCCGCTTTCACCATCGGAAATTAAGCCCATGGCGATCCCGGATACGGGTTTCTTTAATTGTACCCCGGCATCCATTAGTGCCATGGTTCCCGCACAGACAGTGGCCATAGAGGAAGATCCGTTACTCTCCAGAACTTCAGAAACCACTCGCACGGTGTATGGGCAGTCATTGGGGATCATCCCTTTCAGAGCCCTTTGTGCCAGGTTTCCGTGTCCAATCTCCCTTCTGGAAGTACCTCTTATAGGTCTTGCCTCTCCAGTTGAAAAGGGCGGGAAGTTATAATGCAGGTAAAAAGTTTCTTCACCTTCATAGGAAGGCATGTCTATCTGGTTTGCTTCCCGGGAGGTTCCCAGGGTTACTGTAGCTAGGGCCTGTGTTTCCCCTCGTGTAAAGATGGAGGATCCATGGGTGGATGGCAGATAGTCTACCTCGCACCAAATCGGACGAATTTCATCTGTTTTTCTTCCATCCAGACGCAAGCCTTCCTTGAGGGTGAGCTTACGGACAGCCTCTTTTTCGGCCTTATAGTAATATTTCTTGATCAGATCGCCCAGGCTTTCCTGCTCTTCTTCACTGAAGCTGGCCAGAATTTCCTCCTTCAATTCGGAGAATGCGGCACTGCGTTCCTGTTTGGAAGACCCGGCCCTGGCAATTTCGTAAACCTTGTCGTAGGCCATGTCGTGGATTTTCTTCTCCAGGGCTTCGTCTTCAGTTTCCGTTTCGTACTCCCGTACCTCTTTTCTTCCAAAAGCTTCAGCCAGTCGCACTTGTGCAGCAACCTGTGCCTTTATGGCTTCATGAGCAAACTTGATGGCTTCCACCATGTCTTCCTCTGAGATTTCTCCCATTTCGCCTTCTACCATCATTACGGAGTCAGCAGAAGCACCAATTACCATATCGATATCTGAAACTTCGAGCTGGGCACGGGTTGGGTTGATGACGAATGCACCGTCTACACGTCCTACGCGTACTTCAGAGATAGGACATTCGAATGGAAAGTCCGAAAGCTGTATAGCTGCAGAAGCAGCCAGACCGGCCATTGCATCCGGCATCACGTCGTCGTCGTGAGACATGAGCTGTATCATTACCTGCGTCTCGGCATGGTAATCTTTCGGGAACAGGGGTCGCAATACACGGTCTACCAGACGCATGGTCAGGATCTCGCCATCGCTGGGACGTGCTTCCCTTTTAAAGAATCCGCCCGGATACCTTCCGGAGGCGGCAAATTTTTCGCGATAGTCCACAGTCAGTGGCAGAAAATCCACATCGCTGGCTTTGTAGTTGGAAACCACGGTGCAAAGCAGCATGCATTTGCCGGATTGAACAACCACGGAGCCATGGGCCTGTTTGGCCAGTTTTCCAGTTTCGATAGAGATTTCCCTACCGTCACCAAGGTCGATGACCTCTTTAAATATTTTTGGTGTCATAAAATGAAATTATTGCCTGCTATTGATTGCAGACGAAATTAAACAATGGTCTGCCGTCTCGCCGGACGGTCTGTGTGTTGTGTTGGGTCGACCAATGAAAAACCGGAAGTAAGCTTTTTATGATGCCCAGATACTGGGACTTGTATGTAAAGGAAACGAAAGCGTTTCCCAAAAAAGAACAGGGAAGCCTGGGCTTCCCTGTAATTGTTATTTACGGATATTCAATTCTTTGATAAGCTCGCGATATTTTTCAATATCCTTCTTTTTAAGGTAATCCAGCAGACTACGACGCTTACCTACTAATTTCACCAGGGATCGCTCTGTATTGAAATCCTTCTGGTTGTTCTTAAGGTGTCCTGTCAGGTGATTAATCCTGTGGGTAAAGAGGGCGATCTGCCCTTCCGTTGAACCGGTGTTACCCTCTGATCCGCCGTGTTTCTTAAAGATTTCGGCTTTTACTTCTTTGCTTAAATACATGCCAATATTGTTGTAAATGATTTTTATGTATATGATTGATTTTCAATCAGGCTGCAAAGATAGAAATAATTTTAAAACGCCTGCCGATTATCGAAAATGTTTTTACCGGATTAAACCTTTTGGGCCTGACCACTGTCAAAGAAATGTTAACTATTAAAAAAACAAGTTATGAAAAAGCCTCAATTCAAACAATTCGCAATCGCTGCCCTGCTTATGGGTGGCTTGCTAACCTCCTGTGAAAAAAATCAGGATGAACTCCCAGAACCGGATGCCCAGGACAGCTTTGAAGTAGTTGCCCTGCAGCAAGCCGACGAATCTGAATGGGTTTCCGAAGAAGTCATTAATGTGGCAGAGGAAGTCTATGCAGCCGAAGAATTGGCTGCCAGCGGAAAAGGAACAGCCAAATCCGGTTTTATTCCTGAATGCGTTACCATTACCACGGTTCAAACGGATACTTCCGTGGAAAAAACAATTGACTTTGGAGAAGGATGTGAAACTCCCAATGGGAATTTTATCAGCGGGGCTGTAATCCTTAGCTACTCCAAGGACATGGAACAGGCAACAAAAACGCTGAGCCTCAGCCTTTCCGAATTTACTTTTAACGGGATCGCCGTTGAGGGGGGTGCGCAAATACTGCGGATGCGATCCAACACCAATGGAAACCCTCAATCGGATATCAGTTCTGCGTTTAACGGGACCTGGCCCGACGGGGAAACGGCTTCCTGGGAAGGTAACCGTACCCGGGAATGGATAGAAGGATACGGAAGTGGTTTCTGGGGGGATAATGTATTTTTGATTACCGGATCCCAAACCTTTATCAGCCGTGCCGGGAATACCTATAACCGGACTGTCCTGGAAGCACTGCGCAGGGAACTTTCCTGCAGGTTTATCGTTAGCGGTGTATTGCAGATAAATCGGAATGACCTCAGTGCATCCCTGGATTTTGGCGATGGAAACTGCGATGCCTTCGGAGAACTCACCTATCCTGACGGCACAACGAAAACAGTACCCCTAAGAAGGTTCAGGCCTTAATTTGGAGATTGTTGTACGCGAAAAACCCCGGATTTATCCGGGGTTTTGTTATTAAATAAGTTGTTGTTTTATTGCCTGAGGGGGTTGTTCTGAATCAGATCCAGATAGAGATTGATTTTCTTTTTCAAATCCCTGCGGTGCACGATAAAATCCAAAAAGCCGTGTTCCATAACGAATTCAGAGGTTTGGAACCCGGGAGGTAACTCCTTTCCGGTAGCTTCCTTTACCACGCGCGGGCCGGCAAATCCGATCAGCGCTCCCGGTTCAGCAATATTGATATCTCCCAGCATGGCATATGAGGCTGTGGTACCACCGGTAGTAGGGTCCGTACAAAGCGAGATATAAGGCAGTTTCGCCTCTGCAAGCTGAGCTAGTTTTGCCGATGTTTTGGCCAACTGCATTAAAGACAAAGCAGCTTCCATCATACGGGCTCCCCCGGACTTTGAAATCATGACAAAGGGCAATTGATTCTCAATACTATGGTCTATAGCCCTTGCGATTTTTTCCCCGACTACACTTCCCATAGACCCGCCTATAAAACTAAAGTCCATACAGGCAATCACCACATCTTTGCCCATAGATTTTCCCACGGCAGTGCGAACGGCGTCTTTGAGGCCCGTTTTTTTCTGGGCTGCCTTCAGGCGTTCATTGTATTTCTTGGTATCCTCAAACTTCAGCGGGTCTTTGGCACTCAGGTTAGGATCCAGTTCTTTGAATTTATTATCGTCAAATAATATTTGGAAGTACTCCTTGCTGCCAATTCGGACATGGTAATCATCTTCCGGACTTACGTAGAAATTTTTGGCAAGCTCTTCCGATTCAACGATTTTCCCGGTAGGGGATTTGTACCAAAGGCCCCTGGGGGTGTCTTTCTTTTCCTCCGTGGCAGTTTGAATTCCTTTCTCTTTTCTTTTAAACCAAGACGACATAGAATAGAACTTTTATAGTTTAAATTATATAGTGCCTAAAGCGTGTTTACGTTGTTGAGGTCTTCAAAGGCCTTTTTCAGACGGGCCACAAAGGTCTTTTCCCCTTCCCGCAGCCATACCCTCGGGTCGTAGAATTTTTTATTGGGCTGATCCCCGCCTTCCGGATTCCCGATCTGGGATTGAAGGTAGGCGTTCTTGTCCTGTATATAATCCCGCACACCTTCCAAAAAGGCATATTGCAGGTCCGTGTCGATATTCATTTTGATAACCCCATAACCGATAGCTTCACGGATTTCCTCCAGGGTAGATCCGGATCCCCCGTGAAATACAAAATCGATGTGGTTTTCCTCCACCTGATATTTCTTACTGATATATTCCTGGGAATTCTTCAGTATTTTGGGGGTAAGCTTCACATTTCCGGGTTTATAAACCCCATGGACATTTCCGAAGGCCGCTGCTATGGTAAAGCGGTGGCTCACTTTGGAGAGTTCCTCATAGGCATAGGCCACCTCTTCGGGCTGGGTATACAATTTTGAATCGTCTACATCGGTATTGTCTACACCATCTTCTTCCCCACCTGTAATACCCAGTTCAATTTCCAGGGTCATGTTCATTTTACTCATTCGCGCCAGGTATTCTTTGCAGATTTCAATATTCTCTTCCAGCGGTTCTTCTGAAAGATCGATCATATGCGAACTGAACAGCGATTTTCCGGTAGCGATGAAATGTGCCTCGCTGGCATCCAGCAGCCCGTCTATCCAGGGGAGCAGTTTCTTGGCGCAGTGGTCTGTGTGCAGGATTACCGTGGCACCATAGGCCTCTGCTAACTGATGCACATGCTTGGCACCGGCAATGGCCCCTTGTATGGCAGCCTGCTGTCCCTCGTTGGAAAGTCCCTTTCCTGCATTGAATTGCGCGCCTCCGTTGGAAAACTGTATGATAACCGGCGATTTCAGTGTCGCAGCCGTTTCCAGTACTGAATTAATGGTGTTGGATCCGATGACGTTTACGGCGGGTAATGCAAAATTATTTTTCTTGGCGTAAGCAAATATTTCCTGTACCTGGTCGCCTGTAGCAACTCCTGCTTTTATGGAATGGGCCATATTTCTGGTCTTAGTTAGTAGTTTTAATAATGAGGCAAAAGTAATAAATAATACCCTTTAAAAAGGATAATTAATCCCTATCTGGACTACCGAATTTGCAAAATTGTAATCTCTGAACCATCTTTTGGATGGAATTTCGGCCGGATTATAGGTCTTAAACCCTATATCTGCCCGAAAAACAAAGTAGGTAAAATCATAGCGAAGTCCAAAGCCTGTCCCCAGTCCGATATCGGCCAGGGAACCAAAACCAGTAAAGGTTGCGGCCGGGTCGTCTTCCCGGTCCCAGATGTTCCAGATATTTCCAAGGTCTGCAAAAAGTGCCCCCCTGAAATTCCCAAAAAGCGGAAAACGATACTCAAGGTTCATGGCGATTTTAAAATTTGCTTCATTGAAGTCATTGATATTCTGGCTGCTTCCCGGACCCAAAGAATAAGGAAACCAGGCACGGTTGTCATTGGAGCCTCCTGCAAAATAACTCCTGAGAAACGGGATATCGTCGGCATTTCCGTAGGGAATGGCAATACCGATAAAATAGTGGAATGCCAAAACATCCGTAGCGGACAATTCCCAATGCTTGATATAGTCGAATTCCGTTTTAATATATTGGGAGTAGGGGACACCAAAAACCAGTTTATTCCCGTCTGTACTTTCTTCAAAAGGGATTATGCGGGAGATCGCGGACAATAAATTCCCGGCACTTTCAATTTTCCAGCGAAAACTGTAAAAACTATTGTCGTTGATATCCGTTTTATTATCTCTTGTATACGAGTAATTGGTGGTAAAAATCAGATTGTTTTCCGTTAGGCGGTCCCGCCTTTCTGAAATTCGGGAGACATCTATATAATCAGGATCCGAAGGGGGAATAAGGTTGTTGTCCAGGACGGTGTCAATAAATCCATTTGTGCCTTCAGGGATGGAGAGCCGTAAGGGATCCGCAGGATCTCCGGTTGTGACAAACAGGGTGTCAAGACCCGGAACCGCCTCGTAATTGTCGGCAATGTCATCCAGGCGGCGGTAGGTACTTTGGTACACATTGAAAAAACGGTCCGGGTTTACATTTCTTACGAACTGTACATTAAGCAGTTCTATTTGATGTTTGGAGTGGTCGGTTGGGGACCAGTTATAACCCAGTATGTTATTGAAGGTTTGCTTGTCGAGCCCCAGATTCTTCTGGAAGGTGGTACCCAGGGAAATCCGGGTTTTGGGCAGCATGTAAAAGGGTATCAGCTTCGCAGCGTTGACGCCGGGAAACCATATCCTGGGAAAAGTTAGGTTAATATCCCCTCCAACTTCCGAGAAATAATCTTCAGGCAGGGACTCATCGCTCAGCAAGCCAAAATTTCCACGTGCTGAAAGGCTCAGCGTTTCGGCACCTCCGAATATGTTTCGGGTAATAAGAGCAGCTCCTAATCCGATCCCCAATCGCTGTATATTCGAATGTGTGATATCGAAATCCAGGCTTAGTGAGTTCCTGGGCCGGGCCGCCAGGTAGACATTTGCATCCAGGCGATCGTTTTCCCGGTCCAGCAATTCAATATTCGGATAACGGAAAGTATTCAGATTGCTGATCTGCCGGTAGGTCCGCAGGCGGTCAATATCCCGGTAAACGCTGTCCTTTTGCAGGAAAATGGCATCTGTCAGGGCCTTGGGTTTATACCGTAAGCGATTTTTATAGTAAATCGTATAATTGTTGTATTCAAGGGTTTGCAGGCTATCTGTAGTATCCGTAAAATTATGATCTGCAAAAATGTTAATGTTCCCCATACGGTGTACCCTGTACTCCGTGCCGTTTGCAGCACTGTCTTGCCTGGATCGCAAATTGTCGATATTGAGTTCCACATTCATCTGCTGATCTTCCCGGACCTTAACCGTATCCCGGATAATATCATAGCTGATGGAGCTTTCCTGAAAGTTCCAGATTCCCGAATTACGGAATACAGTAGTTAGCCTCTCACGCTCCCGCGTAAAATTGTCCAGATTAAATTGCTCTCCTTCCTGAACCAGAGAATTATCCCTGTTGAGTTGATATAATGAATCTATGGCTGCAGATGCAATATCCTGGCTTAAACTGTCTATTATGTAGGGGTTTCCCAGATCCAGGATGTAGCGTGTTTCAGCTCGCTTCCTCCCAATGCTATCGATGCTAATACGGCCGGTATTGTTGAAATACCCCTGGGTATTGTAGTAATTGCTCAAACGGCCAAGGGTCTTTTCCACTTTGGAGCTGTCAATGATCACCGGGGCCTCTCCTACATTCTTGAGCCATTCGCTGTACCCCTTTACCAGGAAAGATTCTCCCAGCCTTTCAACCTGTTTGCGAGAAAGCAGCGATTCCAGCCGTTGTTGCCGTTTCTCCTTTTTGCTCAACCAGTCCTGAAATGAAGAATCCGGATCTTTTTTGGCCAGGTTGTAGAGGTGCAATCGAAGCGGGAAGCCCAGAACCCTGCTGTTGGGTTTTTGAATGACCAGGCTGTTTATGGCCGGATCCCCAATCTTTTCCCCATCCGCAAGAATTTCGTAATCGCTTAACAGCAGTTGATCGTCTTCCACGCGTTTAAGCGCATTGCAAGAACAAATACAAATCCCCAGAAATAATAATCCTATTTTAGCGGTGGGTAATACAACTTGCCGTCGGGCTCTCATAGAATCCAAAATTACATTTTTTGAATGGTTGCTAAAAGCGAAATCAAGTTTATAAGAAGCCTGCAGTTAAAAAAGAATCGGCAGCGAGAAGGCCTCTTTGTTGCCGAGGGAATCAAACTCGTTTCAGAGGTATTGCAATCCAAAATCAGGCCATACCGCCTTTTTACTACTGAAAGTGAACTGCTCGAGGGAGATTTTGAGCAGATTTCAGAACTGCAGCTTAAAAAAATGAGCAGTCTGGTCCAACCCAACAAGGTATTGGGGGTGTTCGAAATCCCGGAAGCGAAACCACCGCGTTTCCAGGGCTGGACGGTAGTACTGGATGGGGTTCGCGACCCAGGGAACCTGGGGACGATCATCCGCCTGTGTGATTGGTTTGGCATCCCGGAACTCCTTTGTTCAACCGATACGGTAGATTGCTATAACTCTAAAGTACTGCAGGCAACCATGGGCAGCATTGCCCGTGTCAGCGTATCTTATGGCAGGCTGGATGCTATCCTCAAAGAGATCGATATTCCCATTTTCGGAGCAAGTATGGAGGGGAAGCCCCTGCCTTCGGAAATTTTACCAGATTCTGGAATCCTGGTAATGGGGAGTGAATCACATGGAATTTCCGAAGCGCTTACAAAACGGGTAAATACAATATTATCCATCCCGTCGGCTGCGGGCGGGGCGGCTGAGAGCCTTAATGTGGCTACAGCAACTGCTATTTTTCTGTATGCGGTACAAAACCGCAACCAGAACGCTACTCAAAAGTAAAATTCACAAAAATCCCCCGGGTTCGCATCGCCAGGATATTTCCGGTCCAGGGGCTGGCAGGGTCCCGGTCGGGTACCAGTTCATCCGAAATGGCGAATACCCCCCTGATCGAAGGAGAAAACTTGAAATACTCCAGGTAGAAATCAATGCCAAAGCCCAATTCGTAGTTAAAAACTTGTTTTTTCATTCGAAAAGTACCACTGCTGTTATCATCAAGGGCTGTTTCATTGCTGCCCAGGTTGAGTGCCATCCCTGCGCCCCCTACAATAAAAGGCTTCCAGTTTCCTATCCTTCGGGTGGATGCTTTGAGCAACAGCGGGAAATTGATGTAGGTAGATTTGACCTCCCGCAGGGCATCCGATTCTTCCGTAAAACCGGTAAAGCCCAGAGTACGGGAAGAGTAGAAAAGACCAGGTTCAAACCTCAGATCCAGAAACTCATTTATCCGCATTTCCCCGATCAGGCCAACGTTAAAACCTAACGATTTGTCCACCAGCACGTCTGGCAGGTCATTGCGGTATTCAAATTTAAAATCGTACTGGTTAAAGCCAAGGTAATACCCCCAGTTCAGGAATTTTTTGTCTTCGTTCTCCAGGTTCATGATAGGCTTTTCATTGAATTGCCCCTGGGCAAGCTGGCTTAGGGCAAGCGCGATGAAAAGCAACCGGAACTGTTTCATACCTTTATTTTGTGGCGGTGTATATGGTGGCAACTCCAAAAGTCTGGGGCCTGTGTTTCATACCTATAAACCCTATTTTACCCAAAATATTGTTGAAAGCCTTCCCATGTGGAAAGACAGCTGCAGATTCGGATAAGTAAGAATAGGCAGAAGCCTCTTTTGAAAATAGCTTGCCAAAGGCCGGCAGCAGGTATTTGCTATAGATCCCATAACCCCACTTAAAGGGTTGTTTTTCCGGTACTGAAGTTTCCAGAATGGCTAATATGCCTCCCGGTTTTAGCACCCGGTATATCTCCGAGAGGCCTTTTTCGAGACTTTCAAAATTTCGGACACCAAAAGCTACTGTTATGGCATCGAAGCTGGAGTCCGGGAAGTCCAGGGCCTCGCTGTCTCCCACAACCATTTCAATGGTATTATCGAGATGGCGTTTTTGTATTTTGTGTTCTCCTACCTGCAGCATTCCCCTGGCGATATCCAATCCAACAATCCTGCTGGCGCCGGTTTTGGCCAGTGCGATGGCCAGATCACCTGTCCCGGTGGCTATATCCAGAATGGAATCGGGCTTTTTTGCTCCTACCAGTTTAACGACCCTTTTACGCCAGCGGATGTCAATTCCAAAGGTAATAATACGGTTCAGACCGTCATATTTGCCCGAAATGGTATCAAACATTTGACGCACCTGTTCCTTTTTGCTCAGCTCCGAATCTTTGTAGGGGAGAACCTCCTTGCCCATTGAGTATGAATTTGAGCGCAAAGATACTATAACGGACAGGATTAAACAGGGGTTTTACATTGAGCTTGCTGATAAGAGTATTTGGTGAAGACATGCCCGGGAATTATAAAATTGCGTAATTTTGCTACGTTTTTGGTTCCCATATCCAGACCTGAAAACGGCATGGGGAAAACCTTATAAAGTTTCCCGCCTATCGTAACCCAATTACGTACTGAATGAAGATTATTATTGCAGGAGCAGGGGAAGTTGGCTTTCATCTCGCAAAATTACTTTCATACGAATCACAGGACATCACGCTGATCGACACGAATAAGGAAAGCCTTTCCTATGCGGAAGGACATCTCGATATCCGTGTTCTCAGGGGCGATGCCACCAGTATTTCTGTGTTGACGGAGGCTAAGGTTAGCAGTTCAGACCTGGTAATTGGGGTTACTTCTTCAGAGACTACCAACATTACCCTCTGCATGCTGGCCAAGCAGCTGGGCTCTAAGCGAACCATTGCCAGGATCAGCAATACCGAATTTATAGACCATAAAGACACAATTGAATTCTCCGAGTTGGGCATTGACGAATTGATTTCCCCGGAAGAACTGGCTGCAGTGGAAATTAAGTTATTGTTAAACCAGTCTGCCTTCAACGATACCTATGAGTTTGAACAGGGATTGCTGATAATGGTAGGTGTTTCCCTTCCAAAAGGAGCCCCTTTCATCGGAAAGACAGTGCAGCAGGCTGCCCAGATCTTTCCGGAATTCCATTTTATGCCCATAGCCATGCAGCGCAAAGGGACACAGTTTACGCTCATCCCCAGGGGTGATACTGAGTTTATGGAGGCAGACCAGGTCTACTTTATCACAGATAGGAAAGGGGTAGAGGAGTTGTACAAGCTAACCGGTAAAAAGCGGGAGGAAATTAAAAACGTAATGATTCTCGGGGGGAGCAAGGTTGGAACCAAAGCTGCCCGGGATTTATGCGAAAGCAGGTTCAATGTAAAAATAATTGAAAAGGATAAAAACAAAGCCTTTGAAATTGCAGATCAATTACCCAATGCGCTGGTAATAAACGGGGATTGCCGCAACGTGGAGTTGCTGGAGGAAGAGAGCCTGGAATCTATGGATGCCTTTATTGCGGTTACCGGAAATTCCGAAACCAATATCATGTCCTGTCTGGTGGCTAAGTCCAAGCACATTAAAAAAACAATAGCCCTGGTGGAGAACATGGATTATTTCCAGCTCTCACAGTCCATCGGAATAGATACGCTGATAAATAAAAAACTACTGGCCGCCAATAATATATTCAGGCACATCCGCAAGGGAGAAGTAGTAGCACTTACACGGCTGAATAACCTGAATGCTGAAATCCTCGAATTTGTGGTGAAGGCTACCTCCGAGGTGAATGGAGAATTGATCAGGGAATTGGATTTTCCGAGATCAGCAATTATTGGAGGGGTTATTCGCGATGAGGAGGGCATTATTGCATTGGGGAATTTCAAGATCAGGGAAGGAGACCGCGTAGTGGTTTGTTGCCTGCCATCGGCCATTCCTAAGATTGAAAAATTATTCCTGTAATATGGGACTGAACTCCAGGATTATCTTTCATCTGATGGGGCTGCTGCTGCTCTTCAACGGGGGGTTTATGCTCCTGGCGGCACTGGTAAGCGGAATATACAAAGACGGCGCCACCCTGGGGATTACACTAGCCGCGGTAACCACAATGTTCGTAGGGATCATTGCCATGTTTTTTACCCGTGGCCACAAGAAGGAGGTTAAGCGGAAGGAAGGTTATATCATTGTTACCTTCGGATGGATCATTATGGCGGCTTCGGGCGTATTGCCGTACTTAATTACCGGAGCCATCCCCAATATTACGGATGCTTTCTTCGAAACCATGTCGGGCTATACGACAACCGGCGCTTCCATCCTGAATGATATAGAAGTGATGCCCAAAGGGATTCTGTTCTGGAGGAGCCTCACCCACTGGATAGGGGGGATGGGTATTATTGTGCTGGCGATAGCCATTCTGCCACTGCTGGGGATAGGGGGTATGCAATTATTTGCCGCTGAGGCCCCCGGGCCGGGCGGGGACAAACTACATCCGCGGATAACAGATACCGCTAAAAGGCTTTGGTTTATCTACGTGGGCTATACCCTGGCCGAAACATTGCTGTTAAGGCTGGCAGGAATGTCTTTCTTTGATGCAATAAACCATTCCCTGGCTACCCTTTCCACTGGGGGTTTCTCGACTAAAAATGCCAGTATCGCTTTCTGGAATGACCAGCCGGTGATACAGTATATCATCATTCTGTTTATGTTTTTGGCCGGGACCAACTTCGTACTGAGTTATTTTGCATTTAAGGGCAGGGTTCAGAAAATCTTAAAGGACGAGGAGTTCCGCTATTACTCCTTATTCATTGTCTTACTGACCCTTTTAGCGGCTGTGGTGGTCTATTTTCAGGCCGATGTTGCCGTGTCTGCATACCACCCTCAGGTGCTTGGGGATATGGAGAGTTCCTTCAGGCATGCCCTCTTTCAGATTATCGCCGTAGTTACGACAACCGGATTTGTAACCGCTGATTTTACTGCCTGGACCCCTTTTCTAACCGTCTGTTTTTTCGGTTTGATGTTTGCCGGGGGCTCGGCAGGTTCTACAGCCGGGGGGATTAAGATCATGAGGCACATCCTGATCATCAAAAACGGCTTGCTGGAGTTTAAACGCACCCTGCATCCAAGCGCTATTATCCCTGTGCGTTACAATGATAAAACGGTTACAGAACACATTGTTTACAACATCATTGCCTTTTTCGTGCTCTACATGCTGCTCTTTATAATCGGGGCTCTGGTACTTGGGTTTCTGGGTCTGGATTTTGTTACGGCTATAGGAGGGGCTGCCTCTTCCCTAGGTAACGTGGGCCCGGCTTTTGGAACCCTTAGCCCGCTAAACAACTTCAGCGGTCTTCCGGCTCTGGGAAAATGGTGGTGCGGGTTTCTGATGCTGGCTGGCCGGCTGGAATTATTTACAGTGCTGATACTGATTACCCCTTACTTCTGGAAACGCACCTGAGGCCTTTTGATTATTCTGGCTTCAGGAACTTACCGCTTCGCGGATGCGCGCTATGGCTTCACGAATTTCGGCTTCTGAAGCCGCATAGGAAATACGTATGCAATTCGGATTGCCGAAGGCTTCACCGGTTACGGTCGCCACATTGGCTTCTTCCAATAGATACAGGGCAAAATCGGATGCATTCGTAATGGTTTTGCCCCTGAGCGTCTTCCCAAAGAAATTTGAGATATCCGGAAATACGTAAAATGCTCCTTCGGGTACATTTACCTGAAATCCCTCTATTTCCCTGAGTAATTCCAGGATAATATCCCTCCTCTTGTGGAATTCATCAATCATAAAGCGGATCTTTTCAACCGGGGCTTGCAGGGCAGCTATAGTAGCCCGCTGTCCAATGGCATTGGCCCCGCTGGTAATCTGCCCCTGAAATTTGGTACAGGCCTTGGCGATCCAGCTGGCTGCTCCAATATAGCCAATACGCCACCCGGTCATCGCAAAGGCTTTGGAAACCCCGTTTACCGTAATGGTTCGCTCATACATCCCGGGGATACCTGCAATGCTCACATGCCCTTCCCTGAAATTAATATGCTCGTAAATCTCATCTGATACGATGAAAATATCCGGGAATTCGCGCAGTACGTCAGCCAGGCCCTCCAGTTCTTTTTTACTGTAAACCGAACCGCTGGGGTTGCAGGGGGAGCTGAACCAAAGCATTTTGGTTTTAGGGCCGATGGCCTTCCGCAGTTGTTCGGGTGTCATTTTAAAATCCGTCTCAATACTGGTAGGTACTTCAACCGGTACTCCTTCGGCCAGCTTTACAATGTCACTGTAACTTACCCAGTAGGGTGCCGGTAAAATCACCTCATCCCCTTTGTTGAGCATTACCATGGCAACATTGGCCAGGGATTGTTTCGCCCCGGTTGAGACCACAATTTGATCCAGCCCGTACTGCAGACCATTGTCCCTGCTGAATTTCTTTGATATCGCTTCCTTTAAATCCCCATAACCATCAACAGGGGAATAACTGCTATAATTCTCATCTACAGCTTTTTTGGCAGCTTCTTTTATAAAATCAGGAATATTAAAATCAGGTTCCCCAAGGCTAAGGCCGATAATGTCTTTGCCGGCCTGCCTGAGTTCTCTGGCTTTTGCAGCCATAGCCAGGGTGGCCGAAGTAGACATGTTGTTTATTCGGTCAGACAAATAGTGCTTCATAGGAGTGGAGGCGTTACTGTAATTGCAGGCTGGGTTCTTTCCCCAGCTCCTTCAAATGTTTAAAATGCGAAATTATAGCTTTCCGGGTAGTTTTATACTCATTGTAGGGCAAATTAAACTCCTTTGCCGTTTGTTTCACAATTTTGGAGATTTTTGTGTAGTGAATATGAGAAATATTCGGAAAGATATGATGTTCTACCTGATGGTTCAGCCCACCTGTAAACCAGTTAACGATCCTGTTTTTCGTCCCGAAATTCACAGTGGTAAGTAACTGGTGTATTGCCCAGGTATTTTTCATACTTCCATCCTCCTGGGGCAGGGGGGTCTCGGCATGGTCCACCACATGGGCTAACTGAAAGACAACCGAGAGGATCACCCCGGCAACATAGTGCATAATAAAGAAGCCCAACAAGACTTTCCACCATGCAATATCGAGCACCAGCATGGGGATGACAATCCAGATGGTTATATAGATAAGCTTCGTAATCAGCAGTACGCTCCAGTTTACAACCGGGTTGGGGAATTTCCCATAAGCCAGTTTTCGCTTGGTATAACGGTACATCTGCATAAAATCTGTGGTAATGGCCCAGTTAAAAGTGAGCAGGCCATATAGCAATACGGAATAGTAATGCTGGAATTTGTGGAAGCGATGCCATTTGGCGTGTTTTGAAAAACGAAGTATCCTTCCGGCTTCCAGGTCTTCATCGTGATTGTGAATATTGGTATAGGTATGGTGCAGGACATTGTGCTGCACCTGCCAGTTATAAACATTTCCCGCCAGGATATAAATGGAACTTCCCATGAGTTTGTTGACCCACTTTTTGGACGAATAGGAGCCGTGGTTTCCGTCGTGCATCACATTCATTCCAACACCTGCCATGCCTACCCCCATTAGCATGGTAAGCATCAGATTCGCCCAGTTGGGCATATTCAGGGTGAGGATCAGAAAGTATGGGGCAAGGAAAAGCGCAAACATAACTGCAGTCTTCGCATACAGTTTCCAGTTGCCTGTTTTTTTGAGTTTATTTTCTTTGAAATAGGTATTTACCCGTTTATTCAGGGTTCTGAAAAATTGGGCGGAGTCGGTTCGTGAAAACCGGATAGTTTTGGATTGCATATTGTAAACGTACTGATTATAAAGTAATAACGATTTATTTTCGACTTTAATACCTGAACTAAAATAGTATTTTTGCCGCTAAAGGACAAAGATACGCATGACAGCCCAAACAGTATTCCAATATTTTCCCAATTTATCCGATACCCAAAAAGCCCGCTTTGAAGCTCTGGCTGCATTATATCAGGATTGGAATGCAAAAATAAATGTGGTTTCCCGCAAGGATATCGATGAACTCTACCTGCGCCACGTACTGCATTCCCTTGGAATTGCCAGGGTCATGCGTTTTGAGCCGGGGGCTGCCGTACTGGATGTAGGCACGGGCGGGGGTTTTCCCGGAATCCCCCTGGCCATCCTCTTTCCGCAAACCCATTTTACCCTTGTGGATGCCATCGGAAAAAAAATCCGCGTGGTGGAGGAGGTCATTTCCGGCTTGGGTCTCGAAAATGCAAAAGCCCGGCAAATAAGGGTGGAGCAGCTAGATGATCAATTCGACTTTATTGTGAGCCGCGCCGTGGCGGCTATGCCCACCTTTGTCCGTTGGACTGAGGGTAAAATCAAGGCAAAATCGGTGCATTCGGTGCCCAATGGAATCCTTTACCTCAAGGGAGGTGACCTCAGTGAGGAATTATCAGGCTTCCCTCAGGCAGAGGTTACGGAATTGAGTCGCTTCTTCAAGGAGCCCTTTTTTGAAACCAAAAAAGTAGTTTACCTCCCACAAGCATCCCTATAAATAAAAAGCCCCGGAATTTCCGGGGCTTTTTTTAGCTTATCCTAAAAACGGATACCGGTAATCTTCGGGGCTCACAAAAGTTTCTTTGATCAGCCTCGGAGACACCCAGCGCATCAGGTTCTGGGCAGAGCCAGCTTTGTCATTTGTTCCCGAAGCCCGGGCTCCTCCAAAGGGTTGTTGTCCTACAACCGCCCCGGTGGGCTTGTCATTGATATAGAAGTTACCCGCACAATTTTCAAGTACCCGTGTGGCCTCTTCAATGGCGTAGCGGTCCCTGGAAATAACAGCCCCAGTGAGGGCGTAAATAGAGGTTTGGTCTATCAGCTCCAGGGTGCTGCTCCAGTTCTTGTCTTCATAGACATAAACGGTAACCACTGGCCCGAATAATTCGGTTTCCATGGTTTCGTAATGCGGATCGGTAGTGAGAATTACCGTTGGGTCCACAAAATATCCCTTGCTCTTGTCGTATGACCCCCCTGCAATTATTTCGGCATTGGGATGTTCCTTGGCCCGGTCTATATACGAGGCCAGTTTGTCAAAAGAACCTTCGTGTATTACAGCGGTTACAAAATGGGTCATATCCTCTGGAGAACCTGGTTTTTTAAGGGACTCGATGTCTTTTTTGACCAATTTCAGAATCGCTTCAGCCGTAGATTTGGGAAGATAAACTCTGGATGCAGCGCTGCACTTCTGGCCCTGGAATTCAAAGGCTCCCCTGGTGATAGCAGTTGCTACCTGCTGGGGAACGGCAGAAGGATGGGCAATAATAAAGTCCTTTCCGCCAGTTTCTCCAACTATGCGCGGATAGGTTTTATAGTTGTGGATATTATTTCCTATTTGTTTCCAGAGCGACTGGAAAATCTGAGTCGAACCTGTAAAATGCAGGCCGGAAAAATCGGGGTGTGAAAGCAGCGTATTGGTAATCATAACGGGATCCCCAAAAACCACATTAATTACGCCATCCGGCAGGCCAGCCTCCCGGAATACCTCGATAATTACCTGGGCTGAGAAAATCTGATGGTCGCTGGGTTTCCAGACTACAACATTTCCCATCATGGCAGCACTGGCCGGCAGATTTCCGGCGATGGCTGTAAAATTAAAAGGGGTAATAGCGTATACAAAGCCTTCCAGCGGCCTGTATTCAACCCGGTTCCAGATGCCTTCGGCAGATTCAGGCTGCTCCTGGTATATCTGGGACATGAATTCCACATTAAAGCGCAGGAAATCTATCAGTTCACAGGCTGCATCAATCTCGGCCTGGTGAATGGTTTTGGATTGCGCGATCATGGTGGCTGCATTGATTTTTGCCCGGTAAGGCCCTGCAATCAGGTCGGCTGCTCTGAGAAAAATGGCGGCCCGCTGCTCCCAGGAAAGTGCTGCCCATTTTTTGCGGGCTTCCAGGGCTGTGGAGACGGCCTGATCTACTTCTTTCTGGGAGGCCAGGTGATATTGCCCTACCTGGTGCTGGTGATCGTGTGGAGGTGCAATTTTTCTGGTCTGGTTGGTGCGGATTTCTTTCCCATCTATATACATGGGGATATCTGCATTTCCGTTGAAGTATTCCTTGTATTGTTTCAGTACAGCTTCCCGTTCGGGAGAACCCGGAGCATACTCTTTAACCGGTTCGTTTATCGCCGTTGGGACCTGAAAAAATCCTTTACCCATAATGCGTTTTTTTCTTTGATTAAAAATTCCATCAAAGGTACGAAAAGGGAGTTCCTTTTAAAAGGAAAAGAAGTTTAAAAGCCAGATTAATTCAGGGCAAAGGGCGCACTGAATTTAAAAGTGGGGACGTAAACCCTGAATTTCTCAGTGGAAGAAAAGTTCACCATGTTGTAATGCCCTTTCATTGCCCCTATGGGAGAAGCGAGCAGGCAACCTGAACTGTAGGTGTGAGACTCTCCGGGTTTGATAACCGGTTTTTTCCCAATGACCCCTTCCCCGTCCAGGACCTCAAAATCATTCAGGGAATCGAATATTTTCCAGTGTCGGGAGGTGAGCTGCACCGAGTCTTTGCTCTGGTTTTCAATGGTAATGGTATAGCCGAAAGCAAAGTGCATTTTGTAGTTCTTGAAGAAAGTCCCTTCAAAACTGGTATCTACCGATATTTTAATCCCTTTGGTTACCTGTGTGATCATTTGCTGCTAATAGGTAATGGCACTGCCCACAAAAAATGCTACCCCGGCCATCAAGGCTAAAATAAAAAAAATTGTGTTCAGTATGAGAAACTTTATGATAGTTTTAAAACGACCCTGTTTATAAAAATTCCGCATGGCTTTATACAGGTAAAATCCAAAAACAAGCAGGAAGATCCCCGAGCTGTCAATCTTCAGTAAGAGGTCGATTAAAAAACTAATAATGAGCAAGATAAATAATAGCGACTGATTGTGGAAACTAAAAATAAGATTATCGGTGTAGGTGTAGTTTTTTCTGATATACACCCCCCAGACAAAGACGGTAAACAGGGGAAGGAAGAAAAAAGTTGCAAAGGGAAGCTTCGTCATAAAGTCAGACAAAAATGATCCTGGCCTTTGCAGGGCGCGTTGTACACTTTTGGCCATATCAAAGGCAACACGGTTTTCGTTCTTGTCATCCAACTTGTATTTCTTCGCGGCATCATCGTAGCTAAAGAGGGTGTCTTCATGAATCAGTTTGAAAAAAAGGTTGCTTTTTCCAATAAACCGTTCTGTAAAACCCTTTCCTGATAAACCGCTGAGGTACCCCTTAGGGTCTGCGATCATGGCAGAGTCTTTTTTGCGTTGTGCCTCAACAATAGAATTGGCCAGTTTCTTGGAATCAATCTTTCCTTCCGTCTCGAGGGAATCCATTACTTGTTGAGCGGCATCGGAGAACTGATCTGTGCCTAAACCCCAGGAGAATTCGCTGTCCGGGTCGGAGCTGATTTTACTGTCCAGGTTCACATTGTCCAGATCCCCCAGGTTACCGGCAAATCCGAGTAACAAAAAATAAACAAATGCCAGGCTGAGCAGAAAGCGAAAAGGGTTGGAATAGGATACCCGTTTGCCGGCTATGTAATCCAGCGAAATACGCCCCGGGCGGGTCAATAGCGAAACCAGGGACTTCCAGAGCCGTGAATCATAATCGATCAGGCTGGAGAGAAATTCGTCCAGGAAGTCCTTTATTGTTAATTTCTTGGTACTGTTGGCCTGGGAACAGTTCGGGCAATACTTGTCACTCATGTCCAGGGGATGGCCACAATTAAGACACTCCGTACCCCTGAAACGCAGTTGGTAACGACCCGCGGTTTTGGCTGGTTTGGTCTCCATTGGAGAGATGGATTAGTTGCTGATGTTCCTGGAATTGGTACTCCCGATTCCGATAACGCTGTCGTAAATATCCCCAAAATTCCGGTAATAAACCAAAATGGTGTAGGTGTTTTCCGTGAAATGGAAATTCCCGCAAACTTCATTGAGGGCTACAGGGCCATCTTCCCCTGCGATAACGTATTTAAAATTGTAAAAACCCTGTTTCAGCAGCAGGGCGGCTTCCATATATCCCGTATCCGGATTGTATTCCATCCTATTGAGGTCTTCCAGGGCATAATTGTTGTATTTTCCAAAAATGTAGACCTGATCAAAACCGATTTCATCGGTATAGGGCAGGCTGAAATGCACCCAGGTATACTCCGCTTCCCGGGAGGGATCCCGACCCTGGAGGGTTCTAATTACAAAATCCCCGTTGATATCCGGAAAATAAGTGTACTCCTGGTTGAAGCGCCAGCGGTTGGGAAAGAGATAGTGGTGGTAAAGGTCTTCAAATCCGATGCTGGAAATGGCGGCCGTGGGGGCCCTCAGATCGCTGCTGTCAAAGTTCAGGTATTCGTTACCGCCGAAAAAGGCTGTTTCTTTGTCGTACTTGTATACCAGTTCACTCCCTATGGTAAACTGAGGGGGGATGTTGTACCGGGTTGTGGGCCAGTGATAATTTTGCAGGATGGCAATTTTAACCTCTTTCTTGGGGTTGATTAGCTGAATGCCTGCGGGAATCACGCTGAACTGAACCGACTGCTTTTCCATCAGGTACTCGAAATCCCTTGAGCGACGGACAATGGCGGGAACTTTTACCTGGTCCTGATATACCACAAAGCGCCTTGAAAACTGTAAGACGTTATTGGCATTGTAGATTTCCAGGATATAATTCCCGCTGACCCTGAGGCTTACCTGATTATTAGGGATCGTGAGCTGATAATTGGAGTAGGGCTGCAGGGTAGTGTAGCTGTTTTCGTAGTTGATAATCCTTTGGTTGTCTACTCCTCTCAAATACTGTGATTTGAGTAGCTGTGAGGGTTGCCAGTCATAGTCGCAATGCAGCAGGCGGTAATAGTAATCCTGTTCACTGGCCGATAAATCGTCAAATTCAAGGTATATGGATTCCCCCAATTGGACAATGGGGAACTGGTCCTCAGTGGGGCCTCTGAAAATGATGCTTTTGATGTTTTCGGGTGGATCAACTTCCAGCTGTACCTGAGCCAATGAAGTCAGGCTGCAGAACAGCAGTAAAAAATGTTTAAGATCTGGGCGCATTAAAAGCCTTTTTTCGGGTTAAAGGTAAACAAAAACCATGCCCCTGAAATTCCGACCGGTATAAAGCCTAAAAAAAGGGTTAATAATTATGAAAACGTTGTTAGATGTGCTATTTTTGGGCGGTATTTTTATAACCTAAGGTCTACGATAATATGTCAACTGACATCCGAATAAAAAAAGGATTGAACATCAATCTTGTCGGTGCTGCAGAACCTTCTACTTCCAAAGCTGTTTCCAGCAATGTTTATGCCATTAACATGGACGATTTTCACGGGATCACCCCGAAAATGTTGCTCAAGGAAGGTGGAGAAGTAAAGGCAGGTGAAGCACTTTTTTACAGCAAGGATAACGAAGAAATGCTTTTTGCCTCCCCGGTAAGCGGTGAGCTGATCGAAATAGAACGGGGTGCGCGAAGGCGGATATTAAATGTGAAAATCCTGGCAGACAAGGAGCAGAAATATCTGGAACACAAGCCACTTGATATTCAGAAAGCCGATGATGCAAGCATTCGCGAATACCTGTTAAAGACGGGATGCTGGCCTTTTATCAAGCAACGGCCTTATGATCGCATAGCAGATCCGAAAGCAACTCCAAAGGCTATTTTTGTTTCGGCATATGTTACGGCTCCCCTTGCAGCTGACATCAATTACAGCCTGAAAGGAAAAGAAAAAGAATTACAGGCGGCCATAACGGCCCTCGGGAAACTCAGCCCGGGAAGTTTTCACGTGAGTATGGGCAAAGGAGAAGATTCTCCGTTTTCAGGATTACAGGGTATTGTGGAGCATCGCGTAAGCGGGCCGCACCCTGCAGGTTTGGTCGGGACCCAGATCAATAAGATTGACCCTATCAACAAGGGGGAGGTTGTATGGACGCTGAGCCCGCAAGATCTGGTACTGATAGGGGAAACCTTACTGAGCGGAAAATATAATGCAGAGCGTATTGTCGCCCTGGCAGGTTCCTGCGTGAAGTCTCCTCAGTATTACAAAACAAAAATAGGAGCTGAAATTTCCACCTTCCTTTATGCCAGTGGGGTAAGCAATGAGCATTTCAGGCTGATCAACGGGGACGTGCTTACTGGCCGTAAGACCCGCCCGGAAGGACACCTTGGGTATTACAACAATACCGTTACTGCAATCCCGGAAGGGGATGATTATGAGTTCTTCGGATGGAATAAACCCGTCTTTGACAAGATTTCCACCACTCGTGCCCTTACATTCTCATGGCTGCAGCCCAAAAAGAAATACGACCTGACTACCAATACCAACGGGGAACACCGCGCCTTTGTGGTTACCGGGACATATGAGGAGGTCTTTCCTCTGGATATTTACCCGATGCAATTGCTGAAGGCCTGCATGGTTAAAGACCTGGACGAAATGGAGCAGTTGGGGTTATACGAAGTGATTCCTGAGGATTTTTCCCTCACTGAATTCATATGCATATCCAAACAACCTCACCAGCAAATAATCCGTGAAGGATTGGATTTACTTTATAAAGAAATAGGATAAATATGAGCGATAAGAGACTTACGTTTAAAAAACGCCTGCACATTATCAAGCATCGACTGAGGGGTAAAAAAGTAGCCCCCGCATTCAATGCTTTCCATACGTTTTTGTTTACCCCCGATGAAACAACTCATTCAGGGTCGCATATCCGTGGGGCAGACGATTTGAAACGAACAATGAACACGGTAATTATGGCACTTTTGCCGGTGCTGTTATTTTCTTTTTTCAACACCGGTTACCAGCATTATGCAGCCATAGACGCAGCTAATGGAATGCCAAGGGAACTGGCGCTATGGGAAAATTTCCTTACCTGGGAGAATTTCTGGTTGGGTTTCACACAGGTGATGCCCCTGGTTATTATATCCTACGGAGTCGGGCTTTTGGTTGAATTTATCTTTGCGGTGATCAAGGGTCATGAAGTGGAGGAAGGCTACCTGGTTACAGGGATGTTGGTTCCGCTTATTGTACCGGTTGATACACCACTATGGATGCTGGCCGTTGCCGTGGTATTCGGAGTGGTAATAGGAAAAGAAGTATTCGGCGGTACTGGAATGAATATTCTGAACCCTGCCCTTACCATACGGGCCTTTTTGTTCTTCGCCTATCCTACCTGGATGAGTGGGGATAAGGTCTGGGTACACCAGGCCGTAGAGCGGGCGGGCACCCCGGATGCAATTTCAGGTGAAACTATTCTGGGTTACCTGGCACAAAACAGCAGTTATGACTACAGCGTGTCTGATATGTTCTTTGGCTTTATCCCGGGTTCTGTGGGAGAGACGTCGGCTTTTTTGATTTTGCTGGGCGGTTTGTTCCTGATTTTCAGCAAAATTGCCAGCTGGCGGATTATGGTTAGCGCTGTTTTGGGCGCTCTGGTCATGGGACTGATCTTCAATGGTGTTGTAGACCAGGGATGGATAACAGAGACCAGCCGGTTTTACGGATTAATGAGTTTTGAATTCTGGAAGCACCTCATTGTGGGTGGATTGGCGTTCGGAATTGTATATATGGCAACAGACCCGGTGACCGGATCTCAGACCAACCGCGGGAAATGGATTTATGGATTTTTGATCGGATTTATTTCGGTAATGATCCGGGTTTTCAACCCTGCCTATCCGGAAGGGGTATTCCTGGCCATTCTCCTGATGAACGTCTTTGCACCAACCATTGATCATTACGTGATTCGGGCAAACGTTAAAAAACGACTGAAACGATTAAAAACGGCCACCATCCTGCCAAAAACCACGGATGGTAAGGCTCAGGAACTTAAAGCAGAAACAGTTTAATTATGGCGGTTAATACAGACAAAAATGTCTACACAGTAGTATTTGCAGGCCTGATGGTTGTAGTTGTAGGTTCATTGCTGGCGTACCTGGCATCTGCCCTTAAGGGCAGAATACAGGAAAACGAGCGCTTTGAAAAGCAGCAGAACATCCTTTATGCCATGGGCGTGAACGAGAATGTCGATGAAGGTTCCGTAAATTTTGTCCCTACAGATAGGGTTGAAGAGACCTTCGGACAGTACATCAAGGAGCAAATGGTCATCAGCGGGGATCAGATCACCCAGAACGATGAAGCCTACCTGATCGATATGAAAAAACAGGTTGCTGCCGCCAAGGCAGGTGAAACTCCACAACTCCCCTTGTTTATAGGAGAAAAAGACGGGGAAACCTTTTATATCATTCCGATGTACGGAAAGGGCCTCTGGGATGCTATCTGGGGATTTATTGCCCTGGATGACGAAATGGTGGTACAGGGGGTTTATTTTGACCATAAAGGGGAAACACCCGGCCTAGGAGCCAATATAAAAATGCGATATTTTATGGATGACTTCAAGGGAGAATCCATTCTGGATGGAACGCGCTATGCAGGCATCAATGTGGCCAAAGGAAACAACGACCCGATAAATGAAGATAAGACAGACAATGAAGTGGACGCCCTTGCCGGGGCAACCATTACCGGTAACGGGGTTTCCGCAATGATCTCCCAAAGCGTCAACCTGTATAAGGATTATTTAGAAACCATTAGAACACAATAATATGGCACTGCTTTCCAAGAAAGATGCAAATCTTATTTTAGATCCCCTGGCGGACAACAACCCCATTACCATTCAGGTGCTGGGAATTTGTTCGGCCCTGGCGATTACGGCTGAGTTAAAAGCATCCGTGGTAATGGCCCTTTCGGTAATCTTCGTACTGGGTGCAGGAAATGTGGTTATTTCCCTGATGCGGAATATCATCCCCTCCAAGATCCGGATCATTGTGCAGCTTATAGTGGTAGCTACCCTTGTAATTGTGGTAGACCAGGTCCTCAAGGCATTCGCCTATGAACTGAGCAAAACCCTTGCCGTTTTTGTAGGGTTGATTATTACCAACTGTATCATCATGGGACGCTTTGAAGCTTTTGCGCTGGGTAACGGCCCCTGGAAGTCTTTTCTTGATGGGATCGGAAATGCCCTTGGATACGGGGTTATTCTGATCATAGTAGGATTTTTCCGCGAATTGCTGGGGTCCGGAACGCTTTTCGGCATCCCCGTACTTGGAGATCCTATTGCGAAAACCGGGCTATACGCCACCGGATATGAAAACAACGGCTTTATGATTATCCCTCCGGCTGCCCTGATAGTGGTTGGGATTATTATATGGGTACAGCGGTCGCGAAACCCCGCCCTGATAGAAGAGAACTAAGCGGTCTGAAATCTTATAAAGAGCTATTATGTTAGAACATGTAGAATTATTTTTTAAGTCCATTTTTATAGATAATATGGTCTTTGCCGTATTCCTGGGAATGTGCTCCTACCTGGCGGTTTCCAAGAAGGTTGCAACTGCCGTGGGTCTGGGTGCAGCAGTAATATTCGTATTGGCGGTAACCGTTCCGTTGAACTGGTTGCTGGATCAGTACTTGCTGCAGGAAGGTGCCCTGAGTTGGCTCGGACCAGAGTACGCAGAATACGACCTGAGTTTTCTTTCCTTTATCCTGTTCATTGCAACCATTGCCACCATGGTGCAGCTGGTAGAGATAGTAGTGGAAAAATTCTCGCCATCCCTGTATAACTCCCTGGGGATTTTCCTCCCGCTGATCGCAGTAAACTGTGCAATCCTCGGAGGCTCCCTGTTTATGCAGGCCCGGGAAATCCCTAATCTGGCTCTCGCTTTCAATTACGGCGTTAGTTCGGGAATTGGCTGGTTCCTGGCTATCCTGGCCATTGCAGCCATACGGGAGAAAATCCGGTACTCCAATGTTCCACCTCCGCTTCGCGGTCTGGGAATCACTTTTATTATCACCGGCCTGATGGGGATTGGCTTCCAGAGTTTTGGAGGGATGCTTACAGGCGGAGATGAAGGTGTTGGTGAAGTGGAAGAAACCGTACAAACCGAGCAAAAGGCTCCGGAGGCGGAATTGACAAAAACTAAAGATGATACGGAAACGGCAGAACAAGACGCCGTATCCTATAACGACGTAACAATCAACAAGCAATGATTTTAGCTACAAGCACTGTTGGAACTATAACGATCACCATTATCGCATTTCTGATTCTGTTAATGGCCCTTGTTGCCCTTTTACTTTTTACCAAGGAAAAGCTATCGCCTTCAGGACCAGTGACCATTACCATTAATGGCGAAAAACAACTGGAGGTGGCTTCAGGTAGCTCCCTGCTGTCTACCCTTGGAAACAAAAAGATATTTCTGCCCTCTGCCTGCGGGGGAGGGGGAACCTGTATCCAATGTGAGTGCCACGTACTTGCAGGAGGAGGGGAGGCACTGCCTACTGAAACCCCGCATTTTTCAAAACGGGAACTCACCGAGGGGGCACGCCTGGCCTGCCAGGTAAAGGTTAAGCAGGATATGGAAATCACCATTCCTGAAGAAGTTTTTGGGATCAAGAAATGGGAGGCAACCGTAGTTAGAAACTTTAACGTGGCTTCCTTTATCAAGGAGTTTGTAGTGGAGATCCCGGAAGATATGAACTACAAGGCCGGGGGATATATTCAAATTGAAATCCCGCCCTGTGAAGTGCCTTACAAGGATATCGACATTACGGCCCACCCCGAAGAACACGAAACCCCGGACAAATTCCAGGCAGAGTGGGATAAATTCAATTTATGGCCACTGGTGATGAAGAACCCGGAAACCGTTGAGCGGGCATATTCCATGGCCTCATACCCTGCGGAAGGGAGGGAGATTATGTTGAATGTGCGTATCGCAACACCGCCGTGGGACCGTTCCAAGAACGGCTGGATGGATGTTAACCCCGGGGTTGCCTCGTCTTATATTTTTGCCTGTAAACCAGGCGATAAGGTGACTATATCCGGGCCTTATGGTGAATTCTTTATCAATGAGTCCGAGTCGGAAATGCTCTATGTGGGCGGGGGAGCCGGGATGGCACCTATGCGCTCTCATTTGTACCACTTGTTCAAGACCCTGAAAACCAACAGGAAGGTGACCTATTGGTATGGGGGGCGCTCCAAACGGGAATTATTCTACATAGACCATTTCAAACGTCTGGAAAAGGAATTTCCGAACTTTAAGTTTTACATGGCCCTGTCGGAACCCCTGGAGGAAGACAACTGGAAGGTTAAGGAAAACCTGGATGCTCCTGGGGATGGCTTTGTGGGCTTTATCCACAATTGTGTGATTGATCATTATTTGAATCACCATGAAACTCCTGAAGATATCGAGCTGTATTTCTGCGGACCACCGCTGATGAACAAGGCCGTACAGAAAATGGGAGAAGATTTCGGCATCCCGGATGAGCATATCCGCTTTGACGATTTCGGAGGCTAATCTCTGCAAACCATATAACAAACCGATATTCCTGAATATCGGTTTTTTTTACTATGAATAGTAGCATGAAACCATTGAGCAGTCAGGAATTACACAACCTGGCCATGAATATAGTGGGACGGGAGCTGGAAAGCGACGGTTTTGAATTTATGGCCGTAAACAGTAAACCGGGTAAAAACCCTCAATTCGTTTGCCTGAAAGCAAAGGAATTGCATTTTATTGTGGTCCGGCCGGTTGCCTTTCCGGATGACCCAAGGGATTACGATACCAAATTGCTGAAAAAGGTCAAGGATCACGCCTTAAAATTCGAAGCCAAAACCTATTACGCAGGGGTTCGGCTTTCCAATGCTACAGACCGGAACCTGCCGGTTTATCTCAATGAAGAATACTTAGTGGAATATGAGGGGCTTTTGGAAATATAGTACCGTAATCAGCTGTTTGTGGCTAGGTATTAGCGGGTGTTCACCAGTACCCCTGGCAGAACAAACCTATCAGGGAGCGGCCCTGGGTACTTCCTACGCTGTAAAGCTGTTTTCTGCAGAACTAGCAGATTTGCAGCCCGGGATTGATTCTGTATTCCAGGTGATCAATCAGTCCATGTCTACCTACTGGCCGGATTCGGATATCAGCAGGGTCAACCAAGGGGATACAACAGTGGCGGTAGATGAGCAGTTCAGGGAAGTATTCAATACTTCGAAAACCATATATAGGAAAACCGGGGGTTATTTTGATCCAACCGTTGGTATCCTTGTAGATGCCTGGGGCTTTGGCCCGGGGAGTTCTCTGGAAATGGACAGCATAGTAGTCGATAGCCTGTTGCACTATGTGGGCTTCAACAAGGTGTCCCTCAGGGCAGATAACCGTATTGAGAAGGCTGAT
Organism: Robiginitalea rubriflava; assembly: GCF_052540725.1. NCBI lineage: Bacteria > Pseudomonadati > Bacteroidota > Flavobacteriia > Flavobacteriales > Flavobacteriaceae > Robiginitalea > Robiginitalea rubriflava. The sequence continues at coordinate 465,866 of NZ_CP199309.1, read as the reverse complement.
CCTGCCATTCGATTTGATTTTAATGCAATAGCAAAAGGATATGCCATTGACCGATTGGCAGTGTTTCTGGATAATAAAGGCATCACAGATTATCTAATAGAGGTGGGCGGTGAATTGCGCAGCCGCGGTATGAACCAGGCCAGGAAACAGCCCTGGACGGTCGGGATTGACGATCCCCAGGTTACGCAGGGCAGGGCTATAAAGCAGATTGTCCGCCTGACCGACCAGTCAATGGCGTCCTCCGGGAATTACAGGAAATTCCGTATCGATTCGGTAAGCGGGCAGAAGTACGTTCATACCATAGATCCGCTTACCGGATACACCCGGAATTCCAATATCCTGGCTACTTCCGTGCTGGCTGCTGAATGCATGGTAGCTGATGCCTATGCCACAGCCTTTATGGCCATGGATTTGAAACGGTCCAAAAAGATTCTGGCTGACAGCCCGGAACTGGAGGGGTATATCATCTACCTGGACCAGGCGGGGAATACCCAGGAGTTTATGACTCCTGGTTTTATGAAGGCTCTTGGCGGGGCTGCTTCCGAACCAGAGGAATAAGCTCTCCTTCTGCGAGGCGGTAGCGCTCAATAAGTTCAGGCTTCAGGCTGCGCCCAAAGTCTGCAGCTTCTACCTTAAATCCGGCAGAACTCAGGATATCGAAATAATCCTGCCCGTATATCCGAACATGGTCGTATTGACCAAAAACCCTTTGCCGTTCTTTTTTATCCGTAATGGAAGCATCTTCAAAGGTTTTTTCCCGTTTCAGGTCCTGAGGCACCTGAAAAATACCCCAACCTCCGGGTTTCATTACCCTGTACAGCTCAGAAAGGGCCTTTTCCTGGTCCGGAATATGTTCCAGTACATGATTGCAAAGGATGACGTCAAAACTATTGTCTTCAAAAGGTAGATTGCAAATATCTGCCTTTACATCAGCCAAAGGAGAATTGAGGTCGGTTGTAATGTAATCCAGGTTTTTCTGTTTTCTGAAACGCTTATAAAAGGCCTGTTCCGGGGCGAAATGCAAAACCCTTAAGGGAGATTCAAAAAAAGAAGTTTCCGATTGCAGGTAGAGCCAGAGCAGCCGGTGTCGTTCCAGGGAAAGGGTGGAGGGCGATAAGACATTTTCCCTTGGGTTCTCATATCCATATGGCAGAAAGGTCCTGAAAGATTTTCCGTCAATGGGATCCTGATAGGTATTTCCCCTGAGCCAAACAGATAGCAGTGGCCTGACCGCGTAACTGAAGCGGATCAGCAATGGCCGGGGAACCCAGCCCAAAATCCATTTAAATAATTTCTTCACAGAAGTATATAAAGAAGGTCCTTATACTGTTTGGTCCTGCCGGTAAGGCTTCTCTTCATCTGATTGGATGCCCAGGGCCTCATATATGTAATCAAAAGTTGAGAGCAGTTGGGGTTTGCCGTCAATCAGCGCGATATCATGTTCAAAATGGGCGCTGGGCTTACCATCTGCCGTTAAAATGGTCCAGCCGTCCTTTAGTTGTTTGATACGCCGGGTCCCCATGTTAATCATGGGTTCAATAGCCACTACCATGCCTTCAACAAATTTTTTCCCACGGCCTCTTTTGCCATAGTTCGGCATTTCAGGCGATTCGTGCAGGTCCTTGCCAAGCCCGTGGCCCACCAATTCCCGTACCACCCCATACCCGTGGCTCTCACAGTAATTTTGTATTGCATAGCCCACATCCCCTACACGGTTGCCTATCTTAAAAGCATCAATGCCTATATAGAGGGATTCTTTGGTAACCTGCAATAGCTTTTTAGTTTCAGATGCCACTTCCCCTATTTCAAAAGTATAGGCGTGGTCTCCGTAGAACCCATTTTTTAAAACACCGCAATCTACAGAGATAATATCTCCTTCCTGAAAAGGTTCATTGGAGGGGATGCCGTGTACTACCTGGGCATTTGGGCTTATATTCAAAGTGTTTGGGAAATCATACATCCCTAAAAAACCGGGTACACCACCATGGTCGCGGATAAAAGTTTCGGCAAGTTTATCCAGGTGCAGGCCGGAGACTCCGGGTTTGATCTCCGCAGCAATCATTCCCAGGGTTTTGGAAACGAGCAGGGCGCTCTCCCGCATCAGTTCAATTTCTTCAGCTGTCTTAACGATTATCATAGTTGGCAAAGATAATCAACATCTTTGGGCTGTACGCACTTCAGCTACAGGAAAGATCAGTCCCAGTCATAAGCGTGGCGATAGGCCTGCCCGCTTAAGATTTTAAGCATATCCGTTTCCATGTCTTCAAGCGGATATTCCACAATTCGGCTGATTTCGGTACCCTCCCTACTAAAAATGATAGTTGGAACATTAGTGATCCCATAACCCTTTTCATAATTCTGGGGAGTAGTTTTGTCGCGTGTCATCATGATAACCCTGACCTTTTCTACGGGATAGTCTGCTTCCTGTAGGATCTTGACGAAGCGGGGTACCTCCCTTTTGCTGTCCTTGCACCAGGTACCCATAAATAAAAGAATGTCCACGTCCTCCAGCAGGGGCTCCAGCGCTTCAACTTTTTCAGGATTGGGCTGGTAATTTTCCAGGTTGGGGACAAACCAGCTCCCGAATGGCCTGGTTAGCAGGGAGTCTATGTTGGCGGTACCTACCAGTATCTGCGAATTCCCATCGGGTTGACGGACAGCAGTGTTTTTGGGCTGGGCTTTGCAATTGAACAGAATAATGCTAAGAAGAAGGATGATGGTGGCGTATAAGCTTCGTACCATATTATATTAAAGGCTTTTGAGTCATTAATTCAGGCTGGGGAATGCCCATTATTTTCAGGATGGTGGGGGCCAGGTCTCCCAGTACCCCCGACTGTATGGCTTTTCTGTCCGGATCTACCAGGATCAATGGGACCGGATTGGTTGTATGGGCGGTATTTGGGCTGCCATCGGGGTTTATCATGGTATCGCAATTCCCGTGATCTGCTATCACCAGCGTACTGTAGCCGTTTTCAAGGCCAGCTTCAATGACGGCTTCGGCACAACTGTCTACTGTTTCACAGGCTTTAATGGCGGCAGACATTACCCCGGTATGACCCACCATATCCGGATTGGCAAAATTCAGGCAAACAAAATCTGCTTCACCTTTTTTCAATTCAGGAATAATGGCATCCTTTATTTCATAGGCACTCATCTCAGGCTTGAGGTCATAGGTGGCCACTTTTGGGGAAGGACACAGGATTCGTTCTTCACCTTCAAAAGGAACTTCACGGCCCCCGTTAAAGAAAAAGGTCACATGCGGATATTTCTCGGTTTCTGCGATACGGATCTGTTTTTTGCCCGCTTTTGAAAGGACTTCACCCAGGGTGTCCCTGATATTTTCCTTGTTGTATACCACCAGGACTCCCTTATAGGAATCGTCATAATTGGTAAGGGTGACATAATGCAGCTTTAAAGGGTGCATATTCTGCTCATGGTGGGCCTGCTGGCTCAATACCTCAGTGAGTTCCCTGCCCCGATCGGTGCGAAAATTAAAAAAGATCACTACATCCCCATCCTTGATAGTGCTTACGGGAGACCCGTCTGCATCCGTCATTACAATTGGTTTGATAAATTCATCCGTAACCTCCTCTGAATAGCTTTTTTCAAGGCTTTTGACAATGTTATTTGAAGGAGAACCCTTTCCATGAACCAGCAGGTCATAAGCTTCTTTTACCCGTTCCCAGCGTTTATCCCTGTCCATGGCGTAGTAACGCCCAACCACAGAGGCCAGTTTTGTACGAGTATTTTTTATAAAATCCTGCAGCTCGGAAACAAATGATTTTCCGCTTTTCGGGTCTACATCCCTGCCATCGGTAAAGGCATGTACAAATGAAGCAGGAACGCCAGCATCCTCGGCAGCACGGATGAGTCCTTTTAAATGATTGATATGTGAATGAACCCCGCCATCACTTAAAAGGCCCAGGAAGTGTACAGCCTTCTGGTTTGCTTTTGCATATTCAAAAGCCTCTTTCAGGACTGGTTCTTTTGCGAGCTCATTCTTTTGCACAGCCAGATTGATCTTGGCCAGGTCCTGATATACTATCCTCCCTGCCCCAAGATTCATATGACCCACTTCCGAATTTCCCATCTGGCCTTCCGGCAATCCAACATTCATCCCATCTGTTTGAAGGGTGGCATTGGGGTATTTTTTATAAAGGGAGTCTACAAAGGGCGTATTAGCTCTGGCTATGGCTGATACCTCAGGGTCCGGGGAAATGCCCCAGCCATCCAGTATCATTAAAATTACTTTTTTATTCATGCTGCACAAGATTTGCAAAACTCAAAAATACTGGTAATTAGAGCGAAAAGCCAGTAATTTGGGATACTTTTTGGAAATTGGGAAACAGGCTGCGGCTAAAACCGTCAATGAAAGTATGGTGACGTTTTGGCTGATAAAGTTTCGTTATTTAAGTGTTAAGGAGGGAACATACAGCCGTCGTAATGGTCTATATTTATGTAAGGTTCGAGTATATTGAATAGGGAGTAAGCCGTTACAGGCGCTCAATATCGTATGTTAAGCCAAAAAAATCTGTGAAATCGGAAGGAGTTTACTCATCAATCAAAAACCCTGGCAAGTCGTCAGGGTTTATTATTGAAGCTTCTTTTATTTATTGGTTTCCGGATAGGAGGTATCCGGATTAAAAATCAAATCCGGTGGCAGCCCTGTATATAAAGGCATATAATGCCATAACAAGCATCAGGGCACAAAAGACGGAATACGCTTTCAGTAAAATCACCAGATAAACCGGCTTGCAATCATCGAAAGCGTGTAAATAGACGTGTTTAAAGTGTAATAGTGTTCCCATATAGTTTCTTTTAATGAATTAAAACAAAGCTATAAGGGTTAAATTGGAGGTAATAATAAGCTTGGGAATGCTGCCAAGATACAAAAAAAATGACAGCAAACTTCTTGGAAGGGTTTAATTGTTAAGAGCGGTATTTGGCAATGGCATCTTTAATCCTCCGGATACGGTTGTCGGGGTCCGGATGGGTACTCTGAAATTCCGGCGGTCGATCCGGGCCGGCGGCTTTTTTAAGAATTTGCATTACCGCTATAAGTTCTTCCGGGGGGTAATTTGCCTGTATCATAAACAAAACCCCCAAATCATCACTCTCCAACTCATCTTCCCTGCCATTCTGCAGCAGGGTATTCTGGCCGTAACTGGCTACCACACTCCCCATATCGGCTCCTACCGAAGCACCCATGGCAACAGTTTTCCAGTAATCCGTTTCTGCAATGCGTTCAGCGGAATGCCGCCCGATTACGTGCCCAATTTCATGTCCGAGCACCCCGGCCAGTTGCGCTTCATTTAATTTCGAAAACAGGGCATAGGTAATAAATACCTGACCTCCGGGCAGTGCAAAAGCGTTAATGGTGCGTTCATCGGCAAGCAAATGGAATTCATACCTATAGGGGGTTTCCCGGGCCACACTGTTCTGTACCAGGCGTTTTCCCACGGCATCCACCACGGCCTGCAAACGCTCATCGGGGTAGAGGCCTCCGTGCTGCCCGGCAATTTCAGGAGCTGCCTGCAGGCCGATGGCGATTTCCTGCTCGGTATCCATATTGATAGTCTGCACCCTGCCCGTAAAAGGGTTTTCTTCCTGGTTGCTGCATCTTTGCACATAGGCAAAGCCAATGATCAATACTCCAATCAGGATGCGGATTTTCCAGCTACCTCTGCGCATATCCTATTAGAAAAATTTATAAAACATATGTGTTATAGAAGTTCAGGATTGATGTCCAGGATATTATCCCGAATGTAGGTTTGGATAAAACCCGTGGTCAGGTGTTCACTTCCCAAAAAATCATCGTTCTTCAGCATTCTGAGAAGATTCAACCGTCGCATTGCGGCCAGCATCGGGACAGACAGCGGGGCGTAACTGTAGTGCCAGGGTTCGTATTTGAAGCCTCTCCGCCTTGGGTTTTCGGTATAAACCAAATAAAAACCATAAGACTCGCTGTGGGTATCCATCCAGTTTTTAAAATCCTCAAAAGGCCCGCCTGCTTCAAATTTGTCCGGGACCAGAACATCTCCCGTACTCGGTTTGGATGCATCAATGAGGTCTACGTCCGTACCCCAATGGTGACGGCTGGTCCCAGGGATGGTTGAATATTCCACGATTTTGTCAATGGCTTCAATGGGGCTTACTGATATATCTTCGGTAAAGGATACGTATTTGCGTTCAAAAATACTTCGCTGCCGTTCATAGCTGCGGTAGCTGCTCACCACCTTTATATCAATGCCATCCTGATAGGCATCTTTTTTCATACGAACAAAGGCATCATGGGCTTCCTTCCTGAGGTTGATTCCTTCCCCGTATAAGTCCAACACGGCTTTTCCTGTTAATTCATCTGTACTGAATTCCTGATCCTGGCTCCATAAGGGCAGTTGCGGCAGGCTCAGGGCCAGGCTGCATAAGCCGGTTCTTTTTACGAACTTTCTTCTATCCATTCCTCTTGTTTTGACTGGCTCCAATAGTTGATAAGCCTTTGCAATACTAAGGTAATAAAAAAAGAGGGCAGGCTTTTATATAGTCGTTTAATTGGTCAGGTAAAAGTATCCCTGGTGTCGTTCCTGTAAATCGTGGAAGGTGATAATGTAGAAATAGATACCGTCTTCCAGTCCGGCATCTTTGTTTACCGAGAGATCAGAATTCGATTTTCCGTCAAAATCATTGTTGTAGCGGTCTTTTTTGTAAACCAGAAGCCCATATCGATTGTAGATCTGAAGCGTGTTATTGGGGGCATCCAAGACCGGTTCTATTACCAGGGTTTCGTTGTTTCCGTCCCCGTTGGGGGAGAGATAGTAATTATCCAGCTCAAAGGTTTTGTATTGCGCCAGGGTATCATCGTTCCCGCCAATGGTCAGAATTTCATACTCGTCTGCCACAAAATAGTCAGAAGTAATGGTACCGTAATCGCGCCCTCCGCTTACCTCCGTATTCCCCAGATTGACCCATTGACGCGTTGTTTTGCTCCAGCCAACTACCTTGAGTTCTGTCAGGAATTCCGCCAGACCGGCTACATTGCTATATACGTCCCAGCTTAATGTAACTTTTGCCGGGATACCTCCTTCTAACCGCCAGAATTCCTTATCGCTGACCCGTAAATGGCCATCCGATGTTTTTGAAGTCTCAAAGCTGCTGTTAAGGCTTTTCGGACTATTGGGGTCTTCTGGGAAATAGGCACATTTAACCTGGGGTTGTATGGCCATGGAAGTGATACTAAGCGGCCGGATGCGACTGGCATCCCCAACCGGAAATGTAAAATCCTGCTTGTTGCGGACTGCTCCGTACCCATCTATTTTGGAGACGCTGCTTTCTCCGGTATAAAAGGAATCATTTGTAAAGGAAAGGAACTGAACACTTATTTCCCTGGAGGTTTGGATGTCCCCGGAAATCAAATTACCGTTATTGATTACCTCCACGGGTACATCAAGGATTAGTCCAGGTTTGGCGTCAAATTCTGCATCGTGCAGGATGGGGATATAATTTCCTGAAATGGTAATCGGACTCGTCTGACTGTAGAAACCAACCAGGTTGTCTTCATTTTCAAACCGGGCATCGTTGATCAGGTCTGAATGAAAGCCCAATTGGCCGGTGGAATGCAGTTTTACATTTCCGTAATTCTGAACCGCTTCCTGGGAGTACAATGCGCTTCCCAACCCCAAAAGTATCAGGGCGATAACTATGTCTGGCTTTATGGGTCTGTTTCTACTCAAAATATTGTTGTCTGTTAGCCTGAAAATTTTGTGCTGATCGAATCAATTTAATCCCTGGATATTTGATGCCAATTGGTTCCGTCACTTTGCAACCAATAGATTTTGCTTTTTTGCAATTTATTCTCTGTGTTTCCATCATCTTTCAAATAGTTGACGTTCAGAAAATTATCTCCATTCGACATATTTTTGAGAATATAAATCCTTCCCTGACAACTGCTTGCTGCAGGTATTGTAATCGTTAGATTTTTTGTATTCATGATCAGCGTAAAATCGTTTACGGTTAAACTGGTGTTTACCGAAGTCGCGCGGATGGGAGAAGAGAATGATCCTGTCACCTGCAGGGTGGAGTTGGGGGTATTATTGCCAATCCCAACACTGCCCCCCGTAAATCCTAAACTCTGATTATTCAGGTTGTAAGTCCTTGTTTCAGGATCCTGTGTCAGGTCATCTGTTGCCAGGTTTTTTTCAGGTCCCATTGGTCCGGCAGGCCCTTGTGGCCCGATAGCGCCATCTGCTCCAGCGGGTCCTACTGGTCCTTGCGGCCCAACGTCCCCCTGGTCCCCTTTGTCGCCTTTGGGTCCAACAGCTCCATCAGCACCGGCGGGTCCTTGTGGACCGACATCTCCCTGATCTCCTTTGTCACCTTTATCTCCTTTGGGTCCTTGCGATCCCTGAGGTCCAACAGATCCATCTGCTCCTGCGGGTCCTACAGGTCCTTGCGGTCCGACATTTCCCTGATCACCTTTAGGTCCTTGCGGCCCCACGTCACCCTGGTCACCTTTGTCTCCTTGGGGTCCTTGCGGTCCAACAGCACCATCAGCTCCGGCAGGTCCCTGCGGTCCGATATCACCCTGATCTCCTTTATCACCTTTTGGCCCTTGAGGTCCTTGTGGCCCCATCGCTCCATCTGCACCGGCGGGTCCGATAGGTCCTTGTGGTCCTACGACTCCCTGGTCACCTTTGTCACCTTGGGGTCCTTGCGGTCCAACAGCACCATCTGCTCCGGCAGGTCCCTGCGGTCCAACGTCTCCCTGATCGCCTTTATCACCTTTAGGCCCTTGTGGACCGACATCTCCCTGATCTCCTTTGTCACCTTTATCTCCTTTGGGTCCTTGCGATCCCTGAGGTCCAACAGCTCCATCTGCTCCTGCGGGTCCTACAGGCCCTTGCGGTCCGATGTCTCCCTGCTCTCCTTTATCACCTTTTGGCCCTTGAGGTCCTTGTGGCCCCATCGCTCCATCTGCACCGGCGGGTCCGATAGGTCCTTGTGGTCCTACGACTCCCTGGTCACCTTTGTCACCTTGGGGTCCTTGCGGTCCAACAGCACCATCAGCTCCTGCTGGTCCCTGCGGTCCAACGTCTCCCTGGTCCCCTTTTGGTCCTTGCGGTCCCATAGCTCCGGCAGGTCCTTGTGGCCCGACATCTCCCTGATCACCTTTTTCACCTTTGTCTCCTTGATCTCCCTTGTCTCCTTTAGGCCCTGCTGGACCTTGCGGTCCCATAGCTCCATCTGCTCCGGCAGGTCCTTGCGGTCCCACGTTACCCTGGTCACCTTTGTCTCCTTTAGGTCCTTGCAGTCCCATAGCTCCATCGGCTCCGGCGGGTCCCTGTGGTCCCACGTCACCTTGATCGCCTTTATCTCCTTTTGGTCCCTGCGGTCCGATATCACCCTGATCTCCTTTATCTCCTTTTGGTCCTGCTGGTCCTGCTGGTCCTTGCGGCCCAACAGCTCCGGCGGGGCCAACGGGTCCTTGCGGTCCTGTAAGGTCTTGAGAGGTAAAAGTCTTTCCGTCCGGATAGATGATGGTAAAGGTTCCGTCATTGTTATCGATAAAACGGAAGTCACCTGCAGTGCCACCCCCTGCGCAGAGGTTGCGCCATTCAGTAGCATCGAAAAAATAAAGGCATTTTGCTTCTGTATTGTACACCAGTGCACCCTGCAAAGGCTGCATGGCATTCATCTCCTGAGTGTTCACCCGGGTAAGGACCAGGGCTTTGTCCTTGCTTTCGAGTTCCAGCAAGGAGTTGAGGTCTATCCGGTCAGGATTGGTGCCGACTTTTAGTTGGGCCTCTGCAGCCACAACCAAAAAAAGGCTGGTAATAAGCAGGAGAAGTTTCTTTGTCGTATTTGGGAGCATGCGGATCAATTCTTTCTTACTCAAAAATACCGCTACTAAAGGGGTTTGATGGGGAAATGTTGTGAACGCAGCTCAGGTTGTGGTGAAATGATAAGACCTGGTAAAATACCGATAAAAGATGTTATTGAACGACTAAAAACAGAAAGGATGTTATCGGTCAAGATACAGGAAACCCTGATATTCCAACCCCAGGTCCAGCATGCGGATCAGGTAAAAATACACCCCTTCGGGAAGTCCTTTTTCCCTGTTGATTATGATACCGTCCACATTGGCGACACCCACAAATTCATTGGTGTAATTATCCATTTCGAACACCTTTAAGCCGTTTCGGTCATAGATCTGCAGGTTATTGTTCGGGGATTGTTCCAGCTCTTCTATATACAGGAAATCGTTGATGCCATCCCCGTCAGGACTCATAAAGAAGTTTGGAATGGTAAGCAATTCCTCGGGCTGGGCCCGGCTGCCAAAGGTGATAATTTCATATTCATCCGGGACAAAGGTTTCGGATATCGCAAAACCATTATTCAGATCCCCGGAAACGGTTGCCGTGCCCAGTTCCAGCCAGCGCCCCCCCTGCTTGCTCCATCCCATCAGCACCACATCCTCCCAGTTGGGGGTGAGGGCCGCAATGTTAGAGGTAGGCGTCCAGGACAGGGTTATGGTACCCGGGCTGCTGCCTTCCAGCCGCCAGAATTCGAAGGTACTCACTGCGCCTACGGTCCTGGGCCTCAGGTCTGTACGAAAGGCGGGGTAGATGCTGGGGTTATTCGGGTCTTCCCGGAAATAGGCACATCTGGAGAGGGAATACACGCTTTCTCCCTGCAGGGTCAGGCCTTTGTATTCAGTGGCATCCCCCACCGGAAAGATTATTTCCTGTTTGTTGATGGCCAGCGCAAAACCGTTCACTTTGGAGTTATTTCCGGCCCCTACCGTAAAGGCATCCTGCAGCAGTCCAAGATACTGGTCGGAAAGGGAACGGGTGGTACGGAAATCCCCGTCAATAAAATTGACGTTATTCTCAACTGTCAGAGCGGTTTCAAGATCCACCCCAAAGATGTTGGCGATCTCCAGGTCGTAGACCATAGGGGAGAGCGAACCGCCCACAAAAAGCGGGATATCCCCATAAAAGCCTACCAGGGACGGATTGGCCGCAAAAGGCCCCTCATTGATAAAATTGGTGTGAAAGCCTACATTGGCCCCGTCGTGCAGCTGCATATTCCCGTAGTGTTGCAGGGCAGGCTGGGCCATTCCAAGCAACCCACTAAAAAACAGTATGTAGACCAGTTTATGCATGAATTAGTTGATTTGCTGCCAGTTGGTACCGTCAGACTGTAACCAAAGTACGGACTGCGCATCGACCTGTGTATCTGCAGCCCCGGTTTCATTAAGGTAAGAGCTTATAGTGGTGGCGCCTATATTTGGATTTTTGATAATGTACATCCTGTTGGTTGCTGTTCCGGCTGCGGGCAAGGTAATCGAATGTCCGCTATTTGCAATTATGATTGTATGGTGTGCATCTGTTAAGGTTAAAACACCGCTGGTAGTGGTAAGGGCAGGTGCCAATGAGCCATTTATTTCCAAGGTGGAATTGGTGTTGGCGGTTTCAGCGGAACGATCATTAATAGAAACTGCCAGGGTACCCCCGGTAGCAAAGCCAATACGATTTTCGCCCAAACGAAACATACCAGTATTTCGTGTGGATTCCTGAGTAAAGCCAAAATTTGGGTCACTTTGTGATCCGAAACCCGAAACAAAACGCAATCTAGCCCTTACGTTCCCGTCAACATCCAATTTTTCTGACGGGGGGCTTACCAAACTAAAAACAGAACCAATTCCAAAATTCTCGCCAATGCCTCCTGTAAAGACCAAATCCCCTCCATTGATATCATAGGTACGATAGGTAGAAATAGTCTGGGTTAATTCCGTATTGGCCAGATTCGTACCGGCAATAGCTGCCAAATCCGTAAGGGCCTCCTGTACATTGGTTTCGTTGGCAAGGTCTCCATCTACATCAAAAGCTGGGTTTAAGCTTACTTCGGTGGCGTCCTGATCATCGGTTCCAAGACTTGCCAGGGGTACAGTCAGTGTTCCCCCGGAATCCGTAATCTCTAAATTCCCAGCATTTATCTGGAAGGCAGTATTTCGTTCATTTGTGGGGTCGTTGTCGGCATCATCCACGGAGAGCGCTGCCAGTTCAGCATCAGTGGCAAAGGTGGCATCCAGGTCTTCAGAGAAGGTACCCCCGGCATCGGTGACCGAAAGGGTAGTCCCGGTCAGGCCAAAGGCGGTGTTTAATTCGTTCGTGGCATCGGCATCGGCATCATCCACGGAGAGGGCTGCCAGTTCTGCATCGGTTGCAAAGGTGGCATCCAGGTCTTCAGAGAAGGTCCCCCCGGCGTCGGTGACCGAAAGGGTAGTCCCGGTCAGGCCAAAGGCGGTGTTTAATTCGTTTGTTGGATTTGCATCGGCATCATCCACGGAGAGGGCTGCCAGTTCAGCATCAGTGGCAAAGGTGGCATCCAGGTCTTCAGAGAAGGTCCCCCCGGCGTCGGTGACCGAAAGGGTAGTCCCGGTCAGGCCAAAGGCGGTGTTTAATTCGTTCGTGGCATCGGCATCGGCATCATCCACGGAGAGCGCTGCCAGTTCTGCATCAGTGGCAAAGGTCGCATCCAGGTCTTCGGAAAAGGTTCCCCCGGCATCGGTGACCGAAAGAGTAGTACCTGCAAGGCCAAAGGCGGTGTTTAATTCGTTTGTAGGACTTGCATCGGCATCATCCACGGAGAGGGCTGCCAGTTCAGCATCAGTGGCAAAGGTGGCATCCAGGTCTTCAGAGAAGGTCCCCCCGGCGTCGGTGACCGAAAGGGTAGTCCCGGTCAGGCCAAAGGCGGTGTTTAATTCGTTCGTGGCATCGGCATCGGCATCATCCACGGAGAGGGCAGCCAGTTCTGCATCGGTAGCAAAGGTCGCATCCAGGTCTTCAGAGAAGGTCCCCCCGGCATCGGTGACCGAAAGGGTAGTACCTGTAAGGCCAAAGGCGGTGTTTAATTCGTTCGTGGCATCGGCATCGGCATCATCCACGGAGAGCGCTGCCAGTTCTGCATCAGTGGCAAAGGTGGCATCCAGGTCTTCGGAAAAGGTTCCCCCGGCATCGGTAACGGAAAGGGTAGTGCCTGCCAGGCCAAAGGCGGTGTTTAATTCGTTCGTGGCATCGGCATCGGCATCATCCACGGAGAGGGCAGCCAGTTCTGCATCGGTAGCAAAGGTCGCATCCAGGTCTTCAGAGAAGGTTCCCCCGGCATCGGTGACCGAAAGGGTAGTACCTGCCAGGCCAAAAGCGGTGTTTAATTCGTTCGTGGCATCCGCATCGGCATCATCCACGGAGAGCGCTGCCAGTTCAGCATCGGTTGCAAAGGTGGCATCCAGGTCTTCAGAGAAGGTACCCCCGGCATCGGTAACGGAAAGGGTAGTGCCTGCCAGGCCAAAGGCGGTGTTTAATTCGTTCGTGGCATCGGCATCGGCATCATCCACGGAGAGCGCTGCCAGTTCAGCATCGGTTGCAAAGGTGGCATCCAGGTCTTCAGAGAAGGTACCCCCGGCATCGGTAACGGAAAGGGTAGTGCCTGCCAGGCCAAAGGCGGTGTTTAATTCGTTCGTGGCATCGGCATCGGCATCATCCACGGAGAGGGCAGCCAGTTCTGCATCAGTGGCAAAGGTCGCATCCAGGTCTTCGGAAAAGGTTCCCCCGGCATCGGTGACCGAAAGAGTAGTACCTGCAAGGCCAAAGGCGGTGTTTAATTCGTTTGTAACATCTCCATCAACCTCCACCAGGGCTCCACTAATAATATACGGATCTCCGGATGTTCCGGTACCGCTTACTCCAATATTGGCCCCGGGAGTAATGATGGTTTCACTCCCATCCACAGAAAGGTCATAATCATTCCCAGTTGGAGTTAATATAACGGAACCATCAGCAGAAGTTAGGGTTTGCAGCTCATTTAGCGGGTCAGGATCATTGTCCACGGCATTGGTTCCGCCTACGGGGATCCAGCTTGCACCGTCCCAAACGAATAATTGCCCATTATCCGTATCTACATAGGTTTCCCCCGTATTAGTTCCGGCCCCAACCGGAGAACCGCTACCTGTTTGTGAAAGCTCATTGGTGGGATCCGGGTCTGCATCATCGGTATTAATCGTTATAATATTTCCCCTTTCAATCTCAATATTCCCGGGCGTCCCATCTGTAATAATTTGTTGATTATCGGAACTTCCACCGGTTACGGCTTCTATAGCCTCCTGAACAGTCGCGGCACCTAACAAAGTAACCGAATCATCGTAAGGAACTTCTGCGGCAACCTGATCGTCGGTTTCGTCAAGGAATAAAGCCCCGTCAGCCCCTGATACTATGTCATTGTTGGCATCTGTGCTGATAAGGGAGGCTGCATTGGCCAAGCTTCCCCCATCCGAACCGGTAAGTAGTAAATTGCCTGCATCTGTACTGGTTATTTCAGCGTTTTGATCAGTCCCATCCTCATTGGTATAAGTGATTTGTCCAGTAGTCAGGTTTTGACTCAGATCCGTAGTGGTTTCTGTGGCGGCAATATCGGCTTGTGTAATGAGGCTTCCGCCGTCCGTTCCGGTACTTAACAGGTTTCCGGCATCTGTACTGGTTATTTCAGCGTTTTGAGCAGTCCCGTCTTCATTGGTATAAGTAATTTGTCCAGTAGTCAGGTTTTGACTGAGATCTGTAGTGGTTTCCGTTGCGGCAATATCGGCCTGAGTGATCAGGCTCCCTCCATCAGTGCCGGTACTTAATAGGTTTCCTGCATCTGTACTGGTAATTTCAGCGTTTTGAGCAGTCCCGTCTTCATTGGTATAAGTAATTTGTCCAGTAGTCAGGTTTTGACTGAGATCTGTAGTGGTTTCCGTTGCGGCAATATCGGCCTGAGTGATCAGGCTCCCTCCATCAGTGCCGGTACTTAACAGGTTTCCTGCATCTGTACTGGTAATTTCTGCGTTTTGAGAAACTCCATCTTCATTGGTGTAGGTAATTTGTCCAGTAGTCAGGTTTTGACTCAGATCCGTAGTGGTTTCTGTGGCGGCAATATCGGCCTGAGTGATCAGGCTCCCTCCATCAGTGCCGGTACTTAACAGGTTTCCTGCATCTGTACTGGTAATTTCTGCGTTTTGAGAAACTCCATCTTCATTGGTGTAGGTAATTTGTCCAGTAGTCAGGTTTTGACTCAGATCCGTGGTGGTTTCTGTGGCGGCAATATCGGCCTTAGTGATCAGGCTCCCTCCATCAGTGCCGGTACTTAGTAGATTTCCGGTGTCAGCACTTGTTACTTCCACTACCTGGGTCGTATTTCCTTCCTGAGTATAAGTAATTCTACCATTTCCTAAATCCTGGCTCAGGTCAGTTATCGTTTCGTTGACTGTAAAACTGGTTCCGTCTGCAAGGCTCAGGGTGGCGATTACATTGCCCGTAACCAGGTTGGTAACGGTGAGGTTATTGGTGTTAATCTGCTGTACATTCCCATCCGGGTCGGTAAAATCATAAGTGCCGTCCCCGTTATCGGTCAGGTTAATGGTAGCGGTCTGGGTCTGCAGGGCTGCAATGGCCGTTTCCAGGGGTTCTGCATCGTAATAAACTCCATTGTCACTGCCCAGTACAATATCGTTTCCGGCGTCTGTACTTACGAGGTCTGCACTGATAAGATAACCGGCATCATTGATAAAATCGGCCAGGGTTACATCAATCAGGTCAATTTTTTCGTCCGTTACGGCATTGTCTGAGAGTTCATCGGTACCGACAGAACTGTCTGCAAGCTTGTCGATGTTGATGGAGTTATTCTGAATATCGATCCCGTTAATACTGAAATCCACTATGTTGTTCCCGGTTATCTGCCCCACTTCAAAATGCAGCGTATCGCCAATCTGGGTCAGTACCATGGTGGTATCCGGGTTTACTACCGGGGCTGTGGAAAAGATCAGAGGAAAGGCATCACAGACATTGATCCATTCTACTCCGTCGTAGTAATGTATACAGGCTTCGTCCGTATTGTAAATAAAGGCTCCGGGCAGTGGGACCAGTGCATTCATTTCGGCAGTGGTAAGCCGGCTGATGACCAGCACCCTATCACGGCTTTCCAACTCCAGCAGGGAGGCGGGGTCAATGGTCTGGGGGTTGTCCCCGATTTTTACCTGGGCCTGCATCAGCGTTCCCAAAAGGAGCATAGACAGAATTAAACAGCTTTTAAGTTTCATACGGCATAGTTTGTTTTGGCCGGGGCCCTGTCAGGGACCCCTCCGGCTGGCAACCGGATTTCTAACAGAAATTTATAATTTCCATTGTAAACAAAAATAAGATTATGGTCTCAAGGTGCCCAGTATTTGTTGTGAATTACCGCCTTTTGTGGTTGAAAACAGTATAATGGCCTGCTGGCACACCAGTTACGGCCCTAAATCCCTATCAATTAGGCAAAACGGCTCTAATCCCAATAACCACCGGCATGTATATTCCAGGATTAACATAAGTTTAAGGGGCAGGTATTTTTTTTTCGGTCGGGATGTTCTTAATTTATGGTATTGTAATATTCCGAACACTAATGAGGAAATTTGTTTTGATAACCGGCCTTTTGTTTGTGTGTTTTCAGCTTTCTGCTCAGGATTCGCGCAAACTGCTCCGGGGGACGGTATTGTATAGGGGCGGGGGTGTTCCCAATGAAAATGTCATTAATTCTACTGCCGAAACGGCTACCATAACCGATGATAAAGGCAATTATGCCATCGAGGTAAAAGCCGGGGATGAGTTGATTTTTATGGCCCTTAATTTTCAACTTGAAATAATAACCATTACAGAGGAAATTATTAAAAATAACCGCCTGGTGGTTGAGGTCAACGAGAAGGTAACCGAGCTGGATGAAGTGGTGGTAAGTCCTGAAAACCAGGAGGCCTTTTTGCAACTCAAAAATGAGGATTTCAAACAATTCGACTACGAAACGGACCAAACCACAGAAGTGGTAAATATTGCTGAAGACCAAACAGTCAGGGGCATGCAGTACGGACTGAATTTTGTCAGCATCTTTAAGTTGTTGGCCAAGGGAATTGCTGGTGATAAAAACCAGTCAGCTGAACCTCTGAAGGTAAGTGAGGTGTTGCGACAGGTATATGATGACAGCTTTTTTGTCCAGGATTTGAGTATTCCCCAGGATCAGATTGACTCCTTCCTGGTCTATTGCGATAAGCAGTTGCCGCCAAGAACCTTGCTCCGTAAAGAGAACGAATTCCAACTGATAGATTTCCTTGTAAGTAACAGTGAGTCCTTCCGCAACAGCCTTCAGGATTAGACCTGCTTTCTGCATTCTGCTTCTGTTTACACTTAGCCTTCAGGGAAAAGTATACGCACAGGATTCCCCCTTGCCGGCCAGACAACTCTCAGGACGGGTCACAGAGCAGGAGGAAGGGATTCCCGATTTGCATATTATCAACCTTACTTCCGGGGATGCGACCATCTCGAATGCCGGTGGTTATTTCTCCATTGAAGTAAGCCATAGGGATACCCTGCTTTTTTCTGCCGTTCAATATAAGCGTAAAACACTGATTATTAAGCAGGAACACCTTGAAGCAGGTTTATTGCTGGTGCCTGTGGAACCCTTCGTAAATGAACTGGATGAAGTAGTGCTGAGGCCTTACAACCTGAGTGGGGATTTGGACAAAGATCTTGAGAACCTGCCTGTAGAGGAGACTATTTCTTCAATATCCCTCGGATTGCCGAATGCCTATGTTAAGGTGAAGACACAAACCGAAAGAAAATTGTATGAAGCGACCACCGGAAGCGGGTTAATCCCCTTAAACCCGATAATCAATGGCATCAGCGGGAGGACGAAAATGCTTAAAAAAAGGCTGGCCCGCGACAGGGCCTATGAAAAAGCCAGGCGTACCTGGCTGCTTTATCCGGATAGCCTCTTATTAAAACAACTTGTAATTCCGGATGACCGCCTGGAAGATTTCAAATATTTTTGCGAGGTGGATCCCAACTTTGAAAACCTGGCCGATAATGGTGATCAGCTTAGGCTGTGGGCTTTTTTCCGGCGGAAAAGCGAAGATTATCGAGAATTCAATGCCCTGGATTAGTTGAGGGAAAAGGAGAGGAAAAGAGGCCTGGCACAGCTTTTGTAAACTCAAATACTGAAAAAATACGTGATGATAACAACCTTAAAAAGTGGATTTTTTGCCCTGCTGGTGACGGTTACCGTCCTGAGCGGCCTGCACAAGTTTTATGTAAGTGTTACCAATGTAGATTACTCTGAAAAGGAACAGGCGATTCAAATGATCAGTCGGGTATTTATAGACGATATGGATGCAGTACTCCTGGAGCGATACGATTTCAGGGCCCGCCTGGCAACTCCAAGGGAATCTGCGCAGTCAAATGACTACATTGAAAAGTACTTTAAGGCTAAATTCAAGCTTACGGTAAATGGCGCAGCAAAAGATTACAAATTCCTGGGTACACGGTATGAAAATGACCTGCTCATTTGCTATATGGAAGTAAGCGGGATTGAAAAAGCCGCCCTGGAATCGGTGGGAATTGAAAATGAAGTTTTGACCGACCTTTTCGAGGAACAAAAGAATCTGGTTCACTTCAACATCCTGGGAAGCAAGAAAAGTGTAGTCCTGATCCGGGGGAATAATAAAGGAATGTTAAACTTCTGAGCAGGAACCCCTGAAAACCGGCTGAAATTTATATTTTAGGCCACCTTAAAAACCAAGTTATAATGATGAAGATAAAGTACGTTTTTGCCGCACTCTTTTTTGTTTCTTCCGCCCTAGTTTTTGCGCAGGAAACCGAGACCAAAAAGGAGCCCGGGCATACCAACCAGAGCAAGTTCCGGCAATTATATCAGGAATTTGCCACCCCCAACACCTATCGTTCTGCTTCCGGAACCCCCGGGCCGGATTACTACCAGCAGCAGGCAGACTACAAAATGGATATTACTCTGGATGACCGCAATGCGCGCATCTATGGAGAGGAAACCATTACCTATTACAATAATTCCCCGGACGTTCTGGAATACCTTTGGGTTCAGCTGGATCAGAATGTAAGGGCTAAAGACTCCAAATCTCCTTTGAGGAATGGCGGAGGAGTTCCCTTGGCCTACCGTACAGGAAGTTTTACTGGAGAATACATGACAGAACCCTTTGATGGTGGTTTCAATATTGAGTACGTTAGAGATGCTTCCGGCAAGCCGATCCCTTATACCATCAACCAGACCATGATGCGGGTGAATATCGCAGAACCCCTGAAAAGCGGGTCTTCGGTTTCCTTTTCTATTAAATGGTGGTACAACATCCCGGATCATACCGTAAACCGGGCTCGTTCTGGTTTCGAGTATTTTCCTAAAGACGGGAACCGGGCCTACGTAATTGCGCAATTCTTTCCCCGGATGGCTGTTTACAGCGACGTAGAAGGCTGGCAAAACCACCAGTTCTGGGGCAGTGGGGAATTTGCCCTTCCCTTCGGGAATTACGATGTTAACATTACAGTGCCTGCCGATCACGTGCTGGATGCAACCGGAGTACTGCAGAACCGCAAGGAGGTTTTTTCAAAGGAAATGATGAAGCGTTATGAGCAGGCTAAGAAATCTTATGACAAACCGGTGATAATCGTTACCCAGGAAGAGGCCGAGGCAGCCGAGAAAGGTTTTTCAGAAAAGACCAAGACCTGGAAATTCCGGGCGGAAAATGTCAGGGACTACGGTTTTGCAACCTCCAGGAAATTTATCTGGGATATGCAGGCAGTAAAAATTGGCGGAAAAGATGTCATGGCCGTTTCACTATATCCAAAAGAAGGGAACCCGCTTTGGGAAGAGTACTCCACCAAGGCTGTTGCCAGCACCTTGAAAACCTACTCATCCCACACTTTTGATTACCCTTACCACAAGGCCATCTCCGTACACGCTAAAAACCAGGGAATGGAATACCCGATGATCTGCTGGAACTACGGGCGCCCAAATGAAGATGGGACCTATTCGGACCGGGTCAAATACGGGATGATCTCTGTAATTATACATGAAGTAGGTCATAATTTCTTTCCCATGATCGTCAATTCGGATGAACGTCAGTGGGGATGGATGGATGAAGGATTGGATACTTTTATGCAATACCTGGCGGAACAGGAATTCGGGGAAACCTTCCCGGAAGCCATCAGCCCGAACGAGAAATACCCTTCCAGAAGGGGAGATCCCTCCAAGATCGTTCCCTACATGGCAGGAGATCAATCTACCATCTCACCGATCATGTCGAACCCTGAAAACGTTTATCAGCTGGGGCCTAATGCCTATGCTAAACCAGCAACGGCCTTGAATATCCTCAGGGAAACCGTTATGGGGCGTGAGTTGTTTGACCACGCATTTAAGACCTATGCGCAGCGCTGGAAATTTAAGCACCCTACCCCGGAGGATTTCTTCCGCACCATGGAGGACGCTTCTGCTGTTGATCTGGATTGGTTCTGGAGGTCCTGGTTCTATACCACCGATTATGTGGATATTGGAGTTAAGGGCGTTAAGAAGTATTACGTTTCAGACAAGCCCACTGCACAGATGCGTGAGTACCTGGCAGCTAATAATATTACTGAGGATCAGTTGCCTCCGCTGGTATATCTGGCAGAAGAAGATAGCGAGGATTTCGATCCAGAACTTAAGGGAAAATCACCCTCAGAGATATCTCAGCCACTCAAGGCCTTTATGATGGATAACATGACCGAGCAGGAACGTGCACAGGTACAGGAGCCCAAGTATTTCTATCAGGTCACTTTTGATAAGCCGGGTGGGATCCCCATGCCGCTTATTGTTGAATATACCTATGCAGACGGCACTACTGAGCAGATTACCTATCCTCCTGAAATCTGGAGGAAAAATGATGATGAGGTAAGCCGCGTAATTTCCTCCCAAAAGGAATTGGTGGGGATTGTTGTAGATCCGAAAGCTGAAACTGCGGATATAGATACTACCAACAACAGCTGGCCGAAGAAGGATCAGCCTTCGGAATTTGAACAGTTTAAGGAGAACATAAAGGGCAAATAAAGCCAACATAAGTAAAAAAAAGTCCCGAAGCTCCTTCGGGACTTTTTATTTGGCGATAGATTCTTATGTATATTTGTGCCATGAGTATGATGTTTTTGTTTATCAGCGGGGCGGAAATATTTTTTATCCTCTTTATAGTGGTGATGGTGTTTGGCGCGGATAAAATCCCGGGTATTGCCAAAGGCCTCGGCAAGGGGATGAGACAACTCAAAGACGCCACCGAAGACATCAAAAGGGAAATACACAAAAGTGCTGAGAAGCAGGGTATAGATACCTCTTTTACCGAAGATATTGAGAAAGACCTGAAGGAAGTCAAAAAGAACCTGGACGACGTAGGGGGTACCATTCGCCGTAAATAGTTGTTATGCTGGAACGCTTGCTTCAATGGGACCGGGAGGCGTTTATCTATCTCAACAGCCTGGGCATAGAAAAATATGACGGTTTCTGGACGGCTGTAACCGATATTACTACCTGGATTCCTTTATTCCTTTTATTTTTTGCATTGCTGCTCTTGAAATATCCGATCCGGGAGGGGCTGGCGATGGTAATTACCTCGGTATTGCTATTGCTTTTTGTACTCTGGTTCACGGATTTTACAAAGGAAATGGTAGCCCGTCTTAGGCCCAATAATGATCAACAGGTAAATACCCTGATACGGATACTGCGCAACCCTGTGAGTTTCAGTTTTTTCTCAGGCCATGCTTCTTCTTCATTCTCGCTCACCACACTGGTGTTTCTGTTTTTGAGGCCTAAGTTTCAGTGGGCCTTCCTGTTTTTTTTATGGCCTTTGCTGTTTGCCTTCAGCCGGATATATGTAGGAGTGCATTATCCGCTGGATATCCTGGTAGGGGCGCTGGTGGGAATACTCCTGGCCATCATGTTCTATAAGGGGTTCGCCCGCCTCAGAGCACTGTACATACAGTAAGCCCATCCCGTATTGGGAGTAAGACCGTACGCACCCTGGGGTCTTGTTGTAAATTCTTATTCAATGACAGCAGGATCTGGGTAGGTTTGTCCTTTTTATCCAGCGGCTCCACAACTTTTCCAGACCACAATACATTGTCCAGTAATATCATCCCCCCTTTGTTCATCTTAGGGTAAACGGCTTCAAAATAGTCCGGGTACTCAGCCTTGTCGGCATCGATAAAGGCCAGGTCAAATTTTTGCTTAAGCTCCGGAATCACGTCCAGGGCTTCCCCAAGATGGCTGGTAATCTGATCGGCGTAGTCACTTTTCTGAAAATACTTCTGTTGTATATCCTGCAGTTCCGGGTTAACGTCAATGGTATGCAGGCTGCCACCGCTTTGCAGTCCTTCGGCAAGGCATAGGGCAGAATAGCCTGTGTAAGTACCAATTTCGAGGATATGCATTGGCTGCACCAGGCGGGAGAGCAGGCTCAGCACCCTTCCCTGATAATGTCCGGTTATCATCCTCGGGCGCAGTACCTTCAGGTGGGTTTCGCGGCTCAGGGCAGCTAATAGAGCTGGTTCCGCTTCGCTATGAGACTCTATATACTGTTCCAGATCGGGAGAGAGAAAATGCATGCCGTTTGTTTTTGCAAAATTACTCAAATCCTTGCTACCTTAGTTTTAGTAAGCCCGTCTGTTATGAAGATAAAAATCCGCCCGGCAACACTTTCGGATCTACCCTCATTACGTGAAATGGAACAGGGAATAATCCGGGATGAGCGTCCCTTTGACCCTACCATCCGCCAGGACCCGGTACACTATTACGACCTGCAGGCCTTAATTACCGACCCGGATTGTCATTTCCTGCTTGCAGAAGCGAACCAAAAAGTCGTCAGTACCGGATATGCGCAAAAGAAAGTTCCCAGGCACTATCTGGATCACCAATTCTATGCCTATTTAGGGTTTATGTACACCGTGCCCGAACATCGCGGCAAAGGGATAAATGGCCTGTTGATTGCCGATTTAAAGAAATGGGCCAGGAAGCAGGGTTTAAAGGAGTTCCGCCTTACCGTATATGAAGGTAATCTTCCCGCCATAAGGGCCTACCAAAAGGTCGGTTTTTCCCGACACCTGATAGAGATGCGTTTGCGGGAGGAGTAAGGCAGGGGTCTTTTTAAAGATCTGGACCTGATATTGAACGCTTCGTTGTATTTTTACGCAAAATGGCTCTATGAATTTTGAAAATACCCTTGAATATGCGCGTAGTCTGGATGCGGCAGACCCCTTGCGCGATTACCGCGAATCTTTTTATTTCCCAAAAGTTAATGGCAAAGAAGTAATTTATTTTACAGGTAATTCCCTGGGGTTGCAACCCAAAAGTGCTGCACAGTATGTAAATGAGGTCATGCAGGATTGGAAAGAACTGGCTGTAGAGGGCCACTTTTATGCCGAGAAACCCTGGTGGGAGTACCATGAATTGCTGGCAGGCCCGCTTTCTGAGATTGTAGGGGCCTCCGCAGAAGAGGTTACCGTTATGAATACACTTACGGTAAACCTGCATCTGCTTATGGTTTCCTTTTACCGGCCTGAAGGGAAACGTTACAAAATACTCTGTGAGGAGAAAGCTTTTCCCTCGGATCAGTATATGCTCAAGAGCCAGTTGGAATTTCACGGCTACGATCCTGATGATGCCCTTATTGAGGTGAGCAAAAAGCCCGGGCAACACCATTGGACCACAGAAGATTTTACAGATGCCATAGAAGCGCATTCAGACGAGATTGCTCTTGTTTTGGTGGGCGGGGTTAACTACTACAACGGGCAGGTGCTCGATATGCAGACCATAACCCGGGTTGGTAAGGATAATGGTTGTATGGTGGGCTGGGACCTGGCCCATGCCGCCGGGAATGTAAGGCTTTCTCTGCATGACTGGGAGGTAGATTTTGCTTCCTGGTGCAGTTATAAATATTTAAACAGCGGCCCTGGCAATGCATCGGGGGTTTTTATTCATAAAAAACACCTGGGTAAAAATGATATCCGGAGATTTGAAGGCTGGTGGGGAAATAAGAAGGAAAGCCGTTTTATGATGAACCCCGAATTCGACCCCATGGAAACCGCGGACGCCTGGCAACTCAGTAACCCGCCTATCCTTTCCCTGGCCCCTTTCCTGGCTTCCTTAAAGCTTTTCGAAGCCGTCGGAATGGAAGCCCTTATTGCAAAGCGTAACCAAATCACTGCCTACCTGGAATTCATCCTTCATGAAATTGACGCGG
Organism: Robiginitalea rubriflava; assembly: GCF_052540725.1. Classification (NCBI taxonomy): domain Bacteria; kingdom Pseudomonadati; phylum Bacteroidota; class Flavobacteriia; order Flavobacteriales; family Flavobacteriaceae; genus Robiginitalea; species Robiginitalea rubriflava. The sequence goes on along the minus strand of NZ_CP199309.1, from coordinate 441,742 downwards.
AAGTAAGCAGTCGTTTTGAGATTATCACCCCGGCATCCAGAGGCTGCCAGCTTTCGGTTTTCCTGCACGGGCAGGGAAGGCCCTTGTTCGATTATCTGATGCAAAACGGAGTGATTACTGATTGGCGGGAACCGAATGTTATCCGGCTGGCCCCGGCTCCTTTTTATTGCTCCTACGAAGATATGTACCGCTTCGGGCAGATTTTAAAACAGGGGATACAATCCCTTGCGAAATCCCAATAAATCTTTGACCAACCTATCTCTATAACAGCAGACCATTCCGTTGAAATCTCTGAGGCTCATTTTATCCAAACCCCGTTATTTTGCTCCGGCCTGGGTCTTTGCCAGCCTGAACATCTGGTTCGGTACCTGGGCCATTTACATTCCAACTGTTAAAGAACGTCTGGAAATTGACAAGGCCAGCCTGGGGATTGCCATTTTTTTCCTCTCCCTAGGGGTTTTTACCATCTTCCCCCTGGCAACCAGAATCATCAACTATTTGGGGGTGGGACGGGCAACCTGGTACGGAGTGGTCAGCAGTAGTTTCTTTGCTTTTTTTCCACTGATCGCTCCCAATTACCTGAGCCTTGTTATAGCCTTGTTCTTTTTTGGTGCTTCCAATGGATTTACGGATATCTCAATGAATACCCTGGTTACGGAAATAGAGAAGGAGGATAGGCAACATTTCATGTCTGCAGCCCATGGATTTTTCAGCCTGGGGGGTGTGCTTGCGGGGATGGGCAGTTTTCTGATTTTGCTGATAGGGAACCCGGCCTGGCACATGCTTGGGGTTATTGTCCTGGTTTTTGGGATTAACTTGTATTTCAGGAATCATTATGTCCAAATAAAAGCTGCCCCGGTGGAAAAAGAGGGTTTTAGTTTGAAATTGTTCAGACCTCTGTTAATCCTGGGAATAGTCTCTTTTATGGTAATGGGGGGTGAAGGCGCTGTGGTAGACTGGTCCGGATTATACCTGCAGGAGATTGCGAATGCCCCGGAATTCCTGATCGGCAGCGGTTTCCTTGCCTTTTCTGTTACCATGACCCTGGGACGATTTATGGGGGATGCAATCAGTGCGCGAATCGGTTCCGTAAAAATTGTGGCCCTGGGAAGCGCCATTGCCGTATTGGGCTATCTGGCGGTCCTCTCTACTGCAATTTATGCGGTTATTGCAGGTTTCGGGCTAATTGGCCTGGGATTTTCCGTAATCATTCCTGAGTTGTTTCGCATTGGCGGCAAGGTAAAAGGGGTAGACTCCTCCCAGGGAATCGCCTTTATCGCTGGGGCGGGCTATTCGGGTTTCCTTACAGCTCCGCCGGTTCTGGGTTACCTGGCGGAAAATTTCAGCCTGAAAACCAGTTTTTGGGTGCTTCTGGTCTGTGCCGCCCTGGTCCTTCTGGCCACTTACACCCTCCACAGGAAAAACTGATCTGCCGGGATTAATTTACCTGAATCCCGGTGAAATAAAGTTTGAAAGAGCCTTCGGCATTAGTATGCATACTGGAGATTTTCAGGCCATTGTAATCGTCATACCCTTCCCAGGTGGTAATCATAGAAGGTTCCTTTTGGTTACCTTTTCTGAAAACCCATTCCCGGACCATTGAGTCTTTGTCCAGATAGAAATCATAGGCGTCGCCGGGGGTATACCCCCCAGGGCCGGTATAAACCACGGTTAGTTTTTCCAGACTATCCCCTGAGATTGGAGCGGGTTGTTTGGATTCCATGGTGTATTCGAAACTATTCTGGTCCCAGACCCATTGATAGGGTGCTAGCAGCCAGTATTTATCATTGATAAACCGGGCATCTGCCCCCATTAGAGTAGAATCTACCTCCGAACGCAGATAGCTTAGGGTGTCCCCATTCATCATCAGGCTTACGCGATTATCTTTTACGTTCCAGATCCAGGAGCGCTCCGAATGCTGATCGCCGCGATCGACATTGAATGTAAATCGGATTTCTGATATATCCTTCCATTTTTCATATCCGTGGGCTTCGGCCAGTTTTTCCAGAATCGGTTGTTCCATATGGGGCTCTGCTACTGGCGGTTGTTCGGTTTCTTTTGGGTTATCCTTGCAGGCAACCACAGCTAAAAGACAGAGAAATAATTGGAGTATACGCTGGTTCATGATCTTTATTTTACGTCAAAGATACCATCTTTTAAAATACGCTGAAGCAGATTTTTAGAAGCCCGGAAAACACCCCCTTTTACAGAATTTACGCGGCTGCCACGGGAGGTCGCGGGAAGGAATTTTAAAGCAGGAGAACTTTACTCTAATGGCACTGCATTTCTTATAATTTGATTATTTTTGACCTTTAACCAAATACGTAGCATGAGCGCAAAAAAAGGAAAAGTACAGGAAGCCATTGATAGTCGGTTACTGGAGGAACGAAAGGTGTTTTTATGGGGAGCGGTAGACGATGATTCCGCCAAGCATGTAATCGACCGTTTGCTGTACCTGGATCTGCAAAATCATAAAGAAATCCAATTGCTGATAAACAGCCCCGGAGGTTATGTTACTTCCGGATTTGCCATATACGATTGCATAAAGGCCCTTAAAAGCCCGGTTTCCACTGTTTGTACAGGTCTGGCAGCATCCATGGGTTCCATCCTGCTTTCCGTTGGAAAAAAGGGGCGCAGATTTATACAGCCGCATGCCCGGGTCATGATCCACCAGCCCAGCGGAGGGGCCAGGGGGCAGGCTTCCAACATAGAAATTCAGGCAAAGGAAATCCTTAAAACCCGTGAGATAGGAGCAAAGATCCTTGCCGAGAATTGTGGCCAGCCCTATGAAAAGATTATGAAGGATTTTAACAGGGATTATTGGATGGACGCTGCAGAATCTGTTGAATACGGTATTGTGGACGGCATCCTGGAGTAAGGTATTCACAAACAAATCAAGAGAAAAGACCTTCTCTGCCGTGGCAGGAGAAGGTCTTCTGATATATATAGACGCCGAAGCGGGAAATACCTATACTTTATTTACGTAAAGGCTGCTTTTTCAGATCTTCACTCAGGTTATCAAAAGGTTAAATGGTTCAGAAACGGTCGGGATTGGCGATAATCTCTGCAGCCCGTTCTTTCAATCCACTGAGTTCTTCTGCCGATTTCTTTTCAAGCAGGCTGTACATCATCCCCATCCTGGGGTTGTCCTTTAAATACGGCTTCTTGTCATCCAGGAAATTCCAGTAAAGCGCATTGAAGGGGCAGGCTTTTTCGCCGGTTTTGACCGTTTTGCTGTAGTGGCAGCCACTGCAGTAATTACCCATTTTATCTATGTAGTTCGCGCTGCTCACATAGGGTTTTGTAGCTACTATACCGCCGTCCGCAAACTGGCTCATCCCCCGGGTATTGGGGAGTTCAACCCATTGTATGGCATCGATATAGATGCCCAGATACCACTTATCTACTTCTTCCGGGGCTACCTGTGCGAGTAAGGCAAAATTCCCGGTTATCATCAGGCGTTGAATATGGTGGGCATAAGCCGTTTCCAGGCTTTGGGAAATGGCGTGCTTCAGGCAATTCATCTTAGTCTTGGCGGTCCAGAAAAAGTCGGGCAGCGGATTCTTGTTTTCCAGCTTGTTAAGCGTTTCGTATTCGGGCATTTCCTTCCAGTAGATGCCACGCATGTATTCGCGCCATCCCAGGATTTGGCGAATAAAACCTTCCACCTGAGAGATGTCAATGGCTTCACTGTTTTCTAGATAGTAAGATTCAACACCTTCCACCACCTCCCGGGGTGCGATAAGCTTGCTGTTCATGGCAAAGGAAAGACGGGAATGAAACAGATACTTTTGTTCGGTGTGCAATGCATCCTGGAAGTCACCGAAATGCACCAGCAAATGCTCGCAAAAATAATCGAGAAGCGACAGCGATTCCTCACGGGTAACCGGCCAGGGGAAATGCTCTGGCTCGAGATTTCCTATGGTTTTGACGCCCGCGTCAGCAATTTCGCCGGCCAAGCTGCTTACGTCCTTATCAAAATCCAATTCCGGCGGGATGGCCGGTTCCCCTTTCCATTTCTTGCGGTTTTGTTGGTCGAAATTCCATTGCCCTCCCAGTGGCTGCTCCCCTTCCATAAGCACCTGATGCTTTTTGCGCATCATGCGATAAAAGGATTCCATCAGGAGTTGTTTCTTGCCTTCAAAAAAAGAGCTCAGCTCCTCCCTTGAGGTATAAAAATGTTCAGTATCAAAGGCTTCTGCAGGAATTTCAAGTTCTTTTACAAGTTCTTTCAGCTGCTTGTCCAGGCGAAATTCATCGGGCAGCAAGTATTCAAAACGTTCTGCTTTAAGTTCCGCAATTGTATTTTTAATCAGGCTATTTAAATCTTCGGCAGATTCCGGGTCTGAAATTTTTATATAATGCACTTTATGCCCCTGCTCTTCAAGGGATTCAGCAAACAAGCGCATAGCCTTGAAAAAGGCAACCACTTTTTGAATATGGTGGGTTACATAATCCGTTTCCTGCCGCATTTCTGCCATCAGGTATACCACTTCTTCATTTGCTGATTGAAACCAGCTGTGCTCTCTGTTGAGCTGATCACCGAGGATAAGACGAAGTGTTTTCATAGGCAAATTTTAGAATAAGGTTTCCTGAAGCCAGGTTCGTCTGAATTTCCCGGATGGGTCATATCGATCTGCCTGCAGCGAAGTATTGAATTTCCGGTCTCTGGGATCGTTTCCAACCCCCGAATTATACATCCAGTTTCCCCAGTTGCTGTGCACATCATAGTCCAGTAATAAACTTTCAAAATAGGATGCCCCGATACGCCAGTCCTGTTCCCATTCCTTGGCCCAGTAGCTGGCTACATTCTGCCGCCCCCGATTGCTCATCCAACCCGTATGGGCCAGTTCCAGCATATTGGCATTTACAAAATCACAGTCGGTACGGCCCTGCGTCCACCTTTGCAGAAGTTCATCGGCCTGCCCCCAGGGGTAGTCACGATTTTTAATGCCCCCTACAAAGAAAATCTTAGGACCGTGTTTCAGGGAAATATATTTGAAATAATCCCTCCAGATGAGTTCAAAGATCAGCCAGTAGGTATCCTGGTTTTTCTTTATTTCCCGCTCATATTTTTTTACTTCCCAATAAATGGTTCGTGCTGAAAGGGAGCCATTTGCCAGCCAGGGGGAGAATTTTGAGCTGTAATCCGTTCCGAGAAGGCCATTACGTGTTTTTTTATAGAAGCTTAGTTTTTTACTCTCCCAGAAATAGTGGTTTAATCGCTCTTTGGCAGCTTTTTCACCGCCCCGGAAGGGAAAAGCAGACCGGGGGTCTGGTTCAAAGGGTTCAAAGCCGAGTTGTTCAGGACTGGGTAAGCCTGTATCTGAATCGATAAGGTTTTCTGCAGATTTGGGAGCCAGCGGTTGTGCAAGTGTCCGGACAGAGGCCTGTTTTTCGCAGGCTTTTCGAAACTGGGTAAATACTTCCGGAATAGTTGAATAAGAAGTGTAGGGAATATCATCCGGGTGAAAAAGGAACTGCTCAAAAGATGTTGTCATCTCAATTCCCGCGGGGACGGCGGCTTCCACCGCCTTGTAAACAGCTACTTCTTCCGTTGTCCATTCAGCCTGGCTGAAAATATGGTTAACCTGCTGTTCCCTGCAGATTTCAGGGATTACTTCTTCCGGTTTCCCCCGGTGAACCAGCAAACTTATATTCAACTCTTTTAAGGCGTCCTTTAATTCTGCAACGGTTTCCAAAAGGAATTTAGCCCTGAATTTTCCGGTTTTCGGAAAGCCGAAATCGGTTTTTGAAAAATGGCGGGGATCAAAACAATAAACGGCCAGGCAATGATCAGCCGACCCCGCCTGGCTCAGACCTGCATTGTCCAGGATTCTCAAATCATTTCGAAACCAATAAAGAGCTGTTTTCATAGTACTATATCGAATCGCGGAAGTCCGTTGGTATCCCGCTTATAAGTCTTTAATCATTTTTGGAACTCCTGCAGCGCTTGCTGCAATATTTGACAGATTCCCAGTCTTTCGCCCATTTTTTACGCCAGCTGAAGGGGCGGTTGCAGACCGGACAAATCTTTTGAGGTAAATGGCTTTTTACATGCATATTGTTTACCAAAAATAAATAAATATTAAACAGAAAACTGTTAGGGATTCCCTAAATGAAGGGATCATGCTATTTAGGGTATCAGGAACATTCAAGTTTTAGTACCTTTAAGATTTTATGGCTAGCCCTAATATGAAACAAAGTTCAAAGAACATTGCAATAGTCGGTTCGGGACTGGTGGGATCTCTGCTTGCCATATATCTGAAAAAAGCAGGCCACCAGGTAACGGTTTTTGATCGCAGACCAGACATACGCAATGTGGTATTTTCAGGACGCTCCATCAATCTGGCTATGAGTAATCGCGGCTGGAAGGCACTTGAAGGGGCAGGGATTGAAGAGGCGATCAGGCAAATCGCCATCCCATTATACCAGCGTGCCCTGCACGTCAAAGACACCCCTTTATATTACCAGAAATACGGGAAACAAGGGGAAGCCATCTGGTCTATTTCCAGGGGGGTGCTCAACCGCAAAATGATTGACCTTGCCGAAGAGGCCGGAGTAGTCTTCCGATTCGAAGAAAAGGTCTGGGATATTGACCTGCCAACTGCACAAATTTATACCGGAGAGACGGAGAAAAGCGAATGGACAGCCTATCAGTTCGATCATGTTTTCGGATGTGACGGGGCCTTTTCCAGGGTGCGCCATAAAATGCAGCGTCGAAGCCGGTTTAATTACTCACAGGAGTTTATAGACTTAGGTTATAAAGAGCTGACCATCCCGCCAAACCCGGATGGTACCCACAAGCTGGACAAGCATTCTTTCCATATCTGGCCCAGGGGAGCCTTTATGTTTATAGCTATGCCCAACCTGGACGGCAGCTTTACCTGTACGCTCTTCCTGCCATTTGAAGGCAATGAATCCTTCGAGAGTATCCGGACCAAGCCTGATGCCAGAAAATTTTTCGCTACCCATTTTCCGAATGTCATGCAGGACATTGAGAACCTGACAGAGGATTTTTTCAAGAATCCCACTTCGGCCCTAGTTACAATAAAATGCTATCCATGGACCTACTGGGACAAAGTGGCTCTGGTAGGCGATTCGGCCCATGCGGTTGTACCCTTTTTCGGACAGGGGATGAATGCAGGTTTTGAGGATATTTCGGAACTCAATAATCTTATGGAAACCCATGGGGATGATTGGGAACAGATTTTTTCAGAATACCAGGAAAAACGAAAACCCAATGCTGATGCCATCGCGGAATTGAGTTACCGTAATTTTATAGAAATGAGCAGTAAAACGGCTAACCCGGAATTCTTATTGCAAAAAAAGATTGAAAAGCATTTTGCTGCGCTTTACCCGGACAAATGGGTCCCTGCTTATTCCAGAGTTACTTTTTCAGACAGGCCTTATACAGAAGCCCTGGAATTAGGAGACCAGCAGGAGCGGATCATGAAAGAAATCATGAAAATGCCTGATCTGGAGGATCGCTGGGATTCTGAGGAAGTTACCCGGCGCATCCTGGACTTACTTTTGGAAAATCCGGTTAAGACCCCATAAAAAAACCACCTCTTCAGAGGTGGTTTCATGTGTTTTATGTAGGTCAGTTATTATTTGATCTTTTCAAATAACTGCTGCATTTTACCTTGTTCTTCTTCTGCCAGTACAGGGTCTACCAGGATTCTGCCACTGTGCTCATCGGTAATAATCTTTTTTCGAGAGGCAATTTCCACCTGAACCTGAGGGGGGATAGTAAAGAAAGAACCACCTGAGGCTCCCCGCTCAATAGGAACCACCGCCAGGCCATTTTTAACGTTGTGGCGAATGCGTTTATAGGCGTTTACCAGTCGTTCTTCAATTTGCTTTTCGAATTCCTCGGATTTCTTCAAAAGGGCTTTTTCCTCTTTTTCGGTTTCTGCCAGGATCGCATCCAGTTCACTTTTTTTATGTTTCAGATGCGTTTCCCGTTCGCTGAGCTTCTCCTTGGTTTCGGTAATAACCTCTTTTTTCTGCTCGATCTGGGCCTTGAATTCCTTGATGTGCTTCTCTGCCAGCTGTATTTCCAGTTCCTGGAATTCAACTTCTTTGGAAAGCGAGTTAAATTCCCGGCTGTTGCGGACATTTTTCTGCTGTTCGCTGTATTTCTTGATCAAAGCCTTCGCATCTTCGATCATATTCTTTTTGGCCGTAATCTCGTAGTTAATGGTTTCGACATCCGTCTTGAGCTTGTCTACGCGGGTTTTAAGTCCCAGCACTTCATCTTCAAGATCCTGAACTTCCAGCGGCAGTTCCCCGCGAACATTGCGGATTTCATCTACGCGGGAGTCAATTAACTGCAGGTCGTACAGGGCCCTTAATTTTTCTTCTACTGTAGCTTCTGTCTTTGATGCCATATTTAAAAATAATTGATGGGATTCGTTTTCGTCTCGGATAAAGAGATGGCAAAATTAGGAATTTTTTTCCGAAGATAATCAACCAAAAGGTTTTTTGTAAACTGCTCAGTTTCATAGTGCCCGATATCGGCCAGCACTATTTTTCCTTCAGCGGTAAAGAAGTCGTGATACTTCAGGTCTGAGGTGACCAGTATATCTGCCCCCGCCGCCAGGGCTGGCCCAATGGCAAAGGCTCCACTGCCACCCAGAACGGCTACTTTCCGGACCGTTCCCGAAAGTAATTGTGAGTGCCTTATGACAGAGACATTCATCTGTTTTTTAAGTAGTTCCAGAAACTTCACTGTTTCCAGGGGCTTTTCAAGCTCGCCCAACATTCCCATGCCCAGGAGTTGATGAGCATTGTCAAGTGTATACAGCTCATAGGCTACTTCTTCATAGGGGTGGTGGTTGAAAAGTGCCTGCAAAACTTCAGTTTGACGATCAGATGAGAAGGTGAGGTCCAGCCTGATCTCATTTTCAAGTTGCGGAATACCAGGTTTGCCCACGGCAGGCCGGGCAGAAGGCCCGGGGGTAAAACTACCCTGACCTGCAGACCGAAAACTGCAATTGGAGTAATTGCCGATATTCCCGGCCCCGGCTTCAAACAAGCCTTCAAGCAGGGAATCGGTATGGGATTCCGGCACATAGGTAACCAGTTTGCGAATCACTCCTTTTTTGGGAATGAGGATACTATTGTTTTTCAGGCCGAGGATCTCGCAGATCTTGCCGTTAACGCCTTCCCTGACATTATCCAGGGCCGTGTGCATACTGTAAATAGCAATATTGTTTTTAATGGCTTTCAGTATAGCCCGTTCAACATAGGTATCCCCCCTGAGTTTTTTAAGGCCCCTGAAAATGATCGGATGGAAACTCACAATCAGGTTGCATTGCTTCTGCACAGCTTCGTCAATAACTGCTTCCAGGGTATCCAGGGTAACCAGTATGCCAGTTACTTCAGTATTATATTGCCCTACCAGCAGGCCAACATTGTCAAAATCCTCAGCATAAGACAATGGTGCGAGTTCTTCCAGCTGATTGGTTACATCTTTAATAGTCATCGGGTCTGTATTTTCAAGCCTCTCAAAGATAAATAAACTATTTTCGCTCTTATGAACTTCATACGAAAATTGGCGCTTCCTGTGTCTTTGATCTATGGCCTGGTGGTTTACCTGCGCAACAAATGTTATGACTGGGGGTGGTTCACTTCGGTTTCTTTTTCCACGCCTGTTTTGTGTGTGGGAAACCTCAGCGTGGGCGGGACCGGGAAAACGCCCATGGTAGAATGGCTGCTCCGCGAAATTGAGGGTAAAAAGAAAGTAGCAGTTCTAAGCAGGGGATACGGACGTAATTCAAAAGGTTTTTTGCTGGCAGCAAAAGACAAAAGTGCCGCTGATCTGGGAGATGAACCAGCCCAGCTATACCAAAAATTCCCTGAAGTAACAATAGCTGTTGACGGCAACCGCAGAAGGGGTATACGAAAACTTCAGGAGCTATTGGCTCCGGACCTGATAATTCTTGATGACGGTTTTCAGCACAGGCGAGTTCAGCCCAGGGGCAGCATCCTGCTTACCACCTATGACAGTCTGTACACAGAGGACTTTTACCTCCCTTCAGGAAGCCTCCGCGACCATAAATCACAGGCATCCCGCGCAGATGTGGTAGTGGTTACCAAATCTCCTGAACAACTCAGCGATGTCAGCCGGGAGCGTATTCGAAAAAGATTAAAGCTGCATTCAGAGCAGTTGCTTTTATTTGCCAGCCTGGCCTATGAGCAGGCCCAGACTCCTGAGGGAAAAAAAATTGAGCTCAGCACTTTAAAAGACACCCCCTTGACCCTGGTAACCGGGATTGCCCGTCCGGAGCCCCTCCTGAACTATCTGAGGTCGGCTGGACTGCAATTTCGGCATATGCGATTTGCAGACCACCACAATTTCAGCCCGGGGGAGATTAAACAACTGCAAAAGCAAAAGTGTGTACTTACCACTGAGAAGGATGCGGTACGGCTCAGGGGACAATTGGATGCAATGATTACAATAGGGGTTAAACACCATTTCACCCCTGGGGAAGAGCTGCTTTTCAAAGACTATTTATCAGCCCTTTAACTCAGGGTTTTTTTCATTTTATGCTCCACGATGTTTTCCCCGATTTTCTGATAAAACAATTCGGGTTTAAAGGGTTTGGTGACTACATCGTTACATCCGGCTGCATAGAAAGTTTCAAGACTGTCATCCAGGGAGATGGCCGTAAGAGCTATTATAGGGGTATCCGGGTCAAACTCCCTTATGGCCGCAGTAGCCTCCACCCCGCTGATCCCCGGCATGTGGATGTCCATTAATATCCCGTCGTACGCATTGGTTTTGGCCAGAGAGATCGCCTCAGTCCCGTTATTCGCGATATCGCAACTGATATTTTTCTTTGCCAGCATTTTCTTGGTAATAACCTGGTTGATCTTGTTGTCTTCAACCACCAGCACATTCAGCCCGTCAAACTCGTATTCCTTTTCGGCAATTTCAAAGGGGATATCATCCACAATATTATCCTTGCATTTGAGCTGCAATTCAAAATAGAAAGAGCTTCCCTTCCCTGGCTCGCTTTCGAGTTTGATCTGGCTGCCAAAAAGCCCTAATAGGCTTTTTACGATGGTAAGCCCCAGGCCGGTTCCTCCGTATTCACGGTTTATTTGAATGGAACCCTGTTCAAAACTGTCGAAAATATGCTCCTGTTGCTCTTTGTCGATACCAATCCCGTCATCCCGTACTTCAAAATACAGGTGGGCTACATCATCTTCCAGTTTAATGAGTTTTGCCAGTACAAGAACTTCTCCCTGTTTGGTGAATTTCAGGGCATTGCCCACCAGGTTCATAAAGATCTGTGATAATTTTAAAGGATCACTCATTAGCGGCCCCGGGATTTGCGTGTCGTAATCCAGGATCAGTTCCGTCTGGTTTTCCTTCGCGGTCTGCTGCAGGGAATTCATTACCTCCGTAAGGACCTTTTTAAGGTTGAATTCCACTTCCATGGGCTCCAGCTTATCCGCATCAATTTTATTGATCTGGAGAATATCGTTGATAAAGTTCAGCAGGTAGTCTCCTGAAAACTTCAGGGCCTTCAGGTGTTCTTTCTGGGCTTCACTTGGGTTTTCTTCCAGCAAGAGGTGCGTCAGGCCCGTAACCGCGTACAGCGGCGTTCGCAATTCATGACTAACCGTTGAAAGGAAATTGGTTTTGGCCTCCATTGCCATAACGGCAGAATCCCTGGCGGCCTGTAATTCCCTGTTTTTAGTTTGGAGCAGGTCGTTGGTCTTCAGTTTTATCTGATTATTGCGGTACAGCGATACGGCCAGTAAGGAGATGATGGTCAGGAAAGCCGAGGTGAGGATAGCGGTTATTTCAGAACGGTTGGCAGATTCACTCAGGCGGAGGATTTGTTCATCCTGCTGCTTGAGCTGTTCTGTCATGAAGTTAATTTGTACACTGTCAGATTTCGAGGTCTCCACCTTCAATTTGGAAACGGTGTACAGAGAATCCCGCAGGCGTTGTATATTTTGAATATGGATTAAGGCCTCCGAATACTGACCGCTGCGCTCATAGAGTTCAGTAAGTAATTCATTTGCCTGTAAAACTTCTTTTGCAAATTCATTAGTCCTGGCTATTTCCAGTGCACTGCGGGCATTATCAATGCTGCTTTGAAGGTCTTCTTCCTCTCGGTTGAGCAGGCTGAGGCCCAGATATGCCTTGGTTTTGAGGTAATCTTTTTCGTAAGGGTCCGTATTGACCAAAAGGGAATTATAGTTGGTCTTGGCCGTATCAAACTTCCCTATAACCCTGTAGATGTCACCCTCCAAAAGAGTGATCAGGTTTAACAGGTTTCTGTCATTGCTTTCCTTTTTGGCCTCCAGCAATTTATTGATGGCCTGGAAATTGTTTCCTTCCAGGAACCGCAACTTCGCTTCAATATATTTGTAAACTGCAATCCCAAAAGGGTATTCCACCTTAGAAAGCATGGGGGTAACCCGTTCCCAGTAAAGCATGGCCGCCTCAATTTTCCCTATTTCCAGGTTTAACAGGGCCAGGTGATGATAGGAATCGATCAGGGCTTTTTCGTCCAGGTTTTCCTCTGCCCAGGAGGATGCTTTGTCCAGGGCTTCCAGGGCCAAAACAATTTTATCCTGGTTCCGGTAAGACCGGGCTGCGGCAATATGGGCGTCAAATTCTGCCCTAATCTGGCCGGATTCCTGGGCATACAAAGAACTGCCGATAAACAGCCCGAACAACAGGAAAATTCCAAAGGCGATATGTCGTCTGCAGCTAATCAAATATATTGTTTATCCAAGATCAGATTTATCGTATCGATTATCCGGCTGCTGTAGCCAGTTTCATTGTCATACCAACCAATCACTTTTACCATCTTTCCGATAACAGAAGTCATCTGAGAATCAAACGTACAGGAATGGCAACTATTGTTTATATCTACAGAAACTATAGGATCTTTCGTATAAATTAAGACGTTTTTTAGCTCATTTTCAGAAAACTTCTTAAAAGTAGCATTAATTTCCTGAATGCTAGTGGGTTTACGCACGTTAACCGTGATGTCGGTCAGGGAACCATTCGGAACGGGGACGCGGATCCCGCAACCCCCTATAACCGGGGCCAGATGCGGAAATATCCGTGTAAGGGCCTTGGCTGCTCCGGTTGTGGTGGGTACAATGGATTGCCCTGCAGCCCTGGCCCGCCTCAGGTCCTTGTGAGGCTGATCATGCAGGCTCTGGTCTGAGGTATATGAATGAATGGTAGTGATATAAGCCTGTTCAATACCGCACAACTGATCCAGTACCATAAGCATTGGCGCTGCATTATTGGTGGTACAGGAGGCATTGCTTATAATGGTTTCGCCGGCGCTGAGCTCCTTTTCATTTACCCCGTAGACAATCATGGGGATATCCTCATCGGCCGGAGGTGCAGACAGGATTACCCGTTTGGCCCCGCCTTTTATATGCCCTTCAAGGGCAGATTTGGTTTTAAACTTCCCGCTGGAATCGACCACCAGGTCTACGCCTGCCGCTGCCCAGGGGATGGTTTCAGGCGTCTCAAAATGGGTAAATTGGGTACGCTGCGGGCCAGCCTGAAGAAAGTCACCCTCCACGGTGATGGGATGGGCCAGTACCCCATGAATACTATCGTATTTCAACAAATGGGCCAGGGTAGGGGTGTCTGCCGGATCGTTGACCATAACCACTTTAATATGGGGCACGTCCAAAAGCAGGCGGTACAGGGTACGGCCTATCCTACCGAAACCGTTGATTCCTACGGCAATGGTTTTTTTCATAAATCAAGGGGGTGATAAGGAGGTTAGTCGATGTGCTTATGGGCCTTGTAGGAAGAACGTACCAGGGCACCACTTTCCACATGGCGAAAGCCCAATTCCAAACCTATTTCGCGATAGGCATCAAATTGTTCCGGGGTCACAAAATCCTTTACAGGAAGATGTTTCTTTGATGGCTGCAGATACTGGCCAATGGTGACGATATCCACATTGGCCTCCCTGAGGTCTTTAAGGGTTTGAACTACTTCTTCCTCTGTTTCCCCTAGGCCGAGCATAATTCCGGATTTAGTCCTTCGGGCGCCTTGTTCCCTCAGGTATTTCAGTACGCCCAGGCTTCTTTCATATTTTGCCTGTATACGAACTTCCCTGGTAAGCCTTCTGACCGTTTCCATATTATGGGAAATAACCTCTGGTGCAACAGCCAGTATTCTGTCCAAATGGGTTTCAATACCCTGAAAGTCAGGAATCAGGGTTTCAAGGGTAGTGTCCGGGTTCATTCTCCTTATGGCTTTAACCGTTTCCGCCCACATGATTGAACCCATATCTTTCAGGTCATCCCGGTCTACCGAGGTTATAACCGCATGCCTGATCCCCATAATTTTTATGGAACGGGCCACTTTTTCAGGTTCTGCCCAGTCAAGGTCTTCAGGCCTGCCGGTTTTTACACCACAAAAGCCGCAAGACCGCGTACAGATATTCCCAAGGATCATAAAGGTAGCGGTGCCTTCCCCCCAGCATTCTCCCATGTTAGGGCAACTCCCTGAGGTACAGATGGTATGCAGGTTATAAGTATCTACCAGTTTTCTAAGTTGGGTGTACTTCTTCCCTGTCGGTAATTTTACCCGAAGCCATTTGGGTTTTCCTTTTGCCGGGCCGGCTTCTTTAACTGCGGTAACGCTCATAGCTCATTTTTACGCAAATATACAAACTAATTCAGGCCTGATAAACTACCGAAAAAATACCTTTGGGATCCTTAAGAAGGGTTCTCGGGCTTTTGCGAGATCATCTGGGCAAGCAACTTTTTGGCTCTCAGTAATTTGACTTTGATGTTATTGACCGGTTCATCAAGGGTTTCCGCTATTTTGGCATAACTGTATTCGTGAAAATAGCGAAGGTTGATAACCTGCTGGTAAGAGGGTTTTAACTCTTTGATATGCTGCAGCAGTGTTTTAAGGTTCTGTTCGATAATGAGTTGGTCTTCAGCGCTGGGGCTATCGTCTAAAACCCGTTTTACAGCTTCTGAAGTATGGTGGTCCGTTTTTTCAAGGACATTTCTTTTGCGCTTGCGCAGCAGGTCTACATGCAGATTTTTGGAAATAGCAACCAGCCAGGTCTTGAAATTGTATTGCGGGTCATAGGTGCCCAGTTTATCAAAAGCCTTTGCAAAGGTCTGAATGGTAATATCCTCTGCGTCGTTTTCGTTCTTTGTCCTTTTAAGCTGAAACCCGTAAACCTCCGGCCAGTACTGATCCAGCAACTGGCTATAGGCTACCTGTCCGCCGGCTTTGGCTTTTTTAATGGTTTCAAGCAATATGTCGTTATCGGAAGGCAATAAATATAACTATGGTGAAAACAATAGCTACCCAAAAAAGGTATTGGCCTTAATCAGGCTGCGGTCTCCTGTCTGCAATCCTGTTCGGAAGGCAATTTTCCACACATACCACAAGCAGCACCGTCCTTGTTCAAATAAGGATTCTGGCTGGCACATGTACCGGAAAATTTCCCGTCCTTTTTTGACCAGATTTTAATGGCTATCCCCGCAAATGCAAGGGCGAGAAGGCCAATGGTGAGCAGTATAAGTTTCATACAGAAATTTTGACAAAGATATAAAAAAAGCCCCTGTTTATAGGGGCCATTTCTTATAAAGGCTTCTGCCGGGTCAATATCGGATATTGGCCACGATATTTTGAACGGTAGGGGTTGAATTCCCCCCTTTTGGCTCAATGGTAATATACCCGAGGGCCTTTTCCGCATACGGAAGCGCCAGTAATTTATCTTTATCGTCTATATTCTTGAGTACGCCAAGGTTCACCATTTCCCCGTTTACTTCTGCCCACATCTGATAGCACTGGTTTTCAGGAAGGTTGGGCAGGTTGCGCACGTTTATGTAAGATAGTTTCTTTACCGGGTTAATATAGGCGATTGCCTTCAGGTCACTGGCTTTTTTATTGCCATTGACCAGGTATTTTCGGGTCTGGGGGTTATTCAGGACAATAAACTGGTTGCGCACGTCTTCCAGTTGCTCGCGCATGTCTGCCTCAAGCGTTCTGATTTTATTATTTACAATGGCATTTTCCTGTTGCAGATTCTGGTTTTGGTTCCAGAAAAAATAAGATGAACCTGCAAAGAAGAGGGCAGCAAAACTCGCGGCTACCGCGTAACGCAGGAACTTTCTGCGCGCACTGCGCTGTGCACGGATTTTATGTAGTATTTTTTCTTTCAGTCCCTCAGGCGTTTTCAGGGCGTGTAATTTTGCATAGGCCTCCAGGTTTTCCTGAAGTTCCATGTAATTTTCCCTGACTTCGGGATACATAGCGATGTACCGCTCTACCTGAAGCGATTCCTCCGTTGTGGTCGTCCCAAGCAAATACCGCTCCAGCAGATCCGAATCGAGAAACAAACGTATTTTATCTTTCATGACAATGGCATTAAAACTGCTATCAGACCCATCGCGGGGCCATAGATTTTTTTGAGTTCCCTTAAACCGATTTTCAGGCGTGACTTGATGGTCCCCAGGGGAATATCGAGTTCGTCACTGGCTTCCTGCTGTGTCATACCCTGAAAAAACAAGGCTTCCAGCACTACCTGATATTTAGGTTCAATACTGCCCAGATGACGCTGAATATCCATCAGCTCTGGCTTAAGGGCATCCTCACCTAGCTTATATACGTTTGAAACATCTATTTGGATTTCCTTATCCGATTTTGTGCTCAGGCTTCTCAATTTGTCGATGGCGGTATTTCTGGTAATCCTGAAGAGCCAGGTAAAGAGCTTGGCTTTGGAGGCATCATAGCTGTCAGATTTTTTCCAAATCTTGATAAAACTTTCCTGAAGAACATCCTGGGCAAGGGCTTCATCCCTCACCACTTTGTAGGCAACACCGTACAGGGTATCCCCGTAGTGTTCATATAGCAGGGATATGGCTTTTTCATTGCCTTCTGCCAGAAGTTCTACAATATGTTTTTCTAGTAGTGTGCTCATCATTTGGGGGGATACCCGGAATATTCCATTCTCCGGCATCCAGAACCTCGGTTTCTACCGTATATAGGGAAACGTAAAGTTAGAAAATAGATTGTTACAACCCGATATTCTCAAGTTTTAATTAGTTAAGTGTGCAGCTGCCAACTGCGCGCTTTGTTTTGGTTAGTTTGGTTTGGTATAACCCCCGGAACTCTTTGAGGCCCGGGGGTTATTTTTTACGGAAAAGGTGAGTTTTTTCAAAGGATGTTTACTTCCGGGACCAAATCAATCCCGTAGTCTTCCCTGACTTTTTGCTGTATTTCTCTGGCAAGCCCGAGTATTTCTGAGCCCCTGGCATTCCCGTAGTTAACCAAAACAAGTGCCTGCCTTGAGTGCACCCCTGCATCCCCCCTGCGGACTCCTTTAAAGCCACATTTTTCAATCAGCCACCCGGCCGGAACTTTTATGAGGTCATCCGGTTGTGCATAACCCGGAAGGTCTGAATATTTATCTTTTAAAGTGGCATATTGGGCTGCGCTTATAACCGGGTTCTTGAAAAAACTACCACTGTTTCCCAGTTTGGCAGGGTCAGGCAGTTTACGCCTGCGAATAGCAATAACGGCATTTGCGATCTTTTCAGGGGTAACCGAATCGGCCGGAACACCCTGTAATTCTGATTCGATATCCCCGTAGGCCGTCCGTAACTGGTGGTTTTTACGGCTCAGGACAAGATCAACGGAAATGATGATGTATTTCCCTTTCAATTCGTTTTTGAATACCGAATCCCTGTAGCCGAACTGACAGGCTTCCCTGTCAAAATACCGGATCTCCCCGGAGCTGATCTCCATGGCCTGGCAGCCCCGGAAAACGTCTTTTAATTCAACCCCGTATGCCCCGATATTCTGTATGGGGGCCGTGCCGGTTTTTCCCGGGATCAGGGCCAGGTTTTCAATTCCGCCGTATCCCTTTTCCAGGGTCCATAAAACCAATTGGTGCCAGTTTTCGCCCGCCATAACACGAATGATCACCAGATCTTCCTGTTCTTCGAGGACTTCCTTTCCCTGCAGGTTTATGTGGATTACATGCGCCTGAAGGTCCTGGGTAAGCAGGATATTACTCCCGCCGCTGAGGACAAATAAGGGAAGGGATTCCTTCTGGGCCAGGAGGTGTTTCAGTTCTTCTGCAGTGCGCGCTGAACTGAATTTTGCAGCCTTCACATCTATACCAAAGGTATTATAAGGTTTCAGGCTAACATGGGTGGCATTCTGCATCAACCGGGGTATTTTGACAATGCTTCTTTCAGGATCTGAACGGCTTTTTTCAAGAGGGACTGCTCCAGGACATAGGCAATCCTGACCTGATTTTTACCCAGGCCTGGAGTGGCATAAAAGCCGGCTGCCGGGGCTACCATAACCGTATATCCGTCTACCTGAAAGTCTTCCAGTAACCACTGTGCAAAATGGTCCGCATCTGCGATGGGCAATTCTACCATGCAATAAAAGGCGCCCTGAGGTTTGGCAACTTTAATTCCGGGGATGCTCTTTAATTCTTCCAGCAGCAGGTCGCGGCGCTCACTGTATTCCCGGATCACATCATCAAAGTACTCCTGCGGAGTATCCAGTGCTGCTTCACTGGCAATTTGTGCGAAGGTGGGGGGTGAGAGCCTCGCCTGTGCAAATTTCAGCGCTGTTTGCATAATGTCCCGGTTGCGGCTGATCATACATCCGATCCGCGCCCCGCACATGCTGTATCTTTTGGAGACTGAATCCACAACTATGGCATGAGCTTGCAGGTCCGGTTCGGCTAGAATGGAATGGTGTTGCATCCCGTCGTAGGCAAATTCCCGGTAAACCTCGTCTGCAATTAGGAACAGGTCATGTTTTTTGACCAGTTTGGCCAGTTTTTGAATTTCTTCCCGCGTATACAGGTAACCTGTAGGGTTCCCGGGATTGCAAAGCAGGATAGCGCGGGTCCTGGGCCCGATATAACTTTCAAAATCTTCAATAGGTGGCAGGGCAAAATTGTCTTCAATACCTGAAACAACAGGTATTACCTTAATTCCCATGGCCGTGGCAAAGCCATTGTAGTTGGCGTAGAAAGGTTCCGGGATAATAATCTCATCTCCCGGGTCTGCAATGGTTGCCATGGTAAAGGAAAGGGCCTCCGACCCTCCAGTCGTTATGATTATTTCGGAGGCATCTACCTCAATCCCGTGTTTTTTGTAGTAGTTCGCCAATTTATTACGGTAGCTCTCCGAGCCTTCACTCCTGCTGTACTCCAGCACCTCCAGGGAGTGATGTTTTACGGCATCCAGGGCATTTTGTGGCGTCTTGATGTCTGGCTGGCCAATATTCAGGTGAATTACCTCTATCCCTTTCGCCCTCGCAGCCTCAGCATAGGGCACCAGTTTTCGGATAGGGGAGGCTGGCATGGCCTGGCCTTTTTTCGATACGATCGGCATGGTGTTGAATTATTAGACAAAAATGAGAAATGATTGCGGACAAAACAACTTAAAACCCTTCGAACTCAGCCTGTCAGCGCCCCCAACAGAATGTTAAAAAAATAAAACCACCCCTGAAATTCCTTAACTTTAAAAGACAGGTGGTTAGTTATGAAGCGTTTAACGATTTTATTTTGCCTTTTAACCCTAGCGTTTTTCTGCTTCCCGGGAAATATATCGGGGCAGGATTACGTGCTTGCCAAGGCCCGGGAGCGAAGTAAAAAATTGCCATTTAAGCTCATTAATAACCTGATGATCGTACCGGTGGAAGTCAATGGGGTAGAGCTTAGTTTTATTCTGGATTCGGGAGTGAGCAAGCCTATTTTATTCAACTTATACGACCAGGACTCCATCGAACTCCGGGATGTAACCCAAATAAGCATTAAAGGTCTTGGGGAAGGGGAACCCATAGAAGCCCTGAGTTCCCTGGGGAATACCTTTAGAATAGGGAACCTTACCAACACAGATCAGCAGCTTTATGTAGTGATGGACAAGGATATGAATTTTTCATCCAGCCTTGGCGTTCCGATACATGGCATTATCGGGTATGATATTTTTAAGGATTACGTGGTGGAAATCAATTATAACCGCACTTTTATCAGATTCCACCATCCGGATTACTACCAGCCAGAAGCCAACAAAAATGCGGTCAGCCTGCCACTGGAGATCGAAAATTTTAAAGCCTATATCAAGGGAGGGGTAGTCTTACAGGGACAGGAGGAAATACCCGTAAAACTGCTGATGGATACAGGCAGCAGCGACGCCATATGGTTGTTCTCCAAAGAAGAGGAAGGCTTATGGGTACCGGAAAAGAATTACGAGGACTATCTCGGAAAGGGACTTAGTGGCAACATTTATGGGAAAAGGACACGTATAGAACAAATCAGGATCGGTGATTTTGTTTTAAAGGATGCCAAGGCCGCTTTCCCCGATATTGAATCATTCCAGGCCCTTTTGAATATAGGAGACCGGGATGGCAGCCTTGGAGGCGAAGTACTCAAGCGATTCAATATGGTAATTGATTATCCGGGCCAGCAGATCACCCTCTCCAGGAATGCACTGTTTAATGAACCTTTCCAGTTTAATCTGGCAGGTATTGAACTCGAACATGCCGGCGTACGCTATGTTGCAGAACGCATAACCAATGTGAGTGGAGTGGTTCGCAAAGATGACAGTGCTTTTGGTAATGTCCAGATTATGCTGGGGGATCAGACACGGGTAAGCCTGGTGCCGGAAATAGTAGTATCTGCAATCCGTGCAGGCAGCCCGGCTGAAGAAGTCGGATTGAGGGAGGGCGATGTAATTCTTGCTGTTGATGGAAAGCCCGTTCACAGGTACCAGCTTCAGGAGGTTATGGGCCTGATTAATTCCAAAAAAGGAAAGCGGGTAAGACTGCTGATTGAACGCTACAACAAGGATTTGATCTTTTCTTTTGTGGTAGACGACCTGTTTAAGGAATAAAAAAAATCCCCGCCGGCCTGGCAGGGATTTCATTCCTTTGATCTATATTATTTTCCGTCGATTTCCTTAACCGTCCCCTTGATCTTCAGGATCTTGGTAGGGGTATCTGCATTGGAAATAACTGTAATTGCTTTTCGGATCGGGCCCGGGCGATTGGTGTCGTATTTCACCTGAATCTCCCCGGTTTGCCCGGGTTGAATAGGCGCCTCCGGTTTCTTAGGAATGGTACAGCCACAGCTTGAACTTACTTTTGTAATTATCAGCGGCATATTGCCGGTGTTGGTAAATTCGAAAACACGTACACCATCGCTTCCCTTGGCGATTTCACCGTAGTCAACGGTTTCTGTTTTAAATTCAATTTTTGCCGTCTTTTCCTGAGCAGAAACGCTCCATGACAGTAGGCCAACAAACAACAGAACGACTATTTTTTTCATTGCTAAAGGTTTTGGGTGAATCTCAAATGTAACTAAAGCGCTAGGAACATCCAAAATTCTTTTGTTATCTACTAACGTTACTTATTTTTGTTTCGTATTACAACAGGGCATAAAAAATGGCTCCGGGCGCAATTTTCGCTTAAGGTCCCGTAATTATTTTTCAGCCAGCTAACAATTTCAAAAACCATACCAAAATATGGATATTCCATCCAAGTACGATCCCAAAAGGGTTGAAAGCCAATGGTATACTTATTGGACAGAACACGGGTACTTCCATTCAGTCCCGGACGAAAGGGAACCGTATACCATCGTCATCCCGCCACCCAATGTTACAGGGGTACTCCATATGGGTCATATGCTTAACAATACCATTCAGGATGTGCTTACCCGAAGGGCGCGGATGCTTGGAAAAAATGCCTGCTGGGTTCCCGGTACGGACCATGCCTCCATTGCCACAGAGGCCAAAGTAGTTGCAAAACTCCGGGAGGAGGGGGTTTCAAAGACAGAAATTGGCAGGGAAGCGTTTTTGGAACACGCCTGGGACTGGACCCATAAATATGGTGGGGTTATCCTCCAACAGCTCAAAAAACTGGGTTGCTCCTGTGACTGGGAGCGCACCAAATTCACTATGGATCCCGATATGGAAGCCTCCGTTATTCGGGTGTTTGTGGATTTGTTCGAAAAAGGGCTGATATACCGGGGTTATCGCATGGTTAACTGGGATCCCGTAGCCCAGACCACCCTTTCCGATGAAGAGGTTAATTATGAGGAAAAACAGGGTTTCCTGTACCACATCGCTTATTCCGTAGAGGGGTCGGACCAGCAATTAATTATCGCTACCACGCGTCCTGAAACCCTGCTGGGAGATACCGCTGTATGTGTGCACCCGGAAGACGAGAGATATACGGCCTTCCATCGAAAACAGGTACGGGTTCCGATTGCCAACCGCCTGGTGCCGGTTATTCCAGACGAATACGTAAGCAGGGAATTTGGTACGGGTTGTCTGAAAATAACCCCTGCCCATGACCAGAACGATTATGTTCTTGGGGAAAAGCACGGCCTGGAAATCATCGATATTTTCAATGCAGATGCAAGCCTGAACCAAAACGGTCTGCAATTTGAAGGAATGGACCGTTTCGAGGCCCGGAAGGCGGTAGTAAAGGAATTGGAGCAGCAGGGAATCTTACTTAAGAAGGAAGCCTATACCAATAGTGTCGGGACCTCGGAACGTACCCATGCCATTATAGAACCCCGCTTGTCAGACCAGTGGTTCCTTAAAATGGAAGCAATGGCCGAACCGGCAATCAAGGCTGTTTTGGAAAGCGGGGACATCAGGCTGGTACCCTCAAAATTTGAAAATACCTATCGGCACTGGATGGAAAATATAAGAGACTGGAATATTTCGCGGCAACTCTGGTGGGGACAGCGAATCCCGGCCTATTATTACGGCTCCGGGAAAGGCGATTTTGTGGTTGCGGAAACTGCCGAACAGGCCCTTGTAAAGGCACGGGAGCAATCCGGCAAGCCCGGGTTGAAGGCAGGCGACCTCAGACAGGACGAGGATGTGCTGGATACCTGGTTTTCTTCCTGGCTCTGGCCTATCAGCGTTTTTGGGGGCATTCTTGAGCCCGACAATCCGGAGGTTTCATATTACTATCCAACCAATGACCTGATCACGGCACCAGATATCCTGTTTTTCTGGGTGGCCCGTATGATTATGTCCGGATATGAATTAAGGGGAGAGAAACCCTTTGAAACGGTATACCTTACCGGACTGGTTCGCGACAAACAACGCCGCAAAATGTCCAAATCCCTGGGGAATTCGCCGGATGCCCTGGAATTGATAGAAAAATTCGGGGCAGATGGGGTACGGGCAGGCCTGCTGTTGAGCTCTGCAGCGGGTAATGATTTGTTATTTGACGAAGCGCTCTGCCAACAGGGCAAGAACTTTGCCAACAAGGTATGGAATGCTTTTAGGCTGGTTAAAGGCTGGGAGGTTGCTACCGATAATCAACCAGAGCACGCCAGGCTGGGGATCCACTGGTATCGCGCTAAATTCAATGCAACCCTGCAGGAAATAGAAGACCATTTCAGCAAATACAGGATATCGGATGCCCTTATGGCTACCTATAAACTGATTTGGGAAGACTTTTGTTCTTGGTTGCTGGAGATCGTGAAACCCGGTTATCAGCAACCCATTGATGCAGTTACGTACGCAGAAGTTATCAGTTTGTTTGAAGATAACCTCCGTATTCTGCATCCCTTTATGCCCTTTTTGTCGGAAGAAGTTTGGCAGCACATTGCGGAGCGCAATCCTGAATCGGCCCTGATTATTTCCTCCTGGCCGGAGGTGAAAGCATTTGACCCGGAACTTTTAAAGGAATTTGAATTCACGAAAGACGTGGTAGCAGGGGTTCGAACTATCCGTAAAGAGAAAAACATCCCATTCAAAGATACCCTTAATATGGACGTTCTGAAGGATACAAATATCGATAGTAAATGGGATCTGATCATTGCCAAACTCGGGAATGTTCAGGGCATTAACTATGTGGACAAGGGCACAGAAGGCGCCATTTCCTTTCGGGTACGCAGTAATGAATACTTTATCCCGCTGCAGGGAAGCCTGGATGTGGAGTCGGAAATTCAGAAATTAAAGGAAGAACTGGACTATACGCAGGGTTTTCTCGCTTCTGTCCGCAAAAAACTTGAAAACGAACGCTTTGTAAACAATGCCCCGGAGCAGGTGGTCGCCCTTGAACGTAAAAAAGCTGCTGATGCCGAGGCAAAAATTGATACCTTGCAAAAAAGCCTGACCAGTTTATTATAAAAGTATAATCTCAATTAGAAATATTTGTTATGAAAAAGTCCCCCTTACTTTTACTGGTTTATTTATTGACCCTGGTTTCCTGTTCCACAGATGGCATGAAAGATGAGGAAGACAGCCCGAGCCCGCTTCCCCCGGAAGCGGAACGCACCTTAATAGCGGATTCCAATTTCGAAACGGCCCTGGTGGAATTAAATCTGGACGATGAGGTGGATGGCTCGGTTCTGACCAGCAGAATCCAGATAGTTACTGACCTGGTTATGGAGGACAAAGGCATTCAGAACCTCAGCGGGATTGCAGATTTTACGGCCCTGGTCAACCTCAATGTCCGTGGCAATCAGCTCAGCCAGCTGAACCTGGCCTCTAATACCCGATTACTTTTTGTCTGGGCCGAAAACAATTCGCTAACCCAAATTACGATCGGAAATGATGCGATAGAAAAAATCGCCCTGTCCGGTAATCAGATCACCCAGATAGATGTAAGTGCTTATGACCGCCTGCAATTACTCACCCTTGCCGATAATGATGTAAACCGAATCAATGTTTCCGGTAGTCCGGACCTGAACACTTTTTCTGTAGAGGGGAATCCGCTCAGTTGTATACAGGTGAGTCAGGAGCAACTGGATGCCATTCCTGCACTATGGACAAAGGATGCGGAGGATGAGTACAGCCTGAACTGCGATATTTAAGCCAAAAGGCGAAAACCTTCACCCTTGCCATTTAACAGGCCCCCGGTAGTATCTTTGCAAATGGCATTGTTATCATGATTTGAGAAGGCTCAGGGAATACCTGAAATAAGCAAAAGTTAGCCCACGGGCTAACTTTTGCATCTTGAATTAACTAAACTTGTATTGGGGATAAACCTATATCTTTAACTTAGAGTGAAGGTAGCAACTTTATCCGTGCGTAAGGGTTATCACCTTATTAATTAATATTAATGAAAGGTTAATTCTGGTAAAGGTTTATTAATGCTGCATTATGCGCTGTTTATGGGTAGTTTAATTGCAACAAATTGAACAAACGGACTATTTATATCGTTTTGTTTGTGATATCCGTTGGTGGTCTGGCATTTGTTCAGTACCAATACCTGCGGATTGGCCTGAGTCTGGCTAAAACCCAATTTGACCAGAACATAGGCCTGGCGGCAAACGATATCAAAAGCGGTCTCTATACCCGTAACCAGCTTTCCTTTTTAGTGGGAAGTGCCATGCAGAAAGACAGTTCATACTTTACCTCCAGCATGGAAAATATCACGGAGGCTTCCCGTTTTTTTCTGGATGATTTTATCAGGGAAAAATTACTCGATCATAAAATTGAGGCAGATTTCAGTTATGCACTAGCCGGCCGGGATACCTCCTTTTACCTTAAATCTCCACGGGAAGAAGGTGCTGATGAAAAAGTCCTTAAATACCCAATTGAATTAGAGGGATATCTGCCCGATCTTATCGGGAAACGCGTTATCCTGCAGTTGCGCTTCAGAGACCTCACGACCTATTTCCTTTTGCAGCTAAACGGGTTGATTTTGCCCGGGCTTCTCTTTATGGCCGGTATCCTGATCACTGTATTCTGGGTTTTGCGCACCTACTACTGGCAACGCAACATCATCACCACCACCAACGATTTTATCAATAACCTCACCCATGAATTACGGACCCCTGTCTTTTCCATCAGTCTGGCCAATAAAATACTGAAGCAGAAATTATCCGGAGACCTGCTTTCCCTTACGGATATTATATCTGATCAAACCGATAAACTCTCAGGACATATAGACAAGGTTCTGGAATTAGGCAGTTTGGAAGAATCCGGAACGGTGATACCCAGTATTCCTTTCGATTTCAAGCCGGTCTTACAGCGGAGTTGCGAGGAATTCGAAAAGCTTTGTAATTTGGAGGGGGTACCTTTTAGTTATGAGTTAAATGGAGAAACCTACCCGGTAAAGGGTTCAGCCTTCCATTTGGAAAGCGCTGTCTTCAACATCCTGGATAATGCCAAAAAGTATTCAGATAAAGGGAAGATACAACTGCAGGCCACTCCCGGAGCGAAACATTTAAGCATTCAAATCACAGATGAGGGGACAGGGATGGCGGCAGATGAATTGGATAAAGTATTGAAGAAATATTATCGTATCGCCAGGGGCGACCGTCATGAGGTTACGGGATATGGATTGGGCCTGAGCTACGTAAAGAATATTATGGACCGGCACCGGGCTAAGATTAAACTTGCAAACAGGGAGCAGGGGGGAACCCTTGTGGAACTGAGATTACCGTTAAACCATTATGGAAAATCCTAAAAACATATTGATAGTTGAGGACGACCGCTCGCTGGGGTATTTGCTCAGGGAATACCTGGGTATGAAGGGTTTTGACGTAACCTGGATACAGAAACCGGTGGAAGCACTTCAGGTGATGCGGACCAGGGCCTTCAACCTCGTAATTCTGGATGTAATGATGCCCGGCATGGACGGCTTTAGTCTGGGAAGGGAAATAAACGCTGAATTTCCTGATTTACCTTTTATTTTCCTGACTGCCAAATCGCTAAAAGTGGATGTCCTCAAAGGATTCTCAGTAGGGGCAACAGACTATTTAAAAAAGCCAATAGATGAGGAGGAACTGGTTGTGAGGATAGAAGCCCTGCTTTCCCGTATCCAAAAGACAGAGAAGTCTGCGCAACCCCAATCCCTGCAGATAGGGGAATACTTCTTCGACATCGAAAAGCAAATGCTCAAAAGGAACGGGGCAGAAACCCGTCTCACCTCCAGGGAAAGTGAGTTATTAAAGTTTCTGGCCATGCGGGAAAACCGGCTTTGTCCGCATTCCGAAATTCTGAAGGCGCTATGGGGGCAGAATGACTATTTTAAGAAAAAAAGCCTGAATGTATTTATTACACATTTGCGCAAGTTCCTCAAAGCAGATCCATCCATCAGCATCGATAATATACACGGCCAGGGGTTTATCCTTAAAATCAGTAAAAGCTGATGCAGCAAAGACAATTTGATCCGGATGCTGCTGTTTTTATATCTTTGAATTGTTTACTGCTATAGATGGAAGCCTACGCCACAGCCCTGTTATACGCGATTCCTTTTTTTATCCTGCTGATGGGGATAGAAATGGCTTACGGTTTGCTTGTGAAAAATATAAAATACACTACCCTGGATACAGTTAGCAGTATCAGTTCAGGGCTCACCAATATTATTAAGGACTCTCTGGGGCTGGCACTTATTATAGTCAGCTATCCCTTTCTGCGGGATCACCTGGCGCTTACAAGTATTGAATCCAGCTGGCTGGTATGGGTGCTGGCCTTTGTCTTCATAGATTTTGCGGGCTATTGGAACCACCGGCTGAGCCATCATATCAATATATTCTGGAACCAGCATGTAATCCATCACAGCAGCGAAAGGTTTAATCTCGCATGTGCGCTGCGGCAGCCCATTTCAAATGTTATCGGCTACTTCCCCCTCTTGCTGATCCCTGCTGCACTGTTGGGAATCCCACAGGAGGTTATTGCCATTCTGGCCCCCATACATTTGTTCGCCCAGTTCTGGTACCATACCCAGCACATTGGCAGGATGGGGTGGTTGGAGTACGTTTTTGTGACTCCTTCCCAGCATCGTGTACACCATGCTATTAACCCAGAATACATCGATAAGAATTTGGGACAGGTTTTATGTATCTGGGACCGGATGTTCGGGACCTTTCAGGAAGAACTAAAGGAGATACCGCCCCAATACGGAGTACTGAAACCTGCAGCCACCTGGAATCCTATCCATATTAACTTTCAGCACCTTTGGGGCTTGATAACAGATGCCTGGCGTACTAACAGTTTTCGGGATAAACTTCGGATATGGTTTATGCCTACAGGCTGGCGCCCCGGTGATGTGGTCGGAAAATACCCCAGGAAAACCATTGTGGATGTTTATAATTTTGAACGTTACAATACCCCGGCTTCAAATGCTTTGAAGGGCTATGCCATTTTCCAGGTTGCCGCTCATCTATGCCAGATTTTGTATATGTTCTACAATTACGGGCAAATAGGATTTAATGGCTTGCTGTTTCTCGGTGCCTTTAATTTTGTCGGAATTTACGGCTACACCAGCCTGATGGATCGGAAAAATTACGCCATGTGGATTGAAGCCATCCGATCGCTTGCAGGAATTGCAATCATTCTCTGGACCGGTGACTGGTTTGGGATTGAAGGATATTGGGGTGGAGGAAGTGAATTGCTGCTCGGATATTTCATAATCTCCCTGCTTGCCGGAATATACTTCACTAAATACGATACGGCTTCCGGCAAGGCCTCTGTAGCCCTGTAAGATTACGGGTCTAAGTATAGCGAGGAAAGGGCGAAGCCTTCAGGGTAATTTTGGAACCTCCTTTTTAACCAGCTCCACATAAGCCCGCATAGCCTCCTCAGGTGAAATGTCCTGAGCCTGTATCAGCGCATTGGCTTTAAAGGCATTAATCAAAGGGGTTTTGCTTCCCGGGTTACTGAAGTTTTGATTGGCGATTTTATAGTAGGCGTATAATTTCAGCAAGAGATCTGCCGGAATGGGGCTGGTATAATTGTTTATTATGGCAACCGCTTTTTCAAACTCCGTATATAAATCGTCAGTCTTCATTTTTTACAGGGGAACTGGCCACGCAGGTTTTTGCCCCTTTTACTTTCTGATTCAATTTAACAGTGACCAGGCTGTTTAAAGGTAAGAACAAATCTACCCGCGAACCAAATTTGATAAACCCGGAATCTTCACCCTGCTGAACACTATCACCTTCTTCTGCGTAGTTTACAATCCTGCGCGCCATAGCCCCTGCGATCTGCCGATAGAGGATCTCACCGAACTTGGGGGTACGGATCACTACAGTTGTCCGCTCGTTTTCCTCACTGGATTTAGGGTGCCAGGCGACCAGGTACTTCCCCGGGTGGTATTTGGAAAAAGTGATGACCCCGCTGGCCGGGTAGCGCGTAACGTGTACATTAATTGGGGACATAAAGATAGATACCTGAATCCGTTTGTCCTTAAAATACTCCGACTCCTCCACCTCTTCAATTGCAACTACTTTCCCGTCTACCGGTGCCAGGATTTCATTGAAATTTTTTGGAGCAACCCGTTTGGGGTTTCGGAAGAATTGCAGGATCAGTATCAAAAATACCAAAGCCAGGATTTGAATCCCGATCTGCAACCAGCCAATTGCTACAAAACGGTCTGCGAGCAGGATTATGGCTGCAGCCAGAAAAAAACTGATTAAAATAATTCGTTGTCCCTCTTTATGAAACATAGCTAAAGATTAATAGCGTCAAATATGCAAATGGCGCGGCAAATACCAGGCTATCCAGGCGGTCCAGCATCCCGCCATGGCCCGGAAGGATCGCCCCGCTGTCTTTTATTCCGGCATCCCTTTTGAATTTGGATTCAATCAAATCCCCAAGGCTTCCCATACTTACTAATACCAGTGCCAGGGCCAGCCACTCTATAGTGGCCAGTACCGGCGTATACTTTCCAAGCAGCGCTGCGCTCAGGAGGGTAAAAACCAACCCGCCCAAAGTTCCTTCAATGGTTTTCTTCGGAGATACCGAAGGAAAAAGTTTGTGCCGCCCCAGCGTTTTACCGACCAGATAGGCAAAAGAATCGTTAACCCATATCATAATAAATATACCCATGATCAGATATTTGGCAAAGGTATCGTCTTTGTAGGGAATCATGGTTAAAAATATGCATCCACCTCCCAGATAGAATAGCCCAATCAGGAATTTCTGAAAAGAATTAAAGGGTTTTTTCTTGTTGGTAAACAGGTACGCTATCAAACTGATATTGACTGCAATGGTGAGGAAGAGCAGTAATTGGATCAGCGCCTGATTCCGCGTAAGATATATAAAAACCCACCAGAGGGTCAGATAGGCCAAAAATACGTAATACCCCCTTAGCCGCACCAGTTGCTTGTATTCGTACAGGCAGGCCAGGCCAAAAACCATGAATAAAAAGTCGAAGGCATCAGAGCTCAGGAAAATTGCAGAAAGCAGCAGAAGTACGTATAATGCACCGGTGAGCAGACGTCTGAGGACTTCTTTCATAATTACAGGTCCTCCAGTAATAAAAGGTAAAGATGTTTGGAGCTGCTGCCGTATGTTAAAAAGTCCTTTGAATTTTCTGTAGTCGGTTGAAAATGCTTCAAGGTGGTGATGTTGGCAGGTATTCGGTCTTTGTATTTCTTTTTAATGGTTTTTAATCCTTCCCCTATAGATTCTACCAGCTGGCTGGTAGTGGCAAAAACGATTATGTTTTCAGGGATCTCGTTTAATTTTTTTTCCAATAGCTGGTTTGAGCTCACCAGGATGGAACCGTTCTGGGCCACCAGGTGTTCGCAGGTAGTAAAGAACACCTCGCTCTTCCCGGTTTTGTCTGTAAAGCTGAGCCCTTCAGATCTAAAGCGATCCTCCAGGGCAGGATTCAGGCTGAAAAATGGCTGGCCTTTCCAGTCGTTTTCCTCTATGATATTCCGAAGGGCGGTCTGGACTTCTCCAAAAGAATCACAATAAATGAATTTCCCCCCGTTTTTTTTGAATTGTATGGTGAATTTCTCGTCAACCGGAATCCGCAGGTCGGGCATGTGAACACCCCGGGTTTGCACCGTTTCTTTTGAGGGCTTCTTTTTGCCCCCGCCGAAAAGAAAATCAAAAAACCCCATTGGATCTGTTAACTGTTATCGGCAAAATGGCGTCCGGGCCTTTTGCTCAATTTTTTTCTTCAACTGTTTTTTCTTCCTCACTAGAATCTTTGTCCGTTTCGGGAATGGACTTTTCCTGCCCCAGTTTGTCAAATTGCTTTTCAAAAGGCCTTTTTCCAAAAATCTTTTCCAGATCTTCTTTAAAAATAACCTCTTTCTCCAGCAACCTTTCTGCCAGTTCCGTCAATTTGTCCTTGTTCTTCCTGAGTACATCTACAGCTCTGGCATACTGCTCTTCAATTATCTTGGAGATTTCCTGATCGATAGTCAGGGCGGTCTCCTCACTGTAGGGTTTGGTAAAGCCGTACTCATTCTGCCCCGAAGAATCGTAATAGGTAATGTTCCCGATTTTGTCATTCAGGCCATATATGGTAACCATGGCGCGAGCCTGTTTGGTTACCTTCTCCAGATCACTAAGTGCTCCGGTGGAGATCTTATCAAAGATAACTTTTTCTGCGGCCCTTCCGCCAAGGGTGGCACACATTTCGTCCTTCATCTGTTCCGGCCGCACTAAAAGGCGCTCCTCCGGAAGGTACCAGGCAGCTCCAAGGGATTGTCCCCTGGGAACAATAGTCACCTTTACCAGTGGGGCGGCGTGCTCCAGCATCCAGCTTACGGTGGCATGCCCGGCCTCGTGGTAGGCAATGGTCTTCTTTTCCTCCGGAGTGATGATTTTATTTTTCTTTTCCAGACCGCCAACAATACGGTCTACCGCGTCCAGAAAGTCTTGTTTGCCCACGGCTTTCTTTTCCTTACGAGCTGCAATCAGGGCAGCCTCATTACAGACATTTGCTATATCTGCTCCGGAAAAACCGGGGGTTTGTCTTGCCAGGAAATCCAGATCCAGTGTTTCGGCCGTTTTAATAGGCCGCAGGTGTACTTCAAAGATTTCCTTTCTTTCGCGGATATCCGGGAGGTCTACATAGATCTGCCGGTCAAAACGACCCGCCCGCATCAGTGCTTTATCCAGCACATCTGCCCGGTTGGTAGCTGCCAGTACAATTACATTGGTGTTTGTGCCGAATCCGTCCATTTCGGTCAGCAACTGGTTCAGCGTATTTTCACGTTCGTCGTTGGATCCTGTAAAGTTGTTTTTCCCCCTGGCCCGGCCAATGGCATCAATTTCATCGATAAAGATGATAGAAGGAGACTTGTCTTTGGCCTGCTTAAAGAGGTCCCTTACCCGGGAAGCTCCAACCCCTACAAACATCTCCACGAAGTCCGAACCGGAAAGGGAGAAAAAGGGTACTTTTGCCTCTCCTGCAACCGCTTTGGCCAGGAGTGTTTTTCCCGTTCCGGGAGGTCCTACCAGCAATGCCCCTTTTGGGATTTTTCCACCAAGTGAGGTGTATTTGTCCGGATTTCTAAGGAACTCCACAATTTCCTCCACTTCTTCCTTGGCACCCTCCAGGCCCGCCACATCTTTAAAGGATGTGCGGGTGTCAGTCTTTTCGTCAAACAGCTTCGCCTTAGACTTGCCGATGTTGAAGATCTGACCGCCGGCGCCTCCGCCAGCACCTCCGGACATGCGCCGCATAAGGTAGATCCAGATACCAATAATCAGCACAAAAGGCAGAATAGTCATCAGCAATTCCAGGAAAACATTGGATTCTGTATCGTAGTCTACGACTGTATCCAGGTTGTTCTCCTGTTTGATTTTCTTTATGTCGTTCTCGAAATTCTGAAGGTCTCCGTAATCCAGGACGTACTGCGGCACGGATCCTGCAGTAATGGAAAAGGGCTGGTCTGCCACGTCCTTATGCACGTCTTTGGTAAGGGCTTCCTCTGTAAGGAAAACCTTGGCCTGCCGGGTGTTGGTGATGATCAGGATCTTGTTTATATCCCCGTTTCTCAGGAACTCCTGAAGTTCCGAGGTAGTGGTTTTATTCGTGGGGGAGAGGCTGTCACTTCCGAAGAACTGAAAACCGATCAGAAAAATAATGATCAGGCCGTAAATCCACCAGGAACTGAAGCGGGGCTTTTTTTGGGGTGTTTTATTTTCTTTTGCCATTTTTTTAATTGAAGTTGCTTTCGACCAGGGTTACTTTGGCGTCTCCCCAAAGGCCCTCTATGTCGTAATAATCACGTACATGCTTCTGAAAGACATGTACCACAACGTTTACATAATCCATTAGTACCCATTCGGCATTATCAGAACCTTCCACATGCCAGGGTTTGTCATTAATAGCTTTGCTAACAGTTTTTTGGATGGAATTTACGATCGCATTTACATGCGTGTTGGAGGTGCCATTGCAAATAATAAAATAATCGCAAACTGTGTTATCAATGGCTCGTAAATCGAGTAGGTTAATGTCTAATCCTTTTACTTCTTCTATTCCATTTAAGATTAAGGCAATTAATTCATCTGCACTTGCTTTCCTTTTCTGCATTCAAAAATATTAGTTTCTACAAAGTTATTATTTTTTTGTTTTTTTAGACACAGTTTTTAACATAAGCTTATTCATTGAACCGGCCTGCATGCATGTGATCAAACTTAGTGCCACGGATTCCACAAATGACTATTTAAAGAATCTTCAATCCGGAACAGCCCTGCCCGATTTTTCAGTGGTTATTGCAGAGCAACAAAGGGCCGGAAGGGGACAAAGGGGTAATATGTGGTTTTCGGAGAAGGGTAAAAACCTGACTTTTAGTATTTTAAAGAAGGATATACGCCTATCCGGGCAGCAGCATTTTTATCTCAATACATGGGTTTCCCTGGCCCTTTTGAAAGTCCTTGAAAAACTTGAAATCCCGCAACTTCGTGTAAAATGGCCCAACGACATTATGTCAGGTGCCCTCAAGATATGTGGGATACTGATAGAAAATGTATGGCAGGGTAGCCAAATAGACCATTCGGTAATCGGAATTGGGTTAAATGTAAATCAGCTGGCCTTTACAGGTCTGCCAGGTGCCGGATCAATGGCCCTGGCCACTGGGAAGCAATTCGATCTCAATGAGGTATTGATGCTGGTGCTGGAGCAATTGCGTAGCGATTTTAAAACTGGAGGGACTCAATTTTACACTATGGCACTGCGGGATTATGAACAAAACCTGTATTACCGGAATTTTCCTGCAAATTTCAAAACGGAGGATGGGAAAATATTTACCGGGAATATTAAGGGGGTGACAACAGATGGAAAACTACATGTAGAAGGCGAAGATGGAAAACAATATGCCTACGGGTTTAAGGAAGTACAATTGCTGCATCAATAAAAAATCCGCTAACCGATTTTACCGAGTTTATCGCTCAGGGTTCCCAGGAAATTAGTGATGGGTCCCTTTATCATCATAGCCATCATGGCATTAAAAGCCCCTTCAAAACTAAGTACCACCTCAGATTCCCCCGGAGAAATCTCGCGAATATCGGCTGTAAGGGTAAAAGGAAGTTTATCGCTTGCGGCTCCCAGGACTATTTTATCATAAGGGGTTGCCTCTTTTCTTTTTAGTTTTATTTCAGGCATTCCTTTCAGGGCAAACCGGAACTGATCTTCATCAATGAGTTCGAAAGTTTCAATGTTTTCCGGCATTAACTGTCGGAAATTACCGAGGTCGGTGAGAAACTCATAGACTTCCTTCTGAGATTTTTGTATTCTGCTGCTGGGAGATTCTAAATGCATATTATTGATTCCAATTTTCAGGATCCGAACGCCATTGGCGCAGGGTATCCAATTGATCTTCTTTAATGTAACCGGTTTCAGAGGCCAGGGCAATGAGGTGTTCATAGTCACTCAGGGTATGAACCTGCAGGTCGCGATCCTTAAAACTATCCTCTGCCACTGTAAAGCCGTAACTAAAAATAGCCAGCATCCCTTTTACCTGCAGTCCCGAATTTTCAAGGGCTTTTATGGCATTCAGGCTGCTCTTTCCTGTACTGATCAGGTCTTCAATCACTACTACTGTCTGCCCGGCCTCAGCCTGGCCCTCAATTTGATTTTGTCTTCCGTGGCTCTTGGGCTCGGGTCGCACATAGGCAAAGGGCAGACCCAGTTGCTCGGCAACCAGGATTCCTATGCCAATGGCCCCTGTGGCCACCCCCACTATTAAATCCGGTTTGCCGTACAGGGTTTCTACCTGCCGGGCAATTTGTTCGCGGATGTAATTGCGGATCATCGGATAGGAAAGCACTATTCTGTTATCGCAATATATTGGGGAATTCCAGCCAGAAGCCCAGGTAAATGGATTTTCTGGTTTTAATTTTATTGCATTAATTTGCAGCAATAGCTCTGCCGTTTTCTGAGCGGTGTCTTTGTCTAAAACCATGCTGTAAATGTATAAAGTTTTTGTGAATGAAAGACCACTGATCCTAACCGATAAATTATCGGACGCGGCAGATGGAGAATACTTCATGATGAATGGTGATGCAGTAAAGTCAGCAGTTGAAGCACTTTCCAAGAAAAAACTGAACCAGGCCTTTATATACCATCCGAACCTGGAGGAAATCCTCAATAAATTTACCAAGAAAATCCCCCTTGTAATAGCGGCAGGGGGGGTGGTAACCAATGATCAGGGTAAGGTGCTGTTTATTTACCGCAACAACAAATGGGATCTGCCCAAGGGAAAGATCAATAAGAAGGAAACCCTGGAGGAGTGCGCTATCCGGGAGGTTGAAGAGGAAACAGGAGTTAAAGGACTGAAGATAGAAAACTTCCTCCGAACGACCTATCACGTCTTCAAGCGGAATGGGAAATTCAAGCTGAAGGAAGTACATTGGTATGCGATGAAGACCAGCTATACTGGCAAACTAAAGGGGCAGAAGAGCGAAGGCATCGAACGCGTAAAATGGAAGGGCCCCAAAAAAATTAGAAAAGCCCTGAAAAATTCCTACATCAACATCCGAATCCTCTTCGAGGTACCGGAATCCTGAATCTTATTCAATCCTGTAAATCGGATACTGCAGATGCGCTTCTTCGTAATAGGGGCTGTTCTCGTAAATCCATTCGAGTTGCCTGTAGCCATTTTCATTGAAACCTGCATCCTCCAAACGCCTGGCTTCAAAGCGCTGCCGGAGCAGGCTGTCACTTTGTAGTAGTTCCAAAGCCACTTCTTCGAATACATAAGGCGAAAATCCTTCTTTGCGCTGCAGGATTGTATCGAAAAAATTCCAGTTGAAAAATGAATCCGCGGCCTGAGGCTCAAGGCATTCCATGAGGTAGCGGACCCCTTCTTGTTCTGTGCTGACCAGCAAGTCTCCGGCCTTCGCCAGCACGGCCAACTGGCTGGATCGAAGCTGTGTATCGTAGTGCGGATAATGTCCTTCGTATGCCCTGGTATATGTTTTATAGGAGTCTATATGATAAACCGTAACCTGCATACTACTGTCTTTTTCAAATTCAGTGTATTTTATTTTGTTCCAGTCAAGCCGTTCCCGAACCGCCTTCCAGGCTTTTGGAAGGAGGTAAGCTGAAGGGATGCGTACGGAATCGGTAGCCCGAAATTGATTGTAGTAGGGAACGCTCCTCTGGTAGGGCCTGTTGCGATCGTATTTGATTCGGTCCTGGCCACTTACCTCGCTTATTAAAGTATCCAGTTCAAACCCTTTGAAATCGAGTTCCCTGTAATCAGTGGAATCTACAGCCCATTTGGTAGGATAAAAACTTCCCGGAGCATAAGGAGCAAGCGACTTTTCCCGTATGTCCTGCAGGCTGTCTTTTTGCTCAGACAACAGCCCGATCAGGCTCTCGATTACGGAATAGGTCCCTTTAACCCGCTGCGCATAGGGTTTTAGCATATGGGTTTCCAGCATTAAGCCCGGGGTATTCCAGAGCGCTACATAGCCAGTAGAATACCTCGGATAATCCATGAATTGGGAAAAGCCCATTTCCGGGGAACGGTTGAACACATTTACATAAGGTGTGATATCCCAACCCTTTTCTTTCAGGTCGTTTTCCAGGCCTCTTAGTAAAACGTTTTCCTGAAAATCACCCAGCGCTCCTCCCAGTTTATTGTGCTGGCTGAAGAGGTGGGTAAGTGTATATGTATAATCTGCCCCGTTGCTTACATGAGTGTCCAGAAACAGATCGGGTTTGACCAGATGGAAAATTTCCGCAAATGTCCTGGCATTTCGGGTATCCATTTTAAGAAAGTCCCGGTTGAGGTCAAAATTCCGGGCATTCCCCCTGAATCCGTAAGATCCCGGGCCATTCTGGTTTGCCCGGCTATTGCTGTTCCGGTTCAGCGCTCCTCCCACGTTGTAAACAGGAATGGTAACCAGGATAATATCTTCGGGTACTTCCAGTGTACCGGCAGCCAGATCCCTGAAAATTTGCATACTGGCGTCTATACCGTCACTTTCTCCCGGATGTATACCGTTCAGGATAAACAAGATTCCCTTTTCCCTGCCCAACCGCTGAAAATTAAAATTCCCTTCGGCATTATAAGTAACCAGGTGCAGTGGTAAATCACTGTCCGTCTCTCCGATGGTCTGTATATTGATTTCGGGAAATTCCCTGGCAAGGGACATATAAAATTCCAGAGCTTCCCTGTAGGTGGCCGTTGTATTGCCATCTCCTTTCTCAAATGGAGTCGGGAACTCCGCTTTTTGTTCCTCCTCGGTTTTGTTGCAGCCAAGCAACAAAATGGAGCCTAACAAACCGATCAACAGTATTTTAGACATGTGGTAACTTCCTTCGCATTTCTGCGGCAAAGTTAGCGCAAAAAAAAAGATTCAGGCTGCCTGTGTTATGGCAAGCATTTCTTCCTTTCGAATGGGTTTATTGCGGAAATCAATGGTGTGATGCGTGCGGGATTTAAAGGATTCCCACTGTTGCCGGTCGTAAGCGTCAATAGAGGAAGTAACGATGTTAATGCGTATTCGGCGGTCTGTGGGAAGGGTAATGAATTCTTCCAGGAATTGCCAGCCGTCCATGATGGGCATATTGATATCCAGAAAGATCACTTCGGGAAGGGCCTCCTTATTGGCAATCATATCCCTCAGGCCATCAATGGCCAGCTTTCCATTCATATAGGTGTGTATGGTTTCACTCAAATCAAATGCCTTTAGCATTTTTTTGATTCCAAAGACAGTAATCGGGTCGTCATCAATTATACAAACTGCATTAATTTTTGTCATCAAAATAAATTTTGAAAGTGGTTCCCTTGCCCACCTCACTGCTGGCGGTAATTTTTCCGTTCATGGCTTCAATCTGATTTTTTGTGATATATAGCCCAATTCCTCTTGCATCTTTGTGTGAGTGAAAGGTCTTGTACATTCCAAAGAGCTTATCCCCGTATTTATCCAGGTCAATCCCCAGGCCATTGTCTTCTATGGCCAGTTCAAGGAAGTTTTTATTTTTTCTGGCAGATAGCCGGATAATCGGATCGCGCTCCGGATGCTTGTATTTTACCGCATTGGTCAGGAAGTTCATCAGGATGCTGTCCAAATAGGCAGGGACAACCCTCACCCGGGTACCTTTAGGAATTTCATTCTTTATACTCGCATTGTGGTTGATCAGATAGGCGGAAAGCGTTTTCTCCAAAGCCTTGACCCTTTCATTCAGGCAGACACTGACCTTTTCAATGTTTACATTGGTGTTAATGGCAACTACCTCGTTGAGGTTATCCAGGGTATCCAGCAGGTTGTCTGATGCTTCTGTAAGCATGTGGATGATGCGGTTCTTCTCTTTGGGATCTTCCTCAGAAACCAGGAAATCCAGTAACATGGAGAAGTTTGCAGTGTGGGAACGCAGATTATGCGATACAATATGAGCGAAATTGATCAGTTTTTTGTTCTGCTGGGAAGTGACGTTAATCAGGTCCCTGAGTTCTGCCTCTTTTTGTTTGAGGTCTGAAATATCAAGACTGATTCCCATTAATCCGTAAACCTCATTATTCTGGTCGTAAAGTGGGATTTTGGAAGTCAGAAAATGAGTGACAGAGCCGTCTTTACGAACGGAAATAGTTTCCTTTCCGAGAATGGAGGCCCCGTTATTCATTACGTATAAATCCTCGTCCCTGGAAAGCTGGGCGATATTATTATCGTACAAATCAAAATCTGATTTTCCAAGCAGCTGGTCTGCGTTGGTGAAACCCATGTAAGAGCACTCTGCCTTGTTTACAAGTATTTTCCGGGACTCCAGATCTTTTATATACAGGTTAAGGGGAAGGTTATCGACAACTGTCCGCAGTAATTTTTCACTTTCCCGGGTTTTGATCTCAGATTCGCTGATGTTGGTCACATCCTGGATGGTTCCTATCAGGCCTATGTATTCCCCGTTTTTATAGAGAGGTTTCCCGGCCGCTATTATCCACTTTTCGTGCCCGCCAGCCGTAACGATCTGTAGTTTTTCGCTCCAGGAAGAACCTGTTTCAATGGCTTTGTACACAATCATTGAGATGGTATTCCTGCTGTAGCCTTCTTTGTAAAATTCTATGGCGCTCTCCAGGCTGGGCTCATAATCTTCAGGCACTTCGTGAATTTGTTTGGTCATGGGGCTCCAGCTGAGCTCATTGTGAAGGGCATTGAATTCCCAGCTGCCTATTCCCGCAATTTCTGACTTGGTATCCAGCAGGATACGCGTTTTATCGTGCTCCAGTTCTTTCTTTATCCGTTGGGTAACATCGTCGGTCTGTATGATGATCCCGCAAATATTTTCCTTATTGTCAAACCAGGGCTCATTGATCCATTCAAACCAGGTTTCATTTTTTTCTGCATCTATATGCCGGTCTATGCCGGTAGTGCCCCTGCGACCCCTCAGGCAGGAATTGAGGACTTCCAGCCACTCTTTGGAGGCATCCGGGAATAAGTCAAG
Source organism: Robiginitalea rubriflava (assembly GCF_052540725.1). NCBI lineage: Bacteria > Pseudomonadati > Bacteroidota > Flavobacteriia > Flavobacteriales > Flavobacteriaceae > Robiginitalea > Robiginitalea rubriflava. The sequence goes on along the minus strand of NZ_CP199309.1, from coordinate 402,123 downwards.
AATAGATACTCCCATAACATCGGATCCTTCAAAACCGAAGGCTTCAATCCAGGAATCCGAAACCAGAACCACTTCTAATTTGGTGTTCAGAAAAACGGTAGGCCTGGGAAGCTGTTTGATCAGATAATTCTGGGATCTTGTATCTGTTCCCTTCAACATATTGTCGTAATTTCCTACCAAAGTAAATGGAATATTCGTCATATTTGAAGGAATGTTGTGTAATCCCGGTTTAACGTGGTGATTCCTGTTTTTTAAGCGGTTGCAGATCGAAATTATATAAAAAAGGAGAAAAATCCTACAAATATCAAAAAGTCTTTTTTGTAGAAAGCAAGGCTGAGGGGTCTAGATTCTAACGGTATCCGGGACCAAACCGGTATAATCTCCCCCGTTCCGAATAACATCCCTGACGATGGAGGAACTGATATAGGATTTTCCTGATGAGGTAAGCAGGAAGACTGTTTCAATTTCTGATAGCTTCCGGTTGGTATGCGCTATGGCTTTTTCAAATTCAAAATCTGCCGGATTTCTCAGGCCCCTCAATATGAATTGAGCATCCACCTTCCTGCAAAAATCTACGGTAAGCCCACTGTAGGTTTTAACCTGTATTCGCCGCTCATCTTTAAAGGCTTCCTTTATAAACCGCATTCGGTCTTCCAGGGAAAACATATAGGACTTTTCGGCATTTTCACCAATGGCAATAACCACTTCATCAAAAAGGGAGATGCCCCTTTGAATAATATCGTAATGGCCCAGGGTGATTGGATCGAAGGATCCCGGAAAGATAGCGCGCTTCATTTGGTCTGTTGTCTTTACAGCCTAAAATTAGGGTTTTTTCCCCAAAGCTTCCTCAATGGCACTCCCGAAGAGTTCCGGCATGGAGATCCCCGCTTCCCTGGCCTGTTGGGGAAGGATACTGGCCCGGGTAAGGCCCGGGGTAGTATTCATTTCCAATAAATGCGGAATACCATCCACCACGATAAATTCGCTACGGCTGTAGCCTTCCATCTTTAATACATCGTAGATAAATTCCGCCATATCGGCAACCTTCCTGTGAACTTCAGCTTTAATTCTGGCCGGGGTTATTTCCTGTGATTTTCCCTCATATTTGGCTGCGTAGTCAAAAAAATCATTTTCGGAAACTATTTCAGTAATTGGGAGAACCGTTGTCTTCCCCTGATAGCGGATCACCCCAACGGAAACCTCCGTTCCCTCCAGCGCTTTTTCTATGAGGACCTGCTGGTCTTCCTTAAAGGCGACCTCCAGGGCCCGCCCGAGTTCTTCTGCCTTCCTGACCAGGCTGATCCCGAAGCTGCTGCCCGCCCTATTGGCCTTTACAAAACAGGGTAAGCCCACTGTGCTGATGATTTCGGCTTCGCGGACCTCCTGTCCCATATCCAGGGAATACGAGGGAGCACATGGAATACCGTATGCTTTCAGTACCCTAAGCAAGTCCCTTTTATTAAAGGTGAGTGCTGCCTGATAATAACCACAAGAGGTATGCGGCATCTCCAGCAGCTCAAAATAAGCCTGCAGCATGCCATCTTCCCCCGGGCTTCCGTGAATAGCATTAAAAACACAATCGAAATGAAGGGTATCACCTGAAAGCACAGCGGAAAAATCATGCCGGTCAATAGGGATCTCGGCCTCCTTATCATCGAGCAGTACCCATTTATCTTTGCTTATCACCACCCGGTAGGGTTCATATCGATTGCGGTCCAGTGATTCATAAACGACCTGTCCGCTTTGCATTGATATGCCATATTCGCTGGAAAACCCTCCCATAACAATGGCTATTTTCTTTTTCATTGGCTGCATTCGGATACGTTAATTCCCCGTTATAGTGGTTACCAAAATAAATAAAAACAAGTGGGTTTCCTATATTTGTGAACTGAATAAATGAGGTATGCGAAACTTCCTTAATTTTTTACGGTCAAAAGTTTTTTTGACCCAACTGGCTTTGGCCCTTGTAGCGGTAGTTATATGCAGCTTTCTGGCACTGCAATGGTTGAAAAGCTCCACGCGCCACGGAGAATTTGTGGTAGTCCCGGATCTTGCCCGTTTATCCGTTCCTGAAATGCGGGAAGTCATTGAGGAGGCTGATTTGCGATACGAGGTGGTGGATTCGGCAAATTTTGACCCCGAATACCCGCGTTTCTCCATTATTGAACAAAACCCGCCTGCAGGAAACAAGGTAAAGACTAACCGGAAGATTTACGTAACCGTAAACCCTTCAGGGTATAAAAAAGTGACTATCCCGGATATCATCCAGGTGACGCAGCGCAATGCCACTTCCATGCTAAGGGCGGTTGGGCTTGACGTGCAGCGGGTAACGTATATAGATGAACTCGGTAAGGATATGGTATACCGCATCCGCTACCAGGGAAAATATATCAACCCGGGAGAAAAATTGCCTAAGACCTCCAAAATTGAATTGATCTGCGGAAATGGGACCATCCCTGACCAGGCCAGGATAAAAGCTGATTCCAACTAGTGATGACGGCTGCCGAACAGGAAGAAAACGGAGAAGACGAGCTGTACGAACATTATAGTTTTACGGCTTCCCCCGGGCAGGAACCCCTGCGGGTAGACAAATACCTCATGAACTTTGTTGAAAATGCCACCCGCAACAAGATACAGCAGGCGGCACGGGCCGGAAATATACGGGTCAATGAACAGGTAGTAAAACAAAATTACCGCGTAAAGGCAGGGGATGTGGTCCGCGTGCTCTTTGAGCATCCACCCTATGAATTCCTTCTGACCCCTGAGAATATCCCCCTTAATATCGTTTATGAAGACGAGGAGCTGTTGGTTGTAAACAAACCGGCCGGAATGGTAGTGCATCCTGGCCACGGGAATTATTCCGGAACGCTGGTTAACGCCCTGGCTTACCATTTTGAATCACTTCCTTTAAATTCAGATAAGCGACCCGGGCTGGTACACCGCATTGATAAGGATACCTCCGGGCTGCTGGTAATTGCAAAAACGGAAGGAGCCATGACATCTCTATCCCGTCAGTTTTTCGATAAGACTACCCAAAGGGAATATCTGGCTTTGGTCTGGGGGAATGTGGAGGATGATTCGGGGCGCATTGAAGGCGCTATAGGCCGCAATCCCAAGAACCGTCTACAAATGCAGGTTTTTCCGGAAGGGGAGCAGGGTAAAGATGCAGTTACACACTACCAGGTTTTGGAGCGATTCGGGTACGTAAGCCTTGTTTCCTGCAGGCTGGAAACCGGCAGGACGCATCAGATCAGGGTCCATATGAAGTATATAGGCCATACCCTGTTCAATGATGCCCGTTACGGCGGAGACAGGATCCTTAAAGGGACTTCCTTTACCAAATACAAACAATTTGTTGAAAATGCCTTCAAATTGCTTCCGAGGCAGGCACTTCACGCGCATACCCTCGGTTTTGAACATCCCGTAACCAAGAAGCAGCTTTTCTTTAAGGCTGAATTGCCGGAAGATATGAATGCCTGTATTGAGAAATGGCGGCATTATGCCAAACACCAGCAGGACTTATAAAGGGAGCTGATAATGTTATAAAAAAGTCTTTTTAAAGGAAGGCAAACTTATATATAGCGGTTAGTACCTTTACCTGATAAATTGAATGAAAAGATGAAAATCGTAATTTCTCCTGCTAAATCTTTGGATTTAGAAACGGCATTGCCCACGCAAGTACACAGCCTTCCCGAATTTCTCGAGCAGGCACAGCGAATAAATAAGGCCTTAAAACCCAAAAAGCCAGGAACCCTTAAAAAGCTGCAAAATATTTCCGAACAGCTTGCGGAACTCAACTGGCAGCGGAACCAGGATTTCAGCCTGCCTTTTAGCCCTGAAAATTCCAGACCAGCTGTTTTTGTATTTAACGGGGATGTTTATCAGGGGCTGGACGCCTACAGCCTGAATGAAGATCAAATTGCAAGTATGCAGGAACGCCTGCGGATCCTCTCCGGCCTCTATGGTGTCCTGAAACCACTGGACCTTATTCAGCCCTATCGGCTGGAGATGGGAACGGATATTAAAATTGGCAGGAAAAAAAACCTTTACGAATTCTGGAAACAGACAATTACCAACAGCCTGAACGAGGAACTGGAAGAAGGGGAATTATTCATCAACCTGGCCAGTAATGAATATTTTAAGGCAGTTGATTCCAAAAAGCTGAAAGTGCCTGTAATCAGTCCTGTATTCAAAGACTGGAGTAAGGATAAATTGCGCGTTATCAGTTTCTTTGCAAAGAAGGCCAGAGGTTCTATGGTCCGCTATATTCTTGATAAGGACGTTAGCAGCCTGGAAGACTTGCTGGCTTTTGACTATGACGGTTATCAATACAGCAAGGAACATACCCTGAAAGCGAATCAGCCCGTTTTTGTGCGATAAGATCAAGGTTCGAATCACCCATAAGGTTTATGCTTGAAATTCCGAATAGGCTCAGGCTTTTCCCTTGGGGCTGATTTTTTCTTCAACCCGGGTTCGCTTTCGAATTTTCCGGGGCCTGCGTGCCCCGTATGACTTATTCTGGATTTTCCCTCTTTTTGTCTTTTTATCTCCTTTTCCCATGGTTTTTCAATTTGTATTTAATACACTTAGGCAGTTCTAATAAATTAATAAAAATAAGGGGCAGGACAAAGTAAATCCCCTATTATTTATGTGCTAAGTGCAATTCCATGTTTCTTCACAAACATCCATACGAGCCCTATCTCTTCGAAGGCGTCCGCAAATTAATTGTAGGAACGCTTCCCCCGCCCCGTTTCAGTATGGGTTTGCTCAAGGATGGGGATGTAGATTTCTGCTACGGCAGCCGGGATGGACAACTATGGAAAATTCTGGACAGATTGTTTGATCTGGATCTACCCTTTGAAACCAGCCAGCGGGCTATAGAGGCCCGAAAAACCTTTTTGCGCAGGCGTAAAATCGGGATTTGCGATGTGGTTGCCCGTGCCCAGCGGGAAAAGATAGATGCCTCGGATGCAGGGATGTCAAATATTGAATTGAGGGATATGCTGGGGTATATCAGGGAGTATCCAACTATAGATACGCTCCTCTTTACGGGGGGAAACAGTAAGAATGGTCCGGAATATTTGTTCCGCAGGATTTTAAAGGAAAAAGGTATAAAACTTGCCCGTATAAGTGATGAAATCCCCAGAATCCACGAATTTGAAATAGCGGATTCTCGGGAAGAGAAAAGAATTATCAGGACGGTATCCCTGACGGCTCCTTCAGGTTCTGCCAACCGCGCGGTGGGCAGCTTGCAGGAATACAAGGCGCGTAAGGAAGAAGACCAGGGATATGATACCCTGCAATTCAGAATGGATCAATACAAACCATTTTTCTAGCCCGGATTGTTGGTTTTGTAGACTTCTTATCATATTTTGTTCGCACTGCCAGACAGCTGTTGGCAGATTCAAACTAATATTGGACCTTTATTCGTCTCAAGTCAGTGGAATACGTGAGCAGGGTTTTTAAAAAAGGGATACTACTATATGAGCCAGGGGCAACGATTAAAAGAATTTCAGAAGTCAGTTAGGAATAAATTCAATGTCTACAACAGCCTGTTCCTGAATTTGCCCTATACCAACATGGAGCATGTTGGGATTTTTGTGCCGCTGTTGTTCAGGCAATGTGAGCATGGCCTCAATTCGGGGAAGAATCCCAAGGAAATATTAGAGACCTTCTTTGACAGTTTGCCGGGCTTTGATACAGAGAAGGAACGCATTGATTTTATGTTCCGCATTATTCAGTATGTGGAACGCCAGGTGGTGCTTTACGACAGTGTGGAAGACGCAGCCTTCCCGAAGCTGCATGCGCATACAGAATCCCTTTCCATAAGGGACTATTTTCAGCTGGCCCGGAAAAATAAACGCTGGGACAGGGTTTCAAAAAAACTGGAAACTTTCAGTGCCCGTATCGTACTGACTGCGCATCCTACCCAGTTTTATACCCCCGCGGTGCTCGATATTATCTCAGAATTGCGAAGCCTGATCCTGGAGAATAAAATTGACGAAATAGACGTAACGCTTCAGCAACTGGGGCTAACCTCTCTGATCAACCGCCGCAAACCCACCCCGCTGGACGAAGCCAAAAACATTATTTACATCCTCAGGTATGTTTATTACGATGCGGTAGGTGAACTTTATGATTATATCAAAGGCAGTTTTGAAAAGGGTAATTACCATAACCCGAATATCATCAAACTGGGCTTCTGGCCAGGCGGAGACCGGGATGGGAACCCCTATGTAACGGCGGCCATTACAAGGGATGTGGCAGACGAGCTGCGGACGACCCTGATGAAGTGCTATTACAATGACCTGAAACTGCTACAAAGGAGAATATCCTTTAACGGGGTACAGGAACTGTTGCAACAATTGCGCAATGAAGTGTACGTTGCCATGTTCGATAAGAAGAAAACCATGGACTACAAGGATATTCTGCAACAACTGGAAGCCGCACGTACAATCCTGAAAGATAACTACCACAGTCTTTACCTTAAGGAGTTGGATCGGTTTATCAATAAGGTTTATCTTTTCAAGACCCATTTTGCAGCATTGGATATCCGGCAGGACCACAGTATCCACCTGAAAACCGTAACCCAAATTCTTATAAAAGCGGGCTTTGTCAAAGAAAGTTTGGAAGAGCTTACAGACGACGAATTAACACGCATCCTGCTTAAAGAAAAGCTTGCCCCGGATCCGGCAGCTTTTGAGGACCAGCTGGTCAGGGATACCCTTGTGAACATCGCCCAGTTAAAAGAAATCCAGCAAATAAACGGGGAGGATGGCTGTAATCGGTATATTATCAGTAATTCAGAAAGCATCTATTCCGTATTGTTTGTACATGCTTTGTTTAGATGGTCCGGTTGGGATGCAGACAGCATCACCTTCGACATTATCCCGCTTTTTGAAACGATGAAGGGGATGGATACTTCGGAAGCTACCATGCAGTCACTCTTTGATCTTCCTGAATATCGCAGACATGTCTCCTTCCGTGGGGAAGTGCAAACCATCATGCTCGGGTTTTCGGACGGTACCAAAGACGGGGGCTATCTGAAAGCCAACTGGTCTATTTTCAAGACCAAGGAACAGCTCTCACAGGTTTGCAGGAGGAATAAGATCAAAGCCATCTTCTTTGATGGCAGGGGAGGCCCACCCGCCAGGGGAGGGGGTAAAACGCATCGCTTTTATGCAGCCCAATCCAAGAAAATAGCAAACCACGAATTACAACTGACAGTACAGGGGCAAACCATAACTTCCACCTTTGGCACCAAGGAGTTGTTTATGCACAATTCGGAACAGTTGCTTACAGCGGGCTTGTCCAATACCATTTTCGGGAAGGAAAATATTATAACAGCCCAGCAGCGGCAGTTAATAGAAAAGCTTTCAAAGATCAGTTTTGATAAGTACGACGCCCTGAAAAAGCATCCCATGTTTATCCCATATCTTGAAAACCGGAGCACCCTCAGGTTTTACACCAATGCTAACATAGGGAGCCGGCCCGGAAAAAGGGGCAATAAGGAAAAACTGGAATTAAGTGACCTGAGGGCTATTTCTTTTGTGGGCTCCTGGAGCCAGCTAAAACAGAATGTACCGGGTTATTTCGGAATCGGAACCGCCTTAAATAGCCTGAAAGATGCTGGCAGGTTGTCAGACTTAAAAAAACTGTACCGGGAAGTTCCCTTTTTCAAGGCCCTGATGCTCAATAGTATGATGTCTTTACGCAAGAGTTATTTTGAGCTGACCCGTTATATGAAAGACGATCCCAAGTACGGGGCATTCTGGAATATTCTGTATGAGGAGTACCGCCTTTCCAAGAGGATGCTTCTACAGATCTCTGGCAGCAAGGAGCTTATGGAAAATGAATCGGTATCCAGGGAATCCATTAAGATCCGGGAAAATATAGTCTTGCCCCTGCTGGTGATCCAGCAATATGCGTTGCAGAAGATCGGGGAGGACACTGAAAACAAGGAAGTGTACGAGAAGATAGTTACGCGTTCACTCTACGGAAATATCAATGCGAGCCGGAATTCGGCCTGATTGAAATAAGTCATGCAAGGCAGCGTTCAAAATAATAGAGTCCTAACTTAAATTGTAAAGGGATGGTGTACCAAATTACTTATCGTTCTTTAGCAAAAACAGATATCCGGGCAGAGGATATAGATGAAATCCTGCGGATTGCTAAAAAGAAGAACAGCCTCAGGGGGATAACGGGCTGTCTGGTCTTTAACCAGGGCTATTTTGTGCAGATCCTTGAAGGTTCGGAAAAGTATGTTAAGGAGGTCTACATCACCATAAAACAGGACCCGCGCCACAGTTTTGTAGAAATACTTTCTGAGGGTGAAATAGAGGAACGTTTGTTCGATAAATGGGATATGGCCTATGTGAATTTATCCGGGGGAATCCAAACCGAGAAAGAGAAGGCCATTGCCACAAGCGTTGCAGAAATAGATGCGCATTCCGGAAAATTCCGGCACACCACAAAAGTGTTCTGGTACAATGTTTATTCCCTCTTCCAGGAAAAGGGTTTCTACCGAAGCTGAGCTGACCGGGCTTAGGGAGCTGAACTGAGGATGGCATACATCGCCCTGATCCCATAAGAAATCTGACCGATCTTCAGGTTCTCATTTGGAGAATGCTGATTGTTATCCGGATTGACCACGGGCAGGATAAAAGCCGGCACCTTTAGGGCATTGATGAAGGGCGCGATGGGCACTGTACCTCCGGTGATTCGGATTTGCACCACCTGATCTTCAAAAGTTGTGCCGAGCGTTTCAACCAGATGCGTCCCGAAGCTATTATCCAGAGATGTGCGGAAGGCATCCGTGACCTCAGACTCGTTTACAGTTACCCATTTCGGATAAGCTGCCCGCATTTCTGCATCCGGGACCTTATCGGTAATCCGGTATCCCAGCCCTTCTATATGCTTTTTAACCAAAGACTTCATCCGGTCGCCTTTGGTTTCCGGTACCAGCCTCAGGTCTAATTCCGCAGTGGCTGTTGCCGGCACAATGGTTCGTGCCTGAGGGCCTGTCCAGGCCGAAGACATACCCCTAACATTCAGTGAGGGATATTGCAGGGCTTCCTGGTAAAAGGCTCCAACCTTGTCCGGCTCACTTATTTGGAGGGTCGAATTAATTTTTGCAGCATCGTCCGGTACGGCCTGCAAAATATTGCGTTCCGAATCGGTCAGTTCAATGCCGTCATAATACCCGGGGATGGTTACCCGGCCGTTTGCATCTTTCATGCTCGCCAGGATCTCAGCCATTTGAAAGGCCGGATTGGGGGCGTAGTTTCCGTAATGACCGCTGTGTTGAGGTCGTATGGGGCCATAGGTGGTAAGGCTCATGGTGGTAATGCCCCTGCACCCATAAACCAGAGTGGGTTTTCCCGAGTAATGCATAGGCCCGTCTCCGATAATCAGGTAGTCTGCTTCCAGCAAATCCTTATAGGTTTCCACGGCCTTGGGCAGCGGCTTGCTGCTGCGCTCCTCCTGTCCGTCAAGAATTACCTTAATGTTAAAAGGAAGCTCCACCTTATTCTTCTGAAGCAGGTCTATGGTGTTGAGGAACATTACAATGGGGCCCTTGTCATCGGAAACAGACCTTCCGAATAACCTCCAGGAGTAATCAATATCCTCGCTCAGTTCGGACAACGGCCTGTTTTCCCAGCTGCCGTCTTCACCGGCAGCTTTTAAAACAACCTTATAAGGGTTCGGCTGGTCCCATTTGGAGGGATCAACAGACTGCCCGTCAAAATGCATATACCACAAGAGGGTGGGCTTCCCGTTTTCCATTGGCAGGGCTGCAAAAAAAAGGGACTCCTCCTCGGTGGGCAAGACGCTGGTATTGAATCCGCGGGCGTTGAACTTTTGGGTGAGCCAGCTGATATTCCGGTTGATATCTGCATGGTCCAGGGCGTCATTGGGTATGGAAATAAAGTCAATTAATTCATCAATGGTATGGCGGACCTGGGCTTTAAGTTGGGCGTTATCCTGTCCGAAAACAGGAAAGGTTGCCAGACATAATAGGAGTAAAAGGGAGTTGCGCATGGGCCTTTATAATTTGTTTTTAAATCTAGCGAATTCTTTTGATAAAATCTGTTATGCCATTAATTCCGGACGCGGCCAGCGATTTGATAAAAGCGGAGCCGATAATCGCGCCTTTGGCGTAGCGCACAGCTGCCTCAAAACTCTCCCTGTCATGTATTCCGAACCCGACAACCTGAGGGTTTTTGAGTTGCATTGCTGCAATCCTTTTAAAATAATCCTCCTTATCCGATCCAAACTGGTCCTGTACCCCTGTGGTGCTGGCAGAACTCACCATATAAATGAAGCCGTCCGAAGCGGCATCAATTTGCCGGATACGCTCCTCGGAGGTCTGGGGCGTAATCAGAAATATCATTTTCAGGCCATAGCGTTCCAGAATGGGCTGGTATTCCCTTTGGTAAATATCAAGGGGCAGGTCCGGGAGGATCAGCCCGTCAATTCCGACTTCCCGGCATTTGCTGCAAAAGGCCTCTACCCCATACTGCAACACCGGGTTAAAATAGCCCATCAGGATCAGGGGGATGTGTATGCTATCCCGAACGTCTTTCAGCTGCTCGAAAAGTTTACTCGTTCCCATTCCATTTTTCAGGGCCTCGGTGGAACTTTGCTGGATGGTGGGGCCGTCTGCCAGCGGATCGCTGAAAGGGAGGCCTATTTCCACCATATCCACCCCGCTTTCCTGTAATTGCTTCAGCACCGGGAGGGTATCCTGTAGTTCAGGGTAGCCGGCCGTAAAATAAATTGACAGGAGTTTACCATCTTTTTGCATGGTGCTGTCAATACGATTCAGGGTTTGGGTTTTTTCACGCATCACAATTGGGATTCCTTAGGTCAGTTTAAAATAGTCAATATAGGTTTGCAGGTCTTTATCACCTCTTCCCGAGAGGTTGATGACCACAACTTCTTCCGGCTTAAAAGGCCGTTTTTCAAGTACTGCAAAGGCGTGTGAGGTTTCTATTGCCGGGATAATTCCCTCCAGTTCGGCAAGCTGCCTTCCGGCCAGCATGGCCTCGTCATCGGTAATGGAGATGAATTCTGCCCTGCCGCTGGTGTATAAATTGGCATGCATGGGGCCAACTCCGGGATAATCCAGCCCTGCAGAGATGGAATAGGGTTCCGTTATCTGTCCATCCTGCGTCTGCATCAGCAGTGTTTTACTGGCATGGATCACTCCTACTTTTCCCAGGGCCGAAGTAGCAGCACTGGCACCGGTGTCTATCCCTTTTCCTGCAGCTTCAACAGCAATAATTCCAACCTCAGGCTGGTCCAGGTAGTGGTAATAGGTTCCGGCAGCATTGCTCCCCCCACCCACGCAGGCAATCAAATAATCGGGTGCCGGCCGGCCCTCGGCTTCCTCCAGCTGCAATTGTATCTCTTCTGATATCACTGCCTGGAATCGAGCTACCATGTCCGGATACGGATGCGGCCCTACAACAGAACCGATAATGTAATGGGTGTCTACCGGGTTGTTGATCCAGTCGCGGATTGCTTCATTAGTGGCATCCTTCAGGGTACGGCTTCCCGAAACAGCAGCGCGCACTTCTGCACCCAGCATTTTCATCCTTGCAACATTCGGGGCCTGCCTGGCTATATCTACCTCCCCCATATAAACCACGCAGGGGAGCCCCATCAGGGCGCAAACGGTGGCTGTGGCAACGCCATGCTGTCCGGCTCCGGTTTCAGCAATGATTCGTTTTTTGCCCAATTTTTTAGCCAGCAGGATTTGCCCGATGGTGTTATTTACTTTATGTGCTCCCGTATGGCAAAGGTCTTCCCGTTTCAGATAAATTTTACACCCAAAGCGTTCCGAGAGGCGTTTGGCGTAATAAAGCGGGGTAGGCCTGCCCACGTAATCGCGGAGCAGATTGCGAAACTCTTCCTGAAAATCTTCTGAATACATGATCTCCAGATAGGAGGTACGCAGTTCCTCCACGTTTGGGTAAAGCATTTCAGGGATATAGGCTCCCCCGAATTCTCCGTAAAAACCGTTTTCATCTACATGATATGATTGCATAGCGTTTTTTTTATTGTTTAAGCTGAGGCGCCAGCGGGCGAATTTCCTCAATAAATTTTTTCAGGGTTTGTACATCCTTTTCGCCTGCCTGTATTTCAAATTTTGAATTCAGGTCAACCGCATGGCAGAACACAGCACTTTCCGTTTTTAGGAATTCCCGGATTTTAGGGATATCACCCGGGCCGATTCCCCCGCTCAGGAAAAAGGGTTTATCAAAAGGATAGCTCTTTAGCAGTTCCCAGTTAAATGCCCTGCCGGTTCCCCCGGGGAGCTTGCCCTTGGTGTCGAACAAAAAGTAATCGCACAGGCTAAGGTAAGGCTCAACATTCCCAAAATCGAAAGTATCACCCACAGAAAAGGCTTTTATTAAAAGTACCTTGCCTGCGTTGCACTCGTTTAATTCTTCCAGCAGCTCACGGCAGTAGGCCGGGCTTTCCGCACCGTGCAGCTGTACTCCATCCAGTTGGTGTTCCTCCATTTTTGCCCGGATATATTCTTTTGGAGCATCTACAAATACCCCAATACGCGGAATAAGCCCGCCAAGTTTTCCAGGCAGGGGATGCTTCAGGTTTCGTGGGCTTTTATCCCAGAAAATAAATCCCAGATAGTCGGGCCCTAATGCAGCCACTGCCTCGGGATTGTATTTCATGCCGCATACTTTTATTTTCATCCGGTCAGGGGTTTTACAAAGGCAGAGAGGGCTGCCCCCGGGTCTTTTTCTTTCATAAAGGATTCTCCCATCAGGAAGCCCTGGTAGCCAAAGGCCTTCAACTCCTGTAGCTGATCGGCTGAACCCAGCCCGCTTTCCGAAATTTTGAGATATGCATCGGGGATAGCCGAAGCCAGATTCCTGCTGGTATCCAGGCTTACTTCAAAAGTCTTAAGATTACGGTTGTTAACCCCTATCATATCCACTCCTGCCTGTAGGGCTGCTTCCAGTTCCAAAGCACCGTGAATTTCCACCAGAACCTCCAGCCCAAGGACCTGTGCTTCAGCGGCCAGGTCTGCTATCTGACCGGGAGACAGCAGGGCGGCAATCAGCAGGATGGCGTCTGCTCCATATGCCCGAGCTTCAGTAAGCTGATAAGAATCTATCATAAATTCCTTCCGTAAAATAGGCAGGCTGGTTGTGGCCCTGGCCAGCAGGAGGTCTTCAAGGGAGCCCCCAAAATATTTACCATCCGTAAGCACAGAAATACCGGCCGCACCGGCTTTTTCATATCCGGAAACCACCTCCTTTACACTGCAATCCTGATTGATCACAGCACGGGAAGGGGAGCGGCGTTTATGCTCTGCTATAATACCAAAACCTTTGTCCTGCAAAGCAGTTTTAAGAGAAACGCTGTCACGCATGAATAATGCAGTTTCCCGCAAGGATTCAAGAGGGACTACTTTCTTTTTTAACCTTACTTCTTCTTTTTTATCCGCCGCAATGCGATCTAATATATTCATGGCTTAGCTGCTGATTTGCTGTAGTTTTTTTAGTGCCTTCAGGGCACTGCCGTTCTCCAGGGATTGCCGGGCTCGTGCCAGGGATTCGGTCAGGGAATCCCCGCTGGCCGTGGCGATGGCCAGGGCTGCATTGGCGCAAACCACATTTTCCTGAGCCCGGTTTCCCCTTCCCTGTAAAACATTCAGAAAAATCTGCGCCGCATCTTCCACGGATTCCCCCCCATAAATTTGCTCTGCTCTGAGGGCCTCAAGGCCCAGGTCTTCAGGGCGCAGCATAGATTCAGACCGGTTGCTGATGATCTTGGCCGGCCCCGTCAGCGAAATCTCATCATAGCCGTCCAGAGCGTGTACAATAGTAAAGTTCTTCCCGGTATTTTGATAGAGGTACCCATATATCCGCGCGAGTTCCAGATTGAATACCCCTACCATCTGATGTTCCGGAAAGGCCGGGTTTACCATGGGGCCAAGCATATTGAAGAAGGTTTTGACCCTTAAATCTCTCCGGATGGGCGCTACGTTTTTCATCGCAGGGTGGAAAAGTGGGGCGTGCATGATGCAAATCCCCGCCTGCTCCATACAGCTGCGCAAAAATGCCTCCTCATTCGAAAATCGAATTCCAAGAAATTCCAGCACGTTGCTGCTGCCACAATTGGAGGAAACTCCGTAATTCCCGTGCTTGGCAACCGGTACTCCTGCCCCGGCAGTCACGAAGGAGGCCAGGGTAGAGATATTAAAGGTGTTTTTTCCATCCCCTCCGGTTCCGCAGAGGTCAATCGGCTTGAATTCGGAAAGGTCTACTGCATGGCAAAGATCCAGCAGGGCGTCGCGAAAGCCCTCCAATTCTTCGGTGGTAATACTACGCATCATATACACCGTCAGGAAGGCAGCGATCTGGCTGGGGTTGTATGAACCCCCTGCAATTTTCACCAATACCTCCCGGGCTTCTTCCCGCCCAAGCAGCTGATGTCCGATCAGTTTATTGAGAATATCTTTCATTGTTTCGAGTTTAACCAGTTTGCAAGCATTTCTTTGCCTCTGGGGGTGAGTACGGATTCCGGGTGAAACTGAACGGCACAGACATCATAGGTTTTATGTCTGAGAGACATAACCTGCCCACTCTGGTCCGAAGAGGTGGCCTGCAGGCAGTCGGGTAAATCCGGGTTTACTACCCATGAATGGTATCTGCCTACCTCTATTTCTTCTGGAAATCCCTCAAAAAGCGGGTCATCCGTTTGCACCCGAATCCTGGTGGCCACCCCGTGATAGACCTCCTTTAAGTTGATGAGGGAACCGCCGAAAACTTCGGCTATGGCTTGTTGCCCGAGGCACACTCCGAAGATGGATTTCTCAGGGGCAAACCGCTCGATAATTTGCTTAAGCAGTCCGGCTTCATCGGGGATCCCCGGTCCCGGGGAGAGGACAATACGTTCAAAAGCAGCCACTTCCTCAAGCGTGAGTTTGTCGTTACGCCAGACCGTAACCTCACAATCCAGGTCTTCCAGGTAGTGAACCAGGTTGTAGGTAAAACTGTCGTAATTGTCTATCACTAATACCTTCTTCATCTTAAACGGATTCGGCTATTTCCAGGGCTTTGTTAAGAGCCCCCAGTTTGTTGTAGGTTTCCTGCAATTCCGCATCCGGATCAGAAGCCGCCACCAGGCCGGCACCGGCCTGGTAGAAAAGCCTGTGGTCTTTACTGAGAAAAGTCCGGATCATTATGGCATGGTTAAAATCCCCGTCAAAGGCCATAAAGCCAATGGCGCCGCCGTAGTAATTCCGGCTGGTTTTTTCATATTTCTCGATCAGTTGCATGGCCATATGCTTGGGGGCCCCGCTCAGGGTCCCGGCCGGAAAGGTATCGGCAACGATCTTCATGGTGGGGATATCTGCTTTTTTCTGCCCGCTAACTTTGGATACCAGATGGATCACATGCGAGAAGTACTGTACCTCCCGGTAGGTCTCCACCTTTACAGTGTTGCCATTGCGGCTTAAATCATTTCGGGCCAAATCTACCAGCATCACGTGCTCGGCATTTTCTTTTTCATCGGCAGCCAGTTCCCTGGCCAATTTGGCATCTTCTTCGTCATTCCCGGTACGCCGGAATGTCCCGGCGATGGGATGGATCTCTGCTTTACCGGCTTTTACGACCAGCTGCGCTTCCGGGGAACTTCCGAAAATTTTAAAATTTCCATAGTCAAAATAGAAAAGGTAGGGCGATGGGTTTATGGATCTAAGGGCCCGATAGACATTAAATTCGTCCCCTTTAAAGCCCTGTTCAAATCGCCTGGAGAGCACCAACTGAAAAACATCCCCGCGGGCACAGTGCTTTTTGGCACGGGCAACCTGCTCCAGAAATTCCGCATCAGTCAGGTTGGAAAGCTGCTCCCCGTCCTTTTTAAAGGTATAAGAGGCAAAGGTCTGAATGGAAAGAATTTGTTCCAGCTCTGCTATGTTATTGCCGTCTCCAAAGGCATGCGAGAACAGGTAGGCCTCATTTTTAAAGTGGTTAATGGCAATGATATTCTGGTATACAGCGTAATAGATATCAGGAATGTGGGATGAATTCTCTTTTTTGCGGATATCGATATCTTCAAAATACCGGACAGCATCATAAGACATATATCCAAACAGCCCATTGTTAATGAATTTAAAATCGTTCTTTTCGGCTTTGAACATCCCGGCAAACCGGTGGATTTCCATAGCCACATCGGTGGTTTCGGTAATCGCATTAATTTCCTTTTTCCCGTCCGGGAACTGCCGATGGATTTCTTCATTTTGAACAGAAATGCTGGCTATCGGATTGCAACAGATATAGGAAAAGGAATTGTCGTTAGCGTGATAGTCACTACTTTCAAGCAACAGGCTGCCCGGGAACTGATCCCTGATCTTAAGGTATACGCTTACCGGGGTAATGGTATCTGCCAGGATTTTCTTGTAATGGGTCTGTAAAGGATACACCATGTAATTTTATTGTTTTCAGATAACTAAAAAAGGCCTGTCGTGATTGACAAGCCTTTATATATATTTTTACATAAAGCGGGGCTCAGATCACGACAATTCGTATTCAGAGTTCCACCACCAGTTTGTATTTGTTATCAATTGCATAAGTGTCAAAGATAGCTATCAATTTTTATTCTGCAAATCGACAGCCTAAAAAAAAAGCGCCGGATTTTCCGGCGCTTTAAATTTTAACCTGTTTCTAGAATTCAAGGTCAACCACCAGGTCAAACTCATCGTAGATAGTCTTGTCACCCAGGTTGTCAAAGAAGCTTCCAGAGCCATAGCGCACATCGTATTGAGCACGGTCTACTTTCATAGTGGCCGTTGCTTTGCTTCCGTATACGGAAACGTCAAAAGTAACAGGCTTGGTGATTCCTTTGATGGTAAGATCTCCGGTAACCTCATAGGAGTTTTTACCGGTAGATTTTACCTCGGTAAAAACCAGCTTTGAAGTAGGGTGGCTGGTTACTCCGAAGAAATCGTCAGATTTCAGGTGGCCTTCCAGTTTGGCTTTTGAATCCCCTTCCAGGTCTGTGGCGATCAGGGAAGTCATATCCACAACAAACTCTCCCCCGGTTAAGGCACCGTCTTCAAACATGAGGGCTCCGGATTTTAATTCCACGACTCCGTTGTGGGAACCGGTAACTTTGTAGGCTTTCCAGGAAACAGTGCTTGTTTCAGCATTTACTTCCTTTTTTTCTACTTCAGCTGGTTCCGTATGGGCCAGGGCTGTTCCGAATACCATCGCCAGGGCAAGGCTTAATACATTTCTTTTCATAGTTGATGATTTTAGTGATTTAAGTTTTAATTAATTATGGGTTAATAATCAGATATGCGTAAATAGTCTTTCTTTTGGAGTCCTGACCTTCTTATAGTGCTGGGTTTCATCTTCTTCAGAACGGTATCCTACTGTAGCTATAACTGCGGTTTGCAGGCCACGGGCACTCAGGCCCAGGATGTCATCCAGTTTGTCCGCTTCAAAACCTTCCATTGGGCAGCTGTCAATTTTCATGGCAGCCGCGGCAGATAAGAGGTTTCCGAGCGCTATATAAGCTTGTCTGGCCGTCCACTGTGCTTTTACCTCCTTGGGCAGCGGATTTAACTTCGATTTCATAAAATCTCCGTAACCATTTAAGTCGGCCTCGGGGATTCCCCTGACCTCAGAAACGTGTGAGAGGTAGTTGTCTACAAGGGAGTCATCAAAGTCACTGCGGCTGGCAAATACAATAACCTGAGAGGCATCGGTTATTTGCGATTGGTTCCAGCAGGCGGGTAGCATTTTTTCCCTTATTTCCGTATCGGAAATAACAAAAACTTCATAAGGCTGCAGGCCATAAGAAGAGGCGCTCAACCGGATAGCGTCCAGTAATTCAGAAAGCTGGGATTCTGTTAGCTTTTTGCTGCTATCAAACTTTTTTGTGGCATAACGCCATCGTAAATCAGACAGATAGGTCTCCGTGATACTTTGAGTTGATGTTTCCATATACTTGGTTTTAAATTTTGTCTAAAAGTGTGTTAAGTGATAACAATTCCTCACTACTTAAATCTTGCATAAGTTCCTGCTCTGCTGCTTCCACAGCCTTATCCATTTTTCTGAGCGCCTGAGAACCGGCTGATGTGATGGAGATTTCCACTTTCCTTCGGTTGCTCGGGCATATATTGCGTTCAACATAGCCTTTGAGGATCAATTTATCCACCAGGCGAGTGGTGTTGCTCATTTTGGACACCATCCGTTCGTTGAGCGTACCGAGGTTTGCGGGAATACCCTGCTGACCTCTCAGTATTCTAAGCACATTGAATTGTTGCAGCGAAACTTCATGCGGCTTCAGGGCATTCACAATTACTTCATTGATCCTGTTATTGATTAACATCAGGTGAATAATAGTCCTCCGCCCGATAGGCAGCTTTTTTTCGGTCTTTATGGCGGCTTCAACATTCATGTCCATACAACATTTGTATATACAAATATAATGTAAATGAATTACTCAGGGTAAATTGGGTATGATAAAATTTTGTTAATTAGTAAGGCAGCCCATTTTCAGGTGCAACAACTTTTAAATAGCCGAAATAGGCCGCCTTTGCATTGAATGTGTATTTTTGTCTAAAAAGTATTATATGGCAGATTTGACTCAGGAAGAGTGGCGGGCTAAACTCGCCGAAGATGAAAAAGCAGTGATCTTAGATGTCAGAACGGAAGAGGAAATTGAGGAAGGAGCCATCCCTGGTGCGATGCACATAGATATTTATATGGGTCAGGGTTTCCTCGATGAGGTTGATAAGCTGGACAGGGAAAAACATTATTACATTTATTGCCGGTCCGGCAACAGGAGCGGGCAGGCCTGTGCCCTCATGAATGCGCGCGGATTTGAAGTCACCTATAACCTTATGGGCGGTTTTAATGAGTGGGACGGGGAAGTGAGCTAAATCCTTCGGGAAAACTCAAGCTTTTCTGTGGTTGCCCGGGGCAAAATGACAACTGCCTGATTAATTGGAAACAGTATGGAGAACATGAATATTTTTTACAGAATACTCTATTACTTCCAGAAAAGGGGATTCGAGGTATCCCGTCGTATTGCCGAGCGATTGGGGATACGGACCAGGGTGGTGCGGACTACCTTTATTTACCTCACTTTCGTAACCCTCGGATTTGGTTTTGCCCTTTACCTGTTTCTTGCCTTCTGGCTTAAGATTAAAGACCTTATATATACAAAAAGAACTTCCGTTTTTGACCTTTAATTATGCTAAAGCTCTTCCGTTCCAAAATTTACCTGGCCATATTCCTGATGGCAATGGTCTTGTTTTTTGGGGTTTTTGGCTATCGGTTTATTTCGGGATTTTCCTGGACGGAAGCCCTGTACATGACCATTATTACTGTAACCACGGTAGGTTTTCAGGAGGTGCGCCCCCTGGGAACACAGGCGCAGCTATTTACCGTTGTCCTGATAATATCCAGTGTTTTTATCTTCGCCTTTGCCATCTCGGTGGTAACCGAATACGTTCTCAGTAAAAACTCCCTCCAACTTTTAAAAAAGAAAAAAGTGAAACAGCGAATCGACAAATTGGAAAACCATGTCATTGTATGTGGCTATGGACGTAACGGAGCCCAGGCCGCCCAGCGGCTCAATGCGTACAAGCGGCCCTTTGTGATCATTGAGCGGGATCGGGAAGTAATTGAAAAATATGAGGATGAAATACTGTTTGTGGAGGGCGATGCCAATGAAGATGAAGTGCTGATGGAAGCTGGCGTGAAACGGGCCAAGTTCCTGATTGCGGCCCTTCCGGATGATGCAGCCAATCTTTTTGTGGTGCTTTCTGCCCGGCAATTAAATAAAAAGCTGTTTATCATTTCCCGCGCCTCCCAGCTCACATCCCTGAAAAAACTGCAACTTGCCGGGGCGGACAAGGTTATTATGCCGGATAAAATCGGAGGGGATCATATGGCGTCCCTGGTAGTGCTGCCAGACCTGATCACCTTTATGGATAAGCTTTCAATGGAAGGGGGGGATACCACCAACCTGGAAGAGGTTGCCATTGAGGATTTTTCAGACCAGGTAGAGTGCAATTCGCTTCGCGACCTGGACCTCAGACGAAAAACGGGCTGTACCATCATCGGCTACATTAAACCCGATGGCACTTACATAATAAATCCGGAGGCGGATATGCCCCTTCAACCTAAAAGTAAGGTTATCGTTTTGGGGCGTCCGGAACAAATCCGCAAGCTCAATGAAATGTTCCATATAGGGTAGGCAGCTACCCTAATATATTTGTTTGGCAAGCTAATTTTTAGGATATTGCCGCACTTTCAACTCAAAAACCATCTAAGTCAAATGAAGTATTTCTATACTGTTTTACTAGCATTTTTTTCTTTAATGGCAGGGGCGCAAGACCTGCAGGTAAAAGAAACCATAAGCAATCCGTCAAATAACATCAATGACGGGGTGATAAAGTTGGAAGTTTCCGGAGGTCGTCCCCCATATACCTTTCGATGGAGCAATCAGCAAACACCATTGAGTTCCAATAAATCTACCGGACTTACCGAAGGAATTGCCTATGATGTTGTAATAATCGATGCCAGAGGTACTTCTGTTACCAAGGAATACACGGTTCCCACAGAAGCCATCACTGAAGTTTTCAACGGGGCAATGACCCCCGCGGTTGGCGCACTGGGTTCGATCCTTTTTTGGGACCCTTTCGATGCAATCGGAATTTACGATCCTGTGGTTTATGCGGATGTCAAAAAAATCGGTATTCCAGGGTGGAGCCCTGAGGTGACTGATAAATTCGTATTGAAACGATGGATCAAGGCTGAAGGGGAAAAGGTAAAAAAAGGAGATGCAATAGCCGTAATCTCAAGACAAAATGGTTCGGATGTTACGGTAAACGCCTCTGTTGCGGGAACCCTGGAGCACCTGGTTACCGAAGGTGGCGTAATTTACAATGCGGATAACCCTGAGGATGTGATTGAGCAGGGGGCTCACTACCTGGCAGATATCGTATACAATGAGCCGGTGGTCATGACCCATCCCAATGGAGACCCGATAACCAAACCCATTCCATTTATCGTGATCTGGCTGGTTCTGGGGGCTACCTTTTTCACCATACGAATGGGTTTTATCAACATTCGGGGATTCCGTCATTCTATATCCCTTGCCAAAGGAAAATACGACGACCCTCAGGCTCCCGGGCAGGTAACGCATTTCCAGGCACTGGCCACTGCCGTATCCGGTACCGTAGGGCTGGGGAATATAGCCGGGGTTGCCGTTGCGGTTTCCCTGGGAGGGGCCGGAGCAACTTTCTGGATGATCGTCTGCGGGCTTTTGGGGATGTCCTCAAAGTTTGTTGAATGTACCCTGGGGGTAAAATACCGGGATATCCTGCCCGACGGAAGGGTTTTCGGAGGGCCAATGAACTACCTGCGATATGGGTTGGAAAAAAGAAATTTAAAAGGCCTGGGGAAAGTGCTGGCAGGACTCTTTGCGGTACTGGCCGTTGGAGCCTCTTTCGGCGGTGGGAACATGTTCCAGGCCAATCAGTCATTTGAGCAGCTCGCCGGGCAATTCTCTGCCCTTGAAGGCAATGGCTTCTGGTTCGGTGTGGTTACAGCCATCCTTGTTGGGGTAGTGATTATAGGGGGAATCCGAAGTATTGCAAAAGTTACCGGCCGGGTAGTGCCTTTAATGGCATCTATTTATGTAATTGCCGCCCTCGCGGTGATTATCATGAACATACAGAACATCGGTCCTGCTTTTTCGGCTATTGTAGATGGGGCCTTTAATCCCGGGGCTATCAAAGGGGGAATCATAGGAGTCCTCGTTGTTGGTTTCCAGCGGGCCGCCTTTTCAAACGAAGCAGGGGTTGGATCTGCAGCTATTGCCCACAGTACGGCCAAGACCAATCATCCGCCATCCGAAGGCTTCGTTGCTTTACTGGAGCCATTTATTGATACCGTGGTAGTTTGTACCCTTACCGCACTTGTATTGATCTTTACCGGCATGCATGAAGTAGAAGGTATGGCAGGAGCACAGCTTACCTCAGATGCATTTGGAAGTGTCTTCTCCTGGTTCCCCTATGTACTGGGAATCGCGGTTTTCCTTTTTGCCTTTTCAACCATGATATCCTGGTCGTATTACGGAATGCGGGCCTGGACTTATTTGTTCGGTAAAAGTACCCGCTCAGAGATGGTGTATAAGATGCTCTTTCTGGTCTTTGTGGTAATTGGAGCTTCCGTTAGCCTGGGTGCGGTCCTGGATTTTTCAGATATGATGATCCTGGCCATGTCCTTCCCGAACATTATAGGATTATACATCATGTCAGGAGAGGTTAAGGAAGACCTCAGAAATTATTTCAGGAAGCTGAAGAATAAGGAACTATTCCAAAAGCAGACTGCAAAGTAACAACAGCAAGCATCCGTAGTTTAGGCGGATGAGGCGATCCAAACCCCACTTCAGCGACAACAATAGGCTAAGAAGTGGGGTTTTTTACCTTTTAATGTTATTGCTATGCCTGCAATTGCTCATTTATCTGTTCAGTCGCAATTTTAATACAGCCCCTGATTCAGTAGTGCGACTGAACGCTGAAGAACAAGCATGGATCGATAGTGTGAAAGTGAGCAGGCAAAAAGGCCGGGATCACAGCCTGTATCCTTTTAATCCTAATTATTTTAATGATTATCGGGGCTATGTGCTGGGCATCAGCCCCAACAGCCTCGATCGCATTTATGCCTATAGACGAGCGGGAGGCTGGTTTACCAGATGGGAGGAATTGCAGGAGGTGGGCCAATTAGCGGATTCCATTTTTGATAGCTATGGGCATTTGTTACAGTTTCCCGAGCCCAGGCCTTCTTCATCAGACAGGCAAATAGTAAAAAAACCTATTATCCGGAATCTGAACCATGCCAGTGCGGAAGACCTTAAAAAGGTTAATGGGATAGGACCGGTGCTCTCCCGCCGCATCCTGAACTTCAGGAAGGCCCTGGGTGGTTTCAGGTCTGGTAGCCAGCTTTACGATGTTTACGGACTGGAGGAAGAAGTGGCGAATCGGGTTTTAAAGCGATTTCAGGTTCCGGATAGCCTCAACCATAAAAAGATATCGCTCAATAAGGCTTCTGCTGAAGAATTGGGGCAAATCCTGTATCTCCGGGGGGAATTGTCCAGGAAGATAACGGACTACAGGACAGAGAACGGGCCTTATAAAAGTCTGGGCGAACTCGAACGCTTCGAAGGGATCACTGAGAAAAATATTGAGAGAATTGCACTATATTTGACCCTTTGAAAGAAAAATTGCTATTGAAAGAATATTTGCTATGATGACGGAAACTACAACTACCATTAATTTCGATCCCCCGGAAACCCAACGGATGGTTGCTGAAGCAGCCCGGGATTTTGCAGAACAGTACATCAGGCCGCACGTGATGGAATGGGATGAAAGCCAGACACTGCCCGTTTCGGTTTTGAAAAAAGCCGGAGAACTCGGTTTTATGGGGGTGCTGGTTCCAACAGAATTGGGTGGCTCCGGAATGGGGTATCATGAATATATTGCGATCATAGAGGAAATTTCCAAAGTTGATCCGGCAATCGGTCTTTCGGTGGCCGCACATAACTCCCTTTGCACCAATCACATCCTCTCTTTCGGGGATGCAGAACAGAAGGCGCGCTGGATCCCGAAACTGGCAAGTGCCGAGTGGATTGGGGCCTGGGGTCTTACAGAACACAACACCGGGTCTGATGCAGGCGGGATGAACACCACAGCCAAAAAGGATGGAGATTCCTGGATATTAAACGGTGCAAAAAACTTTATTACACACGGAAAAAGCGGAGACATTGCCGTGGTCATTGCCCGTACAGGAGAGAAGGGAGACAGCCGGGGTATGACTGCTTTTGTTATCGAAAAAGGTACCCCCGGATTCAGCAGTGGTAAGAAAGAAGATAAACTGGGGATGCGGGCCAGTGAAACAGCCGAACTCGTTTTTGACAATTGCCGGATTCCGGATGCCAACAGGCTGGGCCCGGTTGGAGATGGATTTATCCAATCCATGAAAATCCTGGACGGGGGACGCATTTCGATTGGAGCCCTCTCCCTGGGAATAGCCAAAGGAGCCTATGAGGCTGCCTTAAAATATTCCAAGGAGCGCGTTCAATTTGGCAAACCTATCAGCAGCTTTCAGGGGATTTCCTTTAAACTGGCCGATATGGTAACCGAAATTGAAGCTTCAGAACTGATGGTCCACAAGGCGGCTTTTTACAAGAATGCGGGCCGGCCCGTAACGCAGCTCAGCGCCATGGCCAAGATGTATGCCTCTGAGGTTTGTGTAAGGGTAGCCAATGAAGCCGTTCAAATTCACGGGGGATATGGATATACCAAAGATTTTCCGGTCGAGAAATTCTACAGGGATGCCAAGCTTTGTACGATCGGGGAGGGGACTTCTGAAATACAGAAAGTAGTCATCGCCAAAAATATTTTAAAATAATTACGGGCTTTTAAAGATTGAACGTATATTTGCAACCTGAAATCTTAAAGAAAGGAGGTTGTAGCCCATGTTAATTATACCTGTAAAAGAAGGAGAAAATATAGACAGAGCACTGAAGCGTTTTAAGCGGAAGTTTGATAAAACGGGAACGATGCGCCAGTTGCGCAAGCGGCAGCAGTTTACCAAGCCTTCTGTAGAGCGACGACAGCAAATTCAAAAAGCTCAATATATCCAGCATCTGAGGGATCAGGAAGAAATCTGATACGTGCTGATGTAAAGTAAAACAACCCGATTCGGAATTCCGAATCGGGTTGTTTTTTTTGATACCGGCTTTCGTATCTTTATATTATGTCTTTAGAGCAATTCAGAAAGTACCTTTCCCTGGAAAAGAAATACGCAAGCCATACGGTTACGGCATATCTCAGGGACCTGCAACAATTTGAAGCTTTTTGCTCAGAAGAACACGAAGGGGCAGGGCTGGAAACCCTGCCGTATTCCGTAATCCGCTCCTGGATCATTCAGCTCATGGAAACCGGCCTTTCTAACCGAAGTATCAATCGGAAAGTAGCTTCCCTGAAGTCTTATTACAAATACCTGATGCGTAGCGGGTTAATTGAGAGTAGCCCCCTGGCAGGGCATAAGCCACTGAAGGCTTCAAAAAATGTGGAGGTGCCCTTCTCGGTTCAGGAAATGCAGCAATTACTGGAGCACTGGCCGGCGGAAGACGGTTTTGAAGGCCTGAGGGATAAACTGGTGGTGGAATTGCTCTACACCTCCGGAATGCGGCGGGCCGAATTGATTGGTCTTAAAATTTCAGATCTGGATCTGAGCGAAGGTACCGTGCGCGTTTTGGGGAAACGCAGTAAAGAACGCATCATCCCGCTTGCTCCGAGTATCCTCCCGCTTATCCGCGAATATATAGACATGAGAAATGTCCATTTCGAAGGGAGTGAAATCCCCAATCTTTTCCTTTCCAATTCAGGCAATAAATTATATGAAACTCTTGTTTATAGAATTATAAATAAATATCTTAGTGAGGTGTCGGCCAAGGTGAAAAAAAGCCCCCACATCCTAAGGCATACCTTCGCTACGCATATGTTGAACCAGGGAGCAGACATGAATTCTGTCAAGGAAATTCTCGGGCACTCTTCGCTGGCATCCACCCAGGTATATACACATAACAGTATAGCCGAATTAAAACGCATACACCGTTCCGCACACCCGCGGAATAAAAAGTAGAAGCTGATAGTAACTCTTAAATTTCACGGCTTATGAATGTAATCACCCAATCCGTCAATTTTAATGCAGACGGAAAATTACTTGACTTCGCTCAAAAAAGACTCGACAAGCTGGATTTGTTCTACGACCGAATAATCAAAGCTGAAGTATTCCTCAAGGTAGAAAACACCAGTGCAAAGGAGAACAAAATTGTCGACATTAAACTGCACATTCCAAAGGATGTTTTTGTAGTTAAAAAGCAATGCAAATCCTTCGAAGAGGCAATCGATTCTGCCTGCAGTTCTCTGGAGCGCAAACTGCTGAAAAAGAAAAAGAAGCCCAAGGTTTATACCTCACTAAAATTTTTGTAAAATTGTTTTGATTAAATAAATAATTATCTACATTTGCAGTCCGTTAGAAATAGCGGACTTTTTTATGCGTTAAAAAGGCCCATTAAGCCGATGTAGCTCAGCTGGCTAGAGCACGTGATTTGTAATCTCGGGGTCGTGGGTTCGAGTCCCTCCATCGGCTCGGAAGTTCTTAAAATAAAAGGTTGGGGGAGATACTCAAGCGGCCAACGAGGACAGACTGTAAATCTGTTGGTTTTCACCTTCGCAGGTTCGAATCCTGCTCTCCCCACAAAGATTTTTCTAAGTGGGTGTCAAGAGCTCGCTCTTGTAAGGCCACGGGAAAAATTTTTTGTCCTGGTTCCCAGAACCAGGATCACCGAACGAAGTGAGGTAATCTTTCTGAGTTCGGAGGTTCATTGAAAGAGATCTGAACCAGGACGCCAGCGCACCATCTGGCCCCTCGCTGCAAAACATCCACCGGAGGTTTTGCGGACGCTCGGTCCGGATCACCGAACGAAGAGAGGTAATCCTCTGTAGTTCGGATGTTTATTGAAATAATGATCCGAATCAGGACGCCAGCGCACCATCTGGCCTCTCGCTGCAAAACATCCACCGGAAGTTTTGCGGGAGCTCGGTCCGGAATTTGGAATTTGAAATATTGGAATTTTAAAATTTGCGGGAGTAGCTCAGTTGGTAGAGCGTCAGCCTTCCAAGCTGAATGTCGCCGGTTCGAACCCGGTCTCCCGCTCTAAGACCTTGGGCAAGCGTTTGTTTGCAATTTTATTGCTTAGGGGGTATGCCCCGGGAATCCACAGGATACCGAACCTTGCGCCCAATAAGCCGACGTAGCTCAGGGGTAGAGCGTTTCCTTGGTAAGGAAGAGGTCACGGGTTCAATTCCCGTCGTTGGCTCTAAAAAATTGAAGTCTTCAGCGGGCTTCTAACCCGACGCCTTGTGCAGGCCAGGGTGCTCCGAAAGGAATTGAAACCCGCAGTTGGTTCAGCACTAATAAATTTGTACACTAATATAAACTAAGATTAAATTCATTAACAATGGCTAAGGAAACTTTTGATCGTTCCAAACCGCACTTAAACATAGGTACTATTGGACACGTCGATCACGGTAAAACTACACTTACAGCTGCCATCACCACTGTTTTAGCAAAAGCAGGGTTGTCAGAATTGAGAAGCTTTGATTCCATCGATAACGCTCCTGAGGAGAAAGAAAGAGGTATTACCATTAATACTTCACACGTTGAGTATCAAACAGCAAACAGGCACTACGCTCACGTAGACTGTCCTGGTCACGCGGATTATGTTAAGAACATGGTTACCGGTGCTGCTCAGATGGACGGAGCTATCCTTGTGGTTGCTGCTACCGACGGGCCAATGCCTCAGACTCGTGAGCACATCCTGCTCGGACGTCAGGTAGGTATTCCACGTATCGTTGTTTTCCTGAACAAAGTAGACATGGTTGATGACGAAGAGCTTCTGGAGCTGGTTGAAATGGAAGTACGTGAATTGCTTTCTTTCTATGAGTACGATGGAGATAACTCTCCCGTAATTTCTGGTTCTGCCCTGGGTGCCCTTAACGGGGAGCAGAAATGGGTAGATACTGTTATGGAATTGATGGAGGCAGTAGATTCCTGGATCGAGTTGCCAAAGCGTGACGTAGATAAGGATTTCCTGATGCCTGTAGAAGATGTATTTACCATTACAGGTCGTGGAACGGTTGCCACCGGACGTATTGAAACCGGAGTTGCCAAAACCGGAGACCCTGTAGATATCATCGGGATGGGAGCTGAAAAACTTACTTCCACCATTACAGGTGTTGAGATGTTCCGTAAAATCCTCGACCGAGGAGAAGCCGGAGATAACGTTGGAATCCTGTTGAGAGGTATCGAGAAAAAAGATATTAAGAGGGGAATGGTAATCTGTAAGCCAGGTTCTGTTAAGCCTCACGCCAAATTTGAAGCTGAGGTCTATATCCTCAAAAAAGAAGAAGGCGGGCGTCACACCCCATTCCACAATAACTACCGTCCTCAGTTCTACGTACGTACAACTGATGTAACCGGAACAATCAACCTGCCTAGCGGTGTTGAAATGGTAATGCCTGGGGATAACCTTACCATTACTGTAGACTTACTTCAGCCAATCGCCCTTAGCGTCGGACTTCGTTTTGCGATCCGCGAAGGTGGTAGGACTGTTGGAGCCGGTCAGGTTACCAAGATCTTAGATTAAGCCTCAAAAGGTTTGATCCGGCAGTGAGGGGTCCCGTCCTGATCCATATCGGGAAGTGACCCTTTCACTGTAATTACGGGTGTAGCTCAGTTGGTAGAGCACTGGTCTCCAAAACCAGGTGTCGGGAGTTCGAGTCTCTCCTCCCGTGCTGATGACATGAGAATGTACTATAAGTAGATTTCTCAGGAATAAACAGCGGAATGTTCCGCAGAATAAAAAAGCAGCTAACATGATTTCATATATCAGGGAATCTTATCAGGAATTAAGGAATAACGTAACCCTTCCATCACGGTCAGAGTCATCCAATCTGATGGTTATTGTTGCCGTATTTTCTATCATTTTTGCCCTGGCAACCTGGGGAGTGGATTCTTTGTTTTCAAATGTTATCCAGCTGTATTTTGATGCATTAATAGGTTAAGGCGAGGCTATGTCAGAAGTACTGGAGAAGAAATGGTATGTGGTGCGCGCCGTAAGCGGACAGGAAAACAAAATCAAGGGGTATATCGAAAGTGAAGTGGAACGCCACGGCTTCGGAGACCATCTTGAGGAAGTCCTGGTCCCAACTGAAAAAGTTGTACAGATCCGGAATGGCAAAAAGATCAATAAGGAGCGGGTGTATTTCCCGGGATATATTATGGTCAAGGCCAACCTGGTGGGGGAAATGATCCACATAATCCGGTCCATTACCAATGTTATTGGATTTTTGGGTGAAACCAAAGGCGGTGATCCTGTTCCGCTGAGGAAGTCTGAGGTGAACCGTATGCTTGGAAAAGTAGATGAACTGGCGGTCAATACAGATTCCATTGCAATACCATTTGTACTGGGAGAAACCGTAAAAGTAATCGATGGTCCGTTTAACGGATTTAACGGTACAGTTGAGAAAATCAACGAAGAAAAACGCAAGCTTGAGGTGATGGTGAAGATCTTTGGACGTAAGACCCCTCTTGAGCTGAGTTATATGCAGGTAGAAAAAGTATAAGAAAATAAGTGTTACGCTTAAAAGTGAAGTTGCTTCCAATTAACTCACTTTTACCTTTTCCGATCCCTTCGGGGCCCGGAAAACCATCTGACCGAATGTCGGATTAACAGATGTAATTAAATATAAACAATGGCAAAAGAAGTAAGTAAAGTAGTTAAACTACAAGTTAGGGGAGGTGCTGCGAACCCGTCGCCACCGGTTGGACCCGCTTTAGGTGCTGCCGGCGTTAACATCATGGAGTTCTGTAAGCAGTTTAATGCCAGAACTCAGGACAAGCCTGGAAAGGTATTGCCCGTTGTTATCACCGTGTATAAAGACAAGTCTTTTGACTTTGTCGTAAAGACACCGCCAGCGGCAGTTCAGCTATTGGAAGCGGCTAAAGTTAAAAAGGGGTCCGGGGAGCCAAACCGAGTAAAGACAGGAAGTGTTACCTGGGATCAGATCAAGGCAATCGCAGAAGATAAGATGGCCGATCTGAACGCCTTCACAACCGAGTCGGCCATGAGTATGGTTGCCGGAACCGCCCGTTCAATGGGCCTGAAGGTAGCCGGAAAACGTCCTTTTTAATTTTAGAAAACCACTTTTAAGATGGCAAAACTGACAAAAAAGCAAAAAGAGGCACGCGCCAAGATCGAAAGAGACCGGCTGTACTCCATTGATGAAGCTTCTGCGCTTATAAAGGAAATCACCAAAGTTAAATTCGATGCATCCGTAGACCTGGCGGTCCGTTTGGGAGTAGATCCCCGGAAAGCCAACCAGATGGTACGTGGCGTGGTAACGCTGCCCCACGGAACCGGTAAGGATGTAAAGGTACTGGCATTGGTAACTCCTGACAAGGAAGCAGAGGCGAAGGAGGCAGGAGCCGATTTCGTAGGTCTTGACGAATATCTCGACAAGATCAAAGGAGGCTGGACAGATGTTGATGTAATCATCACTATGCCCAGCGTCATGGGAAAACTGGGGCCATTAGGTCGTATCCTGGGACCCAGGGGGCTTATGCCGAATCCAAAAACCGGAACGGTTACTATGGATGTGGCAAAAGCGGTTTCCGATGTTAAGGCAGGTAAGATTGATTTTAAGGTAGACAAAACCGGAATTGTACATGCAGCAATAGGAAAGGTATCTTTCTCTGCAGACAAAATAGCCGGGAATGCCAAGGAATTGCTCGAAACCCTGGTGAAACTGAAACCAGCTGCGGCCAAGGGGGTATATATGAAGAGCATATATATGTCCAGCACCATGAGTCCTAGTGTTCAACTGGATCCCAAAGCGGTCTGATTTAAAAAACACGTAACATGACCAGAGAAGAAAAAGCAACCGTAATTAAGGATCTGACCACACAGCTGGCAGATAATCCGACCATTTATCTGGCGGATATCTCAGGGCTGGATGCCGGGACGACCTCAGATTTGCGGAGAGCTTGTTTTAAAGCAAATATTAAGCTGGCGGTAGTAAAGAATACACTGCTTGCCAAGGCTATGGAAGCTTCCGAAAAGGAATTCGGGGAATTGCCCGATGTCCTTAAAGGAAATACTTCGCTGATGTTTTCAGAAACAGGGAATGCCCCTGCAAAACTGATCAAGACTTTCAGGAAAAAGTCCGACAGGCCTTTGCTGAAAGGCGCCTATATTGAAGAGGCAGTCTACATTGGCGACGATAAGCTGGATGCGCTTGTTAGCATCAAATCAAAGGAAGAGGTTATTGGGGATATCATTGGCTTACTGCAGTCTCCAGCCAAGAATGTTATTTCCGGATTGAAGTCCGGAGGAGGCAAACTGGCCGGAATCCTGAAGACCTTGTCCGAAAAATAAATGTGTACGCACTAAACTCAAGTATAAATTAAAACAGTTTTTAAAACGATAGTAAAATGGCAGATTTAAAAGAATTCGCAGAACAGTTAGTAAACCTTACCGTAAAGGAGGTTAACGAATTAGCTGATATCTTAAAAGAGGAGTATGGCATTGAGCCAGCTGCTGCAGCTGTTGCAGTAGCCGGAGGTGCTGCTGCCGGTGGAGACGCTGGTGAGGCTGCTGAGGAAAAGACCGAATTTGATGTAATCCTTACCGCTGCTGGAGCTTCCAAGCTTGCAGTTGTAAAATTGGTTAAGGAACTGACCGGTCTGGGGCTGAAAGATGCAAAAGACATCGTAGACAGCGCTCCTAAAGCGATCAAAGAAGCAGTTTCTAAAGATGAAGCTGAAGGTATCAAAAAATCATTGGAAGAAGCAGGAGCAGAAGTTGAGCTTAAATAACAGCGACAACCATATGGTTTAGGTTTAGGTCTTTCCGCCTTTTGGTGGCTAGACCTAAACCCTTTTATACATTGTATATAAAGGTATATACAACCCGCAGGAGTATTCACGATAAAATATTTGTCCATAGATGTTCACAAAACAGACTGAAAGAATAAGCTTTGCATCCGCTAAGAACATACCGGAATACCCGGATTTCTTGGACATTCAGATTAAATCGTTTCAGGATTTTTTCCAGCTTGAAACCAAATCTGACGAAAGGGGCAATGAAGGTTTGTACAACACCTTCATGGAAAACTTTCCAATCACAGATACCCGGAACCAGTTTGTACTGGAATTCCTGGATTACTTTATAGATCCTCCCAGATATTCCATTCAGGAATGTATTGAAAGAGGTCTTACCTACAGCGTGCCCCTGAAGGCGCGATTGAAATTATACTGTACTGATCCGGAGCACGAAGATTTTGAAACCATAGTGCAGGACGTGTACCTAGGTACCATTCCCTACATGACCCCCAGCGGAACTTTTGTGATCAACGGGGCAGAGCGCGTAGTGGTTTCTCAACTTCACCGTTCTCCCGGGGTATTCTTTGGACAATCTTTTCACGCAAACGGGACCAAGCTGTACTCAGCAAGGGTAATCCCATTCAAAGGCTCCTGGATTGAATTTGCTACCGATATCAACAGCGTGATGTACGCCTATATCGACAGGAAAAAGAAATTACCGGTAACCACCCTGTTCCGGGCCATCGGTTTTGAGCGGGACAAGGACATCCTGGAGATTTTTGACCTTTCCGAGGAAATCAAAGTTTCCAAGGCAGGCCTGAAAAAAGTACTGGGACGTAAACTCGCAGCCAGGGTACTGAATACCTGGCATGAAGATTTCGTGGATGAGGACACCGGCGAGGTGGTTTCCATCGAACGGAATGAAATTGTTCTGGATCGTGATACGGTCCTGGAAAAGGAACACATAGACCAAATCATCGAGACGGATGTAAAGACAATCCTGCTGCACAAAGAAAACAATGCGCAGAGCGATTATGCTATCATCCACAATACCCTGCAAAAAGACCCTACCAACTCCGAAAAAGAGGCAGTAGAGCATATCTATCGCCAGCTGCGTAACGCAGAACCGCCGGATGAGGAAACAGCCCGGGGTATTATAGACAAATTATTCTTTTCGGACCAGCGCTACAATCTGGGCGAGGTGGGCCGTTACAGAATGAACAAAAAACTGGGGCTGGATATCGGCATGGATAAGCAGGTGCTTACCAAAGAAGATATCATCACCATTATAAAATACCTGATTGAGCTGATCAACTCCAAGGCGGAAATCGATGATATCGACCACCTTTCCAACCGTCGCGTACGTACGGTAGGGGAGCAGTTATCTGCGCAGTTTGGGGTAGGTCTGGCCCGTATGGCCCGGACCATCAGGGAGCGGATGAATGTTAGGGATAATGAGGTGTTTACACCTATTGACCTGATCAATGCGAAGACATTGTCATCCGTGATCAATTCCTTCTTTGGGACCAACCAGCTCTCTCAGTTCATGGACCAGACCAACCCACTGGCCGAAATCACCCACAAACGAAGGCTTTCCGCCCTCGGACCGGGAGGTTTGTCCAGGGAAAGGGCCGGTTTTGAGGTTCGTGACGTACACTATACCCATTACGGAAGGCTTTGTCCTATAGAAACGCCTGAAGGACCTAATATTGGTCTGATCTCATCCCTTTCTGTATTTGCCAAGGTGAATCAGATGGGATTCCTGGAAACCCCTTACCGCAAGGTGGCAGATGGCAAGGTAGATACTGCCAATTACACCTTCCTGAGTGCCGAAGAAGAGGAAGGCATGAAGATCGCACAGGCGAACATTCCGCTGAAAAAAGACGGCACCATAGAGTCAGAAAAAGTAATTGCACGTGAGGAAGGTGACTTCCCTGTAGTAGATCCGAAAGAGGTCAACTATACAGATGTTGCCCCCAATCAGATTGCTTCTATTTCTGCTTCTCTCATTCCGTTCCTGGAGCACGATGATGCAAACCGTGCCCTGATGGGCTCCAACATGATGCGGCAGGCAGTACCACTGTTAAAACCCGAATCCCCAATTGTGGGGACCGGTCTGGAACGGCAGGTAGCTACCGATTCAAGGGTCCTGATCAACGCAGAAGGCGACGGGGTGATCGAATATGTGGATTCACAAAAAATCACCATCCGCTACAGCCGTACAGACGAAGAGCGCCTGGTTAGTTTCGAGGAGGATTCCAAGACCTATAATCTTGTGAAATTCCGTAAGACCAACCAGGGAACATCCATCAACCTGAAGCCTATTGTCAGCAAAGGGGATAAGGTGAAAAAAGGTCAGGTTCTCTGCGAAGGCTATGCGACCCAGGGAGGGGAACTCGCCCTTGGACGAAACCTGAAAGTGGCCTTTATGCCATGGAAAGGATATAATTTTGAGGATGCGATCGTAATCTCTGAGAAAGTAGTCAGGGAAGATATCTTCACCTCTATACATATAGATGAATACGCCCTGGAAGTCCGGGATACCAAGCTGGGAGCTGAAGAGCTCACCAATGATATCCCCAACGTTTCAGAGGAGGCTACCAAAGACCTGGATGAGTACGGAATGATCCGTATCGGAGCCGAGGTAAAGCCCGGCGATATCCTGATTGGTAAGATCACTCCTAAAGGAGAGTCTGATCCAACCCCTGAAGAGAAACTGCTTCGAGCCATTTTCGGAGACAAGGCCGGGGATGTTAAAGACGCTTCTATGAAAGCACCACCATCGCTTAACGGGGTGGTAATTGATAAAAAGCTGTTCTCACGGTCTATAAAAGACAAGCGCAAGCGTTCTGAGGACAAGGAAGCTATTTCCAAGCTGGAACTGGAATACGAAGTGAAGTTCCAGGAGCTCAAAGATGTGCTGGTAGAAAAACTCTTCCAGTTGGTCAATGGCAAGACTTCTCAGGGAGTGATGAATGACCTTGGGGAAGAAGTGCTTCCAAAAGGCAAGAAATACACCCTGAAGATGCTTAACGCCGTGGATGACTTTGCTCACCTGGTGGGAGGCAGCTGGACCACAGATAAAAGCACCAATGCAATGGTGGCAGATCTGTTGCACAATTACAAGATCAAGCTCAATGATCTGCAGGGGAACCTGAGAAGGGACAAGTTCACCATCTCCGTGGGAGACGAACTGCCTGCAGGAATTATGAAGCTGGCCAAAGTATATATCGCGAAAAAACGCAAGCTGAAGGTAGGGGATAAAATGGCAGGACGCCACGGGAACAAAGGTATTGTTGCCCGAATCGTACGCCAGGAGGATATGCCCTTCCTGGAAGACGGAACGCCTGTGGATATTGTCCTCAACCCGCTTGGGGTACCTTCCCGGATGAACATTGGTCAGATCTATGAAACCGTACTGGGCTGGGCAGGCCAGGATACCGGCAAGAAATTTGCCACCCCGATTTTCGATGGGGCTACCCTGGACGAAATCAACCAGTATACCGATGATGCCGGCATCCCGCGATTCGGACACACCTATCTTTACGATGGAGGTACCGGAGAGCGATTCCACCAACCTGCAACGGTTGGGGTGATCTACATGCTCAAATTGGGGCATATGGTAGACGACAAGATGCACGCCCGTTCTATTGGACCGTACTCGCTTATTACGCAGCAACCCTTGGGAGGAAAAGCCCAGTTTGGAGGCCAGCGATTCGGGGAAATGGAGGTATGGGCCCTGGAGGCTTACGGTGCATCCGCCACACTGCGTGAAATCCTGACCGTTAAATCTGATGATGTAATTGGAAGGGCCAAGACCTATGAGTCTATCGTTAAGGGCGAAACCATGCCGGAACCTGGTTTACCAGAATCTTTCAACGTACTGATGCACGAACTTAAGGGATTAGGTTTGGATATCAGACTGGAAGAATAAGCTTGTTTTATAACACATTTTAATTTTTAGTACCATCTTATAATGGCTCGACTAAAGGATAATACACCAATAAAAAGGTTCAATAAAATTTCCATAGGCCTGGCTTCCCCGGAAGCCATCCTGGCTGAATCAAGAGGGGAAGTTTTAAAACCGGAAACCATTAATTACCGTACCCATAAGCCCGAAAGGGATGGGCTCTTCTGTGAGCGCATTTTCGGTCCGGTAAAGGATTACGAATGCGCCTGCGGAAAGTATAAGCGCATCCGTTACCGCGGGATCGTTTGTGACCGTTGTGGCGTGGAGGTAACTGAGAAAAAGGTTCGTCGCGACCGCGTGGGCCACATCAACCTGGTAGTGCCGGTTGCACATATCTGGTATTTCAGGTCTCTTCCAAACAAAATAGGCTATCTGTTAGGGCTTCCTTCCAAGAAGCTGGACATGATCATCTATTACGAGCGCTATGTGGTGATTCAACCCGGAATTGCAACTGGCCCTGATGGGGAAGAAATTCAGAAAATGGACTTCCTAACTGAGGAAGAATACCTGAACATCCTGGAGACCATCCCGCCGGAAAACCAATACCTGGAAGACAGCGATCCGAACAAGTTTATCGCCAAAATGGGTGCAGAATGTCTGATTGACCTGCTCTCCCGCATCGATTTAAAGCAACTCTCCTACGAGTTGCGCCACAAGGCGAATACCGAAACTTCCAAACAGCGTAAAACTGAGGCCCTTAAAAGGCTGCAGGTAGTAGAAGCGCTGAGGGAATCCCAGGACAACCGTGAAAATCTGCCAGAGTGGATGATCATGAAGGTTATCCCGGTTATACCACCGGAATTGAGGCCTTTGGTACCGCTTGACGGGGGACGTTTTGCCACATCGGATCTCAACGACCTGTACCGCAGGGTAATTATCCGTAACAACCGACTGAAGCGTTTGATGGAAATCAAGGCCCCAGAGGTGATCCTGAGGAACGAGAAAAGGATGTTGCAGGAAGCGGTTGATTCGCTTTTTGATAACACACGAAAGGCTTCGGCTGTAAAGACAGAGTCTAACAGACCTTTAAAATCTCTCTCAGATTCCCTTAAAGGAAAACAGGGTCGGTTCCGTCAGAACCTGCTTGGAAAACGTGTGGATTATTCTGCCCGTTCTGTTATTGTTGTAGGTCCTGAAATGAAATTGTACGAGTGCGGGTTGCCAAAGGATATGGCGGCAGAGCTGTACAAACCCTTTATCATCCGTAAGCTCATTGAGCGGGGTATTGTAAAGACGGTCAAATCGGCCAAGAAGATTATCGATAAGAAAGAACCGGTGGTTTGGGACATCCTCGAAAATGTCCTCAAGGGCCACCCGGTGTTGCTGAACAGGGCTCCCACCCTGCACAGGCTGGGGATTCAGGCGTTTCAGCCAAGGCTGATCGAAGGAAAAGCGATACGGCTTCACCCCTTGGTTTGTACTGCTTTTAATGCGGATTTTGACGGGGACCAGATGGCAGTACACCTGCCGCTCGGGCCGGAGGCTATCCTGGAAGCACAGCTATTGATGCTGGCGTCCCACAATATCCTCAACCCTGCAAACGGTTCGCCTATTACCGTACCTTCTCAGGATATGGTTCTGGGGCTGTACTACATGACCAAAGAGCGAAAATCCACCAAGGAGGCACCTGTAAAAGGGGAAGGCCTGACCTTCTATAGCCCTGAAGAGGTGGAGATTGCCTACAATGAAGAAAGAGTTGCCCTGAACGCTTCCATTAAGGTTCGCGTAAAGGATTTCAATGAGGAAGGGGAATTAGTGCCTAAAATTCTTGATACCACTGTAGGAAGGGTCTTGTTTAATTCCGTTGTACCGGAAGAGGCAGGCTATATAAATGAAGTACTGAATAAAAAGTCGCTCAGGGATATCATCGGAAGGATCCTGGCAGTAACCAATGTTCCTGCCACCGCGGACTTCCTGGATAAGATCAAGACCATGGGCTATGACTTCGCCTTCCGCGGAGGACTTTCATTCAGCCTCGGGGATATTATCATTCCAAAGGAGAAACACGAAATGATTGCGGATGCCAACGAACAGGTAGACGGGATCATGATGAACTATAACATGGGTCTGATTACCAACAACGAACGCTACAACCAGGTGATCGATGTATGGACCTCTACCAACGCCATGCTCACCGAGCTGGCGATGAAACGAATCCGGGAAGACCAGCAGGGCTTTAACTCTGTATATATGATGCTGGATTCAGGTGCGAGGGGTTCCAAGGAACAGATCCGTCAGTTAACCGGTATGCGCGGATTGATGGCCAAGCCGAAAAAATCCACAGCTGGTGGGGGTGAAATTATTGAAAACCCTATTCTGTCCAACTTTAAGGAAGGACTGTCCATCCTGGAGTACTTTATTTCTACTCACGGGGCGCGTAAGGGTCTTGCGGATACAGCACTTAAAACGGCTGATGCCGGGTATCTGACCCGAAGGCTGGTTGATGTATCCCAGGATGTGATCATCAATACTGAAGACTGTGAAACCCTCAGGGGAATTGAAGTTGAAGCGCTTCGTAAAAATGAAGAAATTGTTGAGACGCTTGGAGAGCGGATCTTAGGGCGGGTTTCCCTGCACGATGTGTACGACCCGATTACTGAAGAACTGCTGGTTAGCGCCGGAGAGCAAATCCTGGAAGCACATATCCAGAAAATCGAATCTTCCCCTATTGATAGGGTAGAAGTACGTTCACCGCTTACCTGTGAGGCTGCCAAGGGAATTTGTGCCAAGTGTTACGGCCGAAACCTGGCAACCAACAAGATGGTACAGAGGGGAGAGGCTGTAGGTGTTGTTGCGGCGCAATCCATCGGAGAGCCCGGAACACAGCTTACCCTGCGTACTTTCCACGTAGGAGGTATTGCAGGAAACATCTCTGAGGAAAGCCGTCTGGAGGCGAAATACGATGGGGTCGCTGAAATTGAAGACCTCAGGACCGTAAAAAGCAAAGACGGTGAAGGAAAAGCCACGGATGTGGTTATTTCCCGAACATCAGAAATCAAAATAGTAGATGCCAAAACCGGTATCACCCTGAGCA
The DNA here is from genome assembly GCF_052540725.1 of Robiginitalea rubriflava. Lineage (NCBI taxonomy): Bacteria > Pseudomonadati > Bacteroidota > Flavobacteriia > Flavobacteriales > Flavobacteriaceae > Robiginitalea > Robiginitalea rubriflava. The sequence goes on along the minus strand of NZ_CP199309.1, from coordinate 363,605 downwards.
CGAACAATATCCCTTATGGCTCGCAACTGTTTATTAAAAACGGTGCCAAGGTTAAAAAAGGAGATATCATCTGTCAGTGGGATCCGTATAACGGGGTTATTGTTTCCGAATTCCCGGGGCAGATCGATTACGAGAACATAGACCAAGGAGTTACCTATCAGGTCGAGATAGATGAACAAACCGGATTCCAGGAGAAAGTTATTTCTGAATCCCGTAACAAAAAACTGATCCCAACCCTGTTAATCAAGGATTCCAAGGGAGAAGTATTGCGTTCCTATAACCTGCCTGTTGGCTCCCACCTTATGGTGGATAACGGGGATAAGATCAAAGAAGGTAAAATCCTGGTTAAGATCCCGAGAAAATCTGCTAAGGCAGGGGATATTACCGGAGGTCTGCCAAGGGTAACCGAGTTGTTTGAAGCCCGTAACCCTTCCAACCCGGCAGTTGTTTCCGAGATCGACGGGGTGGTGTCTTTTGGTAAAATCAAAAGGGGTAACCGCGAGATTATTATCGAATCCAAGTTGGGTGAGGTGAAAAAGTACCTGGTAAAACTTTCTAACCAGATCCTGGTTCAGGAGAACGACTACGTCAGGGCCGGAATGCCTTTATCCGACGGGTCTATTACCCCTGAGGATATCCTTGCTATTAAAGGGCCCTCAGCGGTACAGCAGTACCTCGTTAACGAAGTGCAGGAAGTTTACCGTCTGCAGGGTGTAAAGATCAACGACAAGCACTTTGAAGTGGTTGTACGCCAGATGATGCGCAAGGTTCAGATTCAGGATCCGGGCGATACCATTTTCCTTGAAAACCAATTGGTGCATAAAGATGATTTCATCGCGGAAAACGACGAAATTTTCGGAAAGAAAGTGGTTGAGGATGCCGGAGAATCAGAAAACCTGAAGCCCGGTCAGATCCTAACTTCCCGGGAACTCAGGGATGAAAATTCCCTGCTCAGACGTGCAGATAAGGCGCTGGTGACTGCCAGGGATGCGGTCGCTGCCACGGCAACACCTGTACTTCAGGGAATCACAAGAGCTTCGCTGCAAACCAAGTCATTCATTTCTGCGGCTTCCTTCCAGGAAACGACCAAAGTATTGAATGAGGCAGCCGTAAGCGGCAAGGTTGACGACCTGGAAGGCCTGAAAGAGAATGTGATCGTAGGCCACAAGATTCCGGCAGGTACCGGAATGCGGGACTATGAAAACATCATTGTCGGTTCCAAGGAGGAATACGACGAGATCATGGCTCGCAAGGAAGAATTAAAATTCTAACACTAACTCAATTTAAACCCCGGCCTGGCCGGGGTTTTTTATTCAGTCATGGCAGAAAAAGAAAACAAACAGCAAAAGCAGATCAATATTGAGCTGGATGAACAAACGGCTGAAGGCATCTATTCCAACCTCGCCATTATCAATCATTCGGTTTCAGAATTCGTGGTGGATTTTATCAGCATCATGCCCGGAAGGCCAAAGGCTAAAGTGAAAAGTCGTATTGTGCTCACCCCGCAGCACGCCAAAAAATTCCTGAAGGCCCTCAATGAAAACGTACAGCGTTTTGAACAGGCCCACGGTACAATTAAGGATTACGACCAGCCTCAGATTCCGCTTAATTTTGGTCCTACAGGGGAAGCTTAAAAGATTACAAAGCGGTTTAAGGCCAGGGGTGTAGGAAGCTCGTCTGGCTAGCCTCAGAGGTAGCGGAATAAGGAATAAATTAATTCATTAGGGGAACCCACCCCCACCCTGTGGTAATATATCTGCCCACCCTGCAGCTTACAATCAATTTCCCAAGCGTATCGAGAATACAAGAAATGATAGGCTTCTAACCTATCAGTAAAGTACTTTCTTTATTGTGATTAGTAAGCAATAAAAGTCCCTCTTGTTTAAACTTGCAACTGGGCGACACTAAAAGCCATAACTACTCGAATTCAGAGGTAAAATGCAGTCTGACGCTGGGATATTTCTGCTGTGCCATCTGCAGGGAGAAAGCGGAATCTGCCAGGAATACCAACTGTCCTCTTTTGTCAGTTGCCAGGTATTTTTGCTTTACCCGGATAAATTCCTTGTATTCTTCCCCTTCTGGGTCTTCCGGGTCAATCCAGCAGGCCTTGTGTACCGGAAAGGGTTCATAGGTACACTTTGCCCCGTATTCGTGTTCCAGGCGGTATTGTATTACTTCATATTGCAGGGCCCCCACCGTCCCGATCACTTTCCTGCCATTTAGTTCCAGGGTAAAGAGCTGGGCCACCCCTTCATCCATTAACTGATCTATCCCCTTGGCCAGTTGCTTGGATTTCATGGGGTCGGCGTTGTTGATATAGCGGAAATGTTCAGGGGAAAAGGAAGGGATGCCTTTATAATGCAGGTCTTCCCCTTCCGTTAGGGTATCCCCGATTTTAAAGTTTCCGGTATCGTGAAGGCCTACAATATCCCCAGGAAAGGATTCGTCCACAATTTCTTTCTTTTCTGCAAAGAAGGCATTCGGGCTGGAAAATTTCAGGGATTTTCCCAGGCGGACGTGCAAATAGGGTTTATTTCGTTCAAAGGTTCCGGATACGACTTTTACAAATGCCAGGCGATCCCGGTGTTTGGGGTCCATGTTGGCGTGAATCTTAAAAACAAAGCCTGTCATTTTTGGCTCCGAGGCTTCCACAACCCGTTCTTCAGCCTTTTTGGCACGGGGGGCCGGGGCTATTTCCACAAAGCAATCCAGCAATTCCCGCACCCCGAAATTATTAAGGGCAGAACCGAAAAAGACAGGCTGTTGCTGTCCTTTCAGATAGCTTTCGCGCTCAAAGGCCGGATAAACCCCTTCCACGAGTTCCAGGTTTTCCCGGAGCTGCATAGCGGCTTTTTCACCTATAAGCCTTTCCAGTTCAGGATTTTCCAGGTTGTCAAAGGCGATGGTCTCTTCAATATTCTTTTTGCTGTCACCGCTAAAGAGGTTGATATTGCGTTCGTAGATATTATAGATCCCTTTAAAGTCGTATCCCATTCCGATAGGAAAACTCAGAGGGTTTACCTGCAGGCCGAGCTTTTGTTCCACCTCATCCAGCAGGTCAAAGGCATCCTTTCCTTCCCGGTCCAGCTTGTTGATAAAGACGATCATGGGAATATTGCGCATCCGGCAAACTTCCACCAATTTTTCGGTCTGTTCCTCAACCCCTTTTGCCACATCGATCACCACAATCACAGAATCTACTGCTGTAAGCGTTCGGAAGGTATCTTCAGCAAAATCCTTGTGCCCCGGGGTATCCAGGATGTTTATCTTCTTATCCTTATATAAAAAAGCCAGGACAGAGGTAGCAACCGAAATCCCACGCTGGCGTTCAATCTCCATAAAATCGCTGGTAGCCGCCTTTTTGATTTTGTTGTTTTTCACTGCCCCTGCCTCCTGTATGGCTCCCCCGAAAAGCAACAACTTTTCAGTTAGGGTGGTCTTCCCGGCATCCGGGTGAGATATGATCCCAAATGTCCTGCGCCTTGCGATTTCCTTCTTAAAACTCACAGTTGAAATTTTGCGCAAAAATACCAAAAAGGATCGGGCTGGCATTCCGCAGCGGGAAAACTATTTACTCCAAATGTTTCTTTGGGATATTGGAATTTTAAGGAGGGGATATGTTATCGATAAACCGCAAATAAGCTCGATTTATGTTAAAGGTATTTTTTTTCAACCCCTTAAAAGGGCTTTTGACCCGGACTGAATTCAGGGCCATTAAAGCGCTTTATCGATAATCCCCGCAATTGACGGAATTATAACAATTTTAGGCCATACTACAATTTGCGGCTATTATTTTTAAACATATCTTGCACTGTTATAGACGCAGCCCCAAATTGCGCCTTAACCTAACCAGCCAGTGCCATGGTGACCCGTTTATACCAAAACGACCGCTTATGGAACACAGCTACTTTTCCTCTATAATCAAAGTGTTAAGAGCAGGAATTTTACTCCTGACCCTCTTCATTTTTGATGTGCCTCAAATCAGTGCAGCAACTGCTGACACGGGCATATTGGTTTTGCCCTATACCGATACTGATGGGGATGGCGTACCGGATTCTTCGGACATAGACGATGACAACGACGGAATTGTCGATTCCCGGGAAGATGCCAATAAAGACAAAGACAACAAACCACATACAAATCCGACGGATACCGATGGGGATGGAATCCCCGATTACCTGGATATAGATTCGGACAATGATGGTATCCTGGACAATGTGGAAGCACAGACAACATCTGGGTATATCTGTCCATCGGGGATAGATACTGACGGGAACGGCCTGGACGATGCCTATGAGGAAACCCCCGGTAGCTGTGTTGGTTTAATCCCGGTAGATACGGATAAGGACAAGGTAAAAGATTTTTTGGATATCGACTCGGATAACGATGGCATCCTGGATAATGTGGAGGCCCAATCTTCACTGGCCTATGTACCTCCTTCCGGGCAGGATTCAAATAACAACGGCCTGGATGATGCCTATGAAAGGTCCGGCGATGGGGTCTGTAATTTCAACAGCCCGGAAACCAAATACAAGGGCGCAGACAAAGTTTTACTTTGCCATAAGGAAGAAAAATCCGGAAACAACCCCAAAAACGGTTACCATACTATAAGTGTGGCACCGGCTGCTGTACAGGCGCACCTGAACCATGGGGATACCCTGGGGGCCTGTGATAAAAAATGTGGTATCCGAAACGGTCTGGATCCTGTGGATACAGACGGGGACGGAAAAAAAGATTATCGGGATATTGACTCTGACAATGACGGGATTTTGGACAATGTGGAGGCCCAACCCACGGATTCCTATCAGGAACCTTGCGGAATAGACCGGGACAAAAATGGCCTGGACGACCATTACGAAGACACCCCTGGAAGCGGGGAAGGCCTGGATCCTGTTAATTCTGATTCGGACCAAGTTCCTGATTTTCGGGACATCGACTCAGATAATGACGGTATCCCGGATAACGTAGAAGGGCAGACCACAGCCGGGTATATCCCGCCCAGTGGCAATGACTCGGACAATGACGGATTGGACGATGCCTATGAAGGCAGCGGCAATGAAGGCATCACCCCGGTCAACACCGATGGCACAGACGCCCCGGATTACCTGGATGATGACTCAGACAATGACCTGGTACCGGACAACAACGAAGGGAACGACTTTAACTTTGACGGGCAGCCCGATCAGGCCTTTACCGGCACAGACACAGACGGAGACGGTCTGGATGACGGCTACGAAGGCTCGGATGTAAATGACGGCTTTGATGTCAATGACGAAATAGACGACCCGGCCAACGACCTGCCGGATACAGACGGGACCGAAGATGTGAACTACCGCGATGTGGACGATGACGGAGACGGCATCCCCACCGAAGAGGAGGACGCCAACAACAATGACGACCCAACCGATGACGATACAGACGGAGACGGCACGCCCGATTACCTGGATCCGGATAATGACCAGGGCCCGGACACCGATGGAGACGGGGTACCGGATCCGATCGACCTGGATGATGACAACGACGGGATACTGGATACTACCGAAGACCCAAACACGGATGGTGACAACGATCCGCTAACCAACCCACAGGACAGTGACGGGGACGGCTACCCCGACCACCTGGACATCGACTCAGACAATGACGGTATCCCGGATAACGTAGAAGGGCAGACCACAGCCGGGTATATCCCGCCCAGTGGCAATGACTCGGACAATGACGGATTGGACGATGCCTATGAAGGCAGCGGCAATGAAGGCATCACCCCGGTCAACACCGATGGCACAGACGCCCCGGATTACCTGGATGATGACTCAGACAATGACCTGGTACCGGACAACAACGAAGGGAACGACTTTAACTTTGACGGGCAGCCCGATCAGGCCTTTACCGGCACAGACACAGACGGAGACGGTCTGGATGACGGCTACGAAGGCTCGGATGTAAATGACGGCTTTGATGTCAATGACGAAATAGACGACCCGGCCAACGACCTGCCGGATACAGACGGGACCGAAGATGTGAACTACCGCGATGTGGACGATGACGGAGACGGCATCCCCACCGAAGAGGAGGACGCCAACAACAATGACGACCCAACCGATGACGATACAGACGGAGACGGCACGCCCGATTACCTGGATCCGGATAATGACCAGGGCCCGGACACCGATGGAGACGGGGTACCGGATCCGATCGACCTGGATGATGACAACGACGGGATACTGGATACTACCGAAGACCCAAACACAGACGGAGACGATGATCCGCTAACCAACCCACAGGACAGTGACGGGGACGGCTACCCCGACCACCTGGACATCGACTCAGACAATGACGGTATCCCGGATAACGTAGAAGGGCAGACCACAGCCGGGTATATCCCGCCCAGTGGCAATGACTCGGACAATGACGGATTGGACGATGCCTATGAAGGCAGCGGCAATGAAGGCATCACCCCGGTCAACACCGATGGCACAGACGCCCCGGATTACCTGGATGATGACTCAGACAATGACCTGGTACCGGACAACAACGAAGGGAACGACTTTAACTTTGACGGGCAGCCCGATCAGGCCTTTACCGGCACGGACACAGACGGGGACGGCCTGGATGACGGCTACGAAGGCTCGGATGTAAACGACGGCTTTGACGTCAATGACGAAATAGATGACCCGGCCAATGACCTGCCGGATACAGACGGGACCGAAGATGTGAACTACCGCGATGTGGACGATGACGGAGACGGCATCCCCACCGAAGAGGAGGACGCCAACAACAATGACGACCCAACCGATGACGATACAGACGGAGACGGCACGCCCGATTACCTGGATCCAGATAATGACCAGGGCCCGGACACCGATGGAGACGGGGTACCGGATCCGATCGACCTGGATGATGACAACGACGGGATACTGGATACTACCGAAGACCCAAACACAGACGGAGACGATGATCCGCTGACTAACCCACAGGACAGTGACGGGGACGGCTATCCCGACCACCTGGACATCGACTCAGACAATGACGGTATCCCGGATAACGTAGAAGGGCAGACCACAGCCGGGTATATCCCGCCCAGTGGCAATGACTCGGACAATGACGGATTGGACGATGCCTATGAAGGCAGCGGCAATGAAGGCATCACCCCGGTCAACACCGATGGCACAGACGCCCCGGATTACCTGGATGATGACTCAGACAATGACCTGGTACCGGACAACAACGAAGGGAACGACTTTAACTTTGACGGGCAGCCCGATCAGGCCTTTACCGGCACGGACACAGACGGGGACGGCCTGGATGACGGCTACGAAGGCTCGGATGTAAACGACGGCTTTGACGTCAATGACGAAATAGATGACCCGGCCAATGACCTGCCGGATACAGACGGGACCGAAGATGTGAACTACCGCGATGTGGACGATGACGGAGACGGCATCCCCACCGAAGAGGAGGACGCCAACAACAATGACGACCCAACCGATGACGATACAGACGGAGACGGCACGCCCGATTACCTGGATCCGGATGGAGATCCTGAGCCCGGTACGGCCAATCTGGTTGTCCTGAAAGTAGATACCTTTAATGACGAGAACGGCGATGGGTTTGCCCAGGCTGGAGAGACAATCAGCTACAGCTTTACCGTGATCAATAACGGGGAGGTCCCGCTTGGGAATATAACCCTTACCGATCCGTTGGTAACCGTTACAGGAGGCCCGATAACCATACTGGAACCGGGTAGTTCTGATTCCGAAACCTTTACCGCTGTATACACCATTACAGAAGCCGATGTAGCCGCGGGGAGTTTCCAGAATACAGCAACGGTGACAGGAATTAACCCGGATAATGGCCCGGTAAGCAGTCTGTCAGACGATCCTGACAACCCGGCAGATGTAGACAGCGACGGGGATGGCAACCCGGACGACCCTACCGTTACTACATTACCGGGTACGCCAGTGATTGATGCGGTGGACGATGATTTCACCTCCACCCCGGTTGCAGGAGATACGGGAGGGGTAGTTCCGGACAGCAATGTGCTGGACAACGATACACTGAACGGGCAGCCTGTAGATCCTGAGGAGGTAGTGATCACCTCTACCCCCACAGGACCGCTTACAGTCAATGAGGACGGTACAGTTAGTGTGGATCCAGGAACAGCCCCGGGAACTTACACCATCGACTATACAATTTGTGAGGTGGCCAACCCTGAAAATTGCGATACCGCTACCGTTACCGTAGAAGTAATGCTGGGGATGCCTGTAATTGATGCGGTGGATGATGATTATACAGGTACACCTATAGATGGGGCAACGGGAGGTACAATACCCGACAGTAATGTCCTGGACAACGACACCCTCGATGGGCTGCCTGTAGATCCGGAAGAGGTCACCATCAGCTCATCTCCAACAGGGCCCCTGACGGTAAACGCAGACGGGACGGTAAGTGTTGCCCCAGGTACGCAGCCCGGCCTTTATACCATCGAATATACTATTTGTGAAGTGGCCAACCCGGAAAATTGTGATACGGCTACAGTTACGGTTCTTGTTGTGGAAATAGCAACGGAATTCACGGTAGAGGTAAACCAGTTGGTGACTCCTAACAACGACGGACGAAACGACTTCCTCTTTATCCGAAATGTAGACAAGGTGCCGGACAATACCATCAAGATTTTTAATCGCTGGGGTGTTGCAGTGTTTGAGGCAGCCAACTACAACAATCAGAACAATGTGTTCGACGGCCGCTCCAAAGGCAGGTCAACGATAAGTGGGGAAGACTACCTGCCGGCGGGAATATATTTCTATATCTTTGAATATGTCCTGGAGCAGGAAAGGATAACAGATAGCGGCTATCTGTATATCAGTAATTAATCATTGAATTGAGATGCACAAAACCATTCGTTTATTCATTACTGTGGGGTTAGGATTATGGGCTACAGGTATCTTGGCGCAACAGGATGCCCAGTATACCCAGTATATGTTCAACACCATGAGTGTGAACCCGGCCTATGCCGGCTCCAGGGGGCAACTGAGTATTGCAGCCCTCTACCGTTCCCAGTGGATTGGCCTGGAAGGTGCTCCTGAGACCTTTACCCTTAACTTACACTCACCCATCCGGGACAGTAGGGTAGGTTACGGGGTATCCGTGGTCCACGACAATATTGGCGATGGAGTAGTGCAGGAAACCTACCTGGATGCAGTTGTTTCCTATACCATTGATGTGTCCCGCGACGCCAAACTTTCTTTCGGGCTGAAAGCAGGCGGGAACCTGCTGAACCTCGATTTCAATGGCCTTAGAAACTTTGATGCGGAACCTACCGCTGCCGATAATATTGAGAATCGGTTTTCACCTAATTTTGGGCTGGGGGTATACTATCACACGGATCAATTCTATGCGGGTGTTTCGGCTCCCAACCTCTTGCAGACCGAGCATTTCGACAATTCACAGCAGGATGCGAACCAGGTGCAGTTTCTTTCCACAGATCGTGTGAATTTTTACGGGATAGCCGGCTATGTCTTTGACCTGAACTGGAACATGAAATTCAAGCCCGCCGTGCTTACCAAAGTAGTGAGCGGGGCTCCGCTGCAATTGGATCTTTCGGCCAGTTTCCTGTATAACGAGAAATTTTCCTTTGGGGCGGCCTATCGCTGGGATGCAGCCATCAGTGGCCTGGTTGGTTTTCAACTAAATGAACAACTCATGGTTGGGCTGGCCTATGACCGGGAAACCACTGAACTGGGGGGTACCCAGTTTAATGATGGCTCCTTTGAATTGTTCCTGCGTTGGGAACTCTTTAAATCTTACCAGCGTTTTGTATCACCGCGATTCTTTTAAAAAGTAACTCCAATGAAAAACCTGATCCGGATCATTTGTTTTATTTTCCTGGGAACCCTGCTGGGTTTCGGACAGGAACGGCTATTGAACCAGGCAGATGAACAGTACGGAGCTTTCGCCTTTAAACCGGCACAGGACATATATCTCAGGGTATTGGAAAAGGGCTATGTTTCAGCGGATTTATTGCAAAAACTGGGGGACACCTATTACTACAATGCTGATTACCAGAAAGCTGGAGAAATATACAAGCGGCTGATTGCGGAATACCCGGATAATTTTGACCCGGTCTATTATTTCCGCTATGCCCAAACGCTGCGCTCTGCAAATGCATATGCTGAGGCGGATGAGATGATGCAGCAATTTTTCTCCCTTACCCGGGAGCAGGGCGGGGATTTGCAACAGACCATGAAGGACAGGGATTTTCAGAAAGAAATAGCTGAGAATTCAGGAAGGTTTAAGTTAGAGGATTTTGAATACAATTCCAGGTATTCGGATTTTGCCCCGGCTTTTTACAAAAAGGGACTGATCTTTTCGTCGGACCGGGACACGGGTAACCTGGCCCGCTACCGCCACAGCTGGAATGCCATGGACTTCCTGGACCTCTACAAGGTTAACGCAGACAGCCTTTCTGAGGACAAAGTAAGCAAACTTGAAAATATCAATTCACGTTACCACGAGTCAAGCTCTGTACTGAGCCCGGACGGGAGTACCCTTTACTTTACCCGCAATAACTATGCAGAAGGAGAAGCTAAAAAGGACGAACAGGGTGTCGTACGCCTGAAAATTTACACGGCCAGGTTAGTGGATGGGCTATGGTCCGATGTTCAGCCATTGCCTTTTAACAGTGATGCTTACTCGGTAGCGCACCCGGCCATTAGCCCGGACGGCAAGACGCTGTTTTTCGCTTCGGATATGCCCGGTACCCTGGGCCAATCCGATTTGTTTAAGGTGCCTATCCGTAGCGATGGCAGTTATGGAAAACCTGAAAATCTCGGATCCAAAATAAATACTAGTGGCAGGGAAACCTTCCCGTTTGTAAGTGCGGACAATATCCTTTATTTCGCATCAGACGGTCATGTGGGGCTGGGAGGCCTGGATGTTTTTGCAATCAAACTGGCCCAATTGCCCTTTGCCGGAAAAGTTTTGAATGTAGGTGCCCCGGTGAACTCTACCCAGGATGATTTTACATTTATCATGGATGCGGAAAGCCTGGAGGGCTATTTTGCTTCCAGCAGGGAAGAAGGGAAAGGAGGCGACGATATTTACGCCTTTGTGGAAACCAGACCGCTTCAGTTTGACTGTATACAACCCATTTCCGGGACCGTTCGGGACAAGATTACCAATCAGGTTCTAGCCGGTGCCACAGTAAAGGTAATTGACGAGTCCAATACCGAACTGGGCAGTGCCATTACGGATGCCAGTGGGAATTACGAAATCACCCTGGATTGTAGCCAGGGGAATTTTGTAAGGGCCTCAAGGCAGGGATATGTGCCTGCTGAGGAATACCTAACGCCTTCTGACGGCAAACCCAGGGTCATCGATTTTTACCTGGAACCCGAGACAGTTGTGGCTGGTTTTGGGGACGACCTGGCCAAACTCCTGCAACTGAGCACTATTTATTTTGATTTTGACAAATACAATATCCGGCCCGATGCCGAGGTGGAGATACAGAAGATTATCGCTGCCATGGAAAAATACCCAAGCCTTAAGATCAAGGCCAATTCTCATACAGACAGCCGGGGCCCAGCTGCCTATAACCTCTGGCTGTCCCAGAAAAGGGCAGAGGCCACGGTTAATTACATGATTTCCAAAGGCATTTCAGCCGACCGTCTGCAAGGCGAGGGCTTTGGGGAATCAAAGCTTATCAACGAGTGTTCAGACGGGGTACGCTGTACTGCAGAAAAACATGAGAAAAACCGGCGTTCGGAATTTATAATTTTCGAGTAAAACTGAAAGTTTTTCCTACAAGATATTGCCGATAAATTAATTATTTACAGGGCTTCATCGATAACCGGTTAAGCCCAAAAAGGCTTTATTTTCTAATGCCTCACTTCAATTAGGGTTGCCTTTACACTTTATAATTACCCTTTCACAACAAAATCTTCTTTGTGAATAGGGTACGGGATATATTTGATATATCTGAAAAACTGCTTTCTTGCTAATAAACAAGTATTTATGGCTACAAATGCAGTTTTATAACCGAAACCAATGGTAATTCCAGGAGCTAAATTTTGTGTAAGTGGTGTTAATAAATACTGCTGCTTGGTATTTTTCTTTATTGGGGGCGTTTTCTTTTCCTTGCTGACGGCCCAAACTGGTGTTGGTGCCAACTTCGGTATTGAAGCAGATGCGTATTCCGGAGATGTTTTGTCCGGATTAACAACAGATGATTGGTATTATAATGGTGTATCCGGGGCTGGTGTAATCGATGAAGCCACCGCAACTGCCATGGGGTACGCGGCCCAACTGGCTGCAGGTAATAATATTGCCTTCGACCTAAGGCAAAGTATTCCAAATTACGGGAGTAATAACGGATATATCTGGTATAGTGCCCGTTACGGGCGGGACTATGTGAGCCTGTCCGGGAACGATCTTACAACATTTACTGCTGGTAAAAATGGTGATAACCCGATGACTGCGTGGAGCAATGGTCCTTCTTCCGTTCCGTCCAAAACAGATATTGTGGATTCCGGTGTACATATGCGCCGGGATGGAGACCAGGTCACGGATGATTTATGGGTACAAATGATGATTTCCACATTGTCTTCTTCAGGTGCCCACTTTATTGACTTTGAACTTTTTGTATCTGAATTAAGCACTTCGGGCAGTGCATTTGTAAACTCAGGCCCTCAGGAAGGGCATACGGCCTGGGAATTTGATGCCAGTGGTAATGTGGTTCAGATAGGAGACATGGTAATAGGTTTTGCTTATAGTGGGGGAGGGGTCACCGGAGTAGAGGTGCGATTGTGGATAGACAGGTCTATCTTTAACCCCGGTTCTTCCCCTGGCGGGACTTCCACCTTTGTATGGGGCAGTAATATTGATGGCGGAAGCACCTATGGGTATGCACAAATTGTGGTTCCGGCCGGAACACTTTTCAGCAATGTAAATACTCTTTCCACAACAGCACCTCCCTGGGGTACAACCGATACAGGGGGCTATAATACCAATTATAATGGTGGGTACCTGGCTGAAGTAGGCCTAAATTTTACCCAGCTTGGTTTTGACCCGCAGGCCCTGTTCGGGTCCGGGGCTGCCTGTGATTCACCCTTTAGTGCCGTAATCACGAAATCAAGGACATCTTCCTCCTTTACCTCTTCCTTAAAAGATTTTGCCGGACCCTATGATTTTTTGGGAAGTGCAGCAGGGACTGAGGTAAATACGACTATTACTGATCCTGGAAATTTTGATTCATGCAATTCGGGACAGATCCTGAACCTTCAGGCGGAGTTTGTATCTGCCAGCGCCGAGTATGTCTGGTATTCCTTGACACCTGGAGTGGTTTTTCCCGATAATGGCCTCTCGGAAATTTCCGGGGTTGGTATGGACAATGTAGATATAGACACTCCGGGGGATTATCAACTGGGGATTGCCCCCCTTGAAGGCTGTACGCCGGTTACAGAGCCTGCCGATATTCTGACTATTAATGCTATTCCTTGTGCCGTTACTGACAATTACAATACCCCGCCAGGGGTTACACTCAATACGGGCGCTCCGGGCGTTCTTGGCAATGATACCGATTTGGATCCCGGCGATACACTTACGGTAAATACAGTTCCGGTCGTGAACGTCTCCAATGGAGTACTTAGCCTGTTTGCGGATGGAAGTTTTACTTATACCCCAAATGTTGGATTCACCGGAACTGATTCCTTTACTTATGAAGTCTGTGACTCATTTGGATTATGCGATACGGCAGCGGTAAATATTACTACAAGGCTGGGTTCGATGATCACAAACCGGAGGATTACTTACAGGGTGAATGGGAACTAACATCTGGCTGTAATTTTTTTGATTTTCGGCTTTTCTATTCCACCCTTAGAAGTTTTTTCCTACAAACACACACCTTCCAAACCAACCATTTTACCGGGTCTAATCGACCAAATACGCATGAAATTTTCAGGGATAACCTCAAAAAAGCCCTCCTATACAATACATTTTTGACCCTTCACAACAATTATTTTCCCCCCCTAAGTATCAGGTTAATTTTGTAAGGTGTTAAAATACTGTAAATGAAGCAGTAATAGCAAATGGACCAAAATGTTAGGCGATATGAAGCTGTATAGTATTAAAAGATCTGACCGGTTCACCGGGGAATCTGGGTTTCGGATCTCAGCTGTTCAGTCTGGAATCATCCTCAGCTTAAAACATTGGTATGATTTGATGGGGACACAAGGAAATAACAGAACAGGAGTATAAGTATTTCAATATGAATTTTACTAGGGCTTATATCAAGGGAGTTAGCAGGAGGATCAGTTTTCTGATTCTCTTTATGCTGTTTTCCGTTGCCGGGTTTTCACAAACCACTGTGAACCTTGCAGATCAATGTAATTGCGAGGTGCTCAGCGGTACCGCGGTTACGGTTGCCGGCGCGACCGCCCCATCCGGGGCAGACACCGGTGATATCTATGTCAATACCAATACGGGTACCATTTACTTCTGGGACGGGGACTCCTGGGAACTGACTGCCATAGATACCAATACAACCAATACTTCCTTTGCCGTGGTCGGAACCGACCTGGTAATGACTGACAGTGATGGAAATACGGTAAGTGTTCCTATTGCTGATATAGCTGCAGTGGCTGAAACCACCTCTACGCTGGTAGACAACGCCGACGGTACCTTTACTTATACGGATGAAGATGGGGTAGCCACCACCTTTGATGCGAAGATCGCCACAGTTGTGGACAATGCAGACGGGACCTATACCATTACCGATGACTTCGGTACTTCAGTAACTATCGACACCAACAATACAGTAACCACCCTGGTAGACAACGGGGATGGCAGCTTTACCTATACCTCAGAGGACGGAACGGTAACCACTTTTACAGAAACCACCTCTACACTGGTAGACAATGCCGACGGTACCTTTACTTATACGGATGAAGATGGGGTAGCCACCACCTTTGATGCGAAGATCGCCACAGTTGTGGACAATGCGGATGGTACCTATACCATTACCGATGACTTCGGTACTTCAGTAACTATCGACACCAACAATACAGTAACCACCCTGGTAGACAACGGGGATGGCAGCTTTACCTATACCTCAGAGGACGGTACGGTAACCACCTTTACAGAGACTACCTCTACACTGGTAGATAATGCCGATGGTACCTTTACTTATACGGATGAAGATGGGGTAGCCACCACCTTTGATGCGAAGATCGCCACAGTTGTGGACAATGCGGATGGTACCTATACCATTACCGATGACTTCGGTACTTCAGTAACTATCGACACCAACAATACAGTAACCACCCTGGTAGACAACGGGGATGGCAGCTTTACCTATACCTCAGAGGACGGTACGGTAACCACCTTTACAGAGACTACCTCTACACTGGTAGATAATGCCGATGGTACCTTTACTTATACGGATGAAGATGGGGTAGCCACCACCTTTGATGCGAAGATAGCCACAGTTGTGGACAATGCAGACGGGACCTATACCATTACCGATGACTTCGGTACCTCGGTCACCATCGATACGAACAATACAGTAACCACCCTGGTAGACAACGGGGATGGCAGCTTTACCTATACCTCAGAGGACGGAACGGTAACCACTTTTACAGAAACCACCTCTACGCTGGTAGACAACGCCGACGGTACCTTTACTTATACGGATGAAGATGGGGTAGCCACCACCTTTGATGCGAAGATCGCCACAGTTGTGGACAATGCAGACGGGACCTATACCATTACCGATGACTTCGGTACTTCAGTAACTATCGACACCAACAATACAGTAACCACCCTGGTAGACAACGGGGATGGCAGCTTTACCTATACCTCAGAGGACGGAACGGTAACCACTTTTACAGAAACCACCTCTACACTGGTAGACAATGCCGACGGTACCTTTACTTATACGGATGAAGATGGGGTAGCCACCACCTTTGATGCGAAGATCGCCACAGTTGTGGACAATGCGGATGGTACCTATACCATTACCGATGACTTCGGTACTTCAGTAACTATCGACACCAACAATACAGTAACCACCCTGGTAGACAACGGGGATGGCAGCTTTACCTATACCTCAGAGGACGGTACGGTAACCACCTTTACAGAGACTACCTCTACACTGGTAGATAATGCCGATGGTACCTTTACTTATACGGATGAAGATGGGGTAGCCACCACCTTTGATGCGAAGATCGCCACAGTTGTGGACAATGCGGATGGTACCTATACCATTACCGATGACTTCGGTACTTCGGTAACCATCGACACCAACAATACAGTAACCACCCTGGTAGACAACGGGGATGGCAGTTTTACCTATACCTCAGAGGACGGTACGGTAACCACTTTTACGGAAACCACCTCTACACTGGTAGACAACGCCGACGGTACCTTTACCTATACCGATGAAGACGGGGTAGCCACCACCTTTGATGCGAAGATCGCCACAGTTGTGGACAATGCGGATGGTACCTATACCATTACCGATGACTTCGGTACCTCGGTCACCATCGATACGAACAATACTGTAACCACCCTGGTAGACAACGGGGATGGCAGCTTTACCTATACCTCAGAGGACGGTACGGTAACCACCTTTACAGAGACTACCTCTACACTGGTAGATAATGCCGATGGTACCTTTACTTATACGGATGAAGATGGGGTAGCCATCACCTTTGATGCGAAGATCGCCACAGTTGTGGACAATGCAGACGGGACCTATACCATTACCGATGACTTCGGTACTTCAGTAACTATCGACACCAACAATACAGTAACTACCCTGGTAGACAACGGGGATGGTACCTATACATATACAAACGAAGGAGGGGCAACAGAGGTTATTGATACTAATGCAAACTCCAACCCTTATGATAATACAACCTCAGGTTTAACTGCCACCGATGTGCAGGCGGCTATAGATGAGGTTGTTGCCGGTAGTTCAGATGATCAAAATATTTCCGGATCCAATCTGGCCGGGACCAACCTGACCATTGGAATCGAAAATGGGGGGTCTGAAATAGTCGATCTTTCCTCATTGGTAGACGATTCCGATGCGGATCCGACAAATGAATACAACACAGGAGTTGCCGTAACGGGTGGGGCTGTTGAAGTAACAGATGCAGGGGGAACCCAGTCTGCTGGCCTTATAAGCGGGGATGCCAACAACGATATCGCTGTGGGGTCTGACGGAGCTCTTTATTTAAATGTTGCATCAGTAACGGTCTCCGAGACCATTACCAACATTTCAGATAATGCGGATGGCACCTTTACTTATGTAAATGAAAATGGGATTTCCCAAACGATCGCCAAATCCGATATCACGGATAATGGCAATGGCACTTATACGTTTACAAATAACGATGGCTCAGATGTAATCCTCGATACCCGGGCTGCTTCAAATCCATACGACAATACCACCTCTGGCCTTATCGCTACAGATGTACAGGCTGCTCTGGATGAAGTGGCTGCAGGCAGCACGGATGACCAGAACATTTCCGGATCAAATTTAGCAGGCACAACCCTTACCATTGGGATCGAAAACGGAACCAACGAAACCATAGACCTTTCCGCTCTGGTAGACGATGCAGATGCAGACCCGACCAACGAATACAACACCGGGATTGGCTTTGACGGCACTAACCTGACGGTAACGGATGCCGGGGGAACCCAGTCTGTAGATATTTCTGGGGTTAGCACCGATGATCAGAACATCTCTGGATCCGGATTGGCCGGAACCACTCTTACTATTGGAATTGAGAACGGAACCAACGAAACCGTTGACCTCTCGGCTCTGGTAGATGATGCAGATGCAGACCCGACCAACGAATACAACACCGGGATCGGTTTTGACGGCACCAACCTGACGGTAACCGATGCCGGGGGAACCCAGTCCGTGGATATCTCTGGGGTTAGCACCGATGATCAGAATATCTCTGGATCCAACCTGGCCGGAACCACCCTTACCATCGGTATTGAAAACGGAACCAACGAAACCGTAGACCTTTCTGCCCTGGTAGACGATGCAGATGCAGACCCGACCAACGAATACAATACCGGAATCGGCTTTGACGGTACCAACCTGACGGTAACAGATGCCGGAGGAACCCAGTCTGTGGATATTTCTGGGGTAAGTACCGATGACCAGAACATTTCTGGCTCCAACCTTGCCGGAACCACCCTTACTATCGGAATTGAGAACGGAACCAACGAAACCGTTGACCTTTCCACCTTGGTAGATGATGCGGATGCAGACCCGACTAACGAATACAACACAGGGATCGGCTTTGACGGCACTAACCTGACGGTAACCGATGCCGGAGGAACCCAGTCTGTGGACATCTCAGGGGTAAGCACGGATGACCAGAATATCTCTGGTTCTAATTTAGCAGGCACAACCCTTACCATCGGAATTGAAAACGGAACCAATGAAACAGTTGACCTTTCTGCTCTTGTAGACGATGCGGATGCAGACCCCACCAACGAATACAATACCGGGATAGGCTTTGACGGGACCAACCTGACGGTAACGGATGCCGGAGGCACCCAGTCTGTAGATATTTCAGGGGTAAGCACAGATGACCAGAACATTTCCGGCTCCAACCTGGCTGGCACAACCCTTACCATCGGAATTGAGAATGGAACCAACGAAACTGTGGACCTTTCAGCGCTGGTAGATGATGCAGATGCAGACCCGACCAATGAATACAATACAGGAGTTGCTGTTACCGGTGGCGCCATAGAGGTTTCAGACGGCGGCGGAACGCAATCTGCAGGCCTTATCAGTGGGGATGCCAATAATGATATCGCTGTGGGGTCTGACGGAGCCCTTTATTTAAATGTTGCCTCGGTTACTATTTCTGAAACGATTACCAATATATCAGATAATGCAGACGGTACATTTACTTATGTCAATGAAAATGGCACCTCTCAAACTATTGCCAAATCCGATATCACGGATAATGGCAATGGCACTTATACGTTTACAAATAACGATGGCTCAGATATAATCCTCGATACCCGGGCTGCTTCAAATCCATATGACAATACCACCTCTGGCCTTACCGCTACAGATGTACAGGCAGCTCTGGATGAAGTGGCTGCAGGCAGCACGGATGACCAGAACATTTCCGGATCAAATTTAGCAGGCACAACCCTTACCATTGGGATCGAAAACGGAACCAACGAAACCGTAGACCTTTCCGCTCTGGTAGAAGATGCAGATGCAGACCCGACCAACGAATACAACACCGGGATTGGCTTTGACGGCACTAACCTGACGGTAACAGATGCCGGGGGAACCCAGTCTGTGGATATCTCTGGTGTAAGTACAGATGATCAGAACATTTCTGGCTCCAACCTTGCCGGAACCACCCTTACTATTGGAATTGAAAATGGAACCAACGAAACAGTTGACCTCTCGGCTCTGGTAGATGATGCAGATGCAGACCCGACTAACGAATACAATACCGGAATCGGCTTTGACGGTACCAACCTGACGGTAACAGATGCCGGGGGAACCCAGTCTGTGGACATCTCTGGTGTAAGCACGGATGATCAGAACCTGACAGGAGCCACTTTAAGTGGAGCGAACATCCTTCAAATTGATATTGAAAACGGAACCTCTACTACAGTAGACCTGTCATCCTTAGATAACAGTGGTACAGATGATCAGACAGCTGCAGAAGTGACTTATGACAATACCACCTCTGGCCTTATCGCTACAGATGTACAGGCTGCTCTGGATGAAGTGGCTGCAGGCAGCACGGATGACCAGAACATTTCCGGATCAAATTTAGCAGGCACAACCCTTACCATTGGGATCGAAAACGGAACCAACGAAACCGTTGACCTCTCGGCCCTGGTAGATGATGCAGATGCAGACCCGACCAACGAATACAACACCGGGATCGGCTTTGACGGCACTAACCTGACCGTAACCGATGCGGGGGGAACCCAGTCTGTGGATATCTCAGGGGTAAGTACCGATGACCAGACCGCTGCTGAAGTAACCTATGACAATACCACCTCTGGCCTTATCGCTACAGATGTACAGGCTGCTCTGGATGAAGTGGCTGCAGGCAGCACGGATGACCAGAATATCTCTGGCTCCAACCTGGCCGGGACAACCCTGACTATCGGAATTGAAAACGGAACCAACGAAACCGTTGACCTTTCCGCCCTGGTAGACGATGCAGATGCAGACCCGACCAACGAATACAACACCGGGATCGGCTTTGACGGCACTAACCTGACGGTAACAGATGCGGGGGGAACCCAGTCTGTGGATATTTCTGGGGTTAGCACGGATGACCAGAATATTTCTGGTTCTAATTTAGCTGGTACAACCCTTACCATAGGGATTGAAAACGGAACCAATGAAACCGTTGACCTCTCGGCTCTGGTAGACGATGCAGATGCAGACCCGACTAACGAATACAACACAGGGATCGGCTTTGACGGCACTAACCTGACGGTAACAGATGCCGGGGGAACCCAGTCTGTGGATATATCAGGGGTAAGTACCGATGATCAGACCGCTGCAGAAGTGACTTATGACAATACCACCTCTGGCCTGACTGCTTCAGATGTGCAGGCGGCAATAGACGAAGTAGCTGCGGGCAGCACCGATGACCAGAACATTTCTGGCTCCAACCTGGCCGGGACAACCCTGACTATCGGAATTGAAAACGGAACCAACGAAACCGTTGACCTTTCCGCCCTGGTAGACGATGCAGATGCAGACCCGACCAACGAATACAACACGGGGATCGGCTTTGATGGTACCAACCTGACGGTAACAGATGCGGGGGGAACCCAGTCGGTAGACATCTCAGGGGTAAGTACCGATGATCAGACCGCTGCGGAAGTAACTTATGACAATACCACCTCTGGCCTGACTGCCACAGATACACAAGCTGCTATCGACGAAGTAGCGGCAGGAAGCACTGATGATCAGAACATCTCCGGATCCGGATTGGCCGGGACCACCCTTACCATAGGGATTGAAAACGGAACCAACGAAACCGTTGACCTCTCGGCTCTGGTAGATGATGCAGATGCAGACCCGACCAACGAATACAACACCGGAATCGGCTTTGATGGTACCAACCTGACGGTAACAGATGCGGGGGGAACCCAGTCTGTGGATATCTCAGGGGTTAGCACTGATGACCAGAACATTTCTGGCTCCAATTTAGCTGGTACAACCCTTACTATCGGAATTGAAAACGGAACCAACGAAACCGTTGACCTTTCCGCCCTGGTAGACGATGCAGATGCAGACCCGACCAACGAATACAACACCGGGATCGGCTTTGACGGTACCAACCTGACGGTAACCGATGCCGGGGGAACCCAGTCTGTAGATATCTCAGGTGTTAGCACCGATGACCAGAACATTTCTGGCTCCAATTTAGCTGGTACAACCCTTACTATCGGAATTGAGAACGGAACCAATGAAACCGTTGACCTTTCCGCCCTGGTAGACGATGCAGATGCAGACCCGACCAACGAATACAACACCGGGATCGGCTTTGACGGCACTAACCTGACGGTAACCGATGCGGGGGGAACCCAGTCTGTGGATATCTCAGGGGTAAGTACCGATGATCAGACCGCTGCGGAAGTAACTTATGACAATACCACTTCCGGCCTGACGGCTTCAGATGTACAGGCAGCCCTGGATGAAGTAGCTGCAGGCAGTACAGATGACCAGAACATTTCCGGATCTAACTTAGCAGGCACCACCCTAACCATTGGAATTGAGAACGGAACCAACGAAACCGTTGACCTCTCGGCTCTGGTAGATGATGCAGATGCAGACCCGACCAACGAATACAACACCGGGATCGGCTTTGACGGTACCAACCTGACCGTAACAGATGCGGGGGGAACCCAGTCTGTTGATATCTCAGGGGTTAGCACCGATGATCAGAACATCTCTGGATCCGGATTGGCCGGAACCACTCTTACTATTGGAATTGAGAACGGAACCAACGAAACCGTTGACCTCTCGGCTCTGGTAGATGATGCAGATGCAGACCCGACTAACGAATACAATACCGGAATCGGCTTTGACGGTACCAACCTGACGGTAACCGATGCCGGGGGAACCCAGTCTGTAGATATCTCAGGTGTAAGCACGGACGATCAGACCGCTGCGGAAGTAACTTATGACAATACCACCTCTGGCCTGACTGCTTCAGATGTGCAGGCAGCAATAGACGAAGTGGCTGCAGGCAGCACGGATGACCAGAACATTTCTGGCTCCAACCTGGCCGGGACAACCCTTACCATAGGGATTGAAAACGGAACCAACGAAACCGTTGACCTCTCCGCCTTGGTAGACGATGCCGATGCAGACCCGACCAACGAATACAACACCGGAATCGGCTTTGACGGCACTAACCTGACGGTAACCGATGCGGGGGGAACCCAGTCTGTGGATATCTCAGGGGTAAGTACCGATGATCAGACCGCTGCGGAAGTAACTTATGACAATACCACCTCTGGCCTGACTGCCACAGATACACAAGCTGCTATCGACGAAGTAGCGGCAGGAAGCACCGATGATCAGAACATCTCTGGATCAGGATTGGCCGGAACGACCCTTACCATTGGGATCGAAAACGGAACCAACGAAACCGTAGACCTGGCTGCTCTGGTAGACGATGCAGATGCAGACCCGACCAACGAATACAACACGGGGATCGGCTTTGACGGCACCAACCTGACGGTAACAGATGCCGGGGGAACCCAGTCTGTGGATATCTCAGGGGTTAGTACCGATGATCAGACCGCTGCGGAAGTAACTTATGACAATACCACCTCTGGCCTGACTGCTTCAGATGTGCAGGCGGCAATAGACGAAGTGGCTACAGGCAGTACTGATGATCAGAACATTTCTGGCTCCAACCTGGCCGGCACAACCCTTACCATCGGAATTGAGAACGGAACCAACGAAACCGTTGACCTCTCGGCTCTGGTAGACGATGCAGATGCAGACCCGACCAACGAATACAACACGGGGATCGGCTTTGACGGCACTAACCTGACGGTAACAGATGCGGGAGGAACCCAGTCTGTGGATATCTCAGGGGTAAGTACCGATGATCAGACCGCTGCGGAAGTGACTTATGACAATACTACTTCTGGCCTGACTGCTTCAGATGTACAGGCAGCCCTGGATGAAGTAGCTGCAAGCAGTACAGATGACCAGAACATTTCCGGATCTAACTTAGCAGGCACCACCCTAACCATTGGAATTGAGAACGGAACCAACGAAACGGTGGACCTTTCTGCCCTGGTAGATGATGCAGATGCAGACCCGACCAACGAATACAATACCGGAATCGGCTTTGACGGTACCAACCTGACGGTAACAGATGCCGGAGGCACCCAGTCTGTGGATATCTCAGGGGTAAGTACAGATGACCAAAACCTTACAGGAGCCACTCTTAGTGGAGCGAACATCCTTCAAATCGATATTGAAAATGGAAGCTCTACGACAGTTGACCTGTCATCTTTAGATAACAGTGGTACAGATGACCAGACCGCTGCGGAAGTGACCTATGACAATACTACTTCCGGCCTGACTGCTTCAGATGTGCAGGCAGCAATAGACGAAGTGGCTGCAGGAAGTACAGATGATCAGTTTGACGATGAGGTGTCATTACGGACTCCAATTGATGTAGACGAAGGCGGCGAAGCATCTCCGACAAATGAAACTACTGTGCAGGAAGTAATCAATGCCATTGCTCCCATAACATCTAAATCGGCTCGGATTTTTTATCCGCCCTCCATTGCAATTGATGCTTCAACAAATGGTACTGGATTTACTGTAGACTTGTACGCTCAGTATATTGCTCAGTACGGGTCACCTACGGTGGCAAGCTCAGGAGCACCTGCGGCCCTGCCAACGTATACAGCTGCAGAACTCTATTACTATGTAACCTATGCTGACCCGGCTGTATTTGCCAATATGAGTATTGATGCCAACGGAGTGCTGACCTATGATATTATCGGGCAACCTGCGGATTACAACTCGCTTATCAACGTGGTATTTGTAGTTAAATAAGCCAAATCCATAACACTCCCTAATTGAAGCCAAAACTGATACATAAAGCTTATCTGACAGGATTATTGTTCCTGTGCCTCGGTTGTATCCAAATGAACGCTCAGTTTTTACTACAGGCTCCAAATTCAGGAGATGAAACTAACTATCAATGGTATGAGGCCTCGGATCTCAGTACGGTTTTAAGTACCGATTTTTTCTATGAGGCTACCAGCCCTGGAGTCTATTTTGCCACTTATGACGGTACCCTCTGTGGTACCAATGCCACGGGTTATTTTATCCTTACAGATTGTAATAGTCCGGATAACCAGGTTACCATGGATATTTCTTCTAATGTCAGCGGGGCGGCAACCGTTAGCTGGAGTCCTGCTGTTGGTGGGGATCCTTTACGCCCTACGGTAATTGCAACCCAAACAGTAGTCAGGTATACGGCAACACTCACAAAGGCGGGAAATAGCATTGATCTTCCTGCCTTTACTGTTGTTTGTATGCAACAGGCAGCAGTCCTGGTTGATGACCTTATAGCTACTGATGAAGACACCTCTGTGGTAGTACCAATTTACAGTAACGACAGCAGTTTGCCACAAAGCGGTTCTTTAACGGCAACCAACCCGGCAAATGGTACTGTAAGTATCAACGACAGTGGAACCCCCAACGACCCAACGGATGATATCCTAACCTATACCCCGGACCCCGATTACAACGGGCCAGACAGTTTTGATTACACCGTCTGCAACACCTCTGGGGATTGCAGTACGGCAACGGTTACAGTTGATGTTATCCCGATTGTGGACGCCTTAGACGATGCTGTTGCTACCAATGAAGACACCCCGGTTGTGGTACCCTGGTCTGCAAACGATAATGATATTCCAAACAACGGCAGTTTGACCACCACCCTGCCAGCGAATGGTTCATTGACTGTAAATGATAATGGCACCCCGTCAGATCCTTCGGATGATGTGGTTACCTATACACCAAATCCTGGTTTTACAGGAACAGATAGTTTTACCTACACCCTTTGTGACAGCCTGGGGAACTGTAGTGTCGCAACTGTATCTGTATTGGTGAACAGTGTTGGTATCGATATAGATCAGGACAATGACGGTATTGTAGACGCCTTTGAAGACCTCAATCCGGATGGGGATAACGATCCGGCTACGAATCCGACCGACACGGATGGAGATGGATTCCCTGATTACCTGGATATTGACAGCGATAATGATGGAATTCCCGATAACATAGAGGCCCAGACAACAGCTGGTTATATCCCGCCAAGTGGTTTGGACACCAATAATAACGGCCTGGACGATGCCTATGAAAATGGGGGTGTTGGTTTGATTCCGGAAGATACGGATGGAGACGGGCTGCCGGATTATGTAGATCCCGATAGCGATAATGACGGTGTTCCGGATGCCGTAGAAGGGCATGACTGGAATCAGGATGGGATACCCGACGTAGTGTTTATTGGATCTGACAAGGACAATGACGGTCTGGATGATGGCTATGAAGGAGGCAGCACTATTGATATTGACGTGAATGACGAAGTGAATGATCCAAATGTAAACCTGCCACAGACCGATAATGACGGGGAGGCAGATTATCGGGATGTAGACGATGATGCCGATAGTATAATGACTGCCGATGAAGATGCGGATGGCGATGGCAATTTTAGTAATGACGACATGGATGGAGACGGTATCCCGGATTATCTGGAACCGAACAACAATGAGGATGAATTGGTCGTTTATAATGTGGTTACCCCTAATAACGATGGCTCCCACGACGTCCTTAAGATTGAAAATATTGAAAATTTCCCAAACAACTCTATTAAAATCTATAACCGATGGGGAGTACTGGTGTACACTACCCGTGCTTATAACAGCAACGGAAATGTATTCGATGGCACCTCACAGGGCAGGGCTACAATTGATCAGGACAATAAGCTTCCGGTGGGTACCTATTTTTATATCCTGGATTATGAAAACGATAACGGGCTAATGAAAACCCGTTCCGGATACATTTACTTAAACCGATAAAACCATGCCAATACATAAACCAATTCCCATAAGGAAGGGCCTTAAGGCTAATAAATACCTCCTTTACTTTTTACTGTTTTTGGCAATGGGCCTGTACGGTCAACAAGACGCCCAGTACACACAGTACATGTATAATACGGTAAGCGTAAATCCCGGTTACGCTGGCTCCCGGGGTCACTTGAGTATCGCAGCGCTTTACAGGGCGCAATGGGTTGGCCTGGAAGGTGCACCTAAAACACAAACCCTGAATATCCATTCTCCTATAGGGTATCGGGGCCTTGGGATGGGTATTTCCGTTGTGAACGATCAGATTGGCCCAACCTCTGAAACCTACTTTGACCTGGATCTTTCCTATACCATTCAGCTCGCCCAGGAGGCACGCCTGAGTTTTGGTCTAAAAGGAAGCCTTAATTTACTCGATATTCGTTTTTCTGAACTCAACCAGGATCCCAACAATCCCGATGCTACGCTGCAACAGGATATACAAAACCGGCTCACCCCTAATGTTGGGGCAGGGATCTATTACCACACCCAAAGATTCTATGCTGGCCTTTCAGTACCTCGTTTTTTGGAAACCTCTCATTTTGAGGAATCTTCCCTCTCAACCGCCCGGGAGCAAATGAATTATTACCTGATAACGGGTTATGTATGGGACTTGAATCCACTCTGGAAATTCAAGCCGGCACTGCTTTCCAAGTTTACGGCGGGAGCACCCCTGCAGCTGGACCTGTCTGCAAACTTCATGTACAATGATAAATTGATCATGGGTGCAGCCTATCGCTGGGACGCGGCAATAAGCGGGATGGTGGGCTTTCAAATGTCACCGGCCTTCCTGATAGGGATCGCTTATGATAAAGAGACCACTGCCCTTGGAAGTGCCCGTTTTAACGATGGCTCTTTTGAGGTTATTCTTCGATACGATTTCATCAAGGCCGTGGGGAACATTAAATCTCCAAGGTTCTTCTAAAAGCATTTATTTAAATAGGATTCCGGCTCGAATTTTAAGAATGCCTTAACCGAAAAATAAGGGAAAGGACGTATTTTTGGGCTGTGAGAGAAGAGGAAGTTATTCTGGTGACCCCTGAAGATACCGTTGTTGGGACCATGCCTAAAATGGAAGCCCATGAAAAGGCGGTGTTACACAGGGCATTTTCTGTATTTGTTTTAAATGAGAAAGGCGAAACGCTGCTACAGCAACGCGCATCTCACAAGTATCATTCCCCGCTCTTATGGACTAATACCTGCTGCAGCCACCAGCGGCTCGGAGAAACAAATCTCCAGGCGGGAAAGCGACGCTTGCAGGAAGAGATGGGGTTCCAAACCGAGCTGCAGGAACTATTTTCCTTTATCTATAAGGCCCCTTTCGACAACGGACTTACCGAACATGAACTGGACCATGTGATGTTGGGATATTATGAGGGGGAGCCCGCCATCAACCCGGAGGAAGTCAATGCCTGGAAATGGATGGCCCTGCAGGACATTCAAGCAGACCTGCAACAGAATCCGGATAAGTATACAGCCTGGTTCAAAATTATATTTGATCGTTTTTATAAACACATCTCGAAAAACACCTGATTCATGAAAGTAAAAGTTAGCCGCAAGGCTCATTTCAATGCCGCACACCGCTTATATCGGCCAGACTGGGACGATAAAACCAATCAGGCTGTTTTCGGAAAATGCAACAATCCAAGGTACCACGGGCACAATTATGAGTTAATTGTCAGTGTAACCGGCCCAATTGACCCTGAAACAGGTTTTGTGATGGATATGAAAGTGCTGAAGGATCTTATCCGTGAAGAAATAGAAGATGCCTTTGACCATAAAAACCTCAATGAAGAAGTGGCTGATTTTCAAGAACTGAACCCAACTGCCGAAAACATTGCTGTTGTCATTTGGAATAAACTGCGACCACATTTGAATGAATCAATGGAGTTGGAGGTACAGTTATTTGAAACACCACGGAATTTCGTAACCTATACAGGCTAATAATGGGATTATCTAAAGGAAGCAGGGTTCCCGAATTTTCTTTAAAGGATCAGGATGGAAATTGGTTTCACTCTAAAGACTATCTTGGAAAAAGGCCTATGGTCCTTTTTTTCTACCCAAAGGACAACACCCCCGGTTGTACTGCCGAAGCCTGCGCCTTTCGCGATGCTTATGAAACCTTTACCGAACAGGGTATTTTGGTGGCCGGGATCAGCTCAGACTCGGTAGGCTCACATCAGAAATTTGCCAAAAGATTCAGGCTCCCTTTTTTATTGCTGGAAGATAAAGCCAATCAGGTCAGAAAGATGTTTGGCATCCGCAACAGTGTTTTCAATCTGTTGCCGGGCAGGGAAACCTTTGTTGTGGACAAATCCGGTAAAATTGTAATGGCATTTAACAGCGTAAATGCCCTCAGGCACGTTCCGAAGGCTTTGCAGGCAGTACGTCAAATGAAAGAAGCATGAAAATCTATCCGCTTAAATTTCATCCAATCTATAAGGAAAGACTTTGGGGCGGTGCTAAGTTGCGCACCGTACTCAAGAAAGATGTAAAAGGCGATCGTATCGGGGAAAGCTGGGAAATATCCGGAGTTCCCGGCGATGTATCGGTGGTCTGCAATGGTCCCTTAAAAGGCAAAAACCTCAATGAGCTGATAGAAGCAGATCCTGAAGCTTTGCTCGGTAAAAGTGTTTTGGATCGGTTTGGAAAGGAATTTCCAATCCTGATAAAATTTATTGACGCTGCCCAGGATCTTTCCATACAGGTACATCCTGATGATACCCTTGCTCGACAGCGACACAATTCATTTGGCAAAACCGAGATGTGGTATATCATGGATGCAGATCCCGGCTCACAGCTGATTATCGGATTTGAGGAAGATACCACCTCCGAAAAATACAGGGAGGCCCTGGATGCAGGAGCATTAACAGAGCTGTTACATTACCAGCCCGTAAGGGCCGGAGAGGGATACTTTATCAACAGTGGTAAAATTCATGCTATTGGAGGGGGTATATTGCTGGCAGAAATCCAGCAAACCTCAGATATAACCTACAGGGTGTTCGACTTTAACCGAAAGGATGCCGATGGAAAGCTGCGCGAACTCCATACCGAACAGGCTTTAGACGCCATAGATTACAGCAGGAAGGATGATTTCGTACTCTCTTACGAGCGAAATGCAGGGCAGGTCAACCCAATGGCGGTAAGCCAGTATTTTACAACAGCTTATCTGGAGGTGGCCGGAAACCTGGAGCGGCCGCTGGAAGACAGGGAGGCATTCACCATCATGATTGCTGTTGAAGGTGAGGCTGCTATACAAACCGGCAGTGAAAAGGTAAATATCAAAAGGGGTGAATCTGTCTTGATTCCTGCAGCTGCAGACAGGGTTGATATACAGGCTTATTCCTGCAAACTTTTAGAAGTGACCATCTGATCTACAGTGCCCATTCACTTGGAAGTTGTATTTTTGCACTAAATAAAATTGGTTATGGCAAGTATTCGAAACCTCAAGAAGGATATCAATAACGTACTCGGTGATGTTATCGAGGCAGTATATATAGTTGAGAGCTCTAATAATATGGAAGGTTCCAAGGAAGGCTCAGCTATTATAGATAAGGCGATAGAAACCTTCGATTCTCTGATTGCTGAGGTTAACAGCAAGGAGGTTGAAAATAAAAAGAAGCACTTCAATACCGTTCGGGCAACCCTGGAAAAAGAAGCGAGATCCCTGGTAGATCAGATCAATAAGATGGCCTGAACCAGGTCTATTCCTTCCCGATTAATTCTTTGAGTTTACGGCCGTACTTTGAGGCGGCAATTTCCTGGTTCAGATTGCTGTAAATGGAATCCAGAAACTTCGGATTGGCATCTGCCACATCATTTACGGCAATGATGGGAGCCAGATAGGAGTCTTTATTTCGGATAGCAAAATTGATAGAGTAGAGGTAAGACCGCCTGAGGTTCAGAACAGCAAGGCCCTCCAGGGAATCCAGCTTAACGGAATCTGATGGGAGGTTTAATTCAGATTTCGCCTGGAACAGCTCCAGTTCCCTGATATTAAACCGTGTTTTGTTGCGTAAATACTCTTCGTATAATTCGTGGCCCGGGCCACCTTTTATTTCAGATTTTGCTTCAAAGGCATCGTATGAACTATTGATCTGAACTGCCCCGCTTTCGCCATAGAAACTGATCCTGTCGTTCATTACGTTACCGTCTGCCTTGTCCAGGTACAGATAAAAAATATCCGGTTGCTCTATTTCAACTTCTATCTCAAAGGCTCCGTTGCCGTTCACTTTCACGGAATCCAGATTGACCAGGGTAGAGTCGGGAACGAACTGAAGATATAACATCCCTTTTTTCAGCCCTTTTATTTCGCCTTTAACCACCATATGCTCCTTATCGGAACCACATGAAATAAGCATGGCAAATGCCAGAAAGAATACTGCCCTTACGCTTGTTCTCATCATCATAATTTAAGCGGCAAATATCATATTTTTTTGTGAAATCTTAGAGGGAAGAAGCCACTTCCATCAAATAGGCACAGAACAATGCCCCACCGGTTCCGACCACATATCCGAAAACGGCCAACAAAACACCAACTGAACTAAGGGAAGGATGAAATTCAGCTGCCACAATGGGTGCAGAGGCCGCCCCGCCCACATTGGCCTGGCTGCCAACCGCCAGGAAGAAAAAGGGCGCTTTGATCAGTTTGGCCACCAAAATCAGCAAGCCGGCATGAAAGCCTATCCAGATGAGTCCCAGAAGAATCAGGCCCGGATTTTCAAGAACTCTTCCCAGATCCATTTTCATTCCGATGGTAGCTACCAGTATATATATAAATACCCCGCCAATTTTACTGGCACCTGCCCCCTCGTAATTCCTGGCTTTGGTAAAAGACATAGCTACCCCGAGCACGGTGGCAATCACGACCATCCAAAAGAATTCTCCCCCTAAAAAAGACAAGAAGCTCCGGGGGTTTGAAATGAAGTCGGAAGCCTCCTTGAGGCCTCTACTGAAAATACCTCCAAGATAATGGGCAAGGCCCACTGCCGTAAATGCGAAAAACAGCATCATCATATAATCCCGTAAAGTCGGAACCCGTGCAATACGTTCGGCAAAGGCAGTCACTTTAACTTTCAATTCATCAATGGCCGAAGCATCGGCTTTGAGCCACCGATCGATTCGATTGGTCTTGCCCACGCCCAATAGCAGTATGGCCATCCAGATATTTGCACAGACCACGTCTACCAGAATCATTTCCCCGTAGCGGTCCGGGTTAAACTTGAAAATTTCAAACATGGCCGCCTGGTTGGCGCCTCCTCCGATCCAGCTTCCGGCAATAGTAGAGAGTCCCCTCCAGATTGCATCAAAATCATTGCCGCCCACGGTTTCAGGAGAAATGGCGGATACCAGTAAGATGGCCAGTGGTCCCCCTATAATGATGCCTGCGGTACCGGTCAGGAACATGATAAGTGCTTTGGAACCCAGGTTGGAAATAGCCTTTAGATCAATGCTCAGGGTCATCAGAACCAGGGCTGCCGGCAGGAGGTAGCGGCTGGCCATAAAATAGAGCCTGGAGTGTTCATCCGAAACCAGTCCGAAGCTTGCCAGCAGGGCGGGCAGCATGTAACATAATAAAATGGCAGGTACCCAGTTGTAAAAACGTTTCCAGAAACCCTTCCGGATTCCAGAGGTGTAAAAGATAAGCCCCAGGCAAAGGGCTAATAATCCGAAAACTACTGTATCATCGGTAATAAGCGGTTCGTCCATTTTAAAGGTTTGCTCAGTTCGCCGAAAAGATACAGGAATTATATAAAATATCCTCTGGCCTGTCAGATATTCAGCCAGTAGGTTAGTTTCAGGTTGATCGAACGGAATTTAGGGCTGAAGCGGTCCACGAAATAGTTATCGGTATAAACAAGGAACAAATCAGACAAGGGGGCAAATCGCCATTGCAGGCGGGAATTAATCCCGAGGTTGTCCCGCTGGTTGCTGTATTGCACCAATGTGGCCCAGAAAAGGGATTTTGAAAAAGTCAGGTCAAAGCGCGGACTGATCAACCAGATATCAGCGCTGGAGTAGGGGTCGGGCAGGCTTATTTTATCGTAATTGAACTGTACTGAAACCAGTGCCTTGGGCTGGATCCGCAGATTGAGGCTTCCCTCCAGGGAAAAACGATTCCCGTTATAGAAATCCCCAAAAGTAGCTTCCAGACCGTAGGCAAATATCCGTCGTCGGTCTGAGTTGTATTCCAGTTGATAACTCGAATAGTAGTAATCCGAATCGGCCGGTAATTCCACTGCGCCTTCCGTTCGGGTGGGATCAAAAGAATTGAAGAGATAGGTATAGCGGTTAACCCACTGGGCCTGCACGCGAGACTGATCCTGAAAACGGCCTTCCCAGCTGGCACGGATACTGTAATCGGTATTCTGCATGTCCTGGCTGGGCCTCCATATAAAAGTTGGAAAAATGCGAAAGCTGTGGTTGTTGAAGATGGAGTTTTCCGGCCAGAATGTTCTTCGGATACCTGTGCCTCCCTTAACTATATCAGTACGTCTTATAAAGCCCAGGTCAGACCGGTAGTTTTCGCCAATATAGACCCAGTCCGTAAAGATATTCCAGTTTCGCGAATTGTACTGGGTATTGACTCCTGTTGACAGGTCTTTCCCGCTGGATTCGGGCTGAAAGGATTTATGCAGGTAATATTTTCCGCTCCAGGTATTATCTGCCGAAATCAGGTTATAGTCTATTCCCAAAACACGGTTGTATCGCTCTTCATCGACTATAAAAGCATCATCTCCCAAGGTCTGTTTATTGATAAAAAACAGTCCAATATTGGAACGGGAGAAAACCAGGTGCTGTAAAGCCAGCATGGAATTATTAACCGAAGGAATTTCATTAAGGGCATCTTTTTCGGTCTGTATGTTGAAAAAACCGAGCCGCAGGTCGTTATTGACTTTTCCACTTAAACGCACTCCGGCGACTATGGGGTTCTCGATGGTATTTCCATCGGGGTCTTCTGCAATCCCAATGCGACGTGAGAAAAAAGGATTTGCGTCCCGTGAACCACCGAAACTGGCAAAGAGGTCGTTGTTGTCAATAAAAAATTGCCGCTTTTCCGGGAGGGATACCTCAAAGCGCGACAAATTGGTTACCTGATCGTCTACCTCAACCTGTGAAAAGTCCGGGTTTAAGGTTACATCCAGGTTCATGCTGTTCCCAATGGATATCTTGGCATCTCCGCCTACCTTAACGGAAGATTCCTGCAGACTTGCTTCCCGGTCATTGAACCAGCCAGTAGTGATATAGGGGATAACAGCGAATGGCGTACGTGATTTTCCCAGGGGTTTTTCGAAAATCATATCACCCATAAAGGTGAGCCCATAAATATTCTGGTTTTGCGGAATTTGCATCCAGGTGCTGCTCTCATTGGACTGCGTATCAAATCGATAACTGTTAAATCGCCATTTCCGCTCGCCCTCCCTGAATTTAAAGGATGTCAAAGGGATAATAAGCTCAGAGGTATAGTAATTCTCATACATTTTGGACTCCCCCCTCCATTTTACATCCCAGGAGATGGTAAAGCCTCTCAGGTCAAGGCCACCCCCTGAAACCAGGCCTTCCCTCCTTACCCCATACGGGTTAGTGCCAAAAAGAAAGGCGTTATTGCCGTCGTTGAAAGTATCAAAGAGCAGTGTGATATTATCGGAATTCCCTGCCCTGAAATCCCTCCTCAGTGACTCAATAGCATAATTACTGCCAGCCGTGTAAACCGTGATCCCAATATAGAGGTTGGTTTCGTCATAGAGCATCTTAATCTCCGATTGCTCCCGGGCCTGAATGCTGTCTATTGGAAAGTACTCCCAGAAATCGCCGGCCGCTTCAGCCTCGGACCAAATGGGTTCATCCAGGATACCGTCGAGTTTGATTTCCTGGTTTATATATTTGACCGTAAAAGATTTATCCTCTTGTTGAGCGTATGTGGTCGCAAAAAAGAAAAGGAAGATTGCCAGATACTGGAATCTCATCAGCCTTGGGATTAGTCGCAGGCAAATGTAGGGATTGACCCTATATTTTTAACATATTTTAAAAAACCTTTAACCATTGCGGAGGTGCTTTTTGCCTTGTGCAGGCAGTTAAGGTGTTTTCCTGACTGCGGGCCTGAAGGTCAGGTGCAGGGAGAAGCTGATCAGGATTTAGAGCGGAACTTTCTTTTTTTGGTCTTATCCGGGTTGCTGAAGAGCCTTTTAAAGAAACCGTCGCGTTTTATCCCCGGACAATCCAGCATTTTTGAGATCTCCTCAGGAACGGGTCCAAAACTACCCCCTGTCCAGGAAGCGAGCTCCTTATGGCTGCCAAGGGCTTTATACCAGTTGGCAAACAGTGGCAGGGCTGCGTTGGCTCCCTGCCCGATGGCCGTGTTGGGAAATCCTATTTCGTGCTGGTCAAAGCCTACCCAGCTTATATGAACCAGTTTGGGGCTAAGGGCTACAAACCAGGCGTCTTTATTGTTTTGGGTAGTACCTGTTTTGCCTGCCAGTTCACCTCTGATCCCATAGCGGCTTCGCAGCCTGGAGGCCGTTCCGGAATCCACCACAGATTTCAGGAGTTCCAGCAGTATTTTCCGCGATTGTTCTGAATAAGCAGACTCAACTGAAGCTTCTGGCTTATGCTGATAAATTACCTGGTCGTCCACATCGTGTATTTCCCGGATCATAAAGGGTTTTGAGGGCTTGCCGGAATTCAACAGGCTGGAGTAGGCGGCTGCCAGTTCCGGGATGCCTATTGCCCCGGTCCCCAGGGCCAGGGAGGGTAATTCCGGAAGATCAGCAGTAATCCCCAGTTTGCGAGTCAATTCAATGACCGGAGGGATACCTGTTTTCTCCAAAATCTTGACAGCCACAGTATTCACGGAGTTTTTCAGGGCGTATTGCATGCTGTAATTCAGATAGGTTTCGTCAGAATCCCCGGAATTAGAAGGGGTCCAGTCTTCCAGGTTTTCATAACGTACTTCCCTGGCGGAAAAATAAGAACAGGGGTCTACCCCCTGCTGAAGGGCTGTAAGGTATACCAGAGGTTTGAAGGTAGAACCCGTCTGCCGCCTGCTCTGAGAGATATGATCGAATTTATAGTTCTCGAAATCAATTCCGCCCACCCAGACCTTCACGGCCCCGCTTTTAGCTTCCATTGCCAGGACACCGGTATTGAGGAATTTCGCATAATGCAAAAGGCTGTCCAGGGTGCTGCCTTTTTTCTCAATATAACCCTCCCAGCTCTTGAGCCTTAGGGGCTTCTCTTGTAAAAGGCTGTCACGTATCTGCCCTTCAGATAAGCCGGCAGCCTTGAGTTTTCCCCAGGCGGTGGAGTTACGCAAAAGCCTGTTAATAAATTTTTTATCGGCCAGCCAGGGAGCCTTCCTGCCATAAGCGCGTTCAACTTCTGCCTGCAGGGATTTCAGATGCTGCCTCATCTGTACCTCGGCAAGATCCTGCATCCGGGAGTCGAGAGTAGTGTAAATCTTTAATCCGGAAGTATAGAGGTTGTTCCCCTTGTCTGTCTCCTTTTGTGCTTCCAGGATTTTTTGGGACTGCTTTCTTACTGCCTCTCTGAAATAGGCAGCCGGCCCCGTGTCATGGGTCAGGGAATTGTATTGTATTTCCAGGGGAAGCTGCTTAAGGCTATCTGCTTCCCGTTCCGCCAGGAAGCCGTTTCGCTTCATGGATTGCAGTACCAAATTGCGGCGCTCTAGGCTACGCTCCGGAAATACCCGCGGGTTGTAAGAATAAGTAGCTTTTAGCATGCCGATAAGGGTGGCAGCCTCTTCAATTTGTAAATCGGAAGCGGATTTGCTGTAAAATTTCCTGCTGGCACTTTCTATCCCGAAGCTGTTATCCCCAAACGATACCGTATTCAGGTACTTTACCAAAAGGGTGTCTTTATCGTAAAGGCGTTCCAGGCGCCTGGCCGTAAACATCTCTTTAAGCTTGTCCACTACAATTCCCATACGCCCTTTGCCCGATCTGGGATAGAGGTTTTTGGCGAGTTGCTGACTCAGCGTGCTTCCACCCCCGGACCCGGCGTCCTGCAGTAAGATGGTCTTAAAAAAAACACGGAAAAGGCTGGGGTAATCTATTCCTGAATGCTTGTAATATCGCTCGTCCTCTATGGCCACCAAAGCCTGTAAAACAAAAGCGGGTATTTCCTCCCCGCTTACCACCTGCCGGTCGTACAAATAATATTTTCCTATTAAAACGCTGTCTGAGGTATATACCTCTGAAGCCCTGGGTTGTTCTGTATTGCGCAGTTCTGCATAGGAAGGCAATTTCCCCCACATGCCGAGGTAGATACTTAAAACAAATAGCCCGGATAGCAGGCCAATACAGCTGAGGCCTGCTATTGCCCAGCGTAACCAGACCGGACGAATCCGGCGGAATAATGTGATAATTCTTTGCACGGTTGCAAGTTTGTCTTTTAATCGGATTTGGGCGTCAAAATTAACAATATATTAAAGCCTCTTTTATACTTTTGGGTGCCAATACGGAACCAATGAAAAAAATAGCACTGTTTTTACTGATATTGCCTTTTTGTATTCATGCAAATACCCCTTTCTGGTCCAAAACGGGTCATCGGGTGGTTGGCGAAGTGGCCCAGCAACAGCTCTCCCGTAAGGCCCGGAAAGCCATCACTGAGTTGTTGGGAGGAGAAGGCCTGGCAGAGGTGGCTAATTATGCGGATGCCATAAAGTCTGATTCCCAATACAGGCCTTACGGGCCCTGGCATTATGTAAATTTTGGTCCAGATGAACGGTATGGAGATTCCGCTCCCAACCCGGAAGGCGATATCATACAAGGCATTGAAAATTGCCGCAAGGTTTTGATGGATACAAACAGCAGCAAGGAAGAGAAGGTATTCCATTTAAAAATGCTGGTCCATTTAGTCGGAGACCTGCATCAGCCCATGCATATTGGAAGGGCTGAAGACCGTGGGGGCAATGATATACAGCTCCAATGGTTTGATAACGGCACCAACCTACACAGGGTATGGGACGCAAACCTTATCGATTCTTATGGGATGAGCTATACCGAACTGGCAGCAAGCCTGCCGAGATGGTCGCGGAAAAAGATCCGGCAGGTACAGCAGGGTACTGTCCTGGAATGGGTAGATGAAATCCATCAGATCACCAACAAGGTTTACGCTTCAGTTGAGGTTGGAGAGCGGCTCTCCTATAGATACAGTTATGACTGGTGGGATACCGTTGAGCAGCAATTGCTGACGGGCGGTCTGCGCCTGGCGGCTGTCTTGAACGAAATATTTTCCTGATTCCCGGCCTTTAACGCCTTTTGGAAATACTGTTTTGGCTGATGGCGCGCTGCCTGCTGCACTTAAAGCGGTTTATTTTTGAATTTCTGAGCAGCCGGTGCTTGGTAGCCCTTCCCTGAACCCTTTTTCGCCATCTTTTAAAACTACCTGGCTTGAGTTCCCTGCGCATCAGCTCAATCACATCGGATTCTTGCAGGCCAAACTGGTAGGCGATGGCCTCAAATGGAGTCCGGTCTTCCCAGGCCATTTCAATTACACGATCCGTTTCTCGGGGACTAAGGGCAATTTTTTTCATGTTGCAAAGATACTGAAGAGCATTTATACAATAAAATAAAGCCCCTTCTGGTCTTAAAGCTTAATAGATGCGACGGAAGGTCAGGTTAATGCGTTCCCCCACGGGTTTTTTTGTTTTCGGTACCTGGTGGAGCCAGTGGTGCTGGGTGCTTCCCTTCATGATGAGCAGGCTCCCGGAAACCAGTTCCAGATCGTGTTTTAAATTTTTATCTCTGCGGTGTTTCATTTTAAACTTACGGGTTTCGCCCAGGGATACAGAGGCGATCACAGGGTTCTGCCCCAGTTCTTTTTCATTATCTGCATGCCAGCCATTGCTGTCACTCCCATCCCGGTACAGGTTTAATAAGCAGCTGGTAAAAGCAACGCCTGCCAGGTTTTCAACAGCAGTTTTAAGCTCGCTCAGGCGTTCGGGAAAGGGATGGGGATGCATGGTGATTCCGGAATAGGTGTAGGGTTTGCCCTCCAGGCCAAAGAGGGCAGTGAGTCTGGGCTGGGCATAGGTCTTCCCGAATACCCGAATGTCATCCTGTTGCCAGGGAACCTCATTCCGCAAATGTGAAAATAAGGATTGGGCCTCCTGCAGGTCCAGAAAATCGGGCTGGTAGAGCAGTTCGGCATCGGGCAAATCTATAAGTACAGGCTTGCGGGCGTCTTTCATCAGCGCAGCACTGTTTGCTGTTCATTTCGGTAATCCGAAGGGCTCATCCCCGTAAACGCCTTAAAGGATTTATTAAAATGCGAGAAATTGTTGAAACCGCTCTCAAAGCAAATATCCGTGATGCTTTTGGTGGTTTCAGAAAGAAGGGTGGAGGCATGGATCATACGGTATTCATTCACAAACTGAACAAAGGTCTTATTGGTAACCTTTTTGAAATACCTGCAAAAGGAGGGGACTGTCATATGGCTCAGCTCGGCCATTTCATCCAGGGAGATGGCTTCCTGATAGTGCTCTTTCACATGGTTGAAAATGGTATTGATTCTATCGTTCTCCTTGGTCTGTGTTTCCATGGAAAGGCTGTCTGCATTCAAAATCTGATACTCCTTAGAAGCTGCCAGTTCGTTGAGGATATTTAAGATGGCGAGCAACCTCTGAAAATCCGATTTGTATTCAAGGATTTCAATTTTTTCCCCAATCTTCTTCTTTGTATTTCCGTTAAAAGCGATACCCCCCTTGGCTTTTTCAAATAAGCGCTGAATATTCTTCATCTCCGGGATCTCGAAAAAATCGGATCCCAAAAAGTCTGTTTTCATCTGTACAACAGATTCACTCGTGTTCCCGGTACAGGCATCTGTAAAACCGCAATGCGGCAGGTTAGAACCGATTAAAATCAGGTCCCCCTGCTGGTAGTAAGATAAATGACTCCCAATCTGCCTTTTACCATTTCCACCATTTACATATACCAGTTCAATCTCAGGATGATAATGCCATCCCTGATTTTTATTGGTGTTCCGTGCATCAAACTTCTGATAGGTAAAGGAACGTCCAAAATCCGGTTTAATCGCTTCAAATGCAGCTTTGTTTTTTGACATTACAGCCATTTTTTTAATAAAGATACGGTGCAGAAGACCTTATGGATGTTTACAAAATTAACCATAATATATGCAATATTAACATTTAAGATAAAATTAACCCTTTTGGCTGGTAAAATAGCATACATAATTGATAATCCTGGGGTAGTGTAGCCGCATCTGTGGTCCTACATTTGGGATATGTTTAATTAAAAAAACAAAGCACATGAAAAACGTATTAACAATTACAGCAGCATTAGTACTTCTTGCCGGGTCTGCTCAGGCAATGGCCATTCCCGCTAAAACAGAAGCCCTTTCAATTGCGGTTGAACGTACAGAACCAAATAGTCCTTTTATCCGCAAAGAAGGCAACAAACTTTTTTTGAATTACCTGAATCTGGAGGCTAAGAAAGTAATGGTAAAGGTATATGACAGTTCCAACAGATTGCTTTATATAGAGAAGATGGGTGAAGATCTGGTCGTGGAAAAGGCATTTAATTTTGAAAAGGCATACGAGGGAACCTACAGCCTGGTAGTGTCCTACGGAAACAAGACAATTAAAGAATCCCTGAGGGTCCTCAGGTAGTTTGGTTTGTTTAATTCAGGAAAAGGGGGCTCAGGCCTCCTTTTTTGTTTGCACCCATCCCAGCAATTTCTTTCTTTTTGATGCAGAGAGCCATTCCAGTTTCAGGGTTCTTAACAGCAAATCCTGGTCTTTTTCCTTTCCATACCAGAGACTAAAAAAATCAGCAATGCTAACCCTGTGTTCCGGTTGGGACTCCAGCCTGAGGGTGTCTTCGGCCTGTACCGTGCCGCCCTCTAGCACTTCGGCATAGCTTCCGGGCCTGCCATAGGCTACGAAGCGGTCTATTATTTCCTGGTCCCCGAAGCGGATCCCCAGCTTAAAGCAGGGTTCCCTGGGCGTGGTAATGCGAATACGCGCCTTCCCTATACTGTATTCTGAACCCATCATCAGTTCCTTTTCATCCAGGCCTTCGACGCTTAAATTTTCACCAAACATCCCATAGGACCAATCCAGCTGCGGGTATTGTTTTTTCCAGTGCCCGTAAGTGTCTGTGGAAAAAAGGTAAACCGCTTTCTGGCGATCACCATGTACTTTGGGGTTACCAATGGTATCTCCAGCCACACCTTCGGGCCGCAGAAAAATGCCTTCGGCTTTGGCCTTTTTGTAGATCCCGCTAAGGTGCTGCCTGCCTTTCCAGCTGAGTTGCACAGGGCTCGCTATATTGGTGCTTGCTATTTTCATGAATTAAAGATAAAAAAAAACCGCCCTCAGCAGGCGGCTTGTTTTTCGGATCAGCTGGTCTGTCAGTCTTCCCTGTCCATTTTCCGGGTCAGGAAAAAGCCGACAAGCAAGCCCGTTCCTGCAAATAGGAAGATGGATCCGGGCATAACGAAATCTTCGTCCAGATCGAGTACTTCACTGAGCATGCCTCCCAGCATTACACCTGCGCCTATCCCCATTAACAGCAGGGCCAGGTTGAGTATAAGCACTTTCCAGAAAGGCTGGGTATGTCCTTTTTTACCCCGCACAAAAATACTGGCTTCGGCCCCTTTTTCTATTAGTGCCAGTCGTTCCTTATTACGGGTAGACAGGTACAGATACGCAATCCCGAAGATGACTCCGAAAAACCCTATAAAAACAATTATTTCTCCTCCCATATGATTTATTTTTAAGTTTTTAATTGATTCACACCCTATCGGACGCCAATTCCTGGCAGGAGGTTACAATTAACCGGAAAAATTTGTAACCTTTATAAGATTACCATCGTCTTATAGAACAGATGAACCAACGCAGACCAACTGATCAGGAACTGATTGAGCAGGTGCTTCAGGGAAACCAGAAGGCCTATGCTTTTCTGGTAGATCGCTATAAGCATATGGTTTATACCCTTGCTTTGAAAATGTTACGAGACAGAGAACTGGCGGAAGAAACAGCCCAGGATGCTTTTGTAAAGGCTTTTCAGGGACTTTCTGGTTTCAGGGGAACCGCTAAATTTTCAACATGGCTCTATAAAATAGCCTATTACCGCATTCTGGATGTTGTATCGGCTCAAAAAAAGAAAGTCCGTTTTGATGAATTGCATCAAACAGAATCCCTTCAATTGGCAAGTGAGGATAGTCCGTGGAGGAATCTGCTGGAAGCAGAGCGGAAAAACCTGTTAGATCAGGCACTCGCTCTTTTGCAGCTGGAAGATAATTCGCTGATCAGCCTGTATTATCTACAGGAGCAAAGCATACGGGAAATCAGTGAGATTACCGGCCTGAAAGAGGCAACCGTCAAAGTACGCCTGCATCGGGCCAGAAAGCGGCTTAAAGCCGCCCTGGCTAACAAAATCAATGGAAAAATGCTACAGGAATATGAAAGATAATCTGGAAAAAGGGGCAGACGCATTTATTGAAGAACTATTAAAGCATGCATCTGTGGAAGAGACACCGCCGGGCTTTACCCAATCCGTGATGAAGCAGGTATTGACAGAACAACAAACCGCGGTGCAGTACAGGCCACTTGTAGCTGCCTGGGTTTGGTATCTGCTGGGCGTACTGCTTTGTTTAGCTATAATGCTTTCTGTGACGGATTTGAT
Source organism: Robiginitalea rubriflava (assembly GCF_052540725.1). Lineage (NCBI taxonomy): Bacteria > Pseudomonadati > Bacteroidota > Flavobacteriia > Flavobacteriales > Flavobacteriaceae > Robiginitalea > Robiginitalea rubriflava. Next base: position 321,756 of record NZ_CP199309.1, on the reverse strand, counting down.
AATATTGCCTGAAAATGCTTTCGGCAGCCAACTCGATTTGGGCTGGACCCTGCCGGAGCTGACTGGCTTATCCCTTCCTGAGGTGTCCGCAAACCTGGCATACGGACTTATGGCATTCAGTGTTTTTGCCCTTTTACACCTGTACTGGATAAATGGATACATACAAAAGCGATACAGTCACTGAGGCTGGCATTCTAAAGATAGCAATAGGCCCAATAAATCAGCAGGCCCTGTAGCGGGATCCTCAGGACCAAAACCCACTGGGGCAGGCCGCTTGCAGCCTTTTTGTCTTGCAGCATATGGGCATGTACCGGAAGAAATAACAACAGCAAAGCCATAATTCCGTAAAGGGCTATCGTTTTAAAGCCGGGTATCAGCAATGCAGCACCCAAAACGATTTCCAATATCCCGCTGAGGTATACAGCCGCCCTCGGGAAAGGAATATAGGGGGGCATGATGCGGAGGTATACCCTGGGCATCAGGAAATGTGCTACCCCGGCAACTATATACAAACCGGACATCAGGTAAAGACTCCAAGAAGTATCCATGCGGAAAAGATACTGCTATTTCATACATATTTTGGGAGAAGGCATAAAAAAAGCCGCCTCTGCGGCGGCTTTTGGTTATCTGTACAATAAGCACTATTTAACCATCTCATAACTGCGCTTTATAAAGGCGGTAAGTTCCTCTCCCTTTAACAGGCCTTTTGAAAGCCTGGCCAGGTCCAGGGACTGATTGATAAGACGTTTGCGCTTTTTCTCCGTTTTGGTACCCAGGATTTCCCCAACCAGTGGGTGGTTTGTATTGACTACCAGATTGTACATTTCCGGCATATTACCCATTCCGAACATACCTCCCCCTCCGGTTTGTTGCATTTCCTTCATACGACGCATGAATTCCGGTTCGGTGATCATAAAGGGGGCAGCATCACTGTCCATGGCCTCTAGCTGTACGGTATAGGAACTGCCCTCTCCCAGTACTGTATTGAGCTGCTCTTTCAGGCTGTCTTTTTCGGCATCCGAAAGTTTGGATATCTGGGTTTCCTCTTTTTGAATGAGTTTGTCCAAATGGTCAGCATCTACCCTGGCAAAAGATATCTTCTCTTTGGATGTCTCCAGCTTTTGCATCAGGTGGGCTACAATGGGGCTGTCCATAAGGAGTACTTCATAACCTTTGGCTTTTGCCGCCTCGATGTAGGAGTGCTGTGCTTCCTTGTCAGATGCGTACAGGAGTACGAGCTTATCGTCCTTATCGGTTTGCTGTGCCTTAAGCTTTTCCGTTACTTCCTCGAAGGTGTAATAATCGCCATCTACGGTTGGGTAAAGAGCAAAATTCTCGGCTTTTTCGAAGAATTTATCTTCGGACAGCATTCCGTATTCGATAACAATTTTAATATCGTTCCATTTTTTCTCAAAACCTTCCCTGTCTTCCTTAAAGAGGCTGTTGAGCTTGTCTGCTACCTTTCGGGTGATATAGGATGATATCTTTTTAACGGCCCCGTCTGCCTGCAGGTAGGAACGGGAAACGTTTAGCGGGATATCCGGAGAGTCGATAACGCCTCTTAGCATAGTGAGGAACTCGGGTACAATCCCTTCTACATTATCTGTAACAAACACCTGATTTTGATACAGTTGAATGCGGTCTTTCTGCAGGTTCAGATCGTTTGTGAGCTTGGGGAAATACAGTATCCCGGTGAGGTTAAAGGGATAATCTACATTGAGGTGGATATGAAAGAGAGGCTCTTCAAACTGCATGGGGTACAGCTCCCTGTAAAAGTTTTTATAATCTGCATCCTCCAGGTCGGCGGGTTTTTTGGTCCATGCCGGATTGGGGTTGTTAATAATATTTGCTACTTCTTTGGTTGGTGCAGGGTCTTCCTCCTTGGCATCCTCCGGTTTGGGCAGCGTTTCGGTGCGGGTACCGAATTTAATAGGCACCGGCATGAATTTGTTATACTTGCGCAGCAATTCTTCAATACGGCCTTCTTCCAGGAATTCTGTGGAGTCCTCGGCCAAATGCAGGATGATTTCGGTTCCCCGCTCTTTCTTTTTGGCTTTTTTAATGGTGAATTCCGGGCTGCCGTCACAACTCCAGTGAACTGCAGGGCTGTCTTCCAGGTAACTCTTGGTAATGATTTCCACTTTATCTGCCACCATAAATGAGGAATAGAAACCCAGACCAAAATGACCAATGATCCCGGCATCTTTTCCGGCATCCTTATATTTATCCAGAAATTCTTCCGCCCCGGAAAAGGCTACTTCATTGATGTATTTTTTAACTTCGGCTTCGCTCATGCCAATTCCCTGGTCAATAATGCGAAGGGTCTTGGCTTTTTTGTCAATTTTTACTTCGATTTGCGGATTGCCGTATTCCACTTTTGCTTCCCCTATAGCAGTGAGGTGTTTCAACTTCAGGGTAGCATCTGTGGCATTTGAAATAAGCTCTCTCAAAAAGATTTCGTGATCGCTGTAAAGGAATTTTTTTATCAGCGGGAATATGTTGTCTACAGAGACATTGATTTTACCTGTTGCCATATCTATTCGTTGTTTTTGCTTGCTCTGCTTCAAAAAAAATACCAAGACTGCCGAGAGTGACAAACTGACATAGCAGGAACGGCCAATAGCGTGCGCCGAAAAATTTAACAATATTTTTTGTTTAATATATTTGCCTATTAATTAAACGTTATTATATTTGTATATCGATTCGAGTTCAATATTGCTAAAAGCATTTTGAAGTTTGTAATCAGTTTGTTTATTAATTGGTTAGGTTGTTTGAAAGCGCGTTTTCCCCCGAAAACGCGCTTTTTATTTTCAATTAATTCATACTTCTTTAACACTATAAACGTTTAATAATAAATATCTTTGTTTAAACAAAACTAAATATTATGAGTGCTAAAAAATCAACCCCAAAAACAGACAGAAAAGCACTTTTTACTGCCTATATGACTTATACCCTGGAGCACGAACAGTATCCCAGGAGTATCTACAAATTTTGTAAAGAACAAAAAATCAAGGAAGCAGATTTTTACAACCTTTTCGGGTCACTGGAAGGCGTAAAAAAAGGTATATGGAAATCTTTTTTTGACCAGAGCCTGAATGCCCTGCAGGCCGATAAGCAATATGAAACCTATGGCAACCGCGAAAAAATGCTGGGTTTCTTCTTCACTTTCTTTGAATTATTGAATTTAAACAGGTCCTATGTACTTTTTGCCCTGGAAGGATCTGAGGGCAACATGAAACAATTGCGACAACTTTCAGACCTGAGGGCTGGAATAAAATCATACGCAACGGAACTGCTCGAAGATGCCAACAGTGAAAAGTCTACAAAACTTACGCAATATAACACGCAGATATTTTCAGAAGGCGCCTGGCTGCAGCTCCTGTTTTTAATCCGTTTCTGGATGAAGGATGACTCCGCCGGTTTTGAAAAAACGGATGTGGCCATCGAAAAATCAGTCAACACTATTTTCGACGTTTTTGACAACACGCCGCTGGAGCGGGTGGTGGATTTTGGTAAATTCCTATTCCAGGAGCGCTTCAGCTTTAATTAATATATCCATTCGCCCCATATGAAATCATTAGACCGCATACCTACCTCCAAAATTGAACGCGCCGGAAAACTGGTGCAGACAGGTGTAAAACTTGGTGGTAATTATGTTAAGTACTACGGCAAGAAGTTAATTCAGCCCGATCTTGACAAAGAAGACCTGAATGAACAAAATGCCCGAGATGTCTATGACGGTCTAAAAAGCCTCAAGGGCAGTGCACTGAAAGTTGCGCAGATGCTCAGTATGGAGAAAAATCTACTGCCCAGGGCCTATGTGGAGCGATTTAGCCTGGCACAATTCTCAGTCCCGCCGCTTTCCGGCCCGCTGGTTCGGAAGACCTTTCGTAAATACTTTGGTAAATTTCCCGAAGATCTTTTTGACTCTTTTGAGGCGGAGTCCGTTAATGCTGCCAGTATCGGACAAGTACACCGGGCAACAAAAAACGGAAAGAAACTGGCTGTAAAAATTCAATACCCGGGAGTATCGGAAAGCATCAGCAGTGACCTTGCACTGGTTAAACCGGTGGCCAGTAAAATGTTTAACCTCAAAGGCAAGGATACGGAAAAGTATTTCAGGGAGGTTGAAGAAAAACTGATTGAAGAAACCGATTACATTCTTGAATTAGAACAAAGCGAGACCATTACCAGGGCCTGCGGGCACCTGCCCGGAATGCGTTTTCCCAATTATTACCGCAAATGGTCTTCTGAGCGTATCCTTACCATGGATTGGATGCAGGGATTGCATCTGGGGGAATTCACAAAAACCGATTTTGACCCTGCCACCGGAGACCGCCTGGGGCAGGCACTCTGGGACTTTTATATGTTCCAGATCCACGGTCTTAGAAAGGTACATGCAGACCCGCATCCCGGAAATTTCCTGGTAGGGGAGGATGGGGCGCTCATTGCCATAGATTTTGGTTGTATCAAGGAAATCCCGGAGTCTTTCTATACTCCGTATTTTGAACTGGCCAACAGTTCCAATTTCAATAACGATGCCTTTTTTACCAGGAAGCTAGAGGAACTGGAAATCCTGACACCAACCGACAGCCCTGAGGAAATAGTCTTTTTTAAGGCGCTGTTCCACGAAATGCTGGAGCTGTTTACACGTCCCTTCAACTCCGATACCTTTGATTTCTCAAATGCGGAATTCTGGGGTCAGATCGCCTCGCTCAGCGAGCGCTTCTCCAAGGACGACCAAATCCGCAAGATGAACGCCAATCGTGGCTCGCGTCACTTCCTGTATATCAACAGGACTTTTTTCGGCCTCTACAATTTGCTGTATGACCTGAAGGCAACCGTAAACGTAAATCAGTTCCGGAAATACCTGGATTAAACCTATTTTTTGCCACTTGGAGCCTCTGGTTCCGGACTTTTCAGATAGGTTTCCAGCCAGCGGTCCTGCTCCCATAGCATATGTAAAATACTTTCCTTTGCCCGGTAGCCATGGCTCTCTTTGGGCAGCATAACCAGGCGTACTGTAGCCCCGAGACCTTTAAGGGCGTTAAAGTAGCGCTCACTCTGCATCGGATAGGTGCCCGAATTATTATCGGCTTCCCCATGGATCAAAAGCAGTGGAGTCTGCATCTTATCGGCATGCATAAAGGGAGACATTGTGTAATAAACCTCGGGAGCTTCCCAGTAATTGCGTTCCTCACTTTGGAAGCCAAATGGGGTTAAGGTACGGTTATAGGCACCACTCCTGGCGATACCGGCGGCAAACAAATCGGAATGGGACAAAAGGTTGGCGACCATAAAGGCCCCATAGCTGTGCCCGCCTACCGCAACCTTCTCCCGGTCTATATATCCCAGGGCGTCCACGGCATCTATTGCTGCTTTTGCATTGGCTACCAATTGCTTTCGGAAACTGTCATTGGGCTGTTCGTCCCCTTCCCCGATAATTGGAAAAGCAGCGTCATCCAGCACCACATAGCCGCGGCTGACCCAATAAACAGGTGAGCCCCAGTACGGATAGGTAAACTCATTTGGGTTCTGGGTGTTCTGGGAGGCACTGTTTTTATCCTTGTACTCCCGGGGATACGCCCAGAGGATCATGGGCTTCTTTTCCCTGGCTTCCATGTCGTAGCCTACGGGCAGGTACAGGGTAGCGCTCAGTTCCAGGCCGTCTTCCCGCATATAGGTAATTACCTCCTTGTGAACTTCCTGTATACTCTTAAAGGGGTTTTCAAAGAAAGTAAGTTGTTGCGGGCCTTTTCGCCTGACAAGGCTTTTGTAATAGTAATTGGGGTACTCAGAGGCTGATTCTATCTGAACCAGCAGCTGGTCTTTTTCAGGTTTGTAATCGATCAGATTTTCCATCTTGTTTTCTAGCCGGGAAACGTATAAGCGGGTTTTTTCGAGCTTGCTCAGGTCCATGCGGTCTACAAAGGGAAATTGACCAGATTCGGTATAACCATCCCCCAGAAGAAAGGCGTTCCCTTTTTTATCCAGGGCCAGAACGGGCATATTATACTCATTCCTTTCGGTCACAAAATACCCCGGGTCGCTGTAACGGTCCTGATAGTTCCTGTCCGATATAATTACAGGCTCTTTACCGGAGTCCGAGGGGTTAAACAAATACGTTTTCGTATTGCGGTTATTCCACCAGCGGTCCATGGCGATGGCCTTTTGATCATCACCCCAAATAATGCGCATAAATCGGTTTTGAGTTTTGATCAGTGGGGTTCCAGGCCCGTCAAATGGAGCCTCCAGCTCGTATACCTGGTCCCGAAAAGCCACTTCATTAGCCGGGTCGCCCCCGTCCAGGGCTTCAACGTAGGTAAGGGTGGCAGCCTTGTCATTGCGCCAGCTCAGATCCCGCATCCCGGTTCGCTCTGCCATAAATCCTTTTGGAAGATCTTCAATAAGCGGTACCTCAAGGATTGTTTTTACCAATTGCCCGCGGGAATCATAAATCGTTGTTTTGGACGGAAACCGGTAATAGGGAACCAGATATGAAAAAGGTTTTTCTACGGTAACTACCATCAGGTACTTTCCATCCGGTGAAAAACTAATATTCCTGTACATATCGGCTTCTTTCCAGGCTTTGCTTTCCCCATTGGTAAAGACCTGCACCAGTTCTGAGCGGGCCAGTTGCTCGAAATTATAGCTGTCATCGGGGTTTTTTAGCAGGTCCTGATAGGTGCGGTTCTGGGCCTTTTTACCGTCATTGGTGGAGATAGTCGGTCCGGCAGGTATCTGGTCGTCCCTATTAATAAGCGGTTTGCGGTCTGAAGGCAGCATCTTTACCAGTACTGATTTCCCGTCTTTGAACCAGTTGATCACATCCCTGAGGTTGGCGTTCAGGCCAGGGCCGGATAATTTCCTGGCAGCAGCACTGGGCAGATCTACCACCCAAAGCTCTACGCCTTCAGGGCTGGTATGGGTGAGCGCCAGTTTGCTCTGGTCCGGAGACATACTGAAATTGGCCAGCCTGGGTTGTTGTGGCAAACCGCTAATTGGGCGTGAATCTTTTTCCCCTGGGCGTTTGATCCTGATATCATTATAATAGGTGGTCCGGCTGCCGATATTGGTTTCCGGATTGATACGCAAGCCGGCCAGGCGCAATTCCGGCTCCGAGAGCTCTGCTATCGTTTTATACGCAGATCGGTATAATAAAAGCATGTGTTCCCCTGAATCGGTCATCCATACAGATGGGGCAAGTGGTGCATTGACCAGCTTGAGTATTTCTTCCGGTGGGCTCTGATATTCCGTTGCAGGTTGGGCATGGGAATAAATACTGATAAAAAAGGCAATAAACAGGCAGCGTAGGCTCATTTTAATAGACATATTTAATAAGAATTTCAATTCGAAATGATCAGCCTGAAGATACTGTTTTTTCATGAATTAAGCTTCAGGGTGCCGGCCGGGCAAGAGGTAATTTTGAACCTTGTTTTTTAGGTATGTTTGTCAATTATGGGTATTTTTATTCTTGGCCCCAGAAAACAGCAGTTTGCTTTTTAGCGGGCTTTCAAACCAAACGCTACTCAATATGTACAACTCCAAGATTTCAGGGCTAGGCTTTTTTGTGCCCGATAACGTAGTGACCAATGATGACCTGTCCCAACGGATGGATACCAATGACGCCTGGATTCAGGAACGCACGGGTATAAAGGAAAGACGGCATGTTATAAAAGGCGATGATACCACAACCTCCATGGGGGTAAAGGCAGCCCGCATTGCCATTGAACGGGCGGGTATAGACAAAGATGAGATAGACTTTATTGTTTTTGCGACCCTCAGTCCGGATTATTACTTTCCGGGACCCGGTGTTCTGGTTCAGAGAGACCTGGGGCTCCCAACAGTGGGAGCGGTGGATATCCGGAACCAGTGTTCCGGTTTCGTCTACGGAATATCCCTGGCAGACCAGTATATCAAAACCGGGATGTATAAAAACGTTCTGGTTATCGGTTCAGAATTGCATTCGCATGGGCTGGATATGACTACACGCGGCAGGGGGGTATCGGTTATTTTCGGCGACGGGGCCGGTGCAGCTGTCTTGAGCCGTGAAGAGGACCCCAACAAAGGCATCCTGTCCACACACCTGCATTCGGAAGGGCAGCATGCCGAAGAGTTATCCCTGATTGCCCCGGGAATGGGTAAAAGATGGGTTACCGACATCCTGCAGGACAACGATCCTGAAGATGAGTCCTATTATCCCTATATGAACGGGCAGTTCGTATTTAAAAACGCCGTAGTGCGTTTTAGCGAGGTCATCATGGAAGGCTTAAAACAAAATAATTTGCAGACCTCTGACATTGATATGTTAATCCCTCACCAGGCCAACCTCCGTATTTCCCAGTTTATCCAGAAGAAATTCGGGCTCTCCGATGATCAGGTGTTTAACAATATCATGAAATACGGGAATACTACTGCCGCCAGTATCCCCATTGCCCTTACCGAAGCCTGGGAATCCGGCAATATCAAGGAAGGGGACCTGGTTGTACTGGCTGCTTTTGGCAGCGGTTTTACCTGGGGAAGTGTAATTATCCGCTGGTAAACAAAGGGCCCTAATAGCACAACTATGGGAAAACAGTTGCCCGGACTCAATACCAAGCTTACTGAATTCATTGAGGCCCAACCTTTATTTTTTGTTGCTACGGCCATGGCGGATGGGAAAATAAACCTTTCACCCAAGGGGATGGACACCCTTAAGGTATTGGGAAATAAGCGGGTGGTCTGGCTTAACCTTACCGGTAGTGGAAATGAAACGGCTGCCCATTTACAGAAACATCCCAGAATCACTTTAATGTTTTGTGCCTTTGAAGGGCCTCCCCTGATTTTAAGGCTCTATGGGACGGCGCGAACGCTGTACAGGAGCGATCCCGAATGGGAAGAACTCTATGGGCATTTTAAAGACTTTGCCGGTAGCCGGCAGCTTATCGATGTAGGTGTAGAGATGGTCCAAACATCCTGTGGAATGGGAGTGCCCTATCTGGAATACAGGGGTGAGCGCGACATGCTGGAACCCTGGGCTGAAAATCTGGGGGCGGAAGGCCTAAGGGAATACCGGAAAAATAAAAACAGCCAGAGTCTGGATGGCCTGGATACGGGACTTCCCCAGGAAAAATAATGAACCCCGGACCAAACGGCCCGGGGTCCCTTCAAAGCAGCACCCGGAAAGCTAACCAACCAATCCTCCGCGGGCGCGCTTTAAATTCACCTAGAAAAGTCCACCACTGCCTTCCTTGGTGTTACTATCCCTTCTTTTGCGTTTGCCAGCCCGGTTTTTACCGCTTCCAAAGCGGTATGACATTCCAACAAAGAGGTTCTGACTCTCCCAGTTAAATTCACCATTCTGCACAAAGGGCTGATCCCCGTCAAAGGCAAAGCGCATGGTATTAAAGACGTCATTAAAGTTCAGGCTCAGGGTACCTTTCCCCTGGGCGAAGCTGTATCGGGCCCCCACGTTTACAAAATACATGGGCTTCATGGTAAACTGTATGGTACGGTTTTGCCCCCTGTAAAATCCGAATAACTGGAAGGTAAGGCTTTTGGTTGCCGTAAAACTGTTATTCATCCTGAGGTTCCAGGCGGTGTTGTCTACTTCCACGGTTTCCTGAACAATATCATCTTCAGTGGCGGTTAAATTATCCGTGAGCAGGCGTTCCGTAATACCCCGTTGTGTTTGTGTATACAGGTCAAAACTACCGTTGATATTCCACCATTTTGCCGGTTTGAGGTTGGTCGATAGTTCAATCCCGTAGGCATCGTTGTCATCGAAATTGTCATAGGTGAGGATGATCCGGTTTAAATCCAGACGGTCTACAAACACGGCGCGGTTGATCTGGTCTTTGATGGTTCGGTAAAAGATCCCGGCTGTCAGGCTCCCGGCTTTTAGCCTTCGGGTATAATTTGCCTCATAGGAGGTTGTAAACTGCGGTACCAGATTCGGATTCCCAAAGGAAGAAATAAGGGCGGAGGCCCATTCCCTGACGGGATTTACCTGGCCTAAACCCGGCCGGTCTACTCTCCGGCTCATACTGAACTGGTACTGGTTTTTTTCTGAAGGGGAATAGGTCAGAAAGGCAGAAGGATACACCTGTGTGTAACTGTCTGTAAAGGCGCGCACCTGGTTGGTGTCTGCCTTAACTTCCACGTCCTCCAGCCTGAAACCCAGCTGGTAGGACCATTTCTCGTAATTCCGCCCATAGGTAGCATAGGCTGAATAAATATCCATCCCATATATAAAGTCTGTGTTTGGGGTGGGAACGACTTGCCCCTGGGAATTAAAGGAAAAACCAGTGGAATTGTAACCCACATTTGTTTCAAAAATTCGCGCCTCTATTCCCAGCTCCAGTTTGGAAATGGAATCCAGGGGGTTTACATAATCCAGGTTGGCGATGGTCTGGTCCCTTTCCGTATCTACAAAATCTGTATAGTCGGGGAAGGGGGAGTTCCCGGTAATTTCAAAATCGGCTATTTCATCGCTGTTATAGCGGTTGTAATCCACCTCCAGTTCCAGGTTATGACCTTCTTTTGCGAATTCAAGCTTATAATCAAAATTGTACTGTTCACTGTGGTTGTCCTGCTGGTTCAGAAATAACTGAGAGGTGTTCAGTGTTGTATTGGCATTGTAGATCACATCCGTATTGGCATCAGTTCCCCCGTTAAAGTAGTTCTGATTAGTGAAAAAGGACAGGGTATTTTTTTCGTTCAGGTAGAAATCGACCCCAAGCTTATACAGATAGGATTTGTTGTTGCTAAGGATGTCAAAAATTTGACGGGAATCTTCTTCTGTCCGGTTTATCCGGCCATCATTGACGTACTTGCCAATGTTGGTACTCCCGTTCCCATAAAAATTGAATTTTCCGTTGCGGTAATTCAGGTCCAGGGAATTGTTGAATTTCGCCTCTATCCCTTTGGTTAAACCCATATTGATGTTTCCGTTAAATCCGATATTCGCATTTTTATGCAATACGATATTGACTATCCCACTCATACCTTCAGGGTTGTATTTGGCAGAAGGATTCGTTATCAGTTCTATGGATTTTATGGCATTTGAGGGGATTTGCTTGAGCAATTGGGCTACCGGGATATTGGATAATTTCCCATCCACCATTACCCTTACATTGGAATTTCCCCTTAGGCTCAGGTCACCGGTTTGCTGGTCTACATTCAGGGAAGGGATATTGTTCATGATATCGGATGCGGTGGCCCCGGTAGTGGTCAGGTCTTTTCCCACATTGATTACCTTCCGGTCAATTTTCTGTTCAATAGTTGTGCGTTCTGCTACGAGCTCCACCTCATTGAGTTCAGTGGTTTCCTCCTCCAAAGTGATGGTTCCCAGGGATATTTTCCGATCCTTTTTGGTTATGGTGAATTTGCGGCTAAAGGTCTTGTATCCGATAAACTGCACTTCGAGCAAATAGTCGCCTTCTTCCAGTTTTTCGATTGTAAAAGCCCCTGATTCCAGAGTAATCCCTCCGGTGACGGTACTGTTATCTGAGATCCGCTTAATTACGATCGCAGCATAGGGAACCGGTTGCTGCAGGGTTTGATCAATTACGGTACCACTGACGCTTCCGATTTTTAAATCGGGTTCAGGGTCTGCAAAGGTAGTAGCTGCGGTGCTTAAGAGGCCCGAAAGGAAACAGGCCAGCACCATCATGCGTTTATACATAACTGTTCGTTTATTGATTGATTGATTGATGATACTTACTTGACGACTGCCCCTGTAAATTGTTACGGTTTCAATCTACTTTAACATTTAAAATTCCCGGAAATTGAAAAAATAGATTTGGCTTACCCCATGCAAATGAGCTCATTAAAAAGAGAAACCCCGAAGGTAAAATATACCCCGGGGTTTCTTTCATTGACATGCTACACTAAACACTAACCATTAACTACAAAAAATATAGCAGTATCAATGAAGATATCATTGCAATATGTATTATAGACGAAAGAAAAGTACCTTCGTTACATAGCTTAACATACTTTAACAGCAATCAGAAATAATGGCAAAAACTTTGGTATTTGGAGCCTCCTTAAATACCGGGCGCTATAGCAACCTCGCTATAAAACGACTGGTACAGCATGGTTATGAGGTGGTCGCTTTTGGATTCCGCTCCGGGACAACCCACGGAATTCCCGTCAAAACCAGTCTGGAAGATATAGCTGATATAGACACCATTACGCTCTATATGAACCCCAGGCGACAGGAAGCCTTTTACCAAAAGATTATAGGGCTCAGGCCCAGGAGGGTAATTTTTAATCCCGGGACCGAAAACCCCGAACTCTACAGTTTGCTGAAAAAGGAAGGGATATCCTTCGAAACAGGTTGTACGCTGGTAATGCTCTCCATGGGGCAGTACTAGGCTTGCTGTTTGGGTCCTGGTCTGCGGATCAGCAATAAGCCCAGGAAAGTAAGCAGCCCATTTAGGGGCAGGAGCTCATAACCGATCTGGTAATCTCCCAGCCAGCTTTCTGAAAAGTTCGCCAGCAGGCTGATCAGGCCAATTACGGCCAGGGCAACCACCCATACCCAGCGGTCTTTAAGCTGGTAGGTTGTAAATATTCCGAAGGCGAACAAGCCAAGTAAGGGGCCGTACGTATAGGTGGCAACTGTTAGAAGGCTATCGATCACATTGCGGTCCAGTACATATTTAAAAAGGATGACCACCAATATCAGCAATACACTCATGCCCACATGTACCTGTTTGCGGAGTCTTTTTTGAAGGGCCACAGGTCTAGAGGAAATCCCCATAAAATCTACGCAAAAGGAAGTGGTAAGGGAAGTTAGCGCACTGTCTGCACTACTATAGGCCGCGGCAATCAAGCCCAGCATAAAGGTAATTCCCACAACATTACCAAGGCCTGAATTCAGTGCTATTTCAGGAAAAAGTAAATCTGTCTTGGGGCTTCCGTCCATCAGCGGGATACCGATTTGAAATTTTTCGGCATAGATAAACAACAAGGCCCCCAGCAACAGGAATACAAAATTGACCAGGATCAAAACAATGCTGAAACTGATCATATTCTTTCGGGCATCCTTAAGGGAACGGCAACTGAGGTTTTTCTGCATCATGTCCTGGTCCAGGCCGGTCATACAAATAGTGATGAACATCCCGCCCAAGAAGGATTTTACAAGGTGGTTCTTCTCTGCTATGGATTCTGTGAACCAGATTTGATCAAAGGAATCCAGGGCAGGGGACTGCAGGAACTCACTGAAGGACCATCCAATACGCTCATTGATGAAGTAAATGGAAAACCCTACTGAAAGCAGCATAAACAGGGTCTGCAGGGTGTCAGTCCATACAATGGTTTTAATTCCGCCGCGGAACGTATAGATCCAGATCAGTAAAATGGATAAAACTACGGTGGCTTCAAAAGGCACACCCCAGGCATCGAAGACAAATTGCTGCAGCACAATGGCAACCAGGAAAAGCCTGAAAGAGGCTCCAAGTACCCGGGAAATAAAAAACGAAATAGCACCCACTTTATAGCTCATCCAGCCGAAGCGTTGCTCCAGGTATTCGTAAATGGAAGTAAGACCGAGGCGGTAGTAAATAGGCAGCAGTACAAAGGCGATAACCAGGTACCCGGCCAGATAGCCATAAACGACCTGCATATAGCTGAAAGAAGCATCCTGAACCCAGCCGGGGACTGAGATAAAGGTAACTCCGGACAAGGAAGCCCCAATCATACCAAAGGCGACTACATACCAGGGAGACTGACGGCCTGCCTGAAAAAAGTCTTCATTGGAATCATTCCTTCCGGTAAAATACGAAATGGTAAGCAAGAGGATGAAATACAGGCCGATCAGGGATAAAATAAAGGATGGGGACATCTTCTGTTATCGTAAAATTTCTTGCTTTTGTTAACCGTGGCAGCCTTGTAAAAGTTGAATGGCTAACCCAATTTCGTTTTAATAAAATTGGTGGCCAAAGTACAAAACTTAAAATAGATACGTAATTTTGCGGGTATGGAAATTTCGTCCAGATTATTGGAAGAGGCGGTAGATGAAGTCTCGCGCTTACCGGGAATCGGAAAAAGAACGGCCCTCAGACTGGTATTACACCTTCTCAAGCAGCCTGCCGAGCAGACCGAACGCTTATCTGAGGCCCTGAGAACGCTGCGGAGCCAGATTCAGCAATGCAGCCAGTGCCATAACCTTTCCGACAGGGAGGTCTGTGATATTTGCAGCAATCCTAAAAGAGACCATAGCATCGTTTGTGTGGTGGAAGACATCCGGGATGTGATGGCCATAGAAAATACGGGACATTACAGGGGAATTTACCATGTTCTTGGCGGTAAAATATCACCTATGGAAGGGGTAGGGCCGCAAGACCTTCACATAGATACCTTGATTAAGAAGGCCAAGAACGGAGAAGTCCAGGAGCTGATTTTTGCCCTGAGTGCAACCATGGAAGGAGACACCACCAATTTTTACATTTTCAAGCAGCTGGGTGAAACCACATTGCGTTTGAGTACCATTGCAAGGGGTATCCCTGTAGGGGATGAACTGGAGTACGCAGATGAGATCACCCTCGGAAGGTCTATCCTGCAACGGATTCCCTTTGAAGGATCCCTTAATCGATAGGAGATATTAAAAAATACATCAAAATAAGGACGCTATTTTATTATTTTTGCAAAAAATAGTCCGCCACAGGCGATCAATATAGGAATATGGCAAAATTTGAATTGAAATTACCGCAAATGGGGGAGAGTGTGGCCGAGGCTACCCTTACTTCATGGCTTAAGGAGGTGGGAGAAAGCATTGAAGCAGATGAAGCGGTTTTCGAAATAGCAACAGACAAGGTAGATTCTGAAGTGCCCAGCGAAGTGGATGGAGTGCTGCTCGAAAAACTTTTCGAGGTAGACGATGTTATAAAAGTGGGCCAGACCGTGGCAGTAATTGAAACAGAGGGCGATGAGAATACGGAAGGCGCTGTTGCTGAAAATTCCGCCGTGGCAGAACCTGCCCCGGATGAAGCGGTGCAGGAAGTGGAGAGGTCCGTAGAAAAAGCGGTGGAAACCGTGCACAAACCCAAAGAAGTGGTTTCCCATCCAGAACGCTTCTATTCCCCGTTGGTGCGCAACATGGCTCGTGAAGAAGGGATTACCCAGGAGGAACTGGACAGTATAAGTGGTTCCGGACAGGGAGGCCGGGTTACCAAAGACGATATGCTGGCCTTTATAGAGAACCGCAAAAAAGGCACCCAAAAGGAGCCTGCAGCCAGTCCGGAGGCTCCTGTAGCTGTTGCCGGGAAGCCATCTCAAGATTTGAAAACAGAGGGTAAACCCGAAAAAGCCTCGCTTGCCATGACGGGAGGGGATGAACGCATTCCCCTTAGCCGTATGGGGAAATTAATCGCCAAGCACATGGCAGAAAGCGTGACCACTTCGGCCCATGTACAAAGTTTTGTGGAAGTGGACGTCACCGAGGTGGTAAAATGGAGGGAAAAGAACAAGAATGCTTTTGAAAAGCGGGAAGGTGAAAAGTTAACCTATACCCCGATATTCATGGAAGCAGTTGCAAAAGCCTTAAAAAAATACCCGATGATGAATATTTCCCTTGATGGGGATACTGTCATTAAAAGGAAGCAGATAAATCTCGGGATGGCAGCTGCCTTACCGGATGGCAATTTGATTGTACCCGTAATCCGCAACGCGGACCAGCTTAATTTGGTCGGGATGGCGAAGGCGGTAAATGACCTGGCTGCACGGGCCCGAAACAATGCTCTGAAACCTGATGAGGTACAGGATGGTACTTATACGGTAACCAATGTGGGGAGTTTTGGCAGTGTTTTTGGCACCCCCATCATCAACCAGCCACAGGTGGGAATCCTGGCTCTTGGTGCCATCCGCAAGATGCCTGCGGTGATAGAAACTGCCGAGGGCGACTTTATCGGCATCCGTTCCAAAATGTATTTATCCCACAGTTATGACCACCGGGTGGTCAACGGGGCTTTGGGCGGGATGTTTGTTAAGGCCGTGGCCGATTACCTGGAAGCCTGGGATCCGGAGCGCGAATTCTAGAGGGTCCTTTTACAGCTGCAAAAAAGAAAAGGTTCCTTTTGAACCTGAAAATACTTTGCTTTAAACACAACGCATGCAACTAAATTTAAAAAGGCCTATCTGTTTTTTTGACCTGGAAACCACTGGAACCAATGTCGCAAAGGACCGGATCGTTGAGATCGCCATCCTAAAAATTTTTCCAAATGGAAATAAAGAGGGGAAGACCTGGCGGGTAAATCCTGAAATCCCGATTCCCCAGGAAGCCTCAGCCATCCATGGCATTACCGATGAACAGGTGGCAGGAGAACCAACCTTTAAGGAATTATCCCGGGATATAAACAAGATGATACAGGGCTGTGATTTGGCCGGTTTTAATTCCAATCGTTTTGATATCCCTTTGCTTGCTGAAGAATTATTGCGGGCAGGCTTGGATTTTGACATGAAAAATACAGCCTCGGTAGACGTTCAGACCATTTTTCACAAGATGGAAAAACGAACCCTTGAAGCAGCCTATAAATTTTATTGCAATAAACCCCTGGAGGGTGCCCACGGAGCAGCGGCAGACACACAGGCAACCTATGAGGTGTTGCTTTCACAGCTTGAGCGTTATCCGGACCTGGAAAACGATATCAAGAAGCTTGCGGCTTTCTCTACCCATAATCAGGCAGTTGACCTCGCTGGTTTCATTATCGAAGACGAAGATGGTAATGAAGTTTTCTCTTTTGGCAAGCACAAAGGAAAAAAAGTTGCAGAGGTTCTCGAACAGGAACCCGGTTATTTTGGCTGGATTCTCAATGCAGACTTTCCTTTGTATACCAAAAAGGTGCTTACCCAGATCAAATTGAGTAAATTGAACAATAAATTGGGCTAAAACCTGTTAAATTAAGCTGTTAACACATAAATAAACTATTAAAGTCCCCCGAAATGAAGTTGATATGTGTGGGTCGTAATTATGCAGGGCACATTGAAGAACTAAAAAATGAGCGCCCTGCATCCCCGGTAATTTTCATGAAGCCGGATTCTGCTATTCTTCCGAAAGAACAGGATTTTTATATTCCTGAATTTTCCAATTCCATACATTATGAAGTGGAATTGCTGGTTAAGATCAAAAAGGTCGGAAAGCATATAAACCCGGAGTTTGCACCAACTTATTACGATGAGCTTAGTGTCGGGATTGATTTTACGGCCCGGGACCTGCAGCAGCAATTGAAGGAAAAAGGTCTGCCCTGGGAAAAGGCCAAAGGTTTTGACGGGGCTGCTGTAATAGGCAAGTGGGTGTCCAAAACCGATTTAGGGGATTTGACGGACCTGAATTTTAGCCTTTCCAAAAATGGCCAACAGGTACAGCAGGGAAATACCGGGAGAATGCTCTGGAAAATAGACGAATTAATCAGTTATATTTCCACCTTTTTTACACTTAAAAAGGGTGATATTATTTTTACCGGCACCCCGGAGGGTGTTGGACAGGTGGCCCCAAATGACTACCTTTCCGGTAGCTTGGCAGGTCGCGAATTATTTACCTTAAAAATCAAATAAATGATCTATAGCCTGGATAAAATCAATGAAATGGCGGAGGGAGATACGGATTTTATCCTATCGGTGGTATCCGTTTTTCTGGAAGAGGTTCCTGTGGATCTCGAAGAGCTTGAAACCGCTATAGCGGCCGGGAATTACGAGCAGGTTTATAAAATGGCTCATAAGATTAAGCCCAATGTGGACCTCTTGGGAATGGAACAAACCCGAGCTATCGCCCTGGAGATTGAAACCCTTGGAAAGAGCGAGGCAAATATGGAAACGATAAAAGAGCGTTTTCCGATATTGAAAAAGGATGTGATCCAGGTAATGGGCGAGCTGCGTAATGATTTCAATATGTAATGGTTGCTGAGATCATTACCATCGGGGACGAAATTCTCATAGGGCAGATTATCGATACAAATTCTGCCTACATCGCCTCGGAATTGCAGAAATTGGGGGTAGCCGTATATCAGATTACCTCTGTACAGGACGATCGCGAACATATCCTCAAAGCGCTCAGGGATGCAGAATCCAGGGCCCAACTGGTCCTTATCACCGGGGGGCTGGGACCCACAAAAGATGATATTACCAAACACACTTTAACCGAATATTTCGAAGACCAGCTGGTTGAGAACCAGGAGGTTCTGCAGCATATCGAATTTTTGTTCGAAAAATACATATCTACACCTATTTCCGACCTGAACCGAAGGCAGGCTATGGTCCCGTCAAAGGCCCGCATTTTGCACAATGCCCATGGCACGGCCCCGGGGATGTGGATTAAAGGGAAGGCAGCCGTTTTTGTTTCCTTGCCAGGCGTCCCTTTTGAAATGAAGCAGTTATTTCAGGACCAGTTGGTCCCCAAAATTATTACAGAATTTACAAGACCCGTACTGTTGCATAAAACGCTTATTACTTATGGATTGGGCGAGAGTGCAATAGCCGAACGCATTGCCCACTGGGAGGATTCGCTCCCTGTCCATATGAAGCTGGCCTATCTGCCGAATCTCGGAAAGGTTCGCCTGCGCGTCTCGATCAGGGGGACTGACCCGGAGGCACTGCAGGACGAACTGCAGCAGCGATTAGGGGAGCTTAAAATGCTTATCAGCGATATTTTGTTTGCTGAGGAAGACGGGGAACCCCTGGAAGTTACCCTTGGGAAACTCTTTCGGGCCAAAGGCAAAAGCCTGGCGGCAGCAGAGAGTTTCACAGGTGGCAAAATAGCCGCCCAGTTGACGGCTGTGCCGGGCGCCTCGCAGTATTTCAGGGGTAGCCTGGTTAGTTACGCCACCTCAGTTAAGTCTGGTCTTCTGGGAGTATCGCAGGCGCTGATCAAAGAGCATTCGGTTGTCAGCGAGGCTGTGGCCTGCGCCATGGCAGCCAATGCCAGAAAGTTGATGCATTCCGATATTGCAGTGGCAACCACGGGGAACGCAGGTCCGACCAAAGGAGATTCAAAGTCACCCATAGGTACGGTGTACATTGCCCTTGCTACTGAGAATGGGGTGTTCGCCGAAAAATTTACCATGGGTAACCACCGGGAACGCATTGTTCAAAAATCCGTCCACAAAGCCTTTGAACTGCTCCAGAAAGAAATTCTAAAATATTAAAAAAAGATTTTTGGGCAAACGGCAAAAAAGATGTAAATTTGCAGCCTGATTTTAATCAAGAAATTCAAGCGCAATGTCAAAAGTCTGCGAACTTACGGGAAAAAAGGCGATGTCTGGTAACAACGTCTCCTTTTCGATCAATAAAACCAAAAGAAGATTTGACGTAAATCTTTCGAAAAAGCGTTTCTATATCCCGGAAGAAGATCGCTGGGTAACCCTTAGGGTTTCATCCAGGGCCCTGAAGGCTATCAACAAGAAGGGAATTTCTGCGGTTATGAAAGAAGCAAGACAAAAAGGGATTCTCAGTAAGTAATCCCCTAAAGCGAAAGCATTATGGCAAAGAAAGGAAACAGAGTTCAGGTAATTTTGGAATGTACCGAGCACAAGGAGTCTGGAATGCCCGGAACCTCCAGGTATATCACTACCAAGAATAAAAAGAATACCCCGGATCGAATGGAATTAAAGAAATTTAATCCCATTCTGAAAAGAATGACAGTACATAAAGAGATAAAATAATAA
Organism: Robiginitalea rubriflava; assembly: GCF_052540725.1. Lineage (NCBI taxonomy): Bacteria > Pseudomonadati > Bacteroidota > Flavobacteriia > Flavobacteriales > Flavobacteriaceae > Robiginitalea > Robiginitalea rubriflava. The sequence continues at coordinate 302,113 of NZ_CP199309.1, read as the reverse complement.
GCTATGGCTAAGAAAACGGTTGCAACTTTACAATCATCCTCAAAAAGGCTGACCAAGGCGATAAAAATGGTGAAATCTCCTAAAAGCGGAGCCTATACCTTTGTTGAGGCAGTTATGCCGCCAGAATCCGTAAACGAATGGCTGGCAAGCAAATAAGATAACAGCAAAGCTGTCAAAAGCCGCTCTCATCTGAGAAGCGGCTTTTTTTATTCCCGCCGGGCCCGTCTGTGCAAGCGATACCCCGGCATCTGTATCTGATATTGTACTATATTTGTGATCCATCACCTGATCCTATGAGTTTATTCAAAAAACTTTTTTCAACAGAAAAGAAGGAGACCCTGGATAAAGGGCTTGAGAAATCCAAGACCACATTTTTTTCCAAGCTTTCCAAGGCGGTAGTGGGCAAATCCAAGGTCGATGACGAAGTGCTCGACCAACTGGAAGAAATACTAGTAACCTCGGACGTAGGGGTAGACACTACCCTGAAGATCATCGAAAGAATTGAGGCCAGGGTCGCCAGGGATAAATATGTGGGGACAGAGGAGTTAGACCGCATCCTGCGGGAAGAAATTGCCGGACTACTCTCAGAAACACAAACAGGAACTGAAACAGATATCCATCTCCCGGAGATTTCAGAACCTTATGTGATCATGGTTGTTGGCGTTAATGGTGTTGGAAAGACCACCACTATTGGAAAGCTGGCTCACAATTTCAAATCCAAAGGAAAAAAAGTCGTGATCGGGGCAGCAGATACCTTCCGTGCTGCGGCCATAGACCAGTTGCAGGTATGGGCAGACCGGGTGGGGGTACCACTGGTAAAACAGCAAATGGGAAGCGACCCGGCTTCGGTGGCTTTTGACACCCTCAGTTCTGCCGTTACCCAGCAGGCCGATGTAGTACTCATCGATACGGCTGGGAGGCTGCACAACAAGGTGAACCTGATGAATGAACTGTCTAAGGTAAAACGGGTGATGCAAAAAGTTATTCCACAGGCCCCCCATGAAGTCTTACTGGTGCTAGATGGGTCTACCGGGCAGAATGCTTTTGAGCAGGCCCGGCAGTTTACCAAGGCAACCGAGGTCAGTTCACTGGCGGTAACCAAGCTTGACGGTACTGCAAAAGGCGGAGTGGTTATCGGGATATCGGACCAGTTCCGCATACCCGTCAAATATATTGGGGTGGGAGAAGGGATAGAAGACCTGCAGGTATTCAATAAATTTGAATTTGTAGATTCATTCTTTAAACTGGAATCTTGAAAACGGGAACCCTCCTCTTTTTCTTTTTATTCCATTGCTGTTTCTTGTTTGGGCAGTTGGAACATCCCAAAGCGAGCCCGCTGCAGGAAGTTGTGCAACAGATAGGCCTTACGCGGGTGAGGGTTGTTTACAGCCGTCCGGCGGTACGGGGCAGGGCTATCTTCGGAGACCTGGTTCCCTATGGCCGTATCTGGCGGGTGGGCGCCAATGAATCCACTAAATTTTCTGTTAGCGATTCCATACAGGTTGGGCCCTATACCCTGCCTGAAGGGACTTATGCCCTTTATGCCTTCCCTTATAAGGATTACTGGGACGTAGTTTTTCACAAGAATACAGAGCACTGGGGGGACGGCCGGGATGCATACAGGCCGGAGGAGGATCAGTTCAGATTGCGCCTAAAGCCTGAAACCACCCCGGTTGTACAGGAAAATTTTCAGATCAGTTTTGATGAGATTACCCATAACAGCATGCAGATGATCTGGCATTGGGACAAGCTGCGTTTGCAAATCCCCATTAGTGTAAACACGGATGCTGTTATGGAAGCCCAATTGCGTCAGGCCCTGACGGAAACCGCAAGTGCGCAGACCTGGTACGAAGCAGCTCGCTATCTTCAGGAACAAAATAAAGATCCGCAAAGGGCCCTGGGATATGTGGAGCAGGCCCTGGCCAAAGGAGGTGACACTTATTACTTCCACAGAGTACGCTCGCTGCTGCTGGCCAAACTCGGCCGTTTCAGGGAGGCGATAACCGCTGCCGGGATATCCCGGGAGCTTGCCCTGGCCGAGGGCAAAGATGAATTTGTGCGCATGAACGAAAAAAATATTGAGAAATGGAAACCAATGAGAGAAAATTAAAAGCAGCATGTTACGCTTTGGCTTTAACAATACTGTTTATAGCCAGTGGATGCCGGCAGGAAAAGGAACCTCAGACGCGTATCTGGGAGCCCTATAATGACTCTCTGGAAGTTGCCGGGAACCAGGACCATCCGGTGGAACGAATGCGATATAAGCTTATTCAGTCCAAAATACTGGATAAAAACGATGTATTTCTGCCCTTATATGAAGAGGTAAAAAAATTCAGCCGGGAAGAATACCTGCGCCTGAAGCCCATGATATTTGAACAGCCGATTTCAACTTTACAAAAGCATATAAAAGCGGGTGACCTTAGCTATGAGGAGCTAACCCTTTTTTACCTGTATCGAATATATACTTACGAACTTAACAATGAAACGACCCTGAATACTGTACTGGCGCTCAATCCCAACTGCCTGCAAGAGGCCCGGGAAAAGGATCGCCTGGCAGCCAGAGATCCCGATGGCTCAAGGCATCCGATATTCGGAATGCCCATCTTGCTGAAAGACAATATCAACACTGCAGGCATGCCCACGACGGCCGGGGCGATAGCCCTGAAGGATAATACGACCGGGGATAGCTTTATCACAGAACGTTTACGCAGCAACGGGGCAATTTTTCTTGGGAAAGTTAACCTCAGTGAATGGGCCTATTTTATGTGCCGGGGATGTCCGGTTGGGTATAGCGCTGTTGGGGGGCAGACCCTGAACCCTTATGGCCGCAGGACATTTGAAAGTGGTGGCTCCAGTTCCGGAAGCGGTACGGCAGTTGCAGCCAATTATGCTGTAGCCGCAGTAGGTACGGAAACCTCTGGCTCCATTTTATCGCCCAGCAGCCAGAATTCTGTTGTAGGGATTAAACCAACAATCGGTTTTCTGAGCCGTAGCGGGATAGTTCCTATTTCCAGTACGCTGGATACCCCTGGCCCTATGACCCGTAATGTAGCGGATGCCGGGATACTGCTGGACGCAATGAAAGGAAGGGACACAACTGATGCCAAATCGGTTGAGACCGGCCTGTCCGGAATGTGGTACCAACCGGAACAAATGGGTCTGCAGGGGAAGAGACTTGGTGTTTTTAAAGGCCTTCTGGAACGCGACAGCCTGTATCGGGAACAGGTGGAGCGGATGCGACAGGCCGGGGCTGAAATAATCCCATTTGATCCTCCTGAGGTAAACCTGGATGGATTTATTACCCTGCTGAACATCGATATGAAGATTGATTTGCCCAGGTACCTGAAAAACCAAATCCGGGACAGGGATGCCGTACGTGTCAGTTCAGTGGCTGATGTTGTGGCGTTTAACCGGGAAGACAGCCTGCTGAGGGTACCTTACGGACAGATGCTACTCGAAGGCATTGTGGCAGATAGTACGAGTCTGGAGGAATTGGAAGAGATCAGGATGCAGCTTGAGGAGAATGGACGCCGGTATTTCGATACCCCCTGGGAAGAACACCAGCTGGATGCTGTACTTTCGGTCAATAACTATCACGCAGGCTATGCAGCGGTTGCCAAATACCCGGCGCTTACCGTTCCCATGGGTTACCGTGATGACGGGGAACCCACCAATATGACCTTTATAGCAAAACCCTTTGAGGAAGATAAACTGATCGGTATGGGCCAGGCCTACGAACAACTCGGGCCCATGCGCCGTCCACCAGCAGGGTATAACGAATAAGCGATCAATTGATAAAAGCCCCGAGCTGTTGCCATAACTGGTTGTCGAAGCTGGAAGGGCCCAACAGGTTTTCTCCACTATCCTGACCCATACGGACTACAATGAGATTTTGGGAAGGTATGATGTAGAGCTTCTGGTCATTTTTGCCCAGGCCGGCCACCAGATCGGACGGCGCCTCAGGAATCAGTTCCCCGGGGAAAACTATCTGCGAAGCAGGGGCCATATAGCTTTGTTTCCCATTTAACCACCACAGATAGCCATAGGCTTTGTTCAAATCCTGTGAGGGCTGCAGCATAGCCGAATGGTAAGATACATCGCCCATAACCGTTAAATCACCCCAGCGGCCGTTGTTCAGGACCAACAGGCCGAAACGGGCCATACTGCGTGCGGTACTGTAATAAATACTATTGGAACCATTGGAGCTGATCCAGAAACCATCCATTCCTATTTTATTGCGCAGGCGGTTATTAAAATATTCGGAAAACCCCATACCTGCGGCGTTGGAAACAACAGCCTGCAAGAGGGTATAGGGACCATTGTGATAGGCCCAGCGGCTGCCTGCATCGGCCGTAAAATTCAGGCATTCAGGAAGGATACAGTCAAAGGAAAGTTCGTCCAGCCCGCTGGTCATACTCAGCTGATTGCGTATGCTGATGTTCAATTCTTTTTCTGCAGGGGCAGCAGTCCATCCGGACCCGAGGTAATCAGAAGTCGGATCCTCAAGATTGAGCAGGCCTTCTTCTCTGGCCAGGCCAACGGTAAATGCGGTGAGCGTTTTTCCGGCGGAAGCCCAGTACCAGAGGCTATCTTTGGTGAATGTCCCAAAATACCGCTCCATGGCAATCTTTCCATCCTTAAGGATGATAAAAGCTTTGGTATTATTAGTTTCCAGAAAGGTTTCAAGGAGATTTTGTTGCTGGCTATCCCACCCCAGGGATTCAGGGCTTACGGTTTCCCAGGTAGCAAAGCGCTGGGGTTCAGGAAAATATAGATTAGTGGAAGCCGGTCCGGGATCTGTGCTGACAACGGGTTCCACAGAGCAGGCCATAGAGGCCAGCAGTATAAACGAGCATAAGAGGTACTGCCAGAAACCGGATATTTTTCCCGTTGTGATCATACTATTAAAACGCTTTTTCAGCTGAAATCGTCTAATTTGCCATATAATACACCCGGATATCGTATTTTTGCGCCCTAATTTGGCATATGCGAACCAAATCTCACAAGAAAAACGTCATCAATGTGGTCACCCTTGGATGCTCCAAGAACCTCTATGATTCAGAAGTCCTCATGGGACAACTCAAAGGGAGCCAGAAGGACGTTGTCCACGAAGGAGTGGGGAACATAGTGGTGATAAATACCTGCGGTTTTATTGCCAATGCCAAGGAGGAAAGCGTCAATACCATTCTGGAGTATGTGCAGCAGAAACAGGATGGGAAGGTAGATAAGGTCTTTGTAACCGGCTGCTTAAGCGAGCGCTACAAACCGGACCTGGCCAAAGAAATTCCGGATGTTGACGCCTACTTTGGTACCCGAGACCTGCCCCAGCTACTACAAGCCCTGGGGGCCGATTACAAACACGAATTGATTGGGGAACGGGTTAGTACTACCCCTGTTAATTATGCCTACCTGAAAATTGCCGAAGGTTGTGACCGCCCCTGTTCTTTCTGTGCCATTCCGCTGATGCGGGGAGGCCACAGGAGCCAGCCCATAGAAGCCCTGGTAAAGGAGGCAGAAAACCTGGCAGCAAAAGGGGTGAAGGAGCTTATTCTGATCGCCCAGGACCTCACCTATTACGGGCTGGACCTGTATAAGAAAAGGAGGCTGGCTGATCTATTGCGCGCACTTGCAAAGGTAGAGGGGATTGAGTGGATCCGCCTGCACTATGCCTTCCCTACCGGTTTCCCCTTAGACGTTCTGGAGGTGATGCGGGAGGAACCCAAAATTTGCAATTATATCGATATCCCGCTTCAGCATATTTCGGATTCCATCCTGAAGAGTATGCGCAGGGGCACTACCTATGCAAAAACGAATGCCCTGCTGAAAAGCTTTCGGGAAAGAGTTCCCGGCATGGCCATCCGAACCACCCTTATTGTCGGATATCCAGGGGAAACGGAAGAAGACTTTCAGTTGCTTAAAAACTGGGTAAAACAGATGCGTTTTGAGCGCCTGGGTTGTTTTACCTACAGCCATGAAGAGAATACACATGCATACAAGCTCTCAGACGATGTGCCCGAAGAGGTCAAACAAGATCGGGTAAACCAGATCATGGAAATTCAATCCCAGATTTCATGGGAACTGAATCAGGAACTGGTAGGCCGGGAATTTCGATGTATGATCGATCGTAAGGAAGGGAATTATTTTATAGGGCGCACCGAATTTGACTCCCCTGATGTGGATAACGAAGTACTGGTAGATGCAAGAGAACATTTTCTTTCGCTGGGCAGTTTTGCGGACTTAAAAATACAGTCAGCCACGGAATTTGACTTATTTGCCGTTCCAGTGGATTCAGAATAAAAGTCAGGACAGGCGCCCCTTTAATCTTCCTCGTTTTCTTCTTCCTGCTTTTCGGCTGCAGCAGCTTCTTCACGGATCAGTGAATTCCTCAGAATATTGAGCTTTTTCAATTTGGCTTTCCAATTCCCAAGGGCTTCCTTTTGTTTTTCAAGGTCCTTGATGACCTTTTTCACCATTGGATTTTCTTCTGAGGTATCTGAGAAAAATTCCAGGTTGTTTTCCAGCTGCCGTATTTCGTTCTTATTTTCTTCAATTTTGCGTTTTACAAATTGTCTTTCCTGCAAAATGGCCCTTGCGTCGTCCTCTTTCGAAAGTTGCTGTATTTTGTTGCCGTATTTAATGATTTCAGCTTGCTGCCTGCTGATTCCCATTTTTTTGAACAGCGCATCAAGTATCTTATAAAACTTGCTGTTCAGATGCCTTTTGGAATGCGGGATATGGCCAATCTCCTTCCATTTTGTAACATACTCCTGAATAACCTTTAAATCGGTTTCTTTTTTACCGCTCAATTTAAATTCCTTTAACTGGTCCATAAGGCTCAGTTTCTCTTTTAAATTATCGCGTTCCCCTGCATTGGCAGAATCTTTCTGGGCATGCAGCCGGTCGAAATAATGGTTGCAGGCTTCTTTGAACTGCTTCCAGATTTTATCCGAATATTTTCTGGGGACATGTCCAATCTGTTTCCACTGCTGCTGGATCTGTTTCATTTCCGGAGTGGTACTTTCCCAGTCTTCACTGTCCTTCAGGCTTAAGGCACGCTGTAACAAATCTCTTTTTTGGTCCAGGTTTTCCTGCTGATCTTTTTTTAGATTTTTGTAAAAGGCATTTTTGGTTCGGTTAAAGCTGCGAACCGCATTTTTAAAGGCAGTCCAGGTTTGCTCGTTTACTTTCTGTGGCACTTTTCCCGCCTTGAAGAAAGCTTCCCTCAGCTTTTCAATATCCTTAATCTGTTTCTGAATACCCCTGTGGTTATCTGCAACAGAGGAGGCAATTTTAGCAATATCCGATATGATCTGCTGTTTAACGGCCAGGTTTGCCTCGTATTGGGCCTCCAGCTCCTGGAAATGTTCCTGCCGTCGCTGGTGCACAACTTTGGTGGCCTCACTGAATCGCTTCCAGATCTCTTCCCTGTGGTCTTTCGAGACCGGTCCGATTTCCTCTTTCCATAACTTATGTAAAGTCTGCAGTTCCCTGAAAGCTTTATTGAGGTCTTCCTCATTGGCAAGGGCTTCTGCCCGCTCTATCAGCTTTAGCTTTTCCTCCAGGTTATGCTTAAAATCGAGATCGCGTAATTCCCGGTTCAGATGCAGGAAATCATAGAATATTTCCACATGGTGCTGATAGGTGCGCCAGACATCGTTGTACTGTGTTCGCGGCACCGGGCCGGCATTCCGCCATTTTTGCTGTAATTCCTTAAAAGTATTGTAGGTGGTGGTCATGTCTTCTTCCATATTGACCAGCCCCTTTAATTCCTCTATTATGGCAAGGCGATTTGCCAGGTTTTCTTTCAGGCGATTTTCCAGGTCCCGATAGTACTGATTACGTTTATCCCGGTACTCAGAGTACAATTCATTGAACTGCCGTTTGGTGACGGAATTGTAATGAAAATCTGATTCGGCACCGCCGCGTTCTACAAATTCTTCTTTTTTACTTTCTATAAAGTCCTGGAATTTGAGGTCAAATTCAGATTTGATTTGCTCAACATGCCTGCGGATTGCCTGAACTTTTTCGGTGCGCAACAGCCTTTGCAATTCCCCAACCAGATTTTCCATGGTGAGGGAGTGGTAGTCCAGAAAAGGAATTTGGTGTCTGCGCTCGTTTTCGGAATCTTCAGCGTCTTCGGCATTGGATTCGTCTATTTCTTCATCCGGATCTGCAGATTCCGGCTTGTCTTGTTCGGCATCCGGCTGCTCCCCGGTTTTTTGCGTTAGTTCCTCTTTATCAACTTCTTCAGATGAATCCTCAGCATTGGACTCCTTGGATACTGATGGCTGATCCCCCCCTGCAGCAAGCTGCAGTTCTTTTTTTTCCTCTTCCGACATAATGAAATATTTTCAGTGTCTGCGCTAAATCGATTCCAAGATACTAACAAGTGGCCTTTAAACAAAGGTAATCCCCGATCTTTTTAAGGAGTCCGGTACGCCTGGACAAGAGAAGGTGCCGGCCTTAACTATTCCAGATTTTCCAGGCTTCCTCGGCCTGGATCTGCAACATTTCCAGTCCGTTTTTTATTCGGCAGCCCTTTCGTTTTCCTTCCAGGAGAAATCGGGTTTCGGCAGGGTTGTAAATCAGGTCGTAGAGTAAGTGAGTTGGCTTTAGCCCGCCATAAGGCAGTTCTGGCGCATGCTCTGTGTGCGGATGGGTTCCTACCGGAGTGCAATTTACAATGAGTTGGTAGCGGCTGAGGTTCTCTGGCGTAAGTTCAGGGTAGGTAAGCTGGTTCCTTCCCGGTTGGCGCGACACGTAAGTGGCTTTGAGCCCTAGCGCTTCCAACCCATGAAATACGGCCTTAGAAGCCCCACCGGTGCCCAGTATAAGCGCTTCCCGGTCCATTTGGGTTAACAGCGGTTTTAGGGATTCCTTAAACCCGATTACATCTGTATTAAAGCCTTTCAGACCACCCTTGCCAAAGGCAATGGTGTTGACTGCTCCTATGGCATCAGCCGCAGGATCCAGCTCATCCAAATAGTCAATAATTTGTTCTTTGTATGGAATGGTAACATTGAGCCCTTTGAGATCGGGATATTTTTCAAGCAGCAATGGAAAGTGAGCCAGATCCGGCAGGTCAAAATTTTCATAGAGGTGGTCCTTCAGTCCCAAAGCCTCAAATTTTTCCCTGAAATAAGCTCTTGAAAAGGAGTAGGAGATGTTTTTTCCAATAAGCCCGTACCTATGCATTTTTCCGGCGATTTTTCCCGTACCACTCCAGGGCGATTAAAACAACTACCCCCATGGCTATGTAGAATACGGCCCACCAGGTATCGGACAGCGCCATGTCTGGCATATAGCGCTGATAGTTAATGATGATGTTGTCCCCGTTGGAATCCTGCATAATATTCCCTGAGGCATCCAGGAGGTAAACTTTTCGCTTCCAGGGCCATACCACCCCCAGGGACCCGGTAATAAATCCGATGATAACCGCTGTGGTCATATATCGGAAGTGCTTTAACACATAGCCCAGCAAATGGGAGAGCGTGACCAGCCCGGTTGCCGATCCTGCCGTAAAAACGGCGAGTATTTTCAGGGTTGTTAACCGTTCCTGATTTTTAAGGAAACTGAAATCTCCCACCACCATTTCGGCAAGGGTGTCGTAGAGCCCGTTTACCGCATCCACCAATAACAATACATAATTGCCCAGTAAGATCAGGATAAAGGAACCGGAAAGGCCTGGAAGGGTCATTCCGGATACACTGATGATACCGCAAAGGAAAATAAACAACAGATTGTCATTTTCCCGGGCCGGGCTGAGAAAACTGATTGAGATTCCCAGTATCAAACCCAGAATCCCTGCGGGAAGGGTTCTTTTATTCCAATGTTCAAAATCCTTGGAAATAAAATAAATCGAACCGATTATCATCCCGAAAAACAGGGCCCAAACGAACAATTCCTTCCGCTCCAGAAAGTAATCCAAAACCCTTGAAACACTGAAATAACTAAAAAGCATCCCCAGTATCAACAAGGAGAGAAACGGCCCGTTTACGTAGCGGTAAAAGCTCTTAAAGCGCCCATTGAAAAATAACTTGAACGCCTTGAGGTTAAACTTTTGGAGGGAATAAATGAATTCCTCGTAGAAACCGACCACAAAGGCCACAATACCCCCGGAAACTCCGGGAACCTTGTTGGCGGCACCCATGGCGAGCCCCTTGATAAACAGCAGGATTTTGTCTGAAATAGTTCTGGGGTGGTACATCGCTTTCAGGAGTGTTTTTTGGATGCAAAGTGTTCCAGGATAAAAATAAGGCAAAATCCGAGAGCGGCCAGCCCCAGGGCCCAATACAATTGTGGTTCTCCTTCATATCCCCAGGGGGTCACATTGGCTTCCCGTATAGGTATGATTTTATCGTTTATTTGACGGGTTTCCAATACCTGTTTCCAGGGCCAGATTTTGGGCAGGGAACCAATGATGAAACCTGTAAGCAAGGCCAGGGTGGCATCCTTGAATTTTGAAAACATCCACTTGAGTAATTTTGAAAAGCTCAGCAACCCAAATACCGCTCCAAGTGCCACAATCCCCAATATTTGCAAATCCCTTTCGTGTACCGCGTCCAGGACCGTTTTATAGGATCCCAGCAACACTAAAATAAAGGCTCCGGATATCCCGGGCAGAATCATTGCGCAAACGGCCAGTGCACCGGAAAGAAAGAGATAGGGCAGGCTTTCATTTTGTTCGGAAACGGGAAGGGAAACGACCAGGTAAGCCAGAACCGCTCCAAGGATCATTGTAAAAAGTACTGCCGCTTTCCACTGGCCTATGGCTTTGCCAACATAGATGATACTGGCAAGTACCAGGCCAAAAAAGAAGGCCCAGAGAAGTACGGGTTCGTTTTCCAGCAGCCAGCTAATCCCCTTTGATAGGGAAACAACACTGATGCCGATACCCATGAAGAGGGACAGCAGAAAATTACCGTTAATTGCCTTCCAACAGGCAGCTAATCCATCCTTTCGCAAGGTTTTCAGCAGGCCGGGGCCAATGGCATTGATGGAATTTATGAGTTCTTCATAGATACCAGAAATGAAGGCTATGGTGCCCCCGGAAACACCGGGTACCACGTCGGCAGCCCCCATGGCCATCCCCTTTAATAAAATCCAGATGTAGTGTAACAGGTTTCGGTCTCCCATAGATAATAAAAAAGCAAAAATAGCTTATTTATTCGGAAGCCTTCCGGCACTCTTTTACAATGCGTTTTACCCAGGGAGCAGCAGAAAATTGCGGGCAGACTTTTTCGAAAAATTCTAACTTCTCAGGGTCCTGTTCAATGGCGGTTTTAAGTTCCTTTTCTGCCCGATCGGCCTGTTGGAGCGTTCGGTAGGTTCCGGCCAGAAAGAAATGAATTTCCGCCGCTTCGGGATAAAATTCCGCGCCCTGTTTTAATACCTCTGCGGCAGCGGCAATTTCCCGGTTTTTGTGCAGGACCTCGGCCCACTGCAGCCAGGTGTCCAGTTCGTAATTACCCAGGTCAACAGCTTGCTTAAAGGCAAAATCTGCCTCGTCCATTTGCCCGAGTGCCTTATGGATTAGTCCGCACCGCTTCCAGTAAGTCGGATTCTCCCCATCTATATTGATGGCTTTATCAATGTATTCCTTGGCCTTTCCGTACTGCCCCAGACGGTGGTAGTGGTCGGTAATGGCCAGCCAGCCTTTATCCAGCAAAGGATCTTCATGTACCGTGAGGTAATAATAATATCGGGCTTCATCCTCCATCCCCAACTTTTCATGGCATTTCCCAATCCGCAAATAAGCGTGGGAGGTGGGGTCATCCATTTCGATAGTTGTGGTATAATTGACAATGGCTTCTTCGTATTTTCCCAGTTTCTCGAGAACCTTACCTTTTTCAAAGTAGGCCCCAATGAAATGGTCGTCAGAGATAATGGCAAATTCAAAGGCACCAAGGGCTTCCTGGTACATCTTCAAACTGTAGTACTGCTTTCCCAATTGATGCCAGGCAACCTGGCAATAAGGTTGGCTTTCCAGGTATTCATTCAGAAACTTTATGGCTCCTTCATGGTCCTCGAGAAATTCAAAGCAGTAAACCACATTGTACAGCGAAGCGTAATCTTCCGGGTCTTCTGTAAGGCATTTCAGAAACCATTTCTTGGCCTGCAGGTAGTCGTCCAGGAACAGGTATTCCATCCCCAGCAGCGAATAGATATCAAAGTGGTTGTCGGATAGGCTCAGTGCCCTTTCCAGGAGTTCAATTGCCGCTTCGTGATTGTCCTTTTTAGAAAAAATATTGGCGCGCTGTATATAGATTTCTTCGTTGGTCCCGTCTATAAGCTGGATCTGATCGAGGATCTTCTCGGCTTTCTCAAATTGATTTTCAAACACCAGAACCTCCACATCCAGCAGGCGGATATCCATGGAATCCGGATGTTGTTCCAGCCCCATTCGGATGGCCTTCTTCGCCAGGGAGATCTTTCCGTTGTTCAGATAGTGGTGGATAATGTCTTCAAAGTCCTCTGCATCAAAGAAATAGACATCGTCTGTCTTGAGCATGGATTCAAATTTCACTATGGGTTGGTTGGGTTGTTCATTCGGATCTAACGCCATATATGCCTGTTTGGTTTCCGTATGGACTTAAAAATATTTTTTTGAGGGCAACAAAAGGTGAAGTTCAAGTCTTTCTTATTAACAATTTAGTTAACACATGCTTTGGGGTACCGATTGAGTATTGTCAGTATCTGCCGGCAACCCTGTTGGATTTCTTCATTTGAAATAGTCAGTGGAGGGCTGATACGTACGGCCCGCGTTTCGAATAGTAGCCAGAAAAGCAGCAGACCTTCCCGCATGGCTTCCAGGACCAAGAACTGTGCTATTTCTGCATCCTTCAGGATTAACGCCAGCATCAGTCCTTTTCCTCTGATTTCTGTGATTAAGGGATGTTTTAACAGCTCACGGAACCGTAATTCCTTTTCTGTGGTCTGAGGGATCAGTTCACCCTCCAGCAACACCTGAAGTGTTTTATGAGCTGCAGCGGCAATTACCGGGTTACCCCCGAAGGTCGTTATATGGCCCAGGGCAGGATCCCGTTCCAGCAATGCCATATGGGCAGAGGAGGCAGTAAAAGCCCCGATAGGGAGTCCGGAAGCCATGCCCTTACCCATTACGAGTATATCCGGAATACAATTGTAGTGCTCAAATGCAAAAAGCTTCCCGGTACGTCCGAAACCGGGTTGGATTTCATCCAGGATCAGCAGGCTCCCGGTTTCCTGACAACGCTTTTTAACGGCACTGAGATATCCCGGTTCCGGTTCTATAAATCCGGCACCACCCTGAATGGTTTCCAGAATTACAGCGGCTGTTTTAATATTAATTTTCTCGAGATCCTCCAGGTTGTTGAAGGCAATATGTCTGATCCCGGGCAACAATGGCCTGAAAGGAGCCTTGCGATTTTCGTAGTCCATCAGCGAGAGGCTTCCCATAGTGTTGCCGTGATAGGCGGTATGCGCGGCTATCAATTCGAAACGGCCGGTAACCCTTCGGGCCAGTTTGAGGGCCCCTTCCATGGCCTCGGTACCCGAATTAACCAAATAAGTGCGTTCCAGGGGTTGTGGGAGCTCAGATGCCAGCAGACGACAGAGGTCTACGGCCGGCTTTTGAATAAACTCGCCGTATACCATTACATGCATGTATTGGGCAAGCTGCTGCTGTGCCGCACGCACTACGCCCGGGTGGCAGTGTCCCAGGGTGCAGGCAGATACCCCGGCAACAAAATCGAGATATGCTTTACCAGCAGTATCAAATATGTAAGAACCCGAAGCACGGGCCACCTCCAGCCCAAGCGGATGCCCGGTTGTCTGTGCCTGATATTTCAGAAAGTCCGTTAGCATGGATCAATTCTTCGATTTGAGGGGTTGTCCCCCTGTTTTACCCGTTTTTTTCGGACGGTCGGAAAGTAGTTTTGTTGTCGAAGGCGCATTTTCCTGTTCAGATTCGCTTCCTTCCTGGTCTATTGGATTGTCCAACCCCCTTATCACAGGAAGGACCAGATTATTGTCGTCTTCGTCAAAAATATCTTCCATACGCCTGATGCGCTCATCGCCCCTCCAGATAAACCCTTTCAGGATACGACTGGCTTCGGGCAGGTCCTTTTCCGGAAAAATATCCCCGTCCGGATCTGTATAAAACGTTATTTGCTCAATATCGCTGTTTTCGAGCTCCAACCGGATCTTGCTGCATATGGTCTTGTTGATGCCCAGTAACTGATCATCATCGTCGTACATCCAGTAAATCACCTCTGTATTTTTGACCAGGTCTACTATTTTTAGTTCATTTTCCAGGAATTTCCCGAAAAGATCCTTGCCCTTGGCCTGGTTATATCCGCGCTGCCCGATACTGTCTTCAGAAATAATAAAGGCATTGCCAAGCACTTTGAGGGAATCCATTTTTTCGGTTTCCTTATTACTGATCAGGTGAATACTGTCTCCGGTCATTTGGTTTTCCAGGTTCCAGAGAACAGGCCTTCGGATCATTTGGGTAAGACCTTTACTTTCTTCGAAATGAATGGAATCGCATTTACCACTCATGTCTGTCTTGTAAAATTTGGCATTTCGAAAGGCCCTTAATATGCGGGCATCGGGTTTCCCGGTCACCATCAGTGTATCTCCGTGCATATAAAGAGAATCCTGTTCCACCAGGCTGATCGATACCGCCCTGCGGGTTGCAAAAACCGAATCCCGTCCTTTATGGACCTCCGCATAATGGGCCCGGATCACTCCTTGGTTAATGGTATCCGTAACTTTTATATTGTTGGTGGCCGAGGCAAACTCGTTGGCTTTGTTAAAGTACACGCTATCCCCTTCAATGATGCGGTTGGAATAATGGATTTCTGTATTTTTTATACCATAACCCGTCTCGGTCCGGGTGTCGTAAAACCCCCTTTCGCAATAGATTTGGTAAGTGTCACCGGTAATGGTGGACGGGCCGTACATATAGGCGTTTTTGGAAGTGGTGTAGTAGTCCAGCCGACGTGATTCAAGGGTATAATCCGGGTTTTGTATATAGACACTGTCCAGGAACTGATATTTCTTGGGGATCATATAATAGCGGCCTACCTCACTGGTAAGCGTATTGACTGAGTCCACTACCTTACCGTAGTCCCGGTAATAGGATTCCTGCTTTTCACGGTCAAAATAAAGGGTGTCGGTGGTAAGGGTCATGGAGCGGTTGGTAAGCCGTACCTTCTCATATGCCTTGGCCAGTTTCAGGTTGCCATCGTATTCCACATAGCCACTGGTCATCAAAATGGAGTCACCCTGTTTCAGGCGTACATTTCCGATGGCTTCCAGCCGGTTGTCCTTCTGATAGAGAAAAGCATAATCGCACCAGAGGTCTGCTCCCTGATGCTCAAATTGCACCTGGCGCTGGTCTTTGCTGAAGATGGAGGCCCCGGGCCGCAGCGACTCGTCCTTGGTAAAACTTCCCCCGTAAACAATGGTGATTTTAGTACCGGCCTGGGAAGCTTGCTGGGCGAGCAGGGGCATGCAGCAAAAGCACGCTAAAATAAAGGTAATACAGGCTTTCAAGCTTAAATTTTAGCCAAAAATAGCACAAAATAGCGCGTAGTAGAAAGATTTGGGAAGCTTTTAGGAATTAGCTTTCGTGACGGTGTATGGTCTGGGTCCGATCCGGCCCTACGGAAACAATTTTAATAGGAGTTTCCAGGGCTTCCTCCAGGTATTCGATGTATTTTTTGAGGTTTTCAGGCAATTGGGCCACTTCGGTCATGCGGGTCAGGTCTTCTTTCCAGCCCGGTAATTCGGTATAAATCGGAGTCAGGTGTTCGGCTTCTATAGTATAGGGCAAATGGCTTATTTTTTCTCCTTTGTAGTGATAGGCCGTGCATACTTTGATGGTTTCAAAACCACTCAACACATCTGCCTTCATCATCATTAGCTGGCTTACGCCATTAATTTGGACGGCGTATTTCAGGGCTACCAAATCCAGCCACCCGCACCGCCTGGGCCTGCCGGTAGTAGCACCAAACTCGTTTCCGACCCGCCCCATGGTTTTTCCATCCTCATCAAATAACTCAGTAGGGAAAGGCCCACTACCAACCCGGGTGGTATAGGCTTTAAAGATCCCGAAGACTTCCCCGATATTACCCGGGGCAATTCCCAGCCCTGTGCAGGCTCCTGCCGCTGTGGTATTGGAAGAAGTAACATAAGGATAGGTTCCGAAATCGATATCCAGCAGGGAACCCTGGGCACCTTCGGCTAAAATTTTCTTTCCGGATTTCAGCGCCTGGTGCACATACTCCTCGCTATCGATGAATTGCAGCGATTTGAGGTTTTCCACCGCACTGAAAAATTCCGCTTCCAGTTCCTGAAGGTTGTATTGAATGTCCACATCGTAAAAATGGATCATAGCCTCGTGCTTATCGGCCAGGGCACGGTACTTATCTTTCCAGTCTGCCAGTTCCAGGTCACCGACCCGAAGCCCGTTGCGTCCCGTTTTATCCATGTAGGTGGGACCTATACCCTTGAGGGTACTGCCAATTTTAGCCTTCCCCTTGGATGCCTCAGAAGCGGCATCCAGCAGCCGGTGTGTGGGCAGGATCAGGTGTGCTTTCCTGGAGATAAGCAGGCTCTTCTGAATATCAATTGGAAACCTGGATAAATTCTCCAGTTCCCTGCGGAAGATAACCGGGTCTATAACCACTCCGTTCCCGACAATGTTCAATGCCTCTTTGTGAAATATCCCGGAAGGAATGGTATGCAGCACGTGTTTGATGCCGTCGAATTCCAGGGTGTGCCCGGCATTTGGCCCTCCCTGGAAACGCGCAATGATATCGTAGTTACCAGTTAATACATCAACTATTTTTCCTTTTCCTTCATCCCCCCACTGGAGTCCGAGCAAGAGATCTGCCTTCATGCGTCCGATTCGGTTATTTAGAAGCTTCTTCCTTGGGGTTTCGGGTCCCGTAAAAGTAAAGCGAGTGATTGTTGATTTTTATGTCGAAAACCTCTTCGATGGTTTTTTTGATGGATTGAATGCGCGGGTCACAGAATTCCACTACCTCCCCGGTATCGGTTAGGATTACATGGTCGTGCTGCCGGTCAAAATAAGATTTTTCGTATTGCGCCTGGTTCTTGCCAAACTGATGTTTTCGGACCAATTTGCACTCGAGCAGTAATTCTATAGTGTTGTACAGGGTGGCCCGGCTTACGCGATAATTCTTGTTTTTCATTTTGATATAGAGGGACTCTATGTCAAAATGCTCTTCAGAATCGTAGATTTCCTGCAGAATAGCATAACGCTCAGGTGTCTTCCTGTGCCCGTTTTCCTCGAGAAATGAGGTGAATACGTTTTTTACGATTTCCTGGTCTTTATTTCCCATCTGAATGTCAGCTGAATCCGGCTACAAAAATACAGTTAAAAATAAGAATAGCGGGAATTTGAATACTGATTTTAGCAAGCCCTGACAGATCACACCCGGCTCACTTTGTCGATACCGTTTATTTTTTTGAGGTTCGTCATCAGTTTTTTCAGTATCGTATTGTTTTTGACGACTACCGTTATACGCCCGCTGAAAGTACCGCCATCCGTTCCGAAATTCAGGTTGCGCATATTTACATGCATCTCATCTGAAATGATATCGGTTATTTCGTTGATCAGCCCCATATTGTCAATTCCGCTCAATTGCAATTCAGCTGTGAATTCCTCCTGAGTGGAATCTACCCACTTCGCAGCGATAATCCGGTAGGCGTAATTCGATTGTAGGGAAATAGAATTGGGGCAGTTTTTCTTGTGAACCTTAATACCTTCGTTTACCGTTACAAAGCCGAACACATCATCGCCGGGAATGGGATTACAGCACTGGGCAAGCGTGTAATTTAGTTTTTCTTCTTCCTTGCCGAAGACCAGCATATCGTATTTAGCGGTGATCTCGTCCCGGTTGATCTCTTCCTGTGCAGGTTTCCTTCGGATCTTATTTTTAAAGAAACTGATAAAGGCGTTGTTGTAGGAGGCCGCAAAATCCCTGATTTGCTGGTTCTCTATAGTGCCGTTACCAACCCTGAAAAATAAATCCAGGCTGGTTTTAAGACGGAAGAAGGCCACCATCTTGTTAACCACGTCTTCTGTGAGTGTAATTTTCAGGGATTTTAATTTTCTCCTGAGAACTTCTTTTCCATCTTCCGCAATTATTTTTTTCTCTTCTTTCAGGGAGGAGCGGATCTTGGAGCGGGCCCGGCCGGTGGTGGCGTAATCCAGCCAGTTCTGATTGGGCTTGGCATTATCCGAGGTAATGATCTCCACCTGGTCCCCACTCTTGAGAACTGTATTTAAAGGCACCAGTTTACCATTTACCTTGGCCCCCCTGGTATGCATACCCACCTCCGTATGGATATGAAACGCGAAATCCAGTGGGGTTGCCCCTTTTGGAAGTGATTTTAAATCCCCCTGTGGTGTAAAGACAAAAATTTCCTTGGAATAGAGGTTTAGTTTGAACTCCTCCACGAAATCCACCGCACTTCCATTGGAAGACTCCAGGGCCTCCTGAAGCCGGTTCAACCAGACTTCGATGCCCTGTTCCTTCTGATCGCCGTGTTTGTATTTAAAATGAGCCGCATAACCTTTTTCGGCAATCTCGTGCATGCGTTCGGAGCGGATCTGTACTTCCACCCAACGCCCCTTAGGGCCCATCACGGTAATATGCAAAGCCTCGTATCCGGTACTTTTCGGGGAGGAGATCCAATCGCGAAGCCTTACCGGGTTGGGGGTAAAATGGTCCGTTACAATAGAATAGATTTTCCAGGCCAGGAATTTCTCATTCCTGCGGTCTGATTTGTATATAATCCGGATGGCAAATTTGTCGTAAATCTCGTCAAAGGTCACGTTCTGCGCCACCATTTTACGGCGTATAGAATAGATGGACTTAGACCGTCCCTTGATATCATAATTCAGGCCTTCCTGGTCAAGGGAATCCTGTATAACTTTATTAAAATCTTCAATATATTGTTGCTGGTCTTCCTTGGAGTCCTCTATCTTACTCTGAATGTCCTGGTAGACTTCCGGCTCGGTATATTTCAGGCTGAGGTCTTCCAGTTCTGTCTTTATATTATACAGGCCAATCCGATGCGCCAGCGGGGCATAGATATACAGTGTTTCCGAAGCAATTTTAACCTGCTTGTTTTCCGGCATGGAATCCATGGTAAGCAGGTTGTGGTAACGGTCTGCAATCTTTATGATGATCACCCGGATATCATCGTGCAGGGTAAGCAGCATTTTCCTGAAATTCTCCGCCTGCTGGGAGATATTCATGTCCTTCTTCATGTGGGCGATCTTGGTGAGGCCATCCACAATCCGGGCCACGGTTTCCCCGAACATCTGTTCGATATCGTCCAGGGTGTAGGGAGTGTCTTCCACCACGTCATGCAAAAGGGCAGAGGCTATGGAAACCGCATCCAGGCCAATTTCCGAGGCAACTATCTTTGCAACCGCTATCGGGTGGAAGATATAGGCTTCGCCGGACTTACGCCTTTGGTCCTTATGGGCGTCAACGGCCACGTCAAAAGCCTGGCGAATCAGCTTTTTGTCTTCATTGGAAAGCGTCTGATAACTTACCCGCAGCAATTCCTTATATTGCTTGGCGATCTCCTTGTTTTCCTTTTCTATGTAGGTCTCCGTCGGCATAACCTTAAAAATAACACATATCTGTATGATCAACAACAAAAATCGTGCCCGCGGCTAAAGGAGCCGTTATGGCAGTTGGCTGGCCGATAAAGTAATGGGGCAAGTTGTTTCAGGGGGGGGTGCCGGCTAGGCTTCTTTATTTTTTTGACCGCAGGATTTCATAAATAAAACCATTGGTGAGGATGGCGGCAACTACCAGGGTCCCAAATAAAAACTGATAATTCTCTGTTCCCTTGTACAAATAGGAAGCTATCAGGATTACAGCCGCCCAGATCAACGCGTTGAGGATTAACAATTTTTTCATAAGGTAAATGTTTGAAGCGGGTTAATCAGATTCATGGTCTGTCTATTGCCCTGAACCTGATATAAAGTTAAAGCATATTTTGTTAGGTCTTGTTTAATTGTGATGTCTAATACCTCTTTTTTCTTTTTTTTACTGGTAATAGAATTGCCGCCAGTGATGCCAGCGCCCAGGTAGCTTCCAGTATAATAAAGGGGATGTAATCCAGCAATACAGAAGCCAGGCAGGCAAGGGAAGCCCCAATCAGGTTCAGCATTTTAAACGGAAGCCGGTTGGTTTTCAGGACCCCGCTGATATTCAGGATATAGGCGCCCAATATGAGAAAGACGCCTGAGGCGCCGGTCCAGTCGGCAAGAGTCATTAGTATATAATTAAAAATTATGCCTCCTGCTTTCAGGTTTTCAGGTTCCCGATCCGGCGGCTTAGCGGGGGATGTGAGTAATGTACAAAAACATAGGCCGGATGCGGAGTCAGATTGCTCAGATTATTCCTGGAGAGTTTTTTTAGTGAGCTGATCAGCGGTTCTGCCGCAAAGGTTTCACGTGCAAAGTTATCGGCCTGGTATTCAAAGCGTCGCGAGATATAGTTCATTACCAGTCCGGTAATCTCGCTGATAGGGCTGTATAAGAGCCCGAAACTCAATAGGGCTGCGTGGAAACTGGGCGTGCTTACCCCAATAGCCCGGGAGAGTTCAGGATGGTTGATAAAGACAGACAGGAGGTAAAGGGTGAACCCTGTCAGCAAAATGGAAACAATCAGGTTAAAGACAATGTGTTTTTTCTTGTAATGACCCACCTCATGTGCCAGTACAGCCACTATTTCAGATTCATCCAGATCTTTGATAAGCGTGTCGTAAAGCGTAATGCGTTTTTCCTTGCCAAAGCCCGAAAAATAGGCGTTGGCCTTGGTAGACCGCTTTGAGCCATCTATCACAAAAATATTTTTTAATTCAAAGCCCACCTTGCGGCTATAGGCTTCAATACGAGACTTTAAACTGCTATCTTCCAGTGGCACCTGCTTATTGAACAGGGGTACAATCAGGCGGCTGTAAAAAAGGTTCATAAAAAGGGTGAAAAGACTGATGGCTCCCCAGGCATATATCCAGAACCCGCTGCCGGCCCAGCGGTAAAACCATATTACTAATAGCAGCAAGCCACCACCCAGAAACACCATCAAAAAAGTGCTCTTTAAGCGGTCTGTTAGCCATAGGGCCGGGCTACTGGTATTAAAACCAAAGGCTTCTTCAATCACGAAGGTCTGGTAATAACTGAAAGGTAAAGACAGTAAACCGCTTCCCAGCAGGATTATCCCGAAAAATAACAAGGCCCTGCTGATGGGATTTTCACTGATGCCCATAGCGAGCTGGTCTACCCATTCAAAGCCGCCGAAAATCAAAAAGGCCAGGGTAAGGGCCAGGGAAAGACTCCCCGAAAACAGCCCAAAACGATAATTGGCTTTTTTATAGGCCATGGATCGTTCATAGGCCTCAGATGAATATACATTGGCCACTTCTTCAGGCAGGGGGTCGCCAAACTTGCGGGCGTTCAGATAATCCAGCAAGGTTTCTACCGCAAATTGCAGTATCAGGATTCCGATAATAAGGTAATACAGACTTTCTGAAGACATGGGATTGGTTTGAGCGGTCGGAAAAATACTAATAAATTTTTGTACGCCAGTAATTTATTAGATAACTGACCTTTCTTTTGGCATGCTAAGGTTTAAGATTTCCAAAATTGCGCTGGCGCAGTGCTTCAAATATAATGATGGACGCTGCCACCGAAACATTCATGGAATCTATGCTGCCCCGCATAGGGATCTCTATATTGAGATCGGCACGTTCACTCCAAAACGGGCTCAACCCGCTTGCCTCTGTTCCCACAGCAATTGCAGTTGCCCTGCTGTAATCCACCAGGTCGTAACGGGCAGTAGCCCCGAGGGCTGCCGCGAATACCTGAATCCCGTGCTGGTCCAAAAAATCGGAGACTTCCGCCACACTTCCAACGGCTACCGGAACGGTGAAAAGACATCCCACACTGGAGCGTATTATATTGGGATTGTAGAGGTCCCCGCGGGGATTAACGATGATAACGGCGTCCAGGGCTGCTGCATCAGCTGTTCGTAATAAAGCCCCTATATTTCCGGGCTTTTCAGGAGCCTCGGCTATGAGGATAAGTGGTGTTTTACTGGCAAAAGCCAGAGATTTCAACTCATGGGCCTTAGATTCCATAAGGGCGAGTACCCCCTCTGTACCTTCGCGGTAGGCAGCCTTTTTATAGACTTCTGCACTAAGGGCTACTAAGTGCCCGGCATCGGAAATACCGGATAGTTCCCGGGCCTCCTCCAATGGTGTTATATCCGGACAGAAATAAAGCCGGACCAGCCGATACCCTCCCTGCAGCGCCAGCTGCAGCTCCCTTTTTCCCTCGAGAAGAAAATGACCGGTTTTACGACGCTCCCTGGATTTCTCCCTCAGGCTGATGAGCTGCCGAACTTCCGGGTTTTGAAAGCTGCTGATGTATTTGGGTTCGGTCATAAGGCAATATTAAAGAAAAAACGGAACAGGCCTGGTTGCCGGTTCCGTTCTTTTATGGTTTATGGTTAGAGGTTACTTCCCTTCATACTTTTCCATGTAGCGCTTCCAAAGCTTTGTTTGATGGGTTTCAAGGGAAATTTCCCGGCCATCTATAAAGGCATGGGTCAGCCGGTTGCCCCTCATTTCAAGTGCGTTGCCCTCCGATATGAATAGGGTAGCACTTTTCCCACTGGCCAGGCTGCCGTATTTATCGTCAATACCAAGGATTTTGGCAGTATTGCTGCTGATTAGCTGCAGCGCCTTTTCAAACTCAAGGCCCTGTCCGGCAACCTGCCCGGCATAAAAGGGAAGGTTACGGGTCTGGAAATTGGATGCATCCGCATTCTGTATGCCTACCAGCAGGCCTGCGTCAACCAGTAATTTGGGTAATTTATAGGTATGGTCATACGGATCGTCGTTGAGGTTCGGCAGGGTATGGGTATAGTTGACCAGGACCGGAATCTGATGATCTTTCAGGAAATTAGTAATCTTATGCGCCTTATAACCTCCAACCAGTACTACCTTCTGAACGCCGGCTGCCTTAATCGCACTGATGCCATCGATGATCTCGCGCTCGCCGTCTGCATATACGTACAGGGTTTTGCTGCCGTCAAACAGGCCCTGCATGGCCTTAAAGGCAGGATTCAGCGGGCTGTTGCTTCCGGAGCCGTAAGCCTTTGCGTTTTTTACAAAATCCGCAACATCCTGCTGTTGCTTGCTGTAGTCCTTGTTGGGTCGGTAGCCTCTTTCTTCTCCAAGCCACCATCTGCCTCTTCTAAAGGTACCGGGCCAGTTTAAATGAATGCCGTCGTCTTCCCTGACGATAGCATCTTCCCAGTTCCAGGCATCAAATTGTACTATGGAGGAAGTTCCTGAGATGCGTCCTCCCTGGGGGGTTATCTGCCCCAGGAGCACCCCGTTTGGCCGCATGCTTTCCACTACCTGGGATTCTGCATTATACGCAATGATACTTCTTACATGCGGGATCATGTCCCCAATCTCGTCCTGGTCATCGGAGGCCCTTACTGCGTTAATTTCAATAAGGCCCAAAGACTTTCCGGGGGCAATAAAACCCGGATAGACATGTTTTCCACTGGCATTGATAACCCTTCCCCTGGGGCTGACATCTGCCCCAATTTCGGTGATGAGGCCCTCCTCAAAAACCAGGGTACCGTTTTCAATGACACTCCCATCGCCAAGATGCAGGGTAGCCCCGCTAATGCTGATCACCTCTGATTGAGGCAGGGCAGGGGTCTGCTGGGCCATGGAGAGGGAGGCTATCAGCATAATTGCCCAAAGAATTCCTTTGTATTTTTTCATGTTTTGAGTTTTATGTGGATTCATACTACAGGCTGTCACAGTGAAATTTTTCCTTTTGCTTCTGACGAGGGGTTCTAAGGTTCCCCGACCCGTCTTTCTCCTGCAGCATCATATTGATGAGCTGGTTGCGCTCTTCGGCCATCTGGCTGCGCAGAAGGGCATCCGTTTCCATATCGAAATAAGGTACCCCTTCAATAAAGGTTTTTTCGGCTTTGGCCACAACCGAAAGCGGATGGTCCGACCACAGTACCAGGTCTGCATCCTTGCCTTCCTTAATACTACCCACCCGGTCGTCCAGGTGTAATAATTTAGCAGGGTTCAAAGTAACCATCTTCCATGCTTCCTCTTCGGAAAGCCCGCCGTACTTCACGGTTTTGGCAGCCTCCTGGTTCAATCTTCTGGACATCTCGGCATCATCGCTGTTGATGGCCACGGTTACTCCCTCACTGTGCATGATTGCAGCATTGTAAGGAATAGCGTCCTTAACCTCGTATTTATAAGCCCACCAGTCGCTGAAAGTAGATCCGCCCACGCCGTGTTCCGCCATTTTATCGGCAACCTTATACCCTTCAAGGATATGGGTAAAGGTGTTAACCCTGAAGCCCATTTTCTCGGCTACCTTCATCAGCATATTGATTTCGCTTTGCACATAGGAATGACAGCTGATAAAGCGTTCGCCCCTGAGGATTTCCGCCAGGGTTTCCATTTCCTCATCATATCGATACGGTTTCCCGGAATCCTTTAAAGCCTGGTATTCTTTGGCGCGTTGAAAGTAATTCATAAACACCTGTTCAACCCCCATCCGGGTTTGCGGGAAACGGCTGTAACTTTGCCAGTTACTCTGCTTTACGTTTTCACCCAAAGCAAATTTTATGAACTTCGGCATGTCTTTGTAAATCATTTCCGAAGCGTTTTTTCCCCATTTCAGTTTCAGGATGGCGGATCGCCCCCCTATGGGATTTGCCGACCCGTGCAGCAGCTGTATGGAGGTAACCCCTCCGGCCAGGTTTCGGTAAATATCAATATCCTCAGGATCCACCACATCTGTCATTTTCACCTCGGCAGATGAATTGTGGCCCGATTCATTGATGGCCAGACCGGCAATATGGCTGTGTTCATCAATGATACCCGCAGTGAGGTGTTTCCCCGTTGCGTCTATTACTTTTGCACTCCCCGGGTTCAGGCCTGCACCTATTTTGGAGATTTTTCCATTGCGGACCAGTACATCTGTATTTTTAAGTATTCCGGCCGCCTCCCCGGTCCAGACCGTGGCATTGCGGAACAATATATCTTGTTGTACGGGCAGGCTGCGATAGCCGTAACCGACATTCGGATAGCTGATGGGTACCAGCTCCGGAGAATCTGTTACCTCCGTATCCTTTTCAGTGGTTTTTTCCTCATAAGTGGCGCTTCGGGTAGCCGTAAAACGGTCCTCGGTGCCATTAGGGACTACTACTTTTCCTTTAATCTGGCTGGGTTCTGATACCCTGGCAGTCAGCCGGTAGCGATCCTCCCCGTCTGTAAAGGAAAGGTCCAGCCAGTCACCGCTGTAACTTAATTTGGATTTAAGCTCGGTACTGTCTTTGCTTACTTTAAGTTTTGGGGAACCTGCCTTTCCTGTAACCTCCAGGCTAAAGGATTGTCTGTTCAGCATGAGGCTGTAATCTCCCCGAATGTCTTTTTGGGTCATATCGGAGAGCACGTTACGGCGTCCCAGCACCCAATTTTCATACATTGTGGTCTCTTTATCAAAAATCGGCCCTGAACTGATCAGGAAATTTGCCAGGTAGCCTGGTTTAAGGGCCCCGATCTTGTCACCCTGTCCGAGTAACTGAGCCGGGACGGTGGTCAGAGCCTGTAATGCCTTGCTCTCTGATAATCCATATTTAATGGCCTTGCGGATATTGTTGTGGAAATCTTTCATGGATTTCAATCCTTCAAGGGTAAAGGCAAAGTTGATTCCATTCTTTTCCAGGACGGCCGGGTTGGAAGGGGCCTGATTCCAGTGTTTCATCTCCTCCAGGCTGATATAGGCTGCCTGGTAGGGATTGGAAACATCAAAGGCTTCCGGAAAATTAAGCGGCACCACCAGGGAGGCATTGGTTGCCTTGATATCAGCAATATTTTCATATTCCTGTCCGCCTGCCAGCATTACATACTGAACACCAAAGGCATCGCCTATTCCGTCTGCCCTGAGGATGTTCCCTTTGTCCCCGGCGGCAAAAAACTGTACTAATTTCCGGTTCGCCAGCAGTGCTTCAAGAGAAAGGTCTGTGGTGCTTACCTTCCCTTTGGAATACCAGTCTGCATCGTAATACATTTGCCTGAGCAGTGCCATGGAACCCATCAGGGAACTTGGGTAGCTCTGTAGCGCCGCAATGCTTCTGTCAAACGAAAAGTACTGTCCTGATACCCCTTTCAGCAGGCGCTGGGAATCGGTACCTTCCGGATCCAGGGCAATAAAGGAACCAGTACCCCTGGCGATCCCGTCCTGTATGTGGCTGTTTACGGCTCCAAAGCCAATGGCCTGAAGTTCTTTAGCCTTCTTTGTATCGAACTTGTAAGCGTCTACTGCCTGTTTCTCGGGCATCACATGGTCGTTCCAGTAGAAGCCTTCTCTGCTGGGTTCATATTGGGCAGACCGTCCGGAACGTCGGGCCCTTTTGGCCTGTTCCACCCCAAAAGAGGAAAAGACATCGATAAAAGAAGGATATACATATTTACCTTCGAGGTCTATCACAATACTATTGGCGGGAATCCGCACATTAGTCCCGACCTGTACCACTTTTCCTTTTTGTATAAGTAGCGTAGCGTTGGCTATTTGTTCGGTAGGACTAACAAAGATTCTGGCATTGGTAAATGCCGTATAATTGTTGTTGGCAGATTTAACGCCTTCATTTTCAGGGAAGTATTCCTGAGCATGCACCAGGGCGCCCAGCCATAAGATGGCGGGGATCAGTAGTTTCCATTTCATCTGGGTGTGTCTTTTTGAATTAGTCGAACTAAAAATAGGGTAATACAAAGGGAAGCAGGAATTTCCCCTGAATTTTTAACATTACTTTAAAACCTCTGTTAATCCACTAAAGCCGGTATAAGCCCTTCTTTGTTGTGGTATGCAATCAGCAGGGAAACCACGCGGCTGTAACTCTTTATTCCGTCCTTTTGCCCGTTTGCCTGTAGATAGCTGTTAAAGATAGTTTTAAAGACCGGTTCCAGGGGGTTTTTATACTGCTCCCAAAACCGCCGTAATTCTTCAAAGTTCCGCTTCAGGCCTGGGTTCATTCTTTCGCTCAATAATTTACGGGCCTCAGAATTTTGCTGGTCCAGCGAACTAAGGCAGTATGAAAGTGCATAGGCCGTTGAGGCGTATTGAATGTATGGATCTTTATTGCGGGAACTAACCAGCCACCCGATAAAATTCGTTTCATTTTCCGCAGAATAGCCTAACTGGTGGGCTACCTCATGCCCGCAAACCACCGGAAACCGAAAGAGTGGCAGCAAGCCGTTAACCTGCGCTTCTCCTGTAAAGGGGTTCAGGTAGCCCCCGTACCCCATATAGGAAAGCAAGCTGCTGAAAATAGATTTCTTAAGGCTGGCCGGGCTGTATTCGAATTCCGGATAATCTGCGGTCAGCAGCTCGTAGCCCTGCCGTGTTTTCTCAAAACTTTCCGGTTTTGTATAAGTAAAGCTCACAGCCTGCAGACTGTCGCCGGCCAATTGCAGTTGTTGCCTGTTGGCTTCTTTAAGCAGAAATTCCGTAAGCCTGATCAATTGCTGTTCTGAGTACGCTTCTTCCAGCTCCAGTTGCTGCGCCAGGGGCATCCTGAAATAATTCAGCCCCCATAGGCTGTAAAAGGTAAAGTGCAAAATGGCAAGTACCATGGTTAAATCGCGCAGAAAAGCAAGCGGTTTTGCTCGGATTTTTTGCCGTTTTCTGATCAGGTACCCCAGGGCCAGCAGCCCCAGGCATGCATATAGTAAATCTCCCACTGAGAATGGGACCCACCCGTACAGGTAACGGAAAAAAACCGAAATGTATGGGTAAACCCCCTGGCTGTAATATTTTTCAATCCAGCCCGGATGTGCAGCCGCCCATTGTATCAGTAATATCTGAATGGGCAGGCTCAGGGCAATCCCGTTTTTTAATTTGCTTTCCACAAGCTCAAAAATAGCCATTAATCATTCAGACTTGAATTGCAATATGTACTTTTATGGACTTTAAAAAGACCGAAGACTATGAGTAATTCAATAGCGGAACTGGAACCGGTACATATCTGGAGAAATTTCGCAGCCCTTAATGCAGTTCCCAGACCTTCCAAAAAAGAAGAGAAAGTCATTCAGTTTATGATGGCATTCGGTAAAACGCTGGGCCTGGAAACCGAAAGGGATGCTTCCGGGAATGTGCTGATCCGTAAACCGGCCACAGCCGGGATGGAAGACAGGAAAACAGTGGTTTTGCAGGCCCACCTGGACATGGTCCACCAAAAAAACAACAATACCGAATTTAATTTTGATACCCAGGGGATACAGATGTATACCGATGGAGACTGGGTACGGGCAAAAGGCACCACCCTGGGGGCGGACAACGGGCTTGGGGTTGCAGCCATAATGGGCGTTCTCGAATCCAGTACCCTTATCCACCCACCGCTCGAAGCCCTTTTTACAATTGATGAGGAAACCGGGATGACCGGGGCCAAAAACCTCAATAAAGACTGGTTAAAGGGAGAGATACTGCTCAACCTGGATACCGAGGAGGACGATGAACTGGGGATAGGATGTGCCGGTGGAGTAGATATTACCGCAAGCGGTACGTATCAGCCCATAGCTTCAGGAATTGGGATGTCCGGAATACGCCTGCAGATAAAAGGATTGAGTGGTGGGCATAGCGGGATGGATATCCATAAAGGGCTCGGAAATGCTAATAAGCTGATGACCCGGCTGTTGTATGCCTGCCAGGCCGAACAGCCCTTCGGCCTGAATAGTTTTCAGGGGGGGAATCTTCGCAATGCAATCCCCAGGGAGAGTGTGGCCGTCATTGCACTTGAAAATTCCGGTTTAAACCAGTTCGAAAAGGCTTTTCAAAAAGAAAGAGAAGCCATCCTTTCTGAATTCCTCTCACGCGACCCCAATATTACCATAGAAATGGAAGCGGTAGAGCTGCCAAAACAGCTGATGTCAACTGAAGATCAGACCCTCTTGTTAAGATGCCTGTACAGCGTTCATAACGGGGTTTTTGCCATGAGCCATGAGTTCCCGGAAATGACTGAAACCTCCAACAATCTGGCCCAGGTAAGGGTAGAGGAAGGGAGTATCCGGGCAGGTTGCCTTTGTCGTTCTTCCCGTGAAAGTGCCAAAAAAAGCCTTTCCATGCAATTGGAAGCAACTTTTGCACTGGCGGGTTACCGTGTTGAGATGAGTGGGGATTACCCGGGATGGCTGCCGGAACCGGAATCTGAAATCCTGCAACTGGTCTCCCGGAGATATGAGCATTTATATGGGGACTCTCCGCGTAAAATAGCCGGGCACGGGGGCCTGGAATGCGGCATCCTGAAAGACCATTATCCGGAGATGGACATGATCAGTTTTGGTCCTACCATCCACGGTGCCCATTCCCCTGACGAAAGGGCATCTGTCAGTTCCAGTATGAAGTTCTGGAAATGGCTCTGTGATGTATTGGAAAACATTCCGAAACAGGCATAAAAAAACCCCGGGAATTCCCGGGGTCTTAAAACTATTCCTGGATTTTCAGTATTTCCACATCAAAAACCATGGTGCTGTTGGGCGGGATGGGGCCGGAACCCTGTTCCCCATACCCCAGATGCGGCGGGATGAATAAACGGTATTTGTCTCCTACTTTCATATTGAGAAGTCCCTCTTTAAAACCAGCAATCAGCCTGGACTCTGTACTGTAGTCCATCAGGGAAGGTTGAAATACACCCCTGTGCATTTGCAATAATTGGGAGTAATTTTCGGAGGTCCTTGCAATGGCATCGACACTGGTGTCAAACAGGGTTCCGTTCTCTAGCCAGCCGGCGTAATTTACAATTACTTTGTCACCGATTGCCGGTTTGGGTCCGCTTCCTTCCTGCAATGCCAGGTATTTCAATCCAGAGGGCAAAGCCGTGGCCTGTTCTTTTTGCGACTGCAGTTCAGCGACAAAGGCACTCAGCAGTTTCTGTCTTTCGGCCTCAAGGGCCTCTTCCTCGGCAAAATAGTCCTTCATAATCTGGACAGCGTCAAAATTACGGGCTTCTTTTCCTTTGCGGACAATTTCTACTTCTTCCATAACTACTGGTTCCAGCGGTTTATTCCCCTCACCAACAGGTACTGCAGCAATGCTATCCACTACTTCAATGCCTTCAACCACTTTTCCGAATACGGTATGCCGCCCGTTCAGCCATGGTGTCTCGGCGTGGGTAATAAAGAATTGACTTCCGTTGGTCTTGGGTCCGCCGTTGGCCATGGAAACAATTCCTTTTCCAGAATGGGTCAGGGAGTCTACAAATTCATCCTTAAAACGGTAGCCGGGGTTCCCGCTTCCATTTGCAAGCGGGTCACCACCCTGTATCATAAAATCTTTCATGACCCTGTGGAAGGTAAGGCCATTATAATAAGGCTTGTCCTTAAATTGTTCACTGACAAAAGGATTGTTGCCCTCTGCAAGGCTCACAAAATTCGCCACGGTAACAGGTGTTTTGTCGTGCTCCAGGCGGATTACAATATCCCCTTTATTGGTTTGTAATTCGGCGTAAATACCATCGCTCATTTCAGCATAGTGCTTAGACTTACAGGCGCTTAAGAGGCCAAGTGCAAGCAACAGTACAATCAGGGTATTTTTCATAGGAAACATAATTTATTTGGATTCAGTATTTTTCTCGATTTTCAATATTTCAATGGTGCTTTTAAGGGGCACGTTGGGGCCAATGCGGTCATTGTCACCATGGTAACCGT
Organism: Robiginitalea rubriflava; assembly: GCF_052540725.1. Taxonomy (NCBI): domain Bacteria; kingdom Pseudomonadati; phylum Bacteroidota; class Flavobacteriia; order Flavobacteriales; family Flavobacteriaceae; genus Robiginitalea; species Robiginitalea rubriflava. Next base: position 271,318 of record NZ_CP199309.1, on the reverse strand, counting down.
AAGCCAGGGATGAGGGAAATAAAAAGGTAGCCTTTTCCCCTTCCGACAATAACTTTACGCTATTGCGCATGCCGGGAAATAGCTCCTGTTTGTCTACCTTATAGCGCAATTCTCCGATCTCCGACTTGCTGTAGATGGTATCGTTAGTCCAACTCATTACATTATAGGTAAGGGTCACCAAATCGTCTGGGCGGGGCTTGTAGGCTGAGTTGTCTTGCTGTAACTCGTAGTAGAATATGGAACCACTGGCGGTATTTATATAGCTGTGCAGACTGTCCTTTGAGATGAGCTCCTGCAGAAAAGCCTCCTCTTTTGCCAGAAGGTCTTTATTCCGCTGCGCAGATTGTTTTAAAAAACTCCCGCCTTTGACTTCTACCGGCCGTCTGGGTTGCGGTCCCTCGCAGGCGATAACAGTAAGAATAAGGCCCAGCAGGCCCGCAATTTTTCTCATAAATTCAGTTCTTTTTGGTAGCCGGGTAAAAGCCCTTCGAATTTTTTTGTGGTTTCCTCCAAAGACAGTTCACTTCGGCCTCCTGCAGCATTTGTATGTCCGCCCCCGTTAAAATGAGCCCGTGAAAATTCATTTACGGAAAAAGAGCCCTGTGACCTGAGGGAAATCTTGATAATCCCCTCATCCCGGTTTTCTATAAAAATGGCAGCCAATACCACATCCTTGAGGGAGAGCCCGTAATTCACAAACCCCTCTGTGTCGCCCTTTTGAAAATGGTAGCGATCCAGTTCTTCCTGAGACAAAGTGATATAGGCCGTTCGATAGGCGGGAAGTATGGTCAGGTTTTGCAAAGCACAACCCAGTAGTTGCAGTCGCTCGGGCCGGTTGGTATCGTAAATATGCCGATGGATTTCGGTATGGGTGGCCCCTTGTTCCATCAGGTGGGCCACAACCCGCATAGTAGTGGCGGTGGTGGCTGCATATTTAAAAGAACCTGTATCCGTCATAATACCGGTATACAGGCAGTTGGCAATTCGTTTGTCAATCTGGTCCAGGGCATCCAGGGATGCCAGGAAATGGTAGACCATTTCACAGGTTGAACTCATCTGTACATCCGAATAGCACACCCTCGCATAATTTTCCGGGCTCTGGTGGTGGTCGATCATAATAAAATCGGCCTGCAGATCCTGCAGGGCATCCGAAAGGCTTCCGATCCTATTCAGGGAATTGAAATCCAGGGTGAAAATAAGGCTGGCGAGCCCGATCCGTTCTTTTGCCTGATGCGATTTTTTCTCATAGTTGATAACCGCCTCAGCCCCGGGCATCCATTTTAAAAATTCCGGAAAATCATTGGGAGAAATAACATCTACATGGTGCCCTTTTGCCTGGAAAAAATGATAAAGCGCAAGGGAGGCCCCGATTGCGTCGCCATCGGGGTTCTTGTGCGGGATAAGTACGATGCGTTGCGGAGTGGACAGCCATTCGCGCATTTGCCGGACATCAGCTGAATTCATGCGCGCAAAGATACGATTTAAATGAAAGACCATCCAAAAGTCCTAAATTTAGCTACTAAAATTTCGAGCTGTGAAACACCTGTTTACCCTTTGTGCCTTACTCATCCTGGTTGCTGCTTGCAAAACCCCGCGGAATGCTGCCCCGGCAAGCCTCCACAAGGAACAGGAAAATTTCCTGATCGCATTTGGATCCTGTAACCGCAACGACCTGCCCAATGAACTCTGGGATGATATTTTGGCCGAAAAGCCGGATCTCTGGATCTGGGGAGGAGACAATGTATATGCAGACACCGATAATATGGATAAACTGAAAGCTGAATACGATATGCTTTCAAAACATCCCGGCTATGCTGCCTTAAAGAAAACTGTACCCGTTATGGGAACCTGGGATGACCACGACTATGGCCTTAACGACGGGGGCAGGGAATTTCAGGCTCGGGAGCAGAGCAAGCAGGTTTTTCTGGATTTCTTTGAGGTCCCCGCTGATAGCCCGCGCCGTAAGCGCCCGGGAGTATATTACTCCCAAATTTTTAAAAGGGGCAGGCATAGTGTAAAAGTTATAGTGCTGGATACCCGTTTCCAGCGGTCCGGACTGCGGAAGGATCCCAGTGGCGTAAAACGCTATCTGCCCAACCCCGATCCGGATGCCACCTTGCTGGGGGAGAACCAGTGGCAATGGCTTGAGGCTGAGTTGGGTAAGGTTACTGCAGACTTTACTATAATTGTCAGCAGTATTCAGCTGTTGTCCGGGGAACATGGTTTTGAAAGCTGGCTTAATTTCCCAATGGAGCGGGACCGCTTTTTGGCCTTGCTTGAAAAAGTGCAGCCCCCGGGGGTCATTGTTTTGTCCGGGGACCGGCATATTTCTGAATTTTCAAAGTACCCCTCGCAGAAGTTGGACTATCCATTGATTGACTTTACCAGCAGCGGCCTGACCCATGTTTACGACTCATTTTCGGGGGAGCCCAATCCATTCCGGGTAGGGGAGGTGATTTCCAAAGTAAGTTTTGGCGCGCTGCGACTCAATTTGAAAACCCGCCAGGCCCAATTTGAAATTATAGGGGACGGGGGGGTAGTGCTCGGGCGCTTAAGTGAACAGTATTAATGTTGCGGGTTGGAGCAAGAAAGTGTATTTTTGCCGAAAATTTTTCAAAATGACAGGAAACAGAACCTTTACTATGATAAAGCCGGATGCGGTAGAGAACGGACACATTGGTGCCATTCTTGAAAAAATAACTGCAGCCGGATTCAAAATCATAGCCATGAAATATACACAACTAAGCCGCAGGGATGCCCGGGAATTCTACGCCATACATAAAGACCGTCCTTTTTTCGATGAACTGGTCCAATTTATGACCAGGGGCCCTATAGTCTCAGCCATTCTGGAAAAAGACAATGCAGTAGAGGATTTTCGTGCCCTTATTGGCGCTACAAACCCGGCCGAAGCAGCAGAAGGGACTATCCGGAAATTGTATGCCAAGGATATAGGTGAAAATGCTATTCACGGATCTGATAGCGATGAAAATGCTGCCATAGAAGGGAGTTTTCATTTCTCGGGACGCGAAATATACGCTTAGGAAAGCATCTGATTGAGATAAAAACCCCGGTTGCGACCGGGGTTTTTTTATTGCAGTACCAGGGTCCTGACGATCTCCCGACCCAGTTGCTCATTTAGCAGGCTGATTATTTTGGAGTTGCCAAGACTTAATTCCTCCCTCAGCACAGAAGAGGTAAGGTAAACGTAAAGGGTATTTCCCTGTAAGCGAACTGAACGGGTGTAATTCGCCACTCCCGGCCCCATTACCTCGTTCCAGGTTTCGGCAACTGACACCTGGTCTATCCCCTTCTGCAGGTTGTTTTTTTTGAGGAAGGACCTCAGGGCTTCGCTCATACTCTGCTGATTGTCAGATTTACTCATTGGAATTGTTGATATTCAGGGGTTTATAGCGAATATAATCATAGACAAGTCCATTGGAATGCCTGATTTGCAACTGGTCCGAATCCAATTTCAGCAATTCTTCTTCCCAGAAAGCATCCATTCCTTTAAAAGTAAGAAAATAACGGCCTTCCCGCTCATGGATTTCGAATGGCAGGGCATCGTCAGAAGTCTCATAGGTTCCGTCCAAGCGGGGTTGCATTTTTTTGAGGAAGCCTTTCCGGGCCTGTAATTGATAAAAATCTATGGTGCTGTTTACCGTGTATTGCTTGGACTGCCCGTCAGGGAAGACCACTTCTTTAATTTCCCAGTAACCCGCTAATTGATTCAGGTCTGATTCCTGCACTCCTCGGCAGGCCGTCAGCAAGAATATTAAAAGGGACATAAAGGCGATATATCTACAGCTTAATAAACGCATAACTCTGGTGTATTTCCTTAACGATCTCCTCTGTGCGGTCTGCATGGGTGTCGCTGATAAATATTTGCCCGAAAAGGTCCTGGTTAACCAGGCTTACAATATGCGCCACCCGGCGGGCATCCAGCTTATCAAAAATGTCATCCAGCAACAACAGCGGGGTCTCCGTTAATTTTGCTTTCATAAACTGGAATTGTGCAAATTTTAGTGCAATCAGAAACGACTTCTGCTGCCCCTGGCTTCCGAATTTTTTAATGGGATGCCCTCCGATCTGCATACTGAGGTCATCTTTGTGTATTCCCTGGGTACTGTACTGGAACACCCGGTCCTTCTCCTCAAATTTCTGCAGTAAATCCAGCAGGGGCATTTCTGACAATTGGCTGTCATAGTGCAGGCTTACCGTTTCATCCCCGCCCGAAATAGCCTGGTATTGTTCCTGAAAAATAGGCTGAAAAGCTTCCATAAACTGCTCGCGGCGAAGGTGAATGCGGCTGCCCAGGTTGTGCATTTGCTGATTGTAAACCTCCAGGGTACCGCGGTCGAAAGTGTGGTTGGCTGCAAAATATTTTAACAGCGCATTACGCTGGGATAGAATTTTATGGTAGTCCAGCACATCCTGTAGGTAGGCCTTGTCGGACTGGGAAATCACACCGTCCATAAATTTTCTGCGGGTTTCGCTTCCCTCCAGGATCAGGTCACGGTCCGAAGGGGAAACAATGACCAGCGGTACTTCCCCTATGTGTTCGGAAATCCGTTCGTAAATTTTTCCGTTTCGTTTGATTACTTTTTTAACCCCCTTTTTAAAGCTGCAAACAATCTGCTCTTCTTTTCCTTTTTTTAAAAATTGCCCCTCAATGACAAAGAATTCGGCTCCATGGCGGATATTCTGAGTGGTAATGGGGTTGAAATAGCTTTTTCCGAAGGCCAGGTGGTAAATGGCATCCAGAATATTTGTTTTACCCTTCCCGTTTGCCCCTACAATACAATTAATCTTGGAATCAAATGTGAACTCACTGGATTCGAAATTCTTGTAATTAAGTAAGGATAAGTGTTTTAAATGCATATTGCTCTAGCCGCCACAAGTTCAGGAAGGTCTTCGCAAATTATTGAAAAATAACGAATAAATTGCCTTAGGGTTTTGGATAAAACCTTTATTTTTGCGCGACCAATAATACAAAAAATGGCGACATATAAAAAGCGGGGACATAAACCGAAAACCACAGCTGAACAACAAGGTTTAGACCAACAGGGAAGTACCACAGCGGAAGTTTTCAATACTCTTGATACCTCAGCCTCCAAAACGGAACAATGGGTGGCGCGCAACCAGACCTACATTCTGGGTGTAATCGGGATCATTGCCGTTGGGGTACTGGGTTATCTGGGTTATCAGCAGTTTATTCAACAGCCGCGGGAGGCCACAGCCAGTAATGAATTATTTTTCCCAATGCAGTATTTCCGGCAGGCACAGCAGGATGCAGTTCAGGCAGATTCGCTCTACAACCTCGCACTGAACGGGTCGGAAGGTAAATATGGCCTTCTGGATATTATCAGCGAATATTCGGGGACGGACGCGGCAAACCTGGCGACCTATGCTGCCGGTGTTTCCTATCTGAACCTCAACCAGTACGACGAAGCCATTGATTACCTTGAAGACTTTAAAACCGACGAATCCATGCTGGGACCAGTTGGACTTGGCGCCATCGGAGATGCTTTTATGCAGTTGGGACAGACAGATGACGCCCTGGGGTACTACGAAAAAGCCATTAAGCACAATACCAATAATTTTACGACTCCCATATATCTGCACAAGGCAGGGATCGCGGCCATGAAGCTGGAGCAATTCGCCAAGGCAGAGAAATATTTCATACGAATCAAAGAAGAATTTCCGCAGTCTTCACAGGCTTCCGGTGTGGATGCCCTGCTCGGAATGGCCCAAAAGGCGGAATAATGGCTACTACAGGAAAGAACCTTTCCAACTACACAAAATCTGAATTACCGGATGCCTCAGCCATGCGCATTGGTCTGGTGGTCTCCGAATGGAATGGGGAGATCACAGAAGCCCTTTACAGGGGGGCTGAAATGGCCTTGCTGGATTGTGGTGTAAAAGACACTAACATTAGCAGGTGGAGCGTACCCGGAAGTTTTGAGCTGGTCTTTGGCTGCAAGCGCATGATTGAACAGGAAAAACCGGATGCGGTAATCGCGATTGGCAGTGTCATAAGGGGCGAGACCGCACATTTTGATTTTGTTTGTGCTGCCGCTGCTCAGGGGATAAAAGACCTCAATGCACAGGGCACGGTTCCTGTAATATTTTGTGTGCTCACCGATGATACCCTTGCCCAGGCACAGGACCGATCCGGTGGTCGCCATGGCAACAAGGGAACAGAAGCTGCCATTGCCGCCATTAAGATGGCTGCCCTCTAAAGTCAGGCGCACCGTTAAAAAAGCCCTTATTTAACCTTTCTGTTAACAATTTTTGGGACAGATACCAAGGCACTCTTTTTGATTTTCTGTACTTTTGAGTTTGCGGATATGGGACGATTTTCGAAACTTCGAAAGAATAAAAAATACGGTTATAAACCCCGTTATTATGAAGATAATGGCGAGGGAAACCCCTTTAAAATCAAACATAAGCTGGATCGTTACCGAACCACGGTTGACGCTCCAGGTGGCATTAAATCCAGGTGGAAATCTGCCCTGGCAGATCGTAGGCGGGCGGGTGACCGAAACCTGAGAATCCGTTTGATCGTAATCCTGTTAATACTGCTGCTTATCGTCCTGTATATCCTGGACTTTGACCTTTCAATATTTTTTCCACAATGATGGCAGACAGCATTCAAATCCTGCCGGAACATGTGGCCAATCAGATTGCAGCCGGGGAAGTGGTACAGCGGCCCGCTTCGGTAGTAAAAGAACTGCTTGAAAATGCCATAGATGCAGGCGCTAGCAGTATAGAGCTCATTATCAGGGACGGCGGCAAGACCCTGGTTCATATAGCAGATGATGGCTGCGGGATGAGCCCGGCAGATGCCCGGATGAGTTTTGAGCGTCATGCCACCTCAAAAATCCGCAAAGCTACAGACCTGTTTGACCTGCACACCAAAGGGTTTCGGGGAGAAGCCCTGGCCTCAATAGCTGCCATTGCCCAGGTGGAAATGACCACCCGAACGGCGGAAGCCGAAACCGGAATCCGTCTGAAGATTGCCGGCGGGAAACAGCTTTCAGAGGAAGAGGCCGTTGCCCCTGCCGGAACCTCCATTCAGGTCAAGAACCTTTTTTTTAATATACCTGCCCGACGAAATTTTTTAAAATCGGACAGGGTGGAGCTGCGCCATGTCCTGGATGAGTTCCACCGGGTGGCTCTGGCACATCCTGGAATCCGCTTTAAAATGCTCCATAATGACCAGGAACTTTTCAACCTGCCGGACAGCCCCCTGCGCAAGCGCCTGGGATATCTGTTTGGAGACCGTATGAATTCGCGGCTGGTACCGGTCCGGGAAGAAACCCAGATAGCTGCTATTGGTGGCTTTGTGTGCAAGCCTGAATTCGCCAAGAAGAGCCGGGGGGAGCAGTTTTTCTTTGTCAATAACCGCTTTATAAAAAGTTCCTACCTCCATCATGCTGTTATGGCTGCTTATGAGGGGCTGCTTAAAACGGATACCTACCCCGGGTATTTTATTTTCCTGGATGTTCCGCCCGAATCTATCGATATCAACATCCATCCCTCCAAGACCGAGATCAAGTTTGAAGACGAGCAAAGCCTCTACGCTATTTTGCGTGCGGCTATCAAGCATAGTCTCGGGCAGTTTAACATTCATCCCGTACTGGACTTCGAGAAAGACCAGAACCTGGAAACACCTTATGCCTATCGAAACAAGGGTGCCGAAATACCTCAAATTACGGTAGACAAAAGTTTCAACCCCTTTGCAGGAGAAACCGGGGGGGTTAAAAAATATACCAAAGCAAGGGCAAGCGCCTCACATTGGGAGGCCCTGTATGAAGGCCTGAACACTGCGGAGCAAACCGGGAAAGATTCGTCCGAATGGGTTGTGGAATCTGAAGAACGGCCCAGGGATCTTTTTGAGGAAACGGCAGATTCTTCCACTTCGGAAAGCAGCTCATTTCAATTGGGCAGGAAATATATATTGACCCGCGTTAAGTCGGGTTTGTTGCTGATAGACCAGCACAGGGCGCACCAGAGGGTCCTTTACGAGGGCTTCCTTGAAAATATCACCAGCGCCAAACCGGCATCGCAGGTGCTCTTGTTTCCCCTGAAGCTTTCTTTCAGCCCGGCTGAAATGAGTATTTTAAAAACCATACGCGGACCCCTGGAAGGGATGGGGTTTCAGTTCGGGGAAGACATGGATGCTGAATTCGAAGTACGGGCGCTTCCTTTTTTGATCAAAGAGCAGGAAGTTCCTGAATTGCTGGACAGCCTGATCGCTCAGTGGCAGAAGAATGAGGATACTGCTGCGTTCTCACAGGGAGACCGGATTGCCAAAAGTCTGTGTCAGGCTCTGGCAATAAAACCCGGGGTGGTCCTGGACCAGGTCTCACAGATGGCGCTGATAAATGATTTGTTCGGATGTAAGGAATCTGCGCTGAGCCCGTTCAATAAACGTATCCATACTACCCTGTCTATGGAAGAACTTGAAAATAAATTGAAATAAATGGGAAGACTTACCGATGGAATTAAGCATTTACTGCTGATCAACATCCTGTTTTTTGTAGCGACCAGCCTGTACGGAGACCAGCTTTACCAGTGGTTTTCGCTCTGGTATCCCGGGAACTCCAACTTTCAGGTCTGGCAGGTAGTTTCCCATATGTTTATGCATGGGGGATTTGGCCATATTTTTTTCAATATGTATGCCCTGTGGGCCTTTGGTTCCCCCCTGGAGCGAATGTGGGGTACCAAAAAGTTTATGTTTTTTTACTTTTCAGCCGGCCTGGGGGCTGCCCTTATACATTCCGGGGTAAACTTTTATCACGTACAACAGGGAGTGGACGCCCTGGTGAGTGCGGGGGTTGCTAAATCTGATATCTATGCACTGCTGGCCCAGGGCCAATACAATACAGAGTGGAACCAAATTGCGGATCCCGGCCTGATTTCCAGTATGCTGGAATCTTACTTTACCCCTGCTGTGGGTGCTTCCGGTGCCATTTACGGGATTTTGGTTGCCTTCGGGATGTCCTATCCCAACAGCGAGCTTTTCCTTATTTTTCTGCCAATCCCCATTAAGGCGAAATACTTTATTCCCGTGCTTATTGCCCTGGACCTTTTCTCTGGTGTTACAGGATATTCTATCTTTGGGTCCGGAATTGCGCATTTTGCCCATGTGGGCGGGGCGCTGTTTGGCTTCCTGATGATGTGGTACTGGAAGAAAAATCAGTTTAATAATAACCGATGGGATGTATAGATGAGTAACGGAAACCTAAAATATCAGTTTGCCCGCCTTACCATTGCTGAGAAGTTAATCGTAATCAACGTGGCCGTCTTTTTACTGTTCGGCCTGGCAGGCTTCCTGTTGCGTATGCCTGCAGGTTCCCTGGAGAGATGGTTTGAACTCCCAAAGGACTTTTTTGATTTTCTGTTGCAGCCCTGGTCTATTGTAACCTACTCCTTTTTACACGGCGGGATATGGCACATACTCTTCAACATGCTGCTGCTCTATTATATTTCCCGCATGTTCTTTAACCTTTTCGGCCCCAAAAGGTTTATAAACGTATACTTTTTAGGGGTTATTCTGGGGGGTGCCTTCTTTCTGGCCGCTTATAATATCTTTCCGGCCTTTGCTGCAAGCCAGTCCCCGTTGATTGGAGCTTCGGCAGGGGTTATGGCTGTTCTTATCTTTATCTGTACATATACCCCCAACCAGATGGTAAGGGTGTTTTTCTTCAATCTCAAACTCTGGTATATAGGAGCATTTTTTGTGCTGATGGATTTGGCATTCATCCCCCTGAATGATAATCCGGGCGGCAGGATTGCCCACCTGGGTGGAGCCCTCCTCGGCTATATGTATGCAAGCCAGGCATTACAGGGCAAGGATCTGGGAGCTGGTTTTTCCCGTATGCTGGAAGGCCTGGGGAGGCTGTTTGAAAAGAAACCGCGCAAAGGCCCGCTTAAAACCGTATACCGTAAAAAAGATAAACCTGCACAGTCCAAAGAAGCATATGACAAGGAGGCCCGGCAGCGGAAAATTGATCAGATCCTCGATAAAATAAGCAAATCCGGTTACGAAAGCCTGACCAAGGCTGAGAAAGACTTCCTCTTTAAAGCCGGGAAGGAAAATTAAATAGCAAATCAGCTTACATCCCAAGACAGGCTACCCCATCTGCCAGCAGATGCAGGCAGAGGGCAATCCCGATCAGCCGGGTTTTGGCCGGAAGCAGTAGTAGTATATATGCGCTCATTGCCCAATAGCTGTGCAGGGGATGAAACCCAATACTGCAACGATCCGGGTCAAATACAGGGGTAGCCAGCAAGTGGTCCAGATCGATCAGGATGCCCGCCCACAGGATCAGTGTCGCTTTTAGCCAGTGCTTCCTGAAAAAAATCCAGGCCAGCAGGGGAGGTGCCCCGAAATGCAGTCCGTAATGCAGTACATCCATCATTTGGAAAAGGGGATAGGCAGGTTTTGCAGATACTGAAGCGCCCGGTTACCCTCATTGAAGAGCAGGTCCAGGCAGCTTAAGTTGGCCACAAAACCATGACGCTCCTGAAAAACCTGTGTATAGGACGGCAGGTCTTTGATTTTTGACCCTTTTGCAATCACCAGCTCTCTTGCATCGGTGTACTGCTCCGGTTCAGGCAGGTAGTGTTGGGTGGTTTCAGTCGGAAAATCCAGCCCCAGTAAATTACAGAATACCTCAATGGTTTGGAGGTTAAGGTCCATCAGAAAAGTATGGGGTTTTTCAAAAAGGGGCCTGAGGTCTGCCTCGTAAAACTCAAAAAAAGGGGAGGAGCGGTATGCCGTTTGCAACCCCCTCCAGTGCTGTCTTTGCCAAAGATAATTATTGTCTATGCGAACATCCCGGTAAGCTTGCCTACCGGTTTTTCCCCCCACGTGTTTAATGGGGATGCTGAGCATCTGTGCTCCTCGGTCCGTACAGATATAACAACGGTTGCGATAGGTCTGTTTCTGATAGTTGTCCCAGCCTTCCCAGATCACCTGTCCCCTTGCGAGTACCGCCATGGTTGCGCAATTGGGAAAGTAGGCCGGATGCAGCAGGACGGTCATTTTTGTATCAGCCTTTTTTGGAAGCCTTTTTCTTTCTTCGGTACAGGAAGTCCAGCACGAAATAAGCAGCCAGGGCAAGCAGGAAATATCGAAAATAGGAACGGGGTTTCCCTTCACCACTTACGGTTGTAAAGATACGGTCCCATCTGGGCCGCCAGTTTGCCATACCCTCATTGAAGTTGTCAAAACTCATCCAGATAAAAATGGGCTTCCCCACTATATGATTGGCAGGCACATAGCCCCAGGCCCTGCTGTCTTCAGAATGGTCCCGGTTGTCTCCCATCATCCAGTAATAATCCTGTTGGAAAGTATAAGAGGTGCTGGGTTCCCCGTTAATTAAAACCTGATTACCGGAGATACTGACCGTATTGTGCTCGTAATCGCGAATGATTTTTTTATAAAGCGGCAGGGTTTCGGGGCTGACGGCCACCTTATCGCCCCTGGCCGGGATGTAGATGGGCCCTAACTGATCGTAATTCCATGGGTAGCGGGAATCCTGAGGAAAAATATTATCGCCGCTTACTCCTTTGGTTTCTACTAATTTGATAACAGAGTCTATGGATGAGACCGAATTAAGGGAGCTCACCATTTCGGCGGTCAGGGTTGCTGTCCGTTCCCTGGAGGATACTTCCCGGATATTGGTAACCCTGGCCTGCCGGATGGCTTCAATAGGGATCCCCCGGGCCGGGGTAACCAGGGCTACCTGCCCATTCTCAAGGCCGTCGTAACGGTAGAGGTATTGGGACAATAGATTGAGTTGTTGCTGGTTCAAAGGCGCACTGACATAGGTCCTCAAAAAATCGTCAGCCCCAACATTTTCAAGGGTTTTGGAAGAAACCCCTTGCTGTGAGTATACGGTATAGTCATACATGGGTTTGGCCCGGTCCGGGAGCTCCAGAGGCTTGCCATTACTGTAAACAATCCCGTTGATCACTGCCAGGGAATCCCCGGGGACACCCACACATCGTTTTACATAATTGGACTTCTTGTCAATAGGTTTATCTACCCCTTTTTCTGCCTTAAAAAACTGCCTTACGGTGTCTGCAGGCCAGCTGAATACCACCAGGTCGTTCCTTTTAACCTTTTGGAAACCCGGGAGCCGCATGTAGGGAAGCTGTGGTTTTTTAAGGTAGGAACGAACCCCCAGTCCGGGAAGGGTGTCGTGCACCATTGGGGCAGCAACAGTAGTCATAGGAACCCGGGCTCCATAATGAAACTTACTTACAAATAACAAGTCTCCAACCCTTAGGGTACGTTCCAGGGAGCCGGTGGGGATTACGAAGGGTTGTATAAAGTAGGTGTGCACCAAAGTGGCCGCTACCACTGCAAAAACAATGGAACTGACCCATTCCCCCGAGGCGCTTTTAGGATGCAGGCTGCGGTCTTCAATATAATTTACATCTTCTGCGTAGTTAACGTAATATATATAGAACCCCAGCGTAAGTAACACCAACCAGGTGTCTTTCAGGCTGTTCTTCCCAAAGCTGCGGATGGTTTCCACCCAGACCACCGGGAACATCAACAGGTTAATGATTGGAATAAACAAAAGGAAAACCCACCACCTTGGCCGCCGGATGATTTGCATCAGGACAATAGCATTGTAAACCGGAATAGCCGCTTCCCAGGCTTTTCTGCCAGCTTTAAGGTACAATTTCCAGGTACCCGCAAAATGGATGACCTGCACGGCTAAAATAAATATGATCCACTGAGTGTAATCCATGTTTCAATAGCTTAAAGAGGAATATCTCCCTTCCTCATTACTTTTTAGGGATGTCCAGAACATCCTTCATGTTAAAAATTCCTTCTTTTCCCACTATCCATTCGGCCGCTATTAGCGCACCCAGTGCGAAGCCTTTGCGGTTGTGGGCAGTATGTACAATTTCGATGCTGTCTACAGCTGATTCGTATTTTATTTTATGGGTGCCGGGCACTTCCCCGGTTCGTTCTGAGTAAATTGGCAAGCTGTCTTTTTCCGCCTTCCCGGAGGACCAGGTCGTATATGCGCTGTTATTGATAATTCCCTCCGCCAGGGTAATAGCTGTTCCACTGGGGGCATCCAATTTTTGTGTATGATGGATTTCTTTCATCTCTGCCTGGTAACCCTTAACCCCGTTCATGAGTCTTGCAAGGGTTTCGTTGAGCTGGAAAAACAAATTGACCCCCAGGCTGAAGTTGGAGGCATAAATAAAGGCAGCGCCTTCCTCTTTACAAAGGCTTACGGCTTCTTCATAGCGACTGAGCCATCCGGTAGTGCCGCAAACAACGGGGACCCCGTTTTTAAAACAATTGCTGATGTTGTCAAAAGCAGCATCCGGACTGCTGAAATCGATGGCTACATCCAAATTATTGTAAGGTACCTTATCTTCCGGGCTATCAATGCGGGCTACAATTTCATGATCCCGTTGTAGAGCAAGCTGCTCAATCATCCTACCCATCTTCCCGTAACCGAATAATCCTATTTTCATACCTTTTATTAAAACCGTATGCTGAGCGCCAGACCATAATTGGGATCACTTGTAATGGGGTGGTAATCCAGATAGGGCTGTATTTGCATGCTCAGATCTTCATCCACATTGTATTGTTTCAGGTGGGCATCCACATTGGCATCTATGATATTGAGTGCGTATAGGGCGATGGTAATAAGCAGGCTCAGGTCCCTGTCCCGCTGATAGCGTTCCTGCCCGTCCTGCAAGGCCTGTTCCGATAAATCCGGATTGGTAGGGGTAAAGCCATCATCCTTGTTCAGGTCAAAGAATTCATCATCCGTAAAACCAGCACGTCTTCTCTTAAAAGCCGTCCGAAACCGATCATAGAGCCTGTCATTGTAGATGTACACGGCCACACCCGTCCCGATTGCCCCCCATACCAATGGAACTTTCCAATAGCGTCTGTTATAGGCCTGCCCAAGCCCCGGAAGCACTGCGGAATAAAAGGCTGCTTTGGAAGGAGCCAGCGGGTTAATTGGACGCTTTTCAATTTTTTCGAATTGAACGCCTTCAGAAGCCATGCGTTCCTTCAAGGAATCGGCCTGTTGTTCCGTAGCATTGGGCTGTTGTGCCCAGCAACAAAGGCAGGAGAAGAAAAGTATGCATCCGATGGCTTTCTTACGCACCTGTAATTCTTTTTTTCAGCCTTCGGAATTCCTCCCGGCTGTTGAATGGGATGGTTATTTTCCCTTTTCCCTTGTCACTGGCCTGTACTTCCACGGCTGTATCCAGAAATGCCTTTAATACCTCCATCCCATCTTCTGCATATTCCGGCAGAATTTTTTTAGAAGTCGCTTTGGCTTCCTTTGGTTTTTCGGTGTCTTTCTGATGATAGGATCTGACCAGGGATTCGGTTTCCCGCACCGAAAGGCTGCCACCCACTATTTTTTCGTAAATCGCTATCTGGTCTTCCCGGTTTTCAATGTTTACCAAAGATCTGCCATGCCCCATACTGATGAATCCATCCCGCATTCCGGTTTGGATAATGGGATCAAGCCGGAGGAGTCGCAGATAATTGGTTATGGTACTTCTTTTCTTGCCGACCCGTTCACTTAATTTTTCCTGGGTAAGGCCAATTTCATCGATCAGCCTTTGATACGAAAGGGCTATTTCAACAGGGTCCAGATCCTGACGCTGTATATTTTCAACAAGAGCCATTTCAAGGGCTTCCTGATCATTGGCAATACGGATGTAAGCCGGAATACTGGTAAGGCCAACCTTTTTGGAAGCGCGGTATCTCCGCTCCCCGGAAACCAGCTGGTAGCGGTTGAAATCAAGCTTCCGCACCGTAATGGGCTGTATCAGGCCCAATTCCCTGATGGAAGAGGCCAGTTCATCCAGGGCTTCATCACTAAAATTTGTACGCGGCTGGAAGGGGTTTACCTCAATACGGTCAATATCCAGTTCCACAATACTGCCCACAACCTTGTCTGCATTCTTATCTGCAACGGATTTAATGTCGTTGTCTGGATCGTTGAGCAGGGCGGAAAGTCCGCGTCCCAGAGCCTGTTTTTTGGTTGCTTTCGCCATTATACAACTTGCTTGTTCTTCTGAAGCAATTCGTGCGCCATATTCAGGTAGTTGGTCGCTCCCTTGCTGCTGGCGTCGTACTTGATTATACTTTCCCCGTAACTGGGGGCTTCCCCCAGACGAACATTTCGCTGAATAATTGTATCGAATACCATGTCTGCAAAATGTTTCTTTACTTCCTCCACTACCTGGTTCGATAGCCTTAACCGCGAATCGTACATGGTAAGCAACATGCCCTCTATATCGAGGTCGGGATTGTGGATGCGTTGCACACTTTTAATGGTGTTGAGCAATTTGCCCAGGCCTTCCAGGGCAAAGTATTCACACTGGATCGGGATAATTACCGAGTCTGCTGCCGTAAGGGCATTCAGGGTAAGCAGGCCCAGCGAAGGGGCGCAATCGATCAGGATGTAGTCATACTTCTCCTTGATACTTTCAACGGCCTTTTTGAGCATGTATTCGCGCTCGTCCTTGTCTACCAATTCAATTTCAATGGCAACAAGGTCTATATGTGCAGGGATGAGGTCAACATTGGGGGAGTTGGTTCCTATTATAGTCTGTTCTGCAGAACGGGTATGTTCCAGCAGTTGGTAGCTTCCCAGTTCAACTGAATCCACATCCACCCCCAGTCCGGAAGTGGCATTCGCCTGAGGATCCGCATCGATAAGGAGCACTTTTTTTTCCAATACCCCCAGAGAGGCCGCCAGGTTTACCGTTGTAGTGGTTTTACCGACCCCGCCTTTCTGATTTGCGATAGCAATTATTTTGCCCATTATAAAGTTAAGTTAGGGGTTAAAAATACGATTATTTGGCTACCGAGAAAACGTAAATTGTTAACAGGAAGTGAATAAGTCCACCACTTTGCGTTAAAGTTCGTTAAGGGAACAGCGCCCGCTTGCCGATCAGGGCTTTGAACAAGGGCTCAGGGTGTTAACAACAGTTCCAGAATCTCAATTGCTGCCTCGCTGATGCGCGAACCCGGCCCGAAAATGCCAGAGACGCCTGCCTCAAAAAGAAAGGCGTAGTCCTGTTTCGGGATGACGCCCCCAACCACTACCAGGATGTCTTCCCGGTTTAAGGCTTTCAGTTCCTTCAGCAGCTCCGGTACCAGGGTTTTATGCCCGGCGGCCAAAGAGGAAACCCCCAGTATATGTACGTCGTTTTCGGCTGCCTGCTTGGCCGCCTCCGCCGGCGTCTGGAAAAGGGGCCCTATATCCACATCAAAGCCGAGGTCTGCATAGGCTGTAGCCACTACCTTTGCACCCCTGTCATGCCCGTCTTGCCCCATTTTTGCGATCATAATACGGGGCCTTCGGCCTTGTTGTGCCGCGAAGGCATCAGACAGTTCCCTGGCTTTTTTAAATGAAGGATCTTCCTTGATTTCTTTTGAATACACTCCGCTGATTGTTTGAACCTGGGCGCGATGCCTACCGAAGGCCGCTTCCATAGCATCGCTGATTTCACCTAAGGTGGCACGTTTCCTGGCGGCCTCCACAGCTAAAGCTAACAAATTTTCTTCAGGCCGGGCACCATCTCCTTTGGCCTTTTTCCTGGCGGCCTGCTCAAGGGCCTTAAGGCTGTTTTTTACAGCTGTGTTATCCCGCCCGTCCCTTAAAGCTTGCAGGCGCTCAATCTGCTGTTTGCGCACCTTGCTGTTGTCTACCTCCAGGATACTCAATAGATCTTCGTCCGGGCTTTGGTATTTATTCAGGCCCACAATAATATCTTTTTCACTGTCTATCCGGGCCTGTTTGCGCGCCGCTGCCTCCTCTATTCTCAGCTTGGGGACACCTGCCTCAATAGCCTTGGTCATGCCTCCCAGGGCTTCGGTTTCTTCTATGAGTTCCCAGGCCTTCTCCACAAGCTCGGCCGTCAGTTTTTCCACATAATAACTGCCACCCCACGGATCTACCGTGCGGGTGATCCCGGTTTCTTCCTGCAGGATTAGCTGCGTATTCCTGGCGATACGGGCAGAAAAGTCTGTGGGAAGGGCAATGGCCTCGTCAAGGGCGTTGGTATGCAAACTCTGCGTACCCCCAAAAGCTGCCGCAGAAGCCTCTATCATAGTACGCGCCACATTGTTAAACGGATCCTGTTCGGTGAGGCTCCAGCCACTGGTCTGGCTATGCGTTCGCAAAGCCATGGATTTGGGGTTTTGAGGATTAAAGCCCTTTACCAGCCTGGCCCATAGCAAGCGACCGGCCCGCAGCTTGGCTATTTCCATAAAGTGATTCATGCCAATACCCCAGAAAAAAGATAAGCGGGGGGCAAATGCATCTATTTTTAAGCCCGCTTTAAGCCCTGTGCGGATATATTCCAGACCATCGGCAAGGGTGTAGGCCAATTCCATATGGGCGGGAGCTCCCGCTTCATGCATGTGGTAGCCGGAAATACTGATACTGTTGAAGCGCGGCATATGCTTACTGGTAAATTCAAAAATATCAGCCACGATCTGCATGGAAGGGGTAGGGGGATATATATACGTATTGCGCACCATAAACTCCTTCAGAATGTCATTCTGAATGGTCCCTGAGAGCTGCCCGGGAGCAACCCCCTGTTCCTCGGCGGCCACAATATAAAATGCCATTATAGGGATAACGGCTCCGTTCATGGTCATGGAAACCGACATCTTTTCGAGCGGGATTCCGGCAAAGAGCAATTTCATATCCTCCACGGAGTCTATCGCTACCCCGGCCTTCCCTACATCCCCTACCACCCTGGGGTGGTCACTGTCATACCCCCTGTGGGTGGGCAGGTCAAAGGCAACGGACAGGCCTTTCTGCCCGGCAGCCAGATTCCGCTTGTAAAAGGCATTGCTCTCTTCAGCCGTAGAAAAGCCGGCATACTGCCGGATGGTCCAGGGGCGCTGTACATACATACTGCTGTAAGGTCCTCGCAAATATGGGGGGATGCCGGCCCCGAAACCGGGATGCCTTATCTCTTTGATATCCGCTTGTGTATATCGGGTTTTCAGCTCGATGCCCTCTGCCGTGGTTATCGCTTTAGCGACATCCGGCCCGGGCGCCTGCGAGATACCAGAGCCCTTTTTCCATTGTAGCTGTTGTATCTTATCTCGGTTCATCCTGCAGTCTCTTTTGTTCATAATTGGTCGCAAGCCTGGAGGGTATTATGGGTTCCAGCAGGGTCTTTCTGCTTTTTTTGGCGAGCCGGATGGGTTTTTGAAGCAGCACCTGCATCTTGTTATCCGCATTGGGGTATTTGTTGCTCCCCACCAGGATTTTGCTGCCGGAATCGAATGCCTGTTGCTCCTTGGTGGCAGATTCTCTTATCTTTTGCTGAATGGTGTGCGCTCTTAACTGTTTTAAGAAACCCCCACCTTTTTCAAGTTGTTTTAAAAGTTCCAGTGCTTTTGAACCCAGTTGGTCCGTTAGCGACTCGATATAGTAGGTGCCGTCTGCCGGATTATGTACCTGTGAAAAGTAACTTTCATGCCTCAGTAATTGCAGCTGGTTTCTGGCTATGCGGTCTGCGAAGGTATTGGGATACTGGTAGATTTGATCATAAGGCAGGTTGCAGATAAGGTCAGCTCCTCCCAGTATAGCGGCCATACATTCAGTTGTGGTACGCAGCATGTTGGTATTGTAATCGTAAATGGTTTTATTTCTCAGGGAAGGGGATGCAAAAATGAGGCAATCTCCAATGAAGCCGTATTCCGGGGCAACTCTGGCCCATAATTTTCGAAGTGCCCTGAACTTGGCTATTTCAAAGAAATAATCCCCTCCTGCCGCAAGGTGGAAAACCGGTTGCTGCAACAAGGGCTGCAGGGATTTTTCCTCTGCAGACCAAAGCAGATATTCCAGGGCGTGGGAAAGGGCGTAAGCCAGTTCCTGTACCCGGTTGGCGCCGGCGTTCTGATACAGATCTGCGTGAACTGCGAAACGGAATTCGGCTGAGCTCGCAGCCGGATGGGATAATACTTTTAAGAGCGAGCCTGCGTCATTGGTTTCCCTGCTGTACCAGTTCCCGGTAGCTGCTAAATGACCTATTGGATCCACCAGGATTACCGGATGCCTGAGATTGGATTGGCTGATCCAATCCGGCAGGAGTTCGTCTGTCCCGGAAAAATCGAGGTAGACAGGTTGCTGCAACTCACTTAAGACCGCTTTATGGGGAAATGTTGCGGAAAACGATTCGGGCGACTGGACCAAAAAATGTTGAATATCCGCTTGCAGCGCTTCTGAAACCTGCTCAGAAGGGGTTTCATTGCCAATCCGGTAGCCAATTTTCCAGTTCCCGCTGCCTGTGGCGGGTATCCCCGCTTCTTCCGGCAGGTCTTCCTCTGAATAGAAAGGCTTAACCTGGATACCTTCAGGGCTTGTCCAGCTCAGTAATTCATTATAGTCGGCACCTTTTAGGTCGGCCTGCAATTTTTGTTTCCATTGTTTGGCCGAAACAGGTTCAAAATCTTTTAAAAGCTCGTTAGTCTTCATTTTTTTTATGTTCCAGGCTGTCTTCAAAATCGATAATGAAGATTTCCTCATTCTTCTTTTTCAGGTAGTACTGTTCCCTGGCAAACTTTTCCAATTCTGCGGGGTCCGAAAGTTTTTCGATAAGTGCCCGGTCTTTTGAAATTTCCTCTTTCAGGAATTCCTGCTGTTTTTCCAGTTTACGGATTTCTTTTTGCAATTCCATGTGAATCAACAGGGAATTGGTGTCAAAAAAAAGCATCCAAATGGCGAATACGGTCAAAACGAGCACATAAATATTGCTGACCACTGCAAACCACTTTTTCTTCCTTAAAGATTTCAGGCCCATATTCAGATGAGTTTGTCGGCTATGATCGTTCGTACTATATCTATGGCAACCGTATTGTAGCGGTTATTGGGGATGATGATATCTGCAAACTCCTTTGTAGGCTCAATAAATTGGTTGTGCATAGGTTTGAGCGTATTCTGATAGCGGTCCAGCACCTCGTCCAGGTCCCTTCCCCTTTCTGTGATATCGCGCTTAAGCCTTCTGATCAGGCGCTCATCCGAGTCTGCATGAACAAAGATTTTGATGTCGAACATCTCTCGTATTTCCGGATGGGTCAGGATCAGAATTCCTTCCACGATCATGACCTTCCTGGGAGGGGTCAGTACGGTCTCTGTTGTACGGTTGTGCTCTTTAAAAGAATACACGGGTTGTTCGATGGGTACCCCGGCTTTTAACTGTCGCAGGTGTTCCCCCAGTAGCTTGAAATCGATGGCCCTTGGGTGATCAAAATTTATTTTAGCCCGTTCTTCATAGGTAAGCCCGGACAGGTCATTATAATAGGAATCCTGCGAGATCACGCCCACTTCGGTATCCGGAAGTTCATTTACGATTTGGTTTACAACGGTTGTTTTTCCGCATCCGGTACCTCCTCCAATGCCTATTATTAACATGCCAGGTCTCTTTGGATCAAAAATAAAAATTTAGATCGACCTGAATTCGAATCCGGACGTATTAATTCCCGATTAATCGCGTGGCAAAAGGAAAGGGGAAGAGCATAATCTGAGGGGTTATTCCCCTGGGCAAACTGTGATGGGCCATTGGTGTGGCTGGCAACCCTTAATATTTGTATGCAAATACGGGTTCGTCCAGGGATAGTGTTGATAAAATAAATCCGGATTGCGATCTCAGATTCTGCCTGAAACCTTATTTTTAAGGTCATTTCAAATGTTAAGCCATGTCTGAGACTTTTTCCGTATCCGTTGATGAAAACTGGAATTTTGACTTGTATCCTGAAGATGCCGCCGGCTTGGACCTGATTCAAACCGGCGCAGCCCGCTACCATTTAGTGGATGGGAATCAGTCCATGGCCGTGGCGATTCGAAATACTGATTTTTTAGCCAAATCATATGAAATCGAGATAAGGGGAAAGACCTATACCGTACGGCTTGCTGATACGCTCGATCAGCAAATCGGCAGCATGGGCTTCCGTAGCGGGAGCAATAAAGACATTTCCGAAATACGCGCCCCAATGCCCGGGCTGATCCTGGACATTCCGACCTCTGCGGGAGCGACTGTCAAAGAAGGCGATCCGCTATTGATCCTGGAGGCCATGAAAATGGAAAATGTTATTAGTTCCCCAAGGGAGGGAGTCATCAAAAAAATATGTGTAAACAAGGGGGCCGCCGTAGATAAGAAGGAGCTCTTGCTTGAATTCGAATAATAGTATCAGGCATGAAGAAGATTTTAGTTGCCAACAGGGGGGAAATTGCCATACGGGTAATGCGCACAGCGCGCCGGATGGGGATAGGTACCATCGCCATTTATTCAGAAGCAGACCGGGATGCCCCCCACGTGCGATTTGCGGACGAAGCAGTGTGTGTGGGGGAAGCCCCCTCTGCCAAATCCTATCTCAGGGGAGATCATATCATAAAAAAGGCCCTGCAGTTGGGCGCAGACGCCATTCACCCGGGTTACGGCTTTTTAAGTGAGAATGCCGGGTTTGCCAGGGCCGTTACAAAGGCTGGATTGATTTTTATAGGCCCCGGACCTGAGGCTATTAGAACCATGGGCGACAAGCTGGCGGCAAAGGAAGCGATTAAATCTTATGATATCCCCATGGTACCCGGAACAGACTACGCTCTTAAGGATGCCACCTCGGCCCTGGAAATTGCCAAATCCATAGGCTTTCCAATCCTGATAAAGGCGGCAGCCGGGGGTGGGGGAAAAGGCATGCGTATAGTAAACCGGGAATCAGAACTGAAGCAGCAAATTGAACGGGCCATGAGCGAGGCCCAGTCCGCCTTCGGGGACGGCTCTGTTTTTATCGAAAAATATGTGAGTTCCCCCAGGCATATTGAAGTGCAGGTCATGGCCGACACCCATGGGAATATCCTCCATTTTTTTGAGCGGGAATGCAGTATACAGCGCCGCCATCAGAAGGTAGTGGAAGAGGCCCCATCCTCGGTACTGAGCCCCGATCTTCGCAAGCGCATGGGGGAAGCGGCCGTTAATGTGGCCCGCTCCTGCGATTATGTCGGCGCAGGAACCGTCGAATTCCTGTTGGACGATGAGCACAATTTTTATTTCCTGGAAATGAATACGCGCCTGCAGGTGGAACACCCGGTAACCGAATGGATTACAGGGCAGGACCTGGTGGAATGGCAGATCCGGATCGCCAGGGGTGAACCGCTGAGCATGGCGCAGCAAGACCTGCAGATCCGGGGGCATGCCCTTGAATTGCGCGTTTATGCTGAAGACCCCCTAAACGAATTCCTCCCATCAGTGGGGACGCTCGAACGCTACCGCCTCCCCGTTGGAGAGGGTATCCGGGTAGACAACGGATTTGAAGAGGGCATGCAGGTACCTATCTATTACGACCCCATGTTGTCCAAACTGATAACCTACGGACGCGACCGGGATGAAGCCATACAACGCATGCTGGAGGCCATTGCAGCCTATGAGGTTAAAGGCGTATCTACCACTCTGGACTTCGGAGCCTTCGTTTGCAGACATCCTGCCTTCCGTTCCGGGGATTTCAATACGCATTTCGTTAAAGAACACTACAATCCTGAAACCCTGATGGAACAGCGGGCCAAAGAAGCAAAAATTGCGGCTGCTGTAGCACTGAAGCTATATCTGGAGGAAAAAAATAAGCTGAGAATTCCAAACCCATAAAGGATGAAAAAGAAAATTGAAGACCTGCAGGAACGCCTGAAAGCAGCTCATTTGGGAGGGGGCCAGAAGCGGATCGCCCGCCAGCACGAACAGAAAAAACTGACAGCCCGGGAACGGATCGCTTATTTGCTGGACGATGAGTCTTTTGAAGAGATGGGGGTGCTGGTCACCCACAGGACCACAGATTTCGGAATGGAGGACCAGCAATTCTACGGGGACGGGGTGGTAACCGGCTACGGAACTATCAACGGCAGGCTGGTGTATGTGTACGCGCAGGATTTTACGGTTTTTGGAGGATCCCTGTCCGAAACACATGCCGAAAAAATTTGCAAGGTGATGGATTTGGCCGTAAAAGTAGGCGCCCCTATCATAGGCCTTAATGACTCGGGGGGTGCCCGTATTCAGGAAGGGGTCCGCTCCCTGGGGGGATATGCCGATATTTTTTACCGCAACGTTCAGGCCTCTGGAGTGGTTCCGCAACTTTCAGCCATAATGGGTCCTTGTGCGGGCGGGGCGGTTTACTCTCCTGCCATAACGGATTTTATCCTGATGGTGGAAGAAAGCAGTTATATGTTTGTGACCGGCCCCAATGTGGTCAAGACCGTTACCAACGAAACGGTAAGCTCCGAAGAGTTGGGAGGGGCCAGCACCCATGCGGTAAAATCCGGGGTGGCCCATTGCACCTCCCCCAATGATGTGGCCTGTCTGGATGACCTGAAAACGCTCTTGTCTTACCTGCCTCAGAATAACACGGAAAAACCTCCTGTCAGGGATTATACCCTGGGGGATGAATTGCGCAGCGAACTGCAGGATATCATTCCGGACAACCCCAATAAGCCCTATGACATGCATGCGGTAATTCAGGGGCTTATTGACATGGATTCGTTTTTTGAGATACAGAAAGACTTTGCTGAAAATATCATAACGGGATTCGCTCGCATGGGTGGCGAATCCATTGGCATTATAGCGAACCAGCCGCTCTTCCTGGCCGGGGTTCTGGACAGTGACAGTTCACGCAAGGCAGCGCGTTTCACACGCTTTTGCGACAGCTTCAATATCCCTTTGCTCGTCCTGGTGGACGTTCCTGGTTTTCTGCCGGGAACCGACCAGGAGTGGTCCGGTATTATTATACATGGAGCAAAACTGCTTTACGCCCTGAGCGAGGCTACAGTGCCCCGTATTACCCTGATTACACGTAAGGCATACGGGGGTGCCTATGATGTAATGAATTCCAAGCATATTGGGGCAGACCTGAACTTCGCCTGGCCCAGTGCAGAAATTGCAGTTATGGGAGCCAAGGGGGCCAGCGAGATTATTTTCCGCAAAGAAATCAAAGCGGCTGCCGATCCTGAGGCGGAGCTGGCTGAAAAGGAAGCCGAATATGCCGCCAAGTTTGCCAATCCGTATCGCGCGGCCCAAAGAGGTTTTATCGATGAGGTGATCCTCCCAGAGCAAAGCAGGAGGAAACTCATCAAGGGTTTTGCTTCCCTGAGAAATAAGAAAGTGGAACAACCCCGTCGCAAACACGGAAATATCCCACTCTGATTCCCGGGATGCTTATATGCTGATTTATTTCAGATCTAAGGGTACAGCCAGTTTCCCGTTTAAGGAAGCCTGCCCCAGGAAATGCCTGGCTGCTTGCTCCTGGAAGGCCTCCAGATCCTGATAGACCAGCACAATCCCCGAGGTCTGGGAAACGCTTATTTTTTCCAGAAGATATGGGTTGCCGAAATGGTACAGCAGCACCTCGTATTTTTCAAGGATTTCTTTAAGGGTTTTGAAGGCTGCATCAGAAAAACCAAAATGCTCTTTGGGTTTGTAACTCGCAGGGTTAAGGGCCAGTAACACCTTACTGCCGGGAGGAGGCCATTGAAACGGATTGACGCTGGCATTATCCGGTAGAAATAATTGTTCTATGAGCTTGGAACTTTGTATCGCCTTTTCAAAAACCGGCAGGGCTTTCCCTGCTACTACCATATAAAATGGCCCCTCGCCAATTGTTTTTGGATCTTCGCCCGGTTTGTGAACCGGGCTGATGCATTGCCCGGCAAGTTTTGCCAGCAATTCGCCCGGAGCAAATGCGGGTGATATTATCGTTTTTTGAGGGTTAAAATGCGTTTTTTTTAAGTTCCAGACCCTTTTAAAACGTTCTTCTGCAAATTCAGCTGGCAGCCGTTTTTTAAGGTGTATTATGGCCTGTGGGATGTCTTCGGCAAAACACAGCAAGTCATTGCCTGCTTCCAGGGCTTTGAGGGCCAGCATTCCCGGTTCGGAATATAATGTACTGACCGCATGCATATTGAGGGCATCGGTTATTACAACCCCCTGAAAGCCGAGTTTCTGACGCAAGAGGTTTTCTATAAGTTCCCGGGATAAACTGGCCGGATTCCCGGAGGGGTCCAGGGAAGGCACGGCAAGATGTGCGGTCATAATAGCCGGAACACCCTCCGGGATCAATTTTTTGTAGGGGATAAGTTCCTCCTCTTCCAGTGCCGAAACTCCTTTTTGAATCAGCGGCAGGGCTAGGTGTGAATCCGTTGCCGTGTCGCCATGGCCGGGAAAGTGTTTCAGGCAGCTAAGGACTCCCCCGTCTATCAGCCCTCTGTGGATTTGAAGTGCTTTGCGAGCCACGCTTTCAGGCCGGGCCCCGAAGGAACGATAGCCAATAACTGGATTTTCGGGATTGGTATTTACATCCACAACAGGAGCCAGGTTCCAGTCAATTCCCAGTTCGCGACAGTCTTCTGCCATGCGCAGGCCCGTCTGATAGAGCAAGGGGTCGTTGTCTGAGAGGGCTCCAAGGGTTAAAGCATAGGGATAGGCCGTGCTGTTTTCAAGGCGCATGGCCAGGCCCCATTCTGCGTCAATGGCTACCAGCAGCGGGTAGGAGGCCGCTTTCCGGAACCGCTGTATCAGTTTTTTTAATATCTCCTTACTGGAAGCGTTAAAGCGTACCTTTTCAGAGCCTTCAAAATTGGCAGCCGCGCTGGCCCGGCTATGGAAAAAACAAATGGCTCCAATATGGTAGTCCTGTATGAGTGCCTCCAATTCACTGTGGGCTGCTTCCGTATCATTTACGAAGGCGGCGGGCATAAATAGCTGCCCCAATTTTTCTGCCAATGACAATTGGGTAGTTGCTACCCTATATTCTGGAAATTCAGACATCTGCATTGCTTTTTTTACCATAATCGGCTGGGTAGGTTATGGCTTTTGACAGGAGCAGTACCGGGATGGCAGCAGCCACAACCCAGATAAAAAAGCCGGTATATCCCAGCCATTGCTGTACATACCCGCTGATCATACCGGGCAGCATCATTCCCAGGGCCATAAAGCCTGTGGCAATGGCGTAATGAGCCGTTTTATAGGCCCCATCTGCTATATAAATCAGGTACATCAGAAAAGCGGCAAACCCAAAGCCATATCCAAATTGTTCTATCACTACGGTTGCAACTACTGCCCAGGTTTGATCCCACTGAAAGGCCGCCAACAGCGCATAGAGCACATTGGGTGCATTCAGGGCCAGGATCATGGGCAGCATCCATTTTTTAAGGCCATCCCGTGATATGAGAATCCCCCCGATTATTCCACCCAGTGAGAGGAAAATAACTCCGGCTGTACCATAAATAGTGCCCACCGCTTCTGTGGCGTACTCGAGCCCGCCTTCCGATCGGCTGTCCAGCAGGAAGGGAGAGGCCATTTTCACCAGTTGGGATTCGCCCAGCCGATAGGTCAGGATAAAGGCGAGGGCCAGTGCCATCCCCGGTTTTTCAAAGAATTTCCGGAAGACGGTAAGGAAGCCGGTATTATGATCGGCAACGCGCACCTCTTCATAATCCGGGCAACTAAACCAGTTGGCCAGGGTCAGCAAAAGCATCAGGAAAGCCGTGGCCGAGAGGGTTACGGACCAGGCCTTTGCATTATCGCCATAATAATTTTCCAGAAAGCCGGCAAGGATGACGATAAGGCCCTGCCCTGTAATCATGGCCAGTCTGTAAAAGGTACTGCGCACTCCCACAAAAAAGGCCTGCTTCTTTTCGCTTAGCGCGATCATATAATAGCCGTCTGAAGCAATATCGTTAGTGGCCGAGGCAAAGGAGGCCATCCAGAAACAAGCCAGGGATGTTGTCAGGAAAAGGTTGGTGGGCAGGCTCAGGCCTGCAGCCAGCAGGGCTACGCAAATCAGCAATTGCATGGAAAGGAACCATTTGCGTTTGCTGCTTTTCAGGTCAACCAGTGGGCTCCACAGGGGTTTTAAAACCCATGGCAGGTAGAGCCAGGAGGTGTATAAACCAATTTCCGCATTGCCGACCCCAAGTTGTTTGTACATGATTACCGAAACGGTAACTACCATTATATAAGGGAGGCCCTGGGTGAAGTAAAGTGTGGGCACCCACCACCAGGCCCGGGTATCTTTTGGGATCATTCAGGAATTTTGACCTAAAAGTATAAAAATAGGGGCGTAGTTCCTCGGATTCCTTGTGGCAGCTTTTCCAAAAACCGGACAGGAGTATCTGCCGGGTACCCCAAAAGCTACAAATGGTAGCGTACAAAACCCTCCATGGCCTCGTATTCTGCCATCCCCAGGTCATTGTAACGGGCAGCCGTTTCCTTGTTGCGCTGTTCTGCCCGCTGCCAGAATTCCCGTTCGTCATTGCCTGGGAACATGGCGCTGTCTTTTTGTGACTGATGCTTGAAAATCGCATTCTTTTTCCGCTCCATATCTTTCGGGCCAATAGGGACGGTCATTTCCATATCGGCAATGTCCCATTCCTGCCAGGCGCCGCGATAGAGCCATACATAGCAATCCTCCAGCCAGGCCGCCTGTTCTTTTTTCAACCGGTCCAGGGCCTTGTATATGATTTCCAGGCATACCCGGTGCGTTCCATGCGGGTCGGAGAGATCTCCTGCCGCAAATATTTGCTGCGGCTGCAATTCTTGCAGAAGTTTGTAGGTAATATCGATGTCGGCCTCGGAATAGGGTTTTTTCTTTACAGTACCCGTTTCGTAGAAGGGAAGGTTTAGAAAGTGGGCATTCTTTTCAGAAACACCGCAGTACCTGCAGGCAGCAAGGGCCTCCCCTTTGCGGATCAGGCCTTTGAAATTCTGGATTTCAGGACTGTCTACGGCTCCGGGGCTTTTCTTACTAAGAAATTCACGCACCTCCCGGAACTGTTTCTGCAGGGTTTTATTGTCTTTTTGGATGTCTGTGGCGAAGTCCAGAAAACGGATCACCTCATCATCAAAAACCGCAATATTACCAGAGGTCTGATAGGCGACATGCACCTGGTGCCCCTGATCGACCAGGCGCAGTAGCGTCCCGCCCATGGAGATGACATCGTCATCAGGATGCGGGCTGAAAATGAGGGAGGTTTTTGGATAGGGGTCTTTTCGTTCAGGTCGCTGGCTGTCATCTGCATTGGGTTTGCCGCCCGGCCAGCCGGAAATGGTCCGTTGCAGGTCGTTAAAAACCTTCAGGTTGATATGTTCAGCAGACCCGATCTCTGCAACCAGGTTCCCCATTCCATATTCATTGTAGTGTTCGTTGGTGAGTTTCAGAATGGCCGTATTGAGTTTTTGCGAAAGCCAGATTGTTGCCTTTTTAATCAGCCGGTCATCCCACTGGCATTCGGAAACCAGCCAGGGGGTGGCAACCCTTGTCAGGGAGGAGGCTGCTGCCCGATCCGTAATAACCTCACAGTGCGGGTGTCTCTGCAGGAAGGTAGCCGGAACGGATTCGCGCACCTTCCCTTCCACGGCTTGCTTTATAATATCAGCCTTTCCCTCCCCCCAGGCCATCAGGATAATGCGCCTGGCAGCCAGGATGGTCCCTACACCCATGGTAAGGGCCTTGGTGGGCACATTTTCCAGGCCAAAGAAGTCGCTGGCCGCGTCCAGGCGGGTCACACGATCCAGGCGTACCATTCGGGTAAGGCTGCTCAGGGAAGACCCGGGTTCATTAAAACCGATATGTCCGGTGCGGCCAATCCCCAGGATCTGAATATCCAGCCCTCCGGCTTTATGGATCTTTGCCTCGTAATCGCTGCAGTAATTTTTAACGTCTTCTTTCTCAAGGGTACCCTCCGGGATATGAATTTGTGATTTGGGGATGTCAATATGGTCGAATAGGTGCTCTTTCATAAAGCGGACGTAGCTGTGGATGGATTGGGGTTCCATGGGGTAGTATTCGTCCAGGTTGAAGGTTATAACATTCTTGAAACTCAGGCCTTCCTCTTTGTGAAACCTAACCAGATATTCATAGACACGCGTAGGGGTGGAGCCTGTGGCCAGCCCCAGAACAGCTTTCTTTCCCTGTTTTTTACGTTGCCGGATAAGCGCTGCAATTTCGTTTGCCACAAAAAAGGAAGCCGCATCGGACTGTTCGTAAATACGGGTGGGAATACGCTCGAATTTACGGGCTTCTTCTTCGGTTGGGATTAGCTGAGGGTCTGCTTGACTGAGCATAGGGCAATAATTAAAGATTAGTGCAGCAAAATTACATATAAAATTTAATATTTGCAGTTTATTGCAATATTAAATGCAATATATTGCAGTAATAAGAAAGTATTATCTTTGTATAAGCAATTTATGGCAGATTATGGAATTCACTATCTTTGTCAAAATTTAACATGCATGCTTAAGGAAGAACGCCAGCGGCTGATACTTTCAGAGGTAGAATTGCACAACCGGGTACTGCTTACCGACCTGGCAGATACCCTTGAGGTTTCTGTCGATACGGTCAGGAGGGATGTAAAGGAACTGGATATAGAACAGAAGCTGCGCAAAGTGCACGGAGGGGCAGTGTCTTTGGGCTTTACCTCACTGCCGGCTGTAAACAATAATGTCTATGCCCTGGAAGAGAAACGGCTGATTGCTGCCAAGGCCTTAGATCTGATCAAGGATGGGGGGGTGATCTTTCTGGACGGCGGAACCACCTGTCAGGAACTGGCCCGTATTATCCCGGAACGCCTTTCCCTGACCTGCTTTACAATAAGCCTTCCGGTGGCCATGTTACTGCTGTCCAAACCCAGGATAGAGGTCATCCTGATTGGAGGCACCCTTTCACGCGAGGCACAGATTACCTCCGGGGCCTCTGCCATTCACGGGCTTTCGGGGATACAGGTGGATTATGGATTTATCGGGACGGGCTATGTGGACGCCCTGCATGGGCTTACTGAGTTTGACTGGGAGGTGGTGCAGGTAAAAAAAGCGGTGGTACAGGCCTCCCGTAAAACCGTTTTGCTCTGTATCTCCGAAAAATTGAATTCCCAGCATCGCTACAAAAGTTGCGATATAGCTGCCATTAATACCATGGTTACGGAACTCCCTCCGGAGCACAACCGCCTGAATCCTTTCAGGGACTATCAAATACATATATTATAGGATGTCAGACTTTAGAAAAATTACAGAGCAATCTTCCCTTTACGACAATCTTGAAAATGAATCCGTACAGAGCCTGCTCGAAAAAATTAATACGGAAGACCAGAAAGTAGCCCTGGCTGTGGGAGCCTGCATCCCGGAAATTGGAAAGCTGGTTGAAGCCCTTGTTCCCAGGTTCCTCAGTGGGGGGAGACTGTTTTATATAGGGGCGGGCACCAGTGGCCGGCTGGGAATACTGGATGCCTCCGAAATTCCTCCTACTTACGGCATGCCGCATGACCGCGTTATAGGCCTGATTGCCGGGGGAGATTCCGCTATCCGGAAGGCGGTAGAACACGCCGAAGATGACCGGGAACAGGCCTGGAAAGATTTAAAGGCATTTAATATCGGACCAATGGATACAGTAGTGGGGATTGCCGCTTCCGGAACTACCCCTTATGTGCTGGGAGGCGTAGAAAAGGCTCGTTCGGAAGGCTTGCTGACCGCGGGAATTACCAATAACCCTGGTTCTCCCCTGGCTTTGGCGGCCGAGATCCCGATAGCAGTGGATGTAGGGCCGGAATTTGTAAGCGGCAGTACCCGTATGAAAAGTGGTACCTCCCAAAAACTGGTGCTGAACATGATTTCCACAGCCCTGATGATCCGGATAGGACGGGTTCAGGGTAACCGGATGGTACATATGCAATTGAGCAATAACAAGCTTATTGACCGGGGCACCCGGTATCTGATGGATAGTCTGGGGCTGTCATACGAGGCAGCCGGAAAAGCCCTTAAAAAATACGGTTCCGTGCAGGCGGCCCTGAGTTCTCTGGGAAAATAGCCCTAATTGCGCCCAATTTGGGCGACTTCAGCCTCGGTTACCATGGCCTCTTCGGTTTTGTTTCCGAGGCGGTTGCGGATATAATTCATGACATCAGCAACTTCCTGATCTTTCAGGCCCATCGGCATCATGGTATTGTCATAAGTGATGCCGTTCACTTCAATGGGGCCCCTTTGTCCGAATTTGATCCCCCGTATGCTGGCTGCCCTTTTGGACATGAGATAATCGGAGCCCGCAAGGGGCGGATATACCCCCTCAACCCCTTTGCCATCCGGCAAATGGCAGGTAACGCAAAAGTCCTGGTAGACTGCTGCCCCCCTTTCAATGCTTTTTGAAAGGGTTTTATCCTGTCCGTAAAGCATAGTAATAATTCCTGTACTGAAAATAAAAAAAAGCAGTCTTTTAAGCATATTTGGCATTTAGCCTTGCGGGACCAGGCGGTAAATGCCCTTCCCCTCTATAGCTACGTAGATAAAACCATCCGGGCCCTGGCGAACGTTGCGCACGCGGCCCATCCCGTCCAGGAGCTTTTCCCTTTTTACGACTGTGTTTCCATCGAGTTCCAGGCGTTCCAGATATTGGAAAGAAAGGGAACCTACCAGTAAATTGCCGTTCCAGTCCGGATACCGCTCTGAGGTAACAAAACACATACCGCTGGGGGCAATAGAGGGGACCCAATAGTGAATGGGCTGTTCGGTTCCTTCCATTTCGGTCTGATCCGTAATAGGGGTCCCACTGTAATTGATACCATAAGTCACCAGGGGCCAGCCATAATTTGCACCTTTTTTGACAATATTGATTTCGTCTCCACCCCTTGGGCCGTGCTCATGTATCCAGATCTCCCCGGTTTGCGGATGCCGGGCCATGCCCTGCGGATTCCGGTTGCCGTAGGTATAGATGGCAGGCCGGGCTTCCGGGCTATCTATAAAAGGATTGTCTGCAGGGATCCGCCCATCGTCGTGCAGGCGGTATATTTTTCCGCAGTCCCGGTTAATATCCTGCGGGTTTACATCCCGTTCCCCACGTTCCCCTATGGAAAAATACAGATACCCATCGCTGTCAAATTCAATCCGGGAACCAAAGTGCTGCCCCCGTATGGTATTGGGCCCTGCCTTGTAGAGCACCTCCAGGTCTGCTAACTGATTACCCTGTAAACGGGCTCGGGCTATGGCAGTGTTCCCGCCTTTTTCTGCTCCCTCGGGAGAGGCGTAGCTCAGGTATATCCAGCCATTCTCGGAATAGTCAGGGTGTAATTCAAGATCCATCAGCCCACCCTGCCCGCGGTTGTAGATTTCAGGCAGGTTGCCTATGGTAGTCTTTTGCCCGTCTTTAAAGCGGATAAGTTCCCCAGATTTTTCTGTTATCAGCATGCCGCCATCCGGCAGAAAAGCCATCCCCCAGGGAATTTGGAGGCCATCTACCACCAATTCGGCGGAAACCACCTTGTTTTCCGGGACATTTACCTTGTTTTCGGGGTCCTGGGCACAGGAAACAAAGGTCATTACAACGAAAAAACAGATACATACCATACTATTTCGCATATCAGATCGTTAAGATTTATAATGATTATGGGGTTTAACCCCCTAAAGATAAAGAGTTTTTATAAGTATATATAATTACACCGAAGACTAGTTGGGTTCCCAAATCCCGATTATTCTTACCACAAGTTTAACCTATGCTCCCGAAACGAACCAGGCATCTATGGTATGCCCTGCTGCTGATAGCTGTTGCTGTCATCAGTACTTCGGCAATTGCGAATGGTCCTATTCAAAGCCTGATCAGGGGATTTCACTATCTGCTCCCTGACAGTTTTGACAAGGATACTTCCGGGCCTGAGGCCGAAACACAGGATCCTTTTGGAATACAAACTTCCGGGGCCGACGCATTGACGGCTTCGGCGCCTATGTTTATGACCATCATCCAGAATGCGGATGAGGAAGTGGTTTGTAGCGACAACGGCTTTACGATTGCCCGCTTCAATCTCTGTGGGGATTTTGATGACCGTATCATCAGCGTTGCGGGGAGCCACAGTACCTACCAATGGCAGCAACTGGTCCCAACCGGGGCATGTACCTTCGACATCAATGAAGATTGTCCGCCCATTATCGGGAACGAGTGTAACACTTCCTGGCAAACTATTTCAGGGGCTTCCACCCTTACGCTCAATGCAGCTGGTATCCCTGCTTCCAGTGGAGCAGAATTCCGGGTCCGGGTAGACGGTGGTGCCTACTACTATTTCAAGGTTAAAAAGAGTACCATTACCCAAACCTTTGTTAAACGGGATTTTATTTGCGGTGTAGACGGTCGGATACAAATTACCAACCTTTCAAGTGCCTACGAATTCAGTATGGACAGCGGCAGCGGTTTCGGACCCTGGCAGTCTTCTCCCATTTTTGACGGACTGGCCCCTGGAACTTATATCGTAAAGGCCCGCCTGCGAAATACACCCAATACCTGTGAGTATCCCTACGCCCCCATAACGATTGACCAGCTCGATATCGATATCGATGTGGAGTTTGTGGATGCCCAGTGTTTCGGAGAAACCGGAAGTATTACAGTAACCGTGAATAACGTACCGGGCCCTTATAAATACACCCTGCTCGATTCAAGCGGGGTCCCGCAGGAATTTACCACCTTTATCCCCAACAATCCCTATACGTTTGCTGCAGTGGGCTTCGGCAATTACAGCATACAGGTAGAAACACAGCAATGTGCGGGAGACCCCGGGAACGGCATACCACCACCGCGGCAGGACCTCGACATAAACGGGAATCCCATCAGTATTGGAAACGGGCTGGTAGCCCTTTCGGCTTCCACTGAGGTGAATGAAAGCCTGAGCTCAGACCCGGCTTGTGGCGCCAATGATGCGGATATTATCGTCCGGACTTCGGGCGGGGCACCTCCCTACAGTTTTACGGTTAGTGACGGCGGGAACTCCGGTGGGACCTATGCCAGCCAGACCACCTATAATGTAACCGCTGCGGGAACTTACGACTTTACTATTACCGATGCCAATGGTTGTGTGATTACGGCAACCGCCAGCGTTGAAGAGCTTACTCCACCGGTAGTTTCGGCAACCGGGACCGACGGGGACTGTAACAGCGGGGCCCGTATCGATATCAATATTATAGATGCCAAGGGGTATAACCTCTTTTTCAGGGCAGATCCGTCTGACCCCTGGTCGGCCAACCCGGTACTAACGGTTCCGGACGGTACGTATAACAACATTCAGGTACGGTATGAGCAGGGCAGTTTTAGCTGTATTTATACACTGCCCGACAGTATTACTGTAACCAATATTGGGGCTATCAATGGATCTGCCGTAAAAATCCAGGATCGGGTTTGTAATGCTGCCGGAGGGGTTGACGGTGGTATTATCGAGTTCCAGGGGCCTTTTTCAGGTGGTTTCGGAAGCGGCTACGAATTCAGTATTGACGGGATCAATTTCAGTGCACAACTCACCTATAGCAACCTGGCACCCGGAGATTATACTCCAATTATAAGGGATGCCGGAGGGTGTCGCCTGGACCTGACTACCATTACCATCAACGATGTGGATCCGCCTACGGACATTAGTTTTGCCCAAAGTGCTATCAACTGTGCCGCCGGGACATCGGATGTTCAATTAAGCGTAACCAGCAATGCGGCCATCGTTTTATATGAAGTGATCAGCCCCGTAAGTATCAACAACGGAGGCAGCGATACCTTTGCAGGATTAGCCGTTAACACGGCCTATACTTTCCGTGTTACCGATGCCAATGGCTGTATGTATACAGAGAGTTTTACCCCGGCTGTGCTCAGTACCATTCGCGCCCGGGTTAAATCCGGAGGCGATACAAGGGTGTGTACCGGAGCTACCGATGGTGCGGGTACCTTTATAATAGATGGCTTCGATAACGCCTATACCTATAATATTAACGGGGGTCCTGAAAGCGCCCCGCAAAGTGCCCCGGAAGTGGACCTTCCCCCCTCCGGCGCCGGAAACTTTATCATTACGGTTACCGATGCAGATACGGGTTGTACGGATACGGCCAGCATCCTGATAGAAGAACCGCCCAGCCCACTTACTCTTACAGGTAATGTTACCGCCATGAGTTGTGCCAATGGCAATCTCGGACGGGTTGTTTCTACTGCCTCCGGCGGATGGGGTACCTACCGCTACACCTTGGAACTGCCCAACGGATCAACTATTGGCCCCAGAAGCGGGCGTACCTTCGGAAACCTGGGTCTGGCAGGGAACTATATCCTCTCTGTGGAAGATGCGGAAGGCTGTACGGCTACTTTCAACTTTAGCCTTACGCCCATAGATCCGCCAACCGTGAGCCTGGATGCAGCAGCATCGGACTTTTGTTACGTCCCCGGAACCGGGGCAACCCTGCAAGTGACTTCCACGGCCGGAACGGCACCTCTGGGCAGCCACCAATATCGTATTAATGGAGGACCGCTGCAGGCCAGCCCCGTATTTAGCGGGTTGACGCCCGGCAATTACAGCATTGAAGTGGAAGACGGCAACGGGTGTACTGATTTTGTAAACGTTACGGTTAACCCACAATTACGGGTGACCACCAATATTGATTCCGAAATCCCCTGTGGCGGGGCAGACGGAGGTATCAGCGTTCAGGTAACCGGAGGGTATCTTGCCGGGGCAGGCCCCAAACAATACGAGGTCAGTTCCGACAACGGAAGCACTTTTGGCGCTCCAGTCCCCCTGGGTGCAAATTCATTTGTATACAGCACCAATGTACCCGGAGATTATATTTTCAGGGTTACAGACAATCAGGGTTGTGTGGCGGAGTCTTCACCCATTACGCTCAACCCGCCGGCGAATATTGACCCTGCCAGTATAAATGTGGTTCCGGCCAGTTGCGGGGAAACCGATAACGCAATTGTAACGATTACTCCGGATGCCACCAGCGGTATTCCACCCTATGAAATAAGTTTTGATGGCGGGCCTTTTGGCGACCAGACTGTATTTTCCAACCTGATCGCCGGTCAGACCTATACCTATATTGTACGCGATGCCAGGGGCTGTGAAACGGTCCCAGCCTCTGTACTGATCCCGCTGGATGCCACCCCACCGCCAGATGCTACCGTAAGCCCGCTTACAGCCACCTGCTCCCTGGGGGTAGTGGAGGGAAGTGTACAGGTTACGTCCGTGGCCGGGGGAACGGCAGATTTTACCTATATCCTTCAAGACCAGTTTGGCAACGAACTAAGCAGGATCGGGCCAACTTCCAGTACTTCGGAGAGTTTTGACAACCTGGCACCCGGTATATATACTATAGTAACCCTGGATGCCCTGGGCTGCCGCGATGTGGA
The DNA here is from genome assembly GCF_052540725.1 of Robiginitalea rubriflava. NCBI lineage: Bacteria > Pseudomonadati > Bacteroidota > Flavobacteriia > Flavobacteriales > Flavobacteriaceae > Robiginitalea > Robiginitalea rubriflava. The sequence goes on along the minus strand of NZ_CP199309.1, from coordinate 235,122 downwards.
TACGGTCACTTTAGACCAGACTACCGTGGATGTAGTTCCGGATCCGGTAGTGGCGCCCGTTTGTGCCGCTGGAGGCTTTACCAATACAGTTGAGATCGTAGGAGGGGTCGGACCCTTTGAAATCCGACTGGCAACAGATCCAAGCCCGCCTGTTCCTGTAAATAGCCCTCCAAGGAGACATACCTTTACAGGACTGCAGTTTGGGGTGACCTATACGGTTGAGGTAACTGATTTGGGAACCGGGTGTGTGTACCTGGATGAAATCCCTCCGGTGGATGGCCCTAATCCGTTGGATATTACCGCCAGTTCAACCCCCGGCTTCTGCGATGTAAACCGAAACGGCCAAATTCTTTATACCATTGATGGCTTTACTCTGGGGGCCACCCTCTTTGTGGAATTGCTGAATAATGATGACGGCACCCGGATCCCGCTTGAAACGGTAACCCCCGGAGCTGTACCTTATTCCAATAGCTATGAGTCCCTGCCTGCCAATTACCAGGTAATTGTTACAGACCTATCGAATGACTGTACGGATGCAGTAGCCGTTACCATAGACCAGAATACCCCTTCAATCGATATTCTGGCCGAAGAGCCAGCGAATTGTAACGCCTTTGGGCAGTTTACCGTACGTGGTTCCGGAGGGGATGGTGGCCCTTATATGTATGCCTTTATGGACAGTGGCGTGTCTCCGACCCCTGGCGATTATAGCTCGGAAACCACCTTTGTGGGAGCAGCCGGGGCTTATGATGTCTATGTTATGGACAGCAGCGGCTGTACCTCATTTGCCATTGCCCAGATCATTAACCTGGATCCGGATCTTCCACCTCCAACCATTTTGGTGGATAACCAGTGCGATATTACAGCCACTTCTTTCCAGATCACCGTAAGTATGCCGGCTACCGTAGATACCCCCCGTTTTACACTGGGTGGGGTGACACTGCTTACCAACCCGGCCACCTTTACGGTAAGTTCGCCCGGGGATTATACCATTGATGTAATCGATGCCAACGGTTGTACCAGCCAGGGAATCGCAACGGTATATGAATTCCTGACAGCATCAGGAGATTTCACCACACAACCCAACTGTTTGAACAGTGACGGGGAAATCACTATCAATACGATAGGCGGAAGCGGGGATTTCACCTTTGAACTGCGCACCGGGGCAGGCGCCTATATTACGGACAATACCAGCGGGATCTTTAGCGGATACCCCGCAGGTGATTACGAAGTATTGGTCACAGACAACCTGGTGGCAGACCTTTCCGGGAACTGTACCTTCCTGGTAGACAATATAACGCTGGATCCACCGGTTCCCCCGGTTATCAATACCGTACTGGATGCGGATATCTCCTGTTTCGGGGCAAATGACGGCAGTATTGACGTGCTGTTGCAGGCGGGTACCGATGTGGATAACCCCCTGGTATATACGCTTTACGATGCGGGAACGGCAAATATCGTCCAACAGAATAACTCCGGTTCCTTTACCAACCTGGCCCCTGGTTTCTACGATGTAACCGTGGTAAGTAGCCGAAATTGCGAGGACCGGCAGGACAATATCGAAATATCGGAACCCCAGCCGTTTTCCATTACGGCCAGCGCTCCGGACTTTGCCTGTGAGCCGGGTGCAAACCGCTATAGCTCCACTATTATTACCGTTTCTATTGTGGATCCGGGAACGGCAGTGGGCGGGTACCAGTACAGTATAACCGGCTTTTCGAATTATCAGAGTGCGAACACTTTTGAAATAATCGACAACGGATCGCCTCAGAATATTACGGTATATGCCATAGACGGGAATGGTTGCCAGGACCAGTTTACGCTGCCGACCATTAATCCCCCCACCGATGTGGTACCAACCTTAACGGTGGAACAACTACTCACCTGTACGCTGGACGAACGGGTACGAATTGATGTGGTCGGGACTACTGACTTCACGGTTTCCCTGGTAAACGGCCCGGTTGCCCTGGCACCGGTTACCAATACCCCCGGCGACTCTTTTGTTACCATTGACCTTCCGGTTGCAGGAGGCTATTTACTGGAAATCACAGATAATATTGAGGGCTGTAGCTATCCACTACCCTTGCATGAGGTAATAGACCCGATTTATCCGGTGGTATCCATCAGCGAGGCCAACCCCGTGAGTTGTGCGGTACCCGGAAACGACGGAGCACTCTTTATAGAAGTAACCGACTATACCGGGGTATACAATTATCAGGTATATCAGGTAGACAGTTCCGGAAACCGCATTATGCCTGCGGTAAGCAGTGGCAGTTTTGATACGAATAATTACCCGGATGTTAGTGGGGATCCTGCCCGGATCACCGGTCTTACGGGTGGAAACTTTATAGTAGACATCGTTTCTGCAGACAGCCCGGGCTGCCCGGCTGAAAGTAATGTTGCAACCGTACGGGCACCCAACGGCCCACTTGTGCCTGCAGCTGTGGAAGAAGGGAATGTTAGCTGTAACGATAATATGGGAATTATTGTGGCCTCCGCTACCGGCGGTTGGGACACTGCCCCTTATGAATATCGATTATTACAGGATGACGGCAGTGGGACCTTCATTGAAATTGTGGCCTTCTCCAACGCAGATCGTTTCCAGAACCTGAGCAGCGGGGATTACCGCGTGGAAGTTCGGGATATTGAAGGCTGTACACAAACCGCAGACATTAGCCTGAATCCTATTGATCCTATTTTAGTCGGGATACGGGAGCCTGTGGCCCTGGTTTGTCCGGGAGGTAATAATGCGGTTCTGGAGGCCTATGACCCTGCTACAGGAGATGCTATTACAGGTCTTCCGGGAGCATCCGGAGGGGTACCCGGAGCCGGTTACAAGTACCAGCTCATTTATTTGGGCAGCAACAATATTGCAGATGAGTTATCCCGAAGTGGTTTACAGGACACCCCTACTTTTATCGGTAGCTCCGGTGCCGGGTACATCAGTACGGGCTGGTATGCCATAGAGGTTTCTTCCAGCTATTCCTGTGTAGGGGTAACCGCACCCTATTTCGTGGATCCGCCCCCGCCAATTAATCCTACTCTGGTACAGGTGCAGGCTCCCGGTTGTGGGGGTATGGGTGAAATGCGCCTGAGTATACAAAATCCGGAACCCGGCTTTGATTACGAGTACCGCCCGGTTGGTTCCCTGCCTGCGGATCCCTTTACATCGATGGGCCCTGGCGTTACATCGGTACTGATATCAGGAGGCCCTGGCTTCTATCAGTTTGAGGTCCGCAAAATTAATGCAACCAATACCTGTGATGTGGTAAACTCCAACGGACTTACCCTGATCGATGCCCAAAACCTGGACCTGGTAGTAAACCTGCCGGATGATATCTCCTGTTCCAATGAACTGGACGGACGGATTGAATCCTTTGCCTCAGGTGGGGTGGGGAACAATAGTTTTATGCTCTTTGACGGAGATCCCGGCCTGGATCCCTTTAATCCCCTGGCCTCAGCTACAATCGTGCGCGGGCCACAGCCTGACGGAACCTTTGAGGGGCTCTCTGATGGAAATCAATACTATGTTACTGTAACCAGTGGCAGTACCTGCGGGGACGTGGAGGGGCCATTTACCATCGTGAGACCCGACCCCATTTTGTTCACGGCAACGGCAACCCCTGTATCCTGTGCCGGGGAAACGGATGGCAGTATTACTATAGAAGTGAACAGTGGCGGACAGGGACTGTTGCAGTTTGCCATAGAACCGAATTTCAACGAATTCTTTAGTGACCCGACCACTCCCGGGCAGTACACCTTTACCGATCTGGAAGGAGCACCTTTCCCGGGAAGGGAGTATGATATCCTTATTCAGGATGAACAGGGATGTTCAGAGGTTACAACCATTTCCGTGGTAGAGCCACAGCCTCTGCAGGCAAGTTTCACTGCCAGCCCTGAGACCTGTCTGGGTTTTGCAGATGGATCTGCCCAGGTCACCATTACCGGGGGTACCCCTTTTGTGGATGGAGTAGGGGTGCAATACTATGAAACCAGTCTGGATTCTTCGGCAGATACGGATTATGTCCGCAATGACGCTTTATTCTACGATAATCTCTCCGGGGGTCAATCTTATGTGGTCTTTGTCCGTGATGCCAATGGCTGTACCACCAATGTGGTGATTCCGATCGATATTGGAGTGGAACTGGCAGCAGAGCCTGTTGTAGAGTACGGATGCCAGGGAATATTTCCATTCAATACAGTGCGAATTGAAATGCAGGATAACAGCGTACTGCCGGATGTGCTCTTTGCACTGGATCCGGTAGATCCTACAGATGCTATCACCGCCCAGGCCGACACTATTCGTAACTGGGGCGATCTGCCAGCCGGAGACCATACCGTATACCTGTATCATTCCAACGGCTGTACGTCCTTTGTAGAATTTACCATAGAAGATTACCAGCCCCTGGTATTGGATGCCATGCAAACCGGGCCTGATGAAATTACGGCTACGGCTACCGGAGGCTTTGGAGGATACGAGTACTTCTTCCAGGGTGATTCTTATGGTGCCAACAATGTTTTTAATATCAACTATGACGCCACTGTAAATATCAGGGTGGTAGACCAGCAGGGATGTGAGGTAGAAATCGCATTCCCATTTGACTTTGACGGCATGGTAGACTTCCCGAACTTCTTTACTCCGGATGGTGATGGGATGAACGATGAGTGGTTCCCCAGAAACCGCGAATTTTTCCCGAATATTGAAGTGATTATCTATGACCGTTACGGAAGGGTGGTTGCCCGCCTGGACCAGGTAACGAAATGGGATGGTACCTATGAAGGGAAAGAAGTACCCACCGGGGACTACTGGTATGTGGTTAACGCCAACGACAACGAAAAACAGCAGTATGTAGGGCATTTTACCCTTTACAGATAAGGGTATAACAAGCGGAGCATGTGTTAGAGCCGGTCTGTTGCAATTTACAATGGGCCGGTTCTTTTTTTTGGCAATCCCTGATTTAAAATAGAAACTGTAGGAAGAAACTAATTTTAGTTGCCGTGCACTTCAAGCATTTCCTGCTCATTTAAAAGACGGGTAACCAGATAGATGGTGTCGAAAGTCTTTCCGAACTCCTTGCTTTCAAATTCGGTTTTCAGAAGTGCTTCCCTGTAGTAATATTCTTCACCCGGGGCAACTTCCCGGTATCCGGTTGAAATCCAGAACTCCCTTTCTTCTTCGCTAACCAGCAGGTATATGTATTTGTCCGTGGGTATAGTCTCTTTAATAAGCACTTTATGCAATTCATTACTGAGGCCATCCAGGGAGATATGTGCAACATTGGATTTTACAGGAAAAGGGCCGGCTTCTTTTGGATTATCCTTACAGGATAAAAGAAGTGCCACAGGCAGAAAAAGCAAAACTATTTTTAAGCGATTGAAGAACATCATAAATTTTCAGGTTTAATAGTGCGAAAAACCAATCGGAAGATACACCACTACAGTTCCACTTCATTTGCTATGAGCTGATCGATTAATTTCGGCCGCACTTCTTTATGTGGGTATTTGATTAGCTTTCGCATTAATCGGTCGGATTCTGCAGAAACTCTTTTGACAGCTTCTTTTTCAGATGTTGCGTGTAAATACTCCTCCAGCCTGCTTTCCAGCAGTAGTTTATACTGGCCTAACACCGCCCTGAGAGGAGCTTCCCGAAACCAGTTATTATATTCCTGAAGCGCCTGTTCAATGATCCCTTCTACACTCCTTATGGCAGCCCTCCGTTTTTCCTTTGTTTGTTGCAGGTCTACAGAGAGAGAATCCAGGTCATAGAGGCTAAGGCCGGATACCCTTTTAAGATTACTGTCAATATTGGCTGGCAAAGCCAGGTCTATTAGCAAGCGCTTGTCAGTATTGGGGTTTATGCTATGAATCAGGTGGTGCTGATTGCTTACGGCACTGATGATGACGTCAAAACCATCGAATGTATTGCTTAGAACCTTTTCCCAGGGATAGAGTTTTAAATGGAATTTGTCGGCTAATTTTTGTGCATTTTTTTGGGTGCGGTTGCTCAGATAAATTTCACTAAATCCAAAACTATTGTTATACTTCAGCAGTTGCCTTGCAATATCGCCTGTCCCGATCAGTAAAATGCGAACGGGCCTCCTGGATGACAAGCGATTAAAATGATCCCTTACTACTTTGAGAGATTTATAGGCCATTGAAGTGGTACCATTCCTGAAGGTAGTTTCGTTGCTGATACGCTTGTGGCACTTAAATACGGATTGCATGGCCCGTTCCAGCAAGGAACCCTGCAGATTTTGACTCATACTTAGTTGGAATGCCTTTTTGATCTGGTTTAAAATTTCTGCATCACCCAGCACCTGTGAAGAAAGTCCTGAAGATACCTCCAGTAAATGCCGGACCACATCCATTGTATCATCGCCTTGTTGAAAAAGCGATTTTGAGGCTTCAGGATCTGAAACACCCCTGGATTCGACAAAAAAGTCCCGAACTTCTGCGGCTTTGGTGGTTTCGGATTCAAAATAAAACTCTGTCCGGTTACAGGTCACCAACAGGAACAGCCCGGAAATGTCTGGAAACAGTTCTTGTATATGCCCCATCAATTCCAGCTTTTCCTCCTCAGGCACAAAGAATTGCTCGCGCACCTGAATGGTGGCTGTTTGGTGAGATATACTTATAAAGTGAACGGATTTACTCATATTTGATTTTACTAATAAAGCAATACAAAGGCTTCTTCCCTATGACAATTGTCATAAAGTGCAAAAACCCTGAAATTGGAGGGCTATTCTTTAAGAGTCCGCATATGGTTTACAATCAGCCATCGGTCTTCGTCATCTGGAATCTTTTTAGTGAATTCGGGCATGTCGTCCCTCCCAAAACTGGTTTTATAAAAAAGTTCCCCATCTGTCTGCTTTTGAAATTCCGATGAAGAAAAGTCTCCAAGGTCACCGGTTAAATCATCTGCCTTTGGGCCGTCTCCATATCCTTCTGCGCCGTGGCATGATTTACAATGCTTGGAATACAGGTTTTTGCCTATGGCCTTGTTTTCTGAATCTGAGGCATCAGTAGGATTTTTTTTGTTTTTATACTCTGCAGGCACTACCCATTTTTCCTGGTAATCATTTGTAAATGAATAGACCCCAAAACAGAATACGCCTAACAATGCGATTAATAAGATTTTTTTCATGGCTATTGATTTTTGGATTTATAGATGTAAAATAAGTTTGCTATTAAATATAGTAAGATCCCCCAGACCCCGATAATCAAAACATTCGAAACTACAAGCAGGAATAGTGGGGTTTTAGACGGGGGTGACCACATAGTCCGTTGGTCAAAAGTAGACTTATCGGTTATGGGGACTCCCAACGGAGCATTGGCTATGGCTTTTACGGTCCCGTAGGTGTCATTATCCAACAGTACAACCTCCAGGGTAAGCTGGCCATTTACTCCGGGAATATCCGAAGCAATGGGAATTCGAATACTTCCACTGGCATCAGTCATATTAAAATCTCCACCGATCCGTAGAGGTCGGAACAAACGTTGCACTTGCAGGATCAGTGGCTGGTCTTCAAGTGGCGCTCCATTATTGATATCGATCAGTTGGGCTTCCAGATAGGTACGATCTGTCTCCTTGGAAAAGTGGAGGCCTATTTCGGCATCCCGGATGGAAAGCGTTTTGGAGGCTATCCGAAAACTCGGGTGTTCTGTAGATTTCACCACAAAAGTGTATAGTCCTGTACTATCGGCATGCTTGCTTGCCAGATCTCCCAATTGAAACGGTGCTTTTCCCTCTTGATTGGTAATCGCATTTCCCAATAGGATCAGGCTATCTGTTTCGGTCTGATTGAAGATCTCAAAATTAAGACCATTCGCAGGCTGCATGCCATCTTCCCCGCGGTACCTCGCCTGTATGGACAGGGTAGAGGTTTCCGGCATGAGCTTTGTGTAGCTCAAAGAGATACGGGGTCTGTTTTTGGACTCCTGTCCGTAGAGTGATCCGGTCGCCGGAAGCAACAGCAAACAAAGCAGGGCAGCCAAAGCGCTATGTAAGCTTATCCTATTCATCCTGTTCTAATAAATTGGAAATTTTGGATGTTTCATTTTCAATAGTCTTCTCTACGGGAATAATAGGCAAAAACCGCACCAAAAACGTCATGATTAGTAAGGCCATGGCCGATGTCCCAATGGTTACAATCCACTCGAGGGTGGTTGGGAAATAATGATGCCAGGACTCCGGCACCCCTTCGATCGGCAGAAAGGGATGCAGCAGGGTGGGGGTGACAATAAGGTACCTTTTCCACCAGGCACCAATAACGACCAGGATCCCCATAAAAAAAACAGGCAAAGGTTTCCGACCCTTCGGAAATACCATGACCAGCACGGGAATGAACAGGCTCCCAATTATAATCATCCAGAAGAGGGCGGCGTATTCGCCAACAAATAGCTCCTCTAAGTGGACCGCTTCGTCCACGGTATTTTTATAGGCAGGTACCAGATATTCATTAATATTAAAATAGATATAGACCAGGCACAGCAATACCAGTAATCTGGCCATTCTATCAAAATGAAAATCTGTTATATACTGCTTTAGTTGGTGGGATTCCCTTAATATGTACATCACCACTACAACAGCGCCTGCTCCGGCAACAAAGGCCCCGGCGATAAAATACGGTCCAAAATTAGAACTGTCCCATCCAGGGCGGTAAGTGGTTGCAAATAACCAGGCCGTTACGGTGTGGATCCCAAAGGCCACCGGGATGATCAGGATACTCAGTATCCGGATCGCTCTTCTGTGCCTGGCTTTCTGATCTGCTGTTCCTTTCCAGTTCAGGGAGAGCCGGGCATACCATTTCCTGGCCCTGGATCCTTCAGGGTAGTGATTCTTTATCAAGGCGAAATCCGGCAGCAGCGGATAATACAATAATAAAAGGCTTATTACCAGATAGGTAGTGATGACTACAACATCCCAAATAATAGGGGATTGAAGTCGCCCGTGCAAAAACAAATTGAATAGCCGGTCGGGGCGGCCCATGTCAATAATAATTGTAAGCCCTGCCATGATGATGGCTGCCACTGCAATTATTTCTGAAATTCGGACCAGGGGTGTTCTCCAGTGGGCACCCGTAATCCTGAGAATGGCGGTGATAAGCGACCCAACCAGACTGATGGCTACAAAGAAGACGAAATTTGAAATATATACCCCCCAAAGGGCGTAGTCGCGCATATCCGTTACAATCAGTCCTTCCTTGAGCTGAATGGCATAGGCCACCAGGGAAGCGACGATCAAAATGCCCAGGAATGAGAGCCATATATAACTCTTTACCCCGAATTTCCTGGGCATCAGATCTTTTAGGATTCGATCGCGTATCTCCATGACTATTCAGGTTTTTCTACTGACTGGTAGGGCGTGTAATTCTCAAGACCTTCCTCAAACTCCACCAGGCGGTCTGCCGGAGGCAGATAATACACACTGGGTTCGGTACCAAAATCTTCCATGAGCCGGTATCCGGCCTTTTCTTTCAATAGTTCTTTGAGCCTGAATGTTTCCTCCCCGTTGGTAACAGTATCCTCATAGGCATCCCCAAAATAGAATACCCCATTGGGGCAGGCCGTCACGCAATGCGGTAATTCATTATTATCAATCATGTGCGGGCAAAAATCACATTTATCGACAGTCCCCATCTGGCTTGGCAAACCCGCGTAATCAGGCGAGTGAGACATATGTTCCAAATGCAGGCTTATTTCGGTGGTTTCTCCCTGTGCGGGTTCCTCCCAGTTAAATACACGGGTAGAGTAGGGGCAGGCGGCCATACAGAACCGACATCCAATACACCTATCATTGTCGATCAGTACCAGGCCGTCCCTCCTTTTAAATGTAGCGTCAACCGGACATACTTTTACGCAGGGTGGTTTGTCGCAATGCATACATAGGGTTGGCTGCCAGTAGGGAGGCGTCTCAGGTGAATCCTGCATTTTATAGACTTTCAGCCAGGCATTCTCTCCGGTAACAAAATGGGCCTTGTTACAGGAACTGATACATTTTTTGGCATTTTTACAACGGGCCAGGTCTACAACCATTACGAATTTACGATTGGGATATCCCTCCCGTACCTTGTAGTTGTCATCCTTGAGTCCGGGCACTTCCTCCACCATATCGGCGGGCACCCTCATAAGGGTCCCATCGGTAGACATTACCTCAATGGTTTCTTCATTTTTTGTGTTCCCGCAGGCATTCAATGATTTTAATGCTCCTGCAGCCACAGCTCCCAGAATCCCAGCTTTAAGACCTTTGTCCAGAAAATTGCGACGGCCATTTGTATTCTTGTCTTCCATAAATCCTTTTATGAATTTGATTTTCCGAGCCAGTTTAAAAGGGATTTGTTACTCACCTTTTTCTGGATAACCTTAGCATCTCGGGTAGCCTTTCTTTTGATTTTTACAATGCTTCCATCGGCTTTCAGAAATGTGTCATATATTTCATTGTCCTCAGGGGAAGTATTGGTTTCTTGATTTGGCCCGTTACCAAAACCAAGGTACGGTAAGAAGAAACTACCCATAATAAGGGGTAATAACTTTCTTCTTTTAAGGCCTTTTTTATCTAATGAGTGGTTATCCATAGTAAGTCCATTTTTTACTGGAGAAACATATTCAACCCGGTGCGGGATTCAGAAATTATATTTACGGGTAATGTTGAAGCCAATCAAAAAGTCGCCTTTAAAAAAGTCGTTGGTATTAAACATATAGTTTTCCTGTGGCAGGATGCCGCTCAGGTTGGAAATAAATAAATGAAAGGCATGACCTGAAGTCGCGAATTCTGCACCAATACTAAAGCCCGGTTTGGGGTCCATATCGAGTTCGTCTCCATTTAAATGATGTACAAAAGGTTTGGCATAATCGATAAGGATGGATGTTTGCGGACTAATCTTGTAACGCCCTCCTACCGCCAGGCCAATAACGTCGTTGCGCATTCTGGGTTGGACAAGATTAAAATGGGATACGCTGGGAGCAATTTGCATGGAAAAATTGCGATTGAATCGCCGCGCGATAATCAATTGGTGGAAAAAGGAATACCTGGATTGCACGGTTGGAAAGCGGTTATTTCCTTTTTTGCGGGCATCGATGGCCCAGTTACCATAATAGGAAACGCTTACCGGTATCTTTCCCGAGCGGGTTTGCTCTAAAAGTGCGGCTTTCCAGTTAAAATCCTGAAACCTTTTGAATTTTGTGGTTCCAAACCCTACAGTCAGTCGGTCGTGTACTGCATAGGTCGCCCCAATCCTGATATTGGCAGAACCCCATATTCCCGCCAGGTCATTAGTACCCCCGTTGATCAACCCGAAACGGTGCGACATCATAATCTCCAATGTCTTTTTATTAAAGAGAATATTGGTGGGGTTATCTATAAGGTAAGAGCTCTCAAAGGCCGGTCGTTCCGGTTTGTCCACAACAGTATCCCGGCTTTGTTCCTGACCGATGCACAGACCGGAATACAGCAGGGAGCACATCAGTAATAAAATTCCTTTTTTCATTATTTCTGGTCTCGTTGGTGTATTAATTATTTTCGGCACCCCTGTCTATCCAACTTTTAATCAGGGAAATATCTGCCGTACTCAATTCAAATCCTGTTTCCACTGTGTGACCCAGGCCTGGCAGTCGCTGGTAAAACAAACTCCCTTCGGCATCTCCTGCAGTGACATAGGTTGGTACAATTGCGTTATAGGCATTTCCCACACGTAAATCGGGATCCTGAATGGCTCCGTTATGACATAGGATACAATTGGTTTCATCCCTGGAAAACAGCGGTTCAATATCCGTACGGAATGAAATTGGGGTATCGGGGTCTACATCCGGAATTGGTGGAGCCGGCAAGGCCTCGTCGTAATAGCATGAATACATCATCAGGCTGCAGAAACACAGGGTTGATATTGTTTTTAAAAATCGGTACATACGCACATATTTTGATAGATAAAAGAATCCCCCGAAGGCCATCCGGGGGGTCTTGGATTCCGCTAATCTTCGAGTGCCTCGATTGAGTTTTTAATAAGCGCTTTGGCGTAATTTGGATTATGTACCCCATCAGAGTTATCCTCAAGGATGGTCATATAATTCCAGGTGGCCTGTGCAACGGCCGCAGAATACGTTCCGGGAACACGCCTGCCTTCAGCATTGATAGAACCGGCAGCCAATAGTAATGCCTCAAGCCTTTCCATATCGGCAGCAAGGCCACTAACCTCAGATGGCGGGCCAGAAGTATGGCACTGTAAACACGCATTTTCTGTGGGGACCCAGGTGTGACCTCCGTCTGTGCCGTCTGTGGTCGGACCCATATGGCAGGCTATACAGGAAGATCCGGTCCTGTGGCCGGCTGAACCACGACCGGGATACGCCTCGGAACCTGCAATGGGAGCACCCATGATTCCTTCCAGCATGGTAGACTGCGGCCCGTGATGAGGCCCGAAACGGCTGGAGGTTATTTCATAATCAGCGGTCGGACCCGGAATTTCGTAACTATTTCGGGGTTGATGGCAATTCACACATAAATTACTCAGCCCCAATTCGTCTGAATTGTTGCGGATGTCTATCTGAATATTTGGATCCAGAAAGAGATCTACCGCTGCAATGGAGCGCACCGCTTTGTCGTTGCCGTCGTTCTCAAAATCGAAGGAACGGTGGCTGTCGTGACATCCGGTACAGCCAATAGGATTAGATACTCCATACCCATCCGGATTCGCCGTTGCAAATCCAAGGGAATCTATATACAGATTGGAGAGCAAATCAATAAACCCTTCATTATTATGGCAGCGTGCACAATTTGCCCATGTGCCAAAAGACCTTACTGTGTTTTTTCCGGAACTTGCATAGGCCATTTGAATGGGTTCCCTGAAAGAATTGGAGTGACATGAAACGCAGGAGGTAGTCCCGTCTACTCCATCCACTCCGTCTATACCGTCAATCCCATTAATTCCGTCAGCACCGGGAGGGCCGACGATAGGGTCACTGGTACAGCCAACTAAAAAAAATCCCATTGCAAGGATTAACAGCAGGCTGGGTAAATTAATATTTTTCATGAATCTCAAAATTTAGCGGTTACTATAATACCCTTAAACTAGAAAGAAGAAATATGATGAATCATGATAAATGTCATGTTTTGAAAATATTTATCCCGGTGAACAAAGCAGATTTCGAAGAAACTTTATTATTTTTGCCAACTGAATTTCGGGATGTGGCGCAGTCTGGTAGCGTACGCGCATGGGGTGCGCGTGGTCGCTGGTTCGAATCCAGTCATCCCGACCAAGTAAATCCAACGCGAAAGCGTTGGATTTTTTGTTTGCGGAAAACGCCAAATTTATTTGAGCGTTTGGAGCGAACAAAAAAACAGCATAGCCGAAAGGCTGTGTTGGATTTACTTGAGCAACATCCCCCGCTCTGGATCACGCCGAAGGCGTAATCCAGAAATTCCATCCCGATAGTTATCGGGACCAAATTCCAAATTCCAGTAAACTAGTCCCTTGTTTGTAAGCGTGGATGAAATGAAAAAGAGAGCCGGCCTCTTTGGCCGGCTTGGATTTACTTGAGCAACATCCCCCGCTCTGGATCACGCGAGTGTAGCGAGCGTAATCCAGAAAACCCCACCCCGATAGCTATCGGGGCCAAATTCCAGTATTAATTTCAACTTAATACTGACCTATCTGATCCTTATCATTGGTTTAAAAAAGCTGCTGTCCTAGCTTAGTGTTAAAGTCTTAAAACATGGGCTTTTATGATATTTAATCCGTCTTATTCCGGCTTCCTGCTCCCGGACACCCCGGGCAGATAGTCGGATAATGCAACCCTAAAACTTTGGGATGAAAATCAAAAGGGACAAAATAACGGAGATTCTCGGTGCCCTGAATATGGTGGTGGAAGCTGTAATACAAGAGGAAGAACAGCATTCAGCTATTCTAGAAAATGTACATGAGGCACATATTCTGAGTGCCCAAAACCTAATTCATTATACCGCCTTCAGGAAGTTCGATTTAAGGAGGATCAAAAAAAAATTGCGGAACCTGGGCCTGACCCGTTTTACCAATGCGGAAGGTCATATTATGGCCAGTTTAAACAATACCCGATTCATCTTAGGCAGATTACTTGAGAGCAGCGAGATCCATAAAATAAAAACCGGGCTGTCCATTAAAAAAGGTAAGCGACTGCTTACAAAAAACACCAAGGCACTGCTGGGCTACCGGTCAAAGGGAAGACGGGTACGCATTATGGTGACACAACCAACAGAGGCGGCATTTAATCCTCAATTGGTTCTCGAAATGGTGCAGGCAGGGATGAATTGCGCGCGGATCAATTGCGCCCACGATTCTCCAGAAATATGGAAAATGATGATCGATAATGTACGGCAGGCGGCAAAAACAACGGGAAGGAACGTCAAAATAGCCATGGACCTTGCCGGCCCAAAGAACAGGACCGGGGTTATGGCTCAGGGACCTAAAGTCCGGAAATACCGGCCGACTCGCGATGCCAGAGGAATTACCACTGGGCCCGCAGAAATTGTCCTGACTCCTGAGATCACAGAGGCATCGCCGTCAAACGCATTGCCGATATGCGCTGAGGCATTGGCCAGCCTGAAACCTGATGATGTTTTCCAATTTCAGGATACACGCGGGAAAAACCGAAGATTAAAAATAGTGGACCTCGATAAGGCAGGGGCAAGGGCCGCATGCAACAAGACCTTTTATATTGAAACAGGGACTGCTCTCAGGTGTATGAACAGGAGGCTGGATCCCATTATTGTAGGAGATTTACCTGCGGCAGCGCAACCCATTATCCTTTATAAGGGCGATGTGCTGAAGGTTTCCCGTGAAGCTCTAGAAGGACATGGAGCCAAACGGAATGAGGAAGGCGGGCCCATACAAAATGCCAAAATCTCCTGCCAGCTGCCCGAGGCTTTTGATTACGTCAATTCAGGAGATAGAGTCTTTTTTGACGATGGTAAAATTGAAGGGATTGTTGAAAACATCCAAAAAGAGGAGTGGCAGGTGAGGATTACCTCCGCCAGGGAAAAAGGTTCCAAACTCAGGGCCGGAAAGGGGATCAATTTTCCCGACACCGAATTGAAAATAAATGGGTTAACGGCAAAGGATAAAAAGGATCTGGAATTCGTTGCCCGGCATGCGGATATTGTTAATTTCTCTTTTGTGAACCGGAAAGAAGATGTAGAGCAATTGTACGAGGAGTTGGGCAAGCTGGGGGTTCTACACCAGCTGGGGGTTATCCTGAAAATCGAAACCCGGCATGCCGTGAAACATCTCAGGCAAATCCTCCTGGCAGCCATGAAGTCCAAACCGATTGGAGTAATGATCGCCCGGGGAGATTTGGCCGTGGAGATCGGATGGGATTCAATTGGAAGGGTACAGCAGGAAATCCTGACCTTATGTGGTGCTGCACATATTCCCGTGGTCTGGGCTACTCAGGTATTGGAAAACCTGGCCAAGAAAGGGTTGCCATCGCGATCGGAAATCACGGATGCCGCCGCCGCCATGCAGGCCGAGTGCGTCATGCTCAGTAAAGGCCCTTACATCCTGTCGGCCATCCGTTTGTTACATGTAATCCTGTCCGATCTGGAGGCGCATCATGTAAAGAATGAAGTGCTGCTGCCGAAACTGCATAGTACAGGAGCCGACCAGAAGGAATCGGTGGCTTCAACAACCTGATCTTACATCATTGTTTCAAAAGGAGAATTGAAACCCGATACCTTAATTATTTAATACTGGAGGGGTTTCTTCCGGTTGCGGCAGGTAGTTTTTTCGAAGCCATTCCCGGTAACGTGGCTCGGTGCGGTACGGGTCGAGCATGGAACGGCTGTTTAATCTTAAATAGGCTTCTGGATGGTTCAGGTAGTGGTACATGGAATCCCGTTCTCCAAGCACCGCATACACGGTAACCAATTCAGGAATTCGTATCAATTCCCCTTCACCCCAAAAATTATTCAGTATATCATGCACTTCATCTACCCTTCCCAAGCCGGCCAGCGCAAGGCACTTCATATACCTGCCTTCAGCTGTATTTCCTATGCTATCCTGAACAATATTCAGTGCAGTTTCATACGAATTTTGGTAGTAATGGTAAAAGAACCATCTAAGAGAACGATGAAAGTGGTTTCTTCCGTAGCGGAATTCCGGAGTTTGCATCAGCTCTAAGGACCTCTCGAACTGCCCCGCTTCATTTAGAGCACTCAGCAAATGGAATAAATGCCCTTTATCAATTTCGTAAGCTTTTTGCAGATACTCCACCATCTTCTGGTCATCATTATAAAACTCGTCATACATTATCGCAATACTCGAATAGAGCCAATTGTTTAATGTATCAATTTCCGAGGCCTTAAGGAAAATTTCCAGTTTTTTGCCCATGTTTCCTTGCCTTAAGGCTTCAATATCCCCTTTCCTATGTAAATACCACAAACCCGTAGTATCCGCCCCGAGAAGTATTTCTTCTTTTGTTAGCTCCTCAATTAGTTCGGGATCTTTAAACCGGAATAAAATTCGTGGCCGAAGCCATTGTACCTTATTTGAATAGGGCGCTATTTCCCGGGCCTTGTTTATTAATTTCAAAGACTTGTTAAGATCTTGTGGCCAACTTGCGGACAATGTCCATGCATAGTCCCAGTTTGTTAACAAGTCATTAGGCTCAATTGATAATGCTTTTTGGTAATGGTATTCAGATTTTTTAATCGCTTGATTTTTACCAGGGAAATGATAATAATTTCCAAAGAAATTATGGGCCCGGACCGAGGTAGAGTCCAGGCGTAAGGCTTTTTCTCCATTTTTATAGGCCAGGTCAAGGAGCGCTTTATTTTCCCAAGTATGTACGTATTCATATTCCTGGCAATAGGCCAAATGGGCATAGGCGTCCGCGTAAAAAGGGTCTAGCCTGATAGCTTCTTTAAAATAATCCGTGGCCTCCTGGTACTTTGGCAACCAATGATCCTCTTCAATAATCTGTTTTCCTTTGATAAACTGTTTCCAGGCTTCAAGATTATTTGTTCCTGTTTTTTCTATGTAGCCCGTTTCCTCTTTGGATATATATACATCCAATTGATCTACAATTTCTTTGGAGACAGTTTCTGTTATTTTCCCATGATTTTCAGCGTTCTCTTCATAGCGTTCAGACCAGATTACCCTTTCATCCTCATCTACGAGATTTACTGAAATCAGCATGAGATTCGGGTTGTCTTCAAACCGTATTACTTCCCCTTCCAGAATGTAATCTGCCTTTAGTTCTTCTGCTATTTCCCGGGTTCTTTTGTTTGAATCCATGAAGTGGTTGGAGGAATTGAAAGCTAAAGTCTCCAGGTTTTTGACTCCGGAGATCTTTCCATGGATACTACTGGCCAATCCGTAACAGAAGGTTTCGTTGTCCTTATCCTGACTGATATCGCGGAGGGGAAGTACAACTACCCTGTAAACGGCATTTTTCCTGAGGTTGAACCCAATGCCCCGGAAGGCATAAACCAGCACCACGGCCATAACAACAGCAAAAGCAAACATGAGCAGCAGATTCTTCCGGGAGCTGAACGAAGAGGTCTCCTCAGAGGGGCCGGATACCCTTTCAAATCCTTTCAGGGTGATCTTGTAAGCCCAGGAAATGAGAACCCATACAGGTAAACCAATCGCCAGAATAATGACCAGCGTTTGGGAGACCCAATCCGGGGCATCAAAGGTTTCAAGCACAATGTCTGCCACTTGCAGCAGGACCCAGGCAACCGCGAGGTATCCCAGGGTTTCCCGGATCACATTGCGGCGCTTGAGTTCGTCCCAGAAGTTGTTCATAGATTAACAAGTTAATCAAAATCCATCCCGATAGCTATCGGGACCAAATTCCAACCTGGAACCAAAGCTGAATTAGCCATTGGGAATTGGTGCTTGGATTTTGGAATTTACTCTAGTTCTTTATCCCAGGCAGGGTCCCAATCCCCTTCTTGCTTCAGGTATTCGATGACTTCGGCCCGCATGCGGTGGGTTTCCTCTGTAATCCGTTTAACAACCTTTTGGAATTTTCTATCGTTTTTAAACCGGTCAAAAAAGCCACGTTTAAGTTCACTGAAAACATCCAGGCGGTCCTTTTTTTGGAAATACCTGGTTTCAAGGGCCTCTACAAAAGCAAGTGTATCGTTGGTGGCATATAAACAATCTAGTTGCAGGTTGTTTTTCTCATGTGGTGGTAGATAGTCATCAGAAGTTGACAGGGTTTTATAATATTCGCACAGTTTTTTGGCAAAATTATCCGCCCTAGTATTATCGTGAGTTAATCGGAGCAATTCAATGTAAGTTTTTAAGTCATTGTATTTCGATCCATATTTTAAACTATCAACATAGATGAGGTCCTCTTGGATGTTAGGATGTGTAAGTTCAAAGATATCTTTTGCTTCTTCGTATTTCCCCAATCGAATTAGAAGCTGTACTTTGATTAATGTTTCTGTTTGGTAGTCTAGTCCTTTTTCAGAAACCCAAAGATCTAGGGTTTCCTGAAGAGTCTTAAACTCATTAGTGAATAAGTAATATGTACAAATACTTAGAATTGTTGTGGGGTTATCCGGATAACGCGCTTGCATAAGTCGATTGTACTTGTCAGATACAGGAGGCAAATCCAAATCGAGCGGGAAAAGTAAATTGAAATTTAAATTGCCTAAACGATATCGAACATCATCATGTTTTCCACTCGAATGAATTAATTTATATGCTTCTGACATATCCCCCTTAGGCCCTTTGGAAAGCATTAAGGCCATTCGCCTCATGGCACCCGGAACGGAATCCTTTGAGATTAGTTCATTCATTATGGTCAACCCCCGGTCTTGGAAACCGTAGAAATAATTCATATCCGCTAGTTGAATTTTTAAAAAGGAATTTTTAGGATCTAATTCCACAGATTTTTCAATCGCTTTAAGAGCTGGAGCAAATAACCGGGCACGATGCAAAGCCAAACCTAAAGAATAATATGCATCAGAATAATTAGGTTTTAACGCGATTGCCTTACGAAGGTCGGCGATTACCTGGCTGGAATCTTCTGGAGAAACCACATAGTACCTAGCCTTAGCCCATAATACCTCAGGTCTTTCTGGGGCTAATGCAAGCGCTTTGTCCAAGTGGAATTCCATCCGTTCGTCACGAATTTCCTTGCTTACGTTCCCATAAAAAAACCAATTGCCGTAGAGGTAACTTAATTCGGCATGGGCTTCCGCAAAATAGGGATCCAATTTTACGGCTTCATTAAGGAGGGTTATTGCTTTTTCAAGATCTTGATCCGTTCTTTTCTTGGAATAGTTTTTGGACTCCAGATACAGTTTTAGAGCCTCTGTATTCGTGGTAAGCACAGTTCCGAGTAACTGATCTTCCCCAGGAAGTATTTTAACCTTCAGTTGGGATATGACATTCCTGCTAACATCTTCCTGAAATCCAAAGATCTCAATAAAATCACCTTCATAGGAATCGGACCATAAATAGTGGCCATTATTCGCATTTACAAGCCGGGTAATAACTTTAATCCGGTTATTATTTTTGTCATATTGAAGGCTTCCTTTAAGGAGATAATTTACCTTTAGCTCTTCCCCTATTTCTTTATCACTAACTTTCATGTCATCATAGGAGAAGGAAGATTTGGGGTCTATTACCTGTAAAGCGCTTAATTTGGCCAAGTCATTTAAAATTTGTTCTGTCAGGCCTTTAGCAAAATTTTCGCTGTTTTCCAGCACGCTGATATTTTCAAACGGCAACACCGCAATACTCGCTTCCTGCTTTTTGTTGATACTGGTGGCCCCTGCAAAAAAAACCCTTTCTACCAGTAGAAAGCAAAGGGTCACGGCAAGTACGCCAATGATTATATGGTTCAGGCGCCGGCCCGCTTTGCGGTTGTCGGCCGTATCCTGTTGGACGATTCCCGTGCGCTTTAATCCCTGTGGTGTGAATTCATACAGCCATGTCAACACCAGGGCTATGGGGAAGCCCACAATAAGCATCAGGGTGGTCCAATAGGCAATGGTTGGCGGCCAGCCCAGGTTGTTCCCCAGGGTTTCCACGGCCTGCAAAATCAGCCAGCTGGTGACCACATAGGCGGTAGCTACCTTGTAGACGTTTCGGTTTTTGAGTTCGTTAAAAAAATTACTCATGACGGTGGGGATTAACTCATTGGCCTTCCATGTAATTGTTGTAATTAAAATTAAATTCTTTGCCTAACTTTTTCAGAAGCTCTGACCAGCGCGGATCGGAATGAAGGGCCTTTAATTCAGGATTTAACCACAAATCCTCGGTATGCGTAAGAAGGCGATCCCAAGCTTTTTCCAGTGAAATAAATGCCCTGTTCAAATCTCCTATAGATGCGTACAAAACAGCTGATTGAAAATGGTAAAAGCCCAAATCTTCGCCTGTGCTTTCCAATATTTGTCTTTCGGGAAGCTGTGTAAATAAGGTCAATAAACTATCGGCCCGCTCCGAATTATCGGATTTTGATTCAATCAGAATGGTAGCGTATAAGCTCCAATAGGGATCTGTGTCTTTGGCTAAGGTTTCTCTGGCTTTTTCGATCTGGCCATTTTCAAAATAATCAATAGCAAGCTCATCCAAATATGGATCTTCACCTATTTGTTGTTTGCGCACCTCTATGTGCTTATTGTACAAGGCTGAGGCTTTGGGATAATTCTCCCTGTACCTCTCTAGCTTCCAGGCCCACCTATACAATTCAGGTTTCATTGGTGAAAGAGGTATAGCCTTATAAATAGTTACCAGAGCTTTTTCAGGCATCCCTAGCCGGGTATAGGCATGTGTCGCATAATGATAAGCCTCTACATCATTTGGAACCTTGGAAAGTAATCCTTCTAATGTTTTTAATGACTTGTTTCCTTCCCGATTGTGCCATTGCCAATTGGAAATCCAATTTAATGCCATGATATTATTTGAATCTAATTCCTTTGCTTTTAGAGCGGCATTCATTCCAATAGTTATAGCTTCATCTTTTTCGATGTGGTTGTTATAAATACCCCTATGGAATGTTGTAGCGGATAACAAGGCCCATGGGGGTGCATAATCAGGATCGATCTTTATAGAATTACGCAGCAGTGAATCAGCAATGGTAATTGCACTGTCTGTAAACACTTTTAAATCTCTTAAGCTCTTAACCCCTTGCAAGTATAAATCGTAAGCTTCAGGATCCACTTTTCGCAACAAAACATCTTCTGTTGAGAACGTTAGATTTAAGCGCTCCGCAACTAGTTTCCCGATTTCATCTTGCACAAACAAAATGTCCTCAATCTTCCGATCAAAAGTATCTGACCAGATGTGGGCGCCGTCTGTTGTGTTTATAAGTTGGACCGTTATGCGATAAGTGTCCTTTGCCTTACGAACGCTGCCCTCCAGGATATAGGCGACTTCCAATTCCTCTCCAATTTGATCAATAGTGACATTCTTGCCCTTGTATGCAAAGGAAGAGGTGCGGCTGATGACCTTAAGGTCTTTGTATTTGGCAAGGTAATTCAATATTTCTTCGCTGATCCCATCGGATAGGTATTCCTGGTCCATTTCCGGGCTCATGTCGTCAAAAGCCATTACCGCAATGGAAGAGGTGAAATCGGGCAGGAGGGAAGCTTCTGCAAGTGGTTCCTCTACATTTTGGCTCATCCGGACCTGGTTAACAACAAGCAAAATTACGGCTATGCTTAGCCCGCCGATGATCACCCGGTTCAACCCTAAATTCTTCTTCCTGGAAACCTCAGGATCAAATGGTACATCTTCGGTCTTCTTTATCCCCTCTGATGAAAAATCATACACCCAGGCAATGATGAGCCAGATGGGGAAACCAACTGAAAGCACAATAATTGTGGTTTGCATCCAACCGGTGCCCAACTCAAAGGCATCGAGCAAAATGTCCAGTACCTGCACCAGGAGCCAGGCTCCCACGAGGTAGGCCAGACCGGCCTTGACCACATGGCGGCGCTGGAGTTCTTTAAAATATTCCTTCAGGTTCATTTTCCAGATGAACTGATTTTAATTCGCATACCCCGGATTTTGGACCAGGTTGGGGTTAATGTCTATGTCATCCTGGGGAAGGGGCATTACCAGTTGGTTTGAATTGAAGGGCAGCGTATCAATATTCAACAACAGGCGTTTAGCATCGTGCAGGCGAAAGCCTTCAAAGGCCAGTTCGCGTCGCCGTTCGTCCAGGATGTCCTGCAGGCTTATGCCCGATAACGGGCCTGCATTGGAACGCCCTCGCAGGGCGTTAATCTCTTCTTCAGGGGCCAGGCCCAGGCTGCTGCCTTCCCGAAAATTGCACTCTGCCCGGATCAGATGCATTTCAGCAATACGGATATGGGGTACATTGGCAAATTGCCCCTGCCATTTGGCTGTAACATTGGTGCCATTGCCGTTATAGATAAAATCGGCCCGGTCATCCGGCCCGGAAAACAAGTCGAAAAACGGGGGTTCAATGGTTACGTCCGCAGTCTGGGAGCGCCCCCCGAACTGAATGGTGGCCCAATAAGTGTTATACCAATTTGTTCCATCCTGGGTGGTCACCTGCCAGGAAAAAATATCTTCAACTCCATCTGTCTCATTATTAAAAGCCGCGGCCAGGTTTGGCGCCAGGCTGTGCCCGCTATTTACCAAAACATCATGGGCAGCATCGCGGGCAGCAGTGTAATTGCCCTGCTGTAAATATACCCTTGCCAAAAGGGCCCGGGCGGCATAGCGGTCTGCACGATCTGCATTGTTCTCGGGCAGCAGGCTATAGGCATCCTGCAGATCGGAAAGGACCTGGGCATAAACCTCATTAACGGTATTGCGAGCCGGATAGGTGACCTGGCTGAGGTCTGATACCCCGTCGTAAACCAGGGGAACCCCCAATTGGTTGTTTGAGACCCCTGCCTCGTAGGGCAGGGCGTAGAAGCGTACCAGTTCAAAATAATGCAGTGCGCGCAGAAATTTGGCTTCCCCTTCCAGGCGGGAACGTATTTCATCATCCTCCTGTATCTCCAGATTGTTCAGTACCAGGTTGCAAAGATTTATGGAACTATAGGAGGTGAACCAGAGAAAACGCGCGGTACCATTTGTGAGGGTTACCTGCTTACGGTCAAATTCAAAAAAGGTGGGAAATGTTCCCCGATAAGCCAATTCCCCCTCATTGGCCAGAAGTTCTGTAATGGTCTGATATTCCCCCGCATAAAAAAAAGTTGATCTGGCATACGCACCAATAAGGGTTTTATCCAGATTTTCCGGGTTCTCAAAAAGCTGTTCCGGGGTGAGGCTGTCAGTTGGCTGGGTTTCCAGGTTATCATCGCAGCCAACGAATAATAGTATGAGAAAGATGAAGATATATTTATTGTCCATAACCAGCGTTTTAAAAGTCTACATTAAATCCAATCGTTAGGGTACGCGCCTGAGGCGGGGAATAGAATGCCAGGCCAGAAGCAGCAGAATTGCGCTGGGCAAAATCGGCCGTAGATTCCGGATCCCATCCGCTGTAATCCGTAATAGTCAAAAGGTTTACCCCTGTAAAATAGACCCGGAGGCGATCCATTCCCAAACGGCGGGTAATGTCCGGGGGGAGTGTGTAGCCCAGGGTCAGGTTTCGCAGGCGGATAAAGTCTCCGTCTTCCAGGTAACGGGAAGAAGTTTGGGAACCATTGCCCCCGAATAGTCGTGCCTGTGGAACATTTGTAATGTCGCCAGGCTGCTGCCAGCGGTTTAACTGGTCTCGGGTCTGGTTATCAAAGAAGTCTGCATTGGAAGACTGGTAGATCCCCCCTCCGTTATAGATTTGTGCACCCCACTCCCCCTGGAAGGTAAAAGAGAAGTCAATCCCCTTGAATCGGAAATTGTGGGTCATCCCGCCGATGACATCGGGGAAAGGGTTCCCCAGAATCCGACGGCTGGCCTCGTTAAAATCATTGGTGGTATTCCTGTCCAGGCTGCCGTCTGCCAATTCGGTATTCAGGAAGAACAGGGCATCCCCATTGGCCGGATCCACCCCGGCATATTCCACCATGTACCAGGAGGCCACAGTTTCGCCTTCCCGTATGATCTTGTTGGACCGGATTATATCCTGCCCTTCGGGCAGGCTTTTTACTTCATTGGTATTGAAGGCCAGGTTGATATTGGTACTCCAACTGAAATTCTCCCCCAGGATATTTTTGGTGTCAAGGACAAACTCCAGACCCCGATTCTGGATTTCACCTAAATTCCGGTCTACCGAACGGATTCCGTTAGTGCTGGGTATGGGTACGGAAAACAACAGGTCTTCCGTGTTCTTCTGGTAATAATCTACAGAGGCATTGATCCGGTCATTAAACAAACCCGTGTCCAGACCAAAGTTATACTGCTCCGTTTCTTCCCAGCCCAGGTTCGGATCTCCCAGGCGTTGCAGGAAAAATCCCGGCCTTAAATTATAGGTATTGGTATTGAATTCGGTGCGGCTGGCAAAGGGGTTGGTATTGGAATTTCCTGTCACCCCCCAGCTGGCCCGCAGTTTCAGGTTGGAGATGGTATTATTGTTCTGCAGGAAGGGTTCATTGGAGGCCAGCCAGCCCACCGAGGCGGCCGGGAAGGTGCCATACTGGGAATTGACCCCGAAACGGGACGATCCGTCTACCCGCAAACTGGCTTTCAACAACCAGGTGTCAAATAGGGTGGCACTGGCCCTTGCGAAATAGGAAACCAGGGTGGCCCGCGATTCATAGGTAGTACCCCCTGTAATTTCCCCGGCACTTGCCAGTTTACGCAACTGGTCCGAGGGGAAATCCTGGCCTTCTATGTAAATTCCTTTGTTAAAAAGCTCTTCAAAGGACATCCCCAGGGTGGCCTCCAACTGTAGCTTTTCCCGGTTAAGCCGGTATTGGAGGTAATTGTTGATCACAAATTTTTCCTCCTTATCGTCATAGGCATCTGCAAAGCCATTGGTAGAGGCAGACTGTGTAAGGCTGCCAAAAAAACGTTCTTCCATCTGGTCGGTCAGGTCGTAGCCAAATTCGGACCGCAGGTAGAGATTATCTGTAAAGTTTATCTGTCCATAGACTTTGGCAAAGGCCCTCCAGATATTTGTTTCGTGTTCCCCATTGAATGCATCCATGAGGAAGTTGTAGTACAGGGTGGTTTCAGTATTTGGAGTGACTCCATCCGATAAATAAGGACTTGAAAAGGGGATTTGCGCAATGGCCTGTAAGGGGTTGGCGAACTGGTTGTCATTGGCAATCCGCGCCAGCTGGGATTTACTCAGGTTGGAATTGAGCCCCAGGGTAAGCCAGTCATTGGCCTTGTGTTCTATATTGGCCCGGATGGTATAGCGCTCGAGGGTATTCCCCCGAATGATAGCTTCGGTCTTATTGTAGCCTGTAGAAAGGAAAAAAGTGGTTTTCTCTTCCCCGCCACTGGCACTGAAACTGATATCCTGCACGGCCCCTGATACCAGGCCGAGGGATTGCCAGTCTGTATCTACAGCCCCTTCCCGCCAGTCAGCCTCGTCCTCGGCAAAAAGGTTGAAGAAAAAAGCTGCATCGTCTTCCGTAAAACCGGAATTAAGGGCCGCCTCTGTATACAGCTCCACGTACTCTTCTGTATTGAGCCATTCCAGGGTATTGGAGGGTTCGCTCCAGCCATAAGAAGAGTTAAAGGAAAAACGGGTTTTCCCTTTTTTACCGCTTTTGGTAGTTATCAAGACCACCCCGTTGGTGCCCCTGGAGCCATAGATGGCCGCCGCAGAGGCGTCCTTCAGGATTTCTATGGACTCGATATCAGCCGGGTTCAGGGATATCAGGTCGTTGATGGGGGATCCATTGACACTGAAATCGCTTTTAAAGATAGGTACCCCGTCAATTACATAAAGAGGCTCCTGGTTTCCGTTGATGGTGGCAACCCCCCGTACGCGGATTTTAAAGCCTCCTTCTGCCCTGCCGCTCACCTGAGTGATCTGTACCCCGGCTGCCTTGCCCACCAGGGCCCCCTGCACAGAGGGAACCGGGACTTCCTTGATCTGTTCCCTGCTTATGGACGCAATGTTGTCTGTAAGGGTTTTCCGGCTGGTGGTTCCGTATCCGACCACCACCACCTCTTCCAGGTCATTCCCGGGCATAAGGGTAATGTTGTAGTTGTTTCGGGTATCGACCATCACAATGGCTGTGATATAGCCGACATAAGAAAACAAGACCCTTTCTCCTTCGGCGGCCTGTATCTGGTAGGTCCCGTCCGGGCCGGTGATAGTCCCTCGCTGGGTACCCTCAACCAACACGTTGGCCCCCAACAGGGGTTCGTTAAAATTATCCCGTACCGTTCCACTGATGGTTTTCTGCTGGGCAGTAACGGACCAATTGGTAAGCAAAAGGAGCAATACCAAAGTTATCCTGGGCGCAGTTGGCATGATGCAGTAAAATTGAAAATACGGCTCCGAAGCCCGGAAGGTCGTATTGGTTAGGTTGATTACAAATTCCCCCTTCCTGAAGTGTACCGCAGGGGGAAACGGGTCAAGAAGTTAACAGTTCATCAAGTAGATTGTCAATTAAATTTATCAAATAAAACTTATTTTAACACGAATAGTTTATAAAAAGTTAAGAATGACATATTTTTTTAATATTATTTCATTAAAGTAGCAATATCATTAATATATACGTAAAAGGGTTAAGAGTAGGGATCTGCTGCTGACTCATGCTGGGATTTAAAATGTAATGGCAAGGACGTAAGTTTTTGAAATCTGGCCCACATCCCCGTGGTATGGGCTACCCAGGTCCTGGAAAACCTGGCCAAGAAAGGCCTGCCTTCCCGGTCGGAAATCACGGATGCTGGCGCTGCCATGCAGGCTGAGTGCATGATGCTCAACAAAGGCCCTCACATCCTGGCTGCGATACGCTTATTGAATGTGATCCTTTTCGATATGGAAGCCTATCACGATAAGAAGGAGGTGATGCTTCCCAAACTGCACCAATTAGAGGCGGGCTGATAGAATCCCCGCCTGCTAAATACCAGAGAAACCAGTGAAAGGGTCTATTAAACCCGCTTCATGCCAACCTTAATGCTTCGCGGGACTTTTTTCCTGCACAACCAGTAGAGCAGCAGGATGACGGATACAACATAGGAAATACTCATTAAAGTTCCCGATACCATTATCACATAGCGCATCCATAGGATTTCCTTCCAAAGCAGATAAATGCCCCCAAAGGTCAGGAAAACGGAGATCAGAGGCTCAAACAATAAAACCTTTCGCAAAATACCTGTAACGGGGCTGAGGTAAACCAAAAAAGCCAGGATCAGGAAAAGCATCCCCATTGCAAGCATATGGCTATGCACGATATTGAGGATCTGTTTTTCACTTTTGGCAAACTTCAGTTCCAGGGCCTCCGGGTCGTCTTCATTTCCAAGGTAATTCTCCTGTATACCCTTCGGATTGCCTTCACTGGTAACCCGAACAAATTGCAGTGCAGACAGGAAGCCTACACTGGTTATGAGCAGGTAAAGGATTATCAGGGTTTTCAGTTCCCTGGACAGATTCTGTATACTTCCACCTAACAACATTATAGAGCCTTTTCAGCCTTTAGCATGGCCATACTGACCAATACTTTGTCTACTGCCAGGGTCATGGAGCGGGCTGAAATGGTGGCTCCGGAGATAGCATCCACATCCTTTCCGTAGGACACAGATTCTCCCGCTTTTTTGCCGATGAACTGTTTCAGCCAGCGCTGGCTCCCGATCTGACGTCCGTAATCTTCCCGGTAGATAAGCACCTTGGCCTTCTTAATGCTCATATCCGGAGTAAATAAGACTACATAATCAAATGTATTTTTCATACTCGGGGCGTTGCCCAGGTAGGCATAGCCCAGCAGCTCCTCCTCTCTTGAGATTTTAAACAGGTTTTCTTCTCCCAGCGGGACCGAAGCCTTTTTGGCAAGATTCGGATTTATCGAGATAGGAAGCAAATCAAATTCTGCTTCTGAAAAAGTGGATTCCACAGCGGCCTGCAATTTTTGCTGCAGCCTGGGTGAAATGGAATTTGTGGTATAGCCCGAAAGCAAAAGGGCCATGATTACCATGGCCCCATACCGATATAATATGCTATTTAGTTTGAACACTACTTACCTCCTTTTCAGCGATTACAAACTTGCTAATTACCTCTTCGATTTCATCTGAAGTGGCTCCCTTTTTCTCCAGCGGATATAGGTGCATAAAGAGTGGCTTCCCATCAACCTTTTTAGCAAGGGTCAGATCTCCCTCCCTATCGTAAATTCCGTTCCACGCCTCTCTGACGCTGGTCCAGAAATCGCCATGCTCGTCCCACCAGTCTTTGGCCAGCTGACACTTTTCTTCTGCCACTTTGGTATAGATGTTCATACCCTTCTCTTGTGCCAGTAACACATCTGCGGCTCCTTCTGTTCGGATAATTTTATCGTTATCCTGTTCGTGCACCCAACCAAAATCGGTTATTTCATGGCGGTTGCCGCGAATCATAACATTGTAGTCGCTCCTTTTGGTATACTCCCGGCGGGGCAGTGGAGAATCTGCCTTGTTTTCCCAGAAGTGTTTGCCGTCAAAATGCACCCAGGTGGCCGAACCGGAATAGCGCGGGCTGTCGTCTGTCTGATAGACCTTTTGAGTCCACTGGCCCGATACCTGATCGGCAGGTATCTTCTTAAAATTCCAGCTGTTGTCCTTATTGTAGGTAAAAACCTCCTCGTTCTCATATATCCAGTCCTGCCTCCAGTGTTTTACCACCATGGTGTCATTGACAACCAGTAAATGCTGTATCGATATTTTGTCATCCCCTTCATAAATTGGAAGGGCTAGCTCCAGTGCAGCAGCGGTATAATCCAGTTTTTTTTCATAGTCAATTTCAGGGGCAAAGGTCTCTGTGTACTTAAAGGTTATCTCATAGCAACCACATAGGTCCTTGATCGAATTTTTATCCAGTTCTTTTTTTTCCTGACCGAAGACCAGGGTAGAAGAAGCCATTGAAAATAGGGCGGCAAATAGTGCTTTTTTAGTAGTCATTTGGATTGTTTTAGTGGAAAATAATTTTAAAAAAAGAGCAATTATTATTTAGAACGATTATAAATAACATATATATTTGCGGTCAAAAATAAAATGGAATGAGTCTAAATAAAAATTATTTCGTCATAATTTTTTCAACATTGGCCCATTTTTTTTCATTGGCTCAGCAATCACCGGAGAAAGACTCGGTCCTGACCGAAAACCTGAACGAAGTAGTGGTGACGGCTACCCGTACCATGCGTCAATTATCTTCCCTGCCCTTGCCGGTAACACTCATTCCCAAAAAACAACTGGAACAGACAGGAGTGACCCGTCTCAACGAAATCCTGTCTGAGCAAACCGGGATTGTCATGACACCGGATGCCACTATTGGTGGGGGGGAAGGCGTCCAGATACAGGGGATTGCCTCCGATTATATTCTGGTACTTATTGATGGGGTACCTATGGTCGGTCGCAGTTCCGGCAACCTGGACTTAAGCAGGTTTGCCGTCGGAAATATTGCCCAAATTGAAATTGTAAAGGGCCCTTCCTCCAGTTTATTTGGTTCCGAGGCCCTGGGCGGGGTTATCAATATTATTACGGAAAAACCCCGTTCTGAAAACCTGACGGGTGCTGTTTCCCACCGGGCAGCCACCTTTAACAATCAAAACTCCAATGTAAGCCTCAGCCAGCGCATGGGTGCGTTTGGATATGCCCTTTTTGCCGATCGCCTCAGCAGTGATGGGGTAGACCTTGCACCAGATCAGGAAGGGCAAACGATTAATCCGCTGACCAATTACACCCTCAGTGGCCGCTTCTATTTTGAGGCTTCTGAAAAATGGGATGTATTTAGTTCCGCCCGCTACTTCGGGCAGTCGTTCGCGGTGTCCGACGGAAGGAGTGAGGAAACCGATCTGAACCTGCAGTTACGGGCAAATCAACACCCTTCTTCAAGAACTGAAATTCAATACGAGCTGTATTATACCAATTACACGACAAACGAACAGACCACAGACCCCATAAATGATGAATTGCTGCTCGACAATGCCTTTGACCAAAAACTTTTCAGACCGGAGGTTCGGATAAATTACTCCTACAGGGACCAGAATACCTTAAGCCTTGGCGGGGGATATAACTTTGAGAGTCTCGATCGTTCCCTGTTTGCGGACCTGGTTACTTTTGATTCGCAGTACCTCTTTGCGCAATACGATTTTAACCCCTCGGATCGGCTCAATATTATTGCGGGAGCCCGATACGATAGCCACAGCGAATACAATTCCCAGCTCAGTCCCAAAATATCGGCGCGTTACGCACTCAGCCCGCACCTGGCCGTAAAAGGGTCGGTAGGCAGCGGCTTCAAGGCCCCGGATTTCCGGCAACTGTACCTGGACTTCACCAATGCCTCCGGCGGCGGCTATTCCGTCTTTGGCAAGGAGGTGGAAGCGGACGGGATCCAGCGCCTTCAGGATAACGGGGAACTGGCGAGCCTCCAGGTGGATCCTGCAATGCTGGGGGACGCCCTGGATGCCGAAACCTCGGTAGGTTTCAACCTGGGGACTACCTACAGAAACGGGAAGGTGTCCGCAGGGGTGAACTTCTTCAGAAATGATTTCAGGAACTTGATAGATACCCGGATACTTGCAGCTAAATCCAACGGCCAAAATGTATTCGGATACATCAACCGGGAACGCGTCTTTACCCAGGGCATGGAAGTAGACCTACAAGTCCGCCTTGAGGATAACCTGCGGCTCTCCGGTGGGTATCAGCTATTATATGCCTACGACAAAGAAAGGCGGAACGATATTGAAAACGGGCAGGTATTCGCCAGAGACCCGCAGTCCCAGGAAACGGTCCGCCTGCAAACCTCCGATTATTTTGGACTTGAAAACCGGTCCAGGCATACCCTTAACCTGAAAGCCTTTTATGAAATCCCGGATTGGAATGCCCATTGCAACCTGCGCCTGGTATACCGCAGCCGTTTTGGCCTTACCGACCGCAACGGAAATGGATTGCTGGATACCTACGACGATTCCTTTGTAAACGGGTACTCCCTGGTCAACCTGTCGTTTGGAAAGACCCTATGGGAGGATTATCAGCTGCAAATGGGGGCCAACAACCTTTTAGACTTCAGGGGGAGTAACCCCCTGGCAGCCCAGGATAACGAAGTGTTTATCAATCCTGGAATACAATTATTTGTTAAACTAAATTTTCAATTTTAAATCATTAGAACTATGAAAGGAAGCCTAAAACTACTCAAACTCTTTGTGCTTATGATAGCCCTGACAGCCTGTAGCGAAGATGATATGGGGGAGGTAGTTGCATTCAATGTCACCTCCATTTCCCCGGAGGTAGGAACCGTCGGAACAGAACTAACCATAACGGGAAGCAATTTCCCATCAGACGCTGCAAAAATAGAGCTCACTATAGGGGGGGCAGTTGCACCCATTACCTCCCTGACCGACAGCCGGATTGTGACAAGTGTTCCGCCAGGAGCCGTATCGGGGGAGGTACGCATAGTGGCCAATGGCGTTGCCAAAACGGCCCCTGCTTCCTTCACGGTTTTACAGGAGCTGGAAGTGGCCACTTTTGAAAATCTATTTGCGCCTCAGGAGGGAGGACAGGGACAGGGTGAAATTGGAGGTCCCTTTACAAAATTCAGTTTTGAGACCGGAGCGGTTACCGAAAGCAATACGGACTGGGACATTGCTTTCAGGGGAACCACCATTGCCATTAACGGTGGCGTGGCTACTGGAACAAATGATGAACCGGAACGCAACGCAGACGCAGGAGCAGTAATCGTAAATGGCCTGTTTGATGAAATTAACTCGGCAGAAGGGCTGAGTTTTTCCCAGGATGCCAGTGGTGCCTTTGCCATCCCGCTGGGGAGTGATAACGGATGGTACAATTACAATTTCATGACCAATGTAGTAAGTCCCATTCCCGGCGTGGTGCTCGTTTTCAGGACACATGATGGAAAGTACGCCAAAGTAGAGATATTGAGTTATTACAAGGATGCACCGGCTAACCCGGACGGTTTTGCGGATGCCTCCCGGTACTACACTTTCCGGTATGTATACAACCCGAATGAAGGAGAACTAACACTGGCCAACTAAATGAAATCCCTTAATATTATCTTTATCGTACTGCGCCTGTTGCTCGGAGGGTTTATGATCTATGGAGGGGTGCAGAAGTTTCAAAAACCGATTCCGGAACCCCTTCAGGTGGTGGAAACGGCACAAAAATTCCATGATCCGGCCCAGAAACCTACGCTGCAAAAAGTCCTGTACATCAGCGGGGCAAAACAGACCGGATATTTCTGGCAGGTGTTGGGGATTTGCGAATTGCTCTTTGGCCTGCTGCTGATTTTGCAGTACACCAGTTTTATAGGAGCCCTTTTTCTGCTGCCTATTACGCTGCATATCTTCCTTTTCCACCTTTTTCTGGAGGCGGATGAACTGGGGGAACTATTCCAGACGGCAGGGCTGCTGATTGTTAATATTCTACTGGTACTAAAAGAGTACGGGAAATGGAAACATTTGCTGTGGATGCGGCCGGTTGGAGCCTAAGCCTTTTTTTTAAAAGCCCCTTTTAATAAGGGGCTTTTTAATGCGGGCAGTTTCGCCTAAGCCGACCTTCGGTCTCTGAAGAAGCTGTTCAAACCTGCCACTACCTCAGCAGATTTGGTCCGCCCAGAAAGGGTAGCCTTATTTTGCCGTTCACCGACAGCAACTTTTCATTCGTCTATACTTATCTGCTTTTGAACCACATATAAACTTAAGTACTAAACAAAAGAAGGTATATTGCCATTTAAATCTCATTCTGAATGAACCTTCTACTGATTGAAGACGACGCTATCGAAACGATGAAGTTCCAGCGTGTCCTTACCAAACTTCAAATACCACACGAACTCAGGGAAGCCAAGAACGGGGAAGAAGCTTTGGATTTGCTCGAAAACGAGCCATTGCCCGATCTCATCCTTTTAGACCTAAATATGCCCCGTATGAATGGGATAGAGTTCTTAAAAAGATTGAAGGAACACGAGCAGATCAAATTTTTGCCAACAATTATCCTGACCACTTCAGAAAACCGGGAAGACTTGCTGGAATGCTATAAAATTGGTATTGCCGGCTACGTAATCAAGCCACTCAAATTTGAAGATTACGAAGCGCGAATAAAAACGGTGCTGGAGTACTGGGGCATCAACGAATTGGTCAAAGCCTGACAAAATCTGGCGTTTCACAACAATTCTTATTTTGTAAGTGGCTAATTTCCTACTTTTAATCAAACGCCAAACCTAATGAAGGGGATTATATTTACCGAATTCTTAGAAATGGTAGAGTCGGAATTCGGACTCGAAACCGTGGATGCCATTATCGAAGCTGCAGACCTGCCCTCCGAAGGAGTCTATACCTCTGTGGGAACCTATGAATTTAATGAGATGGTAAGCTTGTTGGGTGCACTCAATAAGAAGATTGACAAACCTGTATCTGACCTGCTATATGCCTTCGGACACTACCTTTTTGGAAGACTTGGTAAAACGCATCCGGAGGTAATTCAGAATTATACTTCTCCACTCGGATTGTTATACTGTATAGAAGACCATATTCATGTACATGTAAAAAAACTCTATCCGGATGCTCAATTACCTACATTTAAAATTCTGGAAAAAACCGACAATTCTCTTTCGATGATTTACTCCTCTTCGAGGGGTTTGTATCGGCTTGCCCATGGGCTTATTGAGAAATGTTTTGAGCATTTCAATACTTCTGCAACCGTATCCTATGAGTTACTTAAGGAAGATGGCACTGAGGTGAAATTTGATATTGTACAAAATGCCGCCTAACGAGATAGAAATACTCAAAAGGGCATTGGAACGCCAGAAAAAAGCGCGGCAGCAGGCAGAGAGAATCCTCGAAGAAAAATCCAAGGAACTTTTTGATACCGCTGAGCACCTGAAACGGGCCAATGCAAGACTGAACAGCTTGTTGGATGAGAAATCTGACGAGATGGATGCGGCCTTTCTCAATATTACAGACCCCTACGTAGTGATGGATCTGAATTTTGAGGTAATACGGACCAATGAGTCAGCAAAGGAATTCCTGGGGTTTGACTACACAAAAGAATCTATCAATTTGGCATCCCTGGTGCATCCGGATTATCTGCAATATACACAAGAGTCTATTGGCACCCTACTGGAAGTAGGGAGTCTAAGAAACTACAGAGCCAAAATCTTTACAAAAAAGCGGGAGCTGAAATATGTTCAGATTAATGCCAGCCTGATCCACAACAGGGCAGGCAAACCCATTGCGGCACAGGGGATCATTCGGGATATTACCCAAGAGATGGAAATAGAAGCGCTTCTATCCGAGCAACGGAAGCAACTGGATATCATTGTTGAGAATTCCCCGCTCGGGATTGTACTTACTGACAAGGGTAAGATCATCAAGAGTAACGCCGCCATGTTGCAAATGCTGGGATATTCACATGAAGAGCTTAAGAAATTAAGTGTATCGGATATTTCATCCTACAAGGATGTTAAGGGATCTAAAGAGCTGATCGAACAGATGAACAAGGGGGAACTGGACCACTTTACCCTGCATAAGAAGTATAAGCGGAAAGACGGAAGCCTTTTTATGGCCAAGACCTCCGTGAGCGCTGTTCGAAATACAGCTGGGGATATTGGCTACCAGGTCGCCATTGTGGAAGATATTACAAGGGAAGTGCAGGCCCGCGAACAATTGGAGGCTTCTGAAAACAGGCTGGCAACTCTTATTAAGAACCTTGAGATGGGGGTTTTGCTGGAAGATCAAAATCGAAGTATCGCCCTGACCAACAGTAAGTTTTGTCAAATGTTTGGGATACAGGCCAGTCCGGAGCAGATGATAGGAGCTGACTGTTCCAATGCCGCGGAAGAATCCAAGGGCTTTTTCAAAAATCCCGATAAATTCGTTAAGCGCATCGATGAAATCCTCCGGAAACGGGAAACCGTCCTCGCCGATGAACTCGAATTAATTGACGGCCGCATTCTGGAACGAGATTATATTCCCATTATCATCCAGGGCGACTATAAAGGCCATTTATGGACCTACAGGGATATAACGCTTCGAAAAACATTCAAAAGAAACCTTCAGGCAGAAAAAGATAAGTACAGCAGCATTATTGCCAATATGAATCTGGGGCTGATAGAAGTAGACAATGAGGATCATATTCAACTGGTCAATCAAAGCTTCTGCACGATGAGTGGTTATAATGAGGAAGAGCTCATTGGGCGCAAAGCCAGTGAAG
This sequence comes from Robiginitalea rubriflava, assembly GCF_052540725.1. Classification (NCBI taxonomy): domain Bacteria; kingdom Pseudomonadati; phylum Bacteroidota; class Flavobacteriia; order Flavobacteriales; family Flavobacteriaceae; genus Robiginitalea; species Robiginitalea rubriflava. Next base: position 199,903 of record NZ_CP199309.1, on the reverse strand, counting down.
TATTAAAGGTTTTTGACAAGTCTAAAATAGCAGAAAAGAATGCCAGGCGGCTGGACAATGTATCGGATTCCTACGAAATACAGGTAAAAGACAAAAACGGGCAGACCCGTCACTGGCTAATCAGTGGGGCACCCAGATACAATGAAGCCCAGCAGGTTATTGGCTCCATAGGAATCCACCTCGATATTACCGAATCAAAGCAACTCCAAATTCAAAAAGAACACCTTCTGGGAGAGTTGCAAAAAAGCAATAAGGAACTGCAGGAATACGCCCATATCGTTTCACACGACTTAAAATCGCCCCTTCGCAGCATCAGTGCCCTTGCCAGCTGGCTGAAGGAAGATTACCAGGATGTCTTAAGAGAAGACGGGGTAAATCAATTGCAAATGATGCAGGAGAAAATAGAGGGGATGGACAGTCTGATTAGTGGAATCCTGAAATATTCCAGTATAGACCGAAAGGCAGCCGATGAAACCGAAGTAGATCTCAATCAGGTAGTGGCGGAAATAAGGGAGATCATATTTATCCCGGAGCACGTGAAAGTTATAATAATGGACCCTTTACCGGTATTGGTGGCGGAAAAAACCAAAATTCACCAGTTGTTCCAGAATCTGCTCTCGAATGCCGTAATGCATATTGAGACGGACGAGGGTATCGTACAGGTCTTTTGCCAGGAATGTAAGTCCCACTGGAAATTTAGCGTTAAGGACAATGGGGTAGGTATTCCGGAACAATATCATGAAAAAATATTTAAAATATTTCAGTCGCTCAACAAAAGGGAGGGTTCAACGGGGATAGGACTGTCTATTGTCAAAAAGATTGTAGACTTATATTCCGGAAAGGTTTGGGTAGAATCCGAAGTCGGCAAGGGTACCACCTTTCACTTTACCCTCAAAAAAAATCGGGAATGAAAAACGAAGCTAATTTGGATTACATAAACCGACTTGCCGGGGACGATAAGGAATTCCGGGATCAGTTTATTCACATTTTGAAAACAGAATTCCCAGGAGAGAAGGAAGCGTATTTGCAGGCTCTGCAAAGAAAAGAATACCGCACTGCATCCGAGTGGGTGCATAAGATCAAGCATAAATTAAGTATTTTGAATCTTCATCAGGGACATACCCTTGCCGGGCTTCACGAAGAGGAGTTAAGAGACGGAAAAACAGACAAAGCTTCAGGCTTTTTGGACACATTGAATTATATTGAGGAGTATTTAAAACGCCTGACCGCATGAATTGCATAATTATCGATGACGAGGCAGCAGCAAGGGCCGTATTAAAGCAACTTTGTTCCAAAATGGACAACCTGCATGTGATTGAGGAGTTTGACAACGCTATTGAGGCCATCAAATTCCTGAACCAGCAAGACATTGATTTGATTTTTCTGGATATTCATATGCCGGGCTTTAGCGGGATAGACTTTGTTCAAACCCTGAAGAACCCTCCTAATATTGTGATGACCACCTCCGATACAGATTTTGCAATCGCTTCTTACGAGTATGAAACCATTGTCGATTACCTGGTAAAACCTATACTGCCGGAACGCTTTGAGAAGTGTATACAAAAAGTACAAAACAGCCATTTGACCAGGCCAAAAAAGGCGGACCTTCCCGATGGAGAGAACCGCGTGGGCGAAGACCTCTATATCAATATTGACCGGCGGCTGATAAAGTTGAAGTATAATGAAATTTTACTGATAGAGGCCAAGGGCGACTACATTAACATTAAAACGGAAACCGAAGAGTACCTGGTTCATACCACTCTTAAAAAGATACTGGCCAAACTCCCAGAGGAGCAATTCCTCCAAATACACAGATCGTATATCATCAACTTCACGAAAATCATTGATATAGAAGATAACAGTGTGCTGATCGAAAAGAACGTCATTCCAATTAGTCGGTCAAATCGGCCAGAGTTAATGCGCAGACTCAATTTACTTTAATCCGGGAGTTGACAAATCAGAAACGCCTTATGCGTTAACCAACTAATATGTCTTGGTAGCAAAAACAGGCTGTTTACTCAGCAGCCACTGAAGCTTTATCCCGGTTTCGGCAAATTCGAACCCTGCTGCAGTAGCTGAAGCGATATTGCTGTACTTTCCGAAACAGGTAGCACTGAGCCTTTTGGATAAACTGAATTGTATCCCGGCCTCGGCCCGGAAACTGGAACTGAAAGCCTGATCTTCTATTTGTTGTTTTCCCGTGGCCGCAGAGAGCACGAAGCTGGTAAACGGGCCAATCTTACCTCTGAAATCTCCAAAGATCTCTCCGGCCTGAAATTGGGAGGGGCTAAAATAAAGTTCGGGCAATTGCTCCTTAAAAGTCATGTACTGGTAATTTAACCCAAATTTTAAAAGTGGTTTTTGCAGCAGTACCTGGTAAAGGGAGGTAAAGAGCAGGTCCCTTTGATTTGAGTCGCTCTGTCTGGTGTGGATCACCTGGCTATACCATCCCAGGCCGAAGTTGGATCCCAGGTTATACGTCAACTGATAATGTTCCTGGACGATTTCCCTACTGATAAGCTCGGCATTGAAGTTTTGAATCTCCCGTTGGTAGCCCAGGGTAAGGTCTTGTAAATTAAAGGGTTTGGATTGTAATTGAAGCTGGAAAAGAGGCTGTGTGAAGGCATTTTCGGAAAAACGGGCATTACTCAACCCAAAAAGGGACTTCAATGCGGTTTTCGGCCCGATTTGGTATTGCAGGCCTGCACTTACCGACTCGGTTTCAGCCTTTAAACCATTAAGGGTATTTTCGGTGGTACGATAATCGTAAGTAACATGGGTAGTCCATCGTTCAGATAGAGCCAATTGCGCTGAGGTATTTGTGTAAAAGGCCTGGTTATTGCCATTATCAATGGTATAGGCGACCAGTTCTGTCAGGCGGGGGGCCAGGGCAAGATCCAGTTTTTCTATAAAAGCAAGGGCATCTTTTTGATTGGGATAGTATATAAGGGTCCTCCGGGCAGCATGGTAGGCTGGAATGATCTGGTTTGAGGCATACAGGGCATTGGCCCGGCCAAGGTTTCCATCAAAGGAAGTGCTGTCAGATTGCAATATCCGGGAATAATCAGCAAGGCTGTTTTTTACCCGCCCGGTATACAGGCCTAAGGTAGCCCTCAGGGCCAATAACCAGTTGCTGTCGGAATATTGGGTGTAGATACTGTCAATTGTTTGGCTGGCCCTTACAAACTTCCGATTCCATATGAGTGCCTGTATATACCTGCTGCTGGTTTGCTCCCTTACCGATGCTCCGGAATCCGGTGTTAGCATGCTGAAGCTTACACGGGCAGTATCCAGGGCAATTTTATTATTGCCATCCAAATGGTACGCAAGTGCTATTCCATTTAATGCTGTCAGGGAATCGCCGGTTATTTCAGCGTACTGTTTGTATATGGATCTGGCTGCTTCAAATTTACTGCCAAGCAGAAAACAATTTGCCAGGTCGCGCAAGGCCTCCGGATCATTAGGATAGAATTCAAAAATGGATTCAAGGAGTTGTTCCCCCCTTTTGTAGTTCTGCAATTTTATCTCTTTATCGGCACTTGCCAGCAAAATGTATTTTTTGGAAGTAAGTGCACTAGTGTTTGCCGGATCCAGCTTGAGGGCTTTATCTATCCAGAAAAGTGCTTCTGGATATTCCTTCAGATTACTAAGTGTATTGGCGAAACCCAGTAGTACCTCAAATTCATCAGGATATCGGTTTGCCAGTTCTGCATATAAGGGCCTGGCTTGGGTATATCGACCCGCCCATAATAGCGATTCATTGTAGTTCAGCTCTATTTCGAGATCAGCTGGATATTTTTCGAGCAACTCATTGAATTGACGATTTGCCTGTTCGGGTTTTCCATTTAAACCAACAGCCCGGCCATAGCATATTAATGCTGTTTTATTTTCGGGGTCTTCTGTGAGGTAGTCTCTAAAAAAAGACTCTGCTGTTTTAAAATCCCCGTTTTCGAGCATTTGAAATCCATCCTGAATCCCCTCTTGCGCATAGGAAATAAAAGGGGTCTGGATTAGGATTAACAGGGATAAAATTGAATTTCTCATAGGTTAAGCGGTGTTATTTCAGGAGCACTTGGGTACCCGCTGAAAGCCTGATTAGGGTTCAATGTAAAATTAGGCAAGCTTATCCCGCAGCCGAAGGGTGGAATACGTCATTCATCTACACTAATCCGCCGTCCGCCGAAGCCGGCTTATTTCAAGTGTCATATTCTGAGATATTTGCTTCAAAATTCGAACATTTCTTAACCCAAAATCTTTTACCTATGGCTCTTCAAATCACAGAATGTCGCGGAATATTTCACATTAACGGCGTACTCAATAGTGGGAATGCCCGCATTTTGATAGAACACATGAGCTGGTTCCTGTCACCAAACCGGCACCTTATCCTCAACCTGGAGAGGGTGCCGGCTATAGACCGGACTGCTGCTGTGGCACTAAAGCAACTATATATTATGGCTGGCAAAGCCAACGGTGCCTTATCAATAATCGGACGGGGGAATAAAAACATCCTCCCGATGCTCAGTTCCACCCAAGCCTTATATATCCTCAGTGATGATCGCGTTTAAACTTAGCACCGGGCGAATTGGTCCCCAACAATGGTTTATGATAAGTTCCCTGCTGGTAAACGGCGGGAACTACCTCTATAATCTGATCCTGGGACGGATGTTGGGGCCGGGCTTTTTTTCAGAGGCGGCCCTGATGGTTACCCTTTTGTTGATCCTGAGTTTCCTGGGAATGACCCTGCAATTAACCGTTACCAAGTTCAGTGCCCAGCTGCAGGCATGGGAGCAGGAAAGCCTGGTTGTTACCATGAACAGGTTAGCCATTTTCATTGGTGGGGTGTTGGGCATAGTGGTTATTTTATTGGCTCCTGTTTTGCAGGAGTATTTCCAAACTCAGAACGCCCTGATGTTTCGGATTTTTGGGCTGGGCATTCCAATTTACTTTTTATTGAGTATTAGCCGGGGGAACGCCCAAGGGCAGTTCGATCTGAAAAAACTGTCCATTTCCTATCAGTCGGAAATGTGGGGCAGGCTAATAGTTACCGCCCTTATCTTACTGATAATCCCTTTTCAACCAGGGATACTGGTTTCATTTGGTATATTGGTTTCATTGGTTCTGGGCTTTTTCCCCCTTTCGGGAGGAAAAATAAAACTCCTGAAAGCCCGGAGCCTCGAGACCAAAGTAAAACGGAATATAAAAGTATTTCTTTGTATAACAGCCTGTTATGAGCTCACCCAGATCCTCATCAACAATAGTGATGTGTTGCTTGTTAAGCGGTACTTTGATGCAGAACAGGCAGGTCTGTACGCTGCCCTGGCTCTTATTGGAAGGGTTGTCTACTTTATAGCATGGATGTTTGTAATGTTACTACTCCCGGAAGTGGTTCGTGCCAAAAAGGAAGGGAAGGCTACCGGTAGTTTGCTTTTTAAATATGTTGGCTACGTGGGGGTATTGTCAATGTTTATAGTATTAGCGTGTGCTATTTTCCCAAATGAGATTATCAAGCTCCTTTTTGGGATGGAGTATATCGCTATGGCAGGCTTGCTTTGGCAATATGCCCTTGCGACGGCACTTTTTGCCATCGCCAATATTTTCACCTATTATTTTCTTTCCCTTGAACAATATAAACCCATTTGGTTTTCTGCTGTTTTTGGCCTGTTACAGGTAATATTGATTGGCCTCTTTCACCGGGATCTGGAAATGGTCGTACAGATACAGATTTTTGCCATGCTTGCCCTTTTTGCTTCCCAACTTATGTATTTCAGGCAATCCTGGCTTTCAAATTAAGGACATCTGGGTTTCGTATCCCGGGTCGGACCAGATGCCCGTACAGCCCCAAACTTAAACCTAAGACATAACTCTATTTTGTAACACGTGGCCCTCCTTTCGGAGGGTCTTTTTTTTTGCCGCAACAGGAAACTATGCGGTTTTTCACACTATCGCCAGTGGTATTCGCCCTCTGATTGGCCGGCAGAACTAACCCCAGGAAACAAGCAGAAAATTTTAGTCGAATGATGTTATTCATTCATCTACACAAACAGGTCACCCGCCTTAAAACACCCCTATTTATTAAGGTTCAGAAGGATATTTGCCATATAAATCTATAACCCAATTTAAACTTAGCCTTATGAAATTAGCCATTGTAACTGCGTACCCACCCAGTAAAGTAACGCTTACCGAATATGGTTACCATCTTGTGAAACATTTCCGCCTCCAGTCAGAGGTAACGGAAATTGTCTTGTTAACCGATAAGACCGAGGCTCCTAAAGACCTCGCATTTACGGAGCCAGGTTGCCCCATAACCGTAAAGGAATGTTGGAAATTCAATGATATCCGGAACTTCTGGGGGGTTTTAAAAACCCTGCGGGCGTCGGGCCCTGACGCAGTGCTCTTTAACCTGCAATTCCTCAAATTCGGAGATAAGAAAATTCCCGCAGCCATCGGACTCTTATTGCCATTGGCATGCAGAATAATGGGGATCCCAACTATTTCCCTGCTGCATAATATTCTTGAGCAAGTAGACCTGGAGAATGCAGGAATCACCACCAACCCTTTCCTGAAGCGTATTTATAATTTCGTCGGCAGTACCCTGACCCGTTCTGTTCTGGCTTCTGATGTTCTCGCGGTAACCATCAGTAAGTACAAAGAAATACTAGAGCAGAAGTACGGCTCGCGTAACGTTGCCCTGATCCCCCATGGATCATTTGAAACACCTCCCGAACCGGATTTTGACATGCCTGAAGGCCCCTTGCAGGTTATGGCATTTGGAAAATTCGGCACCTATAAAAAAGTTGAACCGCTTATCGAGGCTGTAGAACTGATCCGCGAGCGTACAGCACTGGATATCCAGATTGTTATAGCCGGAACGGACAGCCCCAATACCCCCGGGTATCTGCAGGAAGTTCAAAACCACTACGCTGCTGTCAAAAACCTGAAATTTACAGGATATGTCGCTGAAGAAGATGTGCCGAATTTATTCGGAGAAAGTGCCGTTGTGGTTTTCCCATACACATCAACCACAGGGAGTTCCGGGGTGCTGCATCAGGCTGGCAGTTATGGTAAGGCTGTTGTTTTACCTGATCTGGGAGACCTCGGAATTCTGGTACGGGAAGAAGGATACAGGGGTGAATTCTTTGCGCCCGAAGACAGGGAATCCCTGTCCATAGCCATTGAGAAAATCCTTAAGGATGATCAATACAGGATTCGTTTGGGAAGACAAAACTACAAGGCGGCATGCTCGCTTCCCATGTCCAGAATTACAGAGATATACACAGGGTACTTTAAGGCTATTCGCTATGCGAAAAACTCCAAACAACGCCTGGCCCTCGAAGAATTATTAAAGGCTGAGGTGTTGGTACATAACGATTAGGTTAGTAGATTAGGTTGGTAAAGGGGTGACAAATAAATTGTCGCCCTTTTCCTTTTCTACAGTACTTAATTCTTTGCGGCCTCTTTTAATTTCCCCTCAGTATTTATCAGACCGTAATGACGCTGATAAGCCTTTCGCCAGGGCAGGCGTCCTACAACTTCTTTTGGGACCTTGTCAAAATCATAAAGGGTCCATTCAAAAGAAGATAATTTGTTATCTATTGTAAATTTCCTGATGGCTTCCATATATGCCGCTTGTTGAGCTTCTGAACCGGAAAAGCCATTCCAAATACCGCTATAACTGGATTTGCCGAATTCCTGTAAGACCACGGGTTTGTTCCTGGCTACTTTTCTAAGGTCCTTAAAACGTTCCGGCAACTCTGCCAGGTCTTCATAGTAATGAAAAGAAACAACGTCTACTACATCGGTTAGCAAACGGGCCTTCTCAGGAGAAGACCAGCCAATAGTAAGCGGGTGTTCGGGATCCCATTTGCGTAGCTGGTTTGCCATTTCCCGTAGCCATTGGAGCACCCGTTGTTGGCCCCTGGAACCGAAATCAAGGTCAGGTTCGTTTTTGAGGTCCCAGCCGAGGAGGGCCGGGGAATCCTTTATCGCCCTGACAATTTTTTCAGCATGCCTGTGGGTTAGGGTCCAGTCGCGAAGGTCGTAATTCCCGTAAAAGTCGAATAAGCTAACCAGGACTTTTATGTCCGATGCTTCTGCCAGCTCCAGTACCTCTTTCAGCTGTTGCAATACCTGCTCGTTTACTTTGGCCTCCCCAAAAACGCCGTAGGGAATAAAAATACGTATAGCATTAAATTGCAGAGACTGAAGCTTTTTGAAATCTTCAGCTACCACCTGCCGGTCAAAATAGGCGCCGAACATTCGCCAGGGACGCTCCTTAGGGTAATAGTTAATGCCCCGAACAGCCTGGAATTCAGGTGCAACCTGCTTTAGTTCGGGCTCGTGATGGGAAGGGATTTGCAACATTTGTCTAATGCGCCAATTCCCGTCTTCAAGAAGTAGAATAATCTGATAGGAACTTGTGGTATACTGTTGAAATACCAGCTTTTCATCCTGATAGCTTTCAGTATACTCACGGACATTATGGTCGTTTAAAACCACCATTTTTCCATCCAGGCTAAAAAATTCCAGTTCGGGATGATGTTCAATGGTCGTGGACCGGATTCGGGTATTTGTTTTATTGTTGTGTTCCAGCAGTGCTGCCAATTGCCGACGGGCATCCGCTGTAAAGTAGTCTTCCAGCCCGAATGGATTACTGTTTTCCAGGGCCACCTGGCGAACATACCAGGCACTTTTATAATCCCTTTCAAGTTCCGACAGCGTCTGGGGGTCCATCATTCTACCCTCCTGTCCCTCCAATTTCCAGGTCATGGCGGGTTGAAAGGCCAAATCCGGATCCTCACTAAGATGTAGCCTTCCCGCTCTGTCCGCCCCGGTGTTCAGAAAATTCCAGCTAGCGGCTATACCGTATATAAGCGCAGCGTTAATGACCAGAAAACTGGCAACCAACAATACCCGGTAAATATTTCTGGATCGGTTCATGGGTAATCTATGGTTTTGCTAATTCCAGCTACTGTCACTTCCATAACACCTGATTTTAGCCTCAGGCGAGTCGGTAATGTAAAAGATGACAGCCCTTGGAAGCTTCCAATTTGCTGGGTATGTACTAATTCTCCTGACAGATTCCTGATAGCCAGCGTTGTCATTACGCCATCCGGAATAAGCTGACCCATAAAACTTTGCATCGGCCCTACCAGAATTTTGGCTTCCAATGGGTCATATACAACTTTAAAATCCAGGATGGCAGGTTCGAATTTCAATTGAATTTCATTGCTTGTGGCCGCAGCAGGAATATAGGCCCTTATGCGCCAGGTACCCGGCCTAAGCGGGTGTAGCATACCAGCCTTCGCCACCCCGCTCAGGGTATGTCCGATTGTCTTCAAGGGGTAGCCTGACCCCGTCTGGACGGAAAAGACAACCTGGGTGCCATCTGCTACTATATTGCCGTTCCTATCGTAAATTTCAGAGGTGGCGAGGGCAATTATTTGATTACCGTCGGCATACGGATGATTGCGCTTTACATTTATCGTAAAATCCTCCGGGAGGAAGGGAAGCAAATTCAGGGTTAGTTCCTTGGACTGCTGATTTCCGACACGGGCGGAAACAAAATATTTACCGACTGCTGATCCCGAGGTAAACGCCTTATAGGCTATCATATTTTTTGTAAAGATGGTGTCTCGCTGTTTCACTCCTTCGAAATACTGCTTGAAGCTAACCGCTGTACTATCGGCCAGGGGATTACCAAACTGGTCTTGGGGCATTACTGCCAGCATACTTTGATCTGAACCATCTGCAAAAATACTAGCTGGCCCTATGTAGGACTCCAGGGTTGATGCATCTGGCAGTTCCGGATGAATCTGGATACTACCCTTTTCAAGGGTTGCCTGTTCCTTTATAAGGGTCCAGTTCAGATTGCCGGATTTTTGGCTGTAAAAATCCGGGAGCAGAAACTCGGGGTTTGGAGGATTACAGGATGACAAGAGGGAAGTTCCCCATGCATTTTGAACCACTAACCTGATTTTGCCCGATTCCGGGCCTTCAAAATGCAGCCGGATGGTATCGCCGGCCGTATAGAATTCATTGAAATCATGGGAATAAGTCAAATCAGAGGGATCTGTCCGATAGGAAGTTTCCGGGGAACATCCAAGGACAGCAAACGTTAGGAGCAATATGAGGGCCTTGTTTTTCATCTCCTGGGATTTCCAATAAATGCGTTCATGTCGATAGATATATAATGATATCCTGCTCCTCTGTATTGTATTCGCCCCGTGGTGTCGGGGTTTCTGTCTCTTTGCAGTTTAAATTTTTTCTGGATTTCCCTGTTGGGAATCCCATTTACAAAGCATTTTTCCAGGCTTTCCTGCAAAACCTCCAGGTCCTCCAGGTTCTTCAACTGGTATTGAAATGGCTGCGTGCGTTGTACACGGACGCCTTCCAAAAGAAAATGGTGGTCTACCCAGACCAAACCCCGGGAATCATCCTCATAGGCTACCAATAACTGCGGTATAGTTATTTCCTGAATCCCGCTGTTATAAAGCATGCCTGAGAGTTCACCTTTATTGATATTCAATTGTTGGAGGGCCATGGATTTATAAAGATCTGAGGTGGCAACATTTCCAGCACATTGCAAATCAAAAGTAACCGGTTCAGAATGCATTCTGACGGGAGTAAAGGTCTCCGGATCAAACGTCCCTGGCATCTTTTGATCTGCAGATGACCAGGCTATACCTTCAAAATCGATTCGAAAAGCCGTTATTTCTTTAGGCATCAACTTGTGTTTCAGATGGTATTTTGCATTATACCGTGCCAAAACCTTATTTTCTTTGTCATACAGGCTGCCCGTAACAGATATATCGGCAGGTACGTTATCGATGTTTTGAATTTGTCCCACAATGCTGTAGCGGCCTTTAAAGCGAACCATTTTTGCGGATAGCACTTCCAGTACAGGTTGCCTCAGAACATCTTCGTGATGGGTTTGCTGGGAGGTAACCCGCCGCCTGCCGTGGTTAAAAAATTGCGTTTCATTCATGGTAACCAACTGGTTGGGAGGGATATCCCGGTCTGGCGACACGGGTATTAAAAACCATTTCTTTCCTCTTTGTACAAGTTGGTGCTCAATCGATCTCCGAATCGTTTCCAGAGGGGTGATCCATTTGGTGCTTACCGTTAAGCGGGCTGCATTATTTGTGGTCTCAAGACGCTCAACTTCCAGGGAATCGAGTTTGGCATAGGAGCCAAGTAAGCCATCGGTAACTGACCTTTCCAGCATAAACTGGGCAATACTGACACTACTTTCAGGGTCTAAATACGCATGTGCCTTTTCAAATTCTTTATAATCGAGTGCATCGTAATAGGCTTTTACCAAGTTTTCGGGAGTGCCATGGTCATTATTTAAAGCGTAGTACCGGTAGGTACAAGCTGAAAATACCAAAAGCATTAATACCGCCCATAAAATGGTCAGTCTTGAGGCTAAGGGAGGCAGGCCACTAAATTCAGGAATATAGCTGTTTAATTGAACTTTCTGATTGAAGCTGCCCCGTATCCTGCGCCACCAACGGAGTTGTATATTGCAAATAAACGCCAGAACAAGTGTTGCCAAAGGAATTATACCCCACATGATCTTCAGAAAATCATTTACGGATTCCTTGGGTATAATTTTGGGTAGAGGAGAAACATTGAGTCGTTCCCAAACCATTATTCCGTTTTCAAGTTGTTGCAGACGCTGCCAGCCACAGAAATATAAAATGGGGTCGTAGAACTTATCGTTGGAGAAGATATATTTTAGATGGTACTTTTCCGGTACGGTTAAAAATTGCTGCAGGGAGCCGATACCTTCAACCCCTCGAAACTTTGAATTCTCCAGTCTTTCAATTGCCCGGGTAGTAAGCTCAGGTAGTCTCCTTGCCGAATGGTAATTTCCATCGACAGTCATGGCATTGGTCTGAGCAGACAACCAGGCCATCTGATCGCCGAATCCAAGGGTGAGATAGCGCCACTGGTCATGTTGATCCTGATTCAGAAAATTAACGATTGGAAGCATTTTTATTTTCTGAGGCTGGGCAGGTCTGAAGTAGCCCAGGCTCATGGTGAAAATCGCTATTCCAACATATAGGGTCCCCAAAACCCCAATCACCGTATAGCGCAAGGGCATTACAAATTTCTCAAGCTGCTTGTTTATATCTCCGGTGGTCAGCCTCCAGACAAATTCACCGAAAAGGGGCAGGGCCATAATACTCGCCCAAAGTGTAAATCGATCGAGTGTAAGAATATTAAAGGCATTCTCTCCCAGCAAGATTTTGGGTAAAGGGGTAGTTCCGCCTGTCCCCAATAAGAATAAAAGGGAGAAAGAGAGTCCGAAAAAAAATAACCTTTTGCTGAAAAATCGATAAAACAGATAGGGCAGGAGCAATAAGAGAATCCCCCACGGAATAATAAAGAAAACCAGGCCAGAAGAGGTAACCTCCAAAAAATTATCTCTGGAACCATGAGGGATGGGAACCTGAGTAATGGGATTATTCTTGGTATTTACCCAGTAAGGTAAGATACATACTACAATTAGAATTAACGAACCCATGCCAAAGGTCACAATGCGCCAGAACAATCTTCTGAATTCGGCCCAGAACACGCTAAAGGTTATTGCCCGGTTCTTTTTTACCCGGTCCTTACAGACGTCCATTATCACCAAACCGATTAATGGGAAGATAAAAAATACCATACCGAAAACAGGCGTCACATGATGGGAGGTAACCGTTACGGCTATGAGCGATAAAGAACTGACCAGGTAACGCGCCTTCCCGTATCTGACCCAGGCGTATATCTCCGGCATGGCATGCAGCAATACTGCAATTCCCATAAGGCTCGGCAGTTGACCAAAAAGGTGCAAAGTTTCCAGGAACATTGAGGAAAATACACTGATTAGGGCGGTATAGCCAGCAACCGCTTCGCTCCCGGTTAAAACCTTTGCAAATCGGTAGATGCCGCTAATAAACAACACAACAATTAGCAGTGCCATTGTAAAGAGGCCGAATTTAAGTCCGCCAACATAAGAAAGAAGTGCTATGCACTGATGCACGAGCGGGGGATAGGCCTGCACCGTAAACCCGGTATACCAGCGAAAATCCCAGGGTTCAAACCAGTCTTTTGCGTAATGATCGGCAAAAAAGAGGTGAATAAGGGCATCATAGGTAGATTCCAGGGTAAAGAAGATACCTACCCCATGGAATATAAGCCCTAAAATCAAGGCAATAGCCAGTATTTGATGCGCTTTTTGATTCATACCCTCTGTAAGAAAATATAACAGGATAAAGATCGAAATATTGTTGCAATAAAGGCTTACCACTCGTCTTGTAGTAGCTTCCTTTGGTCTACACAAACGAGCGATTGGTCTTATACCATCTATTTAAGTATTTATCGGGAATTAGATTTGTACCAGAAATATCAAATTTTTAACCTCAAACTTAACCTATGAAAATCCTAGTAATTGACGATCAGCAACTGGTATTATTGTCTTTAAAAAAGAAATTAACCGAGGCGGGCTATACTGTAGAAACGGCGGCCTGTATTCAGGATGGTATACGCCTCTTCGATACCTTCAGCCCTAACCTGGTTTTGGTAGACATGAATATGCCGGAAATGTCGGGGCGAATCCTGGAAAATTGCACCGGGAAGGAAGTTGTAAAATACATCCGAATGTTCCGAAGCAGCCAGGTTCCAATTATGGTTTTGTCCGGGAATACCTCAGAATCCCTGATTTTGGAAAATTTTAAACTGGGAATTACAGATTACCTTAAAAAGCCAGTTGGTCTTGAAGAACTGCTGGCCCGTATTGGAAAAACCATAGGTTTTCCGAATGAATCAGACAAAGTGCTTCAGCGCTCAAGCAGACAGGTTTTGGGTAAGCATTGTGTTGGGGTGGTAATACCTTGTTATAACGAAGCTGGGAGGTTAAACGCTGAGGTCTTCAAAGATTTTGCTTTTAACAACCTTGGGTATCATCTATGTTTTGTAAACGATGGCAGTTCAGATAATACTCTTGAGGTTTTGCGCGAGATAAGAAGGGGTAATGAAGACCATATCAGTGTTTATAATTGCCCTGTAAATGGTGGGAAGGCTGAGGCTGTAAGACGAGGAATGCTGCACCTGGCAAAAGATTCGCAATTCGATTATATCGGCTACCTCGATGCAGACCTGTCTACAGATTTTCGGGATTTTAACGAATTGGTCCGTACCCTGGAAGATTCTACCTTTAAAATTGTGAGTGGATCGCGCATCAGCCGGATGGGAGCCGACATAACCAAGGAATCGGCGAGAAAAATCATAAGTAAATCCATTAACCTGATCATACAGAGCATTTTGGGCATGCCATTTAAGGATACGCAATGCGGGGCAAAGGTTATGAAAAGAGACCTTGTCCGGAAAATGTTCAGCAGGCCGTTTGTAACCAAGTGGCTCTTTGATGTCGAAATCTTTATGCGAATGAAGTCTGAATTCGGACAAAAAGACGCGATTGATTTCATTTGCGAACAACCCCTGAAGCGATGGAAACACGCCGATGGATCCAAATTGTCTTACAAGGATTCCCTTAGAATATTCCTGCAATTATTCAAATTAAGCTGGGTATACCGGAAAAAGAAAGCTGGAAGAGTTACTCATAATGTTTTGCAACCTGATCAGAAAACAGTTCCGAATTTCTTAACTTAAATTCAAGGGCATTTCCGTCAGCCTTTTCCCGGTGAGTCTGAATACAGCATTGGCAATGGCAGCTGCAACAGGGCCCAGAGGCGGTTCACCTACCGGGCCGGGCCGGTCGATGCCCTGCAGCAGGACCACTTCAATTTCTTTGGGGGCGTGTTTCATCAGGGCCATCTGGTAAGGCCCGTATATTTCCGGTTGTAACTCCCCGTTTTCTATGGTCATTTCCTCAAACATTGCGGCGCTCATACCCATAATGACAGAGCCCTCGCATTGCGCCCGTACCTGGTCGGGATTCACGGCTATTCCAGGGTCCATGGCCACAGTGAATTTATGCACCTTAATTACATTGTTTTCCACAGATACCTCCGCTACCTGGGCGCAGGGGGTACCCGCATCCGTAGAGGCGGCAAAGCCCATGGCGCGGCCTCCTTTTATTTCTTCAGTATAACCTGATGCCTCAACCGCTGCCCGTATGACATTTTTCAAGCGTATACCAGCGGCATCTTCCGGGATATGCACGAGGCGGAATTCGGCCGCATTCACGCCAGCTTTTTGGGCCATCACATCCATAAAACTTTCAATGGCAAAAGTGTTGGCCAATAGCCCCAGGCTGCGCCACCAGCTGGTGGCAAAGGGCAGTTCAACATGCCAGTAGGTGCTGCGCAGGTTTGGCACAGCGGTGTACTGCAGAAAGCCGCCGCGGATAGCACCAATGTCGGCCCCAAGGATGGTTGGCAGCCCGGCCGGCATCAAAGGCGAATTATTGCCCACGGCCCCGCTTACAAAATGATGTTCGAGATGCCTGAGTTTGCCATCCGCATCCAGGCTGCCCTTCATGACATGATGGGTAGGGGGGCGGAACATGTCGTGCTGGAATTCCTCTTTCCGGCTAAAGAAATATTTTACGGGCCGCCCCACCGCCCTGGACATCAAAGCGGCCTGAATGGCATGCGGGGTATGCAGCCTGCGTCCAAAACCTCCCCCCAGGTAGGTGGGGATCACATTTACGTTGGCTTCTTCTATTTCGAGGCTGTCGGCTACTTCCTTGCGGGTCAGGGCCACCACCTGGGTAGAAATTATCAGTGTTACTTTGTCTCCTTCCACGGAGGCTACCACCCCATTGGGTTCCAGTTGGGCATGTGCTCCGATAGGGGTTCGGAATTCCATTTCTACCGGCTGGTCCTTCCCGGCCAGGGCCTTGCCTTCTTTCTGGATGATGGAACTTTTTCCGTTCCCGACCTGAATCTGTTCAAGGATGTCTGCTGTAGTCAGATCAGCCGGGGCTTCCCAGCTAACTGAGATGGCGTTCTTGGCGTTTTCAGCCTGTGTATAGGTCTCCGCTACTACGCCTATAAAGTCTGCTTCACTGATGATTTTAACCACCCCCGGCATCTTTTCGGCTGCTGTATAGTCTGCACTAACAAAGCGCGCTCCAATTTTAGTGGGCCGTACCACAGCTCCGTATAGCATATCGGGAAGGGCGGCATCCATACCAAAGATGGGATGCCCGAAAATTTTAGGGTGCAGGTCTACCCTGGAGATGTCTTTGCCAATCACCCGGTGTTCCCCTACTGGTTTTAGAGTAGGTGCTTCCGGGATATCCGTATCCTGCAGTGTACTCGCAACCGCTGAGAGGGGCAACCAGTTTTTATCAAAGCCAATCTGCCCGTCCCGGATTTGGATCTGTTCTTTAGAAGCAGCCAGCTTCTGGGCAGCCGCCCCTTTCAGCATTTCGCGAAAGGTAGCCGCGAGCTCGCGAAGCGGAACCCACATGCTGGCAATGGACGTACTTCCGCCTGTGCTTATCCCATCCACATTCCCAGTGGCACTGGCAGCATGCACTATCCGGAGTTCTTCCGGATTTATTTCCAGTTCTTCGGCAGCCAGCTGTACCATCCCCGTAAAGGTGCCCTGGCCCATTTCAACCTTGGGGGAATGTAAAATGATATGGTTGTTCTGATCGATTTCAAACCAGATCATGGGGTCGTCCGCCGGCCCCACATAGGCCATCTCCATGGTGTTGGCCATTTCCAGTATTGAACGGCGTATCGGATTTCGGAAAATATAGGACCCTACGGCTACTACCCCTATGGTTCCAAGTCCCCCGCGGATCAGGAATTTTCGTCTCGAGATGTTGCTTTTTGCTGCCATTTATGAATTCTCAGTGGCCTTTTGGGGCTTGGTTTCGGCCTGTATGGCAACAGCCCGGTGGATTGCCTTCCGCATGCGGTAATAGGTGCCGCAGCGACAGATATTGGTGATAGCACGGTCAATGTCTGCGTCGCTGGGTTCGGGGGTTTTGTTTAGCAGGCCGGCCGTGGCCATCATAAAGCCGGGCTGGCAATATCCGCATTGGGGTACAATTTCCTCACTCCAGGCCTGTTGTACCGGATGCGGTTCTGCTTCACTCCCCAGGCCTTCAATCGTGGTTATTTCTTTACCAGCAGCCAGCCGGGCAGGATAAACGCAAGACCGGAGGGCCTCGCCATCAATAAGTACGGTGCAGGCACCACAGGCCGCCTTCCCGCAGCCAAACTTGGTCCCTTTCAGGTCCAGGGTATCCCTTAAAACCCATAGCAGCGGGCTGCTTTCGTCCGTTACTGTTATATTCCTCGAACTTCCGTTTATCGTTAGGGTGAGTTCCATCCTTTATTTTCAGGCTTGAAATTACTTGTAATAGTCTTATGAAAGTACGAAAAATCCCGCTGAATTTTGGTGCCGCCTTATTGTAAAATACCGTTAAATCATAACAGGGATACCACATGGGTCCCCTCGGACAATCGGAAGGTGATGGGCTCGCATTTCATCCCGAATGCACGTTGGTAGGCCTCTTTGGTTTGTTCGGTAAAATCGTCCATCCTATCTTCTTTTACAAGGTTAAGGGTACACCCTCCGAATCCCCCACCCATCATCCGGGCCCCGACAACCCCCTTGTGTGCAGCGGCAGCATCCACCAGAAAATCCAGCTCCGGACAGCTAACCTGATAAGCCTGTGAAAGGCCCTGGTGGGTTTCAAAAAGATAATTACCCAAAGATTGGGCATCCTTGTTTTCCAGGGCTTTATATGCCAGCTGTACCCGTTCGATTTCTTTTACTACATAAGAAACTTTCTGAAAAGCATCTTCAGCTAATACCCCTTTCTTTTTAAGGCCTTGCAGTTCCTGCAGGTTACACTCCCTCAGGGATTTTTTCCCTAATAGGGTAGCTGTTCTTTCACAAAGCGCACGCCGTTCATTGTAGGCAGAATCCGCCAGGGCATGGCTGATTTTCGAGTTGATCAATACCCAGATATATCCATTCATGGTTCCGTTAACTGCAGTATATTCCATGTTCCGGCAATCCAGGAATAAAAAGCGGCCTTTCTCCCCGAACATGCTGGCGAATTGGTCCATAAGCCCACATTGTACCCCTGCATAATTTTGCTCCGCCCGCTGGGAAACCAGGATCATCTGTTCCCTGCTGAGCTTGCAGCCAAACAATTCATTCAGGCCAAAAACGATTCCGTTCTCCAGCGCCGCAGAAGAAGAAAGACCAGCCCCCTGTGGCAGGTTACCGCCAAAAACGAGATTGAACGCGCCAAGGGGGCAACCCAGCTTTTGCATTTCCGCAACTACTCCGATTACATAGTTACGCCAGCCTCCTTTTTCAAGGGGATAAAGCGCGTCATTGAGGTCAAATTGGAAGGATTCCCCGAGATCCGCAGCGATCACTTTGCAAAGGCCCGCAGGCTTGCTCGCCGCTTTCTGTACTGCTACAACAACGCCTTTATCAATGGCTGCAGGCAAAACCAAACCTCCATTGTAATCCACATGTTCCCCAATCAGGTTAATACGTCCCGGGGAGGCGATTATGAACGGTTCAGAACTGAATGCATCTCTGAATCGGTTTTTGATTTTTTGTATGAGGTAGGGGTCCATAGCATTTCCGATAAGGGCTTACCACCGCTTTTTCAGACCGGCAATTAATTTGTCTACCGTCAGGCCCTGAACCACTATAGAAAAAATGACCACCACATAGGTCATTACCAAAAAGAGTTCGCGGGACATTTCCGCGGAAAGGCCCAGGGCCAGTGCAATGGAGATGGCTCCCCTGAGGCCACCCCAGGTCATGATCAGGTTGGTGTTGGGGACAAAATCCAGCCGTTTTGCGAAGAAATTTACAGGTATCAGCAGGGACAGGTAACGACAGAGCAAGGTAACTGGGATAATAATCAGGCCGGCCAGGATAAATTCCATTTCCAGATCCAGTACCAGCATCTCCATCCCGATCAGGACAAATAAGACGGTGTTCAGCAGGATGTCTATCAGTTCCCAGAATTTATCCACATATACCTCTGTGGTTTCAGACATGGCGGCATTGCGGACCTCCGGACCGCCTATCATCAATCCTGCCGCAACCATGGCGAGCGGTCCGGAAACATGCAGGTATTGGGCCGTGGTAATCCCAATCATGACTACGGCCAGGGTTATGATTACCTCAATGGAGTAATCGTTTATCCCCCGCATCATCCTGAAACTGATCCAGCCGAGTAATATCCCCAGAATAAGACCTCCGCCTACTTCATGGACAAATAGCTTAACAACTTCCCAGAGTGAGAAATCAGTCCCACCGCTACTGGCCAGACCAAAAATGGTCAGGAAGACCACCACTCCAACCCCGTCATTGAACAGGGATTCTCCCACAATTTTGGTTTCCAGTTTTTTAGGGGCACCCACCTTTTTGAGAATTCCCAGGACGGCTATAGGATCCGTAGGGGAAATAAGGGCCCCGAATAGCAGGCAATAAATAAAATCCACCTGAAGCCCTGCAAGTGGAAGGAGGAAATAGGTGGCCGTTCCGATCAGGAAGGTGGAGACCAGTACCCCGAAGGTTGCAAAGGCCAGAATGGGCCAGCGCTGTTCCCGGATTTTGTCAAGGTCTGTGTGCAGGGCACCTGCAAACAGCAGAAATCCCAGCATCAGGTCCAGCAATACGGTTTTAAAATCGATCTGGGAGATGATGTAACGTTCTGCCTGCAAGAGGGAATCATCTATATAGCTCAGGGCAAAGGCCCCCAGGGTAAAGACGATACTGATAACCATCAGCCCGATCGTATTGGGAAGGCGGATATATTTTACATTCACATAGCCAAAAATGGCTGAGATAAAGACCAGGATTGAGGTGATCAGGAAATAATCCATAGGTAGCGTCGGTTTTAGGAAGCTGAAAATTACATTTTTCCGTCCGATATACCCAAATATGAAAATTTCAGGAAGCCGAATTTGAAAACGAATCAGGATTCAAATGGGTTCGTTATCTTTAATTCTCAAAAAAATCAAACGCATGGAATTTAAATGGCAGGGGGTGATGCCTGCACTCACTACAAAATTTAAAGGTGACGACACCCTCGATCTGGAGTATTTCGAAAAAAATATTGCCGCCCAACTGCAAGCGGGGGTCAGTGGGTTAATCCTGGGAGGTACCCTTGGCGAGGCCAGTACCCTTACCAATGACGAAAAAATAACGCTGATCAAAACCGCCACAACCTGTGCGGAGGGTAAGGTTCCGGTAATTATGAATATTGCGGAACAAGGCACCAAAGGTGCCGTAACGGCTGCCAAATCAGCTGAACAATCCGGGGCCAGCGGGCTGATGCTATTACCCCCCATGCGGTATAAGGCTACCTCTGGGGAAACAGTGGCATACTTTAAAGAAGTAGCCAAGGCAACGGATTTACCTATCCTTATTTATAACAACCCTGTGGATTACGGGATAGAAGTGACCCTGGATATGTTTGAGGACTTGCTCGAAAGCTGTCCCAATATCGGCGCCGTTAAGGAATCAACCCGGGATATCTCTAATGTAACGCGTATCAAAAACCGATTCGGGGACCGTTTGAAAATCCTGACCGGCGTAGACACCCTTGCACTGGAGAGCCTGCTAATGGGTGCTGATGGCTGGGTAGCCGGGCTGGTTTGCGCCTTCCCTGTGGAAACGGTAGCCATTTATGCTTTGGCCAGGGCCGGGAAAACCTCTGAGGCCCTTAGGCTTTATCGCTGGTTCCTGCCCCTGCTGGAACTGGATATAAACCCGCAGCTGGTGCAGAATATCAAACTGGCCGAGGTCGCAACCGGGCTGGGATCAGAAGCGGTACGCCCACCAAGGCTGCCCCTGGAGGGGGCCGAACGAAAACGGGTGCTCGGCATCATTGAAAAAGCCCTCAAAGCAAGGCCCGAAGTGCCTGCCTACAAGGAATTTCTTAAATGATTTTATTCAAAACCAGGAGGAGAGGAGTACCCCTCCCCACCCCGGTTAAAATTTAACACCATTCCATGCAACAAACCATCACAGGAAACCAACTCATCGGAACAACAGAAAGCGGAGCGGGTAAAATTAGCTTTAACAGTTACGACCCAAAAAGCGGGAATCCCACGCCCTGGTCCTTTAAGACGGCCACTTCGGAGGAAATCAACCAGGCTATGGAGAAGGCCTCAAAGGCTTTTGTGGTGTTGAAAAAACTGCCTGCATCCCGCAGGGCCACTTTCCTTTCGGCTATAGCGGATGCCCTGGAAGCTGAAAAAGCAAGCCTGACAGAAGTTTACCAGTTGGAATCCGGCCTGCCGGAAGGGCGCGCCCTGGGAGAATTGGGTCGCACAACCAATCAATTAAGACTATTTGCCGAACTGATCACCAGAGGGGATTGGGTAGAGGCACGCATCGATACCGCCCAACCGAAAAGAAAACCCGTACCCAAGCCGGATATCCGAAAATGTTTGGTGCCACTGGGTCCGGTGGTGGTTTTTGGCGCCAGTAATTTTCCTTTTGCGTTTTCCACGGCGGGCGGGGATACGGCTTCGGCTTTTGCGGCGGGCTGCCCTGTTGTCGTCAAGGGCCATCCCATGCACGCAGCCACCGGAGAACTGGTAGCCCGGCTGATCCAAAAGGCAGCACGGCTAACCGAGATGCCGGAAGGAATATTTTCACACTTACAGGGGGAAGCGCATGAAGTAGGGGAGGCCCTGGTGCTGCACCCCGGGACAAAGGCTGTAGGGTTTACGGGCAGTCGTAATGGGGGCACTGCACTTGCGGCCCTGGGCAGAAAACGGGAAGTGCCCATCCCGATTTTTGCAGAGATGGGAAGTGTTAATCCTGTATTACTACTTCCTTCTGCACTTAAAAATGCCGAAACCTGGGCACAGGCCTATGCGGGATCCGTTACCCTGGGAGCGGGTCAGTTTTGTACAAACCCCGGTATATTGATAGGGATTGCCGGAACGGAATGGGAGACTTTTACAAAGGCGCTTACCCACGAGATGAATAAAAGCAGGAATGCCTGCATGCTGCATGCCAATCTTTCAAAGAATTTTCGCAAACAAAGGGACGTCCTCCTGGCTAAACCAGCTGTTTTAAAACGCTCCGGAGAGCTCGGGAAAGTGGAGGGTACGCTCGTAAATGCAACCGTAGCAGCAGTGAGCGGGGAAGATTTTATAAAGGATAAATCCCTTCAGGAAGAAGTTTTTGGACCATTTACCCTTTTGATCGGTTGCCGGGATATGAAAAGGGTAGAAGAAGTTATCGCCTGTCTGGAGGGCCAACTCACCGCCACGGTATTGGGATTGGAATCGGAGATGGCGAAATCCGAAACAGCGATAGACCTATTGCGGGAAAAGGCAGGCCGCATCCTTTTCAATGGCGTTCCAACAGGGGTTGAAGTTTGTGCAGCCATGCAGCATGGAGGCCCTTTTCCGGCCACTACAGACAGTCGCTTTACTTCGGTAGGGTTGGATGCCATCCGCCGCTGGGTCAGGCCGATGGCCTTTCAGGACTGCCCGCAGGTCTTACTGCCGGAAGAACTGAAAGATGAAAACCCCCTGGGCATTTTAAGGCTGGTAGACGGGGATTATTCGCGAAAAAAGATCAACCCATGACGAAGTACTGCTTATTTCTATGCCTTTTACTGACCACTGGGGCCCGAGCACAGGATCAAAAAAGTGATTCCCTGCGCTTACAGCTCGTCATGGAACAGGTAAATGATTTTGATCCGGTAGACCGGGATCAATATCCTTTGGGGCTGTATACCAAATCGCGCTACCAAGAAGAGGCTCGTTTTGCCCGGGAACAATTAGCGGCCCTCGAGCAGATTCAGCCGCAAAACCTGACCGAAAGCGACCTTATTTCCTGGGAACTTCTGAAGTTTACCCTGCAGGAACCCATAGACCGCCTGCGTTACAAAACGTACCTGAATCCAATCCAGGCGGATCAGGGCTTCCATCTGAATCTGAATTACCGTATCCGGCCCATCCGCAATTACGCCGATGCCAGACGGTACCTGCAAGTACTCAGGGCCATCCCCGATTTTGCAGAACAGCATTTTAGGCTGATGCGGGAAGGACTCAAACTGGGCGTCTCCCAACCGAAGGTGATCTTTAAGGGATATGAGGCCACCTATGAGGACCATATTGTATCGGATTACCGGGAAAGTGCCTTTTTCCAACCTTTTAAGGAACTGCCCGCTAGTATGTCGCAGCCCCGGAAAGACTCCGTACTGGCAGCTGCACGGGAAGCGATTGAGGAAAGTGTTGTTCCGAGCTTTGAGAAGATCAAGGCGTTTTTTGAGGAGGAATACCTGCCGGCTACCCGAAATGCCATAGGGATTTCAAATATTCCCAATGGGCCTGATTTTTATCAGAACCGAATTGACTATTTCACTACCTCCAAAGACTATACGGCAGATAAAATCCACCAAATAGGCCTGGAGGAAGTGGCGCGTATCCGCCGGGAAATGCATGAAATTATCGAAAACCTTGGTTTTGAAGGTGATTTTAAAGCATTCCTCAACTTTTTAAGGACGGATCCGCAGTTTTATGTGGATACCCCTCAGGAGTTGCTAATGCATGCCAGGGATATCGCCAAACGGATTGATGGCGAACTCCCCAGATTTTTTAAAACGCTGCCCCGAAGGCCTTATGGGGTAAAACCCGTACCGGATGCAATTGCCCCGAAGTATACGGGAGGGCGTTATTCGCCACCCCGGGGTGAGCAGGCCTCGGGGACCTATCTGGTAAATACGTATAAACTGGATAGCCGCCCACTCTACACCCTCCCGGCCCTGACGGCCCATGAAGCGGTGCCCGGGCACCATCTGCAGGGCTCCCTCAACCGTGAGCTTTCAGAAGGAATCCCTGCCTTCAGGCGACGTTTATACCTCTCGGCATTTGGTGAGGGCTGGGGCCTGTACTCGGAATACCTGGCAGCCGAGATGGGCATCTACCGCACCCCCTATGAGAAATTCGGACAGCTTACCTATGAAATGTGGCGCGCCTGTCGTTTGGTGGTAGACACAGGAATTCATGCAAAAGGGTGGACACGGGAACAGGCAGTAGCCTTTATGCGGGACAATACGGCCCTTTCCCTGCATGAAATCAATACTGAAACGGATCGATACATCGCCTGGCCCGGGCAGGCGTTATCCTATAAGATGGGGGAAATCGCCATCCGGGAATTACGGGAAACCGCTCGAAAGGCCCTGGGAGAAGCTTTCGATATCCGGAATTTTCACGAGCGTATCCTCGGGGAGGGTACGGTAACCTTGCCCATCCTGAAAAGGAGGGTGGAACAGTATATTTCTGAACAACTAACCCCCTGATCATTCTTATGGCCAAACACGTTTTTAGATGCATCGACGGGCATACGGCCGGGAATCCGGTTCGTTTGGTAGCCAGCGGCGGTCCAAAGCTGCAGGGGAATACCATGGCAGAGAAGCGGCTGCATTTTTTGAAAGAGTTTGACTGGATCCGTAAAGGGCTGATGTTTGAGCCCCGCGGACACGACATGATGAGCGGGAGTATACTATATCCTCCTGCGAATCCCGAAAATGACCTGGGGATCCTCTTTATTGAAACCAGTGGCTGCCTTCCGATGTGCGGGCACGGAACTATTGGAAGTATCACCATCGGCATAGAAGAAGGCATCATTCAGCCTAAAGTTCCGGGGCAAGTACGCCTGGAAACTCCGGCAGGGCTGGTCTTGGTTCGCTATAAACAGGAAGGTCCTAAAGTGGAGTGGGTCGCTATCACAAATGTTCCTTCCTTTCTGGCTGCAGAAGGCTTGAAGGCCGAAAGTGAATTCCTGGGAACCCTGAAAATAGATGTGGCCTTTGGGGGTAATTACTACGCTATTGTAGATCCACAGGAAAATTTTAAGGGCCTCGAGCACTATAACGCCTCGGACCTGATCCGATTCAGTCAGGACCTGCGCCCGAGAATCAACAAGGCCTATCCGGATTCTTTTATACATCCGATGGATCCCAATATCCGGGATGTGTCACACCTGCTCTGGACGGGCAAGACTCTTTCTCCAGAAGCCACGGCTAAGAATGCGGTTTTTTATGGGGATAAAGCCATAGACCGTTCGCCCTGCGGGACGGGTACATCTGCCCGTATGGCGCAGTGGCACGCCAAAGGCTTATTATCGGATAAAGAGGTTTTTATTCACGAAAGTTTTATCGGGTCGCTGTTCGAAGGCCGGATTGTTGGCCACGGCCATTATGGGTCCCTGAATACCATCATTCCTGAAATAAAGGGGTCTGCCTGGGTTTTCGGTCATAATTCCATTACTCTTGATACAGACAGCCCGTATTTCGAAGGTTTTCAGGTAATCTGATTGCTGCAGGGGAACTTTTGTGTGCTAATATTCTCTTAAAGAGTACAATAAACAGGAATAATTTGTAGTTTTGGTAATCAGATGAGATCCGTTAAACAAAAAACAGGGGCCGTTTCACTTGCCCTTTTGCTGCTATTTTCCACCCTGTCCTTTGCGGTGGAAATGCACTATTGCGGGGATCATCTCGTAGACCTTGGGATTTTTCGAAAAGCCAGTAGCTGTATGATGCAGGCTGACATGCCGCATATGGATAGCATCTCCTCCATTGAGGATGAGATGATGGACTGTTGCTCGGAAATCCAGCTGGTAGTAGCAGGGCAGGAAGACCTGAATGCTTCCTTTGAGACGCTTAACCTCAATCAACAGGTTTTCCTGATATCATTTGCTTACACATTTGTGTTGCAAGAGGGGCTTTCAAAAGAAGAACCCATAGATGCCCTCAGGCATCCACCTCCCAAAATCGTTGAAGACCTTTACCTGCTCAACGAGACTTTCCTTATTTGATTTATTAGCGAATACAAATTTGCCCTGCTGTTTGCTGTTATGGGCATGAGGTATTTATACCTTTACCTTAAACTGAATGTAGTTTGCTAATAATCAAATTTTTATGCTCAATAAAGTCATAAAATACCTAATCGAAAATAAATTGTTGGCCGTTTTGCTGCTGATCCTCTTCATAGGCTGGGGTATTGTACATGCTCCCTTCAAATGGGATACGGGCTTTTTACCAAGCGACCCTGTGGCGGTTGATGCCATCCCCGATATTGGGGAGAATCAGCAGATTGTCTTTACCAAATGGCCGGGACGGAGCCCGCAGGACATTGAAGACCAAATCAGCTATCCGCTTACCACATCGCTATTGGGGATCCCCGGGGTAAAGACTATCCGGAGTTCCTCTATGTTCGGGTTCTCAAGTATCTACATCATTTTTGAAGAAGATATAGAATTCTACTGGTCGCGCAGCCGTATTCTTGAAAAACTTAATTCCCTTCCCTCGGGCCTTCTGCCGGATGGGGTAAGCCCATCACTGGGCCCGGATGCCACGGGTCTTGGACAAATTTTCTGGTATACCCTGGAGGGACGCGACAAGGACGGGAACGTAACGGGTGGATGGGATCTGCAGGAGCTCCGCAGCATTCAGGATTATTACGTAAAATATGGGCTTTCTGCTGCCAGTGGGGTATCCGAAGTAGCCTCTATTGGTGGTTACGTTCAGGAATACCAGGTTGATGTTGATCCGGAAAAAATGCGGCAGTACAATATAAGCCTGGCCGATATTGTAAAAGCGGTAAAGGAAAGCAATCAGGAAATTGGCGCACAAACCCTTGAATTAAATAAGGCCGAGTACCTCGTTCGCGGTCTGGGTTTTGTAAAATCTGTTACGGATATTGAAAACGCCGTGGTTTCTTCCGAAAGCTATACTGCTATCCGCGTCAAAGACGTGGGCCGCGTGCATTTGGGACCTGCTGTACGGCGAGGGATACTGGACAAGGAAGGGGCTGAGGTTGTGGGAGGCGTTGTGGTTGCCCGTTATGGTGCCAACCCCCTGCAGGTTATCAATAATGTAAAAGAACAAATTGCAGAAATAAGTTCCGGCTTGCCTTCAAAAGTTTTGGCAGATGGCCGAAATTCCCAGCTGACCATAGTGCCCTTTTACGACCGCACCGAATTGATTCAGGAAACCCTGGGGACCCTTAACGAGGCCCTGACCCTTGAAATATTGATAACCATACTGGTAATTGTGGTAATGGTGTTCAACCTGAGGGCCTCCATATTGATTACAGGATTATTGCCCGTGGCGGTTTTGATAGTTTTTATAACCATGAAACTGTTTAATGTAGATGCAAACATTGTGGCACTTTCCGGAATAGCAATTGCCATAGGTACCATGGTGGATGTGGGGGTCATCCTGGCTGAGAATATGATTCGGCATCTTGAAGATAAACAGCTACGGTTTCGTGAAGACGGAACGCCCTATCCGGTAAATGAATTGATTTATAATGCAACTGCGGAGGTTTCTGGAGCTATCCTTACTGCGGTATTGACTACCATTATCAGTTTTTTACCAGTTTTTACGATGATAGGAGCAGAGGGGAAGTTGTTTCGCCCCTTGGCATTTACAAAAACCATGGCACTCGCCGCATCTCTGGTCATAGCATTGTTCATTATCCCTCCTTTAGCAGCCCAGATCTTTAAAAACAGGAATTTGCGCAAACAGACGGCCCTGGGTCTGAATGCAGTGCTGCTGCTTTTTGGCCTTGTCTCCGTTGCTTCCGGATATTGGCTGGGTCTCGTATTGCTTGCATTTGCTATAAATGGGCTGGCTAGCACTTATTTCGGTAAGAAGGAATATCAACTCTCTTTTTCCTCATACCACTATGTTCTGTCTACGGCCTTGGTCAACCTGATTATTACAGTAGTAACAATCGTTTTTCTGCTGGCCGAGTACTGGCGACCCCTGGGGTTTGACAGAAGCCTGATGATGAACCTGCTTTTTGTAGTTATCAGTTGCTTTGGGGTCCTGGGCCTGTTTTCATTACTCAAGCGTTATTACGATCGTATTTTACGCTGGGCCCTTGAGAACAGAGTATTGTTTTTGTGCATCCCAGCCTCCTTACTACTTCTCGGATTCTTAATTATGCGCAATACCGGCAAGGAATTTATGCCCGCGCTTAACGAAGGCTCTTTCCTGCTGATGCCTACGTCTTTGCCGCATGCGGGGGTGGAAGAAAACAAGCGGGTACTGCAACAGTTGGATATGGCCGTGGCGAGTATTCCCGAAATTGAAACCGTAGTTGGCAAGGCAGGCCGAACGGAATCCGCTTTGGATCCGGCACCTTTGTCCATGTATGAGAACCTAATCCAGTACAGGGATGAATACCAGACCAATCCGGAAGGCAAGCGCCAGCGCTATCGGGTCAACAATGACGGGTTCTTTGAACTGAAAAACGGCAAGTTGCTGGCCAATCCCAATACGGCAACCGGGAAAGGAACCAATACCGGAGGTAAGATTCTGACTGATCCTTTCCGGGTTGACCGAAACCTGCTCATTGAAGATACTGACGGGGAATATTTCCGGAACTGGCGACCGGAAATACAATCTCCCGACGATATCTGGAATGAAATAGTACGGGTCACCAAACTGCCCGGGGTTACATCGGCACCCAAGTTACAACCCATAGAGACCCGTCTGGTAATGCTGCAAACAGGTATGCGTGCGCCTATGGGCATAAAGGTAAAAGGCCCGGACCTGAAGAAAATAGAGGCCTTCGGATTACGGCTGGAAGAAATCCTCAGGCAGACAGAAGGGGTTAAAGAACAGGCCGTATTTGCAGATCGGATTGTAGGGAAACCCTATCTGCTGATCGATATAAAACGCGATCGCCTGGCCCGATATGGAATCACTATAGCAGATGTGCAGCAAGTGCTGTCTGTAGCCGTTGGGGGTATGCCATTAACTCAAACGGTTGAGGGCCGGGAGCGCTATGCCGTGCGTGTAAGGTACCCCCGTGAGCTTCGGGAGAGTCCTTCGGATCTTAAAAACATCTATGTGCCGGTAGAGAAGGGCAAACCCGTCCCACTGGGGGAACTGGTCGATATAAGATATGAACAGGGGCCACAGGTTATCAAAAGCGAGGATACTTTTTTGGTAGGCTACGTCCTCTTTGATAAGCGAGATGGATTCGCAGAAGTGGATGTTGTGGAAAATGCCCAGGCGCTTATCAAAGAAAGAATTGAAAGCGGGGAGTTGATTGTACCCGAGGGGCTCAGTTATCGGTTTACGGGCACCTATGAGAATCAGTTACGCGCAGAGAAAACCCTGTCTATAGTGGTTCCTTTGTGCCTGCTCATCATTTTCCTCATCCTGTATTTCCAGTTCAAGTCGGTATCTACCTCTTTAATGGTATTTACAGGAATCGCCATTGCCTTTTCCGGAGGTTTTGTAATGATCTGGCTTTATGGCCAGGACTGGTTTTTAAACTTCAACCTCTTTGGGGAAAACCTGCGGGACCTGTTTAACATGAAAACAATCAACCTGAGTGTGGCAGTCTGGGTTGGATTTATAGCCCTTTTTGGGATTGCTACAGATGACGGAGTCGTTATGGCAACCTACCTGGACCAGACCTTCGAGTCAGATCGTCCGGAAGATAAAGTAGGCATACGCCAGGCTACCCGTGAAGCGGCCGGAAAGCGGATACGCCCCTGCCTGATGACAACGGTAACCACGGTACTGGCCTTGCTGCCCGTACTAACCTCCACAGGAAAGGGAAGCGATATCATGATTCCCATGGCTATTCCTATCATTGGTGGGATGCTCATTGATGTTACCTCCTATTTTCTCTTGCCGGTTTTGTATAGCTGGCGTGAAGAATATCAATTAAAAAGAGTACGCAAATGAAAAACAGACTGCTTTTACTGTTTATGATTTTTGTGTCTGCTGTATCAAGAGCACAGGATCTTCAGTCCTTTATCCGGCAGGCTTTGGATAATAATCCCGGGTTACAGGCTTTCGAGTCGCGTTATAACATAGCGGAAGAAAAAGTAAACGAGGCCTTCTGGCTGCCGGCTACCGAACTCAGCCTGGGGTATTTTCTAAGTGAACCCGAAACGCGTACCGGGGCACAAAAAGTACGGTTTTCTGCCCGGCAGATGTTGCCTTGGTTCGGGACCATCGGTACAAGGGAAAAGTACGCTGCATCCATGGCAGAAACGGACTATATTGAGTACCAGGTTGCCAAACGAAAACTCACTCTTTCTGTGGCCCAATCCTATTACAGGCTTTACGCCCTGAAGAACAAAAGGGAGGTGCTGCAACAAAACCTTGAACTGCTCCGGACTTATGAACAACTGGCCCTTAGGGCTGTTGAAGTGGATAAGGCAAGCGCAGTGGATGTTTTGCGCCTGCAGATTCGCCAAAATGAACTGCAGCAACAACTGGACATCCTGGAGCAACAATACAGTGGCGAGCAGGCTGGTTTCAACGGTTTTTTAAACCGTGACCCAGGCTTTGAGGTATATTTGGAAGGAGCCCTTGAGCTTCCCGAACGGGATCCGGTCTCCGCAGACAGCATTCGGCTAAACCCGGAAATACTGCGCTTTGATAAACTATATGAGTCTGTGGTTCAATCAGAGCTACTCAATCAAAAAGAAAGTGCACCCATGCTGGGTTTTGGGATAGACTATGTTCCGGTAGCAGAACGCACAGATGTTGATTTCAGCGACAGCGGAAAAGACATTCTAATGCCGATGGTAGCTTTCTCCATCCCTATTTTTAACAGGCAATACAGTTCCAGGACGCGTCAAAACGAAATCAGGAAGCAGGAGATCAGTTTCCAAAAACAGGAACGATTAAACCTGCTGCAAGCGGCATTCACCAATGCGGTAGCCAATCGAAACGCAGGCAGAATTGCCTATACTACCCAGGAAAGAAACCTGAAGCAGGCCAAAGATGCCGAACAAATTTTACTAAAGAATTATGAAACGGGCACTATTGATTTCAATGAGGTGCTGGACATTCAGGAACTGCAGTTAAAGTTCCAGATTAGTCGTATCGAAGCCGTACAGCTTTATTATGAACAGGCGGCAATCATCAATTATTTAATTAATTAAAAATCAAAACAATGAAGACAATGGAAAAACAAATCAAAACTTTTGTGGCAGCGGTAATTTTGGTAACCGCAGTACTAACAGTATCCTGTAAAGACAAGGCCGAACAGAAAGAAAATTCCGCAACGGAGCCCACTGAAATGAGCGAATTACAGGGCAAAGAGTATACCTCGGCCTATGTGTGTCCGATGCATTGCGAAGGGAGCGGTAGCGATACCGAAGGAAGCTGTCCAAAATGCGGCATGGCCTATGTAACTAATGAAGAACACACACAAAACGGGCATACGCACTAATCTGGCTGATGGCGATTGGAGCATACTGACATGACAGACTGAAGAAAGAACCGACTCCTTCCGGGAAGCGGTTCCTTCTAAAATTTAACCCTTTTATGAAACATACCTACCACATACACGGGATGACCTGCAACGGCTGCAGAAAGCATGTTGAAGAAGTGCTTAAAGCAGTCGATGAGGTGAGTAGTGCATCGGTCAGTCTTGAACAGGAGGAAGCCGTCCTTGAAATGGAACGCCATATAGACCTGAAGGCATTTCAGGAAGCCCTGGATAAAGAGGGAGGGCATTATAGCATCCACCTGCCCGGGGAACATCCGCAGACCTCGAAAAAGGAAGGCCATAAGAAATTGACGGGAAAGGGTTCCGGAACCTATTATTGCCCGATGCATTGTGAGGGGGACAAGACCCACGATAAGCCCGGGGATTGCCCCGTATGCGGGATGGACCTGGTAGAAGAGCAAAACTTGTCATCGGCTGGGTCAGATGGTATGTGGACCTGCCCGATGCACCCTGAGGTGGTCAAGGATGAGCCGGGCAGCTGCCCCATCTGTGGTATGGAACTGGTTCCTAAAGAACCGGACCTTTCCGCTGAAGAAAAGACCTATAAAACCTTGCTTAAGAAGTTGTGGATCGCAGCGGCCTTTACCCTGCCCATTTTCCTGATCGCCATGAGCGAGATGATACCAAATAACCCGCTTTATGATCTGTTGGCTCAGAAATATTGGAACTGGGTACAGTTTGTCCTCTCCATCCCGGTGGTTTTTTACGCTACCTGGATGTTCTTTGAAAGGGCGTATCGCAGTATAAAGACCTGGAACCTCAATATGTTTACCCTTATCGGGATTGGTGCCGGGGTGGCCTGGTTGTTCAGCGTCTTCGGCTTGCTTGTTCCGGACTTCTTTCCTGAGCAGTTCAAAACCACGTCGGGGGCAGTCCATGTTTATTTTGAGGCGGCAACCGTTATTTTAACCCTGGTATTGTTGGGCCAGGTCCTTGAAGCCCGGGCGCATAGCAAAACCAATTCGGCTGTAAAAGAATTGCTGAAACTGGCTCCGAACAAGGCCATCAAAGTGGTAGATGGAGAAGAAGTGGAGGTGCGTATTGATGAGATCGAAATCGGGGATATCCTGAAGGTAAAACCCGGCGAAAAAATTCCAGTGGATGGCAAAATTACTGAAGGGCAAAGTGCCATAGACGAATCCATGATTAGCGGCGAGCCCATCCCGGTGGATAAAGAAGAAGGCGATAAAGTAAGTAGCGGGACTATTAACGGGAATCAGTCATTTCTGATGGAGGCTGAAAAAGTGGGTAGCGATACGCTGCTTTCACAGATCATTACCATGGTGAATGAGGCCAGCCGCAGCCGCGCACCCATACAGAACCTGGCCGATACGGTATCGGCCTATTTTGTTCCGGCAGTAGTAATCATAGCCATTATAACTTTTGTTGTTTGGGCTGTGTGGGGACCGGAACCCGCTTACGTCTATGCCCTGGTCAATGCCATTGCCGTCCTTATCATCGCCTGCCCATGTGCCCTGGGCCTGGCAACGCCAATGTCTGTTATGGTAGGTGTGGGGAAAGGAGCGCAAAGCGGGGTGCTGATCAAAAATGCCGAGGCCCTGGAAAAGATGGCTAAGATAGACATCCTTATTGTAGATAAAACCGGGACCCTTACCGAAGGCAAACCGACAGTAGAAAAAGTGGCTTCTTTTAAAGATGGCCTTAGTGAACAGGATATCCTGGAGCGGATCGTATCCCTTAATACCAATAGCGAGCACCCGCTGGCCGAAGCAACCCTTGCTTTTGGCAGGGAAAAAAAGGCAGAGGTGAAAAAGGCCCAAAACTTCAATTCGGTTACCGGGAAAGGGGTGGAAGGCCAGCTCAACGGGAAACAACTGGCCCTGGGTAATCCTAAAATGATGGAGTATGCCGGAGCAAAGCTTGCTGACCGCCATAAGGATACTGTAAAACATTATCAGAAGCAGGGGAAAACGGTCTCCTATCTGGCGCTTGACGGCCAGGTAGTGGGATATGTGGTTATTGGGGATAAAATCAAAAAAACCAGTTCCCGGGCAATAAAGGAATTGCAAAACAATGGGGTGTCTGTTTTAATGCTGACGGGGGACAACCACAACACGGCCCAGGCGGTTGCCGAAGAGCTGAACCTTGCCGATTTCAAGGCCGGGATGCTCCCGGAAGATAAATTGAAAGAAGTGGAAGGGCTCAAAGCCGAAGGTAAATCAGTTGCCATGGCCGGGGACGGGATAAACGATGCCCCGGCCCTTGCCAAAAGCGATGTGGGTATCGCGATGGGTACGGGTACGGATGTGGCCATAGAAAGTGCAGCCATTACCCTTGTAAAAGGAGATTTACAGGGAATCGTCAGGGCCAGGAACCTGAGCGAGTCCGTGATGAGGAATATCAGGCAAAACCTTTTTTTCGCCTTGATATACAATACCTTGGGAGTGCCAGTAGCAGCAGGGGTGCTTTATCCATTTTTCGGCATCCTGCTCTCACCAATGATTGCGGCTGCAGCCATGAGCTTTAGCTCCGTTTCCGTAATTGCCAATGCACTCCGCTTAAGAAACTCTAAAATCTAAATTCTTTATATATGAGACCCTTACCCTATTTACTAATGTTTTTCCTTGTATTCTCAGGCTGTAAGGAAGAAAAGAGAGAAAGCACCGAAGAACACCAGCACCTAATCGAGAAGCCGGCAACAGGGGGCGCTAAGTCCTTGAGCCCGCACACTTCGGCCATGGCAATGGTGGGAGGAGCACATGTGCATATCGATTACTCCTCTCCCGGCGTGCGCAACCGAATGATATTCGGAGGGTTACTGCCATTTGATGAGGTCTGGCAGGTTGGTGCCCACATGGCCACCTGGATACAGACCGACAAGGATTTGATAATTGAAGATAAAGTCCTTGAAGCAGGCAAGTATGGGATGTTCGCTATCCCATCCCGGGAAGAATGGATTTGGATATTCAATAAAAACTGGGACCAGCATGGGAAGGATGAATATTCCGAGGCAGATGATGTTATCAGAATAGAAGTGTTACCAGAAAAAATAGATAATATTACCGAGCAATTGACCTATAAGGTAGAAGAAACCGGACCTTCCTCAGGAATCATTTCAATGTCATGGGAGCAGGTAAAAATTGAGATTCCGTTTACAATTAAAAAGTAAAATATGGTAAAACGGCGTACAGCAAAATGGATTCGAAGATCGCACAGATACCTGGGGATTTTCCTGGGTTTGCAGTTTTTGATGTGGACCCTGAGTGGTATGTACTTCAGCTGGACCGACATTGATGAAATCCATGGGGACCATTTTAAGAACATGGATTACGAGCCACCTATATTTACAGGCCTGTTGGCCCCTTCCTTACTGGATGTTCCCGGAGGGATCCGTTCCATAGAAATCAGGGATATTGCAAATGTTCCCTATTACTGGATAAATAATAGCCACCTCTACAATGCAACGGATGGATCTGCAAAACCGTCCATCGACCAGGAAGAAGCCTTATATATTGCCGGTCAGTACATGCAGGACGGCTTAAAAGTAACGGACGTAAAGCTCATTGAGAAAATGGACTCTCACCACGAGTATCGGGAGAAACTACTGCCTGCCTTTGTTGTAACTTATGAGGGGGCAGATAACCTGAAGGCTTATGTATCTGCTGTGGATGGGAAATTTCAGACGGTACGCCACAGGGACTGGCGCATTTTTGATTTCCTATGGATGACGCATACCATGGATTATGAGGGACGGGACGATTTTAATACCACCTTACTTCGGACATTCTCCCTAATGGGATTGATAACTGTATTAAGCGGGTTCCTGCTTTGGTATATCAGCTCGCCTTCGATAATTAAATTGAAAAAACGATTAAATATAAAAAAATGAAACAGCGTATAATTTATATCGCAATTGCGGCAATAGCCGGGCTGGGGATTGGTTACCTGCTCTTTGGGGATACCAATACGAGCAAACAGGATAACAACATGCATGATCATTCCGCAGCTGTTCAGAACCAGATGTGGACCTGTTCCATGCATCCTCAGATTATGCAGCCGGAGCCGGGGGATTGTCCTATCTGTGGCATGGACCTGATACCCGCCGAATCTGGCGCTGAGGGTCTCGCTCCCGAGCAGTTTGCCATGACGGAAAATGCCATGGCCCTGGCCAATATAGAGACCACTGTTGTGGGAATGAATGGGGCAGGGGAGGCTTCAGACCTGATCTTGTCCGGAAAAATAGCCGTTAATGAAGAGGCGATCGCTGTACAGGCCAGTTATTTTGATGGGAGGATTGAGCGGTTAAATGTGAATTATGAGGGGCAGCGGGTACAAAAGGGACAATTGCTGGCCAGTATTTACTCCCCGGAACTGGTAGCGGCACAGCAGGAGCTGCTGACCGCGGTTTCCTTAAAAGAGTCACAGCCAAAATTATATCAGGCCGTCCGGAATAAACTACTGCTGTGGAAGCTTTCGGAAAGCCAAATCGACAAAATTGAACAAAGCGGGAAAGTGACCGAAAATTTTTCTGTTTATGCTACGGTCTCTGGAACGGTTTCAGAGGTAATGAGTGCGGAAGGGGATTATGTAAAAAAGGGGCAGCCTATCGTAAGGGTCAGCAATCTGAACACTGTTTGGGCTGAATTCGATGCCTATGAAAACCAGTTGTCACTTTTTAAAAAGGGACAAAAAGTCCGTATTCGCGCCAATGCGTATCCCAGCAAAATATTTGAAGGCAGCATTTCTTACATAGACCCCGTCCTGAATAGCAATACACGGACTGTGACGGTTCGCGCTACGATGAATAATACAGATGGTCTTTTTAAACCCGGAATGTTTATTACCGGCAGCATAGCCAGCGATCTTAACAAAAAAGGAGAATCAGAATTATGGATTCCTTCCTCTGCAGTAATGTGGACAGGAGAACGTTCCCTGGTCTACGTTAAAGTAACACCGGATCAGGCCGTTTTCGAAATGCGGGAAGTAGGGCTGGGCGCCCGTCAAGGGGAGCAGGTCAAAATAGTTTCAGGTTTGGCTGCAGGAGAGGAAATCGTTACGAATGGTACCTTTACGGTAGACGCTGCTGCCCAGTTACAGGGCAAGAAAAGCATGATGAACCGTTCGGGTGGGGTTTCTATGACGGGCCATGAAGGGCATATGGGATCAGAACCAGGACCGGATAGTAAAAACATGGGTAATACCGGGAAAATGGAATTCACAAAAGCCTTTCAAAGCCAGTTTGGTGTGGTAATAGCCTCCTATCTCAGGATGAAAAATGCTTTGGTGGCCAGCGACGCCAGTCAGACGGCGCGGTATGCAAAAGTATCAATAGAAGCCCTGAATAAAGCGGAGGTGAGTCAGCAAAAAGAGGGAAAAATGCACCTCACACAAATTCGGGAAAAGCTCGAAGCCATTTCGGCAACAAACAACTTGGAATTACAGCGGGAACATTTTGTTACGCTTAATGAGCATATGGTTGCTGTGGCGGCAAGCCTTAGTTCGTTGGAAAATACCCTTTACGTACAGCGTTGTCCCATGGCTAATAATAACAAGGGAGCGGTCTGGTTGAGTACGGAAAAAGAGATCAGGAATCCCTATTACGGGGATAAAATGATGAGATGCGGAGAAATTCTGGAAGAATTGGGTAGCTGAGGTAGTGTTTCCCGTGTTGGTTGCCGGACGCAAATACCACTGAATGCTCATTGGGAATCGCTTTTTAACAGGTCCAATAACTTTTAATAACTTTCGGTGTAAGAAAAAGCACTAAAATCCTACTTTTACAACGGATTTTTTTAAATGAGAGCATTATGTCGGAAACAAAAGAAAGAATAAAAACATTGATACTGGGCTCCGGCCCGGCAGGATATACAGCTGCAATTTATGCAGCACGGGCAGACCTGAAACCCGTAATCTATACAGGGATGGAGCCCGGTGGCCAATTGACCACCACTACCGAGGTGGAGAATTTTCCGGGTTATCCTGACGGCATTGACGGCCCTGCCATGATGGTCGATTTGCAAAAACAGGCCGAGCGGTTTGGAACGGATGTCCGCATCGGGATGGCAACGGCCGTTAATTTCTCAGATGAGCCCGGGGGTATCCACGAGGTTACGATAGACAACAATAAAGTGGTGGAAGCCGAGTCGGTGATTATCTCCACCGGTGCCACTGCCAAATATCTGAATATTCCCAGCGAACAGCGCCTGCGGGGTGGGGGTGTTTCTGCCTGTGCCGTGTGCGATGGGTTCTTTTATAAGGGCCAGGACGTAGCCATCGTTGGTGGAGGGGATACAGCTGCCGAAGAGGCATCCTATCTGTCCAAGATTTGCAATAAGGTAACCATGCTGGTCCGCAAAGATTACCTCCGGGCATCCAAGGCGATGCAAAACCGGATTATGAGCATTCCCAATATCGATATACGGTTTAATACGGAGGTGGATGAACTCTTGGGGGAACAGGTTGTTGAAGGCCTGCGGATGGTGAACAATCAGACAGGCGAAAAAGAAGAAATTAAGATAACCGGATTCTTTGTGGCTATCGGCCATAAGCCCAATACCGAAATTTTTAAAGGGCAACTGGAGATGGACCAGACCGGATACATCATCACCAGGGGTAAATCCACAAAAACCAATAAACCTGGTGTCTTTGCAAGCGGGGATGTGCAGGATAAGGAGTACCGGCAGGCAGTTACAGCAGCCGGTACGGGTTGTATGGCAGCCCTGGACGCTGAACGCTATCTGGCAGAGGTAGAAACACCCGAAGAATCCACTACCGGATAGGCTTAAGCCTTAATCGAGAAATAAAAAAAACCGCAAAGGCCAGACTTTGCGGTTTTTTGCTTTGATGTAAGGAGAAATACTACTCAATCTTTTTGTAGTTTTCTGAATATGAGCGGTTACCGTCTTCGTCGAAATTAATCTGACTGTAGGTGTCCCCGTCAATGATTAATTCAAAGGTGAACTGCCGAATGGTATCCAGGGCCTGCAACATTTGGTAATCCCCGAATTCGATGGTTTCCACCAATTCTGTGTTTGTGATGTAATAACTCCCATATCCAAAACGGCCAACCGTATCATTGGGATCTGTTCGGGACCACATCACTTTTCCGTTGTAAAACATTTTTATTTGCCGGTATCCTTTAACCAAAGCTGTGGTATCGACCACCTGCTGTCCATTGTAATTATAGAAGCTTTGAAGTTCCCAGGTGCCCTCGATGGAATGCATGTTGTCCGGTCTCGCTGAGGTAAGGGCTGTTGCGGTAATAAGAATGAGCGCCAATACGACTAGTCCGAGAATTTTTTTCATAGTAGGTGTAGTATTAAAATTATGTTAATAAGATACAATATTATTTGGTATTCCAGCAAATAATATCTTAAAAATGCGACGTATTTACAGCAAAGCAACTTCCTGTTTAAACATTCTGAAATACGATATTAGCCTGTATATAGTTGTTGATTACCCTTGGCGAATCCAGGAGTATCCGGGAGGCAGCAAAACTTATAAGGAGCGAAATTGGAAATCTGAACGTGGGTGTTACAGCGTTTTTTTATTTGAATTAGACCCTTCTGTTCACAGGAGCAGGGAAACACCGCTTCCGCCGGTTGTGGGGAAAATAATTTTTCCATCCTGTCCTATTGCAACCCCACTGGCGATATCTTCCCTTAATAGCATGGCTCCATCCATATCCACATAATCCAGTTCGGGAAGCAGCTGTGCAATGGCTGAAATCCCGACTGAAGATTCGGTCATACATCCAACCATCACTTTCAGGCCCAGTTCACGGGCCCTTGCAATCATACGGCGGGCGGGGATCAGCCCGCCGCACTTGGTTAGTTTTATGTTGATACCGTTAAAATGCAACGCGCATTTGTCCACATCTTCTTCCCGGATACAACTTTCGTCCGCAATTACGGGCAATACACTGTTGTGAATAACCTGTTCCATCCCTTGCCAGTTGTCTGCGGCCAGGGGTTGTTCAATAAATTCTACGCCCAGGGGTTTAAGAGCAAGGGCATTTTCAATGGTTTCCCGGGCTGTCCAGGCGCAATTTGCGTCCACCCTGAAAACGGCATCCGTATGGTTCCGCAATTCTTTTATAATCGAAACGTCTTCTGTAGTCCCCAATTTAATTTTGTAAACCGGCCAGGGCTTTTCAAGCATTTTAGACCGCATTTTTTCGATGGTATCCAAACCGATTGTATAATTGGTGATCGGGTAATTGGTAGGCTCAGTCCCCCATATTTCATATAATGGCTTCCCCATTAATTTTCCATAAAGGTCATGGGCAGCCTGGTCCAGGGCGCATTTGCTGAAATTTGAAAGCTCCTGCTCGTCCATCCACTGGTAGAATGCTTCCGGGCTTTGAAGCTTATAAGCACCTATCTCAGTACACACAGCTCGTATTTCCCTTTTCATTCCGGCAAGAGTGATTCCGTAATAGGGTTTTGCCGCTGCTTCACCATATCCGGTTTTACCCTCTTGTGCGAGGGAAACAATCAGACATTCCTGATGGTCATACCGTTCACGGGAAATGCCGAATGAGTGTTTGAGTTTCAGGTTGTAAGCGCGTAGTTGAAGCTCCACATATATAGATTTACATCCCTAAAGTAATGATTTCAGGCTTTTATAAAAACAAAACCCCCGGGAGCTTCCCGGGGGCTGGTTTAGATGACTGCCTCTTTTTTGATTGATGATAAAAAATAAATTCTTTAATACTTATGTACGCTTCCGGATACCGATTTATTGCTTTTTACATTGGGGTTTCCGCTATAAGAAATATCCCCACCGCTACTTGCATCGGCGGTCAGGGATTCGGATACCTGTACCTTGATGTCTGCTCCGCTGCTCGCCTCGGCGTGGCAAACTTTAACATTGAGGTCTCGTGCCTTAATATCTGAGCCGCTACTGGCATCTGCATAAAGCAGATTTGCCCGTCCTGCCAGACGTATGTCCGCCCCGCTGCTGGCGTCGGCCTCTATTTCATCGGCAACCACTTCTAACTGCAGTGTACCCCCGCTACTGCTATCCAAATTTAACTTACCCGCCTCCAGGGTACCATTCACCTCGAGGTCCGCTCCACTGGAAGCAGAAAGGCTGGTCACCTCCGGCAGGGTAACATAAACTTTTTTGGTTGCCCTCCCGATATTTTCAATGGCATGTACCTTCAGTTTGCCATTCCTGATGTCCGTACCGATCAGTTCGATTACATTCTCATCGGCTTCAACCCGGATGCTGTGGCTGGACCCCTGAGTCACGTAGACATCTATTCCTTCTGAGGCGCTTATGGCCGTGAAATCTTCGGTAATATTCCGGCTTTCCTCTTCCACCACCCCGTTTCCTTTAACTCCGGAGCCCCAGTTTACGTCCAGCATACAGGATGTGCTGAGCAGGGCCAAAATAATTGCGATTGTAAATCTTGCTAGTGTTGCCATTTTCTTCGTTTTTTTAATTGACAGGGGCATACCCCCGGGTGATTGTTTCAGTTGTTTTCAAATGTCTTAATTCCCGCTGCCTTAAAGCAGTTAATACGACCGAACTGTAAAAATCGTTTACCGAATTGCAGTTCTTTACCGATTTTCCTCAGCTTTGATCTGAATTCCATCCTGGTCTATCTTCATCTTAAAGGAATCCTCATTGTCTTCCAACTGTACATCCAGGCCATCCTCATCCAGGATGATCCTGCCGTTTCCTTCACTATCATCGGCCTCATCCGGGCAATTGAGACAAATCAATTCTCCGTTTTCGTCCATCCTCCAGCGGTATTTCACTATTTCCTTCCTGTAGAGGTTGCGGTCCGTTCGCGTCCTGCGTCCCATGTAATTCCGGGCATTAGCGTCAAATTCCAGGATGGTTCCCGCAGGAACGTAGACTGCAATGCGCATTTCCTGATCCCTGAGTTTGTTTGCCACCTCAGTGCTGAAATAGTTGTCGAGCATCAGGGTTTTTCCAGAGAGGGAATAAGAATACAGGATTTGAGCGGCACGATCGCGAGCGTTCTGGTAGGAGTTCCCGTCTGCATCCTTGCGGATCCGGATAGAAGCTACCGTGTCTTCTGCTTTCCGGATATCCAGCAGGAGATCATCCGAGTAAAGCATTGCGTTATCGTTGTCATCATACCTGATCTTCATACCCCCTATGGTCGCCGTCCGGTAGTCGGAGAATTCCCCTTCCCTGAACTGAATACGCAGGCTGTCTGGCTGCGGTTGGATGAGCAGGGTGTCCCGCTCGGTAATACTTCCGGTAAAGGCATGGGCTGATGCCTGCTTGATCCCCAGTACGGCCAGGGTTATTAAGGATATCAGCCAGAGTCCCAGCAGGGAGAATTTTGCTATATATCCTATAGATTTCAAATTGGTGACCAGGATGCGAATTCCCAGGTACATCAGGAAGAAAAACGGAATACCCAGTGCAAAAAACAACAGCAGGGATACCAGCCATAGGGGCGCACTGGTGGAATTCACCATCCCGATAAAATCTACCCCCGGAATATGCACGATATCTACGATCCCTACTGTAAACAGGCCAATGAATAAAGCGATCAGGCTACTGGCTCCTATTATGATGAGCAGGATGCCTATAAACTTTCCGATGACCTTAAAAAGGAACATTATAATGTCTCCCAGGGTATCGAAAAATGTCTTCCCGGTTTCCTTTACTTTGGAAC
Organism: Robiginitalea rubriflava; assembly: GCF_052540725.1. Taxonomy (NCBI): domain Bacteria; kingdom Pseudomonadati; phylum Bacteroidota; class Flavobacteriia; order Flavobacteriales; family Flavobacteriaceae; genus Robiginitalea; species Robiginitalea rubriflava. The sequence goes on along the minus strand of NZ_CP199309.1, from coordinate 158,029 downwards.
CTACTTTTTCATAATCAACGCTTCTTACTTTGTCGGCCACATCATCGAACCCCTCTTTTACTTTGCGTTCAATATTGCTGATATTGACCGGCTCCCCGGTCATATCCAGCTTTTGAGAGGTCGTGGCCGCTTCCGGGACCAGTATCCACAGGATCAGGTAGGCAATTAAGCCAAATCCACCCGCAAATAGCGCCAGGAATACAAAGATCAGCCGGATCCACAGGGCATCGATCCCCAGGTAATGTTCCAGGCCGGCACAAACCCCGCCTATATATTTGCGGTCTATGTCTCGGTACAGTTTTTTGGCCCGAGAGGCGGAAGCCCTCCTTCTGCCGGAGGCAGGCGGGTCCTCAAAGATTTCCTCATCGATATGGTAGTCTTCCGGCTGCCCCATAATAGCGATTACTTCATCTACTTCCTTCTGGGTAATGACCTGCCGGTCATTTTCCATTTTTTCATAGAACAACTCCGCTATCCTGGCTTCAATATCTGCTATAATCTCATCGCTTCCGGTGGTTCCGGCAAAGGAGCGTTTAATAGCCTCAAGGTAGCGCTGGAGCTTCTGGTATGCATTTTCATCAATATGAAAAAGCATATTAGCTAGGTTTATATTTACAGTCTTGTTCATTTTACTTGTTTTTTACCTTGGTTACGATATTCACAGCTGAGCGAAGTTCATCCCAGGTGGTGTTCAATTCCTTCAGAAAAACCTTTCCGGTTTCTGTTAGTGCATAGTATTTCCGTGGGGGCCCTGAGCTGGATTCCTCCCAGCGATAATTGAGCAGGCCGGCATTTTTAAGCCGGGTCAGCAGCGGGTAAATGGTACCCTCCACTACGAGCATTTTTGCATCTTTAAGGGTCTCCAGGATCTCAGAGGCATACTTGTCCTCTCCACTGAGGATCGAAAGGATGCAATACTCCAGGACGCCCTTACGCATTTGTGCTTTTGTATTTTCGATGTTCATAATTTGTTTTCTTTTCCTTCGGGCCCAGGGGTCCGAAGCTTGTTAACTGTTCGTTTTTTGTGGGTTCATGATTATGATGATTGATGAATAAACTTTTAATTTTTTTAATGCAGGCTCACAATGCGATGCATCTTCCAGCTGTCCCCTTCATTTTTCCAAAGGGTAATAAAGCGACTGGGTTTGGATATAGCCTCCGGCTCTTCACTGTTATAAAATTTATGCAGGCCAATTTCGACAGCCCCAAATCCTTTGATCTCATGAATTTCGACACTTTCCGGAATCAGTTCCCGCCTTACCTTGCCACAGATGTTGGATTGAATACTGCTAAGAATATCGGATTTTGAAAGACTCAGCCCTCCCTGATCGTGATAAAATTCGAGGTCATCAGAAAGTAAGGCAGCCTGTGTGTCCATATCACATTGATTGTAAGCATCGAAATATACCTGGTCCTGTTTCAGGATAGTCTGATATAGATCCGAACTGCTTTCAAGCTGGGCCGTTAGCATACCGGTACAGAGTAAAGTGGTTACAGACAAAAAGTTCAGCAGCTTTTTCATTTGATGAATTTTATGGTTATGGGATACCTGAAGTATTCCCCTTCACTGCTTCGGATAGTTGCCAGAATGGTGTAGGTAATATTGACCACAAATAACCCCAAACCCAGGATGCCACCGATTCCTACCGGTACCCACAGGCCTGGAAAATCAAAAAAGTTACCGTCAAAATGGAAACTGAATGGCCAGGCATGATCAAAATCATTCCACTCCAAAAAGCCCCCGTTAAAGATCCCGGGTAGAAAACCAAGAAAAAACGGGATGGAAATCATACCCAGAATAACACTGTAAAGCAGCAGGCTAATCTGGAAATTCAGTGCCTGCTTTCCATGGTAATCCACAAATTCGTATTGCTTTCGGTTAGCCATCCACAATACCAGGGGCAACAGGAAATTTCCAAAAGGAATAAAGAACCTGCTGAAGGTGGAACCATGTATGATTGCGGCCAGATTTCGTTCGTGTTTTGACAATGTTTCTGTCATGGCATAGTTGTTTCTTATGCAAATATATATACTAAAGAAGGTATTATGCAAAACATAGTACTATAATTTAACATATAATTAACACTTCAGTGATCCACTTTTTTTGATACTTTTAAGCTCTAATAAATCTGCTAATGGCCCTCTCAACCGCTCAATTCAATCGTTTTATGTTTTTTAAACTCCCTTCGGCCTGGTGGTGTGGGGTACGCTTAATAGAAATCGATGCTCAAAAGGCCATTACTTCTGTCAAACACCGCTGGGTAAACCAGAATCCGTTTAAATCTATGTTCTGGGCTGTACAGGGAATGGCAGCCGAGTTCAGCACGGGGGCCCTGGTCATCCAGGAAATCCGTAAAAGCGGTAAACCGGTTTCCATGCTCGTCTTAAATAACAAAGCCAACTTTAGCAAGAAAGCCACCGGACGGATACAGTTCGTCTGTAATGCAGGCGACAAGGTCAGTGAAGCCGTTTCCCGTACCCTGTCCACAGGGGAGGGGCAGACCGTTTGGCTGGAAGCTATTGGTACAGACAGGGACGGGCATATAGTGAGCACTTTTTCCTTTGAATGGACCCTCAAATTGAAATGAAATGGGAATAGGGGACACCAGAGCGGTGAGCTATCGGTTACCGGAGGTATTTCTGCAAGTATTTCCCGGACTCTGAAATTTTAGTTATTTTCAATTTAAATAATTTGGGTATGGGCTACTCTATGGAATTTAATGTGAATCCTCAGTACCTTGAGGTAGTCATCCAAATACAGATTGAGAAAGGAAAAGAATTGAAAGAGGCTGTAGAACGCTGGTCCAAAATATCTGAATTATGCAAGGAGCACCAATTGGATAAAATCCTGGCCGTTATGGAATTCGATGGCTTCTACGGAGCAGAAACCAAGTTCAACCTGGTAAAAAAGGCATCGGATTTTGGATGGGATCCCAGCTATCGATTGGCTATAATAGTCCAGAATGACCAACAGTATGCCGAAATGCTTTTCACGCAAACAGTAATGGACAACATGGGATATCAAATGAAGTTGTTCAAGAACCTTCGCAAAGGTCGCAAGTGGCTGTTTAGCTGATCTGCATGTGTAACAAAAACCAAACGAAAGCTACTGATCAGCCACAGGCTGGCTGGCAACACCAACCAGCTGTGATTTTTAATCGCTGGTTTTACGGATATATCCTGAAGGCAGCCACTGATTTAATAAAAACGTAACAAACTTCAAGACAAGAAACCTATGAATGCACACGAAATAGATTACGAGATCCACGGGGAAGAGATGCAGTATGTATCGGTAGAACTCGATCCAATGGAGGCTGTAGTTGCAGAAGCAGGGTCCTTTATGATGATGGACCCCAACATACGGATGGAAACCATTTTCGGGGATGGCTCCAAAAAGGACACCGGAGTCCTGGGCAAGATTTTCTCTGCCGGGAAACGAATCCTGACCGGGGAGAGCCTTTTTATGACGGCTTTTTACAACGACGGGCAGGTTAAGCGGTCCGTCAGTTTTGCTTCGCCTTACCCGGGAAAAATTGTCCCGATAGACCTTTCAGAAAAAGGAGGGAAGTTTATTTGCCAGAAAGATGCGTTTCTCTGTGCAGCCAAAGGGGTATCTGTAGGAATAGAATTTTCAAAACGCCTGGGACGCGGTTTTTTTGGAGGGGAAGGGTTTATCATGCAAAAACTGGAAGGCGACGGAATGGCTTTTGTACATGCAGGGGGGACTATGGCCAGACGGGAGTTGCAGCCAGGAGAGAAACTTCGCGTAGATACCGGTTGCCTGGTAGGTTTTTCTCAGACAGTGGATTACGATATTGAATTTATAGGGGGGATCCGCAATACGCTTTTCGGGGGAGAAGGCCTATTTTTCGCCACCCTCACTGGTCCGGGGGTAGTCTATATACAGTCATTACCCTTTAGCAGGCTGGCCGACCGTATCTGGGCTGCTGCTCCCAAAGGCGGAGGGAAGGACAAAGGCGAAGGCAGTATTCTGGGGGGGCTTGGAGACCTCATCGATGGGGATAACCGGTTCTGAAAGGTTTGTTAGCACATTTAATAAATCGCTAATTACAGTAGATTAGCAATAAAAGGCCTCTGAATTATAGATTCAGGGGCTTTGTTTATATTTAAACCGGGGAGGGGCGGGCTTTAGCCCCGAAACACATCATTTTGCAGCTTGGGTTTATGGATTTTAAGGTATTGCTTTCATTTTTAGAGGAACTCAACCAAAACAATTCCAAGGATTGGATGGATCGCCACCGTGGCCGCTATAAGGCTTTGCGTCATGAATTTATCCAGTGGCTGGACGCGCTGGATTCTGAACTGGCACAAAGGGATCCCGATTATTACCCGACACCCGGAAAAAGGGGGATCAACAGGATCAATAATAACCTGATGTTCCACCCGAACAAGCCTGTTTACAAGGACCATTTCGGAGCAGGTCTGGATAAGGCTCCTAAAACTGCCGATTTCTACGTTGAAATAGGGTTGAAAGGATCCTTTCTGGCGGGTGGCTTGTGGCGCCCGGATCCTGAACGACTCAACCGGGTACGGGCTGCAATCGACTATGACGGGGAAGTATTGCAAGCTATTCTGCATAAACCATCCTTTAAAAAAATGTTTGGCGGTCTCTATAAAGACGAAATGTTGCAGCGCATGCCGAAAGGCTATTCTGCGGATCATCCGCAGGCAGACCTGCTAAAACAAAAAACATTTGCAGTGGTGCGGAATTTACCGGAAGAGGCCATATATAGTCCGGATTTTGAGAAAAAGATCTTTGAAACCTATTTTGAAATGCTCCCCTTCAGGCGTTATCTTAACAAAGCATTGTCTGTCGGGAACTAAAACCAAAGAATAAAACAAATGCCTCTAAGCCAGAGACTGCGAAACATTCAAAAGGAAATCTTATCGGATGCCTGGTATAAGCTCTACCGTTATACCTTCGACTATTTGCGAAGCGATGGTCTCTGGGACCGGCAGCAGCGCGAGGCCTATGACAGGGGAAACGGGGTAGCCGTGTTACTGTATAATCCGCAGGCGGAAACCATACTGCTTACCTCACAGTTTCGGATGCCAACTTATATTAACGGCAACGCGACAGGTTTCCTCACCGAGGCCTGTGCAGGGGTCCTTGATCAGGCAGATCCGGAGCTTTGTATCCAAAGGGAAATCCTTGAAGAAACAGGTTACAGAGTCCCAAAAGTGGAACGCGTGATGGAGGTATATACCTCCCCGGGGGCCGTTACGGAACGGATGTTCCTGTACCTTGCCCGTTATACTTCGGAGATGAAAAAGGAAGATGGGGGAGGCCTTATGGATGAATCTGAGGATATTGAACTTTTGGAGTGGAGCTATAAGGAAACCCTGAAGGCGATGGAAAATGGCCTGATCAGGGATGCCAAAACCCTCTTATTACTACAATATGCCGCGCTCTACGGCCCGCTAAAAGCGGCCTTTGGGAAATCCTAGTAGTGTTCCCGTATCCAATTCAGGATTCGCTGCATTCGCTCTCGGATCAGACGGGTTGGCCGGGTGTAATGGTTGTTCATAAAACTGAAGATCACAATCTTGCCGGATTTGCAGACGAGATATCCGCTGAGGCTATGGTTATTGCTGAGGGTTCCTGTTTTCCCAAAAAGATAGGGGCCCGCTGCGTCCCTGAAGTAATCTTTCAGTGTGCCATCTGCTCCCCCCTGAGCCAATAAACCAAAAAGCCGTTGCCGTGGTACCTCGCTATACATCCTGTATAAGAGGTAAACTAGGGATTCCGGGGAAGTGAGGTTATATCGGGAGAGGCCGGAAGCGTCTACCCAGCGCCCTTGCTGAGGTAAGCTGGCCAAATGTTCTTTTAAAATATAATCCCTGGCGATTTCAAAACTCAGCTCTTCCCCCAGGGTGGAAGACACCATAAGCAAGGTCTGTTCGGCCAGGAAGTTATCGCTTTGCTGCATCATGCGCCGCAAAAGGCTATCGGTAGGGATGCCTTCAAGCACAAGGAAATCTTCGCCGGAGGGATCAGCCCCCCAATTCAACTGCCTCCCGCTGGCTTCACCCCAGAGGCTCAATTGCAGGTCAAAGTCTAGCCGCAAGGGAACCTCCAGGGTATCGGGGATGTTTCCATTGAGGTAAAAACGGTTCCGGGTCAAATCCCTGCGACTACTGCCTACGGCTCTGACGATGCTATCTTCGAATATTTGGGGAAGGATCTCCGGGCCTTGCTTGGTTTGCTGCAGCCGCAGCACATTGCCATAAATGGGGAAGGCGGTTTTTTCGGGCATATAACCACGGTCAAAGTCTTCCCAGGCCCATCCCGGGGCCCAGTAGGGTTCGCCCAGGTTTTGCCGGGTCAGAATGCCACCGGTTTGTTCCTGTAAAAACCGTATTGCAGTACTGTCCTGAAAGTAGGGGTGAAGGGTGGCAGGATATCCAGTCCCCAGTATATACAACAAATCTCCATCGTATCGGTATTTCAGTGCCGGCAGCTTTTCGGGCAGTGTTTTTAGAGCAGCATACAGGGTGAAAAGCTTTTGATTGCTGGCCGGCGTGAAAAGCCTGTTTGCGTTTTGGGAGTAAAGGGTATCGCGCTGGCCGGCATCTATTATTAAGAGCCCGGTAAACTGATCAGTCAAAACCTGATCTCCCACCTGATCGCTTACGAAACGTTTAATTTTCCGATTGGTGGAACAACTGCTTAGAACAATTGAAAGACCCAGTAAAAAAGTAAGAAAGAAGGTCTTGGGAATGAGCTGAATTTGCAAGGGGTTTGATGCTATTTGACGAAATTAACAAGAATTTTTTTAATTTTTAACGGGAGCTGAACAATAATAAAATCATTTTTTTTGTTAATTTTAGGGTAACAACAGTCTAACTAAACATTCTGAAACATGGCTCAAGCGATGTTGGAGTATACCAAAACGGTACTTCAGAAGGTAAGTTTTGATGCACGCTTATTTAGTAGAGAACTTAAAAAAGCAATCGATCGACTCTTACCCAAAGAATTAGAAGAGTTGAAAAAATGGCTTTTGCAGTTTACAACAGATAAGCCAGAATTACAGCAAAGCCTGGTTTATCTTCCGGTTTAAAATAAAGTCCTCGCAGCTGCGGGGACTTTTTCTTTATCGGAGAAACGGGTCGGGTAAATTTCAGGCATTCATCTTTTTGGACGGATTGATGATGCGAACATCCTGAAAGACGATTGCCCCCCTGACCACCGCGGCAATGGTTTCCCTGATGGCGGCGGTTATTTGCTGCTTGAGTTCTTTTTTATGATAAATCAGGCTAACTTCCCGGGCGGGAGGCGGCTCCTGAAAATACTTCAACCGGTTCTTGCGCTTTTCGTCCAGCCCCAGGGTATGCAAATAGGGGAGCAGGGTCATTCCCATTTGCTCATCGGCAAGGTTTAGCAAGGTTTCAAAACTGCCGCTTTGCAGTTGAAAATGGTCCTGACTGGCATTAAATCCGGCTTTACATAGATTGATCACTCCATCCCGAAAGCAGTGCCCGTCTTCCAGCAGCAGGATATCGTTAATATCCAGGTCTTCCGGTCTTAACTTGCCAGACTGCGAAAGCCTGTGGGATTCCGGGACATAGGCTACAAAGGGTTCGTAATACAACGGGCGCTCTACCAAATCATCAATCCCCAAAGGTGTTGCAGCGATGGCCGCATCCAGGTGCCCTTCTCTAAGGTTTTTTATAAGGCTTTCCGTGCTTTGTTCTTTAATCATCAACTGTACCTTCGGATAGCTATTGATAAATGTTTTCAGGAACATGGGCAGCAGCGTAGGCATGACGGTGGGAATAATCCCCAAAGTATAGGTTCCGCCAATAAATCCCTTTTCCTGGTCGACTATATCCTTTATGCGGGCTGCCTCATTTACAATGTTACGTGCCTGATCCACAATTTTCTGCCCGGCTTCGGTAATGGAAATGGGTTTCTTGCTGCGGTCAAAAATCTGTATATCCAGTTCGTCTTCTAATTTTTGTACCTGCATGCTGAGGGTAGGCTGGGTAACAAAACTTTTCTCAGCGGCAACCGTAAAGTTTCTGTATTCGGCTACAGCGAGAACGTATTGAAGCTGGGTGATGGTCATAAACGGATCCTTTTCTATATTAAAATTAAAAAATGTATTGAAAAAACTGATTGTTATCCTCTTTTATATTTGATATTTTTATATCAAACAGAAACAATTATGGAATTGAACAGTATTGGTTTACCCACAGGTCAGTCCAGGGAACTGGCAAAGGATCTGAATGTACTCCTGGCAAATTTTCAGACGTATTATCAGAATTTGCGAGGGATCCACTGGAATATACGGGGCAAGGGATTTTTTGATTTGCACGCTAAGTTTGAAGAGTTGTACAATGACGCCAATTTAAAGGTAGATCTGCTGGCAGAGCGCATCCTTACCCTGGGGGAGACCCCAAAACATACCTTTGAGGCCTATATGAAAACCTCATCCGTGCCGGTAGGGGAAAACATCAGTAAAGATGAGACGGCTATCCGCCTGATTGTGGATTCGCTCAAGGAATTATTGATTATCGAAAGGCGCATTTTACTGGCTTCAGCTGAGGCTGATGATGAAGGCACCAATGCCATGATGAGCGATTTTATCACCGAACAGGAAAAAACCGTCTGGATGATGAAGGCCTGGCTGGCTGAAAAGGTTTAAAAAAAGCCGCCTGTTAGGGCGGCTTTTGCAGTTTGGCAGGCGCTTAAAACCTGATTCGTATTTCAAGGTCTTCGGTGCCGACTTCAAAAGAAGCGTCCTGAAAACTGGGAGGTCCCATACTCATGGTACCGGTCATGGCATAGGGTTCTTTTGGCATGCCGTTCTCTTCAAAATCCATTCGCTGGTTACTATTCAGGTCCTGCATAATTGAAATAGCATAGACCCCCGGTTGGATCCCAGTAAAGCTAAAGACAAGCTGTCCTTTTTTAGCCTGAGTCTCATACCCGTCAATTCCCATACCTTTCATAAAGGTCTCTGAAGTATGCAGGGCTGCCAGAATTTCTCCCTGTTCGCTTAGAACGTTTTCAAGAACTACGGACACAGTTACCCCTTTATTTTCCTGGGCTTTTGCAGAAAATATACTTAGAAACAAAAGGCTGATAGCTAATAAAGATCTCATGATTGTTGTTTTTTTAATTAATACCACACAAAAATGCTGGTTCCGATATCTAAACCCTAAACAGATCAACCCAGTTGTAAAAATTGAGGGCTGAACTGTAGGGATAGGGTATCCCTTATCAACATTTCATGAAATAACGCGTGCTATAAAAACCATCTTTACAGTAAAATTTCCATGGAGATATCGCTTCGCTGATATGGGGAACTGGGCAGATTCACCTCCCTGAACCCTATTTTTCGGTAGAGCGCAAGTGCAGGAAGTAATCGGGTACTGCTTTCCAGATATACTTTCTCAGCCCCTTTTTCCTTTGCCAGCCTCAATAGGCCCAGCAGTAATTTTTGCCCGAAACCTTTGCCCTGATGTTGCCGTGCCACAGCCATTTTGGCCAGCTCAAAGCCAAACTCCGGGTGCTTGCTTTTCAAGAGGGCACCAACGGCTACTACTTCTTCACCAAACACCCCCACAAGGATATGTCCTCCTTTATCCAGAATATACCCTTGCGGATTGCCAAGAGAAAGGTGGTCGGCCTTTTCCATTTTAAAATAGGTGCGGATCCAGGCTTCATTCAAAGAGCGAAAGGCGCTGGCATGCTCGTCCATGAAAGGTTCAAGCACAAGTTCTTTCCCAGCAGAGGCAGACATGGTCCTGATGATTTCAGCTATCGGTAGCAGGCACTGATCTATCTGGTTTGGCCAGAATTTCCACGATCCAGTAGATTAATTGCCCGATTCCGTTGGCGAAAATGAATAATAATATCCAAATCAATAAAAGGTTGTTTTGCTGTAAATCCGGGTTTTTGGCCGCGTGTACAATATAAAACACCAGGGACCCCAGCGAAATCAGGATAACCAGGAAAATTACGATAAAGAAGATGCCTAGGCCTCCAAGAATGGCCATAGGGGGTTCGGATGAATAGTGGCCGAAATCGCCTTCTCGCCTGATAATTGCAAAAATAAAGGACAAATAGGTAATGAGTAAAAGGAATACGCTTATTAGCGGGGCAAGGGCGAAGAAGCCCTGCCAGAATTTATTGTTTAACATCGGTTGGGTGTTTCTTATAAAGATACCCAAATTGGTGGATTCAATCAAGATTTTTTTTAGCCATTGCTCTGGCGACTGCCTGGGAATTTGCCCCACGTTTGTTCAGTTCTTCCACAATTCGCGGGTGGTCTGCTTCGCGTCCCTGGGAAAGTTTATAAGCCGCTTCAATTTGCGTGATACGGATTCGAAAACCTACAATGCCACGTATCTGTTTCATAGTTTGTTCAGACATGTCGTGGAGGGAAACCGGTTTGGCAGACCCTTTTTCGTATTTGTCAACCATGCGGTGCAAGGAGGCCAGAAGGGCCTCGTCATCGAGTTGCTGGTACACCCCGTGCACCTGCACCGAAATATAATTCCAGGTGGGGACTTCTTCATCCTGGTACCAGGAAGAGGAAACATAGGAATGAGGTCCATTAAAGATGCACAGCACCTCCTGACCCTCCTTCAGGTTTTTCCAATGCGGGTTTGCCCGAGCAAAATGTCCGTAAAGGTATAATTCAGGGTCTGATCCCTTTTCCAGTTCCAGAGGCAGATGGGTGGCCAGAGGAGCGGCTCCTCCCTTATTAGCGGATACGAAAATTCCAAAAGCATTTTCCCGGATAAAGGTTTTTACCTGTTCCTCATCGGTGTTTTTATAAACGGGCGGAATGTACATTATAACTAGTTTCCTGAGACCTCAACGAAAATACATATAATACCTCATTGGTTACAATTGGTCTGCCATATTTGGCAATTCGGTAAATAAAACCCTGTGAAGCGAGCCTCGCTAAACTATCTTTAAATCCGGGCCCGGCCGGTTTCTAAAAAGAGCTGGGCGTATTTTTTATAACTTTATGGCAGGACAACGGAAAGACATTTGTTCTTTGACCTCAATTCCGGCCACAGAAAGATAGAAGGCATATACTACATGAAGACCGTCATCAAAGAATTTGGAAGAGCTACCCTTATAGGCATATTGCTCTTTCTCCTTTTCACCGGAATACGTTTTTTTAATGGATATCAGATTACATTTGATACTGAACTCTGGAAGGACTTCTCCAGACATATGGTCTTTGGCTGGATCATTTATATGGCCAATTTCTACGTTTTCAGGTTTCAGTTTATCAAATGGGGCCCTGCCATGTTCCATTGGAAACGCCTGGCATATGCTATTTCACTCCATACCCTGGTGTCTCTGGTTGCCGTTTTTATTGCCCGGTACTTGATTATATCGGTAAGCCTTGGAGTTGGATTCCAGGAATTTATTGCGCAGGAAGTGCCGGAGTATTACTATAATTCCATATTCCTGGCATTGATCATTGCAGGTATCTTTTATACCTTTTTTTACTATAAGCACCGGCAGGAATACCGTGTCAAGGAACAAAAGATCATTGCCGGAACAGCCTCGGCTCAGTTTGATGCCCTAAAAAATCAGCTCGATCCGCATTTCCTTTTTAACAGCCTTAATGTACTGACCAGCCTGATAGAGGAAGACCCCGAACAGGCCCAGCGGTTTACTACGGCCCTTTCCAAGGTGTACCGATATGTCCTGGAACAAAAAAACAAAGAATTGGTTCCGGTGGATGAGGAATACGCCTTTGCGAACACGTATATCAAGTTGCTTAAGATGCGTTTTGAAGACAGCATTGTTTTTGAAATCCCCGAGCAATGTTCGGATCCGCAGGCCAAAATTGTACCCTTGTCCCTGCAATTATTACTTGAAAACGCCGTAAAACACAATGTTGTTAATGCTGGTAATCCCTTGCGAATAGTAGTCAGTGAGGCCGATGGCTTTATTGTGGTTTCCAATAATTTACAGGAAAAACAGGTGGTCAGTAAATCCAGCGGAGTGGGCTTACAAAACATCCTGCAGCGTTATTCCCTCTTGTCAGAGCGGGAGCCACATATCCGGAAAACGACAGATACCTTTAGTGTCGCAATCCCTATGCTTACCCGCCAGGTAAGCGTTCAGCAAACCCAGGAAGATTTCATTTCAGATAAGCGCTATGAAAAAGCCAGGGAGCGGGTTGAAGCCATTAAGGAATTTTACAGCAATCTGGGATCTTATATGCTGGTTATTCCTTTTTTATTCTGGTTGAATTCCAGAACTACAGATTTTCTCTGGGCTGTTTTCCCGGCTCTGGGATGGGGATTCGGGCTGGTTATGCACGGGATGAAGGCCTATGGATACAACCCGCTTTGGGGCAAGAGATGGGAGGAGCGCAAGATACAGGAGTTGATGGACCGGGAAGACTTCTGATCCCACTCTGTGCTGATTTTACAATTCAGGTCCCTTTTATGACAATTCGGAAAACAATAATTCAATATGCAAACAACAGTTCCGAATTTTGATTCAAATCAATAAACGAATAGTCATGAAAACTTTTGAAGAACAGGAAAAATACGAAAGGGCCAGAAAAAGAGTAGCTTGTATTAAGGGATTTTACTCCAATTTACTGGCCTACCTGATTGTCATCCCTTTTTTATTCTGGCTTAACTACCGTACCTCAAGTTTTCTTTGGGCTCTAATTCCGGCCGTCGCTTGGGGGCTCGGTCTTATCATCAATGGGATGTGTGCCTACGGATACAGCCCTTTTCTGGGGAAGAACTGGGAACAACGCAAAATAAGGGAATTGATGTCCCAGGATGATTTTTAAACACTGATCATTATTAAAACATAACCATGGAAGATTTTAGTAAAGAAAACAAATACTTACGAGCCAAGGAGCGAGTGGAAGAATTGAAGAAATTCTACGGAAATCTCACCTCTTACATTATGGTGATGATTTTGCTGGCCGTCATCAATTACCTTACCAATGAATGGCGCTACATGTGGTTCCTTTGGGCTGCTTTTGGATGGGGGATCGGCTTGTTTTTCCATGCCTTGAGGACCTTTAACCTTAATCCTTTTTTCGGAAAGGACTGGGAAGAGCGCAAGATCAAGGAATTCCTGAAAGAAGATGATAAACCTGCCAATCGCTGGGAATAAAATATACGCGGTAGAAGCTACCAGCACTAAATAATGGGATTATGGAAAATTCACAACAACATCAAAAATATCTCAGGGCAAAAGAGCGCCTGGAGGAGTTAAAAAAGTTTTACAATGACCTGGCTGCTTACATTATTGTAAACGGTATTTTATTGGTTATCAATTATTACGATAATATGTGGCGCGAGATGTGGGTATTGTTTGTAATAGCCATTTGGGGGATCGTATTGGTTTTCCAGGCCCTTCGTGTTTTTAACCTCCTGCCCTTTCTGGGACCCGGCTGGGAGGCTCGTAAAATGGAAGAACTTATGCGGGAAGAAGATTCCTATGAGAAAAAATGGAAATAATGGAATACAAAAACACACAGGCCGAGCAGCAGAGTAAACTGCAACGAGCCAAAAAGCGGGTAGAGGAGATAAAAGGATTCTATATCCACCTTACGGTTTACCTTATTATCAATATCTTTATTATTGTCCTTCTGGGATATGTACAGGGAGGAGATAACCGCTTCGTTCTTACCTGGCCCAACCTGGGAACGGGCTTTTTCTGGGGAATTGGCCTGGCCATACACGGGATCCGGGTTTTCCGGTTTAATCCTTTTTTTGGAAAGGAGTGGGAGCAACGTCAGATCCAGAAATTCATAGAAGAGGATAAGCGGGAAGCAGAAAAATTTAAAAATCGGTAGTAAGGTTTAGTTTTTGCCCATGGAAGTATTGATTATTGAAGACGAAAAGCCCGCGGCCAGGCGTCTGGCCCGACTACTGGAAGTATGTGGGGTGAACGTTTCGCACATGTTACATTCTGTGGAAGAATCCATTAACTGGTTTAACTCGCATTCGCACCCAGACCTGATCTTTCTGGATATTCAATTATCGGACGGCCTTTCATTTGAAATATTCGATGCAGTAGAAATACGAAGCCCCATCATTTTCACAACTGCATATGACGAATACGCGCTGCAGGCATTCAAACTCAACAGTATTGATTATCTGCTTAAACCAATTGATGAAGATGAGCTTCAGGCTGCCATAGAACAATTCAGAAAACACGCTCCTTCAAAAGAAGGCCTGAAGATTGATTTTGAGGATATACGAAACATGTTGGTAAATCCGCTTGAGCGGGAGTTTAAAAAACGCTTTACAGCCAAAGTGGGGCAGCATATCAAAATCATAAACGCAGAAGATATTGAGTGTTTTTACAGTGAGAATAAGGGAACCTATGCAGCCACTTCAGACGGGAGGAATTACCTGCTGGACACTACTCTGGAACAACTGGAGAGCGAATTGTCTCCGGACACTTTTTTCAGGGTCAGTCGAAAATTCTACATCCATATCAATCATATAAGGGACATCATTTCCTACTCCAATTCCCGTCTAAAAATCAAATTAAATCGGTACAGTGAACAGGAAATTATCGTAAGTAGGGAACGCGTAAAGGATTTTAAGCTTTGGTTGGAATAAAGAGGATTAAAAAACTGGTATATAGTATTTTAATTAATACTATAGATATTTCTTATAGTTCACTTTTACCCTTATTTTCCACCCGATTTTCATCAAAGGAAGAGGGAAGGAGCTTTGGGATCAGTTTTATAAAAATAGGAAGGAGCACGGCTCCTCCTGGCAACAAAAAGATGGCCAGGGAGGGAATGCTTTTAAAGATATCCAACAATTGATTCTGCACCTTTTTTTTCTCCTCAGCACTCAGTTCCCGCAAGGTCGATTTGGATAACAACAGCATCAATTCCCCACTTTGTTGTAATTCTTTTTTAAGTCGCTTGCTATTCCTGCTGATCAGTTTATCCACCAGTCTGGACATACTTTCATACAATTGCCCGCCCGTATTGGATTGTTTGAGATAAAAGGCCTGGTTAGCATGCAGCTTGAAAAATGTCTGTACATCTTTCAGTGCCGAAACTACCTGCGATTCCTCAAAACCAAGGATGTTACCCTGCCGGATGGCAAAACTGTGCTCAACCAGCTCTATGGATTCGTCTTCCCAAACGGTCAAACAAATGATATCCAGAAAATACTGGGCCACATCCGTATTCTTGTAAGCTGCGAGCAATTTTTTGAAATCCTCTGTATCACATGGTTTCTGGGCATCGAGAAAGGAGCGGGACGCCTCAAATACCTCCCTTAGTTTTTGGGTGCTCTTACCCGGTTTGCGATATTCCAGAGAGTGGTAAACCAGATTGATCACCATAGATTCCATCTCGTGCGCAGTGGATTTTAAATCATGGGTGCCTCTTAAATACGACCGGTATGTAAGCAGGTCAACAGCCAGCAGGGAATTGGTTATCAGGCTGTTAAAAGTTCTGCTCAGTATGGATTCCCCCAAATACACGCGGGAATCGAGTAATTTCTCCAATTGGGAAGAAGGCTTTCCCCCGCTGAAGATTTTTTGTAATAAATTGGGCTGACCGAGTTCCAGACCTCTGTAGAAAGAAAGTACACTCCTTAAAAACTCCTTGTATTTGTCTTCCCCGGTTATACCCCTGTAACTGAAGTACAGTCCGGCCAGCAAGTTGATCTTCGCATTCTCGTCCTGCGATAAGGGGTGAGTGGGCTCTACATAGGTAGGGATACCGATATTGATCCCATAGGTAAAGCCACAGGATTTCAGATCCCGGTCCAGTGAAGGGAGGTCCGGATATGGGGATATCGTTTTTTCAGTAAGGTGACCGAATTTATCGATCCAACCGGATGCTGACGGGTTCATGCCGTGAAATTTCAGATTCAAAAGTAATTTAAATTATTAAACCCCTGTATATGTCTGCCAGATTGATACCGTAAACCACTTTTTTCCCTTAACAAAAAATTAACATTAAAAAGCAAACCCTTGAATAAGTCCTTCGTAGGTGTAGGTGTAAATAAAAACACAAATAAGCATTATGAAATTAAAACATTTGACCCTTGCATCCCTGGGAATAATAGTCTTAAGCGGACTGTTACTCGCAGCAGATCACATTGATGCCCCTTCCACAGCTGGTTCCACCGCGGATATCGCCGATTTTTTTGCCTTTGAGCCTGCAGAGGGTTCAGCGAATACGGTTTTTGTGGTAGACCTGCAGACCAACGTGCTCCCCGAACTGGCATATGGAACGTTTGACGAAGCGGTGATGACTGAAATTAATATTGACCTGGACGGTGATCTGGTCGAGGATAAGGTAATACAGGCTATACCAAGAGAGGGTATTATGTATTTCTTCCTAGGAGAACCGGACCAAACAGGCCTCAGCAGCCGGGTATTGACCGATTTCCCATTAGGAATGGTTTCAATATCCGGAACCACGGCCACCGTTGAAACAACCGATTCCGGGGTAAAATTATTTGCCGGACCCCGTCAGGATCCCTTCTTTTTTGATTTTTTCCAGTTCAATGCAGTAATTGGGGGAATGGCGCCAGAGGGATTTAAAACCCCTGAAGAAGCTACGGATACCTTTGATGGGGCCAATACCATGTCTATAGTTATTGAGATTCCCAATGAATTACTGGGGACTCCTACTGCTCAAAATGCCCTCGGCTTAACGGTTTACAAGACCTGGGTAACTACAAACCGAAAATCGTAAGAACCTAAAACTTAAAAATCCAGAAATGAGAATTAATAAAATTTTATACGCAATATTTACCCTAACGATAGCCACTTTTGCAGTTTCCTGTAGCAATGACGATGACATGGAAATGGCTATGGCTAGTTGTTCGGATGGGATTATGAACGGTACCGAGACCGGTGTGGACTGCGGCGGTAGCTGTACCCCATGTATGGACGCGGTTGATTTTACAGGTACTTATGTACAGGAAGATCATATGGGACGCCCCGGCATCAACACGGTCCTGAGTTTTGATATGGAAGGGCAGGCCAGTGTTAAAGACCAGCATAATGTGAGTATCCCCTCGGAAATGTCAGCTATTTTTCAGGCCGGGTTTGAGGCGCGTCTGGAGGCTTATCACGATGTATATGCCGAATTACTGGGCCTGAACCCGGAAGACGTAAACTACGAAGCAAACATTCTGCAGCTGGATGCTGCCACACTGACTACCTACCTGGCAGCAGATGTATTGGAAGTAGCCCCGAATTTACCGACAACTTATTTTGATCCGGGTATGGATGCAGATGGTGATGGCAGAATATTAGTACCAGACGGGGACGAGGTAGCCCTAACCGGTCGCAGATTACAGGATGACGTGATTGACGTATCCCTTATTTTGCTTTTCGGTGGTATGGAAGGAGATCGCTTTAGCGGGCAGGACCTTGACAATGATGGTATGGCAGACCTTCCCAGGCTTACCTCAGATGGCGTGTCTCTAACCGCCACCCTGATTGCAGACTTTCCCTATATCGGCAATCCAGAATAACAAATACGCTTTGGAGAAGAAGCAGGGGGCTTTTCCCTTCAGGAGAAGCCCTTTTGTTTTTTAAGATTCCCATTCCTTAAAACAAAACAAATTATGAGACTATTTTCATTACTATTTGTATTTCTACTCATTGTTTCCTGTTCGGAACAGAAGCAAACAAAAATTACGGATGCAGCAGATTACGAAGCCTTTCTGTTTGCTGAAGCACCCCAAACCACTTCCAAATATTTTGAGTTGTGGAATTCAAAGATAAAGCCAGACAGCATGCAGCTGCAAAGTTTCGGCATCGTAGCCGGCGAGTATTCGCGTTTCTTTGAGGCCACGGGAGACATCCTCTTTTTGAAAAAGGCAGAACAGGCCCTGAAGCGCGCCGCAGATATAGCTGCAATAGGTAAAGCAGGTTATTTGAGGGCACTGGGCCGTAACTATATTTCGCAACATCGCTTTAGAGAGGCGCTTGTTTTGGCCAATGAAGCTGAAAACCTGGGTAGTGGACTAAGGCAGACCAAGGGACTGCTATTTGACATTCATATGGAATTGGGAAATTACGACCAGGCAGAAGAATACCTTCGCGACATCGAGGACATGGGGCGTATAGATTACTTAATACGGCTTTCTAAATGGCATGACCACCAGGGAGATCTGCCAGCGGCGATATTTAATTTGGAAATTGCCACCAAAAGGGCAGAAGAAAGTAAAAACCCCCAATTAATGCAGTGGTGCTATTCCAACCTGGCAGATTATTACGGACATGCAGGAAGACTGCAGGATTCATACCAGCACTACCTCAAAACATTGGAACTGGACCCTACAAACGCCTATGCAAAAAAGGGTATCGCCTGGATCGTTTTTTCGCATGAGCGAAGGCCAAAGGAGGCTCTTAGAATGCTCAAGGCCATTGGCAGAACCTACAACAGCCCGGACCTTTGGCTGTTTCGATCAGAAATTGCCGCCTATATGGGAGATAAGGGTGAAGAAGCCCGCAGTTTGGATAATTACCTGCGCTTAGTTACCAATACAGAATACGGGCAAATGTACAATGGCCCCATGGTAGACTTTTATCTTGATGTGACCCGTCAAACCAAGCGGGCAGTACAGTTGGCAGAACAGGAAGTAACCAACCGCCGAACGCCGGAAACGGTAGCCCTTCTGGCGTATGCATATTACAAGGACGGACAGTCAGGCCGGGCCCTGCAGTTAATTGAGGAGGCCGTGACAGGTAAAACCTATGAGCCCAAGCCATTGTTGTATGCTGTAGAAATATATAAGTCATTCGGCAAGACCGATGAGGTTCAGAATATAAAAGCAGATTTAGTAGAGGCGGTCTATGAACTCGGGCCCAATAGTGAGCAAATCCTGGGGAAATTATAAGGAGACAGTTTAAGTTTAAATTAGGCGCTGTTAAAAGAAGACCTCTTTTGCCGCGTTTATTTCCCCGGGCTTTAAAAAGCTATGAATTTTTGACAGTACACCCACCAGCAATCTGTTCGTATCTTTAGTTACCCAAATGAAAACACTAAAGACCATCAGACATATGGGCTGTAAATAGCCCATCTTTTAAAATGCCTGTTGAACCTGTAAACTATATGATATGGAAATTTTTATTTTTTGCATCTGGGCTCTTGCCATGGTTATCATTGGCATGAAGCTTTATGCGGCCCATCAGTCTTTGAATAAGTGAAGATTTTTCGGAAAATACCTTTATTAGTGTACTTAAAGGTTGGTTGGGCACATTTGTGGCCTTTATTGGGCCGTGTTCCCCTCATTCCTGTACGAACTGCAGCAGTTTCAGGCTCCAGTCATAATTCGTAAATTTCAAATCTACCCTGCTGTCTGTTGGGATAATCCCTTCCTCTTTGAGGATATCTTTCACACCGCTAAAACCGCCGAAATCGCCTCGAAACCAGTTAAAAAGGGAAGTGACACGTGCCTCGTTCTCCTCGGGCAGGTAGGTGCTCGTTTTGTTCAAATAAGCGGAACTGACGGCTTCTAATTCCCCATCGAGAGAATCAGGATGGTAGGCCTGTACAGGAGGGCAGTCTGCCGCACCACAATTCAGGGCAAAATGTATCCTGTAATCGCGGGAGGAAACCCTCATCTTGCGTTCAAACCGCCTAGGGAACCATTTGCGAATATAACCTAAGCCCAATTCCCACTGGGATTTTCGCAGAATGCCATGTTCTATCTTTGCAAAGGATACAATCTGTCCGGCTACCCGTACCTGCTCCTTTTTAAAAAATTCCCTTCTGTCCTGGTATAATTCCGGATTCTCCAGCAGGATTATTTGGATATAAGCATTATATATATTCAGCCAGAAGCTGTATTTTTTGGAATCAGTATTCAGTGCGGACTCAAGCCTTGAAAGAGGGATATCGAATATTTTCGACTCGAGTTCTGACGTATTTTCCCCCCGACGAAGCTGCTCTATCAGCTCAGCGGACCAGGCGGGATAATCTTCAGTACTTGCAGAAGATAAATTTTCCTGAGCCACCATGGGTTGGG
The DNA here is from genome assembly GCF_052540725.1 of Robiginitalea rubriflava. Taxonomy (NCBI): domain Bacteria; kingdom Pseudomonadati; phylum Bacteroidota; class Flavobacteriia; order Flavobacteriales; family Flavobacteriaceae; genus Robiginitalea; species Robiginitalea rubriflava. The sequence goes on along the minus strand of NZ_CP199309.1, from coordinate 138,031 downwards.
TGCCATAGAGCGCCATGACTAAAATTAAGGGTTTTAGAACCTTTTTACAGCTGGAAAATTTCAGGTTAGTATATAGTAAAGAGAGAATTGATAACATATCGTTTAAAGGATTTTTGAGAAGATCGGTAAATAATAGAACCATTTCCTATACTTTACGTAAATATTAACGAAAGGTTCATGACATTTGATGAATCCTGTTAATTTCTATCCTCTAGCTTATATGATTAGCGTAATTATCCCTGCACATAATGAGTCGGAAAATTTAAGAAAACTTATCCCGCGCCTTAAGGGCCTGCAAGAAGAAGAGATTGAGACCGAGATTCTGGTCAGCCTTTCTGCCAAGACTAATGACGGATCCCAACAGTTGATCAGGAACTTTGGGCTGGAACCGTTAAGGGATGCATTCTCCAGCCGGGCCAGCCAGATGAACCTGGGGGCCAGCCGGGCTAAAGGAGATATCCTGTGTTTTTTACACGCAGATGTCTGGCCACCAGAAGGCTTCTTCTCTGATATGGTAAATACGCTGCAGGCAGGAAATCAGGCCGGATTTTTTTCATATCGCTTTGACCGGGCTACTTTCTTTCTGAAAATCAATGGACGTTTTACCCGGAAGGATGGAATATTTACGGGAGGTGGTGATCAATGCCTTTTTATCAGCAAGGAGGTCTTCGAGGATTTAGGTGGCTTCGATACCAAGCAGCTGATCATGGAAGACTTTGAAATCTTTGAGCGCATCAAAAAGCGGAGACTCGCCTATCACATTGTTCCTAACGACCTGGTCGTTTCAGCCAGGAAGTACCGTAAGAACTCATATTTAAGGGTGAATTTGAGCAACTTAATGCTATTGATTCTTTTCAGGTGTGGCTGTTCCGCGCCAAGGCTTCGACGCATACATAATTTCCTGATTCGCTAATTGATAAAAAACAGCTATGAGAAAAGTTATCAATGGGATTCAACAGGTTGGCCTTGGGGTTCGGGATGCCACTAAGGTATTCAACTGGTACAGAAGGCACCTGGGCTTTGATGTACTGCTGTTCAGGGATCGGGCCGTAGCTAGCCTGATGACCCGTTATACCGGCGGGGTAGCGCGAGACCGCCTGGCGCTTCTGGCGCTTAATTTAACAGGTGGGGGAGGTCTGGAGATATGGCAGTGCCTCAATCAGGCCATTAGTGCTGAGCCCTCAGATTACGTATTCGGTGATTTGGGAATCAACGTCATAAAATTGCGGTGCAGTGATATCCATGCCGCCCGGCAGGCCTTAAAGAATTCAGGGATAATGCTTTCAGAAATCCAGCCCGATCCCCGGGGGAGACCTGGTTTTTTCGGAATAGATCCCTGGAACAATCGAATACAGGTTATAGAAGATCCTTATTGTTTTTATAATTCCGCCAATCCAATCGGCGGGGTATTAGGAGTCAGTATAGGGGTTTCGGATATGGAGAAGTCCTTGCCTTTTTACAAGAATATTCTCAATCATACGGAGCAGGCTTACGATATTCAGGGCAGCTTTAAGGAATTCGAAATATTTTCCGAGGGCGATCAAAAATTCCGAAGGGTATTGCTGAAATCCGATATAGGTAATAAAGGGGGATTCTCTGAATTGCTTGGCCCTTCAGAGATAGAACTTTTTCAGCCACTCTGCAGAACACCCAATGCAATTTTTAAGGACCGGTTCTGGGGAGATGAGGGTCTTATACATCTATGCTTTGATATTCAGGGGATGCAGCAAATGAAAAAAGAATGCGAAGCCCTGGGGCATCCCTTTACTGTAGACAGCTCCAGTTCTTTTAAAATGGAAAAGGCCTCGGGGCATTTCAGCTATATTGAGGATCCTGATGGTACCCTTATAGAACTGGTGGAAACACATCGGGTACCAATTGTGGAGAAACTCGGTTTGTATATTGATCTCAGCCGGCGCAATCCTTTAAAACCGCTACCCAGGTGGCTTGTAAAGACGCTCAGATGGCAAAGGCGTCATAAGGACCTTTAAGAGGTTTTTACCAGACCAAGGGTATACAATTGCTCCATGGTCGGGCTTTCACTACCGCCCGCAGGTTCCAGGGTAATACCAAATGCTTCAGAAGCATTCGGATTGTTCAGCGCAAAAATCTTATTGGGGTCTTCCGTAAATTGATCCAACAAACCAATACTTACAGGGGTCAGAGGATCGAGTTTTAAAGACCAAACCTGGTACACCATTCCGGGGGGTGGCTCTGGCAGCCCCTGTGCATCTATCAGGACCTGTTCTGAATTTTTATTCCAGTATACCTTTACAAAAGCATCCGGGGCTGCATTCTGCCCGGCAAGGGGAATAACCTCAATATTTTGATCCCTGAGCCTGTTCAGCAGGAATTGAGTTTCAGCAAGTGAATTTCTGGCTCCTTCAACCTGTTGTTCCAGAATTTGATTTTGTACCTGAGCTTCCATGAGTTGGTCTTCCAGAGAACTACGGTCATTGTAGACCCAAAGTGCTCCAAGTGCAAAAACTACAGCCGCTGCCCAACCAGTATACGTCCAGATGCGATACTTGTTTGAAGGTAATTTATAAACGGGAGTATCTGCAGCGAGTAAAATGCGCCTCCGTAAAGCTTCAAATTGGTCCTGCCCCATCTCGGAAGGGGAGAGGTTTTTGGTGAGTTCCAGTATACTGCTCTCAATGGCTTCAATTTCACCTCTGATCTCGGGAAATTCGTCGGAAAGTTGGCGGATCTTCCTGTTTTCATCTGCTGAAAGCACGCCCGCCACATATAACTCCAGCATTCCCGAACTGATATGTTCTTCCGCTTGCTTCATAGCGTCATATTTTTACGAAGACGTGAAATACAGCTTCTGTTTCGCGTTTTAACAGTTCCCAGCGGGATATCCAGGAATCCGGCGGTTTCCTTTTGCGTTAACCCTTTAAAATATAGCAAGTCAAGCATTTGCTTGCATTTTTTTCCCAGGCCCTTGACAAGCTCCCTTAATCTGGTTGTATCTATTTCCAATGCGTCATCCTCTTTAGAATCTGCAATATCTACGAAGTAATCGGTACGAAGGTTTTGTTTTTGCTGTTTATGGGTTTTGGAGCGCAGTTCATCTATAGCTGCGTTCCTTGCTATATTTAAAATCCATGTGAAAAAGCGACCCCTGGAGGCGTCATAGGATTCAGCATAATTCCAAACCTTTATAAAAACATCCTGAGTGAGCTCTTCGGCCCGTTCTTTGTCTCTGAGAATTGTATGGATAACCCCACAAATGTTCGTAGCGTACATTTGGTGTAAATCCTCAAAGGCCTGGACGTCCTTTTGTTTGAAGCGCCCAATCAAGGAATCCAGATCCACTTATCGATTTGTATTTAAAGAAATGATTTTAATGCTGAGGTTGTTGGATTACTGAATAATGCCAGTACAACTAACCCGTGCGCCTGCGGCACCACTGGGTTGGGAGGTAAAATCATCCTTACCCTTGTGCACAATTACAGCTTTCCCCACAATATTCTTGTTTGGATCTTCACAGCCGATACACCACTGATCTGTTTCAAAACTTACAGCGGCATTGCCTTCTGCGTCTGCAGTGAAGTTTCCGATATCCCCTTTATGGAATCCGCCTTCATCTCCCCATTTGCCGTGTGGCTCCGCGGTTGGGTTCCAGTGTCCCCCGCTTGAAGTCGCATCTGCTGCTGAACAATCTGCTTTTTCGTGTATATGGATGGCGTGTTCCCCGGGGGTCAGGCCTGAGAAAGTTGCAGACATGGATACCATACCATCTTTTTCGGTAAAGCTGACTTCCCCGCTAACCTCGCTATCGCTCTTGGGTTCCATTTTAAATGCAATGGATTCTTCCATTACCTCTTCCTGCACCATTTCCACGCTTTTTTCAATTGCTTCCGAGGCTTCTTCGGCTTCTTTTTTGGCTTGTTTACAGCTATATGAACTTATTAGTAACAGTCCGATCAGTAGTAGGCTTATTCTTTTCATGATTTTTGACGTTTGATTGCTTAAAGGTAAGTATAATTGGCCTTGTTGTCAACCTCTTTTGGAAGCGGTAATTTACCGCTGAGATACCTGGGCCTTTTCAAAGATATTTTGAGAGCCTTACCACTAGGTCTTTTATTGATCCGTTAATCGGGTTTTGACCTGTATTTCATTGTGTAATGTCCGGTGCACAGGGCATTTATCTGCAATTTCCAATAATTTATTGATCTGGGAATCATCCAGGTCCCCTACCAATTTGACAGTTCGTTCAAAAGTGTCAATTTTGGAATCTTTGGTCTCACAGGCTTTACAGTCTTCGGCGTGTTTTTTACTATATGAAATATGAACTTCAACATGCTGCAGCTCCCATTTTTTGCGTCGGGCATACATCTGCAGCGTCATGGCTGTACAAGCGGCCAGACCAGCGGAAACCAGTTCGTAGGGGGAGGGACCGTAATCATTACCCCCGAAATCACGGGGTTCATCGGCAAGCATATAATGTTTTCCAAGCTTCATGTCAGTGGTAAAGCCGTCATCTATATCCAGACGGGCCACTACCTGGTCTGCGGTTTTCAGGTCCGGTTCTTCCGGAAGGCCCACATAGCGTCCTGCCCACTGGGCAATTACCTTGCCGGCATATTCTGCATCTGCTGAATTACTGAGCAGGTGATCCGCCCCGTCCAGCGAAACAAAACTCTTGGGGTGTTTGGCTGCTTTGTAAAGGGTTTCTGCATTCCTGATGGATACTGTTGTGTCCTGAGGGGAATGCATAAAGAGAAGTGCCTTTCCGAGCTCCTGTAATTGATCTTCCAGCTGTTGTTGTCTGAGATCTTCAACAAATTGCTGCTTGAGGGTAAAGGAGCGCCCTCCGATATTCACTTCAGCCTTCCCATTGGCTTCAATTTCATCTAATTTTGAACTAAATAGGTGGGTGACGTGGTCCGGGTTGGCCGGGGCACCCACTGTGGCTACTGCTTGTATATCCGGAAGTTTAAAGGCTGCTTTAAGGCAGGCAGCACCCCCCAGGGAATGACCAACGAGCAATTTGGGTGTGCTGTAATTTTCTTCTAAAAACTGTGCAGCGGCAAGCAGGTCTTCCACGTTTCCCGAAAAATTGGTGTCCTTAAAGGACCCCTCACTTTCTCCCAATCCGGTAAAGTCAAATCGCAGAACGCCGTAACCCAATCCGGTCAGGGCCCTGCTGATTTGTTTGACCGCATTCAGGTTTTTAGAACAGGTAAAACAATGCGCGAAAAGGGCGTAGTTATGAGGGTGCTGGTCTACCGGCAATTCCAGCCGGCCGGTAAGTTGTTCCTGTTCAGAAGAAGGAAAATGTACTTTTTCAGATCTCATCAGTCTTATTTTTTACGCAGGTCCGGATTGAAGAAGACTCCAATTTGCAGACGGTCAAAATTTATCCCGTTAAAATGGTTTTTCAGGTATCCCAGCTGCAGACTGCTGTTTTCCGTAATATGTACTCCAAAAGCGCCGTATAATCGGTTTTGGCCGAAAATTTCATCCTGTAGGTTCAGGAAAACTTCGTCGTATAAATTTATAAAAAAAGTACTGGTCAGCGGCAGGGTAAGCTGCAGGCGGTAACGAGCCCGGTGCTGGGTTTCACTAAAATCCTCAAATTCCAGAAAACGCTGTTCCAGCCGATACCGGTGTTCAATCAAAACCTCCCATACCTTGTCCCGGAGGATAAATTGCTGGAAAATACGATGCTCCAGAATCTTATTTCCCGCAAAACCGTCATCAACCAGGGGGCTATCCTCAAAACTCGGATCGGTATCGATATAGGCATAGCCAAGGGTAGCCATGGCATCTGAGTTTATGTCATAGTTCAGGCCGGTTCGCAGCAGCATTTGATTGAAATTCCCGAGGGTTTCATAATAACGGAACTGAGCCTCTGAGTGAATACTCCAGCGATCTGCAACCTGATTGGTTCCAAAATACATATACCAGGCTCCCCATTTGTCTTCTCCCGTTTGCTGTGCGGGTAACTGGAAAGCACAAAAAAACAGTATAAGAAGCAGGCCGTATAAACGGCCTGATCTTATTGGATGTTTGAAAATAATGCGCAATGTTCCCATAGCTAAGCCTTGCCTTATTCTGAGTCAATTTCACCTTCCAGGGCATCGTCCTGTATTGGAGTGCCCGGATCTTTTTTAAGGTAGGTATCCAGAAAATCCAGTACTTTACTGTAAGCCTCAATCTGGTTTTCCTTCTTTACAAAGCCGTGTCCTTCGTCCTCAAAAAGGACGTATTCCACCGGAACCCCATTTTTGCGAACTCCTGCCACAATCTCATCGGATTCTACCTGTAAAACTCTCGGATCCTGTGCCCCCTGTAAAACGATAAGCGGTTTGGTTACCTTGTCTGTGTGGAACAGTGGGGAGATCGCCCGGAGCCGCACAGAATCGGCACTGTTCGGATCGCCCAATTCCTTGTACAGGGCGTCTTTAAACGATTCCCACCAGGGCGGAATGCTCCTGAGGGTACGGATCCAGTTGGTAACTCCAAAAAGGTTAACACCCACAGCAAATTCCTCAGGCGTATAGGTAAGGGCAGCCATGGTCATATAACCCCCATAAGATCCTCCCAGGATCCCTATTTTTTCACCGTCTATTTCCGGCTGTGTGGCCAGCCAGTCCTTACCTGCCACGCAATCTTTAAGGTCCTTGTCTCCGTGGTTCAGGTCGTCCATCTGATAGAAACTTTTTCCGTAACCGGAGCTCCCGCGGTTGTTTACTGCTAGTACCGCATAGCCGTGGTTTACGAGGTATTGCAAAAAAGAACTGAAATTCTGGCGGGACTGTCCCCCGGGTCCCCCGTGTACCCAAACCAGGGCCGGCACCTTGTTTTCAGCAGAAGCCTGGTGGGGCTTGTAGTAGATAGCCGGTATTTCCAGGCCGTCAAAAGAAGCAAACCGCACTACTTCTGCCTGCACCAGATGGCTGGCCTCAATTTCCGGATTCAGCACATCCGTTAGCTGCTTCATTTCTTTGGTTTCCAGGTCGTAGATAAACAGGTTAGACGGGGTGTGGGAACCTCCGGCATAAAACCGCATCACGGTCTCGTCATCGGAAAAGCCAACACTGCTTATGTCCATATTATCCATGGAAGGCAGCTCCAGCAGGTCCCCACTTTCGGTATCTATAACCTCGATTGTGTTTTTGGCGTCTTCATTTATATAGGTAACCCTGTATTTGCCATTTTTGGTAAACGAAGTTCCTGAGATGTCCCAGTCTTTTTCGAGTACCTTTTCCCTACTGCCATCCTTGAGATTGTACCGCATCAGGTAGGCAAATTCTGCCCCGTCATCGGTGGTATAATAAAATGAAGAATTATCCAGGGAAAAATCCTCAGCCGAATTGGCAGACAGGTTTTCATTGATTTTGATAAGTGCATCCTCTTCAAAACTGTAAAGGAATAAATCGCTGTCATTGGTATTGATGGACTTTGAAACTGCCAGGTAGGCCTTATCGTGAGAAATAGCCTCCAGATTGTAGCCGTCCTCGTTTTGATAAAGCAATTCAGGCTGCAGGGTTTCAAGATCCATTTCATACAGGTCGTTATAACGGCCATCCCGCTTATTGGAAGCATAGAAGAAACTTTTGTTATCCTGAGCCCAGCCGTAAAACAGTGCCCGTGCCCCCTCGGCCGGGGTTAGGTCCTTGAACGATCCCTCCTGATCCATCAAATAGATATGGTAGATTTCGTCCCCGTTATTATCCATACGGAATAATTTACGCTCGTCCCCGGGAAAGTAGGAAATGGCAAAAACCGACGAACTGTCGGAGGCCGTTACCGGCGCCATGCGTCCATCAGCAGCATCCACGGTATACATATTGTAAATACCGGAACGGTTGCTGGAAATCAGTAATTTGGATTTGTCCGGAGAAAAACTGCCTCCCCCGATACTTTCGTTATCCATCATCTGCTGGATGGTATAGGATTTCAGGTTTTCTGCAACGGAAGGCTCCCTGGCTTCCTCTTTGCAGCCCAGAAAAATCATCAGGGCAATAATCAGTGTGTAATGTTTCATTATATTAATTTAAGGTTAGGTACTAACAGACGTTTAATTCAGTTTAAAGGTTACCCTCTTTTAAAAGTGCAATAGATGCCAGCAGCATCCAGAGGGGTGAAAATTTTCTCATTTCGGTGTGTTGGATTAGTCGCCTAAAGATATTAAAAAGCCCCCCGGCAAGTCTTAAAAGTCTGTTAATAGGAAACCTGTAAACCGCTCATTAAGTCGGTTCTTTTGACAATTTGTACATTTATTTATTCATCTCATACCTTTTAAAATGAAATCCATTTTTCTCTTTTTTAGCGGTTGTTTTATTTCTATATCCTGCTGTTAAAAACCCTGTATGGCAGAAGGAAGAAAAAGGATTGCCTTTTTAAATATCTGTCAGCACTATTTCCACAAAAACATTTATCTTCAGGGCAAACCACACTGAAATGAGAAAACTGACCCTGTTATTTCTGATATGCTCATTTACGATTGCAGCTCAGGATACTAAAGAAGCAGACAATAAAGAAATCCCAAAAGCTGAGACCTTTCGGTCAAACCAATCGGTAACCATAAATGGAAAATCCCTGACCCTGGCGGCCGAAACCGGGACACACCTGCTCAGGGATGAGGATGATAAACCCATTGCCCTGTTCGGATATACGCATTATGCTCTGAAAGGGGCGAAAAACAGACCCATCGTATTCGCCTTTAACGGCGGGCCACTTTCTGCCTCTTTCTGGCTGCATTTCGGGATATTGGGCCCTAAACGGATTATAGTGAACGATCCGGATTACACCGGTCCTGCACCCTATGAAGTAGTAAACAATGACTATTCGATACTCGATAAGGCAGACCTGGTGATGATAGACCCGGTTGGGGTGGGTTTCAGCAGGCCGGCAGGGGAAGCCAAATGGACTGATTTCTGGGGAGTAGACCAGGATATCCGCAGCATCGGTTTGTTCATTGAACAATTCCTGATCAAATCCGGCAAATTAAATGCCCCCAAATACCTGTTGGGGGAAAGTTATGGTACCTTCCGTAATGCCGGCCTTGTAAAATACCTGCAAGACAAGGGCATTGCAATGAACGGGGTCATAATGGTTTCTGCCGTTTTTGAGTTGCAGCACCTGCTGTTTGGCCCGGGAGACGATATTGCCTACCTGGTCCATTTCCCGACCTATGCGGCAACCGCCTGGTACCACAATAAAATTGCGGATAAAAGCAAGGGACTCGAATCCTTTTTGCAGGAAGTCAGGGCCTTTGCTGAATCTGAATATGCCCCGGCCCTTCTGAAGGGGGATCAGCTCAGCAATCAGGAAAAAAATAATATTGCCTCGAAGCTGGCCATGTATTCAGGCCTTAGTGCTGATTTCTGGCTCAAAGCAGATTTACGGGTCACCAACGGAGAGTATTTTCAGGAATTATTACGCGATAAGGGGGAAACGGTAGGACGGCTGGATTCCCGGTTTACAGGGGTTAATGAAGACCTGCTGGGGCAGTTTGCCCAAACCGATCCGCAATCCGACGCCATTTCCTCGCCCTATATAGCGGCTTTTAAAAATTATCTCTACGAGGACCTGGGGGTGCGAAAGGACCTTAGTTATGTTACCACCGCAGGGCAGCGGGAAGGTTTTAAATGGGACTGGAAGCACCAGGGAAATATTAGCTGGAATGCACAGGTTGCCGTTAGCACGCTGCCGGATATGACCTCTGCCATGAAACGCAACCCAAACCTGAAAATCCTTATTTTGAACGGATACTATGACCTGGCAACGGTCTTCTATGGGGTGGAACACTCCATAAATCATATGGGTTTAAAGCCGGAATTAAAGCAAAATATCATTATGAAATACTACGAGGCCGGACATATGATGTATACACATCCCCCCTCCATGGAGCAGTTCAAGGCAGATGTGGATGCCTTTATTGACCAAACCTCAAAGTAATAATCCGGCAATTTTACAAGTAATTGGAAGGAGTCTTCCCTGGCTTTGAGGGTGCCTTTCAATTTAGAACGTTAAACACTGCTGCCCGACAGCAGGAAAAAAATCACTGATGAAAAAAGCTTCTTACCTTTTTGCAACCAGCTTCTTGCTCTGCCTGGCGTTGTCCGCTCAGGATTTATCTTCCCTGGAATATCGTAATGTGGGGCCTTACAGGGGAGGTCGGGTTACTACTGTAGCCGGAATCGCCTCTCTGCCGGGAACCTTTTATTTTGGGGCCACCGGAGGAGGCGTCTGGAAAACAGAGGATTACGGCCAAAGCTGGAAGAACATTTCTGACGGGTTCTTTAAAACCCCCTCTATAGGTGCGATCTCAGTGGCCCAAAACGATGCTAATATCGTCTATGCAGGGACCGGTTCGGACGGTCTCAGAAGTAATGTGATCGAAGGCCGCGGGATGTATAAATCCATAGATGCAGGGGCCAACTGGACTGCCATCGGCCTGGAAGGAACAGGACAGATTGGGGGGGTCCGTATTGATCCCACAGACCATAATACGGTCTATGTAGCTGCCATCGGAAAGGCCTTCCGGTCTAATCCGGAGCGCGGCCTGTATAAGACTACCAATGGGGGTAAGCAGTGGAAAAAAATCCTGTATATCTCAGAGGATTCGGGGGTTTCGGATGTGGAATTATTGCCATCAAACCCCAATATTGTTTTCGCCGCTGCCTGGAAAGGCAGGAGAACGCCCTGGACTATCATCAGCGGAGGTACTCCGCAAGAAGGCGGTATTTATAAAAGTGTAGATGGCGGGGACAGCTGGAGCAAAATTGAGAAAGGGCTTCCCTCGGAACTTATAGGTAAGATTGACATTGAAGTATGCCCATCGGATACCCGTATCGTTTATGCCCTGGTAGAGGCACCCGGGGAAGAAGGTGGTCTCTATAAATCTACCGACCAGGGGGAGAGCTTTACACAGGTTTCTTCTCACAACGGGATTCGCACCAGGCCTTTTTACTACACCAACATCAAAGTAGACCCGCAAAACAGCGATGTGCTGTATGCAATGGCCACGGGTTATTATAAATCGGAAGACGGGGGCAAGAACTGGAAACGCCTGCGCCCGCCCCACGGGGACAACCACGATATGTGGATCAACCCCCATAATACCAAGCTCTTTATCCAGAGCAATGACGGTGGGGCCAACGTTACCCATAACGGAGGCGAGACCTGGTCTACCCAATTCAATCAGCCAACGGCTGAAATCTACCAGGTTGCCGTAGATAATCAATATCCCTACTGGCTTTATGGCGGGCAGCAGGATAATTATTCAACCGTTTCCGTCCCCAGTTTTCCGCCCTATGGTCTTCAGGTGCCCGGAATCGGGTATATTCAGAATACAGGAGGCTGCGAGACGGGCCCTGCCATTCCGCATCCCTCCAATCCGGATATTGTCTATTCCAATTGCAAAGGGCGCTTTACGGTTTACAATAAGCGGACTGGCACTGAACAATCGTATTATGTGGGGGCCTCCAATATGTATGGCCATAACCCGAGGGATTTGAAATACCGCTTTCAGCGGGTATCACCCATCCTTATTTCGCCCCACGACCCCAATATCATCTATCACACCTCCCAATACGTACATAAAACAACAGACGAAGGCCGGAACTGGGAAACCATTTCCCCGGACCTGACTGCCTTTGAACCGGATAAGCAGGTGATATCCGGCTCGCCTATTACCCGCGATATTACCGGGGAGGAATTTTACAGTACCATTTATGCCATTGGGGAGTCTCCTGTTGTGCAGGGGGTCCTCTGGACAGGTGCCAATGACGGCCCTGTGTACCTTAGCCGCAACGGAGGTGAGAGCTGGAAGAATGTTACCCCCAAAAACCTGCCTCCCGGCGGGCGTGTGGATGCGGTGGAACCTTCCCCCCACAACCCGGCCAAGGCCTATATAGCCGTTTTGAGATACCAGTTGGGCGATTCAAAGCCTTATATCTACAAAACAGAGAATTACGGCCAGAGCTGGAAACTCCTCACTAATGGCTCCAATGGAATCCCTGCTGATACTCCTACCCGGGTAGTTCGGGAAGACCCGGTACGGGAAGGCCTGCTTTTTGCGGGTACGGAATACGGGATGTATTACTCCCTGGATGATGGCAGCAAGTGGCAGTCCCTGCAGCATAATTTGCCCATCACCCCGGTTACGGATCTTAAAATCCACAGAGGGGATCTGGTACTTTCGACCATGGGCAGGGGTTTCTGGATACTGGATGAGATTTCGGCCCTGCGGCAGTATACCCTATCCGGCTATTCGGGTTTACACCTTTTTAAGCCAGGCCCTACTATGCGGTATCGCCTGCCCTCGGGTGCCCGCAATAGCGCTGCCCCGGATTACCCCAGGCCCTCAGTTACCCTGGACTATTGGCTGCCGGAGGATACAGAAGGGCCCTTGTCCTTGACAATTCTGGATAATACAGGAGCTATACTTACGGCCTTTAGCAGTGACAGTATCCCGGAGACGACCGATGAAAGCGAGCGCGATATGGCTACCAACTTTACCCGTACCCGGGTCAATACTTCCCTTACCAAGAAAAAAGGGCTGAACCGTTTTAAGTGGGATATGAGTCAGGCGGGTCCCTGGGACAGCAATAAAAGCAGGAGGTACCAGAATGGTCCCTTGGTGGCTCCTGGAACCTATACGGCTGTATTGAAGATGGGGGAGCAGCAGCAAATCCAGGAATTTGAAATCCTGATGGATCCCCGGGTTAGCGGCGCAGGGGTTTCCCAGGCCGATATTGAAAAACAGTTGCAATTCCAGTTGGTGATTCGTGATAAACTCAGCCAGACCAGGCAATTGCAGGCAAAGCTGGAAAGCCAAATAGACGAACTGAAGGCAATGGAGGTACAATCAGAAGCGCAAAAGGCGAAACTCACTCGAATAGAGTCGCTGCTATCCCAGATTCGTACTGAAGAAGGGATATACATGAAGCCCATGTTAGCGGATCAATGGCAGTATCTTTATTATATGATGGGGCAGGCAGACCAATTACCCGGACGCGATGCCCTGGAACAATTCAAAACGCTGGATCAGCAACTGCAAAATTTACAGGCACAATTGGAGGACTAAGGCTGTTTTACCACTATCCCATTGAGCATTACAAAGGCCACCTTACGTAGTGCCTGTATGTCTTTTACGGGGTTTCCCGGAACGGCGATCAGATCGGCAAGAAACCCCCTTTTTATCCGACCTAGGGAGGGTAGATGGAAGATTCGGGCATTCAGGGAAGTTGCTGCTTTTAATACCTCTATGGTGGGCATCCCGTAGGCTGACATTAATTCTAATTCCCGATAATTCTCCCCATGGGTATAAACCCCAACATCCCCTCCGAAGCCGATTAGCAGCCCTGATTTAAGGGCGTCCTGAAAACTGGCCTTTTTCTTTTGGATCCGCTCTGGGGCGGGATTTTGACCCTTAAGCCAACCATTGTATTGTTCGATAGCATCACCTGCGGCCAGGGTTGGGTATAGGACCACCCCCCTGGCTTTCATCAATTCAAAAATTTCAGGGGTTCCCCCATCCCCGTGTTCAATGGTTTCCACCCCCGCCAGTACCGCCCTGCGCATCCCCTCTGGTGTACTGGCGTGAGCCACCACATACTTGCCTGCAGATTGGGCCGCCGCTACCATCGCATCCAGTTCCTCCTGCAGAAATGTGGGCTGGGATGCCGCTCCCGGGGTCCAGCGATAATCTGCATACACTTTTATAAAATCCGCCCCATTGCCCAGTTGGGTACGTACCTCCCGGATAGCTTCCGGGACGCCGCTTACGGCCTCTGCTCCAAGGGGAACGGTCACCCCATCATGGAAGCCTTTGGGTCCATAGGCCCCTGTAGCGACAATTGCCGGCCCGGCAACGAATACTCGTGGTCCCTGTATGATGCCCTGGGTTATGGACTTTTTCAGGGCTACATCGGCATATCCTGCCCCTTCCGATCCGAGGTCCCTCATGGTAGTCACCCCTGCCATCAGGCTCATGCGGGCATGTACAGACCCTCTCAGGGCGCGTTCTGCAGGAGATTCTTTCAGCACCTGATCATTCCAGGGGGTTTCATTATAGGGGTGCAATAACAGATGGGAGTGCCCTTCAATTAAGCCGGGCATCAGGGTCATCCCCTGCAGTGCAATCTTTTGAGTGTTCGCCGGCAGTCGTAACCCGGTCTCAGGCCCGGCATACTGTATAATGGAGTCCTGTACCAGCACCACCCAGTTTTGCTGCATCCTTTCGCCATCGAAAACACCTTCCGGGACCAGTAGTATTTGCCCCTGAATCAATTGGGCTGTAAACATCAGTAAAACCCATATAAGATTGCGTTTTACATGGGCTGTACTCCTGTGGCTGTTTTTTGGTCCAATATTCAATAGTTTCATCATCACTAATTAGTTAAGTCCGTTCAGATAGGCATAGCTCCTGCCAAGAGCGGATTCCGGATCAGCAACCATGTCCTGTTCTACAAAAAAATGATCCACCCCGGTCTTTAGGGCCACATCCACCAGGGGTTCCAGGGCCAAAACCCCGTCTCCTGCAGACGTCATATAGGGGAAGAGGGGTATCCACTGTGAAGGGTCCCCGCCATCATCCGAAAAAAACCTTAATTCTTTCATGTCCTTTAAATGCAGCATCTTGTAGCGGCCCGCATATTTTTTCAGGTAGTCGATAGGATTGACGCGCCCCGCAGTGGTCCAGAAAATATCCATCTCGAGGTAGACCAGTTCAGGATCCGTATCCTCAATCATCATTTCGAAGGGCACGATCCCGGAAACGGGCTGTAACCCATATCCGTGGTTGTGGTAGGCAAAGCGAAGCCCCTGCTCTTTTGCAGCGGCCCCTATTTTATTAAAGGTATCTGCCATTTGTTTATAACCAGCCATATCCTGCCTCCTTGCAGGTGGAATGGAGGGCAGGGTCAGATAGCTTGCCCCCAGTTTGTGCGCAGCTGTTGCCAAAAAGGGCAACCTTTCCAGGAGGGTATCCAGATCGGTATGCAATGAGGGTACACTAAAGCCAATATCATTCACTATTTTGGCAAATTCATCTTCTGATTTACCAAAAAAGCCGCTCCCCTCAAAGCCTAGCATGGGGGTCGTTTGCTTCCAGAATTCTTTATTGGAAGGAGCACTGAAAGGATAAGGTCCGTATAGTTCCAGTCCCCGGAAGCCCATTTCCCAGAGTAGCTCCAGGCCTGCCCCAAGGTCCTTCTCCAGCATTTTCGGGACCGAAAACAGGGATAGACCCAACACATCCAATTTTTTATTTACAGGCAGGGGAATGGCTCGCGACCAGAGTGGTGCTGCCCCCAGCAGGCCTGAAGCAGCGGCCAGGGCAGTGGTTTTTAAAAAATCTTTTCGCTCCATAAGCAATCATTTTACTTTCTGATTCTCCGCAATCTGTTCCAGCCTTGCTGTAATCATTTCCCTGGAATGCCATTTTCCGCGCAGCATAACCCCCTCCGGGTCTTTCAGGGCGTTTAAATCCACCAGCGGGTTGGACCTAATCAGTACGAAGTCGGCAATTTTACCCTCGGCAATGCTCCCCCATTCTGTTTCCTGCCCGAAAAACCGTGCGGGATAAAGGCTGCCCATCCGCAGGATTTCCAAAGGCGGTATCCCGGCCCGTAGCATCCCATCGATCTCGTGATGGATGGAAAAGCCCGGCACATTAAATAACTGCGGGGCATCCGAACCCAATAGCAGTCCTTTTCCCCCTTGTTGAAGTTTTTTGATAAGGGTCAGCCGGAAACTGTCAAAGCGCTTCCATTGTTCGGGGTCCCAGGCCGGATCACTCAGGTACTGTTCTTTTACCCGTTTCCAGTTTTCAAGTGTAGCCTGTGGCATATACTGCATCTCGGGTTGTTGCAGCAAACTGTCTGCAGCGGCAGGGGAAAACCAGCGCTCAAACAGGCTCTGGGTGGGTACTACCCAAACGCCGTTTTCCCTGGTAAGCGCCACCAGTTCATCAATTTTGCTGGTATCGGTCAAAGGGATAAAATTATAACCAAAAAACCCGTTTTTATCCGGTGCCACGCCTCCTTCTTCAGGCACCAGGCCTTCGAGGTACCCATCAGCGTGGTCTATGGTGGCATACCCGCTCTGCAGGGCATGGCGAATGCCCACTTCCACGGGAACATGGCCGGCAAAGGGTATTCCCTTTTCCCTGGCTGTTTTAACAAGTGTATCAAAAACGTCCCGTTTAATACCGGGGTGTATCTTCAGGAAATCATATCCTTCTTTGGCGTACTGGATAACTTTTGCCCGAGCTTCTTCAGGGCTGCGAACCGTATTCCCGTTAAGGGAGGGGCTGGAAGTAAAAACCCTCGGTGCCGATAAGGAATCTGAAAGGATTCGCGAGCGGAGGTCCAGGTGGTAGGGGTGCCCCAGCATTCCCCGAATCGTAGTGATTCCGTTGGATAAATACAGGAAAAGCGTTTCCTCAATCCGCTCTTCAGATGTGGGCGGGCTTGGGATGTGGGCATGCATTTCCGTCAGCCCCGGAATAAGGTAACCACCCGCCCCGTCTATATTTTTGAGGATTCCTGACACATCGGAAATGGTGCTGTCAATACGGATGATTTTTCCGGAGTCTATAACCACCTGCCGGTTGTACAGGATTTCACCCGTTTCAACATCCACAATATTGACATTGCTGAGGAGTTGGGGAGTAGGGCTGAAGCCTTCTTCTCTTTGTCCGCAGGCTGCCATTGCCAGAAGTAGCAAAAGAGCAAGCCCTTTTCTTATTGGTTCCATATCCGGTTGTTTAGGTCCCCTGCCCAAAAGGGAGGTCCTTTAAAAATACGCCAATAAATTTGGGTATGAAACCTATTGCGGAAAAAGCAAGGCCTGAAGAGCGGTTTTAATGGTCTAAAGTTCTTCGGTTTCGATGTAGAAATTGGGGTCTATCTCAAAGTTGCCGGGCTGCCCGCCCATTTCTTCAGATTTCCATTCGGCCTCCGGAAAGAGCCAGTGTTCCTTTTTATCCATAAAGACGCGTACCGGCATATCGAAGTCTTCCACTATATCCAGATACCTGTATTCCAGTTGGGCCCCCTTCCAGCGGTATTGCAGCTTGGGAATAAGGGTGGTGCGCAGGTATTGATTAAAGAAAGCCGAGAGGTCCTTCCCTGTTCGCTCCGAGAGGTAGTTTTCTATCTGCGCTGTAGTGACGGTCTGATGATAAAAGGTTTCATTGAGCCCCCTGAGGATACTGCGCCATAGTGCATCGTCCTCCAGCAGTTGCCGTAGCGTGTGCAGCATATTGGCCCCTTTGTAGTACATATCCCCGGACCCTTCCTTATTTACCCCATAAGGGCCGATTACAGGGCGGTCGTTTCTTATATTCTTCCGGGTCCCGATAACGTATTCTGAAGCCGCCTTGGGCCCGTAGTGGTAATCCAGGTACAGGTTTTCCGAATAGGCTGTAAATCCTTCGTGTATCCACATATCCGCAGCATCCCGATAGGTAATGTTATTGGCAAACCATTCGTGGCCGGCCTCGTGGATGATGATAAAATCAAATTTCAGGCCCCAGCCGCTCCCGGAGAGGTCGTAACCCCTGTACCCGTTCTCATAGCCGTTGCCGTAGGTAACCGAACTCTGGTGTTCCATCCCCAGGTAAGGTACTTCCACCAGTTTAAAACTGTCTTCATAAAAAGGGTAGGGGCCGAACCAGTGTTCAAAGGCCTCCATCATTTGGGGTACCTGCTCAAACTGCTCTTTGGCTTTTTCCAGATTTTCACGCAACACGTAGTAATCCAGATCCAGCGGACCCTTTTCCCCCTGGTAGGTTTCTCCAAAATGCACATAATCCCCGATATTGACGTTTACCCCGTAGTTGTTGATCGGATTGGACACAAACCATTCATAGGTGCGGGAATTTTCATTTTCCACCACTTCCCGAAGCCTGCCATTGGAAACATTCACCAGCGGTTTGGGGACTTGTACCCGTATGGCCATGCTATCCGGCTCATCGTACATATGGTCTTTGTTGGGCCACCATACGCTGGCGCCCAGCCCCTGGCAGGAAGTGGCTGCAAAGGGCAGGCCATTGCTGTCTGTTTCCCAGGAAAATCCGCCATCCCATGGGGCCCGAACCGCAACCTTGGGTTGTCCGGAATAAAAGATCTGCACTTCCTGGTAGGAACCCGGTTTCTGAGGTGCCTTCAGGCTGATAAAATGCGCATTTCCCTCACTGGTAAAGGAAAGGGTTTCGCCATTCTGGGAAACGGACGCTATTTTCAAGGGGGCCTGCAAATCGATTTGCATCCGTTCTCCAGCATTGATTACTTCATATCCCACTGTATTGCTTCCGCCAATCGATTTTTGCTCCGGATTTACGGCAATATCCAGCCGGTAATATTTAAGGTCCCACCAGGAGCGCTCCGGGCCAATACTGCCCCTGAGGGTATCAGCCCGGGTAAATTTTTCCGCAGGTGGTTGCAGCAATTGGGCTGCTGTGAGTATTGGGAGAAAAAAGATTGCGAAAACAATATACTTCATAGGGTAAAAATAGGGGTTTTTAAATCATAGTATTTCAGGCTGCAGCAGCCATGCATAAGCACTTTGCCTGACAATTTCGGTAAAATCTGAGGTGTTTAGCAATTGATATACGGCTTCTTTTTTATCAGCGTGCTGCTGGTAATACGATTTGCTGATGAGGTACCCCACGGTGTAACCCAGGTCGTGGGGCCTGTCATTTACATTCTCCCCGTTATACAGCCATTTGGAGTAGTCATCCTGCAGTAGATCGGCCCGCAACTCTCTGAATATCCAGCGATGGTTTTCCGGTTCGCCAAGGAAGACTAGGTTCGGGTGCTGCAGGGGCTCCCCTGAAGCAATTTCCACCAGGAAATCGCATACACCTTCCTGAATGATCGCTCCAAGCACATTTTCTGCATTTTCGGTATCCCCGTAATTTTGCTGGAAGTGCATGAGCTCGTGGATGGTTAGTCCCGGGAGGTCTTTAAAGTTCATGATGGCATTTTGCTGCCATTCGGTAAGCTCCTCCACTGGCATTTTTTCGGATCTCCCGTACATGTCGCCTCCTATGAACATTCCCATTTCGGTTGCTGTGCCTCCACTATTGAGAATGCCGGGTACGATATAGATTTTTGGAAAGACGGCTTCCGGATAAATGCCTTTAAAGTTCTGCATCCAATCCGCAGCTCTTTCTTTGGCAAGGGCGAGGCTGTCCGGATCAAACTGCGCTTTCAGGTAACGGTAATAGTTTGGGGCAGCGTTGATCATCTGCCCGTACATCAAATCAATACTGCCATATCGGACTACATAAAAATCCCTGAGTTCCTGAGGTCCTGTAAAAATAAATTCCTTAAGCAATTTTCGGGCCTGGGAAGTATCTGCCAGGGCTTTTTCAAAATAGGGCCAGAACGCATTCATGGCCGATGTCTCGAGTGAAAAATTGGAAACAGACCCCAGAGCCCCGGCTATGGAATCCAGGCGGCTCGCCAATTCAGGATAGTCTTCCGCTCGTAAATCTATGGGTTGCCCGGGAAACTTATCCAGTATTTTAGGGTTAGACATGCCGTGGTCAATGGCCAAATGCAGCTGTAAAACGGCAGAATCAGCCATCCCGCCCTCCTGATACATATAAGCTGCCTGTACATACAATTCCGAGGCCTGCAGATCCCGGTTGGCATCCTGCAGTATCTGCGCAAGGGCAAGATAGGAACCGGAACGTTCAAGCTTGTTATAACGCTCAAAAAGCTCCTCCATTTCCGGCAGGTACAAGGCCTCATAATCTATGGGCTCGTTTTTTTTATCCGCACAAGCCAGCCCCAGGCACAACAGGGCGCACAAAAGAAGATTTTTCATTGGCAACTCAAATTATACTG
This sequence comes from Robiginitalea rubriflava, assembly GCF_052540725.1. NCBI lineage: Bacteria > Pseudomonadati > Bacteroidota > Flavobacteriia > Flavobacteriales > Flavobacteriaceae > Robiginitalea > Robiginitalea rubriflava. Next base: position 118,205 of record NZ_CP199309.1, on the reverse strand, counting down.
ACCTAACGGGTTGTGATTAACGAAAGACTCCGGTCGGGAAAACTACTTCACTTTCATGTCCATTGGCTCCAACAGCGGCTACTCCAAAAAAGTAATTATCAATTACAATGCCATCCAGGGTAATTTCAGTTCCTTCTTCCACTACTTTAAAATGGTCCCAGGTAGGGGAAGTAGTGTCCCTCCAGTAAACTTTGTATTTAACGGCCCCGGGAACAGCTTTCCAGCGCAACCGTGCGGAGGGTTCCACAATCCCGCCAATTTCCACCTCTTCGGGTGCCTGCGGTGCCCATGCGAGGGAAGCAAGGCTTATTGCATTAACAGCAGTCAGTTTTGCCGCATAGTCGAAATTGACAAAACGCAGCAAATCCCCATACTGAATGCCCCCTTCAAGGCGGATATCCTGATGTTGCTGGGTGTAGTTTTCATGTGCTTCCATAATGCGGACTCCCGCAAATCCCATATCGTTAAAGGGCCGGTGGTGCCCGCCACGCCCAAAACGATCCAGGCGGTAAATGAGCATGGGGTTCATTTCCGGCATATAGGTCCGGGTGGTTTTGTGTACATATCGCGCCAGTTGTCTGGAGATACCATCCACTTCCCCGCCGAAAAAGCGGCGCCCTCTGCGTTCCCGCTCGGTTTCTGTGGGCGGTACAGGTTCGGAGAAGATCCGGAAATCCCGGTTGCTGATAACCCCGTCAACCCCGCGGATGTTTCCGATCATGTCGTTATTGAGGATACCGATGATATCCCAGCTATTTTCTTTGGCGTATTCGGCCAGACCTTTTCCGCCGAATAAGCCCTGCTCTTCCCCGGAAAGCCCTACATAAACAATGGAGTTTTTGAACGTATAACCGGACAGCACCCGCGCTGCCTCTATGGTTCCGGCCATCCCACTGGCGTTATCATTGGCCCCGGGGGAATCATCGGTGGCATTGTTCGGGTCACTTACTCTGGAATCGATATCCCCGCTCATCATTATATAGCGGTTTGGGTGATCGGTTCCGCGTTGAACAGCTACCACATTTACGACCCAGACATCTTTGGGAATACGCTGGTTTTCGGCTGCCTTCACCAAATTTTTCTGATAGAATACTTCCAGGCAGCCCCCGCAATCTGCGGAAATTTTCTCAAATTCTTTTTTGATCCACCGTCGGGCCGCTCCAATTCCACGGTTTTCCGAGAGCGTATCGCTCAGGGTGTGCCGGGTACCAAAACCTACCAGGGTGGTAATGTCTTTTTCGATGCGATCGGCAGAGACCTTCTCGATAATTTCGTAAATACGGGCATCGGTTTGTGCCGATAAACTGAGGCAGTTAATTGCAGTGAAAAGGAGTACTAATTTCTTCATAAATCGGGGGTATCAAATTTTTTTTCGAACCATTGGGAATGTGCATAACACAAGGGCCCTAAAAGTACGTATATAAAACCTGGCAATCCAAAGGTTATTCCAATTTTCAAGGCAGACAGGGCTACTGAAATCAGGCCAACAAACACATATATCGAAAAGTGCCGGGCGTAAAAATACAGGACAATGGAATTGGAAACGGAGCGGGTTTTCCTGTAGGCGCGGTAATACATTAGTGCGTAACAGAGGAAAATGAGCAAAAAGCCCAGACTGTACCATTGAAACAGGTCTGCCAGTCCCTGCATATTGATCACTTCCTGCCCCATCCAGGAGCGGATCAGGGACTTCATGGGAAATACATAATAGAGGATTACAAATAGCAAAACGGTATTGAAGGTGATAATCCAATTGTCCACATAGCCGCTTCTTTTGAAATAATTGTAATGTACCACCCAAAGGGCGGCAAGAACAAAAAAACTAATGCCAATCGTGATCAGGCTGCTACCTTTTGTACTTAAGGTCATAAAACTCTGGTTCAGGTCCAGAGAGACTACCATCAGCGTGGCCGCAAAGGCGAAAACTCCATCGCTGAAGGCTTCCAATCGGTTGCTGTTATGCGGAAATTTCATAGGGTTAATTTTTTGGAGATACCACGAAGGCCAGTTTATCGGTTGCCGGGCTCAGGGCCATACGACTGATGGTTCCCCACGCTTCAGGAAATTCCAGCTGGGGTTGCCATTCCATGTCTTTCCCGGGCCTGTAGGAAAGCAGCATATTCTGGAACCCGCAAAGCAACTGCCCGTCGGGTAACCAGCATATATCCTGGCTTCCTTCCGGTAGTTGGATAATCGGGTCTGTGGCTCCTGATCGCGGGTCCATGGATTTTAAAAGTAACTGCCCGTTTTCGACCGCTGTAAAACTGATACGGTCGGAGCCAGGGATTCGCTGCAGGGATCGGCCTACTCCTTTCTGAAAAGTGTAGACGGTATGATCTTTCATATTCGCCACCACCAGGTTCATGCCCTCTCCCGTTAAAACAGTACAGACCAGCAGGTCTTCGGAGTACCACAGGTGGTAGCCTACTTTCTGATCCTTAAGCAGCAGTTTTGACTTCCCGTTAGACAGCTTGTAACTGTAGAGCCTCTGAAGCCCGCTCGTATCCAGGCGAACGGCAGAAACAGCATCGCGGTACGGGATTTTCAATGGGGAGTATTCACTCCCGCCAGGGGTATTGTTAACCCAGCTCAGCAGGCTGTCAGTGATGGTGTAGCGTGCAATATCGGTCTGCCCGTTTCGTGTACGGGAATACAGCAATACGTCCTTGTTTAAAAAGGAGGGCTGGTTATCATAGCCTGCATTATTTGAAATATTTACAGCTTCTCCCACAGATATTACCCCCTCCCGGATTTCAATTCCAGCCAGGTATATTTCCGATTCCATCTGAGCATGTACACTCCCCAAACAACCTAGGAGGATGACCCCCTGAAGGACCTGTAAAATGAAGGCGTTACTTAATTTATACATAAGAGTCACTTAATCATTAGATATTGATTACTTAAAGCTGGTTTATCTAAAAGATATTATGAGTTTAAATTATTTAATTTTCATCGAATGTCGGTCCCTGTAAATGATTTAAACACTTGTAAAACGCTTTAACAATTCGCGTACATTCCCAATCCCGTCCACATAGTATCGCGCCTGGGTCTTCATGCGCCCCACTTTTACCGTAATGGCCTCCTTGGGTAAATCCTGGAACATAAATTCATCGGTCCAGTCATCCCCGATGGCGAAAATAAAATCGTAAGACTTCCGGGAGATCATCCGCAAGGCTGCACGGCCCTTGTTTACATTGCTGCTTTTGATTTCTACTACCTTATTGCCATTGAGCACGCTGAGGTCGTCATTGGCAATCAGCGAAGTCAGTACCGTATTGAGCTCAGAAGCCCTTTTCTGTCCGAAATCCGGATCTGTACTGCGGTAGTGCCAGGCCAGGGAGTAATTTTTATCCTCAATAAATGAGCCCGGGGTACGATCCACGAAGGACTCCAGTACCGGTCGGATTTTGGCCATCCAGTCATTTTTGACATTCTCCAGCAGCTGGAAAGGCTCGCCTTTTTCAGCGATCCACACTCCGTGCTCCACGATCATGGAATATTGTTTTCCTTCAAACCACCTGGTGAAGGTATCCTTGTCACGGCCGCTGATCAGGAAGATATCCGTACGGGTCTGTTTGTGGAGTTCATCCAAAAGATCCAGTAACTCGCTATCCGGACTGGCTTTTTGCGGATCGTTTTTAAAACCTGCCAGGGTGCCGTCGTAATCCAGGAAGAGGATTCGGTTTCCGGCATTTTGATACTCCTTCATCAGGGTATTGGTCTGGTCCACCGATAGCCGCCTGGCTACAAAACTGAAATCCTGGTTTCTCTGTACTTTGAGGGAGTCCATAAAATCATTGGCCCATTTTTCAACATTATAGCGCTCCAGTCGTTTTTGCATGGGCGCGTTCCGCGCTATCTGTTCTTCTTTGGACATATTGATGGCCTGGTGCAGCGCATCGGCAATCTGCTCAAAATTATTCGGGTTGATCAGCAGGGCTTCATTCATTTCATTGGCCGATCCAGCCATTTCACTTAAGATGAGTACCCCGCTCTGGTCTGTGCGGGTGGCGATATATTCCTTGGCCACCAGGTTCATCCCGTCGCGGATAGGGGTTAACCAGGCAATGTCACAACTGGTGTATAAGTCTATAAGGTTGTCAAAGCCCAGTGAGCGGTAGAAATACCAGATTGGGGTCCAGCTTACGGTAGAAAGTTCCCCGTTAATTCGCCCTACCAGTTCGTCAATTTCTTTTTTGAGTTTTTGGTATTGGGGAACCTTGGAACGGGAAGGCACCGCCAGGATGATCAGGCGTACTTTTTCTTTGTACTCAGGGTATTTCTGCAGGAAGTATTCGAATGCATTGATGCGTTTGGCAATCCCTTTGGTGTAATCCAGCCGGTCTATGGACAAAAAGAATTTGGCATTAGGGGTAGAGGCCTTGTGGGTATTGAGGCGGCGCTTCAGGTCCGACTCCTCGCCCGCCTTTAACTTGATGTGGTTCAGGGCGGCCTGGTGGAATTTTTTGTAGTCGATCCCCATGGGAAAAGAGTCTACCTTTACGATGCGTTCTTCCAGGTGGATTTCGTTAAAGCTTACTTCCAGCCCCAGCAGGCGGCGAACCGAACTTAAAAAATGCCTTTCGTAATCATAGGTGTGGAAGCCGATAAGGTCGGAGCCCAGCAGCCCCCGGAGGACCTCCCTCCTCCAGGGCAGAGTTCTGAATATTTCATAGGACGGAAAGGGGATATGCAGGAAAAAGCCAATGGATACTTCGGGCCGTTGTTTGCGCACCATTTCGGGAACCAGCATCAGCTGGTAATCGTGTACCCATATTACGTCATCCTTTTCGGCCACCTCCAGGATGGCATTGGCAAACTTCTGGTTTACCGCTTCGTAAATTTCCCAGTTTGAGAGTTCAAATTCGGAGTATTCCATAAAATAATGGAATAGGGGCCAGACCGTCCGGTTGCTGAATCCAAAATAGAAACCGTTCACTTCTTTTTTCGTCAGGCGTACCTTGGAACATCCGTGTTCTTCCAGCGCCTTGTCAATTTCTCCTTCCAGGCCATCCGGAATTTCTTCATCGGTTAGGCCGCTCCATCCAATCCAAAGGCTTTCCCCATCCCTATGTACGGATTTCATCCCCGTTGCCAGCCCTCCCACACTAGGAATGGCCTCTAGCCCCCCATTGCTGATTTGTAATTGTACCGGAAGTCTGTTTGAGATTATGATAGTTTTGCTCATGAAAGGGGATTTATTCGTGGATTTTGAATTCATTTTGCCTAAATTTCGTCAAATTGAGGCGCAAAGCCAATTAATTTGAAAATTTTAAAGAAAATATAGCTTATGGATAATCTGGATTATGGAATTATTGGGAATTGCCGTTCGGCGGCCCTGATTTCAAAAACGGGCTCCCTGGACTGGTGCTGTCTGCCTGAGTTCGATTCCTCTTCTGTTTTTGCCAAATTGCTGGACCAGGAGAAAGGAGGGAGCTTTGCTATCCTTACAGACGACTCCTATACTATTACCCAACGATATAAAAAGAACACAGCCGTTTTGATAACCCGCTTTTCAGACGGGGAAAATATTTTCGAGACACGGGATTTTATGCCCCGCTACTATAAGGAAGACAGGCAATATCAGGCCCCGCCCGAAATTGTGCGATACATCCGCCATATTAGTGGTAAGCCGGTTTTCAGGGTTCGTTATGACCCGCGCCTGGAATACGCCCAGGGGCATACCGAAACCTTTGTAAAGCACAATTTTGTAGTAAGCCTGAATCATGGGGAGAAGTACGATACGGTTTTCCTGTATACCTCCTTTAACAAGAATGCGGTGGTTGAAGGAAGGCCGATCGAGCTCTTGGAGGATGGTTTTTTCCTGCTGGGGTATAATGAGAAGTTGTTTAAGCCCACTACCAAGAAAATGTACCTGGAATTGGAGCGAACCAAGGTTTATTGGTTAAACTGGAGTGCACGCACCCCGGTTTATAAACAATACAACGCCCAGATACACCGATCTGCCATAACGCTGAAACTGCTGAGTTATGACAAGTCAGGGGCCGTGCTGGCTGCTGCAACCACTTCCCTTCCTGAAACCATAGGAGAGGTACGGAATTGGGACTACCGGTTCTGCTGGATAAGGGATGCCTCCATGGTGGTAAAGGTGGTCTCAGACCTGGGGCATAAAAATGTGGCCAGGCGCTATCTGCGGTTTATTGTAGACCTGATCCCTGACAAGGATGAGAAATTGCAGATCATGTACGGGATAAATAAGGAGAAACGGTTAACTGAAACTACCCTGGACCACCTTGCCGGTTATAAAGGGTCTAAACCTGTGCGGATTGGCAATGCTGCTTACAAACAACGCCAAAACGATATTTACGGCATCCTCATGGATGTAATCTATGCGCAACTGGTTCGCTTTGAGAACGACATCGAGAACGGGGAAGAGCTCTGGACCCTTACCAAGGGGATCGTCTGGATTGTGCAACGTCACTGGCGGGAAGCTGATAAAGGCATCTGGGAATTCCGGACCGAAGACCGTCATTTTACCTTTTCCAAAGTCCTTTGCTGGGTGGCCATTGACAGGGCTATAAAAGTTGCACGAATATTCAGGAAACAGCGTAAGATTGAGAAATGGAACCTTCTGGAACAGGAAATACGCGAAGATATCCATAAGAATGCATGGAATGAGGAGGCTCAGGCCTTTACCCAGTCCTATGGTTCCAAAAACCTGGATGCCTCTGTATTGCTGATGGAAAGCTACGGTTTTATAGAGGCTAAAGACCCCAAATTTGTGAGTACCGTATACGCCATTGAAAAGGAACTGAGTAACGATGGCTTGTTATACCGCTATAAGAATGAAGATGATTTTGGCCTTCCTTCTTCATCTTTTACCATTTGTACCTTCTGGTTTATCAACAGCCTGTTTAAAATAGGGGAGGAAGACCGCGCCCAGGAGCTCTTTGACCGCTTATTGGGCTATAGTAACCATCTAGGCCTTTTCAGTGAGGATATCGATTTTAAAACCAAACGCCTGCTGGGCAATTTCCCTCAGGCCTACTCCCATCTGGCATTGATAGAGTGCGCCGTGAATTTTTCCAAAAAAGCCCATGAGGCTCAGATTCTGAAATCTATGCAGAATTAAAGGCAGAAGCCCGGTTGTGATTTCCATGTTTTTTACTGGAACGAGAGGAATTTGCAGGGATAGGGATTAGATTTCTAAAAAGGGGGGTGGGGCCCCCGGAAAATGAAGGCGTAGTATGAATTATGCATGATTTTGCGTTCCCATTGTCTATCTTGAAAGTTCCCTGACCCGATACTCCTCATCGCTGCTGTCTTTTGACCAAATCCCTCAGGTAACTAAGCAGGTCTTTCAGGTCTTTGAGGCTCGTGAACGGGTTCATCAGGCTGGTCCTAAGGTATAACCTTCCTTTAAGCCTGGTCTGTACGATATAATAGCGGCCCGCTTTCAGGCTTTCCTCCCTGATGCATGCATTTAACTGATCCAGAGCCTGATGGGAGGTTCCAGGCTGAATAAACCGGAAGCACACAATGTTTGACATGGGGCGGCTTGCAGCTTCAAAATCGTCCGTATCTTCCAGGATACGCCAGAAATCCGCGGCAAGGTCGTACTGACGGGTAAGGAACTGGTCAAAAAGGGCTTTGCCGTAAACCTTGAACAACAAATACCAATGCAGGCTCATCATGGTTTTGGTACATTCAAAGGTTTTCTTGCCGCTATTGATCCAGCCCGCTTCTTCCTCCTCGCTTAGCAGGTAGTCTGCTTTCTGACTAAAGGTGTGCAGGGCATGCATCCCATTGCGATAAACCAGGGCTGTGGTAATAGTGGGCATCAGCATCATTTTATGCCCGTCAATAACCACGGAATCTGCCTGCTTAATCCCCTGAAGCAAATGACGGTATTTGCCCGAAAAGATAGCGGCCCCTCCGTGGGCCCCGTCCACATGGAACCACAGGTTTTTTGATTTGGCAAAGCTGGCGATCGCCTGCAGGTTATCATAAGCCCCGGTTGCAGTGCAGGGGGCACTTCCGACTATTGCAAATACTTCGAGGCCTTCGGACTGCGCCTGTTTGTAGTATGGTTCCAGCTGGGATGGATCCAGGGCAAAATTCTTATTTACCGGGATTTTGATTATCCCCTTATTTCCTAGCCCCATAATTTTTGCAGCGCGATCAATACAGTAGTGGGCTTCCTCACTTACCATGATGGCAAGGGGTTTTTGTAATCCTTCATTCCAGACATCATGGCTGGCTTTAGCCTTTCGGGCAGACAGCAGTGCTGTCAAATTGGCCAATGTACCTCCAGAGGTAAGCAGGCCGCCTGCAGCTTCCGGAAAGCCCACGTTTTCCGCTAGTGCTTCAATAACACATTGTTCAATAGCGGAAGGGGCCATCCCCATTTCATACACGGCCATTCCATTGTTCAGCAGCGCACTGACCATCCCGCTAAGGGCTGTAAGCGGTGCCGTTGCAGCTACCTGATGCCCCATGTAACGAGGGTGGTGGGTATGGGTTGTCCGTTTAATTACTTCGGAAAAGAATTGTTCCGGATTGCCCGAGGCCATGAATCCTTTCCAGAACACGAGTTGTTGTTCCGGATCTTCCCACTTCAAGACCTGCGGTGCATCCCCCTTTGTGGTTAGTCGCAGATGTGTATGAAGTTGTTCCAGCAGCATGTTCCCTGTGGCCAGAAAATGATCAGGATTGAAAGCTTTTTGTAACAGGTTTTGATCCATTTTGTAAGGGTATGGCACTATCAGCCGAATTGTGGCTAAAGGTACGCCAGGGCCGGGAAGAAAAAAACCGCCCGAAAGGGGCGGCTTTAACTTTATCATTTAATGTTCCATCAGTCAAACTTGTATCCGCCTTCGGCTGCAACCTTGTCGGCAATCTGCTCGCGCAGCGCCGCCACATTGGGCTGATTCGTATACTTGGTGAATCGCTTCAGACCCATCAGCATCATTTTCTGTTCGTCCCCGGAGGTAAAGGATACGATGGCTTCTTTTCCTTGTCTGATAACGATATCTACTGCTTCGTATAGGTTAAGCCTTGCCATGGCAATCTGCGTTGCCTGGGCTTCTGCACCAAAACGCTTGGCATTTTTCTCAGCCCTGAGGATTGCTGATTCTGCCATATAGATCTGGATCAGGATATCAGCAGCAGCCATTAGGAGTTGCTGGTGTTTTTCCAGCTCTGGGCCATAGGTTTGTACGGCCTTTCCGGCTACCATCAGAAATACCTTTTTTAAACGGGCGATCATGTCTTTTTCCTCAGCAAGCAGGCCGGAAAAATCAGGGATGTCAAAGGAAGGGATTCCCATTAACTCTTCTCCCACGGCCGTTGCAGGCCCCAGCATGTCCACGTGCCCTTTCATGGCCTTTTTAATCAGCATTCCCACCGACAACATCCGGTTGATTTCATTGGTCCCCTCATAAATTCTGGCGATGCGTGCGTCCCTCCAGGCCTTTTCCATAGGTGTATCGGCGCTAAAGCCCATTCCCCCGAAGATCTGAATTCCTTCGTCCGTGGTTTGCTGCACATCTTCGGAAACGGCCACTTTCAGGATGGAACACTCAATGGCGTATTCCTCAACACCTTTTAATTCGGCTTCCTGGTGCGAGTTTCCGGCGGCTACGCGAAGCGCAATACGGTCTTCAATATTCTTTGCAGCCCGGTAACAGGCAGCTTCGCCCACATAGGCATTGGTAGCCATTGTGGCGATTTTGGCCTTAATGGCTCCGAAATTGATGATAGGGGTTTTAAACTGAACCCGTTCGCCGGCATAGCGGACGGCCTCGTCTGTTACCCGTCGCTGGGCTTCCAGGCAGGCTGCAGCCAGTTTTATCCGCCCCACATTCAGGGCGTTCATGGCTATTTTAAACCCGTTTCCACGCTCGGAAAGCATGTTTTCAACCGGCACCTTGGTTTCGTTGAAAAATACCTGACGGGTAGAGGAGGAGTGGATCCCGAGTTTCTTTTCTTCATCCCCAAGGCTGATTCCGTTCTCCGGATCGTTTTCAACAATAAAGCCCGTTATGTTCTTATCGTCTTCTATCCTTGCGAAAACAATGAAAAGCTGGCAAAATCCGGCATTTGAAATCCACATCTTCTGCCCGGTAATGGAATAGTATTTACCATCCTCGGAAAGAACTGCCTTGGTTTTTCCGGAATTCGCATCAGAGCCCGCTCCCGGCTCGGTAAGGCAATAGGCCCCGAACCATTCCCCGCTGGCCAGTTTAGGCACGTATTTTTGTTTTTGTTCTTCTGTTCCATAAAGGGTTATGGGAAGCGTGCCAATTCCGGTATGTGCCCCGAAAGCAGTGCTGAAGGAGCCGGTGGCACCGGAAATATAATCACATACCAACATAGTGGAGACAAAACCCATCCCCATGCCGCCATAGGCTTCGGGTACTGCAATACTCAACAGCCCGAGTTCCCCCGCCTTTTTCATACAGGCTTCCGTATAGGCGTAGTCTTTTTTCTCAAATCGTTCCCAATGGGCCCAGAGCTCGCGGTCTACGAATTCAATGGTGCTCTCCCGCATCATTTTTTGTTCCTCATCGAGGTCTTCAAGGGTGAAAATATCATCGCAGTCTGTTGTTTTTACAAGAAACTGCCCCCCGCGCAGGATATCTTTTTCTTTGGTTTCGGTACTCATAGTTTTTTTATTTTGATCTGTTTTTTAATTATTTATCAGGAGAGGAATTCAAATATTCCCGCAGCTCCCTGTCCGGTGCCTACGCACATGGTTACCATACCATACTGCCCTTTCATATTTCGCCGGCGCATTTCGTCAAAAAGCTGGACCGAGAGTTTGGCACCGGTACATCCCAGCGGGTGTCCTAATGCAATTGCTCCTCCGTTTACATTTACGATTTCCTGGTTTAAACCCAGTTCCCGGATCACTGCCAGGGACTGGGAGGCAAATGCCTCGTTCAATTCGATTAGACCGATGTCTGCCAACTTTAATCCGGCCTGGGAAAGTGCTTTGGGGATGGCCTTAACCGGTCCTATTCCCATGATCCTGGGTTCCACTCCGGCGGCGGCATAATTTACCAAACGCGCAATGGGCTCCAGTTTCAATTCCTTCACCATTTCCTCGCTCATAACCATTACAAAGGCAGCCCCGTCGCTCATCTGTGAGCTGTTTCCTGCCGTTACACTACCTCCCTCTGCAAATACGGGCCGAAGCTTGGCAAGTACTTCCAGGGAAGTGTCTGCACGAGGGCCCTCATCTTTGGATACAGTGTAGGAATCTGTCGTTTTTTTTCCAGCAGTATTTACATAGGTATGCGAAACCTCAATGGGCACAATCTGGGAATCAAATTTTCCTTCTTCCTGTGCTTTCAAAGCTTTTTGGTGGGATGCGTATGCGAAGGCATCCTGGTCTTCTCGGCTTACCTTAAATTGTTCTGCAACGGCTTCAGCAGTGAGCCCCATACCCCAGTAGTAGTCTTCGTGCCCGGCTTTTGCTATTTTATAATCCGGGGTGGGCTTATATCCGCCCATGGGAATATAACTCATGCTTTCGGCCCCTCCCGCGATAATACAGTCTGCCATCCCGGCCTGTATCTTTGCGGTGGCTATCCCTATAGTTTCCAAACCTGAGGCACAGTAGCGGTTAACGGTCACCCCTGGTACGTCTTCGATCTGCAGGCCCATCAGGGAGATCAATCGGGCCATATTCAGGCCCTGTTCGGCTTCCGGCATGGCGTTCCCTACAATCACGTCGTCTATGCGCTTTTTATCCAGCTCGGGTAATTCGCCCATCATATGGGCGATGGTTTCAGCTGCCAGTTCATCGGGTCGCTTGAACCTGAATTTGCCTCTCGGGGCTTTGCCCACAGCGGTGCGGTATGCTTTAACGATATATGCTGTTTTCATGATCTTTTTTGGATCTCTGTTTATAATTAGTTTCTTAAGGGTTTTCCGGTTTTAAGCATATGCTGGATACGTTCCAGCGTTTTGCGTTCGGTACACAGGGAGAGGAAAGCCTCCCTTTCCAGGTCCAGAAGGTATTGTTCGCTTACATAGGAGGCTTCGGAAAGGTCGCCACCGGCCATTACATAGGCGAGCTTGTCGGCAATTTTTTTATCGTGTTCTGAAATATAATGCCCGGCCTCCATGGAATCCGTACCCACCAGGAACATTCCCAGGGCTTGTTTCCCCAGGACTTTTACATCTTTCCTAGGTATCGGCTGTGAATAACCACTTTCAGCCATAATACGGGCATATTGCTTCGCAGTGGCAATTTGCCGGTCTTTATTCACTACAATAACATCTTTCCCTTTCTGAAGGATCCCCGTATCAAAGGCTTCATAGGCAGAGGTGGAAACTTTCGCCATCCCGATGGTGAGGAAATATTCCTGTAGTACGTTGAGCTCCACATCGTTTTTCCTGAAGGTATCCGAAGCGCGCAGGGCCATTTCTTTGGATCCCCCGCCCCCTGGGATTACCCCAACACCGAATTCGACCAGGCCGATATAGGTTTCGGCCGCAGCCACCACCTTATCTGCATGCAGGCTCAGTTCACATCCGCCACCCAGGCACATGCCATGGGGTGCCGCGATTACCGGGATAGCCGAATACCTCATGCGCATCATGGTATCCTGGAAATATTTTACAGCCATATTCAGCTCGTCATACTCCTGCTCAACGGCCATCATAAAGATCATACCGATATTGGCCCCTACTGAAAAGTTTGCAGCCTGGTTTCCGACAACAAGGCCCTGAAAGTCTTTTTCGGCAAGGTCTACCGCCTTATTCAGGCCCGCCAGGACATCGGCACCAATGGTATTCATTTTGGAGCGGAACTCCACATTTAAAATTCCGTCCCCAAGGTCTTCCACTACCACTCCGGTATTTTTAAAGACTTCTTTGGATTCCCGGATGTTATCAAGGATAATAAAGGCATCCTGCCCTGGTATTTTGCGCTGTGCTTTTTCAGGGATATCGTAATACCAGCTGGCCCCGTCCTTAACGGTATAAAACTGCTTTGATCCGGCCGCCTTCATTTCCATGACCCAGGGGGCCACCTCCTGTCCGTTGGCTTTTGCCAGCTCAATTCCCTGCTCCAGGCCAATGGTATCCCAAATCTGAAAAGGACCGTGTTCCCAGCCAAATCCAGCCTTCATCGCATCATCTATTTTATAGAGTGCATCCGTTATTTCAGGGATACGGTGGGAGACATAGGCAAATAAAGCTCCGAAACTATTGCGATAAAATTCGCCTGCCTTGTCTTTGCCTGCCACAAGTACCTTAAAACGATCAATAACCGTATCGATGGTTTTGGTATTTTCCAGGGTGGCAAACTGGGCTCGCTTTTTTGAACGGTATTCCAGGGTATCGAGATCCAGGCTGAGGATTTCACTGGAGCCGTCCTTGTTCTTGACTTTTTTATAGAATCCCTGTCCGCTTTTGCTGCCCAGCCATTTATTATCTGCCATTGTCTTGATAAAATCGGGCAGCCTGAACAGGTCTTTACGTTCATCATCCGGGCAGTTTTCAGCAATCCCATTGGCTACATGCACCAGGGTATCCAGTCCCACAACATCCACAGTACGGAAGGTTGCGGATTTTGGCCGTCCGATAACCGGGCCGGTAAGCTTGTCTACTTCTTCTACGGTCATTCCCATTTCCTTAACCGTGTGGAAGAGGCTCATAATGCTGAAAATCCCTATCCTGTTGCCGATAAAGGCCGGGGTATCCTTGGCAACCACCGAAGTTTTTCCTAAAAATTGTTCCCCGTAACCGTTGAGGAAATCCAGGACTTCCTCTTTGGTTTTGGGCCCCGGGATGATTTCAAACAATTTCAGGTAACGGGCCGGATTAAAGAAATGCGTTCCGCAGAAATGTTGCTGAAAATCTTCACTCCGCCCTTCACTCATAAAGTGAATCGGGATACCTGAGGTATTCGAGGTTATAAGGGTTCCCGGCTTGCGATGTGCTTCCAGTTTTTCAAATACCTGTTTTTTGATATCCAGTCGTTCCACAACAACCTCAATAATCCAGTCTGCACTGGCAACCTTACTGATATCATCCTCCAGGTTTCCGGTTTGAATCCTGGAAGCAAAATCTTTGTGATAAATAGGGGAGGGCCTGGATTTAAGAGCGTTATTTAAGGAATTGTTTACTATTCTGTTGCGTACTACAGCGTCTTTAAGGCTGAGGCCTTTCGCCTTTTCAGCGTCTGTCAGTTCCCGGGGGACGATATCCAGTAGTAATACCTCCACTCCTATATTGGCAAAATGACAGGCAATCCCACTGCCCATTATCCCTGAACCAATTACGGCAACTTTTTTAATGTGTTTTTTCATGGATCCCTTCTATTTGGATTTTGATTGGTCTGATTTCAGATAGATTTTTTTTTCGCTGATCAATTGATTGATGGTTTGCACAACTGCAAAGAATCCCTTCAGATCTTCGTCCTTCAATTCACTTTTTACAACCTCGTTAAAGCGCAGTACCACGTCTTTGGAATCCTTTCGTTTTTCTAGCCCGAAATTCGTAAGATGAATGAGTACACCCCGTCCGTCTTCAGGGTTGGGTTTGCGGCAGATAAGCCCTTTTTCTTCCATGCTTTTAAGGATACGGGAGAGGCTGGTTGCCTCCATTCCCATCTTTGGCCCCAGGGCAGTAGAAGGGGTTCCCGTTTTCGGGTCAATACTCAATAGTGTGAAGCCTACAGCCATGGTACTGTCGAAATTTTTTGCCTCTTCATTGTACATGCGGGCTACGGCCTGCCAGGTAGCCCGAAGGGCATAGTCTATTGTGATATCCTTCATTTGCAGTAATAAGCACCCCAAATATAATAAAATTTATTATGCATGCATAATAAATTTATAAAAATCAGTTGTAGCGCCTTTTAAGTGAAGAACTATATTTTCTCGGGGGGATGCCCGTATATATCGCTGTAGAGGGGTGCGTATTTTTGCAGGATAATTTTGCGTTTCAATTTCATGGTAGGGGTGAGGTGACCTTCCTCTACCGTCCAGATATTGGGGGTTAAGCGGAAGGCCTTCACCTTTTCCCACTTCGCAAATTGTTCGTTGGCCAGATCAACTTCTTCCTGATAACGGGCTACAACCTGTGGGTGATCGACAATTTTCTGACCGCCCGACAATTCAATTTTATGCCTTTTTGCCCATTCGCTAAGGAATTCAAAATTGGGCTGAATAAGGGCAGCCGGCATTTTTTCGCCTTCTCCCAAAACCATGATTTGTTCTATAAAGCGCGATTGTTTAAAACGGTTTTCCAGTAGTTGCGGGGCCACATACTTGCCACCTGAGGTTTTGAACATCTCCTTCTTGCGATCCGTGATCTTCAAAAAGCCTTCCGAATCGACCTCTCCGATATCTCCGGTGTGGAAGTATCCGTTTTTCAGTACCTCGGCTGTTCTTTCAGGATCCTTGTAATAACCCATCATCACATTGGGACCTTTGCAGAGTATTTCCCCGTCTTCGGCAATCTTTATTTCAACATCCTCTATAATCTTTCCTACAGAGCCAATTTTCCATCCGCGATTCCGCTGGTCGTTTACAGAGATAACAGGCGAGGTCTCCGTAAGACCATACCCCTCCATAACAGGAATGCCTGCAGCGGCAAATATCCTGGCAAGGCGCTGTTGCAGGGCAGCACTTCCGGAGACCATGGTTTCCAAATTACCGCCCAGGGCTTCCTGCCACTTCTTGAAAATCAATTTACGTGCCAGCCCCAGCTTTTTTTCATACCACCAGCCGTTGGCCCCATATGGTTTGTATTGCAAACCCAATTCCACCGCCCAGAAAAACAAGGCTTTTTTAATCCCGCTAAGATCTGCTCCCCTGGCGATAATTTTATCATAGACTTTTTCCAGCAACCTCGGAACCACAGTCATTACATTGGGTTTGACCTCCTTGAGGTTATCACTTATTTTATCCAGTCCTTCGGCATAGTAAACACTGATCCCACAGTACTGATACAGGTAGAGGATCATCCGTTCGAAAATGTGACAAACCGGCAAAAAACTTAGAGCGCTGTGTCCGTAATCAAAAGGCACCCTTTTCTGGCTGGCCAGGACATTGGATACGATATTGTGATGCGATAACATAACCCCTTTTGGCTTTCCGGTGGTCCCGGAAGTGTAAATAAGGGTCGCCAGGTCTTCGGGCCGTACCGCGTCCATCCGCGCCTGTACTTCCTTCTGGTTGGCCTCGTCTTTCCCCAATTCCTTTACTTCACTCCAATGCTTACAGCCAGGAATCTTATCAAAACTGTATACCTCTTTTAAACTGGGGACTTCAGACCGGATGGCCTCCACCTTCTCAAGCACTTCCTGGCAGGAGACAAAACAATAGACCGCTTCCGAATGGTTCAGGATATAGGAATAATCGGCTTCTGAAATGGTAGGATAGATCGGTACGTCCTGGGCCCCAACCTGAAGGATGCCTGTATCCATTATACTCCATTCGGTGCGGTTGGTCATAGAGATCAGGGCAATTTTATCATTTGCCTGAACCCCCAGGCGCAACAGGCCCCTGCTTATGGCATTGGCTTGTTTGAGGTATTCTGCGGTAGAAACCGCTTTCCACTGGTCTCCGTATTTGGTTACCATTGATTTTTCCAGGGCGCAGTTGGCTTGTTGATAGTAAGGGAATTCGAAGAGGCGTTTTACTTCTTGCATTTTGTTTAGCTGCTTAGTGCATTGCAAAATAAGAAAAGGGAGTGGTATTTTAAAAGAAGGCTGACAATATCTGCACTGTATTTTTGCGTATATGGCAAAATTATACTCAGACAGCCAATGGACCGACACCCAAATCTAAATTGGATATAGGCTTTATGATGGCAACTTGCACTTATCCGCTTTAAATTGTTTGAGGGGGCGGGGGGATTCCCCAGGTCTGATATTTCTTTGGATTGAGAGATAGGCCTCTGTCAAAAATGCGGCGTCTGGGCCAGTTCAGCAAACTTATTTATAAAAATTATCAGCCTCACCCAGCAGCGTTGTCAGTTCCACTTTATGTCCATCCGGGTCGTGAATGTAAACTGAAAGGAAATAGTGATGATCCTGCTGTTCAAACCGGATTCCCAGTTGCTTGAAGTGTTCCAGGGCTTTATCGTAGTTTTCCCGGGTCACCTGAAATGCGAAGTGCTCGATACAAATTCCTGAAAGATCGGGTGTATTGGAAGTGTTAGCGTCTTTAACCGGAAAGAGGGCAATACCGCTTTTTCCGTATAACATAAAAATAGGAAAATCCCCCCATTCGGGAAGCTGATAGCGCGTTAGCCCAAGTACCTGTTGGTACCAATTGGCCGAGCGCTCCATATTGCTCACCCTGAGGGCAACATGATCCAAAAACTCAAGTGAAAAGGGTGTTTTCATAACGCAACTGAAATGAGACTGCTAATCCTTTAAATGTCGGTTAAAAAAGTCTGCGGAGGCCTCATAAGCTTTTAACCAGCTTTCATGGCGGAGAAAGCCGTGAACTTCATCAGGAAAAACCAGGGCTTCGTTGTACACCCCAAGCGCATCCAGCTTGTTCTTTAAATCGATCGACTGTCCGAACATTACATTGCGATCATCATCTCCGCTAATAAGTAAGACTGGAGATTGCCATTTGCTTAAATCGTAAACAGGCGAAGATTCCAATGCCAGTTCCATCAGGTCTTTTCCAATGCCCCAGGCGCCTCCGGGAGAGAAGTCACGGGCGCGCCAGGACCAGTCGTGTACGCCGTGTAAATCTACACCTGCCTTAAAGATATCTGAATTCCTGGCCAGGCCCATGGCAGTTAGGAAACCTCCATAGGAACCGCCCCAGAGTCCAATTTTGTCTGGGTTTACCTCCGGGTGAGATTGCAGGTATCGGGCTGCAGCCAGTATATCCTGGTATTCTGAGGCGCCTCTGGGGCCCTGTTTTTTAGCCCTTCTGAAATCCCTTCCGTAGCCAATCCCGGTACGGAAATTTACTGCCAGCACCACATACCCCTGCGAAGCCAGATACTGATTCATGACATAGGCATTTGCGTAGTAATTGCTGTAATGAAAGCCCAGCAGCATTTGCCTGATGGGCCCTCCATGCATAAAAATCAACCCTGGTTTCCTGTCTTTTTTTGCGGTAGCGGGCAGGAATAACTGTCCGTGTATACTAAGGCCATCTGAAGCGGTGAATTGAACCGGAATGGGTTCAGTAAAGGCATCCCTCGGAAAATCGCCCTCGATCTGTGTTAGTCGATGTTGCCCATTCCTGTTTTGAAGAACAATTCCCGTAGGAAGGTCGTAAAGGCCCTCCCGAAAAGCAAAAGCATCCCCTTCCAGGGCAACGGGATCTGTCTGTATACCCTTACCTGATGTGATCCTTTCTGTTTGCCCGTTTTGGACATTACTCCTCCACAAGTGCCTTCTGTGTGTATCTCCGCAATTTGTGGAGATTATTACCGAATTTTCATCCAGCGACAGCGCGCTGTTCTCAATTTCACATTCCCCGGGGCTAAGGTCTGTTATTCCGCTCCCGTCCGGATTGATAGCGTACAAGTGATTCCATCCCTGATGTTCCGAACTGAAAAGGATTTTCCCGGTCCGGGTCCATCTGAGAGGCTCATTGTGATAGTAGTGTGCAAAGCCACCATCATCCCCCGCCGATTCCCAGATAGCTTTTGGATTAGTACCATCGGCATCTGCAACCATGATTTTAAAAGGGTTCCCTCCCATAATATTCCGCAACTGATCTTTACCCTGTCCGGGCCTGCGTATAAAGGCTATTTTTTTTCCATCCGGAGACCATGCCGGATGTTCATCAAAAGACAGTGCAGGGGCTATCCATTTAATTTTTTGCTGATCGATCTGATATTGTCCGATAAAACTGTGATCACCCCGGGAACTCACAAAGGCGATGGCTTTGCTGTCAGGGGACCAAATAAGGGAACCGGCCCCACTTCTAACTTCAAATAGTTTTTCGGGTTTCGCCCGGGCAACGGAAAGATCGGGGATAATGTATACCCCCTTTTTTGAAGGGTATATCAGGGATTTTCCATCCGGGGAGAGGACTGCGGAACTGGCAGTGGCCAGAGTATCGGTTTGTTTATCCGAAAGTCGCATTCGCAATAAAATACGTTCCGGAGTTTCGGGCAGGCTGGCCGGATTTGCAGGATAGCCCTGACGGTTGTTGCCATTACCCCGAGAATAGATCATAAAATCTGCGGTAAGGATCAGATTTCCAAGATCCAGGCCGTCGTCTTGGGTGTAATTGGTAAGTCGGACAGGAGAAGGCTGCGAAACCGAACTGTACCAGATGTTGCGGACCCCCTCTTTATTGACCACCCATACAATCCCCTTTCCGTCTGCAGAACCCTTTATGGATTGTGCGTAGGGCCCGGAGAGCATATTTTCAAGTCGGGCCTGAGAAAAGGCTATAGCTCCGGTCATTAGGAGCGTGATTAGTATTGTTTTTGAGATTATTCTTTTCGTATCCATTGTATTCGGTATTGGCTGTAAAATTTGAAAACTGCATTGCCATCAGGATTTCACATTTTCAAGTTCTGAATTATCCTGATGTTCCTTTACTTTTTCAGAAGTCACAAAATACATTTTCAGCATTCCTTTATTTTTAGCCGAAATCATTCCCCTGTACTCGCACTGAATATGATCCTGTACCAGCTTAAAGGTATTTTCAGAGATATTGATCTTGCCGGTGGAAGAGTTCGCCTCCATCCTTGCAGCCGTGTTAACGGTATCTCCCCATATGTCATAGGCAAATTTTTTGGTTCCCACCACTCCGGCCACAATTGGCCCACTGTTAATGCCGATACGTATTTCAAATTTCTGGCCTCCGGGAGTAGTATCTGCCTCCACCTCCCCGACAAACCTTATGATATCAATGGCGGCCTTAACCATTCTCAGGGCATGGTCTGAAGAAGTGAAAGGCAATCCCGAGGCACACATATAACAGTCTCCTATACTTTTTATTTTTTCCAGCTCATACTTTCCGATTATTTCATCAAATTTTGAGAAATAGAAATCCACATTCTGAACCAGAGCTTCAGGGCCCATATTTTCAGAATGGTGGGTAAAACCCACAAAATCTGCAAACATAACCGTGGCTGAATCGAATTTTTTAGCCTTTACCCTTCCACTGCGCTTGAGTTCTTCCGCCGTTTCGTCTGGCAGGATATTCTTCAACAGATTATCTGAGCGCATCTTTTCATCCTGAATGATGCGGGAAGTCTTTTTAATATAGCGATAGCGGTAATACATGCCGAGGGCCAGCAGGAACACCAGGCCGGTAATTCCAATACTTACATAGAGGATGGATTTTTGTTTTCGATCCCTCAACGATTGAATTTCAGCCTCTTTCTCCAACAGATCCACCTCTGCCTGTTTTTGTGAGATCTCAAAATCATTCCGCATTTTAGCCATTTGTTGAACGAGATCAACATTATTGATACTGTCTTTATAGGCGGTATAGGTCTTATAATATCCCAGGGCGCGAGTTGGCATGCCTTTGGCCTCGTATAATTCGGAAAGTTTCAAATTCGCATCGCTTATCTGTTCTTTCAGACCGTATTCTTCTGCGATAGCCAGGCTCTGAGAGGTATAGCGCAAGGCGGCATCCAGATTATTCTGATTTTGGTAGATATCTGCCACATAAGGGAGAAAGGCAGCAATTCCATAAAAGTCCTTTTCCTCACGCAGAATTTCCAGGCCCTGGTTTAGTTTGAAAAGGGCCAGGGAGTCTTTTCCCTGTTTGCCGAGTACCATGCCAACAGAACCCAGATAATACCCTTTGCCCAAATTAAAATCAACAGCTCTGAATAACGCACCCGATTCTTCAAAATAGATCAGTGCCGAATCCAATTTTCCCTGATTGAAATACTCATCACCGGCATTGGAGAGTGCCATGGCTACAGAGAGCGTATCGCCTGTGGTCTTCAGTATCCGGATGGCCCGGTTATAGTAATTACTGGCATTTTGGGCATTACCCATCAAAGAATAGGAATCTGCGATGGTGATGTAAGCAAGACCTAAATTAATATCATTTTCATGCTCAATTGCCAGGTTTGCTGCGTAAAAATAGTTTTTAAGCGCCTCTGCAAAATCCCCGGTCATCCGATTAGCTGTTCCTTTTCGAAAATAACCATTATAAAGCGCTTCCAGGGAATCCATACGGATTGCGATCTCGATGTAGGCATTGCTATACTGAAGCAATTTCTGGGGGTCCTGCAGGGCGGCGGTAAGGTCCCCCAGTATTGCAATACTGTCTGCCGGCTCAAACGGGCCATTCAGATAATAGGCTTCCAGGCTGTCTGCGGATTGTGGAAGTTGTTGCTGTGCACATAGCTGCGTAAGGGTGCAACTAAAAAAAAAGCCCAGGCATATCCGGGCCAATTTCCTTACTTTAAATAAGATTTTATTTGGTGCAGACATAAAAAGCAGCTGCTACTATCTTTTAGTTTACCTTAATCTTCGGGTCTATCTGAAAAATACCTCCTTTACTTTCACCTTCGTGAATTACCCGAAACGATATTTTGTATTTGTAATCTGCCCCGGGTTCCGTTGTGGTTACAATGGTGCCCCTTACTTCTCCGTCTTCGGCAGTCAGTCGATTATCCCCTCCAAATACATCTCTCCCCCCATTGGCCCCCTGGTGGTTGATCGCCACAATTTCCACACTACTTGTTTCAGTAGCCCCAAGTGCCACTCCTTTCCAGACAATGCTATCATCCACGTTGGCGCTGATGGTATAATCTTCATTGCTGCTGCCGTCAGTCTGCCCGAAATTACAAGAGGCGTTAACATCTGGATTCTGTATTTCTGCAGTATTAACATACAGTGTGATAATTCGCTCTGTCTGGGCATGCCCCCATTGCATAAAAAAACAGCTAGTTCCAATGGCAAGTAATACTATTTGTTTGGTGATTTTCATTTCAGTTGGTTATAAGTTTGGTATAAGATAAGGCATTTTTAGATAGGGTGCTAGGAATTCGAAATAAGTCAAACCTCACGATACCAGCGTGACGCATGAGCTGAAGGGCATTGGAAATTTCACGGGTTAGTCCTCGCCTAATTCTTTGCAAAATATAAAGGGATTCAGGGCCCTGGAGTGCAGGCTAGTCTTACAATATTAATCTAGTAGGTTGATTTTCTGGATTACCGGATTGAACGCCTTGGATGCCAGAAGTACTTTATTTCCTATTTGAAAGGCTCCGGCCTCTGACGATTCAACAATGACCTTGACCAGATCGTTCCCCACCAGGACAGTAATGACGGACACCACCTCTTCCTGTATAATATCAACAATATCCCCGGTAAAGGTGAATTTCCCACTTAGTGTATTGTTTGAGAATACTTTTGATGGGGGACCGTGCCGGATTATTTTCCCATTGTTCATCATCCAGACTTCCCCGGCCAGTTTCATTATTTCCGATATATTGTGGCTAACCAGAAAGGTGGTCGGTTTAAACTCCCTTTGTATTTTTAGAATATAATCCTGCAACTTGTTCCGCGTTTTTCCATCCAGGGCCGATAAGGGTTCATCGAGCAGCAGCATCTCTGGTTGTCGGACCAGAGCCCTGGCCAGGGCAACCCTCTGTTTCTGACCTCCGGAGAGGGTTGCGGGTTTCCGCTGGCGCAGGGCACCTAATTCCATCAATTCAATAATTGCGTCAGTTTTTCCTAAACCACTCTTTCCAGCCTCCGCGAACTGTATATTTTCCAAAACCGTCATATTGGGAAAGAGCGCATAGTCCTGAAAGACATAGCCTGTATTTCGTTTTTGGGGGCTAAGATTGATTTTTTTAGAAGCCTCGTACCAGTATGTGTCCCCAATCCGGATCTTTCCGGAGTCTGGCTGTAACAAGCCCGATAAGATCCGCAACAAGGAAGTCTTCCCAGCACCGGAAGGGCCATAGAGGGCGATGCATTTACCCTGCATCACTTCCATTTCCACATCAAGGGAAAAGGATTCCTCGGGTCCGACCAACTTTTTGTGAAGATGCAGTTCAATCATTTCCAAAATCGGTTCAGGTAGTTGCCATTAACAACATAGACGGTAAGGAGAATGCAGAAGGTTATTACGAACAGGATGATCGAATAAAAATTGGCCATCCCGTAATTCATGGCCTCTACTTCCTCATAAATCGCAATGGAGGCTACCCTTGTTTCTCCAGGGATATTGCCGCCAATCATCAAAACCACCCCAAATTCACCCACTGTATGTGCAAATGCGAGCACAATCCCGGTAAGGAGGGAAGTTCTGATATTGGGCAGTTGTACTTTGAGTAAGGTCTGTAATTTGGATTTTCCCAAAACGAAGGCCGCTTCCCGCAGGGAGGGAGGCAGCCCTGAAAACCCCGCCTGCAACGGATGTACCATAAATGGAAGACTGTAAATAAGGGACGCCAGCACCAGTCCTTCAAAGGAAAAGACCAATTGCAGCCCCAGCCACTGATCAAGCCAGGCCCCAAAACTGTTTCCCGGACTAAAGGCAATCAGAAAATAGAAACCCAGCACGGTTGGGGGCAACACCAGCGGCATACTGACCAGGGTCTCCACCACCGGTTTGATTCGCGAGCGGGTATGTGCCAGCCAGTAGGCCAAAGGCAGCCCAATAAGCAACAAAAGCAGGGTTGTGGCCAAGGCCAGTTCAAAGGTCAGAACAAGCGGGTTCCAGTTCATGCCGGCTGCAACATTATTTGATTAAAAGGGATTACCATCAGTAAATGTATCCCTTTTTCAAGGGACATAGCCTCAATAGCCTTTGTATCTGCGATAGCTGAAATTGATCCGCCATCCCATTTTAGATCTATACGGCTGAGAATCTTTCCTTCCTGCACCTGGGATACTACTCCGGTAATGCGGTTTGCCACACTCATAGGAGGGGTTTCTGCCTGACACAGAATCACTTCAGTTTCTTTAAATATCAGGTTTACAGTGGCGCCTTCCTTTAGATAGTCTGCTGTTCCGGGCTTATCAATAACCACTGCCTGAAGGTTTAGGTTTTCGGATACACTTACCACTACCCGGCTGAGGTTTCCATGGCTGATTACCTGACTTATATGTCCTTTTAGTTTATTCATCAATAAGATATCCGTAGGATACCAGGATTTCCCTGGCCTGCTGGGAAAAAAGATACTGATAAAATTCCTGAACGCCCTTTTTCAAGCCATTTTCAGGATGAAGCAGTAAAACCCCCTGACGAATCGGGTTGTGCAGTTTGGGGTCAACCTCCATCCACCTGCCTTTTCCCTGCAATTCAGGGGCGAACAGGGCAGATCGCGCTGTAAAACCAATATCGGCAGCTGCGGAATAAATGTATTGGGTGGTCTGGCCGATATTTTCCCCATAAACCAGCTTGGATTGTAAGGGCCCGTAGAGGCCTTTTTGCTCCAGTACCTCTTTTGCAGCCCTGCCGTAGGGTGCTGTAACCGGATTGGCAATCGCAATGTGGGTTATGAAAGGAAGCCGCAGGACTTCAAATGAAGGATTGAGGCTGTCTTTGAGGCTTATTAACACCAGACTTCCCAGGGCGTATACTTCTGGTGCTTTTTTTGAAAACCCTTTGTTGTAGAGTTCCTGAGGGTATTTCATATCTGCCGCCAGAAAGATATCATAAGGCGCCCCTTCCCGGATTTGTGCTGTGAGTTTTCCTGTTGAACCCAGCACCAGTTGGCAGGTAATACCGGTTTCCGCGGTAAAAGCAGCGGTAATATCCTTAAGAGCATACTGCATATTGGCAGCTGTAGCGATCACTATACCTTCATGGGGTGCTGTTCTGCAAGAGGTGAGGAGTGTAAAAAACACGGCAACTAAAAGAAAAGGATGCTGTCTCATTAGGATTCTCTCACCGATTTAAAAGGAGAACCTCCCTCGTCCATAGGTTTGAAGTGGTGGGCTAAAGGAAATAGAGAAGAACTAGGATTACTTATCATACTTAACCTTACAGGTAGGACATTCCAGACTATTGCTTCCTTTTTTCAGCTGTATCCCGTCTATGTGCTTTACTACAAAATCCTTTATAAAAGCATAGTGAGCCATGTGATTGTTGACATCTATTTGCTTATCCTTGTATAATTCCCGGATCTGCTGATCGTATTCCTGCTTCCCCCAGCAATTCGGACAAACGCCTTCCGGGCTTTTGCCAGCTGTTTTGCTGCGGTCCTTTTTAAAAAAGGCAATTAGTTTTTCAATCATGGATTTAATGCGTTGTAGCTGGCAGAAATAGTACATCCAGCTCCTTAAATTTACGATATTCTCATCTGCCATAAAAGCATTTACGCAGGGTCCTGCATATTTTCATAAAAACCATGCCTTCGTAAAAACCCATATAACTAAAGCTTTAGCCTTTTTTGAATCGCAGCTCAACAACTGGATTTTCAAAAGAGCGAACAGATTATTTTTGTGAAATGATGGGGGTTAAGGCTTTTTTGGATCCCGTCATCTCCCAATGGGCAAGTCTAACCGGGATGTTCCCGATTTTATTCAGCTGATCAAAAAAGTTTTTGGGAACAAAAGTTTCTCCTTCATTTTCAAGCAATAAGGCATAATCTGCCAGGGCATTTTCAAGCAGGTATTTCCCGCTGATATAACTGCTGCCATATCCGGGTTGCCGCATATAGAGGTGCTGTTCAAAGAGTAACAGTTCCTTTTCGGTTTTCATCCAGCCCCTGGGGGTGTATTCCGAATGTATCCCACCGGCTTCTTCCATACTCATCAGGTTGGCGTGGGCATAAAGCGAGCCCAGGCCTCTGGCCGCCCGTTGGGCGATCATGATATATACAATTTCCCGGCTGCGGGGACTGTCTTCGTATAAACCGGCCTGCAGGAACATCTCTTCCACCGCGGTTGCGGTACCCTCATTTCGCGAATCAAATATGTTATAGAGTAATGGCCCCCTTCTTATCTCACTCTGATGCGGTTCGGTATCCATACGGGCCAGTTCAAACCAATGGTAAAAATGCGAGTATAAGGGCCTGGGATCCAGATGCTCCCCGATTACAAAAAAATTGCGCTTTTCCCTGGGAATGTAACTCCCCAGATGTTCCCGCAAGGCAGGTTCAAAATAGGGCTTTACGGTAACGATCTGCTGGTCTTGCAAAAAGGAAATCAGGCTGTTGGCTGCCCGGTCTGCCATCACATTATAGGCTTCCACAGAATTGGCATCTTCCAGATCGGCAAGATCCCGGTTTTTGTGTTCCTCAAATTTCAGCGCGGTCCAGGCTCTTGCCAGCTCTCTTTTGAGCAGCATAACCTCGTCTTCCCAGCTAAGGGGAACCAGATGTACATTTTGCAGATACCAGCTGTAGTTTTCTTTTCCAATTCCGGAAGGTCCGGTTTTGTTACCTGCTTCGGCCTGTAACCAGCTAACCAATTCGTCAGTGGTGGTTTTTGCTTCAGCCACCAGACGGCTAAGTTCGGGGTCTTCAGAGATATGCGGATCATCTGCCAGGGAGGATAATACCTCGCTTTGTTCTTCAATGTCACGTATTCCGGCAACCCACAATTCTTTTGCATTGCCAACCAGGTTGGTTTGTGCCTGGCGGTTTAAAGCAGGAATTCGCTCAAGGTCTGCCTCCAGCCTTGTTTTTTCTTCCACGGTCAATGGAAACTGGTAGGTCCATAATTCCATGGTCCCATGGTTTGTGGGGCCTTCGTGCGCGGGAACATCGCTACGAGCCGTCCAGACAGATTTATAAAAAGCAGGATCTCGTTGCCAGGGTTTCAGGATACGCTCATTAAAATCGTATCCGTTCATTTCGGCCCAAACGATCATCCAGTCTGCCTGCTGCGGAATACTCCAACTGGCAGTGTCTATTTGCTGCAGCCTGTTGCGCAAGGCTTGAAATTCAGGGCGTCTTTTATCGAAAGTCTGCTGACGGTAATCGGGTGCTCCCTCAAAGAGAGGCGGGTTTTCAAATTGCCGCCAGTCCCGGAAAAGAAGTACCAGGTCCTTGTATTGGTTGGTTTCAGAAGCAGCCTGGGTATCGGCCTTTTTCGTGTTGGGTTCCGTACATCCGATAAAGAAGATGCACGTCAGAAGGATTATTACATATTTGTTCATAGGGCTTTTAAAAGGGTTATTGCCGTTGTGCAGGTATAGCGGCTTAATTCTTTCCCGGAAGTTAAACAAAATGATCGAAGTAATTACCGGACTTTTAGCCGGGGATCTACCCCAGGAAGGACTTCAGCCGTTCCCCAATAAAATATTCCCATCCCTGCAGACAGCTCTTGCGCTGAAACTCAGGGATGTGATCAGGAAAATCTTCAAGTACCAAATGGGTGAGTTTCAGCCGGGAAGAAGCAGCATCTCCCGATATCTCAAACAGAACCCTTGACTGTCCCGGATAACCGCCATAGGACCAGTCATAAACGATTTTCTCTAAAGGGACAACTTCACTGATATGCCAGATATGCTCGAATGACCGCCCGCCTGACAGGACCGAAAATCGCGTTCTAAAACCCTTTTGTGCTCTAAATTCCGGGATATTTTCAAAAAACCACTGAACCATTTCACTTCGGTTTGTCAGGGCTTTCCACAGCCTTGTGAGGGGATGATTGAAATCCACCTCAAGCACTACTGGTTTTTCGGTTGTTTTCACAGAAACTACTTAATCGATGGTCGTAAAATAGCTTATCCACACGTCTAGTTAGGATATTCGCCGGAAAGGTTTAATGTGACTCAATCCACTTCCGTGCATTTACAAAAGCCTGGAGCCAGGGTGAAACGACATCGTCCCGCTCCTCCGGGTAACAGGCCCAGTTCCATGGGAAAATAGAACGTTCTATGTGTGGCATGGTAACCAGGTGCCTGCCGCTGTCATCGCAAAGCATGGCGGTATTATAATCGCTGCCATTCGGATTGGAAGGATAGGCCTTATATCCATAAGTAGCCACGATATTGTACTTGCCCGCCTCGTATGGTAAACTGAATTTTCCCTCTCCATGTGAAATCCAGACTCCGAGGGTGGTCCCTTCCAGATCAGACAACATTACCGAGTGGTTTTTTCCAATGGTTACTGAGGTAAAACTGCTTTCATGTTTTTGGGAATCGTTATAGGTCATTTTCCCGTGATTGTCGTGATCGGGATGTATGAGTTCCAACTCCATAAAAAGCTGGCAGCCATTACAGATACCCACAGACAGTGTATCGGGACGGTTAAAAAAGCGATCCAGGGCTTTTCGGGCCTTCTCGTTATACTTGAATGCCCCTGCCCAGCCTTTGGCACTCCCCAGTACATCGGAATTGGAGAAACCTCCAACGGCCCCTATAAACCGGATATCCTCAAGGGTTTCGCGGCCAGAGATCAGGTCGGTCATGTGTACATCCTTTACATCGAAACCAGCCAGGTACATCGCATGGGCCATTTCCCGCTCCGAATTGCTTCCTTTTTCCCTCAATATGGCTGCCTTTGGTCGTTCTGAGGCTTTAATGGTCACCTCAGGCAAGCGACCTTTAAACTTTTTGGGGAACGCAAAGGAAAGCGGCTGTTTCTTATACTGCTCAAAGCGGACCTTTGCCAGGTCTCCTGCCGTTTGCCGGCGGTCCAGCAAATAGGAGGTTTTATACCAGCAATCCCGGAGTTTTGGGACATCGAGTTCCATGGTAAGCCGATAATTTTTCAGCTGTATATTTTTTCCCTCTTGTACGGTACCAATCCTGCAGAAAGAAACCCCTGCTTTTTCCAGAAAAGCTTCTACTTTGGTATTGCGGGCCTGTATTACTACCCCTGCATTTTCGGCGAATAATACCTTCAGAAGGTCTTCCTCCCCCAGTGTAGTCAGGTCCAGCTCGGCCCCCAGGTCTGTATCGGCAAAGCACATTTCCAGTAAAGTGGTGATGAGGCCTCCTGAGGCAACATCATGCCCGGCGAGAATATCACCATTTTCAATCAGCCTTTGGATGGTATTAAAAGCTTTGGCAAAATAGGCAGCATCTGTAATATGCGGGGCCTCATTTCCAATGCTGCCAAGAACCTGCGCAAAAGAGGAGCCGCCCAGTTTAAAAGCATCACCCGAAAGGTTCAGGTAATAGATGGGCCCACCTTTTTTCTTAAAAACAGGTTCCACGACCTTTTTTATATCCTTGCAATGTCCGGCTGCCGAAATGATTACGGTTCCCGGAGCCAGGACTTCCTTATCCGGGTATTTCTGTTTCATGGAGAGGGAATCCTTGCCGGTCGGAATATTGACCCCCAGGGCAATGGCAAACTCAGAGGCAGCAGCAACAGCCTCATACAGGCGGGCATCTTCCCCCGGGTTGTTACAGGGCCACATCCAGTTGGCGGAGAGCGAAACGGATTTAATACCCTTTTTCAGAGGAGCCCAAACCAGGTTGGTTAGCGCCTCTGCAATACTGTTCTGACTGCCCGCCCTCGGATCGATTAAGGCGGAGACAGGCGAATGCCCCAGAGAGGTGGCCATTCCTTCTTTGCCCTTAAAATCTAAGGCCATTACCCCACAATTATTCAGGGGTAGTTGCAGAGGGCCGGCACATTGCTGTTTCGCCACCCGCCCCCCCACGCAGCGGTCTACCTTGTTGGTGAGCCAGTCTTTACAGGCCACAGCCTCCAGCTGCAGGACCTGATCCAGATATTGGTGGAAGGCCTCCAGATTGTATTCTAAATCTTTGTAAGACCGCTTAATCCTGCGGTCTTCCATAATGGTTTTTGGAGAACTGCCAAACATATCAGCAAGTGCCAGGTCCATTGGTTTTTCGGTGGCGGAAGCTATTGTAAAACGGTTGTCTCCGGTAACCTCGCCCACATCGTATAAGGGGGCCCGTTCCCTGGCGGCAATCCTTTTAAGGAGGTCCATATCCTTCGGTGCCATTACCAGGCCCATACGCTCCTGGGATTCGTTCCCTATAAGTTCTTTGGCTGAGAGGGTGGGGTCGCCAACCGGCAGTTTCTGCAGATCAATGCGTCCCCCGGTTTCCTCAACCAATTCTGAGAGGCAGTTCAAATGGCCTCCGGCTCCATGATCGTGGATGGAAACTACCGGGTTGTGCCCGCCTTCCACCAGGCCACGGATGGCGTTTGCTGCCCTTTTTTGCATTTCGGGGTTGGATCGCTGCACGGCATTGAGTTCGATGGCAGAACTGAATTCGCCCGTATCCGCACTGGAAACTGCTGCACCACCCATTCCGATACGGTAATTATCCCCGCCCATCACTACAATCCGGTCTCCTTTTGAGGGTTTGTCTTTCAGGGCCTGGTTAGCCTTTCCGTAACCAATACCCCCTGCCAGCATTATTACCTTATCATAGCCGAGGTAACGATCAGCTTCCCTGTGCTCAAAAGTTAGCACGGAACCACTAATAAGCGGCTGCCCGAATTTATTCCCAAAGTCCGAAGCCCCGTTAGAAGCCTTTATAAGAATATCGATTGGGGTTTGATAGAGCCATTTGCGTTCCTCCATTTGCTTTTCCCAGGGCCGGTTTTTTTCAAGCCGGGAGTAGGCGGTCATATAGACAGCTGTTCCCGCCAGAGGCAGGGCACCTTTTCCACCCGCCAGACGGTCTCTGATCTCCCCTCCGGATCCCGTGGCCGCTCCATTGAACGGCTCAACGGTTGTAGGGAAATTATGTGTTTCCGCCTTCAGGGAAAGTACAGATTCAAAAGGCTGTTCTTCATAAAAATCAGGCCGATCTGCTGAACGCGGGGCAAATTGTACCACCTCAGGGCCTTTTACAAAGGCTACATTGTCTTTATAGGCAGAAACGATATCATTAGGATGTTCAACCGATGTTTTCTTGATGAGTTTAAAAAGAGATTCCGGCATTTCCAGGTGATCGATAATAAAGGTCCCGTTAAAGATCTTATGGCGGCAATGCTCCGAATTTACCTGGCTGAAACCAAAGACTTCAGAATCGGTTAAGGGCCGCTGCAGTCGCTGGCTCAATTCCTGCAGGTAAGCAATCTCTTCATCACTCAGGGCAAGGCCTTCTTCGCGGTTGTACGCGGCTATGTCATGTATTTCCCGGATGGCCTCCGGCTCATGCTCAATAGTAAAGATATCCTGGTTAAGGCTCTCATATTTCTGGTAGAGCATGGGATCATAGTCCTTAGCGTCCTTTTCGGCAGCCTGAAATCGTTCAATACGATTGATCCCACTAATCCCCATGTTCTGGGTAATTTCCGTGGCATTGGTACTCCAGGGAGTAATCATGGCAGATCGCGGGCCAACAAAAAAGGCGTCTACGGACGCCCCCTGCAGCATGGGTTGATTCCCAAAGAGCCAGGAAAGTTTTGCAATGGTTTCCGGGTCTAGATCCCCTCCGCTATCCAGGGCATAAACGGTTTTTTGCGGATCTCCGAAGAAATGAATCATGAAAAGCCTGTTAAGTGATTTAAAAGCCTCAAAGGTACCATTTTATCGCTGAAATTCCGCGAGATATTAATCAACAGCCTTGCTGGTTTTTGTTGATTAATCTTAAATACCATTAAAATGGCCTTATAGCGCTTTCCGACTGAGACGGGCCATGTAGAAACCGTCAAAACCGGTTTCCGAAACAGAGATAGTACGTTCTTCTTCCAGTGTAAATTCACGTCCGGTTTGGGACTTCAGAAATTCTGAGACCTGTAATTGATTTTCGAGCGGCAGGATGGAACAGGTAGCATAAACCAGCTTCCCTCCGGGTTTGACCATTTTGCTGTAATCAGAGAGCAAGGACTGTTGCAGGGCACAGACTTCCTTTACAAAGCCCTCTTTTAATTTCCATTTCGCGTCCGGATTCCTTCGCAGCACCCCTAAACCGGTACAGGGGGCATCAATCAATACCCGGTCGGCAGATCGTTCCAGACGTTTTATGGTTTTAGCAGAGGTGATGGGCCGGGTTTCAATATTAAAGGCCTTTGCCCGGGAAGCCCTTCTTTTAAGTTCTTTTAATTTATTGGGATAGATATCCAGGGCCAGCAATTGCCCTTTGTTTTGCATCAAGGCAGCCAGGTGTAATGTTTTGCCCCCGGCTCCAGCACAGGCGTCAATAATTCGCATGCCCGGGGCTGCCTCCAGGAACGGCCCTACCAGCTGGGAGGCCGCATCCTGAACCTCAAATGAACCCTTTTTAAAGGCCTCAGTGGTAAAGACATTCGCCCGTTCCTCCAGCTCTAGTGCATCCGGGCAGGCCGATATAAATCTACACTTAAAACCTTCTGCAGCCAGGGATTCCGCCAATGCTTCCCTGCTGTTAAGCAGTGCATTGGCCCTTAAAATGACCGGGGCCGGCTCGTTTAATGCGTGAATTTCTTTTTCCCATTTGGCTTCCCCCAGCTGTTCCGACATCATTTTATCCATCCAGTCGGGTACCGATTCCCTGAATTTCCTGATTTTACTCAGCTCATCAAACCGTCCTTTAATACGGCGTTCGGGCACCTGTACAAATTCTTTCCAGTCGGGCAGGGGATGGCCCCGGAGTACTGCCCATACGGCAAACAGCCGAAAACAATCTGTCCTGCTGTAAGGAGGTTTAACCTCCGCGATTTCGCTATAAAGGCGTTTCCAGCGCACAATATCATAAAGGGTCTCCGCTATAAATCCACGGTCGCGACTCCCCCAGCGCTTATCCCGTTTTAGCAGGCGCTCCACTACCTTATCTGCATACCCTTCCTGGTTGAAGATCTGATCCATGCCGTCCACTACGGCGTACACAAGGTTTCTATGAAATCGCATCGAATTGAATTGGGCGTCAAAGGTATCATTTTGAGGAGAATAAAAGTATCTTTAGTGCAAAAGAAACCAATGAAAAAAGCATTGTTCCTGGCAGGCCTGTTAATTGCCTGTTCCTGTGAAGAAAGAAATCCTTCGCATCGTTTTTCATCGGTTGAAATCAAAACGGTTTTTGAGGACACAGTCTCCATCCGCGCCCTGGAAGTAATGCCCGGGGTGGTTGCCTTTGCCGGGAGCAGGGGTGTATTCGGGAATGTTGAAACCGGAACAGACCGGGTTCGGGTATCCCGGCAGCAATACCAGGACCGAAATCCCGAATTCCGGGCTGTGGGGCATACAAATACTGATTTTTTCATGCTCTCCGCCGGGGACCCGGCCCTGCTTTATAAAACAGGAGACCGCGGACAGATGGAACTGGTTTATACCGAGAGTGGCCCGGGGGTTTTTTACGATTCCATGGCTTTCTGGAATGATACAAATGGGATAGTGGTTGGGGACGCTATGGACGGTTGCCTTGGCATTCTGCTTACCCGTGACGGGGGCAACAGCTGGAAGAAATTACCTTGCGAGGCTCTTCCTGTGGCCTTAGAAGGAGAAGGTGCCTTTGCGGCCAGCGACACCAATGTGGCCCTTTCAGGAAATAAGTGTTGGATTGGAACTACTGCCGGGAGAATTTATTACTCCCCGGATTTGGGAAACAGCTGGGAAGTTTTTCAGACCCCCATTATAAACAGCTTGCAAACCCAGGGCATTTACAGTCTTGATTTTTACGACGAAAAACTGGGTTTTGCCATAGGAGGTGATTATACGGAACCCGAAAGCAACAGAGCTAACAAAGCCCTCAGCCGCGATGGAGGCAGGCAGTGGGAACTCGCAGGGGATGGGGCAGACCCTGGATACAAGAGCTGTGTGCAATTCATACCCGGCTCCGGGGGAATGGACCTGGCTGCTGTAGGCTTTACAGGATTGGCCTATTCAGCCGACCAGGGAAGTAGTTGGGTAAAGTTTTCAGAGGAATCCTTTTACAGTATCCGCTTTATAAATGATTCAGTGGCCTATGCCTCTGGAAAAGGAAGGATAGCCAAGCTTACTTTTCGATAAGATTAATTTCCCTGCCTTTTTCGGAATTCTTTTAAGAGGCGACGCCTGAATTCCAGTTCTGCCCGGAATAATTGAAGTGTTTTGGAGGCCGAAAGCGAAGCGGCCATTTCCCGGTAAAAATTTTTGTCCAGCTCTTCCTGTTCTTCCTCAATGGCGATATACCGGTTCAGGATTTGTTTTGCCTCGCTTTCCGAAAAGGAGTTCGCAGCGGCAATCCGGCTTCGGACTTCCCTGATTTCCATATTTCTGAGACGTTCCTTTTCCTGCTCGTATTTATTGTAAATAGGCCAGAAAACCGAAGCCTCTTCGGGGCTTAATTCCAGTCGTTCAGTGAAAAAAGCAATTTTTAATGCTTTGATCTTCTGCTGGTTTGGCCTGTCCTGAGCATGACCCATAAGGCTAAATAGCACAAACGGGATAATCAGAACGCATTGTAGGTATATCTTACTCATCTGTTTCCCAGTATATTTCATCCAGACCCTCAATATTGTCATCAAGGTAGTCCAGAATTTGTTCTTCTTCAGGCCCTGCCTCCAGTACATCGTCCATTTCGATTCCGTCCAGGGGAAAGACTTCTGCCAGTTCAAAGGTACTCATATCCATTTCATCAGATTCCAAATAGGCCTGTATCTCGTTTTTTTCAAGATCATCAAATTGCAGTCTTTGGTTTCCTTTAAAAGGATAATAAACCAGCATCAGCACTACGGCTGCCGCAGCAGACATGGCCAGTGCCATCCGGGGTCCCCACAGACTGCGGACCTTCCCGGCGGGCTGCTGCATCCTGCTTTCCAATCGCTCACCAAAGGTATCAAAATACCCTTCCGGTAATTTAAAACCTTGATCTTCAGATGTTTTAGGGATGTGTTCTTTTTTGACCTGGTCCAAAACCCGGTCTGTCAGAGTGTCAAAATAACCCTCCGGCACAGTAAAGCCCTTATGTTTAGATGTCGGTTTCATTTCTTATTAGATACTATTTCTTGCAAAAGGTTTAATGTTCTCTGCCAGAATTTATTCCAAAGGTTTCTTCTTAAGATACCCCTCAATTTTTTTTACAGCCAGGTGGTACGATGCTTTCAGAGCTCCAACAGAGGTTTCGAGTACTTCCGAAATTTCATCGTATTTCATTTCTTCAAAATATTTCATGTTGAAGACCAGCCGTTGCTTCTCGGGCAGCGTCGCCAGGGCCCGCTGCAGTTGCAGCTGTGCGGCTTCCCCGTCAAAATAGGGGTCAGCCTCCAGTTGGTCTACCATGAGCTGCCCGATTTCAGCATCGCTCACCCCCTGTATTCTGGACCGTTTCTTCATAAAACTCAGCGCCTCGTTGGTGGCAATCCGGTACATCCAGGAATATAGTTTACTTTCCCCTTTAAATTGATCAATATTCCTGAAAACCTTGATAAAGGTATTTTGCAATACGTCGTCTGCATCTTCATGGCACAGCACCATCCTCCGTATATGCCAGTACAAGCGTTCCTGGTATTGGCCCACCAGAGAACGAAAGGCAGCTTCCTTGGAGTGCCTGTCCTGTAATTGACTGACCAAAATCGTTTCTGAAGACATATACGCGAATTACATTTTAGACGGGAAGAATGAGAAAAGGTTTAAATGAGTGTTCTGTCGCCTCCGTTTTCAGGGTTATCATTTTTATGCCAGTTGTTGCATATTTACCAGTTTGTGGTAGATTCCTTTCCGGCTGATCAATTCCTGATGGGTACCCTGTTCTACTATCTTTCCCTTCTGAAGGACCACAATCAAATCCGCATTCTGAATAGTACTTAACCGGTGGGCAATGACCAGGGAGGTCCTGTTCTGCATCATTTTTTCCAGAGCGTCCTGTACCAGTCTTTCACTCTCTGTGTCCAGGGCAGAGGTCGCTTCATCCAAAATCATTATAGGTGGGTTTTTAAGAACAGCACGGGCTATTGACAAGCGCTGTTTCTGCCCGCCGCTCAATTTATTACCGCTATCGCCTATGTTGGTGTCGTAACCTTTGGGAAGCTGCATGATAAAATCGTGGGCATTGGCAATCCTTGCCGCTTCTTCAACTTCCTCCTGGCTGGCTCCCTCTTTTCCTAACAGGATATTATTCCGGACAGTATCGTTAAATAGAATAGAATCCTGGGTAACCAGGCCCATCAGTTGCCGGAGGGACGCCTTGCTGACCGAGCGGATGTCTGTGCCATCAATCTGAATACTGCCGGAATCCACATCGTAAAAACGGGTTACCAGATTCGCGATAGTGCTTTTTCCACTTCCCGATTGCCCGACCAGGGCCACGGTCTGCCCTTTTTTTACCATCAGGCTGAAATGGTCCAGGACCTGCTCGGCCTCATAGCTGAAACAGACCTCTGATAAGGTTACGGACTCCTTAAATCCATTGATTTCCCTGCCGTCTTCCGGATCTTTTAATGGATTTTCAGTTTCAAGGATGTGAAGGACCCTTTCGGCGGCCGCATTTCCCTTGCGCACCCCGTAAGAAGCCTTGCTGATCGCTTTGGCTGGGGTTAAGATGTTATAGGCCAAACCCATGTAGGCAATGAAGGAGGCAGCATCCAGGGTTTCTTCCACCAGGACCATCTTTCCCCCAAACCATAAGAGCACTCCTATTACCAGAATCCCCAGGAATTCTCCTGTGGGCGATGCCAGGTTCTGTCGGTTGAGCAAACTATTCGAGAAATGAAAAAATCTGCTGGTTGAGGTTTCAAAAACCTTCCTGAAACGGGATTCGGCATTAAAGGCCTTGATAACCCGCAGCCCTCCGAGTGTTTCTTCCACAATGGAGAGAAATGCCCCCTGTTCTGCCTGTACACGGTCACTTTTGCGCTTCAGGGATTTGCCGATTCTGGAGATGATTAAACCAGCCAGGGGAATGAATATAAAGACAAAGAGCGTAAGCTTCACACTGATAAAAAACATAACCGCTATGGTAAAAAGGATGGTCAGCGGCTCGCGTATAATCAGTTCCAGGATGGATAGAAACGAATGCTGTATTTCAAGTACATCAGAGGTTATTCGCGCAATAACATCTCCTTTCTTCTTTTCGGAGTAAAAGGAGATCGGAAGCGTCACTATTTTTTCGTACATGGCATTTCTGAGGTCCTTTAAAACCCCATTTCTTAAAAAGGTAATAAAATACATGGCGAGGTAATTGAATATGTTTTTTAGGAAAAACAAGATCAATACCAGCCCGATTACCCAGACCAGTGCCATCATTTTATCATCCCCGGCCACCTCACTGACCTGATAGTAAAGAGACTGTTTCAGGTAGGCCTGCAAACTGCCGATCCCTTCATATACCGGAGGACTGGTAACGGGTTCATTCTGCTGGAACAAAACGTCCAGCATGGGGATCAGGGCTGCAAAGGAAAGTGCACTGAACAGTGCGTAAAGGATATTGAAAAATATATTCAGGAATCCGTATCGCCGGTACGGGAGGGCAAAACGGAGTATCTTTTTAAAGTATCTCATTAGCTGAGTTTGAGTTCATCCAGTATGCGGTCTATTTTGGCCTCCAAACTGGCGTTCACCTTGGTATAGGCGTCGGGGTCCTTCAGTTGCGTATTCACGCTGATATAGAACTTTATTTTGGGTTCGGTCCCGCTGGGGCGCGCAGCCAGGCGGGTCCCGTCTGCAGTGGTATATATCAGCACATTGGATTTGGGCAGCTGTATAGGGGAGTGGCTGTTATTTTCCAGGTCCCTACTGAGCGACTCATTATAGTCGTCCAGGCGAATAACTTTAGACCCGTCCAGGGAGGCCGGAGGGTTTTCCCGGAATTCACGCATCATATTTTTGATTTCCTGTGCCCCGTCCATCCCTTTTTTGGTCAATGAAACCAGGCGTTCGCGGTAACAGCCAAAATCTTTGTAACAATGAATTAATTGTTCATAAAAACTACTGCCTTCGGCTTTTGCCTGAGCAGCAATTTCACAGGCGAGCAGGGTAGCGGTAACGGCATCCTTGTCCCGGACAAAATCCCCTACCATATAGCCATAGCTTTCTTCCCCACCACCTACAAAATGTTGCTTTGGAAAATCC
The DNA here is from genome assembly GCF_052540725.1 of Robiginitalea rubriflava. Classification (NCBI taxonomy): domain Bacteria; kingdom Pseudomonadati; phylum Bacteroidota; class Flavobacteriia; order Flavobacteriales; family Flavobacteriaceae; genus Robiginitalea; species Robiginitalea rubriflava. The sequence continues at coordinate 80,461 of NZ_CP199309.1, read as the reverse complement.
TTGATCATCTTGGCAATCCACTTAAAGCCTGTAAGCGAAGTCTTGCATTCAACCCCATAGGTATCCGCCATGGATTGCATCATAGGGGTGGAAACAATAGTGCTCGCGATAAATTCATTGCCCTTAAAGCCTTTTTTGCGCTGCTGGTCCAGGAGGAAGCGCGTCATCAGTATCATAGTCTGGTTCCCGTTCAGGAGTTGCAGTTTGCCCTCACGGTTCCGGACTGCTATCCCCAGGCGATCGCTATCCGGATCGGTTCCCACTACCATATCTGCACCAATGGCCTCCCCTTTTTCCAGGGCCATTTCAAGGGCCTCTGGTTCTTCAGGATTTGGAGATTCCACGGTTGGAAAATCTCCGTCGGGTGTTGCCTGTTCCTCAATGATGGTCACCCGGGGGTAACCGGCACGTTTCAGTACTTCGGGAATTGCGGTTATAGAGGTACCATGCAGGCTGGTGAAAACTATCGAAAAATTTTCCTTCCCATCTGCCCCAAAACTACCGTTGGCTACAGAGGCATTGATAAAGGCTTCATCTACTGCTGTATCTATGGTTTGTATCAATTCCGGTTTTGGATTCAAGCGGATATCTTCAAACTGAAGGCTATTAATCTCAGCTATTATTTCTTTGTCCTCTGGCGGAACAATTTGTCCCCCATCGGTCCAGTATACTTTATAACCATTGTATTCGGGAGGGTTATGGGAGGCCGTCAGAACCACCCCGGCATGACAGGACAAATGCCTGACGGCAAAAGAAAGTTCGGGGGTAGTCCGGAGTTCGGAAAAAAGGTACACCTGAATATCGTTTGATGAGAAAACCTCTGCCACAACCTGTGCCAGAGATTGGCTGTTGTGGCGGCAGTCATAGGCGATTACCACTTTTATCTTTTCCCCAGGGTATTGTTTTTGGAGGTACTGACTCAATCCCTGTGTGCTTTTCCCGAGGGTATATTTATTGATCCTGTTGGTGCCAGCCCCCATGATTCCGCGCATTCCCCCGGTGCCGAATTCCAGATTTTTATAAAAGCGGTCTTTCAGCTCTTCGGGGTTATTATCGATTAACTCCTGAATTTCAGCTTTAACCTTAGGATCGAAAAAATCAGATAACCAGCTTTTTGCTTTGGCCAGAATTGGGTCCATAGATGGGTTGGCGTTAAGTTTAGTGAGTTAAAATTACGAAGAATATTCCTTCTTGGGTTTGTGCAGGTTTATTTCCCCGGATATGCTGTAGCGTCCTTCCTGCCTGCGCGAGCGGACCAGGATTTCGCCAAGGAAACCGGCCAGAAAGAATTGTGTTCCGATTATTGTGGAGGTCAGGGCTACAAAGAACTGCGGACGTTCTGTTAGCAGCCGCCCAAAAGGGTTTAAAAAGAGTTTGTCAATCCCCAAATAGAGTGTAAAGCCTGACCCAATGATGAACATAAGCACCCCCAGGGCCCCGAAAAGGTGCATAGGTCTTTTCCCGAACTTGGAAACAAACCAAATAGTGATCAGATCCAGAAAGCCATTGATAAAACGTTCGGCACCAAATTTGGTTTTACCATATTTTCGTGCCTGGTGCTGTACGATTTGTTCGCCGATTTTTGAAAAGCCTGCATTTTTGGCCAAAACCGGGATGTAGCGGTGCATTTCCCCGGAAACCTCGATGTTTTTAATCACCTCTTTTCGGAAAGCTTTCAGCCCGCAATTAAAATCATGCAGGCGTACGCCGGAAGTTTTCCTGGCCGCCCAGTTGAATAATTTCGAGGGCAGATTCTTCATCAAAATTGAATCGTAGCGTTTTTTCTTCCATCCGGAGACCATATCATAGCCTTCTTCCCGGATACGATTGACCATTGCAGGTATCTCTTCAGGATTGTCCTGAAGATCGGCGTCCATGGTTATCACCACATCGCCGCCTGCTGCCTTGAAGCCAGCGTGCAGCGCCTGTGACTTCCCGAAATTTTTAAGGAAACGAATACCTTTAACAGCAGGGTCTGTGGCGGCAAGGGATTCAATGACCTTCCAGCTGTTGTCCGTACTGCCGTCGTCTATAAAGATGAGCTCGTAAACAAAATCATTGGATTGCATCACCGATGCAATCCAATGATAAAGTTCCTCCAGGGATTCTTCTTCGTTCAGTAAGGGAATTACAATGGAGAGTTTCATTCAATACGCTTAATTCCCCCCAAAAATAGTATTTTAATTTAGGATTTGGCTTCGGAACGCTTCAGAATCAATCCGCCGATCAGGGAGAAAATAAATCCAAAGAACAGACTTCCGATCAGCGAGAACGCCACAACGATACCCGGTCCTGAAAATTTCTGCATCATTTCAGAGGCTGCATCTATCTGTTCCTGTGTCATGTTCGGGTTTTCAGCGATCATCTCCCCTTTGCGGATCTCCATCATATTGGCCATAAAATCCGGTTCGATGACGTTCATTAGAACCATTTGGTAAATAATTCCAAGGATTCCTGCGATCAGTGCGGTCCCAACCCCAACTTTTAGAGCCTGTCCCAGGGACAGCAGGCCACCGTTGTCTTTCCGGAAAGCTATGATTGCCATAATAATTACAGCTATCATGATAACAATGTTAACCAGGCCTATTTGCCAACCCTGATCGTAATGCATGTCCAGGGAATACAGCATGATCCCGAATACAATGCTGATCCCTCCCAGGATTATGCCATACCTCAGGGCGTACTTGGAAGTTTTTGGTTCTTGGTTTTCCATAATCTGTTTGATTTTTAAATTAGTCAATGGTTTAGTCACAAATCTAGGGGATTTGTTACAGTTAAAAGTTACAAAGAATAATTTCAAAAATATAAAAAGGGCTCTTGTAGTTTTTACAAAATTCATTACATTTGCAGCCTGAAAAAATAGTAGTACAGAAGATGAGAAAAGATATTCATCCCGATAATTACAGATTGGTAGCCTTCAAAGACATGTCTAACGAGGACGTGTTCATTACCAAGTCTACAGCAGAGACCAAGGAAACACTTGAGGTGGATGGCGTGGAATACCCCCTGGTAAAACTTGAGATTTCCAGAACTTCTCATCCCTATTATACCGGAAAAGCCAAATTGGTGGATACCGCCGGTAGAATTGATAAATTCAAGAATAAGTACGACAAATTCAAGAAGAAGAAATAATCCTTTTTCTTTCTACAATATAAAGGCAGTCAACCCCGGTTGACTGCCTTTTTTGTTTCTTGACGATTTCTTTCGACCGCACAAAGGGGAGTATTTGTATTTTTACTGAAAATCGCTGATATGCATCTGATCTTGTTCGATGGTGACCGGAGGAATGCCCTGTTGCCACTAACCTATACCAGGCCTGTGGCCGATATCCGTATAGGAATTCTGACTATAAGAGAAAAATGGGAGCATCATCTGAAGCTGAAAGCAAGCTTCCGTACCGAAGGGTATCTGGAGGAAAAATTTCCACTGAAAACAGGAGCAGATAATCTCTGGATTCAGGCATCGGTCCTGCCATCTGCGGAATTGCTGGAGCAAATACAAGCCCTGCAGACGGGTGAGGCTTTATGGAAGGAAGAAATACTGATCGCCTGCAGGACATCAGACACAAGCAGTTTTGAGCAGCCCGCTTCCCTGCAGCCCAAAGTATTTTCCGGTGAACTGCTGCAGGTTTGCAACACCTGGGATATCTTTAGTTTGAATGATACGGTTATAAAGGCAGACTTTGAATTGTTGTGCGAGGGAAGGAAATCAGCCCCGATTTCAGCGACCAACCGGGTCTTGCATCCCGAGCGTATTTTTATAGAGCCCGGGGCCTCGGTGGAATTCAGTATGTTAAATGCCAGTGAAGGGCCGATCTATATTGGACGGGAAGCCCTGGTGATGGAGGGTTGTATGATTCGTGGGAGTTTTGCCCTCTGCGATCACGGGGTGGTAAAAATGGGCGCAAAAATATATGGTGGCACCACCATTGGTCCCTATGGCAAAGCCGGAGGCGAGATCAATAATTCTGTAATCTTTGGATATTCCAGCAAGGGCCATGATGGCTTCCTGGGCAACTCCGTTCTGGGAGAATGGTGCAACCTGGGCGCAGACACCAACAATTCCAACCTGAAAAACAACTATGCCAAAGTGCGATTGTGGAATTATGAAAGCGGGAGGTTTGACCCAACCGGACTTCAATTTTGTGGCCTGATAATGGGAGACCACAGTAAAACAGCAATCAACACCATGTTCAACACCGGTACGGTTATCGGTGTTAACAGCAATATTTACGCGACTGGCTTTCCCCGCAATTTTGTTCCAAGTTTTAGCTGGGGTAAGGGAAATAGCTTTGCGACTTATCCGCTTCAGAAAGCATTTGAAGCAGCGCAGGTGGTCATGTCCCGCCGGGGTATTTCCTTTACTGAAGCAGATGCCCGACTGCTGGAATCGATTTACAAACAATCCGAAAAGTACCGCAGCAGCTGATTTATAGCTGGCCTTCAGGCAATTAGCATGCTTCAGGAATATTTAATTATTAGTATCTTTGCGGCCTTAAAAGTTTGCGCCGGCATCCATGTCCAAAAAAGTATCTTTTTACACCCTGGGTTGTAAACTCAATTTTTCGGAGACTTCCACAATCGCCAGGAGCCTTCAGGAAGAGGGCTATCAAAAAGTCCCCTTTGAGGAGGCAGCCGATATTTGCGTTATAAATACCTGTTCGGTTACCGATAATGCCGATAAGCGATGCCGTACCATTGTCAGGCAGGTACAGCAACGGAATCCGGAGGCCTTTGTGGTTGTGGTGGGTTGCTATGCCCAATTAAAGCCAGATGAAATAGCCGCGATCCCCGGAGTGGACCTTGTTTTGGGGGCCACCGAAAAGTTTAAAGTAAGCCAGTACCTGCAAGACCTGAAAAAACGGGATATGGGTACAGTCCATTCCTGCGAAATTCAGGATGTGGATTTCTATGAAGGGAGCTACGCCATTGGAGACCGGACACGGGCATTTCTAAAAGTGCAGGATGGCTGCGATTACAAATGTACCTATTGCACGATTCCTCTGGCCCGGGGAATATCCCGCAGCGACCGACTTGAAAATGTAATCCAGAACGCCAGGGAAATTGCCAACCAGGGTATACGCGAAATTGTGCTTACCGGCGTGAATATAGGGGATTACGGAAAAGGGGAATTTGGGAACAAAAAGCACGAACACACTTTTCTGGACCTTATTCAGCAGCTGGATAAGGTGGAGGGCATTTCCAGGTTGCGGATATCTTCCATAGAACCCAATCTGCTGCGAAATGAAACGATTGATTTTGTTGCCTCCAGCCGGAACTTTGTACCTCATTTTCATATTCCGCTGCAGAGCGGGAGCAACACCATACTGAAGGCAATGCGCAGAAGGTATCTGCGGGAATTGTATACGGAAAGGATCGAACGGATCAGAAAGGTACTGCCCGATGCCTGTATTGGGGTAGATGTAATTGTGGGATTCCCGGGTGAAACAGAGGAATTGTTTATGGAGACCTATAATTACCTTCATGGCCTTGATATTTCCTATCTGCACGTGTTTACCTATTCGGAACGCCCAAATACCCCGGCAGCTGAGATGGGAGCCGTGGTAGCGCAGCCCGAGCGTAAAAGGAGGAGCAAAATGCTGCGGAGCCTGTCACAGAAAAAGCGAAGGGCTTTTTACAACAGGCAGTTAGGAACGGAACGAAAAGTGCTTTTTGAGGGGGAAAATAAAAAAGGGTATATCCACGGATTTACTGAAAACTACGTAAAAGTAAAAGCTCCCTGGGACCCTGCCCTGGTAAACCAACTGCTGCCGGTTCGTTTAAAGGAAATCGACTCGGATGGCCTGGTGCGATTCGATTTTGTGGCAGAAGGGGTGGAAGCATAAAAAAATCCGGATCAACTGACCCGGATTTTTCCTATCTGTAATTTTTATGGCTCAAATGCGGATTCCAACCGGAAGCATCTCCTTGTATTGCCTGTTTTTTCTGAGAAAGCCTGCAATTTGCGGACTGGTTGGTACCACCCTGAGGTTTTGATCCTGGATGTGGTTTAAAACGGCCTTGATAAATTCTTCTTTAAAGCCCTTCTGACCTATTTCTTCCGGGATAACGAGTTTGGTTAAAAAAACCTTACGCTCCTGGGAAGAATACTCAATCTTGGCCAAATGCCCGTCAACACGGGTTTCAAATTGGCGCAAAAAACTGTTGTCTTTAATAACCACTTCGCTCATATAGTTTGATTTAGTTTTGGTTTCAGATAAATATTCACGAACTATGTCGCGATTAAAGGTCCCTTAAGCGGAACATAAACCCTGAAGTTTAAAAAGATCTACAGGCGGAGGGCAAAAGTACGTAAAAAATTGCTATAATCCTAGGTATTATGACTATATGAGCATGGGTAAAGCATCAAAAATCGCTGTCTATTTCATGCCCGGCCTCGCTGCCAGCCCCGGTATATTTGAACACCTGCAGCTCCCTGAATCGGATTTTGAGCCCGTCTTCCTCGAGTGGCATATTCCAGAGGCCAGTACAAGCCTGCAGCAGTACGCCATGGAAATGGCTCAAAAAGTGACCCATCCTGCGCCCGTGCTTATCGGGGTTTCCTTTGGTGGGATGCTCGTTCAGGAGATGGCCGCCTTTTTAAAGCCCCGGAAGGTTATTATTATATCCAGTATCAAGACCAGGAAGGAAATGCCCCGCAGGTTGCTGGTTGCTCGCTACACTAAGCTTCACAAGCTGTTACCGACATCCTTGCTCAACAATGTAGAGGTACTTTCCCGCTATGCCTTTGGAGACCCGGTTAATCAACGCCTGAAATTATATGAAAAATATCTGGCAGTCCGGGACACGCGCTATCTGGACTGGGCGATAGATAAAATTGTAAACTGGGAAAGGGATGAGGCCATAGCGGGCCTTGTTCATATTCACGGAGATAAGGATGCTATTTTCCCAATACAGTATATTGAAGGGTGTATTCGCGTCGGGGGAGGTACCCATACTATGATTATTCACCGCTATAAATGGTTTAATGAGCGATTGCCTGCAATTATTTTACAGGAACAGAGTTCTATTTAATACCTTTGAGTGATAACTTAAATTACATTTCCATGCGATTGTTAAAAAACGGGCTGATGGTCCTGGGGTTGGTGTGCGTGCTGAGTACTCTGGTATTCGCAGTACAACAGGAATTAAAGAGTGATGAAGAGGATAAATCGGGCCCTGCCCCGGCAGCCGATACCAATGTGAGTCCTGCCTATCGCATTTCGGCAATCGATATTCCTGCAGATTTGAATTTTGCAGGTGAAAAGGTCCCCCAGGAGGACCCTGAAATCATGGAACGCATAGACCGGGAGTTTTTGGTGAATACCTACTGGCAATCCAACGCGCTTCTTTTAATGAAGCGGGCCCACAAATACTTTCCGGTAATCGAACCCATCCTGGCCAAAAATGGCATACCGGACGACTTCAAATACCTGGCCGTTGCGGAGAGCGGGCTTCAGAATGTAGTGTCCCCGGCAGGGGCAACCGGATTCTGGCAAATCATGAAAGCAACAGGAAAAGAATACGGGTTGGAAATCAACGATAATGTAGATGAGCGCTACCACTTGGAAAAAGCCACTGAGGTAGCAGCCAGGTATCTCAATCGGTATAAGGATAAATACGGAAGCTGGACTTTGGCCGCTGCGGTCTACAATGCAGGCACCGGTTCTATCGATAAATATATGGATATTCAGAAGGCCGAGGGCTATTATGACCTCTTACTGGGTCAGGAGACCGGCCGCTATGTTTTCCGAATTCTGGCTATTAAGGAAATCCTCAGTAATCCTGAAAAATATGGTTTCCAGATTGAAAAGAAAGACCTCTATGAAAATGTGCCTACTTTCCAGGTATCGGTAGATACGGCTGTAAGCAACTTCGCAGATTTTGCCGCTCAGTACGAGATTAATTACAAAATTCTGAAAAGGCATAATCCCTGGCTAAGGGAACCCCATCTGAACAATGCCTCCGGGAAGATGTATCAGATTTCCATTCCCCTCAAAGGATACTATAAGGTAGGGATGTAATGCTCGCCGGTCAGAAAGCCGCAGTATTTAAATCTTTTTTAACTGCTGCTGCATCATTTTGATCTGTTCGCCCAGCATATTGTTTTTGTCCAATTTCTTGGCTTCCTGCAACAGGGTAGTAGCCTCCCTCTTTCTGCGCTTTTGCATGGAAATACCCGCCAGGCTCAGTTTTGCCATGGCAACATCGTAATCCATATTCAGACCAAGTTTCAGGGCTTTTCTAAAATATTTCTCGGCCTGGCTTAAATTTTTCTGGGAGTAAATGATCCCGTGCAGGTAATTGTAATAGCCCTGCTGTTTTGTAGTGAGCGCGGCCTCTGGTTTTTTAATGCGCCCAAGCCATTTTTCGGTGCCTTCCAAATCCTGTTTCCGCATCCTCAGGAATGCCATCAGGATCATTTCATTCCTGAAATACAGGAAAACAAAAATGAGCGAGAATAAAATCAGGAAAATACCATTTCCGATTTCCCCTTCTGTAAACTGGTAGCCGGCGAAGGCGATAATCAAAAAGGCCAGAACGAGTTTTAGGTTTTTATTGAACATGCTTGTGATCTATTAAAGTGTAGCTAATTTTAGATTCTATGGTGGTTGGTATTTTGGATGTTCCGGATTCGGTTTGCGTGGAATACCCTGTTGCATTACCCTTTGCCAGCATTTCCCGCATAAAACCCGTAGCGGCATCGCAAACAATGGACGTAGTCTGAATCCCCTCGAGATGCGTGCTCCCCAGTTGGTTTTTAGTTTGCATCTGCGTTTTGGAAACACCGCTGATAAAGATTTTAACCGGGCCCAGGCTATCCAGGGTCCAGCAATTCTCAGTTGGTTGGTTTCCCCTGAATTGATTTTCCCAGCTTTCCCCTACGCGAACAGCCGCGGTCGGGTAGAAATGGGTTAGTGGTTCATAGCTGGCCGCCAGTGCTTCTGAACTGTAGTCCTGCATGAGTCCGTTTTCCATTTGAAGTCTGAGGGATTCATCCGATATACCTGCTACTTTTATTAATTTTTGTACCAGTTTGTTTCCGCCATCAACGGAGAGGATGGCCCCTGACGGATGCAACCTCATCTGTATCGGATGATTTAAAAGGCTTCTGTAAATCTTAGATTGTATATCCTGATTTTCCGGCTGGGAAGTGTTGACAACTAACAAGTCGCCCTCGGTGTTGCTCTGAATGTGCAGGGATAATTTTTTGAAGGAGAATTCGAGCAAATACCCTTCCTTATTTTTTTCTACTACCCTGAACTGGAGAATTCCGTTGAGTCGGTTGGTTATTTCCTGCTGACCCCATTCGAAATCCTGAACTACTTTTTGTTCGGCTTGCTGCTGTACGATAAAAACGTCTCCTGTGTCTAAACGATAGCGCAGGCTTTCCTGTCCATTCAGGACGGGTGTAACAAGGGCCAGCAGCCATAAAATAAGACACGATTTATACATTGAATTGCAGTTCCAAAAGCAGTTGGCGCAAAAGTACTAAAAACAATCCTAAAAAAAATTTATTTGCATTTGGGATTGCCAAAACTCTTTGTATATTTGCGCCCAGATTTTGCAGAGGTTTTGACCCGCTGCAGAGACCGGTAAAAAATTCCAGAATGAAAAGAACATTTCAGCCTTCTAAGAGAAAAAGAAGAAACAAGCACGGCTTCCGCGAGCGCATGGCCTCTGCTAATGGTAGAAAGGTACTCTCCCGAAGGAGAGCCAAGGGTAGAAAAAAACTGAGTGTTTCTTCTGAGCCGCGTCACAAAAAATAATGATATACTTTGTAATCAAATAGTGAGGTGTTACTTTCCATAAGTAACACCTTTTTTTTATGCAATAATCCAGTAAAGCTTCCAAAATGCCCAAAAGAAAAGACATCAAATCTATCCTGATTATCGGTTCCGGTCCTATAGTTATCGGGCAGGCCTGTGAATTTGACTACTCCGGATCCCAGGCACTGCGATCCCTGCGTGAAGACGGGATAGAAACTATCCTGATCAACAGCAATCCGGCAACCATTATGACGGACCCTTCTATGGCAGATCATGTCTACCTCCTGCCATTGAACACCAAATCGATAATCAAGGTGTTGAAAAAGCACCCCAACGTTGATGCAGTTTTACCCACTATGGGAGGGCAAACCGCCCTGAACCTTTGTATAGAAGCTGGGGAAAAAGGAATCTGGGAAGATTTTGGGATAAAGATAATTGGAGTAGATATAGATGCAATCAATATCACTGAAGACCGTGAGAAATTTCGGGAATTAATGGGCCAGATTGGGGTTCCCATGGCGCCACAGGCGACCGCTACCTCCTTTTTAAAAGGTAAAGAAATCGCTCAGGAATTTGGTTTTCCACTGGTGATCCGCGCCAGCTATACGCTGGGGGGTGCCGGGGCTTCTATTGTCTATGATCCGGATGACTTTGACGAAATGCTGGAACGCGGCCTGGAGATCTCGCCCATCCATGAAGTCATGATCGACAAGGCCATGATGGGGTGGAAGGAATACGAACTGGAGCTGCTCAGGGACAAAAATGACAACGTAGTCATTATCTGTACCATCGAAAATATGGATCCCATGGGGATACATACGGGAGATTCCATCACCGTGGCACCCGCTATGACCCTGTCAGACAAGACCTTTCAGCGGATGCGGGATATGGCCATCCACATGATGCGCAGTATTGGGGATTTTGCCGGAGGATGTAACGTTCAGTTCGCCGTAAGCCCCGACGAAAAAGAAGACATTATCGCCATAGAGATCAACCCGAGGGTCTCGCGATCTTCAGCTCTGGCCTCCAAGGCCACAGGATATCCCATTGCCAAAGTAGCGGCCAAGCTGGCGATAGGCTATCACCTGGACGAACTCGAAAATCAGATCACGAAATCGACCTCGGCCCTCTTTGAGCCTACCCTTGACTATGTAATCGTCAAGATCCCCCGTTGGAATTTCGACAAGTTCGAGGGAGCGGACAGGACACTGGGCCTTGCAATGAAGGCAGTGGGAGAAGTGATGGGGATCGGCAGGTCCTTTCAGGAAGCCCTTCACAAGGCCACACAGTCTCTGGAGATCAAGCGAAACGGACTGGGGGCAGATGGCAAGGGTTACACGGATTATGAAACGATCATCCAAAAACTGACAAACCCTTCCTGGGACCGCGTCTTTGTAATCTATGATGCCATCCAGCTGGGGATTCCCCTGAGTCGTATCCACGAAATAACCAAGATAGATATGTGGTTCCTCAAGCAATACGAGGAGCTCTATCAACTCGAAAAGGAAATAAGCAAGTTTGAGGTGGAGACGCTTCCAAAAGAACTGATGCTGGAGGCCAAACAAAAAGGCTTTGCAGACCGGCAAATAGCCCATATGCTGGATTGCCTGGAGAGTGAAGTCCACAAAAAACGGACGGAGATGCAGATCAACCGGGTCTACAAACTGGTGGATACCTGCGCTGCCGAATTCAAGGCGGTCACACCTTATTATTACTCCACCTTTGAGGAGGAAATAGAAACTCCCTTAGGAGAGCGTTATGTGGCTAATGACAGTGCCGTAACAGATCGCAAAAAAATTGTGGTTCTGGGCTCGGGCCCCAACCGAATAGGGCAGGGGATTGAATTTGACTATTGTTGTGTCCATGGGGTGCTGGCCGCTGCTGAGTGTGGGTATGAGACCATAATGATCAATTGTAATCCCGAGACGGTCTCTACCGATTTTGACACGGCTGACAAGCTTTATTTCGAGCCTGTGTTCTGGGAGCATATCTACGATATCATCCTTCATGAAAAACCGGAAGGGGTCATCGTACAATTGGGTGGCCAAACTGCCCTGAAGCTGGCGGAAAAGCTTGATAAGTACGGCATCAGGATCATTGGTACCCCCTTTCAGTCACTGGACCTGGCTGAGGACCGGGGCAGTTTCTCCACGCTGCTGAAAAAGAACGACATTCCATACCCGCAATTCGGGGTGGCTGAGAGCGCCGATGAGGCCCTGGCCCTGGCAGAGGAATTGAATTTCCCCTTATTGGTCCGGCCTTCATATGTACTTGGAGGTCAGGGGATGAAAATTGTGATCAACAAACAGGAACTGGAAGCTCATGTGGTAGACCTTTTAAGGAAAATTCCGAATAATAAACTCTTGCTGGATCATTATCTGGACGGGGCTATAGAAGCCGAGGCCGACGCCATCTGTGACGGGAAGGATGTATATATCATCGGGATCATGGAACACATTGAACCCTGTGGGATTCATTCCGGGGATTCCAATGCAACCCTGCCTCCTTTTAATCTGGGGGAATTCGTGATGCAACAGATAAAGGACCATACACGAAAAATTGCCCTGGCACTGAATACTGTGGGGCTGATCAACATTCAGTTCGCAATCAAGGACGATAAAGTTTTTGTGATAGAGGCCAACCCAAGGGCCTCCCGAACGGTCCCCTTTATAGCCAAAGCCTACGGCGAACCCTATGTAAATTATGCGACCAAGATCATGCTGGAGCATAACACCCTGAAGGATTTTACCTTCAACCCACAATTGGAAGGGTATGCGATCAAGCAGCCGGTATTTAGTTTCAACAAGTTCCCCAAGGTGAATAAAAATCTGGGGCCGGAAATGAAAAGTACTGGGGAAAGCATTTTATTTATCGACAGCCTGAAGGACGATCAGTTCTATGAATTATATGCCCGTCGGAGCATGTACCTGAGTAAGTAAACTCGGCTAACGAGCTTTCGGGCACTATGGGGACATAACAGTAAAGCCTTTCCAATTGGGGAAAGGCTTTCTTTAATTCGTCAATTTTGGGTTACCATTCCGTATGGAAGGTGCCTTCCCGGTCCAGGCGTTCGTAGGTATGTGAGCCAAAATAATCGCGTTGCGCCTGTACCAGGTTCATGGGTAAACGACCATCTGTATAGGAATCAAAATAAGCAAGCGTACTGCTCAGTGCCGGCATGGGTACTCCGGAAGTTGCAGCCAGAGCCACCAGTTGCCTAACAGAGGGTACAGTTTCCTGCATTTTTTTTACAAAAAGCTCCGAGAGGATCAGGTTTGGAACCTCCGGTTCTTTTTCAAAAGCATCAGCAATATCTTCCAGCATCCCGGCGCGGATAATGCATCCGGCCCTCCAAATCCTCGATACGGTAGCCAGCCCCAGCTGGTATCCGTATTCCCTTGAAGCTTCTGCCAATTGATGCAAGCCCTGGGCATAGGTGATGACAAAGGCGAAGTACATAGCCGCCTCAGACATATCCACCAATTCCGCCGCGTCTGTTTTTTGAATTTGCGGACGGGAATAAAGCGAATCTGCTTTCAGTCGCTCCTGTTTAAGGGCTGAAATGGCCCGCATACTTACGGCAATATCAATAGTAGGAACCGGGATCCCGAGGTCCATGGCATTCTGGGAGGTCCATTTACCCGTTCCTTTTTGTTTTCCCTTGTCCAGGATCTGGTCAAGGAGCCTTCCGCTGCCCAGTTCGTCATCCTTTTGAAAGATTTCAGAACTGATTTCCACCAGGAAAGACTGCAGCCGGCCCTGGTTCCAACGAGTATAAGTCTCGGCCAGCTGATCATTGGAAAAGCCTCCTATCCTTTGCAGCAGGTCATAGAATTCGGCTGTTAGCTGCATGAGGCCGTATTCGATGCCATTGTGCACCATTTTTACATAATTACCGGCCGATTTGGGACCCAGGTAAGCCACACAGGGAGCCCCTTTGTATTTGGCTGCTACGGCTTCAAATACCGGTTGTATTTCCTGGTAGGCCTCTTTGGAACCACCCGGCATAATGCTCGGGCCTTTGCGCGCTCCTTCGGCACCTCCGGAAACCCCGGCCCCGAAGAAATTTATTTTCTTTTCACCCAGGTAGGCCTCACGGCGATCAGTATCCTCAAAGAATGAATTCCCGCCGTCTACGATAATATCCCCTTCAGAGATATGTTCCAGCAGTTGCTCAATGACCTTGTCTACAATGGGACCGGCCGGCACCAGTAACATGATTTTTCTGGGGAGCGAAAGACTATCCACAAATTCTTTCAGGTCAGTGGTGGCATTTACCTGCTCCGGGTTGCCGCCCTCTTCCCTGAGGGCATTAACCTGGTCCTCGCTGAGGTCGTATCCGATGGCCTTAAAGCCCTTATCCGCCACATTTAGTATAAAGTTTCGGCCCATAACTCCCAGGCCAATCAGTCCAAAGTCAAAAGTGGTTTTACTGTGCATATAAATGAATTTTTAATCTCCGGATGATAGCATCCGCTGATTTTTACACTCCCCAAATTAGCAGTATATTCGTCAGTGCCTGTCAAAAATAGGGTAAATTATTTATTTGATATCCGCTTTGGGTACAGCTGCTGTTTAACGCACTTACAAACCACCGCATTATGAGTAAAACACCCAATCAATTGCTGATTATTTTCGGGGCTTCCGGAGATTTAACGGAACGCAAACTCATCCCGGCCCTTTTCAGCCTTTTTAAAGGCAGGCATTTGCCACAACACTTTGCCGTTTTAGGTGTGAGCCGCAGCGATAGTACAGACGAGGCCTTTCGCAAGCGCCTGGCCCTGGAAAACCCGCATATTGAATCTTCAGAAGAGCAGCAGCAACTCAGAAAGGAATTTTCTGGGAAACTATTTTACCACGACCTGGGCAATTCTTACGACGGGGATTATTCAGCCCTTAAAGACAGGATCCGGGATCTAAATGTTTCTGAAAAGACGGACGGGAACTATATTTTTTACCTCTCTACACCCCCCAAACTGTATGAAACCATTTCCAAAAACCTGCACTCGGTTGGGCTGACCTCTGAAAAGGACGGCTGGAAAAGACTGATTGTTGAGAAACCCTTCGGTTATGATCTCAAAAGCGCAAAAGGACTGAATGAGAGCCTTCAGAAATATTTTCAGGAAAAGCAGATTTACCGTATAGACCATTATCTCGGGAAGGAAACCGTCCAAAACCTGCTGGTTACCCGCTTTGCCAATAGCATATTTGAACCCCTGTGGAATCGCAATTACATCCGGCATATTGAAATAACCAACGCGGAAAGCGTAGGAGTCGGTAAAAGGGGAGGTTACTATGACAGTTCCGGAGCTCTGCGGGATATGTTTCAGAACCATCTGTTGCAGATAATATCTTTGGTGGTTATGGAGCCACCGATCGGGCCGGAGCCTGAAGAGATACGAAATGAGAAGGTCAAGGCGCTGAAATCACTGAGGATCATGAAGGATGATCATGAGTTGTTCAACAATACAATACGAGGGCAATACCTGGCAGGAACTTACAATGGGGAGGCCGTAAAAGGGTATCGCGAAGAGGATGGAGTAGATCCGAATTCCACTACGGAGACCTATGCAGCCATTAAATTTTATGTAGACAACTGGCGCTGGGCCGATGTGCCGTTTTACGTTCGCACCGCCAAAAGGATGCCCACCAAGGTAACGGAAGTGGTAATTCACTTTAAAACCCCCCACCATCAGATCTTCAAGGATGCCGGGATGGATAACAAAGACAATAAATTGATTATCAGGATACAACCCAATGAAGGGATTTTGGTAAAGTTCGGGGTAAAGGTCCCTGGTCAGGGTTTTCAGGTAGAGCGGGCAAACCTGGATTTTTACTACTCAGACCTGAATGACGTAAAGGTAATGCAGGCTTATGAACGCCTCTTGCTCGATGCCATGCAGGGAGATGCTACCCTTTATGCACGGGCCGATGAAGTAGAAGCAGCCTGGGAGTTTGTAGATCCTATTCTGAATTACTGGCAAAATGGAAAGGATGTAGTCACTTACGGGTATTCTGCAGGTATGTGGGGACCAAAGAATGCGGATGACCTCATTGAAGGCGCTTTCGGATGGAGAAATCCGGGGGAACACCTGGCAGACGATCCGGGCTTTTGTGTAATCTCATAAAACATAGCATGCAAAAACAGGTATATAAAGATAAAATGGCTGTAGCAGAGGCCCTGGCAGAAAAACTGCTCAACCTGAGTAAGGACAGGCGTTTCCGTACAATTGCCTTATCAGGGGGCAGCACCCCTAAAATCCTTTTTGATTTACTGGCAAAAGCATACCGGCAAGAAATACCCTGGCAGCAACTGGAATGGTATTGGGGGGATGAGCGATGCGTCCCGCCTGAAGATTCCGAAAGCAATTACGGGATGACCCGTTCCCTGCTGTTGGAGAAGGTCCCCGTTCCGGAAGGGAATATCCATAGGGTCAGGGGAGAGGACCCTCCCGAAAAAGAGGCCATTCGCTATGCAGCTGAGATTCGGAGCTGTCTGGATGCAAAAGAAGGCTTGCCTCGTTTTGATTTGGTCATTCTGGGAATGGGTGATGATGGCCATACCGCCTCCATATTTCCCCACCAGATGGAGCTCTGGGATTCACCAGCCCTGTGTGAGGTGGCCACACATCCTGAAAGCGGGCAAAAGCGCATTAGCCTGACGGGAAAAGTAATCAACAATGCAGCCCTGGTTATTTTTCTGGTTACCGGGAAATCCAAGGCCGGGCCGGTTGCCGAGATTTTGAAACAGCAAGGAAGATATAAGACGTATCCGGCTTCACGGGTAAAACCCACAGCCGGGGAGCTTATCTGGATGCTGGATGAAGAGGCCGCTTCCGGGCTCTAGGCGGAAGGGGTTTATAACTCCAGTTCTGCGTTGCTTTCGGTCTCTCCGGCCCTTTTAAGCAGGGAATCCGGGATGGACTTCTTGGCCTTGGCTCCCATTTTTTTAAGCTTTTCGATACTGGTAATAATATTGCCCCGGCCTTCCACCAGCTTATTCATGGCGCCCCGGTACTCCGTTTTGGCTTCGTCCATTTTCTTGCCTACTTTGGTAAGATCCCCTACAAAGCCTTCAAATTTATCATAGAGTGCCCCGGCCTGCCTCGCGATTTCTATCGCATTGCGCCTCTGTTTTTCATTGCTCCACATACTGTCGATGGTTCTGAGAGTGGCCAGCAGGGTGGAGGGTGTCACTATAACAATATTGCGTTCAAAGGCCTTGTTATATAGTGCATTGTCATAATTAATCGCGATGGAAAAGGCAGTTTCTATGGGGACAAACATCAAAACAAAGTCCGGGCTTTCCATTTCGTATAAATCTTCATATTTCTTAGCTGAAAGCTGTTCAACGTGCCGTTTTAGCGAATTCACGTGTTCCTTCAGGAAGCCTTCGCGCGCCTCCTCCTCTGCGTTTACATAGCGTTCGTAATCGGTAAGGGATACCTTGGAATCCACAACCATTTTATTGCCATTGGGCAGGTGGATGATCACATCCGGCAGTACGCGGCTTCCATCCTCCCTTTGAAAACTCTGCTGTACCGAATACTCCCGGTCTTTTTCCAGGCCCGATTTTTCCAGGACCCTTTCCAAAACCAATTCCCCCCAGTTCCCCTGCATTTTGCTGTCTCCTTTTAAGGCCCGCGTCAGGTTTTCGGCTTCCTGGGTTATTTTCAGGTTCTGGTTCTGCAAATTGGAAAGCTGTTCTTTGAGCGCCTGGTGGATGCCGTAATTTTCCTTTCTGGTTTCTTCTACCTTTTTCTCAAAAAGCTGGATTTTCTCCTGCAGGGGCTGCAGGATATTGCGGATATTTTTCTGGTTTTGTTCCGTGAATTTGACACTTTTCTCATCCAGGATCTTATTGGCCAGATTTTCGAATTCCTTTCCAAAAGTTTCCTGTAATTCCGCCACTTCCTTTTTCTGCTCGGCCAGTTTCTCCCGGAGCTGTTCCACTTCCGAATCACGGCGAACCAGGTCCTGTCCAAGCTGCTCTTTATGTTGTTGCAGCTCCTCTAATTTTTCACGACTGCGGTTTAGATCCTCTTCCAGGATTCGCATATTTTTTTCCGACTGGGCTTCCCTTTCCAGCAGTGCACTTTGTAGGGATTGTTGTTTCAGCCGCATGATATAGGTTCCGATAAGGGCTCCTATTCCTAAAAAAATCAGGCCAAATAACAGATACGTCCAAAGTTCATTCATGTTGTGGAAAGCTTTTGGTAAAGATAGCAAGATGCCTGAAAAATAAATACAGGGGCGGCTATTTCTTATTAACCCTGAATGAACCGGATGCCCGGTCGAACCGAATGGTTTGCTCCGGAAATAATTGTTCAAACCGGCCGGTTTCGATCAGCTGGCAGGGCTGCCCAAAAAAAGCCTGGCCCTGATGCAGGATAAGCATATAGTCGCAGAGCTGTATGGCCAGATCGATTTCATGGGTCGAAAACAGTATCGTTTTATCCCTATTATGTGCTATCTCGCCGAGGAGTTTGAGGATTTTCACTTTGTGGTAGAGGTCCAGGTGGGTGGTGGGTTCGTCCAGCACCATCAGGGGCGTATCCTGAGCCAGTGCGCGGGCAATGAGTACCCGTTGTAACTGGCCATCACTTAAAGTATGGCAGGGCTGTTTGGCTATATGATCCAGTTCCATTTGTTCGAGGGCCCCCTCAATATGCTTGTGATCTTCCCTCCTTAGTGTACCCAACCAGTTGGTATACGGATACCGCCCCAGGCGTACCAGTTCGGAGACTGTCAGGTTTCCTGAAGCCGGGGGGTCCGTCAATACCACGCTCAGTAATTGTGCCCTTTTTTCAGGTTTTAATTGATCCATACCGATTCCCCGAAGGAGAATATTTCCCTTTAAAGGCGGCTGCATCCCGCAAAGGCAGCGCAACAGGGTAGATTTGCCAATGCCATTGGCCCCTACCACTGCGGTAAGGCTTCCCGACGGAAGGCTGAAATGAATCCCGGATGCAAGGACAAGAGGGTCCAAACGAGATTTATATCCAATGGACAGCTCGCTTACTTCAAGCTCGTTTTCGGACTGTGAAACAGACATCTTCTGGCTTTGAGGCTAGGGTATTCATGCGAAAGTAACCGCTGGAAAAGGAATTTCCTAATAAGGGGGAATTAAAAAATCATACGGTTTTTACGAAGCAAAAGCCAGATCACTACAGGTGCGCCCACTATGGAGGTAATTGCATTGATGGGTAGAACATAGGAGGAAAAAGGCAATTGGGCCACCGTATCGCAGACCAGCATCAGGATGGCCCCGTAAAGCAGAACACCCGGGATCAGCAGCCGGTGATCCGAAGTTCCCAGCAATTGCCGGGTAAGATGGGGTACGGCAAGGCCGATAAAGGCGATGGGTCCTGCAAAGGCCGTTATACCACCAGCCAGAATTCCGGTTGCAAGGATAATCCAGCGTCGGACCCTACTGACGGAAATCCCCAGGCTGTGGGCATATTTTTCACCCAGTAAAAAAGCATTGAGAGCCTTGGACAGGGCCAGGCTTAGCAGTATGCCAGATAAACACATCAAACCGAGGATGCTGAGTTGTGTCCAGCTCAGGTTCCCCATGCTCCCAAAAGACCAGAATATAAATTGCTGTAACTGCTCCGCACTTGAGAAATACGAAAGAACTGTGACCAGGGCAGCGGTAATACTACCAAACATCAGCCCCACGATCAACAGCGCCATGGAATCCTTCAGGCGTACCGATACCAAAAGCACCACTAGTAAAACCAGGAAACTGCCCAGGCTGC
The DNA here is from genome assembly GCF_052540725.1 of Robiginitalea rubriflava. Classification (NCBI taxonomy): domain Bacteria; kingdom Pseudomonadati; phylum Bacteroidota; class Flavobacteriia; order Flavobacteriales; family Flavobacteriaceae; genus Robiginitalea; species Robiginitalea rubriflava. Next base: position 60,931 of record NZ_CP199309.1, on the reverse strand, counting down.
TTGCCACTGCAATGGACGCATCCGAAAGCGCCAGGGCAGCTCCCACAGGTCCGAGCAGGGCTGCGCCCAGAATCAACAGGGCTGCGCCCAGGCTTGCCCCGGAACTGATCCCCAGCACAAAGGGCCCGGCCAGGGGGTTGCGGAAAAGGGTTTGCATCAAAAGTCCGCTGAGGGAAAGCCCCGCCCCAACAAGAATAGCCGTCAGGGATTTCGGGAGCCTGTAGTTTCTTATGATATACCCCCAGTTTTCGTTTTGCAGTTCCGAACCGATCAGGCTTTTAAAGGTTTCTCCGAAAGGGATGGCCACAGAGCCCAGGCCGATGTTCAGGAAAAATACTGCCGCCAAAAGCAGTAGCAGTAAGGAAAATTTCACGCCATATGTTCCTGAAAGCGACTTCATTTAAGGGGTTTGTAAAAAACGGGTTCGTATTCAGGTATCAGGCCCGGATGCAGGAAAAAAATCAAATCCTTTAAGATCAGGTCCGGGCGGTTGGGCCCCAATTCAAAATACAAAAGCCCGGAGCCTGCCCCACGGGTTGCTGCATAGGTGTAAATCTGCTTTTCTTTAAAGGCCTTAAACCGCTCGTAGTGCACATCTGCCTCCCGCATGGCCTGGTAGGTGGTGAATTCAGATGGCGATATCCAGTAATCGGCAGAGCTTCCTTTTTCCAGAACACTCTCCAGGCTGAGGGACAAACTTCCTGTTTCAGTGTTATCTCCCCATATATAGGCAGCGTTGGCATCCTCGAGGAATTTGGCTGCCCAGCTGCTGCCCCCCGGAAGGTACCAGATATCCCGGTACAGGGCACCGCTGATCACGGAAGGTTGGTTTTTGGCAGTGGCCGCCAGCTCCCTGGCCGCTATGTAATCGGTTTCAATTTGTGTGAAAATTTCTTCTGCCTCTTCCCATTGGTTGAAGAGCAATCCGAAGAACTTAATCCATTCTGCCTTCCCCAGCGGGTTTTGCTCCATCCAGTCCCCGTTCAATAACACAGGGATACCTGCATTTTCGAGCGTCAGATAGGCCTCCGTAATACCTGTAACCCCAAAACCCACTACCAGTTCCGGCTGCAGATTCAACACCATTTCCGTATTGAGGCGGTCGTTTGCCCCCAGTTCTTTTACCTTCCCGGCGGCAATCCGGCTTCTCGTTTGTTCAGAGGAGATATAGTCCAAACCGGGGAAACCGACCAGGCTTGCGGTTCGCTTCAAGGATTCCAGGGCAGGGATATGAGTGGTAGAGGTCAGGACAATACGGTTTACAGGGGTCCCGATAATGGCATCATAGGCATCTTTGTCATAGCTCGAATAGGAGAGCTGTTCTTTGGGAACCAGTAAGTAGGTGTAATTTTTTTCGGCCTGAGGCCAGGGGCTTATTACAGTCAGGGTTATCCTGCCGGACTCATCTTTTTTGGCATGGAAACCGCTGGCATGTCTCACAGACAAAGGATTTTGCTCAGCTTCTGTAGTTGTTGAAGAATGAGCCGGTTGATCCCTGCAACCCAGGCAACACAAGACCATTATTAGAAAACCCGAAAATACTTTCATCCCTGTATCTTAAGCCTTCAAAAATACTTTTTAAATATCAGCGGGCAAAGCGTGCAGATTTTGAATATCTTTGGCTCGAATAATGGTTGCACTGTACTTAATCGAGTATGGGGCATTAAAAGGGAATCTGGTGTGAATCCGGAACTGTTCCCGCAACTGTAAGCTTTGTTTCCCTAAAGGGGAATGCCTGTTGCCCGCTACTAAACCACTGTCCTCAGAATCTGCAGGATGGGAAGGTTGGCCACAGGACGCAAGTCAGGAGACCTGCCGTATTCAAACGTAAGAAGTTAAACTTTCGGGAAAAAAGTTTATACGCTGTCATACGCCAGGCGTACTCCCGTGTTACAAACACATTTATGAAAAAAAAGCAGTCATTAGCTGCCGTGGTATTCCTTATGGGGATGTTGGTTCGTGCGCAGCAAACCCAGGACTCTGTTCCGGTCCAGCAATTGGAAGGGGTCGTAGTGAGCGACAGTCGTTTCCCCCTTGCGCGCGAGCAAAGCGGAAAGACGGTTATCAGTCTCCAAAGGGATTATCTGGATCAATTTCCCGGGGTTAGTGTAGCCCGTATTTTAAACAATCAAAGCGGATTTGAGATTTCGGGAAGTAGAGGACGCCCGGGTGAGGTTTTAGGGGTATTTGCACGTGGGGGACGGGGTCGTCAGGTACTGGTTCTGATAGACGGGATCCGCGTTTCCGACCCTTCCTCTTTTTCACAGGAATACGACTTACGGCTTTTAAATGCCGATGCGGTGGAGTCCATAGAAATTGTAAAGGGGGCTTCTTCTGTTTTATACGGTACCAATGCTGCAACAGCAGTGATTAATATTAAAACCAGAAAGGCAGGGAAGAAGTCGTTCGAAGTCCTTGCGGGAACTACCTTTGGAACTCAGAATACCACCGATGAGTCGGATTTGGATTTGGGCAATTTCACTCAAAACGCACAGCTGCGGGGAAGCCTGCAGGGATTTGATTACCGATTGAGTTTTTCCAATAGTTTTTCCAATGGCTTATCGTCCCTGACAAACACCTCCGGGGAACCGGACCCGAATACGAACTCCAGTGCAGACCTGAACCTGGGCTTTAAAATATCCGAACAAAATGAAATTCGTTTTTTTGCCAATCAGACGCGATTGCGGTCTGCCTATGACGATGCCTTTCTGCAACAGGATGCGCCCTATTTATTCGTAACAGATCAGGAGCGATTGGGGCTGTCTTACACCCACAAGGGGACCTTTGGAAGATTAGAGGCCAAAACGGCTTATACCGTTTTCGATTCAGAGAACCGCTCCAATTTCCCCTCCCTTTTTAAAGGAAGCAACTGGTTTGCAGATATTGCCTTGAAAAGGAAGTTCGGAGCGAATTTCCAGGCTTTGGCCGGATTGATGTATGTGGAAGACCGGGCCGAACTGGAGCAGGATAAACGATTCAGTTTGATAGACCCGTATCTCAACATGGTCTGGACAAGCCCTGTCGGGTTTAACCTGAATACAGGGGCCCGGCTGAACCTGCATTCGGAATACGGCTCTCAGGCAGTCTACACGATCAACCCGTCATATAGCCAAAAGGTTGGGTACGGGTCACTCAAGTTACTGGCCTCCTGGGCCACAGCCTATATTACGCCCAGCCTTACCCAACTCTTTGGTGCCTTTGGGGCCAACCCGGATCTACAACCAGAGACCAACAGGACCTTTGAAATCGGATTGGAGAGCCAATGGGTCAAAGGCCCCAGGCTGAGCCTGTTGTTCTTTGACCGGGAGGAAGACCAGACTGTGCTTTTTGACAACAATGCCTTCCTGTATTTCAATGCGGCTAACCCCATTTCCGTACAGGGGCTGGAGACAGAACTTGAGTGGGGGCTGAACGCGCATCTGCAGTTGAATGCAAATTATACCTTTACCGAAAGAAAGGGGGATAATGCCATACGCATTCCGAAACATAAGGCGAATTTAGTACTGTCTGCGGAAGTGGCTCAGGGTTCCATCCTCACTATGGAATACAGCTATACGGGGAAGCGCCCGGATACTGATTTTGCAACAGCTTCCAATGTGGAATTACAGGCTTTTTCACTGCTGGGCCTGCGCTTTTCACAGCAGTTTATTAAAGGGCGTTTCCGCGCGAACCTCGCCCTTACCAACATTTTGAACGAATCCTATACCGAGGTTTTAGGGTTTACGACCCCCGGGCGAAACCTGGCCTTAGGGTTACAATTCGAGCTTTAATAAAAAAGCCTCCCGACTGGGAGGCTTTTTTTATTGTTTTGGAATTTCCGGCAACCGGATCTCACGATCCAGCAGCATAATGTCCCGCATGGGTTTGGCGATTCTCGAAGAATAAACCGGATTAGCTGGTCGCATCACATCAAAAGATTGTTTACCTGAAACGCCAGTAATTTCTGAAAGGGCACGGGCCAGTAAGGGTTCATTAACATCTCCCAGGACCCCCATATTCTCCAGGTCTTCGGACTGTGATATATCCGGGGGCAGCCCGGCAGTATAATCGGAGAAACCGGCCGCATTCTCATTACGCCCCAGTATAAGTTGCATGGCCCATGGGTTGTCAGGGTTGATATTCCCTTCCCTGCTGGGGGTATATACGAAAGGGGCTCCGTTTCTGTCCTCATCATCTACCATGGTCAGTGAGAATTCATTTTTTCCGCGGGTGGTTCTTCCAATCGTAATAACTTCCATATACGGGTCCAGGCAGTTGATCAGCAATTCACTGGCGGAGGCGCTGAAACCGGTTGTGATTATATAAACCCTGTTTAGGTTCAGGGTATTCAGACTGGTCCCGTCTCCGGTTTGGTTAGCAAAGTACTGTTCGAGGGCATTGGGATTGCCAGAAGTAAAGGCCTCTTCTATTTTAGGATTCCAGCGTTCCCTCAGGTACAGATCATTTGTATTGGTACCGTAGATCATACTGGCCAGCAGGCGGGAAGTGTTTACGGAACCTCCAGGGTTATAGCGCAGGTCTACAACCAGGTCCGTTATCCCATCTGACAGAAAATTGCCGAAAGCGGCATTGAGCTGTTCGTCGTATTCATTCAGGAAACGGTTGTACATCAGATATCCGATTTTCTGACCGTTCACATCCAGGGTTGTAACTACATGAAGTGGGTCTTCCTGGAAATTCTCCTCCTTGGTCAGGGTAATTTCCGTACCATTGGGAGTAAGGGTTCCATCTACAAGATCAGCCATGGTAAGCGTGTAAGTGGCATTCTCGCCAAAAAGCAGGTCGCGGTAATTGGCTCCGGTAATATTCTGCCCGTCCACAGCGGTGAAGAGATCCCCGCGCTGAATACTGGTGGTAGCGGCATTGGAACCCGGCAGCACATAAATTACGTAACCAAAGCCAGGGTCAGATCCGTCAAAAGTGTTATTGCCATTAGCGTCGTTGTAGCTAATCTTAAATTCCATCCCATTGTTCTGCTCAATCCCGCCAAGGCTATTGGTGAGTTCTTTATAATCTGCACTGTAATAGGTAAAGCGGTCTTCAACAAAACGAAGCTGATTGTCGAAAAAGGCGCCGGGGCTGGCTTCGGAGTCCAGGAATTCCAAATATTCCTGAAAATCGTTGGTTAAGCGTTCATCCGCCAGGTTGGGGACATCTGCCTGCCAGAAATACCAGAGGTTGGAAGCACGCCACATAAAGTTTTGCGTCACAACATCTTCAAGGACAACAGAAGGGCCATTTGGGTCCAGGCCGTCGTCATTTTTGCTGCATCCTGCAACTATCAGGACAGCAAAGAGGATAATAAACTTTTTCATTGCATTTTTATAAAACTTTCACCAAAGATCGTTCCAAGCCTTTGCTCAGGGGGAACTATTTTGGCAAAAGTGGTGAAAATCAGCCCTTTTAAGGCTTTAATTCTTAGTTTTATATGCCCTAAAATAGGGACAAACCGAGGAATAAAAAATTTTTTGTAACAAAATTCGATTAGTGTCGTCTTGCTTGTGTAACCCAATAAGAGAAGGTGACTACAACAACCCAACCTATTGTAATGACGCAGTCTGAGTTCTTGGAAACCGTGATGCCCTTTAAAGATAAGTTATACCGTCTGGCAAAACGGCTGTTGATTTCCTCTGAGGAGGCTGAAGATGCTACTCAGGAAATCCTGATGAAACTCTGGGCAGGAAAGAAACGCATGAAGACGTATAAGAATGTAGAGGCATTCGCCATGACAATGACAAAAAATTTCTGCCTGGACCGATTGAAATCAAAACAATCGGGAAACCTGAAACTGGTCCACAGTAATTATGCAGATGGCCAGGCCTCCCTGCAGAAACAACTGGAAGTGCGGGACAGCGTAAACTGGGTAGAGAGAATAATGGATGAGTTGCCGGAGCAGCAGCGAATGATTTTACAGCTCCGTGACGTGGAGTCCTATGAATACGAAGAGATTGAAAAATTACTGGATATGAAACCGACCGCAGTGCGTGTAAACTTATCCAGGGCCCGAAAAGCCGTTAGAGAAAAACTTTTAGAAAAACATCGCCATGGAATTGGATAGAATAGAAAAATTAATGGAGAAGTACTTTGAGGCCACCACTACGGTAGCTGAGGAGGAAAAACTCAGGGAGTATTTTGCCAAAGAGGGGGTAGCCCCGCACCTGGAACAATACAAACCGATGTTTGCTTTCTTCTCCGAAGCCAAGAATGAACAGTTCAGCAGGCAGGTTCCATTAAAAACCAGAAGGAATTATTACCAGTGGATTTCCGTTGCAGCGGTAGCCGTTCTGATGCTTGGCTTGTATTTTGGTAAGCGGGTTCACGACCAGCAGGAAGCGGAGTACGCTTATCAGGAAACGCGCAGGGCCCTTGGCCTTATTGCACAAAATTTAGACCGGGGGACCCAGAAGGTCGCCTATCTGAATGAATTTGAGGAAACAAAACAAAAAATTTACAAAAACAATTAAAAAACGAAAACGATGAAAAAACTTGTAGCTATTGCATTATTGCTGATGACTCCCCTGTTGGGAAGCGCTCAGTCCATTTTTGACAAATACGAAGATATGGATGAGGTGAGTTCAGTGATTGTCAATAAAAATATGTTCGATCTGCTGATCAAGATGGATGTAGATGTGGACGACCCTGAGGCCAAAGAGTTTATGGAAATAGCCAAGAGCCTTAGCGGAGTAAAGGTCTTCATTACTGAAGATAAAGGTGTGTCGGCAGATATGAAGTCTACCGTGGACCGCTACCTGAAATCTGCCTCTCTGGAGGAATTGATGCGGGTTAAGGACAAAGATGCCAATGTGAAATTCTATGTGCGAAACGGTAAGGATGCTGACCACGTTAGTGAATTGCTGATGTTCGTAACCGGAATCAAGAACATGGATATGGAAGTGAACGACCGTAAGATCGAAACGGTTTTATTGACCCTGACCGGGGATATCGACCTGACCAAAATCGGATCGCTTACCAAGAAAATGAACCTGCCATCAGAGTTGAATAAGGCAGAGAAGAAAAAATCAAATTAAAAAAATCAGTTCTGTCAATAATGGGGTAGGAGGTCCTGCCCCATTTTTTGGCATTAAACCAACAAAGATGAAAAGTAAATACCGTTTGTCTGCTCTTCTGGGAAGCTTTACCATTTTATTGCTGGCACTGGGATGCTCCAGTACTCAAAGCCTTCAGGAATACTATGTGGATAATGCTGAAAATCCAAATTTCCGGTCTCTGGACGTACCGGCCAATATCCTGAAACTGGACCAGATGAACTTAAGCGAGCAGGAACAAAAGGCCCTGGGCTCTTTTCGCAAACTCAATATCCTGGCATTTATGAAGACGACCGAAAATGAAGCGGCCTTCCAGGAAGAAAGTGCAAAGGTAAAGGCGATTTTAAAGCAGCCCGCTTACAAGGAGCTGATGAAATTAAATTCCAAATACGGCAAGGGAGTGATCAAGTACCTGGGCGAGGGGGATGCCATTGATGAGGTGATTATTTACGGGAACAGCAGTGAAAATGGCTTTGCACTGATCCGTGTGCTGGGAAGGGATATGAACCCGGCTTACATTGTACAACTCATGCAGAGTATCGAAAGTTCGGACTTAAAGGGGGAAGGCTTCTCGGAGCTTACCGGCCTGCTTAAAGGTTAATCAAATATTCAATGCAAATCAGATCCCGGAAGCCTGTTGGTTTCCGGGATTTCTTTTTTTTATCCGATTGCTTTATCTTGACAGCAACTGATAAATGGATCACTCTCTAAATCTGAAAGAATATGGAAGACGCACAGGTCTGGATCGAAAAAGGAATTGACTTCATTGTAACCTTTGGCCCACGGGTGATCGGGGCTATTATTATTTATATCATCGGTTCCTGGGTTATTAAAAAATTAATCGGGGCCCTTCGCAGGGTCATGGAAAAAAGCAACTACGAGGAATCCCTGAAACGCTTCCTGATGCGATTGCTCACCTGGGCCCTGCGAATCCTGCTTATCCTGGTGGTTGTAGACCAGTTGGGGGTTGATGTCACTACCTTTGCGGCTGTGATAGCCGCTGCCGGCCTGGCTGTTGGCCTGGCACTGCAAGGGTCTCTTTCAAACTTTGCCGGAGGAGTGCTTATTCTGGTTTTTAAACCCTATAAGATTGGAGACCTTATTGAGGCACAGGGAACCATAGGAACGGTGCGGCTGATCGATATTTTTACCACCAAACTGGCCACTCCTCAGAACAAACTGGCTATTGTCCCCAATGGGGCAATGGCCAATGGCAATATCATCAATTACACAGCCCTGGGGCAAATTCGTGTGGATACCGTCATTGGGGTAGATTACGCCTCGGATATCGCCCAGACCAAAAAAGTCCTGATGGAGGTACTCACTTCAAACCCCAGGGTCCTTAAGGAGCCAGCCCCTACCGTAAATGTGATGGAACTGGCGGATAGCTCGGTGAATTTTGCAGTAAGGCCGTATTGCAAACCTGAAGATTACTGGCAGGTGTATTTTGACACCTATGAAGGCAGTAAACTGGCCCTGGATGCAGCTGGCATTGAAATCCCGTACCCGCATCGCGTACAGGTACAGAAATAGGTAATTTGCTGCGGTATACCTATTAAATTCCGGTATAATTAGAGGGGCTGATATTTTTGAGTTCCTTTTTAATGTCCTGGCTCACGCTGAGGGTATCAATAAACCGCCCGATAGTCTCTCGCGTTATCGCTTCGTTGGTTCGGGTCAGTCCTTTTAAGGCTTCATATGGATTGGGGTAGCCCTCCCGTCTGAGGATGGTTTGTATAGCCTCTGCAACCACCGCCCAGTTCTGCTCCAGGTCAGCAGCAATCTTTTCTGCATTTAACAACAATTTACCGAGGCCTTTTAAGGTAGCCTGAAAGGCAATCAGGGTATGGGCAAAGGGAACCCCTACATTCCTCAGAACCGTACTGTCGGTAAGATCTCGCTGCAGCCTGGAAACCGGTAATTTGGCGGCCAGGTGTTCAAACAGGGCATTGGCAATACCCAGGTTACCTTCTGAATTTTCAAAGTCAATGGGGTTTACCTTATGAGGCATGGCCGACGAACCCACTTCCCCGGCTTTGATCTGCTGTTTGAAGTAATCCATGGAGATATAAGTCCAGAAATCGCGGTCCAGATCAATCAGGATGGTATTAATACGTTTGAGGGCATCAAAAAGGGCTGCCATGTGGTCATAATGCTCAATCTGGGTGGTGGGAAAGGAATAATGCAGCCCCAGTTGTTTTTCTACAAAACGGCGGCCAAAAGCTTTCCAGTCTATTTCCGGATAAGCAACCTTGTGTGCATTGAAATTTCCTGTTGCCCCTCCAAATTTAGCCCCCATAGGGATTTTTTTGAGGACGTTCAGCTGTTGGTCAAGCCTTTCACAGTATACCTGTATTTCTTTTCCGAGTCGTGTGGGGGAGGCCGGCTGACCGTGAGTACGGGCCAGCATGGGGATATGCTGCCACTCCTTGGATAAATTCTCGATTTTTTCGGCCAGGGAAGTAAATCCCGGCAGGTATTCTTCCTGCAGTACTTCTTTCAGGGAAAGCGGGATGGCTGTATTGTTGATGTCTTGCGAAGTGAGCCCGAAATGAATAAATTCCTTAAAGTCTTGCAGGCCCAGCGCATCAAATTGCTGCTTAATAAAATATTCCACAGCCTTTACATCGTGGTTGGTTGTTTTCTCGATGCTTTTAACGGCCTCTGCGTCTGCAGGTTTAAAGTCTGTATAGAGTTCCCTGAGGGCTTTAAAATGAATCGGATCAAAGCCTTTTAATTGCGGCAGCGGCAATTCACAGAGGGCGATAAAATACTCCACCTCCACTCGGATTCTATAGCGGATCAGGGCGGCTTCAGAGAAGAAGTTACTCAGGCCTTCCACCTTGCTGAAATAGCGTCCGTCTATAGGTGAAATTGCCTGTAAATGGGAAGATGCCATAGCATGCTCGTTTTTAGGAAAACGCAAAGATACTCATATTTGGGCTCTTACCCTATATCCCTTTCAGGCTTCCCGACTTTCTGAATTTTTTGATACGCCCCATAACCTGACGGGTTCGCGCCTGATAAGCGGGGCTTTCCTGATTGTAATAGCGGGTTGTAATGGCTGCCATTTCGTCATGAATCCAGTGGATTTCTGTTCCGAGCAGAAAAAGACACTGCATGCTGTAGGCTTTTGGGGCAACCTTGCAGGGACCGAGTAGCCATCTAAAACAGGCCTCGGCAATACGTTCCTTATGGAGAGCAGTCAGGGGTGGGGTATAAGCCGAAGCAGGAGCTTTGTAATAGGCCTCTGTCAGTAATTCACAGATCTTGGCCAGCGGTCTGATTGAGGATTGGGGGTTAACGCCAATAAGTCCGGAGGTAAAGCGGTCCAGATGCGGATACAGCTCCCAAAGCTGTTTTTTACATACAAATTCGAGAACCCAGCAGGCGCGACTCCCGTTGCGGTTATTTTCAACCAGGCCAATTTCCAGTAGTGGTTTGAACCATTCCGGTCGCTCAATTACCTCAAAAGCCATTTGCTGACGGCTTTTCCTCAGAGCGCTTACTTTTTCCAGTCGTTTTTTTAACTGGGAGCCCAAATTATCTCTTAAATTTAAACGCAAATATCAAGTATGAAAGTACCAAAAAAAATCGCCATCCTCCTGCTGCTTTTTCTGCTTGGGATTCAGTTTGTGAGACCGGAAAAAAATATTGATCACTCGGATCATCTGATCCCTTTTTTTACAGAAACCAATCCTCCGGAAAATGTGAAGCTTATAATGAAAAGCAATTGCTTTGATTGCCATAGCAACCATAGCGAATATCCCTGGTATAATAACATTGCCCCGGTATCCTATTGGTTGGCAGAACATATAAACAACGGGAAGCAGCATCTTAACTTTTCCGCCTGGAATTCCTATGACGCCAAAAAGAAGGACCATAAGCTGGAGGAGGTAGCAGAAACGATAGAGTCAGGGGAGATGCCCTTAAATGAATATACCTGGACGCATGCGGGTGCCCGGCTTACGGAGGCCCAAAGAAAGGCTGTAATCGAGTGGGCAGAAGCTACCCGCGTACTGTATCGATTAAACGCTTTGCCAGAATAGGGACCCCTTCCGCAGCACGGGCCTTAATTATCTCCAGGGAATCCATTGCGTTTTCCTGCAGGGCCGGTCTCGGATCAATTAAATACAGCGGTACTCCTGAGGCTTTGTAGTGCAATAGCCCGGCTGCCGGGTAAACCTGCAGGGATGTCCCCACAACCATCAGAATATCGGCTTCTGCCGTTAAATGGGCCGCAAGCTCCAATTCGGGCACGGCTTCCCCAAACCAAACTATATGTGGCCTGAGCTGATACCCGGCAGGGCATAGGTCACCCCATACCAGGTCGCCTCCCCAGTTCAGAATTTCCATTTCAGGCCCGGTACTGCGCGCTTTCAGCAATTCCCCGTGCAGATGGACCACCTTTCTGCTACCAGCTCTTTCATGCAGGTCGTCAATGTTTTGTGTAATCACCTGTACATCGAAATATTCCTGCAGGCTGGCAATGGCCATATGCCCGGAGTTGGGCTGTACTTCTTTAAGCTGTCTTCTGCGCTGATTGTAAAACTCAAGCACCAGCTCTGGATTGGCAGCAAAGCCTTCAGGGGAGGCAACCTGCATCACATCATGGCCTTCCCAAAGACCATCGGCATCCCTGAAGGTTTTAATTCCGGAATCGGCGCTCATGCCTGCCCCGCTCAATACTACCAGTTTTTCCATCTGCAGAAGATTGCGTTATTTTAAAAGCCTGAACTCAGCATCAAATTAGTAATTTTAAATCAGCTACACCTGATCGGCCTCATGTATTCACCTTCAGACCCTAAAATACAATTACTGGAATATCTTGAGGGATTTATTAGTCCTGAACGCAGCAAGCGTTTTGAGGAGATTCTCAAAAAGCGCACACGTTATCTTACAGTGGCCCTGGAAGATGTATTCCAAATGCACAATGCCAGTGCAGTAGTCCGCTCCTGTGATGTATTTGGCCTGCAGGAGGCGCATCTGATCGAAAAGCGCTTTGGACAGCGCCTAGATAAAAATATTGCACTGGGTGCTCAGAAATGGGTAGATATAAGTCGATACACAGGCCCGGAGGCCTGTTTGGAGGCTTTGAAGAACAGGGGTTTCAGCATTGTAGCCACCACCCCTCATGGTGAATGTTTTAGCCCTGAAAACATCCCCCTGGGCAGACCATTGGCTTTGTTCTTTGGCACTGAAAAAGAGGGCCTCAGCCAGGAAATACTGAGTTGTGCAGATATGCGGTTAAAGATCCCGATGTACGGATTTAGCGAGAGCCTTAATATCTCTGTGGCTGCCGCCATTATCATTCAGCAGCTCAGCAGCCGGTTGCGGGCTTCTGATATCGCCTGGGGATTGTCTGAAGACGACATATTGGAAAAGCGCTTAGACTGGACATGTAAATCCATAAATGGGGTGGACCAAATAATTGAACGGTATAGCAAGAGGGCCTAATTTTTTGTATTTTGTATAGCCTAACCAATCCATCTTAGTACAAATGACAGCTCTGTATATTGTAATCGGAGTACTTGTAATTCTAACGATACTCTATTTAATAGCTCCTTCAAAATACGACATTTCAAGATCTGTAGAAATCTCAAGGCCTGCTGCTGAGGTATTTGAATACCTCAAATTCCTTAAAAACCAGGATGACTGGTCTCCTTGGGCCCGAAAAGACCCCAACATGAAAAAAGAATTCAGAGGTGAAGACGGATCGGTAGGAGCCGTTAGCTTCTGGGAAGGGAACCGGGAAGTTGGCTCCGGCGAACAGGAGATTACTGCGGTATACCCAGGCAAAAGAATTGAATCGGAACTGCGCTTTCTCAAACCGTTCAAATCGGTTTCAGATGCCTATATAGAGGTCGAAGCGCTGGACGAGGATCGCAGCCGGGTGCGTTGGGGGTTTTCAGGGACCAACGGTTTCCCTATGCGATTTATGATGCTCTTTATGAGTATGGATAAAATGGTGGGCAAGGATTTTGAGGAAGGCTTATCCAATCTAAAAGGAAAATTGGAAGCAAAATAACCTTAGGAATAAATATAATGTCATCAGCCATGAAACAAAATATGGTAACCTGGTTCGAAATCCCGGTAACGGATATGCAGCGGGCAATAAAATTTTACGAAGCGGTCTTTGGGGTGGCCATTGATTTACACCAGATGGGTGAACTCGAAATGGGATGGTTCCCTTCAGCAGAAGGGAAAAGCGGGGCATCCGGGACCCTGATCCGGCATCCGGACTGGTATTTTCCCAGCGAATCCAAGGGGCCGCTACTCTATTTTTCTTCGGAAGATGTAAATCACGAATTAGGCCGGGTAGAGCAGGCTGGCGGGAAAATTGTTGTGGAGAAAAGGCAAATAAGCCCGGAGTATGGCTTTATGGGTGTATTTATCGATTCTGAAGGGAACCGCATTGCCCTGCATTCCTCCAAATAAATAATCTAATCTGCAAGTTCCAGTAAGGCTATCTCATAGTCGTTATCCAGGGTGACCTTGCCTTTGGAAACGGTTACCGAAGTACCCGAGTACGTGTCGTACAGGAGTGTTCCGTCGCCGAAAAACCCCTTAACCCAGAGCGATTTCTTCCCTTTTGGCAGGTCCAGGCCAATTACTACCTTATCCCTGAAATCCCCGTCTGTCAGCGAACGGCTGAATACATAGGGCTTTCGTGACAACCTTTTATGTTTTCCGGCGCCCACTGCCGGGTGATTTTTCCGGAATTGACCCAATTTTTGCCAATGCTCCAGAATTTCCCGAGTCCGGGGCAGGCTGTCTATCTCCTCCCAGTTCATAAAGGAGCGCAGGGTTGCATCCCCCTGGGTACCCTCAATTGTAAGGGACCGGGCCGATTCATCCCCGTAATAGACCTGAGAGGTTCCCGGGCTCAGCAGCAGCACATTGGCCGTCCGAAAAGGTTTTGCCCGCTCCTTGTCAAAAGGACTCCCGTCATCATGTGAAGTCAGGTAATTCAGGACACCTTTGCCCTTTAGCTTGGAATGCAGCAAATTGCTGTACTTGGAAAAGATACTTTCGTAGTCCTTATTGGCATCTGTCTTTAGTTCGAAATTAATCAGGCTGTGAAACCCATGGTCAAAATAGTCAACCTTCTTGTCCCCAAAGTCGTAAAGGCGCCCGCCTGAGGCCCCGTAGTTATAAACTTCCCCAACCATATAAAAAGGATTTTCATCCAGGACCTTATCCGGGTTACGCTTTTTCCAGGCCTCAAAGGCAAAAGCAGCCTCCTTATACAATTCGGCCCAGGCCTTTTCATCTGCGTGTTTGACGGTATCTACCCGGAAACCGTCAATTCCCAGGTCATTTACATAATCCGTAAGCCACTTGATGATGTAGAATCTTGGCGCCCTGGGGTAGCCGGTCCGGTCAAAAAAGCTCTGTAATTCGTCCAACTCAATGCTGAGGCGGCCTTCAGATTTCCATTTGGCCAGCAGTGCATCCGGTAGTTCTACTGCAGCATCCGATTCGGTATAGATATCGGGTAAGTTATCTACCAGTGTGCAGGCTGTGGTGGTTTCGTAATCGGAAAAGGTACAGGTAGGATTCAGCCTAACCCAGTCTTCAGGCCATGCCGGATCTACTTCGGTAACCGGGCCGGTATGGTTAAGGACCACATCCATCAGTATACGTATGCCCTTTTGGTGGGCTGTATGAACCAGGGTTTCAAGCTCCTTGCGGGTTCCGAAATTCGGGTCCAGGGCCGTCCAGTCCTTGGCCCAGTAACCGTGGTACGCATAGGTGTTGCCAGTGCCCTCGTCTGTGTCTCCGTGGACCTGTTCCACCACAGGGGTAAACCATATGGCATTAATCCCCAGATCCGTAAAATACCCCGCTTCGATCTTAGCCGTTATTCCGGCCAGGTCACCGCCCATAAAACCCCTTAAAATACCGGAGTCGTTAGACCGCTCGTAATTCAGGTCATTTTCGGAGTTGGCGTTGTAAAACCGATCTGTAAGCAGAAAATAAACGTTTGCGCCTTCCCAGTAAAAAGGCGTGGCTGAAGCCAGGTCTCCTTTGGATGCTGTTTCCGTTTGTATTGTTTTTTCCTGGGTTTCGGCCTTGGGTTTACAGGCCAGAAAAAGGAAGCTGAGCAGCAGGAGGGGCCACAGTTTGTTCATCAGATGGGTTTTGGCCTAAAACTAAAAAATGCAGGGGTAAATAGAAAATTTATTTTTGGCGGTTCAGCACTTTGTACTCCTCATAACAACTGCTTAACGCATCCAGTATCTGCAGGTCGTTCGCCGTTCGGATAAAGGAACTCGAATAATTGCAGTTGGTCAGGATATCTTCTATATCCACTTTTTCCAGTTGCAGCAATTCCATCAGTGTCTCCCGGTCGAATTTCGAAGCCAGCAGGTCCCGAATCTGGTCGTCTTCTTTCATCTGCCTGAGTTTCCGCATTTGCCGGGGCTGTTTGCCAAATAAATTGCGGAGGAGATCTGCCGGGTTCAGGATGGCCCCCAGAACCTTGGTAACCGCAGAGGGGCTTTTGCTGCCCGCTTCATAGCTTACCGGCAAGCCGGAGATACTGTACTGGTAAGCCGTATTGATAGGCAGGTTTTTTACGTCGATTTCCAGAAAGCCGGTTAGCTGGTAGGGCTGGATGATAACTTCTTCAAGGGCGTAGGCCAGTTCGGTCAGTGAAATTTTGGTATCGCTGAAGCGGAACATGTCATTTGTCACCCTTATTTTCTGGGATTTAAAGCCCAGGTAAGAGAAATACAGGGTGTCATTTACGGCAGCCCGGATGGAAAATTCCCCTTTGGCATTGGTGATGGTCCCTATTACCTGATTGAGGTTTACAACGTGTACACTCTCGAGCGGGGTCTGCGTCTGTGCATTCAGGACAACGGCGCTGAAAACCCCTTCCCGGGAATCATTGCCCGTCTCCTGCCCCCGCAGGACCAGGCTTGAAAATCCAACCAAAATGCTCAGTAAAACATACTTCATACTCCCAGCCTGAAAATGATTTACGAAGAAAACAAAAAAATAAGGGGATTACCAATTTTTAGGATAGGCTTAACTAATAATACCCTGCCTTGCGTGAAGCCGGCTTCCCACTTTTTTTACCTTTCTTTTTTCCGGATTTACCTTTATAGGAAAACTTGCCTTTCCCGGATTTCTTCCCGCCACGACCCTTGTTACCGCGCAATCCGCCTCCCTTTCCGTAGGGATTGCTTGAGATTTCAACGTGCACCCTTCGCCCCTGGAATTCAAGTTCCTTAAAGGTCTCCAGTACCAATGGCGCCAGGCTGGAATCGGTATTGAAAAAAGAAAAGGTGTCTTTGGTGTCCACCTTGTAGACATCCTCTTTCCCAAGGTTAAGAGTTGCTTTCAGAAGGTCCTTAAGGCTCATCCAGTCCAGGCCATCCTTTTCCCCTATGTTAATAAAAAAGCGGGTAGAGCCATCGGAGTCGTTTCTGGCTGTGTTCCCCTGGGGTTCTCCTGCCGCGCTCAGATCTCTGGTTTTGCTGTAGAAATCGTAAAACCTGCTGAATTCCACAGAAATCATTTTTTGAATGAGTGTTTCCCGGTCCAGGTCCTCAAATACATCCTTAATAGCCGGCAGGTAGATATTGATCTCCGGGTTTACATCTGTATTTCGGATTTTGTTGGCCAGGTGATACAGTTGGATTTCGCAAATCTCCATCCCCTCAGGAAGGGATTTTTTCTCGAAAGACTGGCCGATGATTTTTTCAATGCTGCGGATACGCCGCTCTTCCGAACGGGTCAGTATTACCATGGAAACACCAGATTTTCCGGCTCTTCCGGTACGACCACTCCGGTGCGTATAGGTTTCGGTCTCGTCTGGCAACTGGTAGTGGATCACATGGGTTACATCGTCCACATCAATACCCCGGGCAGCCACATCTGTGGCGACCAGGAGTTGCAACTGGTTTTTACGGAATGCCGACATCACCAGATCGCGCTGGTTCTGACTCAGGTCTCCGTGCAGGGCCCCTGCATTGTAACCGTCCTCTATTAATTTTTCGGCTACCTTTTGCGTATCCCTTTTGGTCCGGCAAAAGATAACGGAAAAGATATCGGGATTGGCGTCTGCCAGCCTTCTCAGGGCAGCATAACGATCCCGCCCTCCAACGACGTAGTACTCGTGGCGCACAGAATCAATGGCAGTATTCTTGGCCCCTACCGTAATTTCTACCGGCTGGTGCATAAATTTTTTGGCAATCTGCGCCACTTCCCGGGGCATGGTTGCTGAAAACAACCAGGTAGATTTATCCTTCGGGGTATTGGAAAGGATGTCTTTGATATCCTCAAAGAATCCCATATTCAGCATTTCATCTGCCTCATCCAGTACGCAATACTCGATCTTGGTGATGTCTATCATCCCCCTGCCGATCATATCCTTTATACGTCCGGGGGTGGCCACGATAATCTGCGAGCCCTTTTTGATCTGCCGGGCCTGGTCAGTTATGCTGGCTCCTCCGTAAACGGCCGTAACACTCAGGCCTTTTACATATTTGGAATACAATTTCAGTTCATTGGTAATCTGAAGGCAGAGTTCCCGGGTGGGGGAGAGGATCAACCCCTGGGTTGTTCGGCTGTCCGCATTAATTTTTTGGATTAGCGGGAAGCCAAAGGCCGCTGTTTTACCAGTACCGGTTTGTGCCAGGGCTACCAGGTCTGTTTCCCGCTCCAGTAAAACCGGGATGGTTTGTTCCTGGATCTGCGAGGGTTTTTCGAACCCCATATCCTGTACGGCGTCCAAAAGGGGCTTGTTAAGCCCTAAAGAATCAAATGTTGTCATAGTTTAATTTAAGTGAAATAATCGCGAAGTAGGATGTTGCGTTCGCGTTTATTCCCCCCTAAATTTTTGGGACACACGGCAACACTTGCTATACCAGCCGACTAATAAGGGCGCAAAGATACTTTTAATTCCCGAACAATCTGCTTTTTAAGGAATTATTGACAAAAGAACTTAAATTTTGGGGTGCCCCGGGATCGCCCCTTTCATACAATTGTTTTTAAAAAAGCGTACAGGCTTTCAAAAGCCCGGCCCCTGTGGCTGATGCGATTCTTCTCAGCCAGGGACAGCTCTGCAAAGGTTTCACGGTATCCTTCCGGCCGGAAGACCGGGTCATAGCCAAAGCCCCCGCTGCCTTCAGGCTTATCTGTTATGGATCCGGTAACCCGTCCTTCAAAGGTTCTGTAGGTTTCGCCCATTACGAGCGTTATAACGGTCCTGAACTGAGCGCTGCGATCAGTAACTCCCTGTAATTGCTCCAGGAGTTTCTGCATATTTTTTCCGGCATCTGCTGCTTCCCCGGCATAACGGGCCGAATACACCCCAGGAGCCCCGTTGAGCGCTTTAACTTCCAGGCCGGTATCGTCTGCAAAACAATCCAATCCGTAGGTTTGCTTTACGTAAGCCGCTTTTATCCGTGAATTGCCTTCCAGGGTATCAGCTGTTTCCGCTATGGGCTCGTGGCACCCGATATCGCTGAGCGAGCGCAGCAGGAAGTTTTCGGGAAGCATTTGTTGCACCTCCTCAAACTTATGTTTGTTGTGCGTGGCGAAAACCAGTTCTTTCATGGTGTTTTTTTATAGTCCGCTTTAGAGCCTTAAAAATACTACTTTTATAGCCCTAAACGGATTTATGAAGAAACTGGAACTCGCCCTGCCCCCGGTAGTGGTTTTTCTGATTTTTGGAGGGGCCATGTATTTGCTGGACCAGATATTGCCCTTTGGAGAATTCGATTTTTTTGGTCGCCAACCCCTTAAGCGGGTACTTGCCGGATTGGCATTGCTGATCGGATGTATGGCTATACTGGCCTTTATGCTCAAAAAGACTTCCTCCAACCCCATGCACCCGGATCGGGCCAGTACCCTGGTAGTTACCGGGATTTACAATTATAGCCGCAACCCGATGTATCTGGCTTTGCTGCTGGTATTGCTGGCCTGGGGAATTCACCTTGGCAATGCCTTTAATACGCTGCTGGCTGCAGCTTTCGTAGGATATATGAACCGTTTCCAGATCGTTCCGGAAGAAAGGGCGCTTCTCGCCAAATTCGGATCGGAGTACAAGCGGTATTGTAGCCTGGTACGCAGATGGTTTTGATTTACTTTTTCCTTAATAATTCAAAATATTAGGTTTTTTACTAATAAAGTAATATATTAGCTATTAAACTAATATTATGATAGCTGT
This sequence comes from Robiginitalea rubriflava, assembly GCF_052540725.1. Lineage (NCBI taxonomy): Bacteria > Pseudomonadati > Bacteroidota > Flavobacteriia > Flavobacteriales > Flavobacteriaceae > Robiginitalea > Robiginitalea rubriflava. The sequence continues at coordinate 41,701 of NZ_CP199309.1, read as the reverse complement.
ACTCACCGGGGATGTCATTAATTCGGCTAACTATCCACCTGAAAGCTGGCTGGTTGATCTCAAATCCCTTTTAGAAAGTCTTGGAAGCAATCCGGAAGACTGGGAGATTTACAGGGGTGATGAGTTTCAGGTTCGCCTGAACGCGTCAGAGGCCCTGCAAACCGCCATCCGCATTAAGGCACAGCTCAAACGCCGGAAAGGGATGGATGTAAGAATTGGCATAGGATTGGGAGAAGAATCGTACCGGGCTGCAAAAGTAAGTGAGTCCAATGGCCCTGCGTACCAGGCTTCAGGCGGGGTTTTTGACCGCCTCCGGGATGAAAAACTTCACTTGCAACTTTCCAGCGGCAATGCTGCGGCAGACACCGGAATGAACCTGATGCTGAAATTGGCATCGGACTTTATGGATGACTGGAGCCCGGTTTCAGCGGAAGCCATCCTGAAAGTTTTGCAATCCCCCGGGGTCTCCCAGGAACAGATGGCCTGCGAACTCGGGATACAGCAATCGGCAGTTAGCCAGCGCTTAAGCAGGGCGCGCCTGGACCTTTTGGAAGAATTGTTATCCTATTACACCAAACAATACCTAAAATCCATAAGATGATATTTTTAAAACTCCTCCTGGCGCACCTTATCGGAGATTTTATCCTGCAAACCAATAAGGGAGTTGTGCATAAAGAAGCCAACAAGGCGGCGTCCTGGTTCTTATACCTGCACCTGCTTATCCACTTCTGCCTGCCACTACTCTTACTATGGGACCTGAACTACTGGAAACTGGCCCTGGCACTGGCCCTTTCCCATGGGGTTATAGATCTGATCACCCTCTATACCCGGCACTGGTACAAACTAAAAAGCATTCCTTTTTTCCTGGACCAGGCAGCCCATCTGATCGTATTGTTCATATTGGCTTCCTATCCGGATACCCGTAAGGCCTTCCTGGTTTTAGTGGAAAATCTGGACTGGCCCCTGATAACCGGCCTTGTTTTTGTAACCTACCCCGCGGCCATTGTAATGACCAAAATTTTGGAGGGATTTTCCGAAAGGATCCCAACGGACCATAAATCGCTGCCAAATGCCGGAAAATATATCGGGATGATCGAAAGGCTGCTCGTATTCCTCTTTATTTTATTGAACCGCTGGGAGGCTATTGGCCTGCTGATTGCCGCGAAGTCCGTCTTTCGTTTTAACGATCTGAAAGAAAGCAATAACCGAAAGTGGACCGAATACATACTTATTGGAACGCTGCTGAGTTTTGGTCTGGCTATTCTGGCCGGCCTGGCAGTGCGTTTTGTCTCCTGATAGTTGGATCACTTTTGCACAATTCTCAATAGATACCCCTTCACAGCTACAAAAATTCAAAGGAAGGCCGCCTCGTTTAACGGGAATCTTTTTTCTACCTGTAGCTCTGGAGGCCTTTCAAATTCTTTTTATCTTCACAGCCTGTTGTAGAAAATTTATCAGTTGTGGGCAGGAAATACGTTTTTGACTTTGACAGCACCCTAACCCAGGTGGAAGCCCTGGATATCCTGGCCGAAATCAGCCTGCGCGACCGGGCAGACAGGGACGAAATTATCCGAGAGATTCAGGAAATAACCAATCTTGGGATCGATGGGGATATCTCCTTTACGGAGTCCCTGGAGCGGCGGATCAAACTACTCAATGCCACCCGGGAAGACCTGCAGGAACTCATCGCTAGATTAAAAAACCGTATCTCCCGTTCCATCAGCAGTAACAAGGAGTTTTTCCAGAAGTACGCCTCCGATATCTACGTGATATCCTGTGGCTTTAAAGAATTTATAGATCCAATCGTACAGGCCTATGATATTCCGGAAGAACGGGTTTACGCCAACAATTTTGAGTTTGACGAAAATGGCAAGATAATCGGTTTTGACACCGCGAATGTACTGGCTACACACAATGGTAAAATTGCCTGTCTGAAGGCCCTGAACCTGCCCGGCGAAGTTCAGGTGATCGGGGATGGCTACAGCGATTATGTAATGCGCGAGGCGGGCATCGCCCACAAATTTTTTGCGTATACGGAAAATGTCCACCGACAGAAGGCAGCTGCACATGCCGATCATATTACACCGAACCTGGATGAATTTTTATATATAAACGATTTGCCAAGAAATCTTTCTTACCCCAAAAACCGAATCAAAATATTGTTGTTGGAGAATGTTCATCCGGCTGCCTTTGAGAACCTTTCCGAAGACGGGTTCTCAGTGGAATTGATCAAACACAGCCTTTCAGAACAGGAACTGATTGAAAAAATCAAAGGGGTGCATGTACTGGGGATCCGCTCCAAGACCCGCGTGACCAAAAAAGTACTGGATGCAGCCAATAAATTGCTGGTGGTAGGTGCTTTTTGCATAGGAACCACCCAGATTGAACTTGAATATGCCAAGCAAAAGGGGGTTGTGGTTTTTAATGCGCCCTACAGCAACACCCGTTCGGTTGTAGAACTGGCCATAGGGGAAATAATTATGCTGATGCGCAGTATTTTTCCAAGAAGTACTGAATTGCACAACGGCCAATGGAATAAAACGGCTGCCAATTCCAAAGAAATAAGGGGTAAGAACCTCGGAATAGTCGGTTACGGGAATATCGGAAAGCAACTCTCCGTTTTGGCGGAAGCCATGGGGATGCGTGTATACTACTACGATATTAACGACAGGCTGGCCCTGGGGAATGCCACTAAATGTGAAACTTTGGAAGATTTACTGAATGTATCCGATGTGGTTACCCTTCACGTAGATGACAACCCTGCCAATAAAAATTTCATCAGCACCAGGGAAATTAACCAAATGCGAAGGGGAGCCTATCTCATTAACTTGTCCAGGGGCTTTGTGGTAGATATTGCGGCCCTGGACGCTGCCCTGAAAGATGGTAAACTCTCCGGGGCTGCCATCGATGTTTATCCGGAAGAACCTGCTGCCAACGGTTCCTTTGAAACCCTGCTCAGCGGGCATCAAAATGTGATCTTAACTCCGCACATTGGAGGCAGTACTGAAGAGGCACAACGGGATATTGCGGATTTCGTCCCCAATAAGATCATGGAGTATATCAATGCAGGCAGCACAGTGGATGCCGTGAATTTTCCCAATATCCGACTGCCCAAACAACAGAATGCCCATCGTTTTCTGCATATCCATAAGAACGTTCCGGGAATTATGGCTCACATAAACCAGGTACTTGCTACTTATGATATGAATATCACAGGGCAGTATCTCTCCACGGACAGCGAGGTAGGCTATGTGATCTCTGACCTGGACAAGGACTATAACAAGGAGGTGATTAAAGCCCTTAAAGGGATTGAGCACACCATCAAGTTCCGGGTACTCTATTAATAGCTGGTATTTTCAGACGCTGTATTAATTTACATCCCTCCACGAGCTGGTTTGGTATACCAATGGCTTAATCATTGTGGTAGGGATCGCCTTTCAGAATGCTGAAGGCCCTGTAGAGTTGTTCTACTGCAATCATACGGACCTGCTGATGGTTAAAAGTCATTTTGGAAAGGCTGATAAGGTCATCTGCTTTTTCCCGTAATTCGTCTGTAAATCCATAGGCTCCGCCGATAACCAATAAGAGCCGCTTGGGGCCGGAGTTCATACTTTTCTGAATATGCCGGGAAAACCCCCTTGAGCTGAATTGTTTTCCTTTCTCATCCAAAAGCCACAACCGGTCTCCCGGAAGCAATTGCTTCTGCAGCTGAGCGCATTCTTTTTCTTTCAATTTAGCCTGATCCATACCCCCGGCACCTTTAATATCCGGGAGGTAAATTATTTCGAAGGGGATATAGCGTTTGAGCCGCTGCGCATATAATTCTATAAGTTGTTGCAGCGCCGGCGAATCAGTCTTTCCTGTTGCGAGTAGTACAATTTTCACAGGGTAAAAGTAAGATATCCGTGGAACTTCTGCCTGCCTCATGCAGGCTGCCCGGGAAATTGTTTGGACAAAGGGTCGGGATCTTGAAAAGACCGAACTTTCCGCAAACTATTTATTACTTTAGCGGCACAATAGAATTACATGATTTCAGCCGCTAAATTTCAGGAAGAATTGGACTTGATAATAGCCAATGCTCTTCGCGAAGATATAGGGGATGGCGACCACAGCTCCCTGGCCTGTATTCCGGCTTCTGCCCGTGGAAAAGCGCGTCTTCTGGTAAAGGATGAAGGACTTTTGGCCGGAGTTGATTTCGCACGCCGGGTTTTTGAAAAAGTGGATCCTTCCATGGAAATGGAAGTACTGCTCCAAGATGGCAGTCCGGTTACATACGGAGACACGGCCTTCTACATCAGTGGACCTTCCAGGAATATTCTGCAGGCAGAACGATTGGTCCTCAACGCCATGCAACGGATGAGTGCCATAGCCACCAAGACATCGAAATACGTAAAACTGCTGGAAGGAACCGGTACCAAAATCCTGGACACCCGGAAAACCACCCCTGGAATCAGGGCCCTTGAGAAATGGGCCGTAAAAATCGGAGGGGGCGAGAATCATCGATTTGCCCTTTATGATATGATAATGCTCAAAGACAACCATATCGATTTTGCCGGGGGAATTACCCAGGCCATTCAACAGTCAAAAGACTATCTCAAAAAGCATTCAAAAGACCTGAAAATTATTGTCGAAGCCCGGAATTTGGAGGAGGTTTCGGAAATCCTCAAGTCTGAAGGCATCCACCGAATCCTCCTGGATAATTTCAATTACGAGGATACACGGAAAGCGGTACAATTGATAGCCGGGCGCTGCCAAAGCGAATCTTCCGGAGGGATCAATGAAAAAACCCTGCGGAAATACGCAGATTGCAGGGTTGATTATATTTCCAGCGGGGCCCTGACCCATTCCGTATCCAATATGGACCTTAGTTTAAAGGCAGTTTAGATGGCGAATAACCGGGCTGATAAACTGGAAAGAATTCCACTGATACGCTGGTTGGTGTTTGTGCTTAAAAGGGTACGCCTCAAGGCCTTTGAAGGACTTTCCCTTTTTGACCTGGTGGTTATGTACAGTCGTGGAATCATACGCGGGGCCCTTTCCACCCGGGCCAGCGCCATTGCATTTAGCCTGTTTATGGCCCTGTTCCCGCTGGTATTGTTTTTGCTGACACTGGTCCCTTTTGTTATTCCGTATGTCAGTGTAGGGAACAGCGATTTTGACACCCAGTTTTTAAGTTTTCTGGAGTCTTTCCTGCCCTCAGCCACCGGCGATTATTTTACAGAAATCTATCAACAGCTAAAAGACCAGAAAAGGGGAGGCCTCTTGTCTTCCACCTTCCTGATTTCCACTTTTTTGATGGCCAATGGCGTAAATGCAATTTTCAGTGGCTTTGAGACCAGTTATCACATAGAACTCACCCGGAATTTTTTTAAGCAATACGCCTATGCATTAATGGTGGGCCTGATCCTGTCTCTGCTGCTTATCCTCGGGGCGGTGGTCTATGTGTATTTTGAATTCTACGTACTGGGTTATCTCTCTGATTTTACAGCCAAGACCAGCGGTGTGGCTCTGGGTGAAGGTGAAATTTTGGGGGCTCAGATCGGGAAAGTGCTGTTTTTTATATTACTCACTTATTTTACTACTGCTATCCTCTACTATTTCGGGACAAGACAGGGAAAAAGCGCTCGTTTTTTTTCCTACGGAGCCCTGATGACCACCCTGCTGATACTACTGACTTCTTACCTGTTTGGTATATATATTGACGAATTTGCCACCTACAATGAACTTTATGGAGCCCTGGGAGGTTTATTGATCCTTATGGTCTACATTTGGCTGAATAGCAATATTCTGCTGCTTGGCTTTGAGTTAAATGCCACTTTGAATTACCTCCGAAAAAACCTTGAAAAGAATGAATAAAAGGACTGTGCTCAGTATTTTAATCTGTATGTTGCCCTTGTTAGCCTGTGGACAGAGTGTTACTGGTTTCTGGAAGACAATTGACGACAGGACGGGGCGGGCCAAGGCCCTCGTGGAGGTTTATACCAAGGAAAATAAGCTTTATGGAAAAGTTCGTAAAATCCTGGAGGAAGGAAAAGCCGATGCCCGCTGCGAAAAATGTGATGGCAAACGCAAGGACAAGCCCATTGAAGGAATGACCATCATTACCGGATTGGATAAGTCCGGCACCCATGAGTGGAAGGGAAAGTATTTGTTCGATCCCGAACAGGGGATGACCTTTCGCGCCAAAATCTGGTGGGACCCGGAAAACCCCGAACAATTAAAGGTTCGCGGATACCTGGCCTTCCTATACCGGACTCAGACCTGGGTTAGGGCCGAAAAGCAATAGCTATGCGTTATTTTGTCGATGTCTTGCTTCCCATTCCGCTTGAAAGGAATTTTACGTATTCCATAAACGCTGAGGAAAAGCAATTGCTGGAGCCGGGCATGCGCATAGCGGTTCCCTTTGGAAAATCCAAATTGTATACCGGGATTGTCCTGGAAGTACACCAGCGGGCTCCCGAGGCCTATGAGGCAAAAGAAATTTACCGCATCCTGGATGAGAGCCCATTGGTCTCTGCCGCACAATTGGAGCACTGGAATTGGATTGCTCATTATTATATGTGTACCCTGGGAGAGGTGTTCCGCTCAGCAGTTCCTTCTGTTTTTTTACTGGAAAGTGAAACCAGGGTTCGGAAAGGAGAGGCGGCAGGGCAGCAGCAAGAGCCCCTGAATGATTCTGAGTATCTGATCCTTGAAGCCCTGGACCACCAGGAAGTTTTATCGGTTACTGAAATTAGCGAGATCATCGACCGCAAACAGGTACTACCCCTTTTAAATCGTATGCTGGGAAAGGGAGCCATTCTAATGGAAGAACGCCTGCAGAAAGGATACACCCCCAAAAAAGTACGGTATCTGCGCCTCCATCCGGACTACAGGGAAGAATCATCCCTGCAGGCACTGCTCGATTCCATGAGTCGTGCGCCGGCACAGAGCCGCCTTATTTTACAACTTTTCCAGTTGCAGCAGGGAAGGGAGAAACCTGTAAAAAGCAAAGAACTGGAAGAGCGGGCGCAAAGTTCAAGATCCGTTGTCCGAGCCTTGCTGGATAAAGAAATACTGCAGGAGTATTTCCTGGAAGAAGACCGGGTCATTTTTGATGGGACCGCCCCCGGAAAGCTTGAGGTCCAGCTAAATGAGGAACAGCTGCAGGCTTGTGCTGACATACGATCTGCATTTGCAACAGACCGTGTAACGCTTTTGCATGGGGTTACCGCTTCAGGGAAAACCGAGGTGTATATTGAATTGATCAGGGAATTTCTGCGCAAGGGGAAGCAGGTGTTGTACCTGGTACCTGAAATCGCCCTGACTGCCCAACTGACTTCCCGCCTACAACTGGTTTTCGGGCAGCGGGTAGTGGTTTTTCATTCCAGGCAAAACCAGCAGGAAAGAGCTGAGATATGGTACCATGTGCGGCAGGCCGGTGAAAAAGCCTCTGTTATTCTGGGTGCCCGTTCGTCGCTATTCCTGCCTTTTAGGGAACTCGGGTTGGTAATCGTAGATGAGGAACACGAAAACACTTATAAACAGTTTGATCCTGCCCCGCGTTACCATGCCAGGGATGCTGCAATTGTACTGGCCAGGAGGGCGGGGGCATCTGTTTTGCTGGGCTCTGCTACTCCAAGCGTAGAAAGCTTCTACAATGCACAAATTGGAAAATATGGTTATGCCCGCTTATCCCGGAGATACTCTGAGGTCCTTTTGCCGGAAATGGAGTTGGTGGACCTGGGCGTACAGTATCGTAAAAAACGGATGACAGGTCATTTTTCGGAACGCTTGCTGGAGGAGATTCGACTGGCCCTGCAGGCGCACCGGCAAATCATCTTGTTTCAGAACCGCAGGGGTTTTGCCCCGGTGGTGGAGTGCAAAACCTGCGGGCATGCCCCGCAATGCCCAAACTGCGATGTAAGCCTGACGTTTCATCAGCGACGCAACGAATTGCGTTGTCATTACTGTGGCTTTCACAAAGCCCTGGATCCTGCCTGTGAGGCTTGTGGCAACCCAACCCTTGACACCAAAGGCCTTGGGACTGAACAGGTTGAAACCGAGCTTTCGGAATTGTTTCCGGAAGCTAATTTGGCTCGTATGGACCTGGATACCACCCGGGGAAAATATGCTTATCAGCAGATCATTTCAGAGTTCGAGGCAGGCGAAATCGATATCCTTGTAGGGACACAAATGCTGAGCAAAGGATTGGATTTCAGAAATGTAGCCCTTGTTGGGGTTATGAATGCGGACTCCCTGTTGAATTTTCCGCATTTCCGGGCACACGAACGCTGTTTTCAACTGTTGACGCAGGTGGCGGGCCGCGCTGGAAGGACAGCCGAGCGGGGAAGGGTAATTATACAAACCTATAACCCCTACCACCAGATATTAAAGCAGGTAGCGGCAGACGATTTCGAGGGCATGTTCAGGGATCAGCTCTATGAGCGGGAACAATTCCATTACCCTCCAGCAGTTCGGATAATCAAAATTACCTTCAGGCACAAAGAGTACAACCGCGTAGGGGAGGGCGCGGCCTGGTTTGCACGTTTTATGCGGCAGCTGTTCGGGGAGCAGGTTTTAGGTCCTGAATTCCCGCCCATAGCCCGAATCCGCAATCAGTATCACAAAAACATATTATTGAAGATTCCATCCGGACAATCCCTGTCACAAACAAAAAATAGCATTAAAAGAATTGAACGTTCCTTTAATGCTATTTCACAATACAGAAGTATTCGTCTGATCTATAATGTGGACTATATTTGATTAAACATTGCTCAGGGCCTCGGCCAGCTCGGTCTTTTTGTTCCGGCTCAGCGGTATAGAGCGCCCGCTTACTTCAACGTTTTTACTATTGAATTTCTCAATCTTCTCCAGATTTACAATATAGGATTTGTGGATCCGCAAAAATTTGTCAGAAGGCAATTGTTTTTCAAAAGCTTTCATTGTAGAAAGGATCACGATATTGGCTTCATCGGTTACTAATTTTATATAGTCTCCGAGTGCTTCAATCCACTTGATGTCATTCAGGATTACCTTCCTTTTCTTCAGATTGCTCTTTACAAAGATATGCTCTTCATCTTCCGCAACCTTGTGCATTTGCTCGTACTTGGATACCGCCCGTTTTACGGAGGCATCAAAGCGGGCCATTGTTATGGGCTTGTGCAAATAATCGGTTACATCATAATCAAAAGCTTTGAGTGCATAATCCGGCTTTCCGGTGATTAGAATTACCTGTGGCGGGTTCTCAAGGGACTCCAAAAGGTCGAATCCGTTGATAATGGGCATTTCCACATCCAGGAAAATCAGATCAATTTCGTTGTTCTTGATGCCGTTTTTGGCCTCAATAGCGTTGCTGTACTCAGCAACAAGGGCTAAATTCGGATGATTGTTCACCAACTTTGCAACTGCCATACGCTGCATTGATGAGTCATCAACGACGATACTTCTTAATTTCATAAATGGTTGATTTGTGGGGTTAAATCATCGACAAATTACATAAAATACACGCTTAAGTGCAACAAAAGTTGTAAACATTGCACGGAAAACTGTACGATTGACAATGACCATAGTTTAAATTTTGGGTTTTAGGTTAAGCTTGAAATTTAAGATTCTTCTACCTATAACGAAGTTTTTTTCTATTTCTTGTAAATGCTTGGAAGAATTCTTACTTTTGCGCTCCTTTTAAATAATTTAATTATATGAACCATTACGAAACTGTTTTCATTTTAAATCCCGTTCTGTCTGAGACCCAGATAGAGGAAACAGTGAAGAAATTTGAAGATTTCTTGACAAAAAATGGCGCCAAAATGGTGTCTAAAGAAAATTGGGGCCTGAAAAAACTGGCATACCCGATTCAGCACAAAAAAAGTGGTTTTTACCATCTTTTTGAATTCACAGCTCCCGGGGAGGTTTTAACTCCTTATGAGCAGGAATTTAAACGCGATGAGCGCATTATGCGTTTTTTGACCGTAAAACTGGACAAGCACGCCATTGAGTGGGCGGAAAAAAGACGAACAAAATTAAAAGCTAAAGCGTAAGGATATGGCCACTTTACAACAACAGGCAAAAGGTAAGAAAGATGGGGAGATACGGTATCTGACCCCATTGAACATCGAAACCAGCAAGCAAAAGAAATATTGCCGGTTCAAGAAATCAGGCATCAAGTATATCGATTACAAGGATCCGGATTTTCTGATGAAACTGGTTAATGAACAAGGGAAAATTCTTCCCCGCCGGCTTACCGGAACTTCATTAAAATACCAGCGAAAAGTTGCTCAGGCAATCAAAAGGGCACGCCACCTGGCGCTAATGCCGTATGTAGGAGATCTATTAAAATAAAGTCAGAGGGATCATGGAATTAATACTTAAGCAAGACGTTGACAACCTTGGTTTCAAGGACGATTTGGTAACTGTAAAAAACGGTTACGGGCGCAATTATCTTATCCCTCAGGGAAAAGCAGTACTGGCTACACCTTCAGCAAAGAAGGTTTTGGCTGAGAACCTAAGACAAAAGGCGCATAAGGAAAAACAGGCAATTGAAGAGGCTGAAAAGCTTTCAGAAACCCTGAAGGGGCTGGAGATCAAAATCCCGGCGAAGGTTGGTGAAGCAGATAAATTATTTGGTTCGGTTACCAATATCGACCTGGCGGCTGCCCTTGAGAAGGAAGGCCACTCAATTGATAAGAAATACATCAGTATCAAAGGAGGCGCTATCAAAAGGGCCGGGCCCTATGAGGCTGAAATTCGTCTGCACCGCGAGGTACAGCTTGAATTCCCCTTTGAGGTGGTTGGAGAGAAGAAATAATTCTCAAAGCATTAACAATAAGTCCACTCTTCCAGCCGGGAGAGTGGACTTTTTATATCCGGAATTTTCATGAAATACACTAGGTTGAGCAAAGAGCAACTGCAGGAGCTGCACCCGGAATTCATCAATTTCCTGGCCACCCAATCCATTACAGGCAGTGAGTGGGAAGCCATTAAAAGGGATAAACCCGAAGTTGCGGAGGAGGAAATTGACATTTTTTCGGATCTCATTTGGGAAGGAGTGCTGGCCAAAGTAGCCTACCTCGAAAATATCAGTGCCCAGCACATGCATTTGTTTGAAACGGCGGAAAAGGAAATCAGGCTCATTTCAGTAAAAGTGATGAACCCGAATATTGACCTGCAGACTCAGGAAGGATTTTCCTGGTTCCGTAAAAACTGGCAGTCTGACTTTGTTGAATACTTGACGGCTTCCAAGGCGTACACCGCAGACCCCAGTAAAGACAAGTTTGAGCTGATACAGCAGGGGGCCGTGATCACCAAAGGGGAGTTGTTCCGCTGGTTTGATCAAATCATTGAAAACTAAGCCGGAGGTTTACCGTGCCTAAAACGGCTTTCTCTTATATTTGCATCACTGAAACGCATTATGGGACAGAAACCATCCATTCCGAAGGGCACGCGCGATTTTTCGCCCGCAGAAGTCAGCCGTCGCAATTATATTATCAGCATTATCCGGCAGCAATTTGAGCAGTTTGGCTTTCAGCCTATTGAAACCCCTTCCTTTGAAAACTACGATACCCTGATGGGTAAATACGGGGAGGAAGGAGACCGGTTAATTTTTAAGATTCTGAATTCCGGAGATTACCTGAAAAAGGTGAATCCTGAAGATTACGCCCAAAAGGATATTCAAAAACTGACTCCTCAGTTAAGCGAGAAAGCGCTTCGCTACGACCTTACGGTGCCCTTTGCGCGTTATGTGGTGATGCACCAGAACGAAATTGACTTCCCCTTTAAACGCTACCAGATCCAGCCTGTATGGCGTGCAGACCGGCCTCAGAAAGGCCGCTTCCGGGAATTTTACCAATGCGATGCCGATGTGGTGGGCAATGCAGGACTGTTACAGGAACTGGAATTCATACAGTTATACGACAGGGTTTTCAGGGATCTGGGGCTCTCAGGGGTTACCATAAAACTAAACCACCGCAAAGTATTGTCGGGGATTGCAGAACTTATCGGGGCTTCTGACAAACTGGTAGATTTTACGGTCGCCCTGGACAAACTGGACAAGATTGGACAGGAGAAGGTAAAAGCTGAAATGCTGGAAAAAGGTATTTCCAGAGAAGCCATTGAACAAGCCGCCCCTCTTTTTGATTTAAACGATGCAGCCGAACCCCTTTCTGCCCTGGAAGACCTGCTGAAAAACTCGGTAACCGGAAGTGAAGGCGTGGCAGAGCTCAAATACCTGCTGGCCCAGACCGCTTCCCTGGGGCTGCAAAGTTGCCGCCTGCAGCTGGATGTGACCCTGGCCCGTGGGCTGAATTATTACACCGGGACGATTTTTGAAGTTTCCGCGCCACAGGGGGTGGATATGGGTTCTATAGGAGGAGGCGGACGTTATGATGACCTCACCGGTATCTTTGGCCTGAATGACGTTAGCGGGGTTGGCATTTCATTTGGCCTGGATAGGATTTACCTGGTACTGGAACAGCTCGGTTTATTCCCGGAACAACTGGATCAGGCCCTGGATGTCTTCTTTGTGAATTTTGGCAAAAAGGAAGGTGAAGCTGCCTTAAAGCTCCTTATGCAAGTTCGAAGCAAAGGGGTTCGGGCCGATATGTATCCCACGGACACCAAGGTGGGCAAGCAATTCAAATATGCCGACAAGCGAAATATTCCCCTGGTTGTCCTTATAGGGGAAGAAGAATTGCAATCCGGTGAATTTACCGTGCGCAATATGCGCAATGGCAGTCAGACCAATTACCGGCTGGACCAATGGGAAGAATTTACGGCAACCCTAAAGCATTGACCTTATTTGCCTGATCACGCTGCCGTAATAGGATCGCTCATGGGGTACGTAGGCCTGTCGCATTGAAAGCCCCCATACCTTATCTGCAAAAGCGATAAGCGACTCCCAACGGACTTCCGCAACTTCTGATGCCTGTAGTTGAAAAGCTTCAACCGGGAGATCGAGACGGCTCAGATAGCAATGGTGAAATTCACAATCATGAATACCGCCTGGATGTTTTTGTTCAGATTTGAAGATCCGGTGAAAATACAGATCTGCAATGTGCAAATCCAGGCCCAGCTCTTCTCTGGCCTCCCTCAGTGCAGCTTCTTCTATCGCTTCCCCGGCGGCCACGTGGCCGGCAACGGAAACATCCCATAAACCCGGAAAGGTTTTTTTGGTCTCAGAACGTTTTTGAAGCAATACCTGCCCTCGGCCGTTATAGATCCATATGTGTACTGTAGGGTGAAAGAGTCCTTTTGAGTGCGCCTCGGATTTCAGGGTGCTTTTCCCTGTCGGAGTACCGTCCTCATTCCAGATGTCGATCCGTTCGTCCATAGGAAACCAGCTTTCCCATCAGTCAAAATAACTGAAGGTTTCCCCCTCTTTAATGGTCAGCAGTGTTTCGTAAATGAGGCGGATTACATTGGCCACGTCTTCCCGGTGTACGGTTTCCACAGTTGTGTGCATGTAGCGCAGCGGAAGGGAAATCAGTGCAGAGGCCACCCCCCCGTTGCTATAGGCGAAGGCATCGGTATCCGTCCCGGTACTTCTGGAGGCCGCCAGTCGCTGAAAAGGTATTTTCTTAGCTTCGGCGGTTTCCAGGATGCGTTCCCTTAGTTTATTCTGAACGGCAGGAGCGTAGGAGATCACAGGGCCGGCCCCTATCTCGGTTTTGCCCTCTTTCTTCTGGTCGATCATTGGGGTTGTGGTATCGTGGCAAACGTCTGTAATAATGGCTGCATTCGGACGGATACGCTGGGTGATCATTTCAGCTCCTCTCAGACCAATTTCCTCCTGCACGGAATTGGTAATGTACAATCCGAAAGGAAGTTTCTTTTTGTTTTCGTGCAACAGCCTGGCCACCTGTGCGATCATAAAGCCACCAGCCCTGTTGTCTATTGCCCGGCAGACAAATTTATCCTTGTTCAGGATGTGAAAAGTATCGGGGTAGGTGATAACACATCCCACATGTACCCCTAATTTTTCTACCTCCTCTTTATCCTTGGCCCCGATATCGATAAAAATATTTTCAATTTTCGGCGGCTCTTCTTTGGATTTGTCCCGGGTGTGGATGGCTGGCCACCCGAAGATACCCTTAACAATCCCTTTTTTAGTATGAATGTCTACCCATTTGGAAGGGGCGATCTGGTGGTCACTTCCCCCATTGCGAATCACATAGATAAGGCCGTTGTCTGTGATATAGTTCACATACCAGGAAATTTCATCCGAATGCCCTTCAATAACCACTTTATAAGGAGCATCCGGGTTAATCACCCCCACGGCCGTCCCATAGGTATCCGTAATAAAAGTATCTACATAGGGTTTCAGGTAATTCATCCAGATTTTCTGGCCTTCCCATTCGTAGCCGGTAGGGGAGGCATTATTCAGGTATTTTTCGAAAAATTTAAGCGATTCAGCATTCAGGATGGATTCGATTTTCATAGGAATGTGTTTGCTGCAAACTTACTAATATTCACGTTTATTTAATAGAAAGACATGCCCTTTATATGTACTTTTGACCCGGCTTATGAGAGAACTGAAAATTCCAAACCTGCTTTGGGGTATCACCCTGTTAGGACTCCCTTTGTCTGCCCTGGCACAAATTCCGGAGGAGCCCATTGATTCGCTTACCGAAAAGCTCATCATCATTGAAGGTGATTCCATCTTCAAAAGCTCCATCGAATTGGACGAGGTTTACATATTCGGGAAACTGCAATTTGACAGCTATAAGGATAAGCTACGCTATTATATACTCAGGAGGAAGACCATAAAAGTATATCCGTATGCAAAGCTCGCCTCCGAGAGGTTGGTTTCGCTGAACGAGCGCCTTTCCAAGATTAAATCCAATCGCAAGCGAAAACGGTATACCAAGGTGGTGCAGCGTTATATTGAAGAGGAGTTTTCAGCTGAGTTAAAAAAGCTTACCCGTACGGAGGGGCAGATCCTGGTAAAACTGATTTACCGGCAAACCGGGGTGACAGCATTTGATCTGGTTAAAGAATTGCGAAGCGGCTGGCGGGCCTTTTGGTATCAGACCACTGCAAAGATGTTTAAGATCAGCATCAAGGAAGAATACCATCCCGAGAGCATTCACGAAGACTATCTTATTGAAGACATACTACAAAGGGCTTTTGCTTCCGGACAGCTGCAGCGGCAGGCCTCTGTACTCGAATACGATTTTGCCGCACTCACCAATAAATGGAAGCAGGAAAAAAAGACTAAGGAATAGTTGCAGCGGTACATTTTTTTTCTTAAATTTTAGGTCCTTTTTTTGAGGTGATTTACAGCAATTTTCTAGTTATAAGCACATTAGAATTTTGCTTCAAAAAAAAGAAAAAAATAACCTCAGATATTAGTTGTTTTTCAAAAAAACCATTTTATATTTGCACCCGCTTTTGAGGCGAACTATGGATAGTTTTGTTGAGGGGGCGAGAGAGTAAGAGAAAAAGTTCATTGACATATTGACAGACAGCGTACGCTTTTTTTTTGGGTTTTGGTTTTGACAGACCGGGGCTTATATGAGAGAAGCATTTTGTACAAATAAACAACATCCGTCAAGGAATTATATAACAACCTGGACCGAGTTGGGAGGACTGTTTCTGGTGAGATATTTTGGTATTGCATTTATTTGATTAAGTACAATATTTAAGAAACTACGATGAAGAGTTTGATCCTGGCTCAGGATGAACGCTAGCGGCAGGCCTAACACATGCAAGTCGAACGGTAACAGGGAAAAGCTTGCTTTTCCGCTGACGAGTGGCGCACGGGTGCGTAACGCGTATGGAACCTACCCTTTACAGGGGGATAGCCCGGAGAAATCCGGATTAATACCCCATAGTACTACTTTAAGGCATCTTATTAGTAGTTAAAGTTTTAACGGTAGAGGATGGCCATGCGTCCTATTAGCTAGATGGTGAGGTAACGGCTCACCATTGCTACGATAGGTAGGGGCCCTGAGAGGGGGATCCCCCACACTGGTACTGAGACACGGACCAGACTCCTACGGGAGGCAGCAGTGAGGAATATTGGACAATGGTCGAGAGACTGATCCAGCCATGCCGCGTGCAGGAAGACGGCCCTACGGGTTGTAAACTGCTTTTATACGGGAAGAATAATACCCACGTGTGGGTAGATGACGGTACCGTAAGAATAAGGACCGGCTAACTCCGTGCCAGCAGCCGCGGTAATACGGAGGGTCCGAGCGTTATCCGGAATCATTGGGTTTAAAGGGTCCGCAGGCGGGCTAATAAGTCAGGGGTGAAAGTTTGCGGCTCAACCGTAAAATTGCCTTTGATACTGTTAGTCTTGAGTTGTGGTGAAGTGGCCGGAATATGTGGTGTAGCGGTGAAATGCATAGATATCACATAGAACACCGATTGCGAAGGCAGGTCACTAACCACACACTGACGCTGATGGACGAAAGCGTGGGGAGCGAACGGGATTAGATACCCCGGTAGTCCACGCCGTAAACGATGGATACTAGCTGTCGGGACTTCGGTCTCGGCGGCCAAGCGAAAGTGATAAGTATCCCACCTGGGGAGTACGTTCGCAAGAATGAAACTCAAAGGAATTGACGGGGGCCCGCACAAGCGGTGGAGCATGTGGTTTAATTCGATGATACGCGAGGAACCTTACCAGGGCTTAAATGTAGTGGGACAGGTCCAGAGATGGACCCTTCTTCGGACTCATTACAAGGTGCTGCATGGTTGTCGTCAGCTCGTGCCGTGAGG
>NZ_CP199309.1:0-20000 GCF_052540725.1 Robiginitalea rubriflava | reverse complement strand
TATTTTTGCTATAACATTCCTGCTGGTTTTTTATCTGATCGGACTGCTGACCATTACATTTTGCCTTACATTATTAGGCCTGATGTTGAACAAGGATGAAATCCCGAAATGGTTAAAATATTGGTTTGGAATACCCATGATAATGTTTATCAGTCTGGGAATGGTACTGACTTTTATAGACTTCGCTACTCAAGGCTGGCTGAAGAAAAAGAAATGGACTACTTTTTTTTACTATCCTGTTTATTGGGTCTTTAAGTATTTGACGCTCTCCATCTTATATCGCCCTATGGTTTATAATTTTCTGGATACCCGATTCGGAAAACGCTTGAGTTTTTTTGTGGTACCCATCTATTTGACGGGCACCATTCTGGTTGGAACGGGTTTTAGCACCTCCAATTACCTTACCAAGGATATGAATTCAAACTCATATACAGCAAACCAGTCCAATTACGAAGATCAGATGCAAGGGAAGAATGTTTTTGCGGACAGGGCCTCCATACCTTCGCGAACCATTTACAAACCGGCCTTGCCTGTTTTTATTGTTTATGGGAAATCTGTAGAGGACGATGTTTTTCGCTTTAATGAATCGCTTAAACCGGATCAGGACAGGCGGGGTATTTACTCACTTTTCGGAGACGGAACGGTTTCTTTTAGCCAACGAACTAATAAACTAAAAGATTATTTGGAAACCCTA
This sequence comes from Robiginitalea rubriflava, assembly GCF_052540725.1. Taxonomy (NCBI): domain Bacteria; kingdom Pseudomonadati; phylum Bacteroidota; class Flavobacteriia; order Flavobacteriales; family Flavobacteriaceae; genus Robiginitalea; species Robiginitalea rubriflava. Next base: position 19,306 of record NZ_CP199309.1, on the reverse strand, counting down.
CAGGAGATGTATACCCTTAAAATCGACAGCATTCCCTACAAACCTACCTTTCTTTATGTTGAAAACCCGCAAAAACAGATCGGCTATGAAACAACCCTGGACCTGCAAGGGATTCCAAGAGGTAAACACGTTTTAAATATTACCCGAAAGGATTTCAGGGAGGATTCGGTTTATATCCGATCTATTATCAGAATACCTTTCTGGTATTATCCGGAATAGGGTTTAAGAAAAAACTAAAACCAAAAGCTTTAGATAAATAATGGCTTTTTCCAAAATGAAAATCAGCTATAGAGACGAAGAATATTGGAATACCGGAACGCACGCCCTGGGAATATTGCTGGGGGTAATCGGGATGATATACCTGCTTTTAAATGTCAGAGAAGCCGGTAGTGCACTCAAGGCAGGACTCTGGATCTACAGTTTATCCGTAATCCTGCTTTTCAGTGCATCCACCATTTATCACGCAGTTGCAAATCCGGGGATTAAGCGAAAACTTCGAATCCTGGATCATATCAGTATTTATTATTTGATTGCAGGTACTTATACCCCTGTATGCCTTTCGGTTCTGGAGGGCAGCAGGGGGGACCTCATACTTTGGGCAGTTTGGGGGATGGCCCTGTTCGGTACCGTCTTAAAACTATTTTTTACGGGAAAGTTCGAGCTCTTTTCGCTGCTTTTGTACCTCTTAATGGGATGGTTGATTGCCTTTGATTTCCAGGTGCTATCGGATGCAATTTCAGAGTTGGAATTATTCTGGCTTGCTGCCGGAGGTGCTTTCTATACCCTGGGTATATTTTTTTATGCCATGAGGAGGATTCCCTTTAACCATATGATCTGGCATTTCTTTGTACTTGGAGGAGCTATCTCGCATTGGATATTTATCTACCACATAACTCTTGCATAAGCTGTGCTTAAAGTAAAAATGCCAGGACCATACCCAAAATAATCACAGCCAGCTTTCGGCGGTTAAAGGAGTGGTCTTTTGAGCTTTCGAAGAGGATAATGGTCGATACGTGCAAAACAACACCAATAACCAGTGAAAGGAGGTAAGGGTAATATTGGTGTACAGGTGCATATTGACTTAAGACGGTTCCCAAAGGGGTCATCAGGGCAAAGAGGATGATAAAAAACCAGATGTAGCGCGTGCTTAAGGGAGATTTTAACAGAAAACTCCCCAGGATCAGTACAACTGGTACTTTGTGTACGATAATTGCCCAAACAAAATCCCGGTTTTCTTCCAGGGGAATCCCCTCCAGGAAGGCGTGAATACAGAGGCTGATAAATAGTAGCCAGGGAAAGTTCAGATCCTGTTTAAACCCGTGTACATGCCCGTGTTCGGCTCCTTTCGAAAAGAATTCAAGAAGGATTTGAAGTAAAATACCTATTGCTATAAATATTCCGGCGATACGGTCATTTTGGATGGCATAGGCAGATGGAAGCAACTCAAAAAGGGTTAGTGCGAGTAAAAAGGCTCCGCTGAAAGCCAAAAGCAGGTTGTAATTTCGGTTTTGAAGGGACCTGAAAAAATACAAAACTGCAAAACTGCTTATAACGGACAGGGCAGGGAGCACAATTTGAAACAAAGGGAAGGTGTCTGTAATCATAAAATCAGTTCCGCCGTAAAATTAGTGTATTTTTGGGCTATAAAGATCATTATTGATGTCGGGAAATTTTGAAATGGTTGCCAAAACGATGTACGGCCTGGAGCCCGTATTGGCAAAGGAATTATTGAGGCTGGGAGCAGGGAACGTAAAAGAGGGGGTTCGCTGTGTTTTTTTTGAAGGAGACAAGGGGTTTATGTACAAAGCCAATCTTTGCCTGCGAACGGCCCTTCGGATACTCAAACCTGTAAGGACTTTTAAGGTAAAGGGCCCCGAAGACCTCTATCGGGAAATTCAGCAAATTGACTGGAGTCAGTTCATGGATGCCGAAAATACTTTTGTAGTGGATACTGTGCTCAATAGCGAGCATTTTTCCCATTCCCTTTTCGTTTCTCAAAAAGTCAAGGATGCCATAGTGGACCAGTTCAGAAAGAAACACGGCAGCCGACCCGGTGTATCGGTATCCGATCCCGATTTACGCCTGCATCTGCACCTGCAGGGTACTGTGGCACATTTATCCCTGGATAGTTCCGGCAATTCGCTGCACCTCAGGGGCTACCGCCAGGAGACGAATATTGCGCCTTTAAATGAGGTTCTGGCTGCTGGAGTACTGTTATTAAGCGGGTGGAACGGGCATTCGGATTTGCTGGATCCCATGTGTGGAAGTGGTACTTTGCTAATTGAAGGCGCCATGATTGCCTGCAATATCCCGGCAAATATAAACAGACCCTCATTTGGTTTTGAGCGCTGGAAGGATTTCGACCCGGAGCTCTTCCAGATTATCAGATCAGCCGCCCTGGATAAAACAAGAGATTTTCACTTTAGCATACGAGGATATGATAAAGCACCTTCGGCGGTTCGCAAAGCGAGGGAGAACATTGAGAATGCAAACCTTGCAGAATTCATTCGTGTAGACCAGAAGAATTTTTTTGAAACCGAAAAGGAAACAAAGGGGCCTTTACTGCTGGTTACCAACCCTCCTTACGGGGAACGCCTGCCGGTTTCCCTGGAAAATTTTTATAAAGAGATAGGCGACTGCCTGAAGCAGCATTACAAAAATACCAGGGCCTGGTTGCTCATGGGGAATCTGGAAGCTTTAAAGAAGGTCGGTCTGAGGGCTACCCGTAAGATTAAATTATTTAATGGAGGAATAGAATCGCGACTGGCGCTCTTTGAGGTCTACGAAGGCAGTAAAAAGGCTAAATATCAATAAGTTACATCTATCCAAGTGAACTAAGCCGTATGGGTTTACTGCTCTTCACGGGGCTTGGGTGCAACCCTCGTTTTTTTGTAAAGGGGAAGAAAATAGGTTAGTGTATAGTTAAAGCCGACCCCAAAACTACTTCCATCTGTAACCCGGTTAAATCCGGGGATCCAGAGGTTTGGAAAAACTTCGGATTCTTTGTTGGTAATCAAAAGGCCCAGGCGAACCGATGCCCCTAGATAAAAGTTTGCAATTATTTCAGCCTTGACCCCCAGCAAAAGCTCCAGCCAGGAGGCGTTCAGCCCACTGAATTCCTGAGGCTGGTCTGAGCCTGTAACAAAGCCTCCCGGGTTCCAGTAGCGGTTACTGTCATAGAGCGAATAGGAATTTAAGGTGTTGCTGAAAGCACTGAAGGCATAGCGCGCGCCCACAAAAAGGCTGTTGTTCATTCCATACCAGTTCTCATAGGTATTGTAATCAACTCCTACCTTAAGGTAGCTACCGGAAGCTTCGTAATCATAGAGGGATATGATATTTATGTCCTGTTCATTATCCAGGAGTTCCCTGGTAGTTTTGGATTCATTTCCCAATTCGGCAGCCAGGTAAAATTTATAACTTAAACGATAATCCCCTACCAATTCAATACCGGAATAATCCTCATTCAAAGTAGCGATAAGCGGTCTGCTCAGATCAATACCTACCCTCAGGCCATACTCTTCGGATTTACGGATGCTGTCTTGGGTGATATTTCCCGCTGCCTGTCCGTAAAGCTCTGCCGGCTGGCCAATGGCCATAATGAATAGAAAACTAATGAAAAATCGAAACATGGGCGCTGTCTTGTTTTCGAATGATTCCATTGATTATATTAAAATCCTGTATCCAGTTTTCAGAATCGGCCTGTACAGAGACCTGCAGGTCCTCAAAAGTAGCAACAAAACCGCAGGCACGGGATATAAATTCTTCCCTGTTGGAATAACTGAAGGTAAGTGTATCCGGATTTCCGGTCTCTGCTCCCGGGTCCCCGTCAGAATTCAATATAAAAACAAATCGGGTTTCGCCTTCACCTATGCGCAGGGGCAGGCTTATGGAATCTAAATTTGATCGGTCTGCGATGGTATTTACCACTTCTTCCTGTCCGAGTCCGATAATCCGAAGACTATTCGCGGTTTTAGGACTTTCAGGAGCTGCATTGTCATAGAACCTGATTAGCAATAGCGGGGTATCCCCATCCACGCATATATCGTCTTTCTCACATGCCTGTACAGCAATAAGTACGGCCAAGGAAACCAGGATTCCTGAATGCCGGATGAGCCGGATGATAAATAATTGATAATTCTTCAAGGCCTTAAATTAGGTATTTGAGCGAGCTTTTAAAAGTACGATATTTTCCACATGTTGTGTTTGGGGGAACATGTCCACTGCCTGTGAGCAAACCAGTTCGTACTGTTCAGACATCAGTGCCAGGTCCCTGGCCTGGGTCGCGCTGTTACAACTGACATATACAATCTTTTCAGGTGCAATTTTCAGGATCTGTTCTACCACCTGCTTATGCATCCCGTCCCTTGGCGGATCCGTAATAATCAAGTCTGGATGTCCGTGCTCATTCAGGAAATCGTCCGTAAACAATTCTTTCATATCCCCTGCATAAAAGGCAATATTATCAATGCCGTTATCCTTTGCATTCATTTTTGCAGCCTCCACGGCTTCCGGTACGGCTTCAATCCCGATTACCCTGTCGGCCTGCCGGGCTATAAACTGTGCAATGGTACCCAGGCCGGTATACAGGTCATATACGAGTTCAGATCCCTGCAGGTTTGCAAACTCTCTTACTTTCTTATATAAATTATAGGCCTGTTCTGAATTGGTCTGGTAAAAAGATTTTGGGGTAATCCTGAATTGCAGGTCCTCCATCTGTTCGGTAATATAAGGTTCCCCCGCATAACAATGCAGTTCCTGGTCGTAGAGCGTGTCGTTCGCCTTGGTATTTATTACATAATACAAAGACTCAATCTGCGGAAAGGAATCCCTGAGGTACTCCAGTAATCCTTCGCGTTGTTCCTTTCTGTCTTCAAAAAATTGCAATAGCACCATTACCGCACCTGCTGTGGTATTTCGGATCATCAGGGTCCTTAATAATCCTTTTTGTTTTTTGGGGTCAAAAAATGAAAGCCCGTGTTCTGTGGCATAAGCCCGTATCCCAAGTCTTATGGCATTGGAGGGGGCTGCCTGCAAATGACATTCCTTCAGGTCGAGCACCTTGTCCCACATGCCCGGAATATGTAGCCCCAGGGCATTTTTGTCTTCAACCGCCTTCTGAGATTCGATTTCACTGCTGTCCAGCCAGCGGTTGTTCGAGAAGGAAAACTCCATTTTATTGCGATAGAAATAGGGGCTGGGAGCCGCAAGAATAGGGTATACTTTTCCGATTGTGACTTTGCCAATCCTTTGAAGGTTTGAAAGGACCTCTTCCTGCTTGTGCTGCAACTGGGCGGAGTAGGCCATATGTTGCCATTTACATCCGCCGCAGGTACCGAAATGAATACATTCAGGATTAATCCGATCTTTGGATGGGCTGAGAATGTCCGTTGCCACACCTTCGTAATACGCCCTCCTTTTACGGGTAGTCTGAACCCGGACTACATCTCCCGGCACCGCATTAGAAAGGAATATTACCCGCCCATCCGGGGCCTGGGCGATCGACTTGCCTTTCGCTCCTGCCCGAAGCACTTCCACCTCTTCAAAGATTTTTCTGTTGTTCTTTTTCCGCATGAGGCAAATGTACTAATCCCAGCCAATTATATTTTACTTAATATGCATCTTATAAGTTCTGCCTGACAGAAGTTTTTTTGAACCTGAAAGCAAATTCACTGTCTAAAGAGTAGAAGCATGAAAAAAATCAGTAAGGTTGTTGACGGACTACTGGTACTCCAGTACAGGGCAGGGGATAAGCGGGCCTTGGATTTACTCATCCGCCGGTACCACAAAAAACTCTGCAGACACGCTTACAGATATACAAAGGATAAGGATACAGCAAGAGATGTGGTACAGGAAAGCTGGAAACGGGCTATTAACGGGATAAGTAAACTCAGAGAACCCAATACCTTTGGCAGCTGGATTATGACCATCGTTACCCGGAAAGCGCTTGATTATCTGGCTAAAAAGGGTAAGGAGCGTCAGCGGCTAAAGGAATTCCATTTTTTGGAAAAGCAGCCTGCGGATACAGAAAATAATTATGGTCCTGAGATAATAATCAGCTTGCGGAGGGCAATTGAATCACTAAAAACGGATCATCAGGTCGTACTGAAGTTATTTTATACGGAGTCTTACTCTCTTAATGAGATTTCTGAGATTACCGGGGTTTCCGTAGGCACCGTGAAATCCAGGTTGTTTCATGCCAGGGAAAAATTAAAAACCATTTTAAATACTAAAAGATGAAAAAAGATCTAGAAGAAATAGACAAAATGATCAAAGAGGCCCTTTCAGAGGAAGAAGCGGCTTTTTATGATGAATTAAATGAGCTTCCGGTATTGAGTAAACTGGGTGAGGTATACAGGGGAAGCCTGGGGTGGCTTGCAATCCTGATGAACTTCCTGATTGTGGTGCTGTTTGCGGGCTTTGTTTACAGTTTATATGCATTTATCAATTCAGAAAGTATTGAAGACCTGATTCGCTGGGCCGCTGCCGGATTTTTATGTATGAGCGCAGTGGGTATTTTAAAGTTGTATTTCTGGATGCAGATGGACAAAAATGATATAAAGCGAGAACTAAAACGGATTGAATTACAAATTGCTGCACTGAGCTCTAAAGCGTCCAAATAAGCCTTGTTAAAACTGGGGAATACGTTAATATTTAATACATTTATGCTCTGCAATAGGATGATTTCTCTCCCTAAGAAGGAATTGTATTTGTTTAAGCCAAATTTCTATGTGATGTCAGTTTTAGAACACATGAGCTCGGCCGAGGCCATTCAGCTGGAGGCAAAATACGGGGCTCAGAATTACCATCCGCTGCCTGTTGTCCTTAAAAAAGGAGAAGGGGTATATGTATGGGACGTAGAAGGGAAGCGCTATTACGATTTCCTTTCTGCCTATTCAGCAGTAAACCAGGGGCATTGTCACCCAAAAATAACGGAAGCCCTGAAAGCTCAGGCAGATCAGCTAACCCTTACATCCAGGGCTTTTTACAACGATCAGTTGGGGCCATACGAAAAGTACATTACCGAATATTTCGGTTTTGACAAAGTCTTGCCGATGAACACAGGGGCCGAGGCTGTTGAGACGGCCATCAAACTTGCGCGGAAATGGGGGTATGAGAAAAAAAGGATTCCGGCAAACCAGGCTAAGATTATTGTTTGTCAGAACAATTTTCACGGCCGGACCATCACTATAATATCTGCATCCAACGATCCGGTGGCCACGGAGAATTTCGGGCCGTTTACCCCAGGGATTGTCAGTATCCGTTATAATGATATTGCCGCTTTACGGGAAGCAATAGACGATAAGACAGCAGCTTTTTTGGTTGAACCCATTCAGGGGGAAGCCGGGGTGTATGTTCCGGATGAAAACTACCTGAAGCAGGCCTACGAGATATGCCGGGAGGCCAATGTGTTGTTCATTGCCGATGAAGTACAGACCGGCATTGCCAGAACGGGCCGTCTGCTGGCCAGTTGTGGTAACTGCAGTTGTCCGGATAAAAACTGCAGCGGGAAACCGGAGGTCAAACCCGATGTACTGATTCTTGGAAAGGCTATTTCTGGCGGTGTTTTTCCGGTTTCTGCAGTACTGGCAGACAAGCATATCATGGAAGTGATCAGACCCGGAAACCACGGATCTACTTTTGGAGGAAATCCGCTGGCCTGTGCTGTAGCTATGGCTGCACTGGAAGTGGTGCGGGACGAGAATCTTGCTGATAGAGCTGATCGGCTGGGTCGCATTTTCCGGGAGAAAATGCAGGAAATAATTGATGAAAACGATCTGGTTACCCTGGTAAGGGGCAAAGGTCTGCTCAATGCCATTGTAATAAATGATACAGAAGACAGTTCCACTGCCTGGGATATTTGTATGGCCCTTGCCGAAAACGGACTGCTGGCCAAACCTACCCACGGGAATATCATTCGTTTTGCACCACCTCTTGTTATGACGGAGGAACAACTTCTGGACTGTGTCGAGATAATACGTAAAACACTAAATTCCTTTAGGAAGTAGACAAAAAAAAACCCGGAGTATTACTCCGGGTCTTTTTTTTAGCTCTTTCAGGAACGCACTTCTTTAATTCGCGCCTTTTTACCGGTGAGGCCACGGAAGTAGAAGATTCGCGCCCGGCGTACTTTTCCGCGCTTATTGATCTCAATTTTTTGCAAAGCAGGCATGTTCATCGGAAAAATCCGTTCAACTCCAACAGTACCACTCATTTTACGGATAGTGAAGGTTTCGGTTGCTCCGCTTCCCCTGCGCTGTATAACAACACCCTTGAAGAACTGGGTACGGGTCTTCTCACCTTCCTTGATTTCATAATATACCGTAATGGTATCCCCGGCCGAGAATTCCGGGAAGTCCTTTTTGCTTATAAATTCGTTTTCTACAAATTTGACTAACGATTCCATCGTTTTGATTTAAGTTTCTTCAAGCCAACGTTCACGGACTTCGTCAGAGGTTGACTCAAAATCGTTTGCAAAAATAACGCAATAATTGCAACTGACAATATTTTTGAACAAAAATAAAAACTAAGATTGGTCCAGAAGGTCAGGCCTGCGTTCGGCGGTACGCTTGTAAGCTTCTGCCTCCCTCCAGGCCTCAATTTTTTCAAAATTCCCGCTGGTCAGTACTTCCGGGACTTTCATTCCCTTAAATTCCCTGGGCCGTGTATATACCGGAGGCGCCAGTAACTGATCCTGAAAACTGTCCGTAAGGGCAGAGGTTTCATCATTCAGCACACCCGGAATCAAACGGATGATGGCATCACATAATACAGCGGCTCCGAGTTCCCCTCCGGAAAGGACATAATCCCCGATAGATACCTCGCGGGTTATCCAAATATCCCGGATTCGCTGGTCGACGCCCTTGTAATGTCCGCATAGGATTATTATGTTTTCCTTCAGCGAGAGCGTATTAGCCGTTTGCTGATTCAGGGTGCTGCCGTCCGGTGTCATATAGATGATCTCGTCATAGGAGCGCTCAGAACTCAGCTTTTGCATGCATTTATCGATAGGCTCAGGCATCAGTACCATTCCCGCGCCACCTCCAAACTGGTAATCGTCTACTTGTTTGTATTTGTTTGAAGCGTAATCCCGCAGGTTGTGCATATGCACTTCCACCAGCCCTTTTTCTATAGCCCTTTTCAGGATGGAGGCCTCAAAGGGGCTTTTTAAAAGCTCTGGCAGGACCGTGATAATATCAATTCGCATTATTGACGGATTTTAATTTCAGGAACCTTCAACGCTCCAAAAGTAATGAAAACAATTAGAGTCTTTCTTCCATCCCAAACGTTCATATAGCAATTGCGCAGGGTTGTCCCTTGCCGTTTCCAGGGCCAGACCTGCGGCTTTTTGTTCGATGCAATAGGCCTTTGCCTTCTTTAAAAGAGCGGTCCCTATTCCTGATTTTCTTTGGGCTGGGGCAACAAAAAGATCATTCAGTGTGTAGATGCGCTTTAACCGCACCGTCGAAAAGGAAGGGTATAGTTGCACAAATCCCACAGGACGATTTGCTATCCTGCCCATAAAGATCACTGAATCTTCATTGGAAAGGCGCTGTTGTAAAAAATTCTTTGCAGCTTGGGAATCCGAGGGTTGCTCGTAAAATACCCGGTAGCCATCCAGGAGCAAGCTCAGTTCCTGCAGGTGAGACAGATCGGCGCGTATAATTTCCATGGCTCAAAAAAAAAAGGCCCCTCAGGGGCCTGCTAAATTATTTGGATTTACGGTACTTATTGATTTCATCCTGCAATTGCCGGCTTATTCGCTGCTCGCGTTCCAGAGCCTTCCGGCGATGATCTTCATATTCAGTTTCCAGGTCTGAAAGTTTAACCTTTGCCTCCTGAGTCAAAATATTGCTTCTTCTGAAACGGTAAATAAATAACAGTAAAAGCAATGAAAGCCCGAGGATAATAGTCCATAAAATGATATTGTAGGTAGCTTTGGAAACCAAGGCACCAAACAATGACATACTGTCTTTTTCCTCGGTTACGGAATTGAGTTGCGCCGTTGTTTCTTCTAACTTGGAATTTAAACTGGCTATTGTTGCCTCCTGTCTTGAGATGGTTGCGTTCAGCTCACTGGCCTTTGTACCTGCCGCTTTAAGACTGTCCAGCACATTGGAGCGGAGTTTGTCGAGATTGATGGCTCGCACCACTTCATACCTGCGTCCATCGGCATTGTAATTTCCCGATTTTTTGAAAATGAATTCGAACTGGCTTTCGATGGTGCCGGCATTCAGGGAGCCCTCATCCCCGGAATCCTGAGCGAACTGCAAACCACAGCTGAACAGGGCAAGGAGCAATAGGTATAGCTTAAAAGACTTCATTTCAGTTTGTTCTAAGTAGTTAATACGATTTAAGGTGGGGCTAAAGTAGTTCAATATTCTGAAAAAGAAAAAAAAAGCCTTATTTCCTCCCCGCAGACAGGGAGGTGCCAATCGCTTCGGTCAGACTTATTCAGCAGCCGTTAATAATAGGTATACCTCCGGACTTTGGCGATATATTTGGAGAGGCGGATTACCTGATGCGCATAGCCATATTCGTTATCGTACCAGATATATAGAATCAGGTTTTTTCCGTTATCAGTTACGATAGTGGCACGACTATCATAAATGGCGGGAGCCGAAGTGCCGATGATATCTGAAGAAACCAGCTCGTTGCTCATGGAATACTTTATCTGTTCCACCAAATCTCCTTCCAGGGCGTATTTCTTCAAAATGGTGTTAACACCTTCCAGACTCGTTTTATTTTTTAACTGTAAATTAAGTATTGCCAGTGATCCGTTGGGTACCGGAACACGGATGGCATTGGAAGTCAGTTTTCCTTCCAGGGATGGAAGTGCTTTTGCCACCGCCTTTCCGGCCCCGGTTTCGGTTATAACCATATTTAAAGCAGCGGCCCTGCCCCGCCGGTACTTTCCGTGGATGTTGTCCACCAGGTTCTGGTCGTTCGTATAGGCGTGAATGGTTTCCAAATGTCCCTTTTCGATTTCCAAGGAATCTTCAATTACTTTTAAAACAGGGGTTATCGCATTGGTCGTGCAGGATGCGGCCGAATAAATATCCACAGCATCCGGATCGAAATCGTTCTGGTTTACACCGTGAACAATGTTTGGAACATCCTTCCCGGGAGCCGTCAGCAAAACTTTGGCTGCTCCCTTGGCCTTAAGGTGCCTCCCCAGAGATTCCTTGTCCCGGAAAGCCCCGGTATTGTCAATAATTAAAGCTTCGGTAATACCGTATTGGGTATAATCTATATCCTCAGGTGCCTCGGCACTGATCATATGTACTGTGGTGCCATTTATATATAAAATACTGTTTTCGGCATCTGCCTCCACGGTACCTTTGAATTCCCCATGAACAGAATCAGTTCGGAGCAGCATTGCCCTTTTTTCCAGCTTTTCGGCACTCATCGAACCTCTCGTGACAATAGCTCTCAGGCGTAACTGGCTACCCTTCCCGGTTTTGGTCATCAGTTCTCGGGCCAGAAGCCTCCCAATACGCCCAAAACCATATAGGACCACGTCTTTGGGAGCAATTTCCGGATAGCTCTGGGCATCTTTTAATTTATCCAGCACAAAGGCCTTGACATTGTGGTATTTACTATGGCTGTCCGAATGGTATTCATAGGTGAGCTTCCCTATATCCAGTTTTGAGGGGGGCAGCGCAATGTCATTGATCGCCCTGAGCAGTTCAACTGAATCAAAAATGGAGATGGGCTTTTGTACAAACTGCCCGGCATACTCATGCAGATTGATGATTTCACTGACATTTTTATCGATGATCTGGTTCTTGAAAAGGACCACTTCAATAGCCTTGTCATACCATAGATCGCTGATAATTTTGATAAATTCGGTGGTTGCTTTTCTCCGATCTGCCTGAAAGGCCAGCTCCTTCTCGTAAGAGTTGGATTTTTTCATGAATCAGTTGTTTAAAATCTCGGCAAAATTAGCTATTTCAAACGTTTTCGCACAAGGTTTTGTCCATAAAAAAACACCTGCTTCAAAAGAGCAGGTGTTTTTCCGTTTGAACACATTTATTGAAAAATAATTCGTTCTTTCTCGCCTTTTTTATCTAAAAGGGTGATGCTGCTTTTGCGGTAACGGGAAATGTCTCCAAAAAGTTCTTTAGCCTTATGTATATCTGTAATATCCTTATCATCTACCTGAAGAATAATTTTCCCCATAAGGTCGTACCCCCTGTAGGTTTCGGGTACTCCCACTATTTTTACGCCCTTTTTGACCTTGTACTCTTTCTTGTCAGCTTCGGACAGGTTTTTTACGGTAAGCCCTAAGGCAGGTAAGTTAATGGTCTGGCGTTCTTTTAGGGTTACCGGCAGCAGTAATTTTTCCCCGTCCCGCACCAGGGTAACTTCCACCTGGTCGCCGGGGCGTTTGGTAGAAATATATCCCACCAGATCAGCAAATTTGCGGACCTTGATATCATCTATTCTTTTAATGATGTCACCCCGCTGTATTTCAGCATCTTCAGCACCGGAATCTTCTTCTACCCCGTCTACGTACACTCCTTCAATTTCATCAAATCCATTTTCCCGGGCGTAAGGGGAATCTAAACGGGGAGATTGTACCCCGAGGATTCCTTTCTGAACATTTCCATATTCCAGAATATCTTCCACTATTTTTCTCGCGATATTGCTGGGTACTGCAAAGGAATACCCGATGTAGGATCCGGTCTGAGAAGTAATGGCTGTGTTGATCCCGATCAGATCACCATTAGTGTTGACCAGAGCCCCTCCGCTGTTTCCCGGATTCACTGCCGCATCAGTCTGTATAAAAGATTGGTTGCGCCCAAGGTCTCTTGCTTTAGCGCTTACAATACCGGCTGTTACTGTTGAGGTAAGGTTAAACGGGTTACCTACTGCCAGTACCCATTGCCCGATACGAACATTGTCGGAATCACCGAAAGCCAGGTAAGGCAAACCTCTTTCCTCGATTTTCAGCAGGGCAATATCTGTATTGGGATCCGTTCCTATGACGGTTGCTTCGTAGGTTTTGTTGTTATTTAAGGTTACCATTAATTCGGTGGCATTCGCAATCACATGGTTGTTGGTTACAATATAGCCATCAGGTGAAATAATAACCCCGGATCCTGTACCCATTTGGACCCTGGGTCGTTCTTCATAGCCATACCAAAATTCCAGCAGGCTGCTGGGCCCCCGGCTGACGGCAACGTTCTTCACATGGACTACAGCGTTAACGGTACTTTCCGCAGCCATAGTAAAATCCACTTCATTGATACCGGCTCCTTTGGCAGATGCCACGGCAGAACTGGTGGTGAAAACCGGAAGCGAATCATTCTGGCTGACTAGGGCGTAATCTGATTTTTCAAAAAATAATTTATAAGTCCCAAGGGTGAGGCCTCCGGCCATCACCGCAACTAGAAATAATCCTGTAAATCGCTTCATTTTCTTCATATTTTTACACTATAAAACTAAGATTTTTGGAAGTATATAATTTTGGTTTAACGTCATTTTAACGGCTGGCACCCGCTATTTATGATGTATCTTTATACGCTTTATTTGGTATGAGTATCTCCTTTTCAAAATATCAGGCAACCGGAAATGACTTTATCCTTATCGATAATCGTCTACAAACATTTCCCAAAAATGATACCAAAGCCATTGCGAAAATGTGCCATAGGCGCTTTGGGGTGGGGGCTGATGGGCTGATCCTGCTGGAAACTGACAATTCGGCAGATTTCAGAATGGTCTACTTCAATTCAGACGGCAAACCGGGGAGTATGTGTGGCAATGGCGGCAGGTGTATCACAGCTTTTGCAAGACAGTTGGGCATCCTTGAAAATACCGGTGAATTTGTGGCCTCCGACGGGCCGCATCAGGTGCGTATACAGGAACAGATTGTTTCGATTCAAATGCAGGAGGTAACCGAAATCCGCGAAAAAGAAGCCTATAGTTTCCTGGATACGGGTTCTCCGCACCACGTACAAATCGTTCTAGACCTGGATGAGCTTGACGTAAAAAAGGAGGGAGCACGTTTGCGTTATGGCCTGTATGGTAAAAAAGGCAGTAATATTAATTTTGTGCTGCCGCTGCAGGATAATCGCTTTAAGGTTCGAACCTACGAACGAGGAGTTGAAGACGAAACCTATTCTTGTGGTACAGGTGTGACAGCAGTAGCCCTGGCCATGCACCATAAGGGCGCATTTGCCTTGGAAGAAGCACAAATAGAAACTTTGGGAGGGCAGCTAAGCGTGCAATTCGCCAAAACAAAAAAAGGAGTTTATAGGAATATCTGGCTAACCGGACCTGCTGTTGAGGTCTTTAAAGGGGTCTGGCCATGAAAGACCTGACAGGAAATCTTATTTACCTCAGGGCTCTGGAGCCCGATGACCTGGATTTTTTGTATCGTATTGAAAACGACGCCTCCATCTGGGAGATCAGTGGCACCTTGCAACCCTATTCCAAACATATTCTGAAAAAATATCTGGAAGCCTCGGGGCGGGATATCTATGAGGCGAAACAACTTCGCCTGGGAGTCTGTACCCAGCAGAAAGAGTTGGTTGGCCTGGTTGACCTCTATAATTTTGACCCTTCAAACGCAAGGGCGGGTGTTGGAATTATTATTGCCGAGGAACGTTCGCGGAATAAAGGCTATGGGGGGGAAGCAATTGAGCTTATTTGCAAATACGGATTCGGGCAACTGGGGCTGCATCAGATCTATGCAGGGGTAGCGGCATCCAATAAGCGAAGTCTGCATCTCTTCAAAAAACTGGGATTTTTGGAAAGCGGAAGGAAAAAAGACTGGCTGAGGCGAAGCGGAGGCTTTGAAGATGAACTGTTTTTACAGAAAATAAAGCAAGATGTACATTAAAAGGATTCTATTACTACTGGTAATTCTCGGGCTGTTAATCGGAGGCCTTTTTGCGGCCATGGTTTACCGTACCTTTCTGTCTCCCAATACCGCATTTGAAAACGAAAAGGCATTTGTTTACATCCGCTCGGATGCAACTTTTGCGGAGGTTAAAGAACAACTCACTCCCTTGCTAAAAAATGTGGATGCTTTTGAGATTGTGGCCAAACGCAAGCAGTATACGGATAATATAAGGGGTGGTAAATTCCCGATAGACGAGGGGATGAGTAACAACGATATAATTAATGCGCTTCGGAGCCGTAATACCCCGGTACTGGTCTCCTTCAACAATCAGGAAACCCCGCAAGACCTTGCGGGCAGAATTGCCTTTCAAATTGAAGCAGACAGCCAGTCGCTGCTGCGGGCAATTACAGATCCGGTGTTCTTAAGGGAAAACGGCTTGTCAAAAGAAGAGTCCCTGGTTCCGTATCTCCCCAATAGCTATGAGTTTTTCTGGAATACGGATGCTGAGGCTTTCCGGGAGCGTATGCTGCAGGAATATAAGCGGTTTTGGACCGATTCCCGCAAGCAAAAAGCGAAAGCCCTGGGGCTGAGTCCTGAAGAGGTTGTTGCCCTGTCCGCGGTTGTGCACAAGGAAACAGTAAAGGCCGATGAGCGTCCGAGGGTTGCCGGAGTCTACCTGAACCGGATCAGGAGGGGCATCCCTTTGCAGGCCGATCCTACGGTTATTTTTGCGATCAAACAGCTGAGCGGGAATTACGATACCATTATCAAACGAGTCCTTTATCGCGACCTGGAACTGGATTCCCCCTTCAATACCTATAAATACAGTGGAATTCCCCCTGGGCCGATATGTATGCCGGATTTATCAGCTATTGAAGCCGTATTAAACCCGGAAAAGCACAATTACCTCTATTTTGTAGCAGACACATCCAATTTCGGATATCACATTTTTGCGGAGACGCTTGCGCAGCATAACCGGAATAAGGCGCAGTACATCCGATGGATCAATTCCAAAGATATCCGCAGGTAGGTAATTCTTCCCCCGATTTTGACCATTCATCCATGAAATAGGTCATTTTAAGAAAATCTTCAGATTCCCGGACTATTTCGGAAGTATCTTTACCCCGAGAACTTTAAGCAGGGACTTCCGGGTCCTGTGAGTCTTAAGAAAACACTTATATGAAAAGATGGATTAGTTTTTTCGGTCCTCTTGTCATGATCTTTTTTTTAGCGAGTTTTGGACTTAAATCCCATGAAAAAAGGGAGGTAAAGGTTCCGGAATCGCTTAAAATGACAATACCTACTTCCGTTCATTACCCGACTCCACGGGAAGAACAGCAAAATTATCAGATCAATCCGCCCTTTTTAGGAGCCTCACTTACAGGTTTCAGGGAGGCATTGGCCTTTAAGGAATCCAGCGGAAATTATTTCAGTATCAACACCCTTGGCTATCTGGGGAAATATCAGTTTGGAATTGGAACCCTTCAATTGATGGGCGTTTACAATGCCACCAAATTCCTTAAGAATCCGGCATTGCAGGAAAAGGTTTTTACCACTAATCTGGCCCGTAATAAATGGATACTGCGTAAAGATATTCCCAGGTTTACCGGTAAGCGGATTAATGGAGTTGAAATAACGGAGTCTGGCATTTTGGCGGCTGCCCACCTGGCCGGCCCCGGAAATGTGCAGAAATACCTTCGTTCCAATGGATCAAGGGAAGTCCTGGACGCCTATGGCACCAGTATTACCCACTACCTGAAGCGCTTTAAGGGGTATGATACCTCAGCAGTCCCCCCAATAAAAAACCCAAAAGTAGATTAAGGGGCTGGCCAAACTATCAGGCCAGCAGACTGAAAATAGTAGGCCGCTTGTTAAGGTCGGCTTTTCCGGCTTGCCATTGAGCAACGCTGTATGTATGTATCTCCTCTGTTTTTAGTGTGAGGTCCGAGGCAAGGCTTAAGAGCGTATCCGGATGCAGGATTTTAAGAAGCTCTTCAAATAATTTTTCATTGCGGTATGGGGTCTCCATAAAGAGTTGGGTCTGTCCGAGATCCCGCGACCTTTTTTCAAGTGTTTTTATAGCTTTCCTGCGCTCAGAAGGGTCAATCGGGAGGTAGCCGTTGAATGCAAAATTCTGCCCGTTCAGGCCTCCAGCCATAAGCGCCAACAGAATGGAGGAGGGTCCTACCAGGGGCACCACCTTTATTCTTTTGGAATGGGCCAGCCGCACGATAACAGCCCCCGGGTCAGCCACTGCCGGGCAACCCGCTTCGGAGAGCAGGCCTACGGACCGGCCTTCCAGGCAAGCTTCCAGGTATTCCGGAAGCAGGGTCTCTTCGGTATATTTGTTTAAAAGAAAAATCTGTAATTGATCCTGCGATTTACGAGGGGTAATCTTTTTAATAAACCTGCGAGCAGAACGCTCATTTTCAACAATATAGGTATCTATTTCTTCAATAGCCCTTTTAATTGCCAGGGGTAGAACCTCCAGCGGTTCCGTTTCCCCAAGGGTAGTGGGGATCATAAATAATTTTCCTTTTGGAATTTCGTCTGTTTCCATAGTTAGGGCTACCCTTGCAGTTGCTTTTTTATATCCTCGCAGGCCTGATCGAGGAGGTCATAGACCTTTTTAAAGCCGTCTTCCCCACCATAATAGGGGTCTGGTACTTCTTTGGTTGGCATCCCAGACCGATCCAGTATGAGGGAAAGTTTGGATAGTTCTTCCCGGTTTCGGGCCAGTGCTTGCAGGTCCGATAAATTAGAGCGGTCCATGGCAAATATATAATCAAAATTTTCAAAATCGCTTTGGCTGAACCTCCGGCATCTTTGGTTGCTGATATCAATCCCGTTTTCCAAAGCAACCGCAATAGATCTTGGGTCTGGCGGATTACCCACGTGGTATCCTGCCGTTCCGGCGGAATCTACAATTACCGATTCCGTTGTCGTTTTTGAGGCCAGGATCCCTTCTGCCAGGGGAGATCTGCAGATATTGCCCAGACAAACCATCAGTACGCGTACCGGCATGGGGGATCAGGAAAATTTCTTGGTTAGATCGTCGATGTACTTCCGGAACTGCTTATCGGTCTCTGCCAGGTTATCAACCGTTTTGCAAGCGTGCAGTACCGTTGCGTGGTCGCGCTTTCCAATTTGGGAACCGATACTGGCCAGCGAGGCCTTGGTAAACTTTTTAGCGAAGAACATGGCCAGCTGTCGTGCCTGAACGATGTGTCGCTTGCGGGTCTTGGATTGAAGGGTGGCCACATCCATCTCGAAATAATCGGACACCACTTTCTGTATATAGTCTATTGAGACCTCCCGTTTCGTATTTTTTACAAATTTCTCAACCACCTGTTGTGCCAGGTCCAGGGTTACTTCCTTTTTATTAAAAGAGGACTGGGCGATAAGTGAAATAATGGCTCCTTCCAGTTCCCGGATATTGGTTTTTATATGCTTGGCGACATACTCAATAATCTCTTCGGGCATTTCAACACCGTCCCTGTATAATTTATTCTTAAGGATGGATATTCGCGTTTCGTAATCTGGGTTTTGCAGTTCTGCAGAAAGCCCCCATTTAAACCGCGATAGCAACCGTTGTTCGATATCCTGCATATCTACAGGTGCCTTATCCGAAGTGAGGATCACTTGTTTTCCATTTTGGTGCAGGTGATTGAAGATGTGGAAAAACACATCCTGTGTCCCCGATTTTCCGGACAGGAATTGCACATCGTCTATGATCAGGACATCTATTAATTGATAGAAATGTATAAAGTCATTCCGGGTATTCTTTTTAACCGATTCAATGTATTGTTGCGTAAATTTCTCAGCGGAAATATACAAGACGGTACGCTCCGGGTATTTGTCCTTTATCTCCACCCCGATGGCGTGTGCCAAATGCGTTTTGCCCAGGCCTACCCCCCCGAAAACCAGCAGTGGATTGAAAGAGGTGCCTCCCGGTTTGTTGGCAACGGCCATCCCGGCCGAACGGGCCAGACGGTTGGAGTCCCCTTCCAGAAAATTATCAAAATTATAGCTGGGGTTGAGTTGTGACTCAATTTTAATGTTCCGGATACCCGGAATCACAAATGGATTCTTAAGTTCCGGGTTCTTGGATTTGATAGGCACATCCATTTCCTGTGCCGCCATTTGACCCCTGTTGGAAGAAGGAATTTTTTCAGTAAAAGGTTCCTTGTTTCCGTAGGTGTTTTCCATTTTAATTACGTAGACCAGTTTAGCTCCTTCTCCTAATTCCCGGGTCAGGGCAACTTTCAGTAATTTAACATAGTGTTCCTCCAGCCATTCGTAGAAAAATTTGGACGGCACCTGTATGCTGAGGGCTTTGTCGGAAAGCTTAACGGGTTTTATGGGTTCAAACCAAGTTTTGAATGCCTGCGGTTGGATATTATCTTTGATAAAAGCCAGACAATTTTTCCATACGGAATTAGCAGTAACATTCAT